>CAVUXS010000004.1:0-244137 GCA_963745545.1 uncultured Actinomycetota bacterium
ACCCTGGCCGGCTGAGGTCGCCGACCTCGTCGGTCAGGACTGCTCGTCGTGCGCCGTGAGGATGTCGTTGGAGGCCGCCCAGGCCCCGAGGTCGCGGCGTTCGATGGCGGCGGCCATCAGGTCGGGGAAGAGGTCGGGCGTGCAGGCGAAGGCGGGGACACCGATGCCGGCGAGGGCGGCGGCGTGCGCGGCGTCGTAGCTCGGGGTGCCGGAGTCGCTGAGCGCCAGGAGCGCGACCATGACCGCGCCCGATCCGACGATCGAGGCGCTGCGGCGCAGCATCTCGTCGGCGATGCCTCCCTCGTAGAGGTCGGAGATGAGCACGAGCACGGTGTCGGACGGTGACTCGATGAGGCCCTGGCAGTAGGCGAGCGCACCGTTGATGTCGGTGCCGCCACCGAGCTGCACCCCGAAGATGACGTCGACGGGGTCGTCGAGCTCGTCGGTGAGGTCGACGACAGCGGTGTCGAAGACGACCAGCTTCGTCGACACCGATCGCAGTGACCCGAGCACCGCGGCGAAGATCGACGAGTAGACGATCGACTCGGCCATCGACCCCGACTGGTCGATGCACAGGATGATCTGCCGCTCGACCTGGCTCGAGCGACGCGCGTACCCGACGAGCCGCTCGGGGACGACGGTGCGGTGCTCGGGCTGGTAGTGCTTGAGGTTCGCCGCGATGGTGCGCCGCCAGTCGACGTCGCGCAGGCGCGGCCGCCGGGTGCGGGCCGCCCGGTTGACCGCACCGGTCACCGCCTGGACCGTGCGCGACCGCAGCCGCTCCTCGAGCTCGTCGGTGACGGCCCGCACGACGGCACGGGCGGTCTCCCGGGACTCCTCGGGGATGACCCGGCCCAGTCCCATGAGCGTCGACACGAGCCCGATGTCGGGCTGCGACGTTCTCGAGCATCTCCTTCTCCAGGAGCAGCGAGCGCAGCCCGAGCCGCGTCATCGCGTCGGCCTGCATGACCCGCACGACGGACGAGGGGAAGTAGCCGCGGATGTCGCCGAGCCAGCGGGCGACCCGGGGTGCCGAGCCGCCGAGCCCCGCCTTGCGGCTGCCCTGCTCCTCGTACAGCGCGGCCAGGGCCTCGTCGCGCCGTCGGTCGTCGTCGGTGAGGGTCACGCCGGCACCGTCGGCCCCGGTGCCGTCGGCCTCGCCACCGCCGAGGACGAGGCGCCACCGCGTCATCCGGTCGCGCTCGGGGGGCACGTCGGTGGGCGCGCCCGATGCCGGGGCGGTCACGAGGTCGTCGCTCACGACGCCACCTCCAGCCCGAGCATCCGTGCTGCGGCCAGGACCGCAGGCAGCGCCCGGTCGTCGTCGACGGGTGCCGCCGTCGCCGTGGACGCCGCACCACCCCGGGCGATGTGGGTGCCGAGGCGCCGGCGTTCGGTCGCGCTGAACGCCGCGAAGGTGCGGCGCAGGAGCGGGAGGAGGTCGTCGAAGACGGCCGCGTCGATACCCGACACCCACGCGTCGACGACGCCGAGCAGCGCGTGGTCATGGAGGAGCAGCACGGCCTCGCCGCCGAGGAAGCCTTCGAGCCATGCCGCGGCGTCGGCGGGGTCGGCGGCCACGGACAGCCGCCGCGACATCCGGCGCGCCGCCACCTCGCTGTCGATGACGCCGGCGTCGAGGAGCAGCCGGTTGACCCGTCCGTCGACGGTGCCGTGGACGGCGCCGTCGGCGACGAGGTGCTCGAGGGCCCGGTGCCACGGCTCGGTCCGCTCGGGGTCGGCCAGCAGCGCGACCCCGCGATGGGCCGACTCCAGCGCCGTTCGGGTCTGCTGGGCGAGGTCGTCGTCGAGGGCCTGGCAGCCGGCCCGCAGGCCGACCCGCGCCCGGGCGAGGACGGTGGTGAGGAGGTGGTCGACGCGCCCGGTGTCGGTGCGACGCACGTTGCCGTAACGGACCGTGCGGGCCAGTGGCTCGACGGTGGCGAGGAGGGCGCGGACGTCGTGCTGGTGGGCGGTGCGCTCGGCCAGGGCGTCGACGACGCGGAGCAGGGCCTCGGGCAGCTCGGCGACCAGGCACGTCTCGACGAGGACGCCGAGCTCGCCGAGGGAGGTGGCCTCGACCGCCATCTCGCGGACCCGGGCCTCGGTGGCGTCGAGCACGGTCGTGCCGTAGAGGCTGGCTTCGATGAGGGCGACGCTCAGCTCGGGCTGCCAGACGAGGTCCCACACCTCCTTGAAGGTGCCGGTCGTGCGGGTGCCGTCGGCGGGGGTGCCCCACGGCACGCCGAGGGCGCGCAGGCGGTGGAGCAGCACGGAGCGGGCCCGTTGCGCGTCGGTGCGCAGGTCGACCTGGATCGTCGTGGCCGAGGCGCTGGGCTTCAGCCGCAGCGAGCGCTGGGTCGCCGCGAGGTCGGCGGCGAGCGGGACCATCGGGGTGTCGGCCGGGACGGTGCCGAGGTCCTCGCCCACGACGAGCCGTGTGGCGATGACGGCGAGCGGCAGGTCGGACCCGTCGCACAGGACCGCCCGCGTGGCGTCGGTCAGCTCGTCGAGCCCGACCGACGGCCGGCCCCGCACGGCAGCCAGCGACTCCGCGAGGCGGACGGCATCGACGACCGAGGCCGGGGCCGCGTCGAGGCGCTCCTCTCGCAGGGTGCGGGCGACGCGCACCAGCCAGGACGAGGCGACGTCGTGCGCGGCCACGACGGCATCGGGTGCGGCGTCGCCGGCGGCCCAGGTGTCGAAGAGGTGCTGGTACCAGCCGGGCGCCTCGACTCCCGCGCCGTACCCGGAGGCGTAGGCGAGGCGGGCCGAGGTCCACGGTGCCCACGTCGCGGCGACGGCGGTCTTCGGCAGGCCCTTGAGCCGGCGCGCGTCGGCGGCCGCCGAGGGGAACGTCGCCGGGTCGAGCGCCGGGGCGTGGAACGCGCCGCAGACGACGGCCACGGACGCCGGCCCGGCGGCGAGGACCGACCTCAGCACCTGTCGCATCGACGCCTCGCGGCGCTCGTTGTGCTCGTCGCTCAGCCCGGGGTGGTCGCGGCGCACCTCCGCCACGGCCGCGGCGAGCACGGCGAACCGCTCGACCGCGGAGTCATGTCGCTGCTCGACGGCGTCCTCCCACCAGCGCTCGGGGTCGGCGTAGCCGGCTGCCCGGGCGAGCACCGCGATCGGGTCCTGTCGCACGGCCGGGCCCGTGGCCCCGCCGTCGGCCGCGTCCTCGGCCGCGTCCTCGGCCGCGTCCGTCGGCCGCATCGTCGGCCGCCTCGACGACTGCCTCCGCGCCCTCCTCGCCGGCAGCGCCCCGGAGGGCGAGGTCGTTGCGGGCCGGCAGGTCGGCGAACCGGACCGGGACGCCGTGCCGCAGCGCCCACCGGATCGCCACCCACTCGGGCGAGAACGCCGCCATCGGGTAGAAGCTCGAGCGTCGCGGGTGGGCGACGTCGTAGACGAGCCCGGCGACCGGCGGAGTCGTCCCGGGGTCGGCGAGCAGCGACACGACCTGCTCGAGCTCGGGCGGCCCCTCGACGACGACCACGTCCGGGGCCAGCGCGTCGAGGGCGAGCGCCACCGACCGGGCCGAGCCCGGGCCGTGGTGTCGCACCCCGAGGACGTGGACCGTCACGCGCTCAGTCCAGCTCGCGGCAGGCGCGGTAGAGGTCGGACCACTCGCGGCGGTCGCGGACGACCGTCTCGAGGTACTCCTGCCAGACGAGCCGGTCCTGGACGGGGTCCTTGACGACCGCGCTGACCAGGCCGGCGGCGACGTCGTCGGCGCTGACCCGTCCGTCGCCGAAGTGCGCGGCGAGCGAGAGCCCGTTGGTCATGACCGAGATCGCCTCGGCCGTGGAGAGCGTGGCCGACGGCGACTTCAGGCTGGTGCGCTGGTCGGCGGTGACGCCCGAGCGCAGCTCGCGGAAGATCGTCACGACGCGCTCGACCTCGGCCAGGTGCTCGAGGTCGGCGGGCAGGCGCAGGGACGCCCCGAGCGAGGCGACGCGCTGCCGGACGATGCCGACCTCCTCCTCGTGCGTGGCCGGCAGCGGGAGGATGACGGTCGTGAAGCGCCGCTTGAGGGCCGAGGACAGGTCGTTGACCCCCTTGTCGCGGTTGTTGGCCGTCGCGATGACGTTGAAGCCCTGGACCGCCTGGACCTCGGTGTCGAGCTCGGGGACCGGCAGCGTCTTCTCGGAGAGGATCGAGATGAGGGCGTCCTGGACCTCGGCGGGCACGCGGGTCAGCTCCTCGATCCGGACCAGGCTCCCGGTCTGCATCGCGCGCATGACCGGGCTCGGGACGAGTGCTGCCTGCGAGGGTCCTTCGGCGAGGAGGCGCGCGTAGTTCCAGCCGTAGCGCAGTGACTCCTCCGCCGTGCCGGCGGTCCCCTGGACCACGAGGGTCGAGGTGCCGCTCACGGCCGCGGCGAGGTGCTCGCCGACCCAGGTCTTCGCGGTGCCGGGGACGCCGAGGAGGAGCAGCGCACGGTCGGTGGCGAGGGAGGCGACCGCGACCTCGATGAGCCGCCGCGACCCGACGTACTTCGGGGTGACGACGGTGCCGTCGGCGAGCGTGCCGCCCATCAGGTAGGTCGTCACCGCCCACGGGCTGAGCCGCCAGCTCGGGGGCCGCGGCCGGTCGTCCGCCGCGACCAGCGCAGCGAGCTCGTGCGCGTAGGCGTCCTCGGCGTGCGGCCGGAGGACGGCGCCGTCGCTCCCCGCGGCGCCAGTGGTGGTCTCGGTCATCGGTGGTCTCCTGAGAACGCGTCGTGGACGGACTGACGGGTGGTGATGGTGGCGGCGACGGCCCCGATGGCGCGGGCGTGCACGGTGTGGGTGGCCTCGCGCTCGGCCCACCCGCGGAGCCGGTCGGCGACGACGGGCGAGAGGCGCTCGGCGAGGGTCGAGCGCATCCCGGCGAGCACGGCCGCTCCCCCGTCGCCGCGCTCGAGGGCGGAGACGACGAGCGTGCTCAGGTCGTCGTCCCACGGCCCGGGGAGCCGGTCGAGGACCTGGGCGCGCAGGTCGACCCGGCCACCGCCGCCCAGCAGGGTCGCGACCGCCGCGGGCCGCTCGGGCTCAGGGAGCAACGGCACGAGCGCCGCCGAGGGCACCGCGTCGAACGCCGCTCGGACCCAGCCGGGGCGACCCTCGCCCTGGTGCAGCACGGCGGTGTGCAGCAGGAGGCGGGTCTCGTCGTCGGGCAGCGCACGGAAGAGCTGGTCGGGCCGTAGCCCGGTCGCCGTCGTCCACGTGTCGAGCGGGGCGCCGGCGATGATGACCTTGCGGTGGTAGCCGCTGCGAGACACGCCCTTGGGAGGTGGCCGCAGCCCGTCGCGGACCCCGGCCGCGTCGGGGTCGTCGGGGTCGGCGATCCTCACGGACTTCCGCACGAGCCCGGTCGTCGAGAGCAACGAGGCGAGGCGCGCGCCCATCCGGCCGGCGCGCGCGCTGCCCGGTAGCCGGTCGAGCAGCTCGGTGGCGACGTCGCGGACCCCGCCGGCGCGGTCGTCGAGGGCGGCCTCGAGGAGCGGCTCGTCGTCGGGGGCGAGCCCGACGGCGAGCGCACGGAGCACGTCGGTACGCACCCGCGCGGGGTCGCTCGACCACGTCGACGCCACGAGGGTCCGGGCGAGGTCCGGTCGGTGCGCGCGGCCGCGGAGGCGGCTGAGCTCGGCGACACGTTCGTCGGTGCCCATCCGGCTCCACCGGTCCGCCAGGGTGGCGTCGCCAGGGTCGTCGCGGCCGGGAAACGCGTCGGCACTCTCGGACCCGACCCACCCGAGCGCCGGGTCGAGCGCCGCGAGCCACCGCCCGCGCTCGCCGACGACGGGGACGACGAGCCGCCGGAGGTGGGGCTTGCCCGTCGCGAGGCCGAGGACGTGGGTCAGCGCGCCGTGCGGCAGGCGGTAGCCGTGCTCGGCGGCCGCGACGAGCCAGGCGCGCACCAGGACGTCCTGCAGGGATGCACCACCCGGCGGCTGGGCGAGGACGACATCGAGCAGCTGGCGGGCGCGAGCCGGCGCCTCGGGCAGGACGTCGGGCGCGGCCGGAACGGGCGCCTCGGCCCGGGCGGCGACGACGCCGGCAGCGCGCCAGGCGGCACCGAGGGCCACCGCGTCGAGGAGGGCGACCGCCGGGTCGGAGGCGGCCCGGGGCGCCACCGGCCAGGCGGGGAACGCGGGCACCGGACGACGACCCGTGCCGACCAGTGCCGCGGCGGCGACGTCGTGCCACCACCCGGCCACGGCTTCAGCCACAGGTCACCCACCGGTCGTCGACGACGACGCTCAGCGGCCGGAAGCCGCCCGCATCCCACTCGCCGAAGCAGGTCGTGGGGTGGCCGCCGGTGGCGGCGAGAACGGGCCAGGGGTCACGCCCCGGGACGAGGGGCAGTGCGGCGCCGCTGACGTCGACGAGGTGGTCGACCCCCAGTGAGACCGACTCGAGGACCAGCGGTACCCGCCGGACCAGCGGCGACTCGGCCCGCGCCGCGGCCACGGCGGTCAGGGCCGTGGCGACGTCCCCCTCGCCCGGCGCGCTGCCCGCCGCCGCGACCGGCTCGGGGTCGCCGACGACGAGGGCCCGCCGCGGGGCGCTGCCCGGGTAGAGCGCCAGGGTGGCCCGGACGACGGCGCCGGTGAGCTGCGCGACCGGCAGCGCCTGACCACCGGCGGCGAAGTCGAGCACGACGACGCGCTCGCCGGTGTCGAGACCGTGGAACCACGTGCGCTGCTCGAGGAGGCGCCCGGTGTCGGTGCGGTGCGAGCCGAGGACGAGCCACCGGTCGGTGACCGTCGCGCCGGCGCGGACGTCGTCGGTGGCGTACGCCCACCCGAGGGCCGAGCGGACGTCCTCCCGATGGGCGTCGGGCAGCTCCTCACGCCGCCGCCAGGCCGAGACCACGAGCCACCAGTGGCCGATGACGCGCAGCAGGTGCTCGTTCCAGTCGTCACCGCGATGGACCAGGGACCCCGTGGCCCGCACGTCGGCGGCCAGGGCCGGGCACTGGCTGTCGACGAGGCGGGCGGCGGCGCCGTCCCAGTAGTCGTAGTCGCGGCCCCGGGCGGCCGCCGTGCCCCCGCGGACGAGGTCGGTGAGCCAGAGGGCGAACTCCTCGATGCCGGCGCTCATCGTGGCGACGCGCTCCACGGCCCGCTTCGCCCGCGCCCCGGGGTCCGCGGGCCCGACCACGCGAGCGGCCACGGTCTCGGCCCGGGCGGACCGCGACTGCATCCACTCGTTCGCGAAGTCCGACGGCTCCGAGACCTCGGCGACGTCACCGCCCTCGGCCCAGAGCAGCAGCAGGGCGACGGCGTGCTTGCAGGGGAACTTGCGGCTCGGGCACGAGCACCGGTACGCGGGAGCCTTGAGGTCGATGCTCACCTGGTAGGGGGTGCGTCCGGACCCCTGGCACTTGCCCCAGAGCAGACCGTCGGTGGCCCCGGTGTCCGACCACGGGCCCGGGCGGGCGAGTGACCGGGCAGCCTTGAGCGAGCTCTGGTCGGGTGCCGCGTCGAGCACCTGCTGGATCGTCCACCTGCTCATGGTCGGCCCATCATGCCCATCACCACCGACGTCCCGCAGCAGGGTGGCGAGACCCAGCCGGACGGGGTGCGGCGCTCGGTGCCGGCTCGGGTCCGGCGCACCCCCCTCAACGCAGCTCGAGGTGGCCGTCGTCGATCCGGCCCAGCCGGGTCACCGTGACGTCGTACAGGTAGCTCTGCACCACCCGCCAGGGCCGGCGCTCCCCCTGGCGCGGCAGCAGGTGCACCGCCCGCTGCACGTACCCCGAGGTGAGGTCGAGCAGTGGACGCTCCCCCACCTCCGGCTCGTCGTAGCGCGGGGTCGCGACGGTGAGGTGGTGCCGATCGAGGTACCGCAGCAGCGAGCAGAACCACCGCGCGGACAGGTCGGCCCGCAGCGTCCAGCTCGCGTTCGTGTACCCGACGGCCATCGCGACGTTCGGCACCTCGGAGAGCATCAGCCCCTTGTAGACGTGCCCGCGCGACAGGTCGACCGGCTCGCCGTCGACCACGAGCTCGGCGCCCCCACCGATCTGCATCTCCAGACCGGTCGCCGTGACCACGACGTCGGCCTCGAGCAGCTCACCGGACGTCAGCCGGATGCCGTCGCGCTCGAACCGCTCGATGGTGCCGGTCACGACCTGCGCCCGACCGTCGGACAGCACGTCGAACAGGTCGCCGTCGGGGGCGACGCACAGCCGCTGGTCCCAGGGGTCGTAGCGCGGGGCGAAGTGGGTGTCGACGGGGTAGCCGTCGGGCAACCGGCGCAGCGCTCGCCGGCGCAGCAGCCGCCGGCCGGCCTCGGGGTGGCGCCGCAGCACCTGGTACCCCGCGGTGGAGAGGACGACGTTCTTGCCGCGCACGATGCGGTGGGCGACGGCATCCGGCAGCACCGCGCGCAACCCGTCGGCGACGACGTCGCGGGACGGGAGGGCCGCGATGTAGCTCGGGCTGCGCTGGAGCATCGTCACGTGGGCGGCGCCCTCGTCCACGAGTGCCGGGAGCAGGGTGATGGCGGTGGCCCCGCTGCCGATGACGAGCACGCGGCGCCCCGCGAGCGGCATCCCGTCGGGCCAGGCCTGCGGGTGCACGACCTCACCGGCGAAGTCGTCCTGCCCGGGGAAGTCGACGACGTGCCCCGACGCGTAGGAGAAGTAGCCGGTGGCCAGGTAGACGAAGCGGGCCGTGTGCCGCACCAGCCCGTCCCGGGTGCGGCTGACGACGGTCCAGCGGCTGTCGGCCGAGCTCCACTCGAGCCGCTCGACCTGCTGCCCGAAGTGCACCCGCTCGGCGACCCCCTCGTCGTGGGCGGTGGCCCGGACGTAGTCGCGGATCTCCTCCCCCGTGGCGATCGACGACGCCCCGCGCCACGGCCGGAACGGGAAACCCAGGGTGTACATGTCGGAGTCGGAGCGGATGCCGGGGTAGCGGAACAGGTCCCAGGTGCCACCGATCGCGTCGCGCGCCTCGAGCACGGCCCACACGACGTCGGGGCAGTGCTTGGACAGCCGGCAGGCGACGTCGACCCCCGCGATGCCGGCCCCGATGACGAGCACGTCGACGTCGAGCGGCGGCGCGGCAGGCACCTCGGCCGCGGTCTGCTCCGCGGGCTCGGTCTGGGTGACCGGTGAGGTGGGGGTGGTCGGGTCGGGCACGGCCTCAGGCTATTGCGGACCTCGTGCCGCGGGTGGCCGGCCGTGCCACGTCGGCGTCCGGCGCGATCGTGGTCACACCCACGTGTGACGATTGGGCCATGACGACACTCTCCGACTTCACCGCGACCACCCTCACCGGCGACGAGCGCCACCTGTCCGACTACGCCGGCCAGGTCGTCCTGGTCGTCAACACGGCAAGCGCCTGCGGCCTCACCCCCCAGTACGCCGGCCTCGAGTCGCTCTACCAGGACCTGCACGACGAGGGCCTGGTCGTGCTCGGCTTCCCGTGCAACCAGTTCGGCAGCCAGGAGTCGGGCACCGAGGAGGAGATCGGCGAGTTCTGCCAGCTCAACTACGGCGTGAGCTTCCCGATGTTCGCCAAGATCGACGTCAACGGCAACGACGCCCACCCGCTGTTCACCTGGCTCAAGGGTGAGAAGAAGGGCCTGCTCGGCGGCAAGATCAAGTGGAACTTCACCAAGTTCCTCGTCGGTCGTGACGGCCAGGTCATCGAGCGGTACTCGCCCACCACCGAGCCGAAGGCCATCGCCGACGACATCCGCGCCGCCCTGGCTGCCGACGCCGCTTGAGCGCCTGGCTACTCCTGGTCCCCGTCGGGGTCCTCGCCGGGTTCCTCGCCTTCGTCTGGCACCGCCTCGCCGTCGCCCCCGGGTGGGGGCCCCGGTGGGTGAGGTGGGCGGTCGCGCTGGTGCTGGTCGCGCTCACGGCACTGGCCCTCGCCGGGTTCGACGTCTGGGGAGGGTGGTTCACACCCGCGCAGATGCGCCCCGCCGTGTGGGTCGGGCAGGCGTTCCTCGCGACCTGCCTGTACCTGTTCCTCGGCCTGGTGCCGGTGTGGCTCGTCTGCGTCGGCATCTGGCTGGCTCGGGGGCAGCCCGACCACGGGCGTGAAGGCCGTCGGCGCCTGAACCGGGTGGCGTCGCCGTTGGTCGCCGCCCTCGCGGTCGGTGTGACCGCCTACGGAGCGGTCGAGGCGGCGAACCCGTCCGTCACGCGGTTCGAGGTGGCCTCCCCGGAGCTGCCGCAGCAGTTCGACGGGCTGCGCATCGCGCTGGTCACCGACCTGCACGCCGGGGCCGTGCGCAGCGCGTCGTTCACCCGGCAGGTCGTCGACCTCGTCAACGCCGAGCACCCTGACGTCGTCGTGATCGCCGGGGACCTGGTCGACGGCACCGCCGCCCGCTACTCCCCCGAGATCGCCCCGCTGGCCGACCTCGAGGCCCCGCTCGGGGTCTACGCCACCACCGGCAACCACGAGATGTTCCGCGACACCGCCAACTGGGTCACCGCCTTCGAGGACGTCGGCCTCACCATGCTGCAGAACTCCGCCGTGCCACTCCAGCGCGACGGTGCCACGATCACCCTCGCCGGGGTCCACGACCTCACCGGCGAGGGCGAGTGGGCGCCGGACTACGACGCGGCCCTCGGCGGCACGGATGCCGGTGCGTTCACCCTGTTCGCCGCGCACCAGCCGCTCCAGGCCCTCGACGTCGAAGGACGCGGTGTCGACCTCCAGCTGTCCGGCCACACGCACGGCGGCCAGATGTGGCCGATCAACTACCTCGTGCCGCTGCAGCAGCCGATGCTCGAGGGGAAGGCCACGGTCGGCGACACGACGGTCGTGACCGCGCGCGGCGCCGGCGCCTGGGGGCCGGCGATCCGGGTCGCCGCCCCGCCCGAGGTACCGATCATCACGCTCCGGCGGTCATGAGCACCCCCGGCATCGTCGTCGGTGACGACGGCCTGGCCCGGCCGGTCTGGGCGTCGGTCGACCCGCTGCTGCGCGACTACTACGACACCGAGTGGGGCATGCCCGTGCGCGACGAGCGCGGCATGTTCGAGCGGCTCTCGCTCGAGGCCTTCCAGTCGGGACTGTCCTGGGCGACGATCCTGCGCAAGCGCCCGGCCTTCCGCGAGGCGTTCGCCGGGTTCGACCCCGAGGCCGTCGCGGCGTTCGGCGACGCCGACGTCGAGCGGCTGATGGCGGATGCCGGGATCGTGCGCAACCGGGCCAAGGTGCTCGCCACGATCACCAACGCCCGGGCCACCCTCGCCATGCGCGATGACCCCGAGGGCGACCTCGCGGCCTTCGTCTGGTCGTTCCGGCCCGCCGACACCCCGCGGCCGCACAGCTACGCCGACGTGCCGACCACCTCGCCCGAGTCGCTCGCGCTGTCCAAGGCGCTCAAGCGCAAGGGGTTCACCTTCGTCGGGCCGACCACGATGTTCGCGCTGATGGAGGCCGTCGGCATCGTCGACACCCACCTGCTCGGTTCGCACCGCCGCGGCAGCAGCGGGGTCTGGCCGGCCTGAGGCCCGTCAGACGACGATGCCGCGCGAGTCCGGGGGCGGCTCGGTGGGCGGTCGCGGGCCGCTGGGCGGCACGTAGTCCGGCGGCACCGACATCGTGACCTCGGACTCGCCGACGCGCAGCCGAGGCCCGGCGTCACCCTCCTCCTCGCGCATCAGGTCCTGGCGCTGCTTCTCCTCGCGCACGTGCGCGTAGGTGGGGCGGAAGAACGCGAGGAGCTCGTCGAACACCGAGCCGATCGAGCGCGAGTTCACCGAGAACACACCGCCACGCTACGCCGAGGTGCTCGGCAGGGGAACGACGAAGGGCCGGACGTGACCGTCCGGCCCTTCGCTTCCCGGTGGAGCTGAGGGGATTCGAACCCCTGACCCCCTCCATGCCATGGAGGTGCGCTACCAACTGCGCTACAGCCCCGAGTGGGTGTCCCCCGAAGGGGCGACGGTGAGTCTACCCATGCACCCCCGGGCCCGACCAAATCGGCCTCAGGGCGGGGGCGACCCGGCCTGCGACGCCACCCCGGAGGAGGTGTTCCACGTCTGGATGCGCCACCCGGCGCGGCCCTCGACGAGCTCGGCCCAGTGGCAGTTGCCCAGGGCCCCGAGCACCCGCCAGGCGAGGTCGTGCTCCAGCCCGAGCAGCCACGCGGCGGCGGTGCGACCCGACGCGCCGTGGGTGGAGACGACGAGGCACTGCCCCGGCCCGAGGGCCTCGAGGTGCTCGGTGAGGGCGGCTCCGACGCGCTGGGCGACCTCGGCCACCGTCTCGCCGTGGTCGCCGCGGCGCGCGTCCTCACCACCGGCCAGGGCGTCCTGCACCTCGGGCCATCGGTCGGCGACCTCCGACGCGGTCAGGCCCTGCCAGGCGCCCACGTCGATCTCGCGAAAGCGCGCGTCCAGGGCCACCGGGATGCCGCACGCCCGCCCCACGCTCTGGGCCGTCAGCCGCGCTCGGGCGAGGTCGGAGGAGACGATGCGGTCGGGTGAGAGGGCCGCGATCGCCGGCCCCACGGCATCCGCCTGCGCGATGCCACGATCGGAGAGCGGGGTGTCGAGGTGGCCCTGCCAGATGCGGGCCGCGTTGTGGTCGGTCTCGCCGTGCCGGAGCACGATGACCCGACGGGGGGCCGCCCCGAGGGCAGCCGGGCTCACCGACCGCCCTGATCGGTGCCGATGACGCCGAGGTCGATCGTCGGGCAGTCCTTCCACAGCCGTTCCAGCTCGTAGAAGGAGCGCTCCTCGTCGTGCTGCACGTGCACGACGATGTCGACGAAGTCGATGAGCACCCAGCGGCCCTCGCGCTGGCCCTCGCGGCGCACCGGCTTGGTGCCGCGGGCGCGCAGCACGTCCTCGACCTCGTCGACGATCGAGCCGACCTGTCGCTCGGACTCGGCGGACACGATGACGAAGACGTCGGTCAGCGCGAGCTGCTCGGAGACGTCGATGCCCGTGATGGTGGTCGCGAGCTTGTCGGCGGCGGCGGCGGCGGCCGCTCGGGCCAGCTCCAGCGCGCGGTCGGTGGCGGTCACGGTGCTCCTCGGTGTGGTGCGGCAGGTTCGGGGGCCGCGTCCGGTGCGGGCGCGGCATACAGGTGGTGCTTGGAGATGTACTGGACGACGCCGTCCGGCACGAGGTACCAGACCGGCTCGCCGGCGTGCACCCGCTCGCGGCAGTCGGTGCTGCTGATCGCCATGGCGGGCACCTCCATCAGGTCGACGCGCTCGGCGGGCAGGCCGGACTCCGACAGCTCGTAGCCGGGTCGGGTGACGCCGATGAACTGCGCGAGCTCGAACAGCTCGTCGGAGTCCTTCCACGACAGGATGTGGGCCAGCGCGTCGGCACCGGTGATGAAGAACAGCTCGGCACCGGGGCGCTGGGCGTGCAGGTCGCGCAGGGTGTCGATGGTGTAGGTCGGCCCCTCGCGGTCGATGTCGACCCGCGAGACGGTGAACCGCGGGTTGGATGCGGTCGCGACGACGGCCATCAGGTAGCGGTGCTCGGCGGGCGCGACGTCACGGCCCTCCTTCTGCCAGGGCTCCCCCGTCGGCACGAAGACGACCTCGTCGAGGCCGAGGAGGGACTGCACCTCGGACGCGGCGACGAGGTGACCGTGGTGGATGGGGTCGAAGGTCCCACCCATCACCCCGAGCCGCATGCGTGCGGTGCTCAGGGGTGGCCGTGCGCGGGGTGCTCGGGCCAGTGCGCTTCGTCGTCGGCGGCCTGCGCTGCCTTGGCGGCTGCTGCGGCCTCGCGGGCGGCCCGGCCGTGGCCGGCCGGCGCGTACTTCTGGGCGGTGCCGCGGAAGGACCACGTGACCCCGAGGAGGACCGCGAACGACGCCAGGGCCAGGACGCCGAACAGCCACGGGGGCATCGGCAGCTCGCGGGCGGTGGGCAGCTCCTCGCTCAGGAAGCGGGCGACGGTCATCGACATGCGGGTCAGCCTAGCGCCTCGTCTGTCCACCGAAGTCGTCCACAGGCCTGTGTACGGAGGGGCCTGTCACGCCTAGGGGCTGTGGACGACGCGCCCGGCCACGAGATAGCACCCACTTTCTTTCTGATCTGCTTGCGCGGCACGTCATTTCGGCACTAGAAAGGGCGTCACGCCTCCCGGATCGCAAAGACGCCACAACGTCGGCGCGCCTCCACGGAGGCAGGTCGTACGGATAACGGAACCGACCTCGCCCGGCTCGCCGGGTGGGACGTGGCAGGCCTCGCAAGGGCGGTCACGACACGCGCGACGGCGTGGGTTCCGCGGCCAAGCGACCTGAGTCGAAGTTCGTCCCTTTTGGGGGGCGGCGCCACCGTCGCGTGGCAGACCCCGCGGTTCGCACCGCAGGGACCGACCGGCTCGACACGTCGGCTGCCGCCGGCCGCCGAGGGCCCCCGATCTCATACTCGGGGGCCCTCAGCCATTCCCCGGCGGCACGCGCCGCGAAGGGCGGGTGCCGGCGGCCGCGCGATCTACCCTTGGCCCATGACCCCCGCCCCGGTCGACCTGAGCGTCGTGGTCCCCATCTACAACGAGGAAGCGGTGCTGCCGCTCCTCGTGGAGCGGCTGCGCCCCGTCGCCGACGGGTGGGGCGTGCCGTACGAGATCCTCTGCGTCGACGACGGGTCCTCCGACGCCACCCCCGTGCTGCTGCAGCGACTGCGCCGTGAGTGGCCGCAGGTGCGGGTCGTGCGGCTGCGGGCCAACGCCGGGCACCAGGCCGCCATCTCCGCCGGCCTGGCCCGGGCTCGGGGGAAGTGGGTCGTCACCATCGACGCCGACCTGCAGGACCCACCCGAGGTGATCGGCGAGATGCTGGCGGTGGCCCGGGGCCAAGGCGTCGACGTGGTCTACGGGGTGCGCTCGGACCGCTCCACCGACACGGCGTTCAAGCGCCTCACCGCGCGGGCGTTCTACCGGTCGATCCGGGCGATGTCCGACGTCGACGCGCACGTCGACGCCGGCGACTTCCGGCTGATGTCGCGGGCCACGGTGGATGCCGTGAACGCGCTTCCCGAGCACGGCCGGGTGCTGCGGCTGGTCGTGCCCGCGCTGGGCTTCCCGAGCTCCTCGGTCAACTACGCGCGGGCGGCACGGGCCGCCGGCGACTCGAAGTACCCGCTCGGCAAGATGATCCGGCTGTCGATCGACGGCGTCACCGGGTTCTCGATCGCCCCGCTGCGCTTCGCGACCTGGCTGGGGCTGCTCGGCGGGTTGGCGGCGCTGGGCGTGCTGGCCTATGCCCTCGTGGCGATGCTCCTCGGCAACACCCTGCCCGGCTGGACGTCGACGGTCGTCATCGTCGCCGCGGTCGGGGCGGTGCAGCTGCTCGCACTCGGCATCCTGGGTGAGTACGTGGGTCGCACCTACGCCGCACTCCAGGCGCGCCCGGCGTACTTCGTGGCGCACGACTCGCTCGACATGGAGGCCGGCGAGAGCCGCGGCGGTCAGACCCGGATCTGACCGTCTCCCTCGACGACCCACTTGGTCGTCGTGAGCTCGGGCAGCGCCATCGGTCCCCGGGCGTGCAGCTTCTGGGTCGAGATGCCGATCTCGGCACCGAAGCCGAACTCCCCACCGTCGGTGAAGCGGGTGCTCGCGTTGACCATGACGGCGGCGGCGTCGACCTCGGCGGTGAAGCGGCGGGCGGCCGCACGGTCCTCGGTGACGATCGCCTCGGTGTGCCCCGAGCCGTAGCGGCGGATGTGCTCGAGCGCCGCGTCGAGGTCGTCGACGACGCCCACCGCCATCTCGAGGCCGTGGAACTCGGTGGCGAAGTCCTCGTCGGTGACCGCGTCGTGGGCGACACCCGCGGTGTCGGCCTGGGCCCCGGCATCCGCGTCGGTGTGCAGCGTGACGCCCTCCCCCGACAGGGCGGCGAGCGCCTTGGGCAGGAACGCGGCGGCGACGTCGCGGTGCACGAGGAGGGACTCAGCCGCGTTGCAGACGCTGGGGCGGTGGGTCTTGGAGTTCACCGTGATCGCGAGCGCCTTGTCGAGGTCGGCGGCCCGGTCGACGTAGACGTGGCAGTTGCCGACGCCGGTCTCGATGACGGGCACGGTCGACTCGGTGACCACGGTCTGGATGAGGTCGGCGCCGCCGCGCGGGATGAGCAGGTCGACCAGGCCGCGGGCGGTCATCAGGGCGCGCACGGCGCCGTGTCCGCCCTCGAGGAGGCCGACGGCATCCGCGGGCAGGCCCTGGCGCTCGAGCGAGGCGCGCAGCACGGCCACGGTGGCGCGGTTGGTGTCGGCGGCGGCGCTGCCGCCGCGCAGGATGACGGCGTTGCCGGACTTCAGGCCGAGGCCGGCGGCGTCGACGGTCACGTTGGGGCGGGCCTCGTAGATCATCCCGATGACGCCCATGGGGACGCGCACCTGGCGGATCTGCAGGCCGTTGGCGAGCGTGGAGCCGCGGACCACCTCGCCGACCGGGTCGGGCAGGGCGGCGATGTCTCGTAGCGCCTGGGCGACGGCGGCGACGCGCGGGGCGTCGAGCCGGAGGCGGTCCTGGAGGCTGTCCGGCATCCCGTGCTCGCGGCCGCGGGCGAGGTCGCGCTCGTTGGCCTCGACGACGGCGTCGGTGGCGGCCTCGAGGTCGTCGGCGAGGGTGCGCAGGGCGGCGTCCTTCTCGGCGCGCGACATCAGGGCGAGGCGGCGCGAGGCGGTGCGGGCCGCCTCGGCGAGCTCGCGGACCCGCGCGACGTCGGCCGGGTCGATGCCGGAGGTGCGGTCAGCCATGTCTCCAAGGGTATGCCGGGCGGCGGTGCGGTGCGCCGGCCCGCCCACCGCTCGGGCGGGGTGGTGCCGCTCGTTGTTGCAGGACTCGGCCACCAGGCGTGCCAATGGGAGGTGTTCCGCACGCTATTGGATGCTCGCCACCAGCGAGCAACTTTCAAAGTTGCTCACTACTCACGAGCAGACGGCGGTGGTGCTCTGCGTCGGCGAGCAAGCGTGGTGCTTGCCCGCCGTGGTGGAGCAACTTTCAAAGTTGCTCGCCGAGGCGATGCATCCAATAGCGGCGGGAACGGCTACCTGGGGATGCGCACCCCGGTGCCGCTCGGCCCCGAGGGCGCACCACGGCGCCGCCTCGCCCGTCACCACCCGGTTCCCGGCCTGGTGCGAGGATGGGCCGGTGACGACGATCCTGTCCATCCAGTCCTCGGTGGCCTACGGCCACGTCGGCAACTCCGCCGCCGTCTTCCCGCTCCAGCGGCTCGGGGTCGAGGTGTGGCCGGTGCACACCGTGCACTTCTCCAACCACACCGGCTACGGCGCCTGGCGCGGCCCGCTCATGCCGCCGGACGACGTGCGCGAGGTGGTCACCGGCATCGAGGAGCGCGGCGCGCTGCCAGAGGTCGACGCAGTGCTGTCCGGCTACCAGGGCGGCGAGCAGATCGGCGAGGTCATCCTCGACGCCGTCGCCCGCACCAAGGCCGCCAACCCGGCCGCGATCTACGCCTGCGACCCCGTCATGGGCAACGCGGCATCCGGCTGCTTCGTGCACCCCGCGATCCCCGTGCTGCTGCGCGAGAGGGTCGTCCCGCAGGCCGACCTGATCACCCCCAACCAGTTCGAGCTCGGCTTCCTCACCGAGACCGACCCCGGCGACCTCGACTCCACCCTGCACTCCGTCGAGCAGGCCCGTGCCCTGGGCCCCGGCACCGTCCTGGTCACCAGCGTGCTGCGCCCCGACCGGCCCGAGGGCACCATCGAGATGCTCGCCGTGCACGGTGACGGCGCGTGGATCGTGCAGACCCCGCAGCTGCCGATGAAGGCGAACGGCTCGGGCGACGTCACCGCGGCCCTGTTCACCGCCCACCTGCTGCAGACCGGGGATGCCGGTCTCGCCCTCGGGCGCACCGTCTCCAGCGTCTTCGACCTGCTCGCCCGCACCCACGAGTCCGGGCGGCGCGAGCTGCAGCTCGTGCAGAGCCAGGTCGAGATCGCGCACCCGCGGATGCAGTTCGAGGTCCAGCAGATCCGCTGAGCATGCCAAGCCCTTGGCACCGCGACCTTCACCCTCGCACCACAACCGTTGGGGTGCTGAGCCGAAGGTTCCCGCATCGGGCGAGAAGGTTGTGCAGGGGCAGCAGGCCTCAGAGCACCACGAGGTCGTCGCGGTGGACGACCTCGCGCTCGTACGCCGGCCCGAGCTCACGGGCCAGGTCGCGCGTCGAGCGCCCGAGCAGCCGCGGCAGCTCCGCCGACGTCGTAGTTCACCAGCCCGCGGGCGATCACCGACCGTCCGGTGTCGCACAGGTCGACCGGGTCGCCGGCCGCGAAGGCGCCCTCGACCCCGGTGATGCCGGCCGGCAGCAGCGACTTGCGCCGCACCGTCACCGCCGCGACGGCGCCGTCGTCGAGCAGCAGCCGACCGCGCGGCGTCGTCGCGTGCGCCAGCCAGCGCTGCGCGACGCCCGGGTCGCCGCGGCCGGTGCGAACACCGTGCCGACGTCGGCGCCGGCCAGCGCCGCCGCGACGTCCTGCGGCGGGTCAGCAGCGCCGGGATGCCGGCCGCCGCCGCGATGCCGGCCGCCTCGACCTTGGTCACCATGCCGCCGCTGCCGACCGCCGACCCGGTGCCGCCGATCGTCACGCCGTCGAGGTCCTCGGTCGTCGCGACGAGCGGCGACCCGCCGGGAGCCGCCCCTGCGAGGGCGGCCCGTCGTAGAGCGCGTCGACGTCGGAGAGCAGCACCAGCGCGTCGGCGTGCGACCAGGTGCGGCGACCAGCGCGGCCAGCCGGTCGTTGTCGCCGAACCGGATCTCGTCGGTGGCGACCGTGTCGTTCTCGTTGACGACCGGCACGACGCCGAGCTCGAGCAGCCGCTCCAGGGTGCGCTGGGCGTTCGGTAGTGGGCGCGCCGGATGACGTCGTCGGCGGTGAGCAGCACCTGCCCGACGGTGAGCCCGTGCGCGCGCGAACGCCGCCGGTAGCGCCGCCACCAGCAGCGCCCTGGCCGACGCTGGCCGCCGCCTGCTGGGTCGCCAGGTCGCGCGGGCCGGCGGCGGCAGGCCCAGCGGCGCGATGCCGGCCGCGATCGCACCCGAGGAGACCAGCACCACCTGGCGGCCGGCCGCGCGGCGCGCCGCCAGCACGTCGACCAGCGCGCCGAGCGCGGCCAGGTCGAGATGCCCCCCGGCCGCGGTGGTCAGCGACGACGACCCGACCTTGACGACGAGGCGGCGACGCGCTCGCCCAGCGACGCGCCGCAGGCGCTCGGCGGTCGACCGGCATCCGGGTCAGTCCTCGTCAGCCACGGACGACCAGTGCCCCGCCTGGCGCTCCTGCGCGAGCTCGTCGCGCGCCGCGGTCTGGGCGTCCTTGCGGGCGTGGAAGTGCTCGCGCCGCTCGTCGCGGGTCGTGCGCCGCACCCTCGGCCTCGAGCCGCACGTCGCTGCCGCGCGGGCCGCCGAGCAGCTCGGCGCCGGCCGACATGGTCGGCTCCCAGTCGAAGACGACCGCGTTGTCGCTCGGGGCCGATGAGCACCGTCGTCGCCCGGCGACGGCGCCGGCCTTGACCAGCGCCTCCTCGACGCCGAGCCGGGCGAGCCGGTCGGCGAGGTAGCCGACGGCCTCGTCGTTGGCGAAGTCGGTCTGGCGGACCCAGCGCTCCGGCCGCTCGCCGCGACCCGGAAGACACGCCGTCCGGGGTCGTCCTCGCGGCGCGACGGTGAAGCCGGCGTCGTCGACGGCCCGCGGGCGCAGGACGATCCGCGGCGGCTCGACCTGCGGCGAGCTCGGCCCGCGCCGTCGTCGACGTGGCGGCCAGCGCGAAGGTCAGCTCGCGCAGGCCCTCGTGCGCGACCGCCGAGACGATGTGAGCACCTCGCAGCCCGCGCGCCTCGAGGTCGGGCGGACCATCTCGGCGAGCTCGCGCGCCTCGGGCACGTCGATCTTGTTGAGCACGACGATGCGGGTGCGCTCGGACAGCGGCCGGCCGCCGAGCGTCGTCGTCGATGACGTAGGCGGCGAGCTCGGCCTCGATCACGTCGAGGTCGGTCAGCGGGTCGCGGCCCGGCTCGAGGGTCGCGCAGTCGAGGACGTGCACGAGCACCGAGCAGCGCTCGACGTGCCGCAGGAACTCCAGGCCCAGGCCCTTGCCCTCGCTGGCGCCCGGGATCAGCCCGGGCACGTCGGCGATGGTGAAGCGCGTGTCGCCCGGCGGTGACGACGCCGAGGTTGGGCACCAGCGTGGTGAACGGGTAGTCGGCGATCTTCGGCCGGGCCGCGGACATCGCCGCGACCAGCGAGGACTTGCCGGCGCTCGGGAAGCCGACCAGCGCGACGTCGGCGAGCGTCTTGAGCTCGAGCACGACGTCGATGCGCCTCGCCGGGCTCGCCGAGCAGCGCGAAGCCGGGCGCCTTGCGGCGCGGGCGAGGCGAGCGCCGCGTTGCCGAGGCCGCCGCGGCCGCCGCGGGCGACGACGAAGGTCGCGCCGAGGCCGACGAGGTCGGCGAGCACCTCGCCGTCGCCGTCCTTGACGACGGTGCCGTCGGGCACGGGCAGCACCAGGTCGCCGCCGTCGGCGCCGTTGCGCTCGTCGCCCGCGCCCGGCTTGCCGTTGGTCGGCCTTGCGGTGCGGGGTGTGGTGGTAGTCGAGCAGCGTGGTCGACTGCGGGTCGACGACGAGGATCGACGTCGCCGCCGCGGCCGCCGTTGCCGCCGTCCGGGCCGCCGAGCGGCTTGAACTTCTCGCGGTGGACCGAGGCGCAGCCGTGGCCGCCGTTACCGGCGGCGACGTGCAGCACGACGCGGTCGACGAAGGTCGTCATGCTGCTCGCTCCTTAGGGCCCTGCTCGAGCTCTGCTGGGATGCCGCGAGGGGCGGGCCTGAAGCGGCCCGCCCCTCACGACGTGGTCATGCGGCCGGGTGACGAGCACCCGGCGCCGGAGTCACTCCGCGGCAGCGGTGCCCGCCGGGACGATGTTGACGATCTTGCGGCCGCGCTTCGGTGCCGAACTTCACCGCACCGGCGACGAGCGCGAACAGGGTGTCGTCGCCGCCACGGCCGACGCCGTCGCCGGGGTGGAAGTGGGTGCCGCGCTGGCGGACGATGATCTCGCCGGCGTTGACGACCTGGCCGCCGAAGCGCTTGACGCCGAGGCGCTGGGCGTTGGAGTCGCGACCGTTGCGGGTCGAGGACGCGCCCTTCTTGTGTGCCATGTCAGTAGTCCTTCAGTGAGTTCGAGCGGGCGTCAGGCGTCGATGCCGGTGACCTTGACCTGGGTGAGCGGCTGACGGTGACCCTGGCGCTTGCGGTAGCCGGTCTTGTTCTTGTACTTCAGGATGTGATCTTCGGGCCCTTGGCGGCCTCGACGACCTCGGCGGTGACCTTGACCTTGGCCAGCTGCTCGGCGTCGCTGGTGACGGTGCCGCCGTCGACGAGCGAGCAGCGGCGGGCAGCGTCGACGCTGTCGCCGGCGCTCGCCGCCGACCTTGTCGATCACGAGGACGTCGCCGACGGCGACCTTCTCCTGGCGGCCACCAGCGCGCACGATCGCGTACACGTTTCGTACTCACTTTCGCTACGGGAGCGCTCTCTGGGAAACCGGCTGATGTGGCTCCCGCTTACGACACGGGACATCGGCTCGGTGGGCGCACCGACTGTCAAGACTACCGGTGGTTCCGGTGGGCGCTCCAAATCAGCGACGCGGGGTCAGGGTCGCGGCCGACCTCGGCGCCCTCGTCGGATGCCGTCGCACGCGGCGGTCCCGCCGGAGCGACCACGCGACCGCGCTTGCGGCGGCCGCGACGGCGCCGCCGGCTCGGGCTCGGGCTCGGCCTCGGCGGCTCGACGACCGGCTCGGAGCGTCGGCGACGCGGCTCGGGCTCGACGGCGTCGGGCTCGGCCGCCTGCTCGGCCGCGGGCTCGACGGTCGCTGCGCTCGCGGTCTCGGCGCGGCTCGACGGCTCGGCCGTCGGCTCGACGGCTCTCGGCCGCCGGCTCGACGGTCTCGCGGGCCGGTCGTGGCGTCGAACGAGGTCTGCGCGACCGCCGCGAGCTCCTCGGCCGGCTCACCGGCATCCTCGTGCTCGTGGGCGTGCTCGCCGGCCTCGGCGCGGCGCAGGGCCGCGGCGTGCGCGGCGGCCGCGATCTGGGCCGCGGTCGGGCCGGTCGGCTTCTGGGTGTCGTCGCCCGGGGCGCCGTTCGGCGCCGCCGGAACCGCCCGAGCCGTTGCCGGTCTGGGCCGTGCCGGTGGTCGTGCCACGACGGCCGCGCCCGGAGCGGGCGCCGCCCTGCTCGCCGCCGGCACCGCTCGTGCCGCCACTGCGGTCGACCGGCTCGGTGTGCACGACGACGCCGCGCCCGTCGCAGTGCTCGCACGTGCTCGGAGAAGACCTCGAGCAGGCCCGGCCGACCCGCTTGCGGGTCATCTGGACCAGGCCGAGCGAGGTGACCTCGGCGACCTGGTGCTTGGTGCGGTCGCGGCCGAGGCACTCGAGCAGGCGGCGCAGCACGAGGTCGCGGTTGGACTCCAGCACCATGTCGATGAAGTCGATGACGATGATGCCGCCGATGTCGCGCAGCCGGAGCTGGCGGACGATCTCCTCGGCGGCCTCGAGGTTGTTCTTGGTGACGGTCTCCTCGAGGTTGCCGCCCGGAGCCGATGAACTTGCCGGTGTTGACGTCGACGACGGTCATCGCCTCGGTGCGGTCGATGACCAGCGAGCCGCCCGAGGGCAGCCAGACCTTGCGGTCCAGCGCCTTGGCGAGCTGCTCGTCGATGCGGTGCGCGGCGAAGACGTCCTCCTCGCGCGGTCCAGCTGCTGCAGGCGCGGCGCCAGGTCGGGCGCGACGTCGTCGACGTACTGGCTGACCGTCGCCCCAGGCCTCGTCGCCGGAGACGACGAGCGTGGTGAAGTCCTCGTTGAAGATGTCGCGGACGACGCGGACGGTCAGGTCGGGCTCGCCGTGCAGCAGCGCCGGGGCGCCGCCGCTGCCGGCCTTCTTGCGCCGCCGACTCGGCCTTGGCCTTGATCTCGTCCCACTGCGCGGTGAGCCGCTCGACGTCGGCGCGCAGCTCCTCCTCGGAGGCGCCCTCGGCGGCGGTGCGCACGATGACGCCCGCGTCGTCGGGCACGACCTCCTTGAGGATCGCCTTGAGGCGGGCGCGCTCGGTGTCGGGCAGCTTGCGGCGAGATGCCGGTCATCGAGCCCTCGGGCACGTAGACCAGGTAGCGGCCGGGCAGCGAGATCTGGCAGGTCAGCCGGGCGCCCTTGTGGCCGATCGGGTCCTTGGTGACCTGGACCAGCACGGTGTCGCCGGAGCTTCAGCGCGTTCTCGATGCGCGCGGGCCTGGCCGCCCTCGAGGCCGGCGGCGTCCCAGTTGACCTCGCCGGCGTAGAGCACGGCGTTGCGGCCCTTGCCGATGTCGACGAACGCCGCCTCCATCGAGGGCAGCACGTTCTGCACCCGGCCGAGGTAGACGTTGCCGACCATCGACGCGGTGGTCTCGCGCGATGACGTAGTGCTCGACGAGCACGCCGTCCTCGAGCACCGCCGATCTGGGTGCGGTCGCCGCGGCTCGCGCACGACCATGACGCGCTCGACGGACTCGCGGCGGGCCAGGAACTCGGCCTCGGTGATGATCGGTGCGGCGGCGGCCGGCCTCGCGGCCCTCGCGGCGGCGCTGCTTCTTGGCCTCGAGGCGGGTCGAGCCCTTGACCGCGGTCGGCTCGTCGCGCTGCGAGCGCGGCTCGCGCACCCGGGTCGTGGTGCCGGGCGGGTCCTCGTTCTCGCCGTCACCGGACCCACCGCGGCGGCGGCGGCGCCGACGACGGCTGGTGCCGCCCTCGCCCTCGTCACCCTGGTCGTCCGGACCGGTTCCCCCGGCGCTCGTCGCCGGCGTCGCCGGACGTCTCGGATGCCGTGCCGGCCTGGTCGTCATCGGCCTGGCTGCGGCCGCGGCGTCCGCGGCCCCCGCGACGGCGGCGGCTGCGCGAGCCGCCCTCGCCCTCGTCGGTGCGGTCGTCGGACCCGCGGTCGCCCTCGGCGCCGCCGGCCTCGTCGCTCGCGTCGCTGCCGGTCGTGCCGGTCGTGTCGGCGGTCTCGCCGGCGTCGGTGGACTCGGTGGAGTCGCCGGCCTGGGCGCGGGAGCCGCGGGCGCCTCGCCCGGTGCGTCCGCCACGGCTGCGACGGCCGCTGCGAGCCTCGGTGGCCTCGGTGGCCTCGCCCTCGGCGGCCGGGGTGTCGCCCTCGGCGTCCCCGTCGGTCTCGGCGCTGCTCGCGGCGGCGGGCTCGTCCTCCGCGACCCGCTCGGCCGGGGCCTGGGCGGGAGAGGTGGCCCGGCGGCGCCGCGGCGCGACGGGCTCGGGGGCCTGGAAGAGCAGGCCGAAGCTGGGCACGACCGATGCGGCGGCCTCCTCGGCCTCCTCCGGCTCGAGGGTGTCGACCTCGCGGGTGTCGACCTCGGGGGCCTCGACCTCGAGGGTGTCGTCCTCGACGCCGTCGTCGGCGGTCTCGACCGCCGGCGCGGCGAGGACCTCGGCGACGCTCTCGTCGACCGCGGCGGTCTTCCTGGCCCGCTTGGCCGGGGCCTTGGTCGTCGCCTTGGTCGTCGCCTTGGTCGTCTCCTTGGTGGTCACCTTCTTGGCGGCGCGCTTTCGGGTCGCCTTCTTCACCGGGGCCTCGGCGGCCTCCGCCTCGGGCGCGACCTCGGCGGCGGCCGTCAGCGGCGGGCGTCGGAGCCGGTCGGAGCGGGGCATCGACAGCCGGTTCGGCAGCGGGGGCAGCGGCCTTCTTGGTCGCGCGGCGGCGCTTCGGCTTCTCGGGAGCCTGCTCGGTCACCTCCGCGGCGGTCACATCCGCCGCGGGGGCCGCGTCCACGGTGGCGTCGGTGGTGGTCGGGTCGTTCTCGGAAGCCATGAGGCCCCTTTCGTCACCCACGCGATGACGACCACACCGGTGTCGGCCCGTCGGACCGGCTCCTCGTGATCGCGTGGTGCGATCGGATCGTGCGGGGCGCACCCCGTCACGGAAGTCGACTGCTGCCCCGGAGCGGCTCGCGCGGGCGGCGCGGCACCTATCCGGAGCCGGCGGCGTCCTTGTCGGCGGCCAACGGATCGGCCACCCCAGCAGCTGCGTCGAGCAGAGGGCCTTGGGCCAGCCGGGTCACCAGGGGTGGGACCGGTGGCGAGAACCCGGTCACTGCGCGCAGTGCGGTCAGGATGTCGTCGGGGCGCACGGACGGTGTGGAGTGCCGTGCGACCACCCGCAGTATCGCACACCCCTCGTCGTCGACCCCGGTCACGCCCATCGCCAGCACGGCCCCGCGCGTGTCGAAGGTGCGCGGCCCGGTCTTGAAGGTGCGGGTGGCCTCGGCGACGTCACACGCCAGGTAGCCGGCGACGGCATCCGCCACCTCCGCCGGGTCGGCGCCGCGCACGACGATCTGCCACTCGCTGCCCTCGAGCCGGTCGGCGAGCGCGCCCGGTGCGGCCTCGACGACCTCGACGACGTCGAGGCCCTCGGGCAGCGCCTCGTCCAGTGCCGCGCGCACCGCCTCCGGGTCGACCCGCTCGGTGACCCGGATCTCGAAGTACTCCGCCTCGCTGGCGGTGCCGGTGGGGGCGGCGTTGGCGTACGAGATCAGCGGGTGCGGGTGGAAGCCACCGGAGAACGCCATCGGCACGTCGGCCCGGCGCAGGGCCCGCTCCAGGGCCCGGGCGAAGTCACGGGTCGAGGAGAAGCGCAGCCGGCCCCGCTTCGCGTAGCGGATCCGGAGCTTCTGGACCGCGGGTGCGGGCGGGGGTCCGTCGGGGGTGCGCTGGGCCATGACGCACCAGCCTAGGCGCGCTGGTGGGGCGGCCCGGCATCCCTGCGGATCCCGCAGGCCATGGGCCGCTCCGCCGACTGATCCGATGGCGGATCCGGGCTGTTGCGCACGGCATCGGTGGCGATAGCGTTCGCCTCATGCCGGACCTCGACCGTTCCCGTCTCACCGAGCTGCTCGCCGTGGAGCAGGCCGCCTACACGAAGGGCCACCCGCGCAGCCGCGAGCTGTTCGAGGAGGGCACCAACCTGTTCGGCAGGGTGCCGATGACCTGGATGAACAAGTGGAGCGGTGGCTTCCCGCTCTACCTCGACCACGCGCGGGGCAACCGGATCACCGACGTCGACGGGCACACCTACGTCGACTTCGCGCTCGGCGACACCGGCGCGATGGCCGGCCACTCCCCCGCGCGCCACGGTCGAGGCCGTCGCCCGGCGGATGGGCGACCTCGGCGGCATCACGACGATGCTGCCGACGGCCGACGCCGAGTGGGTGGGCGCCGAGCTGACCCGCCGGTTCGGGATGCCGCTGTGGTCGCTTCACGCTCTCGGCCACCGACGCCAACCGGTGGGCCATGCGCCTGGCCCGGCTGGCCACCGGCCGACCCAAGATCCTGGTCTTCGCCTACTGCTACCACGGCTCGGTCGACGAGACCTTCGCGATCCCCGGCCCCGACGGCAAGGCGCGAGTCCCGCCCGGGCAACGTCGCTCCGCCGGTGCCGCTCGACCTCACCACCCGGGCCGCGACGTGGAACGACCTGGCGTCGGTCGAGCGCGAGCTGGCCCACGGCGACGTCGCCGCGATCCTCACCGAGCCGGCGCTGACCAACATCGGCATCGTGCTGCCCGAGCCGGGCTTCATGGAGGGCCTGCGCGAGCTGGCCACCCGCTACGGCGCGCTGCTGATGATCGACGAGACGCACACCTTCTCCGCCGGCTGGGGCGGCGCGACCCAGCGCGTGGGGGCTCGAGCCGGACATCTTCGTCATCGGCAAGTCGATCGGCGGCGGCATCCCGTGCGGCGCCTACGGCATCACCGACGGCGGTCGCCGCGGCGATCACCGGCCACACGGACGCCGGTGACGCCGACATCATCGACGTCGGCGGGGTCGGCGGCACGCTCGCCGGCAACGCGCTGTCGACCGCGGCGATGCGGGCGACCCTGGGCGAGGTGCTCACCGAGGAGGCCTTCGCGCGCATGATCGAGCTCGCCACCGCGTTCACCGAGGGCGTGCAGGCCGTCCTCGACGAGCTCGACGTGCCGTGGTCGATCCAGCAGCTCGGCGCGCGTGCCGAGTACCGCTTCACCCGGCCCGCGCCGCGCACCGGCGAGGAGTCGGCGGCGGCGCACGACGACGAGATCGACGCGTACATGCACCTCGCGATGTGCAACCGCGGCATCCTGATGACGCCGTTCCACAACATGGCGCTGATGTGCCCGGCCACCACCCGCGCCGACGTCGACCGGCACACCGCGGCGTTCCGCGAGGTCGTGGGAGCGCTCTACGCCTGACCGGCGACGACGCCGTTCTCGGTCGCCTCGGCCCGGCGGGTGCGGCGCAGGGTGCGCAGCGTCTCGACCACGCTCCAGACGAGCACGACCACGACCCCGATGGCCGTCGACAGGTTGAGGTCGCGCTCGGCGTCGGCCCAGCCACCCTCGACCAGCACCTCGACGAACGCCGGGTTGAACAGGCTGCCGTCCCGGAGCAGCAGGAGCAGCGGCACGGCGAAGGCCAGGTCGAGCGCGACGTTCGCGAGGGCCAGCCCGGTGGACCAGCGGCCGCGGCGGTAGGCGAGCAGGGCGACGACCGCGTCGGCGGCGAGCACCAGCAGGAGCCACGGGATCCAGCCCGACCAGAGCGCGGGGTCGAGCACCGGCACCGACTCGCCGCCGCTGGTCACCGGTGAGCTGGTCTGCTGCCACACGAGCGCGAGTGCCACGAGGACGAGGAAGACCACGTTTCCCGCGGTCTCGCCGAAGCCCACCCGGCCCGTGCCGCTCGTGTCGGGCAGCTGCTCCGGCGTCCACGTGTCGAGGGACGCGTGCCCCGTGCGCTCCAGGATGACGAAGACGAGGGTCGTCCAGAACACGACGTGGAGGGCCACGGTGATCGCCAACCGATGCTGCTGCCGACGAGCGAGCCGACGTTCCGTCGTCGCCACGTCCTCGATGAAGAGCCGCGCCACGAGGGTGCCGATCACCGAGATCGGCACCACGACGACGAGCAGCACCCGCACGAGGCGCAGCCACTCGGGGTAGACGCCCGGCCCGATGAGGTGCAGGGGTCGGCCGCTGTAGCCGGCGGCCAGCCGCAGCGGGTCGCCGAGCTCGACGAGCACCGCGCGCTCGGCGTCGGCGCGGGTCGGCGCGCCGGCCTCGAGACGGGCGTCCACCATGTCCTCGATCGTGGCGTGCAGCTCGCGCTCGACCTCGGGTCGCTGGGCCTCGTCGAGCCCGCTCACGGTGGCGGCGACGTAGCGGTCGGTGAGGGAGGCGGTCATCGCGTCGGTCCTCTCGGTCGTGGGGTCGTGGGCTTTGTCAGCCGAGGTCGGAGATCGCGGCGTCGAGGGCGCGCCAGTCGGAGCGCAGGGCGGTGAGGACGGCCAGGCCCTCGTTGCTCGTCCGGTAGAACTTGCGCGGGCGCGACTCGTCGGTGTTCCACTCCGAGACGAGCAGGCCCTGCTTCTCGAGGCGGCGCAGCAGCGGGTAGAGCGTGTTGGCGTCGACCCCGAACCCCGCGCCGGCGAGCGTCTCGAGGAGCGCGTAGCCGTAGCCCGGGGTCCGCAGGGTGGCCAGGCAGGCGACGACGATCGTCCCGCGGCGCAGCTCCTGGAGGTGGCCCGCCAGCACGTCCTCGTCGTCAACACTCACGAGTCACACTATACTGTGCGTCACACACTATCGTCAATGACACAGGCTCCCCGGCAGCGTCCGGGCGGTCAGTCGCCGAACTCGTCGCGGATCCGGACGAGCTCGACGGCGTGGGCGTCCAGGGCCCGGTCCTCGTCGTTGGCCGGCACCCAGGTGGGGCACGGCACCGCCCGCCGCTCCTCGTCGATGGCCACGAAGATGGTGCGGCAGTAGGTGGTCAGCTCCATGCCGTCGGGTCCGTCGGACGGGTCGCCCGAGCGCACGTGCACCCCGACGTGCATCGCGGTGCGCCCGGTGTGCAGCAGCCGGGCCTCGACCTCCACGACGTGGCCGATCCGCAGCGGGCGGTAGAAGCGCACCCCGCCGGTGAAGATCGCGACGTTACGGTCGCTGCCGGTCCACTGGGTCGCGAGCACGTGGGCGGCCTCGTCGATCCACCGCATGACGATGCCGCCGTGCACCTTGCCGCCCCAGTTGACGTCGGTCGGGGCGGCGAGGAAGCGCATGACGACGCGCGGCGCCGTACCGGCATCCGTGTAGACCTGCCCGGCCATCGCCGCCTCGACCTGCGCGCGCAGGTCGGCCCGGCGCGCGGCCCAGCGCTCCTCGAGCTCCTGGCCCTGGGTGCGCGGCACCAACGGCGGCACCGGGGTGGAGCGACCCTGCTCGTCGACGGCCACGAAGATGATGAGGCACCGGGTGGCCGGCGCCATCTCCCGGGTGCGCGGCTGGCCGGACGCCACGTCGACGGTGATGTGCATCGAGCTGCGGCCGGTGTGCACCACCCGGGCGGTCACCTCGACGAGCTCACCGACCTCGACCGGGCGGGTGAACCGCACGTTCCCGACGTAGGCCGTGACGGCGTAGGTGCCGCTCCAGCCGGCGGCCGCGGCGTAGCCGGCCTTGTCGATCCACTCGAGCACCCGGCCGGCCGAGACCGACCCGGACTGACCGGCATCCGTGGGCGCGGCGAGGAAGCGCAGGGTGATCTCGGCCGCGGCGGCCTCGGTGGGGCTCATGCGCTCATCATGCTCAGCCGGCGGCCGACGTGCGCAGCGCGCCCACCTGCTCCGGGGACCCGAAGACGATCAGCGTGGACCCCGCCTCGATCGCGGTCGCTGCCACCGGGTTGGGCAGGAACGCCCCCTTGCGCGGCTCGCGCACCGCGAGCAGCTGGCACCCGGACAGTGACGGCACGTCCACCTCCCCCACGCTGCGGCCGGCGAGCGGGCTGTGCTCGCCGAGCCGCACCTGCTCGATCCGGAAGTCGAGGTCGTCCTCGTGCATGACCTCGTCGAGGAACTCCGCGACGTCGGCGTTGAGGGCGAAGGAGGCCATCCGGCGGCCACCGATCAGCTGGGGGTTGACTGCCCGGGTGGCGCCGGCGAGGACCAGCTTCTCCTTCGAGTCCAGGGTGCGGGCCCGGCTGATGATGACCAGGTCGGGGCGCAGCGCGCGGGCGGACAGGGTGGCGTACATCGTCTCGGCGTCGGTCCCCAGGGCGCAGATCAGGGCGCGGGCCTTGTCGATGCCGGCCTCGTGCAGGGTGTCGTCGCGAGAGGCGTCGCCGAGCACGTGCGGCTCGGTGAGGCCCTCGAGCCGGGTGGCGTCGCTGTCGACGACGACGACCCGGTGACCGGTGTCCACGAGGTGGCGCACCGCCGAGCGGCCGACCCGGCCGTGGCCGCAGACGATCACGTGGTCGCGCAGGTGCGAGATGTCCCGGTCCATGCGGCTCCTCCAGAGGTACTCGCGCAGGTGGCCCTCGGTCACGGCCTCGACGAGCACGCCGAGGTTGTAGAGCACGGTGCCCACACCGAGGACGATGAGCACCATGGTGAAGACCTGGCCGGCCGGGCCGAGCGGGCGCACCTCGCGGAAGCCGACCGTCGCGACCGTGGTGACGGTCTGGTACAGCGCGTCCAGCAGAGGGAAGCCGAGCGCGACGTAGCCGACCGTGCCGAAGACAGTGACCAGGAACAGGGCCAAGACCGCGATGCCGATCCGGCGGACGGCATCACGACCCGAGTCGGTGCCCAAGAGCAGCGCCCGGCGTCGGCTGCTCGTGCTCGCCGTGGCCACGTCCTCATCCTGTCACCGGCGCACGCACGGCATCCGGGGATTGGGGGTCACGCCACATCCGGCGGATGCCGCGTGGTCACCCGCCGCGGTCAGGCGTGGGTGTGCTCGGCCATCGCGCCGCGGCCCGCGCCGAGGACGGTCAGCGGCAGCAGGGTCTTGCCGGTCGGGCCGATCTGGATCTCGGTGCCCATCTGCGGGCAGACGCCGCAGTCGAAGCACGGGGTCCAGCGGCAGTCCTCGACCTCGGTCTCGTCGAGGGCGTCCTGCCAGTCCTCCCAGAGCCAGTCCTTGTCGAGCCCGGAGTCGAGGTGGTCCCAGGGCAGCACCTCGGTCTCGTCGCGCTCGCGGGTGGTGTACCAGGCGACGTCGACCGGCCGCAGCCGGCCAGCGCGCGCTCGGCGGCCGCCATCCAGCGGTCGTAGGAGAAGTGCTCGCTCCAGCCGTCGAAGCGGCCGCCGTCGCGCCACACGGCCTCGATGACCCGGCCGACCCGGCGGTCACCGCGGGAGAGCAGTCCCTCGACGATGCCGGGCTTGCCGTCGTGGTAGCGGAAGCCGATCGCCGGCCGTAGCTGCCGGTCGGACGCGGATCGCGTCGCGCAGCTTGGCGAGCCGCGCGTCGGTCTCCTCGGCGCCGAGCTGGGCGGCCCACTGGAACGGGGTGTGCGGCTTGGGCACGAACCCGCCGATCGACACCGTGCAGCGGATGTCGCGGCGCCCGCTGACCTCGCGCCCGGTCTCGATGACCCTCTTGCGCCAGCTCGGCGATCTGCAGCACGTCCTCGTCGGTCTCGGTCGGCAGGCCGCACATGAAGTAGAGCTTCACCTGCCGCCAGCCGGCGCCGTACGCCGCGGTGACGGTGCGGATCAGGTCGTCCTCGGTGACCATCTTGTTGATGACCTTGCGGATCCGCTCGGAGCCGCCCTCGGGGGCGAAGGTCAGCCCGGAGCGGCGGCCGTTGCGGGTCAGCTCGTTGGCGAGGTCGATGTTGAACGCGTCGACGCGGGTGGACGGCAGCGACAGCCCGGTGTTGGTGCCCTCGTAGCGGTCGGCCAGGCCCTTGGCGACGTCGGCGATCTCGGAGTGGTCGGCGCTGGACAGCGAGAGCAGGCCGACCTCCTCGAAGCCGGTTGCGGCCAGGCCGCGCTCGACCATCTCGCCGATGCCGGTGATGCTGCGCTCGCGCACCGGGCGGGTGATCATGCCGGCCTGGCAGAACCGGCAGCCGCGGGTGCAGCCGCGGAAGATCTCGACCGACATCCGCTCGTGCACCGTCTCGGCCAGCGGCACGAGCGGCTGCTTCGGGTACGGCCACTCGTCGAGGTCCATGACGGTGTGCTTGGCGACCCGCCACGGCACGCCCGGGCGGTTGGGCGCGACCCGCTGGATGCGGCCGTCGGGCAGGTAGCTCGACGTCGTAGAACGCCGGCACGTAGACGCCGCCGGTGCGCGCCAGCCGCAGCAGCACCTCCTCGCGACCACCCGGGCGTGCCCTCGCGCCTTCCAGGCGCGCGACGATGTCGGTGATCGTCGAGCACGGCCTGCTCGCCGTCGCCGAGCACGGCGGCGTCGATGAAGTCGGCGATCGGCTCGGGGTTGAACGCGGCGTGGCCGCCGGCGATGACGATCGGGTGCGTCGTCGTCGCGGTCGACGGCGTGCAGCGGGATGCCGGCGAGGTCGAGCGCGGTGAGCATGTTGGTGTAGCCGAGCTCGGTGGAGAAGCGACAGGCCGAGCAGGTCGAAGTCGCCGACCGGGCGGTGCGCGTCGACGGTGAACTGCGGCACCTCGTGCTCGCGCATCAGCGCCTCGAGGTCGGGCCACACGGCGTACGTGCGCTCGGCGAGGGCGTCGGGCCGCTCGTTGAGCACCTCGTAGAGGATCATGACGCCCTGGTTCGGCAGGCCGACCTCGTAGGCGTCGGGGTACATCAGCGCCCAGCGCACGGTGGCGTCGCCGGCGACGTCCCACTCCTTGACGGTGGAGTTGAGCTCGCCGCCGACGTACTGGATCGGCTTGCTGACCTGCGCGAGCAGCGGCTCGAGGCGGCGGAAGACGGACTGACCGGGCATCCGTCAAGAGTAGGTCGCCGCGAGCGGGGCCCCAAACCGCCCGACCGGGGGCACTCCCCGCGAGGGCCCCCGGCGTGCTGGGATGGGCCCATGAGCACCGACATCCCCGTGGACCTCGTCGTCATCGGCCTCGGGCCCGGTGGCGAGCACCTCGCCACCGAGGCCGCGAAGGCCGGCCTGAACGTCGTCGGCATCGACGAGCGCCTCGTCGGGGGCGAGTGCCCCTACTACGGCTGCATCCCCTCGAAGATGGCGATCCGGGCGGCGAACCTGCTCGCCGACGCCCGCCGGGTCGGCACCCTGGCCGGTGCCGCCGAGGTCACCCCCGACTGGGGCGTCGTGCACGCCCGGATCCGCGACGAGGCCACCGACGACTGGGACGACACGGTGGCCGTCGAGCGCCTCGAGCAGGCCGGTGTCCGGTTCGTGCGGGGCCACGGGCGGCTCGTCGACACCGGTGTGGTCGAGGTGAACGGCACCCGCTACACCGCCGCGCGGGGGGTCGTGCTCAACACCGGCACCTCGCCGGCCGCTCCCCCGGTCGACGGCCTGGCCGACACCCCGTTCTGGACGAACCGCGACGTGCTCGCCACCCCCGACCTGCCGGCGTCGATGATCGTCATCGGCGGCGGCGCGATCGGGGCCGAGCTGGCGCAGGCGTTCGCGCGGTTCGGCACGAAGATCTCGCTCGTCGAGGCGGCCCCACGCATCCTCGCCCTCGAGGAGCCGGAGTCCTCGGAGGTGGTCGCCCGCGCGATGGCCGCCGACGGCATCCAGGTGCTCGCCGGGGCGTCGATCGGCTCGGTGCGCCACGCCGACGGCCGGTTCACGGTGGCACTCACCGACGCCGCGGGCACCGCCCTCGAGCTCGGTTCCGACCGGCTGCTCGTCGCGGCCGGCCGCCGCCCCAACCTCTCCGACCTCGGCCTCGAGGCGGTCGGGCTCGACCCGTTGGCCCGCTCGGTCGACACCGACGCCCGGATGCGGGCCGGCGACAAGCTCTGGGCGATCGGCGACATCACCGGCAAGGGCGCCTTCACCCACATGTCGATGTACCAGGCCGCGGTCGCCCTCGCCGACGTCACCGGCCGCACGGGCGACGACGCCCGCGAGGCCGAGTACCACGCCGTGCCGCGGGTGACCTTCACCGACCCGGAGGTCGGATCCGTGGGCCTGAGCGAGCAGCAGGCGCGCGACGCCGGGCTCGACGTCGCCATCGGCCTGGCCCCGCTGGCCGGGTCGACCCGCGGCTGGATCAGCGGGCCCGGTGGTGAGGGCCTCATCAAGCTGGTCGAGGACCGCGAGGCCGGCCACCTCGTCGGCGCCACGTCGGTCGGACCGATGGGTGGTGAGGTGCTCTCCATGCTCGCGACCGCGGTGCACGCCCGCATCCCCACGGCCACCCTGGCCCGGATGCCGTTCGCCTACCCCACCTTCCACCGCGCCGTCGAGACGGCGCTCGCGGACCTGCGCGGGTAGCCGTGGACGCCGCGGGGCGCGTCCGGGCCGCGATGGCGACCCAGCCCCGTGAGCGGTTCCTCCCCCGCTCGGAGCGGCGGCGCGCGTCCTACGACGGGCCGCTCGACATCGGCCACGGCCAGACCAACAGCCAGCCGCGCACCGTGCGGGCGATGCTCGAGCTGCTCGACGTGCGGCCGGGGCAGCGGGTGCTCGACGTCGGCTCCGGGTCGGGCTGGACCACGGCGCTGCTCGCCGTGCTCGTCGGGCCCACCGGCTCGGTGCTCGGGCTCGAGCGGGTGCCCGACCTGGTGCTCACCGGCGGCGCCAACGTCGCGGCGGCCCGGATGCCGTGGGCTCGGGTCCGCGCGTCCGTCGCCGGGGTGCTCGGTGCACCGGACGAGGCGCCGTTCGACCGGGTGCTGGTGTCGGCCATGGCGACCGCGCTGCCGGAGCCGCTCGTGGCCCAGCTGGACGTGTCCGGCATCCTCGTGGTGCCGGTGGCCGGCCGGATGCTGCGGGTCGAGCGCGACCCGAGCGCGCCGGACGGGCGGTGGGTGACCGAGCACGGCCACTACCGCTTCGTCCCGCTCATCACCGACTGACCGGCGGCAAGCCGCCTGCAGCCAGCGGCGCCCGTTACCGCGCCGTCTACCGCGGAGGACTCGTCGTGGGGACAGCGAGTCGGCGCGGTAACCGGCGCCTTGCCGACCGATCCAACGCGACGCGGCCACCGCTCCTGGAGGATGCCTTCCACAGCCGGACGGTGCCTGGACGCTGTCGGTCCACAGCCGGGGACCGGTCGTTCCGTGCGCGCCGCGCACCTGGGTCAGGCTGCGACCATGCGAATCAGCGGCAGATCGCCACGCTCCTGTGGGCCGGCCCGAGGTCGGTGCTTTCCGGCGCGACGGCCGCTCGGCTGCACGGCGTGACGTCGGCCGACCCCAGAGACCGGGTCCACGCGCTGGTGCCGGCTCCGCAGCGCAGCCGCTCAAGCGGATTCGCCGAGGTGAGACGCACCCTCATCCCGGACGTCGGCGCCATCACCAAGGGCCCGTTGCGGCTGTCGTCACCTGCCCGCGCCGTCGTCGACGCCGCTCGGGTCGCCCGTGGTGCCGACACCCGGTCAGCGATCCTCATCGAGGCGGTGCAGCGGCGCATCACCACGGTCGACGACCTCCACCAGTGGGTACTGCGCCTGCGACCGCGCGACGCCGCGCCGCTGCACGGGCCGCTCGCGGACGCGGCCTCCGGTGCCTGGTCCGTCCCCGAGTCCGAGCTGCTCGACCTCGTCGCCACCTCGAGCGTGCTTCCGGCACCCTGGGCCAACCCCACGCTGACCGGGCCCGCAGGAGCCCGGCTCACGACTCCCGACGCCTGGTTCGACGACGTCGCCTTAGCGGTCATGGTGCACTCGCGTCGCCACCACAGCGAGGCCGACCAGTGGGACGACACCGTCGAGAGGGACGCCGACCTCGTGGCTGCGGGAGTCATCGTGGCAGCGGTGACGCCTCGGCGACTGCGCCAGCAGCCGGAGGCCGTGCTCCTCCGGCTCGAGCAGACCTATCTGGTCGCGCGGGGTCGGGCGCGTCCCGAGGTACGGGCGACCCCCGGCACCGCCTGCGGGAAAGCGCGGGCCTGCGCGGCGCGTCCTGAGCGTTCAGCCGTGGAGGACCACGTGGTGACGGCGCCGGCTACGGCGCAGTATTGGTCGTCATCACGACCAGTACTGCGCCGTAGCGGCGCCGTGGCCGGGTCAGCTCGTGTAGTGGGCGTCCAGCTGGTCCTGGTACTTCTCCGAGACGACCTTGCGCTTGAGCTTCAGGCTCGGAGTGAGCTCGCCGGCCTCGACGGTGAGGTCGTTCTCGAGGATGGTGAACTTCTTGATCGTCTCCCAGCGGTTCAGGCCCGCGTTGAGCTTGTCGATGTAGCCCTGCACCATCTCGCGGCAGGCGTCGGACCGGACGATCGCGGCGTAGTCCTGGCCCGCCAGCCCGTTCTGGGCGGCCCAGCCGGTGATCGCCTCGGGGTCGAGCGTCACCAGTGCGGAGACGAAGTTGCGGTCGGCGCCGTAGACGACGAGCTGGCTCGCGTAGGGGCACAGCCCCTTGAACGTCGCCTCGATGTTCGAGGGCGCGACGTACTTGCCGCCGCTGGTCTTGAACATGTCCTTCTTGCGGTCGGTGATCCGCAGGAAGCCGCGGTCGTCGACCTCACCGATGTCGCCGGTGTGCAGCCACCCCTCGGCATCGATGGTCTCGGCGGTCGCCTCGGCGTTGTTGTGGTAGCCCTCCATGTTGCCGGTGCCGCGCAGCAGCACCTCGCCGTCGTCGGCGATGCGCACCTCGGTGCCGGGCAGCGGCCAGCCCACGCTGCCGTACCGGTAGGCCTTGATCCGGTTGACGAACGAGGCCGCGCTGGTCTCGGTCATGCCGTAGCCCTCGGCGATCTGCATCCCCATCCCGTCGAACCACCGCGCGATGTCCTGGTTCAGCGCGGCCGAGCCGGAGATGAAGAAGCGGATCCGTCCACCGAAGCGCTCGCGGATCTTGGTGCCGATCAGCTTGTCGGACACGGTGTACTTGAGGCCGAGCAGGCCCGAGGGGTTCTTGCCCTGCTCGCGCAGCTCGCTGACCTCGCGGCCGACGCCGCTGGCCCAGGTGAAGAGCTTGGCCTTGACGCCGCCCTCGTCGGCCATCATCGTCTGGATCCGGCCGTAGGCCTTCTCGAAGATGCGCGGCGCGGCGCCCATGAAGGTCGGCTTCACGACGGCCAGGTTGTCGACGATCTTGTCGATCCGGCCGTCGATCGCCGTGGGGAACCCGATCTGCAGCGGCAGGGTGAGCAGCACCTTGCCGAAGACGTGGGCGAGCGGCAGCCAGAGGTACTGCAGGTCGTCCTCGCTGAGGATGTTGATCGACTCGACGGCCGCGCCCTCGTAGGTCCACGCGCTGTGCAGCAGCCGCACGCCCTTGGGGCGGCCGGTCGTGCCCGAGGTGTAGATGATCGTGGCCAGCTGGTCGGGCTGGGTGCCGTCGATCCGCGCGTCGATCGCCCCGGGGTCGCCCTCGAGGTACTCGCGGCCGAGCTGGCGCACCTCGTCGAGGGTGAGCGTCCAGGCGTCGGCGTCGGAGACGCCGTCGAACACGATGACCCGCAGCACGGCCGGGGTGTCCGCCCGCATGCCGCGCAGCTTCTCGAGCTGCTCGGAGTTCTCGGCGAAGACGACCTTGGCGCCCGAGTCGGACACGATGAACGCGACGTCGTCGGCCATCGTCGTCGGGTAGATGGTCGTCGTGGCGCCGCCGGCGACCATGACGGCGAGGTCGGCCAGGGCCCACTCGTAGCGGGTGCTCGAGGCGATGGCGACCCGGTCCTCCGGCTCGATGCCCAGGGCCACCAGCCCGGCACCGATCTCACGGACCACGACGTCGAGCTCGGCCCAGGTGACGGTGACCCACTCGTCACCGGACTCCGACACCACGGCATGGAGGTAGGCCGGTCGGTCGGGGCTGGCCGAGACGCGGCTGCGGAACATGTGACCCACGCTCTGGGCGGCCCGGTCCAGTACGGACTGGTCGACCGGCTCGTCGGCGGGGGTGTTGATCTGCGGGGAGGCGGTGAGCATCGAGCGTCGTCCTCGTCATTGGGGAGCGTGGTGCGCGAATCCTTCCACAGCGCGCGGCGGAACGCGATGCCTAGTCAGCGGCGCGCCGACGTGGCGTGTGTCGCGTCGACCAGCCCGATCGCGACCCACGAGACGAGCATCGAGGACCCCCCGTACGACACGAACGGCAGCGGCAGCCCCGTCACGGGGAGCAGCCCCAGGTTCATGCCCACGTTCTGCACCACCTGTACCGCCAGCCAGGTGGCGACGCCGACGGCGACCAGCCGCCCGAACGAGTCCTCCGCCCGCGCGGCCACGACGAGAACCCGGCCGACCACGAACGCCAGGAGCAGGAGCAGCCCGGTCGCGCCGACGAACCCGAGCTCCTCCCCCGCGACGGAGAAGATGAAGTCGTTGAGCTGGTAGGGCACGTAACCGCCCTGGGTTCGCTCCCCCTGCATGAACCCCTGGCCCCAGACGCCGCCGGCGCCGATGGCCAGGCGCACCATCCGGGTCTGGTAGCCGCTGCCCTGCGGGTCGGCCGACGGGTCGGCGAACGACGTCAGCCGGTCGCGTTGGTAGTCGCTGAGCACCGGCGTGGTGAGGGCGACCACCACGACGGCCAGCCCGAGCAGCACGGCGCCGGCCACCCACCGGCGCGGCACGCCGGCCACCGTGACGACCACCGCACCCACCGCGACGACCACCGCCGCCGAGCCGAGGTCCGGCTGCAGCAGGATGAGCGCCGTCGGCAGCGCCACCAGCACGGCGGCGAGGGCCACCTCGCGACGGCCCGGTGCCAGCCCGCGCTCGGCCTGCCCGGCGAGCAGCGTGGCCAGGGCCAGGCACAGCCCCACCTTGGCCAGCTCGGCCGGCTGCACGGTGAACCCACCGACCAGCGGGATCCACGACCGTGAGCCGTTGACCGTGCGGCCCAGCGGAGTCAGCACCGCCAGCAGCAGGAGCAGCGACCCGGCGTACACCCACGGGGCGGCCACCCGCACCCGGTCCTGGCCGACCCGGCTCACCAGCAGGGCCAAGGTCATCCCCACGGCCGCCGTGACGAGGTGCCGCACGAGGTAGGCCGTGCCGTCGACGCGCTCCGTGGCCGACCAGACGAGCAGCGCCCCGACCACCGAGGTGCCGGCGGCGGCGACGTAGAGCCCGACGTCGTGCCGCGCCCAGGGGCTCAGGCCGGCGGGCCCACGCCCTGACACGGAGGCTGCAGCCGGGTCAGGCGGGGACGATCTTCGTGAGGAGCTCGTGGCACCGCGCGACGTCCTTGCCCATCGCCTCGAGCAGCTCGTCGACGCTCTCGAACTTCAGCGTCGGCCGGATGTGGGCCGTGAACTCGACCATGATGCGCTCGTCGTAGAGGTCGAGGTCGTCGCGGTCGAGCACGTACGCCTCGACGGTGCGCCGGTCGTGGGTCTGGAAGGTCGGGTTGGTGCCGACGCTGATCGCGGCCGGCATCGTGCGGTCGCGCTCGCCCTCGGGGAGGTCGAGCCGGGTGACCCAGCCGGCGTAGACACCCTCGAGCGGCACCAGGCCGACGGAGTCGGCGGACAGGTTCGCGGTGGGGTAGCCCAGCGCCTTCCCGCGGTGGTTGCCGTGCACGACGGTGCCGACGACCCGGTGCGGACGACCGAGGATGCGGGCCGCCTCACCGACCTCACCGGCGCGCAGGTGGTCGCGGACCACGGTCGAGGAGAACCGTTCCCCGTCGCCGACGTCGTCGAGGGCCACGACCTCGAAGCCGAGCTGCTCGCCGAGGTCGGCCAGGGTCGAGACGTCGCCGGAGTTGCGGTACGCCGAAGCGGGTGTCCATGCCGACGACCACGCAGCGGGCGTCGAGGCCGCGGACGAACACGGCCCGCACGAAGTCCTCCGGGGACTGCTGGGCGAACTCGGTGGTGAAGTCGAGCACGAGCAGGCCGTCGATCCCCGAGTCGGCGATCAGGTCGTCGCGGATCGCGGCGGGCGCGATGAGCTCGGGCGCCTGTTCGGGCCGCAGCACCGCGATCGGGTGCGGCTCGAAGGTGATCGCCACCGCCGGCAGCCCGAGCCGGTGGCCCGCGTCGACGAGGGCGTTGAGCACCGCCCGGTGCCCGCGGTGGACGCCGTCGAAGTTGCCGAGGGTGACGACGCAGGGCCGCAGGGCCGCAGGCGTCTCGGAGGGGTCGGTCCAGCGATGCACGGGGACCACTCTACGAACTCGCCGGAGCAAACACGACGAGGCTGCGCGCCGTGGGACGCGACTCGTCGAGCATCGCGACGAGGGTGCCGTCCGGGGCGATGGCGGCGACCGGATCGGTGCGCCCCGGGACGGCCGACTCCAGGCGCTGCCCGTAGCCCAGGGTGCGCGCCTGCGCGTCGTCGACCTCACGCACCACGAAGGCCGCGCGGGCGGCGTCGGCGAGCGGGGTGACCGGCATCCGCTCCCCCTGTCGCGCCTCGAGGTCGGCGAGCGGGTGCGCGTCGGCGATGGCGAAGCCGCCGACCCGGGTGCGTCGCAACGCGGTCAGGTGCCCGCCGCAGCCGAGCGCCGCACCCAGGTCGCGCGCGAGCGCTCGCACGTAGGTGCCGGACGACACGGTGACCTCGACGTCGACGTCGAGCACCGGTGTGCCGTCGGCGTCGACCGCCCGGGTGTCGCCGACGACGAACCGCGACACGGTGACCGGTCGGGCGGAGAGCTCGACGGTCTCGCCGCTGCGCACCCGGTGGTAGGCGCGCTCCCCCTTGACCTTGATCGCGCTGACCGCGCTCGGCACCTGCTCGATGGCGCCGGTGAGCGGCACCGCGGCCGCCACCACGGCGTCCCGCTCGATGCCGACGGCACCGACGGATGCCGTGACGTCACCCTCCGCGTCGTCGGTCAGCGTCGCCTGGCCGAGCCGGATCGTGGCCGTGTAGTCCTTGTCGCAGCCGACGAGGAAGGTGAGCAGCTTGGTCGCCCGGCCGACGCCCGAGCACCAGCACCCCGGTCGCCATCGGGTCGAGGGTGCCGGCGTGGCCGACCTTGCGGGTCGCGCACAGCCGGCGTGCCCGAGCGACGACGTCGTGACTGGTCCAGCCCTGCGGCTTGTCGACGACCAGGATGCCGTCGGGCGTGGGCTGGGTGCCGCCGCGGCCCTCAGGCGTCGGCACCCGCGACCTCGTCCTTCCCGCCCCCGGGTCGGCCTCGTCCTCGTCCTCGTCGTCGAGCTCGCGGTCCTTCTTGTAGGGGTCGGCGTCGCCGGCGTGGACGGCACCGGCGGCGGCGGCGGCCACGGCCGCGTCGCGCTCGCGGGCCTCGCGCAGGAGGTCCTCGAGGTGGGCGGCGGTCTCCGGGATCGCGTCGGCGATGAACTCCAGCGCTCGGCGTGAGCCGGATGCCGAGCTGCTTGCCGACGAACGGAGCGCAGCTTGCCCTTGTTGAGCTCGAGGAGGCGCGCGGTCTGGGCGCGCTGACCGGCATCCGCCGAACACCGTGTAGAAGAGCGAGGCGTGCTGGAGGTCACCGGTGACCCGGACGTCGGTGATGGTGACGAACCCCAGGTCGCGGGTCCTTGACGATCGACTCGAGGTTCTCGGCGGTCGAGCGTCTTGATGCGGTCGGCGATCTTCTGGGCGCGTGCGGTGTCGGCCACGGGTCCTCCTCAAGTCGTCGGGACGGCGGGCGCCAACCACCCTAGTGACCGGTGGCGGCGGTGACGGGAGCTGGGCGGCACACCGCGAGGGTCCGTGCCGCCCGCTCGACGCGGTGACGAGCCGCGCGTCAGACGCGCGGCTTCTCTCGCATCTCGTAGGTCTCGATGAGGTCCTCGATCTGGAGGTCGTTGAACGACCCCAGGTTGATGCCGCACTCGAAGCCCTCGCGGACCTCGGTGACGTCGTCCTTGAACCGGCGCAGACCGGCGATCTCGACGTTCTCCGACACGACGACCCCGTTGCGCGGTGATCCGCGCCCGGGTGCCGCGCTTGATCTCGCCGCTGCGGACGATCGAACCGGCGATGTTGCCGAACTTGCTGCGACCGGAAGATCTCGCGGATCTCCGCGGTGCCGAGCTGCGACCTCCTCGAACTCCGGCTTGAGCATGCCCTTGAGGGCCTGCCTCGATCTCGTCGATCGCCTGGTAGATGACCGAGTAGTAGCGGATCTCGACGCCCTCGCGCTCGGCGACCTCGGCGTTCTGGCCCTCGGCCCGGACGTTGAAGCCGATGATGATCGCGTCGGACGCCATCGCGAGGTTGATGTTGTTCAGCGTGATCGCACCGACACCGCGGTCGATGATCCGCAGGTCGACCTCGTCGCCCACGTCGATCTGGAGCAGGGCGTCCTCGAGCGCCTCGACCGAACCCGACACGTCACCCTTGAGGATGAGGTTGAGGGTGTCGACCTTGCCCGCCGCGAGCGCCTCGTTGAGGTCCTCGAGCGAGATGCGCTTGCGGGCCTTGGCCAGGCTGGCCTGACGGTCGGCGGCCTCACGCTTCTCGGCGATCTGGCGCGCGGTGCGGTCGTCGGGGGCCACGACGAAGGTGTCGCCGGCGCGCGGGCACCGAGGTCAGGCCGAGCACCTGCACCGGACGGGACGGGCCCGCCTCCGGCGACGGTGTTGCCGTGCTCGTCGAGCATCGCGCGGACGCGGCCGTAGCGCGGAGCCCGCGACGATCGCGTCACCGACGTGCAGCGTGCCCGACTGGACGAGCACGGTCGCCATGGCGCCGCGACCCTTGTCGAGGTTGGCCTCGATCGCGACGCCACGGGCCTCCTTGTCGGGGTTGGCCCGCAGGTCGAGCGCCGCGTCCGCGGTGAGCAGCACGGCCTCGAGCAGCTGGTCGATGTTCTCGCCCTGCTTCGCGGAGACGTCGACGAACATCGTGTCGCCGCCGTACTCCTCGGCCACGAGGTTGTACTCGGTGAGCTGCTGGCGGATCTTGTCCGGGTTGGCGCCCTCCTTGTCGATCTTGTTGACCGCGACGACGATCGGCACGTCGGCCGCCTGGGCGTGGTTGAGCGCCTCGATCGTCTGCGGCATCACGCCGTCGTCGGCCGCCACCACGAGGATCGCGATGTCGGTCACCTTGGCACCACGGGCACGCATGGCGGTGAACGCCTCGTGACCCGGGGTGTCGATGAAGGTGATCGGCCCGGTCGACGCCCTCGTGCTCGCGTGCGGACCTGGTAGGCACCGATGTGCTGGGTGATGCCACCGGCCTCGCCCGCGGCGACCTCCGCGTTGCGGATGGCGTCGAGCAGCTCGGGTCTTTCCGTGGTCGACGTGACCCATGACGGTGACGACCGGCGGACGGGCCTCCAGGTCGTCGTCGTCCTCGCCCTCGAGCTCGGCGTCGAGGTCGATGTCGAAGGCGTCGAGCAGCTCGCGCTCCTCCTCCTCGGGCGACACGATCTCGGATGTCGTAGCCGAGCTCGGCACCGAGCAGGCGGAAGGTGTCCTCGTCGAGCGACTGCGTCGCCGTGGCCATCTCACCGAGGTGGAACAGCACCGTGACCAGCGAGCGCCGGGTTGGCGTCGATCTTGTCGGCGAAGTCGGTCAGGCGACGCGCCGCTGGCGCATCCGGACGACGGTCTTGCCGTCGCCGCGGGGAACGCTGCACGCCACCGATCGACGGCGCCTGCATCTGCTCGAACTCCTGCGCTTCGCGCGCTTGGACTTGCGGCCACGGACCGGGACGACCGCCACCGCGACCGAAGGCACCCTGGGTGCCGCCACGACCACCGGGGCCACCGCGGAAACCGCCGCCGCCACCGGGACGACCGCCGAAGCCGCCGCCGCCACCGGGGCCGCCACCGGGACCGCCGCACCGGCAGCACCGGGACGACGCGCCACCACGCGCGCCGGGCGCTCACCGGGACGAGCCGACGGCCGCGCGGTCGGGCATCATGCCCGGGCTCGGGCGGGCGCCGCCGGGACGCGGGCCGGCCGCGCCGGCGCCGCCGGGACCACCGGCACCGCCGGGACGGGTGCCCGGACGGCTCTGCGGACGCGGCATGCCCTGGCTCGGGGCGAAGGGGTTGTTGCCGGGACGCGGCCTGCGGGCTCGCGGGAGCGGCCCATGCCCTGGCTCGGGGCGAACGGGTTGTTGCCCGGGCGCGGGGTGGCCGGGCGCGGGGCGCCCGGACGCGGTGCGCCCTGGCCGGCGCCACCCTCACGGGCGGCCGGGGCCACCGGCGCGGCGGGCGCGCTGGGGGCGCCGGAGCGGCCGCAGCCGCGGCGGCGGGAGCAGCGGCCGGTGCCGGGGCTGGCCGGCGCCGGGGCGGCCGGCGCCGGGGTCGGCCGGTGCCGGAGCGGCCGGCGCGGGCGCCGAGGTGCTCGGGGCCGGCGCGCTCGGTGCCGGGGCGGCCGGGGCCGCTGCGGCGGGAGCCGCCGACGGGGCAGCCGGAGCCGCCGCTGCAGCCGGAGCCGCCGCCTTCGCGGCCGGGGCAGGCCTGGTGGCCGGGGCCTTCTGCCACGCGGAGCGTGGGCCCGGCCGCGGCCGGAGCCTCGGCCTTGGGGGCCTCGGTGGGGAACTTCTCGTTGTACCTGCGCACGACAGGGGGTTCGATGGTCGAGCTGGCGACTCGGACGTACTCACCCATGCCGTTCAGGCGCTCAGGAGGACCTTGCTGTCACTCCGAGCTCCTTGGCGAGCTGCGCTAACACGGACTTTAGCCACATTTCTCCTGTCTCGGTCCGTGCTCTGATTGCGCGGACCGTCGTTACAGCTGGGGGGTGCTCATCGCTGAGTACTCATCGGGTGCTCATCAGCGTCAAACCCGCTTTCGGTTCTTGCTCTCGGACGGTGGCTCCTGCTGGTGGTGCCCTGACCCAGTCGTCGACCGCTGCACGTGGTCGGGCGGACGTGCCTGCAGCGCAGCGCGCGCCCGAACGCCCGGCGACGGACGGCGAGGTCGAGGCACGAGAGGACCGGGTGCAGCCATGCGCCACGCCCGGGCCGTCGGTGCTCGGGGTCCGGCAGAACGGCAGGGATGCCGTCGGCGCCGGGTCCGAGGACCACTCGCAGGAGTGCCGACCGGCTATCCGCCCCACGACACCCGATGCAGGTGCGCACCGGGTGGCCGGACACGGAGTCCAGTCCGGTCGGTCCGCACCAGTCTACCGCCTCGGGGCGCTCGGGGCGCGTCATCGGTGCGTCGAGGGCGCCGGCCGTCGGACCCCTCGGTGTCGGGGCGGATGTCGATCCGCCAGCCGGTGAGCTTGGCCGCGAGCCGGGCGTTCTGGCCCTCGCTGGCCGATGGCCAGGGAGAGCTGGTAGTCGGGCACGATCACCCGGGCCGACGCGCAGCCTGCGCGGTCGACGATCTCGACGGAGGACACCCGGGCCGGCGACAGCGCCGCCGCGATGAAGGTCGCGGGGTCGTCGGACCAGTCGACGATGTCGATCTTCTCGCCGTGCAGCTCGCTCATGACGGCGCGCACGCGCGCCGCCCATCGGGCCGATGCAGGCGCCCTTGGCGTTCACGCCCGGGCACGGTGGAGTGCACGGCGATCTTGGTGCGGTGGCCGGCCTCGCGGGCCAGCGCCGCGATCTGCGACGCTGCCGTCGGCGATCTCGGGCACCTCGAGCGCGAAGAGCTTGCTGACCAGGTTGGGGTGGGTGCGCGACAGGCCGATCTGCGGGCCGCGCATGCCGCGCTTGACCGAGACGACGAAGCAGCGCAGCCGCTCGCCGTGCACGTAGCTCTCGCCGGGCACCTGCTCGGCGAGCGGCAGGATGCCCTCGACGGTGCCGAAGTCGACCGTGCACGTGCCGCGGGTCGGGGCTCTGCTGGATGATGCCGGCGACGATGTCGCCCTCGCGGCCCTTGAAGTCGCCGAGGATCGCGTCGTCCTCGATGTCGCGCAGGCGCTGGACGATGACCTGGCGGGCCGTGGCGCCGCGACCCGGCCGAACCCGGTCGGGGTGTCGTCGAACTCGGGCCCGAGCTCACGGCGCGGCCGGGCGGGGTTGCCCTCGTCGTCGACCTCACCCTCGGCGGGAGGGATCTCGTTCTCCTCACGCGCCCAGACGACGACGTGCCCGGTCTTGCGGTCCAGCTCGGCGCGCGAGTGCCGGTAGGTGCCCGTCGGTGCGCTGGTAGGCGAGCAGCGAGGGCCTGCTCGATCGCCGGGATGAGCACGTCGAGGGCGATCCCCCGCTCCCGCTCGAGCGCGCGCAGGGCGGCCAGGTCGATGTCCATGTCAGCTCTCCTTGCTCTCGTCGTGGCGGGCGAACTCGACCTGCACGACGGCCCGCTCGACCTCGGCATACGGGAGGGTCTCGGTGCGGGCGGGAGTGGCCTTGGCGGCGGGCACCTCGAGGCTGACCTCGGTGGCCGAGGCGCTGACCACCCGCCCGGTGACCTCGCCCCCGTCGTGGTGCACGGTGACGAGCCGGCCGACGTTGCGCCGGAAGTGGCGGGGCTCGGTGAGCGGTCGCCCGACCCCCGGCGAGGAGACCTCGAGCGTGTAGGGCTGCTCCCCCATGACGTCGGAGGCGTCGAGGGCGTCGCTCACCAGGTGGGTGGCGTCGGCGACCTCGTCGAGGGTGAGCGGCGCGGTGGGCTCGCTGACCGTGTCGACCTCGTCGAGGGCGCGGTCGACGAGCACCTTGACGACGCGGCGACGCCCGGCGGGGGTCACGGCGACGTCCTCGAGCACCAGGGCACTCGGGGCGAGCGCCGCCTGCAGGGTGGGGCGGATGCTGTCCGCTGTGGTCATGAAAAACCCTCCCTCTCTGCAGTTTGTCGGTCGGCGGATGACCGCCGCACCCCACTCTAGGACAGAACGGATGAGGCCCGAACCCGTGCGATGATGCGCCCATGACGGAGGGAACGCGCCCCGGCATCCCCCGGCGCACCGTCGTGGCAGGGGTGGTCGCAGCGGTCCTGCCGACCGCCGGATGCGGCATCCGGCTCGAGGACGACGCCCCGCGCGTCCCCCTCGTACCGACCCGGACGCCGGTGCCGGCCGAGGCCGAGCTGGTGGCCCTGACCCGCGGCACGGCGGCCCTGGCGGAGCTCGCCGCCACGGTCCCCGGCGCCGTCGCCGCAGACCTCGCCACCCTCCACCGCCGCCAGCACACCGTGTTGCGCAGCACCTTGCTGGCCGACGGAGTGCCGGCCACCGACCTCGACGCAGCACCGTCCGCCTCCCCCACGGCCACGCGTCCTCGCCGAGCGCCACGACCACGGGCGGGCGGGCGGCGCTGGCGGCGGCCGAGGGCGCGTCCGCGGCCACCGCCGCGCGCTTCGCGGGGGTCTCGGACGACCTGCGCGCCACCATCGCGTCGCTGCACGCGCAGCGGTATGCCGCGGCGGCCCTGCTCGCGGGCCGCCCGCCGACCGTGCCCCTCGACCCCGTCGGCGGCGAGCCGGTGAGCGCCCTGGCGACCGCGGCGTCGGCGGCCGTGTACTTCCTCGAGATCGTCAGCGCGCGGTCCACCGGTGCACAGCGGGACAGGTCCGACGCCACCCTCGCCGCCCTGCGCGACCTGCGCGCCGACCAGCTGGCGGGCGGTGCCCAACCCGACGACTCGCTCGGGTCACCCGCTGCCGTTCCCGGTCGACGACGCGGCGGCCGCGGCCCGGCTGGCCCGAGCGTCGCTCACCACGCTGCGCGCCGCCTACGGCGAGCACCTCGGCCCGATCGTGGCCTCCGACGGCGGCCCCGGACTGGCCGCCCTGACCCGCTGGCTCGGCACCGTCGAGGTCGAGGCCCACCGCTGGGGCGTCGACCTCGAACCGTTCCCGGGGCTGGAGTGAGCACACCCGCGGTCCCGGTCATCCCGGCGCCCTGGCTCACGTGGATCTCACGGCTGCCCGCCGAGGGCGGCCCGAGCGGCGCCGAGTGGGCACGCCGGGCGCAGCGCCTGCTCGGTGAGGCGTTCGAGCGATGGGGGCTGGTCGCCGACGGCCCGCTGCGCACCGGCTGGACCGCCGTGGTCGCGCCGGTCCGGCGCGACGGCGAGCCGCTGGCCCTGAAGGTGATCCGGCGCAGCATCGACACCGACGGTGAGCCGCTCGCCCTGCGCACCTGGGCCGGCGACGGCGCGGTGCGCCTGATCGCCGCCCTGCCCAGCGACGGGATGCTCCTGCTGGAGCGCCTCGACCCCGAGGTCGACCTCAGGACCCTCGACGCCGACAGCGCGTGCACGGTCATCGGCGGGCTGCTGGGCCGGCTGCACGTGCCGGCGCCGCCCGCGATGCCGCCGCTGAGCGGATGGTCGGCGGGCTGGCTCGAGGAAGCCGCCCGTCGCGACGTGTTGCCCCGGCGGCTGGTCTCGCGGGCTGCCGGCCTCCACCGGGCGCTCGTGGCGGATGCCGGGTCCGACGCCACGCTCGTCCATGGCGACCTGCACTACGAGAACGTGCTGGCCGGGGCGCGCGAGCCCTGGCTCGCGATCGACCCGCAGCCCGCGCGCGGGGCACCCCGGCTGGGACCTGCACGCCGTGCTGCGCAACCGACGCGAGGAGCTCGGCACCGGTGCGGCCCTGCGCTGGTCGGCGCGCCACCGCACCGAGGTGCTCTGCGACGCGGCCGGGATGGACGAGGAGCTCGCCCGAGCCTGGACCATCGTGCGGTGCGCCATCGAGTGCGTCTGGGCGCTCGACGACGCCAACGACGACGAGGTGTCGTTCAACATCGCCCTGGCCAAGGCGCTGGACGACTGACCGCGGCCGGCCGCGGGTGCCGCCCCGGCATACGGTGGTCGGATGGCGAACCGGCTCGCGGGCTCCTCGAGCCCCTACCTCCTCCAGCACGCCGACAACCCGGTCGACTGGTGGGAGTGGTCGGACGACGCCTTCGCGGAGGCGCGGCGGCGCGACGTGCCGGTCCTGCTGTCCGTCGGCTACGCCGCCTGCCACTGGTGCCACGTCATGGCCCACGAGTCGTTCGAGGACGACGAGGTCGCCGCCGCCGTCAACGAGGGCTTCGTCGCGGTCAAGGTCGACCGTGAGGAGCGTCCCGACGTCGACGCCGTCTACATGGCCGCGACGTCGGCGCTCACCGGCCACGGCGGCTGGCCGATGACCTGCCTGCTCACCCCCGCCGGCGACCCGTTCTTCGCGGGCACCTACCTGCCCAAGGCCGCAGCTGCTCGCCCTGCTGGCCAACGCCGGCGAGGTGTGGGCCGACCAGCGCGAGCGGGTGCTGGCGCTCGGGGGCGAGCGTGGCGCAACAGCTCGCGGGCGCACACCGGCCCGCCGCGCCCCGTCGCGGCTCGACGCCGAGGTCTGCGACACCGCGGTGCGCCGGCTGCGCGTCGATGTACGACGAGGCCCGCGGCGGGTTCGGCGGCGCCCCGAAGTTCCCGCCGTCGATGGTGCTGGAGTTCCTGCTGCGCCACCACGCCCGCACCGGCTCGGCCGACGCGCTCGCGATGGCGCGCGGCACCTGCGCGGCGATGGCACGCGGCGGGATGTACGACCAGCTCGGCGGCGGCTTCGCCCGGTACTGCCGTCGACGCGGACTGGGTGGTGCCGCACTTCGAGAAGATGCTCTACGACAACGCCCTGCTGCTGCGCGTCTACACCCACCTCTGGCGCACGACCGGCGACCCGCTGGCCCGGCGGGTCGCCGAGGAGACCGCCGACTTCCTGCTGCGCGACCTGCGCACCGACGAGGGCGGGTTCGCCTCCGCGCTCGATGCCGACACCGTGGTCGACGGCCACTCGCACGAGGGCCTCACCTACGCGTGGACACCCGGCCAGCTCGTCGAGGTGCTCGGGCCGAGCGACGGGGCACGTGCTGCGGCGCTGCTGGCGGTCACCGCCGACGGGCACCTTCGAGCGCGGGTGCCTCGACCCTGCAGCTGCGCGCCGACCCCGACGACCCCGCGCTGGTGGGCGACGACGCGGGCCCGGCTGCTGGCCGCCCGCGCGCCGCGCCCGCAGCCGAGTCGCGACGACAAGGTGGTCACGGCGTGGAACGGGCTGGCGGTCGCGGCCCTCGCGGAGGCCGGTGTGCTGCTGCGAGCGTGCCCGACCTCGTCGCCGCCGCGGAGACGGCGGCCGACTTCGTGCTCGACGTGCACCTCGTCGACGGGATGCTGCGGCGCACCTCGCGCGGCGGGGTCGGTCGGCTCGGCGCCGCGCGGTGCTCGACGACCACGGCGACCTCGCCGAGGGCCTGCTCGCCCTGCACCAGGCGACGGGCGGGCGCCGGTGGGCGGACGCGGCCGGTCGCTGCTCGACGTGGCGCTCGAGCGGTTCGTCGACGAGGACGGCGTCCTGCACGACACGGCCAACGACGCACCCCCGCTGTTCGCGCGCCCCGCGGGCCGCACCGACAACGCCGAGCCGTGCCGGTGCCTCGGCGCTGGCCGGCGGCCCTGCTGACGTACGCGGCCCTCACCGGGTCGGCGCGGCATCGGGACGCGGCGGCGGCCGCGCTGCGACGCCGTGCGGCCCGGTGGCCGAGCAGGACCCGCGGTTCGCCGGGTGGGCGCTCGCCGTCGCCGAGGCGGCGGCTCGCCGGGCCGCTGCAGGTGGCGGTCGTCGGCGAGGGGTCGGGCGCGCAGGCTCTCGTCGACCGCGCGCGCGCGGCCACGTCGCCGGGCATGGTGGTCGTGCACGGGATGCCGGACGCGCCCGGCGTGCCGTTGCTGGCGGAGCGGCCGCTGGTCGCCGGCCAGCCGGCGGCCTACGTCTGCCGAGGTTTCGTGTGCGACACCCCCGTCACCACCCCCGACGCGCTGCGTGCGGCACTCGCCAGAACCTGACGGACCGCGACCGCGTGGATGACGTGCGGCCGGCTTGGGTGCCCGCGGTCACCGACGATCGGGCGGGATGGGCGACGCCCAAGTAGGTTGCGATGCAGCCGGATTGGCTGTGGACAACTCTTGGATTCGTACGCGTGTTCGAGTATGATGAGGTATGTCGACCAGCCAGCTCCGGGACCGGGTCGCCGCGCTGCGCGCCGAGGCCGCCGCGGTCGGTCAGCAGCTGGCCGCGCAGGGGGCCGGGATGGACCCGGAGGAGCTGTTCGAGGTCACCGGTGACCTGCAGGGGGTGGCGAACGCGGTCGAGGGGGCGCAGCTGGTCGCGATCGCGCACGCCGGCTCCCACGAGACCCGGCTGACCGAGCGCGGCCCGGTCGAGGTGCACCACGAGGTCGGGTTCGTCGACGCGATGACCTCCTCGCGAGGTGTCCCTGGCCACCGGGGTCGGTCAGTGGGCGGCCGGGCGCAAGGTCGGCCTGGCCGCGAAGCCCTGACCGGACGGTTCCCCCGGCTGCTCGGCAAGGTCGTCACCGGTGAGCTGGCCACCGTCAACGCGAGCAAGGTGGTCACCGCCTGCGACGGCCTCGACGACACCGCGTGCGCCGCGGTCGACGCCGTCCTGGTGGAGCGGGTGGTCGGGATGGACCCGGCCCGGATCACCACCGTCGCCCGCAAGGTCGCCACCAGGATCGCCGCCGACCAGGTCGCCGCCGCCACCGCGCAGGAACAAGCAAGCGACCGGGCGTGCAGGTCACCCCCGGCCCGGACGGCACCACCGACTGGTGGGCCCGCCTCCCGGCCGGTCGCTCGGCCGCCGCGTGGGCCGCGATCCGCGAGCTCGGCCAGGAGTACGCCGGCAAGGACCCCGCCCTGACCCTGGACCAGGCCCGCGCGGACGCGTTCATGGACCTGCTGCTGACCAACGTCACCGTCACCGCCAAGCTCACCCTCGGCATCCCGGTCATCACCGGCCCCGACGGCCAGGCCGCCCGCGACACCGCCCTCGCCGAACGCCGGCGCAGCGCCGAGACGACGGGCCCGGCGAGACGAGACCGACGCCGCACGGACGCCGCCGACCGACGCCGCCGAGAGCACCCGGCCACCGGGGACCACCGGCACGCGGACACGACCGACCGGACGACCGAGCGACGGCTCGCAGACGACCGCACGGGCCACGCCGGCCGGCCGGACGAGCGACGAGGCGGAGGCGGGGTGGGCGCGGCCGGCGGTCGCCACCGGCGGGCTCGGCCTGGGCGGGAAGTTCTCCCTGTCGGCGGCCTTGTTGTCCGGGTGCGAGATCCCCGGGATCGGCTTCATCGACGCCGACACCGTCGAAGCCCTGCTCACCGTGGTGCCCACCGACATCGGCCGCGCCCTGCTCGACGCCCGCACCGGCACCCTGATGGAGTCCGTGACCACCGCCTACCGGCCACCCAAGGCGGTCACCGACTTCGTGACCACCCGCGACGGCACCTGCCGGATGTGGGGCTGCAACCGCCCCGCCACCACCTGCGACCTCGACCACGCCCGGCCCTGGCCCACCGGACCCACCACCCCCACCAACCTCGGCGGGCTCTGCCGCCGCCACCACCGCCTCAAGCAACGCCGCCGCTGGACCTACCACCTGGCCCCCGACGGCACCGCCACCTGGACCTCACCCATCAGGCAAGAAGCGCATCACCCTGCCCGACCACGCCGCCCTGCCACCACCGCGCGCCCCCGGCACACGCGCAGCCCTCAGAGAACCCCGAACGAGAGCTCGCAGCGGTGGCACCCCCGCCCTTCTAGGCGAGTCGCCCCGTGAGCAACGGTGTCCACACCGGGTTGCTCAGGCACATGCCGCTGTATGGAATGGGGGGAACCCGCCGGCCTGTCCGGAGGCGAAGTTCTCGGCGTGAGCGTGCGTCCATTCGCTCTCCTGTCCTGACCAGCAGCGCTGGTCAGGCGACGGGTGGCATTACGGCGATGTGGGCCGCCATGATCCGCCAACCCGATTCATCGTCGTGGACCCAGGTGCGCGTGTAGCGCAGCCGGGCCGACATCGGCTGACCCTCGAAGGTCCCCGCGACGGTCCCGACGAAGAACGTCACACCCGTCGTCCCGGCCATGAGCACCTCCACGTGCTCCTCGACCAGCGCGGAGATGACCGACGAGCCCGAACGGTGTCCGGCAAGGTCGTCGGCCTTGGTGTAGCGGGAGCCGTCCGGCCCGATCGCCACCAGTCGGTCGTCAAGCAACCGGTCGAGCGCGGCGACGTCTCCAGCGAGCTGAGCAGCCTGCAGCTGCCGCTCGGCCCGCAGCAAACCGTCTGCGTCCGGGGTCAGGTGTCACGAGAGGCCTCCTGCCAGTTTGCATCCGATCCGACGGTCGCCAGCGTAGGCATGCGAGCCCACTCGATGGTCGGGGTTGCAGTTGCGGCTCGGATGCTCAGAGTGCAGCGAACAACGAGTGGATGTTGCCCTCGGGGTCGGCGAAGAACCCCGTGTAGTGGCCCCAGTCCGTCTCGACAGGCGGTGCGATCGGGACGCCGCCGCGCGAGGACAGCCACGCGAACCGCTCATCCACTTCGGCACGAGTCGCGCACTGGAAGTTCAGCTCGAACGCCTGACCCGTGAACGGGGTCCGGTAGTCGGCGTGGTCATGGGTGTTCGCACCCATGCCGGGCCGCGAGAAGATCGCCAGGCGCACGCCCTCGCCGCCGAACGCAACGTAGAACTCCTCCTCGACCACAGGCACGAGCCCCAGGGCGTCACGGTAGAAGTCGGCCAGGCCAGGGACATCGTCGGCGAGAACGGTGATGCCTTCGAGTACGGGTTTGAGCACGCGTTGACCCTAACGGGACGTCCATGACGGAACCCCGGCGTCGCCCGATCCGATGGCGTCCTCGTCGGACACGGCCGGGTGACAATCCAGGGTCGGGGGTTGTGTTCGCGACATCCCCAGTCGCAGGATGCTGTGGCGACCACCCACGTCCGGCCCAACCATGCATGGGCCCTGGCAGGGTCGAGGGCGCGCCGCGCAGGCTGATTCCACGACTCAAGGAGTGCCATGCGCATCACACGGCTCGCTGCCATCACCGCAGCCATCACCATCGCACTATTGGTGCCGGGGCTGGCCCAGGCCGCCCCCATCACACCCGGTGGATCCACCGAGGTCACTGCCGGGAGCAACGACGTGTTGCCCCAGGCCAAACCGAGCGAACCTGTTCTCGCCGCCACCGTCAAGCACTACAGGTTGCCGACCAGTAGCGAACCACGCATCGTCACGGCCGCGTCCGACGGCAACGTCTGGTTCACCGTCCTGGGAGCGTTCGACCCGGTCACGTTCAACACCCCCGGCTCGGTCGCACGGGTCACGCCGAAGGGCACCATCACCGAGTTCGCCGTCTGCGACACCTGCATCACCAACGACATCGTGCAAGGCCCCGACGGCATCCTCTACATCAGCGACAACGACGGTCAGCTGCGCCGGATCACCACCTCGGGAGAGGTCCTCAGCAGCATCTCGCCCTGTGGAGGCTTCTTCTGCAGTCCGCTCGACGGACTCGCGGCGGACTCGACCAGCATCTGGTTCGCCGACTTCTCCAACAACCGGGTCGGTCGCTTCAACGTCTTCGCCGCTCCAGGCCAGGACCCGTTCACGTTCGTTGATGGAACTACCGGAGTCAGCGATGTCGCGGTGGCCCCGGACGGCACCGTGTGGTTCACCGGCGACAGTGCGATCGGTGAGATCGATCCCGCGGGCGGCCTCGCCAGCACGACACCGATCAGCGCAGAGGGCGCTGGCATCACCGTCGCTCCCAACGGGACCGTGTGGGTCACCGAGATCTTCGCCGACCTCATCGCCCGGCTCACGCCGACTCCATCCGGCCCCCATGACCTCGTGGAGTTCCCGACCCCGCCGGGCGCAACCCCGCTGGACATCGACGCGGCCCCGGACGGCAACGTCTGGTTCACCCAGAACCTCCGCGGCAACGTCGCTCGGATCACCCAGGCGGGCGTGGTCACCGAGGCCTCCAAGGCGATCGACTTCGCCGACCCGAAACGGCCCGACCCCATCGGGATAACGATCGCTGCGAACGGTCAGCCCTGGTACTCGGAGTCCCTGATCGACAAGGTCGCCAACGTCCAGCTGCGCTGACGCACCGCGACGCCGACGGCGGTCAGCTCGATGGCCCGCGATACTGGTCCGGTGACCCGCGTCGAGGGAGACTTCGAGGCTTTCGTCATCGCGCGTTTTGCCGAGCTGGATGCGGTCGCTGCCGTCACCACCGGCGAACCCGTCGATGCCGTCGAGCTCACCGCCGCCGGACTGGCCGACGTGGCCGACCGGTGGGCCGAGCTGACCGCTGCCGGCACCCCGACCTCGGCCGCCCGCACCGCCGTCCTCACCAGGTCGCTGACCGCCGTCCGGAGCACCGAGCCCAGCACCACAGGCCACCACCTCACCCTCGACGACGGCCACGACGACGGCCGCGACGGCGAAGCCTCGGCCACACGCTCAGCGCTGACGGCGGTCCTTCTCGCAGCCCCCGCGACTGCCCGGGCCGCCTTGGCCGCCGGCCACTTCTGGGACGAGACCCCCGCACTGGTCGCCGCCTGCGCCCGCGTCGACACCGACCGCGTCGTCGCCGAGCGGGACGCCCTCATGCAGGCCCTGTCGTCCGCGCACGCCACCGCGCTCGGCCGCGACGACGACGAGCTCGGTTGGGCGCTGCCGGCCGCCGTCGCGGACGCCCTCGAGCACCTTGCCGAGACCTCCCCGGTCAGCGACCCGGTCGCCCTCGTGGCCACCGCCCGCGCTCGGGCCACTCGCCGGCGCCGCACCCGCGCCGGGGCCTTCGTCGCGACCGCCGTCCTCACCGTGGCCGTGGCCGCCGCTGTCGCGCTGGCGTGGCCGAACCCGGGGCCGGGCATCGCGGCTCCCGCCCTGCCCCCCGACGCGCCGCAGTGGTCCTCCATCACGAGCTGGGCCCCACGCGGCCACCTGGCCGGCGACCCGGCCGTCACCGCCCTCGCCGCTGCTCGGGCCGGCGACCCCGATGCGCGCCTGCTGTTCGCCGGAACGGTCGGCGACACCACCGTCGTGCTGATGACCGGCACACCGACGCAGACCCAGCCTGCCGGCGTGCTGGACCCACGCGTCGTACCGGGGCCGGACATCGCCCCGCTGCACCTGAGCCTGTGGACCGCCCCCGCGCACCGCGGGCCGGCTGCCTTGGCGCCCACCCGGATCGAGGGTGACGACAGTGCCCGCAGCAGCGACGTGGTCGCCCTGAGCATCGAGCAGGACGCTGCAGGTGCACCCCCCGTGGTCCTGGTCCTGACCCGGCCCACCGTCACCGAAGGGTTCGCGCGCACGGGCGCCCGCCCCGACCCAGACGGCCGCATCCGAACGCTCGTGCAGCCCCTGAAGCTGACCGGTGGGGTGGCGATGTTCACCCAGAACCCGGGGTACCCCACCACGATCGCCGTCGCCGGATTCACCGGCCCACCCGCCGGAGTCGTCACCGGCGACGATCGCCTCCCCGAGCGCGGGAGCGCCGATGACCTCGCCAGCGCACAGCGCACCCTCCTGGCCGCCGTCGCCGGCTACCCGGTCGGCGCCCTGGACACCCCTGCGGCCCGGGACACGGTGGTCGACATCCCCAACCCGGACGCCGGCATCCTCGGTAGCGACCCCGGCGACGTGCACGTCACCATCGTCAGCACGGTCACCGCCGACGGCGGCTGGGTGCGCACCTCGCGCCTGTCCGCCACCAGCGAGGACTCCGGTGGGCAGAACATGGAGCTGCTGGCCGCGGTGCCCGCCAGCGACCACTCACACGCCCTGCTGCCGGTCGGGGACATGCGCCGGCCCACGTTCGTCGCGCTCGCCCCCGACGCCGCCACCGCCCAGCTCGTCACCACCGACGGTCGCGTGCGCGACAGCGCCACTCGTCAAGGACGGTCTGGCCATCCTCACCTCCACCCAGGACCCGATCACCGCCACGTTCCGGCTGCGCCTGCTTGCTCCCGACGGTCACATCGTCTACGACGACGTCCCACCGACCGGCACGGAGCTGCTCGACTGACCACCGGACCGCAGCGCTGCCTCCGGGACACCGCCTCAAAGTGGTGGCTCGACGGCATGAAGGTCGAGCACGGTGATCTCGGCCTGGTCCATCGCCGGGAAGCCGGCTCCCGCAAGTGCATCGCGCATCTCCCGGCTGGCGAACCGCGTCCGCATCGCCGCCTCGGACTCCCAGACGCCGACGATGTACAGCGAGTCCTCGCCGACAGCGCAGTGGTGGCGCAGCTCCCCCGGCGGCCCACCGGCATCCATGATCGCTCGATGGGCGCGGTCATAGGCGCGGGTCAGCGTCTCCACGTCCCCGCGGAACCGTGCGATCACGAGCGTCGGCATGCGCGCTGTTGCACCTCACGGGCACCGCGGCACGGGTGCGCTGTACGTGGTGTTGGACCTGTTGGAGACGTAGCAGATCGCTGACCCAGCGACCGTCGACGAGCTGGTTCCAGACCCGAGTCGTGCTCACGAGCGACCCTGACTTCTGGCAGGCCACATACGCGAGCGCGCCCCCTTGCAGCGGCTGGTTGAGGTTGGTGAACGTCGTGCCTGGCCCGGAACGCGTGTTGACGGGGGTGGAGGTGGTGATCTGACCGGGGTACGAGCAGCGCGGGAGGGCGGCGCTGAAACCCGTCGTGGACGGCGTGGAGACGTAGAAGTCGGAGACGTAGCCACCGTTGCTGATGCGGTCCCACACCGGCGTGGTTCCGATGCGCTGACCGCGGGCCTGGCAGATCACGGCAACGGTGCTGCCCGCCGCGAGCTGGCCGCTGATCGAGGAGGTGGTGCTCGGTCCGGTGCGCACGTTGACAGGCGTGGTGCTCGTGACGCGGTACGTCTTGGCGACGGTGGCAACAGGTCCCTTGATGATGTCGCTGTCGATGTTGAGCGACACCCCGCCCCAGGTCTCGACGTGGTCGCCGCGGTACTGCTTGGCACGCTGCCACTCGGCCCAGAGGGTGTTGGCGGCGGTGGGCCAGCCGGTCACCGTGGCGACGTTGTCCCAGCGCGCCATCCAGACGGCGTCCGGCCGCGCCAACGAGGTGGAGAAGTAGCTCCCCGCCAGGTCGCGCAGACCTGAGTCCTGATGGACGTAGACGCCGGCGAGGTACCCGTTCCGGTGCAGGGCCCGGGTCCACTCGGAGACGTAGGTCCGCACCGCGGCGACGCAGGAGGCGTTGGTCCGGTCGTAGTGCTCGACGTCGGCGTAGAGGGCGCTGCCGGGAAGGAGACCCAGGCTGCGCGCGACGGCCACGGCGTCGGTCCCGTCCGCGCTCCCACGCGCCGCCGCGCCGCTGGCCGCGTACCGGTTGGGCTTGGTCCCGAACACGCAGAACGGCTGGTCGCCGAAGTAGGTCGGGACCAGCGACCAGCCGGCAGCCGAGGCACTGCGAACCCACGCGGCGGTCAGGTTGGGCTGGGCACAGCCGCGGTTGCGGCCACCGAAGTAGATGTTGACGCCGGTGTACGGGGAGGTCCCCCGCCACGCCGCGAGGGCCGCCAGCGAGGGGGCCGTGCAGGTGTCGAAGAAGCGCCCCTGGACCCGCGTTGCCGAGGACGCCGCGGGATAGGTGACCGGTGTTGCGGGATCGGCCCTCGCCACGTCGGGTACGACCACCCCGACCACCAGCGCTGCGAGAAGGGCTGACACCAGGGCGGCGGCTCGTCGTGCGTGTCCCATGGCCCACCTCCCTGCCGGGGGCCTTCGCCGGCGCAAGCCCCGAACAGCTTCATGATGCGCCTTTCGAGGCCGGTTGGGGTAGAGGCCGCTTCAGCCGGCGATGGTCTCCTCGCACCTGGCCTTGAGCCCGTTGGCCTCGTTGGCGAGGTAGCGGTCGGTCAGCCCGCGGTAGAAGCGCCCCATCACCGACCCCAGCCAGCCGGACTGCGAGACCGACAGCCGCACCCGCGTCCCGCCGCCGGGCAGCGGCTCGGCATCATGACGGGCGGTCGTGAGCACACCGGGCCCGGCCGCCACCCAGGTGAACGACCGTCCCGGCTCCAGCTCGGTGACGACGTACTCGGTCTCGGGGATGCGCGGCTGGCTGATTCTCGCCCGGCTCCCCGTGCGCAGCGGACCCTCGTCGAGCCGGCGCACCCACGTCACGGTCGGCGTCCACTCCGACCAGTACTCCACGTCGCTCAGCACCTCCCACACCCGCTCGGGGGGTGCCGCGATGTCGATGGTGATGCTCTGCTCCATCGGCCCATCCTGACGCAGGTGTCACCGGTTCCGACAGGGTGGTGGGTCAGGGGAGCACGCGCTGCAGGAAGGCGTTCCCGAAGACTTCGTCGGGGTCCACCCGACGGCGCAGTGCCGCGAAGTCGGCGAGTCGCGGAAACGCGCGCGCCAGGGCCGGGGCCTGCATCTCGAACACCTTGCCCCAGTGCGGCCGGGGTTCGAGAGGTGCCAGGACGCGCTCGACGTCACGCACCAGCGCCCGCACGGCCGGCTCGTCGCGTACCCACGTGAAGTGGAACGCGACGGTGTCTCGGCCGTAGGCCCCGCTGAGCCAGTGCTGGTCGGGCGCCACCGTACGGATCTCGGCGACGTGGAGGAGCGGCGTCAACGACGTCGCGATTCCGCGCAGCGCCTCGACAGCGCTCACCGCGTGCTGTCGAGGGATGAAGTACTCGCTCTGCAGCTCCTCCCCCGCACTCGGGGTGAACTCCATCCGGAAGTGCGGCAACCGGTCGAGCCAGGGTCCGGTGACGCCCCCCTGGGCGGTGACGGCATCCACCGACCCCCCACGGATCATGTGCATCGTCTCAGCGGCCGGCAGCGTGTCGAACAGGTCCTCGACGGGCGGCTCCTCGGAGCGGCTCTTGACCCACAGCTGGTCGACGGTCTGCTCGTCGTAGCGGGTGAACAGGCTGACGCTGTAGCCCGCCGAGGTGATGTCGTCGAAGCACTTCTCGACGGTGGCCCAGGTCAGCCCGGTGCGGACCTCCTGCCGGACCAGGTAGGTCGGCTCGATGTCGAGCTCGAGCCGGGTGACGATCCCCAGGGCGCCGAGTGCGACCACGGACCCCTCGAAGTCCGGGTCGCCCCGCTCGACGCGGCGGCTCTCACCATCCGGCCCCATGACCTCGAGCGAGGCGACGGCCGAGGCGAGGGAACCGTTGCGGTCTCCCGAGCCGTGCGTCCCGGTGGCCACCGCACCGGCGACGGAGATGTGCGGCAGGGACGCCAGGTTGGCCAGGGCCCAGCCCTGCGCCTCCAGAGCCCGGCACAGCGGGCCGTACCGCACCCCACCCCCGAGGGAGACGGTCGCGGAGCCGGGGTCGATCCGGATGTCGGGAGCAAGACCGGCGAGGTCGACCAGCACGCCCTCGGTGTCGGTCAGGTCGGAGAACGAGTGGCGCGACCCCAGGGCGCGGATCCGCGACGACCCGGCCACCAGCGAGCTGAGCTCGTCGAGCGAGGTCGGGTGGGCGATGGATGCGGCGCGGTAGGTGTGGTTACCGGCCCAGTTCGTCGCGAGCGAGGGCATGACAACTGACTCTAGGGGTGCGGCACCCCATCCGGTCTGCTCGCCCGGGCGAGCAGATGTGCGCGCTCGGCCTGGTTCGAGGTGAGCTCGGCGGCACGCTCGAACTCCGCTCGTGCCTCCACGGAGCGGCCGAGCCTGGCGAACAGGTCGCCGCGCACGCTCGGCAGCAGGTGGTAGCTGCTCAGCGCGGCCACGTCGACCAATCCGTCGGTCACAGCGAGCCCGGCAGCCGGTCCGTCGGCCATCGACACGGCGACCGCGCGGTTCAGCTCGACGATCGGCGAGCGGGTCAACGCCACGAGGTCGCCGTACAGGGAGGCGATGCGAACCCAGTCGGTGTCCTCAGCACGCGGTGCCCTGGCGTGGCAGGCCGCGATCTTCGCCTGGATCGCGTAGGAGCCGGTGCCGTCGAGCTCTTCGGCCCGATCGAGCGCCGCGAGACCGTGCGTGATCAACAACCGGTCCCAGCGGGCACGGTCCTGCTGGTCGAGCGTGATGACGTCGCCGTCGGGCCCGGTGCGGGCGCGAAGGCGGGACCCGTGGAGCTCCATCAGGGCCACCAGTGCATGGGTCTCGGACTCGCCGGCTGCCAGGGCGGCAAGCATCCGGCCGAGGCGCATCGCCTCCTGGCACAGCTCCGAACGTGTCCACCGCTCGCCGGCGGTGGCGGTGTAGCCCTCGTTGAAGACCAGGTAGACCGCCTCCAGCACCCCGTTGACCGGTTCAACCTTGGCTCACCCATGCGTCGAACGGGAAGGGGCGGATTCGACAGCACGCGCCGGGCTCTTGTCGTCATCGACGACCGACGGTGCCGCGGACCATGCGGATCTCCCGCACCCCACGCTCGACCTGGGCCGCCCCGTCGGGGACGAAGCCGTGCTTGCGGTAGAAGGCCTGGGCACGAGGGTTCGGGTCGGCCACCCACAGCGCCACCGACTCCTCCGGAGCGACGACGGCCTCCAGCAGCGCCGGCCCAGCACCCGTGCCGTGGTCGGCCGCGCGCACGTAGAGCACGTACAGCTGCCTCGCCCACTCCGGCCCGGCGTCCAGGGGTGGCCCTGACATGGCGACCCCGACCAACCGGCCGTCCCGCTCGGCGACAGCAGTGCGGTTCTCGCGGTAGCGCTCGTCGGTCATCGCGGCGGTCCAGAACCGCTCCCGAGCCGCCACGAAGCCCGGGTCGTCGAGCACCGCGTCCGGCATGAGCCCCCGGTAGGTCTCCTGCCAGCACTGCACATTCACGCGCGCCATCTGCGCCGCGTCCTCGACCCGAGCCGGGCGAACCGTCAGCGAGGAGCTCACGGCCGAAATCGTAGGCCGCCAGCCGTCGCCCGCGCGCTGCTCTCCTCAGCCGGTGACGGCTTCGGTGACCTTGTCGATCATGGCCTGCTCGCGGTCGCTGACCTGCTGGGCACCGAAGCCCATGAAGCCACCGTCCTTGGCGGCATCCGCCGCAGCCTGCGCCGCCGTCACCAGCCAGGTGCCGAACGCGGCACTCTCCTCGGCCGTCGCCTTCGCCGCGACGATCGCGACGACACCGCGCAGCTCCTCGAGCACACCCTCACCGGGGTTCGGACCAGCCGGCTTGAACCCCTTGAGCGGGTTGGTGCGCTGCTGCGCCAGCTCCTGGATGTCCAGCGCGACCTCGCTGAGCAGCTGCTCACGCGAGGGCGGGTTGGTCGCGTTCTTCAGCGTCGCCATCGACTCCTTGGCGGTCTCGATCGGGCCGCCCGGGTCGGCCAGCGAGATCGCGAGCCCGGCCACGAGCGGGGCGCGCCGAACGCGGTTCCACTCGTCCTCGGTGAAGTCGTTCTTCGTCGTCACGACGGTCCTGCCTCTCTGGTTCGACCCGGCGGAGAACCGGGCCACGAGCGAAAAGTTGGAGGTGCCTTCGACCCTAACGGCGCCTCCGAACGCGCGGCGCGCCGGTCGGGGCGAACCCGGCCGGCGCGCACGGCATCCGAAGGGGCAGCGATCACTCCGAGAAGTGCACCTCGAGCGTGATCGGCACCGACAGGGCCTGGCTGACCGGGCAGCCGGTCTTGGCGGCCTGGGCGGCCTCCTCGAACTGCTCGGCGGTGATGCCGGGCACGGCGCCGACGACCTTGAGCGCGACGCCGGTGATGCCAGTGCCGGGCTGGAAGGTGACGGCGGCGGTCGTGTCGATCGTTGCCGGCGGGTTGCCGGCCTGGGCGAGACCGTGCGAGAGCGCCATCGAGTAGCACGTCGAGTGGGCGGCCGCGATGAGCTCTTCGGGGCTGGTCTTGCCGTTCGCCGCCTCGGTGCGCGCGGGCCACGACACGTCGTACGTGCCGATGCCGCTCGACTCGAGCGACACCTGGCCGGCGCCCTCCATGAGGGAGCCCTCCCAGTGGGCGGAAGCGGTGCGGGTGGTCGCCATCAGTTGTTCTCCTCGTGTCGGGGGTACTCGTGCCGAGTGTGCCTCCCAGCCTTGTCGTGTCGGGCGATCGTGACAACCCGGTGCCGAGGGTCGAACCCGGATGCCGCGGACCGGACCCGGCACCCGGGCACCCGCTCGGTACTGTCGAGGGGTGCCCATCCACCTCGAGACCACCGACCGGGTCGCCACCGTCACGATCGACCGCACCCACCGCCGCAACGCCCTGAACCTCGAGGCCCTCGAGGACCTCCACCGCGCGGTGGTCAGCGCCCTGGCCGACGACGCGCGCGCCATCGTGGTCACCGGTGCCGAGGGCCACTTCTGCGCCGGCGCCGACCTCACCGAGCTCGAGGACGTCTCGTTCACCTCCCGCCTCGCCGAGGTGCTCGAACACCTCGCCGCCGCCCCGGTGACGACCGTCGCCGCCATCGAGGGCTCCTGCATGGGCCTCGGGATGCAGCTCGCCATCGCCTGCGACGTCCGCGTCGTCGGCCCGGCCGCCCGGTTCGCCGTGCCGGTCGCCAAGCTCGGCCTGATGGTCGACCACTGGACCCTCGACCGGGTCGCCCGCACCTGGGGCGAGGGCGCGGCCCGGCTGATGGTGCTCACCGGCACCGTGCTGGATGCCGACGACGCGTGGCGCCTCGGGTTCGCCCAGCACCGCGGCGACCTCGCCGATGCGCAGGCCCTCGCCGCCCGGGCGGCAGCGCTCGCCCCGCTCAGCCAGGTCGGCTCGAAGATCGGCTTCGACGCCCACCACGACAACCACGCCGAGGTCGCGCGCTACGAGGCCGCGTTCGCGTCGGCCTGGGCCAGCGACGACCTGGCCGAGGGCCGTCGCGCCTTCACCGAGCGCCGCACCCCGGCCTTCCGGGGGCAGTGACGTGGCCGACGACCACGGGCACGGCCACCCGCACGAGCACTCCCCCGGGTCCGAGGCCGGGCCACTCGCCGACGCGAGCGTGCGCAGGGCCCGCCCCAACGACGCCCCCGCCATCGGCATGGTGCAGGCGACCGTGTTCCGCGAGGCGTACGCCGGTCGTGTCCCCGACGAGGTCGTCTCCCTCTTCGAGCCCGACGCGTTCGCCCGCACCTGGCGCGAGAGCCTCGCGGCGCCGCCCGAGGGCGTGCACCGGCTGCTCGTCGCCTGCGCCGGCGAGCAGGTCGTCGGCCTCGCCGCCATCGGCCCGTCGCAGGACCCGGACGCCGGCAGCGCGGCCGGTGAGGTCACCGTGCTCGCCGTGCACCCCGATGCCCGCCGCCAGGGCCACGGCTCGCGCCTGCTGAACGCGAGCGTCGACCTGCTCGCCGAGGCCGGTGCCGAGTCGGTCACGTTGTGGCTGCTCACCGACGACGAGCGCACCCGCGCCTTCCTGACCGCCTCCGGGTTCGCCCCCGACGGCGCCTTCCGCGACCGCGTCGTCTCCCCCGACGGCGACACGCTGCGCGAGGTGCGCCTCACCGCCGATCTCGGGGAGGACCCGGTCGGGTGAGCGAGGGAGCGGGCGAGGCACCGAGCGAGGCGGCGACCGAGCCGACCCTGCCCGACACCCGCCGTCGTGAGGTGGTCCGGCAGGCCTGGAGCGTCGGCATCGCCAGCGGCACCTACGGCATCAGCTTCGGCGCACTCGCCGTCGCGGCCGGGCTCGACCTCTGGCAGGCGCAGCTGCTGTCCCTGCTGATGTTCACCGGCGGCTCGCAGTTCGCGTTCGTCAGCATCATCGGCACCGGCGGCCTGGGCGCGGCGCCCGCGGCGATCGCGACGGCGTCCATGCTCGGCATCCGCAACGGGCTCTACGGCCTGCAGACCTCACGGTTCCTCGGGGTCAGCGGCGTGCGCCGGATCGTGGCCGCCCACCTCACCATCGACGAGTCGACGGCGGTCGGCATCGCCCAGCCCGAGCTGCGGGCGCAGCGGCTCGGGTTCTGGCAGACCGGCCTTGCCGTCTTCGTGCTGTGGAACCTGTCCACCCTCGCCGGCTCCCTGCTCGGCAACGCCTTCGGCGACCCGCGCACGCTCGGTCTGGATGCCGCCGCTGCCGCCGCCTTCGTCGCCCTCCTCTGGCCGCGCCTGCGCAGCCGCGACGCCACGGCCACCGCCGTGCTCGCGGTCTTCATCGCCCTGCTCACCTCGCCGATCCTGCCCGCCGGCGTGCCCGTCATCCTGGCCGCTGCGGCCGCACTCGTCGTCGGGCTGCGCCATCCCGGCCGCCACGAGGGGCCGCTCGAGGGTGCCGACGGCAGCCTTCCCGGATCGGACCCGACGCCGTGACGCTCTGGGTCGCCGTGGTCGTCGCCTCCGTGGCGTCACTGCTCATCAAGCTGGCGGGCTACCTCGTGCCCGACAGCTGGCTCGCCGGCGAGCGCACCCAACGGGTCACGACCCTGCTGCCGGTGGCCCTGCTCGCGGCCCTCGTCGTCGTGCAGACGGTCGTCGGCCCGGGCGGCTCACTCGTGCTCGACGCGCGGATCGTCGCCGTGGGCGTGGCCGTCGTGCTGCTGATGCTGCGCGCGAACTTCCTGGTCATCGTGCTCGCCGCCGGGGCCACCGCCGCGCTGCTGCGGGCGCTCGGCTGGGGTTGAGCCGGCCGGGTGCGAGGCCCGCCTACGCCTCGAGCGCGGCGCGGTAGCGAGCCAGCACGATCTCGACGAGCAGCGGGTGCGGCGCGATCGGGGCGGTGACGACGTCGGCGCCAGACTCCTCGACCCGCCGCTGGAAGAACCCCGGCGCCAGCAGGTAGGACGCCACCGCGACCGGCTCCCCGCCCGTGGCGGCGCGGGCCGCCGTCACGGCGTCGGCCACCGAGGGTACGGGTCCAGCGGCATACCCGAGGTGCACCGTTCCGCCCCAACGCTGTTCGAGCCTGGCCGCCATGTCGGCGCTGTCGGCCTGTGCCCGGGCGTCGCTCGACCCGGCCGGGGCCAGCACCACCGACCCACCGCGCAGCGCCCCCGCGGCCTCGAGCCGCTCCACGAGCACGTCGACGAGCAGGTCGTCCGGCCCGAGCGCTCCGGTGCTGCGCACGTCGGGCCGGTCGGCGACGGCGTGCGCGATGTCGACGTGCACGTGGTAGCCCGCGGCGAGGAGCAGCGGCACGACCACGCCCGCCACGTCATCCCCCTCGGCGCTCGGCAGGCCGGCGACGACCTCGGCGACGTCCGGCCCGTGCACGTCCACGTAGGCCTCGAGCACCTCGACGCCGGGCAGCCGCTCGGCGACCGCGGCCACCACGGAGCGAACGGTCTGGCGCCCGAGTGGGTCACGCGTCCCGTGGGCGCACAGGACGATGGCGGGGCTCACGGCGCCGGGGCCAGGGACAGGGCATAGCCGCGCTTGACCACGGTGCGCACGATGTCCTTGGAGCCGCACGTCTCACGCAGCCGGGCGATCGCCGTCTCGACCGCGTGACCGTCGCTCGAGCTGCCCGGCAGCAGCGCCTGGATCCGCTCGCGCGACACGACGGCTCCGCGCGCCGCGGCCAGCTCACCGAGGATGACCGCACCGGCCGGGGTCAGCTCGAGCGCCCTGCCGTCGAGCACCGCGCCCCGGGCACGCACCGACAGCGGACCGGCCACCGTCTCGATCGGCGCCTGCTCGGCGTAGTGCGTCACGAGCTCACGGACGACGGCCCCCAGCCGCCAGCGGGTGGGGACGAGTGGCTGCAGGCCGGCGTCCTCCAACGGCGCGGCCGTCACCGGGCCGACCGTGGCCAGCACCAGCCGCCCGGCGAGGTTGTGCCGACGGATCGCGACGAGGTCCTCGTCGGATGCCATGGCCAGCCAGGCCACCACGCCCGGTGCCGACGTGAACACCACGGCGTCGATGAGGCCGTCGGCGGTCTTGCGCACGGAGGCGGCGAGCACGTCGGGGTCGGACGGCCCCCAGCTGTAGACGACGACGCTGGCGACGATCGCCCCGGCCTCGGCGAACGCCTCGTCGAGCCCGTCGGCACCGCTGCCGTGGTGCTGCACGGCGATGCGCAGCCCGGCCACCCCCTCGGCGAGGAGGAACTGCTGGATCTCGGCGGCGGTCTCCGAGGTCGCCACCCAGTCGGCGGTCAGGCCGGCCGCCTCGATCGCCCCTCGCGCCTTGGGCCCGCGGGCGATGAGGCGGGCCGCGCCCAGGACGTCGAGGAGCTCGTCGGCCAGACCCACGGCATCCGCCGCCTCGATCCACCCGCGGAAGCCGATGCCCGTCGTGGCGACCACGACGTCCGGTGGGTTCGCGAGGATGGCGCGGGTGGACTCGACCAGGCTCTCGTCGTCGAGGTGTGGCACGACCTCGAGGGCCGGGGCGTGCTCCACGGTCGCGCCACGCCGCTCGAGCGCCGCCGCGAGCTCCTTGAACCGACGGTCGGCGGTCACCGCGATGACGCACCCCGCGAGCACGGGACCCGACGGGTGCTCAGTCACCGACCAACGCCTCCGTCGTGGCACACACCGGGTCGTCGAGGAAGCCCGCTGCAGCGACGAGCCCCATGACCACGATCGCCGGCGGGCGCACGCCCTCGCGCTCGGCCACCGCAGCCGCGGTCGCCATCGTGGCCCGGGTGACTCGCTCCCGGGCGGTCGAGCCCTGCTCGACCATCGCGACCGGCAGGTCGGCGGCCACCCCGGCCGCCAGCGCCGCGGCGCAGATGTCCGGCAGGGCCGACACCGCCATGAGGTAGACGACGGTCGCCCCGGCCGCGAGCGCCGCGAGCGACGCGGCATCCGCTCCGACGTGCCCGGACGACACGTGCACCGACGTCGCGACGCCGCGCTGCGTCACCGGGATGCCGGCCAGCGCCGGAACGCTGAACGCCGCGGTGATGCCGGGCACGACGGTCACCTCGACCCCGGCCTCGCGGCAGGCGTGCACCTCTTCCCCGCCGCGTCCGAACACGTAGGGGTCGCCGCCCTTGAAGCGCACGACGGTGAGCCCCTGGAGGGCCCGGTCGACGAGGATCCGGTTGATCTCGGCCTGCGGCACCGGGTGGTTCGTCGGGCTCTTGCCGACGTTGACGATCTCGACGTCGGCGGGCAGGCGGTCGAGCAGCCCCGTGGCGCCGAGCCGGTCGGTGACGACGACGTCCGCGGTCGCCAGGGCCTCGAGCCCGGCGATCGGCACCAGCCCCGGGTCGCCCGGTCCGCTGCCGACGAGCACGACCCGACCGCGCCGCTTGCGACGGCGACGCAGGTCGACCGCGCCGGACTCGAGGTGCTGCGCCAGCGCGTCGCGCACCGACGCGACGCGTCGCGGGTCGGGGTCGCCGACCGACACGACCCCGAGGGCGAGGTCGCCGTGCGTGCTCGTCGCCGCCACCCGGGCCGTGCCGTCGCGGCCGTCGGAGGCGTTGACGCACCACGTGCGGCGCTGCTCGCACCAGCCCGCCACCTGCGCGTTGAGCACCGGGTCGGCGGTGGCCGCCACGACGAGCCAGGCCTCCCGGAGGTCGTCCTCGACCACGCCGCGGCGCACCACCTCGACGTCTCCGTGGCTGGCCATCCTCAGCGCGTCGTCCGACGGGCTCGGGTCGACGAGCACGACCAGGGCGCCGTCCTCGACCAGCCGCCGGGCGCGGCGCGTGCCGACGACACCGGCGCCCACGACGAGGACGCGGCGGCCGGCGAGGTCCAGCCCGACGAGGGTCGTCACGCAGGAGCCATGAGGTCGATGGTCACCCGACCATCGTCAACGCTCACGGCGTACACCGCCAAGTCGGGTCCACGGCCGGGCACCGGAACCTTGTCGACCGAGTCCAGGCAGCGGCCGTCCGCGAGCGAGAACACCTGCTTGTAGACGGGCGACGCGATGGTCGGCACGTCCCCGCGCGAGCCGGTGATGCCGCGCGCCATCACGGCGGCGCCCGAGAACGGGCAGATGTTCGACACCGCGAACACCCGGTCGTCGGCGAGGCGGAACAGGGCGACCTGCTCGACACCGACGAGAGCGGCGACCCCCAGCTCGGGGGTGAGGTCGTGCAGGGAACAGATGTCGACTCGTGTGAGCCGGTCGGCGACGGCGGTCATGAGCGAACCTCCAGGGTGGTCGAAGCGATGAGGACGGGTCCGGATGCCGTGCCGCCGGCGGCACGCTCGGCCCCGGTCGCCGGGCGTCGCTGGCCGCGCTCGCTGACGTACGCCAGCGTCGGGTCGGCGACGTCGGGGGCGTTGACGAACGACGAGAACTGGCGCAGCCGCTCGGGGTCGCGCAGCACCGCGGCCCACTCGTCCTCGTAGTCGTCGACGTGGCGGGCCATGTGCGCGTCGAGGTCGGCGCCGATGCCGAGTGCGTCGTCGACCACGATCTCGCGGATCCGGTCCAGGCCGCCCTCGTAGCTCCTGCTGCCAGGGCGCCGTGCGCTGCAGCCGGTCGGCGGTGCGCACGTAGTACATGAGGAAGCGGTCGATGATCGCGATCACGGTCTCGTCGTCGACGTCCTCGGCGAGCAGCTGGGCGTGCCGCGGGGTGAAGCCGCCGTTGCCGCCCACGTAGATGTTCCAGCCCTTGTCGGTCGCGATGACGCCGACGTCCTTGCCGCGGGCCTCGGCGCACTCGCGGGCGCACCCGGAGACGCCCAGCTTGAGCTTGTGCGGGGCTGCGCAGGCCGCGGTAGCGCAGCTCGAGGAGCGACCGCCATGCCGACCGAGTCCTGGACGCCGAAGCGGCACCACGTCGAGCCGACGCACGACTTCACCGTGCGCAGCGCCTTGCCGTAGGCGTGGCCGGACTCGAATCCCGCCGTCCACCAGCCGCGCCCAGATGGCCGGCAGCTGCTCGAGCCGGGCACCGAACAGGTCGATCCGCTGGCCGCCGGTGATCTTCGTGTAGAGGCCGAAGTCCTGCGCCACCTGGCCGATGAGCGACCAGCTGCTCGGGCGTGATCTCGCCGCCCGGGACGCGCGGCACGACCGAGTAGGTGCCGTCCTTCTGCAGGTTGGCCATGACGCGGTCGTTGGTGTCCTGCAGCGCGGCCCGGTCCGCGGTCGAGCACGTGCTCGTCGTCGAGCGAGGCGAGGATCGAGGCGACCACCGGCTTGCAGATGTCGCAGCCCCGGCCGGTGCCGAACCGGGCGATGATCTCGCTGAAGGTGCGCAGCTCGCTGACCCGCACGACGTCGAACAGCTGCGGCCCGCGACAGGGCCGAAGTGCTCGCACAGCGCCGTGCTGACAGCGTGACTCCCGCCCTGGCCAGCTCGGCGCCCATCAGCTTCTTCACCAGCGGGAGGCAGGACCCGCAGCGACGTGCCGGCCCGCGTGCACGCCTTGACCGCCGCCACGTCGGGCAGCCGTGCTCGGTCACGGCGTCGCGGATGGCGCCGGCGGTCACGTTGTTGCAGGAGCAGACCGCGGCGTCGTCGGGCAGCTCGGTCTGGGGTCGTTCCGCGCCGGCGCCCTCGGGCAGCAGCCACAGGCGCGGGGTCGCCGCCGAGCTCGGCCCCGACCATCGGCCGCAGCGAGGCGTAGGCCGAGGCGTCGCCGACGAGGACGCCGCCGAGCAGGGTGCGGGCGTCGTCGGTGACGCACGAGCTTCTTGTAGACCCCGGCGACCGGGTCGGCGTAGACGACCTCGAGGGCACCCGGCGTCGTCGCGAAGGCGTCACCGAAGCGACGCGACGTCGACCCCGAGCAGCTTGAGCTTGGTCGACAGGTCGGCGCCCGGGAAGGTCGCCTCGCCGCCGAGCAGCCGGTCGACGACGATCTCCGCCATCGCGTAGCCGGGCGCGACGAGGCCCAGGCAGCGGCCGTCGATGCAGGCGACCTCGCCGATCGCCCAGACGCCTGGCGTCGTCCGTCCGGCAGGCCTCGTCGACGACCACCCCGCCCCGCGCGCCGATCGCCAGCCCGGCCGGCGCGGCGAGCTCGTCGCGCGGCCGCACGCCGGTGGCGAACACCACGACGTCGACCGGAACGGCGTCGGCACCTCGTCGCCGGCGAGACGCAGCGCGGCCACCCGGCCGTCGCCGTCGGCCTCGATCGACTCGCGGTGCCGTGCCGAGCCGCACGTCGACACCCATGCCCCTCGATGAGCCGGCGCAGCGCCTCGCCGCCGCCCTCGTCGACCTGCAGCGGCCATCAGCCGCGGCGCGAACTCGACGACCGTGGTCGCGACGCCCCGAGCCCGACGAGCGCGCCGGCGGCCTCGAGCCCGAGCAGGCCGCCGCCGATGACGGCGCCCCGCACCGGGCGGCCGAGCTCGACGCTCGCGGGTGCGCACCCAGCCACGCAGGGCGGCGACGTCGTCGACCGTGCGGTAGACGAAGACCCCGGCCAGGTCCGCGCCGGGCACCGGCGGCACCCAGGCGTAGGAGCCGGTGGCCAGGACGAGGTGGTCGTAAGTCGACGTGCCGCACCATCGGCGGTCGTGACCGTGCGCGCCGCACGGTCGACGGTGACCGCGCGGGCTCCGGTGCGCAGGGTCACCAGCGGGTCGTCCCAGAGGCTCGGGTCGCCCAGGGCCAGGTCCTCGGGGTCGAGCCGGAGAAGTAGGTGGTGAGCGCGACCCGGTCGTACGGGCGCCGCGGCTCCTCGGCGAGGACGGTGACGTGCCAGGCCGACCCGGTGTCGCGGGCGCGCAGGGCCTCCACGAGCCGGTGGGCGACCATGCCCCCACCGACGACGACGACGTGCTCGACTCATGACGTGCTCCTCACCAGGGTTCTGGTCGTGTGGCTCATGGCGGTGCGCGGCGGTGACGCAGGGCGCCGACGACGCCGGCGCAGTCACCGCAGCCGGTGCTGGCCCGGGTCTCGGCCGCCACGTCGGCGACCGACCTGCAGCCGCCGTGCACGGCCTCCCGGATGCGGCCCGCCGTGACCCAGTTGCAGCGTGCACACCCGGTCCTCGTCGGCCAGCTCGTCGCGGCCGCTTCGCGGCGGATGCCGTGCCGCCGCCGGCGAGCGCCCGCACCAGCAGCAGCGCCGGGTCGTCGGGCACCGGCAACGAGCGGGTGTAGAGCGGCCGAGAGGGTCGCGGCGACGTCCGCGTCGCCGATGCAGGTCGCACCGACGAGCTGCCCCGACGCGACGACGACCTCGACGTAGCGCCCGCGCTCGGGGTCCTTGAGCGACAGCACCCGGTAGCGCGGGTCGTCGCGGTCGAAGTCGCCGCAGACGCCCATGCTCACCATCGACATGCCGGTCGCCTTGACCCGCACGACGTCGTGGGTGCGCCTCGACGGGCGCGGTCAGGGTCTGGTCGGTCAGGCGGGCGACGAGCCGGGTCGCCTGCTGCCAGCCCTGCGCGACGAGTCCGGTGGCACCCGACGGCGGCTGCGCGCAGTCGCCGATGGCGTACACGTGTGCGTCGTCAGGGCTGGCCAGGTCGCCGTCGACGACGACCCCCCGGTCGCACGGTCAGGCCGGCACGGCGAGCCAGCAGGGTCTCCGGCACGGTGCCGGTGCACATGACGAACAGGTCGGCGCTGGCCTCGAGCCCGTCGCCGAAGCGCACGCTCTCGAGCCGGCCGCGGCGGGTCGTCACGCCGACGACCGAGGCGCCGACGTGGGTGGTGATGCCGAGCCGCTGCAGGCCGGCGACCGCCACCTGCGAGGCCTCCCAGCCGAGCTGGCGCTCCATGAGCCGGTCGGCGAGGTGCACCACGCGCACCGCCAGGCCCCGGCGGGCCAGCCCGGTCGCGACCTCGACACCCAGCACGCCGGCGCCGAGCACGACGGCCCGGCGCCCCGCCTCGGCGGCGGCGACGATGCCGGTCGCGTCGGCCATGTCCTTGAGCACGAACACGCCCTCGACGAGGCCTTCGTCGTAGGCGACACCCTGGATCGGGGGGACGCGGGCCGCAGACCCGGTGGCGAGCACCAGCTCGTCGTAGGGGTGCTCGCGGCCTCGGTCGTCGAGCACCACCTTCCGGCGATCGCTGGACGTCCACCGCGGCGACCCCGGTCAGCACCTCGACCCGGGCGTGCGCCGGCGCGGCGATGCCGAGCACCTCGGGGCTCTTCGACCCGGCGACCACGCTCGACAGCAGCACCCGGTTGTAGGCCGCGAGCGGCTCCTTCCCGAGCACCGTCACCGCGACCGCCGGATCGGCCGCGACGAGCTCCTCGACGAAGCGTGAGCCGACCATCCCGTGGCCGACGACGACGACCCGCCTCATGCGACGGCCTCCCGCGTCGACGTCGGCGGTCGACCCGGTCGAGCCGGACCGCGCAGACCTTGAACTCGGGCATCCCGGACACCGGGTCGGTCGCGTCGTTGGTGAGCAGGTTCGCGCTGCGCTCCCCGGCCCAGTGGAACGGCAGGAAGACGGTGTCCGGCCGGATCGCACCGGTCACCGACGCCGTCGCGACGAGCTCGCCGCGGGCGGAGGTGACGCGCACGGCATCGCCCGTCGGTCACGCCGTGGGTGTCCGCGAGCACCGGGTGGATCTCGAGCAGCGGCCCCGGTGCGGCCTCGACGAGCTGGGCGACCCGGCGGGTCTGCGCGCCGGACTGGTAGTGGTGCAGCAGCCGCCCGGTGACGAGGTGCACCGGCATCGCGGCGCTGACGTCGTCGGCCGGCCCGTGGTGGTCGACCGCGACGAGGTGGGCGCGGCCGTCGTCGGTCGGGAACCGGTCCAGGAACAGACGCGGTGTGCCCGTCCGGCGCCTGGGCCGAGCAGGGCCAGAACAGGGCCTCCCCCGCGTCGAGCCGGTCGTACGTGATCGCCGAGTAGTCGGCACGGCCACCCGCGGACGCCCGGGCCAGCTCGTCGAAGACCTCGCGGGCGTCGTCGCTGAGGTGGTGCCCGAACCGGCGCGCGAGCTCGGCCCACAGCCACAGCTCCGAGCGCGCCTCACCGGGCGGGTCGAGCGCCTTGCGGCGGCGCACGACGCGGCCCTCGAGGGTCGTCATGGTGCCCTCCTCCTCGGCCCACTGGGTCACGGGCAGCACGACGTCGGCCATCCGGGCCGTCTCGGAGGGCACGAAGTCGCCGACGACGAGCAGGTCCAGCGCGGCCGAGCGCGCTCGCGCACGGCCGAGACGTTGGGGGCCGAGACCGCGGGGTTGGCCCCGTGCACGAGCAGCGCTCTCGGGCCGCCCGGCGTGCCGAGCCGCGACAGCAGCTCCACGGCCGGGACACCCGGGCCGGGGAGGGCGTCGGGGTCCACGCCCCACACCGCGGCGACGTGCGCGCGGGCCGCGGGGTCCGTCGATCATCCGGTACCCGGGCAGCTGGTCGCTCTTCTGGCCGTGCTCGCGACCGCCCTGGCCGTTGCCCTGACCGGTGAGCGGGCCGTAGCCGGAGCCCAGCGCGTCCGGGCAGGCCGAGCGCGAGCGCGAGGTTGATGGCGGCCGAGACCCCGTCGGTGCCCTGGGTGCGACTGCTCGACGCCCCGGCCGGTGAGCACGTAGGCACCCCGGCCCGCCGTGCACCGGGGCCGCAGCCGCGAGCCGGCGCGCGGTCACGCGCAGCGTGTGCGGCGGGGATGCCGCACACCGCCTCCGCCCGCTCGGGCCACCACCGGCTGACCGAGGCGCGCACGGCATCCCACCCGGTGGTGCGCTCGGCGACGTACTCCTCGTCGACCAGGCCCTCGTCGACGAGCACGTGGGTCAGCGCGAGGAGCACGACGAGGTCGGTGCCCGGCACCGGCGCGAGGTGGATGCCGGCCCCGTCGTCGGTGAGCCGGGCCGTCGCCGATGCGCCGGGGGTCGACCACGAGCAGGCCCCCACGGCGACCGCGCGCCGGCGAGGTGCTGGACGAGTGGCGGCATCGTCTCGGCGAGGTTGCGAACCGACGACCAGGACGGCGTCCGCGCCGCCCGAGGTCGGCCAGCGGGAAGGTGAGGCCGCGGTCGATGCCGAGGGTCCGGTTGGCACCGGCTGCGGCCGACGACATGCAGAACCGGCCGTTGTAGTCGATGTAGCGGCGTGCGGAGCACGACCCGGGCGAACTTGCCCAGCGTGTAGGCCTTCTCGTTGGTGAGCCCGCCCCCGCCGAACACCGCGACGGCGTCGTGGCCGTGCCGCTGCTGGATCTGCACGAGACGTGCGTGCACGAGGTCGAGCGCCTCGTCCCAGCTCGCCGGCTCGAGGGGCCCGCGCCGACCGTCCGCGCCGCGCTCGCGCACGAGCGGGGTCGTCAGGCGGTCGGTCGCCGTGAGCACCTCGGCCGAGGTCCAGCCCTTCTGGCACATGCCGCCCCGGTTGGTCGGGAAGTCGCGCGCCGCGACCTGAACCGGTGGCACGGCATCCGCGACGACCCGCAACGACTGCGCGCACTGGAGGGCGCAGTAGGGGCAGTGGGTCGGGATCGGGGTCATGGCGGGGTCAGACCCCCGACATCGTGGCGCCGCGGCGCACGTAGACGGCCCAGGTGAGCACGGCCAGGGCGAGGAACACCAGGACGTAGGCCTGAAGTGCCGGCACGATCGAGCCGTACTCCTCCTTGGCGAACTTGTAGACGAACGGGATGACGAACCCGCCCAGTGCGCCGACCGCCGAGATGATGCCGACCGCGCCGGCAGCCCGGCGCCGGTACTCCAGCGCGGCAGGGTCGCCGACCTCACGGGTCGCGATCCGGCTGAAGATCGCCGGGATCATCCGGTAGGTCGAGCCGTTGCCGACGCCCGTCGCGACGAACAGCAGCATGAAGCTGGCGAAGAAGATCGGCAGGCTCTTCTGCTGCACGCCGACGACGGCCACGACCCCGCCCACCGCCATGGTGACGAAGCTCGCGATCGTGACCACCGACCCGCCGTGCCGGTCGGCGAGCCGGCCACCCAGGGGGCGGGACAGCGAGCCGACGAGGGCACCGAGGAAGCCCCAGGTCAGGGCGATGTCGGGGCGCTCGAAGACGACCTTGAGCAGGGTCGGGAAGGCGGCGGAGTAGCCGATGAACGAACCGAAGGTGCCGATGTAGAGCAGCGCCATCAACCAGGTGTGCACGTGGTGGGTCGAACGAGCGGTCGGGCCGGGGTCGGCCTTGGCCTCGCGCAGGTTGTCCATGTAGCGGTAGGCGAGCACGGCGGAGACGATGGCGAACGGCACGTAGAGGAACCCGGCGTTGGACAGGCCCGCGGCCAGCCCGCCCAGGCCGATCGCCAGCGGCACGAGCTTCTGGGCGATGGCGACGCCGATGTTGCCGCCGGCGGCGTTCAGCCCGAGCGCCCAGCCCTTCTCGCGGTCGGGGAAGAAGTAGGTGATGTTCGACATCGACGACGCGAAGTTGCCGCCGCCGAAGCCGGCGGTCCCCGCGACGAGCAGCAGCACCCCGAACGGCACCTCCGGGTGCTGCACCACCCAGGCCAGGCCGAGCGTCGGCACGAGCAGGAGCAGCGCCGACACGACGGTCCAGTTGCGGCCACCGAAGATCGGCACCGCGAAGGTGTAGGGGATGCGCAGCACGGCACCGACCCCGGAGGCGACGGCGATCACCGTGAGCGCCTGACCCGCGGTGAGTGCCCAGCCGTTGGCGCCGCTGGCCACCAGCGCGCCGGACGCGTCGAACGTGCCGGACATCGAGACGACGACGATCGACCAGAGCAGCCACACCGAGAAGCCGATGTGCTCGGCGAAGACCGAGAAGCCCAGGTTGCGGCGGGCGATGCCTCGGCCGCGGGCGTTCCAGAAGGTCTCGTCGTCGGCGTTCCAGCGCTCGATCCAACGACCGGGCCCGACGACCCCCAGGCCGGGGTCCGCGCGGGGTGCGGCGGCGGTGGACGGATTGGTCGTGGTGGTCATTGGTGCCCTTCCCGAAGACAGATCCGGGTGGGCGACAGTGAGGCCGCCCACCTCGTTGTCGGACGGGGACGACGCTATGGACGGGGTGTTTCTGTGGGCTGCGGCGCGTGTGAATGGCCCGCAACGTTGTCCGCACCCCGCGGGGGTGGCGGGCCGTGAGGGTTCGGAAACACCGGCGTTACACGGGCCCCTGACCTGCCCGGACGCGCTCGGTCAGGCGAGGCCGAGGTAGTGCTCGAGCCCCACCGTGACGCCGGGGTGGTCGGAGACCGCACGCACCGCGGCGAGCACCCCGGGCATGAAGGACACCCGGTCGAAGGAGTCGTGCCGGATGGTGAGCATCTCTCCGGCGTTGCCCAGCAGCACCTCCTGGTGCGCCACGAGCCCCCGCAACCGCACCGAGTGGACCGGGATGCCGTGCACGTGCGCGCCGCGGGCGCCGTCGGGGTCGTGGGTGGTCGCGTCCGGGACGGCGGCGAGCCCGGCATCCTCGCGTGCGGCGCCGATCAGGTCGGCGGTGCGGGCCGCGGTGCCGGACGGGGCGTCGACCTTGTCGGGGTGGTGCAGCTCGACGACCTCGACCGACTCGTAGAACCGGGCGGCCTTGGCGGCGAACGCCATCATCAGCACCGCGCCGATCGCGAAGTTGGGTGCGACGAGCACGCCGACGTCGGGGTGGTCGGCCACCTGGTCGCGCAACGTCGCGAGCCGGTCCTGCGACCAGCCGGTGGTGCCGACCACGACGTGCACGCCCTGCGCCACGCAGTGCGCGACGTTGGCCGGCGAGGCGTCCGGCACCGAGAACTCGACGACCACGTCGGCACCCGCCAGGTCGCCGAGGTCGTCACCGACGTCGAAGCGCCCCACGAGCTCGAGGTCGTCGGCCTCCTCGACCGCGCGGCACACGGTCGCGCCCATCCGGCCACCGGCACCGATGACGGCCACAGTCGTCGCGCTCATGGCCTGAACTGTAGTCAGGCGGCAGGGCGGGCGGCCCGGCCGACCAGGGCGAGCACCACGGCGGCGGCGGCGGGCACGGCCACGATGAAGCCGACCCCGACGGCATCGCCGGCCGGCACGCCCTGCAGCACGCCGTACAGCCCACCGAGCACCAGCCACAGCACGGTGAGCCACCCGACGACCACGGCGGCGCGCAGCCAGCCGTCGCCGTCACGTCCGGCCAGGCGCGCCAGCGAGCCGCCGACGACGAGGGCGAGCGCCAGCACACCGCCCAGCGCGCCCACCTGCCACACCACACCCGCCGATTCGTCGGTGCCGGGGGTGACGGCCTCGGGGGCCATCAGCGCGACCGATCCCCCGCCCAGTGCGAGCACGAGTGCGGCGGCGATGCGCAGCACCTCCCGTCGCCGGTCGGTGTCGGAGAGGGTGGTGCCGCTGACGTCGTTGCTCACTTCAGACCACCGCTCCGCTCGGCCAGGCCGCGTGCGGGAAGCCGTTGTTGTCGTTCATCTTCTGCATCAAGGTGTTGTTGGCCGCGGTGCAGTCGCTCTTGAGCAGCTCGCCGCCGGTGTAGAACGCCCCGACCGCGATGAGTGCGGCGCCACCGGCGATGAAGATGCCGGCCGGGATGCCGAAGATCGTGGCCGACGAGGCGAGCGCCGCGATGATGCCGGCGACGAGCGCGCCGAGCGCGGTGACCAGGCCCATGTAGAACTTCACCAGCCCGGCCCGAACGGTGTCGAGGGCGCTGCTCATGGCGGTGACGTAGGTCGTGACGACCTTCTCCAGCGCCGTCTGGTGCTGCTTGGCCCTGCCCGCGTAGGCCTCGGCCGCGTCACCCTCCCAGGTGTCGTCGGCACGGAGCACCGCGGAGGCGTCGACGGCATCCTTCTGGGCGCTCACCGGCCCGCCCACCGAGGTCGACCAGGTCGTGGCCGTCGAGCTGAGCGCCTCCCGGTCGCCCATGTTGCTGGTGATCTTCGTGACGCCGTCCCAGAACTCCTCGAACTTGCCGCACAGCCAGTTCCAGGCGTCCTTGATCTTGTCGGCGAGCCAGCCCAGGCCCCACGGCACCCAGCCGAGGAAGTCGTTGACCTTGCCGAGGAGGTCGTCGAGCTTGCCCTTGATCTTCTCGATCAGGTCGTTGATGCGCTGCACCAGGTCGTCCATCGCGTTCTCCTCACTCGTCCTTCGGGGCCCACGCCGACGACAGCCGCTCCACCGCGGCCTGGTCGGACCCCTCGTAGGTCGTCTTCACGGTGCGCAGCCCCTGCGCCATCGTCGAGGTCTGGGTCGCGCCGCCCCCGAGCAGCCCTTCGGTCTTGGACCGCATCGCCTCGTAGGTCTGCAGCAGCCCCGTCACGTCGGACGCCCAGGACATCTGCCCCTGCGTCACGGTCAGGCCGCTCGCGCTGTCGCGGGCACTGCCCAGGGTCGTGGACACGTCGTCCCACACCCCGGCATCCGATGCCAGGGCCTCGAGAGCCACCTTCAGCGTCATCGTCGTCTCCTTCTCGGTCTCTGGTTCGGTGGGTCGGGTGTCACATCACGCGGAAGCGCTGGGCGACGGCCGTGGGGTCGTCGCCGATGCGGCGCAGCTCGCCGAACACCGAGCGCTCGACGACCTCCTCGACGCCGTGCTCGCCCACCTGGCGCAGGGCGTCGGCGTAGGCGTCCATCAGGAAGCGCGAGATGTTGGCGGCATGGTGCCGGGTGGCCGCACGCCCCACCGTGACCTCGACCACCGCGGCGGCCCCGCTCAGGGTCACGGTGACATCCGTGCCCGGGGCGCGGCCGACGACCCGGCGCCGGCCCACCGCCTCGACCTCGTCGGCCACCTCGTCGACCTCGACGAGCATCCGCTCGAGCACCTCGGCCATCGCCTCGAGCGAGGCCCGGTCGTGGTCGAGCAGGGAGCGCGTCGAGGTGACCTCGTGCAGCCCGGCCGCCAGGCTGCCGACCGTGGACGGCAGCGGACGGGTGCGCGGGGCCGGGGCGTCGAGGCCGTCGGCCAGCGCAGTGCCCCACTCGACGGCCGACCGGGTGCCGGCATCGGTGATCGCCGCGACGACCGCCCCGCCCAGCGCGTCGTCGTCCAGGCGCGTCGCCCAGTCGGACCGCACCCGGATGCCGTCGAGCCGGCCGTCGGCGCGAACCGTCACCGAGACGCTGCCGGTCGCGTCGGACCCGACCGTGCTGGTGCGCGCCGCAGCGGCCCGCTCGTACTGCTGGGTCGCCCGGTCGAGCTCGTCGCGGACGTCGAGCAGTCGTTCCATCGGATCGGTCATGGTCTCCCCTGGTGGGTCCCGGCGCGTCACGCGGCGCCTGTACTGCCCACACCCAATCACGGGCCGACGACCGAGGCGATGGGGAGCACTCCCCCGGTGCCCGGCTGACCCGACACGTCGGTTCGTTCACCTTCTGTTCATCTTGCGTCCACTCATCGGTTACCCTTGTACCGAGAGCAGAACACACCGAGAGGAGGGTCGCGATGAAGAAGCAGGCCCACACCACGACCCGCACCGGGCTGTCCATGCGCTGGGTCCCCGTCCCGACCGACGACGGCCGCGTGCGCATGGAGATGCGCTGGAGCGCCCCGCCCACCGTGTCGCGCCGCACCGCCTGAGCGCACCGGCACCCCGGCATCCACGAAGGCCCGCACCCCGAGGGGTGCGGGCCTTCGTCGGTCAGGCGGGTGTCACTCAGGCGTCGGTGGACGCGCTCTCGGACTCCGAGCGCTCGCCGCGACCACGGTTGCCGCCACGACGGCGGTTCCGCGAGCGACGCTCGCCGCGCTCCTCGCGCTCACCGTCGCCGGCCGGGGCGTCGCCCTCGTCGGTGTCGGTGTCGGTGTCGGTGTCGACGTCCGCGGCCGGGGCAGCGACCGGGGCCGAGTCGGCCGCGGGGGCCTGCTCGTCACCGGACTCGCCCTCGGCGATCACCGCGGCCAGGCTCAGCTTGCCGCGCGGGTCGATCTCCTTGAGCTCGACCTGGACCTTCTGGCCGACGGCGAGGACGTCCTCGACGTTGTCGATCCGCTTGCCACCGACGAGCTTGCGCACCTCGGAGATGTGCAGCAGGCCGTCCTTGCCCGGCAGGAGCGAGATGAACGCACCGAAGGTCGTCGTCTTCACGACGGTCCCGAGGAAGCGCTCGCCGATCTCCGGCATCTGCGGGTTGGCGATGGCGTTGATCATCGCGCGAGCCGCCTCGGCCGACGGGCCGTCGGTCGCACCGATGTAGACGGTGCCGTCGTCCTCGATCGAGATCTGGGCGCCGGTCTCGTCCTGGATCTGGTTGATCATCTTGCCCTTCGGGCCGATGACCTCGCCGATCTTGTCGACGGGGACCGTCACCGCGATGACGCGAGGAGCGAAGGGGCTCATCTCGTCGGGCGCGTCGATGGCCTCGGTCATGACGTCGAGGATGTGCAGGCGCGCGTCGCGGGCCTGGGTCAGCGCGCCGGCCAGCACGTCGGCGGGGATGCCGTCGAGCTTGGTGTCGAGCTGGATGGCGGTGACGAACTCACGGGTACCGGCGACCTTGAAGTCCATGTCGCCGAACGCGTCCTCGGCGCCGAGGATGTCGGTGAGGGCGGCGTACTCGGTCGTGCCGTCGACCTCGGCCGAGACCAGGCCCATCGCGATGCCGGCGACCGGGGCGCGCAGCGGCACTCCGGCGTTCAGCATCGACAGGGTGGACGCACAGACCGAGCCCATCGACGTCGAGCCGTTGGAGCCGAGAGCCTCGGACACCTGGCGGATCGCGTAGGGGAACTCCTCGCGGGTCGGGAGCACCGGCATCAGGGCCCGCTCGGCGAGCGCACCGTGGCCGATCTCGCGACGCTTCGGCGAACCCACGCGGCCGGTCTCACCGGTCGAGTAGGGCGGGAAGTTGTAGTTGTGCATGTAGCGCTTGCGGGTGACCGGCGACAGGGTGTCGAGCTGCTGCTCCATGCGGAGCATGTTCAGCGTCGTCACACCCATGATCTGGGTCTCGCCACGCTCGAAGATCGCCGAGCCGTGCACCCGCGGGAGCACCTCGACCTCGGCCGAGAGCGCGCGGATGTCCGCGAGGCCACGGCCGTCGATGCGCACCTTGTCGCGCAGGATGCGCTGGCGGATGAGCTTCTTCTGCACGGCGCGGTACGCGGCGGACAGCTCCTTCTCACGACCCTCGAACTGGGCCCCGAGCGACGCCTTCATCGACTCCTTGAGCTCGTCGATGCGGTCCTCGCGCTCCACCTTGCCCGCGATCTGCAGGGCGTCGGTCAGGTCGGATGCCGTGGCGCCCTCGACCGCGGCGTACGCGTCGTCCTCGTAGTCGAGGAAGATCGGGAACTCCTGCACCGGCTTCGCGGCCGTGGCGGCGAGCTGGGACTGGGCGTCACACAGGACCTTGATGAACTTCTTGGCGGCCTCGAGGCCCTGGGCGACGATCTCCTCGGTGGGAGCCGTCTTGCCCTGGGTCTTGACCAGGTCCCAGGTCTGCTCGGTGGACTCGGCCTCGACCATCATGATCGCGACGTCGTCACCGGCGATGCGGCCCGCGACGACCATGTCGAAGGTCGAGCGCTCGATGTCGCTGAAGTTCGGGAACGCGACCCACTGGTCGTCGATCAGGCTGACCCGCACGCCACCGATCGGACCGGAGAACGGCAGACCGGAGATCTGGGTCGAGGCGCTGGCCGCGTTGATGGCGAGCACGTCGTACTGGTGGTCGGGGTTGAGCGCGAGCACCGTGATGACGACCTGGACCTCGTTGCGCAGGCCCTTGGTGAAGGTCGGGCGCAGCGGGCGGTCGATGAGACGGCAGGTGAGGATCGCGTCGGTGGACGGGCGGCCCTCACGGCGGAAGAACGAGCCGGGGATCTTGCCCGCGGCGTACATCCGCTCCTCGACGTCGACGGTCAGGGGGAAGAAGTCGAAACCCTCGCGCGGGGACTTCCCGGCGGTGGTGGTGGACAGGAGCATGGTGTCCTCGTCCAGGTAGGCCGCGACGGAGCCGCCGGCCTGCTTCGCGAGCCGGCCGGTCTCGAACCGGACGGTGCGGGTGCCGAACGTGCCGTTGTCGATGACGGCTTCGGCGACAGTGATCTCAGGACCCTCCATGGGTCCTCCTTTTCTCTTGTTCTGAAAGCTCTCGTGCATCGTCGTTGTGCACGGGCTTGTCCAACAGGCGGGGGTGCCGCGAACGGCATCCGCCTCTCACGCGAAAAGGGCGGCCCTCACGGTCAACGTGAGGACCGCCCCTCGCGGAAGTCCTTATCGGCGAAGGCCGAGGCGCTTGATCAGCGAGCGGTAACGCTCGACGTCGACGCTCTCCAGGTAACGCAGGAGGCGGCGGCGCTGGCCGACCAGGAGCAGCAGGCCACGACGGCTGTGGTGGTCGTGCTTGTGCTGGCGCGAGTGCTCGGTGAGGTCCTTGATCCGCTGGGTGAGCAGCGCGATCTGCACCTCGGGGGAGCCGGTGTCGCCCTCGGTGGTGGCGTACTCGGTCATGATCTGCTTCTTGACGTCAGTGCTCAGAGGCATGGGGCGACGACTCTCTTCCTGTGGTTTCGCTGCGCGGCGCTCCCGGGCTGGTTCACCGGGGCTCTATGGATCCGCGGCCGATTCTCACGGCAGTGGACAAGGCTACCAGCGGTGCCAGTACCCCCCTAATCCGATGCCGTGCGCGCCGCCCCGCCCCGTCCTGGCCCCGCGGCTCGGGTCGCGGCCGCACGGACACCCGGCGCGCGTAGAGTTGCGACCCAGGTCACACTCAGCGCAGAGGAGTCGACGACGTGCGTCAGCGAGGCCCCGGCCCGGCACCGGCACCCGCCCCGGCGGACCCCGAGCGGGCGGCGTCCGTGCGGGCGATCGCCGAGCAGCTGAGCACCCTGCGCGGGCCGCTGCTGCCGGTGCTGCACGAGGTCGTCGCCACCCACGGGTACGTCACGGATGACGACGTCCTGGTGGTCGCCGAGGTGCTCAACCTCTCGCGGGCCGACGTGCACGGGGTCGTGACCTTCTACCACGACCTGCGCCGCACTCCCCCGGCCGCGCACCGGGTCGCCCTGTGCCGTGGCGAGGCCTGCCAGGCGCGAGGAGCCGAGGGCCTGTACGCCGTGGCCGCCGACCGCTGGGCCGGGTCGGCCGACGTCGAGGTGGGCGAGGTGTTCTGCCTCGGGCTGTGCGCCGTCGGGCCGTCGGGCACCGTCGACGGTGCGCTGCACGCGGCACTGTCGCCCGATCGGCTCGACGCCCTCACCGACAGGTGGTCGCGATGACGACCGCCTGGGTCCCGTGCGACGCCGCCGCCGTCGCCCTCGGTGCGGATGCCGTGGCCGACGCCATCGCGGCCGCCGGCGTGACGGTTCGCCGCAACGGCTCGCGAGGGATGCTGTGGCTGGAGCCGCTCGTCGAGGTCGAGACCGAGCGCGGCCGGGTCGGGTACGGGAACATCACGGAAGCAGAGGTGGGGCCACTTCTCGACGGCGCGCTCGACGACACCGAGCGCTGCATCGGCGTCGTCGACGAGCACGACTGGCTGGCCCGGCAGCACCGCGTCACCTTCTCCCGGGTCGGCGTCATCGAGCCGACCGACCTCGCCGCCTACCGCGACCACGGTGGGTTGGCCGGTCTCCAGCGCGCCCTGTCCCTGTCGCCCGAGGAGGTCGTCGCCGAGGTGACGGCGTCCGGGCTGCGTGGTCGTGGCGGCGCGGGCTTCCCGGCCGGCATCAAGTGGGAGACGGTGCGCACGGCATCGGCCGACGTGAAGTTCGTCTGCTGCAACGCCGACGAGGGCGACAGCGGCACGTTCGCCGACCGCATGCTCATCGAGGGTGACCCGTTCACCCTGGTCGAGGGGATGGCGATCGCGGCACTCGCCGTCGGCGCGACCGAGGGGTACGTCTACCTGCGCAGCGAGTACCCGCACGCGATCCGCACCCTGCGGCGGGCGATCGACATCGCCTACGCGCACGGGGTGCTCGGCCAGTCGGTGCTCGGCAGCGGGCGGCGGTTCGACCTCGACGTGCGGGTGGGCGCGGGCGCCTACATCTGCGGCGAGGAGACCTCGATGCTCGAGTCGCTCGAGGGCAAGCGCGGCGAGGTGCGCGCCAAGCCGCCGATCCCGGCGCTCGAGGGGCTGTTCGGGCGGCCGACCGTCGTCAACAACGTGCTGACCTTGGGCGCCGTGCCGATGGTGCTCGCCGACGGCGGCGAGGCGTATGCCGCGCTGGGTACCGGCCGCTCCCGCGGCACCCAGGTGTTCCAGCTCGCGGGGAACGTGGCCCGCGGCGGCATCATCGAGGCCGACTTCGGGGTGTCGCTCGGCGAGCTCGTCGAGGGGTTCGGTGGCGGCACGTCAACCGGCCGGCCGGTGAAGGCGGTGCAGGTCGGCGGGCCCCTGGGCGCGTACCTGCCCTCGACGCAGTTCGGTCTGCCGATGGACTACGAGGCGTTCGCGGATGCCGGCGCGATGCTCGGGCACGGCGGCGTCGTCGTGTGGGACGACACGATGGACGCCTCGGTGATGGCCCGCTTCGCGATGGAGTTCTGCGCGAAGGAGTCGTGCGGCAAGTGCACCCCGTGCCGCATCGGGTCGACCAGGGGCGTGGAGGTCATCGACCGGATCCGGGCAGCGCCCGACGACGGCGTACGGCGCACCCAGCTGGTGCTGCTCGAGGACCTCTGCACCACGATGGCCAAGGGATCGCTCTGCGCGATGGGCGGGCTGACCCCGATGCCGGTGCGCAGCGCGCTCGCACACTTCCCCGAGGACTTCGGGGTTCCCGTGGACGCAGCGGACGGAGCCCGGCCATGACGATGATCGACGAACCCGCTCTCGAGACACCGGACCGCGGCACCCCGGCGGTGCGCGGCGAGGCCGTCGCGCACGTGACGATCGACGGCATCCAGGTCATGGTGCCGGTGGGCACGTCGGTGCTGCGGGCCGCCTCGCTGGCCGGCGTCACCGTGCCGAAGCTGTGCGCCACCGACTCGCTCAAGGCCTTCGGGTCGTGCCGGCTCTGCCTCGTCGAGGTCGAGGGCCTGAAGGGCACGCCCGCGTCGTGCACCACCCCGTGCGCCGACGGCATGGTCGTGTCGACCCGCACCGAGCAGGTCCAGCAGCTGCGCCGCGGGGTGATGGAGCTGTACCTCTCCGACCACCCCAGCGACTGCGCCGGGTGCGAGCGCGGGTCGTGCGAGATGCAGCGCCTCGCCCACGACGTCGGGCTGGCCGAGGTGCGCTACGGGCTGGGTGGCGCGTCGCACCTGGCCGAACCGTCGGACCAGTCGAACCCGTACTTCGCCTACGACCCGGCCGCCTGCATCGTCTGCTCGCGGTGCGTGCGGGCCTGCTCCGAGACGCAGGGCACCTTCGCGCTCACCGTGTCGGGGCGCGGGTTCGACTCGCGCATCACGCCCGGCGGCACCGACTTCCTGTCGTCGGAGTGCGTCTCGTGCGGCGCGTGCGTGCAGGCCTGCCCGACCGACGCCCTCACCGAGAAGTCGGTCGTCTCGCTCGGGATGCCGTCGCGCACGGTCATCACGACGTGCGCCTACTGCGGGGTCGGCTGCTCGTTCAAGGCCGAGGTGCAGGGCTCGGGCGACGCGACGCGGGTCGTGCGGATGGTGCCGTGGAAGGACGGCGGGGCCAACGAGGGCCACGCGTGCGTCAAGGGCCGGTTCGCCTACGGCTACGCCTCGCACCGCGACCGCCAGCTGGCGCCGATGGTGCGCGACTCGATCGACGACGAGTGGCAGGTCGTCTCGTGGGAGGAGGCGATCGCCCGGGTCGCCAGCGGGTTCGTCGGTCTGCGCGAGAAGTACGGCGTCGGTGCGATCGGCGGCATCTCGTCGTCGCGGTGCACCAACGAAGAGGTCTACGTCGTCCAGAAGATGGTGCGGGCGGCGTTCGGCAACAACAACATCGACACCTGCGCGCGGGTCTGCCACTCCCCCACCGGGTACGGGCTGAACCACGCGTTCGGCACGTCGGCGGGCACCCAGGACTTCGCGTCGGTCGAGCAGGCCGACGTCATGCTGGTCATCGGCGCCAACCCCACCGACGCCCACCCGGTCTTCGCGTCACGGATGAAGCGCCGGATGCGGGCCGGCGCTCAGGTCATCGTGGCCGACCCGCGGCGCATCGACCTGGTGCGCTCGCCGCACATCGAGGCGGCCTTCCACCTTCCGGTGCGACCCGGCACCAACGTCGCCTTCGTCAACGCGATGTGCCACGTCATCGTCACCGAGGGGCTGTGGGACGAGGAGTTCGTCCGCGCCCGCTGCGAGGACGCCGAGAGCTACCTCGAGTTCATCGCGGGCCCCGAGCACTCGCCCGAGGCGACGGAGAGCGAGACCGGCATCCCGGCATCCGACCTGCGTTCTGCGGCACGGCTGTACGCCGCCGGGCCGAACTCGGCGATCTACTACGGCCTCGGCGTCACCGAGCACAGCCAGGGCTCGACGATGGTCATGGGGATGGCCAACCTCGCGATGCTCACCGGCAACCTCGGGCGCGAGGGCGTCGGGGTGAACCCGCTGCGTGGCCAGAACAACGTGCAGGGGTCGTGCGACATGGGGTCGTTCCCGCACGAGCTGCCCGGCTACCGGCACGTGTCTCGGCCCGAGGTGCGCGAGATCTACGAGTCGCTGTGGGGCGTGACGATCCAGGCCGACCCGGGGCTGCGCATCCCCAACATGTTCGACGCGGCGATCGGCGGGTCGTTCAAGGGGCTGTACGTGCAGGGCGAGGACATCGCGCAGAGCGACCCCAACACCCAGCACGTCGAGGCGGCGTTGCGGTCGATGGAGCTCGTCGTCGTGCACGACCTGTTCCTCAACGAGACGGCCCGGTTCGCGCACGTGTTCCTGCCGGGGGCGTCGTTCCTGGAGAAGGACGGCACGTTCACCAACGCCGAGCGGCGGATCAACCGGGTGCGCCCGGTCATGCCGTCACGGGTCGGCAAGGACGAGTGGCAGGTCGTCTGCGAGATCGCCACGGCGATGGGCTACCCGATGTCGTATGCCGACCCGTCGCAGATCATGGACGAGATCGCCGCCACCACACCGACGTTCGCGGGGGTGTCGTTCGCCCGGCTCGACGCCGAGGGCTCGATGCAGTGGCCGGTGACCGAGGCCGCTCCGCACGGCACTCCGACGATGCACGTCGGGACCTTCGTGCGCGGGCTGGGGCAGCTCACCGCCACGGTCTACGTGCCGACCACCGAGCGCGCCAACCGTCGCTATCCGCTGGTGCTCACGACCGGACGGATCCTGTCGCAGTACAACGTCGGGGCACAGACCCGCCGCACGCCCAACTCGACCTGGCACCCCGAGGACATCCTCGAGATCCACCCCTCGGATGCCGAGCTGCGCGGCGTCGCGTCCGGTGACGTCGTCGAGCTGTCGTCGCGGGTTGGGACGACGCGGCTCACCGCGTTGGTCTCCGAGCGGATGCCGGCCGGCGTCGTCTACACGACCTTCCACCACCCGGTGACCGGGGCCAACGTCGTCACCACGGAGAACTCGGACTGGGCGACGAACTGCCCCGAGTACAAGGTGACCGCTGTGCAGGTCGAGGTGGTCACCGAGGCGGCCCGGGCCGAGGCGAGTGCTGCCGAACGGGTGCCGGACGAGGTCATGGTCGCCGCCACCGAGGCGATGGCCAGGCGGCGGTGAGACGGCGATGACCGGCTCGCTACGGGGCGACATCCCCCCGGTCGTGCGGCTGGGCCACGACCTGGTGCGCAACTTCGAGGCCCTGCCGCCCGACCAGGCCGCGGTCGAGATCGCCACGCACATCCGCAAGTTCTGGGAACCCCGGATGCGTCAGGAGCTGCTCGCCCGGATCCGCTGGGGCGACGTGACGCTGCACCCGCTGCTCGTCCGCGCCGCCGAGGGTCTCGTCGACGGCGACGTCGACCGCGCCGTGGTCAGGGAACCCTCCGGCGGCTGAGCCGCTCGTGGTGGTCAGCGGTCGACGACGACGACCTCGTACGTCGGCGAGGTGGGCGGGAAGCCGGTGTCGAAGTGGGCGTTGACCGCCGCCAGCTGGTCACCGAACCGCGCCACCGTCGCCGGAACTCCGAAGAAGTCGCTCGTGATGACCTTCGTGACCGTGCCGGACCTGAGATCACCGGCCAGCTTGACCTGGGCGATCTGCTCGAGGTTGTTCTGCACGGCGTACGCGGTCCGCCCCTCGAGCACGAAGCCGTCGACGTTCGGCAGGCTCACCCCGGCGATGGTCGAGCTGGCGCCGGTGTTCGGGTCCACGAGGTTCAGGGCCCCCTGGGTGCTGTGCGCCACGATGAGGGTCGAGCCGTCGGCCGTGGCCTGGATGCCGTTGTTGTTGAACCCACCGCTGGTGTCGGCCGCCGGCCCACTCAGGGTGAGGGTGGTGAACGGCCCCGGTACGCCGTCGACGACCGGCACGAAGTAGAGCTCAGCGGCGAAGCTGTTGGTGAACCACGCACCCTCGGTCGTCACGGCGACGTCGTTGATCACGGACGCGGCGGGGTCGGCGAACTGGTACGACGCCACGGTCGCGCCCGTGTCGAGGTCGTACACGTAGCCCTGACCGGTGAATCCCCCTGCGACGAAGAGCAGCCCGTCGCCGAGGTCGACGCGCAGGCCGAGCGCGTTGCGGCCCGGAGCGTTGTCGATGAACTTCTCCGCGGTGCCCTTGCGGATGTCCCCGCGGTAGATGTCCCCGCTGAACAGGTCGCCTGCGTAGAACGTCGATCCAGCACCGCTCGCGATGCCCTCGGCCGACGTTGCGCCCGGCAGCACGATGACTCTGTCGGCGTGGTCGGCCCCCGCTGGCGCACCGCCGCCCAGCACCGCGAGCAGCGCGGCGGCAGTTGCAGTCAGGAATGTCAGGGTTCGACGGCTCATGGCGACCTCCTTGGCGACTTCCGCAGCATCTTCCTCCTGGTCGGGCGCTGAGTCCATGGGCAGAGCGCCTCGACAGGTGGCGCGGATGGGCGTATTGATGGTCGCGTTCCCGGAGCGGAGGTCGCCATGGCGAAGAAGGGCAAGCGCAAGCGCAAGGGCGGTGGTTCGTACCGCAGCCCGGGCGTGTACGTCGAGGAGGTGTCGAGCGGCAGCCGGCCCATCGAGGGCGTCGGCACGGCGGTCGCAGCCTTCGTCGGCCTGGGCGAAGGCGCCGGCAGCGGAGCGGTGTGGCGACGCGCGGGCACGCTGATCCTGCTCGCCACGGGCGCTGCCGCCGGTGTGTGGGCCTGGCGGCAGCGTGCTGCCGCACGCCTCGGCCCTTGACAACATACAACCGTTTGGTTGTATGTTGATCCGGTGAACGAGACCAGCGAGGACCGGGCCGACGCCCTGTTCCACGCGCTCTCCGACCGCACCCGGCGTGACATCCTGCGCCGCGTGCTGTCCGGGGAGCACTCGGTCACCGCCCTGGCGGCGAGCTACGAGATGAGCTTCGCCGCCGTCCAGAAGCACGTCGCCGTCCTCGAGAAGGCCGGCCTGCTGAACAAGCGACGCTCCGGCCGCGAACAGCTGGCCAGCGGTGACGTGGAGGCGGTCCGGTCCGTCGCCTCGATGCTCGACGAGCTCGAGAGCGTGTGGCGAGGGCGGGTCGCTCGAATCGACGCACTACTCATGGAGGAGAACTGACATGCCCGTCACCGACATCACCAAGGACATCGAGCGCCGCACGTTCGCCATCACCGCCGAGTTCGCGGCACCGGTCGAGCGGGTGTGGGCGCTGTACGCCGACCCGCGCCAGCTCGAGCAGGTGTGGGGACCGCCGGAGTACCCGGCGACCTTCGTCGCGCACGACCTGCGCCCGGGCGGCCGGATGACCTACTACATGACCTCCCCCGAGGGCGAGAGGTTCGCGGGCTACTGGGACGTCGACGAGGTCGACCAGCCGAGCAGCTTCGCCTTCCGTGACGGCTTCGCCGACGCCGACCTCAACCCCAACCCCGACCTGCCGGTCTCGCGCAACGACTACACCTTCGCCGCCACCGACGAGGGCACCCGGGCCGTCTTCACGAGCACCTTCGACTCCGCCGAGGACCTGCAGAAGGTGCTCGACATGGGCATCGAGGAGGGCGCCACCAGCGCCATCAACCAGATCGACGGGTTCCTGGCGCGCACCACCCAGAACGCCTGATCCTTCCGAGAACAGCTGCGGGAGAAGCCGTTACAGCACGAGGTCCACGTCACCGGGCTGACCCGGTTGCGTGGACCTCGTGTGCGTCCGGCGGAGCTGTTGCTGCAGGGGGGTGCAACAGTTCCGGTCGAAGCGCGCTCAACGTAGCGCGGCCGAGGGTCACTTCGAGCGCAAAGCGGCCACGCCGCCCCGAAGTGTGATGGACATCACTTTCCGTCGACGCAAACCGTGGCACCCCAGCCGGGGACCGACGTCACGGACGGCCGTGGACGAGCTCCTCGGCGAAGCGCTGGGCGAGCTGGCGACGGTGCACGTCGAGGTCGCGGTCTGCCGCCCGGACGGCGGCCGGGCCGACTCCCCGGGTCACGACCTCGGCCCGTCGGAGGGCCTCGACGCGGGTGGCCGTCGCTGCGTGGGTGGGGCCGACCCGCTCCCGCGTGGCGGCGGCCGCCGCCAGTCGTCGGGCCAGCTCGTCCGCGGCGGGTCGCTCGGATGCGGCCATGGCCACGAACGGGTCGGCCCGTCGTCGGGCCGCCACCTCGGCGGCCACCCACGCCCGCGGCAGCGGCAGCGTACTGAGCAGCAGCCCCGTCACCGCGGGAGAGCCCACGAGAGCGGCCGCTCCACGGTCCGCCCGCAGGCACCCCCGTGAGCTGCCGGCGAGGGCGGCTCGACGCAGCATCCGCTGCAGCGCCCTGGCCGGCGCGCCGACGACCGTGAGGCCAGCGGCGCCGACCGACGTGACGACCTCCCGGCGCATGCGGTCGCCCGCCAGGTCGTCACCGGCACCCATCGCACCCATCTGGCTGTCGTACTGCTCGCGCTCGGTCTCGTGCGGCTGCACGGCCGCGGTCGGGGACAGCATGAGCACCAACCGGGTGAGCAGGTCGTCGGCGAGCCGGACCAGGATGCCGGCCGGGCTTCGCGCCGGCTCCACGCACGCCAGCTCGTGCGCGAGGACGGCGATGCGCTCGTCGTCGTCGAGGGCGGTCCACTGCGGCAGCCCCAGGACGAGCGTCGCCCGACCCAGGTAGCCGACCGGCACCAGCGACGTGGCGTACGCCGTGTCGACGACGACCGAGTCGGGTCGCCGCGAGCCGGTGACCGCGGCCACCTCGGCGACGAGACCGTGCAGGCCGGGAGCGTCGTCGGCGCGCACCGGGACGGCCCGCGAGCTCGGCCGTGCTGGTCGAGGCACCAGCTGCCACAGGATCAGGGCGCCGATGACGGTCCAGATCACCTTGGTCCAGCCGTCGTCGAGGACCACCAGCGTCAGCAGCAGCACCACCAGCAGAACGGCGACCGTGACGATGACCGCGGCCAGTACCACGGCGGGCATCCGCCCTCCCGTGGGCTGGTTGTCGGTCTCCCCGGGTCGCATCAGGCACCACCCCCTCTGGCCGGGCAGCCTACCCGCGGGCCGCCGAGGCCCTCAGACGCAGAACTCGTTGGCCTCGGGGTCGCGCATCACCGCCCAGTGCACGCCGAGGTCGGCATGCTCCTCGACCTTGGTGGCGCCGAGCGTCTCGAGGCGTGCCACCTCGGCCGCCACCCGCTCGTCGCTGCTCGTCGAGGGGCACCGACGGGCCGCCGCCGGCCAGCAGGTCGATGTGCACCCGGTTCTTGAGGGTCTTGGCCTCGGGCACCTTCTGGAAGAAGATCCGTGGGTGGCCGTCCGCCTCGATCGCCGAGGCGTCGTTCCACCGCTCCTCGGGCACCCCGTTGGCGGCGAGGAACGCCGGCCAGTCGGCGAAGTCACCCGGTGGCGCGGGCACGGCGTAGCCACGCTCGGCAAGTGCGGACGCCCAGAACACGGCGAGCGCGCCGGGGTCGGCGGCGTCGAAGACGACCTGGATGGGAGCTGTCGATCGGTCCATCCACGCAGTGTGCCGTGGCCCACCGACAGGCGGGCCGCACGCGGCACCCGATCCGACTTTCGCCGAGCCCCATCTCGGCGCTACCATCATCGGTTCGCCAGTATGCGAACCAACCCACAGATGAGAGGCGGATCCGCCGTGCCCGCGCCGACCGCCCACCCCACCGACCCCACTCACACCACCAGCACCACCAGCACCACCGACCAGGTGCTGGCCCGCGAGCAGGCCCACCTCGACCACGCCCGCGCCGAGCTGCGCCGGATGCGCGAGGACACCGACCGGCTCGACGCCGCCAAGGCCACGGACGCCTGGACGAGCGAGCTGCTCGGGCGCGTGCTGGCCCGCCGCGTCGCCTCGCTGCAGGACGACCCACGCACCACCTTGTTCTTCGGCCGGATCGACACCCGAACCGACCACGGCGCGGAGACCTTCCACATCGGACGCCGGCACGTCTCGGACGACCGCGGGGACCCGGTCGTCGTCGACTGGCGGGCCCCCATCTCCACCGCGTTCTACCGGGCCTCGCCCACCGCGCCGATGGGCGTCGTACTGCGTCGCCGGTTCGGCGTCGACCGTGGCCGCCTCACCGCCTACGAGGACGAACGCCTCACCGCCGGCGACGCGACCGAGCACAGCGGCATCCTCGCCGCGGAGATCGAGCGGCCGCGCTCCGGCCCGATGCGCGACATCGTGTCGACGATCCAGCCCGAGCAGGACGAGATCGTGCGCAGCGACATCGGCACCAGCATCTGCGTGCAGGGTGCCCCCGGCACGGGAAAGACCGCCGTCGGCCTGCACCGCGCCGCGTGGCTGCTCTACTCCTTCCGCGCCCAGCTCGACCGGTCCGGTGTGCTCGTCGTCGGCCCCAACCGCGCGTTCCTCGACCACATCGGCGCCGTGCTGCCCTCCCTCGGCGAGGCCCGGGTCGGTCACGCGACGATCGACACGCTGCTCGCGCACGGTCGGGTGCGCGCCGAGGACCCCACGGACATCGCGATCCTCAAGGGCGACGCGCGGCTCGCCGAGGTGCTGCACCGAGCCGTCTGGGCACACGTCGGCCGCGCCGACGACGCACTGGTGGTCCCGCGGGGGTCACGCCGCTGGCGGGTTCCCGCCTACGAGATCCAGGACGAGCTCGACGCCCTCGTCGCGCGGGGCGTGCGCTACTCCGCGGCCCGCAACCTGCTCCCCCAGCGCCTCGCCCACCACGTGCTCCTGCAGATGGAACGCTCCGGCGACTCCCCCGACGACCGCGTGCAGGACACCGTGGCCCGGTCGGCACCGGTCACGGCCTACGTCCGCGGGATCTGGCCGGTGCTCGACCCGGCCGCCATGCTCTTCCGCGTCCTCTCGGATGCCGCGACGCTCACCGCCGCGGCCGACGGCATCCTCACGGCCGAGGAGCAGCGGATGCTGCTGTGGGACAACCCGCCTCGCACGAAGGGTGCTGCGCGGTGGAGTCGGGCGGACCTGGCGCTGCTCGACGAGGTCGCGGACCTCCTCGACCGCACGCCGAGCCTGGGGCACGTGGTGCTCGACGAGGCGCAGGACCTCTCCCCGATGCAGCTGCGGGCCGTCGGCCGCCGCGCGTCGACCGGGTCGCTCACCGTGCTCGGCGACATCGCCCAGGGCACCACGCCCTGGGCCACCGAGTCGTGGGGCGACGCGATGGGGCACCTGGGCCGTCCGACGCACGAGCTCGTCGTGCTCGACCGCGGCTTCCGGGTGCCCGCTCTGGTCATCGACTTCGCCGCCCGCCTGCTGCCGCACATGGCGCCAGGGCTCGGGGCACCGAGGTCGGTACGCGACAACCCCGGTCGGCTCGCAGTGGTGGCAACCGAACCGGCCGGGCGCGCGGTCGCGGTGACCGATGCCGTCCGTGCCGCGCTCGGCCGCCCCGGGTCGGTCGGCGTCATCGCCCCGGATGCCGGGATCGCCGCGTTGAGTGCGGACCTCACCGCCGCCGGTGTTCCCCACGGCAGGTTGGATGCCGAGCACGGGGATGACGAGGACCGACAGGTGGAGCTCGTGCCGGCGAGCATCGCCAAGGGTCTGGAGTTCGACCGGGTCGTGGTCGTCGAGCCGGCGGCGATCGCCGCGGCCGAGCCCGACGAGCGCACCGGCCTGCGCCGGCTCTACGTGGTGCTCACCCGCGCGGTCAGCGAACTGACCGTCGTGCACGCCGAGCCGCTGCCGGCCCCCCTGCTGCACTGAAGGTCGTCACCCGGCGGCCTCGTACGGCCGGGACGGAGCCGACGACGCGGCCAGTCCGCGCACCAGCACGTCGACGAGGTGTGGCACCTCGGCCGAGTCGACCTGAACCGTCGCGGCACAGGTGTCACCACGCCAGATCGACAGCACCACGAGTCCGTGCTCGGGGTGCCACGAGACCCGAAGGGCTCGAGCTCCCCCGCGGGCGTCGACGACCACCTCACCACGGATCGGGAGCGGGGACACCTCGGCCATGACCCATCATGACCCGCCCCTCCGGATGGCGCCAGAGCGCGGCGCGTGATGGGTGGCGCCGACGGCGCCCGGTGGTCAGAAGTTGATCATGTGGCCGGCGATGCCCTCGACGGCCTCCTTGACCGCCTCGGACAGGGTGGGGTGTGCGAACACGTTGCGCGACACCTCGTCGGCGGTGAGGTCCCACTTCTGCGCGAGCGTGAGGACGGGCAGCAGCTCGGTGACGTCCGGGCCGATCATGTGCGCGCCGATGATCTCGTTGTGCGTGGCGTCGGCGACGACCTTGACGAAGCCGACCGCGTCGCCCAGGCCCATGGCCTTGCCGTTCGCCGTGAACGGGAAGGTCGCGGTCTTGACGTCGTAGCCCTTCTCCTTGGCCTGCGCCTCGGAGTACCCGAACGAGCCGATCTGCGGGTGGCAGTACGTGGCCCGGGGCACGAAGTCGTAGTCGACCGGCATCGTGTCGGCACCGGCGAGGGTCTCGGCGGCGACGATGCCCTGCGCCTCGGCGACGTGGGCGAGCATCAGCTTCGCGGTGCAGTCGCCGATCGCGTAGACGTTGGGCACGTTGGTGCGGCAGTACTCGTCGATCTGGACGGCGCCACGGTCGGTGAGCGCGACCCCGGCCGCCTCGAGCCCGTAGCCCTCGGTGCGCGGCGCGAAACCGATGGCGGAGAGGAACTTGTCGGCCTCGAGCACCTGCTGGTCACCGCCCGCGGCGGGCGAGACGGTGACCCGCACGCCGGAGCCGGTGTCCTCGACGCCCTCGACCTTGGTGCTCAGCAGGACCTTCACGCCGAGCTTCTTGTAGTGCTTGGCGAGCTCCTTGGAGATGTCGGCGTCCTCGGTGGGCACCATCCGGTCGAGGAACTCGACGATCGTGACGTCGACGCCGAAGTTCTTCATGACGTAGGCGAACTCGACGCCGATGGCACCGGAGCCGGCGATGATGATCGAGCCCGGCAGGTTCTCGTCGAGGATCTGCTCCTCGTAGGTGACGACGTTCGTGCGACACCTCGACACCGGGCAGCATCCGGGTGACGGCACCGGCGGCGATGATCAGGTGGTCGAAGGTGAGCTGGCGGGTCGAGCCGTCGTTCAGGGCGACGTCCATCGAGGTCGGCGAGGTCAGGGTGCCCCAGCCGTCGATCTCCTGGACCTTGTTCTTCTTCATCAGGAAGTGCACGCCGCGCACGATGCCGTCGGACACCTGGCGGGACCGCTTGAACGTGGGGCCGTAGCTCATCGTGGCATCGCCCTCGATGCCGTACTTCGCCTTGTCGTGGGTGAGCAGGTGCGAGATCTCGGCGCTCTTGATCAGGGCCTTGCTCGGGATGCACCCGACGTTGAGACAGACACCGCCCCAGTACTTCTTCTCGACGACCGCGACCTTCTTCCCCAGCTGCGACGCGCGGATCGCCGCGACGTACCCACCAGGACCAGCACCGAGCACCACGACGTCGAAATCAGCCATGGCGCCAGCCTATCCGGCGTCGAGAGCGCTCCTCACCGCAGGCTGCGGAGGGTCTCGTGCACGCTGCGGGCGACCGGGGCGGCCGTTCGCGCACCCGGCCCGCCCTGTGCGACGACGACCGACACGACCCAGCGCGGATTGTCCGCCGGGGCGTACGACACGAACCACGAGGTGTCCCGCTTGCCGACCACCTCGCCGGTGCCGGTCTTCCCCGCGACCGGCCACCCCGGCATCGCGCGGAACTGGTTGCGCACGCTGCCGAGCGTCACGGCATCCCGCAGCGCGGCCCGTAGGTAGGAGTCGACCTGCGCCGACAGGGGTGCCGTGCGTCGCGGCCCCGCGGCGACCGCCTCGTCGCGGCCCGTGGCCGGGTCGACCACGGAGGACCCGACGCGCGGTGTGACGAGCGTGCCGCCGTTGGCGATCGCGGCGTACATGACCGCCACCTGCAGGGGGGTGACCCCGACGTCGCCCTGACCGATCGAGAAGTTTGCGGCGTCGCCGGGGCGCAGCAGGTAGCCGCTCTCGCAGTTCTCGACCGCGACCTGCGTGAAGTAGGCGGCCTGCTTCCTGTCGGTGACGTCCGGGTAGCCGGTGCGAGCCCGGCGGCACGACTCGGCCTTCGTCGCCTCCCAGGACGCCTTCTTCCACGCCCGGCCGGGGATCCGCCCGGTCGCCTCACCGGGCAGGTCGATGCCGGTGCGGGCGCCGAGACCCAGGCCCGTCGTCGCGGCAACGAACGGGTCACGGGCGTCACTCGTCGCGCCGAACCCACCCTGGGCGCGCCAGGAGTCGTAGGCGACCGCGTAGAACACGGTGTCGCACGAGATCTGGATGGCCTTGCGGAAGCTGATCAGCCCGCGGCCGGAGGTCTCGTGGTTGTTGAAGACCCGGTTCCCGATGCGGTACTTGGCCGGGCAGTCGTAGGTGCCCGTTCAGCGAGTTGCCGGCCCGCACCGCGGCGACGACCGAGGCGGGCTTCAACGTGCTGGCCGGGGCCAGCTCGACCCCGATCGCCCGCGACAGCAACGGGGTGTTCGCGGATGCCGCGGTGAGCGTTGCGTAGTCGGCCCGGGAGATGCCCCCGGTCCAGATGTTGGGGTCGTAGGTCGGTGCGCTCGCCAGGGCGGCCACCGCACCGGAGCGTGGGTCGAGCACCACGACCGCACCCGAGTCGGCCGGCCAGCCCCGCGTGCGGGCCCTCGCCATCTGGGTGGCAAGGGCCTTCTCGGCGACGGCCTGGACCCGCACGTCGAGCGAGGTGACCAGGTCGTGCCCCGCCACCGGCTCGGTGCGCGAGACCACGCCGGTCACCAACCCGCGAGCGTCGACCGAGACGACGGTGCGACCCGGCACCCCGCGCAGCACGGAGTCGTACTGCTGCTCCAGTCCCGCGCGTCCCACGAGGTCGTCGGCGACCAGGCCACGGCCGTCGCCGACCTCCTCGGCGCGCACCTGGCCCAGGTAGCCCAGCGCCTGGGCGGCACTGATGCCCTGCGGTCGGGGGTAGAACCGCACCGGGCGTGACTCCACGGCCACCCCGGGGAAGCGGTCGGGCTGCTCGACGAGCGAGAGCGCCCTGGTGGGGTCGACGTCGTCGGCAAGGGGTACCGGCACCTGCGGCGACCCCGCCCAGCAGGCCGGGGCGGCCGGAGCGCCCGGCTCGCCGCACAGCCAGGTGCGGCCGAGCAGGTCGTCGGCCGGGAGGCCGAGCACCGACGCGATGTCGCGCACCTCGGAGGCGCCCCGGTCGTCGCTGTCGGCGATCACCCGGCGCTCGATGGTGACGACCGTGCTGGCGCGGTTGTCGGCGAGCACCTGGCCTTCCCGGTCGAGGATGCGACCGCGCAGGGCCGGGACGACGAGGGTGCGGGTGTCGAGCGCGGAGGCCGCGGCCCGGAAGTTGTCGTGCCCGACCAGCTGTACCTGGCCCAGTCGGCCGACGAGGGCCGCGAAGCCCAGCCCGACCAGGAGCACGACGGCCAGGAACCGGCCCTGGTGGGTGCCCGCCCGGCGGTCACGGGCCGTGGTGCCCAGGCGGCTCACCCGTACCTCCGACGCACCAGTCCACGCTCGGCCGCGACGACGAGCGGCACCACGAGCGCCGCGACGGTGGCGGTGAGGAGGCACTGCACGACGACCGCGCCGAGGTCGACCGGGGCCCCCACCGCGAGCGCGCCCAGCACCCCGACACCCTCGACGATCGCCGACGCCCCCAGCGCCACCAGGGCGACGCGCGGCGCGGCGACCGGGCCCTCGATGCGGACGCGACCCGCGAAGGCGCCGGCGGCGGCATACGTGAGGGCCTGCACGCCGAGGTGGGCGGAGCCGGGCGGAACGAGGTCGAGCAGCCACCCGGCGGCGAGGCCGACCGCCGCGCCGGCCACCGGGCCGCGCAGCAGTGCCCACGCGACGACGAGCACGAGCACGAGGTCAGGCACGACCGGTACGTGGCGCGCGCCGAACGTCACCACGAGCAGCACCGCCACGAGCACCACCAGGCCCCGCAGCAGCAGAGCGACCCGGGCGCTCATCCGGTGCCCGTCGCGGCCGGGCGTGGTGCGCTGCGCCCTGAGGTGAGCACCACCGCGACGACGTCGAGCGAGGTGGGGTCGACGGCGGGGATGACCGTGCCGGTGGGGGCCAGCCGGCCGACGCCCAGGTGCACGGTGGCCACCGCGCCGACGGGGATGCCCGGCACGAACGGACGGTCGCCGACGCTGCCGAGGGTGGTGACGACGTCCCCGACGGTGGCGGCACCCCGGTCGACGAGGGCGAAGGAGAGCAGACCCGGCTCAGGGCGGGCGCCACCGGCCAGGGCGGCCCCGGACGCCTCGCCGAGCACGCCACGCGGACCGACCCGCACCCCGACGGTGAGGTCGGCGCTGCCGACGAGGAGCACGTCCGAGGTCCACGGTGCGACGGAGACGACCCGGCCGACCAGGCCGTCGGCCGCCACGACGGTGCGGTCGACCTCCACCCCGTCGCGCGACCCGGCATCGATCGTGACGCGCTCGGGGCCGGCCGGGCCCGAGGCACCGACGGCGACGACCCGGGCCGGTACGAGACGGGCACCCGCGAGCGCCGGCGTCTCGAGGATGCCGGCGCTGCCGTTGAGGGCCGCGACCTCGCGCTGCGCGGCGGCGAGGCGGGTGGCGAGCACCGCCTGCTCGGCGCGCGCGGCCGACACCTCGTCGTCACGGGGGCCGAGGAGCCGCTCGAGCGGGCCGAGGACGGTGGCGGCGGCTCCGCGCACCGGCTCGAGACCGGCGGCCCCGGACACCCCGAGCGCCACGACGAGACCGGTGACCGCGAGGGCGATGGTGAGGAGGCGACGGGAACGGGCCGAGGTGGCCCGGCCCGACGTGGCCCGGCCGGACACGGCCCGGCCAGGGCCGGTGGGAGTGCGTCGGACGTGCATCGTCAGGGACGCCGGTTGTCGACCAGCACGCGCTCGAGCGTGGTGAACTCCTCGACGCAGCGTCCGGCGCCGCGGGCCACCGCGTGCAGGGGGTCGTCGGCGGCGTGCACGGGGACGCCCAGCTCGTGGCTGAGCCGCTCGTCGAGACCGCGGATGAGCGCGCCGCCCCCGGTGAGGGCGATGCCCCGGTCGACGACGTCACCGGCCAGCTCGGGCGGGCAGACGTCGAGCACGGTGCGCACGAGCTCGACGATCTGCACGATGGGGGTCTCGATGGCCCGGCGCACCTCGCCCGAGCCGATCGACACGGTCTTGGGCAGCCCGGTGACGAGGTCGCGGCCACGCACCCGCTCGGTGAGCTCCTCGCGCAGCGGGAAGGCCGAGCCGGCGCCGATCTTGAGGTCCTCGGCGCTGCGCTCCCCCAGCAGCAGCGAGTACTCGCTCTTGACGTGGGCGACGAGGGCGTCGTCGATCTCGTCGCCACCGATGCGAACCGTCCGGGAGGTGACGACACCACCGAGGCTGATGATCGCGACGTCGGTGGTGCCTCCCCCGACGTCGACCACCATCGAGGCGCGGGTGTCCTCGACGGGCAGCCCGGCACCGATCGCGGCCGCCATCGTCTCCTCGATGACGTAGACCCGTCGGGCGCCGGAGCGCAGGGTGGCGTCCTCGAGGGCGCGGCGCTCGACGCTGGTGATGTCGCTCGGCACGCACACCACGACCCGGGGCCGGATCAGCCGCGAGGGTGAGACCTGCTCGACGAACCAGCGGATCATCCGCTCGGTGACGTCGGCGTCGGAGATGACGCCGTCGCGCAGCGGACGCACCGCGGTGACCGACTCCGGGGTGCGGCCGAGCATCTCCTTGGCGCGGTGGCCGGCCGCCACGAGCTGGCTGGAGCCGGTGCGGATCGCCACCACCGACGGCTCGTCGAGCACGACCCCGCGGCCGCGTTCGTAGATGACGGTGTTGGCCGTGCCGAGGTCGATCGCGAGGTCCCTCCCGCGCACCCACCCCGACGCCCAGCCGCTCATGTCAGCAGGCTAGGTCGAGGGAGCGCGGGGGTCCGGGTGCCGCGCCGAGCGGTGGCGGACCGGGCCCGGAAGCCGCCGGCTCGGCATCCCTGCGTGAAGGCGCCGTACGGGTCGTGGACGCGTGCCCGGACCTCTGCGAGGGTTGGCCGATGGACGCAGCCACCGAGCCCCGCGACGCCTCGATGACGGTGCGCGACGGCCGCACCGTCGCCTGGACCGACTGGGGTGACGCGGACGGCATCCCGCTGTTGCGGGTTCCGGGCACGCCCGGCTGCCGCTGGTCGGTGCGGTCCGACCGCACCCCCTGGGCCGAGCGCGGGCTGCGGGTCGTGACCACCGAGCGGCCCGGCTTCGGCGCCTCGACCCGGCTGCCGGGTCGTCGCTTTCGCGAGCACGCCGACGACCTCGCCGAGGTGCTCGACCACCTGGGCCTGGACCGGGTCCACCTCACCGGCGGGAGCGGTGCCGCGCCCCACGAGCTCGCCCTGTGCCAGTACCACCCCGACCGGGTGGTGGCCGCCACCGTGGTGGCCGGCGCGACGCCCCTCACGGCCGACGAGGTCGAGGCGATGATCCCGCTCAACGCGCAGGTGTGGCGGCTGATGCGCGAGGACCGACGTGCGGATGCCGCCGCCGTCATGGCCCCGCTGCGCACGGCGATGCTCGCCGACCCGCTCGGCGCCTTCCACGGGATCATGGACACCGCGCCGCCGGAGGACCTCGCGGTCATGGAGGACCCGCAGTGGCAGGCAGGCTTCGCCGGGCGACCGTCGAGCGCTAAAGAGGCTTCGCCCGGGCGACCGTCGAGGCGCTGACGGCGGGCCTCGACGGCTGGGTCGACGAGTCGCAGGCGCTGACCCTGGAGTGGGACGTCGACCCGGCATCCGTACCGACGTCGGTGACCTGGTACCACGCGGTCGAGGACCGCAACTGCCCGATCTCAGCGGCCCGGCGCCTCGTGGACGCCCTGCCGAACGCGCGCTTCGTGGAGTGGACCGACGCGGGTCACCTCACGGCGTACCACCGCGAGGGGGAGATCCTCGACGAGCTGCTCGCGAGGGGCTGAGGGGTCGGAGCCCGCAGCTCAGAGCCCGGGGAACCAGATGCCGATCTCGCGGACGGCGGACTCCGTGGAGTCGGACCCGTGCACGATGTTCTGCTGCACCGGGGTGCCCCAGTCGCGGCCGAGGTCACCGCGGATGGTGCCGGGCAGCGCCTTGGTCGGGTCGGTGGCGCCGGCCAGGGCCCGGAAGCCCTCGATGCAGCGCTCGCCCTCGATGACGACGCCGGCCACCGGGCCGGACGACATGAACTCGCACAGGGGCTCGAAGAACGGCTTGCCGACGTGCTCCTCGTAGTGCGTGTGGAGCCGGTCGAGGTCCGGGGTGAGCACCTGGAGGGCGACCAGGCGGTAGCCCTTCGCCTCGATGCGACGCAGCACCTCCCCGGTGAGGCCACGGGCGAAACCGTCGGGCTTGACGAGGACGAGTGAGCGTTCGGTGGTCACGGGAAGCAGCCTAGTCACCGGCGGGGGTGGCTCCTGCCGCGGCCCCGGAGTCGGCGTCGGCCTCGCGCTGGGCGACGATCCGGTCGATCTTGGAGCCCTGGAGCAGGAGCAGCACCCACAGCGCGGTGAAGACCACGGCGACCCCGATCATCGCCGGCACGAGCAGCGCGCTCGCCCAGGTCAGGGCCTGCACCAGCCAGCCCAGGGTGACGCCGAACGGGCGGCGCATCAGGCCGGAGGCCACCAGGGCGAGCAGCGCCAGCCCGAGACCCACCCAGAGCAGCTGCTGCCCGTCGTCGGGTCGGTCGTCGGCGATCGCGTTGCCGCGGGCGACGAGGGCGAAGAAGGACAGGATGATCGCCTGGCCGAACAGCGCCATGGCCAGCAGCCGGAAGGTGAACTTTCCCTGCGTGCCGTAGAGCGGCAGCCGGCTCATCCGTCGCGCTTCCAACGCCGGGTCTCGACGGCCGCCTTGGACTCGGCCAGCCCCGCGCCGGTCGCGGCCCGGTAGTGCTTGATCGCCCCGATCAGCTCACCGCGGTCGAGCGCCGCGTCGATGGTCTGCTGCACCTCGGGGGTGAGGTCCTCGACCGGCGTGAAGGCGGTGGTCGACGCGCCGCGGCTGGCGCGCACCGACGTGACGACCCACCACACGGCCGCGATGGCGGCCACGATGAGGATCAGCTTGAACAGCGTCATGCGGGCAAGGGTATGCCGGGTCGGGGCCGTCGCCGGTCCGGTCCGTCGCGATGGCCGCCTCTGGTGGGATGGGGGCGTGGATGCCGCGCCGATCATCGAGCCCCGCCGGCTGCGGCGGGTGGTGCTCGTCGTGGCGGCCCTCAACCTCGGGTATGCCCTCGTGGAGGCGAGCGTGGCCCTGGCCATCGGCTCGGTGTCGCTGCTCGCCGACTCCGCCGACTTCGTCGAGGACACGGCGATCAACCTGCTCATCGCCCTGGCGCTCGGCTGGCCGCTGGCCCGGCGCGCGGTGGTCGGGCACGTGCTGGCCGGCATCATCCTGGTGCCGGCGCTCGTCGCGGCGTGGCAGGCCGTGGTGAAGGCGTTCGACCCGGTGGCACCCGACGTGACCGCGCTGCTCGTGACCGCGGGCGGCGCGGCCGTGGTGAACACCGTGTGCGCCCTGCTGCTCGTGCGGGTGCGGCACCACGGTGGCTCGCTCAGCGGGGCGGCGTTCCTGTCGGCGCGCAACGACGTCGCCATCAACGTCGCGATCATGGCGATGGCCCTCGTCACGGCCTGGACCGGCTCGGGCTGGCCGGACATCGTGCTGGGCTGCGTCATCGTCGTGGTGAGCTCGCGCGCCGCCTGGGAGGTGTGGGAGCTCGCCGGCGAGGAGCGACTCGCCGCCCGGGCGCTGGCCGGCGAGGACCTCGACGACTGAGCACCCGGTGAACGGCCCCGGACCGCTGAGGTCCGGGGCCGCCCGTCTGGGTGCCGCGTCGGCTCACCGCTCGGGGATCCAGGCAGGTGCCGGCACCCCGTTCCCGGTGTTGACGTCGCAGCGGACGAACTGCGTACCGACCCGCTCGAGGAGGCACTGGCCCCCGTCGCCGGTGATGGTGGGGTGAGGGGCTCCCCGGCATCCGGTCGCGCCGACGACGGACCGGCGGTGAGACCGAGGAGGGTGAGGGCGCACGCGGCTGGCGCGACGACCCGGAGCAGGTGGCGACCGGTGCTGCGCCGACCGCGTCCCCGAGGCTGGTTCTGGAACATGTGGTTCTCCCTGCTGGTGGCGGTGTGCTGACACCTCCACGGTCCGGCCCAGCGGCCCTGAGCCACATCGGGCGACACCCCTGAGAAGGGCCCTCCGCACCCCTCAGATGCGTCGTGTCGCGCTCGGCGACGGGCTGTCACACTTGCGAGGGTGACCACATCGGTCGAGACGTCCGCCAGCCGGGGGTTCATCGGTCGGACCCGGGAGGTGGGCCGGGTCCGCGCCGCGGTCCAGGACGCCCGTGCGGGCCGGGCCGGCGCACTCCTCGTCGTCGGGGACGCGGGGGTCGGAAAGACCTGCCTCGTCGAACGGGCCTGTGCCGACCGACAGGACGCTGACGTGTTGGTCCCGGTGACGTGCCTGCCCCTCAGCACGATCCGCGTGCCGTTCCTCCCGCTGCGCACCGCACTGCGCCGGCTCCCCCACGACCTCGGCGCACCGTCGCTGGCGGTCGGCACCGAGGGCGGTCCCGGGCCGGCCGACCTCGACGAGTGGGTCGACCGCACCTGCGCCGACGGCCGCACCGTGGTCCTGGTCGTCGACGACCTCCAGTGGGCCGACGAGGGGACGCTCGACGCCCTCATGTACCTCCTCGCGGGGCCGGTCGACCGTCGGCTGGCCGTCCTGCTCACCCTCCGACGGGGTGAGGTCGGTCCGGGCCACCACGTTCAGCGATGGCTGGCCGACGTGCGCCGGATGCCGCCCCTCACCGAGCTGACGCTCGCGGCCTTCGACCGCGGCGAGACCCGTGACCAGCTGCACGCCCTGCTCGGCGCCTCGCCCCACGAGTCGCTCGTCACCGACGTGCACACCCGTACCGGTGGAAACGCGTACCTCAACCGGCTCCTCGTCGAAGGCGTGTCGCCGGCGGCCCGGCACCTGCGTCCGGAGATGCCCGACGACCTGCGCGGGGCCGTGCTCCGCTCCTGGCACCATCTCTCGGTCGAGGCGCGCCAGCTGGTCCTCGCGGTGGCGATCGGCGGCCAGCCGGCCGAGGGGCGGGCCCTCGAGCGGGCGGTGGACCTCGCGGGCACCACCGCGACGGACACCGCGCGGCTGCTGCGGGAGGCCGTCGACGCCGGCGTCCTCGACGCGTCGCCCGATGGCGGCTACTGGTTCCACCACCCCCTCCAGGCCGAGGCGCTCGACTCCTTCCTGGCCGGGGAGGAACGCCGCCGCCTGCACGCCGCCTTCGCAGGTCTGTGCGAGGACGACCTCTCCGGCAGACGACGCGCCGACGACCGGCAGCCTGGCCGCGACGTCAGCGATCGCCGAGCACCACACCCGCGCCGAGCACCACCTCGAGGCGTACCGCTGGACCCTGCGGGCGGCCGACCTCGCCGACCGGCTCGGCGACGACCGGGCCCGCCTCGTGCTGCTGCGTCGGCTCGTCGACCTCCGCGCCCGCGTCGACGACGTCGGGGAGTCGCGGGAGGGCCTCCTGACCTGGCTTCGGAAGGCTGCGGCAGCGCTCGGCGACCACGAGACGGAGCACGGCGCCGTCGAGGCCCTGCTCGTGGAGGTCGACGAGACGACGACCCGTTGCTCGTCGCCGAGCTTCTCGTGCGGCTCGAGCACCTGCGCTTCTCGACCGGGCGCGGCTTCCTACGGGTGGAGCAGATGCGGCGCGCCGCTGCGCTGTCCGCGCCGTGGCCCGGCTCGTGGCAGCACGGCGTCGCCCTCGCGGAGGTCGCGCAGGCGTCGCTCTGGGCGGACGAGCCCGACGCGCAGGAGGCCGTGGCGACCGCCCTCGAGCGGGCGGAGGCCATCGGTCACCCACGCTCGACGGCGTACGCCTGTGCCGCGGCATCCATGGGGGCAGACGTTCGGCAACCGCCCCGGCGGAGCCGCACTGGCGGCGCGGGGCGTCGCGGCGGCCGCGGAGGCGCGCGACTGGTGGGGCTTCGTCCACGCGGCGCTGTGGGAGGCCAACGCCACGGCTCCGTCGTCGGGGTCCGACTGGGCGGCCTGCCTGCAGGAACGGCGGCGACAGCTGCGAGGCCCTCGACGGACCTCACCCGTACCTCGCCTGGATGTCCGCCAACGAGGGGGGCTGGCTGTTGCAGGCCGGGGACTGGAAGGGCTGCGCGGACCGGCTCCGGGTCGCCCTGGGCTCTGACCCCGGCGTGGCGGCGGACGTCTCCGCCCGCCTGGTGGCCGCGCAGCTCGCCACGCTCCAAGGGACGGCAGCACGAGGCGGAGGACCACCTCGCCAGGGCCGACGAGCTGTTCGCCGAGACCTCGGGCTTCCTGGCGTTCCAGTTCGACGCGGTCCGCGCGCAGGTCCGGCTCGGCGCGGGCGACCCCGCCGGCGCGTACGAGGCCGCGATCACCGGGGCCACCTCACCGGGCGTGCCCCCGACGCTGTGTGAGTGGCTCTGCCCGCTGGCGGCACGGGCGCTCGCCGACCTCGCCTCGGCGGCGGGGGACGTCGACGGCGCGGCCGAGGTGCTGACGGCCCGGCTCGACGACCTCGTCACGCGGTTCCCGCACGTCATCGCCGACAGCGCCTTCATCTCGCCGGACTACCGACGATCTGCTGGATGCGCTCGACGCCCTCTACGCCGCGGAGACGGCCCGGGCACGTCACGACGCCGACGAGACCGCCCGCTGGCGGCTCGCCGCCGAGCTCCTCGACGCGGTGCTGCCCTGGGACGCCGCGTACGCGACAGCCCGCGCGGGCGAGTCCGTCCTCGTCCGCGGTGGCGGGTCACGCGAGGAGGCTGCGGCCCTCCTCCGGCGCGCGTACTCCCGCGCGGAGGAGCTGCAGGCCGAGCCGGTGCTGCGCGAGGTCATCGCCCTCGCTCGCTCCGCGCGCATCCCGCTGGTCGGGGTCGTGGCGCCGGGCGCCCCGCGTACCGCTGACCACCCGATTGCCGGGCTCACGGCTCGCGAGCGCGAGGTCCTCGAACACGTCGTCGCGGGCCGCACCTACGGCGAGATCGCCCGCGACCTCTTCGTCAGCGAGAAGACGGTCAGCTCGCACGTCTCGAACCTGCTCCGCAAGACGGGCGCGGCCAACCGCGTCGAGCTGGCACAGCTGGCGCGGCACGCGTCCGACGGCTCCGCCTAGGGCCGCGAGCCGGCGCGACGAACGATCAGACCGACGTGGTGCCGAGCAGCATCCGCACCTCGGCGGCGGTGACGACCGACCCGGTGGCCAGCACTCCCCCGGTGACGCCGCCGCCCTCGTCGGCCATCCCGGCCGCGCGGTCGAGGGCGTCGGGCAGCTCGTCGACGACGACGACGCGGTGCTCACCGAAGATGTCGACGGCGATCTCGCCGAGCTGGCGCGGTGACATCGCCCGGGGCGACGACGTGCGGGTCACGACGACCTCGTCGAGCACGGGCTCGAGCGCCTCGAGCAGCTCGGCGGCGTCCTTGTCCTTCATCACGGCCACCACACCGACCAGCCGCGCGAAGGTGAACGAGTCCTGGATGGCGTCGCGCAGGGCCCGCGCCCCCGCCGGGTTGTGCGCGGCGTCGACGAGCACGGTGGGGCTGCGGCGCACGATCTCGAGCCGCCCCGGGGAGTCGACGGTTGCCAGCCCGGCCCGCACCACGTCGATGTCGAGCGCCTGCTCGCCACCGCCGAGGAACGCCTCGACCGCCGCGACCGCCACCGCCGCGTTCTGCGCCTGGTGCGTGCCGTGCAGCGGCAGGAAGAGATCGGGGTACTCGGCGGCCAGGCCGCGCAGCGAGATCTGCTGCCCCCCGACGGCCACGTCGCGCGCCGTGACGCCGAAGTCGTTGCCCTCGAACACGATCCGGGCACCCACCTCGGTGGCGCGCTCGACGAGCACCTCGGCCGCCTCGGCCGCCGGCTGCAGCCCGGTCACGGTGATGGCGTCGGCCTTGATGATGCCGGCCTTCTCCCCCGCGATCTCCTCGACGGTGTCGCCGAGGAAGTGCCGGTGGTCGAGGTCGATCGGCGTCACGACGGACACCGGGGCGTCGACGACGTTCGTCGCGTCCCACGAGCCGCCCATACCGACCTCGACGACCGCGACGTCGACCGGCAGGTCGGCGAACGCGGCGTACGCGACGGCCACGAGCACCTCGAAGTAGGTCATCGGCGGGCCGCCGTCGATGATCGAGCGCGCGTCGACCATCTCGACGAACGGGATCACCTCGTCGTAGGCGCTGAGGAAGCGCTCCGCGTCGATCGAGCGCCCACCGACGGCGATCCGCTCGAGCATCGAGTGCAGGTGCGGCGAGGTGAACCGCCCGGTGTTCAGGCCGAGCTCGCGCAGCAGCGCCTCGATGATCCGGGCCGTGCTCGTCTTGCCGTTGGTCCCGGTGACGTGGATGACCGGGAAGGTGCGCTGCGGGTCGCCGAGCAGCTCCATGACGGCGCGGATCCGGTCGAGCGAGGGCTCGAGGTCGTGCTCGGGGGCGCGGGAGAGGATGGACGCCTCGACCTCACGCATCCGTCGGTTCAGCTGGAGCAGGTGCGCGGCATCGCGCTGGGCGGCATCGGGGGCAGGGCTCACCCGCCCATTGTCCACGCTGACCGGAGCCGCTCGGTCCGGGGCGTGACCGGCATCCACACCACAACATTTGGTTATGGGTTGCATAACTTGATGAAGCCGCTTACGGTGATGACCATGAGTCACCAGCGAATGCCTCAGCAGCGTCCGGCCACGCCGTCGACGCGCTGTCGTTGTCGCCGCCACACCGCCTGAGCGCCACCGCCAGCAACCCCGGACCACCCGCCCGACGCGACGAGCGTCGGATGCCGGATGCCGTCCCACCACCCACCTGACTCACCTCGCGCGTCGTCGACGCGCCCTCCAGACCACGGAGCACACCCATGACCGTCATCAGCCGCACCCTGCCCCCCACTCCCGAGCCGCACGTCCCGCCCGTCGCGCCGTCGCTGCGCCCGAGCCCGCTGCGCACCGCGCTGCGCCTCGCCGCCGACCCGTCGCGCTGGCGTCCGCACGTCGACTTCGACCCGGACCGCCGCTACTACCGTCGCCTCGTCGCCGACGAGCACCACGAGGCGTGGCTGCTCACCTGGCTGCCCGGTCAGGGCACCGACTGGCACGACCACGGCGGGAGCGGAGGGGCGTTCGTCGTGCTGCAGGGTGCCCTCGTCGAGGGCACCGCGGTGCACGGGCTCGTGCGCGGCACCCGGCACATCCACCGTCGTGGCGTGGCCCACGCGTTCGGCCCGGACTACGTGCACCGCGTCACCAACGAGGGGCCCGACCCGGCGGTCTCCCTGCACGTCTACGCGCCGCGCCTCGAGGTGCAGCACGACTACGTGAGCGACGACGGCATCCTGCGTCGCATCGCGACCCGGCGCGAGGGGGACGACTGGTGAGCCCGCACAGCCGCACCGACCTGCTGCTGTCGGCCGCCCGCGCCCGGTTGCACCGCCTCACCCCGCTGGAGGCCCTGGACGCGGTCGCGCACGGCGCGGTCGTCGTCGACATCCGCCCCGCCGCCCAGCGGGCGGAGCACGGCGACCTGCCGGGCGCCCTCGTCATCGAGCGCAACGTGCTCGAGTGGCGGTTCGACCCGACGAGCGAGGCCGCCCTGGGCATCGCGGACGACGACCTGCAGGTCATCGTGCTGTGCCAGGAGGGCTACACCTCGAGCCTGGCCGCCGCCGCCCTGCAGGACGTCGGGGTGCTCCGGGCGACCGACGTCATCGGCGGGTACGCCGCGTGGGTCTCCGACGGGGTGGCTTCGCCGGCGGCGACCTGGCTCAGCGCCTCGTGACCCTGACCCGCGCCGGGTAGCGCTCGCCGATGACGACCTCGGTGACGCCGTCGCCGTCGTGGTCGAGGTGCGTCGAGGTCGGGCGTGACCGACAGCTCGGTGGCGAGGGTCTCGCCGGTCACCAGCTCGCGGTGGCCGAGGACCGCGCGGTAGACGAACTCGGCGCCGGCGACCTCGAGCGAGATGCGGTCGGAGACGTCGAAACCGGCGTCGCGCCGGGCCTGCTGCACCGCCCGAACCAGGTCGCGCGCGGCACCCTCGACCTCCAGCTCCGGGGTGACGTCGGTGTCGAGCACGACGAACCCGCCGCCGGGCAGCATCCCGGTCGTGTGCGACCCGGCCTGCTCGGCGTCGACGACCGTCTCGACGACGTACTCGCCCTCGACGAGCGCGAGCCCGCCGGAGGTGACCGTGCCGTCGTCGGCCACCGACCAGTCGCCGGTCTTGCTGCCCTTGATCGCGGTCTGCACGTCGCGACCCAGGCGCGGGCCGGCGGCCCGGGCGTTGACGACGAGTCGCTGGCTGATGCCGAAGTCCGACTCGTGCGCCTCGGCGACGTCGAGCACGGTGACCACCTTGACGTTGAGCTCGTCGGCGACGATGCCGGCGAACGGCCGGAGACCGTCGGGGTCGGTCGTGACCACGGTCAGCTGCGGCAGCGGCAGGCGCACCCGCAGCTTCTCGGCCTTGCGCAGCGAGGAACCGGTGGAGCACACCGCGCGCACCTGGTCCATCGCGGCGACGAGCGCGTCGTCGGCCGGGAGGTCCGCGGCATCCGGCCAGTCCTCGAGGTGCACCGAGCGGCCGCCGGTGAGCCCGCGCCAGATCTCCTCGGTGACCAGGGGCAGCAACGGGGCGGCGACCCGGGTGAGCACCTCGAGGGTGGTGTAGAGCGTGTCGAAGGCGGCCCGCGCCACCGCGCCATCACCGGCAGCGGTGTCCCAGAACCGTTCCCGGGAGCGGCGGATGTACCAGTTCGTCATGGCGTCGACGAACTGGCGCACCGACTCGCAGGCCCCCGGGATGTCGTAGGCGTCCATCTGGCCCTGCACCGTCTCGACCATGCCGCGCAGCTTGGCGAGCAGGTAGCGGTCGAGCGGGTCGGTCGACGCGGTCGACCACTGGGCGGTGTACCCGGCTCCGCCGTCGAAGGCGTTGGCGTAGAGGCTGAAGAAGGACCAGCTGTTCCACAGCGGGATGAGCACCTGGCGCACGCCCTCGCGGATGCCGTCCTCGGTGACCACGAGGTTGCTGCCGCGCAGGATGCCGCTCGACATCAGGAACCAGCGCATCGCGTCGGCGCCGTCGCGGTTGAAGACCTCCGACACGTCGGGGTAGTTCTTCAGCGACTTGCTCATCTTCTGGCCGTCACTGCCGAGGACGATGCCGTGGCTGACGCACGACGAGAACGCCGGGCGGTCGAACAGCGCCGTCGCCAGCACGTGCAGCGTGTAGAACCAGCCGCGGGTCTGCCCGATGTACTCGACGATGAAGTCGCCCGGGAAGTGGTGCTCGAACCACTCGGCGTTCTCGAACGGGTAGTGCACCTGGGCGAACGACATCGAGCCCGAGTCGAACCACACGTCGAGCACGTCCTCGACGCGGCGCATGGTGGAGTTGCCGGTCGGGTCGTCGGGGTTCGGCCGGGTCAGGCGGTCGATGAACGGGCGGTGCAGGTCGGGCTCGCCGTCCTCGTTCAGCGGCATCCGGCCGAAGTCTCGCTCGAGCTCCTCGAACGAGCCGTAGACGTCGATCCGCGGGTACGCGGGGTCGTCCGAGCGCCACACCGGGATCGGGCTGCCCCAGAACCGGTTTCGTGAGATCGACCAGTCGCGGGCGTTCTCGAGCCACTTGCCGAACTGGCCGTCCTTGACGTGCTCGGGCACCCAGGTGATCTCCTGGTTGAGCTCGACCATGCGGTCCTTGAACTTCGTCACCTCGACGAACCACGACGAGACGGCCATGTAGATGAGCGGCTCGCGGCAGCGCCAGCAGTGCGGGTAGCTGTGGTCGTAGGTCTCGCGGCGCAGCAGCACGGTGCCCCCGGTGACCGACCCGTGGTCGCCGTGGTCGGCGGTCGCCGCCTTGAGGTGGTCGATGATGACGGCGTTGGCGTCGAAGACGTGCAGGCCCTCGTAGTCGGCGACCGGGAAGGTGAACCGGCCGTCGGGGCCGACCGGCACGACCGGCGCGATGCCGTACTGGTCGGTGAGCTGCTTGTCCTCCTCACCGAAGGCCGGCGCGATGTGCACGATGCCGGTGCCGTCGTCGGTGGTGACGTAGTCGGCGGCGAGCACGACGTGGGACTTCGCGTGGCCGAGGTAGTAGGAGAACGGCGGGGTGTAGGAGCGTCCGACGAGGTCGCTGCCCTTGAGCCGCTCGACGACCCGCTCGGCGGCGTCGTCACCGAGCTCGCGGGCGTACGAGGCCAGCCGCGCCTCGGCGAGCAGGTAGCGCTCGGTGCGGCCGGTGACGTCCGACTCCACGACCACGTAGTCGATGTCGGGGCGCACGGCCATGGCGAGGTTGCTCGGCAGGGTCCACGGGGTGGTCGTCCAGATCAGGGCGAGCTCGCCGGTCTCGAGGCGGTACCCGACGGTGACCGCGGGGTCCTGCCGGTTCTTGTAGACCTCCTCGTCCATCCGCAGCTCGTGGTTGGACAGGGGCGTCTGGTCGTTCCAGCAGTAGGGCAGGCAGCGGAAGCCCTCGTACACCAGCCCCTTGTCGTAGAGCGTCTTGAACGCCCACAGCACCGACTCCATGAAGGTCGGGTTGAGCGTCTTGTAGTCGTTGTCGAAGTCGACCCAGCGGGCCTGGCGGGTGACGTAGTCGCGCCACTCACCGGTGTACTTCATCACCGACTCACGGCACTTGGCGTTGAAGGTCTCGATCCCCAGCTCGAGGATCTCCTCCTTGGTCTTGATGCCGAGCTGGCTCATCGCCTCGAGCTCGGCCGGCAGTCCGTGGGTGTCCCAGCCGAAGCGTCGCTCCACGTGGCGGCCACGCATCGTCTCGTAGCGGGGGACGATGTCCTTGACGTAGCCGGTCAGCAGGTGGCCGTAGTGCGGCAGACCGTTGGCGAAGGGCGGGCCGTCGTAGAAGACGAACTCGTTCGCGCCGTCCTCCCCCGTCGGCCGGTTGGCCACCGACGCCGCGAAGGTGTCGTCGGCCGCCCAGCGGGCCAGCACGGCATCCTCGATCTGCGGGAACCGTGGGCTCGCGGGCACGCCGAACGCGGTGCCGGTGTGCTCACCGGTCGTGGAGACCTGGGGGTACGTCATGGGTGCTGCTCCTGCGGGTCGTCGACTCGTCGTGGTGCCGGGACGAGGACGAAGAGTGACGCCACGGCATCGGATGCCGGTGCGCACCTCCGCGGTGCCACCTCGCTTGCCGCCGCCCGGGGGCGACGACCGCTCTTGTGCCAGGTCGTGACGTGACCCGTACGTCCGGTTCTAGTGAGGACGTCACGGTGGATGCCGTGGGTCCCGTTCTTCCGGAAGCTCGCCGCTGATGACGGCTCGAACGCTCGTGGTGGGAGTGTAACGGCGTTGGGAGGGTTGGCGCGCGCCCGATGCGGGCCCCCGGGGGCGTGTTGCGACCGTTCGGGGGCGTGGGCGGGTAGCACCGGCGGGCCGGTCTGTTCGCTCCGGGCTGAGCGAAACCGGCTGTGGTGCAACCGGATGCGGCGCTGCGGCCACGGATTGCGGTACGGGGGTCTGTCAGTGGTCGTCGGTAGGGTTGGGGTAGCGAAACAGCAGGGGGTGAGGGTGATGGCCAGGGGTCCGGTCGAGGTGCAGGCGGCGTGCGAGGCGGCGCTGGTCGAGCTGTCGGGTGCCTTCGCGACCTCTGGCGGTGAGCGGGTCACGGGAGGCAGTGGGCTGGGGTGCTCGGTTCGGCGCAGCGGGTGATCGATGTGGCGTCGGCGGTGCAGGATGCGGCGATCGCCCGGTTGGCGGCGATCGAGCCGGAGTGGCTCGAGGACGGCACCGTGGTGGAGTGCCACCGGGGGTTGGGGCACGTGGCGTTGGACGCGCCGGCGATCGTGTCGGGGGTGCTGGCCACCTCGGCGGTGCACGCGCAGCGGCGGGTGCGGACCGCGGCGCGCCTGGCCGCCGACGGACCGGCCGGTAGCGCCACCGCGACCGGGCTGGGCGGGCTGCACGCGGCGATGCGTACGGGTCGGTTGGACGCCTACCGGGCCGGGGTGGTCGCCGAGGAGCTCGAGCACGCCCCCGCCGAAGTCGCGGCCACCGTGGTCGCCGCCCTGGAGGGGCACTTCGAGACCGAGGACGGTACGCACCTGCGGCGGCGGTGCCGGCGGGTGCTGACCCGGATCAGCCCGGACCTGCTGCACCAGCGCGCCGCCAGGGCCCGCGCGCAGTGCGGGCTGCGCCGGTGGGCCGACGAGCCGGGGGTGGACCGGTGGGAGGGCACCTTCCCCTCCGAAGAGGCCGCCCGGGCCTGGGCCGCGATCGACGCCCTGGCCCGCCAGTACGTCACCGACGGCGTCTGCTCCAGCATCGAACGGGCCCGGGCCAAGGCGTTGACCGACCTGGTCGCCGGCAACGCCACCATCGACACGATCATCACCGTCACCGTCCCCGCCACCGCCGTCCCGGCCAGCGCCGTCCCCGCCGCCGCTGTCCCGGGCACCGCTGTCCCGGGCACCGCCGTCCCGGCACCGCCGTCCCCGCCGCCGCCGTCCCGGGACTGCGGTCCCGGTGGCCGCTTCGGTCGGCGAGCCCGACACCAGGGCCGTCACGGATGCCACGCTCGGCGCCGGAGACGATGAGCCGGAGACGCCGCAGACGCCCGAGACGCCCGAGACGCCCGAGAACAGCGTCGAGACCGTGATCGGCCGGGATGCCCTGGTCGAGGTCACCGGCCCCGGCGCCGGGGAGCCGGTGCTGGTCTCCCACCAATGGCTCACCGACAGCATCGAGACGGCCTCCACGGTGCAGGTCGCGTCCTGCCACCCGGTCACCGGTGCCCTGCTCGACGACACCGCGGCAGCGGCTCCGGACGCGGACCCTGTCGCGAGCGTGGTTGCCGCTGCGGCAGGGTTCGGCGCCGACTCCTACCGGCCCTCCACCCGGATGGCGAAACGAATCCGGGCCCGCGACCGGCGCTGCCGGTTCCCCGGCTGCAGCATCGCCGCCGTGTTCTGCGACCTCGACCACGTCCGACCCTGGCCGACCGGCCACACCCGCGACGACAACCTGATCTGCCTGTGCCGACGCCACCACCGCATCAAGCAACGCCCCGGCTGGCAGGTCACCCTCGCCGCCGACGCGGTCGCGACCTGGACCGACCCCACCGGCCGGACCCGCACCACCCACCCCGTCGACGCCCTCCGCACCACCATCCTCACCGGCACCACGCGCACCGGCACCGGCACTGGCACCGGCGTACCGGCACTACCGGCACCGGCACCGGCGCCGGCGCGGCGACGGCCGCCCCGGCGACCAGCAGCACCAGCCGGGCCCGCACCGTCATCCCCGACGGCCCACACAGCGCAGCTCGAGTTCCTCCTCGAACACCACGGCGCCGCGCCACCCGGCAACCCAGCGACACGAACACCAGTCACCGTGTGGCGCGACGACCACGGCCGCCGCCACCGCACCGACCTCCTCCCCCAGTCCCAGGTGCTGGTCCTCGACCCCGCGGGACGGTGGCCGCACGGCCGCGCCCGGCCCGTCAACAGCCCTTCCGACCCTGACCTGCCGCCGTTCTGATCGCGGCGCAGGCCACCCTCTGGGGAGGAGTAGAGTCTGGCCGTCGCCTCCGGGCGACACCCACACGCACCTGTTCGGGGGAAGTCGGTCCAAGTCCGGCACTGTCCCGCAGCCGTGGGTCGCGACGTCAGGTCGCGGCGAGTCGGAGTACCCGACAGGTGCGAGCGGCTCCACAACACCGTCGAGGAATGCGGGACGGAGCCCGAGTGACCGGGGCTCCCGGTGGTTCGGGCAACAGTCTCGAACCGCTCAGGAAGGCACCGATGTCCACCCCCACCACTGCCCGGGGCACCCTGCTGCGCCGTGCCGGCACCCTGCTCGTGGCCGCCGCCCTCGTCGGCGCCCCGGCGACCAGCGCGTTCGCCGACCCCACCGTGAGCCCGACCGCGGCGGCGAGCCCGACGGCATCCTCGTCGGCGTCCCCGAGCCCCAGCGCCACCGCGACCGGCGAGCCCACCCCGACCACCAGCCCGTCGGCCACGACGTCGCCGAGCCCGAGCGACCCGGCCCCCTCGCCGAGCGCCAGCGGGTCGCCGACGGCCCCCGCCGCGACGCCCAGCGCTCCGGCCACCATCTTCCTCAAGGGCGCCTCGGCCTCGGTCCTCGCGCAGGCCGCCAGCGCCGCCACCCCGCAGACCGCGTACGCGGCGGACTTCATCGCCCGCACGCTCGCCGACGGTGACGACCACTACGTCTTCCCGGACTCCGGCGGCTTCCCCGATGTCGGGAACACGATCGACGCGATCCTCGCCCTGGACGGCGCCGGCGCCGGCTCGGACCAGGCGGATGCCTCGTTCGCCTTCGTCGAGGACAACGTGAGCAACTACATGGGCGCCGACTTCGATTCGACCTTACGCCGGGCCGACCGCCAAGGCGCTCCTGGCCGTGCTCGCCCACGGTGGGGACCCCACCGCCTTCGGAGGCATCGACCTGCTCGGCGAGCTCCAGGCGACCGAGGGCGCCATCGAGCCCGGCCGCTTCTCCGACCTGCCGGTCGACTGCGGGTTCGACCAGTGCGACTTCTCCAACACCATCGGCCAGTCGCTGGCGGTCATCGCGCTCATCCGCGCCGGTGAGCCGGTGAGCGCCGCCTCGGTCGACTTCCTCCTCGCCCAGCAGTGCGCCGACGGCGGGTTCCGGAACGACATGGACGCCGACGGATGCATCAGCGACGCCGACGCGACCGCGTTCGCTGCCCAGGCGCTCATCGCCGCCGAGTCCGACGCCGCAGCGAACGACGCGCTCGATCACCTCGCCGCCGTCCAGCTGGGCAACGGTGCGCTCGAGAGCGTCGACGGCGTCGCCAACGCGAACACGACCGGGCTCGCCGCGCAGGCGTTCGCGGCGGGTGCCCGCGACGCTGAGCTCGCCGACGCCCAGGCGTTCCTGGTCTCGCTGCAGTACACCTGCTCCGTGCCGCCGGTCCTGCGCGGTGGCCTCGCGTTCTCCACCGACCGACGCGCTCGATCGACGGTGCCCAGCGACCAGGACCTTCGCGCCACCCCCCAGGCGACCCTGGGCCTCAGCGGCCAGTCGCTGCTGAGCGTCGCGTGGTCAGAGGGCGCGAGCGCCGGGACCACCCCCACGCCGTGCACCACCAGCCCGGCGCCGACCTCGACGGTCGCCCCGACCTCGAGCGGCGCGCCGACCGAGGGGGCCGGCGGTTCCGACCCGTCGGCGCCCGTCGACTCGAGCGCCACCGGCTCGCTCGCGCAGACCGGCACCGACCTGATGGCGCCGGCGATGCTCGGCCTGCTGCTCGTGGTCGTCGGTGGCCTCGCGGTCTGGGCGAGCTCGCGCCGTCGGGGGGCGCACGCCTGATGCGCCGCCCCGCACTCCGGTTCGTCGCGCGCCTCGCCGGCGCCGCCGCCGCCTCGGGTCTGGCCATCGCCGGGCTCGTCGTGGCGGCCGCCCCGGCGAGCGCCGCGGCCTGTTCCGGGACTACCGGGGTGACCGTCGTCGTCGACACCGGCAGCTCGATCAGCACGAAGTGCGCGTCGGGTGACCCGTCCTCGGCCCTGAAGGCGCTGGCGACCGCCGGGTTCTCGGTCACCTACCCCCAGCAGTACCCGGGGTCGGTCGTGTGCCGCATCAACGGCTACCCGGCGTCCGACCCCTGTGTGCGGATGCCCCCGGGCGACTCCTACTGGGCCTTCTTCCACGCCAAGCGCGGTGGCAGCTGGGCCTACAGCTCGAGCGGTGTCGCGTCGTACAACCCCGCCCCCGGCTCGGTCGTCGGCTTCCGGTTCGGCTCGGGCCAGCAGCCCGGCATCGCTCCCCCGGCGGCCACCAAGACCAGCACGCCGACCCCGACGAAGACCGCCCCGAAGCCGAAGCCCACGACCGCGGCCCCGAAGCCCACCACACCCAAGGCCACGACGCCCAAGGCCACTTCGGGGTCGACCCCGTCGGCGCAGGCCGGCAGCGGGGCCTCGACGCCCGCCGCGAAGGGACAGACATCCGGCACACCGTCCGCCACGCCCTCGTCGAGCGCCACGGCATCCGCCTCGGCGAGCCCGACCGCGAGCGCGACGGACACGTCGGCGGCGACCCCGAGCGAGACGGCATCCGACCTCGCGGCCGCTCCGACATCCACGGACGCCGACGACGGCGGCGGCCCGGGCACGCTCATCGCCGGTGCCGCCCTCGTGGCCCTGGTCGCCGGCGGGGCAGGCTGGGCGGCCTACAAACGACGCACCTGACGCGATGATGGTCCGATGAGCCCCACTCTCCCCCGCGCGGTCCACCCGGCCGCGTGGTGGGGGTGGGCCGTCGGGATGGCCGTCGCCGTCAGCACGACGAACAACCCCCTCCTGCTGTTCCTCGCCCTCGCGGTCGTCGCGCTCGTCGTGGCGAACCGGCGCGGGTCGTCGCCGTGGGCGCGTGCCTTCCGGCTCTACCTGTGGCTCGGGCTGTTCATCGTCGTGGTGCGCGTCGTGCTGCACGTGCTCGTCGGGCTCAAGTTCGGCACGATCGTCGTGCTCGAGCTGCCCGAGGTGACCCTGCCGTCGTGGGCGGCCGGCATCCAGCTCGGCGGCACGGTCTACCTCGAGGGGCTGATCGGCGCGGCCGTGCTCGGGCTGCGGCTCGCGGTGATCATCGCCTGCATCGGCGCCGCCAACGCCCTGGCCAACCCCAAGCGGCTGCTTCGGTCGCTGCCCTCCGCGCTGCAGGAGATCGGGTCGGCCGTCGTCGTCTCGGTGTCGGTCGCGCCGCAGCTGGCCGAGAGCGTCCAGCGGGTGCGACGCGCGCGTCAGCTGCGCGGCGACACCACCCGCGGCATCCGGTCGGTCCCTTCGGTCGCACTGCCGGTGCTCGAGGACACCCTCGAGCGCTCGTTGCTGCTCGCCGCCGCCATGGACTCGCGCGGCTACGGCCGGGCCGGTGCGGCGCCCCGGTCGCACCGCCTGCTGACCGGCGCCATCACGCTGACCGGGCTGCTCGCGGCCGCCCTGGGCATCTACGGCGTGCTCGACACGACGACCCCGGCGCTGATGGGCACCCCGGCGCTGCTCCTCGGGCTGGCGCTGTCAGCCTTCGGTCTGTGGCTCGGTGGGCGGCACATCGAGCGCAGCAGCTACCGGCCGGACCCGTGGCGGGGCGCCGAGTGGCTGACCCTGGCCTGTGGCGTGGTCGCGGCCGCGGTGCTCGTGACCATCTCGCGCACCTCCCCCGAGTCGCTCGCGATGCCGCTGTCGCCCCTGGCGTTCCCGCCGCTGCCGCTGGCCGCGGTGGTCGGCCTGCTGGTCGGCGCCCTGCCGGCCTACCTGACGCCGGAGCCGCCCCGGCCGGCCTCCCGGATGCCGCAACGCGGCGCCCGCGAGGAGGTGGGCGCCCGTGGCTGACGCGATCTCCCTGTCGCAGGTCTCGGTGACGCTGCCCGGCTCGGCGCGACCGGCGCTGCGCGGCGTCGACCTGACCATCGACGAGGGCGAGCTGGCCCTGGTCGTCGGCCGCACCGGGTCGGGCAAGTCGACCCTGCTCGGCGCCATGTGCGGCCGGGTCCCGCACTTCACCGGCGGCACCCTGACCGGCCACGTGCGGCTGCACGGCCGCGACACCCGCGACCACCGCCCGCGCGACCTGGCCGACCTGGTCGGTGTCGTCGGGCAGGACCCGCTCGCCGGGTTCGTCACCGACACCGTCGAGGAGGAGCTCGCCTACGGGATGGAGCAGCTCGGCCTGCCGGCGGCGACGATGCGCAAGCGGGTGGAGGAGACCCTCGACCTGCTCGGCATCGCCGAGCTGCGCGACGTGCCGCTGCGCGAGCTGTCCGGCGGGCAGCAGCAGCGGGTCGCCATCGGGTCGGTGCTCACCGCCCACCCGCGAGTCATCCTCCTCGACGAGCCGACCTCGGCCCTCGACCCGACCGGCGCCGAGGAGGTGCTGGCCACCATCACCCGGCTGGTGCACGACCTGGCGGTGACGGTCGTCGTGGCCGAGCACCGGGTCGAGCGGGTGCTGCACTACGCCGACACCGTCGTGCACGTCTCACCGTCGGGCGAGGTGCGCTCGGGCCTGCCGTCGGACCTCATGGTCGACAGCGACATCGCGCCCCCGGTCGTCGAGCTCGGCCGGTACGCCGGGTGGTCGCCGCTTCCGCTGTCGGTGCGCGACGCGCGCCGCGCCGCCGGCGGCCTGCGGGCCCGCCTGGTCGCCACCCTGCCCCCTGGGCACGATCGACCAACAGGTCAAGGTTCGCCCACCGCGGACGTGGTGCTGTCCGGGCGGGACGTCGTGGTGCGCTACCCCGGCGACGTGCTGGCCGTGGCCCGGGTCGACCTCGACCTGCACCCCGGCGAGGTCACCGCCATGATGGGCCGCAACGGCTGCGGCAAGTCGTCCCTGCTCTGGGCGCTCCAGGGCAGCGGCCTCCTGACCTCCGGCACGGTCCGGGCCACCCGGGCCTCCGGAACGGTCGAACCGAGGACACTGGCTGCGGGAGAACGTCGGTCACTGGTGGGGCTCGTTCCGCAGACCGCGGCCGACCTGCTCTACCTCGACACCGTCGGCGCCGAGTGTGACCAGGCCGACCGCGAGAGCGGCGTGCCCGGCGGCACCTGCGCGGAGCTGCTCGAGGGGCTGGCCCCCGGCATCCCCGCGGAGCAGCACCCCCGCGACCTGTCCGAGGGCCAGAAGCTGGCCCTCGTGCTGGCCGTGCAGCTGACCGCCGACCCGCCGGTGCTGCTGCTCGACGAGCCGACCCGCGGCCTGGACCCGACGGCCAAGGCGGCCCTGAGCCGAGTGCTGCGGGGTCTGGCGCAGCGCGGTCGCTCGGTGGTGGTGTCGACGCACGACGTGGAGTTCGTCGCGGAGGTCGCCGACCGGGTGGTGGTCATGGCGGCCGGCGAGGTCGTCGCCGACGGGCCGACCACCGAGGTCGTCGTGTCGTCCCCCGCCTTCGCGCCGCAGGTGTCGAAGGTGACCGCCCCCGGGCCGTGGCTCACCGTCGACGACGTGCGGGAGGCGCTCGCGGTGGTGGCGTCATGAGGACGCGCACCCGGGCCCTGAAGCTGCGGCCCCGGTCGTTCGCCGCGGTGGCGCTGGTGTCGGTCGCCGGGCTCATCGCCTTCTGCTGGCCGCTGCTCGTCTCCCCCGACTCGGGGCTGGCGCACGGCACCGACGCCCCGCTCGTCTTCGCGCTCGTGCTGCCGCTGCTGCTCGCCGTCGTGCTCGCCGAGATGAGCGAGGGCGGCATGGACGTCAAGGCCGTCGCGATGCTCGGCGTGCTCGCCGCCATCGGGGCGGCCCTACGACCGCTCGGGGCCGGCACCGCCGGGCTCGAGACGGTGTTCTTCCTGCTCGTGCTCGGCGGGCGCGTCTTCGGGGCGGGGTTCGGCTTCGTGCTCGGGGCCACGACCCTGTTCGCGTCCGCCCTGGTCACCGGCGGCGTCGGGCCGTGGCTGCCGTTCCAGATGCTCGGCGCCGCCTGGGTCGGCTGGGGGGCCGGCATGCTGCCGCCGTTGCGCGGCCGCGCCGAGGTGTGGATGCTCGCCGCGTACGGCGCGGTGGCCGGGCTGGTCTACGGCCTGTTGCTCAACCTGTCGTTCTGGCCGTTCACCACCGGGATGAGCGGTGACCTCTCGTTCGTCGCCGGTGCGCCGGTGACCGAGAACCTCCACCGGTTCCTCGTGTTCACCCTCGCGACCAGCCTCGGCTGGGACATCGGCCGCGCCATCACCACCGCCGTGCTCGTGCTGATCACCGGCCGGCCGGTGCTGGGAGCACTGCGCCGGGCCGCCCGTCGGGCGGCGTTCGAGGAGCCGGTGACCTTCCTCGGACCCCCGGGCCCCCCGCCGATCCAGCTCCCGGACGTGGCACGATCGAGCCCATGAGCAACCTCGAGCTGGGCCGCAGCACCGGCTGGCTGAGCCGCGAAGAGCTCGACTTCGCGCGCGAGAAACTGCCGATCCTCTACGTGGACGCCGTGCCGGTGCGGGTCGACGACCGCGGAGCCGTGACCACCGTCGGGGTGTTGCTGCGGCTCGGTGAGGACGGCAGCGTGTGCCGCGAGCTGGTGTCCGGCCGGGTGCTGCACCACGAGCGGGTCCGCGACGCGCTGCTGCGGCACATCGAGAAGGACCTCGGCCCGATGGCCCTGCCCCGGGTTCCGGCCAGCCCGCAGCCGTTCACCGTGGCCGAGTACTTCCCGACCCCGGGCGTGACGCCCTTCCACGACCCGCGCCAGCACGCGGTGTCCCTGGCCTTCGTCGTGCCGGTCGCCGGCGACTGCGCGCCGCAGAACGACGCTCTCGACCTGACCTGGCTCACCCCCGACCAGGCGCTCGACCCGGGCATCCAGGCCGAGATGGAGCGCGGCCACGGGGTGCTGCTGCGGCAGGCGCTGGCCCACCTCGGCCACCCCGTCTGACTCCAGCGGTCACGGCGCCCGGCGAGCTCGACAGGTAGTCGTCGATGGTGCCCAGCCCCACCTGCGACCGCCGCACGTCGACCATGGCCCCGTCCTCGATCGGTGTGCGGGGCTCCGGCCGGCCCTCGGCGTCCGAGCCCCACTGCGTGCCGTAGACCTGCTCCTCGCCCTTCGCGACGCGCACCCGGTCGACGAGGTACGCGTGGTCGCTGGGGTCGGCGTCCGCCGCCGCCACCGCACGGCCCATCAGCTCCAGCCCTCTTTCCTGGAGGGGCAGGTCGAGGTCGGCGTGCTGCACGAGCACCCAGGCGGCGAACGCCCCGTCACTCCCGACGAGGCGCCAGCCCGGCCAGCCGTGCTCGGTGAGGACCTCCGCCACTCGGGCGTTGTGACGACGGTCGGTCTCGTCCCAGTCCCCAGCCAGCTCCTCTGGCGTACGGGGGTCACCCGCAGGCGCGACTCCGGTGCGCACCGCCTGGTCCTGCACGAGCATGGCCAGCAGCTCCTTGCGCAGGCCCGGCTCCTCGACCCGACCTCCCGCGGGTGGCTTCTCGATCTCCACGGGCGGTGGCGCAGGCACCCGCGAGACCGAGGGAGTCGTCGTGGGGGCCGCGGGTGACGTCGCGGGCGCCCGACGCGGTCGGCGGCCCGTCAGGTGGTCGAGTGCTACAGCCGGATCCAAACGCCACGCAGCAGGCGACCGCGGCCACGACGCCCCGAACCCCAGACACCCGACGAGTGTGCCACTCGGGCATCATCGAGGGACGCAGACCACGGGAGGTACGCATGGCGAGGTTCGTGACGATCGGGTACGGCGACGAGGCGGGCTACCAGCGCACCGCCCCCGACGTTCGGGATGCCGCGCACGCGCACGACGCGCGGCTGGCCGACGGCGGGGTCGAGATGGGCACGGTGGGCACACCGGTCCAGGTACGCAACCACGACGCCGCAGGGGTGCAGACCCAGGAGGGCTCGTTCATGACGTCGTCACTGCCCGTTGCCGGGTTCGCCATCATCGAGGCCGACACCCTGGCCGAGGCCGTGGAGATGGTGTCGCGGACGCCGTGCGCCGTGGCCCAGGGTGTCGTCGAGGTCTGGCCCCTGCACCCGGGCGGCTGATCAGCCGGAGAACTTGTCGCGGGTGCGGGTCATGTCGTGCAGGTCGGCGGCATGCGCCGCCTCCGGTGTCGGGGCCGAGCCGCCGAGCCGGGCCGGCTGGTAGACGAGGTCGTCCCCGTGCAGCGCGGGATACGCCGCCTGCTGCGCGTCGAGCTGGGCCTGCATCACGGCCTTGAGCCGCTCGGTGGCTGCCACGACGTCGTCGCGACGCCCGATCTCGAGCGGCTCGCCGACGGTGATGCTGACCGGGATGCGCGCGGCCGGCCGCAGGTGCTTGGGCAGGTTCTTGGTCCACACCCGCTGGGCGCCCCAGATGGTCGTCGGCAGCACGGGGACGCCCGCGACCTGCGCCATCTTCACGGCACCGGGCTTGAACTCCTTGAGCTCGAACGAGCGCGACATGGTCGCCTCGGGGAACACCCCGACGATCTCGCCGGCGCGCAGCGCCCGGATCGCGGCCGCGAACGCCTCGCCGCCCTTGTGGCGGTCGACCGGGATGTGCCGCATCCCGCGCATCAGCGGGCCGGCGACCCGGTGCCCGAAGATCGACTTCTTCGCCATGAACCGCACGTAGCGCCGGTGCGGCCACGCAGGCAGCCCGGCATACGTGAAGTCGAGGTAGGAGGTGTGGTTGATCGCCATGATGGCTCCGCCCGTGCGCGGCACGTGCTCCTCGCCGGTGATCGTGAACTTCGTGCCCTGGACGAAGAAGAGCGTCTTGGCCGTATAGATCACCGGCCGGTACACGGGGTCGTTCATGGTGCTCACCCTAGGCCAGCCGCGGGCGCCCGGCGTCCGCCGCGGCCCGCTCTCAGCCCAGGCGCGGCGGCTGCCACGCCAGCTGCAGCACCTGCTCGCCCAGCTCGCGCGACACGATGCGCCCCCGCCCCGGTGGTTGCGGGGTGGGCTTGGTGCGCCCGATGAGCGCGCCCTCGTCGGGGTTGCCCGACAGCAGGATGCCGGGTGAGCCCAGGTCACGCACCGACTGGAGCACCGGCTCGAACATCGCCCGGGAGGCCCCGCCGCTGCGACGGGTCAGGGCCAGGTGCAGGCCGACGTCGCCGGCCTGGGCGAGCAGCGGCACGAGCGGGCGCAGCGGGCTGCCGGCCGAGGTGACGACCAGGTCGTAGTCGTCGACGAGGAAGTAGACCTCGGCCCCCTGCCACCACGAGCGCGCCCGCAGCTGCTCGGGCGTGACGTCCGGCCCGGGCAGCCGGGTGCGCAGGAACTCGGTGATGCCCTCGACGGCCGCGGTGGTCTGGTCCTCGGTGGTGAGGTACTCGCCGAGGTGGCTCTCGGGCAGCTCGCCGAGCAGCGCCCGGCGGTAGTCGACGACGAACAGCTTCGCCTCGTCGGGCGCGTGCAGCCGGGCGACCTCGTGCGCGTAGGAGCGCAGGAAGGCCGACTTGCCGCTGTCGCTGTCGCCGAACAGGTAGACGTGCGGCGACTCGGCCAGGTCGAGGCCGATCGGTGCGAGGTCGCTCTCGTCGAGGCCGAGCAGCAGGCGACGGTCGTCGGGGCCGGCCAGCTCGCGGACCCGCTCGAGGGTGACCTGGGACGGCAGCAGCCGCAGCTTGGGCCCGCGCGGGCCGGTCCAGGCGGCGTTGACCCGGGTGACGAGGTCCTCGACGCCCTCGCCGAGGTCGTCGACGGTGCCGCGGTCGTCGACCCGGGGCACGGCGGCGAGGAAGTGGTGCTTGGTCGTGGTCAGGCCCCGGCCGGGGCGGCCCTTGGGCACGTTCGCGGCGAGCCGGCGGTCGACCTCGGAGTCGCTCGGGTCGCCGAGGCGCATCTCGATGCGGGTGCCGAGCACGTCGCGGATCTGGTTGCGGAAGTCCATCCACCGCGAGCTCGTGACGATGACGTGCACCCCGAAGGTCAGCCCCCGCCCGGCCAGCTCGTGGATCTGCGACTCGAGCTCGTCGAACTCGGCGCGCACCGTGGGCCAGCCGTCGACGACGAGGAAGACGTCGCCGTAGCCGTCGTCGACCCGACCGGCCGCCCGGCGGCTGCGGTAGGTCTCGATCGAGTCGATGCCGTGCGCACGGAAGTAGCGCTCGCGGGCGTCGACGATGCCGCGCACCTCGGCCACGAGGCGGCGCACCACCTCGGGCTCGCTGCGGTTCGCGACCCCGGCGACGTGCGCCAGCTTCGCCAGCGGGGTGAAGGTGCCCCCGCCGAAGTCGAGCACGTAGACCTGGCTCTCGAGCGGCGTCGTCGTCAGCGCGATCGCCGTGACGATGGTGCGCGCCATCGTCGAGCGGCCCGACCGCGGGCCACCGACGACGGCCACGTGCCCGGACGCACCGCCGAGCCGCAGCACGCAGAGCTCGCGCCGCTGCTCGAGCGGCCGGTCGACGATGCCGACCGGGAGCACGTACGACCCGCGCTCGCGCCACCGGGTGCTCACCAGACCCAGCTCGGGGTGCGGTGCGAGGTCGCCGAGCAGCTGGTCCATCGAGTTCGGCACGTCGAGCGGCGGCAGCCAGACCTGGTGCGCGGGCCGGCCGTGGCCCTTCATCCGGCTCACCGCGATGTCGAAGACGGCGCGCGTCTCCTGCGGCTCCCCCGCGCCGGGCGCGGCCGCCGGCTGGTCGGCGCCGCGGCGTCCGGCAGCGACCGGGGCGAGCGTGTACGGGAGGATCTCGGCCGGGGCCCCGGACCCCTCGGTCGTGGCCGCCCGACGGCGACGCCCCTTGGGCGGACCCGACACGTAGGCCGCCTTGAACTTGGTCAGGGTGGTCTGGTCGGGCTTGAGGTAGCCCAGGCCCGGCACCGCCGGCAGCTCGTAGGCGTCCGGCACGCCGATGACGGTGCGCGACTCGCCGGCCGAGAAGGTGCGCAGGCCGATCCGGTACGACAGGTGCGACTCCAGGCCGCGCAGCCGCCCCTCCTCCAGCCGCTGGGACGAGAGCAGCAGGTGCATCGACAGCGACCGGCCGAGCCGGCCGATCGCCACGAACAGGTCGGCGAACTCGGGCTTGGCCGACAGCAGCTCGGAGAACTCGTCGGCCACGATGAGCAGCGCCGGCAGCGGTTCGAGCGGCGCACCCTGGGCGCGGGCCCGCTCGTAGTCGGTGACGTTGGCGAAGTTGCCGGCCGAGCGCAGCAGCTCCTGGCGGCGGGTCATCTCGCCCTGCAGGGCGTCCTGCATGCGCTCGACGAGGGTGATCTCCTGACCGAGGTTGGTGATGACCGCCGAGACGTGCGGCAGGTCGGCCATGCCGGCGAACGTGGCGCCGCCCTTGAAGTCGACGAGCACGAAGTTGAGCGCCTCCGGCGAGTGGGTCATCGACAGCGCGAGCACCAGGGTGCGCAGCAGCTCGGACTTGCCCGAGCCGGTGGCCCCGATGACCAGTCCGTGCGGCCCCATGCCCTGCTGGGCCGACTCCTTGATGTCGAGCGCGACGACGGCCCCGGCCTCGTCGACGCCGATCGGCACCCGGAGCCGGTCGCGCTGCAGCCGGGGCCGCCAGGCGGCCTCCGGGTCGAGGTCGCGCACGTCGCCCTGACCGAGCAGGTCGACGAGCTCGGTCGCCGCGCTGAACACGTCGCGCGCCTCGGGCTCGTCACCGGCGTACCGCGGCGCCAACCGGCGAGCGGCCGCCTCGGCGCGCACCGTCGAGAGCTGGTCGGCCGTGCCGTGGGCGGTGCCGCGGGCCAGGCTGATGATCTCGAGCGGCACGGTCCCCGCCCGCGGGCCCCGAGCCGGCGACTGGCCCACGGCCAGGCGCAACGTCGCGGCCGAGGTCAGCTCGCCCCACTGCTCGGGCAGGTCGAGCACGGTCACCCCGAGCACGCCGTCGGGGGTGACCACCGGGTTGCCGGGGGGCACGTCGCCGCCGTCGACGACGAGCAGCACGTGCGGCAGCGAGGCCTGCTCGCTCGGGCCGAACCGCGGCCGCTCGACGATCTCGGGGGGCAGCAACGGCAGCAGGTCGTGCACCGACTCGCCGACCAGCCGCACCGGCCCGACGGCGTCGCGCTCGCGCGGGCTCAGAGCGTGCGGCAGCCACTTGAGCCACTCCCACTCCGAGCGGGACTCGCGGGACACCAGCGCGGCCACGACGAGGTCCTCCGGGGCGTGCTGCATCGCCGCCGACAGCACGATCGAGCGCGCCAGCGCCCGGGCCGGGTCGGCGTCACCGGTCACCTCGACGCGGGCCCAGGCCCGCAGCGCGGCGGATGCCGGCAGCCCCGGCTGGACCTGGTGGGTCGAGAGCAGGCGGTGCAGCGCCGAGGCCGCCACCGGGTCGAGCTGGGCCAGCGGCGGGGTCTCGGGGGGCTCGAGGGTGAGGCACAGCGGCTGGGACGTGGCGCCCATCCGCACCTGGAGGAAGTCGGCGTCGGACACGGTGCGCTCCCACACCCGGGTGCCCTCGGCCGCGATGGTCGGCAGCGCGGCGGGGTCGGGGTAGTCCCACAGGGCCGCCTCGCGCTGGCGCCCGGCGGCGTCCCGGATGGTGCCCCGCACCTCGGCGAGGTACGCGAGGTACTCGCGACGGGCCGCCAGCACGCCGGCGGTGTGCTGCTGGCGCTGGCGCACCCCGCTGGCGAGCACGAAGCCCACCGAGGCGAGCAGGAACATGCCGGCGGTGAACCACGCGCGCGGGCCGCTCTGCGACATCGCGACGAAGCCGATCGTGCCCAGCGAGCCGACCATCGGCACGGCCTGCAGCAGCAGCCCGCTCGCGCCGTCGGACGGCGTGATCTCCGGGGGTGGCTGCAGCACGATCCGCCCGGAGGGCACCTGCGGTGCCTGCTCCCGGGCGCCACGCCGTGCGGCCACCGTCATCGCGCTCCCTCCCCGATGCCCTCGCAGCGATCCGGACCACCGTACCCGTGGCTATTGTTCATGGCGGACACCGCCGGAGGCGGGACACCACGATCGTGGGGGGAGGACCCGTGGCGGCACCGACGCACCAGCTGACGCTCGTCGCCGACGAGCGGCGCTACGACCTCGTCGTGCCGGTCGGCACCCGCGTCACGGACGTCCTCTCCGTGCTCGGCATCTCCTCGAGCGCGGCCCCCAGCTCGGTCGCCACGGCAGCGGGCCACGTCTACGGGCCGCACGACCGGCTCGGCGACGACCTGCCCGCCGGCGCCGTGCTGACCGTCGTGCGCACCACCACCCACCGGCTGCACCGCGACGTCGTGAGCATCGACCGCTCCTCGGCGGCGCCCGGATCGCGCAGCACCGCACCCTCGACGGCCGGTGGCGGCCGCGCGGTCGTCACCGAGGCCGACGCGCCGGCGCTGCTCGACGACTCCACCCGCCGCCGTGAGGACCTCGACGCCGACGCGACGGTGAGCCGTGCAGGGCTGCGGGCCGGCGGGCGTCGTGCCGGGATGCCGTCGCGCACCCGCCGCTCCCGTCGCGCCCCCGACGTCGTGCCCGCCCTCGTCGTGGGCCTGGCGCTGCTGTGCGTCGTGGTCGCGGCGCTCGCCCTGGCCGCCGAACCCACCACCGCAGGAACCGGGTTCGCCTCGGCGCCGGCCCGCTGGGTGAGCGCCGCGCTTGCTCCTCGCGGGAGCCGTCGTGGTGACGATGGCCGTGCCGCGCGACCGGCCCGGTGCCGCTGCGCTGCGCCTCGCCGGCGCCCCGGCACTGGCCGTGGCCGCCGGGCTCACCGTGCCGCTCGGGCCCTCCGCCGAGCGGGTCGCCGTGCAGGGTGTCCTCGCGACGGCCCTCGCCGTCGTCGTGCTGGCTCTGGGGTCGGTCGACGCGGCGGACACCGACCGGGCCGCGCGCACCGCGATGGCCTGCCTCGGCGGCGTCGGCACCGTGCTCGCGGCCGGGGTGCTGCTGGGCTGGTCGCCGGTGGCGTCGGCGGCCCTGCTGGTCGGGCTGGCGCCGGTCGTCGTCCGGGCCCTGCCGAGCGCCAGCCTGGCCGTCGACCCCACCCAGCTGGTCGACACGGACCGCCTCTCGAGCACGATCTGGGCGGTGCGTGAGCGGCACGACGGTCGCCGCCGCCGGGTGACCGCCGTCGACGTGCGCGACCGGGTCGCGCAGGCGCGCGCCGTCGTTTCGGTCGGCACCTCCTACCTCGCCCTCGTCGCCGCGCTCGGCGGGTGGGCGGTCGTGCTCTCCCCCGCCCAGTCCGAGATCGCCCCCTGGGCGCGCTGGGCGCTGCCCGCCGTCGCTGCCGTGGCCCTGGGCTACCAGGCCCGAAGCGTGCGCGACCGGGTCGCCCGCTTCGCGATGCTGTCCGCGTCCGCCTCGCTCGTCGCCGCCACCGGCTACGCCGTGCTGACCGACCACCCGTCGTGGGTGCTCGGCCTCGTGGTGGCCGCGCTCGTGGCCGCCGCCGCCACCGTGGTCGGGGCCGTGGCGGTGACCGGTGGCTACCACTCGACCCGCCTGTCACGGCTGGCCGACCTCGTCGAGTCGACGGCCGTCGTGCTCGTGCTGCCGCTGGGGATGATCGCCGCCGGGGGCATCGAGGCCCTGCGCCGGCTCACCTCGGGCTGAGCCGGCCGGTCACTCCCACACCGGTGGGGTGGCGTCCTCGGCGCCCTCGAACCAGGTCTCCTCGTCCTCCTGGGTCAGGTGGTCGACGTCCTGGGCATCCGCGCGGTCGCCCGCGCGCCCGCGCCCGCCGGCCGCGCTGCCACCCACCACTCCCGACGCGCCCCGGCCGCCGGCTCCGCCACCGAGCTTGGGCACGCCGTAGCGCCCGGTGCGCGCCGCGCCCCGGCCTCCGGTCCCGCCCCGGGCAGCACCGGCCTGACCGCCGCCGGCGACCACCGACGAGCGACCGGCGGGGCTCGCCCCGGCTCCGGCGGAACGACCGGCCACGCCGCCGTTCGAGGTCGCCACCATCGACCCGGGCACGCGGCCCGCGGCCGCGCCGCCCGGCATCCCGCCCCGGCCCAGCATCGCCGCGGCGCCGCCACCGGCGAGCATCCCGCCCATCCCGGCGGCCGCGCCCCCGGCGCCCACGGATCCGGCCGAGCCGCCGGTCCCGGTCGAGCCCGGAACCGGTCCCACGCCGCCGCCGGCCCCACCGGGCGTCGGTGCGTGCCGTCCACCGGGCCGTCGAGCACCGGCGTCGGGTCGGCGACCGGCGGCCACGGGTCGGGCTGCGGCCAGGGGTCTGGCTGCGGCCACGGCTGCGGGGGGTCGTCGGTGCCTCCCGGGTAGTCGCCGCCACCGTCCGTGGGCGGCAAGGTCCAGTGGCCGGGAGTGGGGTCGCCGCCGCCACCCCCGCCGACGGGCGTGTACGGGGTCCCCGTCGGCCTCCTGCCGCCCCCACCGGTACCACCCGTTCCTCCGGTCCCCCCGGTGGAGCCGTCCGGGACCGGGGTCTGCTCGGCCGGTTCGACCGGCAGCTTCTTGGTCGCGGTGGTCATCGACTCGGTGAACGTCGCGAGCACGGCCGCCGCCTGCTGCTCGCGGGCCGCCTTGGCGTCCGCGACCGCCCGGTCGTAGGCCGGCCGGTCGAGCACGGTCGGCAGGTCGGGCGAGGCCTGGGCCGGCTGCCGCACCGGGACGCGCTGGTAGTCGCCCTGGTCGACGTCGAGCGAGACCGAGCGCACCTTGGTGACGTACTCGGTGCGGGCCGTGGTCACGGAGTCGTAGGCGCTCTTCAGGCCGGCTTCGATGTGGTCGATCTTCTCGGCGTGCACGTCGAGGCTGGCGGCGAGCCGGCCCAACGACTCGTAGGCCGCGGTGGCCGCCGGCCCGGTCCACGCGTCCGGTGCCCCCTGCAGGGCCGTGACGATGCCGCGCACCTCGTCCGAGAGCCCACGCACCGACTCGGCACTCGTGGCCCAGTCCCCTGCCGTGAGGTCGACGATGCCGGTCTGGAAGTCGTAGATGTCGTAGAGGGTGCGCTCCGTCGGGCCTGCCCGCTCGGGCAGCGGGGGGCGGCTCGATCCGCCGTCGTCGGGTCGCATCGTCACTCCTCGGGGTCGGCGGGTGTGGTCAGCGGGGTGCCGTCGTGCCGCAGCTGGGTGTCGAGGGCGGTGACGGCGGCGCTGCCCTGCACGACCTCGTCGGTGCCCTTGGCCTGCTCCTGCAGGCGCACGCTCTCGAAGCCGGCCGGGTCGGTCCAGCGCGCCAGCAGAGCCACGAACGCGTCGCCGGCGTTCTCGTCGCGGCTGCGCATCTCGGCGGCTGCGAGCGCGAGGTTCTGGGCCGCCGTGACCAGGTCGTCCTGGATGCCGCGCAGCGTCTCGGTGTACTCGGTCGCCGCCGCGGCGTAGACCGTGCCGAAAGCCAGCGCCGCCGGGGCACCGCCGAAGGTCGAGCGGTTGGCGAGCCCGTCGCGAGCCCGCACGACCTCGGCGTGCGCCGCCTCGCGCCAGTTCGTCTCGTGGTCCCTGGCCAGGGTCGTCAGGATCGGCGGGTACCTGAGCGGCTGGTCCTCCGGGGGCAGTCCCACGATGTTTCCTCCCACGTGCTCGGTTGCGATGGAACGCCGTTCGTGCCGGCACCCGGTCGAGGGTGCCGGCACGCGGCGCTTCGCGGTGGTCGCGCTTGGCGCGCGCCGGTGTGGTGGGTCAGCCCCACATGTTGGTGTTGCGCAGCTCTCCGGCGAGGTAGTCCTCCTTGGAGGTGATGACCGCCTGGCGGACGTCCTCGAGCAGCTGCCGGCACTCGTCGATCTGCTTGTCCCAGTCGAGCTGGGCCTGCGAGTAGGCCTGCCGTGCCGATCCGTCCCACTGCTCGACGTAGGGCTTGAGGTCGCCCTTCATCGTCTCGAGGCGCTGCTCGAGCTTGGCGAGGCCGCCCTTCATGTCGCTCACGAGGGCGTCGATCCCGGCGCCACCGACCTTGATTCCGTCTCCAGCCATGATGGTGTCCCTCCCGCTCACTTGCCGAGCATGCTGTTGTACTTGGACAGGTTCGACGAGGCCGACGCGTCATCCGCGTCGTACTGGCGCTGGGCGCCGGTCAGGTTGGCCTCGAACGTGTCGAGCACGTCGACGATGTCCTGGGTCTGTACCTTCCACGCCTCGCTGACCTGGTCGAAGCTGCGGGCCCCGTGACCCTCCCAGTGCGCCTTGACGGCCTCCATCTGACCGCGGAGCGAGCTGATCTGCGTGCGCAGGTCGCCTCGGGCGGTGCTGACGATGTCGGCGCTCTTGCGGACGACGCCTTCGCCGGCCCGGTACGAGTCACCCATGAGTTGTCCTTTCCCTCGTGCGACGGTGCGTCGCTGACTGTGTCCCCTGACCGGTGGTCCCTCTCCCGACCCCGGCCCGGCCTTCCCGTGGTCTCGCAGAAGCGACCCTACGGTGAGATCGCGACGGGTCCAATGGGGAGAACTCCCCGCCCCGGCTCCGCGACCGTCGCGGCTCCCGTGGCCGGTCTATGCTCAGACGGCTGTCGGGGGCCAACGCCGTGGGAAGGCCCGCAGTCGTCGGACGGGAGTCGATCACGTGAGCCAGGCCAGCACCGCCGCATCACTCGTGCGCGTGTCCGTGTCGTCGGGCACGCGCCGCGCGGATCTCGGTGTGCCGGGCGGCATCCCGGTCGTCGAGCTGGTGCCGGAGCTGGCCCGCGAGCTCGGCGTGCTCGACGCCGGCAACGCCTCCCACGGCTTCCGGCTGGTCGCCGGTGGCGGGGTGGTCGTCGACCCCGATCGCAGCCTCGCCGCCCAGGGCATCACCGACGGCGCGGTGCTGACCCTCGAGATCGTCGACGTCACGACCGACAAGGTCTACGACGACGTCGTCGAGGCCGTGGCCGACGTGGTCGAGACCCAGTTCGCGCCGTGGACCGCCCGGCACAGTGCCGGCACCGCGATCGGTGCGGCGACCGTCTTCCTCCTGTGCGCCGCGTGGGCGCTGTTCACCGCCCGTGACACCGGGCTGCTCGTCGCGGCCGTGGCCGGGGCCGTCTCACTGCTGCTCATCGGCACCGCAGCCGTCCTGGAGGCACGCACCCAGGCCACCGGGGCGGTCGCCCTCGCCGGTGTGTCGCTCGTCTATGCCGCCGTCGCCGGCTTCGCGGTGGAGCCGTCGGCACCGCTGTGGGGCGAAGGCCTGCTGTATGCGGGCGCCGCGGTCGCGGTCGCCGGCGTGCTCGGTGCGGCCGCGCTCCCCCGCCACCGCCTGGTGCTCGCCGCGGGCGCCGTGGTCGGCGCCGCGATGGTCGTGCTCGGCGTGGCCAGCGGCCCGGGCCAGGTCTCGATGACGACCGCGAGCGTCGTGGTCTTCGTCGTCGCCGTCGTGCTCGGCAACGTGCTGCCCTGGGTCGGCCTCTCCTCGAGCCGGCTGTCCTCGCACGCCCCCCGCACCGAGGCCGAGATCGGTGCCGACGCCCCAGAGGTCGACCGGAGCCAGGTGCGCGCCCAGGTCGCCCGTGGGCACGACGTCATGGTCGCCGTGGCCCTCGCCACCGGCGGCATCGCCCTGCTCACCACCCCCCAGCTGGTCGCCGCCGGCCTGGCCGGCACCCTGCTCGCCGTCGCCGGACACGTCGCCACGTTGCTGCGCACCCGGCACAGCCGCACCCGCACCTCCGTGCTGCTCGCGATGGCCACCGGCGTCCTCGGTCTGGCCGTGGCTGCGGTGGCGGCGGCCCAGCTCCACCCCGGCATGGCGGCCGGCCCTCGCGGTGCTGCTGGCCGGGGGCGCGGCGCTGGTCGTGTCACTGGCGGTGCTCGCCCCCCGCACCCGGGTCGGTCTCGGCCGCCTGGCCGACGCCCTCGACGGCATCGTGCTCGTCGCCCTGCTGCCGCTCGCCGCCGCCACCATCGGGGTGCTCTGACCCGATGGCCACCAAGAAGGACCTCGTCGAGGCGCAGTCGTTCAGCCGTCGCCGGCTCACGACGGCGTTCGTGAGCGGAGCGCCGGGTGGCCGCGAGGTCGAGCCGCACCGTCCGTTGCGGGCCGTGGTCGGCGGACTGGCCCTGACCGCCGTGCTCGTGCTCGGCAGCATGGCGTTCGGCTGGCTCCGCTCGTCGCTCCCGGCCGACTGGAAGGACAACCGGCTGATCATCGCCGAGGACAGCGGCGCCCGCTACGTCTCGCTCAAGGGTCTGCTGCACCCCGTCGTCAACACCACCAGCGCCCGGCTGCTCATCCCGTCGAAGGACTTCCGGGTGCTGGCGGTGCCCGACGAGGAGCTCGCGTCGATCGCGAGAGGCGCCACCCTCGGCATCCTCGGGGCACCCGACTCCCTCACCCCGCCCGAGCGCCTGGTCAACAGCGGCTGGGTCGCCTGCCTCGGCTCGAGCGAGCAGGTCTCGACCTCGATCGGCGGATCCCGCCGCGCGACCCCGGTCGAGCGCGGGGCGCTCGTCGTGCGCACCGACGACCGCACCTTCGTCGTGGCCGACGGTCGCCGCTACCCCGTGGCCGACCGCGACGTCTCGGCCGTCAGCGTCGCGCTCCGCCTCGACGGGCGGCCGGCCGTGGCGGCCCCAGCGGCGTGGCTCAACCTCTTCCCGGAGGGGCCGGCCCTGGCCCCCCTGACCATCGACGGCCTCGGCACCCCGCTGCCCGGGCTCCCCGCGGGCGCGACGGTGGGGTCGGTGCTCTCGCTCGACGGGGACGGCCGTCGCTACGTCGTGCTGCCCAGCGGTGACCTCGAGCCGCTGCCCGAGGTGGCGAACGAGATGTACCGCCTCGGCTCGGGTGCCTCGGGTCGCGAGATCCCGGTGCAGGCGGCCCAGATCGCCCAGCTGGAGGTGCGCCCCCAGCAGTTCGCCCCGCCGGAGTGGCCGGCGGCCTACCCCACCGCCATCACCGACACCCCGTGCGCGACGCTGACCGCCGCGTCGGGCGCCCCTCCCGAGGTGACCCTCGGCTCCACGACCGCGGCGCCGCCGGAGGGCACGGCGGGCCGCACCGTCGTCGAGACCGGCTCCGGGGCCCTGGTCCGGGCCGTCTCCGGGCAGGTGCTCAGCAAGGGTCCGGTGCTCGCCGTCGACCAGACCGCCACGGCCTACGCCCTCCAGGACGCCGACACCGAGCTGCTCGCCCGGCTCGGCTACGCCCCGGGCGACGTCGCGCCGGTGCCCCAGGCGTGGACCGAGCTGCTGCGCTCGGGCCCGGTGCTGGGCAGCACCGCCGCCCGTACCGAGGTCTCCGGCGGGTCATGAGCCGCGCCCGGTCCCCCCTCGTCGCGGCACTGCTGGCGTGCGCCCTCGCTGCGCTCGGTGCCGTGGGCCCCGTCAGCAGCGCGTCGGCCGCTGCGCCGCTGACCGCCCAGGCCTGCGAGCAGGGCCGCACCCGCTACGTCAAGGACACCCCGGCCGCCCTCGTGCGGCTCGGCGCCCGCACCGCCTGGAACCTGGCCACCGGCAAGGGCGTGGTCGTCGCGGTCGTCGACACCGGGGTGGCCGACGCCAACGCCCACTTCCCCGAGGGCGTGCTGTTGCCCGGGCGGTCCTTCGTCGGTGGGTCGGCGCGCACCGACCCCCGCGCCCACGGCACCGCGGTGGCCGGCATCGTCGCGGCCCGACCGCTCGGCGACCGGTCCGGCGTCGAGGGGCTCGCCCCGCAGGCGCGCATCCTGCCGGTCAAGGTCGTGCCCGACGAGCAGGGCACCGCCGACGGCGACGTCGCGATCGGCGCCCTCGCCGACGGCATCCGGTATGCGGCTCGCGCGGGTGCCGACGTCGTCAACGTCTCGCTGAGCACGACCAGCGACGACGCGCGCCTGCGCACAGCGGTGCGCGACGCGACCCGGCGGGGCGCTCTCGTCGTGGCGTCCGCCGGCAACCGACGCACGGCTGCCGACCCTGCTGACGGCCCGCGCTACCCCGCCGCCTACCCCGAGGTCCTGGCGGTGGCCGCGACCGATGCCGACGACCGGGTGACCGACGACTCGGTGCACGGTGCGCACGTCGACCTCGCCGCACCGGGCCGCGACGTGCTCACGGCGTGGGGGGCATGGGGCGACTGCTACCTCAGCCAGGACGGCGAGTCGACGAGCTACGCGACGGCCTACGTCAGCGCGGCGGCCGCCTTGGTCGCGCAGCGCTTCCCGAACGACGGCCCGGCCGGCTGGAAGCAGCGGCTCGAGGCCACCGCGGCGCGAGATCGGCGAGACGCCCGCGACGACGTGACCGGCTGGGGGGTCGTGCAGCCGGTGGAGGCGCTCACCGCGGTGCTCGACGACGGCATCGCCGGCCCGGTGGCCCCCGGGTCCGACCCGCGACCGACCACGCCCACCGGCACCACCCTGGTGGCGGTGGGGGCGCCGGCCGACCCGCTGGTCGCCGACCGCCGGCAGGTGCTGTGGGTCGGCATCGCGGTCGGCAGCGCGGTGCTGGGGCTCGCCCTGCTGCGCCTGGTGCGCCGGCGCCCCACGACCTGAACCCGGGTGAGCCGCACCCGCTCTGTCTGGGAGGATGTCCCCATGACCGAGCACCTCTCCGCCCTTCGCGCTGCCTCCGTTCCGGAGAGGCCGTCCCTCGACGGCCTCGAGGACAAGTGGGCCGCGGTATGGCAGGAGCAGGACACCTACGCGTTCGACCGTGCGGCGGCGCTCGCCGGCCCGCGCGAGGCGGTCTTCTCCATCGACACCCCGCCGCCCACGGCGTCCGGGTCGCTGCACATGGGCCACGTGTTCAGCTACACGCACACCGACTGCATCGCGCGCTACAAGCGGATGGCGGGCTTCAACGTCTTCTACCCGATCGGCTGGGACGACAACGGGCTGCCCACCGAGAAGCGGGTGCAGAACTACTACGGCGTGCGCGGTGACGCCTCGCTGCCGCACGACCCCGGCTTCGAGCCGCCCTTCCGCGGCGACGCGAAGAGCACCAAGGCCGCCGACGAGGTGCCGATCTCGCCGGCAGAACTTCATCGAGCTGTGCGACGAGCTCACCGTGCGCGACGAGGAGGCCTTCGAGTCGCTCTTCCGCCGGATCGGGCACAGCTACGACTGGTCGATCTCGTACCGCACCATCGACGACCACTCCCGAGCCACGGCCCAGCAGGCCTTCCTGCGCAACCTCGCCCGCGGCGAGGCGTACCAGGCCGAGGCGCCCGGGCTGTGGGACGTCACGTTCCAGACCGCCGTCGCCCAGGCCGAGCTCGAGGCCCGCGACTACCCCGGGCACTACCACCGGGTCGCGTTCCACGGCCCGAACGGCCCGGTGCACATCGAGACCACCCGCCCCGAGCTGATCCCGAGCTGCGTGGCGCTGATCGCCCACCCCGACGACGAGCGCTACCAGCCGCTGTTCGGCACCACGGTCACCACGCCGCTGTTCGGCGTCGAGGTGCCGGTGCTCGCACACCCGGCCGCCGAGATCGACAAGGGCGCCGGCATCGCGATGTGCTGCACCTTCGGTGACCTCACCGACGTGCTGTGGTGGCGCGAGCTGCGGCTGCCGACCCGCTCGGTGGTCACCCGCAGCGGCCGGCTCCAGCGCGAGGTGCCCGAGTGGCTCCTCGGTACCCCCGGTGAGCACCTGTACGACAACGAGATCGCCGGCAAGACCGCGTTCGGCGCCCGCGAGGCCGTCGTGTCGGCGCTGCGCGAGAGCGGCGACCTCGAGGGCGAGCCGACGCCCGACCCAGCGCAAGGCCAACTTCTACGAGCGGGGCGAGAAGCCGCTCGAGATCGTCACCTCGCGGCAGTGGTACATCCGCAACGGCGGCCGCGACGCCGAGCTCAACGCCGCGCTCATCGCCCGCGGCGAGGAGGTCGACTTCCACCCCGCCTTCATGCGCAGCCGCTACGCGAACTGGGTCGGTGGCCTCAACGGCGACTGGCTGGTCTCGCGGCAGCGCTTCTTCGGCGTGCCGATCCCGGTCTGGTACCCGCTCGACGCCGACGGCGAGCCCGACTACGACGCGCCCGCTCGTGCCGGCCGAGGCCGACCTCCCGGTCGACCCCGCCGCCAACCCGCCGGCCGGCTACACCGAGTCCCAGCGCGGCGAGCCCGGCGGCTTCGTCGGTGACCCCGACATCTTCGACACCTGGGCCACGTCGTCACTGAGCCCGCAGATCGCCGGTGGCTGGCGCGACGCCGCCGGCACGGGCACCGACCCGTTGTTCGAGAAGGTCTTCCCGATGGACGTGCGCCCGCAGGGCCACGACATCATCCGCACCTGGCTGTTCTCGACCGTGGTGCGCGCGCACTTCGAGCACGGCACGGTGCCGTGGACCAACGCGGCGATCAGCGGCTGGATCCTCGACCCCGACCGCAAGAAGATGAGCAAGTCGCGCGGCAACGTGGTCACGCCCCGAGGACCTGCTCAAGGAGCACAGCGCGGATGCCGTGCGCTACTGGGCCGCGAGCGGTCGCCTCGGCACCGACGCCGCCTACGACACCGGCCAGATCAAGGTCGGCCGACGGCTCGCCATCAAGGTGCTCAACGCCAGCAAGTTCGCGCTCTCCTTCGGTGACGTCGCGCGACGGCGACCTCGCGGCGCTCGTGACCGAGCCACTCGACCTGTCGCTGCTCGCCGGGCTGCGCGACGTCGTCGCGCGGGCGACCGCCGGCTTCGAGGCGTGGGACTTCACCCGCGCCCTCGAGGTCACCGAGCAGTGGTTCTGGGCGTTCTGCGACGACTACCTCGAGCTGGTCAAGGACCGCGCCTACGGCGCCCAGGGGGATGCCGTTGCCGCCAGTGCCCGTGCGACGCTGCGGATCTCGCTCGACGTGGTGCTGCGGCTGCTCGCCCCGGTGCTGCCGTACGTCACCGAGGAGGTCTGGTCGTGGACCCACGACGGCTCGGTGCACCGCGCCGCCTGGCCGACCGTCGACGAGGTGCCGGCCGGTGGTGACGCCGCGCTGCTCACCGCCGTCGGCTCGGCGCTCGCCGCCGTGCGCAAGGCCAAGTCCGAGGCCAAGGTCGGCATGCGCGCCGAGGTGCCCTCGATGACCCTCGTCGGGCCCGACGCCGCGCTCGCCCACGTGCGGGCGGCGGAGGCCGACCTGCGAGCGGCAGGCAAGCTCACCGGCATCCTGCAACTTCGCGGCCGGTGACGAGGTCGCCGCTCGCGACGTCGAGCTCGTGCCGGTGGCGAAGCCCACCCCCTGACCCGCAACAACTTTCCCGGTTCCTGCGGGAAAGTCGGGATGCGGGTCAGGCCGGGGCGGCGCCGAAGTCGGGGGCGTACGAACGCGAGCGCACGGTGCGCAGCCCGGTGGGGCGCACCGCCACCCACGGCACGTCCCAGCCGCTGAGGCCGAGCCGGCGCTGCACCACGGTGTCGCGGCGCAGGTGGTCGACGCGCCCGCTGGCGGGGTCGTAGACGTCGAGCATCCGGTCGCCGTCGCCCGGCAGGACGAGCACGACGTGCCGCGGGGTCAGCGCGTTGCCGACGTAGAGCAGGGCCGGCTCGCCCTCGTCCACGACGTCGACGAGGGTGTCGAACGAGCTCCTGAGGTCGACGTGGCCCTCACCGCGCAGCACGTCGAGGGTGTACAGCGTTCCGATCCGGGCGGCGCCGTACTCGAGCTCGCGCAGCGCGCCCCAGGGCGGCGTGCCGAGCCGCCGGGGCCACGGCAGGTTCGGCCGGTGGCCCCCGGCGAAGAGGCCGTTCGTGCGGCGCATCACGACCCGCTCGTAGGCGGCGAACCGCTCCGCCTCGGTGGCTCCGCTCGGTGAGCCCGGCGGGTTGGGCCGGCCGGTGCGCACCCACGACGCGAAGAGCGGGTCGACGAGCATCCGGGCGACGGTCAGGCACGCCGAGCCACAGGTCACCGGGGACTGCTGCACGGGGCCGGTGTCGCCGGCGCGGAGTCGGTAGGCCATCACGCCCCAATCGTTACCGCCTCAGGGGTCCCGGCGCCACCACAGGTCTGGTTGGGTTGTCCCGTGTCCACCCGCCCGAGTGTCGTGAGCGCACTGGGCCGGCCACCGTACGTGGCGGCCCTGGGTGTACTCACCCTGCTGGTCGTGGTGTGGGCCGCCGGGGCGCCGCGCCCGGCCCGCGTGATCGCCGGTCCGCACGACGACGCCATCCTCGAACAGGAGGCTGCGGGCGACGGTCTCATCGGTGGCGAGATCGACCTGGGCATCAAGCGGATCCCCGGCCCGTGGAACCAGACCAGCGACGGGCTCGCGCTCGTGCTCGGCTGGGCGACCATCGCCGTGCTGGCTGCGTGTGCCGCGGTCTGCGTGTACCTCATGGTGCGTTTCTGGACCAGCTGCTCGTGAGGACCGCACGCCCGAGGTGGGGGACGCCCCGGACCTCGACCTCGAGGCCCTGGCCCTGGCCGTGTCCAGCGACACCTCGCAGCGGCTGGACGCCCTGTCCGTCGGCACTCCGGCGCAGGGCGTCATCGCCGCGTGGAACCACCTCGAGGCCACCCTGCACGAGGCGGGTCTGCCCCTGCCGCCCTCGCGCACCTCGACCGAGGTCAGCCTCGACGTGCTGCGCCGGTTCTCGGTCGACGAGGCCACCCTGCGCACCCTGGCCGACCTGTACCGCGAGGCCCGCTGGTCGCGTCACCCGCTCACCGAGGACGACCGCAGCCGGGCCGCCGCGGCCTACGGCGCGCTCGACGCGGCGCTGCGAGCAGGGATGCCGGAGGGCAACCGGGGGACACGTGGCTGACCCGCCCCGGCTCGGCCTGCGCCCCCTGCTCCTGGCAGGTGCCGGCCTCGTGGCCCTCGTGCTGGTCGTCATCGCCCGCGGCCCGGTGGCCCTGCTGGCCGTGGCGACCGTGGCGGTGATCGCCGGCTTCGTGCTCGCCGTGCCACCCCTGTTGGGCCACGACGGCCTCGACTGGGACTGGCTGCCCGACCGCGCGGCCGACGTGCCCCCCGAGCCGGGCATCGCCAACCTGCGCCGCCTGCTCGCCCCGACCGCCGGCGACACCGCCGCCCCGGAGCAGCTCCAGCTGCTCGTGCGCGCCATCGCCGCCGACCGCGCCGAGGGCGACGCGTACGGCCGCGGCCGACTCGCCGCCTACCTCGACGCACCGCCGCGCGTCCTCGACCTCGCCGAGGTCGACGCCGTCATCACCGAGCTCGAAGCCCTACCCATCCAGGAGACCCCGTGACCGACATCCCCACCGCCCACCGCCGCGCGACGGCCGTGCTCGACGAGGTCGACACCGTCATCGTCGGGAAGCGAGCCGCCACCGAGGTCGTGCTGGCCGGGGTGCTGGCCGGGGGCCACGTCCTGATGGAGGACTTCCCGGGCCTGGGCAAGACCCTCGCGGCCCGCACCTTCGCGCAGGCCCTCGGCCTGGACTTCACCCGGGCCCAGTTCACCCCCGACCTGCTGCCCGCCGACCTCACCGGGTCGTTCGTGTACGACCAGGGCCGTGCCGAGTTCGAGTTCCGCAAGGGGCCGATCTTCACCGGCTTCCTGCTCGCCGACGAGATCAACCGCACCCCGCCGAAGACCCAGGCCGCCCTCCTCGAGGCGATGCAGGAGCACCAGGTCACCGTCGAGGGGCAGACCTTCCCGCTCCCCCAGCCCTTCCACGTGCTCGCCACCGCGAACCCCGTCGAGTACGAGGGCACCTACCCGTTGCCGGAGGCCCAGCTCGACCGGTTCCTCGTGCGCGTGGCGTTCGGTTACCCCGACGCCGATGGTGAGTGGGAGGTGCTCAACCGCCGGATGACGCGTCGCCAGGAGGACCAACAGGTGCGCCGGGTCGTCGACGCGGCAGAGCTGCTCGACATGCAGGCGGCGATGGAGGACGTCACCGTCTCCCCCGAGCTCGGCCGCTACTGCGTGGCCCTGACCCGCGCCACGCGCGACCACGAGCACTCGCTGATGGGGGCCTCCCCCCGTGGCTCGCTGGCCCTGATGCTCGTGGGGCGGGCGTACGCCGTCATCCGCGGACGCGACTACGTCACCCCCGACGACGTCAAGGCCATCGCCCCGGCCGTGCTCGAGCACCGCGTCGTCGTGCGACCCGAGCTGTGGATGAGCGACGTCTCGGCGCGCAGCATCGTCGCCGACCTGCTGCGCACCGTGCCCACGCCGCGCACGGCGGTGCGCACGTCGTGAGCTCCCCCTGGCGACCCACGCGGGCGCTCGGGCGCGCCACCGCGATCGGGGTCGTGCTCCTCACCGCCTCGTCCTTCGGTGGCCGGGGCGACCTCGCGGTGATCGGTGCTCCCCTCGTGGCGCTCGTCGTGTGGGCCGCGGCGACCCGGCCGACCGCCGTGCCCGCGGTGCGCAGCCGGCTCAGCACCGGGGTCGGCCGCGAGGGCGACACCGTCACGTGGCGTGTCGACGTCGCCACGGTGCCCGGCCTGCGTGACGTCGTCGGGCACCTGCCGGGCGACCGCTGGGCCACCACGACCCCGGCGCACGGCCACGTCGCCGCGGCCGCGACCAGCGGGGCGACGGTGCCGATGGCGGTGGAGGCCCGGATCGACCGCTGGGGTGTGCGCCGGCTCGGCCCGGTCCAGGTGGGCGGCTTCAGCGACTTCGCGGCCTTCGCCTGGACCCTGCCGGAGCAGCGGGTCGAGACCGTCGCGTCGGTACCGAACCCGGGGGTGTTCACCTCGAGTGCCGCGCTCCCCCACCCGGTGGGGCTGGTCGGTCAGCACCGGAGCACCCGGGTCGGTGGAGGTACCGAGCTGGCCGAGATCCGCCCGTTCCGCACCGGCGACCGGCTGCGCCGCATCCACTGGCCGGTCTCGCTGCGTACCGGCGCCCTGCACGTGACGACGACCTACGCCGACCAGGACGCCGAGGTGCGACTCGTCCTCGACGCCATCCGCGACCTCGGTGAGCGCGACCTCGAGACCGGTCGGCGGTCGAGCCTGGACGTGGCCGTCGAGGCAGCCGGCGCGGTCGCGGCGCACTACCTGACGACCGGCGACCGGGTCGGGCTCTCGGTGCTCGGCGGCGCCGGGGTCGTCGAGGTGCCGGCCATCGGCGGCCACCACCAGCTCGCTCGGGTGCTGCTCGGCCTGGGCCGTGCAGAGCCCTCACGAGGCACGGTGGGAGAGGAGCGCGCGCTGCGCGCCCAGCTGCGTCGCAGCATCCCGCCGGGTGCCTTCGTCGTGCTCCTGTCGGCCCTGGTCTCGGCCGAGCCGCTGGCCCACGCCGTGCGGCTCGCGCGCAGCGGTCACGCGGTCGTGGTCGTCGACACCCTGCCGCCGGAGCTGGCCGGCCCGGAGGCGACCGACGACGCCGTGTGCTCGGCGACCGGTGTCGACGACGCCCGCCTGGCGCGGCTGGTGTGGCGGCTGCGGCTGCTCGACCGGGAACGTGAGGCCCACGAGTGCGCCATGGCGGGGGTGCCGGTGATCGCCTGGCGCGGAGCCGGTTCGCTCGACAGCGTGCTGCGCCAGGCAGCCCGTCGATCGCGTGCCCCGAGGGTGGCCAGCCGATGATCCGCAACCGCACCTGGCACCGCGCGATGGTGGGCACCGTCCTGGTCGCCGATGTCGTCGTCATGCTCGTCGCCGGAGCCGCACTGCCCGGCTTCCTGCCCATCGCCCTCGGGGCTCTCGCCTTGGCCACGTGGTGGGCGCTGGCCCGCCCGGCGGGCTGGGGGGCTTTCACGCTCGTGGTCATCCAGGTGCTGTGCGCGACCGTGCCCGGTGGCGCGCCGACGACCCTCGTGCAGTGGGCGCTGGCCGCGGCGGCCGGGTCCGCCGTCATCCTCACCCACCTGGCGCTCACCCTGCTCGCGTCGTGGCCGGCGCGGGCGGACCTGCCGCGCGCGACGGCGCTGCGTTGGGGCGGTCACGCGGCAGCCCTGGTGTGGGTGGCGATCGGCGCGGCGCTGCTCGGTGCGCTGGCCACGACCACGCCCCTGGGCTGGGCGCCGTGGATCGCCGCCATCGGTCTGGGCCTGCTCGCCGGCACGGTGTGGCAGGTGCGGGTCAAGACCCGCCGCAGCTGAGCCGCGGCGCCGTACCGTCGGGGTGGGTCAGGCGGAGCGCTTGCGCGGGGTGCGCTTGCGACCGGTCTCGGCGTCGTCGTGCCGCACGATGGTCGGGTTGACGTTCTTGTAGACGACCTCGCTGCTGATGACGACCTTGGCGATCTCGTCGTCGCTGGGCACGTCGAACATCACCGGGAGGAGGACCTCCTCCATGATCGCGCGCAGGCCGCGGGCGCCGGTGCCGCGGGCCAGCGCCTGGTCGGCCAGCGCCTCGATCGCGTCGTCGGTGAACTCCAGTGCGACACCGTCGATCTCGAACATCTTCTGGTACTGCTTGACCAGCGCGTTGCGCGGCTCGGTGAGGATGCGCACGAGGGACGCCGTGTCGAGCGGGGCGACCGTGGTGATGACCGGCAGGCGACCGATGAACTCGGGGATCAGCCCGAACTTCATCAGGTCCTCGGGCATGACCTCGTGGATGCTCTCGGCGAGGTCCTTCGGCGTGTGCAGCTCGGAGCCGAAGCCCAGGCCCTTCTTGCCGTTGCGCGACTCGATGAGCTTCTCGAGACCGGCGAACGCACCACCGACGATGAACAGCACGTTCGTCGTGTCGATCTGGATGAACTCCTGGTGCGGGTGCTTGCGGCCGCCCTGCGGCGGCACCGAGGCCGTGGTGCCCTCGAGGATCTTCAGCAGCGCCTGCTGCACGCCCTCGCCGGAGACGTCACGGGTGATCGACGGGTTCTCGCTCTTGCGGGCGATCTTGTCGACCTCGTCGATGTAGATGATGCCGGTCTCGGCCTTCTTGACGTCGTAGTCGGCGGCCTGGATGAGCTTGAGGAGGATGTTCTCGACGTCCTCGCCGACGTAGCCGGCCTCGGTCAGGGCCGTCGCGTCGGCGATGGCGAACGGCACGTTGAGCATCTTCGCGAGGGTCTGCGCGAGGTACGTCTTGCCGCAGCCGGTCGGCCCGATGAGCAGGATGTTGGACTTGGAGATGTCGACGTGGTCGGGGTCCTTCTTGCCGAGCGCCGACTCACCCGCCTGGATCCGCTTGTAGTGGTTGTAGACCGCCACCGCGAGCGCCTTCTTGGCGACGTCCTGGCCGATGACGTACTGCTCGAGGAAGTCGAAGATCTCGCGAGGCTTGGGCAGCTCGTCGAGCCCCAGCTCGCTGGACTCCGCGAGCTCCTCCTCGATGATCTCGTTGCACAGGTCGATGCACTCGTCACAGATGTAGACACCCGGCCCCGCGATGAGCTTCTTGACCTGCTTCTGTGACTTGCCACAGAAGGAGCACTTCAGCAGGTCGCTGGTCTCTCCCACGCGTGCCACGGATGCACCTTCCCTCGGCTGAGCAACGTCCCCGACGCTACCTGCCGGCGCGGGTCACCGCACCCATTGAAGCCCGCACGAGCACGGCGCGTCGCCCTGTTCCGCTGACAGCGCAACGCCGTTTGTCCGCTGATGGCTGACAAACGACGCTCCTGTGACTAGAACCCGCTTCCACCGAATGACCGCAGGTCAGCGGGCCTGCGACCGAGGTCCGCAGCACCCAGGCCGCCACTCAGCCGTGGCTGGATCGGTGCGGGGGCCGGTCCGCTTCGGCCGCATCGATCCGGCCGCGGTGGGTCGTGGATGGGCCGACGCGACCGCTCATGCTCACCCGGCCGTGCAGGTCCTCCGGCAGGCTGTCGAGTGCCGCCGCCACTGCTCGTCAACGGGCGGGACGGCCATGCCACGCTGGCGCATCGCGGCCGCTTGGCCCTTGCCGACGCCCACGGCAGACCACGCCGAGGTGCTCGGTCCACGTCAGGTGTCGCCTGTCAGGCCGGGCAGGTCGGCGTTCGACGGTTCGGCTTCCCGGTCGTCGTCTGGCCTGGGGCCGCAGCGCGCCGGGGAGCCGCGAGCCACGCACCGTCACGAGGGCGAGGCAGCCGGCCCTGGCCACCTCGCGCCGGTGACGGTGCACTCCGAGCGAGGTGCTGACCATCCCGGCGGACACGGATGACCAGTGCGATGACCGCGGTCACGAACAGCATCAACGCGACGCTCAGCACGGACGGGTCGCGCGCCAGCAGGGCTCCGGAGGCGCACCGCCCGCTCCGGCGTCGTACACCTACTCAGTCGCGCGCGGGAGCGTTGATCATCGACAGGGGCAGTCGGGACTCCGCGGCGGCCAGCCCCCGAAGAGTGGCGACCGTGGAACCGCGGCGCGACCATGGTGAGCAGCGCGCCAGTCGACCGAGCGGATCTCCCAGGTCACGTCGTAGGCCTCCGCCGGCCACGGCCGGTGGCTGACCCCGGCGGTGCGGGTCGACACGATCGATCAGCTGACGCCGGCGCGGCGCCAGCCCGCGCCTGGCGGGTCCGAGGCGGATCGCCACCATCGGTGCACCTTGGCTGCACCCGGTGTCGGCGAACGCACCTGTTCTGCCAGGGCGCGAGCGCCCGATCCGCGTGTCGCCCAGCCGCCGTCGAGACGCACGGATGCCGCCCGCTCTCGGTGAGCGGACGGCATCCGGGCGTTCAGACGGTGTCGTTCTCAGACGGTGTTCTTGCGCGAGGCGAGCACCTCGTCGATCAGGCCGTACTCCTTGGCCGCCTCGGCGGACAGGATCTTGTCGCGCTCGATGTCCTTGCGGACCAGCTCGACGTCGCGGCCGGAGTGGTGTGGCGATGGTGTCCTCGAGCCAGCCGCGCATCCGGATGATCTCGTTGGCGTGGATCTCGAGGTCGGAGGCCATGCCCCCGGTGCCCTCGATCGCCGGCTGGTGGATGAGCACGCGGCTGTTCGGCAGGGCGAACCGCTTGCCCTTGGCGCCGGCGCCGAGCAGCACGGCCGCGGCGGAGGCGGCCTGCCCGATGACGAAGGTCTGCACGTCGGGGCGGATGTACTGCATCGTGTCGTAGATCGCGGTCATCGCCGTGAACGAGCCACCGGGGCTGTTGATGTACATCAGGATGTCGCGGTCGGGGTCCTGCGACTCCAGCACGATGAGCTGCGCGATGACGTCGTCGGCGGAGGCGTCGTCGACCTGCACGCCGAGGAAGATGATGCGGTCCTCGAAGAGCTTGGTGTAGGGGTCGAGGCGCTTCATGCCGTACGAGGTGCGCTCCTCGAACTGGGGCAGGATGTAGCGGCTCGACGGGCCGGGCACGTGGAGGCGGCTGGTCAGGTCTGAGTTCATGTCTCTCTCTCGCGTCTACTCGGCCGTGGTCAGGAGGTCACGGGGTTGTCGACCCCGGGACCTGCCATCGTCGCCTTGGTGATGACCTGGTCGACGAAGCCGTACTCCTTGGCCTCCTCGGCGGTGAACCACCGGTCGCGGTCGGAGTCCATCTCGATCTGGTCGACGGTCTGGCCGGTGTGCTGGGCGATGAGCTCGGCCATCTGCTTCTTGATGTGCAGCAGCTGCTCGGCCTGGATCTTGATGTCGGATGCCGTGCCACCGATGCCGCCCGAGGGCTGGTGCATCATGACCCGCGCGTGCGGGGTGGCGTAGCGCTTGCCCGGCTCGCCGGCCGAGAGGAGGAACTGGCCCATCGAGGCGGCCATGCCCATCGCGACGGTGGCGACGTCGTTGGGGATCCACTGCATGACGTCGAAGATCGCCATGCCCGCGGTGACCGAGCCACCCGGGGAGTTGATGTAGAGCCAGATGTCCTTGGTGGGGTCCTCGGCCGCGAGCAGGAGCATCTGGGCGCAGATCGCGTTCGCGTTGTCGTCGCGCACGTCGGACCCGAGGAAGATGATCCGCTCCTTGAGGAGACGGTTGTAGATGTGGTCGTCCAGGCCGGCTTGGGGGCCCGGGCCGGCGGCGACGATCTCGGTGCTGGTCACGCTGGGGACGCTCCTCGTCAGATCGGGTGCTGCTTGTCGTTGACCCTAACGCCCGGGTCCGGCGCTCCACTCCCCGCCCGGCGCGATGTTCGCCGTGGGCGCAACGGCGCCGGACACGCCGGCGGGGGCGGAGCCGTGTGGCTCCGCCCCCGCTGGAACGTGATTCAGGTCAGGCGAGAGCCTTCGCCTTGAGGGCGTCGAACTCCTCCTGGGTGATCGCGCCGGAGTCGAGCAGGCCCTTGGCGTGCGTGATCTGCTCCGCCGGGCTGGTCGAGCTGGCCGCAACCTGCTTGATGTACTTCTCCTGCTGGACCTGCGCGTCGGCGATGGCCTGCATCTGGCGCTCGCCCATGCTGCGGCCGCGCGCGATGAGGTAGATCAACGCACCGAGCCACGGGACGAAGATCAGCACGATGGCCCAGCCGGCCTTGCCCCAGCCGCTCAGCGTGCGGTCGCTGAACATGTCGAAGACGCAGCGGAACCAGATCATGATCGCGGCGATCCAGATGAAGATCCAGAAGCTCCAGAGCAGGACCTCGCCGAAGCTGTTGATGTTGTTGATGCCCATCGTGTGAGTCACCTTTCAGGTGGTGTTGTTGTGGTGATGGTAGAGCTGGTGGTGCTGGCGGTGCAGTAGGCACACCGGAGAGTCGGTGCGGCTCACCCGCGCGCCAGCTGGTCGATGCAGACCCTGACGGCCGGGATCAGCGCGTCGTTCTGCTCGGGCGCGACGTCGACGCCGTTGGTGTCGCGCACCCGGAACCACTTCGTGGAAACCTCGGCAACCCTAGTGCTGTCGGGCTGGATCTCGAACTCGTGGTCGACGTTGCCGTGGGCCGACACCTCGACGCCTGCGGCCACGTCGATCGATGAGCGGTCGCGCAGAGCGGCTCGTGGCCCTGCAGGGCCTCGCGACGACCCTCTCGCCTGTCATGGCCGAGCATGCCTACTGCCTACTTCCACACCGAGGGCGCTGCCGACCAGAGCCCCTGCGCCGCAATGGTCCCCTGCGCGCGCGCCCGCCGCATCACCTTCGGGGGGTGAGCACGGCGTCAGGCGTGGGAGGGCTTGCGCACCGCGGGAACGACCGCGAGGGCGAGGATGGCGAGCGCCCCCACCACGAGCAGCGAGTGCAGCACCCCCACCTGGTCGCCGAGCAGCCCGAGCACGGGCGGGCCGGCGAGGAAGGCGGCGTAGCCGATCGTCGCGACGACCGACATCCGGGCCGCCGCACGCTCGGCGTCGTCGGCCGAGGCGCTCATCCCGACCGGGAAGCCGAGCGCGGCGCCGACGCCCCAGACGGCGGTGCCCGCGAACGCGACCCACGGGCTGCCCAGGATGACGAGCCCGGCCCCGAGCGCGGCCAGCGCGAAGCTGACCCGCAGCACCGGCACCCGTCCGTACCGGTCGAGCAGACCGGTGCCGGCGATCCGGCCGATCGTCATGAAGGTGAGGAAGGTGGCGAAGGCCAGCACGCCGACCCACTTCTCGAGCCCGTGGCCCTCCACGAACGCCACCGCCAGCCAGTCGTTGGCGGTGCCCTCGGTGAAGGCCGCCGCGAACACGACGACGCCGATGAGCAGGGTGCGCGGCTCGAGCCAGGCGGAGCCGTGCCGCTGACGCGCGGCCTTCGCTTCCGCGGGCTGCTCGGTGGAGCGCGGGAGGAAGTGCGGCAGGGCCCACCAGGCGAGCACGACGGTGAGGACCGCGGCACCGGCGAAGTGCACGGTGAGCGGCACCCCGGCCCGCGACATCAGCCGCACCGACCAGCGCGGAGACGACGGTGCCGCCGCTGAAGGCCGCGTGGAAGTGCGGCATCACCGAGGTGCCCAGGTGGCGCTCGACGTCGGCACCCTCGAGGTTCATCGAGACGTCCCAGACGCCCACGCCCAGACCGATGAGGAAGAGGCCGGCGGCCACGCCCCATCGCGGGCCGTGCGCGTCGACGACGACCGCGACCGCCATCAGGCCGGCGAGCCCGACGGCCATGCCCAGCGCGACGGCCCGGGTCGCACCGATCCGGTCGGAGATGCGACCCGCCAGGGGCAGGCCGGTGACCGAGCCGACGCTCGCGGCGAACAGGGTGAGCCCCAGCTGCCCGGCGGTGAGGTTCATCGACTCCTTCGCGTCCGCGATCCGCGACGCCCACGACGCGAAGACCAGCCCGGCCAGGGCGAAGGTGATGAAGACCGCCGTGCGGGCACTGGTGACCCGCTCACGCGGGATCGTCGAGGTCGTGGTGGTCATGGCGGGCGTGGCGGACAACGCGGTTTCCTCGGCGGGGTGTCGGGTGCGGTTCGGAGGTCGAATCGATTCGATCGAATCGATTCGATATTGTGTCTCCCATGACCCCCACTCGTCAAACGACCGCGGCGCGGCGGCCCACCCTGCGCGACGTCGCGCGCCGGGCCGGGGTCTCGACGTCCACGGCATCCCTGGTCTTCAGCGGGAAGGGCCCGGTCGCCACGGCCACCGCCGAGCGGGTTCGCTCCGCCGCGAGCGACCTCGCGTACGCGGGCCCCGACCCACTCGCCTCCTCGCTGCGGCAGGGCCGGGTGGGCACCGTGGCCGTCGTCGTCGAGGGGCCGTTGCGGCTCGCCTTCCACGACCCCTTCGCCCTCGCGGTGCTCGACGGTCTCGCCGAGGAGCTCGACGCCGCCGGTCGCTCGATGCTGCTCGTGGCCCAGCCGGTCGAGGACCCCGAGCGGGCCCTGGCCCAGCTGGCCACCCAGGCCGTCGACGCGGCCGTGTTCCCGCTGTGCGGCGAGCGGGACAACCCGGTGGTCGACCACCTGCTGGCCCGCGGCGTGCCCCTCGTGGGCAGCGGTGCGCCGGTGCACCCGCGGGTGGCCCACGTGCTCACCGACGAGGCGGCGGCGATGCGGCTCACCACCCGGCACGTGCTCGACCTCGGCCACACCCGGGTCGCCCACCTGTCGATGGCGCTGTGGCCCGGCGCCCCCACCGGGTGGGTCACCGAGCCGGACGTCGCCGCTGCCGCCTACCCGGATGCCGCCGGTCGGCTCGCAGGGTTCCGCTCGCTCGCCGGTGACGCCGCCCCCGTCGTCCAGGCGCACGACCTGACCGTCGAGGCCGGGGAGGCCGCGGCCCGGCTGCTCCTCGACGTGCCGGCATCGCGCCGACCGACGGCCGTCGTGGCCCAGGCCGACCTGCTCGCGGCCGGCGTGGTCCGCGCTGCGGAGGCCCTGGGCCTGCGGGTGCCGGAGGACCTCAGCGTCACCGGCTTCGACGGCGTCGACCTGCCCTGGCTCGACCACGTGCTCACGACCGTCGAGCAGCCCGGCGCGGCGAAGGGGCGGGCGATGGGACGGCTCGTGCGGCTCGCCCTGGAGGGCCGCCAGATCGCCGACGAGCCGTTCCCGGTACGCCTGAGGGTGGGGACGACCTCGTCGTCCCCACCCTCGGTCACGTCCTGAGACAGCGCTTTCGCGCCCCCTGCCGCGGCGGGCGTGCTGCCCTCGGGTGTCAGGCCTTCGCGGCGGCCTCGTCCACGGGGGCCTCGTCGGCCGGGGCCTCGTCGGCGGACGCCTCGGCGTCGTCGCCGGCCACGTCGTGGTCGTGGTCGTGGTCGTGGGCCTCGACCTCGTCGCCGGCCACCAGCTCGTCGAGGTCGATCGTGGCACCGGCGGTGTCGGTGACGATGGCCTTGTCGAGCACGGCGGCCAGGGCCTTGCGACGCCCGACCTCCTGCACGATCGAGGGGATCTGGCCCTGCTGGTCGATGGACTGGGCGAACTCGTTCGGGTCCATGCCGTACTGCTGGGCGCTCATCACGAGGTACTCGATGAGCTCGGGCTGCTCGACCCGGACCTCGAGCTTCTCGGCGATGGCGTCGAGGAGGAACTGGGCCTTGAGCGCCTTGCGGGTGCTCTCGTCGACCTCGGCGCGGTGCTCGTCGTCCTCGAGGCGGTTCTCACCCTCGAGGTGCTGGTGGACCTCGGCCTCGACGATGCCGTCGGGCACGGGCACGTCGACGGTCTCCAGCAGGTGCTCGAGCACCTTGTCGCGCGCCTGGATGCCCTGCTCGTACCGCTTGGCCTGCTCGGCCTGCGTGGTGACGTCGGCGCGCAGCTCGTCGAGGGTGTCGAACTCGGAGGCGAGCTGGGCGAAGTCGTCGTCGAGCGCGGGCAGCTCGCGGACCTTGACCGACTGCACGGTGACGGTGCACTCGGCGTCGTCGCCCTCGTGGTCGCCGCCGGCCAGCGGCGCGGTGAAGTTCTTGGACTCGCCCGCAGCCATGCCGAGGAGGGCGTCGTCGAGGCCCTCGAGCATGTTCTTGCTGCCGACCTCGTAGGAGACGCCGGTGACCGAGTCGATCTCCTCCTCGCCGATGGCGGCGGACAGGTCGATGGACACGAAGTCGCCGTCCTCGACGGCGCGCTCGACGCCCACGAGGGAGCCGAAGCGCTCGCGCAGCGCGGTGAGGCGCTCGTCGACGTCGTCGTCGGAGGCCTTGACCTCGTCGACCTCGACGGCGATGCCCTCGAGGTCGGGAAGGTCGATCTGCGGACGCACGTCGGTCTCGACGGTGAACTCGAGGTCCTGGCCGTCCTCGAGGGGCACGGCGGTGACGTCGACCTCGGGCTGGCCGATGGCGCGGATGTTCTCGGCCTCGGCGGCCTCGGCGAAGAAGACCGGCAGGGCCTCGTTGACGGCCTCCTGGACCACGGCGCCGCGGCCGACCCGCTGGTCGATGATCCGGCTGGGGACCTTGCCCTTGCGGAAGCCCGGGATCTGCACCTGGGCGCCGATCGTCTTGTACGCCTGGTCGAGCATCGGCTTCAGCTCCGCGAACGGGACCTCCACGACGAGCTTGACCCGGGTCGGGCTGATGGTCTCGACGGCACTCTTCACTTCAGGCACTCCACAACCATGGGGGGAATCGGGGCAACTTCTCAGGTCGTATGCCGTGCGGGCCGGCCCGGCTGGCCGGCGCCTTCCAGCGGCACGCGAGCACGCGGCACACCGGATCGGCACCAAGGACCCATGCTACCGGCCGGGCTCGGGGCCACCCAATCGACCTCGACCGCCGCACCCGTCGACAGCGATCTCCCCACCGCCCGCGGGCCGCGGGTAGCGTCCCCGGAGCACGCCCCGGACCGGGGCTCCTGACGCCGAAGGACTCCCCGATGACCCGCATCTCCTCTCGCACCCGCCGGCTCGCCGGGGCCGGTGTCCTCGTGGCCGGAGCGTTCGCCAGCGCTGCCCTGGGCAGCGGCGCCGGCGTCGCGAGCGCCGGGGCCGCCACCGGTGGCGCCGCCTCGACGACCACGGCCCTGGACTGCCCGGCGCCCGGGCAGACGGCGCCCAGCGCGGCCCGCGTCGCGAAGGGAGCGACCGTCGCCGAGCCCAAGCTCTACCCCGACAACCAGGCGAACGCGTACGGCGTGCTCAAGGACGCCCCGCGGATGCCGAACGGCTCGGTGCACATCAGGACCGTCTTCCACGTCATCTCCGACCACACGCTCACCGCCAAGGAGCGCACCCGGATGCAGACGATGGTGAACGCCCAGATGACCGTGCTGAACGACTCGTACTCGGGCCGGACCTCGGACGCCGCCTCGGACAGCCCGTTCCGGTTCGACCTCGCCAAGACCGACTTCGTCGTGAACACGGACTGGTACACCGTCACGCCCGGCAAGGGTGAGCGCGACATGAAGGCGGCGCTCTACGAGGGCGACGCCACCACGCTGAACGTCTACACGGCGAACATCGGCGGCGGCCTGCTCGGCTGGGCCTACTTCCCGAAGGGCTACAACAACGGCCGCGACTTCATCGACGGCGTGGTCATGCTCGACGAGTCGATGCCCGGTGGCGTCAACCCGGACGACCCGCGCAAGCCCTGGAAGTACGGCGAGGGCGACACCCTCACCCACGAGGTCGGCCACTGGCTGATGCTCGAGCACACCTTCGCCCACGGCTGTGGCGCCTCCGGCGACTACGTGACCGACACCCCGAAGGAGGCCGGCCCGCAGTTCGACTGCCCGGTCGGCGCCGACACCTGCAGGGCCCCGGGGCTCGACCCGATCCGCAACTTCATGGACTACACCCAGGACTCGTGCATGAACGAGTTCACGCCGGGCCAGGTCGAGCGGATGAACGACGCGTGGATCGACTTCCGCGCGGGAGCCAAGGCCTGACGCCCTCCCCGCCCCACACACCGGATGCCGGTCGCGCCCGTCGCGACCGGCATCCGGTGTCTGCGCACGGCACACTGAACCCGTGTTGTCGCTGCGCATCTCCGTGCCCGAGGGGCTCACCGACGACGTCGTGGCGGTGCTGACCGACTCACCGGGCGTCACGGGGCTCAGCGTGCTGCGCGGCGCCTCGGTCATCCCGCCCGGTGACGTGGTCACCGCCGACATCGCGCGCGAGGGGGCCAACCCGGTGCTCGACGCGCTGCGCGACCTCGGGGTCCACCGTGAGGGGACCGTGCGGATCGACCCGGTCGACACCTGGCTGTCGCGCCCGGCGTTCGAGGCGGAGCAGGAGGCACCCGGCGCGAGCGCCGACGCCGTGGTCTGGACCCAGGTCGTCAACCGGGCCTACTCCGACTCGGAGCTGAACTGGACCTACCTGTCGTTCATGGTGCTGGCGACCCTCATCGCCGGGGTCGCGATCGTCGTGGACTCCTCGATCCTCGTCATCGGGGCGATGGTGCTCGGGCCGGAGTTCGGGCCGATCGCCGCGATCGGTGTGGCCCTGGTGCGGCGACGCACCCATCTGCTGTCGATCGCGACGCGCACGCTGCTGCTCGGGTTCGCGGCCGGCATCCTCGCGACGTTCCTCGCCGGGCTGCTCGGCCGGGCGCTCGGCTGGGTGACCTACGCGGACATCGTCGGTCCCCGGCCCGAAACGGCGTTCATCTACCACCCGAACCGGTGGACCCTGGTCGTCGCCGTCATCGCCGCAGCCGCCGGGGTGCTGTCGCTGACGTCGGCGCACACGGGTGGCCTCTCGGGCGTGTTCATCTCGGTGACGACGGTGCCGGCGGCGGGCAACATCGCGCTCGGCCTGGCGTTCGGGGCGTGGTCGGAGGTGTGGGGCAGTGGGCTGCAGCTGGCCCTCAACCTCGTGGCCATGGCGGCCGCGGGGTGGGCCACGCTCGCCCTGCAGCAGCGGGTGTGGTCGCGCGTGCCCGCCCGCCGGCGGACCCGTTTCGGGGGCCGGTCGATGATCGGACGGCCACCGGACTGAGGCCCCCGACCGGGTCCTGGGCGGGTTTCGTACGGTTTGTGACTGGAGCGGGCGACGAGAATCGAACTCGCGTAGCCAGTTTGGAAGACTGGGGCTCTACCATTGAGCTACGCCCGCGCACCTCGTGAGCTCGCACCCCGAGGGCAGCGCTAGCCTAGGGCCGCGCTCGCGGGATCCGAAATCCTTCGCTCGACTTCGTCGTATGTCGGATGTCGGTTCGTGCGGCCGCGGGGTATGGCGCAGCTTGGTAGCGCGTCCGCTTTGGGAGCGGAAGGCCGCCGGTTCGAATCCGGCTACCCCGACAGAGCACGACCCGGTGGTGATGCAGAGCGCGCGATCTGCCGCGCCCCCTGCATCACCGCCGGTCAGGCCGCTCGCTCCGACAGCATCCGGTGCGCGCGAACCACCTGGTCCATGAAGGGCTCAGACCGTAGCCGCAGACCCAGCACGGGGATCCTCAGCACCATCTCGTTCCCCAGGGTGATCTCGTTCTGACGCAGGGCGTCATCCACGGGGTGCAGCGCCAGCGCGTGGTGTCCCCCGTCGATCTCGAGCACCAGGCCGACGTCCTCCCATGCCACGTCCAGGTAGACCCTTCCGCGCGGTCCGTGTCGCACGACCTGCCTGCTCGGTGGCGGCAGCCCTGCCTTTCGGCACAGCGCCGCGACGTCGAGCTCACCGAGCGAGTGGGCTCCGTTGCAGATGTCCTCGACCGCCGCGCGGAGCAACCGGCGTCGACGGCTCACCTTCACCTGCTGCCACGCAGCCAGGAGTCGCTGCGGGTGCGTGAGCCGCTGCTGGACGACGAGGCACAGCACCAGCACGGCCTCCCGGTCGGACTTCGCCCACTCGGCAGCTCGCAGGGCGGCCCACTCCGGTCGAACCCGCGGAATGCCCGCCCCCACGAGTGGTCCCACGACCCGCCGGCGCCTCGAGCGCACGCCAGCGACCTGGCGCCGCCGGTTGGCCCGGGGCACGGTCACCTCGACCAGGTCGGTGGTGTAGCCGGTGAGCCCGGCCGCATGCAGAGCGCTCGCCCCGTCAAGGGCGGCACCCGACCCCGACTCCCAGACCGCACGCCAGCGGTCGGCCTCGGCGGAGAGCAGACCCGTGCCGATCTGCACGGTGTGTCGGCCATGTGTGGTCCACCGGCCCGCGGCCACCTCGGTGCGAACGTCCGCCCGGCTGACGCCCACCGATCGCAGGTCCTTGCGATGGACGACCCCGTCGTGGACGTCGGCCAGCGGGGCCAGCTCGGGCGGCGCGTTCAGCCCTGGTGAGGCGTCGACGACGGGCTTCGGACATGGTCCGAGGGTGTCGCAGATCGTCGGCTCGCCGCGGAGGCCCTGTGGACAACCGCGAGGGGTGATGCACGCCGCGCGCCCAGGTGCGCCCTGTGCATCACCCCTCGGAGGGACCGCCCTCGGGGCGCAGGGTGCAGGTGAGCTCGGTGACGGTGCGCCCGGCGCGCACGCCCTTGGCCTCGAACCCGTCGTCCGGGCGCCAGTCGGGCCGCTCCCCCTCGACGACGTCCCACCGACCGTGGTGGGCCAGCTGCGCACGGGCGTGCGCGGCATAGGCGGCGATGTCGGTGGCGATCCGCAGCACCCCGCCGGGCGCCAGGCGGGAGGCCAGCAGGTCGAGGGTGTGCTGCTGCACGAACCGCCGCTTCGCGTGCTTGTTCTTCGGCCAGGGGTCGGGGAAGAACAGGTGCACCGCCGCCAGCGACCCCGCGGGCACCCGGTCGGTGAGCAGCGGCATCGCGTCACCGGGGTGCACCCAGAGGTTGGCGACCCCGGCCTCCTCGGCCGCAGCGAGCATCCGGGCCACCCCGGGCACGTGCACCTCCACGGCGACGAGGTCGGCCTCGGGGTGGGCGGCGCAGTAGGCGATGGCCGCGGCACCGTGGCCCGAGCCGATCTCGAGCACGACCGGCCCGACCCGCCCGAACGCCTCCGCGAAGACCAGCGGGCCCTCCGGCAGCGAGCGCGCGGGCAGGAGGGTCGCCATCCGCTCGTCGGTCAGCGGGCTGTTGCGCCAGCGCGGGGTGAAGGTGCGCACGCCCTCACGGGGAGCGTGGTCGAGCACCGGGTCGGATGCCACGGTCGGGCCCTCTCGGCAGGAGTCAGAGTCGACGGACGGCGAGCGCCGCCCGGTCGTCATCCTCTCCCGACCGGGCCGACTCGCACACATCGCGGGCCACGTCGCCCTCACCGAGCACCGACACCGCGGCGACGCCGAGCATCCGGTCGATGCCGTCGGTCAGGTCGCGACCGCGTGACTCGATGACCCCGTCGGAGTAGAACAGCAGCGCGTCACCGCGGTCGAGGCGGCCGCTCTGGCGCGGGAAGGAGGCGCCGGGCACGACCCCGAGCAGCGGCCCGCGGCCCCCGTCGAGGACGGTCCACCGGGCCCGCCCGGAGGTGTAGCGGGCCGGCGAGGGGTGCCCGGCGTTCGCGATCGAGTACTCCCCCGTGCGCAGGTCGAGGTCGAGGTGCACGGCCGTGGCGAACCCCTCCTCCCAGCCCTGCCGGACGAGGTACTCGTTCGCCGCGCGCAGGAAGTCACCCGACGGGATGGCGCCGAGCAGCCCGCCGAGCGCACCGGACAGCAGCAGCGAGCGGGTGCCCGCCCGGGTGCCCTTGCCGCTGACGTCGACGAGCACGATCTCGAGGCGGTGGCCCGACTCGCTCAGGTGGGCCACGACGAAGTCGCCGGAGAACCGGTCGCCGTGCGCGGACAGGATGCACGACCAGGCCCGCCAGCCGTCGGGCAGCACCGGCACCTGGCCGACGAGGACGATGCGGTCGCGCAGCTCGGCGAACATCCGGTCGGCACCGAACCCGCGGGTGCCGACGAGCGAGCGGGACAGGGCGGAGAAGTACATGAGCACCATGACCGACAGGAACGACAGGACGACGAGCACGGCGCGTGACTTGCTCAAGCCGGAGTCCGACATCCAGAAGATCAGGAACCCGAGGGTCAGCCCGTACACGACGACCAACCCGCGACCGGAGAGGATGACCCCCGCACCGACGACCGCGGGGAAGAGCAGCGAGACCGGCATCTCGAGCGGCCACAGGTTGGCGCCCGTGCCCACGAGGACCACCGCGATGACGAACAGCACCGTGTAGAACCGGTCGGTGTTGCGGCCACTGCCCGGGCCGAACCAGCGGGTGAGCACGCGAGGCAGCCCGGGGCCGCTCTGGGACTCCGTGCGCTGCAGCTGCTCGTTGGGCATGCTCACCACCTCAGGGTCGCTCGGCCGACGCGCTCGAACACTAGTGGTCACGGGGTCCCCCTGCCAGATGTGCGCAGGTCAGACCCGCTCGCCGCACCGCGCGATGCGGAGCGGGCGTCGCCGGCAGTCAGGCCGGGAGCGGCGGCAGGACGCCGTCGGACTCGTAGGACGACACCATGTCGATGCGCCGAACGTGCCGTGGGTCGCCGCTGAACGCGGTGCCGACGAAGGCCTCGACCATCGACCGGGCCTGCTCGACGGTGGTCATCCGTGCGCCGATCGAGATGACCTGGGCGTCGTTGTGCTCGCGAGCGAGCCGGGCCAGCTCGTCGTCGTAACAGAGGGCGGCCCGGATGCCGGCCACCTTGTTCGCAGCCATCTGCTCACCGTTGCCGGACCCACCCAGCACGACGCCGAACGACCCCGGGTCGGCGGCGACCGCCTCGGCCGCGCGCAGCACGAACACCGGGTAGTCGTCGACGGCGTCGTAGGCGTGCGGGCCGTGGTTGGTGACCTCGTGGCCCTTGCCGGCCAGGAAGGCGACGAGGTCGACGAGCAGGTCGTAGGCCGCGTGGTCGCCGCCGACGTGGACGCGCACCCTCAGGCCTCCGTGTCGAAGATCGGGCCGACGGTGCGCGAGCGCTTGAGCTCGAAGAAGCCCGTCGGTGCCGGCGACGAGGACGCAGCCGTCCCAGAGCCGGCCGGCGGCCTCGCCCTTGGGGGCCGGGCTGACGACCGGGCCGAAGAAGGCGACGCCGTCGACGGCCACGACCGGCGTACCGACGTCGTCCCCGACCAGGTCGATCGCACGCTGGTGGCTGGCCCGCAGGGCGTCGTCGTGCTCGTCGCTCGTGGCGGCCTCGGCCAGCTCGGCCGGCAGGTCGAGGGCCTCGAGGGCGCCGGCGATCGCGACGTCGAGGTCCTCCTTGCGGTGGTGGATGCGCTCACCGAGCGCGTCGTAGAGCGGCTTGACGATCTCGTCGCCGACCTTGTCGCGGGTGGCCATGATGACGCGCACCGGCCCCCAGGCCTGGTCCATCTTGGCCCGGTAGTCCGCGGGCGAGGTCGCGCCCCTCGTTGAGCACGGCCAGGCTCATCACCGACCAGGTGACGTCGACCGGCGCGGACCTTCTCGACCTCCATCATCCAGCGGGAGGTCATCCACGCCCAGGGGCACAGGGGGTCGAACCAGAACTCGGCGGTGTTGCGTTCGGACATGGCGCCATCCTGCCATCCGGTCGAGCGACTTCGGGCTCTCGGGGCCTCGTGACAGGATGGTCCGACGCCCAGTCGGCGCCCGACCGGCGCCCCCGCCCGTACCGCCTCGCAAGGAGACCCCGTGCCCGGCACGAACCTCACCCGTGAGGAGGCCGCCACCCGCGCGGCACTCGTCACCGTCGACCGTCACGACGTCGAGCTCGACGTCACGACCGGGCCCGAGACCTTCTCGACCCGCAGCACGGTCACGTTCACCTGCACCCAGCCGGGCGCCGAGACCTTCCTCGACTTCGTCGGCGGCACCGTCGAGAGGGTCGACCCTCAACGGCACCGACCTCGACCCGGCCGACGCACTACGCCGACAGCCGGGTGCGCCTGCCCGGCCTGGCGGCCGAGAACGATCGTGGTCGTCGCCGCCACCGGCCGCTACACGAACACCGGTGAGGGCCTGCACCGCTTCGTCGACCCGGTCGACGACGAGGTCTACCTCTACAGCCAGTTCGAGGTGCCCGACCGCCGGCGCATGTTCGCCGTCTTCGAGCAGCCCGACCTCAAGGCCCGCTTCACCTTCACGGTGACCGCGCCGGCCCACTGGCAGGTCGTCTCGAACTCCCCGACCCCGCAGCCCGACCCCGCCGTCGACGGCGCCGCCACCTGGCACTTCGCCCCCACCGGGCCGATCTCGAGCTACATCACCGCGCTCGTCGCCGGCCCCTACGACGTGCGTGCGCGACACCGTCACCAGCCGCCGCGGCGAGGTGCCGCTCGGCATCTTCTGCCGCAAGTCGCTGACCCCGCTACCTCGACGCCGACAACATCTTCGACCTCACCAAGCGGGCTTCGCGTTCTTCGAGGAGGAGTTCGACTGCGCGTACCCGTTCGAGAAGTACGACCAGCTCTTCGCGCCGGAGTACAACGCGGGCGCGATGGAGAACGCCGGCTGCGTGACCATCAACGAGATCTACGTCTTCCGGTCCAAGGTCACCGAGTCCATCGTCGAGCGGCGCGCCCTGACCGTGCTGCACGAGCTGGCGCACATGTGGTTCGGCAACCTCGTGACGATGCGCTGGTGGAACGACCTGTGGCTCAACGAGTCCTTCGCCGAGTGGGCGTCCACGACCTGCCAGGCCGAGGCCACCCACTGGACCGACGCCTGGACCACCTTCGGCACCCACGAGAAGGACTGGGCCTACCGCCAGGACCAGCTGCTCCTCGACGCACCCGATCGTCGCCGAGATCCACGACCTGCGAGGACGTCGAGGTCAACTTCGACGGCATCACCTACGCCAAGGGCGCCTCGGTGCTCAAGCAGCTCGTCGCCTACGTCGGCCGCGAGCCGTTCCGTCGACGGCCTGCGCGCCTACTTCGCCAAGCACGCCTGGGGCAACACCACCCTCGACGACCTGCTCGCCGAGCTCGAGATCACCTCCGGCCGCGACCTGCGCACCTGGTCGCAGCAGTGGCTCGAGACCGCCGGGGTCAACACGCTGCGCCCGGTGCTCGAGGTCGACGACCGGGGCCGCATCACCTCGGCCGCCATCGAGCAGACCTGCGCCGCCGGGCTTCGAGACGCTGCGCCCGCACCGCCTCGCGATCGGGCTGTACGCCGTCGCGCGACGGACGGCTGGAGCGCACCGACCGCCTCGAGCTCGACGTCGACGGGCGAGCGCACCGAGGTGCCCGAGCTCGTCGGGCGCGCGCAGCCCGACCTGCTGCTGGTCAACGACGACGACCTCGCCTACGCCAAGATCCGGCTCGACGAGCGCTCGCTCGCCACCGTCGCTGGCGCACCCGCGCGGCTTCACCTCGTCGCTGCCGCGCGTCGCTCGTGCTCGGCGCTCGCTGTGGGACATGACCCGCGACGCCGAGATGGGCGCCCGCGCACTTCGTCGACGTCGTGCTCGAGACGCTGCCGGGCGAGTCCGACTCCACCCTGCTGCGCACCCTGATCAGCCAGCTGCAGACCGCGGTGCACTCCTACACGCGCGCCCGAGCACCGCGCCGCCCTGACCTCGTCGACCCGCGAACGGCTCTGGGCGCTCGCCCGTTCCGCCGAGCCCGGCAGCGACGCCCAGCTGCAGCTCGTCAGCGCAACCGCGGCCCTGACCGGCGCCGGGGCCCGCGACGACACCGCGCACCTGCGGGCCCTGCTCGACGGCACCGAGGTGCTGGACGGCCTCACCGTCGACTTCGAGATGCGCTGGACCCTGCTGACCGCGCTCGTCGCGGCCGGCGCGGCCGACGCCGACGAGATCGACGCCGAGCGCGCGCGGGAGGACACGGCCACCGGGCGCGAGCGGGCCGCCCGGGCCCGAGCCGCGCTCCCGACCAGCGAGGCCAAGGAGGAGGCCTGGGCAGCGGCCGTCGAGGGCAGCGGGCTGCCCAACGCCATCGTCGACGCGGTGGCACTGGGCTTCACCCGCCCGGGCACCTCGCCCGACCTGCTGCGTCCGTTCGTCGAGCGCTACCACGCGCTGCTCGACACCGTCGAGAGACGTGGCTCGCACGCGATGGTCGAGTCGGTCGTCCAGGGCTTCTACCCGCGCCCCCTCGCCGACGCCGCCCTGCGCGACCGCACCCAGGCCTGGCTGGACGCCAACCCGCACGCCCCGGCGGCCCTGCGCCGGCTGGTCGTGGAGAACCGCGACCCGGTGGTGCGGGCGCTGGCGGCCCAGGAGCGTGACGCCCGTGACTGATGCCGTCACCGCGACCCCGGACGTCCCCGGCCTGGGCCAGGTCACCGTGACGGTCGACACGGTGCAGCAGTGGCTCGTCACCGACGGCCTGCGCATCCTGGTCACCATCGTGCTCGCCGCACTGGCCATCGCCGTGCTCCACCGACTCATCGACCGCGTCGTGGCCACGATGACGTCGAAGTCCGCCCGCCGACTCGCCGAGTCGGGGCGGGCCGGACGAGTGCTCGCCTCGGCGACCGGCATGGCCAACGAACGCCAGCGTCAGCGGGTCGAGACCGTGGGCTCGCTGCTGCGCAGCATCGTCACCTTCGTCGTCGTCACGCTGGCCGTCCTCACCATCATGGCGCTGCTCGGCATCCCGCTCGGGCCGCTGCTGGCGTCCGCCGGTGTGGCCGGTGTCGCGCTCGGCTTCGGCGCCCAGAGCCTGGTCAAGGACTTCCTGTCGGGCATCTTCATGATCATGGAGGACCAGTACGGCGTCGGCGACGTCATCGACACCGGTGAGGCGATCGGCACCGTCGAGGAGGTCACCCTGCGGATCACCCGGCTGCGCGACGCGAACGGCATCACCTGGTACGTCCGCAACGGCGAGATCATCCGGGTCGGCAACCGGTCGCAGGGCTACTCCACCGCGATCGTCGACATGCCCGTCTCCTACGCCGAGAGCGTCGAGCGGGTGGTCGGCGTCATCCGCGACACGGCCACGGCGATGGGCCAGGACCCCGACTGGGCGGACAAGTTCGTCGAGGAGCCCCAGGTGCTCGGTGTCGAGTCGATCGTCGGCATGACCATGACGATCCGCACCATCGCCCAGTGCGTGCCCGGTGAGAACTTCGCGGTGCAGCGCGAGATGCGCGAGCGCCTCAAGGCCGCCCTCGACGCCGCGGAGGTCCAGGCGCCACCGCTCGGCCCCTTCGGCGGACCCGTGGGAGGACCCCCGTGAGCCTGTACGACGAGGTCGGCGGCGCCCCGACCTTCGAGGCGCTGGTGCACGCGTTCTACGAGGGCGTCGCGGCCGACCCCGAGCTGCGCGCCCTCTACCCGGAGGAGGACCTCGCGCCGGCCGAACGGCGGCTGCGGATGTTCCTGACGCAGTACTTCGGCGGCCCCACCACCTACAGCGAGGAGCGCGGGCACCCCCGGCTGCGGATGCGGCACGCGCCCTACCCGGTCACCCTCGACATGCGCGACCGGTGGATGCGGCACATGCTCGCCGCGATGGACACCCTCGACCTCCCCGAGGCGCAGGACGAGCAGATGCGCGACTACTTCCTGCGGGCCGCGCACATGCTCGTCAACACCGACGAGACGCACCCGGCACCCAGCGCGCCGCTGCGCCCGCTCCCCGAGCGCTGACCCGCGACGCAGTCCCGCGGACGTGCGCGCATTTCGCGACGCGCGCACGGCATACGGAAACATGGTGCCGGTGACCCAGCTGACCACTGCGACCGACACCGCCACCCTGACCGCCCCCGGCGAGGTCGTCCACGAGGCCGACTCCCCCGACGCCCCCTGGTGGCGCGACGCCGTGATCTACCAGGTCTACCCGCGCTCGTGGGCCGACGCCGACGGTGACGGCATCGGTGACCTGCCCGGCATCACCGCTCGCCTTCCGTACCTGCGCGACCTCGGTGTGGATGCCGTGTGGCTGAGCCCGTTCTACGTCTCGCCGATGAACGACGCGGGCTACGACGTCGCCGACTACCGCGACGATCGACCCGCGGTTCGGCTCGCTCGCGGACGCCGACACGATGGTCGGCCGCCGCCCACGGCCTCGGCCTGAAGGTGCTCATCGACCTCGTGCCGAACCACACGAGCAGCGAGCACGCCTGGTTCCGGGCCGCGCTGGCGGCCGGCCCCGGCAGCCCGGAGCGCGAGCGCTACGTCTTCCGTGACGGGCGGGGCGCGAACGGCGAGGAGCCGCCGAACAACTGGCCGTCGGTCTTCGGCGGCCGCGGCTGGACCCGGGTCACCGAGGCCGACGGCACCCCGGGCCAGTGGTACCTGCACATCTTCGACGTCACCCAGCCCGACCTGAACTGGAAGCACCCGGAGGTGCGTGGCCGAGTTCCACGACATCCTGCGGTTCTGGCTGCGACCGGGGCGTCGACGGCTTCCGGGTCGACGTCGCCCACGGCCTGGTCAAGCGCGAGGGGCTGCCCGACTGGCACGGCAAGGTCGGGATCTACGACGAGGTCGACGCCGACACCGGCCCCACCGGCGAGGGGCGCGACGCCGAGCAGTTCCGCTCCTCCGACGGCGAGGTGCTCGACCACACCGCCACCGGTGCGGCGCCGATGTGGGACCAGGACGGTGTGCACGAGATCTACCGCGGCTGGCGCCGGGTGCTCGAGGCCTACGGCGTCCCGGACCGCATCCTGTGCGCCGAGGCGTGGGTCGCCCCGGCGCACCGCCTCGCGCGCTACGTGCGCCCCGACGAGATGCACCAGGCGTTCAACTTCGACTTCCTCGACGCCCACTGGGACGCCACCGCGCTGAGCACGGTCATCGAGGCCTCGCTGCGCTCCAACGACGCCGTCGGTGCCCCCACGACGTGGGTGCTGTCGAACCACGACGTCGTGCGGCACGCCTCCCGGCTCGGTCTGGACCAGTCGCGGCCGCGACCCAACGGCATCCGGGCCGACGACGTGCAGCCGGATGCCGTGCTCGGCCTGCGTCGCGCGCGCGCCGCGACCGCGCTCATGCTGGCGCTGCCCGGCGGCGCCTACGTGTACCAGGGCGAGGAGCTCGGCCTGCCCGAGCACACCACGATGCCCGACTCGTTCCGCCAGGACCCGACCTTCCACCGCACCCACGGCACGGTCACCGGCCGCGACGGCTGCCGGGTGCCGATGCCGTGGGTCAAGGGGGCGCCGAGCCACGGATTCGGGCCCGGTGACACCCCGTGGCTGCCGCAGCCCGACGTCTACGGCGACCTGGCCGTCGACCAGCAGGAGGGTGTCGCGGGCTCGACCCTCGAGCTGTACCGGGCCCTGCTCGAACACCGCCGCCGGCAGCGTCTCGGGCACGGCAGCCTGGCCTGGGACGCACTGTCGTCCGACACCGTCATCGCCCTGCGCAACACCGCCGGCGACGGGGAGCGCACCCTGCTCGTGGTGACCAACCTCGGCGCCGACCCGGTGGCCCTGCCGGCCGGCGAGGTGCTCGTCGCCTCGGGCCCGCTGACCGACGACGGTGCCGTGCCGACCGACACCACGGTCTGGGTGCGGCTACCGGTGGCCTGACGTGCGCGCCGGCGACTTCACCTACCTGGACCTGCCGACCCCGGTGGGACTCGCGCACCGGGGCGGCGCGGCGTTCGAGCCGAACGTCGGCCTGGAGAACACCCTGGCCGCCTTCCGCCGGGCCGTCGCGATGGGCTACCGCTACATCGAGACCGACGTGCACGCGACCCGCGACGGTCAGGTCGTCGCCTTCCACGACGGCGTCCTCGACCGGGTGACCGACCGGCGCGGGGCCATCGCCACGCTGCCCTTCGACGCCGTGCGCGAGGCGCGGATCGGCGGCGCCGAGCCGATCCCGCTGCTGTCGGACCTCTTCGAGGAGTTCCCGGACACCCGGATCAACATCGACATCAAGGCCGACGACGCCCTCGCGCCCACCGTCCGGGAAGTGTTGCGGCACAACGCGACCGACCGCGTGTGCATCGGCTCGTTCAGTGAGCGTCGGCTGCGGGCGGCTCGGGCCGCGCTGGGCCCCGGGGTGGCCACCGCCGCCGGGCAGGTCGGCACGGCCCTGCTCCGGTTCACCCCGGCGGCCCTGAGCCGGATGCTGCACACCCCCGCCCCGGTGCTGCAGCTACCGGCCGCTGCACCGGCTGCGGGGGCGCACCGTGACCCTGGTGACGCCCGGCCTCGTCCGCCGCGCGCACGACCTCGGGAAACACGTGCACGTGTGGTTCCACCCGTGGGCCCGCGAGGACGCGTTCGAGATGCACCGGCTGCTCGACCTCGGCGCCGACGGCATCGTCACCGACCACATCGACGTGCTGCGCGACGTGCTCGCCGAACGGGGCCATCCGCTGATCCCACCGGCCTGACGGGAACCGCTGGACTAGGGTGGCGAGCGATGCCTGACGCGACGACCGCCAAGGTCGAGGGGCCCCTCGGTAGGACCTACCTCGAGGTCACTCTCGCCGTCCTGGCACTGGTCACGATCGTCGCGTTCGAGGCGATGGCCGTCTCCACCGCGATGCCCGCAGTGGCCCGCGACCTGGACGCCGTTCGGGCCTACGGGTTCGCCTTCTCGGTGATGCTCACCACCCAGCTGCTCGGCATCGTGCTCGCCGGCGTGTGGTCCGACCGGTCCGGCCCGATGGTCGGCGCCGTCACGGGGCAGGCCCTGCTCGCCGCGGGGGCGGCCATGTGCGGCTTCGCCACGAACCTCCAGGTGTTCCTCGCCGGCCGCGCCCTCACCGGCCTCGGCGGCGGGCTGCTCGTCGTGATGCTCTACGTGATCGCCGGACGGTACTACCCCGAGGCGATCCGGCCGCGCCTGTTCACCTACGTCTCGGCCGCGTGGGTGCTGCCCGCGCTGCTGGGGCCACCCGTGTCGGCCTGGCTCACGACGAACCTGTCCTGGCGCTGGGTCTTCTGGGGGGTGGTGCCGCCCGTGCTGCTCACCCTGGCCGCCCTGACCCACGCCCGCAGCCGCATCGACGACTCCACGCTCACCGCCGCGGTCAGCAGCCGCGACCACTCCGCGCACGTACGGACCGCGTGGGCGGGCCTGGGGATCGCGCTGTCGGCCGGCGCCCTCCAGCTCGGCACCTACAGGCTGGCGCTCGAGCTCTCGCCGAGGACGGGGGTTGCCGTGGCCGGCCTGGTCGGCGTCGCCGTCTTCGCGCCCATGCTCGTGCCCCGCGGGACCTGGCGGATGGCGCGTGGACTGCCCAGCGTGATGCTGGCCCGCGCGCTGCTCGTCGGCGCGTTCTACGGGGGCATCACCTACATCCCGCTCTTCCTCGTCGGGCAGCTCGGGCTGACCCTGCAGACGGCGGGGCTCTCCCTCGCCGTGGGGGCGATCGGCTGGGCCGCCGGCGCGTGGTACCAGGGCCACGACCGCCTGCACCTGCCGCGGTACCGCCTGGTCGAGCTCGGCGCCGTGCTCCTCGCGAGCGGGCTCGCGGTGGTCTCGGCCGTGGCCTGGCTCGGGCTGGTCTGGTGGATCGTGCCGCTGGCGCTCGTGGTCACCGGCGTCGCCATGGGCCTGGGGGTCACGACGACGACCGTGCTGGCGCTCGAGCTGAGCCCGGTCGAGGAGCACGGTGCGGCATCGTCGTCGCTCCAGCTCGCCGACGTGCTCGGCAGCGTGCTCGGCATCGCCGCGGCGACGGCGGTCTTCGCGGCGAGGCACGTGCCCGGCCAGGACGAGGCGCTGTTCGGGGCCATCTTCCTCGGCCTGGCCCTGGTGGCGGCGGTGTCCGTGCCGGCGGGTCAGCGGATCAGCGACCTGACCGCCGCTCGCCCAAGGACTCAGTCAGCGGCTCTGGCGTTCCACCTCATCAGCAGCACCAGCATGACGATGAGCCACAAGGCCACGGCAACGAGGGCGACGCCCCACAGGCTCGACTGCGACGGCTCCGCCACGACAGGCGCCGTGGCCGGGAGCGCCGCCGCGCCATGGCCGTGCGGCGCTGCCACCTCCCCCTCGACCACGGGCGCCGGCAAAGGCTCCTTGGCCATGTCCACGCCGACTCCGGTTGTCGAGCGAGGGGAGACGGTGACCGACGACGGCTGGACGCCCTCCCCTCGGGCGATGCCACGACGAACCAGCTCGACCAGGTCATCGCTGAGCAACGGACCGGTGTAGGTGATCTCGAGGGTGCCGCTGCCCGACGACGTCGAGTAGATGCCGAGCGCGTCGGCCAGGATGCCTTCCCGGGCAATGACCTCCGCCATCACGGACGGGTTGGTCGCCCTGACCGTGAACCGCAGGTCGTGCACGAGCACCGGGGCGACCAGGTAGTCCTCCACGTCCGGGAAGGAGGCAACCGTCGATGTCGCGGGATCGATCAGCTTCCCGGCGGCGGTCGGGGTTGCTCCGGCCGGGAGGACCACGGTCAGGTCCGGTGCCAACCTCTCCTGGTCGACGGGATTCAGTACCGAGGGTGAGATGTCGGACAGGGTGGTCTGTCGACCGGCCGCCGCCCTGTCCAGCGCCTTGCGCAACGCGTCGACGTCGGCGCCGGGAGTGGGGAGGATGGCGATGACCACCCGGCGTCGGACCATCAACCCGTCATAGGTCACCTCAGGTCGGCCGTTTCCCCGGTCGGTGCCGGCCTCCGCTGCCGTGCTCGAGGGCGCGGTCGCTGAGGTGCTGGAGCCGCCGCCGTCAGAGATCGCGGCCGGGGCACCGGCAGTGCAGCCGGCAACCACGGACGCCAGCAGCAGCAGAGCACCCACTCTCAGCGCACGGGTCATCTCAGGTCCCGGGTGGCAATTCTTGTCGGTACACCGGCGGGAAGGAGTCCGCCGGCGTCGTGTCCAGGACGGGCCGGTCCGAGGCGATGGGGTCGTTGTTGTTGGGGTTCCCCGCGGAGAACTGCACCATCATGTCGTGGTCCTCGTGAACCAGGTTGTGGCAGTGGATCATGTACTTGCCCTCGCCGTTGGGCTGGGTGCCGAACTGCATCAGCGCGGTGACCGACTCGTTCTCGCCCAGGTAGAAGACGTCCTTCGGGCCCAGCTCCCAGGCAAACGGCTTACCGCCGTTGGTGTTTCGGGCAATGATCCTGGCGTTGATCAGGTGGATGTGGACCGGGTGGAACCATCCCCCTGACTCGTTGACCATCGTCCACTGCTCGACGCTGAACGGCGCGGGGTTGGCGAACAGCAGCTTGAACCCGGAGTCCTCCACGTCCTCCCAGGAGACCCCGTTGATCGACCACACCCCGTGCCGGCGGTCGAACCTGAGCTGACGTTTCGCGACGGCCATCGCCGGGGTCAGGCTCATCGTGGAGATGCCGCCGTGGGCAGCGTTGGGCTGAGGGCCCTCATCGAGGGTCGTGGGGATGGCGGTGATGGCGGATGCCGGGCCGGAGTCCTCCACGACCTGGAAGCGCATGATCTTGTTGGTGTTGGCGAAGTCGATGTTGTTCTTGTTGCTCAGGTTTCGCAGGTCGACGGTCTGCCCGACCGTGTACTTGCGGAAGTCGATGAGGATCTCGACCCGCTCCGCCGTCCCCTGCCGCCAGGACTTCACCGCCTGGACGACCGGGCACCATTCCACCGTCGGTGCCGACGATGTAGACCGGGTCACCGTTGGACAGCGTGGGGCGGTAGGAGCGTGAGATCGAGGCGATCAGCACCCGGAAACGGTAGATCCGTGGCTTGACCTTCATCGTGGGCCACGGCACCCCGTTGACCATGATGATGTCGCCCCACAGCCCCGTGTCATCGTCGAGGTCGTAGCGCAGCGAACCGTCGGGGTTGAACTGCGCATCCGAGAGCATCAGGGGCACGTCGTACTCGCCCTGCGGCAGCTGCTCCCGCTCGTAGCTGTCCGAGAGCGGGTAGAAGCCCGCCAGCCCCGAGTACACGTTCTGGGCCGTGACCATGTGCCGGTGGTCGTGGTACCAGAGGGTGCTCGCCTTCTCGGCGTTGGGGTACTTGTAGGTCTTCACGTTGCCGGGCACCGTGATGTCGTTGGCGTACCCGTCGTACTGGGGAAGCGACGGCGAGCCGTGCAGGTGGACCGAGGTGTCCGTCCGCTGCGGCAGGAGGAGGCCGGGCGCCGTCGGGAAGCCGTTGCGCACCCGTAGCTCGATCCGGGTTCCCCGCCGTGGCGCGGATGGTCGGCCCCGGGAAGATGCCGTTGTACCCGGCCACCGTCGTCGACAGCCCCGGCAGGAACTGGACCTGGCCGAGACGTTCGGTGACGGCGAAGTGGTCGACCGGTCTCGCGGGGTCCCCGCCGTCGTACGTCGTGGCGTAGGGCACCAGCTCCGGCGGGCGGCGGAACACCCCCCGATAGGGGACCGGTGTGTTCTGGGGAGCCAGCCGGCTCGGCACGTCCCCCGACGAGCCCTCCTCGACCTTGATTCCCGCCAGGCCCGCTGCGCCCAGCGCGCCCAGCTGCAGTACGTCTCGCCGTGTGGTCATGAGCTGTCCCGATGTCGTTCTGGACCGGCTCACCCCAACCGGGTGTCGCAAGGAGGCTGACCGTGGAGGCAGTCGCCATCTCCTCGCCTCCACGGTCCTATCGGGACCTTTTGAAAACCTTTTGGATCGGGTGGCGATCAGCGGATCAGGACGTGACCGCCGGGCGCGGTGAGCCGCGTCCACCGGTTCGAGCGGAACACCTGCACCGGCTGGCCCGGCGCGAGGAAGCCCAGCGCATAGGCCGCGAACGCCCCGCCGGAGCGCACCGTCGCTCCCCCCGCCGGGAGCCCACCCTGGGGGTCGAGCAGGTCGGGGTGCGGCCCGGCGGCCTCGCCCACGTCCCGGGCCCAGACCCGGTCACGGACGAAGCCCGCGGCCGCACCCCGCTCGCGCACGGCATCCGAGATCTCGGCGAGGCCCGCACGGGCCACCGCGGCGAGGAGGTCACCGGGGAGCGCGCCGGCGGGCTCCCACGGCCCGCGCGGTGGGGTGACCGCCGACCACGACGCCACGGCCCGGGTCGGCGGGACGGGCAGGTCGGTTCCGGCACCACGCGTGGTGCGGTCGGTGACCGCCCCGAGCGGGACGATGACGTCGAGGTCCGCGGGCTCGGCGAGCGCGAAGGTGCGCAGCCCGAGCACGGTGCCCTCGGCCAGGATGCCGTTGCCGGGCAGCACGCCGACCCACGCGGCGAGAACCTCACCCGACGCCTGCAGGCGCATCGCGCCCTCGTCGTCGACGGTGCGGGCCCGCGACGCGAAGCGGCCGAGGTCGGCGAGGGACTGGGGGTCGGTGAGCCGCAGGACCGCGGTCACCGGCCGGCCCAGCGGAAGCGCACCGGGTCGCCGACGTGCACCGCGAGCTGTTCGCGAGCCTCGGGGGCGAGACGTCTCGGTCGAGCGGTCGCGAAGTCGTACAGCGCCAGCCCGGTCTCGGCGATGGCGTAGAGCTGGTCACCGACCGGCGCAGGGTCTCGCACCGTGTAGCCGAGGTCGAAGCCGGCGCCGTGCACCCGGGTGACCCACATGTCGACCTCGACCGGGGCGGCCCGGTAGGTGAGCGGGGCGCGGTACTCGATGGCGTGCCGGGTGACGACGATGCCCTCGTCGAGCATGGTCGGCCGGTCGGGGAACCACTCGCGGAAGCCGATGACCCGGGCGTCCTCGAGCAGGCGGAGGTACTGCACGTTGTTGACGTGGCCGTAGGCGTCCATGTCGGACCACCGCAGCGGCACCTCGACGCGGTAGGTCTGGTGATCGTCGGTACCGGGCATGAGCCCCATCCTCCCAGCCCCTCGGTCGGTCGGCGGCCACCGGTGCACACGGCGTCCTAGGGTGGGCGGATGCCGCTGCAGCCCGCCACCTCCGCCCGGCTCGACCACCTCCTCGCCACCGCCCAGCGCGACGGGCGACTGCCGTCGGTCGCCGCCGGCCTGGTGCGCGGTGGCCAGCTGGTCTGGAGCGGCGCCGCGGGCACCGTCGACGGGCGCGCCGACGGCCACCCGGCCGGCGACGACACCCAGTACCGGATGGGCTCGATCACCAAGACCTTCGTCGCGGTGTGCGTGCTGCGACTTCGCGACGCCGGGCGGCTCGACCTGACCGACCGGTTCGGCACGCACGTGCCGGGCTCGGCCCTGGACGACGTCAGCATCGAGCAGCTGCTCACCCACGCCGCGGGCACCCAGGCCGAGACGCCCGGGCCGTGGTGGGAGCGCACGCCCGGCGGCGACTGGGACGCCCTGGTCGCCTCCGCCGTCGGTCAACGGTTCCGGGCCGGGCGCCGTTTTCACTACTCCAACGTCGGGTACGCCGCCCTGGGCCGCCTCCTGGAGGTGCACCACGGGCGCGGCTGGTTCGACGTCGTGCGCGAGGAGCTGCTCGAGCCGCTCGGCATGACCCGCACGACCACCCGCCCGTCGGGACCGGCGGCGGTAGGGCTGGCCGTCCACCCGTTCGCCGACGTGCTGCTGCCCGAGCCGGAGCACGACGCGGGGGCGATGGCACCGGCGGGACAGCTGTGGACGACCGTCCCCGACCTGGCCCGCTGGGCGAGCTTCCTCGGTGGCGCGACGGGCGGCCTGCTCTCGGCCGACACGCTCGCCGAGATGGTCGAGCCGCACCACGTGGTCGACGACCCGGGCCAACCGTGGGTCGGGGCGCACGGACTGGGCTTCCAGGTGTGGAACGTCGGCGGCGCCCGGTTCGCCGGTCACGGCGGCTCGATGCCCGGCTTCCTTGCCGGGTTACGGGTGCGGCTGGATGCCGGTGTGCCGGTGGGCGGTTCAACGTCCGGTTCCGCTGGGTCCGCTGGGTCCGGTGGCACGGCATCCGGGCCGGCGGTCGGAGCAGCCGGTGACGGTGTGGTGCTCTTCACCAACACCACGGCATCCACGGGGACGCGGTCGCTCGTCGACGAGCTGCTCGACGGGCTGGCCCGGCACGAGCCGGCGCCGGTCGAGCCGTGGTCGGCGAGTGGCGACCCGGCCATGCTCGAGCTGGTCGGCACGTGGCACTGGGGCCCGGCGACGGTGACCGCCACCGTCGCCGGGGAGCACCTGGTGCTGGGCGAGCCGGGCAGCGGGCGCGGGGCGCGTTTCCGGTCGACCGGGACCGACCAGTGGGTCGGGCTGGACAGCTACTACGCGGGCGAGCCGCTGCGGGTGGTGCGTCGAGGTGACCGCTCGGTGTCGCACCTCGACCTGGCGTCGTTCCGGTTCACCCGCACGCCGTACGACCCGACGGCCGACGTGCCGGGCGGGGTCGACGAGCGCGGCTGGGCCTGAGGCCTCGGGCGACTCACTCCGCGCCGGCGTCGAGCACCTCGTGCAGGCGCGCGGCGAAGGCCTCCGGCTGGCCCGCGTAGCCGTGCTCGCCGCCGAGGAATCCAGCGTGGTGGCTGGGGAACTCGCTGACCGGCCGACCCAGGGCCTGCGCGAGGACGGGCGCGACCCGGCCCGTGAGCACCTCGCGGGACTCGACCCCGACGCCGACCACCACGCGCGTCGGCGCCGACTGCACGGAAGCCAGGTCGGGGCGGTAGCTCGTGATCGCGTTACCCGTGCCGGACAGCAGCGGGTCGTCGCGCCGACCGTCGTCGTCGGTGGGCAGACCGAACTGCGCCGGGTCGGGTGACGGCTGGGCGAGGTAGGCGTCGGTGAACTCGCCCGTCCACGAGGTCAGGGCGATGAAGGCGGCCATCCCGGCCCCGAACCCCCGGTCCCGGTACGCCGCCTGCACCGCTCGCTCGGCAGCCAGGGCGAGGTCGGCATCCGGCAGCAGCGTCAGCAGCGGCGGCTCGTGGGCGACGAGGGTGGCCACGTCCTCGGGGTGCGCCGCCACGAGGGCCAGCGCGTTGACGGCCCCGCCGCTGGTGGCGAACAGGTCGACCGGCCCGTGGCCCAGCTCGGCGACGAGGGCGTGCAGGTCGGTGGCGTGCATGTCAGGGGTGCGCTGGTCGGAGGCGTCCTTGCGCACGCTGCGCCCCAGTCCACGTGGGTCGTACGTGACGACCGTGCGATCGGTGAAGTGGGAGGCCAGGGTGTCGAAGCCGCGGGCGTCCATGGGGTGTCCTGCCATGACCAGGGTGGGGTGGCCGGCATCCGCCGTGGTGGGCGGTCGCACCTCGAACACGAGGTCGACGTCGGGAGTCTCGAGGGTCCTGGTCTCTGTCGTCATACAAAGTTCCCTTCCGTCATCGGCCCGCGGGCCGCTCGATGAAGTACTCGGTGAACTCGCGGCAGCGACCGTCGGCGTCGAAGCGGATCACGAAGCAGTTCTCGTACACCTGCACGACCGGTCCGTCCGGTGTGTCGCGGTAGGTCGACCGCCCCGTGGCCACGACGGTGCTGCCGTCGACCGCGACCGGTGCATAGTGCGCGTCGTAGGTGTCCGGAGCGTCCCTGGTCGAGGCCGTCCCCGACCCCGCATCCGCGGCGTCGTCCTCGCCGAGCCACGAGGCGACCACGGCGTCGCGACCGGTCACCGGCTCGTCGAACGGGTGGTACCGGTAGGCGACGTCGGCGCTGAACAGGTCGGCGACCTCGTCGCGGTCGTAGGAGCGCCACGCCGCGACGTAGCGGTCGAGCCAGGCCTGGGCACCCTCCCTGTCCATCGGGACACCGTAGCCCGGTCAGCGACGCCAGGTGTAGGGCGTGGTCGTCGAGACCTTCAGGAAGCCGGAGCGCTCGAGGATCGGGCGCGAGAACTCCGTGGAGTCGCTGTGGATGATGGACTTCCCGAGCCGCAGCGCCGACCGTGCGCGGGCCGCCGTCAGCGCCCGGTAGATGCCGCGGCCCCGCCACGCCGCGAGGGTCGAGCCGCCCCAGATGCCCGCGACCTCGGTGTGCGGCACCGGTTCCAGCCGCCCGGCGCTCACCATCCGCCCGTCGGCCTCGGCGACCCAGAGCTCCATCCCGTCGCGCAGGGTCAGCCGGTGCAGCAACCCCTCGGCCCGCTCGTCCGAGACCGGGTCGCCGAACGCCTCGTCGGCCATGGCGCTCATGGCGCGCACGTCCGCCTCGTCGGTCACCGTGCGCAGGGTGACCCCCGCGGGGAGGTCGACGTCGACCGCCAGGAGGCGGGCCTCCCCCATCATGATCGACTCCTGCTCCTCCGGCTCGAAGCCGGCGTCGACGAGCGCCTCGTGCAGCCCCGGCGCGTGGTCGTGCCCGCGCGTCTTCCACTCGACCCGGGTGATGTCCGGGTCCGCGGTGAAGTGGGCGACGGCTGCGGCGACGAGGTCGCGGATGCCGTCCTCGTCCGCCCCGTCGAGGTCCCGGTAGGTGACGAAGCCGCGGCCTCGTGCGAACGTCACCAGCCGCAACGGCCCGTGCTCGGTGACCGAGAGCGCGCTGGGCGTCTCGGCATCCGTGCGCAGCTGGTCGTCGTAGGCCGTCAGGAGGGTCGCGGTGTCGGTCACCCGGTCACGGTGTCGTGCCTGCGGCTCGGGAGCAACCCATTTCGTCGGTCGAGCTCAGGCAACACGCCGAGGATCAGCACCGCGCTCTGTGCGTGTTGCCTCCTCTCGACACCACCTACCGCCCGGACCCGTCGATCTCCCGACGCCGCGCCGCCACGAGCCGCGCGACCAGGTCGTCCGGCAGCGGCTCGTCGATCGGGAACTGGACCGACCCCTTCGCCGTCACGAAGTCGCTCAGCTCGTCCGCCAGCTCGGCCGTGATCGACCCGCTCATCGGCAGGTACGTGCAGTGGTTCTTGTAGTAGGCGAACCCCGCCACCCCCTTGCCGCCGACCTTGAAGCACGGCACGCCGTAGGCGATGCCCTGCTCGGCCTCGGGCAGCAGCGCGGCCAGGGTCGCCCGCACGCTCTCGAGGGTCGTCTTCTGCGGCTCGGGCACGGTGGCGAGGTAGTCGTCCACGTCCTGGTTCGACACGTCGGTCACCCCTTCCTCTCCTGCACGTGCAGTATGCCGGTCGCCACCGACAGCCGTACGACCTCGGCCGTTCGAGGTGGGGTTGCGACCCGAGGCCCGCGGTGCTCTGCTGGGCCGATGGTCGCCGAACTGGTCAGCCCAGCCAAGGCCCGACCGGGCGACCGGGTCGCCGTACTCTCCCCGTCGTTCGCCGCCCCGGGCGTGGCGCCGGCCGTGCACGAGCAGGCGATGCGCCGGCTGACGGACCTCACCGGGCCTGGTCCCGGTGGAGTACCCGACGACGCGGCTCGTCGGGGCGGACCCCCGCGCCCGGGCAGCCGACCTCAACGCGGCGTTCGCGGACCCCGACATCCGTGCCGTTCTCGCCACGATCGGCGGCGAGGACCAGATCACCGTCGTCCCGCACCTGCGGGGCGACCTCGTGCGCGCCGACGCCAAACCATTCCTCGGCTACAGCGACAACACCAACATCCTGTCGTGGCTGTGGACCCAGGGCGTGGCCGGCTTCTACGGCGGGTCGACGCAGGTGCACCTGGGGCCGGGCCCGGCGGTGGACCCCTGCCACCTCGCGTCGTTGCGGGCGGCGCTGCTCACCGGCGAGCGCCTCGAGGTCGTGGAACCCGGCGAGTCGGAGGACTTCGGCATCGACTGGGCGGACCCGCGGTCACTGACCGGCTACGGCGAGCGTGAGCCCACCGAGGAGTGGGCGTGGGCCGGCCCTGCCCGCGCGGTGACCGGGCGCACCTGGGGTGGGTGCCTCGACGTGCTGCAGCTGATCCTGACCGCCGGCCGCTTCCCGAGCGACCCCGCGGTGCTCGACGGTGGGGTGCTGCTGCTCGAGACCGACGAGGACGTGATGCCGAGCCGCGAGGTGGGCTGGGTGGTGCGCAGCCTCGGCGAGCGCGGCCTGCTCGCGGCGGCGGACGCGGTGCTCGTGGGGCGCCCGGCGGCGTCGAACTTCGAGCGGCGTGGGTCCGCCGCGGAGCGGTCGGCGCACCGGGCGGCGCAGCGCGACGTGGTGATCGACGTCGTGTCGCGGTACAACCCGGATGCCGTGGTGTGCGTCGGGGTGCCGTTCGGCCACACCCGACCACAGTGGATCCTGCCGTACGGGGGCGAGATCACCGTCGACGGTGTGGAGCGCCGGGTCTGGGCCGACTACTCCTGAGCCCCGGCCGGGTGGTCGGGTGTGGTCCGTTGACCTCGTCGACGACAGGGCGGACCCTGTTGACGGACACTCAGCACCCAGGGGGTCACCCGTGAGCGAGAACGAGCAGTACGCCAGCGTCCGCTACATCGTCGACGACGTCCAGGCCGGAATCGACTTCTACACCGAGCACCTGGGCTTCACCCTGAACAGCAGTGCGGCACCGGCTTTCGCCGACGTGGTCCGTGGCCACCTGCGCCTGCTGCTGTCCGGACCCGCGAGCTCCGGTGCCCGCGCCACACCGGACGACGCCTCGGCAGCCGGCCGCAACCGCATCCACCTCGTCGTCGACGACCTGGAGGCCGAGGTCGCACGTCTGCGCGGCGCCGGGCTGCCGTTCCGGAGCGAGGTCGTCGCCGGGCCCGGCGGCCGGCAGGTCCTCGTCGCCGACCCCGCCGGGAACCTCGTCGAGCTGTTCCAGCCCGCCGGGTAGGACGCACCCCGCCGCGGGCTCAGCTCTTTGCTGCCGTCAGGAGCACGACGGCGTCGGACACCGCGAGGAGGCCGTGCCGCTCCTGGGGGATGACGACGTGGCCACCGGCGTCGAGGTCGACCGCGCCGTCCGACCAGGAGAGCCGCACCTGCCCGACGAGCACCTGCAGGGTCGCCTCACCGGGGTTCTCGTGGTCCGACAGCGTGGACCCGGCGAGCAGGGCGATGACGGTCTGCCGCAGGGCGTGGCCGCTCCCCCCGTACAGGGTGCGCGCCGCGCGGCGCGCCGAGTGCGCTCGGGCCTCGTCGAGCAGGGCGGTGCTGACCTCGGGGAGTGCGGACGTGTCCATCCCCCGATCCTCCTCCCCCACGCCCACCTGTGGACGACGGGGGCGGCCGTGTCGGCCGCCCGGCATACGGTGTGGTGACCATGACGAACCCGACGGATGCCGTGACCGCGCCCCCCGCACCCTCCTCCCCCACTCCCGAGCTCACCACCCGAGCCCGGGAGTCGTTGCGGCGGCTCGTCGGGCGCGACGACGCCGACTTCCGCGACGGCCAGCTCGAGGCGGTCTCGGCCCTGGTGGCCGACCGGTCGCGGGTCCTCGTGGTGCAGCGCACCGGCTGGGGCAAGTCGGCGGTCTACTTCGTCGCCACCGCGCTGCGCCGGGCCGAGGGCGCGGGGCCCACCGTCATCATCAGCCCGCTGCTGGCCCTGATGCGCGACCAGATCGCCGCGGCCGAGCGGGCCGGCATCCGGGCCGTGACGATGAACTCGGCCAACGCCCAGGACTGGGACGTCGTGCGCGAGGCGCTGGCCGCCGATGCCGTCGACGTGCTCCTCGTCAGCCCCGAGCGGCTCAACAACCCGCGCTTCCGCGACGAGCAGCTGCCCGACCTCGCGCGGCGCTGCGGCCTGCTCGTCGTCGACGAGGCGCACTGCGTCAGCGACTGGGGCCACGACTTCCGGCCCGACTACCGCCGCATCCGCGACCTGCTCGCCGGCCTGCCGGCCGACACCCCGGTGCTGGCCACGACGGCGACCGCCAACGCGCGGGTCGTCACCGACGTCGTCGAGCAGCTCGAGGTGGGCGGCCGGGCGGTGCTCACGGTGCGGGGTGGCCTGGCCCGCGACTCGCTGCGGCTCGGGGTGCTGCGCTCGATGTCACCCGAGCAGCGGCTGGGTTGGCTGGTGGAGCACCTCGACGAGCTGCCCGGCAGCGGCATCGTCTACACGCTGACCGTGTCCGCGGCCGAGGACGTCGCGGCGGCCCTGTCGGATGCCGGGCTGCCGGTCGCGTCGTACACCGGGCGCACCGACCCCGCCGACCGCGAGCGCCTCGAGGGCGCCCTGCGCCGCAACGAGGTCAAGGCCCTGGTGGCGACCTCCGCCCTGGGCATGGGTTTCGACAAGCCCGACCTCGGCTTCGTCGTGCACCTCGGCGCGCCGAGCTCGCCGGTGGCCTACTACCAGCAGGTCGGCCGTGCCGGGCGCGCCACCGAGCGGGCCGAGGTGCTGCTGCTGCCCGGCGCCGAGGACCGCGACATCTGGTCCTACTTCGCGTCCGTGTCGATGCCGCGGGAGGAACAGGCCGAGGCCGTGCTGCGCACCCTGGCCGAGTCGGGGCGGGCCCTGTCGACGGCGGCCCTCGAGACGGCCGTCGACGTGCGGCGCACCCGCCTCGAGCTGCTGCTCAAGGTGCTCGACGTCGACGGTGCGGTGCAGCGGGTGTCCGGCGGCTGGGTCGCCACCGGGGTGCCGTGGACGTACGACGCCGAGCGCTACGCCCGGGTGGCCGCGGCCCGCCAGGCCGAACAGCAGCTGATGGTCGACTACGAGCGCACCGACGCGTGCCGGATGGCGTTCCTCCAGGAGTGCCTCGACGACGAGACGGCCGTGCCGTGTGGTCGCTGCGACGGCTGCGCGGGCCCCTGGTACCCGACCGAGGTGCCCGACCGCGTCGTCGGTGCCGCCCGCGAGCGGCTGGCCCGGGCGGGGGTCGACCTCGACCCGCGGGTGCAGTGGCCCACCGGCATGGACCGTCTCGGCGTGCCGGTCAAGGGCAAGATCCCGCCCGACGAAGGCGCTGCTGCCCGGGCGGGCGCTGGCCCGGCTGTCCGACCTGGGCTGGGGCCAACGGCTGCGCGAGGTGCTGCGCGAGGACGCCCCGGCCCACCCCGACCTGGTGCGGGCCTGTGTGCCCGTGCTCGCCGAGTGGGGGTGGGCCCGGCGGCCGGTCGGCGTCGTGGCGGTGCCGTCCCGCTCCCGACCCGCGCTGGTCGGCTCGGTCGCCGCGGGGCTGTCCGAGATCGGGCGGCTGCCGCTGCTCGGGTCGCTCGACCTCGCCCACGGCGGGCCCACCGGCGAGCCCGGTGGCAACAGCGCCTTCCGGCTCGCCGGGGTCTGGGAGCGGCTCGTCGTCGGTCCCGAGCTCGCCGCCGCCCTGGCCGGCGTCGACGGCCCGGTGCTGCTCGTCGACGACCTGGTGTCGTCGCGGTGGACCCTGACCGTGGCCGGGCGGGCGCTACGCCTGGCCGGGGCTGCAGGCGTCCTGCCCTTCGCGCTCGCCGTCGACGGGTGAGGCGGTCGTCGCGGCGACCCGTCGGGGCGCGGGGCGCTCGACCCGCACGGTCAGCATCGGCAGGAAGAACTGCACCACCGGGCCGATGAGCAGCGCGTAGAGCACGGTGCCGACCCCGACGATGCCGCCGAGGGCGAACCCGAGCACCACCACGGTGATCTCGAGCGAGGTGCGCACCAGCCGGATCGACCGGCCCGTGCGCCGGGCCAGGCCGGTCATCAGCCCGTCGCGCGGGCCCGGGCCGAGCTGGCTGCCGATGTACATCGCCCCGGCCACACCGTTGCCCGCGATGGCCAGCAGCATGACGGCGATCCGCCAGCCCAGGCCCTCGATCGCGGGCACGACCGCGAGCGTCGCGTCGATGGCCACCCCGATGACGACGGCGTTGAGCACGGTGCCGAGGCCGGGCCACTGGCGCAGCGGGATCCACAGCAGCAGGACGACGAACGACACGACGATGCTCATCGCGCCGTAGGACATCGGGATGTGCTGGATCAGGCCGTACTGCAGCACGCCCCACGGCTCGAGCCCGAGGTCGGCCCGCAGCAGCAGCGCCATCGAGATGCCGAAGAGAACCAGGCCCACCATCAGCTGGGTCACCCGGTGCACGAGGTGGCCGGCCCGCAGCTGCTCGACCGGGTTCATCGGCACGAGCTCGACGCGGCGGGACGCGCCGCGGCGGAGGGCCTGGATCGGGGTCATGCCGACCATCCTCCCCCAAAGTGGCCTTCACTTCGATGGCCAATCCTGACAGAGTGGCCACCATGTCCGCACCGACCGTCTCCGCCGCCCGCACCGCTCGGCTCGTCGGCACGCTGGTGGCCGGCCGGCCGGCCTACCGCGCCCTCGCCGACGCCCTGCGTCTCGCCGTCGCCGACGGCCGGATCGCCGCGGGCACCCGCCTGCCGAGCGAGCGCGAGCTCACCGCCGCCCTCGACGTCAGCCGCACCACGGTCACCCGCGCGTATGCCGTGCTCCGCGACAGCGGCTACCTCACCTCCCGGCGCGGGTCGGGGTCGGTCGCGACCCTGCCGTCCGGGAGCCGCCAGCGCAGCGCCGGATCGTTGTTCCCCGCTGACGCCGGCGAAGGCGTCATCGACCTCACCTGCGCCGCCACGCGGGCACCGGCCGGCGTGGTCGAGGCCTACGAGCGGGCGGTCGGCCAGCTCCCGCGCTACCTCACCGGCGCGGGGTACCTGACCCTCGGGGTGCCCGAGCTGCGCGAGGTCATCGCCGACCGCTACACCGAACGCGGCGTGCCGACCAGCGCCGACCAGGTGCTCGTGACGTCGGGCGCGGTCGCCGGCGTCGGCATCGTGCTGCGCGCCCTCGTCGGTCACGGCGACCGGGTCGTCGTCGAGAACCCGGGCTACCCGAACACCATCGACGCCGCCCGGCGGGGCGGCGCCCGGCTGGTGCCGCTGGCCCTGGACCCCGACGGGTGGGACGTCGACGAGTCCGCCCGCACGGTGCGATCCGCGGCCGCCACGGCCGCCCTGCTCATCCCCGACTTCCACAACCCCACCGGCGCGCTCATGCCCGACCACGACCGGGCGGTGCTGGCCCGCGCCCTGCGCCAGGCCCGCACCGTGCCGGTCATCGACGAGACGATCGCCGAGGTCGACCTCGACGGCGGCCCGATGCCGCTGCCCTTCGCCGCGCACGACCCGCGGGCGATCACCGTCGGCAGCTCGTCGAAGTCGCACTGGGGAGGCCTGCGCACCGGCTGGGTTCGCGCCCCGCGCACCGCGCTCGCCGGGCTGGTCGAGTCGCGGGTGACCAGCGACCTCGGGGCCCCGGTGCTCGAACAGCTGGTGCTGCTCGAGCTGATGCGGGTCGCACCGGGGCTGACCACCGAGCGCCGTGACGACCTGCGCGCCTCACGTGACGCACTGGTCGCCACCCTGGGAGAACGCCTGCCGGAGCTGCGCTTCCGGGTGCCCCGCGGCGGCCTCTTCCTGTGGTGCGAGCTGCCCGAAGGCGTCGACGCGAGCGGCGTCGCGGTCGCGGCCGAGGACGAGGGCTGCTCGTCGCCGCCGGCCCGCGCTTCACGGTGGTCGGCGGGTTGGAGCGCTGGGTGCGGTTGCCGTACGTGCTCGCGCCCGAGGTGATGACGGAGGCCGTGCACCGGCTGGCGCGCGCCGTCACGACGGTGCGCGGCACCGGGTCGACGGGCACCCGCAACGGTCGCCGCAGCGGTGCCGGGCAGCCCGGCGGGCGGCCGCTGGTCGCCTGACTATCGTTGCCCCGGTGACCACCGACCAGCCGGCCCCCCTGCTCGACCTCCTCGCGACCCTCGACCTGGAGGAGCTGGGGTCGGCGCAGATGAGCGTGCAGCCGATGTCGACGGCCGGCGCCCTGGCCGGCGAGGCGCCCGAGCCGCTTCCCGAGACGTTCGCCGAGGACATCACCCTGTTTCGCGGGCAGAGCCAGAAGCAGCCGCACGGCCGGGTCTTCGGTGGGCAGGTGCTGGCCCAGGGTGTCGTGGCCTGCGGTCGCACCGTGCGCGCGATCGAGGGCGGCGCCGACCGCCGGCTGCACTCCATCCACGCCTACTTCATGCGGCCCGGCGACGACACCCAGCCGATCACCTTCAGCGTCGAGCGGATGCGCGACGGCCGGTCGTTCTCGACCCGCCGGGTGCACGCCATCCAGCACGGCAAGCCGATCCTGTCGATGAGCGCGTCGTTCCAGACCCCCGACCGGGGCCTGGACCACCAGGACCCGATGCCGGACGCCCCCGACCCGATGACCGTGCCGTCACTGGCCGACGCCTTCGAGGGCATCGACCACCCGGGCGCCCGGCACATCTCCCGGGAGCGGGCCATCGACCAGCACCACGTCGAGGGCAACCTGTACGTGGGCCCGGCGACCGAGCAGGTGGCCGACCAGCGGGTGTGGATGCGGGCGATCGGTGAGCTGCCCGACGACCCGCTGGTGCACGAGGCCGTCCTGGCGTACGCCTCCGACTACTCCCTGCTGGAGTCGATCCTGCGACGCCACGGAGAGGGGTGGCGCGCACCGGGTCTGCGGGTGGCAAGCCTCGACCACGCGATGTGGTTCCACCGGCCCGCTCGTGCCGACGAGTGGCTTCTCTACGCGCAGCACTCACCCTCGGCGCAGGGCGGCCGCGGCCTGGCCATCGGCCGGATGTTCACCGAGGCCGGCGTGCTCGTCGCGACCGTCGCCCAGGAGGGCATGGTCCGCATCCCCGAGTGACCGGCGAAGCGTCAGGCCGCTCCGACCAGGTGTCCGTCGACGATCTCGACGACGCGGTCGGCGATCGACAGCAGCACCGGGTCGTGCGTCGTCACGACGGTCGTCATGGTCTCCTCCTTGGCGAGGCGGGCGATCAGCATCATGATCTCGCGACCCGTCTCGGAGTCGAGCTGACCCGTGGGCTCGTCGGCCAGGAGCAGCCCCGGCCGCGCCGCCAGGGCCCGTGCCAGCGCCACCCGCTGCTGCTGCCCACCCGACAGCTCGCCCGGGCGCTGGTTGACGTGGCCCGTGAGACCGACGTGCTCCAGCGCCGCCGCGACCCGGTCTTCGCGGTCTGTTGGCTCGACCTCGTTCAGCCGCAACGGGATCCCGACGTTCTCCCGGGCGGTGAGAATCGGCACGAGGCCGAAGGACTGGAAGACGTAGGCCACCGTGCCGCGACGCACCGCCAGCAGCTCGTCGTCACTCATCGCCGTGACGTCGGCGCCGTCGAGCACCACCCGGCCCTGGTCGGGTCGGTCGAGGCCGCCGATGACGTTGAGCAGGGTCGTCTTGCCCGAACCGGAGCGGCCCCGGACGGCGACGAGCTCACCGGGCGCCGCCGTGAGCGAGACCCCCCGCAGGGCGTGCACCTCCGTGGCGCCGGTCCGGAAGGTGCGGTGCACCTCGTGCACGTCCAGGTAGTCCGTGGTCATGCCGGTTCCTCCCCCGGTCCGTCGGCATCCGGTCGTGGCGTCGGCCAGACCCCGATGTGGTCGGCCTCGAGGTCCAGGCGCACCCGGTCACGCATGGCCAGGGCGTCGGTGAAGCCGCGAGGCAGCTGGAGGCGGCCGGCGCGGTCGAGCACCGCGAACTCCTCGGCGACGACGCCCTCCACCCCGTGCTCGTCGATGGCGGTGCGCCGACGCACCTCCGAGGAGGTGCGTCCGTCACGGATGCCGACGGTGCGGGTGACCTGCTCGCTCACGTGGGCATCGTGCGTCACGACGACGACGGTGGTGCCGAACGACTCGTTCGCGTCGCGGATGGCCCCGAAGACCTCGTCGCTGCTGCGGCTGTCGAGCTCACCCGTGGGCTCGTCGGCGAGCAGCACCCGCGGACGGTTGGCCAGGGCCACCCCGAGGGCCACGCGCTGCTGCTGCCCGCCGGAGAGCTCGTCGAGCTGCCGGTCGGCGCACTCGGGGATGCCGAGCACCTCGAGCGTCTCGGTCGCCCGGGCCGCCCGCTCGGACGACGACATGGAGGCGAACATCATCGGCAGCTGCACGTTCTCGACCGCGCTGAGGTAGGGCAGCAGGTTCGCGGTCGCCTGCTGGAAGAGGAATCCCACGGTGTGGCGGCGGTAGTGGAGGCGGTCCTTGGTCGACATGGTCAGCAGGTCCCGGCCGGCGACTCGCGCGACCCCGGCGCTGGGCAGGTCCAGGCCCGACAGGATCGTGAGCAGCGTGGACTTGCCGGAGCCCGAGGCCCCGACGATGGCCACGAGCTCGCCGCGGCCGACCTCGAGGTCGAGCCCCTGCAGGGCCACGACCTCCACCCCCTCGGAGGAGAAGATGCGCACCAGGTTGTCGCAGAAGATGTCCGGCCCGTCGTGCTCGGTCCGGGCGGGGGCTCGGCCCCGGGTGCGCGCTGGACTCGTGGTCATGCGGTGTCTCCTCTGCGCAGGTGGTCGGCGAGGCTGCCGCGTCGGGTGGACGCGGCGTCGGTCAGGAGGGCGAGCGACCCGATGCCGAGCGCCACCAGCCCCACGAGCAGACCCGTGAGCAGGTGCGACTGGATCGGCAGGCGGGTGACGGCGCCGGTGAAGGGGGCGAGGTCGAGGGCGGGCGCGAGCGCGTTGGGCACCACCACGCCGACGAGGCAGCCGGCGACCACCCCCACGGCGAGCAGCGGCAGCACCTCGGCCCAGGCGAGGCGGCGCTCGCGGCCGTGCGGCAGACCCATCGTGCGCAGCCGGATCGCCAGCTGGGAACGCTCGCGCCGGGTCGCCGCCAGCAGGAGCAGGACGGCGAGGAAGGACAGCACTCCCGCGAGCAGCACGCCGACCAAGAAGGTGGCGGCGACCAGGCTGGGCAGGGCGCGGTCGGCGACGTCGGCGGCGAACCCGGTGACGGTCGTGACGCCGGTGGCGAGGCCACCGAGCTGCGACCGGTCACGGGCGGCGGTGGCCTCGAGGTCGCGCTGCGCCTCGGGCGACGCCCGCAGGAACACCGTGTTGGGCTGGGTGGTCGGGAGGGCCTTGACGAGCGCGTCGAGCGGGACCAGCGCGACCACTCGCCCCTGCCCCGAGACGGCACGCTCGAGGCCCGGCACGGTGGCCACCCGGTGTGCCGGTGTGCTGAGGCCGCGCAGCCCGAGGTCGAGGTCGCCGACGGCCGGCCCGCCGCTCAGCACCACGGGCAGCCGGCCGTCGGGCGTCGCACTCGGCGGGGTGAAGGCCAGCGGGGTGCCCTCGAGCAGCTCCGCGTACTGCGCCGGGTCCACGGCCACCACGACCACCGACGTCACCCGCCCACCCGAGCTGACCGTGGCCCCGGCATCCACGTGCGCCGGGATGGCCGCGTCGACCCCCGGCCGCGCGGCGAGGGCAGCGACGTCGGGGGCGTCGATGCGGGCCGCGTCGACCCGCGCGTCGGCGCCGACCGCGCGCAGGGCCGCGAGCTCACGCTGCTCGGCGACGCTCGCGGTGAGGGTGGCCATCAGCGTCACGAGGGTCGCACCGACGACGAGGGCGGCGAGCGGCACCGCAGCGCCCGCACCGGTTCGGGCGGCCCGGGTGAGCCCCACGAACGCCACGAACCCGCGGCTGCGCTCGGCGATGCCGGCCAGCCGCGCCACCGGCCACGGCATGACCCGCAGGGCGACCACGGCGGCAGCCAGCGCGACGAGCACGGGCGTGACCGCGGCGTACCAGTCGGTGCGCCCGGAGGCGATGACCGCGCCGCGGCTGCGCACCGTCGTGACGGCGAGCACCGCCAGGAGCACGACGGCGGCCTCGAGCACGAGGCGCCGGGCGGCCCGCACCGTGCGGGTCGACTCCTCGGGGACCTCGTCGATGGCGCGCACCCGACGCGCGGTGGCGACGACCGCGACCACCGGCGGCAGGACGACCACGAGCGCCACCTCGACCCAGGCGGGCCTGGTCGTGTCACCGGGGAGGAGGAGGACCACGGCCAGCGCCCCGAGTACCGCCAGGGGCACCGCGAGCACACTCGTCGCGACGCCGACCAGGGTGAGGACCTGGACCCGCGACGCGCCCCGGGCCCGCAGCAACCGGACCTCGCGGTCCCGGCGCTGCGCCCCCAGGAGCGCCGTGAGGGCGAGCACCAGCACCGCGAGCGCCGCGACCCCGCCGGTGACGAAGGAGGTGAGGACGCCGGTGACGGCGACGTCACGCTCGTAGCGGTCGAGCAGCCCGCCCAGGCCCGTGCTGACGGCCGGGACGTTCGGCACCCCCGCCCAGGTCGTGGGGTCGGTGTCGAGGCGCACGAGGAAGTCACGCAGCACCTCGACGTCGTCACGGGTGAGCCGGTCCGCGTCGAGCGTGTAGCGCCAGGTGTGGTCGAACGCCGGGGAGGGCGAGGGTGGTGGCTCTTCCGTGGGGCCGCGCCAGAGCCCGTCACCCAGGACGGAGTAGCTCTCGAGCGGGGCGATGACCGCGGCCTGGTCGGTCGTGCCCCCCTGGGGGGTGAGGATCTTGCCGATGCCGAGCATCCGGGGCTCGGCGGCCCACACCTCGTCCGCGGGGTCGAGCGGCTCGAAGGTGCCGGAGACGACGACCGCCGTCGGCGAGACGATACGACGCGCGCTGGGGCCGGCCGACAGGTCGAGCACGTCACCCACCGACACCCCCCACGCGTCGGCCGTCCGGGCGCTCAGGGCCACCGGCACGACCTGGACGACGTTGTCCTGGTCGGCGGCGTCGCGCAGCGTCCGGGTCGTCGTCGGCGCACCCGGGGGCCCGCCGGTGACCCAGCGCACCCGGTCGAGCGCTGCCCCGTCGACGCGCACGGCCAGCTCGGCCGAGCTGACGTCGAGCGGCTCGCCCGTGGAGCGGGCCGTGGTGAGTGGGTCGCTCTGCGCAGCGACGAAGTCCCCACTCAGCAGGGCCTGCACCTGCGGGCCCATCGCGGCCCGGACGGCGGTGTCGACCGGCGTGAACGGCGCGCTCGGGCCCTGGGTCGGGGTGGTGGACGCCCGCGAGGCGCGACCTGCTCGCGTCGTGAGCCGCAGGCCGAGGTCGCGCTCCGGCGGGGCCGCCGTGCTCACGGCATCACCGAGCGCACGGTCGTGGGCGACCGACTCCACCCGCGGAGCCGCCACCAGGAACACCGTCGTCAGGAGGGTGAGCACCGCGAGGAGGACGGCGGTGGTGCGCTCGGCGGCCAGGCTGTGGCGCAGCAGCACGAGCCGGCCGAGCGGCGGGCGGGCAGCGCCGGATGCCGGTGTCACGGGTCGCCCGCTCACGACGCCTCCCCCCGGCGCAGCTCGGCCGAGATGTCCCGCCCCGTCCCGCGAAGGACGAGCACGCCCACCACCGACAGCACCAGCGCGACGAGGACCCCGAAGCCCACGAGCTGGCCGGCCGGGAGGGTCACCAGCACCCGGGGCACCTGCGGGTGGCCGTCTCCCCCGACGAGCACCGGCACGACGGCGAGCGCGCTCAGCACCCCCAGCACGAGGCCGACGGCGACGGTGAGCACGACCACCCCCACCCGCTCGAGAGCGAGCACCCGTCGGATCCGGCCCGGCGGCATCCCCAGGGCCAGCAGCACGGCGTTCTCGCGGCGTCGGGTGCGGCCCAGGGCGGCAGTGGTCGCCGCGAAGCCGACGGCGGCCAGCACGAGCGCGGCCCCGGTGACGAGCAGCATGGCGGCCCGCATCCCGGCGTTCACCGGGTTGGCCGCCCGATCGGCCACGAGGTCGCTCCGGACGACCACGGCGACGCCGGCCGGCAGCTCGGTGCGAACGGCGGCCTCGACGGCTGGCGCCGACACCGGGTCGACCCACCACTCCTGCGGCTCGACGGGACTGGTCGACGGCTCGCCCCCGTCCGCCATGGCCAGGACCGTCGGTAGGTCGACGACGACCGCGCGGTCGGGGACGCGTGCCGTGGGCACCGAGTCGACGACCCCGACGACGGTCAGCGGGAGACGGCGACCGGAGACGGTGAGGGCGAGCGTGCTGCCCACCTGGGCCCGCGCGGCGTCGGCGACCGCCCGGGTGACGAGAGCGGGTACGGCATCGAGGTCCGCCGGGGCACCGGCCCGGACCACGTCGCCGTCGTGGGACCGGTCGGTGAGCACCTCGAGGCCGCCCACCGGGGTGTCGTCGGCGGTGACCGACTCGATCTCGACGCCGACGTCGGATGTCGAGATGCTGGGGTCGACGAGCTCCGCCGGAGCGCGGGACACCACCCCGAGCAGGGTGAGGGGGTACTCCATCCGGCGCTCGCCGCTCGGCAGCTCGGCGGTCAGGTCGGCCGGGCGTACGCCCAGCTCGCCCAGCGGCAGCGTGTGCACGAGGCCGCGGGCGTCCCGCAGGAGCACCGACGCCGGCAGGGTGAACTCGTCGGAGACGTCGAGTGAGGTATCGAGGTGGGCTCGCACGGTGAGCCGGGTCGGCTCGCCGGGCAGCGCCACACCGTCGGCGAGGCGGCGCGCGTCACCGAGACGGCCGAGGAGGTTCGACCACGAGGAACCGCCGAGCAGGTCGGGGCGCGGGTCGACGACCCCGGCTGCGGTGACGGCGTCGAGGGCCAGTGCCGTCACCCCCGTGAGGGACCCGACGCCGACGACGTCGCGAGCCACCGGCACGACCCGGTCGGCCCCACCAGCCGCCTCGGCCAGCACCGGGCCCGCGGTGCCGGGCTCTCCGCCACCGCCCGGCCCCACGACCTGGACCGGCGCGCCGGTCTCGAACGCCGACTGGTCGGCGACAGCGCGGTCGGCGGTCGCCGAGTGGGACAGCGCGAGGGTGCCCATCGCGACGGCGAGGAGGACGAGCAGCACGGTGCCCACCTGACCGGAGAGCCGCCGGGCGAGCTGCCAGCCGCCCCAGGCCGGCTCCAGCCCGCGCGCCTCGCCGGTGAGGCGCGCGACCTGACGGGTCAGCACGGGGAGCAGCCGCAGGCACAGCACCGACAACCCCGCGATGACGACGGCCGGGGCCGCGGTGGTCAGTGGGTCCACCGTCGTCGACCCGGCCGCGTCGTAGCGGCGCAGCTGCACGACCGCGAGCGCCCCGAGCCCGACGAGCAGCACGTCGAGCCCCGACCCGGTGAGCAGCCGCACGACCCGTCCCGACTGGCGCGTGCCGGCGCCGTCGCGCACCCGACCGACCCGCAACGTCGTGGAGACGATGACGACGGTCGCGAGCAGGGCCATCGGCCCGATGGCCCACCACAGCGGTGCCGACGTCACGGCGGCCGGCACACCCTGCGCACCGAGCTCGAGACCGGCCGAGCGGGCCACGGCCGTCGACAGCAGTGGTGCCAGCAGCACCGCCCCCACGGTGCCCAGCAGCACGACGACCAGGGCGTCGGCCGTGGCCAGCACCCCGAGCTGGCGGGTGGACGCCCCGCGGGTCCGCATCAGCCGGGTCTCGCTGTCGCGCAGCGACGCCAGCAGCGCGGCGGCGACGACGAGGGATGCCGTGCCGAGCACGACGAGCAGCACGGTGGGCGTGAGGAGCGACACACGGACGCGCTCGCTGACCAGGGCCGCCGCATCCAGCAGTTCGGGCAGCTCCGAGCTGACCCGGGCGTCGCGCAACGGCTGGCCTCCGAGCGCACCGTCCGGGTCGGCGGTGCCGTCGGCCCGGATGCCGGCGGTGTGCCGGAGGACATCGATGACCTCGTCGACCCCGGCCCGGACCGCGGGCAGGTCGTCGGTGGTGACGTCGTCCCCGCCGGGGAGCCAGCGCCAGGTCGCGGTCGACGCCCCGGCGAAGGGGCGGTCGAGCGACCCCTCAGCCACCACGAACGGGCCGTAGGTCGTGAAGTCGGACCGGTTGACCCCCGCGAGGCCCAGCGGGTCGTCGACCCACAGGCCGTCGTCGACCCCGGTCGGCTCGTAGGTGCCCGTGACGAGCACGTTGAGCGGTTTCGCGTCGCCGTCGACGAGGTCGGTGAGCGCCAGGCGCGAGCCCACGGTGGCGTCGAGCGCATCGGCAGCGGCCACGGGGAGCACCACCTCGAGCGGGGCGCCGCCAGGGCCGACGTCGTCGCCCGGCGCGGTCGGCCACGCACCGGCGGTGAGCCGGGCGCGGGCCGGGAGGCCGGCGACGTCGGCGAGGACGGCCCGGTCGGTGTCGGCGCGACCGTTGATCCCCCGCGAGGTGACGGTGGACGTGCGGGTCACCACGGCATCCGGCCCGCCGGGGGCCAGCGCGGCGCGCACCCGGCGGTCGACGTCGGCGAGCTCGCCGGGGCGCACGCCCGCGGTCAGGGCCACCGAGCGCCGGTCGCCCGGCACGTCGAGCGTGGTGCGCACGCTGGCGTCGGCGATGGACGACGAGAGCAGCTGCAGGGTGGCCACGACGACCATCGACATGAGCACCGACGTCGCCACGGCCACGAGGGCCACCGGGTGCGTGAGCAGGCGCCGTCGCAGCAGGGTGCCCACGCCCACGCTGCCCTCCCGACGTCCTACCCGACCGACCGACCGGGCCACCCTAGCCAGCCTGTCTGCGCCGCCGGCAGCGGCTCCGGGGATGTGCCCGGATCGTGACCGACGGCGACCCGGCCGCCCACGGGCCGGTCAGCCGAGCCGGAGGACCGCCACCGCGTGGCCCGGCATCCGCACGCCGCCCTCGTCCACCTGTGTCCCCACGTGGTCCCAGGCGAGCAGGACCTCGGCCGAGGGGCTGGCGCCCAGCGGCACCTCCTGGGAGACGTCGGCGAGGTTGACCGCGACGGCGTGCGCCGGGCCCTCGGCCGGGGTGTGCGTCATCACCAGCCAGCGGGCGCCCTCGTCGTGGGCGACGGCGACGTCGGCGAAGCGCGTGGGGCCGGCGCCGAGGAGGTCGCGGCGCAGACCGGTGCACGCGGCGTACCACTGCAGCATGCGCCCGTGGTGGCCGGCGTGGGCCTCGTCCCAGTCGAGCACCGACGCGTCTCGGGTGGCGGGGTCCTGCGGGTCGGGCACGGCGTCCTCCGACCAGCCGTGCGCCCCGAACTCGGCCCGCCGGCCGCGGCGGACCGCGTCGGCGAGCACCTCGTCGTCGAAGCTCGTGAAGAACTGCCACGGCGTCGACGCGGCCCACTCCTCGCCCATGAAGATCATCGGGGTCGTCGGCCCGAGCAGGTACAGCGCGGCCCCGGCCGCCTGCGCGCCCGGCGGGAGAGCGCGCCGAGATGCGGTCGCCGGCCATCCGGTTGCCGACCTGGTCGTGGGTCTGCAGGTAGCCCAGCAGGCGACGGGCGTCGAGCCGCTCGACGTCGACCGGCGCGCCCCACGGGCGACCGCGGAAGGTGGACATGGTGCCGTCGTGGAGGAACCCGCGGGTGAGCACCTTGGCGAGCACGGCGAGCGGGCCGGCCTCCTCGCGCGCGCCCCCACCGGCGAAGTCGGCGTAGTAGCCGTGCGCCTCACCGGTCAGTGCCACGTGCAGCGCGTGGTGCACGTCGTCGTCCCACTGGGCCGTCATGCCCCGGCCGCCCTCGGACGTCGGCGCGACCATCACGGGGTCGTTGAGGTCGCTCTCGGCCACGAGGTCGAGCGGGCGGCCGAGGGTCGACGGACAGCGCGGCCACGGCATCGGACAGCTCGGCCAGGTAGTGCGGCTGCGAGTCGTCCTTGAGCTCGTGCACGGCGTCCAGGCGCAACGCGTCGACGTGGAAGTCGCGGAACCAGCGCAGCGCGCTCTCGACGAGGAACTGTCGCACCGGGCCACAGCCCTCGTGGTCGAGGTTGACCGCCGCGCCCCACGGGGTGTGGTGCGCCTCGGTGAAGTAGGGGCCGAAGCGCGCGAGGTAGTTGCCGCTGGCGCCGAGGTGGTTGTGCACGACGTCGAGGGCGACGCCCAGGCCGCGGGCGTGGCACGCGTCGACGAACCGCTGCAGGGCGGCCGGGCCGCCGTAGCCGTCGTGCACCGCCCAGAGGTCGACGCCGTCGTAGCCCCAGCCCCAACGCCCCGGGAAGGGGACGACCGGCATCAGCTCGACGACGTCGACGCCCAGGTCGACGAGGTGGTCGAGCCGGGCCAGGGCCGCGTCGAGGGTGCCCTCGGGCGTGAAGGTGCCGATGTGCAGCTCGTAGATCACCGAGCCGAGAATGCCTGTGCCGGAACGCGGCCCGTTCCAGTCGCCGTCCGTCCAGTCGAAGGTGGCCGGGTCGAAGGTGCGGCTCGGCCCGTGCACCCCGTGCGGCTGCCAGGCGCTGCGCGGGTCGGGCAGGGCCGGCTCCTGACCGTCGAGCACGAACGCGTAGTCGAGCAGCAGCGGGCGGGTGCCGTCGCGCGATCGTCGGATGCCGTCGCGTCGCCACCCGCGTCCGGGCCCGGCTCCCAGCGCCACCACCCGTCGCCGGTGGGTGTCATCACGTCGCGCTGGCGGTCTGGGTCTGGGGCGACCCATCGGTCGATGGTGCCTCGCTGGACCACTCGATCTCGACCTGCTCGGCGAGCGGAGCCCACACCTCGATGACCTCGGGCGACCGCTGCACGGAACCCGTCACGACTGCCTCACGAGCAGGGCCACCGGTCGGTGGGCCAGCAGGTCGGCGAGGAGCACCCCCGCGCCGTCGTAGACCGCCTCGTCGTCGGAGAGCACGTCGTGCCAGGTACCGGCCGGCAGCGTCACGGTCGCGTCGCCGAAGCCGCCGGCCTCGCGCGAGCAGACCGGCGGCCCGCGTGGCCACCGTGACGACCCGGGCGCCGTCGTCGTCGCCGCGGGCGAAGGCGAGCGCGTGCTCGCTCGTGGTGGGCAGCCCGGCGTACGTCGTGCCCTCCCCCACGAACACGCCGGACAGGTCGCGGCGCACACCCAGGGTGCGGGCGGTCACCCGCAGCTTCTCGTCGTCGAGGTCGAAGGCCGGTTCGTCGGACAGCACCCGCTCGAGCCGCTCGCCGCGGTCGGTCCAGTCGACCGGGCGGCGGTTGTCGGGGTCGACGAGCGAGAGCATGACGATCTCGCAGCCCTGGTAGACGTCTGGCACGCCGGGCATGGTGAGCTGGATCAGCTTCTGCGACAGCACGTTGGCCCGCACCGACGGCTCGTGGGCCGTGGTCCACTCGTCGAGGTGCCGCTGCACGACGGGGTCGCGGAACAGCGCCTTGCCGTAGGCCACCACCTCGTCCTCGTAGTCGGGGTCGCCGTCGACCCAGGCGGTGTGCACCTTGGCCTCGCGCACGGCCTTGAGGAGGTACTCCTCCAGCCGGGCGCCGGTGATCGGCCAGGTACCGACCAGGGTCTGCCAGACGAGGTACTCGGTGGGCCCGTCGACCCGCTCGGTGCGGTGGGCAGCGGCCAGCTCACGGGCGCCGGCAAGCCACGTCGCCCAGCCCTCGCCGTCCTCGGCGAGCACCATGAGCCGGGCCCGCACGTCCTCGGACCGCTTGGTGTCGTGGGTGGTCAGCGTCGTCATCGACGTCGGCCAGCTCGTGCACCAGCGCCTGGCACCACGCGTGGAACTCGTCGGCCGAGATCGACAGGTGGTCGGGGTGGCCGCCCACCTCGTTGGCCCCGGCGAGCCGGAACCAGCGGTAGTACGCGGTGTCCTCGATGCCCTTGGCCATGACCGGCCCGCAGGTCTGCTGGAACCGCACCCGGAAGTCGTCGGCCAGGGCGCCGCTGTCGAGCTGCACCTGCGCGAGGTCGCGGCCGAGCACCAGCGACACGACGACGTCGAGGGACTCGTGGTCGCTCGGGGCCAGGAGCCCGCGGGCCCGCTCGGCCGCGCCGTCGACGACGGCCGCCTGCTCGGGGTCGAGCCCACGGCCGGGCACGACGTAGGCGCGGTAGCGGTCCATCGCGACGAGCAGGGCCTCCAGCGCGCGGCGCACCGCGCCCAGGTCGACGTCCGACCAGGACGTGGCGGGCGAGGCGCATCAGGCGGTCGACCTCCGCGGCCTGCACGTCGTCGACGACCAGCCGCTTCGCCTCGGCGACCACGTCGTCGAGCGAGACCCGGTCGGGCGCGGCATCCGCCCACAGCCGGTCGAGCGCCGTCGACGCCGGCGGAGGACGTGAGCACCTGCTGCACCCGCAGCAGGGCGTCGTAGCCCGTGGTCCCGGCGCAGCGCCAGCCGTCGGGCAGCCGCTCCTCCCCCTCGAGGATCTTCTCGACGACGACCCAGGCGTCGCCGGTGGCGTCGGCCAGCCGCTCGAGGTAGCCGGCCGGGTCGGCGAGCCCGTCGGGGTGGTCGATCCGGAAGCCGTCGACCTCGCCGTGGCCGTGCAGGGCGAGCAGCAGCGGCGTGGGTCGCCATGAAGACGACCGGGTCCTCGACCCGCACCGCGACGAGCGAGGTGACGTCGAAGAAGCGCCGGTAGTTCAGCGCCTCGCCCGCCTCGCGCCAGCTCGACAGGCGGTAGGCCTGCGCGTCGACGAGCTCGCGCCAGCGGCAGCGTCTCGGTGCCGGGCGCGACCGGGAACTCGTCGCCGTAGTGCCGCAGCACCCACTCGTGACCGGTCGGGCCACCGTCGTCGGCGAGCGTGACGTCGCCTGCGTTCGAGGGCCTGCTCGACCGTGCCGCCGAGCACGGGCATCAGGATGCGCTCGCCCTCGGCCGACCCAGTCGACGTCGAACCACCCGGCGTACGGCGAGCCGGCGCCCGTCACGCAGCAGCGACCAGAACGGCGCGTTGAGGTGGGCCGGCTCGGGCACCGCCATGTGGTTGGGCACGACGTCGACGACGATGCCGAGGCCCGCCTCGCGGCACGCCGTCACCAGCCGCTGGAAGGCCTGGCGGCCACCGGCCTCCTCGGAGATCCGGGTGTGGTCGACCACGTCGTAGCCGTGCATCGAGCCCGGCGCGGCCTGAAGCACCGGCGACAGGTAGAGGTGCGAGACGCCGAGCGAGGCGAGGTAGGCCGTGTGCTCGGCCGCCGCGTCGAACCCGAACCCGGCGTGCACCTGCAGGCGGTAGGTCGCCGTGGGGACCACGCGGCCGGGATCGGGGCGGTGGGCGGTCGGCATCGTCACGTCCGGTGGGTCGTGGCGGCTCCGGAGGGCTGGGGCGGCGTCTCGCGCGGGCTGCGCAGGACGATCAGCGAGCGGGGCTGCACCTTCAGCTCGCTGCCGGCCTCGTGCCACTCGGTGTCGACGACGTCGGCGCCGGTGTCGATCTCGGCGACCCAGTGCTCGCCCCACTCCTTCTCGGGGAGGATGAACGCGTCCTCCTGGTGGTCGGCGTTGAAGATGACCAGGAAGTCGTCGTCGAGCACGCGGCGACCGCGCGAGTCGGGCTCGGGATGGCCTCGCCGTTGAGGAAGACCATGACGGTCCGGGCCTCGCCGTCGGACCACGCCGACTCGCCCATCGGCTCGCCGTCGGGGCTGGAACCAGGCGATGTCGCCGAGCTCGGACTCGGCCGCCGTGGTCGGCGCTGCCGGCGAAGAAGCGGCGCCGGCGGAACACGGGGTGCTCGCGGCGCAGCCTGGACGACCGCCGCGGTGAACGCGTAGCAGCCGCTTCTGCGTCGTCGTCGAGCTCCCAGTCGACCCAGGCGAGCTCGTTGTCCTGGCAGTAGACGTTGTTGTTGCCCTGCTGGGTGCGGCCGATCTCGTCGCCGTGCGGCGATCATCGGCACGCCCTGGCTGAGCAGCAGCGTGGCGAGGAAGTTGCGCTGCTGCCGCGCGCGCAGCGCGAGGACCTCGGGGTCGTCGGTCGGGCCCTCGACGCCGCAGTTCCACGACCGGTTGTGGCTCTCGCCGTCGTTGTCGTCCTCGCCGTTGGCCTCGTTGTGCTTGTCGTTGTAGGACACCAGGTCGCGCAGCGTGAAGCCGTCGTGGGCGGTGACGAAGTTGATCGACGCGAACGGGCGTGCGGCCGTCGTCCTCGTAGAGGTCGCTGGAGCCGGTGAGCCGCGACGCGAACTCGCCGAGCGTGCGCGGCTCGCCGCGCCAGAAGTCGCGGACCGTGTCGCGGTACTTGCCGTTCCACTCGGTCCACAGCGGCGGGAAGTTGCCGACCTGGTAGCCGCCGTCGCCGACGTCCCACGGCTCGGCGATCAGCTTGACCTGGGAGACGACCGGGTCCTGCTGGACCAGGTCGAAGAACGCCGACAGCCGGTCGACCTCGTGGAACTGCCGGGCCAGGGTGGCGGCCAGGTCGAAGCGGAAGCCGTCGACGTGCATCTCGGTGACCCAGTAGCGCAGCGAGTCCATGATCAGCTGCAGCACGTGCGGGTGGCGCATCAGCAGCTGTTGCCGGTGCCGGTGGTGTCGTAGTAGTGCTCCTGGTCGTCGTCGACCAGCCGGTAGTACGCGGCGTTGTCGATGCCGCGGAAGGACAGCGTCGGGCCGAGCTGGTTGCCCTCGGCGGTGTGGTTGTAGACGACGTCGAGGATGACCTCGATGTCGGCCTCGTGCAGCGCCTTGACCATCGCCTTGAACTCCGGGACCTGCTGACCGCGCGTGCCCGACGACGGCGTAGCCGTTGTGCGGCGCGAAGAAGCCGATCGTGTTGTAGCCCCAGTAGTTGCGTCAGGCCGCGTGTCCAGCAGGGTGGTGTCCTGCACGAACTGGTGCACCGGCATCAGCTCGATGGCGGTGACGCCGAGCGTCGGTGAGGTGCTCGATCATCGCCGGGTGCGCCATGCCGGCGTAGGTGCCGCGGATCTCCTCGGGCACGCTCGGGGTGGGTCATCGTCAGGCCCTTGACGTGCGCCTCGTAGATGACGCGTCTCGTGGTACTCGTGGCGCGGCGGGCGGTCGTCGCCCCAGTCGAAGAACGGGTTGATGACGACCGAGAGCATCGTGTGTGCCGCAGGTTGTCGTCGGTGTTGCGCTTCTTCGGGTCGCCGAAGTGGTAGGAGAACAGCGCCTGGTCGCCGGTCGACCTGGCCCTCGATCGCCTTGGCGTACGGGTCGAGCAGCAGCTTGCTCGGGTTGCAGCGGTGGCCGCTGCTCGGGGTCGTACGGGCCGTGCACCCGGAAGCCGTAGCGCTGGCCGGGCTGCGACGCCGGGCAGGTAGGCGTGCCAGACGAAGCGCGTCGACCTCGGGCAGGTCGACGCGCGGTCTCGGCGCCGTCGTCGTCGAACAGGCACAGCTCGACGCGCTCGGCCACCTCGGAGAACAGGGCGAAGTTGACGCCGCGCCGTCGTAGGTCGCGCCGAGCGGGTAGGCCGTTCCGGGCCAGATCTCCACTGGTTGCCTTCCGTGTGTGGTCAGGGACCAGCGACGGTGCTGGGCCGCGGGCGGGCCGTCGGCCCTCCGCAGTGCACTGCAACCTACCCTCGCGCCGCGAAGTCATGAAAATACCCTTTCCGGCCGACCTCAGGCTTCGACAGCGCGGTCGGTGGGACACTGAGCGCGTCCTGGCAGACCGACCGGAACGAAAGTGGACCCATGGCGCTCAACGTCCGGCGGCGCAGGTATCTCGGGCGGCTCGCGGGGTACGCGGTCAACCCCCTCCGCACCAGGCTCAGGACGATGGTCGGACGCGACCAGCGCTATTCGATCGGCGGCCAGCCCGTCGTGCTGCCTCCTGCGCACCAGTTGCCGTTCTACCAACACCGTGACCCCACGTACGACAGCTACGCGGACACCCTGGTGCGTCGAATCGCGTCGATCTCCGGTCACGTTCATGTCGTGGACCTCGGCGCCAACGTCGGCGACACCGCGGTGGGGGTGCTCGAAGCGCATCCGGGGGTCTCGGTCACCTGTGTCGAGGGGGACGTCGGGTTCCTGACGTACCTCCACACGAACACCTCCGGGTACGGCGACCGGGTCCAGGTGGTCGAGGGTTTCGTGGCCGGACGCCGACCCTGCTCGGCGTTGACGGCACCGCTGGAGGTAGGGTGTCGGCTCGACACGACCAGCGAGGGACCCACCTCGCCGACTGAGGGAGAACGCATGACCGTCCAGCGGGTCGCCATCGTCACCGGAGCGGCCCGAGGCATCGGGGCCGCGACCGCCGAGCGGCTCGGCCGCGACGGGTTCGCCGTCGGCGGTGCTCGACCTCGACGAGGCGGCCTGCGAGACGGTCGCCGCCCGGATCCGCGACGCCGGCGGTCGAGCCGTCGGGGTGGGGGTCGACGTCACCGACGCCGCGCAGGTCGAGGCCGGCGTGGCCCGGGTGGCCGACGAGCTCGGCCCGCCCGTCGTGCTCGTCAACAACGCCGGCATCATCCGCGACAACCTGATCTTCAAGATGACCGAGGCCGACTGGGACGCCGTCATGAACGTGCACCTCAAGGGCGCGTTCCTCATGACCAGGGCCTGCCAGGCGCACATGACCGGCGAGAAGTACGGCCGCATCGTCAACCTCTCGTCGGCCTCGGCGCAGGGCAACCGGGGCCAGGCCAACTACTCCGCCGCCAAGGCGGGCCTGCAGGGCTTCACCAAGACCCTGGCCATCGAGCTCGGCAAGTTCGGGGTCACCGCGAACGCCGTCGCGCCGGGCTTCATCCAGACCGACATGACCGCGGCCACCGCCGCCCGGATCGGGGTGTCGTTCGAGGACTTCATCGCCCACTCCGCCCAGCAGATCCCGGTCGCCCGGGTCGGCCAGCCCGAGGACATCGCGGCCACCATCGCGTTCCTGGTGTCCGAGGAGGCCGGCTTCGTCTCCGGCCAGGTCATCTACGTGGCCGGCGGCCCGCTTGACTGACGCCCCCGAGCCGGAGGGCGGCTGGGCCGAGGCGCCCCGCCCGCCGATCACCGTGCTGCTCACCGACGAGCAGGTGCGGCGGCTGACCTCCGAGGCGGTGCGGACGAGCGAGGTGCGTCCGCTCGTCCTGCGCCTCGTCGTCGCGACGCTGCTCGGGCTGCTCCTGGCCATCGACGTGGGGACCCGCGGTGGGCGTCATGGCCGGTGCGGCGCTCGCCGCCCTCGCGGCCGCCCTGCTTCGTGGTCCGCCGCCGGGCCATCGAGGGCTCGGCCGTCGTCGGGGTCGGCCCGGACGACGCGGCTACGACGGCCAGGGCAGCTTCGTGCTGTCCGGCTCCGGCGTCACGACCCTGGCCTCGGGGGTCGGCGCGCTCGGTGCAGCGCCGCGGCGGGGTCGCGGTCGTGCGGCCCGCTGCGCGCCGGGGCCGGCCGGTCGTGCTGCTCGACGAGCTGCTGACGCCGGCCGACGAGGTGGTGCTCACCACCACCCCGGCCTGACTCGACCTATTGCGGATCGCCCACCTCCGCGGGCCCGAAAAGGGGCCGCGAGGTGGGTCATCCGCAATGAGTCGGGATGAAGGAGGGGCGGCACCGGCATCGGTACGCTCGCGGCATGCTGCCTCGTCGCCGTGCCGCGCGGCTCGTCCTCGGCGGGTTCGCCCTGGTGGCCGTGGTGCACCTCGTCGCCCAGCTGGCCGGCTGGTCAGCTGTCGCCGACACGACGCAGGTGCTGCTCATGCCGCTGCTCGCGGGCGTGCTCTGGTGCGAGACCTCGCCACCGCGCAGCCGGCTGGTCACCCTGGTGCTGCTCGCGCTCGCGCTGTCGTGGCTGGGTGACAGCGCCCCGAAGCTGGCGAGCGGGGATGCCGCGTTCCTCGTCATGATCGGCTTCTTCCTCCTCGCGCAGGTCGCCTACATCACGGCCTTCCTGCCGTTCCGCGCCCGCAGCGTGCTGCACGTGCACCGCGCCCGGCTCGTGGGCTACGTCGCTGCGGTGGGTGCGCTCGTGCTGGCGTGTGCCGCGGGCGCCGGCGCCCTGCTCGTGCCCGTGCTGGTCTACGGCGCGTGCCTGGGGACGATGGCCGTGCTCGCCACCGGGGTCAACCGGCTCACCGCCGTCGGCGGGGCGCTCTTCCTGGTCTCCGACGGCCTGATCGCCCTCGACGCGTTCGCCGACGGGTTCGCCCTGCCGGCCCAGGACTTCGTGGTGATGGCCACCTACCTGGCGGCGCAGGTCCTCATCGTCGCGGGCGTCCTGCTCGAACAGCCCGCTGCGACACCCACCCCCACGCAGACGGATGCCGCCCGCTCTCGGTGAGCGGACGGCATCCGTGCTGGTCGTGCCCTGGTCTCAGAGGCCGAGGTCGCGGCCGATGAGCTCCTTCATGATCTCGTTGGAGCCGGCCCAGATCTTCGTGACGCGGGCGTCGCGCCAGGCGCGGGCCACGCGGTACTCGTTCATGAAGCCGTAGCCGCCGTGCAGCTGGACGCACTCGTCGAGCACGTCGTTCTGCACCTGGGCGCTCCACCACTTGGCCTTGGCCGCGTCGACGGCGGACAGCGTGCCCTCGGCGTGCGCCTCGATGCAGTCGTCGACGTAGGCCTCGGCGACCTCGATCGAGGTGACCAGCTCGGCGAGCTTGAACTTGTTGTGCTGGAAGGACCCGATCGACTGGCCGAACGCCTTGCGCTCCTTGGCGTACTCGATGGTCTCGAGCAGGATCTGCTTGGCGTGGGCGACGTTGGCGCAGGCGGCGCCGACGCGCTCCTGGGGCAGACGCTGCATCATCGCGATGAAGCCCATGCCCTCGTCGCCGATCCGGTTGCTGTCCGGCACGCGCACGTCCTGGAAGAACAGCTCGGCGGTGTCGCTCTCCTCCTGGCCGACCTTGTCGAGCTTGCGGCCGCGGGTGAAGCCCTCCATGCCGTCCTCGACCATGAACAAGGTGATGCCCTTGGCGCCCTTGCTCGGGTCGGTGCGGGTGGCGACGATGACCAGGTCGGCCTGGTAGCCGTTGGTGATGAAGGTCTTGCTGCCGTTGAGCACCCAGTGGTCGCCGTCGCGCACCGCGGTGGTCTTCAGCGCGGCGAGGTCGGAGCCGCCGCCGGGCTCGGTCATCGCGATGGCGCAGATCTTCTCGCCGGCGGCCATCGCGGGCAGCCAGCGCTCCTTCTGCTCCTGGGTGCCGAGGTCGACGATGTAGGGCGGGCAGACGTCGCTGTGGATGCCGAAGCACGAGCCGACGGCGGCGTTGAAGCCGTTGATCACCTCGGCCGCGATGGCGTTGAAGCGGTAGTCGTCGGCGCCCATGCCCCCGAACTCCTCGGGGATGTCGAGGCCGAACAGCCCCTGGGAGCCGGCCTCCTTCCAGATGTCGCGGTCGATCGCCTTGACCTCGAGCATCTGCTCGGCGCGCGGCTTGAGGGTGCGCTCGACGAACTCGCGCACCGAGGCGCGGAAGTCCTCGTGCTCGGGACCGTAGATGTTGCGGGGCATGGAACTCCTCCGGGGCGGCTCGGGATGGCGCGCCAGGGTTGACTAAGCGCTTGCTTAGTCTCGCGGTGGTGCGGCATGCTGTCAACCGTGCCGAGTCCCACACCGCTGAGCGAAACGGCGGTCCTCGCTGCCCTCGCGCCGGACGGCGGGCGACAGGAGGCGGTCGGTGACGTCACCGACACCGCGGTGCGGATCATGCTCGCCGCGGCCGACGCCTTCGCCCAGCGGGGCTTCCACGCGACGACCACCCGCGACATCGCGTCGCGGGCCGGGCTCTCCCCCGCCGGGGTCTACGTGCACTTCGCCTCCAAGGAGGTGCTGCTCTTCGAGCTGAGCCGCCGGGGGCACGCGCGGGCCCGCGACCTGCTCGTGGCTGCCGCCGACCAGGCCGGCACGCCCACCGAGGCGCTGCGGGCGATCGTCGGCGGGTTCTCCCGCTGGCACGCCGAGCACTACGAGCTCGGCCGGATCGTGCAGTTCGAGTTCCGCCACCTCAGCCCCGAGCACCGCGAGGCCGTGCTCGGGCTGCGCAAGGAGATCGACGGCGTGGTCGCCGGGGTGCTGCGCGCCGGTGTCGCCACCGGTGAGTTCGAGGTCGACGACGTCTCGGTCACCGCGCTGGCCCTGCTGTCGATGGCCATCGACGTCGCCCGCTGGTACACCCCCGACGTGCGGCGCACCCCGGCCGACATCGAGACGTCCTACGGCGACCTCGCCGTGCGGCTCGTGCGCACCACCGCCTGACCTGCCGCCGCGCCCCGCCGGGCCCCCTCGAACACCGGATCGCGGCGCATCCCCGCTGTTACGCTGGCCCGGCCCCCTGGACCACTTCGGTCGTGGGGCGCCCGCCCGGGTCGAGCAGCAGCCACGAGGAGCCGATGGACGCCAGGACCGGCGTGCGTGGACGGCAGGGCCGACCCGACGACGCACCCCCACCCACGACGGATGCCGTCGCGCCTGTCGACGAGGCGCCGCGCCCGATCGCCCGAGCCGAGCTGGGTGACGAACCGACCCGGTTCGCGGAGCTCGCCCTCGGCGCCATCGCGCTGTTCGCCGTATCCGTCCCCGGTGCTCCCGGCGGCTTCCTCGTCGGGCAGGTCGCCCTCGCGGCGCTGATCGCGCTGAGCATCACCCGCCGGCCGACCCGCTCACTCGCCGGCCTGAAGTGGCTCCCCTGGGCCGCCGTGGCGATGCTCGGCTACCTCGTGCTGCTCTCGCTCAGCGGCCCGGACCTCTCGCTGTTCGGGTGGCCCAAGCGGGCCCTGCGCCTCGCGCTCGTCCTGACGGCGCTCCTGGTCGTCGTCTCGGGGCGCATCCACTACCCCTCGCTCGTGCGCGGCATGGCCGTCGGCCTGCTGGGCAACGCAGTGCTCTTCTTCGCCGGCGTCGCGCCCGCGCCCTACCAGCAGTACCTCACCGGTTTCCTGCTCGACAAGAACCAGGCCGGCATGGCCTACACGGTGGTCGGGGTCCTGCTGCTGGGGGTGACCACCAACGCGCCGGCGCCAGATTGCGATCGCGGTCGTGAGCACCGCGCTGGTCTGGACCACCGGGTCGCGGACCTCGATCGCCGCCCTCGTGTGCGCCCTGGTGTGGTTCGCCCTGCGCCCGCGCCTCAACGTACCCGGCCGCCTCGCACTGGCCGCCGCCTTCGCCGTCGCCATCCCGTTCGTCGAGGAGAAGTACGGCCAGGCCGGCGAGTTCGCCAACCGCGTCGGCACCGACTCGTTCCGCGCCCGGATCGACTCGGCCTCCCAGGCCAAGCTCGACCAGGCACCGTGGAACGGCCAGGGCCTCGGCGAGGCCTGGATCAAGCTCTCGGACGGGGCGACCTACTTCTTCCACAACTCCTACTGGGCACTGCTCATCGAGGGCGGGTGGATCTACCTTCTGGCGACCCTCGTGCTGACCGTCTGGTTCTGCATGCGCCCCCTGCGGTCCGGCCCGCCACCCTCGCTGCTCGCCCGCAGCGGCGAGGCCGCGAACCTCGCCGTGCTCATCTGCGCCCTCCGCCTCGGCGAGGTGTTCGGCGCCACCACCGCGTCGATCGCCCTCGCGGCGGGGCTGATCGGCTACCTCCAGGCGGAGTCGCTCAGGTCGCCACACCAGGGCGTCAGTACAGTGACCCGGTGAACAACGCCGAGGGACACGGGGGGTCCGCGTCGATCGCGATCCCCGACTACTGGTGGTACGTCGCCCGGGCCGACCTGCTCGAGGCCGCGCTGCGCTCGCACGTCGAGGGCGCCGGCCTCGCCCTCGACCTCGGCAGCGCCGACGGGCCGAGTGCCGCGTGGTTCCGGGAGTCGGCGCAGCGGACCGTCTCGCTCGACATCGACCCGCGCGGGCTGGGGTCCGACGGGGTGTGCGGCTCGGCGCTGGCGCTGCCGTTCGAGGACGCCGCCTTCGACGCGGTGTCGGCCTTCGACGTCATCGAGCACTGCGAGCCCGAGGCGACGGCGCTCGCGGAGGTGCGGCGGGTGCTGCGCCCGGGCGGCCGGTTCGTCATGTCGGTGCCCGCCTACACCTGGGCCTGGAGCGACTTCGACGTCGCGAACGGCCACCACCGGCGGTACACGACCGGCCGGGCCGTCGCCGCGGTCGAGCGCGCCGGCTTCACGGTGCAGCGGGCGACCTACGGTTTCGCGACCGTCTTCCCGATGTTCGCGGTGGAGCGGCTGGCCCGCAAGGTGTCACGCCGTCGGGCCCAGCGGCGCGGTCGACATCGTCTCCCTCCCCCAGCTCCCCCAGCCCCTCAACAGCATGCTGATCAGCCTGTCTCGGGTCGACCGTGCGGTGCTGACCCGCCGGGACCTGCCGTTCGGGTCGTCGGTGTTCGTCGCCGCCACCCGCTCCGACTGAGCCGCTGGCTCAGCCGTCGAGCGGGCCGCCCGACACGACCCGGGCCCGCACGTCGGCGGACGTGCGCGCCAGACCCGCCGCCAGCGGCGTGGCCGCGAGCGCGTCGACCTCGGGCCACACCCTCGACTCGAGCCGCAGGTCGAGCACCTGCCCGGTACCGCTGCCGCCGACCGGGATCGTGCGCAGCGGTCGGTGGAACACCCGCCGAGCCTCCCCCACGAGGTAGCCGACCGTGACGGGCCGCCCCGACGCGAGCACCTTGGTCACGACCGTGCCAGCCGGTTCGTCGCGGGCGAGCGCGATGCTGCGCACGACCATCCGCGCGGCATCACCGGCGTACAGGTAGTCGCGGATGGTGTCCATCGAGACGTAGACCGGAAGCGGTCTGCCGGTCGCGTCGGCGAGGCAGAGCTGGGAGAGCAGGCCCTGCGGCTTGCCGAGGGTCTGGCCGGGGCCGTAGACGTTGGCGAGCCGGCCGAGCACCGCCCGCAGGCCGGTGGCGTCGGCGAGGCGGTGCACGGCATCCTCCATCGCGAGCTTGGCCCGGCCGTAGGCGACCAGCGGGCGCGGTGCGGTGCGCTCGTCGAACGGCGCCGGCACGCTCCCGGCATACAGCCCGCCGGCCGACGACGCGAGGAAGACGACGCCGTCCTCACCGGCCAGCACGGATGCCGTCAGCGCGCCGGTCACGCGCTCGAAGACGCGCACCTCGGCGGCCAGCGCCTCCTCGCCGGTGGCAACGACGCCGGCGCCCGCACACCAGGCCAGCGCCCACGGGCGGCCGGCGCGAGCGGTGGCGAACCGGCCCACCTCGTCGGTGAGGACTGCGCACGCTGGCCTCCTCATCGGACCAGGGCACCGAGGTGATGAGGACGTCGTGCCCTGCGGCGGTGAGCTCGGCCACGACGTGCCGGCCGACGAGCCCCCCGGACCCGACGACCCAGGTGAGGGGTCGCGAGCCGGCGTGGGTCACGCGCGGTCCCGGCCCAGGGGGCCTTCGCGGCGGTCGCGCACGGGCAGGTAGAGCGGCTTGCCCATCGCCATGTTGACGGCCAGGCCGACGTACTCGGCGATGACGCCCAGGCTGAACAGGATCACGCCGGTGGCGATCATGAGCAGGATCATGGTCGAGGTCCAGCCGGGCACCTGCCAGCGCCCGCTGGCCCGCCCGAGAACCAGGGTGAGCGCCACCACCGGGGCGAGCAGCACGGCCGCAGCGCCGAGGGCGCTGACCCAGCGCAGTGGGCGGGTGCCGCTGGAGAGGACCAGGCGCCAGAAGTGGCTGATCAGGCGGCGGAAGGTGTAGCCGGAGGGACGGTCGCCCTCGCTGCGCATCTCGACCGGGCAGGTGGCGGTGCGGTTGGCGACCCAGGCGATCGCGACGTCGAGGTAGATGCCGGGGCCGGCATACGCCGCGACCGAGCGGGCGACCTCGCCGAGCAGGAGCCGGAAGCTGGAGAACGCGCCGGCGTCCGCGCCCTTGGCCAGACGGTCGACGAGCCACTTGGCCCCCCGGGAGGCCACGTTGCGCAACGCACCGTGCGGCGGCTCGTTCGTGGGCCGGGCGTAGACGACGTCGGCCTGCTCATCCATCGCCGTGTCGAGCAGGGCGCCGATCGCCTCGGGGTCGTGCTGGCCGTCCTCGTCCATGGTGACGACCCACTCGCCACCGGAGGCGGCGATGCCGGCCAGGGTCGCCGCGTGCTGGCCGAAGTTGCGGCTCAGCCAGACCGGGCGCACCCAGTCGTGGGCCGCGGCGAGCGCGCGGACGGTGTCGTCGGAGGCGTCGGGGCCGCAGTCGTGCACGAGCACGACCTCGGTGACGCGGTAGGGGCGTCCGGCCGGCGACACCCGGTCGGCGACCGAGGCCGCGAGCTCCTCGACGACCGGGGCCAGGGTGCGTTCGCCCTGATAGACGGGGATGACGACCGAGACCAGGTGCGGCGAGGGTGCCGAGGTCTCCGTCTCCACGCGGCACACCCTATCCGCCGTCGACGGACCTCTGGTGCTACCCGAGGGCGAGCCTCACGACGGGTCTGCTGGAGCCGGTCCGTGCGACCTCCTCGAAGCCGGCAGCGAGGAACGTGGACAGGGTGCCGTGGTAGAGGTCGGCGCCCGACGCCCTCCCGCCACGGGCAGCGACGTCGACGGGGTGTCCCTCGAGCGTGTGCGCGCCGGCGTCGCGCGCGGCGGTCACGGCCGCATCCAACAGGGCCGCGCCGACACCGCGGCGCCGCTGCCCGACCTTGACGACGAAGCACGTCACCGCCCAGACCCCGGCGTCGTCGATGTCGCCGCCGACGACCTGGAGCAGTGCCCGGTTGCCGCACACCCGCGGGTAGGTGGGGCGTGGCCCGACCTGCACCCAGCCGACCGGCGTGCCCCCGGTGTAGGCGACCAGGCCCGGCCGTGGCCGGCGGGACGCCTGGGCACGCAGGGCCTCGCGGTTGGCCTCGGTGGAACGGGTGTAGTCGCTGCCCGTGGTGAGGAAGTACTGGCACCAGCACCACGAGGGGTCGCCTCGGGTGCCGAAGAGGTCGGCCACGTCGTCGAAGCGCGACGGGGTGAGGGCCCTGACCTGGAGATCGGGGCGGTTCGGGCCGGCGGCTCGGGTCACTCGGGCGACCTGGTCGGGGGCGGTCAGTCGCGGGTGAGCTTGCGGTAGGTGACGCGGTGCGGGCGGGCCGCGTCCGCGCCGAGGCGCTCGATCTTGTTCTTCTCGTAGGACTCGAAGTTGCCCTCGAACCAGAACCACTTCGCGGGCCGCGTCGCCCTCGTAGGCCAGGATGTGCGTCGCGACCCGGTCGAGGAACCACCGGTCGTGGCTGATGACCACGGCGCAGCCGGGGAAGTCGAGCAGCGCGTTCTCCAGCGAGCCGAGGGTCTCGACGTCGAGGTCGTTGGTCGGCTCGTCGAGCAGCAGCAGGTTGCCGCCCTGCTTGAGGGTCAGCGCCAGGTTGAGCCGGTTGCGCTCGCCACCGGACAGCACGCCGGCCGGCTTCTGCTGGTCCGGGCCCTTGAAGCCGAACTGGCCGACGTAGGCCCGCGACGGCATCTCGACGTGGCCGACCTTGATGTAGTCGAGGCCGTCGGAGACGATCTCCCAGAGGTTCTTCTTCGGGTCGAGTCCGCCGCGGCTCTGGTCGACGTAGGAGATCTTGACGGTCTCGCCGACGTCGACCGCGCCGTCGTCGGCGTCCTCGAGGCCCACGATCATCTTGAACAGCGTGGTCTTGCCGACACCGTTCGGGCCGATGACGCCGACGATGCCGTTGCGCGGGCAGGGTGAAGGACAGGTCGTCGATGAGCACCCGGTCGCCGAAGCCCTTGCGTCAGGTTCTTGGCCTCGATGACCATGCTGCCCAGGCGCGGGCCCGGCGGGATCTGGATCTCCTCGAAGTCGAGCTTGCGGGTCCTGTCGGCCTCGGCCGCCATCTCCTCGTAGCGGGCGAGCCGGGCCTTGGACTTGGTCTGCCGGGCCTTGGCGTTGGACGCGCACCCACTCCAGCTCGTCCTTGAGGCGCTTGGCGAGCTTGGCGTCCTTCTTGCCCTGCGACCTTGAGGCGGGCGGCCTTCTTCTCCAGGTAGGTCGAGTAGTTGCCCTCGTAGGGGTAGGCGCGGCCGCGGTCGAGCTCGAGGATCCACTGGGCGACGTTGTCCAGGAAGTACCGGTCGTGCGTGACGGCGACGACGGCGCCGGGGTACTTCGCGAGGTGCTGCTCGAGCCAGAGCACGCTCTCGGCGTCGAGGTGGTTGGTGGGCTCGTCGAGCAGCAGCAGGTCGGGCTTCTGCAGCAGCAGCTTGCACAGCGCGACGCGGCGGCGCTCACCACCGGAGAGCACCGTGACGTCGGCGTCCGGCGGCGGGCAGCGCAGCGCGTCCATCGCCTGCTCGAGCTGGGAGTCGAGGTCCCAGGCGTCGGCGTCGTCGATGGCCTCCTGCAGCGTGCCCATCTCGGTCATCAGCGCGTCGAAGTCGGCGTCCGGGTCGGCCATCGCGGCCGAGATCTCGTTGTAGCGGTCGAGCTTGGCCTTGATCTCGCCGACGCCCTCCTCGACGTTGCCGAGCACCGTCTTGTCCTCGTTGAGCGCGCGGCTCCTGCATGAGGATGCCGACCGAGTAGCCCGGGCGTCAGCCAGGCCTCACCGTTGGAGGGCTGGTCGAGGCCGGCCATGATCTTCAGGACGGTGGACTTGCCGGCGCCGTTCGGGCCGACGACGCCGATCTTGGCGCCGGGCAGGAAGGACAGGGTGACGTCGTCGAGGATGACCTTGTCGCCGTGCGCCTTGCGGGCCTTGGACATGATGTAGATGAACTCGGCCATGGGGGCAAGGCTATCGACCAGCACCGCCCCGGCCCGAATCCGCGCCAGGCCCGCCTCGGTGCCTTCGCCGACCTCAGGGCCCGCGTGCGACGCCGCGCCCGCCGGCGCGGGCCGTCACGCCGCGGACTCCTTCCCGCGCCGCACGAGCGGGCCGGTGTCGGCGACCGGCTCGGTCGGGTCGCCGCCGCTCGGCGCCCCCTCGTCGGGCGCGCCCACCCCGACCTCGCCCAGGCCACTGCCCGGTCCGCCGTCGACGACATAGGGGTCGCTCTCCGGGTCCCCCAGACGACCCGAGGCGCCGGCGTCGTCCGGCCTTCCGGGCTGAGGCCCGGAACCATCGCCCTGCGACCACGACTCCGACGCGCGCCCCATCCCGACCCGCGCGAACGCGGTGGTGCCGAACGTGAGGTCGTGCCCGACGGCATCCGCCTCGATCTCGACGCTGTTGCGGGTCGAGCCGTCGTCGCCCTGCCACGACGTGATCCGCTGCTTTCCGTGCACGGTGACGGGGTGCCCCCTGCGCAGCGACACCGCGATGTTGGCGGCGAGCGACCGGAAGGTGACGACGTCGTAGAAGCTCGCCTCGGTGTCCTCCCACTGCCCCGGCTGGCCCTGGACCTGCCGTCGCGCCGAGTGCGCGATGCGGAACGTCGTCATCGGTGCGCCGGTTCGCGTGGTGCGCACGGTGGGGTCGGCGGTGAGCCGGCCCCGGATGGTCACGTAGGTCTCGTTCATGGTGCGTCCTCCCCCGGCCTCGCCCGTCGGGGCCGTTGCGACCAGCCTCGGCCGCACGGCACACGGGGACAACGACGACCTCGACCCTGTGGACGAAGCCCCGACCGGCGACGCCCTGTGGACGAGCGGCGGCTCAGACGTCGCGCGGCTCGGCTGAGTGCCAGGCGGGTCGCCGCGTGCCGCTCGAGCACGCGCTCGACCGGCTGCACGATCTCGGTCCCGGCGACACCGTCGATCGAGGCGCGCAACCGGGCGTCCATCACCCGGCCGCGGCGCCGGGCGCCGATGCGCGCCAGCCAGCGCGAGACCAGTGCCAGCAGCAGCCCACCGAGCAGCCCGCCCACCAGCAGCACCAACGGAACCGGCACGACGCCGAGTGTCGGAGGGTCGCCGATCACCTGGTCGAGCTGGGCCCAGCCCACGATCACGTAGAGCGCCAGCCAGACGAACCCGACCACGGCGGCGACTCCGAGCACGATCTGCGCCAGCCCCACGACGCGCCACCAGTTCGGGACCCGGGCCAGGAGCGAGGTGCCGACGACGGCGCGGTCGAGGGCGTCACCCAGCGCGGGGCCGGGCGGGTCCGCGGCGCGCTCCACGGCATCCGCCCAGGGGTGCGGCAGCGACGCGCTGGCCCGGTCGGCCAGCCGACGGGTGGCGAGGTCGACCGCGGCGCGGGCGGCCGGGCTCGGCGGGGGCAGGGACGAGCGGCCGAGCACGGAGCGCACGTCGGCGTCGGTGACCCGGATGTCGCGCCCGTCGAGCCGCAGCCGGCGCAGCGGTCGCGGACGCAGGCGCTGCACCCACCGGGTGAACGGCCATCCGGTGCTCGCGGCCGCCTCCATCCGGTAGTCGCGCTCGACGGCCTCGACCACGGTCGGCACGCCGGCGCTGCGGGCCAGCGCGTCGAGCAGCTCGGTGCGGGCGTCGTCGTCCACGGTGGGCTCGCCCTCGGCGACGTGCCTCGTCAGCGCCCCCGCGGCCGCGCGGACGTCAGCGGCCAGCCGGGCACGGGTCATGGTGCGACCGGCGACGGCGTTGGCCAGCCGCTGGTGCAGCTCGTCGAGCCCGTCGCCGGTGGTCACCGAGGTGGCAAGGACCGTGGCTCGCGGCACGCCGTCGCGCGCCATGAGGCGCACCAGGTCGGCCCGGCACTGGGCGACCTCGGCGGCGGTCAGCCGGTCGGCCTGGTTGAGCACCACCATCGTCACGGCCTCGTGGGTCGCGAGCGCCGCGACGTAGTCGTCGTGCAGCCGCGCGTCGGCGTACTTCTGCGGGTCGGTGACCCACACGAACAGGTCGACGAGCTCGAGCACGCGCTCGGCCTCGGTGCGGTGACCGATCTCGCGGGAGTCGAAGTCGGGCAGGTCGAGCAGCACCAGCCCGTCGAGCGAGCCGACCGCGGCTCCCCGTCGGCCGCCTCGGGGATCGTCTCCGGGGTCGGCGTCGAGCAGGTGCCGGGCACCGACGCCGAGCCAGTCGAGCAGGTCGCCGGCCGGCTCGTCGCCCCAGATCGCCGCCGTGGGCGTCGAGGTCGTCGGTCGCCGCACCCCCACGGTCGCCACCGACGCGCCGACCAGCGCGTTGAACAGCGAGGACTTGCCGCTGCCGGTGGCCCCGGCCAGGGCGACCACGGTGTGGCCCCCCACGAGGGCGGTGCGCTCGGTGACCTTCGCGACGACGGCGTCGGCGCGCTGTCGCTCGGCGGCGGGAAGCTGTTCGCCACCGGCCTCCACGGCGGCCGCGAGCGCGGTCGCCGCCGCCGCGAGCTGCTCGGCCGACACGACGGCCCCCCGCGACGAGCCCATCCGCAAGGGGCTCACCGCACCACCGCCCGCAGCCCGGCCGCCACGGCGGAGAGTCGCTGCGCCTGGTCGGCGGGCGGGGCCACCTCGGCGAGCGCCGCGGCATACCGCTCACGCTCGCCGGAGTAGAGCTGGTCGGCCAGGTCGAGCAGGCTGCGTCGCGCCTTGGCCGCCATCTCGCGCACGGCCTGGTCGCCGAAGATCGCCTCGAGCACGCGCTGCGCGAGCACCGCGGTGCCGCCGGCGATGCCGATCTCGGCCCCGGTGAGCCCGGCCGTGCTGCTGAAGGCGACGAGCATGAGGAACAACCCGATCGCGTTGAGCCCGTAGGCCGCGATGCGGGCGTTGGTGCGCCGGCCCTGGCCCTCGGTGCGCACCAGCTCGAGCACCTCGCCCTGCCAGTCGCGCACGAGCCGCTCGATGTCGGGTCGCAGCCCCGGAGCCGGCTTGGCCAGGTCGGGGTGGGCGGTGAGGATCTGGCTGCCACCGGGCAGGCGACGCCAGGCCCGCGCGGTCTCGGACGCCGCGGTCTCCGCGTTGGAGAGCAGTAGCGCGGCGACCCCGCTCTGCAGGGCCTCCCCGAGACCCTCGTCCGGCGGCGGGTTGCCCTTGATCGCGGCGGTGAGCTTGTCGCGCCAGCGAGAGATCGTGCTCTCGATCTGCCGGAAGAAGTCGCCGGTACCGACGAACTCCTGCCAGCGGGCGAGCACCTCTCCGCGCAGCAGGGTGCCGTCGGTCATGCCCGCGTCGACCCGCCGGTGCGCCTCGTCGAACGACTCGTCGACCGCCTTGCGCAGCGACACGGCGGCGTCGTGCTGGTCGCGGCTGGCGACGACGAGCTCGGCGGTGCGGCCCGACAGCGAGTCGACGGCGCCACGCAGGGTCTGCCCGACCACGATCGACCTGGCCCGGGCGTCGCTGGCCAGCGCCCGCAGCCACGAGCGCAGCCGCTCCACGGCATCCGCCGGCAGCCGGCCGTCGGCGTCGAGGGTGGTCTCGGGCACGGTGAAGATCGGCGCCGTCGGCAGGCCCTGCTCGCGCAGCATCGCGGCGAGGTGCGGGCGAATCTCGTCCACGGCATCCGGGGGGATGCGGTCGAGCACGATCGCGACGGAGGTGCCGCGGTCGGCGGCGGTGCGCAGCAGGTCCCAGGGCACGGCATCCGCGTAGCGCGCCGCGGTGGTGACGAAGAGCCACAGGTCCGCGGCGGAGAGCAGCTGGGTGGCGATGGCGCGGTTGGCGGAGACGACCGAGTCGATGTCGGGGGCGTCGAGCAGCGCCATCCCGGCGGGCAGCGCGCTGGACTCGACGAGCCGCACGGTGCCGGCCTGGCTGTCGGCGAGGTCCTGGCCGGTGACCCGGGCGAGGCCGGGGAGGATGCGCGTGTCGGCGAACCAGTGCCGGTCGTCGGGGTGGTGCACGAGCACCGGGGAGGTGGTGGTCGGGCGGAGCACGCCGGAGCGGCTCACCTGCGCACCGACGACCGAGTTGACCAGGGTCGACTTGCCGGCGCCGGTGGACCCGCCGACCACGGCGAGCAGCGGTGCGTCGATGGCCCGAAGGCGCGGCAGCACGTAGTCGTCGAGCTGCTGGAGGAGCTGCCTGCGGGAGGCCTCTGCCGGGGCGCGACTGGTGACGTCGAGCGGTAGCCGTGCCCCCTCGACGGCATCGCGCAGACCCTCGACGGCGGAGACCAGCGCCTCCACGTCCCCGTCCACCGTCACGGCGCAAGCCTAACGACCGTGCGCAGGTCGGCCCGCCATTCCTCGGGCGCGGCGGATGATGTCCTCCATGCGACTGTTCGTGTCGATCGAACCCCCCGAGGATGCCGTGGAGCACCTCGACGAGTTCCTCGCCGTGCGCCGGTCTTCGGGTCCGGAGCTGCGGTGGTCGTCGCCGGGCCAGTGGCACCTGACCTTGGCCTTCATGGGGGCGGCGCCGGACCGGGTCGTGGAGGACGTCGTCGACGGGGTGGCTGCGGTGGCGGCGCGGACCCCACCGGTCGGGCTGGCGGTCGCTGGAGGTGGCTGCTTCCCGGACGTCACCCGGGCGAAGGTGCTCTGGGCGGGCGTTGCCGGTGCAGACGGTGTGGATGATGGGGTCGAGGCGCTGGGGAGGCTGGCGCGCGGCGTGCGCTCGGCCTGCTCGGTGGCCGGGGCGGCGCCGGAGGGCGGGCCGTTCGTGCCGCACCTGACCCTGGGCCGGTTCTCCTGGGCCGAGGACGCCACCCGCTGGGTGCGCGTGCTCTCGACGTATGCCGGGCCGCCGTGGGTCGCGACGGAGGTCACCGTCGTCGCGTCGCACCTACCGCGCGAGCGCGGCCACCGTCCCCGTCACGAGGTGGTGGCGCGACTCCCCCTGAGCGGCTGAGCTCTCCCCTCGGTCGATCAGCCCTTCCAGGCCCAGAGTGTGCCGTGCCCCCAGTAGTTCGGTGTGTCGTGCCCGACCTCGAACCCAGCTTCCTCGAGCAGTCGCCGGGCGGCAGCACCAGCGGGCAATGACGGAGCACCCACGCGGTGGTACTCCATGACGAGGGTGAGCCGCTCGAGCTCCCTCAGGCGTGGATCCGTGAGGACGGGCCACTCGCCTCCCTCGATGTCCATCTTGACGAGATCGGCCGTTGCGAAAAGGGGGAACCAGTCGACGGTTCGTACGACGATGGTCGCCGCCTCGCCCTTGGCGGGCGCGTGGCTGCCGGCCCCCCAGCCCTCGACGAAGGCGATCTCACCATTGGTGGGTGCTATTGCGGCCTCGACGACCACGGTCCGCCGGTCATGACGAGCCTGTTCGTGGAGCACAACGAGGTTCTCGGGTGCGGGTTCGACCGCCACGATGCTCGCGTCCGGCCAGCGCCCTCGGGCCCAGGCGGAGAACATCCCCACGTTCGCGCCGACGTCGAGGACAGCCTGGACCGCCTCGGTGGTGAGGCGGTCGCTCAACTCACCCGGCGGCGGCTCGTACTCACCGCGAGTGAACAACTCGAAAAGGGCTTCCATGTCGCGGCCGTGTTGCATCGCGACTCGAACCCCTGTGGCACGGATGCGGTAGGTGCGAATCTCGCCGCGGGACAGCGCTTCGCCGGCGAGCACCGCGAAGGGCTGCGTGGTCACCCACGCCGCGACGAGGAAGCGCAAGGCCAGCACCGACGCCAGCGCTCGCCGGACGTCGGGGTGCAGCAAGACGACCCGCACTCCCGGAATGGAGGCCGTGCGCCGCAGGAAGTTCATCACCGCGCCAGCGTAGGGCTGGGCCGTCGCCCAGTGACCTCAAACATCAGGGTGCCGGTCGCCGCCGACCGTACTCGGCCGCGTCATCGGAGCCGACCCTACACTGGCGCCGGCATCCCGGCCGGATGCCCGGCCCCCGTAGCTCAGCCGGATAGAGCAAGAGCCTTCTAATCTCGAGGTCGCAGGTTCGAGTCCTGCCGGGGCGGTCGCGGCCAATGCCGCGAACCACAGCGCCTGGGACAGGTTCGCCCGGGCCGAGAGCATCTGGAGCGCGAACCCGCCGTCGCGCGGACCCTGCAGGTACGGGAAGAGCAGGAAGGTGCCCGGGTCGCGGCTGTCCTGGGCGACGATCATGGGTGACACCGCCAGCCCGACGAAGCCGACCACGGCGAGCATCGGCGCGGTCAGCGGCGACGGCAGCAGCGTACCGATGGCCTGGCCGAGCCAGACCGCGGCGACCATGGCGAGCGCACCGAGTGCGATGAGCGGGATCGCTCCGAGCGAGAAGTACCCGTCGATGTGCTCGAGGTGGCCGGCGGCAGCCGGCGAGCATGACCAGGTAGGCGGCGACGGCGGCGATCGCCATCGCGGTGGCGACCGGCAGCACCCGCTGCCAGCGTGGCCGGGGTGTGGTGGCCATCAGCTCCTCGACCCGGGAGCGGCGCTCGCGCAGGGCCTGCCAGGCGCCGGCGGCCAGTGCCAGCGGCCAGGTCAGCTGCATGATGTCGCGCTGAGACGATGACCAGCTGCATCCACGAGCCGTACGGCTCGTTGCTGGCGAAGAGCACGAACACGCCGACCGCGGCGATCAGCCAGCGCGGCCCACAAGGCCACCGAGCGGCGCAGCTCGATGCGCAGGATCCGGGCGCCCATCACGCCTGCCCCTCGCGGTGGCGGCGCAGGATGGCCGAGTAGCCGCGCTCGGCCGCGCTGTCCCCGGCGCCGGTGTCCTCGCCGGCCGCGGCGGCGAGGTCGGCCGGCACGCCCTGGAAGACCAGCCGGCCGGCGTCGATGAGCACCACGTCGGTGCAGGCGGCGGCCACGTCCTCGACCAGGTGGGTCGAGACCAGCACGCAGGTGTCGGTACCGAGTTCGCGCAGCAACGCCCGGAACTGCAGGCGCTGGTCGGGATCCAGCCCGGCGGTGGGCTCGTCCAGCAGCAGGATCCGAGGGTCGTTGACGATGGCCTGGGCGATCCCGGCCCGGCGCACCATGCCGCCCGAGAGCGTCTTCATCCGGTCGTCGGCCCGGTCGGCCAGCCCGACCCGTTCGATCGCGCGCTGCACCGCGGCCGGCGATCTCGGCGGCCGGCATCTCCTTGAGCCAGGCGATGTACTCGACGAACTCCCGCACCGTGAACCGCCGGTAGTAGCCGAACTCCTGCGGCAGGTACCCGATCTGGCGGCGCAGCCCGCGCAGGTCGATGCGCCCGTTCACCTTCTCGCCGAGCACCGTCAGCGTGCCGCCGGCGGGCGCAGCACGGTGGCGATCGAGCGGACCAGGGTGGTCTTGCCGGCGCCGTTGGGCCCGAGCAGGCCGTGTACGCCGATGTCCATCGACAGGTCCAACCCGTCGACGGCCATCCGGCGGCCGGCCCGTACCCGCAGCGCCTCGGCGTGGATCGCCCACGCGTACGTCGTCGCCGCGGTCTCCGCTGCGCTCACCGCACGAACCATGTGTCTGCTCCTCAGTCCTGTGTACGCGTCGCGGCGCAGCACCAGCGCGACCGCGATCACGGCGATCAGCCCGGCCCAGTACGGCAGGCTGGCCGGTTCCAACAACACGGGGGTCGGGCGGCGAGCACGCTCGGGGTGATCACGCCGGCGGTCCACGCCAGCGCCAGCGCGGCCGCCGCCAAGCGCAGCCCGATCAGCTCGCCCAAGGCGAGAGCGCCGGCGGTGAACGCCAGGCACGGCAGCAGCCAGCGGGCCGGCGACGCACCCGCCAGCCAGCCGGCCACGGTCAGCGCCGGGATGACCACGACCAGCACCGCGAGGGTGCGCCGCAACACCAGGTACAGCCCCGCCCGAGGGCTGGCCACCACCAGCTCGTGGGCCGGATCGAGCCCGACGGACCACACCGCGGCCACGCCGAGCAGCGGCGCCACCGGCGCCACCAGCAGCACCAGCGACGGCGAGCAGCCCGGCTGCCGTCCGCCAGATCCAGGCCGAGCGCCGCCGCGAGCACCAGCGAGCGTCATGACCAACCGCGGCCACAGGCCCGGCGGCGCCCACCGGCGACCAGCCCGCCGCGGCAGCCGACGCGCGGGCATCCGCGGGCTGCGGGCGACCGCGGTCGCCAGGTTCGCCTGTACGAGGGCCAGCAGCGACATCGTCTCGGGGCTGCGCTCGGGCCACCGCCTCGCCGAGGCGCTCCCGGCACGGTGCGCACACGACTCCAGGTGCGCCTCGACCGCCCACGACGCGTCGTCCGCCCTGCGATGCCCGCGCGCTCGCCGGTGGCGTACCGCGTCGCAGCGACGGCGCGGCTCGAGTGACGTGGCTTCGCTCGCAGCTCGCGAATTCTCATGACAGCGCCTCCCGAAGCGCGATCCGGGCCCGCCGGGCCCGGGTCTTCACCGTGCCCTCGGGCACGCCGAGCAGCACGGCGGTCTCTCGCACGGTGAGCCCGTCCAGCACCATGGCCTGCAGCACCTGGCGCAGGTCCGGGCGAAGCCGGCGCAGCGCCGCGCCCATGGCATCGCCCAGCACCGCGTCGAGCACCTCGTCCTCGGCGGCTGGCGCGTCCGGCGCGGCCAGCGCCGCGAGCGGCAGCCTGCGCCTCGCCGGGCCCGTCGGCGCAGCGCGTCAACCAGGCGCCGGGCGGCGATCGTCCACAGCCAGCCGACCGCGGTGCCGCCGACGCTGGCGCCCGCGAACGCCGGCGCGGCCCGCCACACCGCCAGGTAGGTCTCCTGCATCACCTCGGCGGCGCTCGAGCGGACGCGCGATCCTCCGGCTGCAACGCCCTCGGCATGCGGCCGAGGGGATACCTGGATCCACGGTTCCAGCGGTGCCAGAGGCGCAGCATCCTGCGCGTTCGGCAGCGCTGGGCCATCCGGTTGCTGCTGAGCGATGCTCGGCGCGCCGTCAGTTGCCCAGACGGTTGAAGTAGTCCCGAGCAACGCCTTTCGGAACCACCATCGTCCATGCGTCAGTGACCAGCTCGGTCATCTCCTCGATCTCGAGCATCGCCGTCCTCGCTTCGACCCAGTTGAAACGCATGTCCGTTGCCGGCGGGAGCAGGAACTTGGCCGGTTCGCTCTCGACCAGTGCCGAGCGCTCCTCCTTGGGGAATGCGAACCCCATGAGCGTCTCGTCCTGGGAGAACGCCACATAGACCAACTGCTTGACCCGGAACTTCACGCGATCGCGGATCAGGTGCTCGGTCGTCCGCGGCAGGCTCCGAGCCACTCGTCGTACGTCGTCGACGGTCACCATGACCGATGAGTCTGTCAAAGGGGCCGGACAACGCAGCCGCCGAACGCTCTCAGAGCTGGCTGCCTGACTCCCCGTCAATCGGTCCGGGTGCGGAGGCTCCGCGCCAGGGTGGGGATCATCACCGTCGCAGCGACGAGGTGCAGCCCGAGGAGGGCGGTGATGGTGGCGGTGTCTGCCCCGGAGAGGAGGGGCGGGACCAACGAGATCGCGGTCAGCGTCACTGCCGTCTGCACGAATCGCTCGGCGGGGCGAGCGCTCCAACGAAGAAGAGCGGCGGCAATGACGATGCCCACGACCGAGAAGAAGCCGGTCACCACGGCGAACCCGGACAACGGGATCGTCTCGCCACCATCGGGGACCTCGAAGTCGACGCCGACGGCCTGGGCAAGCGCAGCGGCGAGGGTGGTGGCCACCATCGCCGCGAGCGTGGCGATGAAGCCGGTGCCGGCGAGCCCGCGGAGTCGGTGGGTGTGGCTGGTCTGGCCCGATGCCGGGCCCGCGACGACCCCGGTGTCATTCATGCTGTTCATGTCGTTCCTCCATCATTCGGCAGCTGGCGTGCGGGTGTGCGGACAGGCAGCGTGACGCGTCACTGGCGCCTAGGTCACGTTGCAGCGGTGGGTGCGGCTCGGCCAGCGCCCCGGCCGCGGAGGCGGTTCCGCGCAGCGGATCAGGCCGGGACGGAGAGCCCCTGCAGCCAGGCCTGCCAGGCCGGCTCCTCGCGCCGCACGTAGTCCGCCGCGTCGGCGGAGAACAGGTACGCCCGTACGCCCGCCGTCGCCTTGCCGTCGCCCTCGCCGTACGCGAAGACGCTGAGCATCCCGGGCACCGGCGCGGTGAGCCGGACCAGCGCCTGCCGCTCGCCGACGCGCTCGACCGTGCCGGTGGCGCCGCGCACCTCGACCGTCGCGCCCTCGTCGCCCAGCCCGAGCGCGTCGTGCAGGGTCGACCAGAGCGTCTCCGCGTCGCCGGGGTGGGAGGCGGTGACCTCGAGCTGCGTGGCCTCCTGGCCGGGGAAGTGCGACAGGTAGAGGCGCAGGTTGTCGAAGAACGGCATCCAGTTGGGGCCCATGTCGTCCCAGAACTCCGACTCCCAGGCGGCGCCGGTCCCGAAGCCGCTGCTGGTGACGCGCACGACGCAGGTGCCGCCGGACTGCGCCTCGACGAGGAACTCCGACGTCAGCGGGCTGAGCGCATCCGGGTCCTTGCCCATGAGGGCGGCCCAGTCCTCCTCGTAGACGATGCGGCGCGGCGGGTCCCAGCCGGTGACCTGGCCGTCCGAGCCCATCTCGGGGCCCATGGTGAAGTGCAGGGAGCCGCCCTCGCGCTCCTCCATCTCGGTCGGCAGGAACCAGGCGCTCATGCCCTTGGCGGTGGCGATGGCCTGCCAGACCTGCTCCGGGGTGCCCGGGACCTCGACGCTGAACTCCAGGCGGTACGGGACGTTCGGGGTCGTGCTCATGTGCTCTCCTCAGGAAGGGGGTGGGCGGCGACGACGAGCCGGTGCGGGCGCCCGTCGTCGTGGTGGTAGCGAGCGGCCAGGTCGAGCACCGCGGCGGTCAGGTCGTCCGCGAAGGCAGCCCGGTCGGCGGCCGACCGGAAGCCGATCTGCGTGTCGATGGTCAGCGTCGGCAGGCGCTTGCCGGACGCGCCGGCCCGGCGCGCCAGGGCGCCGACCTCGCGCACCAGCCGGCCGGCCAGCGCGACGAGGTAGCCCGCCGACAGGTGGTCGGCGTTGGCGTCCGGGTCGGCCGCGGACGCGCTGACGGCCGCCGGCGACACGACGTACGACGCCGCCGACGCCTGCAGCACCCGCTCGGTGATGCCCCCGTGCCGGCGCTCCTCGGACAGCTCCACCAGGCCGTGCGCCTCGAGCGCCTTGAGGTGGTAGTTGACCTTCTGGCGCGCGATGCCGACCCGGGCGGCGAGCCCGGCGGCGGAGGCCGGGACGGCCAGCTCGCCGAGCAGCCGGGCCCGGACCGGATCCAGCGCGGCGGCGGCTGCCTCCGCGCTCTCGATGACCTCGACGTCCTGCATGACGCCACCGTGCCATTGACAAGAAATCTTGTCAAGGGCCAACTCCTTCGCCCGGTCGACAGATGCGCCATCCTTGCCATGAGCACTCCAGGGCCAGTAGCGGTTGTCCTCCTCAGCCGACCGGTCGACCAACGAGCGCGCGGTGGAACCACCGCGGAGAAGAGGGTGGATCGGTGAAGGTCCTGATTTCGGCCGACATGGAAGGCGTCACCGGGGTGACGTGTCCGGACGACTGTGAGCCTGGGCACTCACGGTGGGAGCACTGTCGTCGGCTGCTCACTGGCGACGTGAATGCTGCCGTCGCCGGCTTCGCCGAAGCCGGCGCCCAGGAGATCATCGTCAACGAGGCGCACGCGGACATGCGCAACCTGCTGATCGACCAGCTCGACCCGCGGGCCACCCTGCTGATCGGAACGCACAAGCCGCTCGGGATGATGGAGGGCATCGACCGCTCGCCCGACCTGGTCGCCTTTGTCGGATACCACACCGCGGCAGGCGAGCCCGGCGTGCTGGCCCACACCTACCTCCCGAACTCGATCACCTCGGTGCGGGTCAACGGGGCGACGGCCTCCGAGGGTCGGATGAACGCCCTGCTCGCTGCGGAGTACGGCGTGCCGGTCGCCCTCGTGACCGGTGATGACCTGACGTGCGCTGACGCCGCGACGTACTCTCCGACCGCCGTCGCAGTGGCGGTGAAGACCTGCATCGACCGGTACTCCGCCATCTGCCTCCCTCCCGCGGTGAGCGCCGAGCGGATCACCGAGGGTGCCCGCAGCGCCGTCGGTCGCTCGCACTCGCTGGCCAGCGCCGGCGCCCCGTACACGTACGAGATCACGTTCGACGCGACCCATCTCGCCGCGTTGGCGACCTACGTCCCCGGCGTCGAACCCGTCGGCCAGCGCGCGGTCCGCTTCACCCTTCCGACGATGTACGAGGCGATTCGCTGCTTCCGTGCCGTCACCCGGGTCGTCGGTACCGGCATCGAGCCCGTGTACGGCTGACCGGGTCTGCGCAGGTCACGACGACCACGCCTGGGGCAGCTCAACGCCTGGCTGCTGTGCAGGACAGGCGACTGGCGGCGGCCAGGCGGGCCCGGCCCCGCTGGTTGCGGCAGAGGCGTGTCAGCGCCGGGCTTCGATGGGGGTCGGGGAGTGACCACGAGCACGACGCACCAGTGCCAGGACCAGTTGATGGACCATGACGCCGACGGCGGTGTTCGCCAAGCCCAGGGCAGCAGCCCCGACGATCTCCGGTGGTGCTGCGATCACGCCTTGTGCCCACAGCAGGACCGGCCAGGCTGAGGTGCCCACCACGAGTGCGACCTTCCACCACCGGCCGAGCAACAGGCCGAACAGGATCATCGTCGGGATCACGACGGCCTCCTCGACTCGGTGTTCCGCAAGGCTACGCCGGAGACGCTGACACCGACCCATCGGGCGAGTTGATCGACCATCAGTGCCACGCCCAGCAGGACACCTGCGTAGAACGCGAAGGACCCGAAGACGTACGCCCCGGGCGCCCCAGTACGGCCCAGACCAGCGCGCCCACGACGAGGCGCCGACGTGACCAGGGCGGCCTTGCTGCGAGCGGCGCGAACAACACGGCGACGGCACAAACGAGGTTGACCCACGTGCCGTTGCTCGCTGGCCGAAGGTAGCCGACAACCAGGACAGCCGCGGAGACCGCCAGTCCCAGAGCCGCGCACGACAGCCACAACGAGGCGGAGCGCAACCGTGGCGCCACCAGGCTCGTCTGCGCTTCCGTCACGAGCGACACCCTCCCACCGGCCCCGCTCGCGCGAGGACATTTCGGCGGGCGCCCTCGGTGCCACCACGCACCCGAACGGGTCATTGCGCCGGGCCTGCCGCGGCTGGGAGCCTTCGGGGATGGCCGACCTTCGCCTCCGGCGCGCGCTCGACACCGACGTGCCGACCCCGGGCGCCCGGGCGCCCGCGGCATCCGGGTGAAGTGAGTCAGCGGTGACGATGACGACGGTGGAACGGGTCGTGGCCCTGCAGCGGGTGCCGCTCTTCGCGGAGGTGCCCGGCCGCACCCTCGCTGCCGTCGCCCAGCGCGCGACCGAGGTCGAGGTCGAAGCGGGCGGACTCGTCATCGAGGAGGGTGCCGTCGAGGACCACCTGTTCGCGGTGGTGACGGGCCGCCTCATCGCTCGCGACGGCGAGCGGGTGCTGCGCGAGCTCGCCGCGGGATCGACGGTGGGTGAGCTCGCGGCGCTCGCCCCCGAGCCCCGGTCGGCCGAGGTCACCGCCCTGGTGCCGACCTTGCTGCTGCGCATCGACCGGCGCGTGCTCGACGAGCTGCTGGCCGACCACCCCGAGCTCGCACGCGGCATCATCACCTCGCTCGTGCGGATGATCCGGAGCAGCGGGCACTCGTGAGTGGTGACCCGCACCCGTCGGGCCACGGGGCCGTGCGCTGGCTGGTCGCGCAGTCGGTGGCCTTCGGCATCGTCGCTGCGCTGCTCGGGGTCGTGGCGAACACGATGTTCCTCGAGGCCTACGGAGCGCAGTGGCTGCCGCTGACGTACGTCGTGATCGGGGCTGCCGGCGCCGCGGTGTCCGTCGCCGTCGCCCGCAGCGCCCGCCGCTTCGACCTCGTGCGCATCGCGGTCGTCGTCCTGGGCACGACCGCCGTCCTCCTCCTCGGGGCGTGGGCCGCGACCCTCGGCGGCGGTGGCGCGTGGGTGTCCGGCCCCCTCCTCGTGCTGTTCCCCGTGCTCATCCAGCTGGGCTTCGTGTTCATCGGGGCGCAGGCGGGGCGGATCCTCGACATCGCCGGCATCAAGGCGCGGTTCCCCCGCATCATCGCCGGCTTCCCCGTGGGGGCGGTGATCGGTGGCCTGCTCGCGGCCCCGCTCGTCGACCTGCTCGGGAGCACCGAGGGCCTGCTGCTCGCGACGGCCCTCGTGCAGGCGGTGTTCACGGCGCTCGTCGTCGTGACGGGGATCCGGTATGCCGCGTTCCTCACCATCGACCCCGGGCCGCCCCCGGCCGCGACGACCGAGAGCGGCCCGGACGACTCGGCCGCCGCCCTCGGGCTCCGCCGCCTGCTGGCGACCCGGTTCGTGGCGCTCATCCTCGGGTACCAGGTGCTCTCGGCGCTGGCCTCGCAGCTCTCCGACTACCTCGTGTTCGACCGCGCGGCGGCGCAGTTCCCGGACGCCGACGACCTCGCGCGGTTCCTCGGGGGCTACACCGCCGTGATGAACGTGGTCAGCATCGCGTTCCTCGTCCTCGTGGCGGGACCGCTGATGCGCCGGTACGGCCTGCGCCTCGGGATCTCGGCCAACCCGGTCGTCCTGCTCGCGGCGAGCGTCGTCATGCTCGTCGTGCTCGGCGTCTCCGGGGGTGCGTCGGTGGCCCTGTTGGTGGCGGTCTCGGCCGCCCGCATCCTCGACATCGCGCTCACCGACGGGACGACCCGCACGTCGATCAACGCGATGTACCAGGTGCTGCCCGAGCGCCTGCGGCTCCCCGCACAGGCCACGATCGAGGGAACCGGCGTGCCCGTGGCGATCAGCGCCTCCGGCCTGCTCGTGCTCGCCCTCAACGCGCTGCCGTCGCCCCTCGCCGCCATCGTCGTGACGACCGTCCTCGTCTGTGCGGCGTGGGTGTGGACCGGACTCCTGCTCCACCGTGCGTACGGACCCGCCCTCGTCGACGCCCTGCGTGAGCGCCGACTCCTCGACGGGCCGGTCGCGCTCGGCGGAACGGCCGCGGACGTGCACACCGCCGAACGGCTCCTCGAGAGCCCTGACCCACGGTCTGCGCGACTGGGGCTCGAGCTGGTCAGCGCCCTGGCCGCACCCGAGCACCATCCCGAGCTGGTGTTCCTCGCCGCCGACCCCCGTCAGGGCGTGCGGCTCTCCGCGCTCCACGCCCTGGCCGCGTCGGGGGATGCCGGCGCACGCGCTGCCCTGGCCGACGAGGTGCGCTCGGCCGAGGGGTCGGACGACCCGGACCTGAGGGCGCGGGCGGCCCTCGCCCTGACCTCGCTCGACGACGTCGACCGGCTCCCCACGCTCGCGCGGATGCTCGACGACCCCTCCGCGGCCGTGCGGACCGCCGCGCTCGATGCCGTGCACCCCGGTGACGACGCCTGCGTCCCGGCCGTGGTGGCGGCGCTCGACGACCCGGGCACCACGGTGGCGGCGTGCGACGCCGTCGGTCGGCTCGGGGACGACGTACTCCGGGCGGCCGAGCAGGTGCTGCGGCGGGCCTCGTCGGCCGACCCCGACTCACTGGAGACGCTTCGGGCCGTCCGTCTCGCGCGAGCCCTGACGACCGTGACGGATGCGCGTGACGTGCTGCTGACTCGCTGGGCGGGACATCCCGACCGCGAGGTCGGACGCGTCGTGCTCGAGCGGCTGGCCGCGGCCGGGCCCGCACCCGCCGCGCTGGCGACGGTCATCGACGAGGTCGTGGCAGCAGACGTCGCCCACGCGGTGCACGTGCTCGGGGCCGTCGTCGCCCTCCGGAGCGAGCCGGGGGCGGTGCCGCCACCGCTGGCGGGCGAACCGCCGTCGGCGGACGGGGACGAACCCCTGCACGGGGCGCTCGCCGACGAGCTGACGCTGGTCAGGGACCGCGTGCTCGCCGCGCTCCTCGCGCGGTACGGCACGCAGCGGCTCGCGCCGGTGACCGCGGTGCTCATGGACGGCAGCCGTCGGTCTCCGCTGGCGATCGAGGCCCTCGAGGTCGTGCTGGGTGCGACCGCGGCGGCGCGGCTCACGCCGGTGCTCGACTCCAGGGACCCGCCGGAGGACCGGCTCCACCGCCTGCTCGTCCGGACCGGTGCGGCGGCCCCGGACGGCGGTGCACACGCGGTGCTCGCGGACCTCGTCGAGGACCGCCGGGACGTGTGGCGCTCCACCTGGGTGCGCGCCTGCGCGCTGCGCGCGGCGTGCGACCGCGGGATCGCCGACGGGCTGGACCTCGTGCCGGCGGGCGCCCTGGGCGACCCGATGGTCGACGAGGAGCTCGACCGCGTCTGACCTGCTCGTCCGTTTCGGGTGATGCGCGACCTCCCGGCGCCGACCACAGTTGGTGCAAGCTCGCGACAGTTCAACGCAGAACGTCACCCATGGAGGTCACCGTGAACGGACCACGTCTGGACGAAGTCGGCAGGGCCGCTCCCCCGACGCCTCGGGGTCCCACGCGGAAAGTGGCGCACCTGAGCCCGGCGGAGCGGGTGGCGCGCGGGAAGGCCGCGCGCAACGACACGCCGAGGAGCAGCCACGGGCGCTGGGAACCGGCCACGAACCGCCCGGACCCGGTCGCCCTGCTCGAGGAACAGGCGGTGAGCAGGGTCCCCGAGCTGGTGCCGCTCCGCTACGGCCGGATGATGGTGTCGCCGTTCACCTTCTACCGCGGCGGGGCGCTGATCATGGCGTCCGACCTCGCGGCCACCCCACGCTCGGGCCTCAACGCCCAGATCTGCGGTGACGCGCACCTGTCGAACTTCGGCGTGTTCGCCTCCCCGGAGCGGCAGATGATGTTCGACATCAACGACTTCGACGAGACGCTGCCCGGTCCGTGGGAGTGGGACGTCAAGCGACTCGCGGCGAGCTTCGAGATCGCCGGCCGCGACCGCGGGCTCAAGCCCGCCGACCGCCGCGCGGTCGTCCTGGCCGGCGTCGCCGAGTACCGGATACGGATGCACGAGTTCGCCGCCGCCCGCAACCTCGACGTCTGGTACGCCCACATCCCGGTCGACAGGATCTTCAAGGAGCTGGAGGCCACCGCGACGAAGAAGCAGCAGGCCAAGGCCAAGGCCAACGCGGCCAAGGCACGCACCCGCGACAGCATGCAGGCGTTCACCAAGCTCACCCACGTGGTCGACGGCCAGCGGCGGATCATCTCCGACCCCCCGCTGATCGTGCCGATCGAGGAGCTGATCCCACCGGGCTCGGGCCGGGACGACATCGAGGGCGAGCTGCGTGAGCTGATCAGGTCCTATCGCCGCACCCTGGAGACCGACCGCCGCGAGCTGCTCGAGAGCTTCGAGTACGTGCACTTCGCCCGCAAGGTGGTCGGCGTCGGCAGCGTCGGCACCCGCGCCTGGATCGCGCTGTTGCTCGGCCGGGACGAGCAGGACCCGCTGTTCCTGCAGGCCAAGGAGGCCCAGGAGTCGGTGCTGGAACGGTTCGTCGGCAAGAGCAAGTACACCAACCACGGCCAGCGCGTCGTCGCCGGCCAACGCCTGATGCAGGCATCCAGCGACATCTTCCTGGGCTGGCAGCGGGTCAGCGGGCTCGACGGGAAGGAGCGCGACTTCTATCTGCGCCAGCTGCGCGACTGGAAGGGCTCGGCCGACGTCGACACCATGGCCGTGAGCCTGATGGCCGGCTACGCCCGGGTCTGCGGCGGCGACCCTGGCTCGCGCCCACGCCCGGTCCGGCGACCGGATCGCCATCGCGTCCTACCTGGGCAACAGCGACACCTTCGACCGAGCCATCGCCGACTTCTCCGCCGCGTACGCGGACCAGAACGAGCGCGACTACCAGGCCCTGGTCGACGCCGTCGGCAGCGGTCGTCTCGAGGCCCAGACCGGACTGTGACCAGCGGTTGCGTCGGAGGCACCGACCCGGTCATCCGCTGGGGGTGACGTCCTTTTCCCTCGCGGGCCTCTAGGCTGCCGTTCGAGGTGTCGACGTCAGCTGCACCTCGTCGCTGAGGGCCTGCGTCACGAGGGTGACGGCCCGCAGCGGCGGAGCGCAGGTGCCCGTCACGCCAGGAGGAAAACGGATGAGCGAGTCAGCAGACAGGGGCACCGTGCCCGTCGAGCAGGGCAGTCGGCGACTCATGGTGCTGCTGTCGATGGCCATGTTCGTGCTGGTCGTCGACACCTCGTTGATGAACGTCTCGATCTCGGCCGTCGTCGAGGACCTGGACACCACCGCGAGCGGGGTCCAGTCGGCCATCGCCCTCGAAGCCCTGGTGTCGGCGGCGTTCATCCTGATCAACAGCAAGGTCGGCGACCTGATCGGCCGCAAGCGGGCCTACGTCCTGGGGTTGCTGGCCTACGCGATCGGGGCGGCGGCCATGACGCTGGCCCAGAGCCTGACCGCCGATCGTCATCTTCTGGGCGATCATCGGCGGGCTGGGCGCGTCCCTGCTGCTTCCCGCGATGCAGTCCCTGGTCCACGGCAACTTCTCCGGCGCCGCGCAGAAGCAGGCCTACGCCATGATCGGCGCCGCGGCCGCCATCGCCGCCGCGGTCGGACCCCTCCTCGGGGGCTTCGTCACGACCTACCTGTCCTGGCGCGTCGGTTTCGCTCTCGAGGTCGTCATCATCGCCGTCGTCCTGAGCCAGATCCGGCTGGTCAAGGACGTGGAGTACACGGGGTCCCGCGAGATCGACAAGGTCGGCGCCGGCCTGTCCGTCGTGGGCATGGGCGGCGTGGTCCTCGGAATCCTCGTCTGGCAGGAGGGCGGGGAGTTCGTCCTGCTGATCATGGCGGTCGGTGCCGTCGCCCTGGCCTCCCTGGCCCGCTGGCTCGTCCGGCGCAAGCGCGAGAACCGGGTCACCCTGCTCGACCCCGACCTGTTCCGCCTGCCCCACTTCACGACCGGCATCTCCGGCCAGATGCTCCAGCAGGTCACCCTCGGCGGGGCGATGATCGCCCTCCCGCTGTTCCTGCAGATGACCCTCGAGTACAACGCCATGCAGGCCGGTCTCTCGCTGGCTCCCTTGTCCCTGACCATGTTCGCGGCCGCACTCCTCGCCGGCCGGAGGGCCGGTGGCCGGCGCCCCGCGGCGGTCATCCGCGCCGGCTTCCTGCTGGCAGCGGTCGGGGTCGGCGATCATCATCCCGATGGTTCCCCGGGTGGACAGCGGGTGGTGGCTCGTCGTCCCGCTGGTCATCGCCGGTGGCGGCCTGGGCCTGCTGGTCTCCCAGCTGAACAACTACACCCTGGCGCCCATCGAGGAGGAGCGAGTCAGCGAGGCCGCCGGGGTCAACTCCGCTGCCGGGTCCTTCGGGCTCTCGTTCGGGCTCGCGATGGCCGGTGGGCTGATGCTCGCCGCGCTCTCGTTCAGCTTCACCAACCTGACCGAGAACAGCACCGTGATCCCCCAGGCGCAGCAGCAACAGATCGCAGCCACGCTGGAGGACGACGCCGAGGTGATGAGCAACAGTGCGCTCGCGGAGCAGATCGCCGGGCAACCCCCGGAGGTCGAGGCGGCAGGTCCTGGAGATCAACGACGAGGCCCGCAACCGTTCACTCCAGGTCGCGCTGCTCGTCCCGCTCCTCGCCGCCCTCCTCGGGTTCGCGAACTCCATCCGGATGCTGCGACTGCCCGACATCAAACCGTCCGCCGCCCTCGAGGGCACCGACTTCGGCTGAGCCGAGCCGACGTCGCGCCGTTGCTCGGCGCGGCGCCCGGGCGCCGGGGCTACGCGCCAGGAGCCGTCCGAGCGCGCTCGGGGGCGACGGCTGCGTCGGGCGCCACGGCGGACGGCATCACCGTCCGACGGCGTCGAACCACCTTGCCGACCTCGACCGTGAGCGGCAGCAGCGCCGCCAGCGCCAGCGCACACCAGCCACTGGGTCCCGGTGAGCGAGGTGGTGAGCAGCGCGCGCTGGAGCCCGGGCAGCTCGGTGGCCAGGAACACCGCGACGACCGGGACCAGCCCGATCACCAGTCGCCTTCACGATCGGGGCCCTGAAGCCGCTGGTGGGGTCGCGTCGGTTGACGAGCGCGTTGAACACCGTGCCGATCCCCATGACGACGAAGGTCATCGTCATCGAGACGCTGGCGTGCTCCAGGCTCGGCTCGTCCGGGCCGGCGACCAGCGGCAGCCAGCGCGGCGACGAACAGCACGACGGCGTAGACCGATCCACATCACCACGGCCGACCGGTTGGTGATCGTCAGCGCCGGGTCCCGCGGCGGGCGGTGCATGACGTCGGGGTCACCCGGGTCGACGGCGATGATGACGACACCGACGGCCGTCGCGAAGAAGAGCAGGTACAGCACCATCGACGGCGTCATCGCCACGCCCTGCGTTGATGTCGAAGATGGTCGCGGCCAGGAAGAGCAGGACCAGGGAGAGCAGCTGGGTCATCTGGTAGCGCACGTACGACGACGATCTTGTCGTAGACGCGACGCCCGATCTCGACGGCGTGACGAGCGTGCCGAAGTTGTCGTCGGTCAGCACCATCCGTGCGGCCTGCTTGGTGACCTCGCTGCCGCTGCCCATCGCGACCCCGATGTCGGCCTGCTTGAGGGCCGCCGCGTCGTTGACCGCGTCGCCGGTCATCGCGACGATCAGGCCCTGCTCCTGCATGGCGCGCGCCAGCCGCAGCTTGTCCTCGGGCGTCACCCGGCCGAACACGTGCAGCTCGGGGCAGCCGCTCCTTGAGCTCGTCGTCGGTGAGCGCCTGCAGCTCGGCGCCGCTGATCGCCCCGGGCCCGAGCCCGAGCTCCTCACCGATCGCCTGGGCGGTGACGGCGTGGTCGCCGGTGATCATCCGCACGTCGATGCCGGCCGCGAGCGACCGTGGTGACCGCGCTCCTTCGCCTCGGCCCGCAGCGGGTCGATGATGCCGGCCAGGCCGACGAACGCCAGGTCGTGGGTCAGCGACATCGGGTCGCTCGGTCATCGTCGCCAGCTCGTCCGGCTCGACGAGCCGGGCCGCGAACGCGAGCACCCGCAGCCCCTTCTCGCCCATCCGCTCGTTGGCGGCCTCGATGCCCGGCGCGTGCCTCGCCGATCGGCACCTGCGACCCGCTGAGCGGACCGCCGGCCAGGGAGCAGCGGGCGATGACGACGTCGGGTGCACCCTTGACCAGCTCGATCGACGTGCTCGACACCGTCGAGCGGTGACCCGGTGGAAGGTCGCCATGAACTTGTACTCGGAGTCGAACGGGACCTCGGCGAGCCGCGGGTAGGCGCGCCGGGTCTCCTCGACGTCGACGCCGAGCTTGGCGGCCAGCACCACGAGGGCGGCCTCGGTCGGGTCGCCGATCACCGATGCCGTCGTCGTCGACGACGGCGTCGCTGTCGAGGGCCAGCCCCAGCGCGAGCCGGGTGAAGTCGGGGACGGGCGCGCCGGCGACCGACCGGATCGGCGCCGGTCTTGCTGTAGCCCTCGCCGTCGACGGTGAACCAGGACCCGTGGCGTACAGGGTCGACACCATCATCTGGTTCAGCGTCAGGGTGCCGGTCTTGTCGGTGTTGATCGCACTGGTCGCACCGAGCGTCTCGACGTCGGTGAGGTTCTTGACGACCGCCTTGGCCTCGGCCAGCTGCTTCGCGCCCATCGACAGCAGGCCCGAGACGAAGGCCGGCATGCCGGTCGGGATCGCCGAGATGGCCATCGCCGTGCCCAGCAGCAGCAGCTCCTCGACCGGCATCCCGCGGATCAGCCCGACGACGACGATGACGGCGACCGCGCCCCAGGCGATGATGCCGAGCACCTTGGTCAGCGAGTCCAGCTCGCGCTGCAGCGGCGACCGGGTGCGCGTCACCGAGGTGAGCATCGTCGCGATCTGACCCATCTGCGGTCTGCATCCCGGTCGCCGTGACGACGATCGTGCCGGTGCCGCGGGTGACCGAGGTGTTCTGGAACAGCATGTTGGTGCGGTCGCCCAGCGCCACGTCGGCGGACTCGAGGACCCCGGCGTCCTTGGCGATCGGCGCGCTCTCCCCGGTGAGCGCGGCCTCCTGCGCCTCCAGGGTCGCCGACCGCACGATCCGGCCGTCGGCGGGCACGATGTCACCGGCCTCGACGCTGGACGATGTCGCCGGGAACGACGTCGGTGGCCGGGACGAGCGTGGACCGCACCGTCGCGCACCACTCGGGCCTGCGGGACCTGCATCTTGGCCAGGGCGTCGACGCTGGCCCGGGCCGTGAGCTCCTGCCGGGTGCCGAGGACGATGTTGAGCACGATCAGCAGGCCGACGATGCACCCCGGTCGACACCTCGCCGATCAGGAGGCTGACCACGACCACGGCGACCAGCATGAGGTTCATCGGGTCACGCAGCTGCGCGGCCGCGACCGCCCACGGCGACGGCGGCTTCTCCGCGGCGATCTCGTTCGGCCCGTGGGAGGCGAGCCGGGCGCCGGCCTCGGTCGAGCTCAGGCCGGACGCCGGCATCCGAGCCCGCAGCCGCGAGCACCGCGTCGACGGTGCTCGCAAAGGGTGGTGCGCCCTCGGCCGGGGTCGACGGTGCTGCTGCATGGATGTCGCTCACAGGCGCTACTCCTCGAACCGGGTGGCCCACCGCTCCGACCTCCGGAGCCCTGGCACCTCGACGCTAGTGCCGACCTCCCCCACCGCCACCACCCGTCACGGGTGGTCAGCCTGACGTCGCGCGAGGGCCGGGCTCAGCCGGTGGCGAGCTGGCGGGAGCGACGCAGCGCCATCTCGGCCAGGGCCGCGGCGACGTCCGGCACGACCGCGTCGTCGAAGGCCGCCCGCGGCGAGTGGTTGTCCTGCGCGTCGTGGTGGTCGGCGTGGGCGCAGGCCGACACGTTGAGGTACGCCCCCGGCACCTCCTCGAGCACGAACGACATGTCCTCCGAGCCGGCCTCCGGGTTCACCATGTCGGTCCACCGGTCGGCACCGAACAGGTCGACCACGACGCCCTGCGCGAACGCCTGCTCGTCGACGTCGTTGACGGTGACCGGGTAGCCGTTGCCGATGCTGACCTCGGCGGTGAGCCCGTGCGCGGCGGCGATGCCCTGCGCCAGCCGGGTCACGACCTCGTGGGCCTTGGCCCGGTGCTCGGGCGAGAAGGTGCGCAGCGACGCCTCGATGCGGGCGTCGTCCGGGATGACGTTGTTCACCGTGCCCGCCGCGATCTTGCCGACGGTGAGCACCACCGGGTCCCACACGCTGAACTGCCGGGTGACCGCGGTGTGGAACGCCAGCACGATCTCGCACGCCACCGGCACCGGGTCCAGGGTGCGCTCCGGCGCCGCCCCGTGCCCACCGAGGCCGTGCACGACGACCATCACCTCGTCGGCGGCGGCCATCAGGGTGCCCGGCCGCCCGAACCACGTCCCGAAGGGGTGGTCCGTGGAGTACACGTGCACGGCGTACGCCGCGTCCACCCGCCGCCCCGCGGCCTCCAGCAGCCCCTCGCGAATCATCGGCTCGGCCCCACCCGGCCCCTCCTCCGCCGGCTGGAACATCAGCACCACGTCGCCGACGAGCTCGTCGCGCAGCTCGTGCAGGATCCGCGCCGCCCCCACCAGGCCGGCCATGTGCAGGTCGTGCCCGCACGCGTGCATCGTCCCGGGCCGCTGCGACACGTAGTCGACGTCGACCTCCTCGGTGACCGGCAGCGCGTCCATGTCGCCGCGCAGCAGCACCACCGGCCGCTCCCCCGACACCGGAGCCCGCCCGCGCAGCACCGCCACGACCGAGCTCAGGGACTCCCCCAGGGTCACCTCGAGGTCGAGCCCCGTCAGCGCCTCGAGCACGGCGGCCTGGGTGTCGGGCAGGTGCAGCCCGACCTCGGGGATGCGGTGCAGCCGGCGTCGCAGGTCGACCAGCTCGGGGCCGATCCGGCGGGAGATGGTGAGGGCGTCGAGGGGTCGTCGGGCACGGGGGTCCTTCGGTTCGGGTCCGGTTGGGGTCGAGAGCGAGGGTATGACGTGGTCGCCGGATGCCGTAGCGCCGGGTCAGGCGCCCGGCATCCCGATGAACTCGGCGCGGCGGGCGCGCAGCGCCTCGAGCAGCTCGCGTTCCTGCGCGATGGCGTGCTCGTCGGCGGCCGAGTGGTACATCCGCCGACGCAGCAGGGCGAGCTCGCTCGCGGTGTCCTGGAAGGCGCGCATCGCCGCCAGCCCCTGACGGCCGGTGTTGGCGCGCGCCCAGGCCCGGGCCTCGCGGCGCTGCGGCATCGACGAGAGCATCGTGACCTCGGCGGCCGACAGCCAGCCGGCATCCGCGTAGGGGCGCAGGAACTGCCCGATGAGGCGGCCCTCGCGGCGCCGGGCCCACACGACGAACCCGATGAACCCCAGGAAGATCGGCACCTCGACGAGCAGGTAGACGACGACCATCCCGCGGCCGCCCGCGACCGCCGCGAGGTTCCACAGCGCGTGGCTGAGCACGGCGAGAAGGAAGCCGAGCACGGGTCCGAGGATGCGCGGGAGCGGTGGTGCGGCTCGTCGCGGCGACGCCGACCCCGACCCCGAAGAGCACGGTGAACATCGGGTGCGCGAAGGGCGACATCAGGCACCGCGCCACGAAGGTGCCGGTGAGCGCCTCGCCGCCGCCCTCGGAGTAGGCCTGCGCGAGGTAGACGATGTTCTCGGTGAAGGCGAAGCCCGCCGCGCAGATGCCCGCGTAGACCATGCCGTCGGTGACGCCGTCGAACTCACGCCGCGCGATCCACCACACGATCAGCACCAGCGCACCCTTGGCGGCCTCCTCGACGAACGGGGCGACGAGCACCGCGGTGGTCTGGAGGGCGGCCTGCGGGTCGGCGGTCGCCTCGAGCACGGCGATGGCGCCGGTGTTGAACAGCGCGGCGATGACGGCCGCGACGGTGGCGCCCCACAGGAAGGCACCGACGAGGTAGCGGGTGGGTTCGGACTCGAAGCGGTCGAGCCACAGGAAGGTCGGGATCACGATGCCGAGCGGCACCAGCGCCACGGCGAGCGCGAGCAGGGCGGTCTGCACGCCGAACGCCGCACCGAGGTAGGACGACACGACCAGGGCCGAGAGCAGGAACCCGACGGCGGCGACGCCGGTGAACAGCCAGCCGCGCAGGGCCGAGCGCGTCGTGGGATCGCGGCGGGCGCTCAGCGTCGGATGACGCGTCGCGAGGTCCCCACTCATGGCACGCGACCCTAGTGCAGTCCACCCGCACGGCAGGGGGCTGTCACCCGTTGCGCCCTAGCATGTCCCCCATGACCACCCCGGGGACCGACCGCGCCCACACCGACCGCATCGTCTGGATCGACTGCGAGATGACCGGGCTGTCGCTCGACACCGACGCCCTCGTCGAGGTGGCGGCCCTCGTCACCGACTACGAGCTCACCGTGCTCGGCGACGGGGTCGACGTCGTCATCCGCCCGCCGGACGCCGCGCTCGCCCAGATGGGCGACTTCGTGCGTGAGATGCACACCGGCTCCGGGCTGCTCGACCAGCTCGCCGACGGCATCACGCTCGAGGCGGCCCAGACCAGGGTGCTCGACTACGTCAAGGAGTGGGTCCCCGAGCCGCGCAAGGCGCCGCTGGGCGGCAACACCGTGGCCACCGACCGGGCCTTCCTCGCCCGCGACATGGCCGAGCTCGAGGCCCACCTCCACTACCGGATCATCGACGTCTCCTCCATCAAGGAGCTCTCCCGCCGGTGGTTCCCCCGGGCGTACTTCGCCGCCCCGACCAAGACCGGCGGGCACCGCGCCCTCGCCGACATCCGTGAGTCGATCGCCGAGCTGCGCTACTACCGGGAGGCGGTCTTCGTGCCGCCGCCCGGCCCGTCCACCGAGCAGGCCCGCACCCTGGCGGCCCGCCACGTCGTCGACCACGCGGCTGCCGAGGTCGCCGCGCCCACGGCCACCGGTGACGGTGGGGGCGTGGTCGGAAGCACCCCCCGGTAACGGGTACGATGGTTCGCGCTGCGGGCGCAACGGCATCCTCGGATGCCGGGCGCCCGTCGTGGTGGGTATAGCTCAGCTGGTAGAGCACCTGGTTGTGGTCCAGGGGGCCGCGGGTTCAAGTCCCGTTACTCACCCCACGACGTCGAACCCCCGATCCGCTCCTGCGGGTCGGGGGTTCGCGCGTCACGCTGCCGCACGTCAGGGCGAGCGCCCCGGAAGCAGGCCACTCGCCCGGGCGAGCAGCGATGCGTACGGCGTGACCAGGGCGGAACCAGTCGTGAAGATGACGATCGAGACCCGCTGTTCGGGGAGCACCGCCAGCACGGTGCGGTAGCCCGGCAGCTCACCGAGGTGCCCGACGACCTCCACGCCCCAACGACCTTCGTCCACCTGCCAGGTGCCGAGCCCGTAGCCGTTCTCGCGCGGCGACTCGCGCATCTCACGGGTCGCGGCCTCGCCGAGCACCTGGCCGCCATAGAGGAGGTAGCCCCACCGGGCGATGGTCGGCACGTCCGACGCCACCCCGCCCGCCGGGCCGGCGAAGGAGGCGACCGAGCGGAACGGCAGCAGGTCGCCGGGCGGCAGGTCCTCCGGCAGGAGGAGGTCGTCGGGCCCGGGCCGCCCCAGCGGAGGCGCGATCGACTCCTCGTCCTGGTAGGCGATCCGGTCCAGCCCGTGGGGCGCCCAGAGGTCGGTACGCAGCACGTCGGGCAGCGGCCGCCCGGTCACCTTCTCGACGAGCAGCCCGAGGAGCCAGTAGTTGGCGTTCTGGTAGCGGACCTGACCACCTGGTTCTCCCGGCGGCTTCGCGTAGAGGGCAAGCGCGTCCTCGGTGTCCCAGTGCCGCTCGGGATGGGTGTTGAGCACGTCATAGACCTCGTCGGGCGGATCGACCAGCCCGCTGCGCATCGACAGCAGCTGTCGCACGGTGACACCGTTCGCGGTCTGCGGATGCCTCAGGTACGTGGAGGCGGCGACGTCGAGGTCGACCTTGCCGGCCTCGACGAGGCGCATCACCTCGGCAGCCACGAAGGTCTTGGTGATGCTCGCGATGCCCATCGCGGCCTCGGGCACCAACCGGGTCCCGGCGCCGTCGACGCCGGCTGCGCCGCTCCACGACCCGTTCTGCGTGACGACGGCGACGGTGACACCCGACAACAGCCCGGTGTCGACCCAGCGCGTCATCTCCTTCTCGAGGGCGGCCGCCTGTGGCGCCGGGAGCGGGGCCGAGGGTAGCGGCGGGAAAGGGACACCGGTGGACGGCGACGAACTCGCCCCGGTGGGGGCCTGGACCGGCGCGGCCGCCGGTGCGCTGCACGCGGCAGCCAGGGCGCAGACGACCGCGGCACCGATCACTCGCAACCCGGTCATGGCGGCCTCCACAAGAGTCCCCGCTCCACCTCCGATCAACGCTACGCCCCGCCCACGGAGTGGGCCATGGCCCACTCGGGTCACCACTCTTGCGAGGATGGAGCCATGCTGTCCCGTCGTTTCGCCACCATCGTCACGCTCGTCATCGTCGTCGCCTTCGTGGTGGTGGCGATCGCGCCCGCCTTCGCCGCTGCGCCGGCGTCGCTGCCTCTGCATGCTCGGCTCGCGTCGTCGTCCCCGAAGGACGGCGCGACGGTGGAGACGGCCGAGGAAGTGGTCCTGACCTTCAACGAGGACGTCAACCCCGACTTCGTCGCCGTCAAGGTCAGTGGGCCGGAGGGCTCCGAGACCGCCGGCAAGCCCGTCGTCGACGACACTGCCGTGACCCAGTCACTGGCCGCCGACCTGCCGGCCGGAAAGCACACGGTGACCTACCGCGTCGTCAGCACCGACGGGCACCCGGTGTCGGGGACCGTGACGTTCACGACCACGGCGGCCCCGGCATCCGCCTCACCGTCGGCCACCGCGACGGCGACCCCCACGCCGTCACCGACCGCCTCCGCCGTGGCCTCGCCGGAGCCCACCGTGACCGCCGACCCCGCCTCGGACAGCTCCGGCGGCGGCGCCACTCCCTGGCTGGTCGTCGCGGTCATCACGCTGCTGGCCGTCCTCGGGCTGGGCGCCGCCTGGCGCACCATCGGCGGCCCGAAGGCCGACGCCGAGGTGGATGCCGTGGAGCCCGGCGACGAGCGCGCTCCCGGGGTCTGACCGATTTCGCCCGGACGCCGGACGGCTGCTAATGTCTCCGTCGCGCGCCATTAGCTCAATTGGCAGAGCAGCTGACTCTTAATCAGCGGGTTCGGGGTTCGAGTCCCTGATGGCGCACCACCGCTCACCGAGCGAGAGGCTCCCCGACTCGGGGAGCCTCACCTGTCTCCCCACCGTCCGCCCTCAGGGTGGACCCCACCACGGAGGGCGAATGGAGCAGGACGACACGCCGGTCGCATCGGTCATCGTGCCCACCCACCGCGGCGCACACCGGCTGCCCTCGCTGCTGCAGGCCCTGGTCGACCAGGACGTCGAGGAGCCCTGGGAGCTGGTCGTCGTCCTCGACGGCGTCCTCGACGACTCCCCTCGCATCCTCGAGCAGTGGAGCGACCGACTCACCCTGCGCGTCCTGTCGCATCCGCAGCCGCTCGGCGTGGTCGTCGCCCTCAACGACGGGTACGCCGCGGCGCGAGGTCGCGTCCTCATCCGGTGCGACGACGACCTCACCCCCGGCCCCGACATGATCCGCCGGCACCTGGCTCACCACGCCGCGGGCGGCCAGGAGGTCGGTGTCATGGGCCCGACCGAGGACATCTTCCCGGACAGCCCCTACGCCATGGCCTATGGACGCCCCGCCACCGAGCGCTCGCTGCGCGCGGCGTACGCCCGCCCGGCCGACCAGCGGTGGGTCGGCTGGGCGGCGCACAACTCGGTCACCCGCAGTGCATGGGACCGGGCCGGAGGCTTCGACCCACGGTTCGTCTACGGCCAGGACAGCGAGCTCGGTTTCCGCTTGGCCCGGGCCGGCGTCCACCTCGTCGTCGACCCGGCGCTCCAGCTCGGTCACCGGGGCCCAGCGCTTGACACGGCGACCCGCGCACCGCGCGCCTTCGTGAGCGGGGCGAGCCGCCGGCTGTTCGACGAGGTTCACGGCGCCAGCCACGTTCCCCCGGTCACACCCCACGACGTCCGCGCACGGGTCTGGCAGGCAGCAGTTCGCTCGGTATCCGCCGCGGTGCACTCCCGCGAGGGATACGCTCGAGCCGGACGTCTCGTCGACCGCGCACTGCGGCACCTCCCGGCTCCGCTCGGGGGTCGCCTGGTGGCACTCGTCGTCGAGTCAGCGGGTCGGTCCGGTCGCCTCCACGGGCGCACCGACCTGTCGTTCTACCAGAGCCAGAAGACCGCCGAGCTGAGCAGGGAAGTCCAACCGTGACCGTTGCCCCACGTGTCGACCTCGCGGTCATGGGTCTGGGGTACGTGGGTCTGCCCCTCGCACGCGCGGCCGCACGCAAGGGGCTGACTGTGGTCGGCTTCGACGTGCACGCAGGGCTGGTCGCCGAGTTGGCCGCCGGGCGTTCCCATGTGGATGACGTCAGCGATGCAGACGTGTCAGCCATGCTGGCCGCGGGCTTCCGGCCCACGACCAGTGGCGAGGACCTGGGTGCGGCGGCAGCCGTCATCATCTGCGTGCCGACGCCACTGGGGTCGGACGGGGCTCCCGACGTCCGCGCCGTCGAGGCGGCGGCCGCCACCGTTGCCGGGGTTCTCCGGCCGGGGATGCTGGTGGTGCTGGAGTCGACGACGTACCCGGGCACCACCGAAGAGCTGCTCCGGCCCGTGCTCGAGGCCACCGGGCTGGTCGTCGGTCACGACTTCCACCTCGCCTTCTCCCCCGAGCGCATCGACCCCGGCAACCCGCCACTGGGGGGCCGAGAACACGCCGAAGGTGGTCGGCGGGTGCACGCCGGCGTGCACCGCGGCGGCGGTCGCGATGTACGCGCGCTTCATCGACACCGTGGTCCCCGTGTCGGGCACTCGCGAGGCCGAGATGGCCAAGCTGCTCGAGAACACCTACCGCCACGTCAACATCGCCCTGGTCAACGAGATGGCCCGGTTCTGCCACGAGCTCGGCATCGACCTCTGGGAGGTGATCGACGCCGCCGCGACCAAGCCGTTCGGCTTCCAGGCCTTCCGGCCCGGTCCGGGTGTGGGCGGCCACTGCATCCCGATCGACCCGAACTACCTCTCGCACAACGTACGGACCCGCCTCGGCTACGCGTTCCGGTTCGTCGAGCTTGCCCAGGAGGTCAACTCGATGATGCCGGCATACGTCGTGCAGCGGATCCAGTCGCTGCTCAACGACGACGCCCTCGCCCTGCGCGGCTCCCGGGTGCTCCTGCTCGGGGTGAGCTACAAGCCCGACATCGCGGATGTGCGTGAGACGCCCGCACGAGCGGTGGCCCGCCTGTTGCGCCAACAGGGCGCCTTGGTGACCTACCACGACCCGCTGGTTCCGGTCTGGCAGGTCGACGAGGAGCTCACCAGCGTGCCCGACCTCGACTCCGCGCTCGAGTCAGCCGACGTGGTGGTGCTGCTTCAGAACCACACCGTCTACGACCTGGACGACATCTGTGCCCGATCACGTCGGCTGTTCGACACGCGCGGAGTTGCACGTCCGGGCGGTGTCGTCGAGCGTCTCTGAGCGACGATCCCCGCTGTTGCCTGACTGTCGGTTGAATCAGCCGCGGTGCAGTCGTCGGTAGACGAGCCAGGCACCGACGACGGCGACCACCGCGACCGCGGCGGCCACCCGCTCGACGCGCAGGTCACCCTCGGGGGTCGTCGCGACGTCGGCGAAGCGCGCCTTCGCGGCCTCGGTCTGCCGGTGGATGATCGCCCTCGGGTGCAACCGTTCGGTCAGCTCGTCGATGGTCTTGGCGAGGCGGTCGCGACGGGCCGCGATCTCGGCCTCGAGCACCGGGATCGGCACCGGGGGCGCGGCCGGCGGGGCCGTCGTCGCGGCCTCGGTGGAGTCGGGTGCGGGCTGGGTGGTGCTCATGGTGTCCTCACTCGAGTCCGAGGTCGCGGCGGAGCTTGGCGACGTGGCCGGTGGCCTTGACGTTGTAGAAGGCGTGCGAGACCTGGCCGGCCTCGTCCACGACGACGGTGCTGCGGATGACGCCCTCGACGGTCTTGCCGTAGAGCTTCTTCTCACCGAAGGCGCCCCACCCGTTCATCACGGCGCGGTCCGCGTCGGACAGCAGCGTGACGGTCAGCCCCTCCTTCTCGCGGAACTTCGCGAGCTTGGCGGGGGTGTCGGGCGAGATGCCGAGCACGGTGTAGCCGTCGGCCTTCAGGGACTCGAGGGAGTCGCTGAAGTCGCAGGCCTGCGTGGTGCACCCAGGGGTCATCGCCGCCGGGTAGAAGTACACGATCACCTTGCCGCCGCGCAGGTCGCCGAGCGTCACCGGTGAGCCGGTGTCGTCGGGCAGCGTGAAGTCGGGAGCGGTGTCGCCGGGGCTGAGCCGGTCACCCACGTCTGGCCTCCTCGTCGTGTCGTCGTTGCTGACGCCAACCTACCCCGGCCCCGTGATGGCGCGGGTGCGCAAGGCGGGACTCGAACCCGCACACCCGAAGGCACCAGGACCTAAACCTGGCGCGTCTGCCAGTTCCGCCACTTGCGCGCAAACGCGAGCATAGGCACATCACCGGGCTACCGCCGCTGCTCGCGGATTGATCAAAGCCAATGTGCCACACTCAGACCCATGCGGAGGATCAAGGTTGTGGTGGTCTCCCCCGTGCTTCCCTACACCGACATCCCACATGCCGGCGGACAGTACATGCGCGCACTCGAGGCTGTCCTTCGTGACGAGACCGATCTCATCGTCCTCGCCCGGAGCACACCCAGCACCCGCGCCGCGGTGGGCCGCCCGGGCTGCCCGCCGTCGCACGTCATGCCACGCAGGTCGCGCCATCCGGTCGCCCGGCTGGCGCGGAGGTGCGCGACTGCGTTCGATCGGGTGCGTACCGACCGAGACCCCGGCGCTGCCCCGTTGGCCTTCGCGGCTGAGATTCTCACCGATCGACGTCTTCGGCACATCGTTCAACGGGCCGACCTCATCGACCTCCAGTGGGACGAGTGCATTCGCCTGCTCCCCCTCTTCCGGTTCCTCAACCGGCGGGCCCGCTACTTCGGGACCTTCCACGACGTTCAGTCACAGCGGTTCGACAGGATGGCGGGCATAGCACCTGACACCGCGTCGTCCCGCCGCTGGACGGCCGCCGCCTCCCAGGCCCGCGCCGTGGAGGCTCGTCGCCTTGGGCGACTCGACAGGGCACTCGTCTTCAGTCCCAAGGACGCCGACCTCCTCCTAGCCTCGGATCCGCAAGCACCGGTGGCGGTGATCAGGCCCCCGCTGGCCCGCCAGCCCCCACTAGCCACCTCCGGACCGACCCCCGAACCTGGGGTCGGGTTCGTCGGACTGCTCTCGCGACAGGAGAACGAGGCGGGTCTGCTGTGGTTCATCTCCCTCGTCTGGCCGCGGATCCTCGCCGCGGAACCCCGCACGATCCTGGAGGTGGCGGGCACCGGAGCTTCGCGCTCGTTGCTGGCCGTCATCGAGTCGACCCCCGGGGCCAGGTCGCGAGGGTACGTGGAGGACCTCGACGACTTCTACGCCTCAGTGTCGGCCGCGGTGGTTCCGCTCCAGCAAGGCGCTGGCCTGAAGTTCAAGACGGTCGAGGCGCTGGCCGCAGGCGTGCCTACGATCGCGACATCCGTCGGTGCGGAGGGAGTGGGCCCGGATCACTGGTTCGCAGGACTGACCGACGACCCCGCCGAGTTCGCGACGAAGGTCATCGCCTGCCTCGATGCGCCCCCGGCGAGGAGCCGAGGCGTGCAGTGAGTGCCGAAGTTTTCGAGCGCTACTCCGAACCCGCCTTCCGGGCCGAGGTGCGGCGCCTGTACTGCGGGGACCCACGGTCAGTGGTTCAAGCCGCCACACCCGCGTGTTGACCACCTTGGCCCGGCGCCTTCGCCGAACTCTGCTCGGCGGCCTCGGGATACCCCCAGGATTGGGCCTTCTCTTCACGCGACGCGCCCGACTCGAGCTGGTCGCCGTCATGTTCGGTCTGGTTCTCGTCACCATCACCGAGGTGCTGGCCATCGCATCTATCGTCCCGCTGATGCAACTCCTCACCGGGGGCACGACCGAGGGTGGCGCGACCCAATGGGTGTCCGAGAGGCTGGGCAACCCGTCAGAGGCGCGGCTGACGCTGGCACTCACCGGGTTCGTGCTGTTCGGCTTCCTGCTCAAGGGCGTCGTCGGCCTGTGGATACGTTGGCGCACCGCCACCATCATCTTCCGGCGGGGTCGACGGCCCAGCACCTCCTCGACTACTACCTGCGGGCGCCCTACTCACTCCACCAGAATCGGCACACCGGTGAACTGATCCGCAACATGAACGACGCGGTGTCGACGTTGTACTCCACCGTCGTGTCCGGCTCCATGAGTGTCATAGCGGAGTCCCTGACGATCGCGGGAATCTTGGGTCTACTCCTCACGGTGATGCCTTGGGCGTCCTTGATGGTGCTGGGCTACTTCCTGGTCGCGGTGATCCTCTTCAACAGAATCACCAGACCCGTGTCCTGCGTGCGGGCGAGCAGCTGATGCAGTCGTCACTCGGGATCTTCCGCGCCGCGGTCGACGCGCTCGGCGGTGTCCGGCAGGTCCAGCTCCGCGGGCTGCAGGACCACTTCGTCCAGAGGTACCGTCGCGAGAGGGCCGCGGCCTTCGAGGCCAAGAGGCTCGTCAACTTCCTCAACGACCTGCCCAAGTACCTCTTCGAGATCCTGTTCGTCGTCGGCATCGGGCTTCTCGTCCTCGCCACCGCGTCGGACACCGGTACGAAGTCGGCCCTGACGACCGTCGCCCTCTTCACCGTGGCGGGCTATCGACTCCTTCCCAGCTTCGTGCGCGCGTCAGCCGCCCTGAACAGCGCCCGCTCGGGACACCGGGCGGCGGACCTCGTCATGGCCGACATCCGGGGGGTCCCGCGACTTCCTCGCCTCGAGACCTGCAGTCGACGAGGCCTTCACGTTCAGGTCGCGGATCGAACTTGCCGACGTCACGTTCGTCTACCCCGGGAGCCACACACCCGCTGTCACCGGCGTGACAATCGGCATCCCGGCCGGCTCGTCGCTGGCGCTGGTCGGCAGCAGCGGCTCGGGCAAGAGCACCCTGGTCGATCTGATCCTGGGCTTTCAGGCTCCCTCGTCGGGCGCAGTTCTCGTCGACTCCCGCGACCTGCGCACCCTGGGCGCCTCGTGGCAGCGACGCATCGGCTATGTGCCACAGGACGTCTACCTCACCGATGGAGAGCTCTGGGAGAACATCGCCTACGGCGAGGACTGGAACGACGTGGACCAGGACGAGCTGCAGCTGGCGATCGTCCGCGCCCAGCTCGGGGATTTCGTCGGCACCCTCGACGATGGCATTCACGCGACCATCGGGGAGCGCGGGGCTCACCTTTCCGGGGGTCAGCGCCAGCGCATCGGCATCGCGCGTGCCCTCTACGCCCAGGTCCTAGTACTCGACGAGGCCACTTCCGCCCTCGACACCGTCGCCGAACAGGCGGGTCACCGACACGATCGACGCGCTCCACGGGGAAGTGACCGTGATCATCGTCGCGCACCGGCTCTCGACGGTGCGGCACTGCGACTCCGTCGCCTACCTCGACGAGGGGGCGCTGATCGGCCTGGGACCTTTCGAGGACCTGGCGAGGTCGAGCCCGGGGTTCGCCGAAATGGTGCGCATCGGGCGACTGGATGCGCCGACCGTCAGTCCACGTGACTGACCTGAGCGCCTCGGATCGATGGCGGAGTGCATCGATCTCAGGGGCCAGCCTCGTCGCGGGCAGATCCAGGGCGGCGAAGAGCTCGCGAAACCGCCAACGCCAGTCGAGTCTCTCGACGGCGTGGAGGTGGTTGAGCCGAGCGCGGTCCGGGGTCCAGTCGGCGACGAGCTCCGCCAGGATGCCTGCACCACCGTCAACAGAGCCGACGGGGATATCCACCGTCGCGCCCGGCCACAGGAGCGCGTCAGAAGCTCGGCGCCGGGGTGCGACGCCGGCCACGACCGCCCCGTGAGCCAACGCGTCCGTCCACCGTGACGTCAGGTACTCGTGCGTGGGGTGGGTGTAGTCAGCCGGCGCGGCGATGTTCGACCACGACAAGGTCACCTTCGCGCGGGCCATGGCCTGATGGACGAATCGCAGGTTCGCCGCGTGATCCGCCTGCAAAGGGATGGACCCGCCGAACGACAGGTGTGCTCGGGCGAGCGCTCGCCCGTCGCCTGATCATCCTGCCATTCAGTCGCCTGGCGCCCGATCCGTTGAACGTCCACCTCGCGCGCGCCGATGACGGGGGCACTCCCCAAGGCGTCGACCCCGATGGGGATCCACGAGGTCCGGGTGCGCGTGATCTTTGCCCAGAGGTCCACCAGTTCCGCATCGGTGATGAAGAGGTCATCGAAGTGGCCCAGAGAGCGTGCGACGTCAGGGATGGTGTCGTCGCGGAACGAGTCGATGACCCACGCGGCAACCCGCTCGTAGCCGTGCGCCAGCAGGCGCAGGTCCAGCACCTCGTTGAGGTGAACGGGCAGGGGCGCCACCACCAGGAGCGTGCCCCGCCTGGAGCGCCGCCGGGGAAGGCGGCGTCGGGCGGTGGCGCGCCGAGTAGCGCGCGTCCCCGTCAGTCACAGTCACTGTGCCACCG
>CAVUXS010000005.1:0-1522512 GCA_963745545.1 uncultured Actinomycetota bacterium
TCCTGTCCGTTGCAGATCGACAACTCGATCATCCTGTCCATGTGGGCGGGACGTCCTGAGCTGGTGATGTCATAGAGCAGGCCGTTGGGGGTGGGCATCATCGGGGCCGGACCGGTGACCCAGGCCATCCATCTGCCTACCCTGGCCACGTTGTACGACCACTTCCGTGTCGTGCACATCATGGACGTCAACGCCGAGGTGGCCGAGGACCTGGCCGCCCGCAGTGGTGCACGGTCGAGCACCGACGTGCAGGTCCTTCTGGATGACCCGGACGTCGATGTCGTCGCGATCTGCAGCCCTCACCAGTTCCACGCCGACCAGGTGGAGGCGGCCGCCAGGGCCGGCAAGCGCGCGATCTTGTGCGAGAAGCCGCTGGCGACCAGCGTCGAGGAGGCACAGCGGATCGCCGACGTGTCGGCGAGCTCTGGGATTCCGGTGGTTGTCGGTGCGATGCACGTGCACGACCCTGCGGTCGCCGCGGCAAGCCTGGCCTGGGGCGACCTGTCCGAGGACGTATCCCTGGTGCGGGTGGTGGTGTATCTGCCGAGCAACGACGACTTGGTCGCCCTCGCCACCCAACTGACCGTCGCCCCCACGCCGCCTGCGGGACCAGCGCCAGGCGCTGCCCCATCTGGTCCGCCGGTGTGGGCGGCTGGGGTTCGTGGCGGCATCCTCGGTCTTGCCACCCACAACCTGCCTCTGGTGCGTCGGTTCGCGCCAACTGTTGACGAGGTGCTGTCTGCTGGCTATCTCAACCCCTGGGGGTATGAGCTCACGTTCCGCAGTGGTGGCACGGCAGTGCAGCTGATTGCCGTGCTCCCTGGGCAGTGGCGACCCGACTGGACCATGCACGTCTTCGGCTCGCGGTCCGAACTGCACGTCCAGTTCCCGCCGTCGTACGTGCTGGCCGGGTCGGCCACCTCGACCCTGTCAACCAGCGAGTCGCAGTCGGTGTGGCAGTACCCGGTCAACGGGTACCAGCAGGAGTGGCTGCACCTGTCCGACGTGGTCAACGGCCGAGCCGAGCTTGCGCCGCCGGTCCAGACAGCCGTCGACGACCTGCTCTACGCACTGCACCTCGCCGACGGTGCAGACCAGCTGATCCTGGAGGAGCGATGACCGTCTTGAGCGTAGGGCTGGGCACCGAGAGCGACGCCGCCCAGCGCGCCGTTCTCGCCAGCGTTCCCCGACTGTTCCGGATCAGTGACGGTGACGAGGCGCCCGACGTCGTCGTTGTCTCCGGTGGTTCGCACTGGCCGGATGAGCTGGCCCGGGCCGTCAAAGACGGTGCCAAGGCCGTCGTGGTGGCCAGCCCCACCCCGGTCGAACCCGCCCGGGTGCGGGCACTGGCCCGGGCTGTGGCCGGGAGCGCGGTGGTCGCCGTCGACACCCCGTACGCGACGAACCGGACCTGGGAGGCCGCCAAGGAGGAAGTCGTCGCCGACGCCGAGACAGCCTCCATCGTGGACAGCCTGGTCACGGCTGAGGCGGGCGGACTCGCGACCGCGCTGCTCGACCAGCTCGCGCTGGTTCGGCCCCTGTTCAGCCCGACTGGCGCACTGCGAGTGCTGCACCGCGGCGAGCGCGCCTACGCGCTGACGTTCCCGACCAGCGGGCCACGGGTCACCCTGTCCGGTGCCGTGTCACCGGGAGGTCAAACCGGCCTGACCCTCAACGTCGTCGGCCCGACCCGGCGCTGGCAGGTCCGCTTCGCCGACACCGCGGTGGCCAGTCCCGCCGAGGTGACACGGCACGAAGCGACCGGGGCACAGTCCCTGCCGTTGCTGTTCGAGAGCGGCCGCCGGGTGACTTGGCAGCGGCTGCACCAGGCGCTGACCGGAGGCGGCCGGATCGGGTACTCCCTCGACCAGCTCGCCGAGGCCATGGACACCGCCACCCGCGCGTTCTCCCACGACCAGATTCGCCACGCCGCTGCGGGGAACCGACTCATGCCGCACTGAGGACGGACGGCTCGCGGCGATGTGACGCATGGTCAGCGTGACTCTCGGCCCTGCCCGGCCCGACGTGCTGGTGCTGATTGCGGTGGCGGCCTACCGTGGATCGGATCAGTTGGCCCATGTCCGGAGAAGTCTCGTGTCCAGCAATCCAATTGTTGCGTGCCCGCTCCGCGGTCAGATCGATCCGCGGCTCAAGCGGTTCAGTGCCGGGGCAACCGCTGGAGTTCTCGCCGCGGTCTTGCTCATCGTTGACGTTGCTCGTCCGCTGGGCCTGGGCCTACTCGCCTCGCAGGTTGCCGTGTTTGCCTTCACCGCGTTCGTCAGTTTTCAGTGGTCGCTCTGGGCGCAGATCTATGCCCGTTTCATCTGGCCGCGGCTCGGGGCACCAACCGCGTTGGAGGATGCTCGGCCGGCGAGGTTCGCCCAGCTCTTCGGCTTCTTGTTCACCGCCTTGGCGCTGACCTTCTTCGTATTCGGCATCGATGTGCCTGGCTACAGCCTGACGGCGCTCACCTTCGGCTTGGCAGCACTTGACGCTTCCACAGGGCTGTGTTTGGGCTGCAAGGCCTATCTGCTGGTCCGCCGAGGAATGCAATCGGCCTGACCACGAGTGGGTCGAGATCAACGCGGCTACTTGACGATTGTCGGTAGGACCGGTGTCCGGCCAGACTCGGTCCAGGTGCTCGGCGGGAGGCTCTCCTCGCGGCTGCCCACCAGCGTGACCGGTGTGGCTCTCTTTCGGTCTGCTCTCCCGGCGGGTGCCGTTGCCGGTGCGTGGCTCCAGAGGGGACTGCCCAGCTCTCAGTAGCAATGCCCGCCCGGCGTCAATCAACCAGCGACGGCGGAAAGGGCGAAGCTCATGGCGAAGGTGTTCATCGGGGTTGATCCCCACAAGCTGTCGGCCACCATCGAGGTGGTCGACGGACGCGAAAGGGTGCTGGCGACCGGACGGTTCGGCACTGACAAGGCCGGGTACGCGGCGATGCGCAAGCAGGTCGCGTCCTACCCGGATCGGGTGTGGGCGGTCGAGGGCAGCAACGGCACCGGCCGGCCGCTGGCGCAGCGGCTGCTGGCCGACGGTGAGCACGTCGTCGACGTCCCGGCGAAGCTGTCGGCCCGGGCGCGGCTGCTCGACACCGGCCACAACCGCAAGACCGACGCCCACGACGCGCACGCCGTCGCCGTGGTCGCGGTGCGCACCAAGACGTTGCGGGTGCTGTCCTACGACGCCGACCTCGAGGTGCTGCGGATGCTGGTCGACCGGCGGGACGAACTGTCCAAGTCGAAGGTCCAGGCGGTCAACCGGTTGCACCGGCTGCTGTCCGAACTGGTTCCAGGACAGTCCAAGAAGGACATCACCGCGCTGCAGGCCAAGGCGATCCTGGCCTCGGTGCGGCCACGCGACTCGGTCGGCAAGACGCGTAAACGGCTCGCGCTCGAGCAGCTCGCCGAGATGGTCGCGATCGAGAAGAAGATGAAAGCCTCCAGCAAAGAGCTCAAGACCCTGGTCATCGCCCGCGGCTCGCACCTGATGGACCTCACCGGTGTCGGACCCGTCGTCGCCGCCCGGATCCTGGCCGACGTCGGCGACGTCGCCCGGTTCACCGACCGCAACCGGTTCGCGTCCTGGACCGGGACCGCGCCGCTGGACGCCTCCTCCGGCGAGCAGATCCGCCACCGGCTCTCGCGCGCCGGCAACCGCAAGGCCAACCACGTCATCCACATCGCCGCCGTCAACCAGATCCGCCTCGACACCCCCGGCCGGGCCTACTACCGGCGCAAGCTCGCCGCGGGCAAGACCCCGCTGGAAGCACATGCGCTGCCTCAAAAGGCGCATCTCCGACGCCCTGTACCGACAACTCCGAGCCGACGCACGCACGGCCGCGACAACCGATGCGAACGCGGGTCCGGGAGGGCACCGCGGGGCGTCTCATGTATCCAGCGCGGCCGGCTCACACCCGCACACCGACACTTCGGATCAGCCACTTCCCGGACCCGCACCAACGACGCTACCCGCGTCCACACCGACACGGAAGACCACGATCCTCAGACCCCTCGAACCCGCCTCTTGACAACAGAGGGGAGCCGAAGTGACGCACCTGGAAGCTAGCGCTCACCGGGCCGTTGCGCTGGTTGCGAGGCGACCTGTCGGCTCCCGACCGTCAGCGCCATCTTCATGGGCCGCAACCGTTCTGCAGTGGTGCGAAGGTCCGTGCGCTCGCGGTCGGAGACTCATTTCGGCAAGCCCAGTCAAGGACTACCGTGGTCCGTCACTGACGCGTCCGGGTGTGTCGGCAGGGTGAAGCGCCACCCGTCGTCCAGCCACTGCGGGAGGGCGACGCCGAGCGCCTCCACCGTGCCCCGGCGGTCGCCGCCGCCGTCGTGGGCCAGGACGATGCCGCCCGGGCGTATCGCCGCCCGGAGGTTTGCGGTCAGAGTCGTGACGTCCTGGGTGCGCCAGTCGTCGATCGTGCCGGTGACTCCCAGCGGCTGTAGGCCTAGCTCGACGGCGACCTGGGCGGTGCGACCCCAGCTCCCGTTGGGTGCCCGGAACCAGGGGACGCTCGCGGCAGGATCCCTCAGCGCCTCCCGGATGACGGCGACGTTCGCGACCAGGTCCTCACGGACCCTGGCGGGGCTCCACCGACCCATGTCCGCATACGTCATCCCGTGCGCGGCGAGCCGGTGGCCTTCGGCGACGACGCGACGCAGCACGGCATCCCCGCCGCCGGCGCCGACTTGCGAGCCGACGACGCAGAACGTCGCCCGGACCCGGTGACGACGCAGCAGGTCGAGCAGCCCGGGGGTGGTCATGGGGTCGGGTCCGTCGTCGAAGGTGAGGGCGGCGACCCGGCCGTTCCCGGCCGCCGACATCACCGGAGTGGGGCTGATGGGCACGGTCCTCGCCTCCTCATCAACGGTTGGGCTCACAGTTCGATAACGTTATCGAAAACGATTGACATGCGTCGGCGACGCTGCCATTTTGGCCGTACCAAACTCTCTCAATGGCGAGGAGCGCACACAGATGAGAACTTCCCCGGTGGCACGGGCTGTCGCACTCGGCGCGGTGGTGGCCGTCATGGCCGCCTGCGGCACGGGCGGCGACAGCAGCAGCGACAGCAGCAGCGGTTCGACTGGGTCCAGTGGCCCGGTGACGATCACGTGGTGGCACAACTCCAACACCGACCCCGGCAAGGGCTACTACGAGACGGTCGCCAAGGACTTCCAGGCCTCGCACCCCGGCGTGACCATCGAGGTCAACGCGATGCAGCACGAGGACATGCTCACCAAGCTCGACGCGGCATTCCAGAGCGGTGACGCACCGGACGTCTACATGGAGCGCGGCGGCGGCGAGCTCGCCGACCACGTCGAGGCGGGCCTGACCAAGGACCTCTCCGAGCCGGCGAAGGACGTCATCGGCAAGCTCGGCGGCAACGTGGCCGGCTTCCAGGTCGACGGGAAGACCTACGCGCTGCCGTTCTCGCTGGGCGTGGTCGGCTTCTGGTACAACAAGTCACTCTTCGAGAAGGCCGGGATCACCAGCCCGCCCACCTCCCTGGACGAGCTGTCCGCCACCGTCGGCAAGCTGAAGGCCGCGGGCATCGACCCGGTCTCGGTCGGAGCGGGCGACAAGTGGCCGGCGGCCCACTACTGGTACTACCTCGCCCTGCGCGAGTGCCCGCAGCAGGTGCTCCAGGACGCGGTGAAGAGCCTGGACTTCTCCAACCCGTGCTTCATCAAGGCCGGCGAGGACCTGCAGAAGGTCATCGAGGTCAAGCCCTTCAACAAGGGCTTCCTGTCCACCCCGGCCCAGACCGGACCGGGGAGCGCCTCGGGTCTGCTCGCCACCGGCAAGGTCGCCATGGAGATGCAGGGTCACTGGGAGCCCGGTGTCATGCAGGGTCTCACCGAGGACAAGAAGGGACTCGGGGAGGACACCGGTTGGTTCGCGTTCCCGTCGGTCGTCGGCGGGCAGGGCGACCAGAGCGCCGCGCTCGGCGGTGGTGACGCCTGGGCCGTGTCCAAGGACGCCCCGGACGCTGCCGTCGAGTTCGCCAAGTACCTCCTGTCCGACGATGTCCAGAAGGGCTTTGCCGAGCGCGACATGGGCCTGCCGACCAACCCGGCAGCCACCGGCGCGGTCAAGGACCCGGCCCTGGGTGGCCTCCTCAAGGTCCGTGACGAGGCTCCGTACGTGCAGCTGTACTTCGACACCGCCTTCGGCCAGTCCGTCGGCGGCGCGATGAACGACGAGATCGCGCTGATGTTCGCCGGCAAGGCGACTCCGCAGGACATCGTGGACAAGACCCAGCAGGCGGCGGACGCGGAGAAGTGACGTCGTTGACACGCACCGCGGACCCACGAGAGGCGTCCCCGGGCTCCTCCGACGCCGTCGGCCGTGCAGTCGCACGGCCGACGGCCCGGAGGCGCCGCCGGGCGGGCGCCGGGCCTCCCTGCGGATGGGGCTCGAGGTCCTCTTCTTCGTCGGGCCGGCGCTGACGATCTTCGTCATCTTCGTCGTCTGGCCGATCGTGCGTGCCCTGCAGTTCTCGCTCTATCGCTGGAAGGGCTTCGGCCCGCTCGTCGACTTCGTCGGCCTGCAGAACTACGTGTCCGTGCTGACGAACGACGTCTTCATCGGTGCCTTCACGCACAACATGGTGATCGTCGTGCTGTCCATCCTGGTGCAGCTGCCCGTCGGCCTGGCGATCGCGCTCCTGCTCAACCGCAAGATGCGTGGGCAAGGGCTGCTGCGCACCATCATCTTCGTCCCGTACGTCTTGTCCGAGGTGATCGCCGGCGTCGTGTGGTTCCAGCTGCTCCAGCCGCAGTACGGGGTCGTCGAAACCCTGCTCGGCGCGGTCGGCATCTCGGGCCCCGAGCAGGGCTGGCTCGGCACCCCCGACGTCGCCCTCTACACCGTGTTCTTCGTCCTCACCTGGAAGTACCTCGGTCTGGCCGTCCTGCTCTTCCTCGCCGGGCTCCAGGGCGTCCCGGACGAGCTGATCGAGGCCGCCCAGATCGACGGCGCCTCGTGGTGGCAGGTCCAGCGCCGCATCACCGTGCCGTTGCTCGGCCCGACCCTGCGCACCTGGGGTTTTCTGTCGATGATCGGCGCCATCCAGCTCTTCGACATGGTCTGGATCCTCACCCGTGGCGGGCCGGCGAACGCGACGACGACGATGGCTACCTTCCTCATCACCGAGGGCACCAAACGGTACAACTACGGGATCGCCACGGCGGCGTCGGTCATCCTCTTCGCCGTCGCGCTCATCCTCGCCCTGCTCTACCAGTTCTTCGTCCTACGACGTGACGTCGCCGAGGCGGACGCAGGCATGAGGAGAGTCCGGTGAGCGGCCCGATGACGATGCCCGTGCCGGGCACCTCGTCGCCCCCGGATGGCGGCGGCGCCTTCCGGCCATCGCGCCGTCCGCGTGCCTCCGGACCCGCCCAGGGCGGCTCGCCCCTGGTCTGGTTCGTCGCGCTGGTCGTCGTCGCGTTCACGCTCGGGCCCGTGGTGTACGCGGCCCTTGGCGGCTTCCGCACCAACGCCCAGCTTGCCGAGTCGCCCGCCGGCCTTCCGAACCCCTGGGTCCTGGAGAACTACCAGCGGGTCCTGGCCAGTCCCAGCTTCTGGCGGTACGCGCTGAACTCGACGGTCATCGCGCTCATCACGACCGTGATCACCGTCGTCTTCGGCCTGATGGCCGCCTACCCGCTGGCTCGGTACCGCTTCCGCTGGCGCGAGCCGCTGTACCTGGTGTTCGTCCTCGGGCTCCTGTTCCCCGCGACCGTCGCGATCATCCCGCTGTTCGTCATCATCACCCGGCAGCTGCACCTCGGGAACACCTGGTGGGGAGTTGCCTTGCCACAGGCCGCATTCGCGCTGCCGGTGACGATCATCATCCTGCGGCCATTCCTCATGGCCATCCCGAACGAGCTGGAAGAGGCCGCCGTCATCGACGGCGCGTCCCGCATCCAGATCTTCTGGCGGATCGTCGTCCCACTCTCCGGCCCGGGGGCGGTGACGGTCGGGGTCCTGGCCTTCGTCGCCTCATGGAACGCCTACCTCCTGCCGCTGCTTCTGCTCCAGGGAGACATGAAGACGCTCCCACTGGGCGTAGCCGACTTCTCGTCGCAGTACTCCTCCGACACGGCCGGGGTCTTCGCGTTCACGACGCTCGCGATGATCCCCGCGCTGGTCTTCTTCCTCGCCATGCAGCGACGGATCGTCAACGGCCTCCAAGGTGCGGTGAAGGGATGACCACACCCGCGCGCCAGGCCACCTCCGTTCCCCCACCGACCTCATCGAGGACCCGATCGTGACCATGACCCAGCCCCAGCACACGTCTGCCCCGGCCGGTGCTGCCGCCTCGGACCGCGTGCTCGACCTGCTCGGCCGGATGACGCTGGAGGAGAAGCTCGCTCAGATCGTCGGCTACTGGGACAAGGACGACGGCGAAGCCGTGGCCCCGCTCCAGGGCGAGTTCGCCGAGGCGTCCGGGCTCGAACACGCCGCGCGGCACGGGCTGGGCCACCTGACCCGTCCGTATGGGACCCGACCGGTCGACCCGGTGGCGCGGGCCCGGTGGCTGTGGGAGTGGCAGCGGGGCCTGGTCACCGGTACCCGGCTGGGCATCCCCGCCCTGGTGCACGAGGAGTGCCTCACCGGCCTGGGCGCCTGGACCGCCGCCACCTTCCCGACCCCGCTCGCCTGGGGTGCGGCCTTCGACCCCGCTCTCGTCGAGGAGATGGGCGCGCTGATCGGGGCGTCGATGCGCACCCTCGGAATCCACCAGGGCCTCGCGCCAGTGCTCGACGTCATCCGCGACCCGCGATGGGGCAGGGTCGAGGAGTGCATCTCCGAGGACCCGTACCTCGTCGGCACCGTGGGAACGTCCTACGTGCGCGGGCTCCAGTCAGCCGGCGTCCACGCCACGCTCAAGCACTTCGTCGGCTACTCCGCCGCGCAGGCGGGACGCAACTTCGCCCCGGTGCACGCAGGGCCCCGCGAGCTCGCCGACGTCCTCCTCGTCCCGTTCGAGATGGCCGTTCTCGACGGCGGGGCACGATCGGTCATGCACTCCTACTGCGAGATCGACGGTGTGCCCGTGGCTGCCGACCCCGACCTGCTCACCGGGCTCCTGCGGGACCGGTGGGGCTTCGACGGCACGCTCGTCGCCGACTACTTCGGCATCGCGTTCCTCCACCTTCTCCACCGCGTCGCCGGGGACCTCGGCGAGGCGGCCGGGCTCGCTCTCGCCGCGGGGGTCGACATCGAGCTGCCCACGGGTGACGCCTACCTCGGGCCGCTCGCGGCCGCGGTGCGCGACGGCGTGGTCGACGAGGCATTGGTCGACCGGGCCGTGCTCCGAGCGCTCTCCCAGAAGGAGGAGCTCGGGCTGCTCGACGCGACCTTCGAGGACGAGCCGCCGGCGACGGTCGACCTCGACGGGCCCGAGCACCGCCGCGTGGCAGCTCGGCTGGCTGAGGAGTCCGTGGTGCTGCTCGGGAACGACGGAACCCTGCCGCTGGCCCGGCCCTCGCGGGTGGCCGTCGTCGGCCCCAACGCTGATCGTGTGGAGGCACTCTTCGGCTGCTACTCCTTCGTCAACCACGTCATCCCGCAGCACCCCGGGACGCCCGCGGGCATCGTCGTCCCGACGGTGCGCGCCGCCCTGTCGGCGGAGCTTCCGGACGCCGACATCACCTTCGAGCGGGGCTGCGCGGTGGACGACGACGACACCTCGGGCATCGCGGATGCCGTCGCGGCCGCCGCCCGCGCCGATGTCGCCGTCGTCGTCGTCGGGGACCACTCGGGCCTCTTCGGCCGCGGCACCGTGGGAGAAGGGTGCGACCGCGACGACCTCGAGCTGCCCGGGGTCCAGCGCCGGCTCGTCGAGGCGGTGCTCGACTCGGGCACGCCGGTCGTCCTGGTCCTGCTCACCGGTCGGCCCTACGCCGTCGGCTGGGCCCTCGAGCGGTGCGCCGCCGTGCTGCAGGCCTTCTTCCCCGGTGAGGAGGGCGGCACCGCGATCGCGGGAGTGATCTCGGGCCGCGTCAACCCCTCGGGGCGGCTGCCGGTCAGCCTGCCGCGGTCGGCCGGTGCCCAGCCGTTCACCTACCTCCACCCCGTCCTCGGCGGGGACGGCGACGTGCACCTCGGTCGCCTCGACCCCGGCCCTGCCGTTCGGCCACGGGCTGTCCTACACCTCGTTCCGGCACCAGGCGCTCGAGATACGTGCCGGTGCGACCTCCGAGCCCGTCGTCGCCCGAGTGCGAGTGACCAACACCGGCACCCGCGCGGGGGACGACGTCGTGCAGCTTTACGGCCGCGACGTGATCGGGTCCGTGACGCGCCCGGTGGCCCAGCTGCTCGGGTTCCACCGCCTCCACCTTGAGGCGGGCGCCTGCGCCGACGTCACCTTCACCGTGCCCCCAGCGCGCCTGGCCTTCACCGACCGCGGCGGCCGCCGGGTCGTGGAACCCGGCGAGCTTCAGGTGTGGGTCGGCGCCTCCGTCGCCGACCACGCGACCGAGGTCACCGTCAGCCTGACCGGAGGAGTGCACGCGGTCACGCTGCAGGACGAGCGGTGCGTCGTCACCCAGGCAACCGAGACGACAGGGACCACTCGGGCGACCGGGACCACCCCAGCACCATGAGCACCACCGCCCGCCCGAACGGGCGGTCGCCGAAGACACGACACCTGGAGGAACGATGACGCGACAGCCAACAGCACAGGACAGGTTCTCGTTCGGTCTGTGGACCGTCGGGTGGACTGGCACCGACCCGTTCGGCGGTCCGTCCCGCCCCGCCCTCGACCCCTGGGAGTACACCGAGAAGCTCGCAGCGCTGGGGGCGTGGGGGATCACCTTCCACGACAACGACGTGTTCGCCTTCGACGCCGACGAGGCCACGCAGACCGACCGCCTGGGTCGGCTCAAGGGGGCCTGCGACCGCAGCGGCCTGGTCATTGAGATGGTCACGACGAACACCTTCTCCCACCCGGTCTTCAAGGACGGCGGGCTCACCTCGAACGACCGCTCGGTGCGCCGATTCGGGCTTCGTAAGGTGCTGCGGGCAGTCGACATCGCCGCCGAGGTCGGCGCGTCGACGTTCGTGATGTGGGGCGGGCGCGAGGGGGCGGAGTACGACGGGAGCAAGGACCTCCACTCGGCGTTCGAGCGCTACAAGGAAGGGCTGGACTCCGTCGCCGGGTACATCAAGGAGCGCGGCTACGACCTGCGGATCGCGTTGGAGCCCAAGCCGAACGAGCCCCGGGGCGACATCTTCCTTCCGACCGTCGGGCACGCCCTGGCGTTCATCGCCGAGCTCGACAACGGCGACATCGTGGGAGTCAACCCGGAGACCGGCCACGAGCAGATGGCCAATCTCAACTACACGCACCAGCTCGCGCAGGCGCTGTGGGCGGGCAAGCTGTTCCACATCGACCTCAACGGACAGCGCGGCCTGAAGTACGACCAGGACCTGGTCTTCGGCCACGGTGACCTGCTCTCGGCGTTCTTCACCGTCGACCTTCTCGAGAACGGCTTCGCCGCGAACCCGGACGCACCCCGGTACGAAGGGCCACGTCACTTCGACTACAAGCCCTCCCGCACTGAGCACTTCGAAGGGGTGTGGGAGTCCGCCAAGGCGTGCATGAGCACCTACCTCCTGCTGGCCGACAAGGCCAGGGCATTCCGCAGCGACCCCCGGGTCACCGAGGCCCTCGAGTACGCCGGGGTCAACTCGCTCGCCGAGCCCACCCTGGATGCCGGGGAGTCCTTGGCCGACTTCATGGCCGCAGACGACGGGTTCGACTCCGACAAGGCCGCCGAGCGCGACTACGGGTTCGTCCGCCTCAACCAGCTCGCCATCGAGCACCTCGTCGGCTGAGCTGTCGACGCGGAAACTGGACCGATGTCGACATCGGTTTCGGACCGTTCGGGCACTCCCGACCCTGCCGATAGTGTCGCCCCCATGACGACGGGGGGACGGGTCCGGATGGAGGATGTCGCGCGCGTCGCCGGTGTCTCGGTGGCCACGGTGTCCAAGGTCGTCAACCGCCGCTACGGCGTCGCCCAGAGCACGATCGAGAAGGTCACCGAGGTCATCGAATCGCTGGGCTACGAGGCCAGCCTGGGGGCACGCAGCCTGCGGAGCCACCGGACGAACGTGATCGGCGTGCTGGTCGCCGAGTTCGAGCCGTTCAGCACCGAACTTCTCAAGGGGGTCTCCAGTGCGATCGACGAGACCGGCTATGAGCTGCTCGCCTACTCAGGCGGCCACCATGGGCGGTCAGTCGGTTGGGAGCGTCGCTCGTTGAGTCGCCTGGGGGGAACGCTGATCGACGGCGCCATCCTCGTGACACCCACCGTGGTGTCGGCGCCGGCCGATATTCCGGTCGTCGCCATCGACCCACACACCGGGCCGGCCGGCATCCCCACCGTCGACGCCGACAACGTCGCCGGGGCGATCGCGGCCACACAGCACCTGCTTGCCCTAGGGCATCGGCGGATCGCCCTCCTCGGCGGTCGCGAGGACCTGGAGTCCGCGCGTCTGCGAGAGCACGGGTTCCGGGCCGCGATGGCTGGTGCCGGCGTCCCGGTCGAGGCACAGCTGGTCCGGGTCGGTGGCTACCGGCCCGAGACCGCAACTGCCCCCGCCCGCGAGCTGCTCTCTCGACAGGACCGACCCACGGCCGTCTTCGCCGCCAACGACATCTCCGCGATCCGAACCATCGAGGTCGCCAGAGAGCTCGGGCTGCGGGTGCCGGAGGACCTGTCCGTCGTCGGCTTCGACAACGTGCCCGAGTCCGTGCTCTGCCGCCCGAGCCTGACGACCATCGCGCAACCACTGCACGACATCGGAGCGACCGCCTTGCGGATGCTCGTCGAGCTACTCGCGGGGCGGGAGCCGACACCGTCTCACGTCCGTCTTCCCACCCAGATCGTCAGGCGCGACTCGACGGGCCCGGTCCCCGGTTCCTGATCGACCCCGCACCCCGCACGGGTCTGGCGCCGACGATGACCTCACATGCGGCTATGGACCTATGGTCCTCGTAGATCGCGGCAAGAAGCCTCATTGCCCGGCCGAATCCCGTGCCCGTGCAAGGCAGAACCGGCCGGCGAGGACAGCCCTCCACACGGGAGGCCCCCGCCCCTTTGGCATCGGTGCTTGCCGGGAAGTCCGGCGGGGGCGTGCACTGGGACGATCCGACGCCCTGGATAGGCGGCTATGTGACGTACTCCGATCCGTCCGCTGATGCCGCATGAAGATGAACTCAGTGAGGCGGTGTGAGAAGCATCGGTGCCGCAGGGGTAGGACGGTGAGCGGGTGATGCGTCATGCGCTGCTGATCCTGTTTCCTTGCGGGCCAGGACGGGTAGGGGTGAGGTCACTATGCCGCTTGAACCAGTACCCGAGACCGACCGCGCCCTGGCCGGTTTAGCCGACGTCGTGGACAGACCTCTTGGCGCTGAAATGGTGCGCAAGGCCGCACTGGTCGAGGAGGTCGTGCCAAACCTCGTCGGGCTGAGCGTGGCCACGGTGCGGGATGGCCTGACTTTCACGCTTGCCGCCACGCAGGAGCACATTGCACTCCTGGATGCGGTTCAGTACGTCTTCGGCGGGCCGTGCGTGGACGCCGCCCTGCAGGGGTCGACGGTGCACGGGGGCGACAACGACGAGGGATTGTTGAACGAGCAGCGTTGGGCGGAGTTCGCTCGCGCCAGCGCCGCCCGTGGGGTCATGAGCACGTTGTCGCTGCCGGTTCAGGAAGACGGTCGGGTGGTGGGCAGCGTCAACCTGTACGCGGCCACGCCTAACGCGTTCCGCGGCAAAGAGCCTCGGGTAGCCGCGATCATGGGCGCGTGGGCGCCCGGGGCCGTGCACAACGCCGACCTCTCCTTCTCCACACACGAGAAGCGGCGCGCGTGACCTCGCAAAAGTTGGAGGACATCAGCGTCCTCGACCAGGCCACCGGGGTGGTCATGGCAGCTCAAGCGGTCGACGAGGCTCGCGCCCGCGAGATCATCGCAGCTGCTGCCCGACAGGCCGGGCAAGACGAGCTCTCCGTCGCCCTCGAGGTCATCCGCCCCTTCCTGGGCGACCCCCACGCGTCATAGCAACGAAAGGCAGCACCACCCGGCGTTGCGGCCGGCTGGTCCGCGCATACTGAGCGTGGGTCGCTGCCTGCGAGGCAGCTGAGGAGGAGATCAGATGGAGCGCTCGAAGGCACTCGACCGGGACGGCCAGGTCATTGGGACCGTTCCGCAAGTTGGATCTGCACGACGTGGCAGAGGCCATGCGTTCCTTGTCGATCGAGGTGGCGCCCGATGAGTCGGGCAGCCCGCTGCAACGCCTGGTCTCCGTCGCCGCCGAGCGTGTCCCGGGCACCCGCTGGGCGAGCGTCAGCCACCTTCGCGCCGGACGGTTCACCACTCCTGCCTCCACCGACGAGGCAGCAACACGCGCCGACGCGCTCCAGTATGAGTTCGGGTCGGGCCCGTGCGTGGATGCGGCTCTGGACGACTCGGTTTACGTGACCGGAGATGCTGCCGCCGACGACCGCTGGCCGACGTGGGGTCAGCGGGTGGCCTCTGAGGTCGGCGTGCGCAGTGTCTTCGCTCAACGACTGCACCTACTGGACGGCTCCGAACTCATCGCCAGCCTCAACATCTACTCCGACCAGCGCTCCGCCTTTGATGAGCAGGCCGTTGGTATGGGGCTGGTCCTGGCCACGCACGCCGCGTCAATCCTCAGCGGAGACCATCGCCAAAGACCGAGCCACCAACCTTGAGCGCGCCTTGGACAGCAACCGGGAGATCGGGGTGGCCATGGGCATCCTCATGCATCAACACCGGCTCACCAGAGACCAAGCCTTCGACCTGCTCCGCGTCGCCAGCCAAGACACCAACCGCAAGCTCGCCGACGTCGCCGAAGACGTCGCAGACACAGGCGTGCTCACGATCCGACGGCGCGCAGGCACGACCTGACACCTGCACCCGCAAGATCGGTCACGTCGCCACGGCCGGCCCTGGATGAACGGCCAAGTCGAGTAGGCCGCGCAACCGCTGGAACGAGCGACCCATTCGACGAAGAACTCACACATGGAGATCGGCAAAGCTGCCAGCCCACGCACTCACATACCGCAATCCGCTAGCGGATTCTGCGGCGAAGAGACGCAGGCCGACACGTCCGGATCTGCCGATGAGCGTGCACGACTTTGGTAGCGGGCTGTTCGCGTCGGCGTCGGAAGGCGTGTCGGTGCCTACTCCTTGGTTGCCACCACCAGGTACCCCTCGACCTCTGGGTTGAACGTGCTCTTCTCGACACCTAGTCCGACGCTCTGCAACTCCGACACGAGTTCGTCATACCGGTACGGCCACGACGACAGCTGCTCGGAGTGGACCAGGACCGACCTGTCCTTTCCTACTTCCGCGACAGCAATCTCGATGTGGTGCTCTTGCTCCCACCGTGGCGCAATTTCCCAGCGATAGATCACGACGGCATCGCGGCCGTTCCGGTGAACCAGTCGGTCACGGATGTCCAATCGGGAGCCGCCGGCGCGTACGAGCTCCCAGGTGCGGGATGTGAGAACCAAGTGTCCTCCGCGACGCAGCAGCCGTGACATCGACTTCAACGCAGCCAGCCGGCCGCTCGCACCCCGCGCATGGTGCAACGAGTTGCCGACGCAGAACACCATGTCGAAGCTGGCGTCGTCGAAGTGGCCGGGCAACTCATCCCAGGCGGCTCGAACCGTCCGCAGCGAAGCACCGAACTCCTGAGCCAGCTCTCCAGTCCGACGAACCATGGCTTCACTGGCGTCGGTCGCGACAACCTGCATGCCGAGACCGGCGAGTCCAACCGCCAGCTGCCCGGTACCGCACGCGCAATCGAGGACTGCTGCGGCTGTCGGAAGGGGCTCGATGACGTCATCGAAGGTCGCGACGAACCCGGCGGGTGTGAGCCTCGCATCCGAGATGAGCCACTCGTAGACCTCCGCCAGTGCACCGTAGTCCGTCACCGAGACCACCTCAATCAACTCCTCGACCACAGACGGACATCCAGTACAGCCGTGAGGTGTTGCGCTCACCACTGCTTTTCGAGGGAAGCGTCCGCTCACGCCGCTGCGCGAGGTGAACTCGCGGCGCAGAGACGCACCCCCGATTCGTCCTGTCATGCCGGTGGCGGACGTGCGGGTCAGGATCTACGACCTACAGGCCGGACGACCTCCGCCACCAAGGCGGCTACGTCTTGCGCGCAGCCCCATCCGATGGTGATCCCGGATCCGCCGTGTCCGTAGTTGTGCACGACCGGGACCGGCATCAGGTCCTCGTCCAGCTCCACCCGAACTTCGGGCCGTCCGGGTCGCAGCCCCGCGACGCTCTCGAGGATCTGGGCGTCGGCAAGCCCTGGGGCGATGTCGGTGCACCGTTGGAGGATCGCCGTGGTTTCTGCGGGGTCCGGCTCGGTGTCCCAGCTGCCTTCATCCAGCGTCCCGCCGAGGATGCAGTCCGTGGACCGCGGGTGCACGTAGGCGCGACCACCAGGGTGTTGCTCGTCGCGGACTGACAAGGTCAGGCCGGGGTTGGTGACCCGAACGATCTGCCCTCGGACTGGGTAGACGGTGTCGTCGTCCACGAGCGCACCGGCACCCATCCCCGCCGCGTTCACGATGACGTCCGGGGTGAGGTCGAGCACGTCGTCCAGCCGTGTGACGCGACGCAGGACCTGGGTGGCGCCTGCTGCCAGCACCTGCTCGTGCAGATACGGCAGGTACTGCGGCATCTCCACCAGCGGCACAGCGAACCGCAGCCCATGTGCATAGCCTGGAGGCAGTTCATCTCGGTCCGCCGCGCGCACCTCGCCGACCGCTGCCGCCCAGGCGGGCAAAGGGAGCGAGCGGTCGGGCGCCTCGCGGTACAGCATCAGTGTCTCGCGCATGACCACACCGGGCACGCGCCTCTCGGCGTCCGCCGCGAGGATGTCGTATGTCGTCGCGCCCCAGCGTGCGACGGCTTCCGCCGGGCCGGCGGCGGTGGGGAACCAGACTGCTGCAGCTAGGTAGGAGGTCGTGCGGTGGAGTGGGTCGCCGCTGACGACGGTGACGTCGTGGCCAGCGCGCAGCAACACGCGAGCGCAACTCAGGCCGCTGACTCCGGCTCCGACCACCACCACGCGCACGCAAGGATGATGACACGCAGGCATCCGGACTGCCGCACTCCGGTAGCTGAACCCGCGGCACTGTGACGGACCTCGATACTCGCGCTCATTTGCCGAGGAGCGGTCGTCACGATCAACCCGGTGAGGTCGGGGAGTTCGCGGCAACCGTTCTGGGGTCGATGTCACGTGCGTGCGTCCATGACTCGGCCAGTTGTCGCGCCGGCCATTGCGAGTCCGGGGTGAAAGGAACGTGGTCCGAAGCGATCCCTTAGGCTCGTGGCCATGGCGTCTTCGATAGGGGTCAGCGAGCGCGTCCGCCGTAGTGTCGGCGACCTCAGCAAGGCCGAGCGCATGGTCGCGCGCACATTGCTCTCCGGACCCCCCCGCCCTGGGGTTGGGACCGGTCAGCCAACTTGCGGCCACTGCCGCCGTCAGCTGTCCGACAGGGTGGATGGCGTAGAACGCGTCCGACTGCGGCTCAGCATGGCGGTCGGCATCGGCCCCTCTCGCGACGACATCTGGCTGACGGGCGACCCGGACCTCCACCTCGGCGTCCCACTGGGACTGCACGGCGACCTCGAAAGGCGGCCGCGGTGGTCAACACCATCAGCAGCATCCGGCACGCCGAACCCGGCCTGCGCGTCATGAGCGAGCTCCATCCGCCACGGCCCACACCAGTCCGGGCATGCTGACGACGACGGCAATCCGCCGGTCTGACGGGACGGACCAGGGCGAGCTGGCAGTAACCCCGACGGTCGTGGTCACGCTTGGCTACGACCTCCCGGGCAACCCCCGCCAGCTCGGAGTGCGGGGGGTAGTCCTCGAGACGTTGGCGCTGACCGGCGCCTCGCTCCAGCTAGTCTCGGCGTTGGGCCACGCGCCCCTGGACGATGCCTTCTTTGCGGCGATGGACGGGTTGGTCCTTCCCGGCGGCCCGGACCCGCATCCCTCGCTCTGGGGCGAGGCAGTCCATCCGACGACGGTGATAGACGAGCCACGCGACCGGCTGGAGTACGCGCTGCTCAAGGGATGCATCGAACGTGGGATCCCCGTCCTCGGCGTGTGCCGGGGCCTGCAGGTGATCAACGTGGTCCGAGGCGGGACCCTCGTCCAGGATCTCCCGCCGGGCCCCCTGGACCATCGTGGACCGGCGGACCGGACGGTGCTGGCGCACGACCTGCGCGTGCTTGAAGACAGCCGCATGGCCGACATCTACGGGCGCAAGCAGGTGCGGGTCAACTCCGCGCACCACCAGGCGGTCGGCCGGCTCGGGAACGGGCTGATGGCCACCGGGTGGGCTGAGGACGGATGCATCGAGGCGATCGAGTGGGCTGACGACGACTACTGGCTGGTCGCTGTCCAGTACCACCCCGAGGACCTCCACCCGGGCGACAGCTCCCACCTCCGACTGTTCACCACGTTTCTCGACCGCGCGCGCCAGGTTCGTCGCAGGCGAGAGGACGCTGAACGGATTACCCCGCCAGCGAAGTGACGCATCCCGAACGACAGGGCAGGACATCCTCCGTCGTGGGCTCTCCGTCCAACCACGGTGTGTCGGGGCCGGGTAACCGTGACTGGTCGTTCTCGACCCCCACATCGGGGACATCGCGGCCCCCCACCCCGCAACACTTCTTGGCAAGGTCCGGGACGTGGTCGTGGACGGCACCTCGCCCTGTGCCGACGAGAGAAGGACTGGGTCCTCGGCTCCGTTTGGTGCGCGTGAGCTTCCGGCTGGGATAGCGTCGCGACGATTCGGTTCCGTGCCGTCTTGATGAGGAGCGCGTCGTGCCACAGTTCCCAACCGGGCAGCCTCCCATCCATCAGGGTCGCGAGGGCTTCGGTGCGGTGGCCGACAGCGAGCGTCTCGGGGGACTCGTCCTGGAGGTTCTTCGGGGCGTCGACTTCCCCAGCGTGATCGATTTGGGCAAACGAGGGAGTGGTGTGCCTGCTCCGACTGTGAACCAGACTCCGCACGTCGACCTCGCCGTGATCGAACTGGACAGCATGGGACAGGCGACGGCGGCGGCGAACGTGCAACAGTCCCGCGACTTTCCTGGATGCCGGGCCGTCACGCTGGGTCCTGACCTGCGTTCCCTGCACACGGACTTCCGTGCCTGGGACCTCGCACGCTGGGAGGACGCGACCACGCACCAGTTCTCGACGACCCCCTACCCAGACGGGTCGGCCCTCGTCCCCGGCGTCTCGGGACAGCCATTCATGTCCCCCTACCCGGCCAGCACCTTCAAGCTCCTGGTGGCAGTGCAGGTCCTGCGCCAGGTCGACGCCGGGCGCCTGTCGCTCACCGAGCAAACCGTAAACCTTGCGCCCGGCGCAGAGGGAATCGAAGGCGAAACCCTGCCCACCCAAGGCGCAGAGCCCACGGTGGCAGAAGCACTGGACGCAATGATCACATCCAGCGACAACTCCGCGACCTGCCTCCTGCTGCAGCAGCTGCACGTCCTGCACCAGCTCGAGCCGGGGTCGAACGAGCTCAACCGAACCTTCGCCCAGCTGGGTATGGCCACGCTGCAGGTCAACGGCACAGACTCGGCAACCGGCACCCGGTGGGGCGTGGGCAGTATCCACATGACCGCCATGGACACCGCTCGTCTGCTGTTGCTCCTGCAAGGCGGCCGACTGTCGTTTCGCGAACACGGCGGCGTGGGAGCTTCCGAACTGCTGACGACGCCTTCGCGTCAGCGCCTGCTGTCACTTCTCGAGCAGCAAGGTTTCCACGACGTTTTGTCCACCACCAACTGGGGCGGACGGTCCTATCCGGGCGCGGGGATTCCAGCCCGGGTGCCGGCGCGGTGGATCGGCGCCGACGGCACCGTTACGGTGGGCGGGACCCCCTATGGGCAGGACGTGCGGCCCTGCAACATGGCCGCCCAGGTCAGCTTCGCCCACAAGACCGGTCTCACCCACAACTACGGCTCAGACGCTGGCATCGTGACGGCGCTGCCCGGTCAGGACGGTCGGGGCTACATCGTCGTCATCTTTAGCAACCTTGGATCCCGCTACTCCGACGCCTCTCAAGCCGTCGGATCCAGTCCGGCCCCCGCGGGAGCCAGCGTCTCCTACTCCCAGAAGTTCGCCCAGCTGGGAGAAGCGATCGACGACCTCCTGCGGCGAGATTGAGTGAGCCGGATCGCAGAGCGATCCACGCCCCTGATTCCCGACCCCGAGCAGCCACGCCGCTCACCGTATGCCAGTCACCAACGGGCACGACGCGGACCGTGGTATCCACGACCGGATGAGCTCGATAAGCGGGACGACCTTGCCGTGGAGGATATTTAGCCACGGAGGTCGAGCGGTACGCCTCGACCGCAGGGCGACCCCACCGGACCGCCGCGACCACCCAGATCCGCCTCGACACCGAGGGCCGGGCCTACTACCGGCGCAAGATCGCCGCCGGCAAGACCAGGGCCGAAGCCATGCGCTGCCCCAAGCGGCGGATCTCCGACGCCCTGTACCGCCAGCTCCGCACCGACGCCAAGACCGTTGTCACAGCGGGGGTGGACGCGGGTCCGGGAGGGCACCGCGGGGCGTCACACAAATCCAGCGCGGCCGGCTCACACCCGCACACCGGCACTTCGGATCAGCCACTTCCCGGACCCGCACCAACAACGCTACCCGCGGCAACGAGCACGCGGAAGACCACCATCCCCAGATGCCTCGAGCCGGCCCCTTGACATCAGAGGGGTGCCGAAACGGCATCGAGCTGCTTGTCCATCAGCGGGTTACGAGCCTGAGCGCCCTGGCCCGGACACGAGCGTCAACGCCACCCTCGCCAGACCAGACGACCGGACTGACCGACCCCGCCGAGTGACTCTGCGCCAGGACCTGCGGTTGCGCGGTGCGTCCGCAGGTTGGCGGTCAGGAGGGAAGCGGCGCAGCGGTCGAGCTACCGCGGGCGCGATCGTTGTACCCGGTGGTCCTACTGTCACTCGCTGCCGGATCGCCGAGCTCATGAAGGCCACGGCGTGTGTGCCGTCGGCGAGAGGCCGGCCCATGTGACGCTGGATGTTAAGGCTAACGAAAGCTACGCGGACAGCTCTGTTCCTGCTGCCGGAAGGGCCAGGAGCAGGTGGTGGCGCGGAAGCGGATACCTGATTCGTGATCTCGGAACTCTTGCGCCAGGCCCAGATGTTAGGGCTAACATTCGAGTCACGGTCCCCTCGGACCGCGAGAGCAAGCCCCCATTTCCGGCATCGGAGCCGGACCAGGTCAAGGAGGACCACACATGAGGAAGCGCATGCTGGCAGGAGCGGTTCTGATGGGGGCGATGTCGCTCGTCATCTCAGGTTGCGCGGGATCCACGGGCGATGCGGGCGGCACTGCGTCCTCGGGTGCCGGGAACTCCGACCCGATCAAGGTCGGGTTCGCGCAGACGGGGTCGGAGAGTGGTTGGCGTTCGGCGAACACGGAGTCGATGAAGGCGGCCTTCTCCAAGGAGAACGGGTTCGACCTCACGTTCAATGCCGCGGACAACGATCCCGCTGCCCAGATCGCTGCGGTGCGCTCGTTCATCAACCAGAAGGTGGACGCGATCGTCATGGCTCCGATCGTCGAGGACGGGTGGGACGACGTCCTGAAGGAGGCCCAGGCCGCCAAGATCCCGGTGATTCTCGAGGACCGCACCGTGACGGCCCCCGACAGCCTGTTCGCGAGCTGGGTGGGTCTCGACTTCAAGAAGGAGGGCGTGACTGCCGGGACGTGGGCCAAGGAGCAGTACGGCAACACCGACACCAAGATGGTCGTGCTCGAGGGCACCACCGGCTCGGCGCCGGCGAACGACCGTGCTGCCGGGTTCGACGAAGCCATTGCAGGGAGCAAGATCAAGAAGATCGACTCGCAGACCGGCGACTTCACCCGTGACGGTGGCAAGAAGGTCATGGAGGGCTTCCTGCAGAAGTACGGCGCCGACGGCATCGACCTGGTCTTCGCGCACAACGACGACATGGCCCTGGGCGCCATCGAGGCGATCGAGGCCGCCGGAGCCAAGCCTGGCGAGGACATCAAGATCGTCTCCATCGACGCGGTCAAGGACGGTATGCAGGCGCTCATCGACGGCAAGATCAACTACATCGTCGAGTGCAACCCACTGCTGGGCGAGCTGGCCGCGGGCCTGGTCAAGGACGTGCTTGCCGGCAAGACCGTCGAGAAGGCGATCTACGTCGAGGACGACTCCTTCACCCAGGAGCAGGCCGCCGCGGTCATCGATTCACGCAAGTACTGAGGCAATCCGTACTCCCTTGAACGACAAGTGAGCACGCGATCGGGGGGCTGGACTTCCGGCCCCCCGGTCGGTGTGCCGCACACACCGGAGAGGTGGCTGACGTGAGCAACCACGCGGCAAGCCCGCCAGGATCCTCGATCGTCGAGATGCGGGGCATCACCATCAGCTTCCCGGGGGTTCTGGCCCTCGACAGCGTGGACTTCAGCCTGCGATCCGGTGAGATCCACGCGCTCATGGGCGAGAACGGGGCGGGGAAGTCCACCCTCATCAAGGCGCTGACCGGCGTGTACGCCATCGACTCCGGCGACATCGCCGTGGCCGGCCGCCCAGTCGTGTTCCACACGACCGCCGACGCCCAGGTCGCGGGCATCTCGACGGTGTACCAAGAGGTGAACCTCTGCCCCAACCTGTCCGTCGGCGAGAACGTGATGCTGGGCCATGAGCCGCACCGGGGCGGCCGGATCGACTGGAAGGGCGTGCACGAGCAGGCCGCTGAGCATCTGAGAAGCCTCGGCGTGCAGATCGACACCCGCACGATGCTGTCCAGCCATTCGCTGGCCATCCAGCAGCTGGTCGCGATCAGTCGGGCCATGGTGCTGGAATCCCGGGTGCTGATCCTCGATGAGCCCACCTCCAGCCTGGACCGGGGCGAGGTCGAGCAGCTGTTCGCCGTCATCCGGGAGCTGCGGACCGCAGGCGTGGCCATCCTGTTCGTGAGCCACTTCCTCGAGCAGGTGTACGAGATCTCTGACCGCGTGACCGTGCTGCGCAACGGTCAGCTGGTGGGCGAGTACCTGATCGAGGACCTGCCCCGTCACGACCTCGTCACCAAGATGATCGGCCGCGTGCTCGACGACCTGGAGGCGATCTCCGAGGCCTCGAACAGAGAGGTGGACCGATCCGGCGTGCCGGTCCTCAAGGCCACGGACGTGGGGCGCCGCGGGGTGCTCGAGCCTGCGGACCTCGAGGTGTTCCAAGGAGAGGTCGTGGGCCTGGCCGGCCTGTTGGGCTCGGGCCGCACCGAGCTCGCCCGCTTGCTCTACGGAGCCGATCGGGCCGACACCGGATCGATCTCCATCAACGGTGAGCCCGTGAGGATCGGCACTCCGCGCCACGCCATCGAGCGACGGATCGTGTTCTCCTCCGAGGACCGTCGCGGGGAAGGCATCGTCTCCGACCTCACGGTCGCCGAGAACATCGTCCTGGGCATCCAGGCCCGTCGCGGATGGAGGCACAAGATCCGCAAGGCTGAGCGGGACGCCGTGGTCGCCGAGTACATGGAGGCACTCGACGTGAGGCCGGCGAACCCCGACTCCGTGGTCGGCACCCTGTCGGGCGGCAACCAGCAGAAGGTGCTCCTGGCCCGCTGGTTGGCGACTGCTCCCGAGCTGCTCATCCTCGACGAGCCCACGCGCGGCATCGATGTGGGCGCGAAGGCCGACATCCAGCGCAAGGTCGCTGAGCTCTCGGCGGCCGGGCTCTCGGTCATCTTCATCTCCTCGGAGCTCGAGGAGGTGCTCCGCCTGGCCCAGCGCGTGGTGGTCATGCGTGACCGGCGAGAGATCGGGCAGCTCGACTCCAACCGGGTCGGCTTGAATGACCTCATCGAGTACATCGCCAACACAGAGTGACGGGAGCGCTGCCTGATGGGTGTCGTGAAGCATCGGCTCTTCTGGCCCATCGCCGCACTGCTGACTCTGGTGGTGGTCAACACGCTCTCGCGGCCGCAGTTCATCAAGGTCACGGTCCGCGACGGACAGCTCTACGGCGCACTGATCGACATCCTGCGCAACAGCGCACCGCTCATGCTGGTCGCGCTGGGCATGACGATCGTGATCGCCACCCGCGGCATCGACCTGTCGGTGGGCGCAGTGATGGCGGTATCGGGCGCCGTGGCGCTGACGATCATCCACGACTCGGGGAACCCCGACAACCTCGGCACGGTGGTGTCCGCGGTCGTTGTCGCGCTGCTCGTGGCGCTCGTGCTCGGGTCGTGGAACGGCATGCTCATCGCGGTGCTGGGGATCCAGCCCATCATCGCCACGCTCGTGCTCATGCTGGCGGGCCGTGGTGTGGCCCTGCTGATCACCGAGGGCTTCATCACCACGGTCAACAGTGGGCCCTTCGAGTACATCGCCACCGGGTACCTGCTGATTCTTCCGTTCGCGTTCCTCATCTCCTTGACGGCAATCCTGCTGATCGGCGCGTTCGAACGCAGGACGGCGCTCGGCATGCTCACCGAGGCGGTCGGCATCAACCCGGAGGCGAGCCGCCTGGCCGGTGTCCGGTCGCGCGGGATCATCTTCAGCGTGTACGTCGTCAGCGGGCTGATGGCCGGCATCGCGGGCATCATCTACAGCTCGAACATCAGGGCCGCCGACGCCAACGCCGCCGGGCTCTTCATCGAGCTGTACGCCATCCTCGCCGTCGTGCTGGGCGGCACATCACTGCAGGGGGGCAAGTTCAGCATCGCCGGCACGGTGATCGGCGTCCTGATCATCCAGACCCTGAACTCGACCATCCTGTTCCTCGGCGTCCCCTCGGCGCAGAGCCCGGTGTTCTTCGCGTTGGTGGTGGTGCTCGTGGTCATCGTCCAGTCGCCGCGTGTTCGCCAGCTCGGACGACGGCCTCGTGGCGCGACCGGATCCGATGGAACGGCAGACAAGCCTGCGAAGGCGGAGGTTGGGGCATGACGACCACGGAGACGACCGAGACCACCCGCTCGAGCCCCAAGCAGGCCGACGACCGCTTCATCAACAGGCATGCCTCCCTGATGCCGACCTTCGCCGCACTCGGGGTGCTGGTCGTGCTGCTGATCGCCGCGCAGCTGTACTTCGGCGACTTCGTCAGCCCGGGCAACATGTCGGCGCTGCTGCTCGACAACGCCTACCTGATGGTCATCGCGGTGGGCATGACGTTCGTCATCCTCACCGCCGGGATCGACCTGTCGGTGGGCTCGGTGATGGCGTTCACCGGCATCCTGCTGGCCAGTCTCCTCGGGCGCGGGATGCCGGCCGCGGTCGCGGTCCCGGTCATCCTCCTCGCGGGTGCCGTGATCGGCCTGCTCATCGGCATCCTCGTCCAGTACTTCGACGTTCAGCCGTTCATCGCCTCCCTTGCGGGACTGTTCCTCGCCCGTGGTCTGGCGTTCGTGGTCAGCCTCAAGTCGATCCGCGTGGACGACTCCTCTGTCCTGTGGCTGCAGTCGACCCGGTTCCAGGTCGGGGACTGGTACATCACCCCGACCGGCATCATCGCCCTGTTGGCCGTGGGGATCGGCGCCTTCGTCCTGCAGTACACGCGTTTCGGCCGCACCGTCTACGCGATCGGTGGCAACGAGCAGTCCGCCCGGCTGATGGGCCTGAAGGTGGCCCGCACCAAGGTGTTCGTCTACCTGATCTCCGGGAGCCTCGCCGGGCTGGCCGGCCTGATCCTCACCGCGTACTCGGGTGCCGGATACCCGCGGAACGGAATCGGCACCGAGCTCGACGCGATCGCGGCGGTCGTCATCGGTGGCACGCTGCTCTCGGGCGGCCGAGGGTACGTGCTCGGTTCCATGATCGGCGTGCTGGTGTACGGCACCATCAAGACGGTCATCTCGTTCCTGGGCGCGGAGCAGGCGTGGATGCAGATCATCGTCGGCGGGTTGCTGCTGCTGTTCATCCTGATCCAGCGCTTCATCGTCTCCCGGTCGGAGCGTCGGGAGTAGGCGCACGGAGGGGATCGGTGTGTCGCAGGTGCGTGCCGCGACCGGCGACGACAATGGCCGGGTGGACCCTGCGCGACCGTTGCTCGAGCTCACGGGGGCGACGGTTCGTTTCGGGGAGGAGACGGCGCTGGATGCCGTCGACTTCCGGATGTTCCCCGGCGAGGTGCACTCGCTCATGGGCGAGAACGGGGCCGGCAAGTCGACCCTGGTCAAGGCGATCACGGGCGCCCTGGGGATGGAGTCCGGGATCCTCCGACTCGAGGGGCAGCAGGTCACCTTCGCCACCCCGCACGATGCCCAGGTCGCGGGTATCAGCACGGTCTACCAGGAGATCGAGCTGCTGCCGAACGTGTCGGTCGCCGAGAACATCGCTCTGGGTCGGGAGTCGCGCAGGTTCGGCCTGATCGACTGGCGGGGTATGCGTCGCAACGCTGCTGCCGCGCTGCACGAGCTGGGGTTGGACATCGATCCCGCCTCCATCCTGGGCACCCACCCGGTGGCGGTGCAGCAGCTGGTCGCGATCGCGCGGGCCATCTCCACCGACGTCAAGGTGCTCGTCCTCGACGAGCCGACGTCGAGCCTGGACCTCAACGAGGTGGCCGAGCTCTTCCGCGTGATCCGCGAGCTCAAGACGCGCGGCGTCGCCATCCTGTTCGTCTCGCACTTCCTCGATCAGGTCTACGAGATCTGCGACCGTGTCACCGTCCTGCGCGATGGACGACTCGTCGGGGAGTACCGGACGAGCGATCTGCTGCGCATGGACCTGGTCCAGAAGATGCTGGGTCACAACGTCTCCAGTTACCGGGCCAGCCCCGGCGGCGGGGCATCCGAGGGTGACGGGCCCGTGTTCTTCAGCGCGCGCGGCATCACGGCCGCTCCCGGCATCGCCGACGCCGACCTGGACATCGCCGAGGGCGAGGTTCTGGGTCTGGCGGGCCTGCTCGGCTCGGGGCGGACGCCGCTGGCGCGCGCGCTGACGGGGGTGGATCGCCTCCAGTCGGGGACCATCCGGTTGGAGCAGCGCGACGAGAACCTGGCGAACCCGCGCAGGGCAATGACGTTGGGCGTGGTGTACTCCCCCGAGGATCGGCGAGCCGACGGCATCGTCAGCCATCTCAGCGTCCTGGAGAACATCACCTTGTCGGTGCAGTCGCAGCGGGGGATCATGCGCCGGATCAGCACGGCGCGCCAGCGCGAGCTCGCGGCCAGCTGGGTCGAGGCGCTGGACATCAGGCCACCCGACCTGGACAAACCGGCGGGCCAGCTGTCGGGTGGCAACCAGCAGAAGCTGCTACTGGCGCGCCTGCTCGCGGTCTCACCCCGAGTACTCGTCCTGGACGAGCCCACCCGCGGGATCGATGTCGGGGCGAAGGTCGAGATCCAGAACCTCGTGTCCGAGCTCGCGGGGAACGGCTTGTCAGTGGTGTTCGTCTCCGCCGAGCTCGAGGAGGTGTTGCGCGTCGGTGACCGTGTGGCAGTCCTCAAGGACGGCAGGATCATCGAGACCGTGCGCTCGGCCGACGTGTCCGTCGACCAGCTCCTCGCGCTGGTTGCGCGTCCCTCCGTGCCCGAGCCTGAAGACGAACGTGGCTGAGACCAGGCCCGAGCGGGCTCCCAACATCTTCGATGTGGCGCGGCTGGCCGGCGTCTCCCACCAGACCGTCTCGCGCGTGCTGAACCGGTCGCCCAATGTGCGTGCGGCCACGCGTGAGCGGGTGGAGCGTGCGATCGCCCAGCTCCGGTACAGCCCCTCGCCCCAGGCTCGGTCGCTGGTCACCAGGCGCACGCGCACCATTGGCCTGATCGCCCCGAGCGTCGCCGACCACGGCCCGAACGTGATCGCGATGCACTTCAACATCGCGGCGCGCGTTGCCCGGTACCGCGTCGACACGGTCAGTACCGCGGGGGACGACCCTGCGAGCGTGAAGTCAACCGTGGAGGCGCTGTTGCGCGAGCGGGTCGACGGGATCGTGCTGATCGTCATCGACAGCGGGGTGCTGGAGATGGTGCGCGGACTCGAGCTCGGCGTCCCCGTCATCGCATCCGCCTCGACGCAGCGGCGCAGCCCCATCGTCGTGTCGATCGACCAGTACCGCGGTGCGCGTTCAGCGGTTCGGCACCTCGCAGAGCAAGGGCACGATCGGATCGTGCACCTGGCCGGCCCCCCACGCGCCACCGACTCGATAGAGCGCGTGCGGGGGTGGCGTGACGAGCTGGCCGAGCGGAGGCTGAGCATCGCGGAGCCCATCGTCGGCGACTGGACTGCCCGCTCGGGTTACCTGATCGGCAAGGAGATGGAGGTCGAGCCGGGTACGGCCGTCTTCGCCTCGAATGACCTCATGGCCATGGGCCTGATGGCAGCACTGCGTGAGCGCGGGCTGTCGGTGCCCGGGGACGTGAGCCTGGTCGGCTTCGACGACGTGCCCGAGGCGGCCTACCTGTACCCACCCCTGACCACGGTTCGCCAGGACTTCGCGGCGCTGGGCGAGCTGATGATGCAGAAGGTCCTCCTGGCCCTCGAGGAGGACGAGCCCGCGACTCCCGACACGCCCCTGCCCACGCGGCTCGTGGTGCGCGAGTCGACGCGTCAGCGGTAGCGCCAGCCCTCTGCATCGTCGGGCATCGTCGCGTTCTGGGCCCGCCACGGGCGATCGATCGAGCGAGGGAGGGATCGGGTGGGCGAACTACTCACCAGAGGTCGTGGATCGAGTCCCGCAGGCGGAGGTTGTACAGCTCGGTGACCGCTGCCGTGAAATCCTCGCCCAGCGGAGGCACGGAGCCTGCGGTGGCGTTCTGCCGGGCCTGCTCGGGTGAACGGGCGCCTGGGATCACCGTCGTGACGCCCTCCAGCTGGGCGACCCAGGCCAGCGCTGCGCGGGCGGGTGAGAGGTCACGCGAGGCGGCAAGGGCGGAGAACTCCCTGGCGACGCGCACGCCTTCGTCGAAGTCGACTCCGGAGAAGGTCTCACCCCGGTCGAAGGACTCCCCGTGCCGGTTGTAGGTTCGGTGGTCGTCGGCGGCGAAGGCGGTCGACTCGTCGTATCGCCCCGACAGGAGGCCGCTGGCCAGCGGGACTCGCGCGATGATGCCCACCCCGGCTTCCAGTGCTGCGGGCAGGACCCGTTCGAGGGGCTTGATCCGGAAGGCGTTGATGATGATCTGGACCGACGCCACCGACGGCCGGGCGATCGCCGCGAGCGCCTGGTCGGCTGTCTCGACGCTCACCCCGTAGGCGGCCATCACCCCCTCGCCCACGAGCGTGTCGAGGTCGTCGAACACCTGGTCGCTGTTGATCACCTCGGTTGGGGGGCAGTGCAACTGCACGAGGTCGAGGGTGTCGGTGCGCAGGTTCGAGCGCGAGCGGTCGGTCCAGGCACGGAAGTTCGCCATCGAGTAGTTCTCCAGCCTCTGGTCGACTCGCCGGCCCATCTTCGTGGCCACGAACGTGTCGAGCCCCGGGTGGGCTACAAGGAACTCCGCGATGCACTGCTCGCTGCGTCCGTCGCCGTACACATCGGCCGTGTCGAACATCGTGACGCCGGCCTGTACCGCTGCCTCCAGAACCGCCTGGGCATCGTCGGGGCGGACCTCGCCCCAGTCCGCACCGAGCTGCCAAGTACCCAGCGAGATGATCGACACCGGGCGCCCGGTCCGGCCAAGGACGCGGTGGGGCATCTCGGAGCCAGGGGCTCCAGATTCCGAGGACATGGTCGTGTGGGAATCGGATTCCATGGTGTCATCCTGTCCCATCAGCGGTGACGGGCGATGGCCGCCATGTTCACCGGGACCCACTCCGTGCGGCAGCGAGCCAAGTGTTGATCAAGTCAGGCATGGGGCCAAGCCTTTCACTGCCTGGATCAGCCTCAACTCGCGGCTTCTCCCGGTAGGAAACTCGCGGCGGTATGACGCAGGTAGAACTTCGCGGATCTGGCGGACTCAACACTGCTCGGCTTCACGGCAGGGCGGGCTCGAGCTGGTCTCGCTGGAACTGTTGAGCGGCGTCCTCCTCGATCAGTCCTTCGTCCGCCAGCCACTGGACGGCCCGGACCCGTGCCCTGGCATCCCGCAGGGCGTGCCAGGCCGAGATCAGCTCGGGGTGTCCCTGGTAGAGCTCGTTCTTGAAGCGCCGGAAGGCGCCCTTGCCCTCCAGTGAGCGGCGTCAGGCGCTCGCCGGCGCCGCGGTCGCTGATGCCGTCGGCGAAGTCGACCATGTCCTGGTACCAGACGTAGGACGGAAGGGGGTCGATCAGGATCAGGTCCAGCTCGTCGAGCTCGACCGGGTTCTCACCGTCGATGCCCAGAGTCGCTGGTCCAGAAGACAACCTCGCCCGTTCTCGGGTCGATCAACCATCGATGCTCGTAGTCGGTCTGATCCGCCAGTGCGTTGGCGATCTCCTCAACATCGATGGCGTCCAGGTCGAGCATCCAGCCAGCGTAGAACCGGAGCAAGTCACGACCGCAAGTCAACGGCTGATGGGTGGTGAACGGCTCGCGGTGCTGACGCAGTCTCGCTGGGGTCGGAGTCCCACACAACGGCAGTTGGGGTACCTCTGGAGACCTGCGCGGGTGACCAGGTCACATCGACGTCGCCCCGAGGCCCTGTCAATCCCGGTCGTTGAATCGGGTGACAAGCCAAAGCACCCCGGCCGCGACTAACGCGGCGAGCAGCAAGGTGTAGACCTCGGCGGTGGGCATGGCCATCATGATGACAGGCCCCCCTCGAGCGCTCAGTTCTACGCCAGGTCGGTCCTGACCAGACCAAGCACGGCGACGAATGATCCTGTAGACGCGACATCCATGCGGCGTTATGACGCATGAGTTCCGCGTGGATAGAACACGGATGGGCGGCGAGTGGAAGCGCGATGACGAGGTTCCGCTCTTGGACGCACCGCGTGGCGCGGGTCGGCCTGCGCAACGCGGCCGTCAGGTGAGGTGGAGCGCGTCATCATCGGCTTCCCGAGACCTCGAGGTTTGGCCGGGATTCCGAAGGGCCCACTCCCCAGTGTTGGGAGTGGGCCCTTCGGACCGGTGAGGCACCGGTGTAGCGCTGGCCTACTTCACGGTGGTGACGGCGCCCAACGGCCGGTTCCCGGTCCAACCGCTTTCCATGGCGCCGTTCCGGAACGCCTCGTCAGCGTTGAGGTCCGTGCCCGAGTACGGCGCGTTTGGGAAGCTGAAGGCCCCGACGTTGAGCGAGTCGGCAGGCGTCGACACGTTGCCGTTTGTGCTGTACGTGTCGTACTTCACCGACCAGATGACGTTGTCGGGCAACGTTGTGGGGTTCATGACCGCCGTGACGGTCTGCGGGAAGCCGTTGTAGCAGGTCTTGTCCTTGGAGTTGTACCACTTCCCGGCGTCGCCCCCGACGCACTGTGCGCTGGCGGATGGCCGGTACGCGACGGCGACGTTCTCCACCGTGGTAGCGAGAGCAGTGATGCCGGTCGCGTCGTAGATCGTGAACGTGATCGGCACATTGAAGGTGGCGCCAGGCGTCGTCTGGCAGGTGCCATTCCACGCTCCGGTCTCGCAAGCCCAGCTCGAGAGCAACACCGTCACGGAGTTAAGGGTCCGGTTCCTTCCGCTGAGGGCGACTGCATCCCCAAACTCGCTTGTCTGCGTGGCCTCGAAACCGATGCTGGCCACGTTTCCCGTCACCTTGGAGGGGATCGAGTTGTACCCAGACGTGGCCGCGCCACCGCCCGATGCGCTCGGACCTGCGAAGGCGGGGCTCACGCCCACGCCGCCCATCAGCAGTGAGGCTGCGAAAATGCTGGCTGTTCTCTTCATCCTTGAATCCCCTTACGGGAGCGAAGAGGTGAAACCTCAGCAATCGCCCCCAGTTCCTGCAGGCTATGCCTCACCGTGACAAACCAAGGACGTTTCGCCAAACGTGGCTCCCTTCGCTTGGTTGGGAGGCGGATGGTCAGGCCTTCACGGCGAGAGCCGGGACATGGCGGTGAGGCAGAGCGGTCCAGTGTCCGCACGCCGTTGAGGCGCGATCGTGTCGGGGCTAACGGCCACGCTGGTGCGCTCGCGCAGACGTTCAGACCCGGCTTCGAATGAACCGCGGGCGACAGTCGCTCAGGTGCGCCTCGTCGGTTTCCCCGGTCCTGTGGGACGCACGTTCAGGCGGCGGAGAGACGCATGTTGAATTAGCAGCCTTGTGGATGGGGAGGGTTCGCTCAGGGAGGGTCGGGTGGGTACTCCTCGTCCGGATCGCCTACCACCACTTCCTGGGCCTGTTCGAGCCGGTCGGCTTCGTCGACGTCCTGGGCTGTGTCGACTGGCCACTTCTGGTGGCGGCCTAGCCTGGGGGCGGCCTGCTGTTCTTGTTCGAGCTGGTCGGGTCCGGGATCGCGGTGCCGAGTTGGTCGTCTTCACTGCGAGCCATGCTGGAGCCTCCTGTTCTTGACGCAGCTGGGCGTTCTCTCCCTCCAGGTCCAGGACCATGCCGATGCCGGCCAGGTTGAGACCGGCGTGGAGCAGGTCCCCGATCCGGCGGAGCCGGTCCAGGTCGTTCGCGCTGTAGCGGCGGGTGCCCCCGTCGGTGCGTTCGGGTTCGAGCAGGCCGCGGGCCTCGTACAGGCGCAGGTTCTGCACGCCCATGCCGACCAGGTCGGCAGCCACGGAGATGCCGTACACGCCGCGGTCACCTTCCGGAGCGGGCACTGACATGGTGGCGGGGTCCTTCCTCCAGAAATTCTTGCGCGTTCCCTCTTGCACCAGTATGTCGGTGGTGATACAAGAAATCTATAGCGAACGCCACAGGTCCTCGCGGTCCGTGGCACCGCTGACAGTTACCGGTCAACAACACCATGGAGGTGAACACGATGCTGATGCGCACCGACCCTTTCCGTGAGCTGGACCGACTCACCCAGCAGTTCCTCGGCCCGGACGGCACACTGGCACGCCCCTCGGCGATGTTGATGGACGCCTGGCGCGAGGACGACACCTTCCATGTCGAGTTCGATCTGCCCGGTGTCAGCCAGGACTCGATCGACATCGACGTGGAACGCAACGTGGTCACCATCAGGGCCGAACGCCCGGCCCGGGCCAGCGACGCCGAGCTCCTCGCCGCCGAACGTCCACGCGGGGTGTTCAGCCGCCAGCTCGTTCTGGGGGACAACCTGGACACCGAGCACATCGAGGCCAGCTACAACGCGGGCGTCCTCACCATGAAGATCCCGGTGGCGGAGCGGGCCAAGCCGCGCAAGATCGAGATCAGCCGCACGAACGAGGGTCAGCAGGCCATCAGCGCCTGATCGTGGTGGTGAGGTTCATGCCCACGGTCCCCGCTGCCCATGTCGGCGCCGCGCCCAGCGTGGACGAGGAGTTCCTCGAGCTGGTGTACGCCGACGAGCAGCTGCTGAGAGCAGAGTTCGACGACATCGTGGCCCAGGAGTGGCCCACCGGTCACCCGCCGGCCAGACCCACGGCGGCGACGCCGGGAACCGACCATCGGCCCCGGCGACAACTGGGGCCGGGCGGTGTGCGGGCGTCGCGTCGTCAACGGGGGCATCGGGGTGCCGGACGGTGGCGCCGGCAACGCTCGCCCCCTCGGCTCGGCCAGGGCGGCGCCCCAACCAGCGCCCCACAACGACATGGGGTGAACGAAGGCAGGTGATCGCCCGAGACCCGGCACGCATCAATGAATCAACTGCTCGAGCGCGACTCTCGCCTGGGCCGCGTTCGTGCCACCGCGCCCGACGCATCCTGCGCGACGCCCACGCCTTGACGGCGTACCAGTTCGCGGCCCAGGCGAGGCCAACCATCACCATCCACCACTGCACACCGAGCCCCGCGTCCACAGCCGACCGGGACCCAGATCACCAAGGAAGGAACTCTCGGCGTAGCCATGACCGGTGACCGGAGCGACCCGTACGCCGTCCTGGGCCTGACCCCGCAGGCGACCCAGGAGCAGGTCCGGCATGCCTACCGCACGCTCTTGCGCCAGAACCACCCCGACACCCGCCCCCTGAGCGACCCAGCGGAGCACGCAGCCTCCAGCACGACACTCCAACAGGCCATCGCCGCGTACACGGTCCTGGGCGACCCGGCCCGCCGGGCCCGCTACGACCAGCGCACCCCCCAGCAGACCACCACCTCGACCCCGGTTCGCCCGGCGCGGCTCTTCACGCTGGGCGATCCGGATCAGCCGCCAATCCAGGCCGGGCCAGTGCGCTGGCACCGCAGCCGCTGACCAGAGCCGGGTGGGCTCCGCGTCCGCCCGGGCGAAGGGAGTTGCCATGACCATCGAACAGGCCGCGACCAGTCGGCGAGAGCACGACCTCGAAGACCTCCGCGCCGCCCTGCACGGATTGCTCTTTCCCGCGCGACAGGACGACATCCTCGCCGCACTCGTGGTCGGCCGCTCCCCGTCCAGGGTGCTATGGCGTGCTGGCTGCCTCTCTCGGGATCGGCTGTACCTCTCGGTGGACGAGGTGTGCGCCGACCTGGCTTCGCGTCCGGTGGCCAGCCGACGGTAGGTCGCATGGCGCGCGAGCTGATGGGCAGCCGCGACCATCAGGACCTTCGGGAAGGTGCGCTACCCACCACCGGCTGAACGTCCTTCGCGGGCCAGTGCCTTTGGCTGCGCCGCCGCGACCACGATGCGCTGGGTCTGGCTACCTTGGACGGGGTACGGCGTCATTCTTGCCCAGATCATGCACAGGCGTTTGCCGTACCGCCGGTGCCTGCAACGACGGCGGGGGTGATGAGGGTGGCTACCGGTTCCCTGTGGTCCTACCAGATCACCTTGGCGCCGCGGCCCCGCAGCGTTGCCGCCGTTCGCCGGTTCGTCCAGGGGCATCTGGACTTCCATGAGCTGCCGATGCTCGTGGACGACATCTCGTTGGTGGCCAGCGAACTGGCGACCAACGCGCTGAACCATTCCGGAACGCCCTTCACGGTGACACTGACGGCATTCGCCGACCACATCGTCCTGGCGGTGAGGGATGGTTCGGCCTCCGGGCCGATCCGCGTGCACGCCCAGCCCGACGATGCTGCAGGTCGCGGGATGGCCATCGTGGACCTCGTGAGCCGAGAGTGGGGCGTGGTCCTGGACCGGGGCGTCGGCAAGACGGTGTGGGCTGCGTTCGACGTCCGGTAGGTGCGTTCACCGAGCCGGCCCGGGCCAGAGCAGCAGCAGGATGGTGGCGTCGTCGGTGAGGTGGGCTTGTTGGTGGGCGAGCAGCTCGCGCCCCACCCGCCGCATGGACTCCGCGGGCGAGAGGTTGTCGGCGATCGTGCGGGTGAGGAGGTCCACCAGCCGGTCGATCCCGAACAGAGCACCCGACGGGGAGCGCGCGTCCGTCACGCCGTCGGTGTGGAACAGGACCTGGTCACCGGGTTCGAGCTGCTCGGTGCCGACGGCGTAGCCGTGGTCGGTGTCGGTGAGTCCGAGCCCGAAGGGTAGGCCGGGGTCGAGGTGCAGGCTGCGCACGAGCTGTCCTTGGCGCAGCAGCAACGGTTCCGGGTGTCCGGCGTTGACCCACGACAGGTGGCCGGTGCCCGTGTCGAGCTCGGCAAGGACAGCCGTGGTATAGGACTCCCCGCCGGATCCCTCCTCGACGGCCTGGTCGACCACCGCTGCCGACGACGTGAGGGATCGACCGCCTCGCCGCGCGTTGCGGTAGGCCGCCACGGACAGGGAGGCCAGCTGGGCGCTGCGCAGCCCGTGACCCATCCCGTCGAAGATGGCGACCCGGACCAGGTCGGGGTCGACCGCGTAGTCGACGGAGTCGCCGGCGACGTCGTACGCCGGTTCGAGGAGGCCGGCGATGGACACCTGGGCGGAGGCGAAGGTCAGCGGGGGCAGCAGCCCCCACTGGATCTCCGCGGCCAGGCCGATCTCGGCGGTCCGCGTCGCGATGACGATGCTGTCGCCGTAGCGGGTGCGCAGGGCCAGGAGGTGGCCGACGACGGATGCGAGCCGACGCAGCCACACCGACAGCGCAGCCTCCGGGGTGGCCACCTCCTGCGCGTCGGCGACGTCGACGGACAACACGCCGAGGCGAGTGGCGCCGTCACGCAACGGCAACCACACGGTGGCTCCGGTCTCGGGTCCGGGCTGAACGATGACCTGCTCGTGCTGGTACGCCCGCCCGGCGACGGTGGAGTCCACCGGTAGCACCGTGGGGTGGGGGCCACTACCGGGCCCGTCCTGCCCGAGGAAGGGTGTGAGCGACACCTGCTGCAGGTCCACCAGGTAGATCGTCGGGTCGAGCACCCCCAGGCGCGGCGCATGCCCCGCCACGAGGCCGGGCAGCTCGTGCGGGGCCGCGTGCTCGGCCTGCTCGAAGAGCGCGTCGATCACCCGTTCACCCGTGCTCACGTCCGTGGCTGGGGGTTCCGCCCGGTCGGGCTCGCTCATCTGGGCAACCTAGCGCAGCGCCTGCCACCCCAGCGCCGTCGGCCAGGCCCTGGTACCACGGCGGCGTTTGGAAGAGGCTGACGACCGGGCGGAATGCGGCACTCGCACCGAGGTCGCCAGCCCCGGCAGGGGAGGCAACCCATCGCCCAGACCGGCGGGACGGCCGAGCGGTCAGCAGCACCGTGCGCCATGCGGCTGAAAGGACGCAGTGAAGGCCGTCCCGGGTCAGGTCTGCAGAGTGCCTCGGACCACGCTGTCTCCGGAGTGAGCCGGTGCGTCGTCGAAGCCCTCGCGGGAGATGTCGACGATGACGTAGCCCTGGTCGAGGAGGCTCTGAGGTATCGGGAACGACTGGTCGGTCCCGTCGGGTGGCAGCACGCCGACGGACACCATCCGCTGGAGGTCCTTGTTGATCAGCCACACCTCGAGGTATCCGCCCTCGGGGTCGATCGGGTCGGTCGACACGTCGAGATCCAGCCGGGCGTCGTTGCGCACGACGTCCGCTGACCCCTTGGTCTGCTGGGTGTCCAGGGTGTCCAGGCTGGTGCTGGCGACCGTGACGGGGGCCGGCGCCGAGGGGTCGAGGACACGGGCCCCCACTACGCCGATGACCAGTCCCGCCGCGGCCGCGCCGGCGACCCAGGCGAGCGAGTAGCGGCTTCGACCGCCACGGGCGGTCCGCGCTCGGGCCAGGTCGTCCGTGGCTGGGCTGTCGTGCGTGGGCCCGTCGTGGCGCTCGGCAGGGTCCTCGGGGCTGGTGTTGCCACGCCTCCGCACGGCGGCCGGGGTCGCCGAAGGTTCGGTCGGGCCAGCGGCTACCGGTGCGGCGTCGATCTGTCGTTGGACGGCATCCCACACGGCGGCGGGTGGCGCGATCAGCTCGGGCACCGGGGCGCGCAGGGTGGTCAGGGTGTCGCGCAGTGCGGCGACGGCATCGGAGCACGCAGGGCAGCCGCGGGCGTGTTCGGCGGCGCCGGGGGAGGCGGGCTCGCCGAGCGCGAGGGCGGCGAGGGCGTCGTTGTCAGGATGGTTCACGGTTCACCTCCTCCAGGCGGGTCCTCAGGTGGAGCAGTCCGCGGCGGACGTGGCTCTTGACGGTGCCCAGCGGTAACTGGAGCTGGTGGGCGATCTCCTCGTGGGTCAGCTCGTCGAGGAAGGCCATCCGGACGATTGTGCCGCGCGGGTCGCCGAGTCGGGCGAGCTCGTCGTGGAGGACGAGGCGCGCGGCGATCTGGTCCTGCGGCGGTGGGCCGGCCTCGCTGGGCAAGGTGTTTGCGACGGCCAGCGCGTCGCGCGTTTGTCGGGCACGTTTGGCGTGCACGTCGGCCACCTTGTGGCGGGTGATCCCGACCAGCCACCCCGCCACCGAGCCGCGATCCGGGCGCAGCGTGTGCCGGCCTCGCCAGGCGGCGACGAACACCTGTTGGGTGGCGTCTTCGGCGTCGTGGTGGCTGCCGAGCGAGCGCAGCGCCAGGGTGTGCACCAGCGGCGACCACTGGCGGTAGACCTCGGCGAAGGCGTCCCGCGAGCCTTCGCGCAGCCGCACGGCGAGGTCGTCGGCGTCGGGGTCGACATCGACCTGCTCACCGGTGCTCACACCCTCCACGATAGGCGGCTCATCTGCAGCAAGCGCGCTGCACGAGCCCGGTCCCGGTTTCCCGGCGTCCGGCACCACGGGATGGGTGAGCAGCCCGAGGGCAGTCCACCCATCCCGGTCGTGAGGAGTGCCGGAGGGAGCGGGCAAGGTCAGAGGTCGAGGGGGCGCAGGACGAAGACGATGCCGTGCGCGACCTGACGGTTGCCCGCGTTGATGTCGAGAGCGCGCGGGTTGAGGAAGGGGTTGACATCGTTGCTGTCCTTGTCGCGCAGCTCGATGATCGGCAGGTAGCGGCTGTAGACCCTGACTTTGACGGTACCGCCCTGGGCGGTGGTCAGCACCGCGCCGTCGGCGTTGACGGCGGCCTTCTTCGTGATGGGTGCGCCGGGCACGACGTGGTAGAGCAGCACCTGCTCGACGGCGTCGACGCCGACCGCGTCGACCAGGGCGGAGAACGTCTTGGCCTCCGTGCCGGGCCACCTCTTGGTGAGGTCGTACGCCAGGACCTGGAAGGCCCGGTCGTTCGGGATGAACGCCGTCAGCGGCACCGTGCCGTCGGCGAGCAGGCCAACAGGGCTGCCCGGCTTGGCGTCGAGGACCGCGAGAACCGCCTCGGTGACGATGTCGTAGTCGTACCAGTTGCTGTCGAACTGGTTGCCGTCCGCGGTGAGGACCGCGGCGAGGCTGCGCGTTCCGGTGGCGGCGGACGCGGACGGGGCGACGATGCCGGCGGCCAGGCCGACGGCGACTGCGGTGACGCCAAGGCGGCGGAGAATCATCGAAGACTCCTCTTGTGGTGGGTGCGGTCGCAGCTGCGACCTCACCCACTACTTCCGCCGCCGACCCGCCGGTGGATGCACCGGGGACCGAAGGGCCCGAACGGTGGTAGCGCTTTGACGCCAGGAGCCCATTGGGCAGGCGCGTAGCGAGGGTCAGCCGACATGCGACGCCGAACGCTGCCGTCGGGGCTCGCTCCGGGCTCGCGATGCCAGCCGTCGAGTCGCACCGCTTCGAGACTTCAGGGGTGGCCCGGACTGCTCGCCCATCAAATTGTTGAAACTTTGTCGAATGTGATGCATCCACCACGAGGGCGCACACGGAAGAAGGGGTGTCATTCCCGCCCCCGAAAGGACACCTACGATGCGACGCATCCTTCCTTTGGCCGCCGTCCTGGCCATAGCCCTGACCACCGCTGCCTGTGGCAACGACGACACCGAAACCGGCGCCGCTGCCGCACCGGCATCCACCTCGGCCACTGCGACGCCGAGCCCTTCACCATCCGAGTCGATGGCGGGCTCGGACATCGTCGACACCGCAGTTGCGGCGGGTGACTTCACGACACTCGCTGCGGCCCTCGAGGCGGCAGGCCTCGTCGAGACCCTCAAGGGGGAGGGTCCGTTCACCGTCTTCGCACCGACGGATGCGGCCTTCGCCAAGCTCCCTGCCGGAACGGTCGACACACTCCTGAAGGACCCCAAGGGTGATCTCACCCAGATCCTGACCTATCACGTAGTGCCGGGGAAGGTCCTCGCTGCCGACGTCGTGAAGCTTGACGGCCAGAAGGTCACCACGGTCCAGGGCGGCGACCTCACCGTCGGCGTCGACGGCGACAAGGTCTCGCTGACCGACGCGGCCGGCAACACGGTGAACGTCACCGCGACCGACATCGAGGCGAGCAACGGGGTCATCCACGTCATCGACGGGGTGCTCATGCCGCAGTGAGCCCAGGGGCACCCACAGGCATGCCGCGATGCCCGGCGCGGCCCCGCTCGCGCCGGGCATCGCGCGGCCAAGCCCCACATGGTCGCGGGGGCCTAGACCGGCCAAGGTAGGTAATTCTCCGCGGGCCGACGGGTGCCGATTCCTGGCTCTAGACGAGCCGCCCCACCGACGCGGTAACGGCCTCCCGCATCGGCATGTGGGCGAAACCAGCTGGAGCCCGGATAGACAGGGGCCGACGCCGGCGTCGTGGGACCAGTCGCGACCGCCCTAACGCGCCACCGGTTCACGCCATGGGAGGCACGTCTGCCGTCCCAGGCAGGACTCCTTCGCCTGTGCTCGTCCAATTCTCGGCGAGTCGCCCGGCGGGCTCGCCGAGCGATACGGACCTGATCGACTCCGCGGCCTTCCTGGTCCGGTCCTCGGCGGTCGGCCAGAGATGGGCGTACGTGTTGAGGGTCGTCGTGGCCTTCGAGTGACCGAGCGAGCGCTGGACGGTCACCACGTCGCACCCGGCGGCGATGAGGCCGGAGGCGTAGAAGTGCCGCAGGTCGTGGAGCTTGATGCCGGACAGTTCGGCGTCGCGCAGGGTCTTGCGCCACCAGTAGCTGACGGTGTTCTGGTGTGGTGGGTCGTCGCCGTCCCCGGCGAAGAGCCAACGATCATTGCCGTTGGTGCCGTGGGCGGCGACGTGCGTGGCGAGGACGGTGACGAGGCTGTCGGCGAGGTGGACGACGCGCTCTGACCCGTACTTCGGCGCCCGTACGTCGATCGCCCCGCCGTTGACACGTTGCACCTGGCGGGAGACCTTCAGTGACTTGCGGAGGAAGTCGACGTCGCGGAGTTGGACGCCGGCGGCCTCGCCCAGCCGAAGGCCGGCGAACGCGCAGAGGGCGATGAATGGCTGGAACCGTTCGTCGGCCACGGCGCCATGAGCTGCCCCACGTCTTCGGGTGTGGGGATCGACATGGCGACGTCCGCGCGACGGCCGCGGGGGAGGCGTACTGCGTCGGTCGGGTCGGTTCCGATCACCCGATCCTTGACGGCGGCGCGGAACACCGACCTGACGTTGACGTACCGGGTCTTGATCGTGCCGGGGGCGAGGCCGGCGGCGTTCATCAAGCCTCCGGCAGAGAGGGCCGCGCGAGAGTTCGACCGCCTGCGACGCGCCCGCAACCAGGACCGCTATGAGGCGAAGCCGGTGGGGGCAGCGGCGACCGAGAAGGCTGAACAGGTCGCGCGGACGCTGTTCGACGCCGCCCTCACCAGAGGCCTCTCGACCTGACCGGCGGTCCGCAAACAGTCCGCAAGAAGTCCCGCGGAGACCGTTCGCCGCCAACGAAGCCCGACGGCTGGATCAGCGCATAACCGCAGGTCAGACTGCACTCTCCGGCTGTCACCGACGACGACCGACGACGGTCGAGAACACCGGTTTTCGTTCCGCTTCAACGTCTGAGTCGGTTCGGGAACGACGCCGCCTACCGCGCAGTAGTCGTCCCTGTGGCAGCGAGTACGGCGCGGTAGCCCGCGGCGAAGCCCCGGCGATCGACGACTCGACGGCGCGTGCCCGGGTTGCTTCAGCCGGCGTCCACCCACGCCAGGACGCGCGCCGCCTTGAGCGTGACCCAGGGCGAGGCCCGGCCGACGCCGCCGTCCACGTCGAACCAGGTGCGGCCCGGCGGTGTCCGGTCCAGCGGCCACGTGCCGTCGGGGGAGCGGCGTGAGCGGAGGTGTTCGACCGCCTCGTCGAGCCTGCCGTCGGGCCCCGTTCCGGTGAGCGAGGCGGCATCGCGGAAGTGGTCGAGGGCACGCAGCACGTCGTACCTCCAGCGGCTCGGGTGGAGCAGCTCGAGGAAGGTGTCGTCGGCCGTCTCGCCGGTGCTCAGGCGCCGGAACAGCCGCCGCTCGAGAAGGAACTCCTCGCCGCTGGCGCGCGCCTCGCGGGATGCCGTCGTGCCACCGGTCGCGCGCTCGAACAGCGCCAGCCCCTCGAGGACGTTGATCGTCGTCGCGAACGACGACCGCACCGAGCCCTCCGCACGCTCACAGTTCCAGCCGCCGTCGTCGAGCCGCTCACCGACCAGCCGATCGACCAGGGCCGAGACGTCCACCCCGAAGTAGGCCCCGTCGGCGACGGTGCGGCCGTTGATGCACTCCTCGACCTCGCCGGACCAGAACGGCTCATCCGCGTGCTCCCAGCGGGCGTTGGTCCCGACCAGCTGCACCATCCGCCGGGCCGAGGCCGAGTCGGGGTCCAGGCCGAGCTCGCGAAGCTGGCTGATCGTGAAGCAGGTCGCCGTCCAGGGCTGGCCCACCTGCTCCCACTCACTGTGGTCGAAGCCACGGGGGATGAACGCGCCACCGTCCCACTGGCCGTCGTCGTCCTCGAGGGCGAGCAGCCGCGCACCCCAGCCCTCGGTCTCGACCCGTGCCCGCTGCGCCGACCACTCCTGCTCGGGGGCGTCGAGCAGGTCACGCATGACCTGCCACCGCACCGAGGGGTCAGACCCCAGCAACCACTCCACAGCGGATCCACGCGCGGCCATGCCTGAAAAGCGTAGGACCTCCAGCGCCCTACGGCTTCACCTTCTCGGCGACGGCCGCGAACTTGCGCACCCGGCCCTCGCGCAGCCACCGGCTCCAGAGGCGGTGCGACGCGACGAGGTCGTCGACGGTCCGCCCGGCACCCGCTTCACGGAGCTCCGGCGCGGCCGCGGTGTACCTGTCGACCAGGGCGTCGACCGTGGCGCGGTGGGCGCGGCTGGTCTCCATGCACCACCGGACCCGCAGACCGGCGCGGTTCAGGTCGGACCGGAAGCGGCTGAGGGGGGTGAGCCAGACCGTCTCGGACCCGGGCATCATCTCCGCTTCGCCCGTGGTGAGGGGGAGGCCCTCCTCCAGGGTGAAGACGAAGCGACCTCCGGGAACCAGGGCCGAGGAGACCTCCCGCAGGAGGGCACGCTTGTCGGGGAACGCGAGGAGGGTCTCGAGCAGGAGGACGACGTCGAACGAGCCCGCCGGTAGCGGCGGCACCGTCGCGAGGTCGAAGCGGGCCCCGAGCCCCTCCTCGGCGGCCCGACGACGAGCACGGGCGACGGCGTCCGGGCTGGCGTCCACCCCCCGGTAGGTGCACCCGAGCTCACGGGTGAGGTGCAGGCCCGGGCCGGCCTCACCGCAGCAGAGGTCGAGCACCCGCACCCCGGGCCCGATGGCGGCGTGCCGACCCAGCGACAGCACCTCGCCGGCGGTCACGAAGCTCTCCTGCCCCACGAACTCCCCGGGCGGGAACGCCTCCGCGCGGGCCCGCCGGAGCCGCTCCTCCACCCCGGCCCGGTCGACCACGTTCATCATCGGGCCCCGGCCTGCGCGTCGACCGCCGGTGCCGTCGGTGCCGCCGGTGCCGGCGACGAGGTCGGTGCCGAGGAGCTGAAGGCCGTCAGGAAACGGTCCCGGAAGGAGGCCATCGGCCACAGCGGCGCCCGCTCGTCCGGTCGAAGCCCGGCCTGCCAGCCCCAGCCCGAGATCCGGTCGAGCACCTGCGGGTCCCGCGCGATCACCGTCACGGGCACGTCGCGGTTGCCGCCGAAGCCGCTCACGATGGTCGACGGCTGGTGGTCGCCGAGCATCACGACCACGAGGTCGTCGTCCGCGTGCTGCTCCACGAACGTGAGCAGGCTGGTCAACGAGTAGGCGATCGACGCCCGGTACGCGCCGGGCACGTCGGCCCGGTCGCTCCACAGCTGGGCCGCTGTCACGGCATCCGCCTCGATACCGGTGAAGACCGACCCGTCGCCGAGGGCTGACGGGTCGACCGTCGTCGGCAGGGGCGCCCACGGCCCGTGGCTCGAGGTCAGCTCGACCTCCGCCATGACCGGCGTGCGGTGCGCAGCCGCGAGCTCCAACCGGTCGAGCGCCGCCAGGGTGAACTGGTCCGGCATCGCGGAGAAGCCGAACCGCGGCCCGGCGTAGCCGAGGGTCGACCCGTCGTAGACCTGGTCGAACCGGTAGAAGTGCTGGCCCTCGGGCCAGCTCCCGTGCGTCGAGGGCAGCACGGCCACCGTGCGCCAGCCGGCCCGGTCGAAGGCCGAGGTGAGCGTCGTCCGCGGGCTGGAGAGCAGCTGGTCGTACCGGCCCTGGTCCCCGATGGTCAGCCCGGACTGCAGCGTGGAGTGGGCGAGCCAGCTGCTGCCCCCGAAGGTCGGGGAGCTGAGCCAGCCACTCGAGGCCGTGTAACCGAGCCCCGTCAACCGGTCGGTCCCGCTGTCCAGCAGCGTTCGCACGCCCGCCGATTCGGGCCCCTCGACGGCGACGCGGCCGTAGCTCTCGACGAAGGCGAGGATGACGTCCTTGCCCGCCAGACCGGACAGGTCGGCCGAGGCCGGGTCGCGGAAGACGTCGGCCGTGAGGGCCGTGTCGAACGTCTTCTGGTCACGGTAGGCCGCCGTCGCGGCCCGCACCTTGGCAGCCACGAACGGCCCGGCGTCGGCGGCCGCGACGGGACCACCGGGGGAGACCTGGAGACCGGACAGCGCGCAGACCCCCCAGACGACGGCGACCGCCACGACGACCCGGGCACTCCGGGCGCGGTGCCGGGAGACGGCCCTCGCCAGGCGGCCGACCGCCCAGGGCAGGCACACCACAGCGGCACCGACCAGGGCGACCGCTGCGGCGGTGCTGCCCCAGGCCGCCCACGGGCCGAGCGAGTCGCGCACGAAGGCGAACCCCGAGCCGAGCTGGCTGCGGTCGGTGACGACGTTGAAGGGCCGGTCGAGCACCGTGAAGGTTCCGAGGTCGAGCACCTTGAGCAGGGTGACGACGCCCAGGAGCGTGCCGACGACGATGGTCACGGCACGCGCCGAGCGGGCGGAGACCAGCAGGGCGACCGCCGCGAGCGCCACGGCTTCCACCGGCAGTCGCAGGAAGGCGCCGGGGGTGAGCCGGTCGGGCCGGGTCGGGGCCACGAGCGCGAACCACACCAGCGCCACGGCCAGCACGGTGCCGCAGACGGCCAGTCCACGCCGCCCGACGCCGGCGGTACGGGTGGTCGCCGGCGCCGTCGCCCGGTGACGCCAGAGCCACCACACGTCGCGGCCGAACGACTCCGCGAGCAGGCCCAGCCCGACCAGCACGACGGCCGTCGTCAGCCCGTCCGGCAGCACGTCCGCGACGGCCACGGCCAGCACGATCCCCACGGTCGCCGTCACCACCTTGCGCCAGTACCGGAACTCGAGGGTCGCGCGCATCCACGGCAGCCACCATCCCGCGACGGCGAAGGCGTAGCGCGCCAGGCCGGCGGCGAGCACCCACCACCCGACCGTGGGAGCGGCGGCGACGCTGAGCACGAGGATGAGGAACGCGTCGACCTCACCGTCGAAGCGGCTCCCGAACGCCGTGACCGTGCCCGTGCGCCGTGCCACCCGGCCGTCGACGGCATCCAGGGCGAGCGCGGGGACCGTCAGCGCGAGCACCACCGGCGTCACCTGGTGCCCGAGGAGCAGCTCGACGGTGAGGGCGGCGACCGCGCAGGCCATCAGCCCTCGGCCCAGGGTGATGAGGTCGGCAAGTCCCATCGTGTGGCCGGCGTGGGCCAGGCCGACCGTGACCATGGTCGTGAGCACCACGGCGCACCCGAGCCCGACGACCCAGGACGCGATGCCCAGGCCGACCGTGGTCGCCAACAGGGCGAGCAGGGCCACGAGGGCGGCGAGGCCGACCGACAGGCGAACGACGTTGCCCGGCAACGCTACCTGCGCCTTCGCCGGCTCCACCAGGTCCGTGGCCGGGTCGGCGAGCCGGCTCACGCGGTCGCCCCGGACGGCAGGGCGAGCAGGTCGAGGTGCGGCACCGTGACGGCGAGACGGCCGCGCTCGAGGTCGGTGCGGCGTCGTTCGACGTAGCCGGCACCGTCGGTGGCGAGCTCGGGCCGCTGCTCGACCGCGGCCCCGACCCAGCCGTCGATCCACTCCGAGACCAGCGACTCGTCGCCGGCGCCCAACCGCCACGGGCTCGCTCGCACCTCCACCCGGGCCCCGAGGCCGCCGAAGGCGTCGACGGCCACCTGCGCCGCGTCGGGCCCGAGGAGCGTGCGACCCCCGGTCGTGCGTCGCTGGTGGTCGTCGAACGCGGCGCCGAGCACGGCATCCAGGGGGTCCGTCGGGGTGAGCCGGACGCCCCCGGTGACCGACAGGGTCAGGAGCGTGGGACAGGCGGCCGCGGCGCAGGACCGGACGAACCGGCCCAGCTCCTCGGCGGTCAGCATGTCGAGCAGGGCCGATGCCGTGAGGAGCGACGCGCCCGCGAGGTCGTGCGTGCCCAGCCGGGTGAGGTCGTCCTGCCGGGTCTCGACGGTGACGGGGGCGCCATCGGCACCCGCCCGGGGCGGGTCGGCCGCGGCGACGCCGAGCAGGTCGACGTCGCGGTCGTGGAGGACCCAGTGCTGCGGGCCCTCGAGCAGGGGGGCGAGCCACCGACCCATCGAGCCGCTTCCGCAGCCCAGGTCGTGCACGACGGTCGGGGCCGCGCCGTCCAGCAGCGCGACCACCATCCTCGCGAGGTCGGTCGAGCGGGCAGCCGCGTCCGCCGGCTCGCGGAGCCGGAGCCACTGCGAGCTGACCCGAACCTCGACGGCGGTCACGCAAGGAGACACGGGCGAAGCGCGAGTGCGGTTCAGGTGGCGTGCGGCCCCACCCTCGGGTGGTCCGGCGGTGGGCGCCGCCAGAGCCCGGTGACCGAGGCGGCCCCCACCCTCACGACCACCGAGGGGCGGGCCAGCGCGAGGGGCGGCTCGACCAGGTTGACCACCCGGTTGAACGTCCGCGCGAGGGGCAGTGAGGTGTGGGTCGCCCGCACGAGTCGCTGGGTGTAGCGGTTCGCGAGGTCGGCGGCCGGCGGCTTCGGGCCGACGGTCCGCGGGTGCAGGAAGTCGGCGCCCACGGTGATCGCCCACGGGGCGTCGATGATCCGTGCGGCCTCGCGGTGGAACCGCATCGGCAGTACGTGGCACCGCACGCCCACCTCCTCCACGGCGGCGGCGAGGGCCCGGGCCTGCAATGCCGCGCACGACATCCCCTGCCCGTAGACGGGGTTGAAGCTGCACGCCGCGTCGCCGAGGGTCACGAACCCCGGTGGTAGCGCGGGCACCCGCTCGTAGTGGCGCCGTTGGCTGGACGGGAACCGGTAGGAGGTCGCCGATGACAGTGGGCCCAACCGCTCGACGAGCTGCGCCACGACCGGGGTCGGCAGGCTGCGAGCGAACGAGAGCACCTCGTCCGGTGCAGTGCCCGGCACGTCGCCGTGCACTCCCGCCAGGGTCACCATCCAGCGCTCGCCCTCGACCGGTAGCACCGCGCCGATGCGGAAGGAGTGGGGCGGCGAGGTGCCGCAGATGACGAAGGCGCCGTCGAAGTCGTCCGGCGAACGGGGGAGGAAGCCGCTGGCGTAGGCGCAGTCGATCGACACCCGCGAGACCGGCGGCGCGAGGGCCCCGGTCGACGCGAGCTGGTGGGCGATGCGTGAGGACCGGCCGGAGCAGTCCACCACCAGGTCCGAGAGGTGCACGGTGCCCTCGACCACGACCCCGGACACCCGGCCGGCCCCGGTTTCGACCCGGTCGACCACGACGCCGTCACGCAGGGTCACGTTGGCCAGCGCCGCGACCCGGCGACGGACCACCTGCTCGAGCAGGGGCCGGGTCAGGCTGAGGACCGGCCGCCCCCAGTGACCCTGGGCCCGGTACCCGCCGGACTGGTGCACCCACGCACGGGTGCCGTCGATGCGGACCGCGCCCAGCGACTCCAATTCGTCGTCGATGCCGGGGAACCAGCCGACCAGCAGGTCGAGGCCGGCGGACAGCAGGAGGTGCAGGTGACGCCCCTGGGGCACGTGCCCCCGCGGCACGGCGGCGTCGTCGAGCCGCTCCCGCTCCAGCACGACGACGTCGTCGACCTGGTCGGCCAGCGCTCGCGCGGCCAGCAGCCCCGCGACGCTCGCCCCGACGACGATCGCGGACGTCATCCGGCGATCGGTGCTCATGGGGCGACGGTAGCGCCGACCCGGCTGCACGACCCGGCTGCGCCGACCTCGGGACGGGGACCGGGCGGCTCCCGGAAGATGTCCGTGAACCAAAAGCACCGCTCGAGGGAACAAGGAGACGTGACACTCAACCAGGGCGCGCCCACCGACAGGGAGCTCCTCGCGCAGATCGCCGACGGCGACCGTGGCGCGTTGCACACGCTCTTCACCCGCCACCAGCCCTGGCTGGCCGCGCGGGTCCGTCGTCGCTGCGCCGACCCGGCCGTCGTCGCCGAGGTCGTCAACGACACCTTCCTCGCGGTCTGGCAGCAGCCGAGGAAGTACAAGGGCGAGGGCGAGGTCGCGGCCTGGCTGTGGGGCATCGCCATCCGGACGCTCCTGCACCGACTCCGCCCGCGCAAGTCGGTGGTCGAGCGCCTCGTGCAGGCCCGGCCGCAGCACGCACCCCTCCGCCGAGGAGGCGGTGCTCCTGCAGGTCGAGCACAGCGACGTCGGGCAGGCCCTGCAGAAGCTCTCGCCCGAGCTGCTCGCCGTCGTGCAGGCGACCGTCATCGACGGTCTGTCCACCCGCGAGGCCGCCGCACTGCTCGGCATCCCGAGCGGAACCGTGAAGAGCCGCATGAGCCGCGCCCGGCTCGAGCTGAGGGAGGCACTGCTGTGAACACCCACCGCACCGAATGGCACGTCGGCGACGACGACCTGGCCGGCTACGAGTCCGGTACCCTCGCGCCGGTCCTGGCCACCTCGGTCGAGACCCACCTGATGGGCTGCGAGGGATGCCGCGAGCGGCTCGCCCGTACCGCGGCACCGCAGGACGTCGAGGACGCCTGGCTGACCCTGGCCGACGCGATCGACCGGCCGTCGGCCGGCCCGCTGGGCCGGTTCAGCGGTCGGCACGACCTCCTGCGGTCCTCGATCGCGACGCCCACCATGCTCGCCGCCGCGCTCGTCGGCGTCGTCCTCGTGGTGGTGGTCCCACTGGTGGCGGCCGTCGTCGCGGGGGACGCCGCCCTGGTGGCGCTGCTCGTCGGTGCGCCCCTCGCACCGGTCGCCGCCGCGGGGCTGGCGTACCGCGACTGGTCGGACCCCGCCGGCGAGATCAGCCTCGCCACACCGTCGGCCGGTCTCCCGCTGGTCGCGAAGCGTGCGCTCCTCGTCGCCGTCGGTGCGCTCGTCGCGGCCGGCGTGACCCTGCTGGTCGTCGGGACGCTGGGTCGACGCGCCCACCGCCGCTGTTCTTCTCGTGGTGTCCTGCCGGGCCTGGCCCTCTCCGCGCTGGTGCTGCTCGCGGGCACCACCCGGGTCGACCCGCTCCGCGTCGCCGTCGGCCTCGGCCTCGGCTGGGCGGTCGCGGTCGTCGGCCGTGGTCCACGGCGCGGCGCAGCCCTGCGCCCCGAGGCTCGTCCTCGACGTCCTCGCCAGCCCCGCACTCCAGGCCGCGGCCCTCGCGGTCGCCGTCATCGCCCTGTTCGCTCACGGTCGCCCGGCGCGACGCTCGTCTCCTACCGGAGGACCGCATGACCATCCAGACCTCGGTCGCATCCATCGAGATCGACCAGCTGACCAAGAGCTACGGCGGCACCCGTGCCGTCGACGGCGTCTCCCTCTCCGCCGGCCGCGGCGTCGTCGGGCTGCTCGGCCCGAACGGCGCCGGCAAGACGACCCTGCTGCGGATGGTGGCGACGGTGCTCGCCCCCGACTCGGGCGCCCTGCGCCTGCTGGGCCTGGACCCGGCCGACCCCGGCGAACGGATCGAGATCCGGCGCCGGCTCGGCTACCTGCCGCAGTCACCCGGTCTCTACCCGGGCTTCACGCCCTTCGACCTGGTCGACTACGTCGCCGTGCTCAAGGAGCACACCGACCGCGACTGGCGTCGCGAGGAGACCCGTCGGGTGCTCGAGTCCGTCGGCCTCTCCGACGTCATGCACCAGAAGATCCGTCGGCTCTCCGGTGGCATGAAGCAGCGCGTCGCGCTCGCCGCGGCGATGGTCGGGAGCCCCGACCTGCTCGTGCTCGACGAGCCGGCCAACGGCCTCGACCCCGACCAGCGGCTGCAGCTGCGCTCGCTGCTGTCGGCCAGTCGTCGACCGTGCTGATGTCGACGCACAACATCTCCGAGGTCGCGGCGCTGTGCCAGAGCGTCTACGTCATGTTCTCCGGACGGGTCCGCTTCGCGGGAACGCCGGCCGAGCTCGCCGGCGCTGGCCGCCGGACGGGTGTGGGAGGACGACACCCAGGACCCGCGGGCCATCCGCAGCTGGATCACCGCGACCGGCACCTTCCGGCACCTCGGCGAGCCGCCCGCCGGGGCGCAGGTCGTCGACCCGACCCTGGACGACGGCTACCTGCTCCTCGCCCGCCAGGAACACCGGTGACGCCCGGCCTGGCTGGCGCCCACCGCTCGCGCCGTGCCCTGGCAGCCCCTGGCGGGCGTCGCGGCGTGCCTGCTCGGCGGTCGTGCGCCTTCGCCGCCGCGCGCGGGCCGCTGGCCGGTGGGCGTCCTCGACGTCGCCGCGGCCGGGCTGGCGGCGGCCGTGGTCGCGGGGCTGCGGGACCCGGCCGCGAACCTGCTCGCCGCCGTGCCGACCTCCGCGGCGACCCGCCGCACCCGCCGGCAGGCGCTGCTGGTGCCCACCGGGCTCGTCGCTGTGGCTGGCGTACCTCGTGCGCCGGCCCACCTCTGGGCGCCCGAGATGGCCTGGCCGATCGGCCCCGCCGTCGCGCTGATCGCGACCGGCTGCGCGGTCGCCGTCTGGGCACCGCGAACGGCTCGCCGTGGAGGCCGGAGTCGCCGCACCGCTGGTCTGGGTGGCCCTCGCCCGAGCTGGCGGTCGCCCTCGACGAGCGACGTACGCGCAGGTGCTGTTCGCATTCCAGCACCACCCGTGGATCGTGACCACCGCGGCCGTCGCCGCGCTGTTGATGGGAAGGAACCGATGAGCACGACGACCCAGGCCCGCCCCAGGCTGGCCACCACCGGACAGGCGCCGATGTGGGCGCTCGCCCGGATCGAGGCCGGTCGGATGCTGCGCTCCCCGGCGCCGTGGATCGGCATCGCCCTGTGGGCGGCCTCGAACGCGTTCACGCTCACCAGTGCTCCGCGGTGGGTCAGCTCCCAGTACATGGAGCTGACCGCGTCGGCCACCTTCCTGTGCCTCGGCGTCTCGATGGCGGCCGCGTACGCCTTCGGCCGGGAGCGCGTCAACGTCTCCGAGGAGGCCTCCATGCCGGCCGACCAGCGCGCTCGCGGGCCCGGCTGCTCGGCGGACTCGCACTCGTGGGTCTCGTGGCGGTCGTCGTCGCCGCGGGAGCCGCTGTGGCTGCGGCTGCGCGGGCGGCCTGGCCCTCGGCGACGAACCGGGCCGGACGCCTGCACGCCCACTACTCCCTCCCGGAGCTCCTCCAGCCCGTGCTCGCTCGCGGCGTTCGCGGTCGCCCTCGGGGCTGCCGTGGTCCACCTGGTCCGGCACCCGCTCTGCCGGCGTCGATCGTGCTGTTCGTGATGTGGTTCATCGCTGGGCCGGCGTACTGGATGATCAACGGGCCCGTGCTGCGCTGGCTCGCTCCGGTCCAGGTCCAGCCGATCTCGGTGGAGGTCGGCTCCGCGCACACCGATCCGCCGACCCTCCCCGCCACCTGGCTGCTGGAGGGCCCGGGCCAGTTCCAGGACTACTGGGCGCGGATCGTCGTCGTGCCCGAGCTGGCGGCGTGGCACGACCTCTACCTCGTGGCCCTCACCCTGCTGGCCGCCGCAGTCGCCCTGCCCGGTCGGTACCGGCGGCCGCTCGCTCGTCGTCGGTGCGAGCGTCGCCGTCGTCGCGGTCGCTGCTCCAGGCGAGCGTGACTCCGTGAAGCGGCTCTGCTGCGTGGTCCTCGCGGCCGGCGCCGTCCTCGCCGGGTGCGCGGCCCCGGCCGACCTCGACGGTGAGGTGGGTGGGCCCGCGGGGCAGCTCTGGGGCCGGCCCCGACCGCCGCCCCGGGCCAGGTCGCCACGCCCGTCGTGGTCGACACCGACCTCGGGGCCGACGACCTGGTCGCGCTGGCGTTCCTGCTCCGGCACCCGGACGTCCACGTGCGAGGCCGTCACCATCGCGGCCACCGGGCTGGTCGGCTGCGACCCGGGCGTCGACGCTCGTGGCGGCCTGTTCGAGCAGCCTCGCGGTGCCCGCGGTGCCGGTCGCGTGCGGGCGCGGCACGGCCGGCCGGCGGCGCGCGCAGCTCTCCCGGCGGCCTGGCGAGCCGCGGCCGCCGCGGGCTCGGGCCTGACCCCGGTCGCGGGCGCCGTGACCCCGGCTCCCGAGCCGGCGCCGCAGCTCATCGCCGAGCACTCGCCCGGCGGGATCGAGGACCTCGTGGTCGTCGCCCTCGGGCCGATGACCAACCTGGCGGACCTCGCGACCCAGCACGCCGACGACTACGCACGTCTGGCAGCCGTCCAGGCGATGGGTGGCTCGGTGGCGGGCCGGTCGTCGACGGCGTCGCCGAGTGGAACGCCGCTGCGGATCCTGAGTCGTTCGCGACGGTCCTGGCTGCCGCGGTGCCCCTGACGATCGTCCCCGAGGACGCCATTCCGTTGGGGACGCCGGACGCCCTCGACGGTCCCGTCGTGGGCCGGGTCAGCGCCGTTGCCGAGGATCCCGGCGTGGTGGGACCTCGCCACGGCGGGTGCTGTCCTCGCGCCCCGGGCGGGCCGGGTCGAGGTGGGGCAGTGGGTGCTCGACCCGTCGGCTCCCGGGCGGCTCCGGAAGGTCGGTGTCGGAGACGTGCGGGTCTACCGGTCGTTGGACCCGGCGCCGCTCGAGGCGCAGTACTCCCGAGCCTTCGCGACGGCCTGATCAGCCCAGGTAGACCCCGCTCAGGGTCTCGACGAGGTCGTCGACCTCCCACTCCATGGTGGCGGGGCCGACGACGAGCTCGGTCCACGACCACCCCGGCAGGTCCGAGGCGGACCACGGCGGCGAGAGCCGCACGTGCTCGCGCTCCATCGCCACGACCCGGCGCTCGTCGAGGTCGGCCACCTCGCGCTCGACATGGACGCGGAACGCGTTGGTGTGCGGCGGCTGCGGCGTGACCCGGATGCCGTGTGCCTCCAACCGCTGCGCCAGCAGCACCGCCCGCTCGTGGTACTCGGCCATCCGCGGGAGCTCCCGGTCGAGACCGCGCAGGGCCGCGACGGCGTACGGCATCAGGCTGAACAGGGTCCCGCCCATCCGGTGGCGCCAGAGCCGCGCCTGCGCCACCTCCTCCTCCGGCCCCGCCACCGCCGCACCGGCCAGCCCACCGAGCCCCTTGTAGAACGAGACGTAGACGCTGTCGGCCAGGGCCGCGATCTCGGCCACGGTGTGGCCCAGCCGCGGCGCCGACTCCCAGATCCGCGCCCCGTCGAGGTGCAGCGGGACACCGCGCTCGCGGCAGGCCGCCGAGAACGCCACGAGCTCGTCCCACGACGGGAGGAGGTAGCCGGCATCCCGCAACGGCAGCTCGAGCAGGGCGGCACCGAGCCGGCCGCGGACCGCTGCCAGGTGCTCGACCTGCGGCACCGTCGGGCCGTCGGTGAGCAGGGCGAACTCGAAGCCGTGCAGCAGGCGCGGGCCGTCGCTCTCGTGCTTGAGCAGGTGGGAGAGCGCCGGGATCGCGACGCGTCGGGAGCCGCCGGCGTCGCACCACACCCGCAGGATCGACTGCTGGGCCATGACCCCGCTGGGGAACATGGCGGCAGCCGGTGTGCCGAGCAGGTCGGCGACGCGCCGTTCGAGGGCCGCGACGGGCCCGTGCTCGCCGTACCGGTCCCACGCACCCGGCTCGTCCAGGGATGCCGCCGCGTCCGCGAGCTCGCGCAGCTCGGACGCCGGGGCGGGCGTCAGCCTCCCGACGAGGGAGCGGGTCAGCGCGGGCTCGGCGGCCCGCGCCCGCTCGACGAGTGACGGGGCTGTGAGGTCCTCGGTCATGGGGTCATCCTCCCCGGCCGGCGCACCGCGTGGGCCGAACCGCCCACCCCCGGTGCCGGCGGGGCCTACGGTGTGGCCAGTGGCGTCGCAGGGTCCGAAGTGGCGTGGAGCGAGAGGTCGGACGATGAGCAGACGCTTCGAGGAGCTGGACTGGCAGAACACCGAGATGGGCGAGATCAGCCTGCGTCGGCGGCTCGAGCGCACGCTCGACGTGGACGTCTACGAGGTCAAGCTCGGCGACGAGTACCTCATGTCGAGCCTGTTCCCGGTCGCCGAGATCGAGCTGGCGCGCCTGGGGCTGGCCGCCTGCGCCGGTGCCGAGCTGGACGTCGTCGTCGGGGGACTGGGGCTGGGGTACACCGCGGTCACCGCCCTGGAGGAGTCCCGGGTGCGCTCGCTGGTCGTCGTCGAGGCCCTCGCCCCGGTCATCGGCTGGCACGAGAAGCACCTGCTGCCGGATGCCGCGACGCTCACCAGCGACCCGCGGACCCGGCTGGTGGAGGGCGACTTCTTCGCCCTCGCCGCGGCGCCCGGCGGGTTCGGGGCCGACGGCCCGGACCGCGTGCACGCCGTGCTGCTCGACATCGACCACACCCCGCGGCACGTGCTGCACCCCAGCCACGCGGCGTTCTACACGCCCGAGGGGCTGCGTGCCCTGCACGGCCACCTGCACCCCGGCGGGGTCTTCGCGCTGTGGTCCGACGACCCGCCGGACGACGACTTCGTGACTCTCCTGCGGGCCGAGTTCGGCTCGGTCGAGGCGCACGTCGTGAGCTTCGCCAACCCCCTCACCGGCGGCACCTCGGCGAACTCGGTCTACGTCGCCGTCGACTGATCCCGCTTCCCGGGCGTGGACGTGCCCGGCGGGTCGAGGATGAGGTCGACGACGAGTGCGGTCCAGCCGGTCTGGTGCATCGCGCCGAGACCGGCACCGTCGTCGCCGTGGAAGTACTCGAAGAAGAGCAGGTTGTCCTTCCACGCCGGGTCCTCCTGCATCCGGTCCACCGCGCCGAAGACGGGCCGGCGGCCGTCGCGCGTCCGGGAGCCAGATCGACACGAGCCGGTCGGCCAGGTCCTGGGCGATCTCGCCGAAGGTGCGGTGCACCCGCTCCAGCCCGTCGGGTACTCGAGGGTGAAGTCGTCGCCGAGGAACATCTGCCAGCGCACGAACTGGCGCACCGCGAGGTAGTTCAGCGGCATCCACACCGGGCCGCGCCAGTTCGAGTTGCCGCCGAACATCGCCGTGGTCGACTCGGCGGGCTCGTAGTCGATCGTCGCGCCCGGCATCCCGGGGATGGAGTAGGGGCGCCCTTCGTACCGCTTGGACACCGAGCGCAGGCCGTGCGGTGACAGGAACGCGTCCTCGTCGAGGAACTCCTTGAGCGCCAGCCGGACGTCGTCCGGGTGCAGCACCGAGACCAGGATGTTCTCGCGACCGTCGAGCTCGCGCACCAGGCCGGCCAGGGTGCCCCCGTGCCGGGCCCAGCTGCTCCCGGATGTTGGCGAAGCCCTTCCCGAGGCGGTCGACGTACGCCGCCTGCGGCCGGGGCAGCCCGACGGCCGGGAGCAGCGGGATGAGCCCCGCGATGGTCCGCACCCGCACCGGCGTCGACTCGCCCGACGGCGTGGACGAGCCGGTCGTAGAAGAAGGCGTCGTCTGCGTCGTAGAGGCCCTGCTCCTCCAGGGCGCCGCCTGATCTGCAGGAACTGCTCGAGGAACTTGACGACCATGTCGTCGTAGACCGGGTTCTGCTCGGCGAGCTCGACCGCGATGACGAGCATCGACATGGCGTAGTACGCCATCCACGCCGTGCCGTCGGCCTGCTCCAACCGGGCGCCGTCCGGCGCAGGTTCGACCGGTCGAGCGGGCTGATGTTGTCCAGACCGAGGAACCCACCGCCGAACACGTTGTTGCCGTCGGCGTCCTGCGGTTGAGCCACCAGGTGAAGTTGACCAGCAGCTTCTGGAAGACCCGCTCGAGGAACTCGCGGTCGCGGCTGCCGTCGACGGCGAAGACCCGCAGCGCGGCGAGCACGTGCACCGGTGGGTTGACGTCGTCGAAGTTCCACTCGTACGCGGGGAGGGCGCCGTTGGGGTGCTGGAACCACTCCCGCAGCAGCACCAGCATCTGGTACTTCGCGAACGCCGGGTCCAGGTGCGCCCAGGCCATCGCGTGGAAGCCGAGGTCCCAGGCGGCGAACCACGGGTACTCCCACGGGTCGGGCATCGCGAGGACGTCGAAGGAGTCGAGGTGCCGCCAGCCCTCGTTGCGGATGCCGCGGCGCGAGTCCGGCGGTGGCGGCTGGCCGGGGTCGCCGTCCAGCCAGCGGGACACGTCGTACGGGTAGATCTGCTTGCTCCACACCAGTCCGGCGCAGGCCTGCCGGAGCACCCGCAGCTGCTCGGGCGTCGTTGCCCGCCGGAGCCAGGTGCGGTGTAGAACTCGTCCGCGTCGGCCTCCCGAGCCGCAACCACCGTGTCGAAGGGCCCTGCGGCCCAGTCGGTCTCGGTCGGACGTCGTCGGCTCCGGCCGGTGCAGGCGCAGCCGCAGCTCGGCGGTGCCGCCGGCGGGGACCGTGAGCCGGTGCCGCAGCGCGGCCTTGGTGCCGAACGCCGCCCGGGTTGACCGTCGCGGCACCGCTGACGACGTGGTCGTTGATGCCGTCCTTCGGGTACGGCGTGATCGCCGGCGCACCGAAGACCCGCGGTCGGTTGGTCTCGTTCTCGCAGAACAGGGCCTCGGGTGCGCGGCCGTCGGGGCCGGGCGCGGCATCCAGCCGGTACCCGGCGAGCGCGTGGTCGGTCACGAGCAGCGACGTGCCGTCACGGGCGATGCGCGGTCGGGGTGCGCCCTCCTCCCACGACCAGGTGTTGCGGAACCACAGCGTGGGCAGCACGTCGATGGTCGCCTCGTCCGGGCCGTGGTTCTCGACGACGACCCGCATCAGCACCTCGGTGGGCGTCGCCTTGGCGTAGGTGACGTCGACCGACCAGTACCGGTCGTCGTCGAAGACGCCGGTGTCGAGCAGCTCGAGCTCGGGGTCCTGCAGCCCTCGGCCGTGCGCGGTCAGCGGTCCGTACGGGAAGGCGGCCTGCGGGTAGTGGTAGCGCCAGTGCAGCAGGGCGTGGCTCGGCAGGCCCTCGAGGTACCACCAGTACTCCTTGGCGTCCTCGCCGTGGTTGCCCTCGGGGCCGGCCAGGCCGAACATCCGCTCCTTGAGGATCGGGTCCGCGCCGTTCCACAGGGCCAGCCCGAGGCAGAGCTCGTGGCGGATGTCCGAGATGGCGGCCATCCCGTCCTCGTTCCACCGGTAGCGCGCGAGACCGCGCGTGGTCGTGGGGGAACGACCGCCAGGCGTCGCCGTCCGCGGAGTAGTCCTCCCGCACGGTGCCCCAGGCGCGTTCGCTGAGGTACGGCCCCCACTCGTACCAGGGGTTCGCGGTGAACAGGTCGGTCTCGGCGCGGCCGGTCGCCTCGGCCAGCCGCGCGTGCTCCGCGGTGGGTGGCGCGGGTGGGGAGTCGTCCATCAGGGTCAGTGCACCGCGCCCGGGCCCGGGCGCGCATCATCCGGTGCGGGTGATGCCGACGCCGGCGTCCCCCGCACAGACTTCGGGGCAGTCACCCCCGACGTGCGGCAGGAAGGCCTCCGACATGGACACTCGCACCCCAGGCGCAACCCGATCGCGGGCATGGATCCTTCCGGTGTCCGGGCTCGCCGTGCTGCTGCTGAGCGGCTGCGGGGGTGAGGGGATCGACCTACCGTCCCCCACCCGCACCCTGCCGTCGGTCTCGGTGTCGGTCCCCACGCGAGTCCCCGAGCGCCGAGGCGCCGGAGACCGCCACACCCACGGAGGAACCGACGGAGGAACCGACGCGAGGAGCCGACGGAGGAGCCCTCCGAGACGGAGCAGGCGACACCCACCCCCCGGCCGACGAGGTCCGTCGTGGTCACCCAGACGGTGACGCCCACGCCCCCGGTGACCGAGACGGCGACCGCCACCGTGACCCCGACACCCACCGAGACCCCCACCCCCACCCCGACCACCTCCGCGGCGCCGGCAGCCACCGACGTCGACGACGGCGGGCTCCCCGCCTGGCTGTGGTGGCTGCTCGCGATCCTCTTGGCCGGCCTGGCGGCGTACCTGATCGTCATGGCCCGCCGGCGCAGCGCCTGGGACGCCGAGGAGGCCGACGCGGAGGTGGAGGTGGGCTGGCTGGCCCGCGAGCTGCTGCCCCAGCTCCAGCAGGCGGGGACCCCCGACGCCCTGGCCGGCGGCTGGCAGGTCAGCGCGGCCCGGGTGAGTGCGGTCGAGGACCGGCTGACCGGGCTGGAGTCCTCGGCGCCCGACCAGACCCGGACCGCCCGGGCGCGGGACCTGCGCGATGCCGTGCGCGCGGCACGCACCGACGTCGAGTCCCTGATCACGTCCCGTGACCAGCTCTCCGCCCCGGTCGTCCTGGCGGCCTCGATCGCCCGGCTCCAGGAGCTGCTGAACCCGCCCCCACCGACGACCTGACCCGACCCCGGGGTGTGACGGAGGAGACCGAGCCCCGCTTCGGCATCCGGAGGATCATGGAGGTATGGCCGAGGACGAGGTCAGCACCCCCCTTCCCATCCGTGAGCCAGGTGAGTCAGGCGCCGAGCTCATCGGCGTCGACGGAGCGGTGGTCGTCGCCGTCGACGGTTCGGCGGCCGACGAGCCGGTCGTCGACTGGGCAGCCGACGAGGCCGCGCGGCTCGGGGCACCACTGCGCCTGGTGACGGTCGTCGACCCGCAGATCCAGCTCTCGCCCTACGAGGCCCTGGTCTCCGGGGCGCCGAGCCTGGCGCAGCACCTCGAGGAGGGGGCGCACCGCATCCTCGACCGGGCCGTCGACCAGGCCCGCGCCCGGCGCGACGACGTCCGCGACATCGCCACCGCCGTGCCGTGGGGCCCGCCGGCGGCTGCCCTCGTCCGGCTCTCCGAGGACGCCGCCCGGGTGGTCGTCGGGGCGCCGGCACGGGGTCGCCTCGAACGGATCCTGCTGGGGTCGGTCGCCCTTCCGGTCGTCGCCCACGCCCACTGCCCGGTCGCCGTCGTGCCCTCCGACACCGTGGTCGTCCCGCCCCGGCGCATCCTCGTCGCCGTCGACGGAAGTGAGGCCAGCACCCGAGCGGTGGAGACGGCTCTCAGCGTCGCCGAGACCTCCGGCGGGGCGGTCACCTGCGTGCTCGCCTGGAACCTCGAGATCCACGAGGGCGTCGTCGTCACCGAGCGCTCCAGCGAGCGCTGGGCAGCGGTCGAACAGCGGTACACCTCACTGGGCCACCGCGCGGTCGACCCCGCCGCAGCCCGGCACCCGGGGGTCGCCGTCGACATCCTCGTCCGTCACGGCTCGGCGGCCCGGGCGGTCGTGGAGGTGGCGGCCGAGCTGGACGCCGACCTCGTGGTGGTCGGTCGCAGGGGTTCCGGCGGTTTCCGCGGGCTCCTGCTCGGCTCGGTCAGCCGCCGGGTCGTCGAGCACGCCGGTCGCGTGGTCCTGGTCGTCCACTGACCGCCGCGCGACAGGCGGCGCGCACGAGCAGGATTCGACAAAAGTCCTGTTCAGTGGGGTCCTCAGGCGCTAAATTCGGCCGAGACCTCGGAGGTGTGAATGGCCGGAACCGCGACGACGCGGGTACCTCCCTCACGCGTGCTCCTGGTCGCCAGCTTCGGCGCCTTCCTCGCCTTCCTCGACGCGACCATCGTCAACGTCGCGTTCCCCTCGATCCGGGAGTCGTTCTCCGACACCACGATCGATCAGCTGTCCTGGGTGCTCAACGCCTACAACATCGTCTTCGCGGCCTCGCTGATCCTGTGCGGGCGGCTCACCGACCTGGTCGGTCGCCGACGGTCGTTCGTGGCCGGCGTCGCCGTGTTCACCGTGGCGTCCGCGGCGTGCGGCCTCGCCCCGTCGGTCGAGCTGCTCATCGTGGCCCGGGTCTTCCAGGCCTTCGGCGCGGCGATGCTCGTGCCGGCCTCGCTGGCCCTGGTCATCGCGGCCTTCCCGCCGGAGCGGCGCGCCCACGCCATCGGCGTGTGGGGAGCGTCGGCCGCGGTCGCCGCCGGCGTCGGACCGCCGATCGGAGGCGCCCTGGTGCAGCTCGGCGGCTGGCGCTGGGCCTTCCTCGTCAACCTGCCCTTCGGCCTGGTCGCGGTGTGGGCGGCGCGCCACCAGCTGGTCGAGAGCCGGGCCCCGGGCCGGCGCGCCATGCCCGACCTCGTCGGCGCGGTCCTCCTCGTCGTCAGCCTGGCCCTGCTGAACCTGGGCATCATCAAGGGTGCTGACTGGGGCTGGGCCAGCCCGCAGGTGCTCGGCTCCTTCGTCGGCGCCGCCATCGCGCTGGTGCTGTTCGTGGTCAGCTCGCGACGACACCGGGCGCCGATGCTCGACCCGACCCTGCTGCGCCTGCGCTCGTTCGACCTCGGTTCGGTCGCAACGGTGGCAGCGGGGTTCGGTTTCTACGCGTACCTGCTGACCAACGTGCTGTGGCTGCAGTACGTCTGGGGCTACGACGTCCTGAAGGCCGGCCTCGCCCTCGTGCCCGGGGCGATCGTGGCGGCCCTCGTCGCGGCACGCCTCGGCCCGCTGGCAGAGCGCTACGGCTACCGCGTCTTCGTCGTCCCCGGGGCGATCGTGTGGGCCGCCGCCTACCTCTGGTACCACCAGCGGGTCGGGCTGGAGCCGGCATTCTGGGCCGAGTGGATGCCGGGCCAGGTCCTCAGCGGCATCGGCGTCGGTGCGACCCTGCCCCTGCTCGGCAGCGCGACCCTCGCCGCGGTCCCCGGTGGTCGCTACGCCACGGCATCCGCGGTGGCCTCGAGCGCGCGTCAGCTGGGGGGCGTCCTCGGCATCGCGATCCTCGTGGTCATCATCGGAGAGCCCTCGCCCGCCACGGTGGTCGCGTCACTGCACGAGGGATGGGTGCTCTCCATCGTCGCGTTCCTGGTCGTCGCGGTGCTCGCCGCGCCGCTGGGCAGGATCCACTCCGCGCTCGAGGACGAGGAGGTCGTCGACGAACGCCCCGCCGTCGTCCTGCCGCCGAACCCCCCGGACGAGTGGGCCGTCCCCTCGTCCCTGGGCGCCACGGACGAGCTCGACCTCTCCGAGCTGCCGCTGTTCTCCGCGCTCCCCGACGCCGCCCGGCACCGCCTCGAGCGCGCGACCCGGGTCGTCGACCTGGCGGCCGGCGCGGTGCTGATCCGCCAGGGGGACCCGCCCGGGTCGGCCTTCGCCGTGCGCACCGGCCGGCTCGAGGTGCTCGTCGACGACACGGTGGTGCGCGAGCTCGGCCCCGGCCAGGTGCTCGGCGAGCTGGCGCTGCTCACCGGCGAACAGCGTTCGGCCACCGTGCGCGCCCGCCGCGACACGACCCTCGTCGAGATCCCCCGAGCGGCGCTGGAGGACGTGCTCGCCACCGACCCGTCGGCGGCGCGGTTCGTGCTCGGCCAGGTGGCGGAGCGGCTGCGCACTGCCGGGGGAGGTGGCGCCGCCCCGCCGCCGCCCGAGCGCGTCTCGGTGGTCGCCGTCGTCGGTGTCGGCCCCGCGGTCTCGGCGGCGGAGGTCGCCGCGGTGGGCGAGGTGCTCGGGCGCCGGCTGCGCGAGCACCTCCGGGTCGCCGCACCCGGCGAGGTCGGCCCCGACGGGCTGGCGCGAGCCGAGCGCGACCACGACCGGGTGCTGCTCGTGGCGGCGTCGTCCGCCGACGGCCCGGATGCCGCGTGGCGCGAGTTCTGCCTGCGCCAGGCGGATGCCGTGGTGCTCGTCGCGAACGCCGGCGACGCCGTGCCGGCGACGGGGCCGTCGCCGGCCCCCGCGCGCCGCCCCGACCTGGTGCTGCTGGGGGCGGCGCCGACGCCCGATCAGCGGGTGGCGTGGGTGGCGGTCACCGACGCCTGGCAGCTCACCCTCGTCGCCGGCGACCTCGCGACCGGTCTGCGACCCGTTGCCGACCGGCTCGCCGGCCGCTCGCTGGGACTGGCCCTGGCCGGCGGCGGGGCCCGCGCCTTCGCCCACGTGGGCGTGCTGGCCGAGCTCGAGGAGGCCGGCCTGCACGTCGACCGGGTGACCGGCACGAGCATCGGTGCGGTGATCGCCGGCCTGCACGCGACCGGCATCGACGCCGCGACCCTGGAGGAGATCTGCTACGCCGAGTTCGTTCGACGCCGGCCGTTCGGCGACTACCGGCTCTCGAGTCGTTCCCTCGCCCGCGGGCGCCGGATGCAGGCCGGTATGGAGCGCCACTACGGTGCCGACACGGTGATGGAGGGCCTTCCCCGCCAGCTCTCGGTGGTCAGCGTCGACCTGGTCAGCCGTACCCGGCAGGTGCACCGGCGCGGCCTGCTGATCGACGCGGCCCTCGCCTCGGTCCGCCTGCCCGTGCTCTTCGCGCCGCTCGCCCAGGACGACGGGCGGCTGCTCGTCGACGGTGGCGTGCTCGACAACCTGCCGACCGACCTGCTCGTCGAGCGTGACGAGGGGCCGGTCGTGGCGGTGACGATCGGGGCCGGCGGAGACGGCCCGCGCCGGCCCGGGCGCCCCCGGGTCCCGGGCCTGGGCGACACCCTGATGCGCACGATGATGATCGGCAGCGGCGGTGCGGCGGATGCCGCCCGGGCCCGGGGCGCCTGGGTCGTGGGGCCGTCGTCGATGGGGGTGGGGCTGCTGGAGTTCCACCAGCTCGACCGGATGGTGCAGTCGGGCCGGGCGGCCGCCCGGGCGCTGCTGGAGCAGGCGTCCGGCGACCTGCGGCCCGCGGCCGGCGCACCCGAGGAGCCGGACGTGCCCGACGAGGCCGCCTGACCGACGGGTCAGGCCCCGAAGGGCCAGCCCTCGACCATGCCCGGCGGGCGGCCCGGCTCGATGTAGTGCTCGTGGCCGAAGAACACGGCGAAGTACTCGGGGGGCATCGACAGCATCATCCCCACGTCGGTCGTCTGGCTGAGGTGCGCCTGCAGCGAGGCCCGGCGCCGCTCGATCCACGGGCTGACGTCGACGCGCCAGTGGATGGCCGACTCGGGCTCACCCAGGAGGTTGCCGTCGTCCATCGGCGCGTCGATGTCCCACGTCTCCTCACCGGCAGCCTTGGCGGCTTCGCGCGAAGCGCCCCATCTCGTCCCGGTTCATCGTCGACTCGAGCACCCGCGGGCGACGGGCCGCGAGGTCGGCGCCACGGTGCAGCACGCGGTGCACCTGCACGTGGTCGGGGTGGCCGTAGCCGCCGTGCCAGTCGTAGCCGACGACGACGTCGGCATCCTCCTCGTCGAGCACAGCCGCGAGGCGGGCCGCGGCCTCGTCGACCGGTGCCGCCGCGAAGGCTCCCTCGTGCGAGTTCTGCTCCCACCCGGTCATGCCGGAGTCCTTGTAGCCGAGCCACGCGACCCGGTGCAGGCCGATGGCTGCCGCCGACGCGTCGGCCTCCCGGCGCCGGCGATGGACCACCGTCTCACCCGGGGCCAGGTCCTCGGGGGCCTCGCCGTGGTCGCCGTGCGTGGCGAAGACGACGACCACGCGATGGCCCTCGTCGACGGCGCGGGCCATCGACCCGGAGGTCTGCGAGGCCTCGTCGTCGGGGTGGGCGTGGAGGAAGACGATCGTGGACATCCGCCCATTGTGCCCAGCCGCACCGACGCCCGGAGACCGCTCGCCCGCAAACCCCGCACGGCCGCGCGAAGTCCCTAGCGTGTTCGGTGGCCCGGTCACCACCGCGTGTCCGGGGGACCTAGGAGGAACCATGAGCTCAGCCGGAACCGCCGACCCCGATCGCCCCGAGGCGGTCGACCACGACACCGTCCCACCCGCCCGCACCGGCCTGCTCGTGCTGGCCGGCGTGCTCCTCGCGCTCCCGGTGGTCGCCCTGATGTGGGTGAGCAGCTACAGCCGCGACGAGCCGCGCCTGGGCGGGTTCCCGTTCTTCATCTGGTACCAGTTCCTGTGGGTGTTCCTCTGCTCGGGCCTGACCTACGCCGCCTACCGCCTCGTCCTCGTGGCCCGGCCGCACCGACCGATGGACCCGGAGCCGTGGACGCTCGAGCCCCGCCGAGGACGGGAGCGGCATGAAGCAACATCAACGGAGTCGCGCTCGCCGTCCTCATCGCACTGTTCGCCCTCGTCACCGGGATGGGGTTCTGGGCCAGCCGGCTGGCGCCGCCCGACGAGCATGGAGTCGCTCGACGAGTGGGGCCTGGGCGGCCGGTCGTTCGGCACCTGGATCACCTGGTTCCTGCTCGGCGGCGACCTCTACACGGCGTACACGTTCGTCGCGGTGCCGGCGGCGATGTGGGCGGCCGGCTCGGTGTCCGGGTTCTTCGCGGTGCCCTACACGATCGTGCTCTACCCGATCATCTTCATCTTCATGGGCCGGATGTGGTCGGTGAGCCACCGGCACGGCTACGTCACCACGGCCGACTTCGTGCGCGGCCGGTTCGGGTCGCGCGGGCTGTCGCTCGCCGTCGCCGTCACCGGCTTCCTCGCGACGATGCCGTACATCGCGCTCCAGCTGGTCGGCATCCAGGCGGTGCTCGAGGTCGTCGGCCTCGGTGGCGGCGACAGCGTCATCGCCAAGGACCTGCCGCTGTTCATCGCGTTCGCGCTGCTCGCGGCCTACACCTACTCCGGCGGCCTGCGCGCGCCGGCGGTGATCGCGTTCGTCAAGGACACCCTGATCTACCTCGTCATCATCGTGGCGATCATCTACCTGCCGACGAAGTTCGGCGGCTGGGACGCACATCTTCGACGCGGCCGAGACGAAGATGGCCGCGCCCAACCCGGTCGACGGCAAGCCGAACGGCGTCTTCATCCCCGGCGCGACGCAGTACTGGGCCTACGCCACGCTCGGCGCTCGGGCTCGGCGCTCGCGCTGTTCATGTACCCGCACTCGATCACGGCGAGCCTGTCGGCGCCGACGCCGCAACACGGTGCGGCGCAACGCGGCGATCCTGCCGGCCTACAGCTTCGTGCTCGGCCTGCTCGCGCTGCTCGGCTGGGTCGCGATCGCGGCCGGCACCAAGCCGATCGGCGCCGACGGCAAGCCCAACGCGCAGCTCGTCATCCCGCAGCTGTTCGAGGACTCGTTCCCGTCGTGGTTCGCCGGCGTGGCCTTCGCGGCGATCGCGATCGGCGCGCTCGTGCCGGCGGCGATCATGTCGATCGCGGCGGCCAACACCTTCACCCGCAACATCTACAAGGAGTGGCTCAAGCCCGACGCGACGCGTCGCAGCAGGAGGCCAAGGTCTCCAAGCTGGCCTCGCTGCGTGGTCAAGCTGTTCGCGCTGGTGTTCGTGCTGCTGCTCGACAAGCAGAACGCGATCAACTTCCAGCTGCTCGGCGGCATCTGGATCCTGCAGACCTTCCCGGCCATCGTGCTCGGGCCTCTACACCCGGTGGTTGCACCGGTGGGCGCTGCTCGCCGGCTGGGCGGTCGGCATGGTCTACGGCACCTGGCAGGCGTGGAACGTCGCCAACCCGCGCGGCGGCATCAACCACTTCGGTGGCTCGCTGGCGCAGATGCCGGTCATCGGCCAGCTCGGCTACATCGCGCTCACGGCGTTCGCGATCAACCTGGTCGTCGCGGTCGTGGTGACCGTGGTGCTGCGGATGACCAACGTGCCCGACGGTGACGACGAGACGATCCGCGGCGACTACTTCGCGGACTCCGGTGACCCCCGGGTCGCAGAAGGTGCAGCAGCCGATCCACCAGGAGGCCCCGAGCGTCTGAGGCCGCGGATGCCGTGCCGCACGCCACCGCGTGCGGCACGGCATACGCTCGCCGCATGCGCATCGCGGTGACCGGAGGGTCGGGCAAGCTCGGGCGGCACGTCGTCGAACGGCTTCGGGGGCGCGGACACGACGTCGTGGTCCTCGACACCCAGGGCGAGCGGGGGAGCGGCTGGATCTGCGTCGACCTCACCGACTACGGGCAGGTGGTCGACGCCCTCGGCGGGGTGCAGGGCGAGCAGCCGGCCGCGGATGCCGTGGTGCACCTCGCGGCGATCCCGGCCCCCGGCCTGCACGCCGACGTCGCGACGTTCCGGAACAACATGGTGACGACGTTCAACGTGCTGCACGCGGTGACCCGGCTCGGCATCACGAAGGTCGTCATGGCCTCGAGCGAGACGGTGCTCGGGCTGCCGTTCGACACGCCCCCGCCCTACGTCCCGGTCGACGAGGAGTACGCGGCAAGGCCGGAGTCGGTCTACTCGCTCGGGAAGCACCTCGAGGAGACCATGGCGGTCGAGCTGTGCCGCTGGCACCCGGCGCTGTCGATCACGGCCCTGCGGTTCTCGAACGTCATGGACGTGGAGGACTACGCGCAGTTCCCCGCGTTCGACGCCGACCCCTCGCTGCGCCGCTGGAACCTGTGGGGCTACATCGACGGCCGGGACGGCGCGCAGGCGGTCGAGAAGGCCCTCGGACACACCGAGCCGGGGTTCGACCGTTTCGTCATCGCGTCACCCGACACGGTGATGAGCCGCCCCAACGCCGACCTCGTCGCCGCGGAGTTCCCCGGGGTCGAGGTGCGCGGTGACCTCGGCGAGCACGACACGCTGCTGTCCATCGACAAGGCACGACGGGTGCTCGGGTTCGATCCGAGGCACTCGTGGCGGGACGAGGTCTGAGGCAGCCACTGCGGCACGGCAGGATGGGCGCATGGTCTCCGCCGCCCCGCCGCCCCGGCTCGTCGAGCTCGCCCACGCCCACGGGGTCGCGACGGAGTACTGGGACTGGCAGGGCCGGCACGTCACCGTCTCGGCGGCCGCGATCCGGGCCGTGCTCACCGCCCTGGGCGTCGAGGCCGAGGGCGACGACGCGGTCGAGCGGGCGCTCGCCGACGTCGAGCTCGCCCCGTGGCGCCGCACCCTCCCCGCGACCGTGGTCTCCCGCGACGGGTGGACGCCGTGGGTGCACGCCCACGTGCAGGCGGGCACCGGCATCCGGCTCGACGTCGTGCTCGAGGACGGCACCGTGCGCGAGGTGCCGCAGGTCGACCGGTGGGTGCCCGACCGCGAGGTCGACGGGCGCGCGGTGGGGGAGGCGACCTTCGAGGTGCCCGGTGACCTGCCCGTGGGGTGGCACCGGCTCGTGGCGCACCTCGACGTGCCCGCGGTCGACCCCGACACCACCGAGGCCACCCTCGTCGTGACCCCGCAGCGCCTCTCGCTGCCCTCCGCCGTGGCCGAGGGTCGCGTCGTCGGCCTGATGGCGCAGCTGTACCAGGTGCGCTCGGCCGAGTCGTGGGGTGTCGGTGACCTCGGCGACCTGGCCGACCTGGCGACCTGGGCCGCGGCCGCGCACGACGCCGACTTCGTGCTCATCAACCCGCTGCACGCCGCGGAGCCGGTCGCGCCGATGGAGCCCTCCCCGTACCTGCCGACCACCCGCCGCTTCGTCAACCCGCTCTACCTGCGGGTCGAGGACGTCCCCGAGCTGGCCCGGCTCGAGCACGCGGAGTACGGCCGGGTGGCGACGCTCGCCGCTGCCGCCCGGGCGCTCAACGACGTCGACGGGATCGACCGCGACGCCGCGTGGACCGCCAAGAAGGAAGCCCTGCGCCTCGTCTTCGGCGTCGGCCTGACCGGCCGGCGCGAGCAGTCCTTCGCCGACTTCTGCGACCGCGAGGGCGACGGCCTCACGACGTACGCCACCTGGTGCGCGCTCGTCGAGGAGTACGGGCTGCCGTGGTCGGACTGGGCCGACGAGCTGCAGGACCCCTCGAGTGCCGCGGTCGCCACGTTCCGGGAGCGGCACGCCGCCGAGGTCGACTTCCACCGCTGGCTGCAGTGGCTGCTCGAGCAGCAGCTCGCCACGGTGCAGCACGACGCCCGGGCCGCGGGCATGTCGCTCGGCATCGTGCACGACCTCGCCGTCGGGGTGCACCCGCTCGGGGCCGACGCCTGGGGGCTGGGCGACGCGCTCGCCCGCGGCGTCACCGTGGGGGCACCGCCGGACCAGTTCAACCAGCTCGGCCAGGACTGGAGCCAGCCGCCGTGGCGGCCCGACCGGCTCGCCGAGCTCGGCTACGCGCCGTTCCGCGACATGGTGCGCACCGTCCTGCGCGACTCCGGCGGCATCCGGGTCGACCACATCATCGGGCTGTTCCGGCTGTGGTGGATCCCGGCCGGTGGCACGCCGGCCGACGGCACCTACGTGCACTACGACCACGAGGCGCTGCTCGGCATCCTCGTGCTCGAGGCGCAGCGGGCCGGGGCCGTCGTCATCGGGGAGGACCTCGGTGTCGTCGCCCCGCACGTGCGCGACTACATGATGGAGCGTGGCCTGGTCGGCACCTCGATCCTGTGGTTCGAGTGGGACGACGACCAGGCCCAGGCCCCCGGAGCACTACCGCGACCTGTGCCTGTCGACGGTGACCACGCACGACCTGCCGCCCTCGGCCGGCTACCTCTCGCTCGAGCACGTGGCGATCCGTGAGCAGCTCGGCCTGCTGACCCGCCCGGTCGAGGAGGAGCGCGCCCACGAGGAGGCGTCGATCGCCAGGCTGCGCGACGCCTGCATCGCGCGTGGGCTGCTGCTCCCGGGGGCCGGCATCGACGCCGTCGTGGAGGCGCTGCACCGCTGGATGGCGCTGACCCCGAGCCGGATGCTCGCCGTGGCCCTGGCCGACGTGGTCGGCGACCACCGGGCGATCAACCAGCCGGGCACCAACGACGAGTACCCGAACTGGCGGGTCCCGCTGGCCGGGCCCGACGGCCGGCCGGTGTCGCTCGAGGAGGCCCGCGAGGCCGACCTCGCGCCGGTGCTCTTCGCCGCCCTGCGCGGCCGAGCCGCCGACTGACCGACCCGGGCCAGCGGTCAGCGGCCGAGGGCCTTCGCCAACGCCTCGCCGAGGCGACCGGGCTCCTGCTCGCGCAGGTCGTAGCGGGCCCGGGTCAGGGGCACGTCCACGGCGACGACCCGGGTGATGTCCACGGGGGTGCCCGACACGACGGCGTCGATGGCTCCCGCGTCGACCATCGCGCGGATGGTGGCCTCGAGGTCACGGGTCTGTGCCTCGCCGTAGCCCATCGCCGGCAGGATGCCGCGAGCGTTCGGGTACGTCGCGTAGGTCGAGGCGATCGAGCCCACGGCGAACGGTGAGGGGTCGACGATGTCGGCGGCACCGGCATCCCGGGCACCGACCACTCCTGCGCCGAAGCTCATCGAGCCGTGGGTGAGCGTCGGGCCGTCCTCGATGACGACGACGCGCCGACCGGCGGCCACGGCCGGGTCGTCGAGGGTGACCGGGCTGTCGCAGCGCAGCACGTCGGCCCGCGGGTTGAGGGCGCGCACCGAGGCCTCGACCGCCGAGATGTCCTCGGCCCGGGCCGAGTCGCACTTCGCGATGATGACCAGGTCGGCCATCCGGACGTTCGCCTCACCGGGGTGGTACCCGGCCTCGTCGCCGGGGCGCAGGGGGTCGGCCAGCACGACGTGCAGGTCGGGCGCGAAGAAGGGCAGGTCGTTGTTGCCGCCGTCCCAGAGCACGACATCGGCCTCGGCCTCCGCCTCCCGAAGGATCTGGCCGTAGTCGACGCCCGCGTAGACGATGACACCGGCCTCGATGTGCGGCTCGTACTCCTCGCGCTCCTCGATGGTGCACTGGTGCCTGACCAGGTCCTCGACGCTCTCGAAGCGCTGACACGCCTGCGCGGAGAGGTCGCCGTACGGCATCGGGTGCCGCACGGCGACGACCCGCAGCCCCAGGTCCTGCAGCAGCTGCGCGACGTAGCGCGTGGTCTGGCTCTTGCCGACGCCGGTGCGCACAGCGGTGACGGCGACGACCGGCCGACGCGAGCGCAGCATCGTGCGACGCGTGCCGGGCACCACGAAGTCGGCGCCCGTCGCGATGACCCGCGAGCCGAGGTGCATGACCTGCGCGTGCGAGAGGTCGGAGTAGGCGAGCACCACGGTGTCGACCCGGTCGCGCGCGACGACCGACTCGAGCTCGGTCTCGCCAACGATCGGAATTCCGCTCGGGTACAACGGTCCTGCCAACGCCGGCGGGTACGTGCGGCCGTCGATGTCAGGGATCTGCGTCGCGGTGAACGCGACCACCTCGACGGCTGGGTCGTCGCGGTACATCAGGTTGAAGTCGTGGAAGTCGCGACCCGCTGCGCCGAGGATGACGACGCGTTCGCGGGACCGCGCCGAGGCCGATGAGCTCATGGCGTCTCTCCGTCAGGCTGGGTCGACCACGGGGTGCGGGACCCGCCACCTCGGATGCTACGCCGTTGCGGCAGAGGCTCCCTCAGGACGTGACGGGCGCCGCACGCCGTGCTGCGGCGTCCTGGGTCACGATGGTCGCGAACCGCTCGGCCAGCGGCTGCCAGGCCGCCCGAAGCACCTCTCGCGCCGCGTCCACCTCGGCCAGCAGGGTCTCCTGCTCCGGGGTCAGGCCGTCGGGGGAGTCCCACCGCAGCCACGCGCCGAACACCTCGGGGGAGGTCTCGGGGTGGAACTGCACGCCCCACGCGGCCGGCCCCAGCCGCAGCGCCTGCGGACGCCCGTCGGGCAGCGTCGCGAGCACGGTGGCACCGGCCGGCGGCTCGAGCACGACGTCGTCGTTGTAGTGGATCGCCGGCAGGCCGTCGAGGCCGGAGAGCAGCGGGTCGGATGCCGCGGCACCGGTCAGGCGCACCGGCACCGGTCCGATCGTGCGGCCCGAGGGGTTGCGCCCGACCGTGCCGCCGAGCGCCACCGCCGCGAGCTGGTGGCCGAGGCAGACGCCGAGCGTCGGCACGCGCTGGGCGACGGCATCCGCGATGAGCGCACGGGTCGGGGCGAGCCAGGGCGCGACGGCGTCGTCGCACGCACCCATCGCCCCACCGAGCACGACCAGCCCGTCGGGCGCGTCGGTGAGGTCGCCCCAGCGCGGCGCCACCGGCTCGCCCAGGTCGCCCCGGACGACGTCGAGCTCCAGCCCGAGAGCCCGCCACCACTCGCCGAGCCACGCCACGCGGGGCGTCGGGCTCGTGCTGGACGACGAGCAGGCGGGTCGGGCGTGCCATCCGCGCCATCAGCCGAGCTGGGTGCCGACCAGGGCACCGATGCCGTAGGTCACGGCCATGGCGAGCAGCCCGCCGACCACCACCCGCACGGTGGCTCGGCGCGCGTCCGAGCTGCCCAGCCGGGCGCTGACCAGGCCGGTGAAGGCCAGGGCCAGGACGACGGCCACCACGGTCACCGGCACCCGCACCGCGAGCGGCGGCAGCACGATGGCCAGCAGCGGCAGGAGGGCGCCGACCGTGAAGGCCGCCATCGAGGCCCAGGCCGCGTGCCACGGGTTCGTGTAGTTGTGCGGGTCGATGCCGAGCTCGGCCTCGGCGTGCGCCCCGAGGGCGTCGTGGGCGGTCAGCTGGGTGGCCACCTTCAGCGCGAGGTCGGGGGTGAGCCCCTTGCCCCGGTAGATGTCGGCCAGCTCGGCGAGCTCGGCCTCCGGTTCCTCGTCGAGCTCGCGGATCTCCTTGGCGATCAGGGCCTTCTCGGAGTCGCGCTGGGTGCTCACCGAGACGTACTCGCCGACCGCCATGCTCATCGCGCCCGCGGCGAGGCCGGCCAGCCCGGCCGTGAGCACCGCGCCGCGCTCGGTCGTCGCCGCGGCCACGCCGATCACCAGGCCCGCGGTCGAGACGATGCCGTCGTTGGCGCCGAGCACGCCGGCGCGCAGCCAGTTCAGCCGCCCGGAGATCGAGCCGTCGTGGGCCTCGTCGTGCTCGGGTGCGGTGGTCAGGGGGGCGTCGCTCACGCGAGGGTCGCTCCGTGCGCGCGAGCCGCCGCCGAGATGCGGTGCGCCAGCTCGATGTCGAGCTGGGTGATGCCGCCGGCGTCGTGCGTGGTGAGCAGCCACCGCGTCGTGCGCCAGCGGATGTCGATGTCGGGGTGGTGGTTCATCTGCTCGGCCTCGTCGGCCACGGCGTCGACGATCCGGATGGCGGCCGGGAAGTCCGGCGCCTCCACCGTCGCCACGATGGCGTCGCCCTCGCGTTGCCACCCGCTCAGTCCCGCGAGCTGCGTGGTCACCTCGTCGTCGCCCAGGAGTCGGCTCATGGCCCCATTGTGGTCCACCGACGGATGCCGTGGCACCGTGCGCGCGCGGCCCCGCCGCGGGCCGGTGTGCAGCGGCGGTCAGAGCACCTCGTTGACCGTGGCGGGAGCCGCGAAGGGGTCGCCCTCGAGCCCGTCGTCGTCCGGGGCCACGAGGACCGGGGTGACCTCGTGCGGCAGGATCTCGCCGCGGTCGATGGCCTCGGCCCAGTGGCAGGCCACCCGGTGGCCGACCGGCACGCCCGGCAGGTCGACGATGCGCAGCAGCGGGCGCTCCTCGTCGCAGCGCGTCTCCTGGCGCCACGGGCACCGGGTGTGGAACCGGCACCCGGTCGGGGGGTTGGACGGCGAGGGCAGGTCGCCGGTGAGCAGGATCTGCTCGCGGGTGTCCTCGACGGTGGGGTCGGGCACGGGCACGGCCGAGAGCAGGGCCCGGGTGTAGGGGTGCAGCGGCTGCGCGTACAGGTCGTCGGCGGTGGCCTCCTCGACCATGCCGCCGAGGTACATCACGCCGATCCGGTCGCTGATGTGGCGCACCACGGCGAGGTCGTGGGCGATGACGAGGTAGGTGAGGTCGAACTCGCTCTGCAGCTCGTCGAGCAGGTTGATCACCTGCGCCTGCACCGACACGTCGAGGGCCGAGACCGGCTCGTCGGCGACGATCAGCTTGGGCTCGACCGACAGCGCACGGGCGATGCCGATGCGCTGCCGCTGGCCGCCGGAGAACTCGTGCGGGTACTTCGTCAGGGCGGCGGCGGGCAGGCCCACGGCCGCGAGCAGCTCGCGCAGCCGCTTCTTCGTGGCTGGCACCGTCGGTGTCGAGGCCGTGCGCCCGCATCCCCTCGACGAGCAGCGACTCCACCGACTGGCGGGGGTCCAGGCTGCTCATCGGGTCCTGGAAGACCATCTGGAACTCCTTGCGGCGGCGCCGCAGCTCCTCGCCCTTCAGGGTCGCGATGTCGGTGCCGTCGACGATGACGCTGCCCTCGGTGGGCGGCTCGAGGTTGAGGATCGCCTTGCCGAGGGTCGACTTGCCGCACCCGGACTCCCCGACCAGCCCGTAGGTCTCGCCGCGGCGGATCTGCAGGTCGACGCCGTCGACCGCGTAGACGTGGCCGATGACCTTGTCGAAGATGACGCCCCGCTTGATGGGGAAGTGCACCTTGACGCCGCGCACGTCGACGAGGACGTCGCGCTCGTCGTCGGCGGGCGGGGCGGGGGTGGTGGCGGTGTCGGTCATCGGGTCACCTCACGGGGTTGTGGCAGCGCAGGGCCCGGCGGGGGGTCTCCTCGAGCTCCGGGGTCGTGCTGATGCACACGTCGATCGGCTGGGAGCAGCGCGGCGCGAAGGCGCAGGCGTGGTCCCACGGGAGGTTGTCGGCGACCGACCCCGGGATGGGGGTGAGCCGCTCCCCGCGCGGCGCGTCGAGCCGCGGGATCGAGCCGAGCAGGCCGTTGGTGTACGGGTGGCGCGGGTCGGCGAACAGCTCGTGGCGCTCGCCGCGCTCGACGATGCGGCCGGCGTACAGCACGTTGACCTCGTCGCACAGCCCGGCGACGACGCCGAGGTCGTGGGTGATCATGACCAGCGCCGTGTCGGTCTCCTGCACGAGCTCCTTGAGCAGGGCGAGGATCTGCGCCTGGATCGTGACGTCGAGCGCGGTGGTCGGCTCGTCGGCGATGAGCAGCCGCGGGCGCGCAGGCGAGCGCCATCGCGATGAGCGCGCGCTGGCGCATGCCGCCGCTCATCTGGTGCGGGTAGTCCTTGAGCCGGCGGTCGGGGTCGGGGATGCCGACCCGCTTGAGCAGGTCGCGGGCCACCGGCTGGGCGGCCCGGCGCGACATGCCGCGGTGTCGCTCCAGCACCTCGGTGACCTGCAGGCCGACCGGGCACGACCGGGTTCAGCGACGACAGCGGGTCCTGGAAGATCATCGCGATGTCGCGGCCGCGCCGCTCGCGCATCGCCTTCTCGTCGAGCGCGAGCAGGTTGGTGCCCTCGAAGGTGGCCTCGCCCTCGACGTGGTTGCCGCGCTTGGGCAGCAGGCCCATGATCGCCAGCGAGGTGACCGACTTGCCGCAGCCGGACTCGCCGACCAGGCCGACGGTCTGGCCCGGGCGCACGTCGAAGCTGACGCCGTCGACGGCGATGAACGGCTCCTCGCCCTGCCGGGTGAAGGTGACCCTCAGGTCGCGACCGACAGCAGCGGCTCCTCGCCGCGTGCGGTCGTGGGTGGTGGTGTCGCCGTGGCGGTCATCGGCGCGTCACCTCCTGCTCTTGGGGTCGAGGGCCTCGCGCAGCGACTCGCCCATCAGGGTGAAGCCGAGCGCGACGAGGATGATGCACAGCGCGGGGTAGACCGCGAGGTGCGGGTTGTCGTGGATGTACTGCCTGCGACCGGCCGAGCATCTGGCCCCACTCGGGGGCGTCGTCGTCGGGGTTGCCCAGGCCGAGGAAGGACAGCGCGGCGGCGTCGATGATCGAGGTCGCGAGCACCAGGGTCGCCTGCACGATGACCGGGCCGAGCGAGTTCGGCACCATGTGCCGGAAGATGACGGCGCTCGGCTTGACGCCGAGGGCCCGGGCGGCCAGCACGTGGTCGCTCGAGCGTTGCGCGAGCATCGAGCCGCGCAGCAGCCGGGCGAACACCGGGATCTGCACGACGGCGATGGCGATGATGACCGTCCACTGGCTGGGCTGGCTGGCCAGCGCCGCGATCGACACGGCGAGCAGCAGCGACGGGATCGACAGCAGCACGTCGACGACCCGCATGACGAAGGCGTCGATGCCGCCGCCGAAGGCACCGGCCAGGATGCCGAGCACCAGGCCGCCGATCAGGCCGATCAGGGTGGCACAGGACACCGACGATCAGGGTCTGCCGGCGCCGACGATGAGGCGCGAGAGCACGTCGCGGCCCTTGTCGTCGGCGCCGAGCGGGAAGCCCGGCTCCGGGCCCGGGATCGGGTTCGACTGCGGGCGCACCTTGTCGAGCAGCAGCCCGGCCGCGGGGTCGTGCGGCGCGATCCACGGCGAGATGATCGCGAGCACGACGAACGACGAGCGTGATGGCGGCGCCGACGAGGAAGACGGGGTCGCGCCTCAGGCGGCGCCAGGCGCTCGCGATGAGCGAGACGCCGGGTGCCTCGTCGACCGTGCCGGCGTCGTCGACGAGCACGCTGCCGGGTGCCGTACCGAGCCCTCGCGGGCTGGTGCCGGCACTCGAGGCGGCGAGGTCGTCGATCCGCTGCTTGCGGCGGTCCATCGGGTTCAACGGGTTGGGTGGGCGGGTCATCGGGTGCGCACCCTCGGGTCGATGACGGCGTAGGAGATGTCGACGATCAGGTTGACGACGACGTAGATCGCGGCCGTGGCCAGGATGATCACCTGCAGCACCGCGTAGTCACGGTTGGTGAAGCCTGGTGCAGGGTCGAGCCGATGCCGCCGAAGTTGAAGACCGTCTCGGTGAGCACCGCGCCGGCGAGCAGGCCGCCGGTCTGCAGGCCGATGGTGGTGATGACGGGCAGCAGGGCGTTGCGCATGACGTGGCGGGCCCGGATCGACCTGGATGGTCAGGCCCTTGGACTCGGCGGTGCGCACGTAGTCCTCGTCGAGCACGTCGAGCACCGAGGCCCGGGTGATCCGGAAGATCACCGCGAACGGGATCGTGGCCAGCGCGATCGTCGGCAGCACGAGGTGGCGCGAGGGCGTCGGCCGAGCAGTCGAACTCGCGGGTCAGCAGCCCGTCGAGCACGAAGAAGCCGGTGACCCGGGTGCAGCCCGAGCGCGGAGTCCTGGCGGCCGGACACCGGGAAGATCGGGGTGCTCGATCGGCGAACCAGTACTTGAGCAGGAACGCGAGGAAGAAGACCGGGACGGCGACGCCGATGAGCGACATCACGATCGTGCCGTTGTCGAACGTCGAGCCGTGCCGCTTCGCGGCCAGGTAGCCGAGCGGGATCGCGAACACGATGGCGAGGGCCATCGCGCAGATGCTCAGCTCGATCGTCGCGGGCAGGCGGGTCAGGAAGATGTCGAAGGCGTCGCGCCCGGGCAGCACCGACGTGGAGGCGCCGAACTCGCCGCGGGCCGCCCGCTGGAGGAACTTGAGGTACTGCACGTAGACCGGCTGGTCCAGGCCGAACGCCTCGGTCAGGGCCGCGCGCGAGGCCGGCGTGGCCCGCTCGCCGAGGATCGCCGAGACCACCCCGCCGGGGAGGGAGCGGAGCCAGAAGAACAGCAGGAGGGAGAGGACGAACACCACTCCGACCATCTGGATCAGTCGTCTGATGATGAATCTCGCCAAGGAAGGCTCCTAGCTGCTCCGTGAGACGACGGTGGCCGCCTCGGACCTTAACGGTTCGAGGCGGCCACCGTGCAGCTGGTGGTGCGATCGACGTGGGGCCGTGGCCCCAGCCGTCAGCTGCCGGTCTTGACCGTGACGGTGTCGAACATCTCCGCGGTCAGGGGGCTCGGGACGAGACCCTCGACGTTGTCGCTGACCACGAGGGCCGGCGGGGAGTGGCTGATCGGGAGCCCGGGGAGGTACTCCTCGGCGATCTGCTGGTTGATCTTCTTGTAGGCGGCCTCACGCTCGGCCACGTCGACGATCGCGTCGGCCTTCTTCAGGTCGTCGGAGAGCGTCTTGCCCCACGGGTACGCGCTGGTCTGGAAGTCGTTCTCCTCGTAGTTGCTGAAGAACGTGCCCAGGAAGTTGTCCGCGGCGTTGTAGTCACCGGTCCAGCCCAGGAGCCACGCGTCGTACTTGCCGGCGTTGGCGTCGTCGAGGTAGCCACCGTTCCAGGGCTTGTTGACGACGTCGACCTTGATGCCGACGGCCTCGAGGTCCTTCTTGAACGCGGCGTGGATCTTCTGCGGGTCCGGCATGTACGGCCGGGTGACCTCGGTCGGGAACGCGAACTGCAGCGTCATGCCCTCGGCGCCGGCCTCCTTGAGCAGGGCCTTGGCCTTCTCGGGGTCGTAGGCGTACGGCTTGAGGTCGGTGTTGTAGCCCGACACGGTGTCCGGCATGAACTGCGTCGCGACCTTCGCGCCCTCGGGCAGCTGGGTCTGGACCATCTGGTCACGGTTGAGCGCGTAGTAGAGCGCCTGCCGCACCTTGAGGTCCTTCAGCTTCGGGTTCTTCGTTGGAGTTCAGGCCCATGTAGAGGATGTTGAACGCCGGGCGCACGGCGACCTGGTTGCCGTCGTCCTTCAGACCCTTCCAGTCCACCGGGTTCGGCAGGTCGTAGCCGTCGATCGAGCCGGCCTGCAGCTCCTGGCGACGGGTGGCTCTCGTCGGGGATGATCTTGAAGACGATCTTGCCGGTCTTCGGCTGGTCGCCGTAGTACTGGTCGTTCGCCACCAGGGTGACGGTCTTGTTGGCCTCGTCGTACTTGTCGAGCTTGTACGGGCCGATGCCGACCGGAGCCATCGCGTAGGCCGGGTACTTGAAGCCCTCGCCCTCGGCGACGACGTTGTTCGCGTCACCGGCCTTGAGCGCGGTGGGCGACTGCATCGAGAAGGAGTCGAGCGACAGGATCGTCGGGAAGCTCGAGGTCGACCGGGTGATGTTGATGACCGCGTTCGACCGGGTCCTTGACCTCGCACGACTTGTACAGCGAGCCCTCCGGCTTGTCGCTGAACGTGCCGAAGAAGTAGCCCCAGTACTCGGCCGCGGTCTGGCCCGCGCCCTTCTGGTTGTACATCCGGTCCATGTTGTAGCAGACGGCCTCGGCGTCGAACGGGGTGCCGTCGGAGAACTTCACGCCCTGCTTGAGCTTGAAGGTCCAGGCCAGGCCGTCGGCCGACGGCTCCCAGCTCTCGGCCAGGTCGGGCTCGACGTCGGCCGTGCCCTCCTTGACCCCGAGCAGGCCCGAGTGGATCTGGCGGGTGACCCGGAAGGTCTCGCCGTCGGTGGCGTAGAAGGGGTCGAACAGCTTGGGGGCGCCAGCCGCACCGAACGTGAACGTGTCCTTGACACCGCTCGTGCCGCTGGATGCCGTGTTGCCGGAGTCGCGATCGGACTCCGCGCAGGCGGTCAGGGTGAGGGCGGCCGCCGTCATGACGACGATGGGCACCTTCCGCGTTACCTTCATCGATGAACCTCGCTTGGGTGTGCGAACCTCGAGGCGTCCGGGTCGGACGGTCGAGCTGGGCCGGCGACGGGGCGTGAAGGACCGCTCTGTCCGCCGTTGCGGGCACCATAACGGCAATTGCGCCCGCTGAACCCGCGTGGCGCGAGTGGTTATCCAAGTGAGACCGAACCGCTCAGCAGATCCTGCAGCCGGGCGCAGGGGTTCCCGCGAGCCGCATCCGCGGCCCTGAGCGACAGGCTGAACGCGCCCTGCAGAACCCCACTACACCGATTGGGTCTGGCGCGCAATACCTGAGAGACTGGTGATTATGTCTGTCTCCCACCGCGTCGACCTCCGTAACGTCGCCATCGTCGCCCACGTCGACCACGGCAAGACCACCCTGGTCGACAAGATGCTGTGGCAGTCGGGGGCCTTCGGTGAGCACGACCACATCGCCGACCGGGCGATGGACAGCGGTGACCTCGAGCGCGAGAAGGGCATCACGATCCTCGCGAAGAACACCGCCGTGCGCTACGCCGGGAAGGCTGCCGTCGAGGCCGGCATCCCGGACGGCATGACGATCAACATCATCGACACCCCCGGCCACGCCGACTTCGGCGGTGAGGTCGAGCGCGGCCTGTCGATGGTCGACGGTGTCGTCCTCCTCGTCGACGCCAGCGAGGGCCCGCTCCCGCAGACCCGCTTCGTGCTGCGCAAGGCGCTCGCCCTGAAGATGCCGGTCGTGCTGTGCATCAACAAGGTCGACCGCCCCGACGCGCGCATCGCCGAGGTCGTCGACGAGGTCTACGAGCTGTTCATGGACCTCCTGGTCGACGCCGACCACCACCAGGACCAGCTCGACTTCCCGATCGTCTACGCGTCGGCCAAGGCCGGCCGGGCCTCGCTGACCCGCCCCGTCGACGGCGGCATGCCCGACGGCGACGACCTCGAGCCGCTCTTCCGCACGATCATCGAGACGATCCCGGCCCCCTCGTACGACCCCGAGGCCCCGCTCCAGGCCCACGTCACCAACCTCGACGCCTCGAACTTCCTCGGCCGCCTCGCGCTGCTGCGCGTCCACAACGGCACCATCAGGAAGGGCCAGCAGGTCGCGTGGTGCCGCCGCGACGGCACGGTCGAGAAGGTCAAGATCACCGAGCTGCTGATGACCGACGCCCTCGAGCGCCGCCCGGCCGAGCAGGCCGGCCCGGGCGACATCATCGCCGTGGCCGGCATCCCGGAGATCACCATCGGCGAGACCCTCGCCGACGCCGACGACCCGCGCCCGCTGCCGCTCATCACGGTCGACGAGCCGGCGATCTCGATGACGATCGGCATCAACACCAGCCCGATGGCGGGCCGCGTCAAGGGCGCCAAGGTCACCGCGCGCCTGGTCAAGGACCGGCTCGACCGCGAGCTCGTCGGCAACGTGTCGATGCGCGTGCTCCCGACCGAGCGCCCCGACGCCTGGGAGGTCCAGGGCCGTGGCGAGCTCGCGCTCGCGATCCTCGTCGAGCAGATGCGCCGCGAGGGCTACGAGCTCACCGTCGGCAAGCCCGTCAGGTCGTCACCCGCGTGGTCGACGGCAAGGTGCACGAGCCCATCGAGCGCGTCACGATCGACACCCCCGAGGAGTACCTCGGCGCGATCACCCAGCTGCTCGCCGCCCGCAAGGGCCGCATGGAGCAGATGACCAACCACGGCACCGGCTGGGTCCGCATGGAGTACCTCGTGCCCTCGCGCGGCCTGATCGGCTTCCGCACCCAGTTCCTCACCGACACCCGCGGCACCGGCATCGCGAACCACGTGTTCGAGGGCTACGAGCCGTGGGCGGGCGACATCTCCACCCGGATCAGCGGCTCGCTCGTCGCCGACCGCTCCGGCGCGGCCACGGCCTACGCGATGGCCAACCTGCAGGAGCGCGGCACGATGTTCATCGCCCCGACGACCGAGGTCTACGAGGGCATGATCGTCGGCGAGAACTCGCGGGTCGACGACATGGACGTCAACATCACCAAGGAGAAGAAGCTCACCAACGTGCGCTCCGCCGGTGCCGACGTCCTCGAGCGCCTGGCGCCGCCGCGCACGCCTGTCGCTCGAGCAGTCGCTGGAGTTCTGCCGCGAGGACGAGTGCGTCGAGGTGACCCCCGAGGGCATCCGCATCCGCAAGGTCGAGCTCGACCAGACCCTGCGCGCCCGCGCCGCCGCCCGGGCGAGGAAGAGCTGAGCCCTGGTGGTACGCAGGAAGAACCGAGGCACGCCCCCGGAGCCGACTCGCGCGAGCCGTCGTTCGCGTCGGCGTCGGCCGGGCCTGGTGTCCGCCCTCGTGGGCGCCGTGCTCGTGGTGGGACTCGTCGTCGCCGGGGTGTTCGCCCTCGGTGGCAGGGCCCCGGCCGACCCCGAGAAGGCCACGCCCACCTCGGCCGTCGGTGACCGCGTCGACGCCGACGGCGGCACGCTGCACGCCATCGCGCTCGGCCCGGTCGTCACCTGGGACCCGCAGCGGATCGGCTCGCGCGACGACGTCGCCTTCGCCGGCCGCGTCTTCGCGCGAACGCTGACCGCGTACGCGCCGAACACCGACCCCGACGAGCAGTCCCGGCTCGTGGGCGACCTCGCGACCACCACCGGCACCGCGAGCAAGGACCTCAAGACGTGGTCGTTCACGCTGCGCGACGGGCTGCGCTGGCAGGACGGCAGCGACGTGACGTGCGAGGACGTCGCCTACGGCATCTCGCGCACCTTCGCCACCGACGTGATCAAGGGCGGCCCCACCGACGCGCTCGCCGTGCTCGCCATCGCGCGCCAGCCCGACGGCACGAGCACCTACACCGGCCCGTACGCCACCGGCGCGAAGGCCGCCGCGGCGCAGAAGGCGTTCGACAAGGCCGTCTCGTGCTCCGGCCAGACCATCACGTTCACGCTGAGCACGCCCGCTCAGCGACTTCAACGAGCTGGTCAGCCAGCCGGCGTTCGGCCCGGTCAAGAAGTCCGCCGACCGCGGCGCCGACGGCACCTACGAGGTGTTCTCGGCCGGCCCGTACATGCTCCAGGGCACCTGGTCGCCCGGTCAGGGCGGCACCTGGGTGCGCAACCCGAACTGGAACCGGGCGAGCGACCCGGTGCGCCGCGCCCACGCCGACCAGATCAAGTACCAGGAGGGCCTGGACACCCAGGCCGTGGCCCAGCAGGTCATGGCGGACGGCGACTCCGGCCGCTTGTCGGTCTCGCTCGGCTCGGCCCCGCCCGCGATCCAGCAGCACATCACCGCCGTGGCCAGCCTCGAGGAGCGCTCGGTCAACCCGCGCACGGGCGTGGTCGACTACCTCCTGCCCAACGTGCGCAGCAAGGTCTTCGCCGACGAGAAGGTGCGCCTGGCCCTCGCGGCCGCGACCAACCGCGACGCCTACGTCACCGCCATCGGTGGTGCCACCGCCGCCGACCCCGCGCTGTCCCTCGTGCCGAAGTCGCTCCCGGCCGCCCGCGACGCCGACCCGGTCGGCGCCGGCACCCGCGGCGACGCCGCCAAGGCCAAGGCGCTGCTCACCCAGGCCGGGCTCAGCGAACCGGTGCGGTTCACGGTGGCCTACCGGTCGAACCCGACGGCCGACAAGGCGATGGCCGCCCTCGTGGCGGGGTGGCGCCTGGCCGGGTTCGACCCCCAGACCAAGCCGATCACCGAGGACTACTTCACGGCGATCAGCGACCCGAAGCTCGCCGACCAGGTCGACCTGTTCTGGTCGAACTGGGCGCCGGCCTGGGCCTCGGCCTCGACCATCCTGCCGCCGTTGTTCGACAGCTCGATCAACATCACCAAGGTCGGTCCCGGGCGCGACTACGGCTACTGGGCCGACAAGGCCCTCGACACCCGGATGGCGAAGGTCAACACGATCGCCGACCGCACCGCGCGCGAGAAGGCGTGGGCCGACATCGACGCCTCGCTCGTGGCGAAGGGCGCCTACATCGGCCTCGCCGAGCGGCGGGCCCTCTACATCGCCGGCTCGGACGTACGGAACCTGTCGGCCAACACCGTCGCCGGCGGCGTCGTCGAGTTCGCCGACATCGCGGTGGTCCAGTGACCGGGCTGCTCGACGGCCTGCGGGTCGACGACCGCGCCCCGCGCCTGCTGTTCGTGCACGCCCACCCCGACGACGAGACGCTCGCCACCGGTGTGGCCATCGCCCACCACGTGGCGCGTGGCGACGACGTGCACGTGCTCACCTGCACCCTCGGCGAGGAGGGCGAGGTCATCCCCACCCGGCTCGCGCACCTCGAGGGCGCCCCGGGTGACCCGCTCGCCGCCCACCGCCGCGAGGAGCTGCGCGGCGCGATGGAGGTACTCGGGGTGACCCACCACCTGCTCGGTGCGGCCGGCGACGGCGCGCACCCGGCCTACCGCGACTCGGGGATGGCGGGCTCTCCGGCCGCGGCCCACCCGCGGGCCTGGGCCGGGGCCGACCTCGCCGATGCCGCGGCCGCCGTGCGCGCCGTGCTCGACGACGTGCGCCCCGACGTCGTCGTGACCTACGACGCCACCGGCGGCTACGGGCACCCCGACCACGTGCGCACCCACGACGCCACCTGCCGGGCGGTCGCCTCGTCGGCCGACGCCCCGGTGCTGTACGCCGTGCTGACCCCCCTGTCGTGGGCCGTCGAGGACCGCCTGTGGCTGGCGGAGCACGTGCCGGCCGACCGCGGTCTCGTCGTGCCCGGCGACGACGACCCCTTCGCGTCGTCGGTCGTCCCCGACCCGGTGGTGACGCACGCGGTGGTCGACCCGTCGGTCGTCCCGCTGCAGGCGCGGGCGCTGTTGTCGCACGAGACGCAGGTGGTGGTGGGCGACGGCTGGTATGCCTTGTCCAACCACGTCGTGTCCCGGCTCGCCGGCCGGGAGGGCTACGCCCGACTCGACGCGGCGACCGGCCGGCCGACCAGTGAGGACCCAGCGTGAACGACGACCTCATCGACCAGGCCCGCTTCCGGCAGGCCATGGGTCGCCTCGTCGCCGGGGTCACGGTGCTCACCACGTTCGCCGAGGGGCACGACCACGCCATGACGGCCGACACCCTCACCTCGGTCTCGCTCGACCCCTTGCTCGTGCTGGTCTGCGCCGAGATCGAGACCCGGTGGCACGACGCCGTGCTCGAGGCGGGCGTCTTCGGCGCCAGCGTGCTGGCTGCTGACCAGCGTCCGCTCTCGGAGTGGTTCGCCACCCGTGGCCGCCCGCTGCACGGCCAGCTCGACCGCGCGCCGCACCACCGTGGCCAGAGCACCGGGGTCGCACTGCTCGACGGCGCGCTGATGCACCTCGAGTGCCGCACCACCGACATCCACCCCGCCGGCGACCACGCGATCGTCGTCGCGCAGGTGCTGTCGATCACCCTGCCCGACACCGTGGGTCCCGCCCTGGTGCACTTCCGCGGACGCTACGGGAGCATCGCATGAGCCTCGACACCCTCTACGACGAGGTCGACTGGGACGAGACCCCTCCGGGTCCCCGGCGGTGGCCGCTCGTGGTGGCCGCCGTGCTGCTCGCGGTCGTGGCGGTCTACGTCGTGGCCGCCGTCTGGCTCGGCGACCGCGTGCCGCGCGGCACGACCGTGTCCGGGGTCGCCGTCGGCGGCCAGGGCGCCGGCGAGGCCACCGACACGCTGGACGCAGCCCTCGGGGCCGGGGCCACCCAGCCGGTCGTGCTGACGTCCGCCGCCGGGGAGGTCCGGACCACGCCGAAGGCCCTCGGCCTGAGCGTCGACGTCCCCGCCACCGTCGACAGCCTGATCGGGTTCTCGCTGTCCCCGGCCACGATGTGGTCACACCTCGCCGGCGGGTCCGCCCAGCCGGCGGTGGTCACGGTCGACGACACGGCGTTCGCCGCCACCGTCGAGAAGGCCCGCAAGCAGCTCGACGCCGAGCCCGTCGAGGGCGCCATCTCGCTCAAGGGTGGCAAGGTCACCATCCGCCAGCCGGTCACCGGCACGACGACCGACGTGGAGGGCACCGCCGACGCCGTGCGCCGTTGGTGGCCCGGCGACAGCACCGTCGAGGTCGCGGCCACCGCCGTCGCGCCGAAGGTGACGGCCGACGAGCTGGCCCGCGTGCGCAGCGAGTTCGCCGACATCGCCGTCTCGAGCCCGGTCAGGGTCTCCGCGAACGGGAAGACCTTCACCCTCGCACCGAAGGCGTTCGCCCCCGCGGTCGTCCTGGCCGCCGACGCGTCGGGCACGATCACCCCCCGCGCCGACGCGAAGAAGCTGGCCGCGCTGGTGCACACCGCCGCCGAGGATGCCGGCGTCGAGGTCGAGGCGAAGGACGCCGTCGTGACCTTCTCCGGCCGCACACCCACCGTGCGGCCGCACGTGGCCGGCGTCGCGCTCGACGACACCTCGATCGCCACCGAGGTCTGGAAGGCCATCTCGACCACGACGCGCACCGCCACGGTCGCCACCAAGCCCACCGAGCCGGAGTTCACGACCGCGATCGCGAAGGCGACGCTCCCCAAGGAGAAGATCTCCTCGTTCACGACGAGGTTCCCGGTCGGTCAGCCGCGGGTGCACAACATCAGGCTGGCCTCGCGGATCATCAACGGCACGTACGTCCCGCCGGGCGAGCAGTTCAGCATGAACGGCATCCTCGGTGAGCGCACCGCGGCCAAGGGCTACATCGAGGCCGGCATCATCCGCGAGGGGCGCGCGGCCACCTCGTACGGCGGCGGCATCTCCCAGGTGTCGACGACGATCTTCAACGCCGCCTTCTTCTCCGGCATGCAGCTCGACGCCTGGACGCCGCACTTCTACTACATCTCCCGCTACCCCGAGGGTCGCGAGGCGACGATCTCCTGGCCCGACCTGCACAACAAGTTCACCAACACCACCGACGGTGGCGTGCTGATCCAGATCGCGGTCACCGACTCGTCGATCACGGTGACGTTCTGGGGAACCAAGAAGTACGACGTGACCGCCACCAAGAGCGCCCGCTACGACATCGTGCAGCCCAAGAAGTTCAGCGACCCGGGGCCCGACTGCCTCGACCAGAGCCCGGTCCCCGGGTTCAAGGTCGACGTCGGTCGCATCATCAAGCAGAACGGCAAGGTCGTGAAGACCCAGAAGTTCACGACCAACTACCGCCCCGAGGACGACGTCACCTGCACCAACCCGAAGCCCTGACGGCCGACCCTCACGGTTCCGGCCACCGTCAGGTGGGTGCCCGGCGCAGGTTGACGTAGGCGTGGTGCCGCTCGAAGCCGTGCCGCTCGTACAGCGCCAGGGCGCTGGTGTTGTCGGTGTCGGTCTGCAGGTGCAGTGACGCGGCTCCGGCCCGGTCGGCGGCGCGGGCGAGCGCGGCCATCATCCCGGTCGCGATGCCCCGCCGTCGCGCCGCCGGGGCGACCCACATGGCGGCGATGCCGCCCCAGGCCGCGGCCAGGCCCAGCCGCCCGATGCCGACGACGGTGCCGTCGTCGTCGCGCACCGTCGCGAACACCTGGGCGGGCGACCCGGTGAGGATGGCGCGGGCCGCCTCGTCGTCGACCTCCCGGTACGCGCGGTAGGCGGTGAACCACTCGTCGGTCAGCTCGCCACCGAGCTCGACTTCTTGCGGATCACCCACCCGAAGGTGCCCCTCGAAGCGCTGGGCGGGTGGGAGATCCGCAATGAGTCGGGTCGGGGCGGTGAGGGTGAGGGTCTGGACGCGCGCGCAGGTAGCCCCGCCGCAGCGCCTCGACGCCGACGGCGTCGTCGGCGGGGTCGAAACCGACCGGTCCCGCCAGGGTGAGGTTCGCCGGGAGGGCGCGCGCGGCGTACCAACGTTCGACGGCGTCGAGCGCCGCCGGAACCGGGAGGCCGGGGCTGCCTGCGGTCACCACCGAGTTGGCCCGCTGGGTGAACCCGCGTGACGCGCGCAGCACCCAGTCGCCCAGCCGGGCGGTCTCCATGGCCGGCCAGGCGCCCACCATGACCCGCTGGAGGTCCTCGACGGACAGCGCCCGGTGCGGCTTCCCGCGCCTGGACGGGGACGGTGGGACCTCCTTCAGGGCGGTCACCTCGGCGCGGGGCACCCGTACCTCGCCGCGCCGCGTGCGCACCACGAGGATGCCGTCGTCGTCGGCCACCAGCTCGCCGACGACGTCGGTGAGGGTCGCCCCGGTGCGGGGGTCGGGCCGGTCGAGACGGTGCCGCACGACGACCCGCGAGCCGACCCGCGGATCACGATCCGGCCTGACCTCCGGTGCGTCCATGGCCCGCATAGTATGGCGCCATGACGTACGTGATCGCGCAGCCCTGCGTCGACCTCAAGGACAAGGCCTGCATCGAGGAGTGTCCCGTCGACTGCATCTACGAGGGCGAGCGCATCGCTCTACATCCACCCCGACGAGTGCGTCGACTGCGGTGCCTGCGAGCCGGTCTGCCCGGTCGAGGCGATCTACTACGAGGACGACGTCCCGGAGCAGTGGACGGAGTACTACAAGGCCAACGTCGAGTTCTTCGACGACCTCGGCATCGCCCGGCGGCGCCGCCAAGCTCGGCGTCATCCCCAAGGACCACCCGATCATCGCCGACCTGCCGCCGCAGGAGCACGACGAGTGACGCGTGCTCGATGGGCCTGCTGCCCGGCGCCCTGCCGGACTTCCCCTGGGACACGGCTGGCGATGCCGTTCACGGACGCGGCGCTCGGCGCGACCCGGGCGGGCATCGTCGACCTGTCGGTCGGCACGCCCGTCGACCCCACGCCCGCCGTCGTCCGCGCGGCGCTGGCCGCGGCGTCCGACGCCCCGGCTACCCGCTGACCTGCGGCACCGCCGACCTGCGCGAGGCGGTCGCCGCCTGGTTCGCGCGCCGGCGCGGGGTGCCCGGCGCTCGACCCCGCCGGGGTGCTGCCGACGATCGGCTCCAAGGAGCTCGTCGCCTGGCTGCCGACGCTGCTCGGGCCTCGGCCCGGGCGACGTCGTCGTGCATCCCGCGGGTGGCCTACCCGACCTACGACGTCGGCGCACGGCTGGCGGGCGCCACTCCGGTGGCCGTCGACGCGCTCACCGCGCTCGGGCCGCTCACCACGGCGACCACGCCGAAACTGTTGTGGCTCAACACTCCCGGCAACCCCACCGGCAAGGTCCTCGGCGTCGAGCACCTCGCGAAGGTCGTGTCCTGGGCGCGCCAGCACGGCGTCGTCGTCGCCTCCGACGAGTGCTACGCCGAGCTCGCCTGGCGACGAGCCGTGGGTCGCGCGAGCGGCGTGCCGACCCTGCCTCGACCCGCGGGTCACCGGCGGCATCGCACGAGGGCCTGCTCGCGCGTCTACTCGCTGTCGAAGCAGTCGAACCTGGCCGGGTACCGCGCGGCGTTCGTCGCGGGTGACCCGGCCCTGGTCGGCCGCCTGCTCGAGGTGCGCAAGCACGCCGGGATGATCGTGCCGTGGCCGGTGCAGCGCGCCGTGCTCGCCGCCCTCGGCGACGACGAGCACGTCGCCGCGCAGAAGGCGCGGTACGCCGCGCGCCGGGCCGCGCTGCTGCCCGGCGGTCGAGGCGTCGGGCTGCGCGGTCGACGCACTCCGAGGCCGGGCTCTACCTGTGGGCGACCGCGCGGGCGAGGACTGCTGGGCGACGGTCGAGCGGCTGGCCGAGCCGCGGCATCCTCGTGGCGCCGGGCGACTTCTACGGGCCCGCCGGGCGAGCGCACGTGCGCGTCGCGCTGACCGCGACCGACGAGCGCATCGCGGCGGCCGCTCGGCGCCTGGGCGCGACCTGCGCGAGGTCTAGGTCACGTTCCTCGCGTTTCAGTGGCCGGATCGCTGGCTGTAGGGTCGATTCGATCCCTGCCCGAGCATTAAGGACCCCGACATGACCGACGGTGCCACCCTGTCCGCTGCAGGCAAGCAGCTCGACCTGTCCCTCGTGACGGCCACCGAGGGCAACGACGGCTATCGACATCTCCGCCGCTGCTGAAGGACGACCGGGCACGTCACCCTCGACGCCGGGCTTCATGAACACCGCGTCGCTGCACGAGTCGGCGATCACCTACATCGACGGCGACGAGGGCATCCTGCGCTACCGCGGCTACCCGATCGAGCAGCTGGCCGAGCACTCGACGTTCCTCGAGGTCGTCGTACCTGCTGATCTACGGCGAGCTGCCGACGCCGGCCGAGCTCGCCGCCTTCGAGAGCCGGATCCGCCGGCCACACGCTGCTGCACGAGGACCTCAAGCGCGTTCTTCGAGGGCTTCCCGCGCGACGCGCACCCGATGCCGGTGCTGTCCTCCGCGGTCAGCGCGCTGTCGACCTTCTACCAGGACAGCCTCGACCCGTTCGACCCGGAGCAGGTCGAGATCTCGACCATCCGGCTGCTGGCCAAGCTGCCGACCATCGCGGCGTACGCCTACAAGAAGTCGATCGGGCAGCCGTTCCTCTACCCGGACAACTCGCTCGGCTACGTCGAGAACTTCCTGCGGATGACGTTCGGCGTCCCGGCCGAGCGACTACGAGATCGACCCGATCGTCGTCAAGGCCGCTCGACCTGCTGCTCATCCTGCACGCCGACCACGAGCAGAACTGCTCGACCTCGACGGTGCGGCTCGTCGGCTCCTCGCCACGCCAACCTGTTCGCCTCGGTCTCGGCCGGCATCAACGCGCTGTTCGGCCCGCTGCACGGCGGCGCCAACCAGGCCGTGCTCGAGATGCTCGAGCGAGATCCAGGCCGACGGCGGCGACGTCGACCGACGTTCATGACGCAGGGTCAAGAACAAGGAGGACGGCGTCCGGCTGATGGGCTTCGGCCACCGGGTCTACAAGAACTACGACCCGCGCGCCGCGATCGTCAAGAAGACCGCGCACGACGGTCCTCGAGCAGCCGCTCGGCGTCGACGACCAGCTGCTCGACATCGCGATGCGGCTCGAGGAGATCGCGCTCGCCGACGACTACTTCATCGCGCGCAAGCTCTACCCGAACGTCGACTTCTACACCGGCCTGATCTACAAGGCGATGGGCTTCCCGACGCGGATGTTCACCGTGCTGTTCGCGCTCGGCCGGCTGCCCGGCTGGATCGCCCAGTGGCGCGAGATGATCGAGGACCCGCACGACCAAGATCGGCCGCCCGCGGCAGGTCTACATCGGCGCGGCCGAGCGCGACTACGTGCAGGTCGCCAACCGCTGACAGCCCGTCGAGAGTAGAGAACACGCCGCCTGCGCATCCGCGCAGGCGGCGTGTTCTCTACTCTCGACCGCCGGTGGCGTCGGCACCGACCGTGGGGGTGGGCGCCGGTGGCGTCGTCACGGGGGAGGGCGTCGGTGAGGGTGCGGGCTCGGCCGGTGGGGGTGTCCGTGGGGCGGTGGGCGCGGGCGGCGCGGGGGTCGGGCGGGGCCTGGTCGGCGCAGCCGGGACGGGCGTGGCCTTGGCCTCGGTCTGCTGGTCCCGCTTCGCCGCGGCTGCGGCCTCGTCCCTGGCCTGCTGGTCACGCTCGGCCTGCTGTGCCTCGAGCGCGGCCTGGGCTCTGAGGGCGGCCTCGATCTCGGGGTGGGGGACCGGGGTGACGAGCAGGGCGGGCAGGCCGGCGGTCCGGGCCCGGGCGAAGGGCCCGAAGAACGACGCGGCCAGCCGGTCCTGGCCCGGGCAGAGCAGGTTGCCGTCCAGTGGCCCGGTCAGCCACTGGGTGATCAGCACCGGCCCGCTGGTGAACGGGCGGTCGCACGCCGCCCTGGCGGCGTCGACGCCGGCCAGCCCGACCGCGGGCCACTGCGGCAGGTCGGCCTGCCAGTTCCCGACGACCTGGCGCCAGTAGCCGCGCGTGGAGTACACCCCGACCCTCTTGCCGGCCTGGCGCAGCTCGTCGCGCCACCCGATGAGGACCTGGGTGTTGGCGTGGGTGTCGGTGCCCCACAGCGTGCGTGCGGCGACGTCCTCGACGTCCAGCCACCACCCCCGCGCGTCCAGGCCGGCAGCCTCGGCACCGGCCAGCGCGTGCGCCGCATCGGCCGCACCGGCCGCGCGCAACCGGCACGAGCGCTCCCCGCGGCAGGACCCGCTGCGGTCGGCCGCGGCGAGGTCGGCGGCGGAGGGCGAGCCGGGCACCACGTACGCGTTCACCACGCTGCGCGCCGACCTGGCCCAGGCCACCTGCTCCTTCAGGCACGAGCTGACCCTTCCCGGCCGCCCGGCGGTGACCTGGATGATGGTGAAGTCGACGTCGATGTCGGGAAGGGCGTGACCGCACTGCGGCCAACCGATGTCGGTCCCCCAGCGGGCACCCACGCGGGGCACGGCGGGGCGGACGGCCGCGGTGGCGAGCCAGGGGTCGTGCGCTTCGTCCGTCGTCATGGACACGGCGTGGGCGGCGGACGCGGCCACCGGGTGGGTGGCCAGCTGCGCCGCCGGGGCGGACGGCTCGGGTGACATGACGAAGCCGGCCAGTGCCAGCACGCCGACCCAGGCGCACGCGGATCTCGGGCCGCGGCGGGCACGTGGTCGGGCGTGGCGCGGCGGCTGGTGGCGGGCGACGTTCACGACATGGGGCGCTCTCAGGTCGGGGCGGGTGTCCTCCGCCACAAGTCCGGGCTAGCCCCGGGCGCGTGCTCGCCCGATGGCTCCAACCGCTCGACAACGGCCCCGTTCCCCTACCGTGCGGGTCCTCATCCCCTGACGAGCGCGGCTCCGGCCACATCTACTTCCTGGTGCGTGGCTGACGTCCCGACCCTAACGCCGACGCAACCGCCCTGTCCGGCGATTCGCAGGGCTGGCCGTCGTACCCCTTCAGGTGACGTGGATGGACACCGTGGTGTCGTCGGTGCCGGGCGCGGCATCCACGGTGTGCCACTTCAGCGCCGAGTCCTGCATGCCGCGGCGCCACTCCCGGTCACCGACGACCACCCGGGTCGCCCCGGTGTCGTCGGCCCGCGCGACGGCCCACGAGCCGATCGCCCAGGCCAGGTCGTCGCTGTCGGCCCTGACCGTCACCGAGCCCTTGCCCTCGTCGGCCGACACGCCGAAGTCCTTCTCGACCAGCGCCGCGACCTCACCGGGGTCGCCGGGCGTCCCGGGGTCCTCCAGCGCGCACACCATGCCGCCGTGGGTCTGCCCCGCGAGGGCCGACGCGGTCACCCGCGCCTGGGCCTCGTGCTGGGCGTAGGCGTCGCCGGCGGCCGACCGCTGCACCTTCTGCGCCGCCTGCGCGATGTCCATGGACTGGTAGCCCTTGATCTTGGCGAGGGCGTCGTAGAACTTGTTCGTCGAGTACTCGGGGTCGAGGATCTGCTCGGCGGTGCCCCAGCCCTGCGAGGGCCGCTGCTGGAACAGCCCGAGCGAGTCGCGGTCGCCGAACTTCACGTTGCGCACCTTCGACTCCTGCATCGCGGTCGCGATCGCGATCGTCGCGGCCCGCGGCGGCATCCCGCGCTGCACCGCGATGGCGGTGATCGCGGCGGCGTTGCCCGCCTGGTCCGGCGCCCACGAGAACGTCGAGCCGGATGCCGTGACGAGGCACTGCTCGCCGGACACCAGGGTGCGCAGGTGTCGCACCCCGAGCACGGCGGCCGTCACGGTCACCGCGAGCACGACGACGACCAGCCCCGCCACGATCCGGCGGTGGCGAGGTGTTCGAGGCTCCTCCTCCGTGAGGGTGATGGCGCCCCGGGGCGTGCGCGGCATGCGGTGGATGTCCTTCGTCGGTCGTCTGTCGTCGGTGGTCCTGCGTGGTGGTTCGGCGTGGTTCGGCGTCGAGGGCGGCGCGTCGCCCTCAGTCGTTGGCGTGGAGCGCGGAGTTGAGCACGATGCCGTGCCCGTCGCGTGGTCGCGCCTCGACTGCGCCGGTCACCGAGTTGCGCAGGAAGAGCAGGTTGCTCTGCCCGGACAGCTCGCGGGCCTTGGTGACCGTGCCGTCGGGCAGGGTCACCTTCGTCCCGGCCGTGACGTAGAGCCCGGCCTCGACGACGCAGTCGTCGCCGAGCGCGATGCCCAGCCCGGACTCGGCTCCGAGCAGGCAACGCTCGCCGATGCTCACGCGTTCCGTGCCCCCACCCGACAGGGTGCCCATGATCGACGCCCCGCCGCCGATGTCGGAGCCGTCACCGACGACGACGCCCTGGCTGATCCGCCCCTCGACCATCGAGGTGCCGAGCGTGCCGGCGTTGAAGTTCACGAACCCCTCGTGCATGACGGTGGTGCCGCTGGCGAGGTGGGCGCCGAGCCGCACCCGGTCGGCGTCCGCGATGCGTACGCCGGGGGGGACCACGTAGTCGGTCATCCGCGGGAACTTGTCGACGCCGAACACCTGCACGGTGCCCCGCGCGAGCATCCGCACCCGGGTCAGCTCGAAGCCGTCGACCGCACACGGCCCCTGCGGAGGTCCACACGACGTTGGTGAGCACGCCGAACAGGCCGTCGAGGTGACCGAGTTCGGCACGACGAGCCGGTGCGAGAGCAGGTGCAGCCGCAGCCAGCCGTCGGCGGCGTCGGTGGGCGGGGCGTCGAGGTCTGCGGTCACGAGGCGAACCTCGCGCGTCACACCGCGGGCCTCGTCGCGCCCGACGAGGGCCTCCAGCCCCGCGGGGGCGGCGAGCTCGCCCGCGCCGCCGGGCGCCCCGAGCGCCGGCGACGGGAACCACGCGTCCAGGACGGTCCCGCCGTCGGTCAGGGTGAGCAGGGCGTGGCCCCAGGCGGTGCGCGTCATGCCGACCAGCGTAGAGGGGGCACCCGGTCACTACGCTGACCGGTATGCCGTCGACGACCACCGCCCTCGACCTCACCACCGACGTCACCTCGCTCACCGCCGCGGTGTGCGACATCGAGTCGGTGAGCCTCGACGAACGCACGCTGGCGGATGCCGTGGAGGCCGCGGTGCGCGACCTCCCGCACCTCGAGGTGACCCGGATCGGCAACACCGTCGTGGCCCGCACCGACCTCGGGCGTGACGAGCGGGTGGTGCTCGCCGGCCACATCGACACGGTCCCGCTGACCGTCGACCCGGCGAACCTGCCGACCCGTCGGGTCGGCTCCGCCGGGGGAGAGGTGCTCTGGGGCCGGGGCACCGTCGACATGAAGGGTGGCGTCGCCGTCATGCTGCGGGTCGCCCACGAGGTGCCCGAGCCCAGCCGCGACGTCACGTTCGTGTTCTACGAGGCCGAGGAGATCGACTCGGCGTACAACGGGCTGCTCCACGTCGAGCAGCAGCGACCCGAGCTCATCGCCGATGCCGACTTCGCCGTGCTCCTCGAGCCCACCGACGGCGCGGGTCGAGGGGGGCTGCAAGGGCACCCTGCGCGCCGAGGTCTCGACCAAGGGCATCGCCTCGCACTCGGCGCGGCCGTGGAAGGGGCACAACGCCATCCACGACGCCGCCGAGGTGCTCGCCCGGCTGGTCGCCTACGAGCCGGTCACCCGGGTCGTCGACGAGCTCGAGTACCGCGAGGCGCTCAACGCCGTGCTCATCGACGGTGGCGTCGCGACCAACGTCATCCCCGACCGGTGCGTGGTCACCGTCAACTACCGCTACGCCCCCTCGCTGTCGGAGCGACGAGGCCGAGGCCCACGTGCGCCAGGTGTTCGCCGGCTTCCAGGTCGAGGTCCTCGACAACGCCGCCGGGGCCCGGCCCGGGCTGCACCTGCCCGCGGCCAAGGCCTTCGTCGAGGCGCTCGGCCTGCCGGTCGAGGCCAAGCAGGGCTGGACCGACGTCGCGCGGTTCTCGGCGATCGGGGTGCCGGCCGTCAACTTCGGACCCGGCGACCCGAACCTGGCCCACATGGACGACGAGCAGTGCCCGGTGGAGCAGTACGTCGCCTGCGAGGCCGCCCTGCTCCGCTGGCTCGGCCTGACGCCCGGCATACAGTGGCGCCGTGGACCGCCACCCCGAACCCGCCGCGGCCCGTCGACCGTGACTACCACCAGGGCCCGGTCGTCATGCGGCGGCTCGAAGGTGCCCGGCTCGACGACCGACCAGCGGCTCCTGGACAGCGCGGGGCTCGGCCGACTGGCTGCACACCGACCCGTGGCGGGTCATGCGCATCCAGTCCGAGTTCGTCGACCGGCTTCGGGGCGCTGGCCGAGGTCGGGCCGGCGGTCAGCGTGTTCGGCTCGGCGCGGACCCGCCCGGACCACCCCGACCTACGCAGCTCGGCGTCCGGGTCGGCGCAGCACTGGTCGCGGCCGGCTACGCGGTGATCACCGGCGGCGGCCCCGGAGCCATGGAGGCCGCGAACCGCGGCGCCCTGGAGGCGGGCGGCACGTCGGTCGGCCTCGGCATCGAGCTGCCCTTCGAGGCCGGGCTCAACGAGTACGTCGACCTCGGCGTCAACTTCCGCTACTTCTTCGCGCGCAAGACGATGTTCGTCAAGTACGCCCAGGGCTTCGTCGTGCTGCCCGGCGGGTTCGGCACCCTCGACGAGCTCTTCGAGGCGGTGACGCTGGTGCAGACCCAGAAGGTCACCAGCTTCCCGATCGTGCTGCTCGGGTCCGAGTACTGGGGCGGGCTGCTCGACTGGCTGCGCGGCACCGCCGCCGAGACGGGCACCATCAACCTGCGCGACCTCGACCTGCTGACCGTCACCGACGACGTCGACGAGGCGATCGCGGCGATCGTGGCCTCCGAGACCCCCGCCGGCGGGCTCGGGGGCGTGCGGCAGCCTCCGGCCGGCCCCGCGAGCCCCGCACCAGCCGCGACGCGCCCCGAGTAGCACGGCACGCCACCGTAGGATCGGGTCCGTGGTCCCGGTCGTCATCCTCGTGCTCGTCGGCGTCGCGCTCGTCGCGGCGGTGCTCGGCGTGGCCAGCGGCCGGCTGCCCGCGGACCCCTTGGCCGAGGCCGTCCACTCCACCCCGGACCCGGGCCTTCCCGAGCGCCCGCAGGCCGTCGACGTGGATGCCGTGCGCTTCGACACGGCGCTGCGCGGCTACCGGATGGACGACGTCGACCAGCGGCTCGAGGGGCTCCGCGACGACCTCGCCGAGCGTGAGCGCACCGTGGCCCGGCTGCGGGCGGAGCGCCCGGCCGACGACGAGGGCGGGTGACGGCGTGGCGTTCACCGTCAGCCGCCGCACCCCCCTTGCGCCGGAGGCGGCCTGGGCGGCGCTGACCGACCTCGCCGAGCACACCCGACACGTGCCACTCACCGACCTCGAGGTGCCCGAGGGCGACCTGACCCTCGGCAGCGAGGTCGTCGCCCGGACCCGGCTCGGCCCGCTCGCCGCCGCCGACCACATGCTCGTCACCGCCCTGGAGCCCGGGCACCGGCTGCGCCTGGTCAAGACCGGCCGGTTCCTGCACGGCTGGGCCGAGATCCGCGTCGACGCCGACCCCGTGGCCCCCACCGGCTCGCTCGTGAGCTGGACCGAGGAGCTCTGGCTGCCCGGCCTGGGCCGCCTCACCCGGCCGGCGGGCGACCGGCTCGGCGCCGTGCTCTTCTCGCGCGTCGTCGACGGGCTGCTCGCCCGCGCGGTCGCAGCCGACCGGAGCGCGCCGTGACCTGGGCGGTCTTCCTCGCCCTGCTCGGCATCGCGGTCGTCGTGGCCGCCGCCTGGCTGCTCGGCCGCCCGCGGTCTCCGGAGCGCTTCGCCGGGCTCGGTGAGCCCGGTGAGCTCGAGGATGCCGACGTGCTGGGCGGGCAGGCCCGTCTCCTCGCCGACGGCCGCGGGTTCGGGGCCCAGGCGCGCGGTTACCGGATGGACCAGGTCGACACCGTCGTCGACTCCCTCGAGGCCCGCATCGCCGAGCACGACCTCGAGATCGCGCAGCTGCGCGGCGAGGTGCCGGCCGCCGCGCAGCTGCGCAGCGAGGCGCCCGCCGCGTCCGGCAGGCTCGCCGGCCTGCCGCCGACACCGACTGCGCCCGTCGAGCGCAGGTCGGGGGAGGACGAGCCGCCCCCTCGACCGGGTCCGGCAGCCGGCCGTGACGAGTCCCCGGCTGCCGGACGCCCCGTGCCGTTGCGCCGGTCGGACCTGTGGGCACCGCTGGCCTACCTCCTGATCGGCTGCTGGGTGATGGCCGGGCTGATCGCCGACCTGCGCACCGGCTACCTCTCGCAGGGGGTGCAGGACCAGCAGGCGTTCGAGTGGTACTTCGGTGCGGCGGCGCACAACCTGGCCTCCTTCTCGAACCCGCTCTTCTCCGACCTGCAGAACTTCCCCGCCGGCGTGAACCTGATGGCCAATGCCGCGGTGCTCGGCCTGGGCATCCCGCTCGCCCCCCTGACCCTGCTCGCCGGCCCGTCGGCGACCTTCCTCGTCGTCGAGCTGCTCGGCCTGGCGCTCACGGCATCCGCGTGGTTCTGGCTGTTCCGTCGCCACCTCGCGGTGCACCCGCTCGCCGCCGCCATCGGGGCGGGCTTCGTCGGGTTCGCGCCCGGGCATGGTCTCGCACGCCAACGGGCACCCGAACTTCGTGGCGCAGTTCCTCGTGCCCGTCATCGTCGACCGCGTGCTGCGCCTCGCGCAGGGCCACCGCCCGGTGCGTGACGGCGTGGTGCTCGGCCTGCTCGCGGCGTGGCAGGTCTTCATCGGCGAGGAGGTGCTGCTGCTGACCGCGCTCGGCCTGACCGTCGGGGGCGTGGTCTACCTCGCGCACGGGCGGCTGCCGCTGCGCCGGATGCTGCCCGGGCTCGGTGCGGCCGCGGGGGTCTGCCTCGCGATCGTGGCCGTGCCGCTGTGGTGGCAGTTCGCCGGCCCGCAGAGCTACGGCGAGATCTTCCACCCACCGGCGGGCAACGACCTCGCCCAGCTGTGGGGCAGGGCCACGCGCAGCATCGGCGCCGACCCGTTCGCGTCCGCGGCCCTGTCGATGAACCGCACCGAGGAGAACTCGTTCTTCGGCGTCCCGCTGCTGCTCGCGGCCGCGGCCGTCGTCGTCCTGCTGTGGCGTCGCACGCTGGTGCAGGCACTCGGCGCGGTCGTCGTGGTCTCGTGCTGGCTCTCGCTCGGCGAGGAGGTCGTGGTCAACGGCAGGTCGACCGGCATCCCGGGTCCGTGGGCGCTGCTCGAGCAGCTGCCCGTGCTCGGCAACGTGCTGCCGACCCGCTTCGCCCTCGTCGCGGTGCCCGCGCTGGGGGCGCTGCTCGCGATCGGCATCGAGGAGGTGCGCCGGGTCACGACCCGGTATGCCGGGCACGCCGGTGCCGGCCTCGCCGTGGCCGCGGCAGCCGGGCTGCTGGTGCTGCTCCCGGTCGTGCCCACCCCGCTCACCGTCGACCAGCGGGCACCACTGCCGGCGTTCTTCAGCGACGGCTCGTGGCGCGACTGGGTCGACGAGGGCGGGTCGGTGCTCGCGGCGCCCGCTCCGTGGGTCGCCGACACCCGGGCCCTGGAGTGGCAGGCGGAGGCGCGCTGGGGCTTCCCCGTGGTCGCGGGGTACTTCGTCGGCCCGGACTCGACGACCGAGCGCGGCGGCCAGTACGGCTCGACGCCGACCGCGCTGACCCAGTGGATGTCCGACATCACCCAGAGCGGGCAGGCCCGGGAGGCCGACCCCGGCCAGGTGGCCCAGTTCCGTGACGACCTGCGAGCCGCGCGGGTCGACGCCGTGGTGCTGCCCGACGCCCGTCCCGAGGCTCCCGTGCTGCTCGCCTCGCTGACGTCGGCGTTCGGTGAGCCGACGCACACCGAAGGTGTGTACGTCTGGGACGTGAGGGACGTGACCGATGGCGCTGGCTGAGGCGTCGCGGCAGGCCTCGCCGCCGCGAGCGACACCCTTCACGTCCGCCGGGCGGCACGCCATCGGCGCCCGGGCCCTGGCGCACCCGGTCGTCACGGTGCTGGTCGTCTACCTCGTCTCGCGCGTGGTCTCGCTGGTCGCCGTGTGGGTGGCCGCCACGTACTTCCAGAACCCCGCCGGGGTGGGCCACGCGTCACCGGGCCTCGGCGACATGTTCGGGCTCTGGGACAGCGTCTGGTACGAGCGCATCGTCCACGACGGCTATCCCGTGCCGCTGCCGGTCGACGCCGACAGCGGGCGGGTGACCTACAGCGCCTGGGCGTTCTACCCGCTCTACCCCTACCTGGTGAAGGGCGTGATGCTCACCGGGATGCCGTTCGCGGTCGCCGGCGGCGTGCTCAACCTGGTGCTCGCCGGGGTCGCGGCCGTGCTCATCTGGGCGGTGCTGCGCTCGGGGGTGCACGCCGACCGGCAGCCGCAGCGCGAGCGGCTCGCCCTGGTCGCGGCCTGCCTGTGGTGCTTCTACCCGACGACCGCCGTGATGCTCAAGCCCTACACCGAGGCGCTGGCGGTGGCGCTGGTCGCCGGGGCCGTGCTGCTGCTCGTCCGGCGCAGCTACCTGCTCGTCGCCCTCGTGGCGCTGCCGCTGGGCTTCACCCGCGGCATCGCCCCGGCGCTGGGGGCGGCCGCGCTGATCCACCTCGTCGTGCGCTGGCGCGAGGACCGCGCCGCCGGTGCACGTCCGCTCCACGGTCAGCGGGCCACGGCATCCGTCATGCTGGCCGCCCTCGCGGTGAGCGCCGTCGCCTGGCCGGTCGTCGCGGGTGTGGTCACCGGTGTGCCGACGGCCTTCTTCGACGTGCAGGCCGCCTGGGGGCAGCGACCCGACAAGGGCCCGTTCGTCCTCTGGTTCGAGTGGGCCTGGCAGGGCAAGGGCATCGCCGGGGTCGTCGTGCTCGTCGCGCTCGCCGCCACCTACGTCGCGCTCGTCCTCGGGCGCCACGGTCGGTGGATCTGCATCGAGGCGCGGGCCTGGGCGCTCGCCTACCCGCTGTACCTCTTCGCCGTCGTGCGCCCGATCACCAGCATGTGGCGCTTCCTGCTCCTCGACTTCCCCCTGGCGGCGCTGCTGGCGTCGGTCGCGATGCGCACCGCCAACGGCCAGGGCGTCGTGCCGCACTGGCGCCGCCGGGTCGCGGTGGTCCTCGTCGTCCTCGTCGCCGGGCTGTTCTGGTGGACCTGCTCGTTGCTCGTCTACACCCCGTGGGGCTCGTTCCCGCCCTGACCTGCGCGGAACGCGTCGGGGCGGATTTCTCTCTGTCGCACCGCTACGGGATAATGGGGCCCTACCCCCGGCAGTCCGGCGCCGGGCTACACGCGGCGCGCACACGTGAAGCCGCGGAGATGAAGGGATTCAGCCATGGCGGCAATGAAGCCGAGGACGGGCGACGGCCCGCTCGAGGTCACCAAGGAAGGTCGCGGCATCGTGCTGCGCATGCCCCTCGAGGGCGGCGGCCGGCTCGTTGTCGAGATGACGCCTGATGAGGTCCGTGCCCTCGGTGAGGCCATCGACAACTGCGAAGGCCTGTCCTGACCCGCACCTGAGCACCGCCGACGAGGCCCCCACCACCGGTGGGGGCCTCGTCGCGTCCGGGGTCCCCACCGCCCGGGTTCGTGGGTAGGGTCGCCGAGTGCCCCATGACGACGTCATCCTGAGCCCCCGCACGTCCGCGTGGACGGTGCGACCCTCCGTGGCCGACACCCTGCGTGACCTCTCCCCGGCCGACCCGACGGCCTCCGTGCTCGTCGCGCCGGTCGCCGACGGCCCGGACGGTGACGTCACGGCCCGAGCCGCGCTGGACGCGCTCGGCGCCGACGCCGACACCGTGCTCGCCACCCACGAGCCCGCCAGCACCGCCGGCACGGTCACCGCCGTGCCACTGCCGCCCGGTGCGCACGCGGTGCGGCGCGTCGTGCTCGTCGGTGTCGGCGACGGGTCGGACCCGGCGTGGCGCCAGGCCGGCGCGGCGGTGGGCCGAGCGACCCGCGGCTCGGGCGACGTCGTGCACGCGGTCGGCGAGGTGGCCACGGTCGGCGCGCTCCCGGCCTACGTCGAGTCGGTCGTGCTCGCCTCCTGGGCGTCGCCGCGCTGGACCCGCGAGGGTGCGGTCGCGGGCTGCGAGCCTGCCGCGACGGCCGTCGTGACCGGTACCGGGGACGCGGTGGCGGTGCAGCGGGCGGTGGTGCGGGCGCGGGCCCAGCTCGTCGCGCGCGGGCTGGCGGCGACCCCGTCGAACACCAAGAACCCCGCCTGGCTGGCGCGCCAGGCACGCACCGTGGCGCGACGGACCGGCCTCGACGCCCACGTGTGGGACGAGCGCCGGCTGCGTGCCGACGGCTTCGGCGGCATCCTCGCGGTGGGCCAGGGCTCGGCCACCCCGCCGCGGCTGGTGCGGCTCGACCACGAGCCCGCGGGCGCGACGGCATCCACGCCGCGGGTCGTGCTCGTCGGCAAGGGCATCACGTTCGACACCGGCGGCCTGCAGGTCAAGCCGGCCGACGGCATGCTCGGCATGAAGACCGACATGTCCGGTTCCGCCATCGTGCTGGCCGTGCTGTCGGCCTGCCGCGAGCTCGAGGTCCCCGTGCGGGTGACCGGCCTGCTCGCCATCGCCGAGAACGCCGTCGGCGCAGCCTCCTACCGACCGGGCGACGTCATCACGCACTACGGCGGCCGCACCGTCGAGATCGGCAACACCGACGCCGAGGGCCGCATCGTCATGGCCGACGCGCTCGCGTACGCCGACGCCCACCTCGACCCCACCTGGCTGGTCGACGTCGCGACGCTGACCGGCGCGGCCCGGATCGCCCTCGGCCGGGCGCTGGCCCCCGTCTTCTCCACGGATGCCGGCCTCACCGCCGCGCTCGTGGCCGCCGGTGTGACGACTGGTGAGACGCTGTGGCCGATGCCCCTGCCGGACACCTACCGTCGAGCCCTCGACTCCGACGTCGCCGACCTCAACCACATCGCCCCAGGTGTGGGGGGTGGAGCGGTCACGGCGGCCCTGTTCCTCCGCGAGTTCGTGGGCGAGCGCCGGTGGGCGCACCTCGACATCGCGGGCACCGGCCGTTCGGACGTCGATGCCGGCAGCTCCGTCAAGGGAGCCACCGGGTTCGGCACACGACTGCTGCTTCGGTGGCTGGAGGAGATGGCATGAACGCCGGGTACGGGCTGACGGTGCGCTGGTCGCTGGAGAACGCCCCGAACGACGCCGCCGACCAGCTGCGCGAGTACGTCGTCGGCACGTCCATCGCACGGTTCATGTTCCTCGACGGCCTGGCCTTCAAGGTGTGGCGGATGCGCGAGGGCGAGTGGTTCGAGGGCACCTACGTCTTCGACAGCGAGCAGGACCGCACCCTCTTCCGCGAGGGCTTCGAGCCCGGCGCGGCCAACGCCCCCGGCAGCACGATCATCGGCTCCTCGCCGGTGCTCCTGGAGAACTGGGAGGTCGTGGCGATCGCCGAGGGCCCCGCGGGCTTCCGGCGCGGTGCCGGGCCGGACGTGAGCTGAACGCCCGGGCGGGTCAGCGCTTGACGGCCACGAGCAGGCCGTCGCTGACCGGGAACAGCGCCGTGCACGAGCTCGTCGTGGTCGCGCAGCGACTTGCCGAGGTCGCGCAGGGTGCTGGTCGTCGCGTCGCGAGCCGCCGGGTCGGCCACCTGGTCGTGCCAGAGCATGTTGTCCATCACGAGCACGCCCCCCGGGCGCAGCAGCCGGACCGCGTGCTCGACGTAGACCGGGTAGCCGCCCTTGTCGGCATCGACCACCACGAGGTCGTAGGCGCCGTCGGTCATCCGCGGCAGCACGTCGGCGGCCGCACCGGTGATGACCCGGGTGCGCTGGTGCGCGTAGCCCGCCTCGGCGTAGGCCTCGCGCGCGGCCCGCTGGTGCTCGGCCGAGGAGTCGATCGTGGTGAGCACGCCGTCCTCCGGCATCCCGGCGAGCAGCCACAGGCCGGAGGTGCCCGCACCGGTGCCGATCTCGGCGACGTGGCGCGCCTGCACGGCGGCGGCGATGAAACGCAGGGCGGCACCGGCTCCCGTGCCCACGGGGCTGGCGTCGCCGAACTCGACCCCGCGCCTGCGCGCGGCCTCGACGACCTCCGGCTCGGGCACGAACTCCTCGGCGTAGGACCAGCTGGCCGGCTTGAGTTGGCTCATGGCGCCACCCTACGGCCCGAGGCCCCCGGCTTCGCGCGGACACGGGCTCCCAGCGTTCGTTCAGGAAACCCGGGAACAATTCACGGATCAGACGCGTATCGATGGGTGACATGAGCAGCCTGGTGAGGGAAGAGCCGATGACGACGACGTATGCCGCCCAGGGTGGCGAGACGCCGGCTGCCGGTTGGGTTCCCCCGACCTGGGAGGAGGTCGTCGAGCAGCACTCCGCGCGGGTCTACCGGCTGGCCTACCGGCTCACCGGGAACGTGCACGACGCCGAGGACCTCACCCAGGACGTGTTCGTCCGGGTGTTCCGCTCGCTGCACACCTACCAGCCGGGCACCTTCGAGGGCTGGCTGCACCGCATCACCACCAACGTCTTCCTCGACAAGATGCGCCGCAAGCAGCGGATCCGCTTCGACGCGCTCTCCGACGAGTCCGCCGCCCGGCTGCCCAGCCGCGGCCCCGGCCCGGAGCAGCGCTACCACGACGCCCACTTCGACGACGACGTGCAGCGCGCGCTCGACGCCCTCTCGCCGGACTTCCGGGCCGCTGTCGTCCTCTGCGACATCGAGGGACTGTCCTACGAGGAGGTCGCCGCGACGCTGGGCATCAAGCTCGGCACGGTCCGCTCGCGCATCCACCGCGGGCGCGCCCAGCTGCGTGAGTCGCTCGCGCACCGCGCCCCAGTGCCCTCCACCACCACGGCGCCGACCAAGAGCCGGGGCCGGATCATCCGTCGCCCCGCCGCGGGGACCGTATGACCGACGCCATGCGGGTGCAGTGCCAGGGTGAGGAGCTGACGGAGTACGCCGCCGGCCGCCTCGCCCTGGACCGTCAGTGGGCGTGGGACCGCCACCTGGTCGCCTGCCAGGTCTGCGCCCACGACGTCGCCCAGGAACGCCGGCTGCGCAGTGCCCTCGCGGGTGCCCCGTCGATGCCGGGCGACCTGCGATCGTCGCTGCTGGCGCTCGGCGCCGCGCTGGCGACCGACCTCGGCCCGCGGCCGGTACCCACCGGCCACGACCAGCTGGCGCTGCTGAACCCCTCGGCGCCCCCGTGCCACCGCAGCGCCCTGCGCGCCACCGTCGTCGCCGCGGCCGCGGCCGGCCTGTCGGCCGCCGCCGCATGGAGCCTGACGGTGGCACCGGTACCCGTGCAGGTGCGCACCGGACTCGCCACGACCACGGCGCCGGTGGCCTCGCCCACCGCCGTGCCGACGCGCGCCGCCGCCGCACCCGTGTCGATCACCCAGGTGCGGTTGACCCGGACCGTCGTCGTCAGTCGCCTCGGCGAGCGGGCAGAATCCACCCCATGACCAGCGAGCACGAGCCCGGCCGCGACGACTGGCGCCCGTGGGGCCGGCCCGAGGACGAGGCGCCCGGTGACCCCGAGCCGACCGCCGAGATCCCGCAGACCCCCGCCCCGGTCTGGGCCAGCCCGGGGCCGACCCCCGCGCCGTACGCCACCGACGCGCCGTACGCCACCGACGCGCCGTACGCCGCCGACGCGCCCGTACGCCGGCGACGCCCAGTACGCCGGCGACGCCCAGTACGCCGGCGATGCCCAGTACGCCGGCGACGCCCAGTACGCCGCCACGCAGCCGGTGCCCACGGCGACCGCAGCCGCGGCCTACCCCGCGTACCCCCCGCTGACCACCCCGTCCGAGACCGAGCCGACCGGTGCCCGGCGTGGGCCGGGCTGGGGCGCACTCATCGGCGTCTCCATCGCGGTCGCGCTCCTCGCCGGGCTCGTCGGTGGCCTCCTCGGCGGCGCCCTCGCCGACCGGGGCAGCCCGAGCACCAGCGGCGCACCGGCGCCGAGCGTCGGGGCGGGAGCCACGACCCGGGCGAACGGCACGGTCGCCAACATCGCGGCCCGCGCCACCCCGAGCGTCGTGACCCTGCGGGTCAGCGGCGCCGACGGCTCCGGCACCGGCTCCGGCTGGGTCTACGACGACGCCGGGCACATCGTCACCAACAACCACGTCGTGGCGGGCGTCGCCGACGACGGCAAGATCACCGTCGTGCTCGCGAACGACCAGCAGGTGGACGGCACGATCGTCGGGCGCGACGAGTCGTACGACCTCGCCGTCGTCAAGGTCGACCGCACCGACCTGGTCCCGCTCACCCTGGGCCGGTCCGCGGACGTCGTGGTCGGCGACCAGGTGATCGCGGTCGGCGCCCCGCTCGGGCTCGACTCCACCGTCACCGCGGGCATCGTCAGCGCCCTGGACCGCCCGGTCACCCCGGGTGAGGCCGACGACCAGTCCTACATCAACGCCATCCAGACCGATGCCGCGATCAACCCGGGCAACTCCGGTGGCCCGCTGCTCGACATGCAGGGCCAGGTCATCGGGGTCAACTCGGCGATCGCCACGGCGCCCGGCTCGTCCAGCAGCGCGCAGGGCGGCAACATCGGGGTCGGCTTCGCCATCCCGAGCGACCAGGTGCGCACCACGGTCACCCAGCTGATCAAGACCGGCAAGGCCGAGCACCCCGTCATCGGGGTCTACCTCGACTCCAGCTACACCGGCGAGGGCGTGCGCATCGCCGACGAGGGGCCCAACGGCGAACCCGCGGTCAACCCCGGCGGCCCGGCCGACAAGGCCGGGCTCAAGGCCGGCGACGTCGTCATCGCGTTCGACGGCAAGCCCGTCTCCGAGGGCGGCGACCTCGTCGTCGCGATCCGGGCTCGCACGGTCGGCGAGAAGGTCACTCTCACCATCCGTCGCAGCGGGAGCGAGCGGGATGTCACCATGGTCCTCGAAGGTTCGGCGGAGTGACCACCCGCCGGGTGGCCTGGTCGACGAGAAGGCGGTGACGGCACGGTGTTCGGCGTGAACGGCTGGGAGATCGTGCTGCTGGCGCTGATCGCGGTGTTCGTGCTCGGCCCGGACCGGCTGCCCGAGTACGCCGCCAAGCTGGCGCACGGCATCCGCAAGCTGCGGGTCATGGCCGAGGGGGCCAAGGGCCAGCTCAAGGAGCAGCTCGGGCCCGAGTACGAGGACATCAACTGGCGCCAGTACGACCCGCGCCAGTACGACCCGCGCCGCATCGTCAAGGAGGCCCTCCTCGACCCGCTCGACGAGGCCATCGCCCCGGTGCGCGGCGAGATCGACTCGGTGCGCGGCGCGGCATCCGGGCGGGGTGGTGCCGCCGCGGCGGCCGGCGGGGCGGTCACGGCCGGGTCAGCCGAGCGCACCGCCCCGACCTACAGCACCAGCATCGATGACGGCGACTCCGAGCTCCCGGTGCTCGCCGACCCCCGCAGCTGGGACCCGGCTCGACCGGTCCCCTGGGACGTCGACGCGACGTAGTCGGTCAGCGGCCGGCGGTCAGCGGCCGGCGGGGGTCAGGCCGAGCGAGCGGCCGGCGAGGCCGCGGGCGCGCGAGCCCAGGCCCTTGGCGATACCGCGCAGCGCGACGGCGGCGGGGGAGTCGGGCTCGCCGAGCACGACCGGCATGCCCGTCGTCGCCGCCCTCGCGCAGCCGGGTGTCGAGCGGGATCTGGCCGAGCAGCGGCACCGTCGGCGCCGATCGCCCGGGTCAGCGAGTCGGCGACCGCCTGCCCGCCGCCGGAGCCGAAGATCTCCTGACGGCGTGCCGTCGGGCAGCTCGAGCCAGCGACATGTTCTCGATGACGCCGACGACCCGCTGGTGGGTCTGCAGCGCGATCGCGCCGGCCCGCTCGGCGACCTCGGCGGCGGCCTGCTGCGGGGTGGTGACGACGAGGATCTCGGCGCTCGGGATCAGCTGGGCGACCGAGATGGCGATGTCGCCGGTGCCCGGCGGCAGGTCGAGCAGCAGCACGTCGAGGTCGCCCCAGAACACGTCGGCGAGGAACTGCTGCAGCGCGCGGTGCAGCATCGGCCCGCGCCACACGACCGGCTGGTTGCCGGGCACGAACATGCCGATCGAGATGACCTTCACGTCGTGCGCTGAGCGGCGGCAGGATCATGTCGTCGACCTGGGTGGGCCGGCCGCGTCGACGCCGAGCATGCGCGGGATCGAGAAGCCGTAGATGTCGGCGTCGACGACGCCGACCCGCAGGCCCGTGCTGCGGCCATCGCGGCCGCGAGGTTGACGGTGACCGACGACTTGCCGACGCCGCCCTTGCCGGACGCGACGGCGTACACGCGGGTCAGCGAGCCGGCCTGCGCGAAGGGGATCTCGCGCTCGGCGACCCCGCCGCGCAGCATGGTCGCGCAGCTCGCCGCGCTGCTCGTCGCTCATCACGTCGAGGGCGACCGTCGACCGCCGGTGACGCCCGTCGACGGCGGCCAGCGCCGCGGTGATGTCGCTGGTGAGGGTGTCCTTGCAGCGGGCAGCCCGCCACGGTGAGCAGGATCGTGACGGCGACGTGCCCGGCCGTCGTCGACCGCGACGCGTCTCGACCATGCCGAGCTCGGTGATCGGGCTTGCGGATCTCGGGGTCGTTGACCGTCGCGAGCGCGGCGTTCAGGGCGTCGGGGCTGACCTGGGGCATGGGCCCAGTCTAGGTCGGCCCGCCGGTGCTCCGGTCCGCGGCCGCGGGGGAGGGCGGGGCCGACGGCTCGCCGGTCGGCCCGAGGTCCTCGCGCCGCACGAGCACCAGCCCACGCTCCTCCAGCTCGTCGAGCAGGTCGCGCAGCTCGGAGCGGACGAAGTCGCGGGTCGCCATGCTCGCGCAGCGCGATGCGCAGGGCGGCGACCTCGCGGGTGAGGAACTCGGTGTCGGCGAGGTTGCGCTCGTCGCGGGCTGCGGTCCTGCTCGAGCGCGACCCGGTCGCGGTCGGCCTGGCGGTTCTGCGCGAGCAGGATCAGCGGGGCGGCGTACGACGCCTGCAGGCTGACAGGATCAGGGTGAGGAAGATGAAGGCGTAGGGGTCGAAGCGCAGGTCCAGGGGCGCCAGGGTGTTCCAGAGCAGCCAGGCGGCCACGAAGACCGTCATCCCGATGAGGAAGTACGGCGTGCCCATGAACCGCGCGAACCTCTCCGAGAGCACCCCGAAGGTCTCCTCGGTGAACATCGTCGGGGCGTTCCAGCGGCGGCGGCCCTCGCGCGGCTGGTCGATGCGCGCCCGGCGCTCGCGCTCAGCCACGGCGCACCCCCTCGGGGGTCACGTCGTCGTGGCGCTCCTCGCGCCAGTCCTCCGGGAGGATGTGGTCGAGCACGTCGTCGACGGTGACCGCGCCGAGCAGGTGGCCCTCGGCGTCGACGACGGGCAGCCGCGACCAGGTTGTAGGTCGCCAGCATGCCGGGTCACCTGGCCCAGCGGTCGCGTCGGCGCGGCAGCGGCTCGACGTCCTTGTCGAGGATCGCCGCCGATCGGCGGCGTGCGGCGGCTCGCGCAGCAGCCGCTGGATGTGGACGATGCCGAGGTAGCGGCCGGTCGGCGTCTCGAGCGGCGGCCGGCAGACGAAGACCGTGGAGGCCAGGGCGGGCGACAGCTCGACTCCGGCGCACGACGCGCCAGCGCCTCGGCGATCGAGGCCTCGGGGCCGAGGATGACCGGCTCGGTCGTCATCAGGCCGCCGGCGGTGTTCTCGTCGTAGGTGAGCAGGCGCCGCAGCGTCGGCGGCCTCGTCGGGCTCCATCAGCTGGAGCAGCTCCTCCTGGCGCTCCTCGGGCAGCTCGGCGAGCAGGTCGGCGGCGTCGTCGGGCTCCATCGCCTCGAGCACGTCGGCGGCGCGGCTCGTCCGCCAGGCCCGCCGAGGATCTCGACCTGGTCGTCCTCGGGCAGCTCCTCGAGCACGTCGGCGAGCCGCTCGTCGTCCAGCGCCGCGGCGACCTCGGCGCGACGCGTCGGGCTGAGGTCGTGGATGACCTCGGCGAGGTCGGCGGGCTTGAGGTCCTCGTACGTCTCGAGCAGGCGGACCGCGCTCTGGCCGTCGGTGGGCTCGCGCAGGCCGACGACGTCCTCGATCGGCGACGAGCAGGGTCTCGCCGCGGCGGCGCCCGAGCCGGCCCAGCCCGCCGCGGCTCGCGCCGGTGCGCACGAAGACCCGCGCCACGGCCCAGCCGCGGGTGCCGGCTGCTCGATGCGCGACGTCCTCGACGGTCGCGTCGACGACCACGCCCTCGTCGCGTGCGCACCTGGACCGGGCGGTCGAAGCAGCTCGGCGACGACCAGGGTCTCGTTGGCGCGCTGCTCGAAGCGGCGCATGTTGACCAGGCCGGTGGTGATGACCTGACCGGCGTCGACCGAGGTGACCCGGGTCATCGGCACGAAGACCCGGCGCCGCCCGGGCACCTCGACGACCAGGCCGATGACGCGCGGCCGCGTGTGCGGCCGAGGCTGAAGGTGACGACGACGTCGCGAACCCGGCCGACCTGGTCACCGAGCGGGTCGAAGACGCTCAGCTCGGTCAGGCGGCCGACGAAGACGCGGGTCGGCGTGCTCACGCGGACAGGCTATCGGGGGCGAGGCGCCCGATCCGGTCACCTCGCGGGCGCGGTCACGCCCGGGTGTTGCGGCGGGCGCCGGCCCGGCCGCGCCAGTGCCAGGGCCGCCAGCCGCTGGTCGCCGTGGCGACCGGGCGCACCGGCGCCGTCCCCGAGCCGTCGCCGTAGGACCCCGGGCCCTCCACGAGCCGGCCGTGCGGGGTGAGCAGGTGGATGGTGCACGACTGCCGCCACCGCTCGGCGGTGTCGCCCACCGCGTTGAGCCGCTCGGGCCTCAGCACCTCGACCGCCTCGTCCCACCCGGCATCCTCGGGGGTGACCTCGCGGGCCGACGCGTGCACGGTGACCAGCCGCCCGCCGGTGTCCTTGCTGCGCAGGATCAGCTCGACCTCGTCGGGCAGCCACGGCAGCGGCTGCTCGCCCGGACCGGACACGACGTAGGCCGCCGGCCCGGTGCCCCGGTCGTCACCGTCGTCGTGCCAGACGTGCCAGACCGGGTGGGTGCCGCCGTCGGGCAGGCGGACCCAGAGCAGGCCGGACTTGGTGGCCGCCTCGTGGATCAGCCGGGTGACGTTCACGGGTGCCGGTGGCACCTCGGGCCGTTCCTCGCTCACCCTCGAACTCTCCCACACCGAGTTCGGCCCCACCTCGACGCGCGGATCGTCGTGTCGTCGCACGGGTCAGCGGGCTGCGAGCCCTACATTGCAGGCATGGCAGACATCATCCTTGGCCTCTTCGCGATCCTCGCCGGGAGCGTCATGATCTTCGCTGGGCAGTTCGTGCTGCGGCTGGTGATCCCGATCTGGGGGTTCTTCGCCGGGTTCGCCTTCGGGGCCGGGCTCTTCGCCGGGCTGGCGGACGAGCGGTTCCTCGGCACCGTGCTCGGCTGGGTCACCGGGTTCGTCTTCGCGCTGATCTTCGCGGTGTTCGCCTACCTCTACTACGCGGTGGCCGTGATCATCGCGATGGCTGCGTTCGGCTTCGTGATCGGCTCGGGCCTCGTCGTCGCAGTCGGGATCGACTGGAACTGGGTCGCCGTCGTCGTCGGTGTGGTGGTCGGCACGGTGCTCGGTCTGGTGTCGATCTTCGGGAACATGCCGATGATCGTGCTCGCCGTCGCCAGCTCGATCGCTGGTGCCGTCACCGTGGTCGCCGGCCTGATGCTGATGGTGGGCTCGATGGACTCCGCCGACTTCACGCGCAGCGGCTTCACCGCCGCGGTCGACACCAGCTGGATCTGGTGGGTGCTGCTGCTGGTGCTGGCGATCGCCGGCATCCTCGCCCAGACCCGGCAGCGGCTGACGATGCGCCGCTCCATCAACGAGACCTGGTACGCCGAGAGTCGCTGACCCGCGAACCCCCGCTCGTCGCGGACCCCGAGGCTCGTTCAGGGACGCTGGTAGCCGAGGAAGACGCACCCGGTGACCGATCGCGTCGCCTTGGTGAGTGCGAGGCGCCGCAGGTCGACCTGGTCGGTGAACAGACGGCGTCCGGAGCCGGCCAGGGTCGGCACGATGACCAGCTCGAGCCGGTCGACGAGGTCGGCTGCCAGGAGGCCCTGAGCCAGACGGATGCTGCCGTGCACCCCGACGTCGCCGCCCGGGCCGTGCCTCAGGCGCTCGACGTACGGCACCGCGGGCTCGTCGACGACGGTGGTCGCCGACCACGTCGGGCTCGGCGGGCTCGAGGTGAAGACGTGCTTGGTCGTGCCGTTGATGAAGTCGGCGAAGGGCTGGACGTCCGAGGTCGGCCAGTAGTCCGCCCAGTAGTCGTAGGTGCCGCGTCCGAGAAGGACGTCGTCCTGGGAGCTGATCACACCGGCGAGGTTGGTGAAGACGTCCTCGTCGGCCTCGAACATCCAGTCACCCGGCTCCTCGGCAACGCCGTCGAGCGACAGCAGGGTGTAGACGACGACATCGCGCATGAGAGACCTCCTGGTGGGCAGGGTACCGAGGCGGCGAGGGCGACGGCCGTGCGCAGAGCGCCCTACCCTTCGAGCTGTGATGTTCAGCCGCGAACTTCGCGACGGTGTGGCCGACGGAGAGATCACCGTCTCGATCCGCCTGTGGACCCGACCGCAGGTCAGGGTCGGTGGGCGATACCAGACCGCCGGCGTCGTCATCGAGGTCGACTCGCTCGAGGTGCTGCCGTTCTCCGCAGTGACGGATGAGGACGTCCGCCAGGCCGGCGAGCGTGGTCGGGAGGAACTGCGCGCTCGCGCCGCTCACGCCGGCCCCATCCACGACGACACCCTCATCCATCGCGTCGAGTTCCACGTGGTGGGGCACTAGTGGGGGGCCGCGGCCCGGCGGCGCCGATTGCGGCACAGCGCGTCGCCGGCGTGCGCGACGACCCCGGGGAGCGACTCGAGCTGCTGAGGTCCTCGTACGCGCCCCTTCCCGGCGCGGAAGCGGTGCATCTCCGGTACCGGCGGGCCGCACTCGCGTTCATGGGCTGGCAGCTGCAGCGCGGAGTCCTGAACCCTCTCGACGCCGCTCGCCCCGGCAGCGCGTGGTGGCGGGCGATGAACGAACGACTGTTGCGTGACACGTGCGAGGCGCGTCTGCGGGTCCTGGGTCACTCGGGCCCGACCTCGGCGCCCAGCGTCGAGGCATCGGTCCGCTTCGCCACCCACCCGTCTCCACTGAGCTGGTACCTCGCCCACAACGTCACCATCGTGAGCGCCTACCTCGAGCACCGCGACCTGGCCGAGAGGGAGAACCGCGCCGAGCGGTTCTTCCTCAACCTGGTGCTGATGCGGCTCCTGTACGCGCACTGCCTCGTCGCGGCTCCGCGGCTGGCGCTGTCGTGGTTGTCTCCAACCGCCGGGTGGCTCGGCGATCCGCGCCGAGCGATGACGGGCCTCTTCCTGTCGGTGGCGCGCGTGCTACCCGACGCATATCCGCTCAACGGCGAGCTCGACACCTACGTCGCCGCCGAGCACACCGTCGGCCGGCTCCTGGACCTGGGCGTGATCCAGCCACGTCTCGGCCCGCTCTACCAGTGGTCGGCCACCGAGCTGCAGATCCCGGAGCTCGCCGAGCTCGTCCGAGGAGGCACGCCGGCCTACGCCTGGGACCCCGCTGACACCGAGCCGTGGGCACCGTCGCCGACCCTCCTCGTGCGAACCCTTCGTCGCGCGCTGCCGCCCGGCTAGAGGGATGTGCTGGGCGCGTCCTCGGTCACACCGTGACGTGGCTCATGCGACGTGGCTGCACGCGCGCTGCTAGCGTCCCCGGCAGACCCCATCTCGCCGACGAGAGGCTCCCGCATGCGCAGCGCCAAGGACTTCTTCACGCCCCTCGCCGTGGGGGCGCCCGCACCTCTGCGTGAGGTGCCGGCCCGGCCGAGCCGGATGATCCACTTCTTCGACCCGAGCAACCCCAAGATGGCTGCCAAGGTGCCCCAGCTCGTCGGGTCGGTCGACGTGCTCCTGGGCAACCTCGAGGACGCCGTGAAGGCCGACAACAAGGAGGCCGCCCGCGCCGGGCTGGTCGACATCGCGCGCAGCACCGACTTCGGCGAGCACACCCAGCTCTGGACCCGGGTCAACTCGCTCGACTCCCCGTGGGCGCTCGACGACCTCACCACCCTGGTCACCGAGATCGGCGACCGGCTCGACGTCGTCATGGTGCCGAAGGTGCAGGGCCCCGAGGACATCCACTACGTCGACCGGCTGCTCGCCCAGCTCGAGGCCCGCGCCGGCCTGACCCGGCCGATCCTGGTCCACGCCATCCTCGAGACGGCCCGTGGCGTGGCGAACGTCGAGGAGATCGCCGGCGCCAGCCCGCGGATGCAGGGCATCAGCCTGGGTCCGGCCGACCTCGCGGCCGACCGTCGGATGAAGACCACACGGGTCGGCGGTGGGCACCCCGGCTACCTGGTGCGGCAGGACCCGGTCGGCGGCGACATCGCCGCGCACCGTGAGACCTACCAGCAGGACCTCTGGCACTACACGATCGCCCGGATGGTCGACGCCTGCGCGATGCACGGGATCTTCCCGTACTACGGCCCGTTCGGGGACATCGCCGACGTCGTCGCGTGCGAGGACCAGTTCCGCAACGCCTTCCTCCTCGGCTGTGTCGGCACCTGGACGCTGCACCCGGCCCAGATCGCCATCGCGAAGCGGGTGTTCAGCCCCAGCGCCGAGGACGTCGCCCACGCCCGCCGGGTCAGGGAGGCGATGGGCGACGGCACCGGGGCGGTCATGCTCGACGGGAAGATGGAGGACGACGCGAGCCTGAAGCAGTGCCTCGTCATCCTCGAGCTCGCCGACCGGCTCTCGGCCAACGACCCCGAGCTCGCCGCGCTGTACGCCGAACAGCCCGCCGCGAGCGGGGAGGCGGGCGCGTGAGCGCCGACCCGGCCTTCCGGCCACGACGCTCGGTGCTCTACATGCCGAGCAGCAACGAGCGCGCCCTCGACAAGGCCAAGACCCTTCCGGTCGACGGGCTGATCCTCGACCTCGAGGATGCCGTCGGGCCGGACCACAAGGTTGCGGCGCGTGAGAACGCCTGTGCGGCAGCGGCATCCGGAGCGTACGGAACCCGAGAGGTGACGATCCGGGTCAACGGCAGCGGCACTGCCTGGCACGACGACGACCTGGCGGCGGCGTGCCAGGCCGGGCCCGACGGCATCGTCGTACCGAAGGTGGACAGCGCCGACGAGGTGCGCTCGCTGGTGGCGGCGATGGAGCGTCACGGCGCCCCGGAACACACCCGGCTGTGGGCGATGGTCGAGACGCCGGAGGCGGTGCTCGCAGTCGGCGAGATCGCCTCCGCCTCACCGCGCCTGGCGGTGCTGGTCATGGGCACCAACGACCTCGTCAAGGAGCTCGGCGCGCGCCACGTGCCGGGCCGCGAGCCGCTGCTGACCTCCCTGTCGCTGGCGCTGCTGGCCGCCCGGCGGTCGGGTGTCGCGATCCTCGACGGCGTCCACAACGACGTCCGGGACCTCGAGGGGTTCGCGGCGGAGTGCCGCCAGGGACGCGACCTGGGCTTCGACGGCAAGACCTTGATCCACCCCGGCCAGGTGGAGCCGTGCAACGAGGTCTTCGCCCCGTCGGCCGAGGAGGTCGAGGAGGCCCGCGAGCTGCTCGCCGCCTGGGACGCGGGCGCCGGTGCGGGCGTGGTGACCCACCGGGGGAGAATGGTGGAGAACCTCCACGTCGAGATCGCCCGGACGGTGATCGCGACGGACGAGGCGATCCGGAACCGAGGCTGACACCGGCGGGGTCGGCGCCGTTCGAGGACGAAACGAGTCGGTCACGACCGGCGCGTCGACTGGCGCACACCGAGTCGCGTCCAGTCTTCTGGTGAGCCGGTGGGTGCGACCAGAGGACGAGACGGAGGCGGACGGATGGGTCGGAGCAGCAGCACGCGCGCCGCGACGACCGCCGCCGCCCTGACGGCAGCCGTCGTGCTGCTCGCCGGCTGCGGGTCGTTGGACGTCTCCTGGACCTCGGCCGTCGAGACCACGGCGACGCCGACCCAGGCCGAGAGCAGCACACCGTCGACGACCCCGAGGACGACCCCGTCGGCCGTGGCGTCATCGATCCCGTCGCCGGCACCGACCCCATCGGCCACAGCCGACACCGACCCCGTCGACGGCACCGACCCCGTCGACGACACCGACGCCGACGCCGAGCCGCCGGCCCCGTCGACGACGCCGACGAAGCCCTCCCCGACGCCGAGCGCCACGACGAAGCCACGCACCAGCCTGATCCGTGGCGACTCCGGCCCCAAGGTGCTCGCCCTGCAGAAGCGCCTCGAGCAGCTGGGCTACTGGCTCGGCGCCCCCGACGGCGCGTACGGGTCGCTGACCCAGCAGGCCGTGTGGGCGTTCCAGAAGTCCGCGGGCCTGAAGCGTGACGGCGTGGTCGGGCCGAAGACGCTGCGGGCGCTCGAGGCCGGCATCCGGCCGAAGGCCACGCTCAGCGGCGACGGCGTCGAGATCGACCTCGACCGGCAGATCCTCCTCGTCGTGCGTGGCGGCTCGGTGCGCACGATCCTCAACACCTCGACCGGCAGCGGCGAGGAGTACACCTCCACCTCCGGGAACCGTGCCCTCGCGAAGACGCCGCGGGGCAGCTACACCGTCTACCGGGCCGTCGACGGCACCGGTGACGAACACGCTGGGCGAGCTGTGGCGGCCGCGGTTCTTCAACCGGGGCATCGCGGTGCACGGCTCGCAGAACATCCCGCCGTGGCCCGACTCGCACGGGTGCGCCCGGCTCAGCAACGCCGCCATCGACATGGTCTGGGCGGCCGACCTGATGCCGGTCGGCAGCCGCGTCCTCGTCCGCTGAGCGTGCCGCGGCCGCCGGCCGCGACGAACCCCGACAGGACATTTTCGGCGGTTGGTGCTATGAGCGGGCGTCCCATCGGCCACACTCGCCCCATGACGGCTGCAGCAGGCGCGCCCGACGCCGCGCGGAAGGCGGACGGATCGCATGGGCGCGGCCGTCACGCGCAGGCCCGACGGCGCCGCCGGTGGCCGTGGTTGGTCGTGGCCGTGGTGGTCCTCGTGGCGGTCGTGGCCACGATCGGGGTCGTCGTGTTCCGAGACCGGGCCGAGGCGATCTCCGCGGAGGGCTGCACCGGCGCCGCGACCTTGCGCATCGCGGCCGCGCCGGCACTCTCCTCGACGCTCGAGGAGTTCGCCGACGACTTCGACACCTGGGTGAAGGACCGGGCCGGGGTGCCGTGCACGACCACGCAGATCACCGCCGCCTCACCGCAGGAGCTCTCCGAGCAGGTGGGCCGTGCCCTCGACGGGGACGCGGCGAACGCACCGACGACGTGGGTGCCCGACTCCTCGCTGTGGCGCAGCGTGCTGGCCCGTGACCCCCGGGTGAGCTCGGTGCTGCCCCGCACCTACCCGGTGGTGGCCGCAACGCCGGTCGTGTTCGCCGCCCCGCGCCCGATGGCCGAGGCCCTCGGCTGGCCCGAGGTGCAGCCCTCGTGGGAGCAGCTCAGTGCACTGGCCGCCGACCCGGCCGGCTGGTCCGCGGTCAAGCACCCCGAGTGGGGCACGGTTCGGCTCGACTGGCCGGACCCGCTGACCTCGACCGCCGGGCTCGGCTCGACCGTCGCGGTCTACCGCGACCTGGCGATCGGCGCCGAGGCCACCGACGACCTGCGCCGCCGGCTGGTCACCGCGCACAACGCCGTCAAGGGCGCCACCGGCAACCTCTCCGGAGCGCTGGCAGCGCTGAGGGCCACGGGCACGAACACCGCAGAGGGTCTGCGCGACCTGCCGATCGTCCCGGCGACCGAGCAGGAGGTGGTCGCCTTCAACGCCGCCAAGCCGGCCGTCGAGGTCGCGGCCATCTACCCGACCGAGGGCTGGGTGGTCAGCGAGGTGCCGGTGCTGCCGCTGCTCGGTGACTGGGTCAGCGACGCCCAGCGCACGGCATCCGAGGCGTTCGCCGACTTCGTCGTCCGGGGTGGCCCCCAGGACGCCCTCCAGCGCGCCGGATGGCGGGCCGCCCGCCTCGGCGCGTCGGCGACGCCGGCCACCGGCGTCGTGCCGACCGAGCCGCGCTACACCCCGGCCCAGCCCAGCCAGGACGTGCTGGCCCGCACCCTGCAGAACTGGACCGCCCTGGACCGGCGGGGCTCGCTGCTCGTGGTGCTCGACACGTCCGGCTCGATGCGCGAGGAGGTCGGCACCACCGGCAAGACCCGGCTGACCGTCGCCAAGGAGGCCGTGCTCGCCTCGCTGCCGTTCTTCTCCGACCAGGCGTCGGTGGGCCTGTGGACGTTCTCGCGCGCCGCGAAGGGGAACGACTGGAAGGCCGTGGTGCCGCTGGGCCGACTCGACCGGCCGGTGGGGAGCGGCACCGCCCGCGACACCATCGCCTCGGCGGTCCCGCGGATCGTGGCCGACGGCGACACCGGGCTCCACGACACGACGCTGGCCGCGGTTGCCGCCGTGCGCTCGACCTGGCAGCCCGGGCCGAACACGGTCGTGCTGATCAGCGACGGCAAGAACGAGGACCCCGGCAGCCCCGACCTGCGGACGACCCTCGACCGGCTCGTCGACAGCGCCGACCCCGCCCGCCCGGTCGAGGTCGTGACGATCGCGCTGGGGTCGGGTGCCGACGCCAGGGCGCTGCGCAACATCGCCGCCACCACGAAGGGCAAGGCCTACACGGCGGCGCAGCCGGAGGACCTCGAGTCGGTGTTCCTCACCGCGCTGACCGGCTGACCCACCGGCCCGGTCCTCGACACGGCGTCGGGGACCCCCGATGCTGGTCGCGTGACCACCGCCCCGCCTCGCCTCCTGACCGCACGCCACTGGCACAGCCGCCGGTCGGCCGCCGGCGCCGGGATCGTCTTCGGCGTGCTGATGCTGACGGCGATGGTGATGCTGCGCATCGCGCTCGACGCGGGCGGCCTGCCCGAGCTGCGCACCGACCCCGGCCGGCTACGGCTGGTGCGGTGGAGCCTGAACCTGGTCCCCTTCGCCGGCATCGCGTTCCTGTGGTTCGTGGGGGTGATCCGGGACCAGCTGGGTGACGTGGAGGACCGACTGTTCTCGACGGTGTTCCTGGGCAGCGGGCTGCTCTTCCTCGCGATGTTCTTCGGTGCGGCGGCCACCACGACCAGCCTGGTCCGGATCTCCACGGACGTGGACTCCGACGTCGTGGTCTGGAGCTACGGGTCGACCTCGGCGCACGCGTTCATGTCGATCTACGCGATGCGGATGGCGGCCGTGTTCGTGATCTCGGTGAGCACCGTCGGGATACGGACCGCCGCCCTGCCGCGGTGGGCGTCGCTGCTCGGCTATGCTCGTCGCCCTCCTGCTGCTCGTCGCGGCGGACGCGCAGAAGTGGGTGCAGCTGCTCTTCCCGGTGTGGGTGCTGCTGGTGAGCGTGGTCATCCTCGTGACCCGCCCGCCCGCGCGGGACGCCGAGCCTGGCTGACCCTCCCGACACGCGTCGGTGCGTGCCGGTCAGCCGGCGGCGTTGCCCTGCTCGTCGCACGGGGGCGCGTCCGAGAGCCCGAGGACGTCCAGCTGCGCGTCCACGATGCGCAGCGAGCGCTCCATCGCGGTCGGCTGCAGCCGACCGAGGCCCTCGCCGTGCGGGTTGTCGAAGAAGCCCAGGAGCAGCATGAGCAGGGTGATGACCACGGTGACGCTGCCCATGAGCACGCCCTGGGTCAGGGCGCGCTCGGTGCTGTCGGCGAAGAACAGCAGGTACACGAAGATCACCGCGCAGATGAGGTACAGCGCCAGCCACAGCGGCGCCGGGATGATGCCCTGGGCGGTGTGCACCCGGTCGTTGCGGGCCTGCTGCCGGTCGGCCGTCTGCGCCATCCACCGGTCGTAGGCCGACTGCTCGGTGGAGGTCTCGGGCTGCAGCGCGGCCACGGTGGTGAACATCCGTGCACCCCACGGGTTGATGGAGTCCTGGTCCGCTCCGCGGGCGACGGCGTCCCACTCGGTGCCCACGACCGAGCGGCCGTAGCAGATCAGCTCGCCGGTGAGCTCCTGCGAGGAACCGGCCGGCATCAGCTGCGCGGTCTGCACCATCTGGACGACGACGGCGGCCTCGGTCTCGGCCCCGGCCCTGGTGTCGTCGTACGCCTGGAAGGCCAGGAAGATGATGAAGCCGAGCAGCACCGAGAACCCGGTGGCCAGCACGCCGAAGACCCCCGAGGCGCGGTCGCCGTCACTGAAGAAGCTGCCTGCGGGGGCCCGGCGACGCACGAGCAGCATCGCGGTGACCGTCGACGCCGTGACGCCCACGACGACGAGCAGGGAGTGCAGGAGGTTCACTCGCGGGCCTCGCCCGGGTAGACGACGCCCACCTGGCGACGCACCTCGTCCATCGCGGCCATGACCCGGCGGGTGGCCGCCCACGGCATCGACCAGGTCTCGAGCCGGCCGGCGGCCAGGGCGCGTGCGACCTCGGCGGCCTCGAAGCGGAACCCGTGCGTCGCCACCGTCGGCACGAACTCGTCGAGCACGCTCCCGTCCGGCCCGACCAGGCGCACCCGGCTCTCCACGTTGTAGAACCGTCCCTCGACCTCCAGGCGGGCCCGGGTGCCGACCACCCGGGCCGGGCAGGTGGTGGCGCACGCCATCGAGCACCACAGGTGGGCGATGGCGCCGCTCGGACCGCGCGCCGTGATCGTCGTGGTCGCGTCGACCCCGAGGTCGGTCAGCGTGCCCTGCGCCGTGACGTCCTCGAGGCCGCCGAGCACGTGGTCGGCGAACGAGACCGGGTAGACGCCGAGGTCGAGCAGCGCCCCACCGGCCAGCTCGGGCCGCGAGAGCCGGGCCGGGCCGCCCGGCCAGAGCAGCTGGCCGTGGTCGGCGTCGACGATCACGACCTCGCCCAGGGTGCCGGCCTCGACGGTGCGCCGGATGACGTCGTAGTGCGGCAGGTAGCGGCTCCACATCGCCTCGGCGGCCAGCAGCCCCGACGCCTCGGCCGTGGCCAGCACCTCGTCGGCCTCGCGCAGGCTGCGGGTGAACGCCTTCTCCACGAGCACCGGCTTCCCGGCGCGCAGCGCGAGCAGGGCGTGCTCGTGGTGCTCGCTGTGCGGGCTGGCGACGTACACGGCGTCCACGTCGGGGTCGGCCACCAGGTCGGCGTACGAGCCGTGGGCTCGCTCCACGCCGTGCCGGGTGGCGAACTCCTGCGCACGCTCGACCGAGCGCGAGCCCACGGCGACGACCCGCGAGCGGGTGCCCTCGTGCACGGCATCCGCGAAGACGTTGGCGATGCCGCCGGGAGCGAGCACGCCCCAGCGGATCGGTGGTGCCTCCATCGGGTCGGGAACGGTGGGGGCGGCGAGCGCGAGGGGTGCGGGCGGCATACGTCGCAGCGTAGGGGGTCCGCCCCGTCAGAACCGGCTGGTCGCCTCCGCCACGAGGTCTCCGACGAGCTCACCGGGGTCGACGTCGAGGCCCTTGCGCACGAACCAGGTGGCCATCGTGGTCGCGTCACGCTCGAGGAAGTCGAAGCCCTGTGGGTTACCGATGACGTCGACGATCTGTGGCCAGTCGATGAGCACGAGCCGCTCCTCGTGGAGCAGCACGTTGTACGGCGACAGGTCGCCGTGCGCCCAGCCGTGGTGCGCGAGCGTCAGCATCGCCGAGCGCAGCTGCTCGAACAGCTCGGGGAGCAGCGCGGGTTCGGGCCGGGTGGAGACAAGTCGCGGGGCAGCGACCGGGGTGCCGCCCGTGACGTCGCCGACGAACGACATGAGCATCTCGGACTCGTCGAGCTGCACCGGGTAGGGCACCGGCAGGTCGAGCTCCCAGAGCCGCCCGAGCGCGTCGAACTCGGCGGCGGCCCACTGCCCGGCGATCACCTGCTTGCCGAAGTCGGTGCGCCGGGCCATCGCCCGCATCTCGCGGCTCTTGCGGACGCGGCGGCCCTCGAGGTAGCCGGCGTCTCGGTGGAAGAGCCGGTGGTCGCCGTTGCGGTAGCGCTTGGCGGCCATCGTGCTGACCCGTCCGGTGCCCGGCACCCAGCGGCGCAGGACGTGGACGTCGGCCTCCTTGCCGGTCTTGAGGACGCCGAGGTCGCTCTCGACGGCGCCGAGGTCGGTCACGACCCAGTCCGGGCGCGGCTTCGGTCCGTGGGTCGCGCCGTCCCAGGAGGACCAGCGGTCCCCTTCGGGAGGTGCGTCAGGTGAGGTGTCGATCGAGAAGAGGGCCTGCTTCTCGGGCAGGTGGAACGGCTGGTGTGCCACTGGTGTGCTCCTGGTGAAGGAAGGAAGGGGAGGGCTCGGTGAGGGCCCGGACAGTCGTGGACATGTCGGCCTCCTTCTTCGTTCGTTCCGGATCACGGCGTGGCACGACGGCGGATGCCGTGTGCTCGCGTCCCAGCGTGACGCACCGGTGCGCGGAGGCGCCACCGAATTTCTTCGCTCAGGCGATGCGTTCCACGCGAGCCAGCACCGGCTCGGTCGGGAAGAGCGTGATGAGCGAGCCGACCGGCAGCTGGTCGGTGTCCGCCAGCGCCGTGACCCGGTGCTCACGCAGGATCAGCGCGAGCGCGAGCACCGCCTCGACCATCGAGAAGTGCTGGCCGATGCAGGCCCGCGGGCCGCCGCCGAACGGCATCCACGCGTACCGGTGCGCCGGCTCGGGGCGGGTGCCGGTGCCCGTGAAGCGGCTCGGGTCGAACACGAGCGGGTCGACCCAGAAGTCGGGGTGGCGGTGGATGGTCCACGGCACGATGACGACGTTGGTGCCCGGCGGCACCCGGTGGCCCATCAGCTCGTCCTCCTCGACCGAGAGCCGGCCGAGGATCGGGGCCGACGGGTAGAGCCGCATGGCCTCCTTCAGCGCGGCGGTGGTCTCGGGCAGCCGGGCCACGTCGGCCGCGGTCGGGTGCCCGTCGCCGACCACCTCACGCACCTCGGCTCGCACCCGGTCCTGCACGTCCTGGTGGCGGCCGAGCAGGTGCAGGGCGAAGGTCAGCGCCGTCGAGGTGGTCTCGTGGCCGGCGAGCATGAAGACGAGCACCTGGCCGCGCACCTCCTCGTCGGAGAGCCGCTCGTCGCCGTCGCGCGCGGCGATCAGCCGGCTCAGCAGGTCGGTCTCGCCGGTCGTGCGACCCTCGCGACGCCCCGCGACGATGTCCTCGCACACCCCGAAGAGGTCCTCTCGGGCGGCCCGCCCACGTCGCACCCGGCGGGTCGGGATGCCGGCCGGCAGCCGCAGCGCGCCCAGGCCGCGTCGCATGATCGTGTCGGAGACGGCCGGGAAGGACGTGCGCACGTGGGGCACGACGTCGTCGGCGGAGTCGCCGAACAGCGCCTTGAGCACGACGCGCAGGGTGAGCCGCTGCATCTGCTCGCCGAGGTCGGTGGTGGGCTGGTCGGTGACGTCCCACTCGCCGACCACCGCCTCGATCTCCTCGACCATGAGGTCGGCGTAGCCCTCGACGGCCACCTTGGTGAAGACCGGCTGCACGAAGCGCTTCTGGCGGGTCCAGTCCTCGCCCTCGGCGGTGAGCAGCCCCGGCCCGAGCCAGCGGGCGATCTCGTCGTGCACCTGGTCGCGCTTGGCGTAGGCCCGCCACGAGCTGCCCGAGAGCACCCTGGCGGCCCCGTCGGGATGGTGCAGCCACCAGACGTCGCGGCTGGCACCCGGCGGGCCGACCACCATGTGCACCAGGTCGCCGTGTCGTCGCCACATGCTCTCCGCGTAGTCGACCGCGTTGCGCCGCAGCCCCATGATCGGGGCGAACCGGCCACCGACGACTGGCGGTGGGCGTTGGTCGGTCGGGGCGCTGGTGCTCGCGACGGGCGTCATCGCTCCATGGTGGCCCCGAGGCCCCGGCGCCGTCGAGGGTGGTCCGAGGCGAGGGTGGGAGGACTCACACCGGGCGCGGCGCCACGTGGGGCGGGGCCGACGGCATACTCGGGAGGCAGACCACGACCCCAGCCGAAGGCGGCGATCACGCGTGTCCCGACTCCAGACCACGGACGGCCTCACCGAGGAGCAGCACGAGCTCATCAAGCTCGTGCGCGAGTTCGTCGACGAGCAGATCATCCCGGTCGCGACCGAGCTCGAGCACAAGGACGAGTACCCGACCGACATCGTCGAGGGCATGAAGGAGATGGGGATCTTCGGCCTGATGATCCCCGAGGAGTACGGCGGTCTCGGGGAGTCGCTGCTCACCTACGCGCTGGTCGTCGAGGAGATCGCGCGGGGCTGGATGTCGGTGAGCGGCATCATCAACACGCACTTCATCGTGGCCTACCTGATCCTCCAGCACGGCACCGAGGAGCAGAAGCAGCACTACCTGCCGCGGATGGCGACCGGCGACGTGCGCGGGGCGTTCTCGATGTCCGAGCCGGGGCTCGGGTCGGACGTCGCGGCCATCCGCACCAAGGCGGTGCGCGAGGGCGACGAGTGGGTCATCACCGGCCAGAAGATGTGGCTGACCAACGGCGGCTCCGCCAACCTCGTCGCGGTGCTCGTGCGCACCGACCTCGGCGAGAGCGACAGCCCGTACAAGAACATGACGACCTTCCTCATCGACAAGGAGTCGGGCTTCGGCGAGACGGCCCAGGGCGTCACCGTGCCCGGCAAGATCGAGAAGATGGGTTACAAGGGGGTCGACACCACCGAGCTCATCTTCGAGGGGCACCGCACCAGCGACGCGCAGCTGCTCGGCGGGGTGCCGGGCAAGGGCTTCTACCAGATGATGGACGGCGTCGAGGTGGGCCGCGTCAACGTCGCCGCCCGCGCCTGCGGCCTGTCGATGCGGGCCTTCGAGCTGGGCATCGCCTACTCGCAGCAGCGCGAGGCGTTCGGCAAGAAGATCGCCGAGCACCAGGGCATCCTGTTCCGCCTCGCCGACATGGCGACGATGGTCGAGGCCAGCCACCAGATGATGGTCAAGGCGGCGCGGCTGAAGGACGCCGGGCAGCGCAACGACCTCGAGGCCGGGATGGCGAAGTACCTCGCCTCGGAGAACTGCGCGAACGTCGTGGAGCAGTCGTTCCGCATCCACGGCGGCTACGGCTACTCCAAGGAGTACGAGATCGAGCGGCTCTACCGCGAGGCGCCGATGCTGCTCATCGGCGAGGGTACGGCCGAGATCCAGAAGATGATCATCGGTCGCCGCCTCCTCGAGGACTACAAGGCCCGCTGACGTCCGGCGTCCGTCAGTAGGTCGGGGCGGCGGGCTCGCCGAGGAACTGCTCGTAGGTGTGCCAACCGCCGTCGTGGTAGGCCTTCGCCAGCGGTGTGCCGACGAACCGGAAGTGCCACGGTTCGAAGCCCATTCCGGTCGTCGAGGTGCGGCCCTTCTCGTAGCGCAGCAGGAACCCGTACCGCCACGCGTTCTTGGCCAGCCACACGCCCTGCGGCGTCTCGTCGATGCAGTCGTTGATCGTGCAGTTCGACCGGCCGATCGGCAGCAGGTCGACGGTCAGCCCGGTCTGGTGCTCGCTGAACCCGGCTCGCAGGTACCAGGTGTCGGCCCAGGTCCGGCCCTTCAGGGCGAGGTACTTGGCGTACAGCGCCTTCTGGGTGTCGTAGGACCGGTAGGCGGTGTCGATGCCGACCCGCCCGGCACCCGCCGCGTACGACCCGGCGGCCATCCGCGCCAGTGCCGCGGCGGCATCCGACCGCAGTCGCTGCCCGTCGGCGTAGGGCATCGACGGCACGACGAGGTTCGACGGGACGAAGGTCTTGGGGGACACCGCGTTCCGCTTGTTCACGAGCACCCAGACGCTGCGATGCCGCGTCGATGCTTCGGCAGGCCTCCAGCCGGCCGGCGAGCAGCCGCACCGAGGTCTCGCGACCGAGCAGGGCCACCCGGGTGACGCCCGGCGCCGACGAGCGCCGGGCGCACCGACGGCGGGCACGCAGAAGGGCACCGTGAGGTAGAGCGGGCGCTTCCGGCGGGCGGCGAGCAGGGCTCCCGCGAAGGCGTTGGTCGTCGCCCGGCCGTCGGCCAGGTAGGCGGTGCCCGGGCACCATCGCCGGCCACCCGAGCGCGTTCACCCGCGCCGCCACGGCGTAGCGGTCGGCCCCGGAGGCGCGCACGACGCGGTCCGCGCCGACGAGCGGCGCGCAGGTCGGCCTCGATGCCGCCGAGGACACCGCCGCCGTCGACCCGACCACGGTCACCGACGTGACCCCGAGGTCGCGCAGCAGCGTCGGCGTTGGCCGCTGGCAGGTCGGCCAGCCGGCCGTCGAGCACGATGACCGGGGCGCGGTGGGCGCCGGCCGCCGTCGCGCCGACCACGGCATTCGGCGCGCTGCGGCTGGTCGACGACCCACGCCGCGGTGGCCGACGGGAACGCGAACCGGTTCAGGGCCTGCGAGGTGACCGGCCGCGCTCCGCCGTGCCGACCCGCTGCACGGTCGGGGCGTAGCGGGTGGCGGCCCGCGCGACCGCCGCCGCCAGCACGCTGGTCGTCCGCCGACGAGCACGATGCGGTCGGGGTTCAGCCGGTCGAGCTCGGCGGCGGTCGACGCGGGGATGCCGTCGGGCCGGGTCAGCAGCACCGCCGCCGCCCAGCCGCGCGGCGGCCGTGATCGCTCCGGCGGCCGGTGCCCTGCGACGGTACCGGAGACGAGGAAGACCACCGGCGCCGTGGTGCCGCTGGGGAAGGCGCAGCTCGAGAGGCCGCGCACCGAGGTGGCGTAGCGGTCGGTCCCGGCGACCCGGGTCAGGGTCGGGGCGGCGACCGTGGGCAGGGCCTGGGTCTGCGGCGCGACCGCCGGTCGGGCGGCAGCCGCGACGGCGCCGGCCGGGGGGCGGCCGCGACGGCCGGGCTCGGGGGGCGGTGGCGACGGCCGGCTGGGGGGCGGCCGCGACGGGCGCGACCGGGGTCAGCGGCAACGGCCACGGACGCGGCCGAGACCGACTACGGCCGCGAGGACGCGTCGACGGCGGGCTGGGGGCGCGGTCATCCCGTGAGGGTAGGCGCTCCGGGGCGGGAGCGCAGGGCGAGGCGCGCCGGGCGGAGCGGCCCCGCCGGCACGGCAGGTCGCCTGCGGCGGGGATAATGGGGCCATGAGCACCCAGCCCATGCGCCCGGGCCCGCGCGCGAGCCTCTCGCTCGAGTACCCCATGTCGCTGGGGGTCTACGACTCCTACGACGACGCCCAGCGGGCCGTCGACTACCTCTCGGACCACGAGTTCCCGGTGAAGGACGTGCTCATCGTGGGCACCGACCTCAAGCAGCTCGAGCGGGTCACCGGCCGGCTCACCCGCGGCCGCGCGATCGGCGGCGGTGCCCTGTCCGGCGCCTGGCTCGGGCTGTTCATCGGCACGATCTTCGCGCTGTTCGAGTCGGGTGGGTTCAACCTGCTCAGCGTCGTGGCGACGATGGCCTTCGGTGCCGTGTTCGGCGTCATCTGGACGGCCGTGGTCTACCAGTTCACCAGCGGCGGCCAGCGCGACTTCACCTCGGTGAGCCTGGTCGTCGCGGCGAAGTACGAGGTGCTCTGCGAGCACAAGCACGCGCACCGGGGGCGCGAGATGCTCGCCGAGATGGACCCGATGCGGGCGGCCGAGCAGGAGCTGCGGCGGGTCCGCGAGGCCGAGCAGGCCCGGGTCCCGCAGCAGCAGGCCCAGCAGCCGCCGCCGCCACAGTCCTCGCAGCCGCCGTCGGCCTGAGCGACGCCGGTAGGTTGTCGGCCATGACCGAGCCAGCAGCCCCACCCCAGGTCGAGCCCCTCGACGGCTCCTTCGCCTCCGTGCTGTGCGTCGTCGCGCACCCGGACGACATCGAGTACGGCACCTCCGCCGCCGTCCACCGCTGGGTGGGGGAGGGCGCGACCGTCACGTACTTCCTGCTGACCCGCGGCGAGGCGGGCATCGACACGATGGCGCCCGACGAGGCCGCCCGGGTCCGCGAGGAGGAGGAGCGCGAGAGCGCTCGCCGGGTCGGCGTCGAGACCGTCGACTTCGGCGACCACCGCGACGGTGCCATCGAGTACGGCGTGCCGCTGCGCCGCGACATCGCCCGAGCCATCCGCCGGCACCGTCCCGAGCTCGTCGTCGCGCAGACCTGGGGCGAGCGGTTCGGTGGCGGCATGGTCAACCAGGCCGACCACCGCGCGGTGGGCCTGGCCACGCTGGATGCCGTCGCGGATGCCGGCAACCGCTGGCTGCACACCGACCTCGACGACGAGGGGCTCGAGCCGTGGGGCGGGGTGAAGGCGATCGCCGTCGCGGGCAGCGCCACGCCGACGCACTTCGTCGACGTGTCCGGTGAGCACTTCGAGGCCTCCGTGCACTCGCTCGAGGCGCACGAGGCCTACAACTCCGCGCTGCCCCCGGAGTTCCCGGCGCCGCGCCAGCTGCTCGGCATGATCCTGGGCGGGGGCGGCCAGGCCGCCGGCGTCGAGCACGCCGCGCTCTTCGACGTCATCCAGCGCGGGTAGACGACTTCGTGCGACTTACGCACGTTTTCGCACGCCCGAGGCTGCGAGGACCGCGTGCAAGTCGCACGAGGTCGGGGTCTTCTCGACTCAGGGGTTCTGGACCCGGGCGATCCAGGCCTCGACGTCGGCCGACGACCGCGGCATCGCGGCCGAGAGGTTCTCGCAGCCGTCGGAGGTGACGACCACGTCGTCCTCGATGCGCACCCCGATGCCGCGGAACCGCTCCGGCGCGAGCAGGTCGTCGGCCTTGAAGTAGAGCCCGGGCTCGACGGTGAGCACCATGCCCGGCTCGAGCACGGCATCCATGTACTCCTCGCGCGTGGCGAGGGCACAGTCGTGCACGTCGAGGCCGAGGTGGTGCGAGGTGCCGTGCACCATCCAGCGCCGGTGGTACTGGCCGTGCTCCTTGTCGAGGGTGTCTTCCACCGACACGCCCTCGGGCAGCAGGCCCCAGGCGTGCAGGTGCTCGGCGACGACCCGGATGGCGGCGGCGTGCACGTCGGAGAACTTGTTGCCCGGCTTCACGGCGGCGATGCCGGCCTCCTGGGCGGCGAACACCACGTCGTAGATCTCGCGCTGGGCGTCGGTGAAGGTGCCGGAGACGGGCAGGGTGCGGGTGATGTCGGCCGTGTAGAGCGAGTCGACCTCCACGCCGGCGTCGATGAGCACGAGGTCGCCGTCGCGCACCTCGCCGGTGTTCTTGATCCAGTGCAGGGTGTTCGCGTGGTCACCGGCCGCGCAGATCGAGTCGTAGCCGACCCCGTTGCCCCGGTGCCGGGCGTGCAGCCCGAAGGTGCCCTCGAGCCAGCGCTCGCCGCGGCCCTCCTCGACGGCGCGCCGCAGCTCGGCGATCATCGCCTCGAAGCCGTGGTGGGTCGCCGCCACCGCGGCACGCATCTGCTCGACCTCGTGGTCGTCCTTGCGCATCCGCAGGTGTGAGATGTCGTGCGCCAGGGCGTCGTCGGCCTCCTGGAGGGACTCCTCGGCGGCGCCGTTCTCGACCCGGGCGGCGTCCAGGCGCGCGGTGAGCTCGACGTCGGCGTCGCGCACGAGGCGCACGGTGACCTCACCGGCATCCTTGGCCGCCGCGGCGTCGAGCTCGTCGATGTGGCGGGCGGTCACCCCCAGCTCGAGCTCGACGTCGGCGAGGGTCGGGCGGGCGCCGACCCAGAACTCGCCGTACCGGGCGTCGGCGAAGAACTCGTCGCTGTCGCGGTCGGCGAGCGGGCGGAAGTAGAGCACCGCCTCGTGACCGGATGCCGCGCCGTCGTCACCGGCGACCGGCTCGAGCACGAGCACGGCGTCCGGCTCGCGGTCGGCGCCGAGCCCGGTGAGCCAGGCGAACGCGGTGTGCGGGCGGAAGACGTAGTCGGTGTCGTTGCTGCGCACCTTCAGGCCGCCGGCGGGGATGATCAGCCGCTGCCTGGGGTAGGCGCCGCTGAGCACCGCACGGCGCGCGGCGGCGTGCCCGGCGGCCGGCGACGGACCGGTGACCTCGCTGCGCCGGGGGGCCCAGCCCTCGCGGACGAAGGCGCGGAACTCGTCGGTCGTCGCGCGGGCGCGGTTGTCTGCCTGCTTCTGCTGCTCGCTCACCCGCCCATGCTGCCATGAGGCTCGGGAGGCCCGTCCCTGTGTAAGACTCGAACGATGGGTCGGCACAGCGCTGCGCGCGGTCACGGACCCGTCGTGGTGCTCGCGACGGTGGCCGTGATCGGGTCAGCGGGCATCGCGTGGGCCGTCGGAGGAGACCCTCAGGTGCGGCCACAGCCGAGCGCCACGACCACCTCCTCGTCTGCCGTGCCCACGTCCGTCGGCACGGCCCCCACCCCGGTCGAGACCACGACCGCGCGCCCGGTGGTCGAGGTCGTGCCCGGCACCACCCCGTCCGAATCTCCCGCGGGCACCACCGTGGTCACCACCGTGGGCAGCACCGGAGCCACGACCACCACCTCGGAGCCGAAGCCGACCCAGGCTCCGCAGCCGACCCGCACCAGACCGGGCAAGGGTGTCAGGCCCACACCGCGCCCCACGAAGTCGCAGAAGTAGCCTCGCCGGATGGGTGCCTTCGACGGCGAGACGCTGGCCGACCGGTTCCGGAACCACTTCGGCCACACCGACCACCTCTACGGGGCGCTGCTCGCCGAGATGGCCGACGACTGGGAGGTCGGCGGGGTCACCCGGGAGATCTTCGACGGGTGGGAGGACGCCCCCGCGCGTCAGTTCCCGCAGCTGCGGATGCTGGCCGGCCTGTTCCGCATCGTGCTGCGCGGTGACGCCCCCCAGCTCGAGGGCTTCTACCCCGCCCTCGGTGGCGACCTCGCGCCCGACGAGGCCTGGGCCGTGGCGCGCCCCGTGCTGGGTGCGCACGCCGAGGAGCTGCACGCGTCGCTGCGCGAGGCGCCACAGACCAACGAGCCGGCCCGCACCGCGGCCCTGGTCGTCGGGCTCGCGGAGGCCGTGCGTCGCACCGGCCTGCGTCGGGTGCGGTTGCTCGAGCCGGGCGCGTCGGCCGGCCTGGGCCTGCTCGTCGACCACTACCGCTTCGTCGGCGACGACTGGGCGACCGGTCCGAAGTCCTCGCCGCTCACCGTCGAGCGGTGCGGTGCGGCGGGGTTCGTCCCCGAGGTGGTCGAGGTCGTCGACCGTCGGGGGTGTGACGTGGCGCCGGTCGACGCGGCCACCGACGAGGGTGCGGCCTACCTGACCTCGTTCGTCTGGCCCTGGCAGCTCGACCGCCACGCGCGGCTGGCCGCTGCCCTCGAGGTGGCTCGGGAGCACCCGGTGGTCGTCGACCGCGCGCCCGCGTCGACCTGGGTGGCGCAACGTCTCTCCGAACCGGTCGACGACGGCGTGCTCACGGTCGTGTGGCACTCGGTGACCCGCCTCTACTGGCCGGCCGAGGAGACCGAGGCGATGACGGCCGCGGTCGGCGAGGCCAGGGCCCGCATCCCTGTGGCGCACGTCGCCATGGAGCACGAGTGGTCGTCCACGGCGGGGGACGACGCCCGGATGCCGTTGCTCACCGTCGACGACGACGTCGTCGCCACCTGTGACCACCACGGCCCACCGGTCGTGCTGGCGACCTGACGACGATTCGGGGCTCGCAGGTTCGCTCCGTACCCTGTCCCGGTGACGCCCCGGGCCCTCGACCGCCGCCGGCTGCTCGCCGGAGGCGGCGCAGCGGCCGGTCTGGCCGTGCTCGCCGGGTGCGCTCCGGCCGGGTCGGACGGGCCATCGGCAGCGGCAACCCAGGCCACCACCAGCGCCTCGGCGACGGCGACTGCCACGGCGACGCCCTCGACCTCCGCGTCGCCGTCGCCCACCGCGAGCGCCACCCCGGCTGCGGTGCGGCGGGTCGAGGCGCCGAAGCTGGCCGCACGGCTCGACGACTACCTGGGCGGTCGTAGCGGCGACCTGGGCCTGGAGCTGGTCGACCTGCGCCGCGGGCAGTCCTTCCGCTTCGACGCGGAGGAGGGCTACTGCTACAGCACGATCAAGGTGCTGGTCCTGACCACCCTGCTGCACCAGCGGCAGGAGGACGACAAGCAGCTGAGCGCTCGCCAACGCAGGCTGGCCGAGCGGATGATCACCCGCAGCGACAACGTCGCCACCGAGTCGCTGCTCGCCGAGGTCGGGCGCGACGAGGTGCGGCGGATCGGCGACCTCGTCGGCATGGACCACACCCACATGGACGACGGCTGGTGGGGGCTGTGGCGCACCACCCCCGGCGACCTCAACCGGATGGTCGGGGCGGTGCTCTCCTCGGATGCCGTGCTGGACGGCTCCCGTCGCGCCGTCGCCCGCTTCCTCATGGCCGACGTGATCGCGGAGCAGCGCTGGGGCGTCTTCGCGCCGGAGTCGAGCCGGGTGCACGTGGCGGCCAAGAACGGCTGGGGCCCGCTGCCCGACGGCTACCGGCTGAACTCGGCCGGGTGGGTGAGCGCCGACGACCGGGAGTACCAGCTCGCCATCCTCTCGAACAGCCCGGACGGGTTCCGGTACGGCCGCCGCACGATCTCCGAGGTCGCGGACATCTGCCACCGGGCCATGGCCCACGGCCTGGCCTAGGCTCCCCGCATGAGTGCGAGCGTCGTGGACCGTCGCCGGCTGCTCCTCGGCGGCTCGGCCGGGGTGGGTCTGGGCGCGTTGACCGTTGATGGCGCCGGCCACGGCATCCGCCGCGGGAATCGAGACCCGCGCCGCCCTGCGCGCGGCGCTCGACCGCTATGCCGCGACCCGCGTCGGCACGATCGGGCTGACGCTGCGCGACAACCGTGACGGCGGGCTACTTCGCCTGGCGGCCGCTGACCCTGCAGAGCTACAGCACCGTCAAGGTGCTGATCCTCGTCGCCACCCTCAAGCGGGCGCAGGACCGCCGCCTGGCGCTGACCTCGACCCAGAAGTCGCTGGCGAGCCGGATGATCCGCAACTCCGACAACGCGGCCACCGACACCCTGCTCGCGCAGATCGGGGTGTCGACCTGCCAGCGGGTGGCCGACCAGCTCGGCATGACGCAGCACCGTCGTGCGCGGCGGGTCGACCGGCTGGTGGGGGCACTCGACGACGACCACCCGCGACCTCGTCCAGCTGATGAACCGCTCGTGCTCGGCACCTACCTGTCGCCCGGGCGGCGTGACTACGTGCGGAACCTGATGGCCACCGTCACCTCGAGCCAGCGGTGGGGGCTCGGCGACCCGCTGCCCGACGCGGTGCACGTCGAGCAGAAGAACGGCTGGGGGCCGATGTCGACCGGCTACCGGCTCAACTCGTTCGGGTTCGTCTCGGGCTACGGCCGCAGCTACCAGCTGGCGATCCTGTCCAAGAGCCCCAACGGCTTCAGCTACGGCAAGACCACGATCAACCGGGTGTCGCGCATCGTCTACGACGCGCTCGACAAGCCACTGACCTGACCATCGACCGACCGCACGAGGAGCTGGCATGACTGAGGGGACACCGGGCCGGCGCGAGCTCGTCGTCGGAGGGTCGGCCGGGCTCGCCCTCGGCGCACTGGGGCTGGTCGCACGCACCGGCGCAGGCAGCCGGTGTCGACACCGTCGCCGGGCTCACGGCGGCGCTCGACGGGTACATGGCGACGCGCGCGGGGGTCGCCGGGCTCGTCGTGCGCGACAACCGCAACGGTCACTACTTCCAGTGGCGGCCGCGCGCGCAGCAGACCCACAGCACCATCAAGGTGCTGATCCTGGTCACGACGCTCAAGGTGGCCCAGGACCGGGGCAGACGCGCTCACCTCGACCCAGAAGTCGTTGGCATCGAGGATGATCCGCTACTCCGACAACGACGCGACGAACGCGCTCATCACCCAGGTCGGGGTCACGAGGTGCCGGGCGGTCGCCGAACAGCTCGGCATGACCAGCACCACGGTGCTCGGCGGCACGGTCTTCCGGTCGAGCTCGTGGTGGGGGCACTCCACCTCGACGACCCGCGACCTCGTGCAGCTGATGAACCACCTGGTGCTCGGCACGTACCTCTCGCCGGGCCGTCGCGCCTACGTGCGCGACCTGATGAGCGCGGTGACCTCGACGCAGACGTGGGGGCTCGGCGACGGGCTGCCCGACGACGTGCACGTCGAGCTGAAGAACGGCTGGGGTCCGCGCGCCGACGGCTACCGGCTCAACGGGCTCGGCCACGTCTCGGGCCGTGGCCGGAGCTACCAGATGGCGTTCCTGTCGCGCACACCCAACGGCTACTCGTACGGCCAGGGCACGGTGAACCGGTTGTCCCGCATCGTCTTCGACGCGCTCGACGTGCCGCTGCGCTGAACCCGGCACTCCCGCGGCGGCCGCCTACTCGACGTCCACCCAGCCCAGGGTGCGCTGCACGGCCTTCTGCCACCCGGCGTACCCGTCGCGGCGCTGGGCGTCGTTCCACTGCGGCTCCCACCGCTCGTCCTCGGCCCAGTTCGCGCGCAGCTCGTCGGTGCCGGACCAGAACCCCGTCGCCAGGCCGGCGGCGTAGGCCGCACCCAGCGCGGTGGTCTCCGGCACCACGGGCTTCGACACCGGCACCCCCAGGATGTCGGCCTGGAGCTGCATGCACAGCCGGTTCGCGGTGATGCCGCCGTCGACCTTGAGGCAGGTGAGCTCGACGCCCGAGTCGGCAGCCATCGCGTCGACGACGTCGCGGGACTGGTAGCAGATCGCCTCGAGGGTGGCGCGGGCGACGTGGGCGTTGGTGTTGAAGCGCGACAGCCCGACGATCGCGCCCCGGGCGTCGCTGCGCCAGTAGGGGGCGAACAGACCGCTGAAGGCCGGCACGAAGTAGACCCCGCCGGTGTCCTCGACCGACGCTGCCAGCGTCTCGACCTCGGAGGCGCCGGAGATGATGCCGAGCTGGTCGCGCAGCCACTGCACGGCGCTGCCGGTGACGGCGATCGACCCTTCGAGGGCGTAGACCGGCTTCGCGTCGCCGAAGCGGTAGGCCACGGTGGTCAGCAGGCCGTTGCTGCTGCGGACCAGCTCCTCACCGGTGTTGAGCAGGAGGAAGTTGCCGGTGCCGTAGGTGTTCTTGGCCTCGCCGGGCTCGAAGCAGACCTGGCCCACCGTGGCCGCCTGCTGGTCGCCGAGCACCCCGGTGATCGGGACCGGAGCGCCTCCCCGGGGGGCGGTGGTCGTGCCGAAGGCGCCGGCGTCGCTGCTCGAGCTGATCGTCGGCAGCATCGAGCGGGGGATGCCGAAGAACCCCAGCAGCTCGTCGTCCCAGTCGAGGGTGGTGAGGTCCATGAGCATGGTGCGGCTGGCGTTGGTGACGTCGGTGGTGTGCACGCCGCCGTCCGGCCCACCGGTGAGGTTCCAGACGACCCACGTGTCGGGAGTGCCGAAGAGGGCGTCGCCGCGCTCGGCCGCGGCGCGCAGGCCGTCGACGTTCTCGAGCATCCACTGCACCTTGCCGGCCGAGAAGTAGGTGGCCGGCGGCAGGCCCGCCTTGTGCCGGATGACGTCACCGCGCCCGTCCGCGTCCAGCGCCTTGGCGATCGAGTCGGTGCGGGTGTCCTGCCAGACGATGGCGTTGTGGAACGGACGACCGGTGTGGCGGTCCCACACGATCGCCGTCTCGCGCTGGTTGGTCACGCCGATGGCGTCGAGGTCGGAGCTGGCGATGCCGGCCTGGCCCAGGGCGCTGCCGATGACGGTCTGGGTGCGGTCCCAGATCTCGAGCGGGTTGTGCTCGACCCACCCGGCGCGGGGGAGCAGCTGCTGGTGCTCGAGCTGGTGCTTCGCGACGGGTCGCCCGTCGTGGTCGAAGACGATGAACCGCGTGCTCGTCGTGCCCTGGTCGACCGCTCCGATGAAGTCACCCATGGCCCGATCCTAGAGGCGCCCTGAAGCCCGGTCGGGCGAGGGTGAAACCGCGGTGAAGGCGGGGTGAAACCGCAGACCCGCACCGTGGTCCCATGACCACCACGACCTCTTCCCCCACCACCGACACGGCGGTCCACGCCCGGGGGCTCGTCAAGACCTTCGGCGACCTGCGCGCTGTCGACGGCATCGACCTCGACGTGTACCGCGGCGAGGTGTTCGGCGTGCTGGGCCCGAACGGTGCCGGCAAGACGACGATGCTCCAGATGCTCGCCACCCTCCTTCCGATGGACGGGGGCAGCGCCGAGCTCTTCGGTGTCGACGTCCGCCAGCACCCCCACGTGATCCGCCAGCTGCTCGGCGTCACCGGGCAGTACGCCTCGGTCGACGAGAACCTCACCGGCCGCGAGAACCTCTGGCTGTTCGGCCGCCTCCTCGGCCTGTCGTCCAAGAAGGCCCGCACGACCGCCGAGGACCTCCTCGGCCGGTTCGGACTGGAGGACGCCGGAGACAAGGCCATCGCGAAGTACTCCGGCGGCATGCGCCGCCGCCTCGACCTCGCCGCCAGCCTGATCAGCCGGCCGCCGCTGATCTTCCTCGACGAGCCCACCACCGGCCTCGACCCGCGCACCCGCGGGCAGATGTGGGACACCATCCGCGAGCTGGTGGCCGACGGCTGCACCGTGCTCCTGACCACCCAGTACCTCGACGAGGCCGACCAGCTCGCCGACCGGGTCGCCGTCATCGACCACGGCCGCAAGGTCGCGCAGGGCACGCCCGACGAGCTCAAGGGCCAGGTCGGCAGCTCGACCCTGCAGCTGCGGATGCTCGACCCGGAGCACACCGGCTGAGGCCGCCGACGTGGTCCGACGGGTGCTCGGCGAGGAGCCGGTGCTCACACCCGAGGCGGGCGGCATCAACGTCGCCCTCACCGACGCCAACCGCGCCGCCGACGTGCTGATCGGCCTGCGCGAGCACGACCTGCTGATCAGCTCGGCGACCGTGCAGAAGCCCACCCTCGACGAGGTGTTCATGGCCCTCACCGGTCACGCCGCCGAGGACTCCCAGCCCGAGCCCGAGATGGAGCCCGTCCGATGACCACCACCCTCAGCCCCGCCCCCGACGCGACCGTCAAGGCCATCACGCCCGACGGCATCCGCGACCTCCCCGTGCGGCCGACCGTGCGCGAGACCTGGTCGCAGAGCCTGGCCATGGCCTGGCGCGCGACCAAGAAGATGCGTCGCAACCCCGAGCAGTGGTTCGACGTGACCCTGCAGCCGCTGCTGTTCACCGCGATGTTCGCCTACATCTTCGGTGGGGCGATCTCGGGCAGCGTCGCCGACTACCTGCCGATCCTCATCCCCGGCATCCTGGCCCAGACCGCGCTGACCGCGTCGATGTCCACCGGCGTCCAGCTGCGCGAGGACATGGACAAGGGGGTCTTCGACCGGTTCAAGTCGCTGCCGATCGCCCGCATCGCGCCCCTGGTCGGGCCCGCGATCGCGGACCTGCTGCGCTACGGCACCGCGGCGACGCTCACCATCTTCACCGGCTTCCTGATGGGCTACCGCCCCGGCGGCGGCGTCGCCGGCGTGCTCGGCGGCTGGCTGATGACGGTCATCGCGGGCTGGTCGCTGGCCTGGATCTTCACCTGGTTCGGGACCGTCGCCCGCAGTGCCCAGGCGGTGCAGGGCATCTCGATGATGATCATGTTCCCGCTGACCTTCCTGTCCAACGCCTTCGTGCCGGCCGACACCCTCCCGAGCTGGCTGCAGACCTTCGTCAAGCTCAACCCGGTGAGCCACGTCGTCACGGCGGTGCGCACGATGATGGCCGGCGGCGGGGTCACCACCGAGGTGGCCTGGGCGCTGGGCGGGTGCGCGGCGATCGTCGCGGTGTTCCTGCCCCTGGCGGTGCGCGCGTACTCCCGCAAGATGTGAGGGTCAGGCGGGCACCCGGCTGACCGCGGCCCGCGCCTCGGGCAGCAGGCTGGGGGCGGTGCGCTCGGCGTAGTCGCGGCGCAGCTGCTCCGCGAGCCCGGGTGCCCGCTCCTCGGCCGCTCCCTCGGTGCGCGCCGGGCTCATCGTGGGCGCGAAGCGCGTGTAGCCGAACCGCTCGGCCAGCACGAGGAGCTGCACGGCGGTGTCGGCCGGCATCGCGTCGCGGAGCAGCCCCCAGGCGCCGAGCCCGTGCAGCACCAGCCCGGCGACGGGGTAGTCCATGAAGGGCCGGTTCGGGTCGAGCACGAGGAGCGACTTCGCCAGCAGCGCGCGGTAGAAGCGCGTGCCCTCGACGAGGTCGTCGGGGGTGGTGCCGTGCACGGCGAGGGCGGTGACGCCCAGGCTCTCGCCGAACAGGGCCCACGGTTCCAGCCCGTTGGCGTCGCCCATCCCCGGGAAGCGGATCGCGGCGAGCTCCTCAGCCGCCGCCCGGTACAGCGCCAGCCCCTCGGCGACCTCCCCGCGGGCCAGCGCCATCTCGGCCCGGGCGGCCGCCAGCGACGCACCCCCCAGGTCGCTCGAGCGCCGCCGGGTGCGCTCGATCTCGGCCATCCACTCCTCGGCCTCCTCGAGGCGCCCCACCGACATGGCGTGGACGGCGAGCAGGGCCCGGGTCTGGGTCGCGTCGTCGGTGGCCTCGAGGCGGTCGAGCACGGGCAGGGCCGCGCGCGCGTGGCGCACGGCCTCCTCGGAGTCGCCGAGCTGGGAGTTGAGCGTGCCGACCATGGTGTGCAGCATCGCCGCGATCCACGGGCCGTCGGCGTCCCTGACCAGCGTGAGCGCCAGCTCCGCCTGGGCGATGGCCCCCGTCGGGTCGCCGGTGTTCTCGAGGTGGTGGGCCGCCCAGAGCCGCGCGACCGCTGCCGCCTCCCGGTCGGACTCCTCGGCGACGGCCTCGAGCCGGGCCACCGTGCCCTCGGGGTCCTGGTAGCACCTGCGCCCTGACCACGGCGACCAGCCCGCGGACCCGGGCCGACGAGGTGCCCTCGCCATGGGCGTCGAGCAGGGCCAGGCTGGCCGGCACGCCACCGATCTCGCCGCCGACGGTGTTGAGCGCGACGATCGCCGCGGCCGAGACGGCCACGTCGACCTGCTCGTCGGTGGGCTGCCAGCCGGTCAGGGCCGCATCGGCCGCTCCGGCGACGGCGATGACGCGCGGGTTCTCGCCACGGATGGTCCAGAACGAGCCCAGCGCCGTGAGCAGCCGCACCACCGACCACGGGTCGGGGAGGGTGAGCGCCTCGCGCAGGGCGTCGGCGAGGTTGTTCTCCTCGACGCCGATCTCGCGCACCGCCTCGACCTGGCGGGGCGACCACAGGTCGTCCCCGAGGCGGAGGGCGAAGGCGCAGGCCCAGGCCAGCTGGGCGTCGCGCGCCTCGACGTCCTCACCGGCCTCGACGAGCTGCAGCCGGCCGAACTCCCGCACCGTCTCGAGCATCCGGTACCGAACGGTGCGGCCCGAGTCGAGCACCGTGAGCAGCGACTGGTCGACGAGTGAGCGCACGTCGTCGAGCGCGTCGAGACCGAGCACGGCATCCGCGCCGTCGAGCGAGAAGCCGTCGTGGAAGGTCGACAGCCAGCGCAACGCGCGACGTTCGCTGTCGCGCAACAGGTTCCACGACCAGTCGATGACCGCGAGCAGCGTCTGGTGCCGGTCGGGAGCCGTGCGGTCGCCGCCGCGCAGCAGGGCGAACCGGTCGTCGAGGCGGCGGTCGATGTCCTCGACCGACATCGCGCGCACCCGGGCGGCGGCGAGCTCGATGGCCAGGGGGAGCCCGTCGAGCCGGCGCACGACACTCAGCACCGTGGTCGGGTCGAGCGCGACACCGGGCCGCGCGGCCCGGGCTCGTTGCCCGAACAGCTCGGATGCCGCGTCGTCGTCGAGCTGCGAGAGGGGGAAGACCCGCTCGGCGGAGATCGCGAGGGGCGCCCGGGTCGTGGTCACCACGCGCAGGCGGGGGCACGACGCCACCAGGAAGGCCACGAGGTCGGCGACGGCCTCGACCACGTGCTCGCAGTTGTCGAGGATGAGCAGGGACGGTGCCGCGCCCAGTGCCTGTGCGGCCCGGGCTCGAACGTCGTTGCGCTGCTCGGGCGTGAGCACCCGCCGGCCGCTCACCGAGTCGCGCACGCCCAGGGCCGACCCGACCTCGCCGACGACGTCGTCGGGCGAGGCGACGCCGACCAGCTCGACGAAGTGCACGACCGGCTCCTCGGCCTCCCGGCCGAGGAGGTGAGCGAGCCGGGTCTTGCCCAGGCCCCCGGGGCCGAGGATCGACACGACCCGGGACTCGCGGACCAGGGCGCGCAGCGCGCGGATGTCGTCGTCGCGACCGACGAGGGACGTCGACTCGTGGCGCAGCCCGGTCCTGACCGGGTTGTCGGCGGCGAGCAGCTCGGCGTGCACCGCGGCCAGGGCCGGGCCCGGGTCGACGCCGAGGCGCTCGGCGAGGTCGCTGCGCACCTGCGCGTAGCGGTCGAGGGCTGCGGGGCTGCCGTGCACGGCCCCCAGGGAACGCAGCAGGGCCGCGGCCGTCTCCTCGTCGCCGACACCGGCCTCCTCGAGGAGGGGGAGTGCCTCGCGGTGGTCGCCGAGCGCCGACAGCGACCGGCCCAGCACCGCACCCGCCTCGGCCCGCAGCCGGCGCGCGTCGTCACGCAGGGCGGCCAGCGGGCCGTTGCCGCCGGATGCCGGTGATGGCCAGTCGAGCGCCCGCCGCGCGAGGTCGCGCGCGGTCATCCGGTCGCCGCGGCCCTCTGCTGCTGCCGCCGCCGCGACGTCGTTCCGCAGCGCGAGCGCGTCGACCGCCGGGGCGTCGAGGCCGAGGCGGTAGCCGCCTCCGGCCCGCTCCACCGCCTCGGGTGAGGTCTGTGAGCGAGTGCGCGACACCACGACCTGGAGCGCCTTGGAGGGGTTCGCGGGTGGCTGGTCCGGGCCCCAGACGTCGTCGACGAGCGCACGCTCGCCGACGGTGCGTCCGGCGGCGTCGACGAGCGACGCCAGCAGGGCGTGGGTGCGCCCGCCGTGGACCGGAGCGCCGTGCCAGGTGACCTCCCCCAGGAGGTGCAGCTCGCCGACCCGCGGGTCCCGTCCCTCCGGGTGGGGCTGCGACATGCCCACAGACTAGGCGTCCCCCTGGTGGGGCACGGCACCACTCGGGAGCACGGTGTGGGCAAGGGCACGCGGCATCCCCCTGCCGGATGCCGCGCGCTCAGGCGAGGATGGGCACCCTGACTTTCGAGCGAAGGAGACATCGGTGCAGTTCGGGCGCAGCTACGAGGAGTTCGAGGTCGGGGCGACCTACAAGCACTGGCCCGGCAAGACGGTGACCGAGTACGACGACCACCTGTTCTGCCTGCTCACGATGAACCACCACCCGCTGCACCTCGACGCGAACTACGCGCAGCAGTCGACGCAGTTCGGCCAGAACGTGGTCGTCGGCAACTACGTCTACTCGATCCTGCTCGGGATGTCGGTGCCGGACGTCAGCGGGAAGGCGATCGCCAACCTCGAGATCGAGAGCCTGCGGCACGTCGCCCCGACCTTCCACGGCGACACCCTCTACGGCGAGACCACGGTGCTCGCCAAGTGGGAGAGCACGAGCCGGGACGACCGCGGGGTCGTGCACGTCGAGACGATCGGCTACAAGCAGGACGGCACCGTGGTGTGCGTCTTCCGGCGCAAGGTCCTGGTGCCGAAGAGCAACTACCTCGCCGACCGCGGCGGGGAGCAGCCCAGCCGGCCGACGCCGGTTCCCGACCGGAACTGGCCCGGGCCGGGAGCCACGACCGACTGAGCCCTGGAGCGGCGGGGCTGCCCCCGGTGACGTGGGTCAGCCGATCGTGCCCGACCCTTCGCTGCCGTCCGGGTTGGTCCACCGAACGCGTTCGACACCCGTGCCCATCGACTGCTTTGGTCCCGTGAGCCGGACGAGCACCAGGGTCCGGCCCGTGCTGCCCCCGGGGACGGCGTCGACGGACCGGACGGTCGAGCCCGGCGAGGGCGTGATGCCGACTCCCTCGGCCCCGGCGGGCAGGAGCACCAGGACCGTGCCGTCCATGGTGACGGAGCCGTCGGGGACACGTCCGGTCATGAGCGCCGGCAGTGCACCGGCGGGGGTGTCGCTGAGCCGTTTCGAGACGGTGCCGTCGGCGCCGAAGATGCCGAACAGGTCCTGCGTCTGGTCGACGAAGGCGATGACGTCTCCGAACCGGGCGCTCTGGACGCTCGAACCGGCGGAGGTGTACACCTGCTCGCCGTCGGTCCAGTCGAACCCCGCGAGGACGGTCTCCGCGGCGCCGTTGTGGCGGATCGCGAAGACCTGGCGCCCGGTGCCCGGCACCGGTGCGCTCGCGAGGCTGCTCTCCACCGGATCGGGGAACCATGCCGACACGACGTCCTTCGCGCTTGCCGGCATGACGCCCACCACCAGACCGGCGTCACCACCCACCTCCGCGTACGTCGCGAAGCCGGGGTTGGCGGGCAGGGTCGCCGCTGGTCGGGAGGTCGTGCGCCCGTCCCGGTCGATGACCGTCACCGTCCAGGTCATCGCGCGGTCGTCGACCGCCACCCGGACACTCGAGGGACCGTTCGGCCACGGGGTCTGCAGGCCCTCTACGCGCCTCGCTGAGGTCGAGGGTGACCGAGGTCGGGCCGCGGCCCGGTCCCGTGCTCGGCCCGGCCGGCACCGGATCCGCGGCACGGTCCCGCCCCACCCCGCCGACGACGGCGCCGGTGACCCCCAGCGCCAGGACAGCGGCCGCAATTCCGGCGCCCGCTGCCATCCGCCGACGGCGCACGACTCGACGGCCCGCGGTGACCACGACGTCGGGGTCGACGTCGACGTAGGCGGGCCCCTCGGCATCCACCGTGTCGTGCAGCAGGGACCGCAGCTCGTCCTCGAACGTGTCGGTGCTCATCGGACACCTCCTTCGATGCCGGCCAACTGGGTTCGCAGGGTGGCAAGTCCGCGTGAGGCTGCCGACTTCACCGCTCCCACGGAGATGTTGAGCATCGTCGGCCGTGGCCTGCTCGGAGAGGTCGGCGTAGTAGCGCAGCACGACGACCTTGCGCTGCTGTTCCGGCAGGGTGGCGAGCAGACGGACCACGACGTCGCGGTCCTCGGTGGCGCTGCCGGGCGTGGCCGCGGACTCGGGAGGGGTCGCGACGGCGAGCTCCGCTCCGGTCCTGCGCCACCGGTCGGTGCGCTCGTTGACCAGGACGCGACGGGCGTAGGCGAGGGCGGTCTCGGGGCGGACCCGTGGCCACGCGACGTAGGTGCGCACCAGTGCGGCCTGCACCAGGTCGTGGGCCGCGTGGTGGTCACCGGTGAGCAGCCAGGCGGTGCGCAGCAACGACGGTGTCGCCTGCTCGACGAATGCCGTGAACGCGGCGTCGCGCTCGGCCTTGCCGGTCCGGTCCATCACACCCCCAGGAGATCTCGTCACACCCTGCACTACGCCGGGATGCCGGGAAAGGTTGCCTCGCCGGGCCGGCGACTTGCCCGCCACTACGCTGGCGGCGTGGCGATCGACCTGCACACCCACTCGACGGCGAGCGACGGCACCGAGGCGCCGTCCGTCGTCGTGGAGCGGGCGGTCGAGGCGGGGCTCACGACGGTGGCGCTCACCGACCACGACACGACACTCGGCTGGGCGCAGGCGAGCGACGCGGCGCGTGCGCACGGCATCCGGCTGGTGCCGGGCATCGAGGTGTCGTGCAGCCGGTGGGGCAAGAGCATCCACCTGCTGGCCTACCTGCCCGACCCCGACGACGCCGACCTGGTCGCGGACCTGGCTCGGGCGCGCGTCAGCCGTGACACCAGGCTCGACCGGATGGTCGCCCTGATGGCGGCGGACGGCATCCCGGTGACGCTGGAGTCGGTGCGCGCCGAGGTGGAGGACGGTGCCACGGCGGGCCGGCCGCACATCGCCGACGCCCTGGTGACCGCCGGCGTGGTCGACCACCGCGACGAGGCGTTCGCGCAGTGGCTCGGCAACGACAGCCCCTACTACGTCTCGCACTACGCGCCCGACCCGGTGCGGGCGATCGGCCTCGTGCGGGCCGCCGGGGGAGTGCCCGTCATCGCGCACCCCTGGTCGGGCACGCGGGGTCGGGTCGTGGGCGACGCGCTGGTCGAGGAGCTGGCGGGCGCGGGGCTCGCCGGCCTCGAGGTGCACCACCGCGACCACACCCCGGAGGACGTGCGCCACCTCACCGCGCTCGCCCACTCGCTCGACCTGCTGGTCACCGGGTCGAGTGACTACCACGGCGAGGGGAAGCTGAACCGGCTGGGGGAGAACACCACGGCCCCGGAGGTGCTGGAGGCGATCGTCGGGCTGGCGTCGGGGGCCGCTGTGGTGGAGCCGTGAGCTTCGACCTCACCCTGTTCACGTCGACGTTCGTCACGCTCCTGGTCATCCTCGACCCGCCCGGTGCGATCCCGATCTTCCTGGCGCTCACCGGCCCGCTGACGCCGCAGCAGAAGGTCGCGGCCGCGCGCCGCGCCTCCCTGGTGGCGTTGGGGGTGATCGCGTCGTTCGCGCTGTTCGGGCAGCGGATCCTCGACTACCTGCACATCTCCCTGCCGGCGCTGCAGGGGGCCGGTGGGCTGCTGCTGCTCATCGTGGCGTTGCAGCTGCTCACCGGGTCGGAGTCGGAACAGCTCGCGGATGCCGGGGTGAACGTCGCGCTGGTGCCCCTGGGGACACCGCTGTTGGCCGGGCCGGGTGCGATCGTCGCGACGATGCTCGCGGTGCAGGGGGCGGAGGGGGCTGGGGGCTATCTGGCGGTGGCGGCTGCGCTGGTGACCGCGATCCTGGTCGTGTACCTGACGTTCCGGTTCGCGTCGCCACTGGCGCGGCTGCTCAAGGACAGCGGCATCGTGCTGCTGACGCGGATCGCCGGGTTGTTGTTGTCGGCGATCGCGGTGCAGATGATCGCGGACTCGGTGATCGCGTTCGCCAATGGTGCCGGCGCCACCTGAGTTCGGCTGTGGTGCTTTCTCCGTCCTTCCACTGAGCCCCCTTGCAGTGCAGCCGGATGCGGTGCCGCTGCCATCACTTCCGGTCCGGGGTCTGTCGGTGGATTGTGCCTATCGAAGCCGTCGGGGGAGGCGGTGTTGGCCATGGGTCCGGTCGAGATTCAGACGGCGCGTGCGTCGGCTTGGGGCCTCTCGCGGGTCGACTTCGCGAGAGGGCGGGTCGCCAGCTCGCGTGACGGTTGCAGCGGGTGGCGGATACGTCGCCTGGCCAGGCGACCGTGAGGGCATCTGCACGTGCCTGAGTCTGGCTGTGGACGCAACCGGATGCGGCGCTGCGGCCACCGATTGCGGTCCGGGGGTCTGTCGGTGGTCGTCGGTAGGATCGACGTAGCGAAACCGCAGGGGGTGAGGGTGATGGCCAGGGGTCCGGTCGAGGTGCAGGCGGCGTGCGAGGCGGCGCTGGTCGAGCTGTCGGGTGCCTTCGCGACCTCTGGTGTGAGCGGGTCGCGGGAGCAGTGGGCTGGGGTGCTCGGTTCGGCGCAGCGGGTGATCGATGTGGCGTCGGCGGTGCAGGATGCGGCGATCGCCCGGTTGGCGGCGATCGAGCCGGAGTGGCTCGAGGACGGCACCGTGGTGGAGGGCCACCGGGGGTTGGGGCATGTGGCGTTGGACGCGCCGGCGATCGTGTCGGGGGTGCTGGCCACCTCGGCGGTGCACGCGCAGCGGCGGGTGCGGACCGCGGCGCGGCTGGCCGCCGACGGACCGGCCGGTAGCGCCACCGCGACCGGGCTGGGTGGGCTGCACGCGGCGATGCGTACGGGTCGGTTGGACGCCTACCGGGCCGGGGTGGTCGCCGAGGAGCTCGAGCACGCCCCCGCCGAAGTCGCGGCCACCGTGGTCGCCGCCCTGGAGGGGCACTTCGAGACCGAGGACGGCACGCACCTGCGGCGGCGGTGCCGGCGGGTGCTGACCCGGATCAGCCCGGACCTGCTGCACCAGCGCGCCGCCCGGGCCCGCGCGCAGTGCGGGCTGCGCCGGTGGGCCGACGAGCCGGGGGTGGACCGGTGGGAAGGCACCTTCCCCTCCGAAGAGGCCGCCCGGGCCTGGGCCGCGATCGACGCCCTGGCCCGCCAGTACGTCAGCGACGGGGTCTGCTCCAGCATCGAACGGGCCCGGGCCAAGGCGTTGACCGACCTGGTCGCCGGCAACGCCACCATCGACACGATCATCACCGTCACCGTCCCCGCCACCGCCGTCCCGGCCGCGCCGTCCCGGCCACCGCCGTCCCGGCGCCACCGCCGTCCCAGCGCCGCCGCCGTCCCGGGGACTGCGGTCCCGGTGGCCGCTTCGGTCGGCGAGCCCGGCACCAGGGCCGTCACGGATGCCACGCTCGGCGCCGGAGACGATGAGCGGGAGACGCCGCAGACGCCCGAGACGCCCGAGAACAGGGTCGGCACCGTGATCGGCGGGGATGCCCTGGTCGAGGTCACCGGCCCCGGCGCCGGGGAGCCGGTGCTGGTCTCCCACCAATGGCTCACCGACAGCCTCGAGACAGCCTCCGTGGTGCAGGTCGCGTCCTGCCACCCGGTCACCGGCGCCCTGCTCGACGACGACCCGCACGGCCCTGCTCGGCCGCGACGACGGCACCGCCGGTGAGCGGCGCGACGAGCCCGACGACTCGGCGGCGACCAGCGGGAGCGGAGTGCCGACGGGACCTGGTCGATGCGGTTGCCGCCGCGGCCGGGTTCGGCGCCGACTCCTACCGGCCCTCCACCCGGATGGCGAAACGGATCCGAGCCCGCGACCGGCGCTGCCGGTTCCCCGGCTGCAGCATCGCCGCCGTGTTCTGCGACCTCGACCACGTCCGACCCTGGCCGACCGGCCACACCCGCGACGACAACCTGATCTGCCTGTGCCGACGCCACCACCGCATCAAGCAACGACCCGGCTGGCAGCGTCACCCTCGCCACCGACGCGGTCGCGACCTGGACCGACCCCACCGGCCGGGCCCGCACCACCCACCCCGTCGACGCCCTCCGCACCACCATCCTCACCGGCACCACCGGCACCACCGGCACCGGCGCGGTACCGGCACCGGCACCGGCGCCGGCGCGGCGACGGCCGCCGCGGCGACCAGCAGCACCAGCCGAGCCCGCACCGTCATCCCCGACGGCCCGCACAGCGCGCTCGAGTTCCTCCTCGAACACCACGGCGCCGCCCCACCCGGCCACCCACCGACACGAACACCAGTCACGGTGTGGCGCGACGACCACGGCCACCGCCACCGCACCGACCTCCTCCCGCCGGTAGGCACCCTCGTGATCGACCACCACGCGTGGCCGGGCTGGCGGGAACGACATCCGCGGCAGTGCCGAGACACCGACCTGCCACCGTTCTGACCCGGCTCGGTCCCACGTACGGTGGCGTGGTGCCCGACACCACCGCGGTCCCCACCGAGAACGTGCTCATCCTCTCCTGCCCGGACCAGCGCGGCATCGTCGCGACGGTGACGGCCCTGCTGTTCGAGCACGGCGCCAACATCGAGGAGAGCCAGCAGTTCCTCGACGTGCGCACCAACCAGTTCTTCATGCGGATCCGCTTCTCCGTCGACATCGGCGGTCCCCCGACCCCGCGGTGGCGCGAGCTGTTCGCGCCGGTGGCAACGGACTACGGCATGGACTGGTCGATCCGCGACGCGGCGACCCCTTACCGCGCGTTGCTGATGGTCAGCAGGTTCGGTCACTGCCTCAACGACCTGCTGTTCCGCTGGCGGTCAGGGGCCCTCAACATGGACATCCCCGCCGTCGTCTCGAACCACCGTGACCTCGAGCCGCTGGTGACGTCGTACGGCGTCCCGTTCCACCACGTCCCGGTGACCGCCGAGACCAAGCCGGAGGCGGAGGAGGCCCTGCGCCGGATCGTGGGGGAGCACGACATCGACCTCGTGGTGCTTGCGCGCTACATGCAGGTGCTCTCCGACGACCTCACCCGCGACCTGTCCGGTCGGGTCATCAACATCCACCACTCGTTCCTGCCGTCGTTCAAGGGCGCCAAGCCCTACCACCAGGCGTTCGCCCGGGGCGTCAAGCGAGTGGGCGCGACCGCCCACTACGTGACGGCGGACCTCGACGAGGGCCCGATCATCGAGCAGGACGTCGTGCGCGTCGACCACCGGATGACGCCCGAGGACCTCGTGCGCGCCGGCGAAGAGGTCGAGTCGCGGGTGCTCGCGCGCGCGGTGCGCTGGCACTGCGAGTCGCGCGTGCTGCTCAACGGCGACCGCACGGTCGTCTTCAGCTGAGGGGCGCCGCCTCGGGCGGAGCGCCGACGACCGGGACGATCAGGCGGACCGTTGGGGCAGGTGGAAGTGCGGGTGCGGCACGTGCAGCAGCACCTGGGGCACGCGCAGACGGCGCCGGGCCCTGGGCGTGGCCTCGGTGCGCTGGGTGCGCTCGACGGACTTGGGGGTGAGGGATGCGGCGATGCCGGGGGTGATCATGTGCATACCTGGAAGAGGGACGGCGACGCCCCCTGATACCTCGAGACGACGTGGGTCTGGGAGGGCGTCGTGGCCCACCCGACCCCAGCGGCGGTCGAGGGCACCGTCCCCAGGTCGCTGAGCTGTCCCCCGGCCTGGCCGACGAGGTCAGGGGGTGGGGTCGGTGCGACGCTGGTCGTAGGTCCCGGCGCGCTCGTCGACGGTCACGTCCGACCGGTCGGTGGTCGCGTCCGACTGGTCGACTGTCGCGCCCGATCGGTGGGTGGTCGCGTCCGACTGGTCGACTGTCGCGCCCGATCGGTGGGTGGTCGCGTCCGATCGGTCGACTGTCGCGTCCGACCGGTGGGTGGTCGCGTCCGACTGGTCGACTGTCGCGCCCGACCGGTCGGTGCGCGTGGCGTCGCGCTGGAGGGTGTCGACGCCGCCGTCCCGGACGTCACCGCGGCCGTCGTGGCTGCCCTGACCGTCGAGGACACCGCCCTCGTCGAGCCGGTGGCCGTCCTTGTCGGTCTGCACGTCCGGGTCACGCAGGTCGGCGAGGCGCAGCTGCTCGTCGCGCTCCCGCCGAACCTTCTCGGCGCTCTCCGACCGGCTGTCCGCCTCTTCGGCGAGCCGCTCGGCCTCGAGCTCACGCTTCTGGGCCTCCGCCCGAGCCATCTCGGACCGGGCGCTGGCCTCGGTCGCACTCGCCTCGCTCTCGCGCAGCCGACGGTCGTGCTCCACGGCCTTCTCCCGGAGCTCGGCGGCCTGGGCCCGTTCGGCCTCGACCCGCCGCGCACCGGACCGCGACATCACGAACGCGATGATGGCGCCCACGACAACCACCGCCACGACGATCCAGATGATGGTGTCCATGGTCTTCTCCTCACCGGCATGGGTGAGATGCACCCAAGCGCTTCGAGGGTGGTCGTACCCACGAGCGTCGCGAGCAAACGGTGGCACCGCCTGCGGACGCGGCGTCAGCCCAGCGAGTACGGGTACGGCCGACCCGGTGGGTCCTCGCCGACCCGGCCGTCGACCTCCTCGCGCAGCAGGTCGGCGTGCCCGGTGTGCCGGCCGTACTCCTCGATGAAGTCGACCAGCAGCCGGCGCACGGTGCAGGGCCGGCCACCGCTGTCGTAGGTCGCGTCGGGCCCCCCGTTCGCCAGCACCTCACGCAGGACCGCCCGCGACCGGATGACGGCCTCGTCCCACAGCCGGTACAGCGTCGCCGCGTCGTCGTCGCCCGCCGAGCGCCAGACGACCTCCCCACGCCCCTCCTCGGGAAGGGACGCCCAGGGCTGCGGCAGCTCCCGCCCGCCCAGGTCCCACGAGAAGTTCAGGTCCTCCATGTACGCCAGGTGCTTGAGCAGGCCGCCGAGGGTCACCGTCGAGGCGCCGAGCGTCCGGTTCAGCTGCTCACGCGTCAGGTCGGCGCACTTGTAGGCGAACGTCGCCCGCTGCCGCTCGAGCGAACCGAGCAGGGTGTCGGTCTCGGAGCCCACCGCCGGGGGCTCGGGAAAGCCGGTCATGGTGTCTCCCCGTGAGGGGTGGCCTCGTGCCCGGGCCGGCCGTGGGTGCGTCGGTCCTGCTTCATCTCGGCCTCGAAGACGTGCCGCTTGCCGCCCATCAGCTCGTCGCGGGCGGCCTTCTCATGCCTCTTGAACGCCGCGTAGTAGCCGTCGTCGTACTCCTCGACCACCTGGAACGACCATCGCCCGGCGAGGATGTTGCGCCCCACCAGGTCCGTGTCGATGCGCTCGGCGAGGTCGCCGTGGCCGGCGTCCCGCAGCATCTCGACGGCCTCACCGAGCGCGAGGTCGGCCGTGCCGCACTTGCGGTGGAAGTCGTAGAGCTGGCCGCGGGCGTCCTCGACCACCTCCAGGGCCTCGGAGAGCTTCCCGAGGGCAGCGACGGTGGCGTCGCTGGTGCCGGTGGGGCGGGTGTGGGCGTCGTCGACGGACATGCCAGCCAACCTAGGCGCGGATGCCGTGCCACGGCATCCGCGTGACACCCCGGTCGGGGGTATGCCGGCCGGTCAGGATCGGGCCTGTGGAAAACTCCGGGGTCGGCTCGGCGATCCTCGGCATGCTCGGGACATGAGCTTCGACGACCTCCCCGACAACTGGTCCGACCTCCCGCTGGACACCCCCGGGCTCGCTGCCGACGTGGCCGACCTGGTCGTGGGCCATCGTGACCGCCTGGCTGGCTGCATCGGCCTCGTCATCACCCGACCCGACCTCACGATGGGTCAGCCGGCCGTCATCAACGACGTCGACGACACCCTGCAGCCCGAGGAGTTCCGGCCGTTCCTCGAGCAGCTGTGCGGCATGGCCGCCGAGACGGGCGGCGCGCTGCTGTTCGTCCGCGGCCGCGACGGGTCGGTGCTGCTGACCGACTCCGACCGGCGCTGGCACCAGATGGCCATCGACGCCTGCCGGGTCGGCGGTGTGCCGCTGGTCGGGGCGTTCCTCGCCACGCCTGCCGTCGTGCGGTCGTTCCCCGCGCCGTTCGACGCGACCGCCGACTCAGTCGCGTCGTGAGGGCGGGCTCAGCACTCGATGACGTTGACGGCGAGTCCGCCGCGTGCGGTCTCCTTGTACTTCACCATCATGTCGCGGCCGGTGTCGCGCATCGTCTTGATCGCCTTGTCGAGCGAGACGATCTGCTTTCCGTTGCCGCGCAACGCGATCCGAGCCGCGGTGATCGCCTTGACCGACGCCACGGCGTTGCGCTCGATGCACGGGATCTGCACCAGGCCGCCCACCGGGTCGCAGGTGAGGCCGAGGTTGTGCTCGATGCCGATCTCGGCGGCGTTCTCGACCTGGTCGGGGGTGCCGCCGAGCACCTCGGCCAGGGCGCCGGCCGCCATCGAGCAGGCCGAGCCGACCTCGCCCTGGCACCCCACCTCGGCGCCGGAGATCGAGGCGTTCTCCTTGTACAGGCTGCCGATCGCGGCCGCGGTGAGCAGGAAGCGCACCACGCCCTCGTCGTCGGCGCCGGGCACGAAGCGCGTGTAGTAGTGCAGCACCGCCGGGATGATGCCGGCCGCGCCGTTGGTGGGAGCCGTGACGATCCGCCCGCCCGAGGCGTTCTCCTCGTTGACGGCCAGCGCGTAGAGGGTCACCCAGTCCATGGCGGCCAACGGGTCACCGGGGTGCTCGCCGCGCAGCTGGGTGGCCAGGCGGGGGGCGCGGCGCTGCACCTTGAGCCCGCCGGGCAGCACGCCCTCGGACCGGCAGCCGTTGTCGATGCACTCCTGCATCACCTTCCACAGGTGCAGCAGTCCCTCGCGCACCTCCGCCTCGGTGCGCCACGACAGCTCGTTGGCCATCATCACACCGCTGATCGGCAGGCCGGTCTCCGCGCACCGCTCGAGCAGCTGGTCGCCGGTGGTGAACGGGTACTTCACCGGGGTGTGGTCGGGCACGATGACGTTCTCGCCGACCTCGTCCTGGTCGAGCACGAACCCGCCACCCACCGAGTAGTACTCGCGCTGGAACAACGGCTCCTCGCCCTCGAGCGGCTGCTCCGAGGCCCAGGCCGCGAAGCGCATCCCGTTCGAGTGGAAGGGCAGCGTCTTGCGCCGGTGCAGCACGACGTCGGTGTCGACGTCGCAGGCGATCTCGTGGGTGCCGTCGAGCCGCAGCCGGCCGGTGGCGCGCACCTCGGCCAGGCGCGGGTCGGCGGCCCGGGGGTCGGTGGACTCGGGCGCCTCGCCCTCCAGGCCCAGCACCACGGCCTTGACCGAGCCGTGCCCGTGGCCGGTGGCGCCGAGCGAGCCGAACAGCTCGGCCTTCACCCTGCCCACCTGCTCGAGGACGCCGGCGGTGCGCAACCCCTGCGCGAAGGTGTGGGCGGCCCTCATCGGACCCACGGTGTGCGAGCTGGAGGGGCCGATGCCCACGGAGAAGAGGTCGAACGCGCTGATGGCCATCGCCGCACAGTGTGTCAGGTCACGAGCCTGCGCGGACATCCCCGACCCATCCCCCTGGTGGCGGCTACCCGGAGGCGTCGGCGCCACCGGCTACCGTCGGGCCCATGAGTGCGCAGCCGGCCCAGGGCGAGCTCCCCGGCATGCCCGCGCCCCTGTACGCCGCGAGCCCCAGCAAGCTGCTCGCCTTCCTCGACTGCCCCCGCCGCTACCGGCTGCAGTACCTCGACCGGCCGGCGCCGGAGAAGCGCCGCCAGCGCGCGCACACCTCGCTGGGCAACGCCGTGCACAACGCCCTGCGCGACTGGTGGGACCTGCCCGAACGCACTCCTGCGGCCGGGGCGGGCCTGGTCGACCGGGCCTGGATCGACGTGGGCTTCCGCGACGGTCAGCAGTCCCGCGAGTGGCGTGAGCGGATGCGCGCGGCGGTCTCGGCCTACCTCGTCGACGTCGACCCGGCCAGCCAGCCGGCCGGCATCGAGCGCACCGTCTCGTTCGTCAGCGGTGACCTTCGGATGAGCGGTCGGGTCGACCGGCTCGACGACCGCGACGGCGAGCTCGTCGTCGTCGACTACAAGACCTCCCGGGTGCCGCCGACCGACGACGACGCCCGAACCTCGCTGGCCCTCGGGCTCTACGCGGCAGCGGTGTGGAAGATGTTCCGGCGCCGCACCCTGCGCGTCGAGCTGCACCACGTGCCCAGCGGCACCGTCGCCGCTCACGAGCACACGCCCGAGTCGCTGACCCGCAAGGTCGAGCAGGCCCGCTCGATCGCCCGGGACGCGCGCCGTGCCGACCTCGACTTCATCGAGCTCGGCGAGGCCTCGGCGCTCTTCCCGCCCCGTCCCGGCCCGCTGTGCGGGTGGTGCGACCTGCGCGCGCACTGCCCCGAGGGGCAGGCCGCCGGCCCGGAGAAGTCCGACTGGGCCGCGCTCGAGGAGCGTGCACCGGTCTGAATCCTCCGGTGGTCCACCGGGTGTGGAAAGTTGGGGAGGCATGGAGCAACGTGTGTCGTTCGTGACCCTGGCCGTGCGTGACGTCGACCGGTCGCGGTCGTTCTACGTCGACGGGCTGGGCTGGTCGCCCGAGCTCGACGTACCGGGCGAGGTGCTGATGTTCGCGGCGGGTGACCGGCTGGTGCTCTCGCTCTGGGACCGCGCCGCGTTCGAGGCCGAGGTGGGAGGCCCGGCCCTCGAGGGCGACGGCCTGGTGCCGATGACGCTGGCCCACAACGTGGCCACGCCGGCCGAGGTGCGCGGCGTCCTCGACCAGGCGCGGGGCGCCGGGGCGCAGGTCTGGGGCCCGGCCGAGCGGGAGTGGGGCGGGTTCACCGGCTACTTCGCCGACCCCGACGGCTTCCGGTGGGAGGTCGCCTGGAACCCGGGCCCGATCGGCCTGCGGGTGGTGCCCGACACCGACGTCGACGCCCGTCCCTGACGGGCGTCGACGAGCAGCGGTCAGGCGCTGCGGCGCGCGTGGTAGCCGCGCAGGTTCTCGCTGAGGATGCCGCGGATCATCTCGGCCTCCGGGGTGTCCTGGCCGTCGACGCTGGCCAGGAGGTCCTCGATGTCCGAGGGGGTGCGGTAGTGCTCGAGCTCGGCCCGGAGCTGGTTGAGGGCCGCACGACCCTCACGGCGCTCACGAAGCTCGTCCTTGACGGTGGTCCACAGTGTTGAGGTGGTCATGTCGTCCAGTCTCTGCGGGTCAGGTCCATGCGTCCAATGAAATCGGAACATGATTCGTATGCATTATCGTCATGGGTATGGACACCGATGCGCTCCGCTGGTTCCAGCTCGTCGCCGACGGCTACACGGTGACCGAGGTCAGCGAGGTCTTCGGGGTGAGCCAGCCCGGCGTCTCGCGCGCGCTGGCCCGTCTCGAGCAGGAGGTCGGCACCCCCCTGCTGCGCCGCTCGGGGCGGGTGCTGCGGATGACCCACGCCGGCACGGCCTTCAAGCGACACGTCGACAACCTGGTCAACGACCTCGACGACGGCATGGCGGCGGTCGACGAGCTGGTCGACCCCGAGGGCGGCGTCGTGACGCTGGCCTTCCCGCTCAGCCTCGGGTCGTGGCTCGTGCCCGGCCTGATCCGGGTGTTCCGGCGCGACCACCCTCGGGTGCGGATGGTGCTCCAGCGCACGGCCGTGGGGGAGAGCGGACGGGTGTCGCAGCAGCTGGCGACCCGGCGCGCCGACGTCGAGCTCACCACCCACCGGGTGACCGGTCCCGGCGTCGAGTGGCGCCGCATCCTCGTGGAGCCGCTCGTGCTCGCCGTGCCCCCGACCCACCGGCTGGCCCACCACGACGCGGTCGCCCTGGCCGACGTCGCGGACGAGCCCTTCGTCATGCGCCGCGGGCCCTCCGGGATGCGCACCCAGACCCTCGCCCTGTGCGAGGCCGCCGGCTTCGCGCCGACGATCGACTTCGAGGCCGACGACCTGCCGACCGTGCGTGGCCTGGTCGCTGCGGGCCTCGGGGTGGCCGTGGTGCCCGCGATGGGGCTGCCGACGCCGACGACGTTCGCGCGCACCCGGATGCTGCCGCTCACCGACGATGCCGCGCAGCGCGAGGTCGGCGTCGCGTGGGTCGCCGGGCGGCCGCTGCTGCCCTCGGCGGAGTCCTTCCGGCGGTTCCTGCTGACCGGCGAGGTCGACCGAGAACCTCGGGTGAGAGAATCGGGGCCCGTCCCGCGGACCCCATGGAAGGCCCCCCGATGGCGCCGAAGCACAAGGCCACGATCATCGCCCTCGCCAACCAGAAGGGCGGGGTGGCCAAGACCACCTCCGTGGCGTCCTTGGGTGCCGCGTTCGCGGAGCAGGGGCGCCGCGTGCTGCTCGTCGACCTCGACCCGCAGGCCTGCCTCACCTTCAGCCTCGGCGTCGACCCCGACGCGGTCGAGTCGTCGGTGCACGACGTGCTGGTGGGCGGCGAGTCCCTCAAGAACGTCGTCGTCAGCTGCGAGGAGGGCATCGACCTGGTCCCCAGCACCATCGACCTGGCCGGCGCCGAGGCGGTGCTGCTCTCGCGGCCGGCCCGCGAGTACGTGCTGCAGGGCGCCCTCGCAGACGTCAGGCGCGACTACGACATCATCCTGCTCGACTGCTCACCGAGCCTGGGCGTGCTCACCCTCAACGCCCTGACCGCCGCACACGCACTGATCATCCCGATGCCGTGCGAGATGCTCAGCCACCGCGGCGTCGGCCAGCTGCTCGACACCGTGCGAGACGTGAAGAAGATCCTCAACAAGAAGCTCACGGTGCTCGGCATCCTCCCGACCCTCTACGACGGTCGCAGCCTGCACGCCCGCGAGGTGCTCGAGGACGTCGGCGGCCGCTACGACCTGCCGGTGCTCATGCCCCCGATCCCGAAGACGGTCCGGTTCGCCGAGGCTCCCGCCGTGGGCCGCTCGATCCTGTCGACGGCCCGCACGCTCCAAGGGCGCCACGGCCTACCGCGAGGTCGCGGCCGTGATCCTGACCCGGCTGGCAGCGACATAGAGTTACCGGATGCCGACCACGACACCCGCACTCATCGCCGACTCCGCGACCTCCGGCTTCCACCAGGGCAGCATCGAGCGTCGCGACCTGCGCCCCGACGACATCCGCATCGACATCGCCTTCGCCGGCATCTGCCACTCCGACATCCACACCGTGCGCGAGGAGTGGGGGCCGGCCCACTTCCCGTTGACCGTGGGCCACGAGATCGCCGGCACCGTCGTCGCAGGTCGGTGACGAGGTCACCCGCCACGCCGTCGGCGACCGGGTCGGCGTCGGCTGCCTGGTCGACTCGTGCGGCGAGTGCGAGCCGTGCAAGGACGGCATGGAGATGTTCTGCACCAAGCCGTCCGTCGGTACCTACAACTCGCAGGGCTACGACGGTGAGTGGACGATGGGCGGCTACTCCAAGGAGGTCGTCGTCAGCGAGCGCTTCGTGCTGCGCATCCCCGACGCGATGGCCCTCGACGTGGCCGCCCCGCTGCTCTGCGCCGGCATCACGACGTACTCCCCGCTGCGCCGCTGGGGCGCCGGCACCGGCCGCTCGGTGGCCGTCGTCGGCGTCGGCGGCCTGGGCCACATGGGCGTGAAGATCGCCGCCGCCATGGGCGCCACGGTCACGACCATCTCCCGCTCCGATGGCCAAGGCCGAGGACGCCGTCGGGCTCGGTGCGACGCGGCACATCGCCTCCTCGGACGCCGACGCGATGAAGGCGGCCCGGGGCAGCTTCGACATCGTGCTCAACACGGTCAGCGCCGACATCCCGATCGCCGACTACGTCCGGCTGCTCAAGCCGGCCGGTGTCGTGGTGAACGTCGGCCTGCCGCCGGCTCCCTACGCCATCCCGCCCGGGTTCGCTGATCGGCGGCAACAAGGCCGTCGCCGGCTCGCAGATCGGCGGCATCGCCGAGACCCAGGAGATGCTCGACTTCTGCGCCGAGCACGGCATCGCCGCGACCATCGAGGTCGTCGACGCGGCCGACGTCGACGCCGTCTGGGACCGGGTCGTCGACGGCGACGTGCGCTACCGCGCGGTCATCGACACGAGCACGATCACGGGCTGAACCACGCCGGCACGACGAAGGGCCGCACCGAGCTCCGGTGCGGCCCTTCGTCGTCGCGGCGGGAGGGGTCAGCTGGTGGTGTCGCTCGACGGGCTGCCACCACGCGTGCGCCGACGGTTGCGGTTGCGCCGGGGGCGGTCGGCGCCCTCGGGCGTGGCGTCACCGTCGCGCGACGCCGGTCGCGAGGAGTCGCCGCGCGACTCGCCGCCACGGCCGCCACGGCTGTCGCCGGAGTGCCCACCGCGACCACCACGGTCGCCGCCGCCCGACGACGGCCCGCGCCGACCGGCGCCCTTGCCGGTCTCGCCGAGGTCCTCGAGCTCCTCGGCGCCGAGGCCCGCGCGGGTGCTGCTGCGCCTGCGGCAGGCGGCCCTTGGTGCCCTCGGGGATGTCGAGGTCGGTGTAGAGGTGCGTCGGAGGTGGAGTAGGTCTCCTCCGGCTCCGGGATGCCCAGGTCGAGCGCCTTGTTGATCAGCGCCCAGCGGGGCATGTCGTCCCAGTCGACGAAGGTGACCGCGATGCCGGTGTCGCCGGCGCGGCGCGGTGCGGCCGATGCGGTGCAGGTAGGTCTTCTCGTCCTCGGGGCACTGGTAGTTGATGACGTGGGTGACGTCCTCGACGTCGATGCCGCGGGCGGCGACGTCGGTGGCGACGAGGACGTCGACCTTGCCGTTGCGGAACGCGCGCAGCGCCTGCTCGCGGGCGCCCTGGCCGAGGTCGCCGTGGATGGCGCCGGCGGCGAAGCCGCGCTCGGCGAGGTCGTCGGCCACCTTGGCGGCGGTGCGCTTGGTGCGGCAGAAGATGATGGTCAGGCCGCGGCCGCTGGGCCTGCAGGATGCGGGCGAGCATCTCGACCTTGTCCATCGCGTGCGCGCGGTAGACGAACTGCTCGACGGCCTTGACCGTGTGGCCGTCGTCGTCGGGGTCGATGCGCGCGGATGTGGGTCGGCTGGCGTCATGTAGCGGCGCGCCAGCGCGACGACCGCGCCCGGCATGGTCGCCGAGAACAGCATGGTCTGGCGGCCGGCCGGGGTCAGCGCGCAGCGAGCGTCTCGACGTCGGGCAGGAAGCCCAGGTCGAGCATCTCGTCGGCCTCGTCGAGCACGACGATCCGCGACGTGGCCGAGGTCGAGGTGGCCCTGCTTGGCCAGGTCGATCAGCCGGCCGGGGGTGCCGACGACGACCTCGACGCCGCTGCTGCAGCGCCTCGACCTGCGGCTCGTAGGCGCGACCGCCGTAGACGGTGAGCACGCGGACGCCGCGCGTCTTGCCGGCCCGCTCGAGGTCGCCGGCGACCTGCACGGCGAGCTCGCGGGTCGGGACGACGACGAGGGCCTGCGGCTTGCCGGCGATCGGCAGCGTCGGCGAAGCCGTCGTCCTTGGGGGACGGTGACCCGGTTGCAGCATCGGGATGCCGAAGCCGAGGGTCTTGCCGGTGCCGGTCTTGGCCTGGCCGATGATGTCGTGGCCGGCCAGGGCGACCGGGAGGGTCATCGCCTGGATCGGGAACGGGCTGGTGATGCCGTGCGTCGGCGAGCGCCTCGACGATGTCGGGGTGGATGGGGAAGTCGGCGAACGACTCGACCCGGCACGGGCTCGGTCACGGTCTCGGGCACTTCGGTGGCGTCAGTGACGTCGGTCATGGGTCTCTTCCGGTCGGCGGGCGCGCGTCGCGCCAGCGCAGGGGCTGTGGGCCGATCGGAGGTCTTCGGGGGGCGGGCAGCGTCGGGGACGCCGGGCGCTCGCCACATCAAGGAACTTGGGTCTTCGTGCCGACCGGGCACCGTGGGACGCTCGCCACTCTACCGTTAGGCTCCGAAGCCATGGAGCACTCGTCGATCGATGACCCCACCTACCACGCCGCCGTCGTCGACCTGCTGGGCGTTCTCGCGTACGGCGAGCTGACCGCGTTCATCCGGATGGCCGTCGACTCCGACCTGGCGCCCACGCTCTCGCTGAAGTCGAGCGATGGCCGGCCTGGCCAACACCGAGTACGTGCAGTACGGCGTGCTCGTCGAGCACATGCGCTCGCACGACATCGACCCGGATGCCGCGATGGCGCCGTTCGTCGTGCCGTTCGCCTCGTACCACGAGCGCACCAAGCCCAGGGGCTGGCTCGAGGGGCTGGTCAAGGCCTACGTCGGCGACGGCATCGCCAAGGACTTCTACCGCGAGATGTCGGTCTTCGTCGACGACGACACCCGTGAGGTGATGGCGCGGGCCCTCGACGACGCGGGGGAGTCCGACTTCGTGGTCGGCGTCGTGCGCGACACCCTCAAGACCGACCGCACCGCCGAGCGGACGGCTCGCCCTGTGGGGCCGGCGGCTGCTCGGCGAGGCGCTGTCGCAGGCCCAGGCCGTGGCGGTCGAGCGCGACGCGATGTCGGCGCTGCTCGTCGGGGGTGGGGTCGACCTCGCCGAGGTGGGGCAGATGTTCACCCGGCTCACCGACAACCACTCCAAGCGGATGACGCGCCTCGGCCTGTCCGCCTGACCGGCCCCGTGACGACCAGCGCGCCCCGTCCGAGGTGGGCCGAGGGCGCGTCGCGTCGAGTGCCGGTCAGACCTGCTGCTTCTTGCCGGTGATCGACCCGTAGATGGCCACGAGGATCGCGGCGGCGGCGATGGAGATGAACCAGCGGATCCAGTCGATGCCAACGGTGTCGCCCTTGTCGCTGATCAGGCCCCAGACCCAGTAGCCGATGAGGGCGCCGAGGACGCCGAGGATGACGGTGACGATCATGTTGATGTTCTGTTTGCCGGGGAGCACGATCCGGGCGAGGACTCCGATGACGGCTCCGAAGACGATGGTGCCGAGAATCTCCCAGATGTCCATGCCGACTCCTTCCGGGGTCCGGGGACCCACGAGGGCGAGATCCGACGACGCGGTGAGCGCCGTGCGTCGGGCACCCGCAACCCGGGAGCCGCCTCGAATCTAGTGCGTCAGGAGCCCGAACTCGCGGTCCGCTGACGTGGGGTTTTCCGCTCGGTGGACGACGTCACGGGGTGAAGCCGACCCGGCCCTTCTCGGAGTCGCCGACCTGGACCCAGCCGATGACGCCGGCCGGCACGAACACGGAGCGCCCGCGGTTGTCGGTGAGGCGCAGCACCGCCGCCGTCGGCGAGCGCGGCCTCGACGGCCGCGGTGACCTCCGAGGTGGGGGAGTCGGTCTCGATCGTCAGCTCGCGAGCGACGTTCTGGACGCCGATGGTGACCTCCACAGGTGCACACCTTTCATCGTGGGGCGCGGACCGGCCGCGCTCTCGGGCTCAGGCTAACCCGCGCTCGGCGGGCGGCATTCCGGCATCCGCCACGAGCGAACACGCGGCGGAGGCCGTCGGGTCAGGAACCGATCTTGGGGAACGACCCCAGACCGCGCCACGCGAGGGCGCTGATCATCGCCGCGGCCTCCTGCTCGGGCACGTCGCCGCCCTGCGCCAGCCAGTGCCGCGCGGCGACCTGCGCCATGCCGGCCAGGGCCGAGCCGAGCATGAGGGCGCGCTCGTCGTCGGCCCCGGTGTCCTCCGCGATGACCTCGGCGATCGCCTCCGCGCAGTTCATCTCGACCGCGTCGAGGCGCGAGCGCACCTGGGGGACGCTGGTCAGGTCGGACTCGAAGACCATCCGGAAGGCCGCGCCCTCGCTCGTGACGAACTCGAAGTAGGCGGCGATCGTGCGCTCCACCCGCACCTCGTTGTCGCCGCCGACCTCCAGGGCCTGGCGGACGAGGGTCTCGAGGGTGTCGCAGTGCTTGTCGAGCAGCGCGAGGTAGAGGTCGAGCTTGCCGGGGAAGTGCTGGTAGAGCACCGGCTTGGACACGCCCGCGCGGTCGGCGATCTCGTCCATGGCCGCCGCGTGGTAGCCGGACTGCACGAAGACGGCCTGGGCCGCGTCGAGCAGCTGGGCGCGGCGCTCGCTGCGCGGCATCCGCTGCCCGCGGGGCGGGGTGTGCGTGCTGGTCATGCGTGTCCTTCTGCCGGGATAGGCAGCATCCTACTAACGGGTAATGCCGGGGCCGGGGACGCGCCGCGCACCGGTTGTTAGGGTCGCGCCATGGCACGACCCCCGCTGGTGCCGCCCGGCCGCGAGCTCACGCCCGAGGAGCGCACCCGGTACGCCCGCCACCTGCTCCTGCCGGACGTCGGCATCGACGGGCAACGTCGGCTGCGGGCCGCGCGGGTGCTGGTCGTCGGTGCCGGAGGCCTCGGCTCGCCGGCGCTGCTCTACCTGGCCGCCGCGGGGGTGGGCACGATCGGGGTGGTCGACGACGACGTCGTCGACACGACGAACCTCCAGCGCCAGGTGGTGCACGGGGTCGCCGACGTCGGGCGGGCCAAGACCGAGTCGGCGGCGGACGCCGTGCACGCCATCAGCCCGGACACGCAGGTCGTGCAGCACAGCGAGCGGCTCGACGAGGCGAGCGCGCTGGCGGTGGTCGCCGACTACGACCTCGTGCTCGACGGTGCCGACAACTTCCCGACCCGCTACCTGGTCGGCGACGCCTGCGCCCGGCTCGGGGTGCCGCACGTGTGGGGGTCGGTCTACCGGTTCGACGGCCAGGTCTCGGTGTGGTGGGCCGGAGAGGGCCCGTGCTACGCCTGCGTCTTCCCGCACCAGCCGCCGCCGGATGCCGTGCCGTCGTGCGCCGTGGGCGGCGTGCTGGGCGCCGTGTGCGCGAGCATCGGGTCGGTCATGGCGACCGAGGCGGTCAAGCTCGTCACCGGCATCGGGGAGCCACTGGTGGGCCGGCTGCTCGTGCACGACGCGCTGCGCCAGACCTGGGACGCCCTGCCCGTCACCGCCGATCCCGGATGCCGGGTGTGCGGCTCGGGCGCGGACGCGACCCGCCCGCTCGGGTGGGCCACCGGCATCCCGGACGACGTCGAGGACCCTGCGGCTGCGGGGGCCGCGGCGCCCGCCCGGCCGAGCGTCGACGTCGCCGAGCTCAACGCGCTGCTCGAGGCCGGCGAGCTCGACGGGTCGCGCGCGCTGCTGCTCGACGTCCGCGAGGAGGGGGAGCGGGCGATCGTGGCGCTGCCCGGCGGCTCCTGGCTCCCCGTGGGCGACGTGCGAACCGGTGCGGCGGTCCCGGGCCTGGCGCCCGGCAGCCCGGGTCTACGTCTACTGCAAGACCGGGGTGCGCTCCGGAGAGGCGGTCGACCTGCTGCGCGCGCGAGGGGTCGACGCCGTGAACGTGGCCGGCGGCATCCTCGCCTGGGTCGCCCGGGTCGACCCCACCCTGCCGACCTACTGACCCCCGGGCCGCCGATGTCCGGACGGCGTGGTGGAATCCCGGGGTGCTCGTCCTCCGTCGTCCCGCCACCGGTGCGCCCCCCGCGCCGGTGCTCGACGCGAGCCAGCAGGGCGGTCGTCGAGCACCGCGGCCCGGTGCTGCGGGTCCTCGGGGCCCCGGGCACCGGGCTGTCCACCGTCGCGGTCGAGGTCGTGGCCCAGCGAGTGGAGCGCGGCGAGGCCACGGCCGACGGCTGCCTCCTGCTCGCCCCGACCCGGCTCGCGGCGGCCCGGCTGCGCGACGCCGTCACCGCCCGGCTCGGCGGCACCACGACCACCCCGCTGGCCCGCACCCACCAGTCGCTCGGCTTCGGCATCCTGCGCGAGGCGGCCGCCCTCGTCGGTGACCCCACCCCGCGGCTGCTGAGCGGCCCCGAGCAGGACGTCATCCTCGGCGAGCTGCTCGCCGGCCACGCGGCCGGGGAGTCGGAGGCGCCCCCGTGGCCCGCGTCGGTGCACCTCGCGCTGCCCACCCGCACCTTCCGCGGTGAGCTGCGCGACCTGCTGATGCGTGCCGTCGAGCTCGGCCTCGACCCCGAGGACCTCGCCCGCCTCGGGCGGGCCCACGACCGGCCCGAGTGGGTGGCGGCCGCCCACGTGCTGCTCGAGTACGACGAGGTCACGGCCCTGTCGGCACCGGGGGCGTTCGACCCGGCCTGGATCCTCGGCGCCGCGGCCGACCACCTCGAGGCCGACCCCGAGGCGCTCGACCGGCTGCGCGCCGGTGTGCGGCTCGTCGTCGTCGACGACGCCCAGGAGCTCACGCCGGCCGCGCTGCGCCTGCTGCAGGTCGTCGTGGCCGGCGGCGGGGTCGACCTCGTGCTGCTCGGCGACCCGGATGCCGCCACCCAGACCTTCCGCGGCGCCGACCCCCGCTTGTTCGTCACGGCCTGGCCGGACGCCCCCACCCGGCTGCTGTCGACCTCGTACCGGTGCGGCGGCGAGGTGCTGGTCGCCGCCACCCGGGTGGCGGCCCACGTCGGGGTCGTGGGTGGGGCCGCCCACCGCCGCGTGGCCGCCGCGCCGCATGGCGGCGAGGTCGAGGCCCACCTGCTGCGCACCGCCGCGCAGGAGGCCAGCTACGTCGCCGGCCGCCTGCGCGAGGCGCACCTGCTCGACGGCGTGCCCTGGTCACGGATGGCCGTGGTGGTGCGCGGCGGCGGCCGCACGGCCACCCTGCGCCGGGTGCTGCGCGGTGCCGGGGTGCCGGTCGACACCGCCACCGCCGACCTGCCGGTGCGCGACGAGGCGGCCGTGCGGCCGTTCCTCACCCTCCTGCGCTGCGCCCTCGACGTCGTCGCCGGTGCCGAGCAGCTCGACCCGGCCGACGTCGTCGACGTGCTCACCTCACCGGTCGGTGGTGCGGATGCCGTCCTGCTGCGCCGGCTGCGGCGCTCGCTGCGGCGCCTCGAGCTCGACGACGGCGGGGGCCGTCCCAGTGACGTGCTGCTCGCCGAGGCGGTGCTCAACCCCTTCCCGCTCGACCGCGTCGGGCCCGAGGCGGGCGCCCGCCCGCCGGGCCCACCGGGTGCTCGCGGCGGCGGTCGACGCCCTGCGCGACGGCGACGGGGTCGAGGTCGTGCTCTGGCGGATGTGGAGCGCCAGCGGGCTGGCCGGCCCCTGGCGCGACGCCGCGCTCGGGGGCGGACCCGGCGGCGGTCGCGCCGACCGCGACCTCGACGCCGTGCTGGGCCTGTTCGACGCGGCCGCGCGCTTCGTCGACCGGCTCCCGGGCGCCTCGCCCGCCGACTTCCTCGACCACGTGCTCGGGCAGGACGTCGCCGGTGACACCCTCGTCGCGCGCGCGCCCGCCGGGGAGTCGGTCGCGCTGGTGACGCCCGCGGCATCCGCCGGTCTCGAGTGGGACCTCGTCGTCGTCGCGGGGGTGCAGGAGGGCGTGTGGCCCGACCTGCGGCTGCGTGGCTCGTTGCTCGGGTCGACCGACCTCGTCGACCTGGTGACCGGCCGTGGGGGTGACCCGCGGGCCGCCCGGGCGCAGGTGCGGCACGACGAGACCCGGCTCTTCCACGTCGCCGTCACCCGGGCCCGCCACCGGCTCGTCGTCACCGCGGTGCGCAGCGAGGACGAGCAGCCCTCACCGTTCCTCGACGTCGTCGACCCCCTGCCGCACGCCCGTGCGTTCACCGACGTCGCCCGGCCGCTGACCCTGCCCGGCCTGGTCGCGGAGCTGCGCCGCGAGCTCGCCGGCGACGACCCGGGCGTGCGCGGCGCGGCGGTCACCGCTCTGGCCACCCTTGCGGCACAAGGGGTCCCGGGCGCCGACCCGGCCCAGTGGTGGGCGCTGCGCGACGTCAGCGACGACCGGCCGCGGCGGGCGCCCGGTGTCCCGGTGTCCGTCTCACCGTCGACGATCGACCACTTCGGCCGCTGCCGCCTGCAGTGGGTGCTGCGGGCCGCCGGCGGCGACGGGCCGTCGATGGGCGCCCAGGACATCGGCACCCTGGTGCACGAGGTGGCGCACGACCTCGGCGACACCGACGCCGCCACGTACGCCGCCGAGCTCGAGGCGCGCTGGGGCCGGCTCGGGCTGGCCCCGGGCTGGCTCAGCCGACGCGACCTCGGCCGGGCCCAGTCGATGACGACCCGGCTCGCCCGCTACGTGGGCGAGGCCGACGCGGCCGGGTGGCGCAAGGCCGCCTCCGAGGAGCGCATCCGGGTGGCCCTGGGCCGGGCCGTCGTGGCCGGCCAGGTCGACCGGGTCGAGGTCGATGCCGGCGGCCGGGTGCGGGTCGTCGACCTCAAGACCGGCGCGAGCAAGCCCACCCTCGACGAGGTGCGCCGGCACGGGCAGCTCGGGGCCTACCAGCTCGCCGTCGAGGAGGGCGCCTTCACCCAGCACGGCGACCGGTCCGGCGGCGCGGCCCTGCTGCAGCTCGGCCGGGCCGCGGCGGCCAAGAGCACCTCGCTCCAGCTGCAGCCGCCCCTCGAGCTCGACGACGAGCCCGCGTGGGCCCGCGAGCTCGTCGAGGAGGTCGCCGACGGGATGTCCGGTGCGGTCTTCGCGGCCACCCCGGGATCGCAGTGCGGCACCTGCCAGGTCAAGGACTCCTGCCCCGCCTACGCGGAGGGGAGGCGGCTGTGAGCGGCGACCACGCGGCATCCGGCCTGCTCGTGCCCGACGGTCCGCTCGCCGTGCGATGGGGCGCGGTCGAGCTGGCCCGAGCGCTCGGCCAGGCCCACGCGCCGACGCCCGAGCAGGTGGCGGTCATCGAGGCGCCGCTGCGGCCGCTGCTCGTGGTCGCCGGGGCCGGGTCGGGCAAGACCGAGACGATGGCCGCCCGGGTGGTCTGGCTGGTCGCGAACGACCTGGTGCACCCCGACGAGGTGCTCGGGCTCACCTTCACCCGCAAGGCCGCCGGCGAGCTCTCCGAGCGGCTGTCGGCCCGCCTGGCGACGCTGCGCGAGGCGGGCCTGTGGACCCCGCGCGACGAGGCCGGCGCCGCCGTGCTCGACGACGTGCCCACCGTGTCGACCTACCACGCGTACGCCGGGCGCATCGTTCGCGAGCACGGCGTGCGGCTCGGGGTCGAGGCCGAGAGCCGGCTGCTCAGCGAGGCGGCCGCGTGGCAGGTCGCGCACGAGGCCGTCGCGTCCTGGGACGGCCCGATGGACGGGGTCGAGAAGGCCGAGTCGACCGTGACCACCGCCGTCGTCGACCTCGCCGGCGAGATGGCCGAGCACCTCGTCGGGGTCGACGACGTGGCCCGCCACCTCGACGAGGTCGTGGCGGCGCTCGAGGGCGTCCCGAGCGGGGTCACCAAGCGGCGCACCCTCCCGGCCGAGATCCGCGACGCCATCGCCGTGCTGCGCGAACGGCGGTCCGTGCTGCCGCTCGTCGAGCGCTACCACGAGCTCAAGCGCAGCCGCGATGCCATGGACTTCGCCGACCAGGTCGCGCTCGCGGCACGCATCGCCACGACCGTGCCCCAGGTCGGGGCGGCCGAGCGGGCGCGCTTCCGGGCGGTGCTGCTCGACGAGTTCCAGGACACCTCCGAGGCCCAGCTGCAGCTGCTGCGCTCGTTGTTCGTCGCCGCCGGCTCGCCGGTGCCGGTCACCGCCGTCGGCGACCCGCACCAGTCGATCTACGGCTGGCGTGGCGCGAGCTCGACCACCCTGCACCGCTTCCGCGAGGACTTCGTCGACCCCGAGCCGCCGCTGGTGCTCCCGCTGTCGACGAGCTGGCGCAACGACACCGCGATCCTCGAGGTGGCCAACCTCGTGGCCGAGCCGCTGGCGCGCTCGACCCGGGTGCCGGTGGCCTCGCTGGCGGCTCGCGCCGAGGCCGGTCGCGGGCACGTCGCCACCGCCCGGCTCGCGACCATCGAGGACGAGGCCGCCCACGTCGCCGCGTGGGTCGAGCACCGGCGCTCCCGGCCGGGTCGGCGTACCGCAGCGGTGCTGTGCCGCAAGCGTTCCCAGTTCGACCCGGTCGTCGAGGCACTGGAGGCGCGCGGCATCCCCTACGAGGTCGTCGGCCTCGGTGGCCTCCTGCACACCCCGGAGGTGTCAGACCTCGTCGCGCTGCTCTGGGTGGTGCAGGACCCCACCCGTGGCGACCGGCTGATGCGCCTGCTCACCGGGCCGTCCTGCCGCCTCGGCGCGGCCGACCTCGACGGCCTCGGCGCCTGGGCGCGCGCCCGGCAGCGCACCGCGCGGCGTCGTGGCGCCGACCTCGCGCCCGACGCCAGCGAGCGCTCGAGCATCGTCGAGGCGCTCGACGACCTGCCACCGGCGACCTGGGTGGGCGAGGAAGGACAGTCGATCGGGCCGGTCGCGCTCGAGCGGCTCACCGGGCTGGGGGCGGCCGTGCGCCGGCTGCGCTCGCTGACCGGGCTGGGGTTGGCCGAGCTGGCCGCCGAGGCCGAGGTGGCGCTCGGGCTCGACATCGAGGTGCTGGCGCAGGCCGGGCTGGTCGCCGGGCGCGGCGCGGGCCCACCTCGACGCCTTCGCCGACGTCGCCGCCACCTTCGCCGCGTCCGCCGACCGGGCCTCGCTCGGCGGGTTCCTCGCCTGGCTCGACGCCGCGGTCGACGAGGAGCGCGGGCTCGACCTCGGCTGGATCGAGGCGCGCACCGACGCCGTGCAGGTGATGACCGTGCATGCCGCCAAGGGGCTGGAGTGGGACGTCGTCGCCGTGCCCGGGCTGGTCGAGGGCTCCTTCCCCGCCCACTCGGGCACCCGCACCTCGCTCACCGACGACGGCCGGTGGGCGCACCCGGCACCCACCGACAAGGGCTGGCTCACCGGGCTGGCGACGCTGCCCTACGACCTGCGCGGCGACGCCGAGGGCCTGCCGCGGTTCGCCTGGCCGGGGCACACCTGCTGGGACGACCTCGCCACCGAGCACCAGCGCTTCCGCGAGGCGGTCGCCGACCACGGCATCGTCGAGGAGCGCCGGCTCGCGTACGTCGCGGTCACCCGGGCCCGCACCGACCTGCTCCTCACCGCGCACGTCTGGGGCACGGCGAGCACGCCGCGCATCACCTCGCGCTTCCTCGAGGAGGTGCAGGCGTCCGGCCTCGTCGCGGCGCCCGGGCCGTGGGCCGACCTGCCACCGACCGACGACCCCAAGCCGCAGAACCCGCGAACCGCCGAGGAGGTCAGTGTCGACTGGCCCACGCTCGACCACCGTGGGCGGCGGGAGGCCCTGCTCGGCCCGGCCCGGGGGGTGGTCGACGCGATGGCGGATGCCGCCGCCGCGGTTCCCGCTCTCCTGCCACCGACCCCGGGCCGCTGGGACGGCGAGATCCGGATGCTGCTCGACGAGCGGGCCCGTCGGCGCAGCGGGGCGCCGGTCGACGTCGCGCTGCCGCCACACCTGTCGACGTCGGCGCTGGTCGCCCTGGCCGAGGACGCCGAGCGGTTCACGCTCGACCTGCGCCGCCCGATGCCCACCCCGCCGGCGCTGGCCGCCCGGCGCGGCACGGCGTTCCACGCCTGGGTCGAGGAGCACTACTCGCGCGCGGCCTTCGTCGACGTCGACGCCCTACCGGGCTCGGCCGACGACGACGCCACCGACACCGACCTGGCCACCCTGCGGGCCCGCTTCCTGGCGAGCGAGTGGGCCGACCGCACCCCGGTGGAGGTCGAGACCAGCGTCGAGACCGTCGTCGACGGCATCGCGGTGCGGGGGCGGATCGACGCGGTCTTCGAGGAGGTCACGGCCGACGGCGAGGCCGGCTGGGTGGTCGTCGACTGGAAGACCGGCGCGCCGGCCAGCGGGGCCCGGGCGGCGGCCCGGGCGCTGCAGCTGTCGGCCTACCGGCTCGCGTGGGCCCGGGTGCGCGGCGTGCCGGAGCACCGGGTGCGCGGCGCGTTCTTCCACGCGGCGACCGGTGAGACGGTCTGGCCCGAGCTGCCCGGGGCGCAGGAGATCACTCGGGTGCTGGGGGCCGCTCGACCGACCTGAGGTCGATCTCGGTCGTCACCTGGTCGGCCTCGTCGTCCTCAGGCTCGTCGTCGTCGTCAGCCTCGCCTCGGCGTCCTCGCTCGGCGTCGGCGTCGGCCTCGGCGTCGGGCTCGGCCTCGGTTCGAGGGCTTGGACCTGCGCGTCCTCGGCGTGCTCCAGCTCGAGCCACGCCGGCACCTCGCGCACGTCGTCGTCGGACACGTCCTCGTGGGCGTCCGCCTCGTCCGGTGCATCCGCACCGGCGGTGCGTCCGCCTCGTCCGGCCCGTCCGCCTCGTCCGCACCGACCTCCGGCAGGTCCTCGTCGTCGTCGTCGACGACCAGGGCGGGTGGGCGGGCGGTGCGGCGGCGCGGGCCCACCGGGGCGAGCGAGGTGCGGCGGTAGTCGTCGGGCTCCTCGCTGGTGTGCACGGCGTCGTCGAGGCGGCGCAGCTGCGTGGTGAGCACCTCGACGGCGCCGACGTCCTTGCGGGCGAGCGCGACCATCATCGTGCTGAGCAGGCCGAGCTCGGCGACCAGCCGGGCCCGCACGAGCAGGTTCGGGTCGGGGCGCTCGACCCGCGTGTGGGAGTAGGCCTCGAGCACCGTCTCGACCGCCTCGGGCGGGGCGTCGGCGACGAGGGCGGCGAAGTCGTCGGCGGGGTCGGCCACCTTGGCGTCCTCCCAGCCGGTGACCGCGCGGACCTTGCCGGTGGAGGCGTCGGCCTCGTCGGTGAACACCGCGAGCACCTGGTCGCCGGTGAGGTCGCCGTGCGTCGCGGTGGGGGCGAACCGCCACAGCGTGACGTCCTCGAGCGCCGTCTCCCAGCGGGTCAGCAGGGTGGTCGGAACACGACCCGTCTCCGCGGCCCGGTCGAGGTCGGCGAGACGCCGGCTGCGGTAGGCGTCGGCGTCGTACGACGGCAGGCCGGCCTCCTCGTAGACGGCCGGGTCGGTGTTGTGCAGCGCGGCGATGGCGCGACCGAGCTCGGCGGCGATGCCGGGTCCGGGCGGCAGCTCGGCGAAGTCGAGGTTGTGGCCGGGCAGGTAGGGGTAGACGGCGGCGCGGCCGCCCTCGGTGAGCGCGACGAAGCCCTTGGGGGCCGGCACGGCGAAGGGCAGGCGGCGCCCGAGCAGCGCGAGCAGGGCCACCGTGCGGTCCATCTCGGCCCCGGCGACGTCGGTGCGCGGCGCACGCACCACCCAGCGCCGGTGCTCGGCGTCCTGCACGAAGGCGACGTCGAAGCTCTGCTCGTCGGTGCTCGGGAGGGCCTCGACGCTCACCGGGTCGAGCCCGGGGACGGCGGCGCTCGCCAGGGCGGCCAGGAAGGCGGGGCTGCGGTCCACGAGCCCACGGTATGCCGTGCGCGCCCGAACGTCGGGGAGGTCGCGGCCCGGCGTGCGCCCCATAGGCTGGTCGGCGTGCCTGCCGCCGACGTGACCCTGCCCGAGCTGGCGCTCAGCGCCTCGGTCCTGGACCGGCGGGGGGACCTGCGCGCCGACCCCCGGCTGCTGCCCGCCCTGCTGGCCGACCCGGCCACCGCGGTGCTGCGCCTCGTGGGCGACCGGGTCGCCGTCGAGGAGCACGACGACGGCACCACCCGGGCCGTTCTCACCGCGCCGGAGCCCGCGGACGCCGGCCGCCTCGCGCTCTACCTCGGGGAGGCGGAGGGCACGGCCCACGTCGGCGTGGTCGCCGACGACCTCGCGGCGGCCGTCGAGGGCGACCCTGCGTGGCGCACCCTGCGGCAGGTGGGTGCCGACCTCGACGACCTCGGGGCGTCGGCCTTCGCGACCACCCTGGCCCTGGCGAACTGGCACCGCACGCACGGGCACTGCCCGCGGTGCGGGGCCGAGACCGCCCCGGTGCTGGCCGGCTGGATCCGCCGGTGCCCCGCCGACGGCAGCGAGCACTACCCGCGCACCGACATGGCCGTCATCATGGCGGTCGTCGACGCGGACGACCGCATCCTCCTGGCGCGCGGGAAGGGGTTCCGAGGCAACGGGATGTCCGTGCTCGCCGGGTTCGTCGAGCCGGGGGAGACGCTGGCCGCGGCGGTGGCCCGCGAGGTGGCCGAGGAGGTCGGGGTCGAGGTCACCGAGGTGACCTACCTCGGCGACCAGCCCTGGCCGTTCCCCTCGTCGCTCATGCTGGGCTTCACGGCCACGGCGCTCGGCACCGACCTGCGGCTCCAGGCGGAGGAGATCGAGGCCGCCCGCTGGTTCAGCCGTGACGAGCTGGTCGCGGCGCTGGCCGACGGGTCGGTCGTGGTGTCCGGCCGCATCTCGATCTCGCGACGGATCATCGAGCACTGGTTCGGCGGGCCGCTCGACTCGCCGGAGATCCCGCTGCGCTGACCGCGGGAGATGGACGCTCAGGCCAGGCGGTCGCGGACCTGGGCGATCGACGGGTTGGTGGCCGCCGAGCCGTCGGGGAAGAGCAGCGTCGGCACCGTCTGGTTGCCGCCGTTGACCGACATGACGAACTCGGCCGTGCCCGGCTCGCGCTCGATGTCGACCTCGGTGAAGCCGATGCCCTCGCGCTCCATCTGCGACTTCAGCCGTCGGCAGTAGCCGCACCAGGTCGTCGTGAACATCGTGACGGTTCCGGGCGCGGGCAGCGTCGGGCCGGTGGGCTCGGCGACGGACATCGGGGCTCCTCGTCGGGTCGGGGACTCGCTGGGGGTGAACACCCGGCTCCCGGCGTTGCTTCCCGCGGGTCGTCCACAGGCCGGCCGGTGGCGTCGGCGACGTCACCCGCCGACACCTAGGATCGTCGCGATGACCACCCTGCCCGTGCACCCCGGCGCCGACGCGGTCCTCGACGCGCCTCGACCCCGAGCAGCGCGAGGTCGCGGCGCACCCGCAGCGGCCCGATGTGCGTGCTGGCCGGTGCCGGCACCGGCAAGACCCGGGCCATCACCCACCGCATCGCCTACGGCGTGCACGTCGGGCGTCTACCAGCCGCAGCGGGTGCTCGCCGTGACCTTCACGGCCCGCGCGGCCGGCGAGATGCGCACCCGGCTGCGCGACCTCGGCGTCGGCGGGGTGCAGGCCCGCACCTTCCACGCGGCCGCGCTGCGCCAGCTGCACTACTTCTGGCCGCAGGCCATCGGCGGCGCCGCCGCCCGAGGTGATGCCGCACAAGGCGCGCGCCGTCGCCGAGGCCGGCGGCGCGGCTGCGGCTGCGGCTCGACCGCGCCGACCGTGCGCGACCTCGCCTCCGAGATCGAGTGGGCCAAGGTCACGCTGCTCACCCCCGAGTCGTACGCCGCCGCCGCCACGCGCCCGGCGTCGCGAGCCACCCGGCCGGGCTCGACGCCACGGCCATGGCGCGCCTCGTTCGCGGCCTACGAGGAGGTCAAGACCGAGCGCGGCGTCATCGACTTCGAGGACGTCCTGCTGCTCATGGTCGGCATCCTGCGCGAGCACGACGAGGTCGCCCGGGCCGTGCGCAGCCAGTACCGCCACTTCGTCGTCGACGAGTACCAGGACGTCAACCCGCTCCAGCAGACGCCTGCTCGACCTGTGGCTCGGCGAGCGCGACGACCTGTGCGTCGTCGGCGACCCGGCCCAGACCATCTACTCGTTCACCGGTGCCTCGCCCGAGCACCTGCTCGGCTTCCGCACGCCGCCACCCGCGGCGCGCAGGTCGTCGAGCTGGTGCGCAACTACCGCTCCACGCCGCAGGTCGTCGGCCTGGCCAACCTCGTGCTCCGCGGACCCGGGGGCCAGCGCCGTCCGGCTCGGTCGAGCTGCGGGCGCAGCGGCCGCCGCGGCCCGACGCCCGAGCTGCTCGTCGCACGCCGACGACCCCGCCGAGGCGGCGACCGTCGCCACGCCGCATCGCCGCCCTGGTCGAGGCCGGGCCACCCGCCGTCCGAGATCGCGGTCCTCTTCCGCACCAACGGCCAGTGCGAGGCCTTCGAGTCGGCGCTGGCCGAGCGCGGCATCCCCTACCTCGTGCGCGGCGGCGAGCGGTTCTTCGCCCGCACGGAGGTGCGCGAGGCCATCGTGCTGCTGCGCGGGGCGGCCCGCTCCGACGACGGCGTCGGTGCCCCTGCCGCGACCTCGCCCGCGACGTCCTGCTCGGCGCCGGCTGGAGCCGCGCAGGCCGCCGACCAGCGGTGGTGCGGCCCGCGAGCGCTGGGAGTCGCTGTCGGCGCTGGCGGCGCTCGCCGACGACCTGGTCGCCCTCGACCCGCGAGGCCCGCCTGCCCGACGCTCGTGCGCGAGCTCGACGAGCGCGCCGTCGGCCCAGCACGCGCCCACCGTCGAGGGCGTCACGCTGGCGTCGCTGCACGCGGCCAAGGGCCTGGAGTGGGACGCCGTCTTCCTCGTCGGCTGCTCCGACGGGCTGCTGCCGATCACGCATGGCCGACACCCCCGAGGCCGTGGAGGAGGAGCGCCGGCTGCTCTACGTCGGGGTCACCCGCGCCCGCGAGCGCCTCGTGATGTCGTACGCCGTGCGCCCGCGCCCCCGGGGCGCGGGCCACCCGTCGGCCGTCGCGGTTCCTCGACGGCACCGCCGCCGTGCTGGGTGAGGCGGCCCGCTCGCAGCCCAAGCGCAGCCGCAAGGCCGGCGCAGGCGGCGGAAAGGCCGCGACACCGGTGCGCACCACCTGCCGCACCTGCGGGGCCGACCTCGGCACCGCGAAGGAGCGCACCATCGGGCGGTGCTCGACCTGCCCGCCCACCATGGACGAGCGGCTCTTCGAGGCGCTGCGCGAGTGGCGGCTCGAGACCGCCCGAGCCGCCGACGTGCCCGCCTTCGTCGTCTTCACCGACGCCACCCTGACGGCGATCGCCGAGAAGGTGCCCGCCGACGTCGGGGCCCTGGCCCGGATCAACGGCGTCGGCCCGGCCAAGCTCGAGCGCTACGGCACCGACGTCCTCGATCTCCTCAAGAATTTTTCTGACACCCAAAACGGTTGAGCCACAAGCGAACTCGCTCAACGGACACCGTGTTTGGCAAAATCAAGCAAATAATCCCGTTGCCCGGCCCGCGGGGGCTCCCCTAACCTGAACCGAACACCTCGCGTGGTCCGTCCGGACCCGCGGTAGATGCGAGAACGTGTGAGGAGGGTTGGCCCCATGGAGACGTCGATGAAGAAGGCGATGGCGATGAGCACTGGCAGCGACATCTGCACGCGTCCCTGGAGCGGCGCCAACCGCTCTCTCGCAGCGGGCTTCCGCTCCGTTCAGGGGACCACTGTGTCCTTCGCCGGTGATGACAACGGTCGCGACCTGCTCGTCGCGGACGTGCGACCCACCGGAGTCGACGCCATCGCCCCGTTCACGGGAGTCGTGTATCCACGCCTCGAGGCACCACCTGTCTGACAGCTCGACAGGTCACCTCGAGGCCGCGGATCCCGACACCGGGATCCGCGGCCTTTCTCGTACCCACCGACAGCCACCAGACCCGAACCAGACCACACGAGGCCACCGAGATGACGACCACCACGCAGCGGTTCCACACCGACCGCCCCCCGAGTGCCCCGCGCCACACCCGGCGCACCGAGATGACCGAGCGCCCCACCGGGCGCGCCGAGCAAGGAGGTGACAACCCGATGCAGCTGACCGAGCTCCTCGACCTGCACGAGGCGTCCGTGACGACCGGCGAGGGCATTCCCTGCCGCGAGAACGACGCCGAGCTGTGGTTCGCCGACACCCCCGACGGTGTCGAGTTCGCCAAGGCCCTCTGCGGCACGTGCCCGGCACGTGTCGAGTGCCTCTCGGGTGCCCTCCACCGGGGCGAGCCGTGGGGTGTCTGGGGCGGCGAGCTCTTCGTCCAGGGCGAGATCGTCGCCCGAAAGCGCCCCCGTGGCCGGCCCCGCAAGACCGAGGTCGCCGCGTAGGCGCCACCCACCACCGATCACTGACTGATTCTTCCAAGGAGACTGCGATGTACACGAAGCGGATGCACGAGATCCGCCGCACGATGCACCAGCGACGCGTCCACGAGGCGCAGCGCAAGGTGCAGGTCGCGGCGGAGCGCGAGCAGATGCGGGCCAGCATCCACGCCATCGTGCGATGAGTCCCGCGCTCGACGAACGCACCGCCCCCGACCGCGGGTCGGGGGCGGTGTCGTTCAGATCCCCCCACACCACCCGCACCACCACGGCCCCCCGGCTGCGCGAGCGCGACTTCTGGCGCGCCGTGGCGGCCAGCGTGCTGGCTACCCTGAAGCCATGGCTGCGCTGACGATCGCCCAGGACCCCACGGCCGACCGCGTCCTCTCCGAGGACCCGTTCGCCCTCCTGACCGGGATGCTGCTCGACCAGCAGTTCCCGATGGAGCGGGCCTTCGCCGGCCCCGCGAAGGTGCTCGAACGGTTCGGCACGCTCGACCCCGACGCGATCGCCACGGCCGACCCCGAGGCCTTCGCCGACCTGTGCGCCACCCCGCCGGCCATCCACCGCTACGGACGCTCGATGGCCGCGCGCATCCAGGCGCTGGCCGTCATCGTGCGCGACACCTACGGCGGCGACGCCTCGGCCCTCTGGCGCGACGCGGCCACCGGAGCCGAGCTGGTCGTCCCGGCTCAAGGCGCTGCCCGGGTTCGGCGAGCAGAAGGCGCGGATCTTCGCCGCCCTGCTCGGCAAGCAGCTCGGCGTGCGACCCGAGGGCTGGCAGGAGGCCTGTGGCGCCTACGCCGAGACCGGGTCGTACCGCTCGGTGGCCGACGTCGTCGACGCCGACTCGCTGCAGAAGGTGCGCGACTTCAAGAAGGCCGCCAAGGCGGCCGCGCGCGCCGAGGGCTGAGCGCGATGGCCGCCGGCGAGACCACGGATGCCGGGTCGCCGGCATCCGCGCCGCGCCCGGTGTGCGCGACGTGCGGCACGACGCCCCCGGATGACGACGCCGCCGCACTGGCCCGGATCACCTGGGCGCACGGCGTCGAGAACGGCCGCGACGTGTGGACCTGCGACACCTGCAGCCGCACCCACCTGCGCAGCATCGAGGGCAAGCTCGACTCCGCCTGGTGGTGACCGGGTGCTCCCGGTCAGTGCGGGGGCGGCGGCAGCCGTGACTCGTCGATGCCGGGCAGGTGCGCGCAGACCAGCTCGCGCAGCGGCACGGTGCCGCCGATCTGGCTGAGCACCCCGATGCCGCCGAGCCAGACCCGGTGGATCAGGAGGTACTCCGGGGGGAGGTTGAGCTTGAGCCCGACGAGGAACTGTGGGCGGCGGGGGTCCTGGATCTTCGCCGCGGCGCCGCGCAGCCACTCGCGCGAGAAGGTGAACTCCTCCTCGAGCAGCGGCTCGACGAGCGGGGTGAGGAAGCCGAGCAGCTCCTCGGGGTCGATCTCGACGCCCTTGCGGATGAAGCCCTCGCGGCGCAGCCCGGCCTCGAGCGCGTGCGCCTCACCGGCCAGCGCCTCGGTGAGCACCCGGCCCATGGCCGGCGGCAGACCGTGGGGGAGCCGGTTGACCGCGCCGAAGTCGAGCACGCCCGAGCCGGCCGTCCTCGGTGACCCGGAAGTTGCCCGGGTGCGGGTCGGCGTGCAGCAGCCGGGCCCGGTTCGGGGCCCGGAGCAGGAACTCCAGGTAGAGCGTCGCGGCCTCGTCGCGCTCCTCCTGGGTGCCCGAGGCGATGATCCGGGACAGCGGGGTGCCGTCGATCCACTCGGTGACGAGCACGTGGTGGGAGTCGACGAGCACGTCGGGCACGAGCACGTCCTCGTCGTCGCGGAACGCCGTCGCGAAGTGCCGCTGGTGGCGGGCCTCGAGGTGGTAGTCGAGCTCCTCGCTCATCCGCGCCTTGAGCTCTTCCATGATCGGCTTGACGTCGATGCCCGGCAGCCACGACCCGGCCATCCGGGCGAACCGGGAGAGCTGGTTGAGGTCGGACATCAGGGCCTCGGCCGGCCCCGGGGTACTGGATCTTCACGGCGACCTCGCGCCCGTCGCGCCAGACGGCCTTGTGCACCTGGCCGATCGAGGCCGACGGCGGCCGGCACGTCGTCGAACTCGACGAGCTTGGTGCTGGCCCAGCGCGGCCCCAGCTCGCGCGCGAGGATCTGGTGCACCCGGTCGGCGCCCATCGGGGGACCGGACTCCTGCAGCTTGGTGAGCGTCGCCCGGTACGGACCGGCGAGCTCCTCGGGCATCGCGGCCTCCATGACCGACAGGGCCTGGCCGAACTTCATCGCCCCGCCCTTGAGCTGGCCGAGCACCGAGAAGAGCTGCTCGGCCGTGCGGGCCTGCAGCTCGGCGGCGACGGCCTCCGCGGGACGACCCCCGACCCGCTTCCCGACTCCGAGGGCCGCTCGGCCGGCATGCCCCAGGGGCAGGCCGACGAGCTTGGCGGTCCGGGCCAGGGAGCCGCGGGGGATGTCGGTCACCCGGCCATTGTGGCTGACGAGCACAAGCAGTCCGGCCGCACCTTCCACAGGCGGTGTGTCACGGCCACCTCGTCGAGGCCGATCTCGGTCGAGATGCCGCCCAGCGAGGTGTCCCCGCGCAGGGTGGCGAGCACGGTCACCGTGGCCACCGCCGCGGCCAGCACGGCGGTGCCGGGCGGCACCGCCCCGACCCCGCAGACCCGGCTGGCCCGCCACGCGGGGCCGGCGCAGCGCAGGCAGGCGGTGCGTCCGGGCAGGACGAGCGGGCCGACCACCACCCCGGCCTCACCGAGGACCACGGGCAGGTGCGGGATGCCGCGCGCCTGCCACGGTGCGCCCGCCCACCACGGGGTGCGGCCCTCCGTGACGACGACCACCACGGCGGGGTGGGCCTGCCACGCGGCCATCGCGAGCTCGGCCCCGTCGGCCGCGTGCCGCCCCCCACGCACCGCGACCCCGCACCGCCGCAGCTGGGCGAGCACCTCGTCGGCGAGCGGGCCCCAGCCGTCGACGACCACGACACCGTCCACCGCCACCCCCAGGCTCACCGTCCCGACGAAGCCATCCTGCCCCGCGGCCACCGCCCGCGACGGCCGTCCACAGGGCCGGGAACGGTGAACGGCCCCGATCCGCGGTGGGATCGGGGCCGTTCGACTCGAGACTGGGGCTCAGGCCTTGCCGAGGATGCGGTTGAGGTTGGTGCCGCACACCGGGCACACGCCCTTGGCCATCCGGCGGCCGTTCTCGGAGACGACGACCTTTCCCTCGGCCTCGCGCTTCTCCTTGCACTTCACGCAGTAGAACTCGCCCTTGTAGGTCTCGTCAGCCATGAAAGTTCTCCTTGTCGTCGACCCCGGCGGTGGGCCGTGTCGATGCCTGTGGTGCCGCACTGCGGCGGGGACGTCCACAACCCTAACCACGGCTGAGCACGAACGACGTGTGACGCGCCCGCGCCCGGGGCCGCCCGGCGCACCGCCCGCCACACCCGCACCATCCGCCACACGAGGCGGCCGGAGTCCTACGCTCGTGCCGTGAGCAGCGAGGACATCGAGGTCCGGCGCAGCCGCCGCCGGCGACGCACCGTGAGCGCCTACCGCGACGGCGCGCGCACCGTCGTGCTCATCCCCGCGTCGTTCAGCGCCGCCGAGGAGGCCCGCTGGGTGGAGCGGATGCTGGCCCGGTTGACGGCCGGCGACCGGCGCCGGAAGTCCTCGGACGCGGCCCTGGCCGCGCGGGCCGAGCAGCTCTCGCGCCGCTACCTCGGCGGCCACGCCCGCCCGACCAGCGTGCGCTGGGTGTCGACGATGGGCCGGCGGTGGGCCTCGTGCACGCCCGCCGAGGGCACCATCCGGGTCTCCGACCGGCTGCGCGACGTGCCCGACCACGTGCTCGACTACGTGCTGCTCCACGAGCTCGCCCACCTGCTCGTGCCCGGCCACGGCCCGGGCTTCTGGCGGCTGCTCGCGTCGTACCCGCGCCTGGAGCGGGCCCGGGGCTTCCTCGACGGGCTGGCCCACGCCGAGGGCCTGGCGCCCGAGGGGGACGAGGACGCCGACCCGGTCGACGGCGGGTCAGCCGAGACCGAGGGCGTCCCGCGCGAGTGACACCAGCGGGGCGAGCTCGGCGCCGGTGCCCTCGGGCAGCGCGTCGACCGGCCACCACCGCACGTCGTGCGACTCCGCACTGACCCGGGACCGGGCCCCGTCGGGCGCCACGGCGGCGTAGCGCAGGTCGAGGTGCTCGCGGCAGGCGCCGAAGGACCCCACGAGCCGGTGCCGGTCGAGCTGCACCGGGCGGGGGAGCGGCTCGAGGGTGTCGATGCCGGACTCCTCGCGTGCCTCGCGCCGGGCCGCCGCCCACACCGAGGAGTCCGCGGTCTCGAGGTGCCCCCCGAACTGGAACCAGGCGTTCGCCCGGCGGTGCAGCGTCAGCAGCACCCGCCCACCGGTGGGGTCGAGCACGATGCAGGATGCCGTGACGTGCGCCGGCGGGCCGGCCTTCGCCACGCCGTCGGGGTGGGCGGCGAGGTGGTCGAGGTAGTCGCGGCGCAGCCGCTCCTGCGCGGGGTCCGGCGCCTCCCAGCCGTCGAGCACGGCCACCGTGTCGGCCTGCAGGGCCGCGTACGCCGCCACCACGGCCGGGTCCGGAACGTGACGCTCCGCGTCACCCGGCCCGGGGACGGCATCCGTCACGCGTCGTCCTCGCCGCGCAGCAGGCGGTCGAGCGCGGCATCCATCTCGTCGGTCTGCGGGCTGGCCGCCCGCTCGACGTAGCCCAGCGGGTCGTCGAGGTCGGCGGTGCTCGGCGCGAGGTCGGGGTGGCGCCAGGCGCCGTCGCGTACGGCCGGGCCGCCGGACTCCTCGAGGGCGGCGAAGAGGTTCGCCGCGTCGCGCAGCCGCCGGGGTCGCAGCTCGAGCCCCACGAGCGCCCCGAACGCCTTCTCGGCCGGCCCGCCGGTGGCACGGCGACGCCGCACGGCCTCACCGAGCGCGTCGGCCTGCGGGAGGTGCTCGCGGGTGGCCCGGTCGGCGACGACGTCGACCCAGCCCTCGACGAGGGCGAGCAGGGTCTCGAGCCGCGCCAGGGCGGCCTGCTGGGCGGGGGAGTGCTGGGGCGCGAACATCCGCCCCTGCAGTGCCTGCTGCACGGCCTCGGGGTCGGAGGGGTCGATCGAGCCGACCGCCTCCTCGATGGCGGTGGTGTCGATGCTGATGTCGGCGGCGTAGTCGCGCACGGCGGCCAGCAGCGCCGGGGCCAGCCACGGCACGGCACCGAACAGCCGCACCCGGGCCACCTCGCGCACCGCGAGGTAGAGCCGGGCCTGGGGCTCGTCGACCTCGAGGCCGGCGGCGAACTCGCGCAGCGCGACCGGCATCAGCACGACGGTCGGTGCGGCGACCAGCGGGAGGGAGACCTCGCAGCCGGTGAGCACCTCGCGGGCCAGCGTGCCGGTGCCCTGCCCGAGCTGCATCGAGAACATCGAGCCGTGCATGCGGCGGAGCATCGGGCCGGCCTGGTCGAGCATCCCCTCGGGCAGGCCGGACAGCCCGGACTCGCCGAGCTCGCCGAGCTGACCCAGCTGGCCCTCGAGGGCGGTGGCCACGGCGGCGGTGACGCCCGCGGCGACGGGCTCGACGAGGTCGGTCCACACCGGCATCGTGGCCTCGACCCACTCGGCCCGGCTCCACGCGGCGCCGGTGAGGCCGGGGGTGGTCAGGTCGGTGACGGCGTCCAGCCACATGCCGGCCACCTGCACCGCCTCGGCCGCGGCCCGGCCGTCGGCCGCGCTGGCGAGCGCGTCGCCCTCGGCGGCCACGGTCTTGCGGGCGATGTCGGTCGCCAGCACCGCGTTGACCGCGGTGTCGCTCTCGGGGGCCGAGAACATCGCCTGCACCTGGCCCATCACCATGGCGAGCATCTGCGGGTCGATCTTGTCGAGCCCCATCCCCTGCATCATCGAGGCCAGCTGGGGGTCGACCTCACCGCCGGTGAGGCCGCGCAGCAGCTGCTCGATCTCCGCGGGCAGGCGGGGTGTGTCGTCGTCGTCGGGCTGGGGGTCGGTCACGTCGGTCTCCTCGCGCGGGGTGAGAGGATGTCGTCTCGATACAGCCAACCACGATCCGGCCCGGAAGGTTCCGCCGGACCGTCACCGAGGAGCCCCATGCCGACCGACCACGACCCGGTCGCCCTCGTCGCCCTGCGCGACGAGCCGCTGTCCGTCGACGAGGTGCTCGACACCGTGCGCCACCCCACGTGCGGCGGCATCGCCCTGTTCGTCGGCGTCGTGCGCGACCACGACCACGGGGAGTCGGTCACGGCGCTCGACTACGAGGCGCACCCGAGCGCGGTCGAGACCATGCGCCGCACCTGCGACGACGTGCTCGCGCGCTCGCAGGCGGTGCGGGTCGCCGCGGTCCACCGCACCGGTGCGCTGCGGGTCGGCGACCTCGCCGTCGTCGTCGCGGCGGCGGCCCCGCACCGCGGCCAGGCCTTCGACGCCTGCCGCGACCTCATCGACACCCTCAAGGCGCAGACCCCGATCTGGAAGCACCAGAGCCTGGGTGACGGGTCCACCGAGTGGGTGGGCCTGCCGTGAGCCAGCCGACCCACGACGTGCTCCCCGGCAACGACGACCTGGCTGCCGGGAAGCACCCCCGGCGCCGGCACCCGTCCACCCGCCCGGGCCTGCTCCCCGCGGTGCTCCTCACCGCCACCTTCGTCGCCATCGCCGTGGCGGCCGCCCTGACCTTCGTCGGCCTGCCGTACGTCGTCATGTCGCCGGGGCCGGCCACCAACATCCTGGGCAAGGTCGACGGCAAGCCGCTGCTGTCCGTCGACGGCGCCACGACCTACCCGACGAGCGGCACGCTCGACTTCACCACGGTGAGCGTCGACGGCGGTCCGGGCGTGCAAGGTCACCGTCTACGACCTGGCCCAGGCCTGGCTGAGCGGCTCGCAGGAGATCCTCCCCGAGGAGCAGGTGTTCCCGCCGCAGCAGAGCGAGGAGGACGCCCAGGAGGAGGGCGCGGCCGAGATGGCCGGCTCGCAGAGCGTCGCCACCGCGACGGCGCTGCGGGCCCTCGGCAGGACCGTCGACGAGACGATCGTCATCGCGGGCGTGCCCGACGACAGCCCGTCCAAGGGTGTGTTCGAGGCCGACGACGTGCTCGTCACCGTCGACGGCGACCCGGCGACCTCGTCGGATGCCGTGCGCGCGGCCGTGCAGCGCCACGAGCCGGGCGACAGCTTCCCCGTCGTCGTGCGCCGCGACGGCAAGGAGCAGACCGTCACCGCCAGGACGGCCGAGTCCGACGGCCGCACCGTGATGGGGGTCGGGCTGCGGCTCGACTACGACCTGCCGGTCGACGTCACGCTGCGCACCGGCAACGTGGGCGGGCCGTCGGCCGGGCTGATGTTCAGCCTGGCCATCTACGACGCCCTGACCCCGGGCGAGCTCACCGGCGGCAAGAACATCGCCGGCACCGGGACGATGGACGACGACGGCGTGGTCGGGCCGATCGGCGGCATCCGGCAGAAGCTGATCGGGGCACGTCGGGCCGGTGCCGACTTCTTCCTCGCTCCCGCCGACAACTGCGACGAGGTCAACGGCAACGTGCCGGACGGTCTGCGGGTGGTCAGGGTCGGGACGTTCGACGAGGGGGTCGCGGCGGTGCGGGACATCGGGACCGGCAAGGCGGCATCCCTGCCGACCTGCGGCTGACGCTCGCCCGGCGGACGCTCAGTCCTCGCTGAAGGTCGCCCGCAGGGCGTGCACCAGCCCGGGGGCGATGTCGTCGCCGAGGGCCACCCGGTCGTCGCTGTCGTGGTCGCGCTGGCGCAGCAGGCAGCGCGCCGACCCGTCGCGGGTCACGGCCACGAGCAGCCGCACGTCGGCCCGGCCCGGGTGCTCGGCGACCGCGCGCAGGGCGTCGGCGTCGTCCTCGGGCAGCTCGCGCTCGGCCTCCGGGGGCACGACGATCCGCTCGACGGCCAGGGCACACCCCGCCACCTGCTCGGGCCAGGCGATCCGGGCGAGCAGGTCCTCCAGGCCCGAGGCCTCCGGCAGCTCCTCCTGCTCGACGGCGCTCAACGCCCCCGCGACCGCGTCGTGGGTGGCCATCCCGTCGGCGAGGTGGGGCTCGAGGGCGATCAGGTCCTGCGTCGGCACGAGGGCGAACAACCGCACCGGCTGGTCCCACCCGGAGCGGGCGACGTGCCGCTCGGTGTCCAGGGCGGCGAGGGTGAGTGGGTCGGTCACGGGCTGGGGGGCGTCGGTCACCGGACCATGGTGCCTGATGGCCGCGCAGGTCGCCGGGGTACATTGCTCGCCACGGTCGACACGGGGGTTCCCCCGACGGCGGGACGAGGAGAGCAGTGAGTCGCTCGGAGTGGTTCGACGGACCCGCGGGTCCGGGAGACGGTTCGGCACGCCCCGAGGGGTCCGACGAGGGGTCCGGCAGGCCACCACGCGCCACCGGCCGGCGCCGGCGGGGGCCGTTGGGCACGACGCTGCTCGTCATGCTCGGGGTCGTCGTCGTCGGCGGGATCGCCGCCGACCTGCTCACCGACGTGTGGTGGTACGACTCGGTCGGCTTCCGCGAGGTGTTCGTCAAGGAGCTGACGACCAAGCTCGGACTCTTCGTCGTGGCGGGCCTCGTCACCGGAGGCGTGGTGGCCTCCAGCCTGGTCATCGCCTACCGCACCCGGCCGCTGTACATCCCGGTCACCCCCGCGCAGCAGGTGCTCGAGCAGTACCGCCAGGCCATCGAGCCGCTGCGGCGGATCGCCGTGTGGGCGGTCCCGATCGTCCTCGGCATCCTGGCGGGGTCCGGCTCGATGGGCGCCTGGCGCACCTTCCTGCTGTGGGTCAACCGGCAGCCGTTCGGCGTCAAGGACCCCCAGTTCGGTCTCGACGTCGGGTTCTTCGTCTTCAGCCTGCCGTGGCTGCGCTTCATCGTCAGCTTCGTGACGGTCGTGCTCGTCCTGGGCTTCGTCGCCGCGGCGTTCACCCACTACGTCTACGGCGGCCTCCAGCTCCCCGGCCGCGGGCCGACCACCCGCGCCGCCTACGCGCACCTCGGCATCCTCGGTGCGCTCATCGCGCTGACCCGCGCGGCGTCGTACTGGCTCGACCGCTACTCGCTGTCGACCCAGAAGGGCTCGCTGCTCACCGGCATCACCTACACCGACGACAACGCGGTGCTGCCCGCCAAGGCGATCCTCGCGGTCGCCGCGCTGATGTGTGCCGCCTTCTTCCTCGCCGCGATCTGGAGCCGCAGCTGGCGGCTGCCGATCACCGGGGTCGCCCTGCTCGTCGTCACCGCCGTGGTCGTGGGCGGCATCTACCCGGCGCTGATCCAGTCGCTGAAGGTCACCCCGTCGGCGAAGTCGCTCGAGGCGAAGTACATCGAGCGCAACATCAACGCCACCCGGGCGGCGTTCGGCCTCGACCGGGTCAAGCGCATCCAGAACCCGGCGCCGGCCGAGACCGAGAACAAGGCCGTCCTGCGCGCCGCCGCCAACGACATCCCGGGCGTGCGGATCATCGACCCCAACGTCGTCGCACCCACCTTCCGCCAGCTCCAGGCGCAGCGCGACTACTACGCGTTCCCCGACACCCTCGACGTCGACCGGTACACGATCGACGACCAGACCCGCGACGCCGTCGTCGCGGTGCGCGAGATCAACCTCGACGGGCTCCCCGACGGTCAGCGCAACTGGCTCAACGACCACACCGTCTACACCCACGGCTACGGCTTCTACGCGGCCTACGGCAACCAGCGCAGCACCGAGGGCGACCCGGTCTTCTTCGAGGGTGGCGGCCTCAGCGCGATCGGCGAGTACGAGCCGCGGACGTACTTCGGCGAGCTCTCACCCGACCTACTCCGTGGTCGGTGCCGAGGCGGACGCGGCGCCGCGCGAGTTCGACTTCCCTGCCGGCGGTGAGGGCGACGTCGCCGTGAACAACACCTACGCCGGAAACGGGGGCGTGCCGATCGGCTCCACGCTGCGCCGGCTCGCCTACGCGATCAAGTACCGCGAGGCCAACTTCCTGCTCTCGGATGCCGTCAACGGCGACTCCCGCATCCTCGACCACCGCTCGCCGACCGAGCGCGTCGAGCGGGTGGCCCCGTGGCTGCGGCTCGACGGCAACGTCTACCCCGCCGTGGTCGAGGGCCGGGTGCAGTGGATCGTCGACGGGTTCACGACGTCGGCGAACTACCCCAACAGCCGGCAGCTCGAGCTCGCGGAGGCCACCTCCGACGCGGTGGCCCAGCGGTCCAACGTCGTCGCCGTCGGTGCCGGGCAGGTCAACTACGTGCGCAACGCGGTCAAGGCCACCGTCGACGCCTACACCGGCGCCGTGAAGCTGTACGGCTGGGACACCAAGGACCCGATGCTCAAGGCGTGGAGCAACGCGTTCCCCGGCTCGGTGCGGCCGCTGTCCGAGATCTCGGGCGACCTGATGGCCCACATCCGCTACCCGCAGGACCTGCTCAAGGTGCAGCGCGAGCTGCTCACCGAGTACCACGTCACCAACCCCGGTGACTTCTTCTCGGGCTCCGACAAGTGGCGCGTCCCGCGCGACCCGTCGTCGACCACGCAGGACCAGCCCGTCGTGTTCCAGTCGATCGCGATGCCGGGTGAGACCGAGGCCGCCTTCTCGATCACCTCGCCCTTCGTGCCGGCCAGCAACAACGTGGCCGGCCGCGAGATCCTGCGAGGCCTGCTGGCCGTCGACGCGGATGCCGGGAAAGAGGCCGGCAAACCGGCCGCCGACTACGGGCTGCTCCGGTTGCTCGAGTACGGTTCCGCGACACCCGCGGGGCCGGGGCAGGTGCTCAACCAGATCCAGAACTCGCCGGTGCGCTCGCAGAACCAGGCCGAGCAGCTGTCGCTGGCGCAGTACATCACCAACAACTCCGGGTCGGGCAAGACCCTGACCTTCGGCAACCTGCTGACCTTCCCGCTCGAGGGCCGGATGTTCTACGTCCAGCCGATCTACGTGCAGGCGGCGTCGGGCTCGGGGTCGTTCCCGCAGAACAAGATCACCGTTGCCGTGTACGGCACGACCGTGTCCTGGGGCGACACCCTGTCGCAGGCCGTGAGCGGGCTGTTCGGGGAGGGCGACGGAGCCGACGAACCCGAGGAGCCAGGCGGCACGGGAACGCCTGCGACCACGGCCGCCGCCCAGCTGGCCGAGGCGCTCACCGAGATCCAGGACGCCTACCAGACGGGCCAGGACGCCCTCAAGGCCGGGGACTTCGCGGCCTACGGCACGGCCCAGAAGCGGCTCGACACGGCGATCAAGAAGGCCCAGGCGCTGGCGCCGCAGCTGGTCGCGGGCGTGCCCACACCGAACCCGTCGGCCACGGGGACACCGACGCCCTCGCCCAGCCCGTCCGCCACGGCCTCACCGGCCGGCTGACCGCCGCGCGGCGGTCCGCCGGCCGGGGCCCGATTTGGCCCCGGCCCGGTCGGTCACGTACTCTCGAGTCATACCGAGCACGGGTTCTTTCGAAGCCGTGACTCACTCGACGCGGGGTGGAGCAGCTCGGTAGCTCGCCGGGCTCATAACCCGGAGGTCGCAGGTTCAAATCCTGCCCCCGCTACCAGAAGACGAAGGGCCCGCCCGGCGACAGCCGGAGCGGGCCCTTCGTCATCGGGGCGCAGCTCGTGGTGCCAGGGCTCGTTGTCGTCGACCTGGCACAGGGCCGTACACCCTGCCGTGCTCGGACAGCCACGCCACGGCAGCGGTGGGCCCGATGTCGACCGCCTCGCCCGCCACGTGCCGGGGCGCTGTCGGACATGCGGGCAAGTCAAGGCGGCGGGGTGTTGCCGGCACGTATGTGGTTGTCGATATGCGGACGACATGCGCCGGCTCCTAGCATCGGGAGTCCTATGCGTGTGCTGATCGTGGAAGACGAGCCCTATCTGGCGGATGCCATCCGCGACGGGCTGCGCCTGGCGGCGATCGCCGCGGACGTCGCCGGTGACGGTGACACCGCTCTGGAGCTGCTGAGCATCAACTCCTACGACATCGCCGTCCTCGACCGCGACGTTCCGGGGCCTTCCGGCGACGAGGTGGCCCGACGCATCGTCGCCTCGGGCAGCGGGATGCCGATCATCATGCTCACCGCTGCCGACCGCCTCGACGACAAGGCCTCCGGGTTCGAGCTCGGCGCCGACGACTACCTCACCAAGCCGTTCGAGCTCCGGGAGCTCGTGCTCAGGCTCAGGGCACTCGACCGCAGGCGGGCCCACAACCGACCCCCGGTTCGCGAGATCGCGGGCCTGCGGCTGGACCCGTTCCGCCGCGAGGTCCACCGTGATGGTCGCTACGTCGCGCTCACGAGGAAGCAGTTCGCGGTGCTCGACGTCCTCGTCGCTGCCGAAGGCGGGGTGGTCAGCGCCGAAGAGCTGCTCGAGCGGGCCTGGGACGAGAACGCCGACCCGTTCACCAATGCCGTACGGATCACGGTCTCGGGGCTGCGCAAGCGACTCGGCGAACCATGGGTCATCGTCACGGTGCCCGGCGTCGGCTACCGCATCGAGCAGGGACCGGGCGCTGGGGGCACGGGCGGCGAGGGTGGATAGGGCGCCGGGGTTGAGCGTCCGGCTCAAGCTCACCCTCAGCTACGCCGGCTTCCTCATGCTCGCGGGCATCCTGCTGCTGGCGACCGTGTGGGTGTTCCTCCTGCGCTACGTGCCTGACCAGGCGGGCTTCGGCCCCGGCCCGGTGCCCTTCAGCCCGACCCGCTCCGACCTCCTCGAGGCCTTCGCGCCGAGGGCAGCCCAGGCCCTGACCGTCCTGCTCGTCTTCGGTCTGGTCGGCGGATGGCTGCTGGCCGGTCGGATGCTGGCACCGCTGACCAGGATCACCGAGGCCGCCCGCGTCGCCGCCACGGGAGAGCTGTCCCACCGCATCCGGCTCGAGGGCCGCAGCGACGAGTTCCGCGAGCTCGCCGACGCCTTCGACACCATGCTGGCGCGACTCGAGGGCCACGTCGCCGAACACCAGCGGTTCGCGGCCAACGCGTCCCACGAGCTGCGCACCCCCCTCGCGATCACCCAGACGCTCCTCGACGTGGCTCGCCGGGACCCGGACCGCGACCAGGTCGAGCTCATCGACCGACTGCACGACGTCAACGCGCGAGCCATCCGCCTCACCGAGGCCCTGCTCGTCCTCGGCCGGGCCGACCAGCGGTCCTTCACCCGAGAGCACGTCGACCTCTCGCTCCTCGCCGAGGACGCTGCCGAGACGCTCCTTCCCCTGGCCGACGAGCGTGGCGTCACGATCGAGACGTCCGGCGACACCACGCCGGCCGTCGGGTCGTCGGCGCTCCTGCAGCAGCTGACGACCAACCTCGTGCACAACGCGATCGTCCACAACCTGCCCGACCACGGCGCCGTGTGGGTCACCACCAGCGTTCACCCGAAGGCCGTGGTGCTGACGGTCGAGAACACCGGCGAGGAGCTCACCGCAGGGCTGGTCGCCACGCTGGCCGAGCCGTTCCAGCGCGGCAGCGAACGCATTCGCACGAACCACACGGGCGCGGGTCTCGGCCTGGCCATCGTCAAGAGCATCGCGCAGGCGCACGACGGGACCCTCACCCTGACCCCGCGGGCCGGCGGGGGGCTGCGCGTCACGGTGCGGCTACCCGCACCGCCGGCACCGCTGACGGGCGGGTGACGGCCCGAGGTCGTCGGGTCAGGGCGCGATCGGGGCGAACGGGCTGACCTCGTCGTCGGCGCCGTGCACCATGACGCTGGAGGCCTCCGGTACCTCGCGCCAGGCACCCTGCAGGCTTCCCAGCGGCTCGGAGACCACGAGCCGGGCGTCGTCCGACACCTCGTGCAGCACCGGGTGGTCGGGGTACTGCGAGCGCAGCGTCGACACGTCGGTGCTCTGGAACAGCGTTCGGGACCGGCCCTCACTGGAGTAGCGGAAGGCCCAGGTGCTGTCGCCGTCGGTGGTGGCCACCGTCATCTGCACCGGGAACGGGACGCCGTGGGTGCGCCCGACCTCCTCGATCAGCCCGACCGCTCGGGCGACCCCGGCCCGGGGGTCGTCGCGCAGGCCGAAGCTCAGGGCCAGGTAGAAGAACATCTCGGAGTCCGTGGAGCCCTCGATGTCGGCGAACAGGTCCGGGTCGACCTCCATGGCGAGGTCGCGCTTCATCTCGTGGAAGCCCGCGAGGGCGCCGTTGTGCATCCACAGCCAGTTGTCGTGGCGGAAGGGGTGGCAGTTGGTCTGCTGCACGGCCGAGCCGGTGGAGGCCCGGATGTGGGCGAAGACCCGCCCGGCCTTGGCGTGGGCGCACAGCTCACGCAGGTTCAGGTCGTTCCAGGCGGGCTCGGTGCTGCGGAACAGACCCGGCGTGTCGTAGGCGCCGTACCAGCCGACGCCGAAGCCGTCGCCGTTGGTCGTCGTCGCCCCCATCTGGGAGTGCTTGCTCTGCACGACCAGGGAGTTCTCCGGCTTGTAGAGCAGGTCCTCGAGGAGCAGCGGTGATCCCGAGTACGCCAACCAGCGACACATGATGGCCTCCTGCCACGTGGGGGAGCGTTCCGTCCAGCCAACCGCTGCCGTCGTCGGGCGGCATCATCCGCACCGGGTGAGTCCGAACCGCCGACCCGCCCCGGCGTGACCTGTCCCACCTGGCCGCCGGCACGGCATACCGGGCCGGTGACCCGTGTTGCACCGGTCGTGACCACCCCCCACAGAGTCGTCGTCATCGGTTCCGGCTTCGGAGGCCTCTTCGGCACCCAGGCGCTGCGCCGCCGCCAGGACGTCGAGGTCACCCTCATCGCCCCGACCGCGCACCACCTGTTCCAGCCGCTGCTCTACCAGGTCGCGACCGGCATCCTCTCCGAGGGCGAGATCGCGCCGAGCACCCGTGAGGTGCTCGCCCGCCAGAAGAACGCCCGGGTCGTGCTCGGCGCCGTGACGCACGTCGACCTCGAGGCCCGCACGGTGACCTCGCGGGTGCTGGGGCGCGACTCCGTGACGCCCTACGACACGCCTGCTCGTCGCGGCCGGCGCCGGCCAGTCGTGGTTCGGCAACGACCAGTTCGCCCGCCACGCGCCCGGGATGAAGTCGATCGACGACGCGCTCGAGCTGCGCGGCCGGATCTTCGGCGCCTTCGAGCTCGCCGAGCTGGCGCAGACACCGGCCGAGGCCGAGCGGGCGCTGACCTTCGTCGTCGTCGGCGCCGGGCCGACCGGTGTCGAGATGGCCGGGCAGATCGCCGAGCTGGCGCAACCGCACGCTGAAGAACGACTTCCGCCGGATCGACCCCACCCAGGCCCGGATCATCCTCGTCGACGCGGTCGACACGGTGCTGCCGTCCTTCGGCGAGCGGCTCGGCGGCGCGGCACGCCGACGACTCACCGACATGGGCGTCGACGTGCGGCTCGGCGACCAAGGTCACCGACGTCGACGCCACCGGCATCACGGTCATGGAGCCCGACGGTGGCTCGACCCGGATCGAGGCCCTCACCAAGGTGTGGGCGGCCGGCGTGCAGGCCAGCCCCCTCGGCCGGCAGCTCGCCGAGCAGTCCGGGGCCGAGCGTCGACCGCGCCGGCCGGGTGCAGGTGCTGCCGCGACCTCACCGCTGCCCGGTCACCCCGAGGTGTTCGTCGTCGGCGACATGATGGCGCTCGACGGGCTCCCGGGCGTCGCCCAGGTCGCCATCCAGGGCGCGCGCTTCGCCGCGAAGCAGATCACCCGCCGGCTCGACGGCACAGCCGCCGGAGCCGCGCTTCGAGTACTTCGACAAGGGCTCGATGGCCACGATCTCGCGGTTCAGCGCGGTGGCGCTCGATCGGCCGGCTGCGCTTCTCCGGCTTCTTCGCCTGGGTGCTGTGGCTCGCGATCCACCTCGTCTACATCATCGGGTTCAAGCACCGCGTCACGACGCTGCTGCACTGGGCGGTCAGCTTCCTCGGGCGCGGGCCGGTCCGAGCGGGTGGCCACCGAGCAGCAGGTCTTCGGTCGTCACGCGATCGACGTCCTCCCGCACGGCGAGCTGCCCTACATCCCCACCGACCCGGCCGACGGCGAGGTCAGCGGCGTGGCCGAGCTCGAGGACCGCCGGCGCAGGACCGCCTGAGCGTCGTCGGCCACTGGCCGTAGGGTGACGGCCATGCCGCTGGACTACCCCATCCACCGCCGGACGCTCCCCAACGGGATGCGGGTCGTCGTCAGCCCCGACCACACGGTCCCCAACGTCACGGTCAACATCTGGGTCGGCGTCGGCTCGCGCCACGAGACGGTGGGCCGCACCGGGTTCGCGCACCTCTTCGAGCACCTGATGTTCCAGGGCTCGCGCAGCGTGCGCAGCGGCGAGCACTTCGAGGCGCTGATGGCGCAGGGCGCGCGGCTGAACGCGACGACGTGGTTCGACCGCACCAACTACTTCGAGACCGTGCCGACGGGGGCCGTCGAGCTCGCGCTGTGGCTCGAGGCCGACCGGCACGGGTTCCTGCTCGACGCCGTCACCCAGGAGAACCTCGACAACCAGCGCGACGTCGTCAAGGAGGAGAAGCGCCAGCGCTACGACAACCAGCCGTACGGCAACGCCCTGATCGACGTCTACGCCGCGGTGTTCCCGGAGGGCCACCCCTACCACCACCCGACGATCGGCTCGATGGAGGACCTCGACGCCGCGAGCCTGGACGACGTCCACGCGTTCTTCCGCGCCCACTACGGCCCCGACAACACGGTGCTCACCCTGTGCGGCGACATCACGGCGGAGCACGGGTTCGCCCTCGTGGAGCGCTACTTCGGCGACCTGGTGGCGAGTGCGGCGCCGCGCCGGCGCCGACCACCCGCAGCTCGCGCCGCTCGAGCAGCCGGTGCGCGTCGAGCGGCGTGAGGTCGTGCCGAACGACCGCCTGCACGTCGCCTTCCGCCTCCCGGTCGACGAGACCGACGACTTCATCGCGGGGGCGGTGGCGCTCGACTGCATCGGCGGCCTCGCGACGTCGCGCCTGGTGCGTCGGCTGGTCCGCCGCGAGCAGACCGCGCTGGGCGCCCACGCCACCGCATGGGGTTTCGTCGACGGGGCGTCCCTGGGCTTCGTCGTGCTCGACGTCGCGCCGGGCACCGACCCCGACGAGGTCGAGGCCGCGTTCGTCGAGGAGCTCGAGGGCTTCCTCGAGCACGGGCCGACCGCCGTCGAGCTGGAGGCCTCGCTCGCCCAGTCCGAGCGGTCCTGGCTGTCCGCGCTCGCCAGCCAGGAGGAGCGCGCCGACCTGGTCAGCCACTACCTGCTGCTCCACGACGACCCGGACGTCGTCAACACCCACCTCGACCGGCTTCGCGACGTGACCGCCGAGCAGGTGGTCGAGTCGGCGCGCCGCTGGCTGCGGCCGGACAGCCGGGCCACGGTCGCCTACCTGGTCGCCGACGACGCGTCGGATGCCGAGACCGCCACCACCGAGGACGTCGCATGAGCGCCCCCCGCCCCGACGTCACACCGCCGCAGCCCTGGACCTTCCCCGTGCCGGTCGAGCACGTGCTCGGCAACGGGGTGCGCGTGCTGGCCGCACGACCTGCCCGGCCAGTACGTGCTGTCGCTGCGCGTCGTCGTCCCCACCGCGCTGTCGGCCGAGCCCGACGGCAAGGAGGGCGTCGGCGCCGATGACCGCGCGGCTGCTCGACGAGGGCACCGCTCGCCCACGGCTCCGAGGAGTTCGCCGAGCTGATGGAGCGCCACGGGATGGTGCTCGGCGCCGGTGTCTCCGACGGTGGCCTGCTCGTCGACGTCGACGTGCCCCAGCGCCACCTCGGCACCGCGGCGGCGCTGGTCACCGAGGCGCTGGCCGACCCGGCGTTCCCCGAGGACGAGGTGCGCCGCATCCTGCGCAACCGGCTGGCCGAGATCGAGCAGGAGCGGGCCTCGTCGGCCCATCGCGCGGCCCGCGAGCTGGCCCGCACCCTGTGGCACCCCGACGACCGGGCCAGCCGACCCACCGCCGGCAGCACCGAGACCATCGGGGCGCTGACCCGCGACGACCTCGTCGAGTTCCACGCGACCGCGGTCGGACCGCAGGGAGCGACCGTCGTCGTGGCGGGCGACCTCACCGGCGTCGACGTCGTCGGGGTGCTCGAGGGCACCCTCGGCACCTGGTCGGCGCCGCGGCACCGCCCGGCGCCGAAGCCGGTCGCCGCCGGTGCCCGCGGCCGACGGTGCCCGCGTCGTCGTCGTCGACCGCCCCGGCTCGGTCCAGACCGAGATCGCCGTGGGCCGGCCCGGCCCGGACCGGTCCTCGCCCGACGGCTGGGCGCCCTACCCGGTGCTCTCGTTCGTGCTCGGCGGCTCCCCGAGCGCCCGGATCGACGCCGTGCTGCGCGAGGAGAAGGGCTACACCTACGGCATCCGCAGCTCGTTCCGTCCCCGGGTCGCGGGTGGCTCGTTCGTCACGTCCGGCTCGGTGCGCTCCGAGGTCACCGGCGAGGCCGTCGAGATCCTGCTCGGCATCCTCGACGGCGCCCGCGAGGGGTTCACCGACGCCGAGGTCCGCTCCGGGGTCGACTACGTCGGCAAGACCGCGCCCGGCCGCTACGCCACCGCGGATGCCGTCGCCGACGAGACCGCAGCCCTCGCCCTGGAGGGGCTGCCGCTGGACTTCACGACCCGCAACCTGCGTGCGGTGGCCGACCTGGGTCGCGACGACCTGGACGACGCCTACCGCCGGGTGGCCACGGGGGAGTGGAGCGTCGTCCTCGTCGGGGACGCCGCCACGGTGGTGCCGGCCCTCGACGGCCGGGTCGGTGAGCCGGTGAGCACGGTTGACCTCTGAGCACGGTGGTTCGCGGTCGGTCGTGATGGGCTCGCCCATCGGCCGCCTCGAGCTCGTCGAGGAGGGTGGCGCGCTCGTCGCCATCCACTTCGACGCTCCGGCCGACGGCTCCCCGCGGCACGAGCGCGGCGGGTCGGCCGTCCTCACCCGGGCGCACCAGCAGCTCTCGGAGTACTTCGCGGGGTCTCGACGCGAGTTCGACCTGCCGCTGCGCCCGGCGGGCACCGAGTTCCAGCGCCGGGTGTGGGACGTGCTCGCGACCGTGCCGTGGGGCACCACGACCACCTACGGTGCCATCGCCGCGCGCCTCGGCCTGCCGCCGGGCGCGTCTCGCGCGGTCGGCGCCGCCAACGGGGCCAACCCGCTGCCCGTCGTGCTGCCCTGCCACCGGGTGATCGGCTCCGACGGCACGCTCACCGGGTACGCCGGCGGACTGGAGCGCAAGGCGCTGCTGCTGCGCCTCGAGGGAGTCGCGACCGAGGCCGACCAGGACGCCCTGTTCTGACGGGGTCGGCTCAGAGGCCGATGCGGCCCAGCACCTCGTCGTGCAGGAGGCCGTTGGTCGCCACGGCGTTGCCGCCGAACGGCCCGTCGACGCCGGCCAGTGAGGTGAACCGGCCCCCGGCCTCGGTGACGACCGGCACCAGGGCCGCCATGTCGTGCAGGCCCAGCTCCGGCTCGGCCGCGATGTCGACGGCGCCCTCGGCGAGGAGCATGTAGGACCAGAAGTCGCCGTACGCGCGCTCGCGCCAGCAGGCGCGGGCCAGGTCGAGCACCTCCTCCTGGCGGCCGACGGCCCCCCAGGAGGTCCAGCTCGAGCAGGAGATCGACGCGTCCTCGAGCCGCGAGACCTGCGACACGTGGAGCTGCTTGGCGGAGGTCAGGCTGCGGCCGGCCCAGGCGCCGGAGCCCAGGGCGGCCCACCAGCGCCGGCCCAGGGCCGGCGCCGCGACCAGGCCGATGACCGGGACGCCGTCGTCGACGAGGGAGATGAGCGTCGCCCAGACGGGCACCCCGCGCACGAAGTTGTGCGTGCCGTCGATCGGGTCGACGACCCACTGCCGCGGGCTGGACCCGGTGGGGGCGAACTCCTCGCCGATGACGGCGTCGCGTGGCCGGGTGCGCTTGAGCTGGGCGCGGATCAGCTCCTCGGCGTCGCGGTCGGCGTCGCTCACCAGGGTGAGGTCCGGCTTGGTGTCGACCCGCAGGTCCTCGGCGCGGAACCGCGCGACGGTGATGCGCTCGACCGCATCTGCGAGCACGTGGGCGAGGCGCAGGTCGTCGTCGTAGCCGGGCACGGGCCCCAACCTAGCGGCCGCCGGCCGAAGATTCTTCGGCCCGGCTTCGATCCGGTCGCGCTTCGGTCACAATCACATCTCGGGCGTATCTAATCCTTCCGTTGGGGCCAGCCATGGTCTTTCATGGACCACGCACGCCGGAGGGCGATGCACTCCGAGTTGCCCCCGATCGGGAGCAACCCTCGGCACCCGGCCACCCGACCAACGGGTGGTGACACCACTTAACGTAGGAGGACATCCATGCGAGGAACCACTCGCACGGTCGCGGTTGCGGCTCTGTCCGCAGTTGCACTGCTCGCCGCAGGTTGCGGCAGCGGCGACAGCGACGACACCGCGACCTCGGCAGCTGGCGCCAAGACGGGCGGGGAGATCACCGTTCGCGGGTGCAACCCGCAGAACCCGCTCGTCCCGAGCAACACCACCGAGACCTGTGGTGGCAACGTCATCGACGCTGTCTTCGCCAAGCTCGTCCACTACGACGCCGAGACGGCCAAGCCGACCAACGACATCGCCGAGTCGATCGAGACGACCGACAACCAGAACTTCACCGTCAAGCTGAAGCAGGGCTACAAGTTCCACGACGGCACCGAGGTCACCTCCAAGAGCTTCGTCGACGCCTGGAACTACGCGGCCTACGGCCCGAACGCCCAGTCGAGCGGCTACTTCATGGAGCCCATCGAGGGCTTCGCCGACCTCCAGTGCGCCGGCACCACGAACCCGGACGACCCGTGTGAGGGCTTCACCCCGAAGGCCAAGGAGATGACCGGCCTGAAGGTCGTCGACGACCACACCTTCACCATCAAGACCACCGAGAAGGTCTCGAACCTCCCGGTGCGCCTCGGCTACTCGGCCTTCTCGCCGCTGCCCGACGTCGTTCTTCGCGGACCCCAAGGCCTTCGGCGACAAGCCGATCGGCACCGGCCCGTACAAGCTCGACTCGTGGACCAAGGAGCAGGCGATCGTCCTGTCGAAGTTCGCCGACTACACGGGCGACTTCGGTGGCAACGTCGACAAGGTCACCTTCAAGATCTACCAGGACCCCGACGCCGCCTACAACGACGTCCTCGCCAACAACCTCGACGTCACCGACGAGATCCCGGCGAGCGCGCTGATCGACGACAAGTACAAGTCGGACCTGCCCGACCGCAACGCGCAGAAGGAGTCTGGTGTCATCCAGACGATCACCGCGGCGCCGAGCAAGGTCGACCCGAACTACGCCGACCCGCGGATCAAGCAGGCGATCTCGATGGCGATCGACCGCGAGACCATCATCAAGCAGATCTTCAACGGCACCCGCGTCCCCGCCACCGGCTGGGTCTCCCCGGTCGTCGACGGCTACAAGGCCGACGCAGTGCGGTGAGTTCTGCAAGTACGACCCGGCCAAGGCCAAGGCCCTGCTCGCGGAGGCCGGCGGCTTCAAGGGCGACAAGATCACCCTCTCCTACAACGCGGACGCCGCGCACAAGGAGTGGACCGAGGCCACCTGCAACAGCATCAAGCAGGCCCTGGGCGTCGAGTGCCAGGCCGTCGGGGTCGTCGACTTCGCGACCTTCCGCAGCCAGATCGCGGACCGCAAGATGAAGGGCCTGTTCCGCACCGGCTGGCAGATGGACTACCCCTCGATCGAGAACTTCCTCGCCCCGATCTACAAGACCGGCGCGTCCTCGAACGACGGCGACTACTCCAACCCGGAGTTCGACAAGGACCTCGTCGACGCCGCGGCTGCCACCGACCCGGCGGCTGCCAACGCGAAGTACCAGGAGGCCGAGGCGCTCCTGGCCAAGGACATGGCCTCCATCCCGATGTGGTACGGCAAGACCACGATGGGCTGGTCGGACAAGGTCGACGGTGTGAAGATCACCGCCTTCGGCACGATCGACCTCCCGTCGATCTCCGTCAAGTGAGGTAGCTGAACCACCAGGTTCACACCACGCGACGTCGGCCTGCCAGCGCCCGCTGGCAGGCCGACGTCCGTGCGAGGGCGAGAACCACCCACGGATGCCGGGTCCGCAGGGTTGGGTGCCCCCGCCCATTGGGCTAGGTTCGACCCGGTACATCTACAGACGACGCCGTCCCACCGCAGCGACGGCCCGAGAACGCAGGGAGGTGACGTGGGCACTTACATCATCCGCCGGTTGTTGCAGATGATCCCGGTGATCCTGGGCGCGACGTTCCTCATCTTCGCCATGGTCTTCGCCCTCCCGGGCGACCCACTGGCCGGGAAGTGTGGAGAACGACCGTGCCCGCCGGCGTACGCCGCGGCGTTCCGGGAGAAGTACAACCTCAACGACCCGCTGCCGGTCCAGTACGGCAAGTACCTCGGCAACCTCGTCCAGGGCGACCTCGGCGAGACCTCCAACGGCATCAAGGTCACCGACCAGCTCAAGATGCGCTACCCGATCACCGCGAAGCTCGCGCTCATGGCGATCCTCTTCGAGTCGATCCTCGGCATCCTCGCCGGCGTGCTCACCGGCATCAAGAAGGGCGGGTTCCTCGACAACCTCGTGCTCGTCTCGACGATCGTCGTCATCTCGATCCCCATCTTCGTCATCGGCGGTCGTCTCCCAGTACTTCCTGGGCGTCAAGCTGGGCCTGTTCCCGGTCACGGTGACCTCGACGAACCCCTCGTTCTACGAGCTGCTGCTGCCCGCCATGGTGCTGGGCTCGGTCTCGCTGGCCTACGTCACCCGGCTGACCCGCACCAACCTCACCGAGAACCTGCGGGCCGACTACGTGCGCACCGCGGTGGCCAAGGGCCTCACCCGGCGCCGGGCCATCGGCCTGCACGCGCTGCGCAACTCGCTGATCCCGGTCGTCACCTTCATCGGCTTCGACTTCGGCGCGCTGCTCGGCGGCGCCATCGTCACCGAGCGCATCTTCAACATCCCCGGCATCGGCGGCTACATCTACAACTCGATCCGGGCTCGTGACGGCGCCTCCGTCGTCGGGGCGGTGACCGTCCTCGTCATCGTCTACCTGTTCGTCAACCTGCTCGTCGACCTGCTCTACGGCCTGCTCGACCCGAGGATCAGCCATGACTGAAGCCGCCATCGCCGAAATCGGCGTCACCGAGCCACTACGAGGGCGGCGACTCCAACGAGGAGCGCTCCCTCGCGTCGGACGCCTGGCGCGACGATGCGCCGCAACCCGCTGTTCTGGGTCGCCATCACGCCTGATCACGGTCTTCGTGCTCATGGCCATCTGGCCCAGCCTGTTCACCAGCACCGACCCGACCAACGCGGTCCTCGCCAAGTCGCGCGAGCGGCCCGGCGTCGACGCGTGGTTCGGGCGCGACATCCAGGGCTACGACATCTACGCCCGGTGCGTCTACGGTGCCCGCGCCTCGATCCTCGTCGGTGTCCTCTGCACCGTGGGCGACCGTGCTCATCGGCGGAACCATCGGCGTGATGTCGGGCTACCAGGGTGGCTGGGCCGACTCGCTCCTGTCGCGCATCGCTGACGTGTTCTTCGCGATCCCGCTGCTGCTCGGCGCGATCATCTTCCTGGTCTCGCTGCCCGACTTCTTCAACGACAACTACTTCCTCATCGTCCTGAAGGTCGTGCTGGCCCTGGTCATCCTCGGCTGGCCGAGCCTGGCCCGACTGACGCGGAGCAGCGTCATCCAGGTCAAGCCCAACGACTACGTCCAGGCCGCGCGGGCGCTCGGCGCCAGCCCGAACCGGATCGTGCGCTCGCACGTGCTGCCGAACTCGCTGGCACCGGTCATCGTCGTCGCCACCATCAACCTCGGCGCGTACATCGCCGCCGAGGCGACCCTGTCCTTCCTCGGGATCGGCCTGCAGCCGCCGGCCATCTCGTGGGGCATCGACATCAGCGCGGCGCTCGTCGGCCTGCGCACCACCCCGCACATGCTGTTCTTCCCCAGCGTCTTCCTCTCCCTGGCGGTGCTGGCGTTCATCATGCTCGGCGACGCGGTGCGCGACGCCCTCGACCCGAAGAACCGCTGACCCGACGGAGGAACGTTGACCACCCAGGACACCAAGCCCCGCCGGTCGAAGAAGACCTCGGGCAGCCAGTACACCTACACCCCCGAGGACGGCCTGCTGCTCGAGGTCGACGACCTCTTCGTCGAGTTCCACACCCGCGACGGTGTCGCGACGGCGATCAACGGCGTCTCGTTCAAGCTGCACCAGGGCGAGACGCTCGCCATCCTCGGCGAGTCCGGGTCGGGCAAGTCCGTGACGGCGCAGGCCGATCATGGGCATCCTCGACATGCCGCCGGCCGTCATCCCCAGCGGGCACATCCGCTACTGCGGCCAGGACCTGCTCTCGATGCCCGAGGAGCAGCGTCGGCTCACCCGCGGGCCCGAGGATCTCGATGATCTTCCAGGACGCCCTGTCCTCGCTGAACCCGGTGTTCCCGGTCGGCTGGCAGATCGCCGAGATGTTCCGCACCCACCGCGGCATGAACAAGTCCGACGCCCTCGAGCAGGCGATCGGCTGATGGAGCGGGTCTCGATCCCGGCCGCGCGCGAGCGGGTCAAGGACTACCCGCACCAGTTCTCCGGCGGCATGCGCCAGCGCATCATGATCGCGATGGCCATCGCGCTCGACCCGGCGGTGCTCATCGCCGACGAGCCGACGACCGCCCTCGACGTCACCGTCCAGGCGCAGATCATGGACGCTGCTGCAGGAGCTGCAGGAGGAGCGCCAGCATGGGGCTCATCCTCATCACGCACGACCTCGGCGTCGTCGCCGACGTCGCCGACCGGATCGCCGTCATGTACGCCGGCCGGCTCGTCGAGACCGCCGACGGTGCACGAGCTCTACGCCGCGCCGGCCCACCCGTACACCGGGGCCTGCTCGACTCGATCCCGCGCCTGGACCAGAAGGGCCAGACGCTCGCCGCGATCAACGGGCTGCCCCCGAACCTGATGCGGATCCCGCCGGGCTGCCCGTTCAACCCGCGCTGCCGGATGGCGCAGGACATGTGCCGCACGGACCGTCCCGCGCTGCGTGAGGTCGTCCCCGGCCGCTTCTCGGCCTGCCACTTCGCCGAGGAGGTCATCGATGCCTGAGGTCATTCTCAGCGCACAGGACCTGGTCAAGCACTACCCGATCAAGAAGGGCGTGCTGCGCCGCACCGTCGGCGCAGGTCAAGGCCGTCGACGGGGTGAGCTTCGACCTGCACAAGGGCGAGACGCTCGGCATCGTCGGCGAGTCCGGCTGCGGCAAGTCCACGCTCGGCCGGCTGCTCATGCGCCTCGAGGAGCCCACCGCGGGCAAGGTCATCTTCGAGGGCGCCGACATGGAGCGGCGCGTCGGGGCGCGAGATGCGCCGGATGCGCCGCGACATCCAGATCGTCTTCCAGGACCCGTACACCTCGCTGAACCCCCGGATGACCGTCGGCGACATCATCGGCGAGCCGTTCGAGATCCACACGGACGTCGTGCCCAAGGGCGGGCGCCGCGCAGCGGGTCCAGGAGCTGCTCGACCTGGTCGGGCTCAACCCCGAGCACATCAACCGCTACCCGCACCAGTTCTCCGGCGGCCAGCGGCAGCGCATCGGCATCGCCCGCGGCATCGCGCTCAACCCGAAGGTGCTCGTCTGCGACGAGCCGGTCTCGGCGCTCGACGTGTCGGTGCAGGCCCAGGTCGTCAACCTGATGGAGAAGCTCCAGGACGAGCTCGGCCTGGCCTACGTCTTCATCGCGCACGACCTGTCGGTCGTGCGGCACATCTCCGACCGGGTCGGCGTCATGTACCTCGGCCGGATGGCCGAGCTCGGCGAGGAGGACGAGGTCTACAGCCGCCCGACGCACCCGTACACCCAGGCGCTGCTGTCGGCCGTGCCGGTGCCCGACCCGACGCTGCGCGGCAAGCGCGAGCAGATCGTCCTGCGTCGGCGACGTGCCCTCGCCGGCGAACCCGCCGTCCGGCTGCCGTTTCCACACCCGCTGCTGGAAGGCCCAGGAGATCTGCTCGCAGGAGGAGCCCCAGCTCGAGCTGCGCTCGGACGGCGCCGGCGAGCACCTGTCGGCGTGCCACTTCGCCGAGGCGCGCACCATCGTCGAGACCGTCGACGTGTCGGACGTCGAGCCCGACAGCAGGTTCACGACCACCGACTCAGCGGACCTCGACGACCTGGGTGCCGGCTTCGGCGCAGCCGGGGGCGGGGAGGACCTCGACTCCTCGGCCGCCGAGTCCGGGGCGGAGCGCTCGGACGCACTGCACGCCGACTCCGACACCGCGCCGCAGGACGGCACGCGCCTCATCGACGAGCAGCCCGGTGACCACCGCCCGCCGAACGGCTGACCGAGCACGCAGCACCGACAGCGGCCCCCGGGAGACCTCCCGGGGGCCGCTGCCGTCTGTCAGTGGGTCAGTCGTCGGTGGTGGGGGTGCGCGCTCGCAGCAGCCGGCGCAGCGAGTCCAGGCGCGACGGCCCGGCGGGCCCGGCGGCACCGCTGTCCACCCAGGCGTCGAGGGCGCACTCCTCCTCGTCGTGCGTGCAGCCGCGCGGGCACTGCGCGGTGCCGGGCTCGAGGTCGGGGAAGTGCTGGATGATCCGGGCCAGGTCGACGTGGGCGAGCCCGAAGGACCGGATGCCGGGGGTGTCGATGACCCAGCCGTCGTCGTCGGGCAGCGCGAGGGCGACCGCTGACGACGACGTGTGCCGGCCCCGGCCGGTGACGTCGTTGACCACGCCGGTGGCGCGCAGGGCCAGGGGCACCAAGGCGTTGACGAGCGTGCACTTGCCGACCCCGGAGTGGCCGACGAGCACGCTGACCCGCCCGGCGAGCGCCTCACGCAGCGCGTCGAGCCCGTCGGTGCGTGCCGTCGTGTCGGGCCGTCACGAGGTGACGCACCGACAGCGCGGCGTACTGCTCGAGGAAGGGCGCCGGGTCGGTGAGGTCGGCCTTGGTGAGCACGAGCAGGGGCTCCATGCCGGCGTCGTAGGCGGCGACCAGGCAGCGGTCGATCAGCCGGGGGCGCGGCTCGGGGTTGGCCAGGGCGGAGACGACGACGAGCTGGTCGGCGTTGGCCACGAGGACCCGCTCGACCGGGTCGGTGTCGTCGGCGGTGCGCCGCAGCACCGTGCCCCGCGGCGCCACGCGCACGATGCGGGCCAGGCTGCCGTCGGCCGCCGGTCGTGTCGCCGACGAGGTCGACGTCGTCGCCGACGACGATGCCCTTGCGGCCGAGCTCGCGGGCCCGCATCGCGATGACGACGTGGCGGGCCTCGCCGTCGCCGACGAGGGTCGTGTAGCGACCGCGGTCGACACCGGTCACCCGACCGGGCACGGCATCCTCGTGGGCGGGGCGGTCCTTGCTTCGCGGGCGAGTTCCCCTGCGGCTGGGGCGGATTCGTACATCGGACTCGTCGTAGGAGCCCGCCGCTCGTGCCATCAGGCGCCCGCCGTGACCCGGCCGCTGAGCATGCGGTCCCACAGCTGCGTGAACTCCGGCATCGTCTTGGCGACGGTGCCGACGTCCTCGACGACGAGCCCGGGCACGACGCAGTCCGAGCACGGCGGCGGCCATGACCATGCGGTGGTCGGCGTAGGTGTGGAAGGTGCCCGCCGAGCAGCGGGCGGGGCGTGATCCGCAGCCCGTCGTCGGTCTCGTCGACCTCGGCGCCGAGACCGGTGAGCTCGGTGCGCAGGGCCGCGAGCCGGTCGGTCTCGTGGCCGCGGATGTGCGCGACACCGCGGATGACGCTCGGCGAGTCGGCCAGGGCGCACAGGGCGGCGACCACCGGGGTCAGCTCGCTGGCGTCGTGCAGGTCGACGTCGATGCCGGAGATGCCGTCGACGCCGCTGACCGTGAGCCCGGCCCGGTCGAGCACGACCTCGGCGCCCATCATGTCGAGGACGTCGCGGACGAAGTCACCGCCCTGGGTCGTGTACTGCGGCCAGCCCGGCACCTGCACCCGGCCGCCGGTGACCAGCGCCGCGGCGAGGAACTGGCGCGGCGTTGGACAGGTCGGGCTCGACCTGCACGTCGAGGGCGTTGACCTCGCTCGGCTCGACCCGCCAGGTGTGCACCTCGGCGTCGTCGACCACGACACCGGCGTCGCGCAGCGTCTCGACGGTCATCTCGATGTGCGGCAGGCTCGGCACGGCCTTGCCGTCGTGGTGCACGGTGACGCCCTCGTCGAAGCGTGCGCCGGACAGGAGCAGGCCCGAGACGAACTGCGAGGACGCCGAGGCGTCGAGGGTGACGGCGCCACCGCGCACCGACCCGCGGCCGTGGACCGTGAACGGCAGGCCGCCGCGGCCGTCGTCGTCGACCTCGACCCCGAGGGTGCGCAGCGCGTCGAGCACCGGTGCCATCGGGCGCAGCCGGGCGTGCGGGTCGCCGTCGAAGCGGACCGGCCCGTCGGCCAGGCCCGCCACCGGCGGGACGAAGCGCATGACGTTGCCGGCGAGCCCGCAGTCGACGGTGCCCCCGCCGACCAGCCGCCCCGGGGTCACGAGCCAGTCGACCGTCGTCGACGTCCTCGACCACCGCGCCCAGGGTGCGCAGGGCCTGCACCATGAGCAGGGTGTCGCGTGAGCGGAGCGGCGACCGCAGCAGGGACACGTCGTTCGCGAGTGCGGCGAGCACGAGGTAGCGGTTGGTGAGGGACTTGCTGCCCGGGAGGACGACGCGCGCGTCGACCGGCCCGGTGGCGGTGGGTGCCGTCCAGTCAGCCGATGGCATGCTGCGCCTGGACCGCCTTCAGCTTGGCCTCGCGGGCGGCGGCGTGGGCCACGTGACGCGCCTCGCGGCGGGTCTGACGAGCGGCCCGATGCGCGCTGGCGTTCACCATGTGGGCGCGGTAGGCCAGGCCGGGCTTTCCCTCGGTGTCGACGGCCGCGAGGAGCAGGCCGCCGAGCAGGCCGAGGTTCTTGAGGAACTGGACCTTCTGCTTGGCGCGGACCTCGGGGTCCTGCTCCTGCCAGAACGAGTGCGCCGCAACCGTGGTGGGCACCAACGTCGCCGCGAGCACCGCCGACGCGAGGCGGGGGAGCTTGCCCAGCGCCAACAGCGACCCGGCACCGACCATCGCGGCGCCGTTGGCCCGCACCAGCAGCTCGGTGTCGTCGGGCAGTCCCACGACCGGCGCGACCTTCTCGATGAGCGGCGCGAGCCGTGTCGGCCTTGCGCCCGGGGTGCTTGAGCTGGTCGAGACCGCCGGCGACGAACATCGCGGCGAGCATGGGGCGGGCGACGCGTCGCACCAAGGTCATCAGGGGTCCTCCCGGTCAGTTCCTGCTGGACTGATGTGAAGTCCCTACGGTAGTTGCTCGACGGCCCGGGTAAGTAGCCTGACGTCCATGTGTGGTCGGTATGCCGCGACGGCGAACCCTGACGAGCTCGTGCTGGAGTTCGAGGTCGACGAGGACCGCACCGGCGAGCCCGGTCGCAGCGTCCTGGTCAACCCCCAGGACCCCCCGCCCGGGCGGCCGGACCACAACATGGCGCCGACCAAGCAGGCCCCCGTCGTGCTGGCGCGGGCCCCTCGCGAGGACCGGCGACGCCCCGCCGCGCCGCCAGCTGCGGCTGCTCACCTGGGGCCTGGTGCCGAGCTGGTCCAAGGACCCCGGCGGCGCTGCCCGGATGATCAACGCCCGGGTCGAGTCGGTCGCCGACAAGCCGGCCTTCGCCCGGGCCGCTGGCGTCGCGGCGCTGCCTGGTGCCGGCGCGCGGGTGGTACGAGTGGCAGGCGTCACCGACCGCGCTCGACGCCAAGGGCAAGCCGCGCAAGCAGCCGTTCTTCACCTCACGGGTCGACGGCGGCAGTGTCGCCATGGCCGGCCTGTACGAGTTCTGGCGCGACCCGACGGTCAGCGACGCCGACGACCCGCTGGCCTGGCTGACGCACCTTCACCGTCGTCACCGGGCCCGCCGAGCCGGGGCTCGACCGCATCCACGACCGCCAGCCGCTCGTCCTCGAGCCGCGAGGAGTGGGCCACCTGGCTCGACCCGGCCACCGGGGCCGCCGACGTGCTCGGCCTGCTCGAGCCGCGGGCCGCCGGTCGCTTCACGGCCTACCCCGTGTCGCGGGCCGTGAGCAGCAACCGGTCGAACGGCCCGCAGCTGCTCGACCGCGCTGCCGGCCGAGGAGCTCGTCGGGGTCGTCGACCCGGTGACCGGCGAGGTCATCGGGGGCCACGGGTGAGCGGACCGGCGCCGGCGAGCCGGGCGACCGGCCCGGTGAGGTGCGGCTCGTCGACACCCCGCTCGGCCCGGCGCGGACCACGACGACCCGACCCGACGGCATCCCGGCCGGTCTCGCTCGTGCTCGGCCACGGTGCCGGCGGCCTGCGCTGGACCCTCGACGTGCTCGCGACACGCGACGCGGCCGTGACGGCCGGCTGGGTCGTCGTGCTCGTCGACCAGCCGTGGCGGGTGGCCGGGCAGAAGGTCGGCCGCGCCCCCGCCTCGCTCGACGTGGCCTGGCTGCCCGTGCTGGCGGCGCTCGCAGCGGACCTCGGGCCCGGGCCCGCTCGTCGTCGGTGGCCGCAGCGCCGGCGCCCGGGTCGCGTGCCGCACGGCCGCGGCCGTGGGCGCTCGCGCGGTCGTGGCGCTGTCCTTCCCGCTGCACCCGCCCGGCCAGGCCCGAGAGCTCGCGCGCCGCGGAGCTCGCGATGCCGTCGGCACGACGGCATCCCGGTGCACGTCGTGCAGGGCCGCACCGACCCGTTCGGCACCCCGGCCGAGCTCGAGGCCGTCCTGCCGCCCGACGGCGACGCTCGACGTCGTCACCGGGGCCCACTCGATCGGCGGGTCGGCGCACGCGGTGGCCGCCCTGCGTCGTCGGCAGCGGCTGACCGCGATCTGACCGCGCCACCGGCCGGCAGCGGGGAATGCGGTCGCCGGGGAGGGCGTTGACCGACCTGTCCGCGCCCGCGCCCAGGAAAGGTCACGACCTCGTGTTCGTCCTCGACACCACAGCCCCCAGCCGGGCCCGGATAGGCTGGGAGACGATGACCACTCCACCGACACCCGTCGACAGCCCCCCCGACGCCGAGGTCGACGTCGCCACCGAGACCACCGCCGAGCGTCAGGCCCGCTTCGAGCGCGAGGCGCTGCCGCTGCTCGACCAGCTGTACGCCGCCGCGATGCGCACGACGCGCAACCCGGCCGACGCCGAGGACCTGCTCCAGGAGACCTACGCCAAGGCGTACGCCGCGTTCCACCAGTACCAGCCCGGCACCAACCTCAAGGCGTGGATGTACCGCATCCTCACCAACACCTACATCAACACCTACCGCAAGCGGCAGCGCGAGCCGCTGCAGTCCGACGCGGCCGAGGTCGAGGACTACCAGCTCGCGCGCGCCGAGTCGCACACGCTCGGTGGGCCTGAAGTCGGCCGAGGTCGCAGGCGCTCGAGCACCTGCCCGACACGCGAGGTCAAGCGGGCGCTGCAGGAGCTCCCCGAGGACTTCCGGATGGCGGTCTACCTCGCCGACGTCGAGGGGTTCGCCTACAAGGAGATCGCCGAGATCATGGGCACGCCCATCGGCACCGTGATGTCGCGCCTGCACCGCGGCCGGCGCCAGCTGCGCGGCCTGCTCACCGAGTACGCCAAGGACCGTGGCTTCGGCGGCACCCAGGAGGAGTCATGACCCAGGACGCCCACGCCGGACACGGCGACTGCTCCGAGGTCCTGCACCGCATCTACGAGTACCTCGACGGCGAGATGAGCGCCGACGACGTCCGACGCGTCGCGGCGCACCTCAACGAGTGCCAGCCCTGCCTCGCCGAGCACGACCTCGACGTCGCGCTCAAGCAGGTCGTGCGCCGCTCCTGCTCGGGCGAGACCGCGCCCGCTGGCGGTGCGGATGCAGATCATGCAGCGCATCACGATGGTGCGCCTCGAGACCGACGGCTGAGCCCGACCGGCCGATCGACGAGCCTGACCGGCCGCGACACGACGAGAACACCCGGTATGCCGTGAGGCCTACCGGGTGCTTCGTGTCGTACGCGCTCAGGCGTTGGGCTTGCGGCCGTGGTTGGCCTTGTTGCCCTTGCGCGAGCGGCGCTTGCGGGCGCGCTTGCTCATCGGGGTGCCTTTCGTCGGGACGGTGTGCCTGATGGTGCGTTGAGACGCACGTGGCTCGGAATGATTGTCGCACACGACGGTGCGTGCGAGACTCGACCTATCCGGCCCCAGCCGTCCAGGGATCCGGTACCGCCTCTGAAAGGGATTATCCATGCGCAAGTTCCGCACCGTCGTCGCCGTCTGCCGCCCTCGCCGCCGTCGCCCTGCTCGTCCCCTCCACCGCCCAGGCCGCCCCGGCGGACAAGGCCGACGCCGGCCAGGTGGCCCAGCTCGGCTCCTGGCAGGCGACTGGAACGCGGATCTGCTGATCTGCTGACCGATGACCGACTGAGGCCACCGCAGCCGGCACGAAGGGCCTCACGACGGGTCGGTCGTGGCGACCAACGTCTACGTCGGCGTCGTCGCCGTGGTCGGGTGTCGCCTGACCGCGGCGGCGATCCGCGTCGACGGGCTCGTCTTCGACGCCGACCTTCTGGGTGCTGCGTGCTCCTCGCGGTGCTGACCTGGTGGTTCGGGTCCGTCGAGGTCGACGCCGGCCGGGTGACCCTGTCGTTCACCGAGCATCGTCCTGCTCGCCGCCATGGCCCTCGTCGGGCCCGCGGGCGCGGGCATCATCGGCACGATCATCGGCCCGCTTCGAGCGGGGCGTGCACCCCTGCGCGCCCGGATGTTCAACTCCGGCATGTTCGCGACCATGGGTGTCGTGGGCGGTAGTCGCCTACATGGCGGCCGGCGGCGTGCCCGGTGGCGACGCCCCCGACGGCACCTGGCAGATCGTGCGCGCACATCGGGCATCCCGGTCCTGTTCGCCGACGTCGTGCAGTTCGTCGTCAACCTCGTGCTCATCGCCGTCGTCGTCCGGCTCGCCGCCGGCCTGTCGATGCGCACCCAGGTCGGGCGGCTCCTCGCGCACCAGCGGCCCGGCACACCTCGGCTACGGCATCATCGCGTTCATCATGGTCGTGCTCTGGGGGCCGGCCGGCCTGGGCTCGGCCAGCGTGTTCCTCATCCTGCCGCCGCTCGTCGTCGCCCAGTGGGCCTACGCGCCAGTACGCCGAGGAGGTCAAGGGTCACGAGCGCGCCCTCGACGTGCTCGTCGCCGCCGTCGAGGCCAAGGCGCCGCACCTGGTGGGTCACAGCGGGCGCGTGGCCGAGCTGAGCGCGTCGATGGCCGAGCACCTCGGGCTGCGCGCCCAGACGGTCGCCGACGTCCGGGTCGCCGGCATGCTGCACGACCTCGGCCTCACCACGCTGCCGACCGGGCTGGTCCGCAGCACCGGTGTGGTCGGCGGCAGGGGCCTGCGCGGCTACCCGGTCCGCGGGGTCCGCCTGCTGCGGGGGCTGAGCTTCCTCTCGGGGGCGCTCGACGCCATCACGCACCACCGCGACGCGGTGTCCCCCGAACTGGCGCCCGGTGCGGAACTGAGCCTGCCGGCCCTCGTCGTCGGCCTGGCCGACGAGTACGACCTGCTCACCGAGGTGGGCACCCCGGACGGCGGGCTGGTCGACGCAGCGACGCGGCCGTCGCGCAGCTCCGAGGCACACCCGCCGGCCGTGACGACCTGCTCCGGGCCCTCGAGCACGCGCTGTCCCGCCGGACCGGGGCGATCGCCTCGTGAGGTCGCTGTTGCCGCAGCCCCACCGGCCCGCGCCTGGACGGTTCTGGTGGTCGGCGTCACCGTCCTCGCTGCAGCGTTCTACGCGGGCGGCGAGACGCTGCTCACCCAGCTCACCGAGCACTGGCACACCGTCGTCGTCTTCGTCGTCGCGATCGCCGTCGGGGAGCTGTTCCGGCTCAGGATGCCGAGCGGGCGCGAGGCCGCTCCGCTTGCCTCCGCGTCGGCGCTGGCCATCGTCTTCCTCGGTCAGGTCGACGGCGAGCCGACCATCGACGTCGCCGGCCGGGTTCGTCGTGCTGGTCGTGGCGGCGGGGTCTGCTCTCGCCGCGGTGGTGCGGGGGTTCCAGGGTCGAACGGTCGGTCTGGACCAGGTGGCGGCCCGGCTCGTCGGTGTCGGCGTAGCGGCCGCGCTGGCCCGCGGCGTCGGCCCCGAGGGGCGATCGCTGTGGGACCTCGAGCGTCGACCAGGCGGTCTCGCCGTCGTTGGTCGCGCTCGGCATGGTGGCGGTGGCCGGCATCGGCATCGGGGTCGAGCTCGTGCTGTCGTCGGCGGTGCGCTCGGAGCGACAGCGCACCCCGTGGCTGGCCGCGCTGCGCGACGAGTTCGGGGAGGTGGCGCCGCTCACCCTCGCCGTCGTCGTCTCGGGCCCGATGGTCGCGCTGATGGCACCCGTCCTGGGGCTGCTGTCGCTGCCGGTCGCGCTCTTCCCGCTCGCGATCACCTACGTCGCTGTCGGGCGCTACGCCCGCAACCGGGTGACGTACCGCCAGACGATCGCGACCCTGTCGCACCTCACCGAGCACGGTGGGTACACCCCCACCGGTCATGCGGAGCGGGTGGCCGACCTCAGCCTGCGGATCGGCCGGGTGCTCGGTGTCTCCGACCGCGACCTGCGCGACGTGGAGTACGCCGCGCTGCTGCACGACCTGGGCCAGATCTCGCTCATCGAACCCATCCCGGACGGCGCCACCGTGCTTGCCGCGCCGAGCGACCAGCGAGACATCGCCGACGAGGGGGCCAGGATCATCCGGCACGCCGAGGGGCTGGAGCGGGTGGCCGACTACGTCGAGGCGCAGACGACGCCCTACCGACAGGTGCGCGAGCTCGGCGAGGAGGTGCCGGTCGCGAGCCGCATCATCAAGGTGGCCAACGCCTTCGACGACCTCACCGGCGGGAGCGACGACCCCGTCCAGGTCCGGGCGGCGAACGAGCGCATCCACCTCGGCCTGGGCTACCAGTACGACCCCGAGGTGGTCGAGGCGCTGGCCGTCGCGACGTCGGACACGGCCGTGGGCCGGGTCGGGGAACCCGAGCCCGTCGCGCGTTAGCATCGGGTGCCCCGCCCCACCCCCGGAGAGGTCCCGTGGATCGCCTGACGCCCGTCATCTTCACCGACGCGTGGGGATCGCACGTGTCCATCGCCAGCCTGCAGGGGCGCGCCATCCCGAGCCCCGAACCGGAGTCCGAGCTGTGGATGGGCGCCCACGAGGAGGGCCCCGCCGGCACCGACCGGGACGGGGGACCGGACCTCGCCGCCGTGGTGGCCGCCGACCCGGTCCGCGAGCTGGGGGAGGAGTGCGTGGCGCGGTTCGGTCCGCGGCTGCCCTTCCTGCTCAAGGTGCTGGCCCCCGGCCGGGCGATCTCGATCCAGGCACACCCGACCGCGGAGGAGGCCACGGGGGTGCGGGCTGCCTCCGGCGACTCGGTGTACGTCGACGACTGGGCCAAGCCCGAGCTGCTGCTCGCGATCTCGCCGTTCGAGGTGTTCGTCGGCATGCGCACCCACACCGAGGTGGCCGACCTCGTCGACCGGCTGGGCGTGCTCCGGCTCACCGACATGGTCGAGAAGGCCGCCGTCTCCGACGACCCGGCCCACGCCATGCTCGGCGCGGTGCTCGACACCCCGGCCGGAGAGGTGGCCGACCTCGCCCGCGAGGTGGTGGCGGCCTGTGTGCGGCTCGAGGCCGCGGGTGACGAGGTGGGCGATGCCGCGGCAGCCGTGGTGCGCGTCGCCGAGGAGCACCCCGACGACATCGGCATCGTCGTGCTCCTGCTCATGCACCACCGGGTGCTGCAGCCGGGGGAGTACATCGACGTCGCTGCCGGCGTGCTGCACTCCTACGTGCGCGGGCTGGGCATCGAGGTGCTCGCCAACTCCGACAACGTCGTGCGGGCCGGCCTGACCAGCAAGGCGGTCAACGTTCCCGAGCTGCTGCGCATCGTCGACCCCCTCGCCGACGGCGTGGCGGGCCGGGGCCGGGTCGTCGAGCCCGGGCTCGAGGCCTTCGACACCGCGTCCGACCGGTTCCGGCTCTTCCGGGTGACCCCCGGGCGGGTGCTGCCGGGCGAGCACGGGCCGCGCATCGCCTTCTGCCTGCGCGGACGCGTGACCCTGGCGTCGGCCGCCCGCACCCTCGAGCTGGGCGACGTCGACTCGGTGTTCGTACCCGCCGGCGAGGGTGCCGTCGACCTCGAGGGCGTCGGCGAGGTCTACGTCGTCACCGTCCCCGAGGCCTGACGGCACCCAGGCCTCAGGCCTTCTTCGTCTCCGCGAAGATGCGCGCGATCTCGTCGATCTTGGCGAGCAGCTCGTCGGCCTTGGCGGCGTCGAGCTCACCCTTGGTGCCGGACGCGCCCGCGAGCTTGGTGGCCTCGTTGACGAGGGTGTGCAGCTCGGGGTACTTCTCGAAGTGCGGGGGCTTGAAGTAGTCGGTCCACAGCACCCAGAGGTGGTGCTTGACGAGCTCGGAGCGCTGCTCCTTGATGAGGATGGCGCGGGTGCGGAAGTCGGGGTCGTCGTTGTCTGCGACCTTCGCGATGATCGCCTTGATCGACTCCGCCTCGATGCGGGCCTGGGCGGGGTCGTACACGCCGCACGGCAGGTCGCAGTGCGCCGAGACGTCGGTGATGCGGAACAGGGACAGCATGGGTCTCTCTCCTCGGGGTTCGGGACGTGCGGTCCAGCCCAACCTACCCCAGCGGCCGCCGCACCGACCCGACGACCACCGCCAGGATGTCCTCGCTGGTCAGGGACCCCACGTCGAACGACGTGACCCCCTCGGCGGCGTTGTCGCAGTCGATCCACCAGCGCTGTGGCGCAGCCGGATCCGGCCCGGTCACCCGCTTCACGGACACCGGTCGGGGACGTCCGCCGGCGTCCGGCGGGAGGCGCACCACGGCCGCCCTCCCGGGCCGCGGGCGGATGCCGCGCAGCACCAGCAGGATGTCGCCGTCACGGTAGGTGGGCAGCATCGACCGACCACGGACGCGCACGAGGGCGGGCCACGGCACCCGGGGCCGTCGGCTCACCGCTGCTGGGTGGCGTCCCACGCGTCGTCGCGCGCGGCCCGGGCGGCCTCGTCGGCCTCGGCGTCGGCCGCGGCGATCGCGGCGAGCGCCTCCGCGTTCTCGGTGGCCGACGCGACGACGGCCTCGGCGTGGGCGGCCTCCTCCTGCCGCATCCGCGACAGGAACGCCTTGGTGCGCTTGTGCTGGGGGTTGCCGATGACCTGGGCGGGCGGGCCCTCCTCGACGACGACACCGGCGTCCATGAAGACGACGCGGTCGGCGACCTCGCGGGCGAAGCCCATCTCGTGGGTGACCACGATCATCGTCATCCCGCGCTTCGCGAGGTCGCGCATGACCTTGAGCACCTCGCCGACCAGCTCCGGGTCGAGCGCGCTCGTCGGCTCGTCGAAGAGCATCAGCTTGGGGTCCATCGCGAGGGCCCGGGCGATGGCGACGCGCTGCTGCTGGCCACCGGAGAGCTGCGCGGGGTAGGCCGACGGCTTGTCGCCCAGGCCCACCTGCTCGAGCAGCTCCAGGGCGCGTCGCCGTCGCCACCTTCTTCTTGACGCCCTTGACCTGCACCGGCGCCTCGATGACGTTCTCGAGCACCGTCATGTGCGGGAAGAGGTTGAACCGCTGGAAGACCATGCCGATGTCGCGGCGCTGGGCGGCGATCGCGCTTGTCGGGGAGCCGGTGCAGCGTGCCGCTCGCGGTCCTCGTAGCCCATCAGGTCGCCGTCGACCCAGATCCGGCCGCCGTCGATGGTCTCGAGCTGGTTGATGCAGCGCAGGAAGGTGGTCTTGCCCGACCCGGAGGGACCGAGCAGCACGACGACCTCGCCGCGGCGCACGTCCATGTCGATGCCCTTGAGCACCTCGGTGCCGTGGAAGGCCTTGGTGACGTTGACCGCGTGGACGAGCGGGAGGGCCTCGTCGGTCGTGGCGGTGGTCGGCTCGCTCATCAGTGGTCAGCCCCGATCTCGGTGAGCTTCTGCTGCGCCTTCTTCGGCATCGCCCCGAAGCCGCGGCCGTAGTAGCGCTCCAGGCGCGACTGCCCGACCATCAGGACCGAGCAGACGATGAGGTACCAGATCGTCGCGGCGACGATGCCGGGCATGATCTGGAAGCTGCGCTGGCCGAACTGGTAGCTCTGGTAGAACAGCTCGACGATCACGGGCACCGCCGACGAGCAGCGAGGTGTCCTTGACCATGGCGATCGTCTCGTTGCCGGTCGGCGGCACGATGACGCGCATGGCCTGCGGGAGCACCACGCGGCGCATGGTCTTGCCCGGCGGCATGCCGAGCGCCTGGGCGGCCTCGGCCTGGCCCTTGTCGACCGACAGGATGCCGGCCCGGGCGATCTCGGCCATGTAGGCCGCCTCGGACAGGCCCAGGCCCAGGATGCCGACCCAGATGGTGCTCGAGATGCTGTTGTAGTCGAGCGAGAAGAAGGTGAGGTTGGTGTCGAGCCCCAGCAGGTCCGCGATCTGCTGGCCGAACGGCACCCCGATGTCGAACGCCGGGTACAGGAAGCCGATGCCGGTGCCGAGCAGCACGAGCAGGACGTAGCGCGGGATGGCGCGGAAGAACCACGTGTAGACGAAGGCGACCCCGCGCAGCACCGGGTTGGTCGACAGGCGCATCACCGCGAGCACGACGCCGAGGCCGATGCCGAGGATCATCGCGCCGACGGTGCCGAAGATCGTGCCCTTCCACAGGCCCTCGATCACCGGGCTCTGCTGCATGATCTCGAACGCGAACGGGAAGTTCCACTTCTCGTTGGTGACGAACGAGCTGATGATCATCGCGGCGACGACCGCGATGAGGACCACGGCCACCCAGCGCCCGGGGTGCCGGACCGGCCGGGCGTCGATGGCGCCCGGCCGGTCCTGCGTCGACGCGGTCATGGCGTCAGCTGACCGTCGGGTTCACGGCGAAGTCGTCGATCGCGCCGGCCTCGGTCTTCCACTTCGTGAGGATCTGGTCGTAGGTGCCGTCGGCCTTGAGCGCTTGAGGGCCTCGACGATGGCCGCGCCGAAGGCGGAGCCGGTGTCGTCCTTCGTCAGCACGTAGCCGTAGGGGGCCGAGTCGTACTGCTCGCCGAGCAGCTCGAGGGTGCCGTTGGTGGATTCGACGGCGGCGATGGCCGGCGGGAGGTCGACGAGCATGGCGTCGGCCTTGCCGGACTGCACGCTCGCGGTGACCTTGGCCTGGTCGGCGTCGACGAGCGCCTTGATCTCCGGCTTGCCGGCGTCGGTGCACGCCTTGTTGCGCTTGGGGAGGTCGTCGTCGGCCTGGACGGTGGCCTTCTGCACGCCGACCGTCTTGCCGCACGCGTCGTCGGGGTTGATGCCCTTGGGGTTGCCCTTCTGGGTGACCCACTGGGTGCCGGCCTTGAAGTAGCTGACCATCGTCGCCTGCGCCTCGCGCTCGGCGTTGACGCGTGAAGCTGGAGACGCCGACGTCGTACTTGCCGCTCTGGACGCCGAGGATGATCGCGTCGAACGCGGAGGGCACCCAGTTGGTCTTGACGCCGAACTTGGCCATGACGGCGTCGAAGAGGTCGACGTCCATGCCGATGACGGTCTTGCCGTCGGCGTCCAGGTACTCGTTGGGCTGGTAGGTGGCGTCGGTGCCGATGTTGATGGTGCCGGCATCCTTGATCTTGGCCGGGAGCTTGGCGACCAGGGCCGGGTCGACGGTGGGGGCACTTGCTGACGTCGAGGCTGATGCGGAGCTCGAGTCACCCTCGGAGAGCGAGTCGGAGCCGCAGGCGGTCAGGGCTAGCGCGGTCGTGGCGATGGCGGCCACCGCCAGGGCACGGGTGCGGAACATGGTGGTCCTTTCACGGAGGTGCACCGAGGCGGGGTGAGGCCTCGGCACGGTGTACGGGGCCGATCCTGCCACCGCCTCGCGTCGTGCGCGTCACACCGCGGTAACTATCTGGCTGTGCGATGATGCACACCACCCGCGGACACCCCCGCGCGCAGCGAACGGCGGAGAAGCACCCCCCTCGGCCTCGCGCACTGCCCGGCCCCCGCCTCGCGCTGGTGGGCCACCCGCCCTTCCCTCGAGGAGCTGCCCCCATGGCCGCGTCGCCGCACGTTCCCTTCTTCGACCCGCAGAGCCCGGTCTTCCGTGCTCACGAGGGCGGGAAGCTGGGGGTACACGCGACGCAGCCGCTGCGGGACCGCGAGGACCTGGCCCTGCTGTACACCCCCGGCGTCGCCGAGGTCTCGCTCGCGATCGCCGCCGACCCCAGCCTGTCGACCCGCTACACCGCCCGCGGCAACACCGTTGCCGTCATCAGCGACGGCACGGCGGTGCTCGGTCTGGGCGACATCGGTCCGCTCGGGGCGTTGCCGGTGATGGAGGGCAAGGCGGTGCTCTTCAAGCACTTCGCCGGCATCGACGCCGTGCCGGTCGTCATGGAGACCGGCACCGTCGAGGAGCTGGTCGAGGCCATCGCCCGCATCGCGCCGTCGTACGGCGGCATCAACCTCGAGGACATCTCGGCGCCGCGGTGCTTCGACATCGAGGAGCAGCTCAAGGAGCGCCTCGACATCCCGGTGTTCCACGACGACCAGCACGGCACGGCGATCGTGGTGCTCGCCGGGCTGCTCAACGCCGCGAAGGTGCTCGGCCGACACCTGCCGGACCTGCGGGTGGTCGTCTCCGGGGCCGGGGCGGCCGGGGTCGCCGTGACCCGGCTGCTGCAGCGCGCCGGGGTGCGCGACGTCGTGGTGTGCGACTCGCGCGGCATCATCTCGCCGGAGCGCCAGGACCTCACCGGGCACAAGAGCCGGCTGGCCGCATCGACCAACCCGCGTGCCCTGCACGGCCCCCTCGGCGCGGCCCTCGAGGGCGCCGACGTGTTCGTCGGTGTCTCGGGTGGGCAGGTGCCGGAGGAGGAGATCGCGTCGATGGCACCGCACGGCATGGTGTTCGCGCTCGCGAACCCCACGCCCGAGGTGCACCCGGACGTCGCCCGCCGACACGCCGCCATCGTGGCCACGGGCCGCTCGGACTTCCCGAACCAGATCAACAACGTGCTCGCGTTCCCCGGCATCTTCCGTGGTGCGCTCGATGCCGGGGCGACCCAGATCACCGAGGCGATGAAGCTCGCGGCGGCCCACGCCATCGCAGACCTCGTCGAGGAGCCGACCGTCGACTGCATCGTGCCCTCGGTGTTCCAGGAGGGCGTTGCCGAGGCGGTCGCCGCCGCGGTGCGGGCTCTCGCGCCGGGCTCCGGCCACCGGGACCGTCCCACGCCCGCGTGACCTAGGCTGACGGCGACATGGACGCCGCCGACCCCAGCCCCGAGGCCACCGAGAAGGTTCGCCTGCTCACCGTGTGCACCGGGAACATCTGCCGGTCGCCGTATGCCGCGGTGCTGCTGCGCGAGGGCCTGAGCTGGGCCCGTCCCGGGGCCTTCGAGGTGACCAGCGCGGGCACCCACGCGTTGGTCGGCCGGCCGATGGAGGAGGGCTCGGCCGTGCGCCTGCAGGCGAAGGGTCTGGCCGACGACGCCTTCCGGGCGCGGTTGATCACCCCCCGGCTGCTCGCGGAGCAGGCCGCGGTGCTCGTCATGGCCAGCGAGCACAAGGAGCCGGTGCTCGACGAGGCGCCCTCGGTGCACCGCCGCACCTTCACCATCCGCGAGCTCGCCCACGCCATCGACGACATCGGCGAGCGTCAGGACTGGCCGAGCCTGCTGGACGCGGCGGACGCCGGCGACGTGGTGTCCCGGTGGCGTGCACTCCCGACCCTGGTCGCCGCGCACCGCGGGCGCGGCCGTGACAGCCGCCGCGACCGCGACGTCAGTGACCCCTACAAGCGCGGCGACCGGGCGTTCGACCTGATGATCTCCGAGGTCGACCCGGCGGTGCGCTCGATCGTGATGTGGGAGCGTCAGTTCCCGCGCTGAGCCAGCCCGGCCGCCCAGGCCGTGCACCCGGCGTGCGTCGGGAGCCGACCGGACGCCACGGCATCCGCGAGCGAGGGTGCGGCGTCGTCCTTCGGCGACAGCAGCGGGTCGATGCCTGGGGGGAGCACGAGCCCGACCTCGCTGTCGAGCGGGTGGATGCCGTGCTCGCCGGTCGGGTTGTACGTCGCCGTGCACAGGTACATCGCCGTCGTGCCGTCCTCGAGCGCGCAGAAGGCGTGGCCCAGGCCCTCGGAGAGGTAGACCGCCTTGCGGTCGACGGCATCGAGGGTGACGGACTCCCACTGACCGAAGGTCGGTGAGCCGACCCGGATGTCGACGACGTAGTCGACGAGGGAGCCGCGAAGGACCGTGACGTACTTGCCCTGGCCGGGCGGGACGTCGGCGAAGTGGATGCCGCGCACCGTGCCGCGCGAGGACACCGACACGTTGGTCTGCACGATGTCCGGGCGGTGGCCGAGGTGCTCGGCGAGGCGGTCGCCGCGGAACGACTCGAGGAAGACGCCGCGCTCGTCGGGGAACTGGCGCGGCGTGACGACGTAGGCGCCCTCGATGGACAGGGGCTCGATCTGCATCAGCGGCCGGACCTCCCGCGCGCCAGGCACGCGTGGATGTAGGCGCCGTAGCCGGACTTGACGAGCTCGTCGCCGAGCTCGCGGAAGGCGTCGTCGTCGAGCCAGCCGGCCCGCCAGGCGATCTCCTCGACGCAGCCGATCTTGTAGCCCTGCCGGGCCTCGACGACGTGCACGAACTGGCTGGCGTCCATCAGTCCCTCGAAGGTGCCCGGTGTCGAACCACGCCGTGCCGCGGGGGAGCACGGTCACCGTGAGGTCGCCCGCGCCGGAGGTAGGCGTCGTTGACGGCGGTGATCTCGAGCTCGCCCGCGGTCGCTGGGCGTGAGGGTGCGGGCGATCTCGACGACGTCGTTGTCGTAGAAGTACAGGCCGGGCACCGCGTAGTCGGACCGCGGGTGCTCCGGCTTCTCCTCGATCGAGAGCACCGTGCCGTCGTCGTCGAACTCGACGACGCCGTAGGCGGTGGGCTCGCTGACGTGGTGGGCGAAGATGTGGCCGCCGCGCACGTCGGTGCAGCTCACGCAGCGCCGTGCCGAGGCCGGTGCCGTAGAAGATGTTGTCGCCGAGCACCAGGGCCACGGCGTCGTCGCCGATGAAGTCGGCGCCGATGACGAAGGCCTGCGCGAGGCCGTCGGGGCTGGGCTGCACGGCGTACGTGATCTCGATGCCCCACTGCGCGGCCGTCGCCGAGCAGGCGCTCGAACTGCTCGGCGTCCTGGGGGGTGGTGATGACGAGCACCTCGCGGATGCCGGCCATCATCAGCGTCGAGAGCGGGTAGTAGACCATCGGCTTGTCGTAGATCGGCATGAGCTGCTTGGAGATGCCCCGGGTGATGGGGTGCAGCCGCGTGCCCGAGCCGCCGGCGAGGATGATGCCCTTCATGGTGGTCGAGCCTAACGGCGACGGCACCTCGGCCCCGCAGTCGCCCCTTCCGGGGCGGGCGGGCCGCCCGCGCGGGACCGGCCCGCCCGCTGCGGCCGATACCCTTGCGCGCATGAAGGTTCTCGTCACCGGTGGGGCCGGTTTCATCGGCAGCAACTTCGTCCACCTCACCCTCGCGACCCGCCCGGACGTCGAGGTCACGGTGCTCGACGCGCTCACCTACGCGGGCTCCACCGCATCCCTCGACGGCGCGATGGAGCGGATCACCTTCGTCGAGGGGGACGTGGCGGACGCCGCGCTCGTCGACCGGCTCGTCGGCGACGCCGACGTCGTGGTGCACTTCGCGGCCGAGTCGCACAACGACAACTCGCTCGAGGACCCCAGCCCCTTCGTGCGCACCAACCTGATCGGCACCTTCACGCTGCTCGAGGCCGCGCGGCGGCACGACGTGCGCTACCACCACATCTCCACCGACGAGGTCTACGGCGACCTCGAGCTCGACGACCCGAAGAAGTTCACCGAGGACACCCCGTACAACCCGAGCTCGCCCTACTCGTCGACCAAGGCCGGGTCCGACCTGCTCGTGCGGGCGTGGGTGCGGTCGTTCGGGCTGCGGGCCACGATCTCGAACTGCTCGAACAACTACGGTCCGCGCCAGCACGTCGAGAAGTTCATCCCGCGCCAGGTCACCAACGTCATCGACGGCGTCCGGCCCAAGCTCTACGGCGCCGGGCTCAACGTGCGCGACTGGATCCACGTCGACGACCACAACGAGGCGGTCTGGACGATCATCGACAAGGGCGTCATCGGCGAGACCTACCTGATCGGCGCCGACGGCGAGGTCAACAACCGCGACGTCGTGCGCCTCATCCTGGAGCTGATGGGCCGGGAACCGGACGCCTACGACCACGTCACCGACCGCGCCGGCCACGACCTGCGCTACGCCATCGAGGCCGGCCGGCTGCGCACCGAGCTCGGCTGGACCCCGCGCTACGGCAGCTTCCGCGACGGGCTCGCGGCGACGATCGACTGGTACCGCGACAACGAGGCCTGGTGGCGGCCGATGAAGGACGCCACCGAGGCGAAGTACGCCCGCACCCAGCAGGTCGTGTCCCGCTGATGGCCCGCTGGTTCGTCGCCGGCGCCGCCGGCATGCTCGGCCACGACCTCTGCGCGGTGCTCGAGGCCGCGGGCCACACGGTGACCCGTGCCGACCTGCCCGGGCTCGACATCCTCGACCTCGCGCAGTGCGTCGAGCAGGTGGCCGGACACGACGTCGTCGTCAACAGCGCCGCCTACACGGCGGTCGACGCCGCCGAGACCGACGAGGCGCGGGCCTTCGCGGTCAACGCCGTCGGCGCGGCCAACCTCGCCCGCGCCGCGCACGGAGCCGGCGCCGCGATGGTGCAGCTGTCCACCGACTACGTGGTCGCCGGTGAGCGGCGCGAGCCGTACGCCGCCGACGCACCGGTCGCGCCGGCCACCGCCTACGGCCGCACCAAGGCGGCGGGCGAGTGGGCCGTGCGGGCGGAGTGCCCGCGCAGCTGGGTCGTGCGCACGGCCTGGCTCTACGGCGCCCACGGCAAGAACTTCCCGGCGACCATGCAACGGCTCGGCGGGGAGCGCGAGCGGCTGACGGTGGTCGCCGACCAGGTCGGTCAGCCGACCTGGACCGTCGACCTCGCCGAGGGCCTCGTGCGCATCGTCGACGGCGGTGCGCCGTTCGGCATCTGGCACGCGACCGGCGCGGGGGAGTGCTCGTGGTTCGAGCTGGCCCGGGCCGTGTTCGAGGAGCTGGGGCTCGACCCCGAGCGGGTCTCGCCGATCTCGACCGACGAGTTCCCCCTGCCGGCCCCTCGGCCGCCCTACAGCGTGCTGTCGCACGACATGTGGGCCGCCGCGGGGATCGCCCCCCTGCCGCACTGGCGTGACGCCCTGCACCGCGCAGCGCCCGACGTGCTCGGTGTCGCCGGCGACCCGAGCGGGCAGCGGCGTGACAGCCGCGCGACTGCGGAGTGACCGTGGTGCGGGTGGGCGTGGCGATGGCGGTCTACGAGCCCGACCAGGGCTACCTGGGCCAGCAGGTGGAGTCGATGCGGGCGCAGGAGGGCGTGAGCTGGAAAGCGCACGTCGTCGATGACGCGTCGAGCCAGCAGTCGTTCGAGCGCACCAGGGCGCTGCTCGACGGTGACGACCGCTTCGTGCTGCACCGGTCTGCGGTCAACCTCGGCTCGGTCGGCGCCTTCGGCGAGGCCCTCCAGCACGTGGCCGGGGAGAGCGTGGATGCCGTGGCCATGGCCGACCAGGACGACGTGTGGCACCCGGAGCGCCTCGCCGCGACGGCGGCCGCACTCGGCCCGGAGGTGGCGGCCGTGCACAGCGACCTGCGGCTCATCGACGGCGATGGCGCGGTGCTCGCCGACTCGGTGTGGCACCGCGAACGCCGCTGGACCACGACCGACCTGCGCCGCACCGTCTTCCGCAACTCGGTGACGGGGTGCGCGATGACGGTACGGCCAGACGTGCTCGACCTCGCCCTGCCGCTTCCCGACCGGCCCCGCCCGGCCGCGTACCACCACGACGCCTGGCTCACCCTCCATGCCCTCCGCCTCGGTGCCGTGCGGGGTCTGGAGCGGCCCTTGGTTGACTACCGCGCGCACGGGTCGAACGTCGTCGGGGTGGCCCCCACCGGGCTCGTCTCCGTCATGCGGCGGCGCCGGCAGTCCGTGGTGTCATCGCTCCACGACTCCGTGGCGGGCAAGCGGGCGCTGGCCGAGGACCTGCTCGACCGTGTCCGGGCGCGGCCGCTGCGCCCGGACGAGTACGACGACGTCGCGTCGTCGGTCGGTCTCTTCGTGGGGTCGGGATCACTGTCCGACCACCGCGCGCTGCTGGCCCAGACGCGCGGAAACGCCGACCTGACCCGCAGGCTGGCGCAGTGGTACGCAGGCCTGGCGGCAGTCCGCCTCGGGCTGCATCCGGTGCCATAGGGTCGGAGGCATGCTCGCCGTCACCTGCGTCAGCCAGTCCGACACCGACCCGCTCTCCGGTCTCGAGGTGGGCGAGCGGCCCGACCCGAAGGTCCCCGAGGGCTGGACGACGGTGCGGCTGCGCACCGCGGCACTGAACCACCACGACGTGTGGTCGCTGCGCGGTGTGGGCCTGCCGGCCGACCGGCTCCCGATGGTGCTCGGCTGTGACGGCGCCGGCGTCGACGCCGACGGCAACGACGTCCTCGTGCACGCGGTGGTCGCCTCGCCCGGCTGGGCCGCCGACGAGACGCTCGACCCCCGTCGCAGCCTGCTCAGCGAGATCCACGACGGCACCCTGGCCGAGGTCGTCGCCGTGCCGCGTCACAACGTGGTCGCCAAGCCCGAGGGGCTGTCCTGGGAGCACGCGGCGTGCCTGCCGACCGCGTGGCTGACGGCCTACCGGATGCTGTTCACCAACGCCGGCGTGCAGCCCGGCGGCACCGTGCTCGTCCAGGGTGCTGCCGGCGGGGTGGCGACGGCGCTCGTGCAGCTCGGCACCGCGGCCGGCATCCGGATGTGGGTCACGAGCCGGGACGCCGCCAAGGGCGAGCAGGCGGTCGCGCTCGGCGCCGACCGGGCGTTCGAGAGCGGTGCCCGCCTGCCCGAGCGGGTCGACGCCGTGATGGAGACCGTCGGGGCGGCGACCTGGTCGCACTCGGTGAACAGCCTGCGTCCGGGCGGCACGGTCGTCATCTCCGGCGCGACCTCCGGCGACGCGCCGGCCAAGGCGGAGCTGACCAAGATCTTCTTCAAGCAGCTGCGGGTCGTCGGGTCGACGATGGGCACCCGCGACGAGCTCTCGCGGCTGGCCCGCTTCGTCGTCGACGCCGGCATCGAGCCCCAGGTCGACTCCGTGCGGCCGCTCGCCGACGCCCGGGAGGGGTTCGAGCGGATGGTGCGGGGAGCCGTCTCGGGCAAGGTCGTCTTCACCCTCTGACCCGGTACCGACCGGTCCCCACCGTGTGGGACCGGACACCGCGTCGGGCCAACCGGCTACCGGGCGGTAACATGGAGCGGACCACCCGCCCACCCGAGGAGCCCCCGTGAGCGCGACGTCCGTCGAGCACACCGTCACCCTGCACGGCCACGCGTTCTCGTACACCGACAGCGGTTCGGGGCCGGTGCTGCTCTTCATCCACGGCCTCCTGGGCTCGCAGAAGCAGTGGGCCCATCTCGTCGACGAGCTCGACGAGGACCACCGGCTGATCGTGCCCGACCTGTTCGGCCACGGCGAGTCCGCGAAGCCGGTGGGCGACTACTCGCTGGGGGCCCACGCCGCCACCCTGCGGGACCTGCTCGACCGGCTCGGCATCGAGCAGGTGAGCCTGGTGGGTCACTCGCTCGGCGGCGGCATCGCGATGGTCTTCTCCTACCTGTTCCCCGAGCGCGTCGACCGGCTGGTCCTGGTCGCCAGCGGGGGCCTCGGCCGGGAGGTCAGCCCGCTGCTGCGGTCGGCGACCCTCCCGGGCGCGGAGTACGTGCTCCCGGTCATCGCGTCCGGGTGGATGCGCGACCGGATCGCTTCTGCCGGGCGGCTGCTCGGCTCGGTGGGGCTGCGACCGGGCCGCGACCTGACCGAGGTCTGGGACGGGTTCACCTCGCTCGGCGACGCCGACACGCGTCGCGCCTTCCTGGCGACGACCCGGGCCGTCATCGACCCCGGCGGCCAGACGGTCAACGCGCACGACTACCTGCCGGACGCGACGCCCATCCCGACGCTCGTCGTCTGGGGGACCAAGGACCGGATGATCCCGGCGTGGCACGCGGCATCCGCGACGGCGTCGATGGCGAACTGCCGGGTCGAGCTGTTCCAGGGGGCGGGGCACTTCCCGCACCTCGACGACCCGGACCGGTTCGCCGCGCTGGTGCGCGAGTTCGTCGCCGACGCCGTCTGACCGCACGGGCTGGCGCGCCGAGGGCTGCCTCCCCGAAGGCGGGTCAGGAGATCTGCAGCCAGTCGGTCCAGCCGTTGTGCAGCACCAGCCAGGCGATCAGGCCGTAGCCGGCCTGGCCGGGGTGGTTCTCGACGCTGCTCGCCGCCAGGTCGGTGCGCCACTGGTCGTGGCCCATGAGCGGTGCGTAGCAGTCGACGAAGGGCACGCCGCGGCGGGCGCACACGTCGGCCTGGGCGTCGACGAGCACCTCGAGCCGCTCGTTGAGCTCGGCGTCGGCGGTGGGCGGCGGGCTGACGACGAACGCGCCGACGCCCGAGGAGGCCGCGTCGTCGAGGAGGTTGGCGAGGTTGAGCCGGTGGCGGGCCAGCGTGATGCCCTGCTGGACGTCGTTGGTGCCGACCGACAGCACCACCCGGCGCTCGGTGCGGCCGGCCCAGCGCAACGGCACCTCGGTGGCCCAGCGGTGCAGCACGTCGGCGGAGGTGTTGTCGCGGACGCCGAGGTTGTAGGCCGTCAGCTCGAGGTCGGGGTGCTGGGTGCGCCCGACGACGCGGGTCACCCAGCCCTGGCCCTTCGGGTCGCCGACGCCGGCGACCAGGGACCCGCCGAGGAAGACGATCGCGAGGTCGCGGGTGCCCTCGGGCACCACCTGCGCGTCCAGGCTCGGCCGGAACTCGATCGGCGAGGTCGCGTCGTCGGGCTGCTCGTCAGACATCTGCTCGTTCACTCGTCCTCGTCGTCCAGGCGGGCCAACCACGTGGCCAGCCGCTCCACGGGGACCTCGAAGTCAGGGTTGAGGTCGACGAACGTGCGCAGCTGCTCGGCCAACCAGTCGAAGGTGACCTCCTCGTCACCCCGGCGGGCCTGCAGCTCCTCGATGCCGCGGTCCGTGAAGTACACGCTGCGAGGTTACCTGCCCGTGCGCCACCACCACCGGCGCCCCGCCGGTGGTGGCGACGGCGCAGGTCAGCGGTCGAACGCCTGGGCGACGAGGTCGGCCTGCTCGGCCTGGTGCTTCTTGGTCGACCCGGTGGCGGGGGAGGCCGACGCGGCGCGCGAGATGACGCGCAGCGCCCGGTGCTCGCCCTGCTCGGCCAGCGCCTCGGGCAGGTTGAGCGCGAGGAACGGCCAGGCGCCCTGGTTCTTCGGCTCGTCCTGCACGACGACGACCTCGGCGCCCGGGTACTTGGCCAGCTCCCTGGCCAGGTCGGCCGCCGGGAGCGGGTAGTACTGCTCGAGCCGCAGCACCGCCGTCGAGGTGTCACCGCGCTTGTCGCGCTCGCCGAGCAGGTCGTAGACCACCTTGCCGGCCGCGATGAGCACGCGCGAGACCTCGCCGGTGCTGCCGACGTCGGACATGACCGGGCGGAACGTGCCGGTCGTGAAGTCCTCGGGGGCGCTGCTCGCGGCCTTCAGGCGCAGCATCGACTTCGGGGTGAAGACGACCAGCGGGCGACGCGGCCGCGCGTAGGCCTGGCGGCGCAGCAGGTGGAAGTACGACGCGGGCGTCGAGGGGTAGGCGACGGTCATGTTGTTCTCGGCGCACATCGTGAGGAAGCGCTCGATGCGGGCGGAGGAGTGGTCCGGCCCCTGGCCCTCGTAGCCGTGCGGCAGGAGGAGCACGACCGAGGAGCGCTGGCCCCACTTCTGCTCCGAGCTCGAGATGAACTCGTCGATGATGGTCTGCGCGCCGTTGAAGAAGTCGCCGAACTGCGCCTCCCAGATCACCAGGGCGTCGGGCCGCTCGACGGAGTAGCCGTACTCGAAGCCCATGGCCGCGAACTCGGACAGCAGGCTGTCGTAGACCCAGAACTTGCCCTGACCCTCACCGAGGTAGAGCAGCGGGGTCCACTCGGCGGCGTTCTCCTTGTCGATGAGCACCGCGTGGCGCTGCACGAAGGTGCCGCGCCGGCTGTCCTGCCCGGCCAGGCGCACCGGGGTGCCCTCGAGGAGCATCGACCCGAACGCGATGAGCTCGCCGGTGCCCCAGTCGATGCCGCCCTCGCGCACGCTGGTGGCGCGCTTCTCGAGCATCTGGAGCAGCTTGGGGTGCACCGTGAAGCCGTCGGGCACGTCGACGAACGGCGTCACCGAGGCGCTGCAGCACCTCGGTGCTGATCGCCGTGTCGGTCGAGGAGTGGGCGGTGGCGTCGGCGTTGCGCGCCTGGGCGGCCGGCGGCTCGAGGCCGGTGTGGCCCTCCACGTCGGTGCCGGAGTAGTTGGCGTCGGCGGACTCCTGCTCGGCCTCCTTCAGCGCGGCCTTGGTCTCGACGAAGACCCGCTCGAGCTGCTGCTGGTAGTCGCGCAGCGCGGCCTCGGCGTCCTCGACGGTGATGTCGCCGCGGCCGATGAGCGACTCGGTGTAGAGCTTGCGGACGCTGCGCTTGGCCTCGATCAGGTTGTACATCAGCGGCTGGGTCATCGACGGGTCGTCGCCCTCGTTGTGGCCGCGCCGGCGGTAGCAGACCATGTCGACGACGACGTCCTTGTGGAACTCCTTGCGGAACTCGTAGGCCAGCTCGGCCACCCGCACGCACGCCTCGGGGTCGTCACCGTTGACGTGGAAGATCGGCGCCTGGATCATCCGGGCGACGTCGGTGGAGTAGGTCGAGGAGCGCGAGCTGCTCGGCGAGGTCGTGAAGCCGACCTGGTTGTTGATGACGACGTGCACGGTGCCGCCGGTGCGGTAGCCGCGCAGCTGCGAGAGGTTGAGCGTCTCGGCGACCACGCCCTGGCCGGCGAACGCCGCGTCACCGTGCATCAGCACGGGCAGGACGGTGAAGTCCTCACCGGCGAGGTTGAGGCGGTCCTGCTTGGCGCGCACGATGCCCTCGAGCACGGGGTTGACCGCCTCGAGGTGCGAGGGGTTCGCCGCGAGGTAGACCTTGGTGGTCCGGCCGCCCTCGGCGGTGAAGTTGCCCTCGGTGCCGAGGTGGTACTTCACGTCGCCGGAGCCCTGCACCGAGCGGGGGTCCTGCTTGCCCTCGAACTCGCGGAAGATCTGGCCGTAGGACTTGCCCGCGATGTTGGCGAGCACGTTGAGGCGCCCGCGGTGCGGCATCCCGATGCACACCTCGTCGAGCTCGTCCTCGGCGGCGCGGGACAGGATGCGGTCGAGCAGGGCGATCACCGACTCGCCGCCCTCGAGCGAGAAGCGCTTCTGGCCGACGAACTTGGTCTGCAGGAAGGTCTCGAACGCCTCCGCGGCGTTGAGGCGGCGCACGATGCGCAGCTGCTCCTCGCGGGTGGTCTTGGCGTACCCGACCTCGATCTTGGACTGGATCCACTCGCGCTGCTCGGGGTCCTGGATGTGCATGTACTCGACCCCGATGGTGCGGCAGTACGAGTCACGCAGGATGCCCAGGATCTTGCGCAGCTTCAGGAACGGCTGCCCGCCGAACCCGCCGGTGGCGAAGGTGCGGTCGAGGTCCCACAGGGTCAGCCCGTGGCTGGTGACGTCGAGGTCCTGGTGGCGCCGCTGCTTGTACTCGAGCGGGTCGGTGTCGGCCATCAGGTGGCCGCGCACGCGGTAGGCGTGGATGAGCTCCTGCACCCGGGCGACCTTGTTGATGTCGTCGTCGTGCGAGGTGTCGACGTCGCGCACCCAGCGGATCGGCTCGTAGGGGATGCGCAGGCTCTCGAAGATCTCGTCGTAGAAGCCGTGCTCGCCGAGCAGGAGGGAGTGGACCGTGCGCAGGAAGTCGCCGGACTGGGCGCCCTGGATGATGCGGTGGTCGTAGGTGCTGGTGAGCGTGAGGATCTTGCTGACGGCGTTGCGGTTGAGCGTCTCGAGGCTCGCGCCGAGCCACTCGGCGGGGTACTCGAGGGCGCCGACGCCGATGATCGTGCCCTGACCCTGCATGAGGCGCGGCACCGAGTGCACGGTGCCGATCGTGCCGGGGTTGGTGAGCGAGATCGAGGTGCCCTGGAAGTCCTCGACGGTGAGCTTGCCGGCGCGGGCCTTCTTGACCATCTCCTCGTAGGCGGTCCAGAAGTGCGCGAAGTCCATCGTCTCGGCGGCCTTGATCGACGGCACGAGCAGCTGCCGGGTGCCGTCGGGCTTGGCGAGGTCGATGGCCAGGCCGAGGTTGACGTGGGCCGGGGTCACCAGGACCGGCTTGCCCCGCTCGTCGAGCCCGAAGCCGTTGTTCATCTCGGGCATCCCGCCCAGCGCCTTGACCAGGGCGAACCCGATGACGTGGGTGAAGCTCACCTTGCCGCCGCGGCTGCGGGCGAGGTGGTTGTTGATGACGATGCGGTTGTCGATGAGCAGCTTCGCGGGCACCGCGCGCACCGAGGTGGCGGTGGGAACCTCGAGCGAGGACTCCATGTTGGTGACGACGCGCGCGCTGGCCCCGCGGATGGGGGTCTGGCGGGCGTCGCCGAGCGGTCCGGACGCCTTCGGGGCCACGGCCTCGCGCGGCTTCGGGGCGGCGGATGCCGCGGGCTCGGGCCGGGTGCTCGGCGTCTCCTTGGCGGTGGGGGCCGGAGCCGGCGGTTGCCGGTGCTGCCGGAGCCGGAGCCGGCGCTGCCGGTGCTGCCGGGGCCTTCTGGCGGGTCGCCGGTGCGGGGGCGGCGGCCCGGGCCGGCGCCTTGGCCGGGGCGGGGGTGCCGGAGCCGTTGGTCGGGCGGCCCGGTGCGCTGCCGGTCGGCCGGTGCGCCGTGGCCGCGTCGCGACCCAGGGCGCCCTCACCCGGGGTGTAGTCCTTGAAGAAGTCCCACCACGCCCGGTCGACGCTGTTGCGGTCCTTCGTGTACTGCTCGTACAGCTCGTCGACCAGCCACTCGTTGGGTCCGAAGGAGGTCAGGGGGTCGCTGGACGGGGACTGCTCGGCCACGGAGGATGCGCCTCTTTCTCGGCTCGTCGATGTCGTGGGGTACTCGGTCCAGCCTATCCCCGCTGATGGGGTGGCACGCCGTTGCACGGCGAGTGGTGGCGGCACCGCGACGGCCGGTCCGCCGTGGTCTCGGCGGACCGGCCGTCGTCGCTGACGCCCGTCCAACGGCCCCGGAAGGGGCCGCGGGTCAGCTGATGTCGGCCCGGGTCGTGCGCCAGATGCCGAACCCGGAGAGCAGGGCGGCATAGGCGGCCAGCACCAGCGCGGCGGCCCACCACACGAGCCGCACCTCGTCCGGGTTGTTCTGGACCGCGTTGATGACCGCGTTGGTCGCCGACGACGGCATGAACTGGGCGATGTGCTCGCGGCCGAACTCCCAGTAGCTCATCGCGAACCCCAGGAGCGGCTCGACGATCCAGGCCACCCCGATGCCGATGAGGAGGGCCGCCACCTGGTTGGGGATGAGGATGCCGATGCCCAGGCCGATCAGGGCCCACAGCCCGAGCACGAGCAGGCTCAGCGCCAGGGTGCGCAGGATGGTCGTGGACGGGAAGGCGTCCTGGTCGCGCGCGGTGAGGACGATCGCTCCGACGCTCACCGACCCGAGCAGGCTGATCAGGCCGTAGATGGCCCCGATCCCCAGCAGTGCGACGACCTTGGCGAGCATCGCCCGCAGCCGCTTGGGCGTGGCGAGGAAGGTGCCGGAGATCGTCTTGTGGCGGTACTCGGAGCCGATCTGGAGCACGCCGATCGTGAGCAGCAGCAGGTAGCCGACGGACAGGCCGCCGACGTACACCGAGCTGGCGATCTGGGTGGCATCGCCGGTCGGGACGCCGCCGGGGCCGCCCGTGCCGGCCTGGTCACTGGTGAGGAGGATCCCGAAGAGCAGGGCGAAGGCGGCGCCGGCGAGGAAGATGCCGATCGCCATGCCCCACCAGAGCCGGGTGGTGAAGAACTTGCGGAACTCGCTACCGATCGCGGGGATCACAGGTTCGCTCCTTCCCGGCCGGTCACGGCATCCGCCTCGGCGGGCGCGCCTCCGGGCGACTCGTTGCGGTTGGTGCCCTCGGTGAGCTCGAAGAACAGTGCCTCGAGGTCGGCCCGCTTGGGCTCCAGACCGTAGATCGGCAGGCCGGCGCGCAGGGCGACGTCGCCGACGAGGCGCAGGTCGGTGGTGTCGGCGACGAGCGTGTCGTCGGCGCCGGGGGCGCTGGTGACGTCGGCGACGCGCAGCGCGCCCGCGAGGCGCTCGCGGTCGGAGGTGCGGACGACCGACCCCGGCGTGCCGTGCAGGTCGCGCATCGCGCCGGCCCGCACCAGGCGGCCGTTGGCGATGATGACGACCTCGTCGACGGTCTGCTCGACCTCCTGCAGGAGGTGGCTGGAGACCAGGATCGTCTTGCCCTCGTGGCTGAGGTGGCGCAGGAAGCCGCGCAGCCAGCGGATGCCCTCGGGGTCCAGGCCGTTCGAGGGCTCGTCGAGGACGAGCACCTGCGGGTCGCCGAGGAGCGCGGCCGCCAGGCCGAGCCGCTGGCGCATGCCCATGCTGTACTCGCCGGCGCGCTTGCGAGCCGCGGCGGGGATGCCGGTGAGCTCGAGCAGCTCGTCGACCCGGTGTGCGGGATCGAGCCGGCGTCCGCCAGCACCCGCAGGTGGTCGCGCCCGCTGCGGCCGGGGTGGAAGTTCGTCGCCTCGAGGGCGGCGCCCACCGTCGACTGCGGCGCGGCGAGGTCGACATATCGCTGCCCGTTGATCGTCGCGGTGCCGCTCGTCGAGTGGACGAGACCGAGCAGCATCCGCAGGGTCGTGGTCTTGCCGGCGCCGTTCGGCCCGAGGAAGCCGGTGATCCGGCCGGGCTCGACGTCGAAGCTCAGGTCGTCGACCGCGACGAAGGAGCCGAAGCGCTTGGTGAGCCCCCGGATCTCGATCTTCGCCCCCGTCGCGGTGGTCGTGCTCATCGGGTGCCTCGTGGTGTCATGCACCGATCCTTGCAGCCCCTCGTCGGGTGAGGGTCAACCCCCCGGTGGATCCGGCTCCGTCTCGGGGAGGAACGCGGGGAACCGGATGGCGGGAGCGCCCCCATACGATGGACCGATCATGACCCCATGGCTGCTGCTGCTCCTCGGCGTCGTCCTCACCGTGGGGACAGCCCTGTTCGTCGCGGCCGAGTTCTCGCTCGTCGCCCTGGACCGGCCCACGGTGCAGAGGGCCGTCGACGCCGGTGAGCCCGGCGCCCGGTCGGTGCTCACCTCGCACCGCCGGCTCTCGACCCAGCTCTCGGCCTGCCAGCTCGGCATCACCCTGACCACCCTGGTGCTCGGCTTCATCGCCAGCCCGTCGATCGGGGTGCTGCTCATGGGGCCGCTCCAGCAGCTGGGCCTGTCGGAGTCGACGGCCTCGTCGGTGGCCTCCGTCCTCGCCATGCTGATCGCCACGGTGTTCTCGATGATCGTCGGCGAGATGGTGCCCAAGACGCTCGCCGTGTCGCTGCCGCTGGCGACCGCGAAGGTCGCGGCCGGGCCCGTGCGCTGGTTCGGCATCGCGATGAAGCCGATGATCCTGCTGCTCAACGGCGTCGCCAACCGCACGCTGATCGCGCTGGGCATCCAGCCCCAGGAGGAGCTCTCCGCGGCCCGCAGCCCGGCCGAGCTGGCCTCGTTGGTGCGCTCGTCCGCCGAGGCGGGCACCCTCGACCGCAGCACGGCGCGGCTCGTGACGGCATCCCTCGGCTTCGGCGACCAGACCGCCGCGGACGTCATGACGCCGCGCTCGCGGGCGACGGCGATCGAGCGCACCGCGACCGCGGCCGACCTCGTCGCGCTCGCGCGGCGCACCGGGCACTCGCGGTTCCCCGTCCTGGGTGCCGACTGGGACGACATCGACGGCATCGTGCACGTCAAGAAGGCCATCGCCGTGCCGTTCGACCGGCGCACCGACGTGCCGGTCTCGGCGCTGATGGTGCAGGCGGTGCTGGTGCCCGAGACGCTGCGGCTCGACCCGCTGCTGCTGCAGCTGCGGCAGGGCGGGATGCAGCTCGCGGTCGTCGTCGACGAGTACGGCGGCACCTCGGGCGTGGTCACCCTCGAGGACCTCGTCGAGGAGATCGTCGGCGAGGTCAACGACGAGCACGACCGCTCGCAGACCACCGGCCGACAGCTGCGCGACGGGTCGTGGACCGTGCCGGGCCTGTGGCGCCCCGACGAGGTGCGCGCCCGGGTGGGCGTGGCCATCCCCGACGGGCCGGCCTACGAGACCGTCGGCGGCTGGGTGATGTCGACCCTGGGCCGGGTGCCGACCGTGGGCGACACCGTGCCGGCCGACGGCTGGACGGCCCGGGTCGTCGACATGGACGGCCACCGGGTCGACCGGGTGCGCCTCGAGCGCGACGACCCGGCCCCCTCGGCGGGCGACGGCGTCGACCGCGATGCCGCGCGACCGCGACGACGTGGGGGAGGAGCGGTCGTGAGCGGGTGGTTCGTCGTCCTCGTCACGCTGGTGCTGCTGGGCGCCAACGCCTTCTTCGTCGGCGCCGAGTTCGCCGCGATGTCGGCCCGCCGCAGCCAGCTCGAGCCGCTGGCCGACGCGGGCAGCAAGCGCGCCGCGGTGGCGCTCGAGGCGATGCACCGCACCGGCCTGCTGCTCGCGACCGCGCAGCTCGGCATCACCGTCTGCTCGGTGCTGCTGGGTGCGGTGTCGGAGGCGGCGCTGCACCACGCGCTGGTGCCCGTCGCCCAGAGGCTGGGGGTCTCCGACGTCGTGGCCGACGCGGTGGCGCTGGTCGTGGCGCTCGCCATCGTGGTGTTCCTCCACGTCGTGTACGGCGAGATGATCCCCAAGAACATCTCCATCGCCCGGCCCGAGCGGTCGGCCGTGGCCCTGGTGCCGGCCCTGGTGGTGGTCTCGCGGGTGCTGGCTCCCGTCATCAACGTCATGGACTGGCTGTCCAAGGCGGGCATCCGGCTGTTCGGTGTGGAGCCCAAGGACGAGGTCGCGTCGGCGTTCACCGCCGAGGAGGTCGCGCACATCCTCGACGAGTCGCGGGACGAGGGCCTGGTCGGGCACGCGCACTACGAGCGCCTCGGCGCCGCACTGGAGTTCAGCGACAAGGATGCCGCCGACGTCGGCGTGCCGCTCGCCGGGCTGGTCACGGTCACCAGCGCCGCGACCCCGCTCGACATCGAGCGGCTCGTCGCCAAGCACGGCTTCTCGCGGTACCCGGTGCTCGACGACGTCGGCGACCTCGGGGGGTACCTGCACCTCAAGGACGTGCTCTACGCCGACGAGGTCGAGCGGCTCGAGCCGGTGCAGGCCAAGCGGGTGCGCCGGATGGCCAACGTCCGTCGCGACGACGAGGTCGAGTCGGTGCTGCAGACCATGCAGCTCACCGGCTCGCACCTGGCGCGGGTGGTCGCCGAGGACGGCGAGGTCGTCGGGGTGGTCTTCCTCGAGGACGTCATCGAGGAGCTCGTCGGCGAGGTGTCCGACTCGTCGCAACGCTGAGCGTCCGAAGGCCGCCGCCCTGCCCCGGTCGGGGTGGGCGGCGGCCTGGTGCTCCGGCGGAGGGTCCGGAGCGTGGTGGGGTGGCTCAGGCCTGCTTGGCGAGCTGGACGTCGATGACGAGCTTGATCTTCTCGGAGACCAGGACGCCGCCCTTTTCGAGGCTGGCGTTCCAGGTCAGGCCCCAGTCGCTGCGGTTGAGCTCGCCGGTGGCCTCGAAGGCGGCCTTGTCGTTGCCCCAGGGGTCGGTGGCGACGCCGTTGAACTCGACGTCCAGGGTGACCGGCTTGGTGACGCCCTTGATGCTCAGGTCGCCGGTGAGGGTGTCGCCGTCGAAGGCGGTGGACACGAAGGTCAGCTCGGGGAAGTTCTCGACGTCGAAGAAGTCCTCGCTGCGCAGGTGGGCGTCGCGGTCGGCGGTGCCGGTGCTGACCGAGGCGGTCTTGATGGTGACGTTGGCGACACTGCGGGCGATGTCCTCGGCGACCTCGACGGTGCCGGTCACGTCGGTGAACGAGCCGCGGACCTTGGTGACCATCAGGTGACGGGCCACGAAGCCCACCTCGGTGTGGGTGGGGTCGATGGCCCAGGTGCCGGCGGTCAGGGTGTTCAGGGTGGTGGTGGTGCTCATGTCAGGGACTCCTTGGTGTCGGGTGCTAGCCACGCTAGTTGATCGTTCAACTAAACGCGACTCGACAAACATTCCCAGGTCCCACGATGTGGGACCGGTTGCCGTCAGAACTCCGCCAGCACCTTTCCGGGATTCATGACGCCAGCGGGGTCGACCGCGCGCTTCACGGCCTTCCAGAGGTCGAGCTCGGTCTGGCTCTTGAACCGCGCAACCGAGTCCCGTTTCGTCGTGCCCACGCCGTGCTCGGCGCTGATGCTGCCGCCGACCGCCGCCACCGCCTCATGGATCGCACGTCGGCGAGCTCGTGGCGCAGCGCGAGGAACGCCGCAGGATCCGACCCCGACGGGCCGCTCAGGTTGTAGTGCAGGTTGCCGTCGCCGACGTGGCCGTAGGTGACCAGACGGATGCCGGGCAGCCGGGTCCGCAGCGCTGCACCCACCTGCGCGACGAAGGCCGAGAGATCGCCGATCGGCAGGGTCACGTCGTGCTTCAGGCTCGGGCCCTCATCGCGCTGGGCCTCGGAGATGCCTTCGCGGAGCAGCCAGAGGGCCTCGCGCTGGGCCGGACTGCCGGCGACGACGGCGTCGAGGACGAGCTCGCGCTCGAACGCCTCACCGAGCGCAGCCTCGAGCGTCTCGTCGAGCTCGACCGCGGCGGCGGGCGCGGCGAGCTCGACCAGGCCGTACCAGGGGTGCGGTCCCGTGGACGGGCTCCCGGGTGCCCGGGAGGTGGGTGAGCACCATGTCGAGCGCCTCGCGGGAGACGAGCTCGTAGGTCGTGAGCCGCTCCGCCGCCCGTTCACGCAGGACGCCGAGCAGCGCGACGGCGGCGTCTACGTGCGGGCAGCGCCACCCACGCAGTGGCCCGCCGAGGGGTTGCCGGGAACAGACGGAGCACGGCCGCGGTGACGATGCCGAGGGTGCCCTCGGCGCCGATGAAGAGCTGCTTGAGGTCGTAGCCGGTGTTGTCCTTGCGGAGCGACCCGCAGCCCGTCCCACACGCGACCGTCGGGCGAGCACGACCTCCAGCCCGAGGACGAGGTCGCGCATCATCCCGTAGCGCAGCACCGCGGTGCCGCCGGCATTCGTCGCGATCGTGCCGCCGATCGTGCAGCTGCCCTCGGACGCCCAGGGACAGCGGGAAGAGACGCCCGGCGCCCGCCGCCACCTCCTGGGCGGTCGCGAGGACGACGCCGGCCTCCAGTGTCATCGTGTCGGCCACGGGGTCGACCTCGCGGACCCGGCGCATCCGGCCCAGCGACAGCACCACCTGCACCCCCGACTCGTCCGGGACCGCGCCGCCGCACAGGCCGGTGTTGCCGCCCTGGGGCACGACCGCGACTCCGGCCTCGGAGCAGAGCCGCACGGCGGCCGCGACCTGGTCGGTGCTCGACGGGCGGAGCACCGCGGGGGTTCGACCGTGCAGGGTGCCCGTCCAGTCGCTGGCGTACGGCGCCACGTCCGCGGGGGCGGTGAGCACGCCTGCTGGGCCGAGGGCCTCGAGGAGCGCGCGCAGCAGTCCGTCCGGCAGGGCGGTGTGGGGTCCGGTCGGGTGGTCGGCGGTGGGGGGCATCGGATCTCCTCGGTGGCTCAGGCGAGCAGCAGCGCGATGAGCCACTGCGACGGGAAGGGAGCACACGGTCGTCACGAGGATCGTCTCGCGGGAGACCCCCTCGCCGACGCGGTAGCGCGTGGCGTGCAGGAAGATGTTCTGCGCCGTGGGCAGCGCGGCGGTGATGACGACCCCCAGCAGCACTGCGCCCTCGAGACCGAACAGGAGCGCCACCCCGGCGGCGAGGGCGGGCATCACGGCGAGCTTGAGGACGGTGGCGAGGGCCACCTCGCGGTTGTGGCCGGAGCGTCCGACGGGTGGGCTGAGCCGGAGCGCCGCCCCGTAGGCCAGCAGCATCGCCGGGATCGCCAGCCCGGCGAGCATCCGCACCGGTGACTCGACGAGCTCGGGGAGCCGCCATCCGGTGACCGCGAGGACGACGCCGAGGCAGGAGGCGATGGTCAGCGGGTTGGTGACGACGCGGCGGACGACGCGGCCCGCGCCGCCCCGGCGGCCGTGTGGCGGTCGAGCCAGACGAGGGCCACCGGCTGGACGAGCAGCAGCTGCACGAGCAGCGTCGGCACGACGACTCCCGTGTCGCCGACGACGTAGGCCGCGACCGCGACGCCGAGGTTGCCGGCGTTGACGTACGAGGACGACAGCGCGCCGATGACGACGGCCCCGGCGTCGCGCCGCCACACCAGCCCGGCCACCAGGGCGTACACCGTGGCGGTGACGAGGAGCGAGGTGGCCGACGCCACCAGGTTGGCGACCATCGCGGACCCGACCTCGACCCGGCTGATCGTCAGCACCATGAGCGCGGGGACGGCGACGAAGAAGGACACCTCGGACAGCGTCCGCTGGGCCCGGGCGTCGAGGACGCCGGCATGGGCGAGGGCGACGCCGCAGAGGATGACGACGACGACCGTGACGAACCCCGTCAGCAGGGCCACGACGGCCCCCGGCGATGCCCGATCGGCACTGGACGATGCCCTCCGGTCGTGCGTACGGTCGCCGGGCCACAGCCGGTGGCAACGAGGACGAGGGTGTGGTGGGCGTGACGGCAGTCGTCATGGTGGGGAGCCTGAAGGGCGAGATCGCCGGCGCCCTCGCGCAGCGGTACGCGGCGGTGGCCCTGCCCGACCTCGACCCGGGCGCCGCGGCGGGGGTGCGCGTCGCCGTGACCAGCGGGGTGTGGGGCGTGCGCTCCGAGCACCTCGACGTGCTGCCCGGTCTCGGGGCGATCGTCAACTTCGGTGTCGGGTACGACACGACGGATGTCGAGGAGGCCACCCGTCGGGGCGTCGTCGTCGCGAACACCCCCGACGTGTTGACCGACTGCGTGGCGGACACCGCGGTGGGGCTCGTGATCGACGTCATGCGCGGCCTGTCGGCAGCGGACCGGTTCGTGCGCCGGGGGGAGTGGGAGGCGGCCGGGCGCGGCCGCTGTCCCGGCGGGTCACCGGCGCGCGGGTCGGCATCCTCGGGATGGGGCGCATCGGTCGTGCCGTGGCGCACCGGCTCGAGGCCTTCGGCGCGGAGATCAGCTACCACAGCCGCACGCCGAAACCCGAGGTCCCGCACCGCTACGCGGCCTCCCCGCGAGACCTCGCGGCCGGTTGCGACGTGCTCGTCGTCACGGCCGCGGGCGGCGCCGGGGTCCGCCGGGCTGGTCGACGCCGGGGTGCTCGACGCCCTGGGGCCGCGGGGATTCCTCGTCAACGTCGCCCGCGGCTCGGTCCTCGACGAGGGCGCCCTCGTCGCGGCGCTCGAGGCGGGCCGGCTCGCCGGTGCGGGGCTCGACGTGTTCGCCGACGAGCCACACGTTCCGCAGGCCCTCCTCCGGCGTGACGACGTCGTGCTGCTGCCGCACCTGGCGAGCGGCACCGTCGAGACCCGCGCCGCCATGGTCGAGCTCGTGCTGGAGAACGTCGAGGCGTTCCTGACGCGCGGCCGCCTGGTCACCCCTGTCTGACCCCGGCCGACGCCGGACCGAGGGGTTCGGGCACGAGACCACTGGACGTCCTCCCAACTCATACGATAAGTTACACTACTCATCATACAAGTTAGCGGAACCGCAATGCACACGCGGTCCCCGATCGAGGAGAACAGCATGTCCGACCAGATCCGCCACCTCCGTCTGTCGCACGTGGTGCTACCGCTGGAGAACCCCGTCAGTGACGCCAAGGTCCTGACCGGGCGGCAGAAGCCGCTCACCGAGACCGTGCTGCTCTTCGTCGAGGTGAAGACCGAGCAGGGCCACGAGGGCATGGGCTTCAGCTACTCCAAGCGCGCCGGCGGCCCGTCGCAGTACACGCACCTGAAGGAGATCGCCGAGGTCGCCATCGGGCAGGACCCCATCGGACATCGACCGCATCTACCAGTCCCTGCTCTGGGCCGGTGCCTCGGTCGGCCGGTCCGGAGTCGCCACCCAGGCCATCGCCGCCCTGGACGTCGCGCTGTGGGACCTCAAGGCCCGCCGGGCCGGCCTCCCTCTCGCGAAGCTCATCGGCGCGCACCGCGACTCGTGCCGGGTCTACAACACCTCCGGCGGCTTCCTGCAGGCCTCGGTCGAGGAGATCAAGGAGAAGGCGACGGCGTCGCTCGAGTCCGGCATCGGCGGCATCAAGATCAAGGTCGGCCAGCCCGACTGGAAGACCGACCTGGAGCGCGTGGCGGCCGTGCGCGACCACCTCGGGGACACCCCGTTCATGGTCGACGCCAACCAGCAGTGGGACCGGGCCCGGGCCCGCCGGATGTGCCGCGAGCTCGAGGCCTACGACCTCGTGTGGGTCGAGGAGCCCCTCGACGCCTGGGATGCCGTGGGGCACGCCGACCTCAGCCGCACCTTCGACACCCCGATCGCCACCGGCGAGATGCTCACGTCGGTTCCCGAGCACATGGCCCTCATCGACGCCGGTTACCGCGGCATCGTCCAGCCTGACGCCCCACGGATCGGCGGCATCACCCCGTTCCTGCGGTTCGCCACCCTGGCGGCGCACGCCGGCCTGGCCCTCGCACCGCACTACGCCATGGAGATCCACCTCCACCTGGCCGCCACCTACCCGACCGAGCCGTGGGTCGAGCACTTCGAGTGGCTCAACCCCCTCTTCGACGAGCGGATCGAGATCCACGACGGACGCATGTGGGTGCCGGACCGCCCCGGCCTCGGCTTCACGCTGAGCGAGCGGATGCGGGCCCTGACGGTCGCGACGGCGGACGTCGGTCGGCCATGATGCGTCGGTGACCACCACTCTCGCCCAACGCGTCGTCACGGGGCTCAAGGAGCGCATCCTCTCCGGTGACCTCGCGCCGGGGTCGAAGCTCCCCTCCGAGTCCGAGCTCATCGCCGCGTACGCCGTCTCGCGGACCGTGGTCCGCGAGGCGGTGACGCGGCTGCGCGCCGAGGGCCTCGTCGAGACCTTCCAGGGCCGGGGGTCCTTCGTCCTGGCGGTACCCGAGCCGACGACCTTCCGGGTCGAGGCCTCGGCGCTGCGCACCCACCACGACGTCCTCGCCATGGTCGACTTCCGCATCGGGGTCGAGAGCGAGGCCGCCGCGCTCGCAGCGGCCCGAGCGGATGCCGGGGCAGCCTCCGCCGTCGGGGCGGCGATGGAGGCCTTCGTCGCCGCCGCGCCCGAGGAGGCGGTCGAGGCCGACTTCGCGTTCCACCGTGCCGTGGCCGCGGCCACGGGCAACCGCTTCTACCTCGACCTCATCGAGTCGCTCGGGCCGATGATGATCCTGCTGCCGCGCACCAGGCTCGGGGACGCCTACTCGCTCACCGATGTCGCGCACGTCGAGCGGGTACGCCGCGAGCACGAGAACGTCGCTGCGGCCGTGCGCGCAGGTGACCCCGAGACCGCGCGGGCCGCGATGCGCGTCCACCTCGGCAACACCCGTCGTCGGCTCACGCCCGACGCCACCGGCTGACGCCGGCTCACGCCCGACGCCACCGGCTGACGCCGGCTCACCCGACGCCGTCGGCAGACGCCTCGCGCGCCGTCGACCGCGCCGGCTAACGCCTCGCGTCCTCAGGTCCCGCGACACGCTGATGTTCGGCGAGTTCGATCAGCGTGTCGCGGGATCTCGACGGGACCGGGGGCGGAGCGTGGGTATGAGCGCCGAGGCCCGGCGCGCGCTCACCAGCGGCTGGTGTTCGGCTCGAACTCCGGCTCGATGCTGCGCATGTAGACGGTGTCCTCGCGGCGGCGCACCCCGCAGGTGAGGTACTGCTCGTGGAGCACCGCCAGCGCGTCGCGGTCCAGCTCGACGCCCAGGCCCGCGGCCGTGGGCACCGCGATGGACCCGTCGACGAAGTCGAGCACGCCCGGCAGGACGACGTCCTGGGTCTTCCACGGGTAGTGCGTGTCGCACGCGTAGGTGAGGTTCGGCGTCGCGGCCGCGAGGTGGGTCATCGCGGCGAGGCTGATGCCGAGGTGGGAGTTGCTGTGCATCGACAGGCCCAGACCAAAGGTGTCGGCGATGCCGGCCAGCAGCGCCGACCGCCGCAGCCCACCCCACAGGTGGTGGTCGGACAGCACGATCTGCACGGCATCCTGCGCCACGGCGGGCGGCAGGTGCTCGAACGCGATGACGCACATGTTCGTCGCCAGCGGGCACGTCGGTGCGGGCCGCCACCTCGGCCATGCCGGGGATGCCGGGGGTGGGGTCCTCGAGGTACTCGACGACCCCGGCCAGCCGGTCGGCCACGCGCACGGACGTCTCCGGCGTCCAGGCGCCGTTGGGGTCCAGGCGCAGGGGATGACCGGGGAAGGCGTCGTGAAGCGCCTCGATCGCGGCGCACTCCTCCTCCGGGGGGAGCACTCCGCCCTTGAGCTTGAGGGAGCCGAAGCCCCATCCGTCGACCATGGTCCGTGCCTGCGCGACGACGGCGTCCGGAGTGAGCGCCTCGCCCCACGAGTCGTCATCGGCGCCGGGGTGACCGGCCCACTTGTAGAAGAGGTAGCCGCTGAACGGCACGCGGTCGCGCACCGCCCCGCCGAGCAGGTCGGACACCGGGCCGGTCGGTCTCACGGCCCTGCACGTCGAGGCACGCGACCTCGAACGGCGAGTAGACCGTGTCGACCGCCGACCGCACGTCGAGCATGCCGCCGAAGCTCGCCCCGGCGCCGCCGACCTCGCGGCCGAGGGTCTCGTCGACGAGGGCGCGCAGGCCGTGCAGGTCGTAGGGATCGTGGCCCGGTAGCGCGGTGGCCACCGCCTCGAGCCGGGCCAGGTGGGCCTCGTCGGCGTACGTCTCGCCCAGCCCGAGGCTGCCCTCGTCGGTGTGCACCTCGACGATGGCGCGCAAGGCCCAGGGTTGGTGGACCCCGACGACGTTGAGCAGGGGTGGGTCGCTGAATGCGACGGGTGTGACGTCGACCCGGGCGATGCGGGACCGTGTCACGAGGTCGGCTTCACGGCGAGGACGGGGACGGACGCGTGGAGCAGGATGCGCTGCGCGTCGCTGCCCATGACGAGCTTCCCGACGGGGCTGCGCCGGCGCAGGCCGATGACGATGAGCCGGGCGCCGGTGCGCTCGACGAGCGCCTCGAAGGTGTCCACGACGTCGGCACCGTGGTCGGCGTGGTCGATCGCGGCGGTGACCCCGTGCTCGGCGGCCCGGGCCAGCAGGGTCGCCTCGACGTCCTCGCCGACGAGGTGGGCGTCGACCGTGGACCTCCGCCGGGGGCTGTTGAGGATGACGACGTCCTCACCGGTGCGGGCGGCTTCGGCCAGGCCGTGCTCGACAGCGGCGTCGCCGGACGGGGTCGGCACGTAGCCGATCAGGATGGTCATCGGGTCTTCTCTTCCTCTTTGGTCTCTTTGGTGGGTGTCGCCTCGGTGGCGACCGAGGTCCTCAGGCGGCGCAGCTTCTTGATGAGGGGCAGGAGCGCCACCACGACGAGGATCGCGATGAGGGCCCCGGAGATCGGCCGGGTGACGAAGCCGGTGGGGTCGCCGTCGAAGATGAGCAGCGAACGGCGGGCGCTGGCCTCGACGAGCGAGCCGAGGACGAACGCGAGCACCAGGGGGCCGGGCTCGAAGCCGGGCTTCTTCATGAGGTAGCCGACCAGGCCGAAGACGATCATGACGAAGATGTCGAAGACGGAGTTGTTGATCGTGTAGACGCCGAGGAGGGTGATGAGGGCCGTGATCGGCGCGAGGATCGCAGGGCGGATGCGCAGGATCCGCACGAACAGCCCGACCAGCGGGATGCTGAGGATGAGCAGCAGGATGTTGCCGATGTACATCGAGTTGACGACGCCCCAGAAGAGCGTCGGGTCGCTCCTCGACGAGCTGCGGCCCCGGCGTGATCCCCTGGATGAGCAGCGCGCCGAAGAGCATGCCCATCGTGGCGTTGGCGGGGATGCCGAGTGTGAGCAGGGGGATGAACGACGACGTGGCGGCCGCGTTGTTCGCGCTCTCCGGTGCGGCGACACCCTCGATGGCTCCGCGGCCGAAGCGCTCGGGGTTCTTGGCGCGTCGCTTCTCGACGGCGTAGGCAGCGAGCGAGGCGAGGACCGCTCCACCGCCCGGGAGGACGCCGAGGAAGAAGCCGATGACCGAGCCGCGGCCGATGGCGCCGGACGACTGGCGCAGGTCCTTGCGGGAGGGCCAGATGTTGGCGACCGCGGCCGGGACGTGCACCTTGCCGTGCCGGGCCTCGAGGTTGTAGAGGATCTCGCCGACGCCGAACAGGCCCATGGCGATGATGACGAAGTCGATGCCGTCGGCGAGCTCGAGGCTGCCGAAGGTGAAGCGGCCGGCCCCGGTGAAGGTGTCCCGTCCGACGGTCGCGAGGAGCAGGCCGAGGGTCGCGGCGATCAGGGCCTTGAGCATGTTGCCGCTGCTGATGGTGGCGACGAGCAGGATACCGAGGAGCGCGAGCGCGGCGTACTCGGGTGGTCCGAAGTCGAGTGCGACCTCGGCGACGATGGGGGCGAGCAGGGTGAGCCCGACGATCGAGATCGTCGCCCCGACGAAGGAGCCGATGGCTGCGATGCCCAGTGCGGTGCCGGCCTTGCCCTGCTTGGCCAGGGCGAACCCGTCGAACACGGTGACGACGGAGGAGGCCTCTCCGGGGAGGCGGAGCAGCACCGAGGTGATCGTGCCGCCGTACTGGGCGCCGTAGAAGATGCCGGCCAGCATGATGATGGCCGAGCACCGGGTCGATGCCGTAGGTGATCGGCAGCAGGATCGCGATCGTCGCCGCCGGTCCGAGGCCGGGAAGCACCCCGATGAGCATGCCGATGACCACGCCGATCAGGCAGTAGAGCAGGTTCTGCGGTTCGGGGACGAGAACGAACCCGTCCAGGAATGCGTTGACGTCCATGGTGTCGCCTCAGAACAGGTGGGGCAGCGGGGTTCGCAGCAGGATGATGAACAGGATGTAGAACGCGGCGGTGGTGGCGACCGAGATCACCGCGGTGCTCCGCCAGCTCTCACCGCCGAGGAACCGCAGCCAGATCGCGCACAGCAGCACCGAGGGGATCTCGAAGCCGATGAGGGGCATGAGCGCCCCCAGACCCACGAAGGTGAGCAGACCGACGGCGGGCTGCAGGCTCGAGCGGGTGAAGGCCTCACTGTCGGTGAGGTGTCGACCCACGATCAGGAGAGCCACCGACAGGGCGATGAGCACGAGGCTGACGATGAAGGGCCACAGGCCGGGGCCGGGCTCCCGGAGGGAGCCCAGCCCGTACCCGTACGCGAGGATCGCGCCGCCCAGGCCGAGGGCGAGGGCCACGAGGGCACCGACGACCTGGTAAGCGGGTCCTCCTGCCGGTGGGCGCTCCTCGGCGAGCTCCCGGGCGATCTCCGCCTCGAGCTCGGCCAGGATGTCCGGCTCGCCGGGGTCGGTGCCCGTCGCCGCGCGGTCGTCTCGCTGGTCACTCATCGTCGCTCCTCGTTCGCAGCCGGACCATACGGACCAGCGGGCTGTCGGACTGTCAGCTCTCGCCGAGCGTGAGGTTGTACTGCTTGACCAGGTCGGCGTAGCGCTGCTTGTCGGTCTCGAGCTGGGTGACCACGGCGGCGCCGTCGAGCTCCATCGGCGTCAGGCTGTTCTGCGTGTTGAAGTCCTTGTACTCCTGCGTGGCGAACGTCGCCTTCATACCCTTGACGAGCGCGTCCTTGACGTTCTGCGGAGTGCCCTTCGGCACGGTCATGAACCGGTACTGGGTCACCTCGACGTCGAGGCCGCTCTCCTTGGCGGTCGGGGTGTCGGGGAGGGGAGCGACGCGCTCCGGCCCGAACACGGTCAGCGGCAGGAGCTTTCCGGACTTGACGTTCTCGATGGCCTCACCGATCTGCATGCACGCCGTGTCGACCTGGTTGCCGAGCACGGCCGTGAGCGTGGGCGCACCGCCGTCGAACGGGACGGCCTTGGCGTCGACGCCGGCGGCCTCATAGGCCAGGAGGCACGAGAGCTGGGCGCCGGTGCCGACACCGGAGGTGCCGAAGGTCACCTCCTTCGTCGCCGCCTTGAGGTCGTCGATCGTCTTGTAGCCGCTCGAGGGGTTCGTCACGAGCACGTAGTCGTCGCGGGACACGCCCTGGACGACGTCGAAGTCGTCGAGCGAGGTGGCCTCGTTCTCGGGTACGGCCAGGGGGGTGATCGCGAACAGGGACGCGTTCTGGATGGCGACCTTCGAACCGTCGGGGTTGGCCTTGGCGACCTCTGCGGCAGCCAGGGCGCCGTTCGCCCCGGGCTTGTTGATCACCGGGAAGGAGCCGTCGAGGTCCTCGGACAGGCCCTTGGACACCGCGCGGCTGATCAGGTCGCTCGAACCACCGGCGGAGGCGCCGACGAGCATCTCGACCGTCCCGGACGGGTAGTCGGCGCCCGACTCTCCGCCGCCTCCACTGGAGGTCTCGACGCCGCCGCAGGCGGTGAGGAACAGGCCGGTGACGACCGATGCGGCCAGGCCGTTGCGGACACGGGCGGTGCGGGCGACACCGGGTGCAGACATGGGGACTCTCCTGTGTTCGGTCGCGGCCGTCGTTGGTCGCGCTCTCGCAAACGGTAGGAACAATCTATGATGCATGTCCAACCCCGATCTGGCATTACTTGATACCTTGGGAGCATGGCAATGAGCCTGACACTGGACCAGGTTCGATGCTTCATCGCCGTCGCGGAGGAGCTGCACTTCGGCCGGGCCGCTGAGCGCCTGTCGATGACGCAGCCCCCGCTCAGCCGGCAGATCCAGAAGCTCGAACGCTCCGTGGGCGCGGCGCTGCTCGACCGCGACAACCGTCGGGTGCTGCTCACCCCCGCGGGCACGGCGTTCCTCGAGGACTGCTACCGCATGGTCAACGGCCTCGACCAGGCCGTCGCGCACGCGCGCCGCGTGGAGGCGGGGTCGGCGGGCACGCTGCACCTGGGGTTCACCGCGGTGTCGGCGATCGGAATCCTCGGGCCGCTCCTCGGCCTGCTGGGTCGCGAGCTCTCGGACGTCGAAGTGGTCCTCCACGAGGGGGTCACCGGTGCGCAGGTGGACGGAATCCGGCGCGGCGAGCTCGACCTCGGCCTGGCCCGACCGCCGTTCGACACCTCGGCGCTCTCCTCACAGGTGGTCGCCCGCGAGCCGCTGCGCGCTGCGGTGCCCGTCGACCACCCGCTGGCCGCCGTCAAGGGGCCGCTCGGGCCGGAGGACTTCGACGGCGTGCCCGTCATCAGCTACCACCCGGTCCAGGCCCGCTACTTCCACGAGCTGACGGTGCGGTTCCTCGCCAACGGACACCCGAGAGTCGAGCAGCACGTGCAGCAGATCCTCACCGCGGTGCTCCTCGTCTCGGCCCGCGAGGGGGTGGCCCTGGTCCCGGCCAGCGCCGCCGCCCTCGGCGTGGCAGGGGTGCGCTACAAGGCCCTGACCGACCTCGGCGGCGGGCACCCGGAGAGTGACCCGTCGCGCCCCGTCGAGCTGCACGCGATCTGGGTCAGGGGCGGGATGACGCCGATGCTGCGGCAGGTGCTGCGCCTGGTGCGCCGGTCAGCGGAGCACGTCGACGAGATCGTGGACGCACAGACCGGGTGATGCAGTCACAGCATTGATGGATGCCCAAGAAGTGTTGGACGGGCATCGAGGTCCTTCCTACGGTGGAACCCGCGCCGGCGACTCCGCCGGATGCCTCCTCCCTCAGTACGACCAGTGAAGGAAGACCGCCGTGGCTTCGTTGTCCCCCACCGAAATGGCAGAGGCGCTGGGGAGCGGGCTCCTGTCGTTCCCGGTCACCCACTTCACCGACGATCTCGAGATCGACGAACCCGCCTACCGCGACCACCTCGCCTGGCTGAGCAGCTACCCGGTCGCCGGGCTGTTCGCCGCCGGCGGGACCGGCGAGGGCTTCTCGCTCACCCTCGACGAGACCGACCGCGTGGTCCGCGCCGCCGTCGACGCCGCGGGAGGCCAGGTCCCGGTCCTCGCGCCGGCGACCGGGTCCACGCGCAACGCCGTCACCCAGGCCCGGCTCGCCGAGGAAGCGGGAGCGGACGGTCTGCTCCTCATGCCGCCCTACCTGACCGAGGCCGGGCAGAAGGGCCTCGTCGAGCACGTCTCGGCCGTGTGCGCCGCGACGTCGCTCGGGGTCATCGTCTACAGCCGGGCCAACGCCGTGCTCGGTGAGGACGCCCTGGAGCAGGCGTGCGAGCGAAACCCCACGCTCGTCGGGTTCAAGGACGGCGTCGGCCGGATCGAGCAGATGACCCGTACGTACGCCCGGATGGGAGACCGGCTCGTCTACATCGGGGGGCTGCCCACGGCCGAGGTCTTCGCGCTGCCGCTGCTGCAGCTCGGGGTCACGACCTACTCCTCGGCGCTGTTCAACTTCGTCCCCCAGTTCGCCCTGGACTTCTACGCCGCGGTCCGCAAGCAGGACCAGGACGGCGTGTACGCGATGCTGCGCGACTTCGTCATCCCCTACACCTACCTCCGGGACCGGGAGCCGGGCTATGCCGTCGCCATCGTGAAGGCCGGCCTGCAGGTCGTCGGGCGCCCGGCCGGCCCGGTGCGTCCTCCCCTGAGCGACCTCACCGATGCCGAGGTCGAAGAGCTGCGCGTGCTGGTCGCCGCGGTGGAAGGCTCAGGCGCATGAGCACCCAGGCCACTGATGTCCGAGGCGTCTCCGTCGTCGCCGGGCAGGACGTCCGGGGCGGCCAGCGCCCCTTCCGTGCCGCGGCCGCCGCCACCGGCGAGCCGCTCGAGCCCGAGTTCGGACGGCTGACCCTCGACGAGCTGGGGGCCGCGACCGCGGCCGCCGCCGACGCGTTCCCCACGTACCGCGCCACCACCCCGACCGAGCGAGCCGACCTCCTCGAGGCGGTGGCCGAGGAGATCGAGGCCGACGCCGACGCGGTGGTCCAGCGGGCCGTGGCGGAGAGCGGGCTTCCGGAGGTCCGCCTGCGCGGTGAGCTCGCGCGCACGACGGGCCAGCTCCGGCTCTTCGCCGCCGTCGCCCGCCAGGGCGACCACCTCGGCGCCCGTCTCGACCCTGCCCTCCCGCAGCGCCAGCCCCTGCCCCGCCCGGACCTGCGTCAGCGGATGGTGCCGCTCGGCCCGGTCGCCGTCTTCGGGGCCAGCAACTTCCCTCTGGCGTTCTCGACCGCGGGTGGTGACACGGCATCCGCCCTCGCTGCCGGCTGCCCCGTCGTCGTCAAGGGGCATGCCGCCCACCCGGGGACGGGTGAGCTCGTCGCCCGGGCGGTGTCCCGAGCCGTGGAGCGCTCCGGCCTGCCGGCGGGCGTGTTCTCCTTCGTCCTGGGCGCGGGCACCGAGGTCGGTCAGGCGCTGGTGGCAGACCCGCGGATCAAGGCGGTCGGCTTCACCGGCTCACGGTCCGGTGGGCTGGCGATCGTGGCGACCGCCTCGCGCCGACCGAGCCCATCCCGGTCTACGCCGAGATGTCGTCCATCAACCCCGTGGTCCTCCTCCCCGGTGCGCTGGAGACGGGAGACTCGGGAGCGCTCGCGGACGGGTTCGTCGGGTCGCTCACCATGGGCGCCGGCCAGTTCTGCACCAACCCGGGGCTCGTCTTCGTGCCGGCCGGCCCACGAGGGGACGAGTTCGTCGCCGCCGCCGGACGTCGGGTCGCGGCCAGCACCGGACAGCTCATGCTCACCCCGGGCATCGCCGACGCGTACGAGGCGGGCGTCCGGGCCCTCGAGGAGGCCGGTGTCGACCGGGTCGCCTCGGGCGAGGCGGGGGAGGGCGCAGGCCGCCCCGCGCCGGTGCTCAGCGTGGCCCCGGCCCCGGAAGGTCAGGCGATCGAGGAGGTGTTCGGCGCGTCGTCGGTCGTCGTCCGCTACTCCGACGTCGGGGACCTCGCGGCCAGGCTCGCCGGGCTCGAGGGCCAGCTCACCGCCACGGTGCACTACGACCCCTCCGACCGGGACGCAGCCCGCAGGCTGCTGCCGGTGCTGGAGGAGCGCGTCGGCCGCATCCTGTTCAACGGCTGGCCCACCGGCGTGGAGGTCGGCCACGCCATGGTCCACGGCGGACCGTTCCCGGCGACCTCGGCCCCGTCGACGACGTCGGTCGGCTCCCTGGCCATCGAGCGGTTCCAGCGTCCGATCTGCTACCAGGACGTCCCGGACGAGCTGCTCCCGGAGGCGGTTCGTGACGACAACCCGTGGGGCCTGACCCGCAGGGTGGACGGCCGGCTCGTGGCACCGCGGAGCGACGAGTCATGACGGCCACCATCGCGCGCGTCGAGGTCGTGCCCGTGGCGGGCCACGACTCGATGCTGCTCAACCTGAGCGGAGCCCACGCGCCCTACTTCACGCGCAACATCGCCATCCTCACCGACTCCGAAGGCCGCACCGGCCTCGGCGAGGTACCGGGGGGCGAGGCGATCCGCAGCACCATCGCGGATGCCGCCGAGCTGCTGGTGGGGCAGCCCGTCCCCCGCTACCGGTCGCTCCTTCGTGCCGTCGCGGCCCGCTTCGCCGACCGGGACTCGGGCGGTCGAGGACTGCAGACCTTCGACCTGCGCACGACCGTGCACGCGGTCACCGCGCTGGAGTCCGCACTCCTCGACCTCACCGGCCAGGCCGACGGTGTCCCGGTGGCGGAGCTGCTGGGCGACGGCGTGCAGCGCGACCGCGTACCGATGCTCGGCTACCTCTTCTACGTCGGCGACACCGAGCTCACCGACCTCACCTACCTGCGTGAGGACGGCGCCGAGGGATGGGAGCGCCGCCGCCGGCAGGCAGCGATGACCCCCGACGGTGTGGTCGAGCTCGCGGTGGCGGCCCAGGAGCGCTACGGCTTCACCGACTTCAAGCTCAAGGGTGGGGTCCTCGCCGGCGAGGAGGAGGTGGCCGCCGTCACCGCGCTCGCGCAGCGGTTCCCCGACGCGCGGGTCACCCTCGACCCGAACGGTGGCTGGCTCCTCGCGGATGCCGTCCGGCTCTGCCGTGACCTCGGCGGGGTGCTGGCCTACGCCGAGGACCCCTGTGGCGCCGAGGGAGGGTACTCCGGCCGTGAGGTGATGGCCGAGTTCCGCCGGGCCACGGGCCTGCGCACCGCGACGAACATGATCGCCACGGACTGGCGGCAGATGGCACACGCCGTGCGTGAGCACGCGGTCGACATCCCCCTGGCGGACCCGCACTTCTGGACGATGGCGGGATCGGTGCGGGTGGCCCAGCTCTGCCACGACTTCGGTCTCACGTGGGGGTCACACTCCAACAACCACTTCGACATCTCGCTCGCGATGTTCACCCACGTCGGGGCCGCCGCGCCCGGTGAGATCACCGCGCTCGACACCCACTGGATCTGGCAGGACGGCCAGGGACTCACGACGCAGCCGCCGACTCATCCGGGACGGCCACATCGACGTGCCGAGCGCTCCCGGGCTGGGGGTGGAGCTGGACCGGCAGCGACTGGCGCAGGCCCACGAGCTGTACCTCGAGCACGGTCTCGGCGCCCGCGACGACAGCACCGCGATGCAGTACCTCGTGCCCGGCTGGACCTTCGACCCGAAGCGCCCCTGCCTGGTGCGGTGAGCCGCGCGACGACGGCCCAGCACGACGGTGACCTGACAGCACCCTCGACGTACCCCTCAACCGAAGGAAGAACCACCGTGCGGATCGGATTCATCGGACTCGGAATCATGGGCAAGCCCATGTGCCGCAACCTCCTCGCGGCCGGACACCACCTGACGGTCAGTAGCTACAACCCCACCGCCGCGGACGAGCTCGCGGAGCAGGGGGCGCAGGTGGTGACGACGCCGCGTGACGTCGCCGCTGCGGTGGACCTCGTCATCACGATGCTGCCGAACGGCCCGCAGGTCCGGGACGTGGCACTCGGGCCGGACGGCATCCTCGCCGGGGCGCACGACGGCCTGGTGTACGTCGACATGAGCTCGATCGCACCGGGCGTCGCCCGAGAGGTCCACGACGGACTCGGGGCGGCCGGGGTCCCCATGCTCGACGCCCCGGTGAGCGGCGGAGAGCCCAAGGCGATCGACGGCACGCTGTCGATCATGGCCGGCGGGGACGACGTGGTCTTCGAGCGCGTGCGCGAGGTGCTGGGTGTCCTCGGGTCCTCGGTGACCCACGTCGGGCCCATCGGTGCGGGAAACACGACCAAGCTCGCCAACCAGGTCGTCGTCGCCCTGAACATCGCGGCGGCGGCCGAGGCCCTCGTCCTGGCCCGACTGGCGGGGGTCGAGCCCGAGGCGGTGTTCGCCGCCATCCGCGGGGGTCTCGCCGGGAGCACCGTCCTCGACGCGAAGGTACCGATGATGCTCGACCGGGACTTCCGCCCCGGCTTCCGCATCGAGCTGCACGCCAAGGATCTCGCCAACGCGCTGGACACCGCGGACGAGATCGATGCGCCACTCCCTCTCACCCGCTCGGTGCTCGAGATGCTGCGAGCACTGCAGGAGTCAGGGCACGGCGCGGAGGACCACAGCGCACTCGTCCAGTTCTACGAGGACCTGGCCCACACCCGAGTCGAACGGAGCTCCTGATGACCGCGACGCACGAGTCCGCGACCGCGCTGCTGCCCCGTCTCACGGCCCGGCCGGTCGTCGCGATCCTGCGGGCGCCGGATGCCAGTCGCTTCGCGGCCGCGTCCCAGGTGCTCTACGAGGCGGGCTTTCGCTGCCTCGAGTTCACCCTCACCACCGAAGGTGCCCTGGACGCCGTGGACGAGGTCCGAGGGTCCCTTCCCGATGACCTGGTCCTCGGGGTGGGCACGGTGCGGGCGACCTCGCAGGTGCACGACGCGGTGTCGGCCGGAGCCGACTTCCTCGTCAGCCAGGTCTTCCGCCGGCCGCTCGTCGAGGCCGCCCACGCGCTGGCCGTGCCGTTCTTTCCCGGCGCACTGACCCCTTCGGAGATCCTCGAGGCCTGGGAGTCCGGCGTGCCGGCGGTGAAGGTCTCGCCGATCGGCCCGGTCGGGGGCCTGGAGTACTTCAGCCAGGTCAGGGCCCCTCTGCCCGACGTGCCCCTGATGCCCACGGGCGGTGTCCGGCTCGACGAGGTCACCACCTACCTGGAGCGGGGGGCGATCGCCGTCGGCCTCAGCGGGCCACTGCTGGGGGACTCCCTCGACCGCGCGGGGGACCTGGCCGCGCTCGACCGGCGGGCACGAGCCGTCATCCGGTCCCTCGCGGACCGGTGACCTCCACCACGCGCCGGGTCGTGCTCGTCGCCCCCGACAAGTTCAAGGGGTCGCTCACGGCTCGCGACGTGGCCATGGCCCTGGCCTCGGGTATCAGCGACGCACATCCGGAGCTGCGAGTGGTGACCTGCCCGGTCGCCGATGGAGGCGAGGGGACCGTCGAGGCCGCCATCGCGAGCGGGTTCCGTTCTCGCACAGCCACCGTCCGGGGGCCGCTCGGACACCCGGTGGACGCGGTCTTCGCGACGAAGGGGTCGACGGCCGTCGTCGAGCTGGCCCAGGCCTCCGGCCTGCAGCTGCTCCCGGACCCGGGACCCTCGCCGCGGACAGCGGCCGCTGCCACCACGTACGGAACCGGCGAGCTCGTGGTGGCCGCGCTCGACGCGGGTGCCGACGAGGATCGTGCTGGGACTGGGCGGCAGCGCCACCACCGACGGCGGAGCGGGGATGCTGCAGGCGCTCGGGGCGACGTTCCGCGACCACGAGGGCACGCTTCTTGACGCCGGGGTGGCGCACCCGAGCGTCATTGCCTCGGCCGACCTCGCCGGCCTTGACCCGAGGATCGCCGAGGCCGAGATCGTCGTCGCCACCGACGTCGACAACCCCCTGTGCGGGCCACGCGGTGCGGCGGCCGTCTTCGGCCCCCAGAAGGGGGCGACGGCCGACCTGGCCCACGCGCTCGACCAGGACCTGCGGCGGTGGTCACGCGTCCTCGCGGAGGCCGGCGTCACCACCAGCCCGGAGCACGCGGGCGCCGGAGCAGCAGGCGGCGTCGGCTTCGCCGCGCTCGGCGCGCTGAGGGCGCGGGCACGCCCCGGGGTCGACGTCGTCCTCGACCTCGTCGGGTTCGAGAACCTCCTCGCCGACGCCTGCCTGGTCGTCACGGGGGAGGGTTCGCTCGACGAGCAGTCCCTGAGCGGCAAGGCGCCGATCGGCGTCCTGCGGGCCGCGCAGGCGCGGGGAGTGCCAACGATCGCCGTCGCCGGTCGCTGCCTGCTCGAGCCGGGCGTGCTCGCCCGTGTGGGGTTCCAGGCGGTCCACACCCTGCAGGACCGCGAGCCGGACCTCACGACCTGCATCCTCGAGGCCGCCCGCCTGCTGCGCGAGGTGGGGCGTGAGCTGACCGTCCCTGAGTAGGGCACGGCGCGTGGCCGTCCAGTCCGGGCCCTGGTACGCACGACGCCCGCTGACCGCATGTCTGCAGGTCAACGGGCGTTTGGGTGGTGCCCCCGGTAGGATTCGAACCTACGCTCCCGCCTCCGGAGGGCGGTGCTCTATCCCCTGAGCTACGGGGGCCTGGGTCGGCCTGCGCCGGAATCCACGGGGTGGTTTCCAGCGCTCCGCGAGGGTAGCAGCCTAGTCTGGCGTCCATGCAATCCGGGACCGGCGCCCGCGGTCCCGCACCGCGTGTGCTCGTCTGCGACGACACCGAGCCCATCCGGCGCCTCCTGCGGATCAACCTCGAGCTCGCCGGGTTCACCGTCGAGGAGGCCGCCGACGGGCACGAGGCGATGGCCCGCCTCATCGACCCGGAGCGCCCGGTGCCCGACGTCATCGTGCTCGACTCCGAGATGGCCCCCTATGACGGCTGGTGGGCGATCGCCGCCATCCGGTCACACCACCGCCTCGACCCGGTGCCGGTGCTCCTGGTGACGGGGTCGGTCGTCGTGCACAACGCGCCCGAGGCGAGCGGTGCCGGGTTCGACGGCTTCATCTCCAAGCCGTTCGACCCCGACGAGCTGGTCGAGGCCGTCTCACGACTCGCGGCGGCGGGCAGGACGCCCAAGGGCCGCCCCTAGAATTGCGGGGTGACCCCCGAACAGCTCTCGGCCGCGATCCGTGCCGCGCTCCAGTCCGCCGTCGACGCCGGTGACCTGTCCGTCACCGTGCCCGCGGAGGTCCGGGTCGAGCGTCCGCGCAACCGCGACCACGGGGACTGGTCGACCAACATCGCGCTCCAGCTCGCCAAGGGCGCCGGCGTCCCGCCGCGCGACCTGGCCGTCTCGCTCGCGGGCCACCTCGCCGGCGTGCCGGGCGTCAAGGCCGTCGACGTCGCCGGACCCGGGCTTCCTCAACATCACCCTCGAGGCCGCCAGTGCCGGGGAGCTGGCCCGCTCGATCGTCGAGGCCGGAGCGACCTACGGGCACAGCACCGCCGAGGCGGGGCGCGTGGTCAACCTCGAGTTCATCTCGGCCAACCCCACCGGCCCGATCCACATCGGCCACACCCGGTGGGCCGCGCTCGGCGACGCGATGCGGCGGCTGCTCACCGCGGCGGGCGCCCAGGTCGCCGCCGAGTACTACATCAACGACGCCGGCACCCAGATGGACAAGTTCGGCGCGTCCGTGCTGGCGCGGGCCGCGGGCCAGGAGCCCCCGGAGGACGGCTACCCGGGGGACTACGTCGCCGACCGCGCGGCCGAGGTGCTCGCGCAGCGCCCGGACCTGCTCGAGCTCGACCCCGACGAGGCGCTCGAGGTCGCGCGCGACCTGGGCTACACCGCCCAGCTGGCCGCCATCCGCACCACCCTCGACGAGTTCGGGGTGCACTTCGACGTCTGGTTCTCCGAGCGCAGCCTGCACGAGGGGCGGGCCGTCGAGCAGGCCGTCGCCCGGCTGCGCGAGCAGGGCCACGTCTTCGACAGCGAGGGCGCGGTGTGGCTGCGCACGACCGACTTCCAGGACGACAAGGACCGCGTCCTCATCCGCAGCGACGGCAGCCCGACCTACTTCGCCGCCGACGCCGCCTACTACCTCAGCAAGAAGGACCGTGGCTTCGACGAGAAGGTCTACCTCCTCGGCGCCGACCACCACGGCTACATCAACCGGCTCAAGGCCATCGCGGCCTGCGCCGGTGACGACCCCGAGCACAACATCGAGGTCAAGATCGGCCAGCTGATCTCGATCGCCGGCCAGCGGATGGGCAAGCGGCTGGGCAACGCCATCTACCTCGACGAGCTCATCGAGTGGATCGGCAAGGACGCCGTCCGGTACTCCCTCGCCCGCTACCCCTCCGACAGCCCGCTCTCGCTCGACGGCGAGGAGCTGCGCAAGCAGACCAACGACAACCCGGTGTTCTACGTGCAGTACGCGCACGCCCGGACCGCGAACGTGTCGCGGCTCGCCGGCGAGGACGGCGTGCACCGCGAGGACGGCTTCGACGCGAGCCTGCTCGCCGACCCGACCGAGTCGGCCCTCCTCGCCGTGCTCGGCGACTTCCCGCGAGTCGTCGCGCAGGCGGCGCACCTGCTCGAGCCGCACCGGGTGGCGCGCTACCTCGAGGAGCTCGCCGGCGCGCTACCACAAGTGGTACGACACCTGCCGGGTGCGCCCGGTGAGCGTCGACGAGGAGGTCACCGACCTGCACCGCAGCCGGCTGTGGCTCAACGACGCCACCCGCCAGGTGCTCGCCAACGGCCTCGACCTCCTCGGGGTCAGCGCCCCCGAGCGGATGTGAGGGCTGACCGATGCGTTCGCACGAGGCCGGGGTCCTCCATGCCGAGGGCTACGGCGGGCCGCCGCTGTACCTGCCGCTACCCGACCGACGTCATGGAGCTGCTGCCGCAGCTCTGGCCGCGCTCGGTCGACCGTGACGACGGCCGGCCGGCTGACCGTCGGTGGTGTCGACGTGGTCACCCTCGCCGGCGAGCACGGCACCGCGGCCTACATCCTGGACGAGGACGACTTCCGTTCTCGCGCAGCGGAGTTCCGCGACGGCTTCGCCTCGGCGTTCGAGCCGCTGGCCGGTGCGCGACGTCTACTACGCGGGCAAGGCGTTCCTCTGCACCGCGGTCGCGCGCTGGGTCGCCGAGGAGGGCCTGCACCTCGACGTGTGCACCGGCGGCGAGCTGGCCGTCGCACTGCGCGCCCGGTTCCCCGCGGAGCGGATCGGCTTCCACGGCAACAACAAGACGACCGCCGAGATCCGGCAGGCGCTGACCTACGGCGTCGGACGGATCGTCGTCGACTCCTTCGACGAGATCGACCGGATCGCCGCGGTGGCCACCGAGCTCGGCGTCGTCGCGCCGGTCATGGTCCGGGTGACGGTCGGCGTCGAGGCGCACACCCACGAGTTCATCGCGACCGGCCCACGAGGACCAGAAGTTCGGGCTTCAGCCTCGCCGGCGGCCAGGCGCTCGAGGCGGCGACCCGGCTGCTGGCCCGGCCCGACGTCTTCGACCTGCGCGGCCTGCACAGCCACATCGGCTCGCCAGATCTTCGACACCGGCGGCTTCGAGGTGGCCGCCCGCCGCCTGGTCGGCCTGCACGCCCAGATCGTCGACGAGCACGGCGCACCACTGCCCCGAGATCGACCTCGGCGGCGGCTACGGCATCGCCTACACCTCGCAGCACGACGCCGCTGTCGCCGCGACCTGGCGCCGGAGATGGCCGACATCGTCGGGCGCGAGTCAAGGCGGTCGCCGACGGCGGCAACACCCGGTGCCGCGGGTCTCGGTCGAGCCCGGCCGAGCGATCGTCGGCCCGAGCACCTTCACCCTCTACGAGGTCGGCACCGTCAAGGACGTCGAGCTCGACGGCGGCGCACTCCCGCACCTACGTCTCGGTCGACGGCGGGATGAGCGACAACATCGCGCCCCGCGCTGTACGACGCCGACTACTCGTGCACCCTGGCGAGCCGCCGCTCCGAGGCCGCGCCCCGGCTGTCCCGCGTCGTCGGGAGGCACTGCGAGAGCGGCGACATCGTGGTGCTCGACGAGTACCTCCCCGCCGACGTCGCGCCGGGCGACCTGATCGCCGTCCCGGGCACCGGCGCCTACTGCCGCAGCCTGTCCAGCCAGTACAACCACACCCCCCGTCCGCCCGTCGTCGCCGTCCGGGACGGCCGATCACGCGTGCTCGTGCGCCGTGAGACCATCGAGGACCTGCTCGCCCTCGACGTGGCGTGACGCCGATCTCGAGACATGCCGTCCCACAGCGGACGGACGGCATGGACCGCCACCATGGCGCACCGAACCCGGTGCCCCCCTGCGCGTCGCGCTGCTCGGCTGCGGCGTCGTCGGGTCCGCCGTCGCGACCGGCTGCTGATCGAGCACGCCGACGACCTCGCCGCCCGGGTCGGGCGCGCCGCTCGAGCTCGTCGGCATCGCCGTGCGCCGCGCCGGCCGCGGCCCCGCCCCGACGTCGCCGGTCGACCCCGCGCTGTTCACCGACCGACGCCGCGGAGCTCGTCACCCGCGCCGACGTCGTCGTCGAGGTGATCGGCGGCATCGAGCCGGCCCGCAGCCTGATCCTGCGCGCCATGGAGCACGGCGCCTCCGTCGTCTCCGCCAACAAGGCGCTGCTCGCCGAGGACGGCCCGACGCTCTACGCCGCGGCCGACGACGCACGACGTCGACCTCTACTACGAGGCCGCGGTCGCCGGGGCCATCCCGCTCCTGCGCCCGATGCGCGAGTCGCTCGCCGGCGACGACGTGCGCCGGGTGCTCGGCATCGTCAACGGCACGACCAACTACGTCCTCGACAAGATGGACACCACCGGCGCCGGCTTCGCCGAGACCGTCGAGCAGGCCCAGGCGCTGGGCTACGCCGAGGCCGACCCCACCGCCGACGTCGAGGGCTTCGACGCCGCCGCCAAGGCCGCCATCCTCGCCGTCGCTGGCCTTCCACACCCGGGTCTCCTCGCTCGACGTGCACCGCGAGGGCATCACCGAGGTGACGGCCGCCGACGTCGCGGCCGCCACCGAGATGGACTGTGTCGTCAAGCTGCTCGCCATCTGCGAGCAGGTCGTGGGCGCCGACGGCGCCCCCGCGATCAGCGTGCGGGTGCACCCGGCGATGATCCCGCGGAGCCACCCGCTGGCCGGCGTCCGCGAGGCGTTCAACGCCGTCTTCGTCGAGGCGGACGCCGCGGGCGAGCTGATGTTCTACGGGCGCGGGCGCGGGTGGCGACCCCACGGCATCCGCCGTGCTCGGCGACGTCGTCGCGGTGGCCCGGCACCAGGTGGCCGGCGGGCGCGGCCCGGGGGAGTCGGCCTACGCCGACCTGCCGGTCGCTCGACATGGGCCAGTCCCTGACGAGGTACCACATCAGCCTCGACGTGGCGGACCGCCCGGGCGTGCTCGCCCAGGTCGCGGCGGCGTTCGCCGACGCACGACGTGTCGATCGAGACGGTGCGCCAGCAGGCCGCGCCCGGCGGCGGCGAGCGCGGCCAAGCTCATCGTCGTCACCCACCGGGCCACGGATGCCGCGCTCTCGGCCACCGTCGACGCCCTCGCCGGCCTCGAGGCCGTCGAGGACGTCGCCTCCGTCATGCGTGTGGAAGGAGCCTGAGCCGTGGCGCACCAGTGGCGCGGCGTGATCCGCGAGTACGCCGACCGCCTGCCGATGCTGGACGGCGCGCCCGTCGTGACCCTCCAGGAGGGCGGTACGCCGCTCATCCCGTGCGAGAACCTCTCCGAGCTGACCGGGGCCAAGGTGCTCGTCAAGTTCGAGGGGCTGAACCCGACCGGCGTCGTTCAAGGACCGCGGCATGACGACGGCGATCTCGGTCGCGAAGCGCAACGGCGCCAAGGCGGTCATCTGCGCCACCACCGGCAACACCAGCGCCAGCGCGGCCGCCTACGCGACCAAGGCCGGGATGACGTGTGCCGTGCTCGTGCCCGACGGCAAGATCGCGATGGGCAAGCTGAGCCAGGCCGTCGCGCACGGCGCGACGCTGCTCCAGGTCGAGGGCAACTTCGACGACTGCCTCACCGTGGCCCGCAAGCTCGCCGAGGCCTACCCGGTCGAGCTGGTCAACTCGGTCAACCCGGCCCGCATCGAGGGCCAGAAGACGGCGGCCTTCGAGGTCGTCGACGCGCTCGGCGACGCGCCCGACATCCACGTGCTGCCCGTCGGCAACGCCGGCAACATCACGGCCTACTGGCGGGGCTACGCGAGTACGCTCTGCGACACCGGGACTCGGCGGCGAGCTGCTCGAACCCGTCGCCACGCGCACCCCGCAGATGTGGGGCTTCCAGGCGGCCGGGGCGGCGCCGATCGTGCTCGGGCACCCGGTCGACGACCCCGAGACCATCGCCACCGCCATCCGGATCGGCAACCCCGCGTCGTGGCGCCAGGCCGAGGCCGCGCGCGACGAGTCCGGCGGGCTGATCGAGTCGGTGACCGACGAGCAGATCCTCGCGGCGCACCGCCTGCTGTCGTCCACCGAGGGCATCTTCGTCGAGCCCGGCTCGGCCGCGAGCGTCGCCGGCCTGCTCAAGGCCGCACCGCGAGGGTCACGTGCCCCCGGACGCGACCGATCGTCTGCACCGTGACCGGCCACGGCCTCAAGGACCCGCAGTGGGCGCTGCGCACCGAGGACGGCTCCGAGATCCAGCCGGTGCGGGTGCCGGTCGACGCCTTCAGCGTCGCGGCGGCGCTCGGCCTCGAGGGGTGACGTGAGCGCAGAGCGCCTGCGGGTCGGCGTCGGCGTCGAGGTCCGCGTCCCGGCGAGCAGCGCCAACCTCGGCCCGGGGTTCGACTCGGTCGGCTGTGCCCTCGGGGTCTGGGACACCTGCCGGGCCACCGTCGACGCAGCGCCCCGGCCTCGTGGTCACGGTCTCGGGTGAGGGCGAGGGTGCCGTGCCGCTCGACGCCACCCACCTGGTGCACCGCGCGATGCAGGTGGCCTGGGCCGAGCTCGGCGTCGAGCCGCCCGCGGGCCTGACGCTCGACTGCCGCAACACCGTGCCGCACGGACGGGGGCTGGGCTCGTCGGCGACCGCGATCGTGACCGGCATCGTCGCGGCCCAGGGCCTGCACGACCTCTCGCGCGGGCTGGCCGGCGACGACGTCGACCTCACCTTCGCCAACAGCCTCGCGTCCCGGCTCGAGGGTCACCCCGACAACGCGTCGGCGAGCGTGCACGGCGGCGCCACCCTGTCGTGGGCGCAGGACGACGGGGCTCGGCACCACGACCGTGCACCTGCGGGTGCACCCCGACGTCGAGCCGGTGGTCTTCGTGCCCGAGCGTGCAGCTCGTCGACCGCCATGGCCCGCTCGGTGCTCCCGCAGCAGGTTCGCCTGGCGGACGCCGCCGCCAACTCGGGGCGCGCGGCCCTGCTCGTCGCACGCCCTCGGCGCCGCGCCCGAGCACCTGCTCGCCGCCACCCGGGACTGGCTGCACCAGGAGGCCCGGCGCACCTCGTACGCCGAGTCGATGGCGCTGGTCGACGCCCTGCGCGCCGCGGGCCACGCCGCGGTCATCTCCGGCGCCGGCCCCTCGGTGCTGGTCCTGGCACTGCGCGACCGGGTCGGCTGAGGTCCGCGCGATCGGCGGTGACGGTTGGCGGGTGCTGACCCCCGGCATCCCCGCGCACGGCGCGCGCGTCGAGGTGCTCACCCGGGGCTGAGGCCGTCGCCCGCGCGCCACCTCCGGGGACCTGCGAAATGGGCTTTCCGGCGCCTGCGCGGTGCTACTCTGGGCCTTGCGACCGCAGTCGATGCCGGGTATCTCCCGTTGCCTGCCGCGAGTCGACCTCCACGATCTGGGCCGCCGGCCAGCCATGCGCTGCGGCGCCCGACGTGGGCTCCCAATGATCGGCCGCATCGAGGCCATCCACGAGCGAGGGGAAGGATCCTTCGTGACAGACACCACCACTCTCGAGGCGACGTCGGGCACCAGCCCGCGCCGCTCCGGGGCACTGACCGCCATGCGGCTCGCCGAGCTCCAGGGGCTCGCCTCGAGCATGGGCATCAGCGGTACCGCCAAGATGCGCAAGGGCGACCTCGTCGCCGCCATCAAGGCGCGGCAGAACGGCGAGAGCGGCCCGGCCAGCTCCGGCGAGCCGCGCCGAGCCCGCCGCGAGCCCGACCAGGCCACCCGGCCGAGCGGCCGCGCCACCCGCGCCACCGAGGCCACCCGCGCCACCGCAGCCACCCGTGAGCGACCGCGCGCCGCGCGCCGAGCAGCCGGCCCGCGAGGAGCGCACCGAGGACCGCGACGACGCCCAGGCCCGCGGTGGGCGCCAGGAGCGCACCGACCGCGCACCGAGAACCGTGACGCCAACCGCGGCGACGGCAGCAGGACCGCACCGAGAACCGTGACGCCAACCGCGGCGACGGCCAGCGAGCGCCAGGACCGCACCGAGAACCGTGACGCCAGCCGCGGCGACGGCCAGGACCGCCAGGACGGCACCGGCCAGGACCGCGCCGAGCGGCAGCCAGGACCGCACCGAGGGCAACCAGAACCAGAACCGCAGCCGGCGGCCGCAGGGCCAGGGCGGCTTCGACGACGAGGACGGCCGCGGCGGCCGCCGCCGCCGCAACCGGGGTCGTAACCGCGACAAGCGCCGCACGCCGCGGTGCACCCGGCGAGAGCCAGGTCGAGGACACCCAGCCGCAGATCGCCGAGGACGACGTCCTGGTGCCCGTGGCCGGCATCCTCGACATCCTCGACAACTACGCCTTCGTGCGCACCACCGGCTACCTGCCCGGCACCAGCGACGTCTACGTCTCGCTGCCGATGGTCAAGCGCCACGGCCTGCGCAAGGGCGACGCCGTCACCGGCGCGATCAAGGCGACCCGCGAGGGCGAGGAGCCGCAGCAGCAGGCCGTGGGCGGGCGCAACAACCGCACCAAGTTCAACCCGCTGGCCCGCCTCGACACGATCAACGGCCAGACCCCCGACGACGCCCGTCGCGCGCCCGGAGTTCGGCAAGCTGACGCCGCTCTACCCGCAGGACCGCCTGCGGCTGGAGACCGAGCACGAGCATCATCACGACGCGGATCATCGACCTCGTCGCGCCGATCGGCAAGGGCCAGCGCGGCCTGATCGTCGCCCCGCCCAAGGCCGGCAAGACGATGGTCCTGCAGGCGATCGCGAACGCGATCACGACCAACAACCCCGAGTGCCACCTCATGGTCGTGCTCGTCGACGAGCGTCCCGAGGAGGTCACCGACATGCAGCGCGTCGGTCAAGGGCGAGGTCATCGCCTCGACCTTCGACCGGCCCGCCGAGGACCACACCACGGTCGCCGAGCTCGCGATCGAGCGCGCCAAGCGCCTCGTCGAGCTGGGCCACGACGTCGTCGTGCTGCTCGACTCGATCACCCGGCTCGGGCCGCGCCTACAACCTCGCGGCCCCCGCGAGCGGGCGCATCCTCTCCGGTGGTGTCGACTCGGCCGCGCTGTACCCGCCGAAGAAGTTCTTCGGCGCCGCGCGCAACATCGAGAACGGCGGCTCGCTGACCATCCTGGCCACGGCGCTCGTCGAGACCGGCTCGCGGATGGACGAGGTGATCTTCGAGGAGTTCAAGGGCACCGGCAACATGGAGCTCAAGCTCGACCGCCAGCTCGCCGAACAAGCCGCATCTTCCCCGCGGTCGACGTCAACACCTCGGGCACCCGCAAGGAGGAGATCCTCCTCGCGCCCGAGGAGCTGCAGATCATGTGGAAGCTGCGCCGCGTGCTGCGCGCGCTGGACTCCCAGCAGGGCATCGAGCTGCTGCTCGACCGGCTGCGCAAGACCAAGACCAACTACGAGTTCCTCACCCAGGTGCAGAAGACCGCCACGATCAAGCTGGACGACGAAGACGACATGTGACGTCAGCCAGTCGAGAGTAGAGAACACGCCGCGTCCCCGAGGGGGAGGCGGCGTGTTCTCTACTCTCGACGGTGAGGGCCCGTGGGGGTCGACCGGTCAGCGGGGCACGGGCAGGCACATCGCCTCGAAGCCGCGCACGCCGAACCCGCGCCGGGTGTAGATCGGCGCCCCGGCCTCGGTGGCGAACAGGTCGACCCGCCGCACGTCGGTCTGCTCGACGAACCAGCGCAACAGGTGGTCGGTGCAGGCGGCGGCCAGGCCCCGGCCGCGCCAGGTGTGCACCGTCGCGACGTTCGAGATCAGCCCCACGGAGCCGTTGACCACGTTGGGGCCGGGGATGAGCGCGGTGACCTCACCGACCGCACCGCACACGACCTGCCCCCCGGCCTCGGCCACGACGATGCGTACACCATCGGCCGTCGGCGCGCTCGGCGAACCAGTCGTGCGCCGCCCGCCGCCACCCCGGGTCGGCGATCGCCGCGGATGCCGTGCCCATCGCCTCGAACATGATCGCGCGCAGCTCGACCATCGCCGGTGCGTCGGCCGGCGTCGCGACGCGCACCACGACATCGGCCGTCGTCACCGCCGCGGGCCCAGCTCGAGCCGGCGACGGGTCTCGGCGCGGCCCTCGGGGGAGTCGGGCAGGTCCCACCAGGACTCGACCCACCAGGTGGCGCCGGCGTCGGCCCACTGCTGTACCGGCGGGCGCACCACACCGAACGACCCGTGGCTGTCGCCCTCGACGACCACGTCGTAGCCCTCCATCGTCAATCCGCCGTCGGCGCGAAGGGTGCCGATGCGGTCGACGATCTCGCGCAGGGACTCGGTGGTGAGGTGCGAGCCGGGGTCGTCGAGAGTGCCCCCGGCGGCGGCGGGGAAGACGCCCTGCCAGCGCGCGGCCCGCTCGAGCGAGCGCTGTCGGGCCCGGCCCGGCACGAGCGCACCGACGCACCACACCGGCGGGTGCGGGCGCTGGTCGGGCATCGGTGGGATGAGCTCGGGCACCGGCCGGGCGCTGAAGTGCTCACCGGTGAACTCGAAGGGCTGGCCGCCCATCAGCCCGACGTAGATGGCCAGCACCTCGTCGAGCTTCTTGGCGCGTACCGCCCGGCCCTCGTCGGGCTCGAACGCCAGCCAGTTGCCGTGCAGGGCCCCGAGGCCGACGCCCAGGGTGACCCGGCCGTGCGAGAGCCGGTCGACCGAGGCCACCCGCGAGGCGAGGTCCCACGGCCGGTAGCGCGCGGCCGGGGTGAGCAGGGTGCCCAGGCGCACCTTCTCGGTGACCATCGCGGCGGCGGCCAGCGTGGCCCAGGCGTCCTGGCCCCACACGGCCTCCCAGGAGAAGACCATGTCCCACCCGGCGGTCTCGGCGACGGTCGCGAGCTCGGTGAACTCGCGCTCGTCGGCAAACGGGATGACGGCTCCGAACCTCATCCCCCGACCGTAGCGCCGAGGCCGGACACTCGGGCGGGCGCGGGGAATGCCGCCCCCACCTCCGACCGTTTAGGTCACCGTGTGCCCGTTCTGGCACACTTGACCGCTGGACCGGTTCACGGCATTCGACGCGTTTCCTGAGCGCCTCCCTCACGAGGGGCGCAGGCGGGGCGCCACGGGTTTGCAGCATGGTGCTGAGCCCGCCGACCCGGACACAGCCAAGGAGAAAATCGTGAAGAAGGACATCCACCCCGACTACGTGGAGACCACGGTCACCTGTACCTGTGGCAACACGTTCACCACGCGCAGCACCGCGAAGAACGGCGTCATCCACGCCGACGTCTGCTCGCAGTGCCACCCGTTCTACACGGGCAAGCAGAAGATCCTCGACACCGGCGGCCGCGTCGCCCGCTTCGAGGCTCGCTACGGCAAGAAGGCCGCCAAGTAGCTTTCCCGACCGCGCCGGTCCGCCCTCACGGGTGGGCCGGCGCGTCGCGTTTGCCGCCACCCACCGGACCCGCCGCCCGACCATCGGAGAACACCGTGCTCGACTCCGCGCAGGCCCTCGTCGACGAGCACGCCGCGCTCGAGGCGCAGATGGCCGACCCGGCCGTGGCCTCCGACCCCGACCGCAGCCGCGAGCTGAACAAGCGGTATGCCGCGCTCGGCCCGACCGTGGCCGCCCACCACGCCTGGGTCAGCGCCCGCGACGACCTCGGCGCCGCCCGCGAGCTGGCCCGCGAGGACCCGTCGCTTCGCCGAGGAGCTCCCGGCGCTCGAGGCGACCCTGGCCGAGGCCGAGGACCGGCTGCGCCGGCTGCTGATCCCGCGCGACCCCGACGACGACCGCGACGTCATCCTCGAGGTCAAGGCGGGGGAGGGCGGCGAGGAGTCGGCGCTGTTCGCCGGCGACCTGCTGCGGATGTACCTGCGGCACGCCGAGCGCCGGGGCTGGCGCACCGAGGTGCTCGACTCCACCGAGTCCGACCTCGGCGGCTACAAGGACGTGCGCGTCTCGGTGAAGTCGCGCGGCACCGCCGCGCCCGGCGAGGCACCGTGGGCCCGGCTGAAGTTCGAGGGCGGCGTGCACCGCGTGCAGCGGGTGCCGGTCACCGAGAGCCAGGGCCGCATCCACACCAGCGCCGCCGGCGTGCTGGGTGATGCCCGAGGCGGAGGACGTCGAGGTCGTCGATCGACCCGCACGACCTGCGCATCGACGTCTTCCGGTCCAGCGGCCCGGGCGGCCAGAGCGTCAACACCACCGACTCCGCCGTGCGCATCACGCACGTGCCCACCGGGGTGGTCGTCTCGTGCCAGAACGAGAAGTCGCAGCTGCAGAACCGGGAGGCCGCGATGCGCGTGCTGCGTGCCCGCCTGCACCAGATGGCGATGGACGAGCGGCACGCCGCCGACGCCACCGTGCGCAACAGCCAGGTGCGCACCGTCGACCGCTCGGAGCGGATCCGCACCTACAACTACCCCGAGAACCGGATCAGCGACCACCGCACCGGGTTCAAGGCCTACAACCTCGACACCGTGCTCGACGGTGACCTCGACCCGGTGGTCCAGTCCTGCGTCGACGCCGACGAGGCCGCCCGCCTGGCCGCGATCGCGGACCGATGAGCGTCGCGCGCCCGACGATCCAGGCGGCCGTCGCGGTCGCCCGCGCGGCCTTCGACGACGAGGGCATCGCCTCGCCGGAGACCGATGCCGTCGAGCTCGCCGCCTTCGCCCTCGGCACCGACGCCTCGGACGTGCGGCGCCGGATGGTCCTGCGCGACCCCGCCGACGAGGGCTTCCTCGACACCTACGACGGCCTGGTCGAGGAGCGGCTCGCTCGCGTCCCCCTGCAGCACCTCACCGGCCGGGCGCACTTCCGCCGGCTGACCCTCGCCGTCGGCCCCGGCGTCTTCGTGCCGCGGCCCGAGACCGAGGTGACGGCCGGGCTGGCGATCGACGCGGCATCCGGTCTGGGGCCGGACGTCGTCGTGCTGGACCTGTGCACGGGATCGGGCGCCATCGCGCTGGCGGTCAAGGACGAGCTGCCCGACGCCCGGGTGCTGGCCGTCGAGCTGTCCGACCTGGCCCACGGCTGGGCGGTGGCGAACCGCGACCGGCTCGGGCTCGACGTGGAGGTTCGGCTCGGCGACGCGACGACGGCGTTCGGCGACCTCGAGGGTGACGTCGACGTCGTCGTGAGCAACCCGCCCTACATCCCGGTCGGTGCGGTACCGGTCGACCCCGAGGTGCGGGACCACGACCCGGAGGTCGCCCTCTACGGCGGGTCGGCCGACGGTCTGGCCGTGCCGCTGGCGGTGGCCGCCCGCGCCGCCGTGCTGCTGCGGCCCGGCGGGGTGCTCGTCATGGAGCACGCCGACAGCCAGGGCGCCTCGTTGCCGCAGGCGCTGCGCGCGAGCGGGGAGTGGGTGGAGGTCGTCGACCACGCGGACCTCTCCGGTCGGCCGCGCACGACGGTGGCGGTCCGGGGGCCTGACCGCCTGACGCGCCTGACCGGGTGGGCGGCGGGAGCCCGGCCTCTCTTCGACCGAGGCGCCCGCGCGCGCTCGTCAGACGCGGCCGAGGATGAAGATCAGCAGGGCGATGATGAGCAGCACACCGACGATCGTCCAGATCAGGTTGGAACCACGCATGGGGGGCACACCTCTCGTTTCGGTCCGTGCGGGCGGTCGCCCGCGCGAGACGACACTAGGGGCGGGGGCGCCCGGTGAGCCGCGTCCGTGCAGGCCAATCCGGAACCCTAGGCTGACCCCCATGAGCCCCGTCTTCGACTGCACCACCGACCACGGACGGGCCGACGCGATCCCCAAGGCCGCTGCCGGTGTGCGGGACGGCGGCCTCGTCGTGCTCCCGACCGACACGCTCTACGGCATCGGCGCCGACGCCTTCTCCCCGGAGGCCGTGCGCGCGCTGCTCGCCGCGAAGGGCCGCGGCTCCGACATGCCCCCTCCGGTGCTCGTGCCGGATGCCCGCACCGTCGACGGCCTGGCCACCGACGTGCCCGACTACGCCCGCGCCCTCGTCGCGGCATTCTGGCCCGGTCCGCTGACCATCGTGCTGCGCGCCCAGCCCTCGCTGATGTGGGACCTCGGCGAGACCGGCGGCACGGTCGCGCTGCGGATGCCCGACGACCCGGTGGCCCTGGAGCTGCTGCGCGAGGTCGGCCCGATGGCCGTCAGCAGCGCCAACCGCACCGGCTACCCGGCCTCGCGCACGGTCGTCGAGGCCGCCAGCCAGCTCGGCGCGGCCGTGGAGTTCTACCTCGACGGCGGCCCGGTCGCCGGCGGGCTGGCCTCCACGATCGTCGACTGCACCCGCGACGAGCCGGTCTTCCTGCGGGTCGGCGCGATCTCCGAGGCCGACGTCATGGACGTCGTCGAGCGCGCCCGGGCCGACGCCATAGAGTTGAATGCCGTCGGGCCCGAGCAGACCGAGCAGACCGAGCAGACCGAGGCCAGCGAGGACCACGGGGCGCCCGACGCGTCCACCGCCATCGAGCAGCGAGAGACCACCGACGATGACTGACACGTTCTACGGATCCGACTTCGGCGCCCTCGAGGCCTTCGACCCCGACATCGCGGGGGTGCTGCTCTCCGAGCTCGACCGCCTGCGCGGCGGCCTCCAGCTCATCGCGAGCGAGAACTTCTCCAGTCCCGGAGGTGCTCACCGCGCTCGGCTCGACCCTGTCCAACAAGTACGCCGAGGGCTACCCGGGGCGTCGCTACTACGGCGGCTGCAGCGAGGTCGACAAGGCCGAGACGCTGGCCATCGAGCGCTGCAAGGCCCTGTTCGGCGCCGAGCACGCCAACGTCCAGGCGCACTCCGGGGCCAGCGCCAACCAGGCGGTCTACGGCGCCTTCCTCAAGCCGGGCGAGAAGATCCTCGCGATGAGCCTGCCGCACGGCGGTCACCTGACCCACGGCACCAAGGTGTCGTTCAGCGGCAAGTGGTTCGACGCCGTCCACTACGGCGTCGACAAGGACACCGAGGACATCGACTACGACCAGGTCGAGCAGCTCGCCCGCGAGCACCGCCCCAAGGTGATCCTCGCCGGTGGCTCGGCGATCCCGCGGCTCATCGACTTCGCCCGCTTCCGGGCCATCGCCGACGAGGTCGGTGCGATCTTCTGGGTCGACGCCGCCCACTTCATCGGCCTGGTCGCCGGGCAGGCCATCCCCAGCCCGGTGCCCTACGCCGACGTCGTGTCGTTCACGACGCACAAGGTGCTGCGCGGCCCGCGCTCGGGTGCCATCGTCTGCACCGCCGAGCACGCGGCCGCCATCGACAAGGCCGTCTTCCCGATGATGCAGGGCGGCCCGCAGATGCACGCGGTCGCCGCGAAGGCCGTCAACTTCAAGGAGTGCGCGACGCCCGAGTACGCCGCGTACACCCGCCAGGTGGTCGCCAACGCCAAGGTCCTGGCCGAGTCGCTCGGCGAGAAGGGCATCCGCCCGACGACCGGCGGCACCGACACGCACCTGTCGCTGCACGACCTCCAGCCGGTCATGGTCACCGGGGTCGACGCCGAGGCCCGCTGCGACGCGGCCGGCATCACCCTGAACAAGAACGCCATCCCGTTCGACCCGCAGAAGCCCAACATCGCGTCCGGCATCCGGGTCGGCACGCCGTGCGTCACGACGCAGGGGATGGGCGAGGACGAGATGCGCGACCATCGCCGACCTCATCGCGCGGGCGGTCGTCGACGGCGACGCCGACCCCGAGCACGCGGTGTCGCGCGCGGTGCGCGGCGAGGTCTCCGACCTCGTCGCCCGTTTCCCGGCCTACCCGCGTGCGGGTGCGGCGCGCGGCTGAGACGCGGGCGCCTGTGAGCGATACGAGCCCCGAGCGGGGTCCCGTCACCCTGCTGCTCCGACGGCTCAACCGGCGCGGCTTCCGGCTCGTCATGCTCCTCGACGGCCTGGCCGTCTTCGGGCTGTCGGTGCTCAGCATGGTGGTGCGCGAGGGCGCCCCACCGTGGCCGACGTACACGCTGAGCGCGTACCTCCTCTCGTTCACGGTCTCGACGCTGATCTTCCTGGCCGCCTTCTACTTCGGGGGGCTCTACGAGCGCGAGCCCCGCCTCGGCGGGGCGGCGGTCCTGCCCAAGGCCGCCCGGCTCTCGCTGGCCGCCGGCAGCTTCGTCGCCCTGCTCAACCTCGCGCTGAGCGGTCTGCTCCGCCAGCGGGGTTCGCTGATCGGCCGGGCCCTGCCGTTCCCCATCCCCAACCTGGTCGCGGTGATCGTCCTCGCCGGCGTCGCCGTCGCCATCAACCGCGGCATCGTCCACGCCCTGCGCACCCGGCGCGAGGGTCTGCCCCGAGTGGTGCTCGCGGGTGACGAGGCCGACCTCGACCTCGCCCGGCGCCACCTCGCGGCCAACGTCTCCGAGCTCGTCGTCGTCGCCGAGGTCGACGACCCCCGGGCGGTCGTGGAGGTGGCCAAGGAGTACGGGGCCAGCGACGTGCTGCTCGTGACGGCGGCGTGGCTCGACGAGTGGTACCCCCGCACGATCGGTCGCCTCGACCGGCTCAACGTCACCACCCTGCTGCGGGTCACCGGGCGCGAGACGCTCTTCGGGCTCGACCGGCTGCGCGAGGTCGGTGGCCTGCCGTTCGTGCTCCTGCTCCCGCAGACGATGTCGACCTCGCAGCGGCACTTCAAGCGGCTGCTCGACCTGTTCCTCCTCCTGCTCACCGCTCCGGTCTGGGTGACGCTGCTCGGCGGGGCTGCCCTGTACCAGCTCGCGGTGGCGGGCCACCCGCTGCTCTTCCGGCAGGTGCGCGTCGGGGTGGGTGGCGAGACCTTCGAGATGGTCAAGTTCCGCACCATGCGCATCGACGCCGAGTCCGACGGCGTGGCCCAGCTCTCGACCCAGGGTGACCCCCGCGTCATCCCCGCCTGCCGCTGGGTGCGGGCCACCCGGGCCGACGAGCTGCCGCAGATCCTGCACATCGTGACGGGCCGGATGTCGATCGTCGGCCCACGCCCGGAGCGCCCCGAGCTGACCAAGGGGTTCGAGAAGGAGATCGCCGGGTACACCCGACGGCACGAGGTGCCACCGGGCCTGACCGGCCTGGCCCAGATCCACGGTCGGTACCACACCGATGCCGAGTACAAGCTGGGCTACGACCTGCAGTACCTCGTCAACTGGTCGCCGGTGCTCGACCTCGAGATCATCGCGCGCACCATCTGGGTGATCCTCGCCCGTCGCGTCTGAGGCGTCGTCGGTCGGCCCGGATGCCGTCCCGCTGACCGAGTTTGAGCCTCGCCAACGGCTTGTGATAACTTTCACAAGCCGTCCCGGACCCCATCCGCCACGACCCCCGAAGAGGCCGATCACCGATGACCGACCCCACCCAGAGCAGCGCGCCGCAGGCCGGCGCCCCGTTCGCGGCGATGCTCCGCGGGGCCCTGCTGCCGTCGGTGCTCGCGGGTCTGCTCACGGTCGTCGTGCTCGTGGCCGTGCGCGGGGTCGACGCCCTCGCCGGGGCCCTGATCGGGCTCGTCGTCGCGGTGGCCTTCTTCGCCTCCGGCATGTTCCTGCTGAGCCGGCTCGTGCGCAGCGCCAGCCCGCACGCGTTCGTCGCGGTCGCCATGGCGGTCTACCTCGGCCAGGTCTTCGTCCTGCTGGTCGTCATCATCGCGTTCAAGAACGCCGACTGGGTCGACGGCGTGGCCCTGGGCCTGGTGGCCCTCGTCGTGACGATCGCCTGGCAGGTCTTCGCGATGATCGCGCTGCGGCGGGCCCGGACGCCGGTCTACGACGAGCCCTCCGACCAGCCCGGAGGCACCCGGTGAGCACGCCGTTCACCCCTGAGCCCGCCGTCGCGACGACCCTCAAGGGTCGGGTAGCGTACGTCCCGATCCCCCGGGCGCCCGTCGAGGTTGCCTGTGCACTCCCCGAGGAGAGGCTGTGAGCCTGAGCGTGGTTCCCGCACACTGGCTGCAGGTCGGCATCGCCGCCGCCGAAGGCGACGGGGGCTTCGAGGCCCCCGGCACCGAGGACTTCTACTGGCCCGTCATCGGCGGCGACAGCAGCTGGGCGATCACCCGTCCGATGCTCGTCATGACGATCTCGGTGGCCCTGCTCGCGTGGTTCTTCGTCACGGTTGCGGGCAAGCTCACGATCGTGCCGAGCAAGCGGCAGTGGATGGCCGAGCAGGCCTACGGCTTCGTGCGCAACTCGATCGCCCGCGACGTCATCGGGGCCAAGGACTTCAAGCAGTTCGTGCCGCTGCTCTTCACGCTCTTCACGCTGATCCTGTTCAACAACGTCATGGGCGTCATGCCGTTCGTGCAGTTCCCGACGTTCAGCCGCATCGCGTTCCCGATCGTGCTCACCCTGGTCGTCTACGTCGTCTACCACACGGTCGCGATCCGCCGGAAGCACGGCGTCATCGGCTACCTCAAGTCGCTCGTGCCCCCGGGCCTGCCGCTGTGGCTGCGCCCGATCATGTTCTTCCTCGAGGTGCTGACCTACTTCATCATCCGGCCGCTGACGCTCGCCCTGCGACTGTTCGGCAACATGCTCGCCGGCCACCTGATGCTGCTCGTGTTCATCCTCGGCGGTGAGTACCTGCTCCTGCACGGCAGCAGCATCTTCATCCAGCTCTCCGGCATCCTCGGGCTCGCCTTCGGCGTCGTCATGACCTTCTTCGAGCTCCTGGTGCAGTTCCTCCAGGCGTTCATCTTCACTCTGCTCACCGCGCTCTACATCTCCGACGCGGTGAGCGAGCAGCACTGACCGCGGGCCACGGCCCGTCCGCACCACCAGCACGACCAACAGAACACCCGACGCCGGGACGGACCCGGCGGCCTCGAAAGGAAACGCAATGACTGGGAACATCACCTACCTCGGCTACGGCCTCGCCGCCATCGGCCCCGGTATCGGTGTGGGTCTGATCTTCGCCGCCTACCTCAACGGCGTCGCGCGTCAGCCCGAGGCCCGCGGCATGCTCCAGACCATCGCCTTCACCGGCATGGCGCTCACCGAGGCGCTCGCCATCCTCGGTCTGGTGTTCGTCTTCGTCTTCGACTCCACGCCCTGACGACACCGACTCGACCGCTCCGTTTGACCGACAGATAAGGAAGCGACGTGGTTCTCGCATCCGTGAAGGCCGAGGGCTGGCCCGAAGCCCTGCCCCTGCTCCCGCACCCCGCCGAGCTCATCGTCGGCCTCATCGCGTTCGCGATCCTGTACTGGATCTACGCGACCAAGGTCGTCCCGAAGATGGAGGTCATGTACGAGGAGCGTGCCGCCGCCATCGAGGGTGGCATGCAGCAGGCCGAGGACGCCCAGGCCGAGGCCAAGGCTGCCCTGGAGAAGTACAACGCCCAGCTCGCCGGCGCTCGCACCGAGGCCAACGAGATCCGGGAGACCGCGCGTGAGCAGGGCGCCTCGATCGTCGCGGAGATGCGTGGCCAGGCCCAGGCCGAGGCTGCTCGCATCACCGAGTCGGCCAAGCGCCAGGTCGACGCCGAGCGCCAGCAGGCCGTCGTCTCGCTGCGCCAGGAGGTCGGCGCCCTGTCGACCACCCTCGCGAGCAAGATCGTCGGCGAGTCCCTCGAGGACGAGGTGCGCCAGAACGGCATCGTCGACCGGTTCCTGGCCGAGCTCGAGGCGGGCGACGTCAAGCCCGAGAAGGTCGCCCCCGCGGGTCAGGACGCCTGATGCGCGGCTCGTCACGGGGATCGGCCAAGGCGGTGCAGGCGGCGTTCGACACCGCGCTCGCCGGCGACCCCGCGTGGGAGACCCTCGCGGAGGAGCTCTTCGCGGTGACCGGCGTCGTCGACGGCAGCGCCTCGCTGCGTCGGGCGCTCGCCGACCCCTCCCGTGAGGGGTCCGACAAGCAGGGACTGGCCCGTTCGCTCTTCGGCGGCAAGATCGGTGAGACCACCACCGGCCTCGTCGCCGAGGTAGCAGGCCAGCGCTGGTCGGCCGAGCGCGACCTGGCCGACACCCTCGAGAGCCTCGCCGTCCAGGCGCTGCTCGCCGCGGCCGAGCGCGAGCGCCGCATCGACCGGGTCGAGGACGAGCTGTTCCGCTTCGAGCGGATCGTCGCCGGCGACACCGGTCTGCGCGACACCCTCTCCAGCCGCAACACCGACGGTGCCGGCAAGGCCACGCTGGTGCACGGGCTGCTCGAGGGCAAGGCCGCGCCGGAGACCGTCCGGCTGGTCGAGCAGGCGGTGCGCGTCCCGCGCGGCCGGCGGCTCGACCGGGTGATGGAGGCCTACCTCCACCTGGCCTCGCAGCGTCGTGAAGAGCTCGTCGCGCTCGTGACCGTCGCCGCGCCGCTCACCGAGCAGCAGCACGCCCGGCTGAGCAGTGCGCTCGAGGCGCACTACGGCAAGCCGGTCACCCTCCAGCTCGTCCAGGACCCCGCGGTCATGGGCGGCATCCGCATCCAGGTCGGCGACGAGGTCGTCGACGGCACCGTCCTGCGCCGCCTCGACGAGGCCCGCCGGCACGTCACCGGCGGCTGACCGGCATCCGGTCGCCCCGGCGACCACCCACCGAACTTCACACGCACCACCCACCACAGACTTCGGCCCCAGCGGGGGCCGGTGACCGAGGAGAAGATCAGAACATGACGGAGCTCTCGATCCGTCCGGACGAGATCCGGGACGCCCTGGACAGCTACGTCCGGTCCTACGAGCCCGGCGTTGCCGCGCGCGAGGAGGTCGGCCGCGTCACCGACGCCGGTGACGGCATCGCGCACGTCGAGGGCCTGCCCTCGGCGATGACCAACGAGCTGCTCCAGTTCGAGGACGGCACCCTCGGCCTGGCACTGAACCTCGACGTCCACGAGATCGGCGTCGTCATCCTCGGTGAGTTCTCCGCGATCGAGGAGGGCCAGGAGGTCAAGCGCACCGGAGAGGTCCTCTCGGTGCCCGTCGGCGACAACTTCCTCGGACGCGTCGTCAACCCGCTCGGCACCCCGATCGACGGCCTCGGCGACATCGCCAGCGAGGAGCGCCGCGCGCTCGAGCTCCAGGCGCCCAACGTCGTGCAGCGCAAGTCGGTGCACGAGCCGCTGCAGACCGGCCTGAAGGCCGTCGACGCGATGACCCCGATCGGTCGCGGCCAGCGCCAGCTGATCATCGGTGACCGCCAGACCGGCAAGACCACGGTCGCGGTCGACACGATCATCAACCAGAAGGAGTTCTGGGACAGCGGCGACCCCGACAAGCAGGTGCGCTGCATCTACGTCGCCATCGGCCAGAAGGGCTCGACGATCGCGGCCGTGCGCGGCACCCTCGAGGAGGCCGGCGCGATGGAGTACACCACCATCGTCGCGGCCCCGGCCTCCGACTCGGCCGGCTTCAAGTACCTCGCCCCCTACACCGGCTCGGCCATCGGCCAGCACTGGATGTACCAGGGCAAGCACGTCCTCATCGTCTTCGACGACCTGTCCAAGCAGGCCGAGGCCTACCGCTCGGTGTCGCTGCTGCTGCGCCGCCCGCCGGGCCGCGAGGCCTACCCGGGCGACGTGTTCTACCTGCACAGCCGGCTGCTCGAGCGTTGCGCCAAGCTCTCCGACGAGCTCGGCCACGGCTCGATGACCGGTCTGCCGATCATCGAGACCAAGGCGGGTGACGTCTCGGCGTACATCCCGACCAACGTCATCTCGATCACCGACGGCCAGATCTACCTGCAGGCCGACCTGTTCAACGCCAACGTCCGCCCGGCCATCGACGTGGGTGTCTCGGTGTCCCGCGTCGGTGGTGCCGCGCAGATCAAGGCGATGAAGTCCGTCGCCGGTCGACTCAAGCTCGACCTCGCGCAGTACCGCGCCCTCGAGGCGTTCGCGATGTTCGCGTCCGACCTCGACCCGGCGTCGCGCGCCCAGCTCGCGAAGGGCGCACGCCTCGTCGAGCTGCTCAAGCAGCGCCAGGCCTCGCCGTCCCCGGTCGAGGAGCAGGTCGTCTCCATCTGGCTCGGCACGACCGGCAAGCTCGACGACGTCGCCGTCGAGGACGTCCGCCGCTTCGAGGCCGACTTCCTCGACCACCTGCGCCGCAGCAAGAACGAGCTGCTCGCGGCGATCCGCGAGACCGGCAAGTTCGAGGAGGAGACCGAGCAGGCGCTCGAGTCCGAGGTCACCACCTTCAAGCACAAGCTCTTCCAGGGCACCGGTGCCGACGGCATCCAGGCCGGCCACGAGGCCGAGGACGACGCGGCCGCGAAGGCGCAGGAGTCCGAGCAGGAGCAGATCGTCAAGCAGAAGCGCTGACCGGGCACCGACGACCACAGCAGACCTCAGGAAGGCGGAAACGTATGGGAGCGCAGATCCGGGAGTACCGGAACCGCATCCGTGCCGTCAGCTCGACCAAGAAGATCACCCGGGCGATGGAGCTCATGGCCGCGGCCCGCGTCGTCAAGGCGCAGGAGGCGGTGCGTGAGTCGAGCCCGTACGCCCGGGCACTGACCCGCGCGGTCTCGGCCGTGGCGACGTTCTCCAACGAGGAGCACCCGCTGACCTCCGAGAAGGAGGACGTCAAGCGCGCGGCGGTCGTCATCATCACCTCCGACCGCGGTCTCGCCGGTGCCTACAGCTCGTCGGTCATCAAGGAGAGCGAGCGCCTCGTCGCCGCCCTGCGCGAGGAGGGCAAGGAGGTCGTCCCCTACCTGCTCGGCCGCAAGGCGATCGGCTTCTACAAGTTCCGCCACCGCGAGAGCGCGGCGGAGTGGAGCGGCAACTCCGAGAAGCCCAGCTTCGAGACCGCCCGCGAGGTGGGCCAGCGGCTGGTCAACGACTTCACGACGCCGACCGAGGAGGGCGGCATCGACGAGGTGCACATCGTCTTCAGCCGGTTCATCTCGATGGTCACCCAGGAGCCCGAGGTCATCCGCCTGCTGCCGCTCGAGGTCGTCGAGGGCGCAGGAGTCGCCGGATGCCGATGACCTCCTGCCGCTGTACACCTTCGAGCCCAGCGCCGAGCAGGTGCTCGACGCGCTGCTGCCGAAGTACGTCAACGCCCGGCTCTTCAACTGCATGCTCCAGGCCGCCGCGTCCGAGCTCGCCGCCCGCCAGCGGGCGATGAAGTCGGCCACGGACAACGCCGAGGAGCTCATCAAGAAGTACACCCGCCTGGCCAACCAGGCTCGCCAGGCCGAGATCACCCAAGAGATCAGCGAAATCGTCGGCGGCGCCAGCGCGCTGGCCGAGAGCAAGTGAGAGAGAGACCATGACTGCATCTGTCAGCGAGCGGAGCGAGACCCACGCCGTCGGCGGCGTCGGCCGCATCTCGCGCATCATCGGCCCGGTGGTCGACGTGGAGTTCCCCGTCGACGGCATGCCCGAGCAGTACAACCTGCTCACCACCGAGGTCGAGGTCGAGGGCGTCAAGCGCGCACCTGAACCTCGAGGTCGCGCAGCACATCGGCGACAACATGGTGCGCGCCATCTCCCTGCAGCCGACCGACGGCCTGGTCCGCGGTACCCCGGTGCAGGACACCGGCGGCCCGATCACCGTGCCCGTCGGCGACATCACCCTGGGCAAGGTCTTCAACACCACCGGCGAGGTCATGAACCTCGCCGAGGGCGAGACCTTCGAGGCCAAGGAGCGCTGGGGCATCCACCGCACCGCGCCGGCCTTCGACCAGCTCGAGTCCAAGACCCAGATGTTCGAGACCGGCATCAAGGTCATCGACCTGCTCACCCCCTACGTGCAGGGCGGCAAGATCGGCCTGTTCGGTGGTGCGGGTGTCGGCAAGACCGTGCTCATCCAGGAGATGATCGCCCGCGTCGCGCGCGACCACGGTGGCGTCTCGGTGTTCGCCGGTGTCGGCGAGCGCACCCGTGAGGGCAACGACCTGATGGTCGAGATGGAGGAGGCGGGCGTCCTCGGACAGACCGCCCTCGTCTTCGGCCAGATGGACGAGCCGCCGGGCACGCGTCTTCGCGTGGCGCTGTCGGCGCTGACGATGGCGGAGTACTTCCGCGACGTGCAGGGCCAGGACGTGCTGCTGTTCATCGACAACATCTTCCGGTTCACCCAGGCGGGGTCCGAGGTCTCGACGCTGCTCGGCCGGATGCCGTCCGCGGTCGGCTACCAGCCGACCCTCGCCGACGAGATGGGCACGCTCCAGGAGCGGATCACCTCGACGCGTGGCCACTCGATCACCTCGATGCAGGCGATCTACGTGCCGGCCGACGACTACACCGACCCGGCCCCGGCCACGACGTTCGCGCACCTCGACGCGACGACCGAGCTGTCCCGCGAGATCGCCTCGCTCGGCATCTACCCGGCCGTCGACCCGCTGACCTCGACCAGCCGCATCCTCGACCGCCGGTACATCGCGCGAGGACCACTACAGCACGGCGCTGCGCGTCAAGGGGATCCTCCAGCGCAACAAGGAGCTGCAGGACATCATCGCGATCCTCGGCATCGACGAGCTCTCCGAGGAGGACAAGATCCTCGTCAACCGGGCCCGCCGCCTCCAGCGCTTCCTGTCGCAGAACACCTACGTCGCCAAGCAGTTCACCGGCATCGAGGGCTCCACGGTGTCGCTGGCCGACACCATCGAGGCGCTTCACGAAGATCTGCGACGGCGACTACGACCACGTCGGTGAGCAGGCGTTCTTCATGTGCGGTGGCCTCGACGACGTCGAGCGCCAGTGGGCCGAGATCCAGAAGAACCTCTGATGCCGCTCCAGGTCGAGATCGTCTCCGCGGACCGCAAGGTCTGGGAGGGTGAGGCGAGCCAGGTCAGCGCGCGCTCCATCGACGGCGACCTCGGCATCCTGCCGGGTCACACCCCGATCCTCTGCGTGCTCGCGGAGGGCGAGGTGCGGGTCAACGCCGACGGGTCGTGGCGCTCGGCGCAGATCGACGGCGGGTTCCTCTCGGTCGACCACGACCGGGTGACGATCATCGCCGAGTCGGTCGACGCCAGCGGCATGGGTTCCTGACATCGAGGGCCGGGGACCGCTCGCATGACGCCGTTCGTCGCCGCCGAGCTGGTCCTCGCCATCGTCGTCCTGCTCGTCGTCGGCGCGCTCACCTTCGTGTGGGCGCGCCGACGCTACATCTCCGGCGACGGGCGCCCGGTCATGCTCTGCGCCCGGCGCGAGGGCGTGGCCGGCCGGTGGCGGCTCGGTCTGGCCCGGCTCAGCTCGGACCGCTTCGAGTGGTTCAGCATCGTCGGCCCCTCGCTGCGTGCGGAGGTCTCGTGGCTGCGTGGTGAGCTCGACTTCGGCTCGGCCGTGCCGCTCACCGACCCGATCCCCGGGCTCGCCGACCCCGTCGCCGTGCAGGGCCGGGCCGGGACCCAGTCGTGCGAGTTCGCGTTCGTGCCGGCGGCCTACACCGCGGTGCGGGCCTGGCTGGAGTCCAGCCCCCCGGGCTTCAACGTCAACGTCGCCTGAGTTCAGCGCTCCCGCTCGCCAGGGGTCTGCTCGCGGCCGCCGCCGGGCTGCCACAGCACGTCGCCCCCGGGCAGGTTGGCGCACCGGGCGAGCACGAACAGCAGGTCGGACAGCCGGTTGAGGTAGGTCGCCGCCACCGGGTTGACCCCACCGTGCCCGCGGGACTCACCGGGCTCGGTGCCGTACGCCTCGACCGCCGCCCACACCGAGCGCTCCGCGCGGCGCACCACGGTCAGCGCGACGTGCAGGTGAGCGGCGCCGGGGGTGCCGCCGGGCAGGATGAAGGACCGCAGCTTCTCCAGCCGCTCGAGGTAGCGGTCGCAGTCGGCCTCGAGCTCGCTGACCCACTCCTCCTTGACCCGCAGCGGCGGGTACTCGTAGGTGCGCTGCAGCGGGGTGGACAGGTCGGCGCCGATGTCGAAGAGGTCGTTCTGCACCCGGGTCAGCACCGACCCGCACGTCCTGCGGCAGGTCACCGCACGCGATGGCGACCCCGACGGCCGCGTTCGCCTCGTTCGCGTCGGCGTAGGCCGCGAGCCGCGGGTCGGTCTTGCGGGTGCGGCTCAGGTCGCCCAGCGCGGTGCTGCCGTCGTCGCCGGTGCGGGTGTAGATGCGGGTGAGGTTGACCATGCGCACAGCCTCGCAGACGGCCGGCCGGGCCCCGCGCGTGGCATGAAGCGGACATTGTCCATTCTTTGCCCAGTCTTTACCCGTTCGTTGCTGACGGGAAGGCACCGTGGTCTGTGTAATAGGACGCACGACGACGTGGGAGGGGGCACCGTGGCCGAGCAGTCGAGCGCCATCGTGACGATGACGGAGTACCAGGACGACCGGGGGTGTCATGTGGCGCTGCGGGGACGCCTCGACGTGCGCACGGTCGCTGACCTGCGACTGACACTGCACCGGCTGATCGCCACCGGCTCCACGCCGGTGCTGCTCGACCTCGGCGAGGCCCACGTGGGCGACGCCACCGGCTTCGGGTTCATCGTCGAGTGCCAGCGGCGGGCCCGCCGGGCCGGCCGCCCGATCCGCATCGTCGCCGCCGACGAGCGCACCCGGCGGCTGCTGCGCCGGGCCCGGCTGCACGCGCTGCTCAGCACGGTCCCCGCCGCCACGGCGGACCAGCCGGCGCTGGCCGGTGCCGCGGGCTGAGCGTCCGCTGACCCGTCGCCGGGCCGACGTGTCGCGCCCGGTGGTGTGGGCACTCTCACCGTGCGGGTCGCTACCCCGGGCTTCGCGCCGCGGCTAGCGTTCACGGCATGTCCGAGAGCAGCGATGTCGCACGTCCGGAGCGCGACCGCCCGTGGGTGATGCGGACCTACGCCGGTCACTCCAGCGCCGCCGCGAGCAACGCGCTGTACCGCCGCAACCTCGACAAGGGCCAGACCGGCCTGTCGGTCGCCTTCGACCTGCCCACCCAGACCGGCTACGACCCCGACCACGTGCTGGCGCGCGGTGAGGTCGGCAAGGTCGGCGTGCCGATCTCGCACATCGGCGACATGCGGGCCCTGTTCGCCGACATCCCGCTGTCGCGGATGAACACCTCGATGACGATCAACGCCACGGCGATGTGGCTGCTCGCGCTCTACCAGGTGGCGGCCGAGGAGCAGGCCGAGGAGGCGGGGGAGGACCCGGCCGCCGCGGTGCGCGCGCTGGCCGGCACCACCCAGAACGACATCATCAAGGAGTACCTCTCGCGAGGCACCTACGTCTTCGCGCCCGGTCCCTCGCTGCGGCTGATCACCGACATGGTCGCCTACACCGTCGCCGAGATCCCGAGGTGGAACCCGATCAACATCTGCAGCTACCACCTGCAGGAGGCCGGCGCGACGCCGGTGCAGGAGGTCGCCTACGCGATGTGCACCGCGATCGCCGTGCTGGATGCCGTGCGCGACTCCGGTCAGGTGCCGCCGGAGCGCTTCGGCGAGGTCGTCGCCCGCATCTCGTTCTTCGTCAACGCCGGCGTGCGCTTCGTCGAGGAGATGTGCAAGATGCGCGCCTTCGTGCAGCTCTGGGACGAGCTGACCCTCGAGCGCTACGGCGTCACCGACGCCAAGCAGCGGCGCTTCCGCTACGGCGTGCAGGTCAACTCGCTCGGGCTCACCGAGGCCCAGCCGGAGAACAACGTGCAGCGCATCGTGCTCGAGATGCTCGCCGTCACGATGTCCAAGGACGCCCGGGCCCGCGCGGTGCAGCTGCCGGCGTGGAACGAGGCGCTGGGCCTGCCCCGCCCGTGGGACCAGCAGTGGTCGCTGCGCATCCAGCAGGTGCTGGCCTTCGAGAGCGACCTGCTCGAGTACGACGACCTGTTCGAGGGGTCGAAGGTCGTCGAGGCCAAGGTCGCCGAGCTCGTCGAGGGCGCCCGCGCCGAGATCGACCGGGTGCAGGAGATGGGTGGTGCGGTGCCGGCCGTCGAGGGCGGCTACATGAAGAGCGAGCTCGTGGCCTCGCACTCGCGTCGACGCCAGCGGATCGAGGCCGGCGAGGACGTCGTCGTCGGGGTCAACCGCTTCGAGACCACCGAGCCCAACCCGCTCACCGCCGACCTCGAGACCGCGATCCAGGGCGTGGATGCCGGGGTCGAGGCCGCCGCGGCGGCCGCAGTCCGTCGCTGGCGGGAGGAGCGCGACGCGGACCCGGAGCGCAAGGAGCGCGCGGCATCCGCCCTGGCTCGTCTGGTCGCCGACGCGGGAACGGACACGAACCTGATGGCGGCCACGCTCGAGTGCGCTCGGGCCGGCCTGACGACGGGGGAGTGGGCCGGGGCGCTGCGCGAGGTGTTCGGCGAGTTCCGCGCCCCGACCGGGGTCAGCGGCTCGGTGGGCGTCGGCGCCGGCTCCGAGGCGCTGGCCGACGTGCGGGCGATGGTGGCCCGCACCGGCGAGGAGCTGGGCGAGCGGCTGCGGCTGCTCGTCGGCAAGCCCGGCCTCGACGGGCACTCCAACGGCGCCGAGCAGATCGCCGTTCGCGCTCGCGACGCCGGGTTCGAGGTCATCTACCAGGGCATCCGGCTGACGCCGGAGCAGATCGTGGGTGCGGCCGTCGCCGAGGACGTGCACCTCGTCGGCATCTCGATCCTGTCCGGGTCGCACATGGAGCTGGTGCCGGAGGTGCTCGAGCGGATGCGTGAGGCCGGGGCGGGTGACGTGCCGGTGATCGTCGGCGGCATCATCCCCGAGGCGGATGCCGTGCGCCTGCAAGGCGCTGGGCGTCGCCGAGGTGTTCACGCCGAAGGACTTCGGGCTCAACGACATCATGGTGCGCTTCGTCGAGGTCATCCGCGCCTCGCGGGGCCTGGACGCCGACGCGGCGGCCGCTATCCGGTCACGGAGGACGACAGGGCCGCGGTCAGCTCGCGGGTGAACGCGGGGATGTCGTCGGGGTTTCGGCTGGTGATCAGGTTGTCGTCGACGACGACCTCCCGGTCCTCCCAGGTCGCGCCGGCGTTGCGCAGGTCGGTCTGCAGGCTCGGCCAGGACGTGACGTGGCGGTTGCGCACGACGTCGGCCTCGATGAGGGTCCAGGGCGCGTGGCAGATCGCGGCCACCGGCTTGCCGGACTGCACGAACTGGCGGACGAACGCCACGGCCTGTGCGTCGGTGCGCAGCGCGTCGGGGTTGGCGACGCCGCCCGGCAGCACGAGGGCCGCGTAGTCGGCGACGTCGGCCGAGGCCACCGTGACGTCGACGTCGAACGTGTCACCCTTGTCGAGGTGGTTGTAGGCCTGCACCGTGCCGTCCTGGGTCGAGACGAGCACCGGCGTGGCGCCGGACTGCTCGACGGCCTCCCACGGGCCGGTCAGCTCGATCTGCTCGATGCCTTCGGCAGCCACGAGGAAGGCGACCTTCCTCGGCCCGCCGCTGGCGGTGGTGGTGCTGGTGTCGGTCATGCTGGTGTCCTCTCGGTCCGACGACGTGGCGTGGGACCTGGATGCGGCCCCTCGTGTGGGTCACCTCGGGCCTACCCGCGGCCGGGCCCGTCATGCCTCGCCATCGGCGGCGACGGGCCGCCTCTCGCCTAGGCTCGGCCCATGGGGGATGCACGCCGGGCCCGCACCACGCGGATGTACGCCACGGTGACGTGGTCGGTCCCCGTGTTCGTGGCCGCGGTCCCCGCAGCCACGTTCGTCGCCGTCGGGCTGTGGGGGATCGCCGGTGCCGGCCTGGCTCTCGCCGTGGTCGTCGTCGCCGCGCTCGTCGGGGGGCTGCGCTCTCCCGGGGTGGCGGCCGGAATCGGATCTGCGGTGGTCGTGGCCGTCGGTATCGCCCTGGCCGGGTTACTGCTCGTCGTCGTGTCGAGCGCGGTGCTGCAATGAGCGCGGTGGGCGAGGAGCGCGGTGCCGACGCCGCTGCACCGGGGGACGAGTCGACCACCCTCGTCGGGCCGGACCAGTCGTGGCACGGGCCCGCGAGCGTCGCAGGATCCGTGGTGGGGTCGCTCGGGGTCCTGCTGTTGCTGGCGCTCGCCGGCACCTCCGCCACGACCACTCCGGACGGGGTGCACTACCTCCTGCCGTGGATTCTCGGGCTGCCGATGCTCATCGGGCGCGGGGCAGTGCGTCGGTTCGGCGTCGGTCTGCTCGCGTCCGGCCTGCTGCTGCCCGCCGTCCCCGCGATGATCCTGCTGGTGGCCACGGCGCTCCACGGCCAGTGAGCTGGCGCTGCGAGCGGGCGTAGCGTACGGGCATGGCTCTGCACTGCGCTGCAACCCTGGTGCTCGTGCCGGTCGGCACGGCGCCCGATGACGCGGCCGGTGCCGGCGCCGTCGTGGTGGGCCCGCTGACGCCGGGGGCGGACGTCGTCGAGGAGCTGCAGGCCCTGGCCGACCTGCACCGGGGGAGCGGGTCGTCGTGCCGGTCGGGCCGGAGCAGGTGGCGGCGGTGCTCGAGCACCTCGGCCGGGCAACGCCGACCGGCGACGGCGCCGCGGCTCAGCCGGTGCGGCTCGAGATCGGTGACGACGGCTGGGCGCTGGTGCCCGGTGGGCCCGCTGACGCGGCCACGCGCCTCAGAAGAGCCGGTGCTCGCTGGTGTCGATGCCCTTGAGCGAGTCGTAGTCGAGCACGACGCAGCGGATGCCGCGGTCCTCGGCGAGGGTGCGGGCCTGCGGCTTGATCTGCTGGGCGGCGAACACGCCGGTCACCGGCGCGAGGTGCGGGTCGCGGTTCATCAGCTCGAGGTACCGGGTCAGCTGCTCGACGCCGTCGATGTCGCCGCGCCGCTTGATCTCGATCGCGACCGTGGCCCCCGCGCCGTCCTTGCAGAGGATGTCGACCGGGCCGATCGGCGTCATGAACTCGCGCCGGGTGAGGGTCCAGCCGTCGCCGAGCGTGGTGATGTGCTCGGCGAGGAGCTTCTGCAGGTGCGCCTCGACGCCGTCCTTGACCAGGCCGGGGTCGACGCCGAGCTCGTGCGCGCTGTCGTGGTGCACCTCGTGGATCTTGACCCGCAGCCGGTCCTCGGACTTGGCGTGCTGCACGACCCAGACGGCCGTCGACGCCCTCGGCGGCCTCGGCCTCGTCGGGCTCGACCTCGGCCATCGCGCACGGCGGGCGACATCCAGTTCAGCGGCTTGTACGAGCCGCCGTCGGAGTGCACGAGCACCGAGCCGTCGGCCTTGACCAGGAGCAACCGGGTCGCCAGCGGCAGGTGGGCGGTGAGCCGCCCGTCGTAGTCGACGCTGCACGTCGCGATCACGAGTCGCACGATCGACCACCCTACCGTCGTGCCCGGCTCGAGCCATTGCCTGTCGGCAGGGGTGGGGCGCACACTCGTCAGGAGAGGTGAGGCCAATGCGGGCAGCGCTGTGGACGGTGTTCCTCGTCGTGCTGCCCGGGCTCTGGTTCTTCCTCTCGGGCGAGGCCTTGGCGTGGTTCTGCGAGGGGGAACCGCCGCGCCTGCTGCGACCCCTGATCCGGCGGCTGCGGCCGCACGCCGAGCGGCTACGGGCCTGGCGCCGGCGCGCGCTGCGCCGCCCGGTGCCGCAGCCCCTGCCCCCGGTGCTGATCGGCCTGGAGCTGCGTCGCCTCGAGCTCGAGATCCGGCGGGTCGAGGACGGCGACGCCCCGCACCAGGCCGCCCGCCTGCGGGCCGTGCTGGCGGCCTACGACCAGCTGCTCCTCGAGCTGTGCGAGCGGGTCGACGTGCCCACCGGCGACGTGGGGCTCCCGCCGCTGCCCTCGCGCGAGCGGCTGACCCTCGAGGCCGAGCTGGTCGCCGCCGGTCAGGACTGGTGAGCGGCCGACGCAGTAAGCAGTGTCACGCCGTTCGGGTGTCGTCGGGCCGGTGATGCTCTGGAAGGATCGCCGCCATGACGCGTGACTTCACCAGTGTGGGTGTGATCGGACTCGGGACGATGGGTGCGGGGATCGTCGAGGTCTTCGCCCGCAACGGGATCGACGTGGTCGCCGTCGAGGTCGACGAGGCCGCGCATCGAGCACGGCAAGGCGGTGCTCGCGGGCAGCACCGGCCGCGCCCTGAGCCGGGGGAAGCTCACCCAGGAGGAGCACGACGCGCTGCACGCCAGGGTCACGTTCACCAGCGACCTGGCCGACCTCGCGCGACTGCCAGCTCGTCGTGGAGGCCGTGCCGGAGCACCTCGACCTCAAGAAGGAGCTGCTCGGCAAGGTCGACGCGGTCGTCTCCCCGGATGCCGTGCTGGCCACCAACACCTCCTCGCTGCCGGTCACCGAGATCGCCGTCGCGACGTCGAACCCCAAGCGGGTCGTCGGCATGCACTTCTTCAACCCGGCCCCGGTGCAGCAGTTCGTCGAGGTGATCCGCACCGTGATCACCGCCGACGACGTCTTCGAGGACGTCAAGGCGCTCGCCGAGCGGCTCGGCAAGAAGCCGGTCATCGTCGGCGACAAGGCGGGCTTCATCGCCAACGCCCTGCTGTTCGGCTACCTCAACCACGCCGTCTCGATGTACGAGAGCCGCTACGCCACGCGCGAGGACCTCGACGCGGCGATGCGCTTCGGCTGCGGCTACCCGATGGGCCCGCTCGCGCTGCTCGACCTGATCGGCCTCGACACGGCCTACGAGATCCTCGACACGATGTACAAGCAGGGCCGCAACCGGCTGCACGCCCCCAGCCCGATCATCAAGCAGATGGTCAGCGCCGGGCTGCTCGGGCGCAAGAGCGGGCGGGGCTTCTACACCTACGCCGCAGCCGGGCTCGCCCGAGGTCGTCGCCGACGCGCAGACGCCCGCGGGTGGCCCGCCCGCCGGGGTGTCGCTGCGCTCGGTGGCGTCGGTGGGCGTGGTCGGGTCGGGCACCATGGCGACCGGCATCATCGAGGTCTTCGCGAAGGCCGGGTACGACGTCACCTACGTCGCCCGCGGCGACGCCAAGGTGGATGCCGTGCGCGCCGCACTCGCGGGCAACGCGGCGCGGGCCGTGGACAAGGGCCGGCTGACCGCCGAGGACGCCGAGGCGCTGCTCGGCCGCGTGACGGGCGCGACCACGCGCGAGGCGCTGGCCGACGTCGACCTGGTCGTCGAGGCGATCGCCGAGGACCTGACGGTCAAGCAGGACCTCTTCCGCGACCTCGACCGGATCTGCAAGCCGGGCGCCATCCTCGCCACGACCACGTCGTCGCTGCCGATCATCGACTGCGCCAAGGTCACCGAGCGGCCGCAGGACGTCGTCGGGATGCACTTCTTCAACCCGGCGCAGGTCATGAAGCTGGTCGAGGTGGTGCACACCGTGTCGACCTCGCCCGACGTCACCGCCACCGTGCAGGACCTCTGCGCCAAGGTCGGCAAGGTGGCCGTGACCTGCGGTGACCGCTCGGGGTTCATCGTCAACGCGCTGCTCTTCCCGTACCTCAACGACGCCGTGCGGATGCTCGAGGCCAACTACGCCAGCGCCGACGACATCGACACCGCGATGAAGGCCGGCTGCGGCCTGCCGATGGGGCCGTTCGAGCTGCTCGACGTGGTGGGGCTCGACGTGTCGCTGGCGATCGAGCGCGAGCTCTACACCGAGTTCCGCGAGCCCGGCTACGCCCCGGCCCCGCTGCTCGAGCACCTCGTCACGGCCGGGTACCTCGGCCGCAAGACGGGGCGGGGCTTCCGCACCCACGCCTGACCCGGCATCCGTCCGGTTCGCCCGGCTCGCCGTCGAGAACAGGCAACACGCGGATGCCGCACGCCGCGCGGTGTGCGTGTTGCCTCCTCTCGACCACACCAGGTCACCCTCGGCCAGCGCAGCCCCGGTCGTTCGAGTAGATCGCCGCGTTGACCTCGGGCTGCGGGCGAAGCCGTCGCGGCGCGTCGGAGACATCACCCGGGCACGCGTCTCCATCGGCGACCGCATCCCCGGCTCGGATGAGCGTGCAGTGCGGCTCGCTGAGCGCGGTCGGATGCCTCCGGGCGCGCTACCCGGCGAGCGAGCACCACGGCGAGGGACGCCACCGGCCGGCGGTTCGCGACCTCGTCCCCGGCCACGACGAGGTCGGTGGTGCCGAGCCCTCTCGCCATGACCTCCCCGAGGTCCACCCAGGTGTCGGCGAGACCGGTCACCCGCAGCCCGCCGAGGACCTCGAGCTCGCGCCGTTCCGCGCCGTGGTGCGGGATGCAGCCGTGTCGCTCGATGCGACCGCGCCCGGTGGCACGGATCACGTCCAGGTGCTCCTGACCCGCCAGTGGGGACGGAAGGGGTAGGGCCCAGAGCTGAGCCGCAGTGACGTGCGAGAACGCGCAGTCCGCCGGTAGGGCCAGGGCGAACAGGGCCGCACGCTCGTGGGCCGACTCCGGCTCGGTGAGGGCGTCGGGGCGGCGGCATCCCCAGCGCAGGGGTGCCCGAATGCGCGAGGAAGCTCCGGCCGGGCAGCGGTCATCCACAGGGGGTGCCGACGAGGATCAGCGTCGAGAGGAGGCAGACGAGCGCGAGACGGCACACGCGGTCCGCGCGCTGTGCGTGTTGCCTGTTGTCGACTGCCGCCGGCACCGGGCGGCGTGTTCTCGGCTCTCGACCGGTGGATATGGTCGGCGGGTGAGCACTGCTGCCCCGGTCGACCCGGCCTCGTCGTCGTCCTCCACCGTGACGTCGTTGCCGCAGCGGGCGCGGGTCGTCGTCATCGGGGGCGGCGTCATCGGCACCTCGATCGCCTACCACCTGGCCCACCTCGGGGTCACCGACGTGCTGCTGCTCGAGCGCGACCGGCTGACCTCCGGCACCACGTGGCACGCCGCGGGCCTGATGACCTGCTTCGGCTCCACGAGCGAGACGAACACGGCGCTGCGGCTCTACTCCCGCGACCTCTACGCCCGCCTCGAGGCGGAGACCGGGGTCGCCACCGGGTTCAAGCGGGTCGGGCTGATCGAGGCGGCGGCGGATGCCGACCGGCTGCACGAGTACCGCCGGGTCGCGGCCTTCCAGAGGCACCTCGGCCTCGAGGTCGAGGAGATCGGCCCGCGCGAGATGGCCGAGCTGTTCCCGCTGGCCCGCACCGACGACCTGCTCGCCGGCTTCCACGTGCCCGGCGACGGTCGGGTCAACCCGGTCGACGTCACGATGAGCCTGGCCCGCGGCGCCCGCAACCTCGGGGTCCGCGTGGTCGAGGGTGTCTCGGTCGAGCAGGTGATCACCCGACCCCGCGGACTGGTCGAGGAGGTCGTGGGAGTGCGCACGGATGCCGGTGACGTCGAGTGCGACCTCGTCGTCAACTGCGCCGGGATGTGGGCCCGCGAGCTCGCCGAGCGCAACGGCGTCGCCGTGCCCAACCAGGCGGCCGAGCACTACTACCTCGTCACCGAGCCGATCGACGGGATGAGCCCGGACGCCCCGGTCTTCGAGGACCCCGCCTCGTACGGCTACTACCGCGAGGAGGGCGGCGGCATGATGGTCGGCCTCTTCGAGCCGGTCGCGGCCGCCTGGCGGGTCGACGGCATCCCGCGCGACTTCTCGTTCGGCGAGATCACCCCCGACTGGGACCGGATGGGACCGTTCGTGGAGCGCGCCATCTCGCGCGTGCCGGTGGTCGAGACGGTCGGCATCCGCACCTTCTTCTGCGGGCCGGAGTCGTTCACGCCCGACCTCGCGCCGGCGGTCGGCGAGGCGCCCGGCATCCACGGCTACTTCGTGTGCGCGGGGCTCAACTCGGTGGGCATCCTCTCGGCCGGCGGGCTCGGCCGGGTCGTGGCCCACTGGGTCGCCGAGGGGCGACCGGACGTCGACGTCACGGGGTTCGACGTCGCCCGGTTCCGCGACTGGCAGCTCAACCCGAGGCACCGCGCCGAGCGGACGGCCGAGATCCTCGGCACGGTGTACGCCGCACACACCCCGGGCATCGAGCTCGCCTCTGCGCGAGGGGAGTTCCGCTCGCCGGTGCACGACCGCCTCGTCGCCGAGGGCGCCCGGTTGCGCGACGTCAGCGGGTGGGAGTCGGCCGCCTGGTATGCCGGCCGCGGCCAGGTCGCGCGAGGCCGAGCCGGGCTGGGGACACCAGCCGTGGTTCGAGAACTGGGCGGCGGAGCACCGCGCGGTGCGCGAGGCCGTGGGCCTGATGGACATGTCGTTCATGGCCAAGTTCGCCGTGCGGGGGGCCGACGCCGGTGCGGTGCTCGACCGGCTCAGCGCCGGCGCGGTCAACGCCCACGACGGCGTCATCACCTACACCCAGTGGCTCGGCGAGGACGGCGGCATCCTGGCCGACCTCACCGTGACCCGGCTGGCGGCCGACGACTTCCTCGTCGTGGTCTCGGACACCGCACACGGCCGAGCGCTCGGCCTGCTCCGACAGGCGGTGGGGGATGCCGCGGTGACCGTCGACGACGTCACCACCGACCTCGGGCTGCTCACCGTGCAGGGCCCGGCGTCGCGCGACACCCTGGCCGCCGCCGCACCGGGGGTCGACTGGTCGACCGAGGCGTTCCCGTTCCGGTCGGCCCGACGGGTCACCCTCGCCGGGGTCGACGTCCTGGCCATCCGGATCACCTACCTCGGCGAGCTCGGCTGGGAGCTGTACGCCCCGGCCGACCGCACCGTCGAGGTCTGGGACGCCGTGCTCGCTGCGGGCGAGGCCCACGGCATCCGCCCGGCGGGCCTGCGGGCCCTGTCGAGCCTGCGGATGGAGAAGGGCTACCGCGACTACGGCCACGACATCGACAACACCGACGACGTCTACGCGGTCGGGCTCGGGTTCGCCGTGGCCCTCGACAAGCCGGGTGGCTTCACCGGGCGGGAGGCGACCCGGGCGGCCAAGGAGCGCGGCACACCGCACCACCGGCTCGTGCAGGTGCTGCTCGAGGACCCCGAGCCGTTGCTGTTCCACGCCGAGCCGGTGCTGCGCGACGGCGTGGTCGTCGGCTACGTGCGCGCGGCGTCGTACGGCTGGACCCTCGGCGGTGCGGTCGGCCTGGCCTTCGTCGGCGGCGACGAGCCGGTCACCCCGCAGTGGCTCGCCGACGGTTCGTGGGAGGTCGACGTCGCCGGCACGCGCCACCGGGCCCGGGTCTCGCTGCGCCCGATGTACGACCCGACCAGCGCCCGGGTGACCGCCTGACGGCATCCGCCACGTGGCCTGGCCGGGCCCGCTGGTCTGGGACGATGGACCGCATGCCCCGCGCCAACCGCCGTCGTCGTGACCTCGAGTCGCGGCCGATGTCGGGTTCGGGTGAGGTGGCCACCGAGTCGTATGCCGGGAGGTCGTGGCACGTACGGCGGCTCACCGGCGCGTCGTCGTCGCGCGAGTACCGCTGCCCGGGGTGCCACCAGGGGATCGCGGTCGGCACCGCGCACGTCGTGGCGTGGCCCGCGCAGGGCGTCGGCGGCATCGACGAGCGCCGGCACTGGCACACCCGGTGCTGGCAGTCGCGGCACGCCGCCCGCCCCTGAGCTCAGGCGCGGCGCTGTCGGGGGACGAGCACTTCTTCGTAGAGGAGCAGCAGGCCCGCGGCCACCGGGATCGCGAGCAGGGCGCCGAGCACACCGAGCAGGGCTGCGCCGGCGAGCGCGGCGACGATCGTCACCGGACCGGGCACCGACACCGTGTGCTGCATGACTCGCGGGGCGACGACGTAGTTCTCGAGCTGCTGGTAGACGAGGTAGTAGATCAGCGCGATGAGCGCCTTCTTCGGCTCGTCGAAGAACGCGACGATGCACACGACGGCGGCGCCGAGCGTCGCGCCGATCATCGGGATCAGCCCGAGCAGGCCGACCGTCACGGCGAGCACGGCGGCGTAGGGGATGCCGACGATGCGCATCATCACCCACGACAGCACCGCGTTGAGCGTCGCGATGACGACCTGGCCGATCGCGTACGACCCGGTGCGCCGCATGATCTCCTCGGACAGCGACTCGACCCGGATGCGACGGGTCGCCGGCACCAGCGCGTAGGCGGCGTGCTTGGCGCGGGGCAGTGAGGAGAGGAAGTACAGGGTCAGCACGAGCACGGTGAAGACCTGGAAGACGCCGTTGAGCACCGCGCGCCCCGCGCCGAGGATGCCCGCCGAGCACGCCTTCGAGGAACTGCTGGTCGGTCATCCGGGCCTCGAGCTCGGCCTGCACCTTGTCGATGACGTCGTAGCTCTTGTCGATCTCGCGCACCCAGGGGCTGCCGAGGACGTTGTCGACGTAGGTCGGGGTCTGCTGGGCCAGCTCGGCACCCTCCACGACCACCGGGGGGATGACGAGCGCGGCGATCAGCCCGAAGGCGACCAGCAGGCCGCCGAACACGACCCCGACGGCGGCGGATCGCCGCATGCCGCGGGCGCCGAGGGCGTCGACCAGCGGGTTGAGCGCGAGGGCCAGGAAGATCGACACGATGAGCAGGGTCAGCGTGGTCGTGAGCCGCCCGACCAGGCCCCACAGGCCGATCGCGAGCAGCGCGCCGATGGCCCCGAAGAAGCCGATGTAGAACGGCGAGTGCCGGTTGAGCGGCCGCCCGACGACACCGTAGGGGGTGCCGGGGCCGAACTCACCGGCCGGCACGGCCTCGCGCGAAGGAGAGGCGGTCGCGGGGGAGGCGAGCGCGACGGACGGCGGCCCCTGGGGGCCGGAGGCGGCATCCGCGCTGGTCACGGGCTCGACCGGGGTGGCGACGTCGGCGGCGTCGTCCTGACCCCGGGCCGCGATCCGGTTGCTCTCCTCGAGCGCGGCGAGCTGGCGACGCCGGAAGTCACCCCACCGCGTCACCGGGCTCCACACCCTGGACACCTTCACGATCGCACCTCCGCGCCACACCCTAGTGGCGGGTCGGGGCGCGACCCCGGACGTCCGGCTCAGGCGTCGCGGAAGCGGTTGATCGCGCTCTCGAAGCGGGCGCGCTTGTCGGTGTCGGTCACGCCGAGGCCCTCCTCGGGCGACAGGGTCAGCACGCCGACCTTGCCCTGGTGCAGGTTGTGGTGCACGTCGAGGGCGGCCGTGCCGACGTCCTCGAGCCGGTACGTGCGGCTCAGCGTCGGGTGGATCAGGCCGCGGTCGACGAGCTCGTTGGCCTCCCAGGCCTCGCGGTAGTTGGCGAAGTGCGAGCTGACGATGCGCTTGAGGTTCATCCACAGGTACCGGTTGTCGTACTCGTGCATGTAGCCCGACGTCGACGCGCAGGTGACGATGGTGCCGCCCTTGCGCGCCACGTAGACGCTCGCGCCGAACGTCTCGCGCCCCGGGTGCTCGAAGACGATGTCGACGTCGTGGCCACCGGTGAGCTCGCGGATCTTCTTGCCCAGCCGCTGCCACTCCTTGGGGTCCTGCGCGGTGCCCTCGGCGTTCCAGAACGCGTAGCCCTCGGCGGTGCGGTCGATGATCAGCTCGGCACCCATCGCCCGGCAGATCGCGGCCTTCTCGGGGGAGGAGACCACGCAGATCGGGGTGGCGCCGCCGGCCAGCGCCATCTGGGTGGCGTACGACCCGAGGCCGCCCGAGGCGCCCCAGATGAGCACCCGGTCGCCCAGCTTCATGTGGGCGCCGTTCTTGGAGATCAGCTGCCGGTAGGCCGTGGAGTTGACCAGCCCGGGGGCGGCCGCCTCCTCCCAGGACAGGTGGGTCGGCTTGGGCATCAGCTGGTTGGCCTTGACGATCGCGAGCTCGGCCAGGCCGCCGAAGTTGGTCTCGAAGCCCCAGATCCGCTGCTGCGGGTCCATCATCGTGTCGTCGTGGCCCTCGGCGTCCTCGAGCTCGACGCTGAGGCAGTGGGCGACGACCTCGGTGCCGGGCTTCCACTTGGTCACGCCGGGGCCGGTGCGCAGCACGACGCCGGCGAGGTCGGAGCCGACCACGTGGTAGGGCAGGTCGTGGCGCTGGGCGAACTCCGACATCCGGCCGTAGCGCTCGAGGAACCCGAAGGTCGGCACCGGCTCGAAGATCGAGGTCCACACGGTGTTGTAGTTGATCGCGCTGGCCATGACCGCGACGAGCGCCTCGCCCGGCGCGAGCTCGGGCGTCGGCACCTGCTCCACGTGCAGCGAGCGGCGCGGGTCCTTGTCGCGGGTCGCCATCCCCGAGAACATCTCGACCTCGTCCTTGTGCACCGTCGCGGCGCGGTACGTGTCCGGGACGGCGATCTCGGCGTACGTCTCGACGCTGCGGTCCCCGGAGAGGATGGCCTCGCGGATCTGGTCCATGTGGTCGTGCTCCTTCGGCGGTGAGGGCGTGCTCGATCGGAGGTGGCGACACCTGTCCGGCGAACCTAGTCTCCCCGCGACCGCTGATCGGCGACCTATGACGGCCCTCACCCCGTGATCCGGCTCACGGGCGACGGGGACGACGCGCAGGCGCGCGGCATACAGTGCCGTCGTGGCACTCACCCCCCTCTCGCGCCGGACGGTGGTGCTCGGCACGGGCGGGGTGCTCACCTACGGGGCGATGGCGTGGTGGAGCCTGGAGTACCGCATCCGGCGGGCCGAGGTGCCGCTGTACAGCGAGACGGTGGCGTTCTCCGCGCCCGGCGCGCGCGAGCTGGTGCCCACCGGTCACACGGATGCCGTCGTGCCCGGCACCCGCGTGCTCGCCGCCCGGCCGCTCACCACGATGCTGGTCGAGGACGAGCAGGCCTGGCTCGAGACCTGCGCCCCGTGGGTGCGCACGGCGCTGCTCGGTGGCGACGACGTGCTCCGCTCGGCGCTGCTCGACCTGCGGGCCCTGTCGGTGGGGCTGCCCGTCTCCGTGGCGGGCTGGAGCCGGCACTGGCGGTACGCCTGGCCGCGCGACGTCTCGTTCGTGGCGACCGCCCTCGCCCGGGTGGGGCACCCCGAGCACGCTGCGGAGCAGCTGGCGTTCCTGCAGGAGGTGCAGCGCCACGACGGCTGGTTCGAGGCGCGCTACGACGTGCGCACCCGCCGTGCCCCGGACGACCGGATGGCCCAGCTCGACGGCTCCGCATGGTCGGTGTGGGGAGCCCACCAGCTCGCCCTCGCGGCCCCGGACCGGGCGACGGCACTGCTCCGGCCGCTCAGCCCGCTGCTCGTGCGCAGCGCGCAGCGGCTGCTCGCCTCGCGTCGACCCCGCGACCGGCCTGCCGGTGGCGGCCTCGGACTACTGGGAGCTGGTCGAGCGGTCGGTGACCCTGGGCACGGCGGCCTCGGTGCTCGCCGGGCTGCGCAGCGCCACCGAGGTGCTGCCACTCGTCGGCGAGGTGGCGCTCGCCGACCGCACCCGGGCGGCGGGTGACGCGCTGGCCGCCCAGGTGCACGGGCAGTTCGGCGGCAGGGGCTACCCCCGCGAGCTCAACGACTCCGAGGCGGACGCCGCCGTGACCTTCCTCGCCGCGCCGATCACGGCCTCGGGAGCCGACGACAACGTGCTGGCCGCGATGGGCCGCGCGCAGGTGGCGATGGGCCGCCCGGCCGGCGGGGTGGCGCCCGGAGTGGGGTGGAAGAACGACGGCATCAGCTGGACCCCCGAGACGGCGCTGTTCGCCGCCGCGTGGGCGGCGTCCGGCGAGCGGGATCGTGCCGAGTCGCTGCTCGGCTGGCTCGGCGACCACCGCACCGACGCCGGGTCGTTCCCGGAGAAGGTGCTCTTCGACGGTCGCCCGGCCGCGGTGGCCCCGCTGGCCTGGACGGCGGCGCTGGTCGTCATCGCACGGCACGAGCTGGTGCACGCGTGAGGCGATGGGCGATCCTCGCGGCGCTCGCCGTCCTCGCCGTGCTCACCGGCGCGCCGACGGCCGGCGCGGCGGCGGACGACCCGGCATCCGCCCGCCTCGTGGTCGTCGGTGCACCGGGTCTGGCGTGGTCCGACCTCGACGGGGGTGACCTCCCGGCGCTCGACGCCATGGCCGGGGAAGGAGCCGTCGGGTCGCTGACGGTGCGGGCCGTGCGCAGCCGTGCGTGCGCCATCGACGGCTGGCTCACCGTGTCGGCCGGACGCCGTGCGGCCGATCGTCCCGGCCCGTGCCGCGCGCCGCTGCCCGTCGTCGGCGGGGTGGTGCCGCGCTGGGCCGAGTTCGTCGCCGCCGCAGCCGTGGACTCGTACGACGCGCACCCCGGCACGCTCGGTGAGGGGGTCACGGCATCCGGCACGTGCGTGGAGACGGTCGGGGCGGGCGCCGCGATCGGCGGCGCCGGTCGCACCGGGCGGGTGACGACGCACGAGGCGCAGCTGCCGGCGTCGTTCTCGTGCCCCGTGGTGCTCGTCGACGGTGGGGTGCTGCCCGAGTCGGGTGCCGAGCGCACCACGGCGCTGGCGCGCCTGGACGCACTCGTGGCGCAGGTGCGGGCGGCCGACCCGGGGGCCGACGTGGTCGTGGCCGGGGTCGGTGACGGCGTCTCGGAGGTGCGGCCGCGGGCGATCCTGGCGGCCGGGCCCTCGTACGGCCGCGGTCTGCTCACCTCGGCGTCGACGCGCCAGCCGGGTGTCGTGCAGCTGCAGGACATCACCGCGACGGCGCTGACCCGGGTGGGGGCGTCCGACGCCGAGGTCACCGGGCGCCCGCTGACGGTGTCCACGGACACGGCCACTGCGGCGTCGCTGGTGGCGGGAAGGGTCGGCTTCGAGACCCGCGCCGCGACGCTGCGGGCGCTGAGCCCGCAGCTGACCCTCTGGCTCGCGGTCGGGTACGCCCTGTGGGCGGGCGTCGTCGCCCTGCTCTGGTGGCGACGGGGGCCGCGGCCGGATGCCGTTCCCGCGTGGCTGCGGGCGGCCGGGGTCGCCGTGGCGGTGGCCCCGGTGTCGACCTTCGTCGTCAACCTCGTGCCGTGGTGGCGCTCGGGCGCGCCACTACCGCTGTTCCTCGCCGGCCTCGCGGTCGTGGTCGCGCTGCTCACCGCGGGGGCGCTCTGGGCGGGCGGCCGCCGACCGCTGGGGGCGCTGCGTCTCGTCGCCGTCGCCACGCTCGTCGTGCTCGGCGGGGACGTGCTCACCGGGTCGGGCCTGCAGCTCGGGTCGGTCTTCGGGCAGAACCCGGTCGTCGGGGGACGGTTCTACGGCCTGGGGAACACCAGCTTCGCGCTCTACGGGCTCGCCGTGCTGGTCGTCGTCGGGTGGGTGGCGGCGTCCGGGCGGTCGCGCCGCAGAGCAGCGGGGCTGGCGCTCGTGGTGCTCGTGGCCGCGCTCGCCCTCGAGGCGCTGCCCTCGCTCGGGGCCGACTTCGGGGGCCCGCCCGGGCTGCTGCTCGGTGGGCTGCTCGTCATCGCCACGGCGGCCGGGGTGCGCCTGACGTGGGGCCGGGTCGTCGGCGCCGTCGTCGGGGCCGTCGCGCTGGCCGCTCTCGTCGCGCTGCTCGACTGGCTGCGCCCGCCGGCCTCGCGCACCCACCTCGGCGAGTTCGTCGAGTCGGTGGCCACCGGGGAGGCTGGTGCGGTCGTCGGGCGCAAGCTCGCCCAGAACCTCACCAACCTCGGCTCACCGCCGCTGCTCGCCATCGCGCTGGCGACGGTGGTGCTCGTGGTCGCCGCCTGGCGACTGGGGTGGCGTCCCGTGCGGGACGGTGCCGTGGTGCTGCGCGGCGCAGCGGTGATGGCCCTGGTCGCGTTCCTCGCCAACGACTCCGGGCTGGTCATCCCGGCCTTCGTCGCGCTGGTGCTCGCGCCCCTGCTCGTGGCCGCCGGCCCGGCCGAATCTCCCCGAGCTCAGTGAGCGGCGTCCGCCGCGGGCTCGACGAGCTCGACGAGGATGCCGCGGGCGTCCTTGGGGTGGATGAAGTTGACCCGTGAGTTGCTCGTGCCGCGCCTGGCCTCGGGGTAGATCAGGCGCATCCCACGCTCGCGCAGGGTCGCGCTGACGGCATCCAGGTCGGCGACCCGGTAGGCGAGCTGCTGGATGCCGGGGCCGCTGCGGTCGAGGAACTTCGCGATCGTCGACTCCGGTGACAAGGGGGCGAGGAGCTGGATGCACGAGCCGGAGTCGCCCACGGCCATCATCGCCTCGCGCACGCCCTGCTCCGCGTTGGTCTCCTCGTGCAGCAGGGTCATGCCGAAGGTCGACTCGTAGAAGGAGATCGCGTCGTCCAGGTCCGGCACGGCGACGCCGACGTGGTCGATGGCGAGGAACAGGTCCGTGGGCAGGGCACTCATGGGTCCCAGCCTAGGAGCGGGTGCGTCTCGCGGGAACCTCGGGTGGTGAGGGTCACCGCCACTCGGGGGTGGCAGGACGCGCCCCCGTGACTAGAGTCGAGGGCGATCACCGACCCCGACCTGGAGGGCTTTCCGATGTCCACCGACCCCACCGTCATCGTTGCCGGCGCCCGCACCCCGATGGGGCGGATGAGCGGCTCGCTCAAGGGCTTCAGCGGCTCCGACCTGGGCGGCTTCGCCATCAAGGGGGCCCTCGAGAAGGCCGGCGTGGCCCCGCAGGACGTCGACTACGTCATCATGGGCCAGGTGCTCACGGCCGGCGAGGGCCAGCTCCCCGCCCGCCAGGCCGCGGCCAAGGCCGGCATCCCGATGACCGTGCCCGGCGCTGGGGATCAGCAAGGTCTGCCTCTCCGGCATCGACGCCATCGCGCTCGCCGACCAGCTGATCCGGGCGGGGGAGTTCGACGTCGTCGTGGCCGGCGGCCAGGAGTCGATGACCAACGCGCCGCACCTGCTCGAGAAGAGCCGCGACGGGTTCAAGTACGGCGACGTGACGATGCACGACCACATGGCCAAGGACGGCCTGTGGGACGCCTTCACCGACCAGGCGATGGGCCAGCTCACCGAGACGGCCAACACCGGCGACCTCGCGTTCACCCGCGACGAGCAGGACGCCTTCGCGGCCCGCAGCCACCAGCTCGCCGCTCGCGCGTGGAAGGACGGCCTGTTCGACGACGAGGTCGTCACCGTCACCATCCCGCAGCGCAAGGGCGACGCCCTGGAGTTCCGCACCGACGAGGGCATCCGCGCCGACACCACGACCGAGTCGCTCGCCCGGCTGCGCCCGGCGTTCGTCAAGGACGGCACCATCACCGCGGGCTCGGCCTCGCAGATCTCCGACGGCGCCGCCGCGGTGGTCGTCATGAAGAGGTCGCGCGCCGAGCAGCTCGGCCTGACCTGGCTCGCCGAGATCGGCGCCCACGGCGTCGTCGCCGGCCCCGACTCGACGCTGCAGAGCCAGCCGGCCCGCGCCATCGCCAGGGCCTGCGAGCGCGAGGGCATCGCCCCCACCGACCTCGACCTCGTCGAGATCAACGAGGCGTTCGCCGCCGTCGGCCTGGCCTCGACCAAGGAGCTCGGGCTCGACGAGGACAAGGTCAACGTCAACGGCGGTGCCATCGCCCTCGGGCACCCGGTCGGCATGTCCGGCGCCCGCATCGTGCTGCACCTCGCGCTCGAGCTGCAGCGCCGTGGCGGCGGCGTCGGCGCGGCCGCGCTCTGCGGCGGTGGCGGCCAGGGCGACGCGCTCGTCGTCAAGGTCCCCGCGCAGGGCTGACCGGGCTCACCCCGATCGGGCCGCGCAGCGTCGACGTCCCCTCCCTCGTCGCCCAGGCGAGGGAGGGGCGTCCGCGTGCGGTGGCACGGCTGATCTCCCTCGTCGAGGACGGCCACCCCGCGTTGCGCGAGGTGATGGCGCTGATCGCGCCGGATGCCGGTCGCGCGCACGTCGTCGGCCTCACCGGGGCGCCCGGCGTCGGCAAGTCGACGACGACCAACGCGCTCGTCGCCGCCCACCGGGCCGCCGGCCACCGGGTCGGCGTGCTGGCGGTCGACCCGTCGTCGCCGTTCTCCGGCGGTGCGCTGCTCGGTGACCGGATCCGGATGTCGGACCACGCCGCCGACCCCGAGGTCTTCATCCGCTCGATGGCCTCCCGCGGGCACCTCGGCGGCCTGTCCTGGGCCGCGCCGCAGGCCCTGCGGGTGCTCGACGCCGCCGGCTGCGACGTCGTGCTGCTCGAGACGGTCGGGGTGGGGCAGTCCGAGGTCGAGGTGGCCGGCACGGCCGACACGACGGTGGTGCTGCTCGCACCCGGGATGGGCGACGGCATCCAGGCGGCCAAGGCCGGCATCCTCGAGGTGGCCGACGTGCTCGTCGTCAACAAGGCCGACCGCGAGGGCGCCGACCGCACCGTGCGCGACCTGCGGCACGCGGCGTCGATGGGTGCGGGGGCTGACCCGGGTGGCTGGCGGGTGCCGGTGGTGCGCACCGTGGCCACCGACGGCACCGGGGTGGACGACCTGCTCGCCGCCGTCGAGGCGCACCGCAGGTGGCTCGGCATCGACGGCCTGCGTGGGCGGCGGGTTCGCCGCGCCGGCCGAGAGATCGAGGGGCTGGCGCTGGAGGCGCTGCGGGCGAAGGTCGGTGGGCTGCACGGTGACACCCGGCTCGACTCGCTCGCCGACGACGTGGTGGCCGGCCGCACCGACCCGTACGCCGCTGCCGACCACCTGGTCGCCTCGCTCACTGCACACTGAAACCATGCCTCACGTCCCCGACCTCGCCACGAAGCCGACGATCAACGGGCGCCTGGTCACCCTGCGCCCGTTCCGTGACGGCGACACCGAGGTGATGGTCGAGGTCCTCTCCGACCCCGAGGTGCGCCGGCTGACCGGGAGCGTCGTGTCGTCGGCGGAGGCGCGGCGGCCCCAGCCGCTCGACGACCGCCTGCGCGACTGGTACGCCACCCGCAACGACCAGACCGACCGTCTCGACCTCGCCATCGAGGACGCCGCGAGCGGCACCCTCGTGGGCGAGGTGGTGCTCAACGAGGTCGACGTCGAGACGCTGACCTGCAACCTGCGGGTGCTGGTCGGCCCGCAGGGGCGCGACCGTGGGCTCGGCACGGACGCCGTCGGCCTGGTCACGACCTACGCCCTCGAGGTGCTCGGCCTGCGGCGGATCACCCTGGAGGTCTTCGACTTCAACCCGCGCGCTCGCCGGGTCTACGAGAAGGTCGGGTACGTCGTGACCGGGGTGCGTCCGGGCGCGCTCATGTTCGACGGCGTCGCCGTCGCGGCCGTCGACATGGCGGTGGACGCCGAGGGCTGGCGCGGGGTCAGTCGGGTCCCGTGACGCTGGGCTCGGGCACGAAGCCGTCGACCACCGCGGGCTCCAGCGAATCGGTGTCGCTGGCCGGCATCGGGTCGGGCACGCCCGACGTGATCCGGCTGCCGTCGGCGCGGGTGCCACCGGTCTGCGGCCGGTTGCCCAGGGTGCCCGAGCGGCGCGGGCCGTGGCCGTCGAGGGCGACGACGACGGGCTCGTCCGGGTAGACGGCGTAGCTCTCGCCGCGCACCTCGATCGGCACCGGAAGCTCGCCCTGCTCGACGTCCAGCCGGAGCTCGGATGACGTGAGCGTCACCCGCACGCGGGTGCCACGCCAGGTGATCCGGAAGGTCAGCGCGTCCCAGCCGTCGGGCAGCCGCGGGTCGAACGCGCAGCCGGCCGCCGTGGTCGCGCATGCCGCCGAAGCCGTAGACCAGGGCGCTCCACACCCCGCCGGTCGAGGCGACGTGCAGCCCGTCGACGGTGTTGTCGTGCAGGTTCGGCCAGGTCGACGAACAGCGCCTGGAGGAAGTAGTCGCAGCGCCAGCCTCGTGGTAGCCGACCTCGGCCGCGATGATCGACTGCACGACCGCGGACAGGGTGGAGTCGCCGGTGGTGATCGGGTCGTAGTACTCGAAGTCGGCGCGCTTCTCCTCGGCGGTGAAGCGGTCGCCCTGCAGGAACAGCGCGAGCACGACGTCGGCCTGCTTGAGCACCTGGAAGCGGTAGATCACCAGCGGGTGGTAGTGCAGCAGCAGGGGCCGCAGCTCCTCGGGGGTGCGGCTGAGGTCCCACACCTCGCGGTCGAGGAAGAAGTCGTCCTGCGGGTGGATGCCGAGGCCCTCGTCGAAGGGGATGTACATGCCCTCGGCGCACCGCGCCCACTCGACGACCTCGTCGTCGTGCAGGCCCAGCCGCGGCGCCAGCCGGGCGAACTCGTCGGGGTCCTCGCTCGCGGATCCACTCGACCGCAGGCGACGGCCTGCTCGAGGTTGTAGCGGGCCATCACGTTGGTGAACAGGTTGTTGTTGACGACCGTCGTGTACTCGTCCGGCCCGGTGACGCCGTGGATGTGGAAGGACGCGCTCGCCGTTGCTGCGCCAGAAGCCGAGGTCGGCCCACAGCCGGGCGGTCTCGACGAGGATGTCGAGGCCGTCGCGGACCAGGAAGTCCACGTCGCCGGTCGCGTCGACGTACTGCACCAGCGCGTACGCGATGTCGGCGTCGATGTGCACCTGCGCGGTGCCGGCCGCGTAGTAGGCCGAGGCCTCCTCGCCGTTGATCGTGCGCCACGGGAACAGCGCGCCGCGCTGGGCCATCTCGCGGGCCCGCTCGCGCGCCGCCGGCAGCATCCGCGTGCGGAAGTGCAGCGCGTTGCGCGCCACGCTCGGGCTGGGTGTAGGTGAGGAACGGGAGCGACGTAGATCTCGGTGTCCCAGAAGTAGTGGCCCTCGTAGCCCGAGCCGGTGACGCCCTTGGCCGGCACGCCCGTGCCGGTCGGCCCGGGCGCTGGCCTGGGCGAGGCTGAACAGGTTGAACCGGATGGCCTGCTGGAGCGCGTCGTGCTTCGGGTCGGACGACGGCGACCTCGACGTCGCTGCTGGCCCAGAAGTCGGTCGTACCAGGTCGCGCTGCTCGTCGAGGTAGTGGCTGACGTCGTAGCGGGCGGCCCGGTCGAGGGTGCGGTCGCAGCGGTCGGACAGCTCGCGCACGGGCACCCCGCGGGAGGTGTGGTAGGCGACGGTCTTCTCCAGGCGGATCGTGTTGCCCTGCGTGCGCGTCGACCCGGAAGACCATCTTGGCGAGGTCGTCGTCGTCGCGCAGCGACGACCTCGTACGGCGTCGTCGGTCTGCGAGCGTGGTGGTCGGCGGCGACGGCGACGGTCATCCGCGAGTTCGCGCACTGGTAGCCGAGCATCATCCGGTCCTCGTGGGCGAGCTGCATCTCGCGGCAGCAGCACCCGCTCGCTCGAAGGCGCCCGCCTTGCGCGGGTCGAGCCGTCGAGACCCGGCGTCTGGGCCGGCTCGTGGTACTCGTCGCTCGCCGTCCTGGCGGTTGAGCATCTGCGAGGAGATCGACGACCGGGGCGTCGCCGGACAGCATCGTCGACCTCGAGGGTCATGCACCGCGAGGTGCCGCTGGGTCATCGACACCATCCGGGTGGAGTCGACCCGCACCCGCTTGCCCGACGGGCGTGCGCCAGACCAGCGATGCGGCGCAGCACGCCGTCGCGGAAGTCGAGGCTGCGCTCGTAGTGCTCGAGGTCGGCGGTGCCGATGACGAGCGGCTCGTCGTCGACGTAGAGCTTCATCATCTTCGCGTCGGGCACGTTGACGATGGTCTGCCCGGTGCGCGCGAAGCCGAAGGCCTCCTCGGCGTGCCGGATCGGCCAGGTCTCGTGGAAGCCGTTGACGAAGGTGCCGTGCGCGTAGCGCGTCGCGGCCCTCCTCGGGGTTGCCGCGCAGGCCGAGGTAGCCGTTGCCGACCGCGAACAGGGTCTCGGTGACGCCGAGGTCGTCGGGTCGGAGTCGCGTCTCGACCAGCGCGCCACGGGTCGACCGGGAAGCGGCTGCGGTCGAGCGGGTCCGGCCGACGTGCGCCGGTCGTGCGGCCTCACGGGACGAGCTCGCCGAGGTCGGCGACGACGAGGTCGGCCCCGGCCGCCGGTCAGCGTCGTCGGCGCCGGCGCCCGCGGTCGACGCCGATGACCAGCCCGAAGTCGCCGGCGGCGCCCGGCCCGGACGCCCGAGACGGCGTCCTCGACGACGACCGAGCGGGCCGGGGTGGCGCCGCAGCTCGGTGGCGGCGTGCACGAAGGTGTCGGGCGCCGGCTTGCCGGGCAGCCCGAGCTCGGTCGGCGACCCGCGCCGTCGACCACGGTGACGAACCGGTCGGCCAGGCCGGCGGCGGCGAGCACCGCGGGGGCGTTCGCCGACGACGAGACGACCGCGAGCGGCATCCGCAGGTCGCGCAGGCGCGTCGAGGAGCGCGACCGAGCCCGGGTAGGGGTCGACGCCGTCGCGCTCGAGCACCACGTTGAAGGCGTCGTTCTTGCGGTTGCCGAGCCCGCACACCGTGTCCGCGTCGGGCGGGTCGTCGGGTCGCCCTCGGGCAGGTCGATGCCGCGCGCGGTCGAGGAGGTCGCGCACCCCGTCGTAGCGGGGCTTGCCGTCGACGTGGGCGAAGTAGTCGGCGTCGGTGTACGGCCGAGGTGTCGGCGCCGGGCGCGTCCCGCCGGACAGGAAGGCGTTGAACATCTCCGCCCAGGCGCGCATGTGGACCTCGGCGGTGGGCGTCAGGACGCCGTCGAGGTCGAAGAGGACGGCGTCGTGGTCCGACCAGGTCACCTGCATCGGTGTGCTCATACCCGAACGCTAGGGAGAGCGAGAGCGCTTGCGCAATCGACCGTCCGGTCCTGCTCAGCGCGTGGGCGGACGGCGTGCGGCCCGCGGCGCTCGACTACGGTGCGCGGTGTGAGCCAGCCGGTGCGTCTGCCGTTCGACCCGATCGCCCGGGCGGGCGAGCTGTGGCGCGAGCGCTGGGGCGAGGACTCGCGGTCGGTGTCGATGGCGACGGCCACCTCCGTGATGCGGGTGCAGCAGCTGCTCCTCGGCCAGTTCGACGCGATCGCCGGCCGGCACGGGCTCACCTTCGCGCGCTACGAGGCCCTCGTGCTGCTCGCGTTCAGCCGGGACGGTCGGCTGTCGATGTCGCGCATCGGCGAGCGCCTGATGGTGCACCCCACCAGCGCCACGAACATCGTCCAGCGGCTCGCCGCGCAGGGCTTCGTCGAGCGGGTGCCCAACCCCGCCGACCGCCGCGGTGCCTTCGCCGTCATCACGGATGCCGGTCGCGAGGCGATGGAGGCCGTCACCGCCGACCTCGAGGCCGTCGACTTCGGGTTGCCGATGCTCGACGAGGCGCAGCACGAGGCGCTGTTCGCGCTGCTGCGCGAGGTGCGGATCGGGGCCCGCGACTTCGACCCCTGACCGGCCCAGCGCGTGGCGTGCGTCACGTGATAACGGGGCGGGATTTGTCGGCACGGGGTCGGGTTTGTCATGGTGGAAGGCAGCCCTGAGCCCGGACGCGTGTCCGGGACCCCCCGGACACAGCAAGGACACCCCCGACATGGCCACCATCGTGAAGCGCGTCGTCGGCGCGCTCCTGGCGCTCGTCGGCCTGGCGATCACCGCCGTCGGCGTCTGGTTCGCCACCCAGCTGGGCACGTCGGGAACGGCCGAGTTCACCATGCACCCTGCCACGACCGACCCCGTGGTCGTCGGCCCCGACGTCCTGAACCGGGTCGACGCGGACGTCGTCGTCACCGCGACCCCGACCGAGGGTGGCTCGGTGTTCATGGCGCTGGCCAACCCCTCGGACGCGACCGCGGTGGTGGGTGGCTCGCAGCACGTCGCGGTCACCGGGGTGTCGGTGCGCGACTGGGCCCTGCTCTCCAGGACGACCGGCACCGGCACCGCCCCCGAGCTCGGTGCCGCCGACCTGTGGCGCCAGCAGGACGACGCGAAGGGCCCGGTGACCCTCACCGTGCAGCAGTCCGAGGCCCCCGAGACCCTCGTCGTCAAGGCCGAGGGTGGCCAGCTGAGCTCGCTGACCATGAAGGTCACCGACAAGTCGTGGTTCGTCGAGGCGGTCGTCGGGGCCCTGATCGGCCTGTTCCTCCTCGTCGTCGGGGTCGTGCTCCTCACGGCGCGCCGCACCCGTCACCACGGTGACGTCGCCGTGCCGCCCGTGCCGCCGGTACCCGACGCGGCGGGAACCATCGACCCCGACCAGACCGTTGGAGCCGGGGACGGGAGCGAACCGACGGTGCCCCTCCCCGCCGCCGTGGTGAGCCCGCTCGAGGCCCCCGCTGCACCCGACACCACCGACTCGCAGGACCCCCACGACCCCGAGGAGGTCACCCGATGACCCCGCGCCCCCGCCCACGCCCAGGACCCTGAGCCGCCTGGTCGCCTCGACGACCCTGCTCGGCGCGCTCGTGCTGGCCGGCTGCGGCACCCAGGACGCCCTCGTCGGCCTGCACCCGGCCCCGGCCGAGCAGACCGCCGCCGCGCCGCTGGACGCCGAGGGCGCGACCGCCGTCGCCGCCCGGTTGCTCGCGGCCAAGGACGCCCCGGTCGAGGGCGACGCGAAGGCCGCCAAGGCCGCCCGGGCCGAGGTGCTCACCGGCGACGCCCTGCGCGTCGCCGACGCCCAGGCCGCTCGTGCCGGTACCCCGGCCGAGACCACCGAGCTCGCTGCCGAGCCGCAGCCGACGATCGTGGCCCAGTCGCAGGGCCGCCAGTGGCCGCGCGCCATCCTCGCGTCGACGCTCGACGAGGCCACCAACACCCAGTGGCTGCACGTCATGGTCTCCGAGAAGCCGGACCAGCCGTTCCGCATCGCGTCGAGCGTGCCGATGTTCGGCGGCGCCGAGCTGCCCGCGCTCGGTGAACAGCTGGCCGGTGCACCGCTGCTCGACACCGCCCAGAAGAACGGTCTGGCGGTCTCCCCCGCGGCAGCCGTCAAGGCGTACGCCGCAGCCATCGCGCAGCCCAAGGGCAAGGCCACCGACGTCGTCGCCGCCGACGACCAGTTCGCGACCAGCCTGAAGACCGCCGCCGCCACCCAGGCCAAGGCGCTCGGCAAGCTGGGCACCCTGGCGCAGACCCACGACCCCCAGCTCGACGACGCCATCACCTTCAAGCTCGCCGACGGCGGGGCGGTGACCTTCGGCCTGATGAAGCGCACCGACACGATCTCGGTCAAGCCCACCGCCAAGGAGCTCGTCCTGCCCGCGGAGTACGCGAAGCTCCTCGGCAAGAAGAAGGTCACCAAGTCGCTGGTCCTGAACAACCTCGAGCCGATCGTCATCGTGCAGCCGAAGACCGGCGAGGGCCGGGTCATCGGTGCGAGCGACCTGCTCGTCTCCGGCAGGGGCCGCTGAGCCCCCGTCGGTCACCCCTTTGACAGAATCGGGACCATGAGCGAGACCACCCCACCCGCGGGCACCCGCGGCGCCGTCGACCTGTCCTCCGTCGCCGGGCTGACGGCCCCCACCGCCGCGACCGCCGGAGCCGGGATGCCGGCCGGCGCCGTCCCCGGTGACGCGGGCCCGCAGCTCCAGCCCGCCGTGCCCGGGGGGCTGGTCGTCGAGGTCGACGCCGGCAACCTCCAGGAGGCCCTGAACCGCACCCTGCAGGTGCCCGGGGTCCTGGTGCTGTGGGGGTCGGCCTACCCGCAGACCCGCGAGCTGTTCGACACCGTGGTTCGGGTCGCCGCGTCCCTCGAGGGCCGGGTGCTCGTGCTCAGTGCCGACCTGTCGACGTCGCCCGAGCTGCTCCAGGCGTTCCAGCCGCTGCTCGTGCAGGCGTTCGGCCAGCCGAGCGTGCCGGCGACCTTCGGCCTGCTCCAGGGCCAGCCGGTGCCGCTGTTCCCCGGCGTCGCCCCGGAGAGCGAGGTGCGTGCGGTGCTCGACCAGCTGCTCCAGGCCGCCGTGCAGAACGGCATCACCGGCCGGGTCGAGCTCGACGCCGTGGAGGGCGCCGACGACACCGACACGCTGCCGCCGCTGCACGAGGAGGCCTTCGACGCCATCGAGCGCGGCGACCTCGACGGTGCGGCCGCGGCCTACGAGCAGGCGCTGGCCGAGAACCCCAAGGACCACGACGCCGAGCTCGGGCTCGCCCAGGTGCGGCTCATGCAGCGCACCCAGGGGGTCGACCTGGCCGCCGCGCGGGCCGCCGCTGCGGCCGACCCGACCGACGTCGAGGCCGCCATCGTCGTGGCCGACCTCGACGTGCTCGGCGGGCACGTCGAGGACGCCTTCACCCGGTTGCTCGACATCGTCCGCAGCTCCGCGGGCGACGAGCGCGACCGTGCACGCACCCACCTGCTCGAGCTGTTCGCGGTCGTCGGCAACCACGACGAGCGCGTGCGCAAGGGCCGCACGGCTCTGATGAGCGCACTGTTCTGACCCGGTGCCACCCAAGCTGCTCGACGACCACGTCCGGTTCCGTCTCGACCTCGCCGAGCCCGAGGTCACCGCCGTGGTGCTGCAGTGCGACCGGGTGGTCGCCGGGCCGCGCGAGTTCCGGCGCGACGCCACCGGGTGGGTGCTCGACGTGCCCCGCCCCGCGCTGCACCGCCTCGAGTACCGCTTCGCCGTCGCACGCGGCGACGAGGTCGAGGTGGTGCTCGACCCGGCCAACCCGGTGAGCGTTCGCACCGCCTTCGGCGACCGGTCGGTGCTCGAGCTGCCCGCGTACGCAGAGCCCTGGTGGTTGTCGGCGCCGGCCGTCGAGGGCCGGCTGGAGGTGCTGTCGCTCGCCGGGGAGACCGCCGACGAGGTGCCCGTCACCGTCTGGAGCCCGGTGGACCTCGCCGACGACGAGCCGGCACCGCTGCTGCTCGTGCACGACGGCGCCGAGTACGACCAGCTCGCGCGCATCACGGCGTACTGCGCGGCCCTCGTCGCCGGCGGTCAGCTCCCGCCGCACCGCGTCGCACTGGCCAGCCCCGTCATCCGCGATGCGTGGTACTCCGGGTCGCCGCAGTACCTGCGCACCATCGCCGATGCCGGCCTGGACCGGCTGGGGGAGCGGTACGCGGTGCGCGGGCCGGTCGTCGTGGTCGGGGCCAGCCTCGGGGGCCTCACGGCACTACTGCTCGGCCTGCTGGCGGCGCCACGCGTGGGCGGCGTCTACTCGCAGTCGGGGTCGTTCTTCCAGGTGCGCCACGACGACTCGGAGAGCGGCTACCGCTACTTCGGGCGGATCTCCCGCCTGGTGCAGAGCGTGCTCGACATGCGGCACGCCGAGCACCCGCTCGTGGTCGGGATGTCGTGCGGCGCACTCGAGGAGAACGTCGCCAACAACCGCGACATGGCCGCCGCCCTGCGCCGGGCCGGGCACGACGTCACCCTGCGCGAGGTGCCCGACCTGCACAACTACACCGCGTGGCGCGACGCGCTCGACCCGGGCCTCACCGACGTCCTGCGCCGCGTCTGGGGGTAGTGGCGGGGGCCTCGTGGTTGCGAGGTCGGATGCCGACCGGCAGGGTGGGGTCGCATGGAGACCACCAGCGTGCGCCTGCCGGTGCCGGGTCACGACGGCGACCTCGCGGTGGTCCGCTACGGGTCGTGGGGGCGGCCGGTGCTGCTCTTCCCGTCCGAGGGCGGGTCGGCCCGCGACGCCGAGCACAACGGCATGCTCGACGCCGTGCGGCCCCTCGTCGACGCCGGCCGGGTGAGCCTGTTCTGCGTCGACTCGCTCGACCGGTGGTCGTGGTCCGACGGCGACATCCCCACCGAGGAGCGTGCCCGGCGGGGCCAGACCTACACCGCCTGGCTGTCCGAGATGGTGCTGCCCTGGCTGCTCGACCAGGTGGGTGGGGGACAGGAGGTCATCACGGTCGGTGTCTCGCTCGGCGCCTACCACGCCGTGCACCTGACCCTGCAACGCGCCGACGTCGCCCCGCTGGCCATCGGGCTGTCCGGCAACTACGACCCGTCGACGTGGAACGGGTGGGGCGAGCTCGGCGACGCGACCTACTTCGCCAACCCCACGGCCTACCTCGCGAACATGGAGGGCGACCACCTGCAGTGGGTGCGCTCGCGGCGTCTCGGTGCTGCTCGTGGTCGGGCAGGGTGCCTTCGAGGAGTCGCCGACCCGCGCGCTGTCCTCGACTCGAGCCTTCGCAGATCTGTTGGAACGCAAGGGGATTCGCCACGACCTCGACGTGTGGGGCCATGACAGCGCGCACGACTGGCCCTGGTGGCAACGCCAGCTCGCCCATCACCTGCCCCGTTTCGTCTGACCCGAAGGAGACCGCATGGCCCCCACGACCGACCACCTGGTCGGGCTGCTGCTCGGCGCCGAGGAGGACTGGCCGACCGCCTTCGAGGCGCTGGCGCGCCGGCTCGGGGTGCTGCAGGCGCCGGACGGCGGGCAGCACACCGTCACCACCGAGCGGCTGACCATCGAGCCCTTCAACCTGCGCGACAAGGCGCGGCACGAGCTGGTCATCGACCGCCTCGCGCACTGGTACTACCACCCGCGCGAGTGGCTGAAGAAGGTCGCGCTGATGGACGACGTCTACCTGCTCAACAGCCCGTTCACGTTCCAGTCGATGGAGAAGCACTCGGCCTACTGCGCCCTGATGCGGCTCGGCATGAACGTGCCCGAGACGGTGCTCGTGCCCTACAAGCACCCCGTCGACAACGCCCGGTGGGCCTACACGTCGGCGCGCTACAACCGGTCCTTCGACCTCGAGCGGGTCGCGGAGCCGCTGGGCTACCCGCTGTACATGAAGCCCTTCGACGGTGGCGGGTGGCGCGGGGTCTCGCAGGTGCGACGACCGGGCCGACCTGCACCGCTCCTACGACGACTCCGGCGAGATGCTGATGCACCTGCAGGCCGTCGGTGCCCGACTACGAGCACTTCGCCCGCTCGCTGACCATCGGCCCCGAGACGATGGTGATGAAGTTCCGCCCCGAGGAGCCGATGCACGAGCGGTACGCCGTGGCCCACGGGTTCCTGTCGGAGGAGACCGGTCGCGAGGCGATCACCATCTCGCAGACCGTGAACGCGTTCTTCCGGTGGGAGTTCAACTCCTGCGAGATGCTCGTCAAGGACGGTGTCGTCTACCCGATCGACTACGCCAACGCCTGCCCCGACGTCGCGGTCACCTCGCTGCACTACTACTTCCCGTGGGCGATGAAGGCCCTGCTGCGGTGGACCGCCTACTGCGTGGTGACCGGGCGGTCGACGCGAACCCAGGTCGACACCGGGCCGTGGTTCGCGGTCGCCGACGACGAGCGCTCGACTACCAGGGCAAGCTCGCCGCCTACCAGGCGCTGGCCGACGACTACTTCGAGACCGAGCGCTACCGCGCGTTCTGCGAGTCGGCCCTGCCGCACGTCGACGAGATGGTGCTCGAGTGGATCGACGGGCCCGACTTCGCCACCTTGCTGCACTCGACGATCCAGCAGACCTACCCGCCGCACGAGTGGGAGCGCTTCGAGGCGCACTTCGGCGGGCTGCTCGGGATGTGGGTGGGCGACGAGCGACGCCTCCGGGGCGCGGAGGTCTCCACCGGCTGAGGGCCCGGACAGCCGTTCCCCGGGGTGAGATTCACCCCAACGGCCGCGCGGGCTCGCCGGGTGCGCGATGATCCTGCGAGCCGGGCGCATCCCGGCGCGGACGAGGGCGTCCGAGGGTGCGACGCCGGGACAGGAGCCAGCGGTGAGCAGCAACGTCGAGGATGGTCGCGACCTGGGTCTACCGCCCGGCTTCCGCTTCGGTACCAGTACGGCGTCGTACCAGATCGAGGGCGCCGCTCGCGAGGACGGCAGGGGCACCAGCATCTGGGACACGTTCACGGCCGAGCCCGGTCGAGTCGTCGACGGCAGCAGCGGTGACATCGCCTGCGACCACTACCACCGCTGGCCCGAGGACCTCGCGCTGATGACGCGCCTGGGCGCCGACGGCTACCGCTTCTCGATCGCCTGGCCGCGGGTGCAGCCCGGGGGCAGCGGCCCGGTGAACGAGCCGGGGCTCGCCTTCTACGACCGGCTGGTCGACGGCCTGCTCGAGGCCGGCATCGCGCCGATGGCCACCCTCTACCACTGGGACCTGCCGCAGCCGCTCGAGGATGCCGGGCGGCTGGCTCAGCCGCGACACCGCCCTGCGCTTCGGGGAGTACGCCGCGATCGTGGCCGAGCGGCTGGGCGACCGGGTGACGCACTGGTGCCCGGTCAACGAGCCGAACGTCGTGACCCTCATCGGCTACGCCCAGGAGGAGCTCGCCCCGGCTCGGGGCCTGATGATCGGCGCCCTCCCGGCGGCCCACCACCTCCTGCTCGGTCACGGGCTCGCCGTGCAGGCCCTGCGGGCGAGCGCGAGCGGCCAGGTGGGGACCGCGACCAACCACATCACCGTCTGGCCGACCACCGACGGGCGAGGCCGACCGGGCCACGGCGGGCCTGGTCGACACCCTCTGGAACCGCCTGTTCGCCGACCCGATCCTGCTCGGTCGCTACCCGGAGCCGTTCGGCGACACCATGCCCGGCCCGGTCGAGGACGACCTGGCGCTGATCGGCCAGCCGCTCGACTTCTACGGCGTCAACTACTACAACCCGATCGGCGTGCGGGCCGCCGCGGAGGACGCACCGCTGCCGTTCGAGTACACCGAGATCACCGGGTACCCGACGACCGACTTCGGCTGGCCCGTCGTCCCCGACTCGATGACCGACCTCCTCGTCGACCTGTAGCGACCGCTACCCCGGCATCCCGCCGATCATGATCACCGAGAACGGCTGCTCGTACGGGATGGGGCCGGACGAGGCCGGCGTGGTCGACGACCAGCCGCGGATCGACTACCTCGACGCCCACCTGCGCGCCGTCGCGGCCGCCGTCCGTCGGGGCGTCGACGTCCGGGGCTACTACTGCTGGTCGCTGATGGACAACTTCGAGTGGGCCGACGGGTTCACCCAGCGGTTCGGCCTCGTGCACGTCGACTTCGACACCCAGGTGCGCACGCCGAAGCGGTCCTTCGACTGGTACGCCGACGTCATCCGCACCCACCGCGCCCACCGCGCGGGCACCGAGTGACCACGCCCACCCAGCCGGTCGACCGGTCACTGCGCGAGCCGACCGAGTCGGCGCCGCGGCTGTGGGTGCTGTGGCTGGTGCTGGCCAGCGTCGGCCTGTGGTCCGGGTTCTTCGGACCCATCCAGGTGCTGTTGGCGCAGCAGTCCGAGGCCGTCTCGCCCGACCACAAGGAGGCCGTGCTGGCCCTCGTGACCGGCGTGGGCGCCCTGGTCTCGACGGTGCTGAACCCCGTGTGGGGCGCGTTCTCCGACCGCACCACGCTGCGCTCCGGACGTCGACGGCCCTGGGTCCTCGGCGGCGCGGCCGTCGGGGCGGTCGCGATGCTGCTGCTGGCCGGGGCCGACTCGATCTGGATGCTGGTGCTCGCCTGGGCGCTGGCGCAGGCCGGCCTCAACGCGATGCTCGCGGCCGTCACCGCGACGGTGCCCGACCAGGTGCCCACGGGCGAGCGCGGTGTCGTGGGAGGCGTGCTCGCGATCGCCCAGACCCTCGGGGTCATCGTGGGGTCGGGCATCGCGGCGGCCACCGGCAGCATCGCGGCCGGCTACCTCACCATCGCGGTCGTGCTGGTCGCCACGACCATCCCGTACGCCGTGGACTCGCGGGACATCCCGCTCCCGAAGGAGCTGCGACCCCCGTTCCGCTGGGCGGCCTTCGTGCGGTCCTTCTGGGTGTCACCGCGCCAGCACCCGGACTTCGGCTGGGCCTGGGTCACCCGCTTCCTGATGAACCTCGGGAACGCGCTGCTGGTCCTCTACCTGCTGTTCTACCTCAAGGACGCCGTGCACCTCTCGGACGACGAGGCCGAGGATGCCGTGTTCACGCTGACCGCCGTCTACGGCCTGGTCACCGTCGTCACGGCCTTCGTCGGTGGCTGGTGGTCCGACCGGGTCGGCCGGCGCAAGGTGTTCGTCATCTGGTCGGGGCTGATCGCCGCGGCGGCGCTGGTGCTCTTCGCCTTCGTCCCCACCCTGCCGGCCGCCTACGTCGGCGCCGTCGTGCTCGGCATCGGCTTCGGGGCCTACACGGCCGTCGACTTCGCGCTGATCACCCAGGTGCTCCCGGCCGCGGCCGACCGCGCCAAGGACCTGGGGGTCATCAACATCGCCAACGCCCTGCCGCAGGTGCTGGCCCCGGTGCTCGCCGCCGTCGTGCTCGGGCTGGGCCTGGGCTACCCCGGCCTGTACCTGCTGGCCGCCGCCGTCAGCATCCTCGGCTCGGTCCTCGTGCGCCGGATCAGGTCGGTCGACTGACCGACGACCCGGCGCGGCGAACGCCGTCGGTCAGGAGAGGAGGGCGTCGACCTCGGGGGAGGCCGCGCGGTACCCGGCCAGCAGACGTCGTGCGGTCGAGACCGAGTCGACGAGGGGGTGCAGCGCGAAGGCGCGCAGGGCGGCATCCGCCGACCCCGTCGTCGCGGCCTCGATGACCGCTCGCTCCACCGCCTTGACCTGCTGCATCGTGCCGAGCTGGTGGCCCTGCGCCGGTGGCAGCGTCGCCGCCCGCGGCCCGTGCCGGTCGACGGTGCACGGGACCTCGACGACGGCGTCCTCGGGCAGGCCCGGCACCGCCGACCCGTTGCGGATGTTCAGGATCATCGTCGACGGCCTCACCCCGGCTGATCGCCGCCATGATCGCCAGCGCCACCCCCTCGTAGCCGCCGCCCGCGACGTCGGCCTCGTCGCGCTCCTCGCCCTCGGCCCGCGCCTCGCGCATGTACGTGGCGTCGCGCTGCTCGCGCACCCGGCTCCACTCCGCGGCGGCCTGCTCGGGGTGCCGGGCGACGGCGTCGTAGAAGGCCGACTGCTGCCCGAGGAGGAACTCGCCGCGGGTCTGCGGCGCCTCGAGGATCGAGGCCACCGCCTCGCGGGTGAAGTAGTAGTAGTAGAGGTACTCGTTGGGCAGGGCGCCGAGGGTGCGCAGCCACTCCGGCCCGAACAGCCGGCCCTCCTCGAGCCGCTGCAGAGCCGCCGGGTCGGCCAGCAGCCGCGGGAGGTGGTCGACGCCGTCGACCCGCAGGGCACGCAGCCAGCCGAGGTGGTTGAGCCCGACGTAGTCGATCTCGGTGGCCGCCGGGTCGAGGCCGAGCGCGCCGATCGCCCGGCGCGCCAGCGCGATCGGCGAGTCGCAGATGCCGATGACACGATCGCCGAGCACCGACTGCATCGCCTCGGTGACGATGCCGGCCGGGTTGGTGAAGTTGATGAACCACGCGTCCGGGGCGAGCCGACGGGTGCGCTCGGCGACGTCGACGGCCACCGGCACGGTGCGCAGCGCGTAGGCCAGGCCACCGGGACCGGTGGTCTCCTGGCCGAGCACCCCGAGGTCGAGGGCGACCCGCTCGTCACGGGTGCGGCCGGCCAGACCGCCGACCCGGATCGCCGAGAAGACGAAGTCGGCCCCGTGCAGGGCGGTGTCGAGGTCGTCGGTCGTGACGACGCGCGGAGGGTCGGTGTGCCGGGTCCCGAGCTGCTCGAGCACCAGGGCGACGGCCGCGAGCCGACCGGCATCCGGGTCGTGGAGCACGACCTCGGTGACCCGGCCCGGGGAGTGGTCGCGCAGCAGGGCGCCGTAGACGAGCGGTACGCGGAACCCCCCACCGCCCAGGATCGCCAGCCTCATGACCACCATCCTTGCGGACGCGTCGCGACCGGTCCACGATGGCGACGTGCCGCCCCACACGTTCGACCCACTCGCCGCGGTCCGCGACGGTGGCGACCCGCAGTTCGACGTCTTCGTGCAGGGCATGGTCTTCCTCGACATCGTGTTCACCGGGCTGCACGAGCTGCCGAGGCCGGGGACGGAGGTGTGGGCCGAGGGGATGGGGTCGTGCCCCGGGGGCATCGCGAACCTCGCCGTGGCGGGCTCCCGGCTCGGCCTGCGCACGGCCCTCGGGGCGGCGTTCGGCGACGACGACTACGGCGAGTTCTGCTGGCGGGTGCTGCAGGAGCAGGAGCGGGTGGACCTGTCGATGTCGCGGCGCTACCCCCGCTGGCACACGCCGGTCACCGTGTCGGTGTCGCTCGACGGTGACCGCACGATGATCACGCACGGCCACGACGCGCCCGAGGACGCCACGACCATGCTGGGCGCCACCCCGAGCGCCCGGTCGGTGCTCCTGGACCTGGACGTGGACAAGCCGCTCGGTGTCGGGCACCCGGAACGGGCGTGGGCGGAGCGGGCCCACGAGGCCGGGGCGCTGCTCTTCGCGGACGTCGGCTGGGACCCCACCGGCGCGTGGTCACCGACGGTGCTGGAGCAGCTCGCGCTGTGCCACGGGTTCCTCCCGAACGCCGTCGAGGCGATGGCCTACACGCGCACCGACTCGCCCCACGACGCCCTCTACCTGCTGGCCGACCGCGTGCCGCTCGCGGTCGTGACCACCGGCCGCGACGGTGCCCTCGCCATCGACTCCACCACCGGTGAGGAGGCGTCGGTGCCGGCGCTGCGGGTCGACGCCATCGACGCCACCGGGGCCGGCGACGTCTTCGACGCCGGCGTCCTCGTGGGCACCCTGGCGGGGTGGCCGCTGCTCCAGCGGCTCAACTTCGCGGCGCTGTGCTCCAGCCTGGCCGTCCAGGAGTTCGGCGGCTCGCTCGCCGCCCCCGGCTGGGGTGACATCGCGGACTGGTGGCACCGCGTGCGGGACCGCCCGTCGGCGAACGCGGCCGCGCGGTCCGTGCAGCGCCGGTTCGCCTTCCTCGACGACCTCGTCGCCGAGGTGCCACCGGGAGCCGTGCGCCGGGCCGCGGCCACGATCGCCAAGCTCTCGGACGTCTAGCCCCCGAGGGCCGCGGAGACGACCTCCTTGGCCTCGGCCTGCACCTGGGCGAGGTGGTCGGGCCCGCGGAAGGACTCGGCGTAGATCTTGTAGACGTCCTCGGTGCCGCTCGGCCGGGCCGCGAACCAGGCCGACTCGGTGACCACCTTCAGCCCGCCGATCGCGGCGCCGTTGCCGGGCGCCTCGGTGAGCTTGGCGGTGATCGGCTCGCCGGCGAGCGACTCGGCGCGTGACGTCGTCGGGGGAGAGGCCGGCCAGCTTGGCCTTCTCCTCACGGGTCGCGGCGGCGTCGATCCGGGCGTAGGCGGGCTCGCCGTGCCGCTCGACCAGCGAGCGGTAGTGCTCGCTCGGGCTCTTGCCGGTGGACGCCAGGATCTCCGAGGCGAGCAGGGCCAGCAGGATGCCGTCCTTGTCGGTGGTCCACACCGACCCGTCGTGGCGCAGGAACGACGCCCCGGCCGACTCCTCGCCGCCGAACGGACCCGAACCGTCGAGCAGCCCGGGCACGAACCACTTGAAGCCCGACCGGCACCTCGACGAGCCGCCGGCCGAGGTCGGCCGCCACCCGGTCGATCATCGAGCTCGACACCAGGGTCTTGCCGATGAAGCCGTCGTCGCGCCACTGCGGGCGCGCCCCGCCGTAGAGGTACTGGATCGCGACGGCGAGGTAGTGGTTGGGGTTCAGCAGACCGGCATCCGGGGTGACGATGCCGTGCCGGTCGGCGTCGGCGTCGTTGCCGGTGGCGATGTCGTAGACGTCGCGCTGCGCGATCAGGCTGGCCATCGCCGACGGGGACGAGCAGTCCATCCGGATCTTGCCGTCCCAGTCGAGGGTCATGAACCGCCAGGTGGCGTCGACCAGCGGGTTCACGACGGTGAGGTCGAGCCCGTGCCGCTCGCCGATGGCGCCCCAGTAGTCGACCGACGCGCCACCGAGGGGGTCGGCGCCGATGCGCAGCCCGGACCCGCGGATCGCCTCGATGTCGAGCACGTTGGGCAGGTCGTCGACGTAGGTGCCGAGGAAGTCGTAGCCGGATGCCGCGGCCCGGGCCCGCGCGAACGGCACCCGCTTGACCCCCGCCAGACCGCCGCGGATCAGCTCGTTGGCGCGGGCGGCGATGACCTTCGTGGCGTCGGAGTCGGCCGGGCCGCCGTGCGGCGGGTTGTACTTGAAGCCCGCCGTCGCCGGGCGGGTTGTGCGACGGGGTGACGACGATGCCGTCCGCGAGACCGGTGTGCGCCGGCATCCCGTCGACGCCGGTGACCTTGCCCCGGTTGGCGGTGAGGATGGCGTGCGAGACCGCCGGGCGTCGGGGTGTAGCGGTCGGCCGAGTCGACGAGCACGGTGACGTCGTTGGCGACCAGCACCTCGAGCGCCGTGGCCCAGGCGGGCTCGGACAGCCCGTGGGTGTCGCGGCCGATGAACAGCGGCCCGTCGAAGCCCTGGTCACGCCGGTACTCGCAGATCGCCTGGGTCGTCGCCAGGATGTGCGCCTCGTTGAACGACGTCTTCAGGCTCGATCCCCGGTGCCCCGAGGTGCCGAACACGACCTGCTCGTCGACGTTGTCCGGGTCGGGCTCTCGCGTGTAGTACGCCGTCACGAGGGCGGCGACGTCGACGAGGTCGGAGGGTTGGGCGGGCTGTCCGGCACGGGGCGCGTTCATGTCATCGATCCTGTCAGCCGGCGGCCGGGGCGAGGTAGATGGTGGCGAGCTTGGCGACCCGCACGGTGACCGACCACTGCTGGTCGTGCCACGGCGACGCCTCGGCCTCGAGCACGGCACCGGCCTGGCTCGGGCTGCTGGCCTCGTCGAACCCGCTGGTGTCGAGCACGACCTCCCAGCGGCCCGGTCGGGGCACACCGACGCGCACCCACGCCTTGTCGTCGCCGCTGTAGTTGACGACCGTGACGACGACGTCGCCCTGCTGGTCCTGCTGCGCGAAGCGCAGGTAGGACAGCACGTTGCCGGTGTTGTCGTCGGCGTCGAGCCAGCGGAAGCCGGCCGGCTGGGAGTCCAGCGCCCACATGGCGGGGTGCTCCTGGTAGACCCGGTTGAGCTCCTTGACCAGGGCGTGCACCCGGTAGTGCGCGGCGTGGTCGAGCAGCCACCAGTCGAGCGAGCGGCCGTCGGCCCACTCGCCCGGCTGGCGCGAACTCGCAGCCCATGAACAGCAGCTGCTTGCCGGGGTGGCTCCACATGTAGGCGAGGAACGCCCGCAGGGTGGCGAGCTGCTCCTCAGCGCGACCCGGGGATCTTGCGTGAGCAGCGAGCCCTTGCCGTGCACGACCTCGTCGTGGCTGATCGGCAGCAGGTAGTTCTCGCTGAACGCGTACATCAGCGAGAAGGTCAGCAGGTTGTGGTGGTACTGCCGGTGGATCGGCTCCTCCTTGAGGTAGCGGAGGGTGTCGTTCATCCAGCCCATGTTCCACTTCAGCCCGAAGCCCAGGCCGCCACCCGAGGTCGCCTTGGTGACTCCCGGCCACGAGGTCGACTCCTCGGCGATCGTGACGATGCCGGGCACGCGCTTGTACGCCGTCGCGTTGGCCTCCTGGAGCAGACCGATCGCCTCGAGGTACTCACGGCCGCCGTGCACGTTGGGGATCCACTCGCCGTCCTTGCGCGAGTAGTCGAGGTAGAGCATCGAGGCGACGGCGTCGACCCGCAGGCCGTCGATGTGGAACTCCTCGAGCCAGTACAGCGCGTTCGCGACCAGGAAGTTGCGCACCTCGAGCCGGCCGAAGTCGAACACGTGGGTGCCCCAGTCGGGCTGGTCACCGCGGCGCGGGTCCGGGTGCTCGTAGAGCGGCAGGCCGTCGAACCGGGCGAGCGCGAAGGCGTCGCGGGGGAAGTGCCCCGGCACCCAGTCGAGGATCACGCCGATGCCGGCCTGGTGCAGCGTGTCGACGAGGTACTTGAAGTCGTCCGGGGTGCCGAACCGCGCGGTCGGGGCGTAGTAGCCGGTGACCTGGTAGCCCCACGACGGGCCGTACGGGTGCTCCATCACCGGGAGCAGCTCGACGTGGGTGAAGCCGAGGTCGGAGACGTAGTTGACGAGGTGCTCGGCCAGGTCGCGGTAGGACAGCCCCTGGCGCCACGACCCGAGGTGCACCTCGTAGACGCTCATCGGGCCCTGGTGCGGGTCGCGACCGGAGCGCTGCGTCCATCCACGACGTGTCGGCCCACTCGTGGCCGGAGTGGTCGACGACCGAACCGGTGTTCGGCGGGCGCTCGGTGCGCCGCGCCATCGGGTCGGCCTTGGTGCGCACGACGTCGTCGGCGCCGCGGATCTCGTACTTGTAGACGTGTGCCGACCCCGACGTCGGGCACGAACAGCTCCCACACCCCCGAGGCGCCGATCAGCCGCATCGGGTGGATGCCGGCCGTCCCAGTCGTTGAAGTCGCCGATGACGCGCACCGCCTTGGCCCGCGGCGCCCACACCGCGAACGACACCCCGCGCACGTTGCCCATCGGCCCGTCGTACTCGTGCAGGCGGGCGCCCGAGCACGGTCCACAGCTGCTCGTGGCGACCCTCGTTGACCAGGTGCAGGTCGACCTCGCCGAGCGTCGGGGCGAACCGGTACGGGTCGTCCTGGACGTGCTCGATGCCGTCGGCCCACGCCACGACGCAGGCGGTAGTCCATGGTGCGCGTGGCGTCGGCGCGCACCGCGGTCCACACGCCCTCGGCCTCGTGCGCGAGCTCGAGCTCCTCGCCGTCCTCGAAACGCACCCGCACCGACTGGGCGAGCGGCTTGAGCACCCGAAGTCGCAGGCCCCCGGGCTCGAGGTGCTGCCCGAGGAGGTCGTGGGGCTGCTGGTGGCGACCCTGGACGAGGGCGGTGATCGCGCCGCTCGACCTCGGGGCTGGGCGTGGGGTTCACGACGGGTCTCCTTGCGTGGTGGGGTCCTGCGAGAAGTGGGCGGTGAGGCGGCGGACGGCGCCGAGCGGGATGGCCACCCAGCCCGGGCCGGTTGCGGGCCTCGTAGACGACCTCGTACATGGCCTTGTCGAGCTCGAAGGCGGCGAGCAGCGCCCCGAGCGACGCGGGGGTCCTCGCCGGCGCGCGCGGCGTAGCCGTCGAGGAAGGCCTGCTGCGCCGAGGTGACCCAGTCGCGGGCCGAGCCCCCGTCGGCCTGCTCCCGCGTGCCGCCGACGTAGTCGAAGCTGCGCAGCATCCCGGCCACGTCGCGCACCCACTGGTCGGGCAGCGAGCGCTCGGACAGCGGCCGCAGCGGCTCGCCCTCGAAGTCGAGCAGCACCCAGCCGCGCTCGGGGGAGTGCAGCACCTGGCCGAGGTGGTAGTCGCCGTGGATGCGCTGCAGGGCGGGCCAGTGCGCGTCGGCGGCAGCGCGCAGCACGGCGTCGACCGGGCCGCGCACGTCCTCGAGCTCGGGGGCCTCGGCGACCGCGGCCTCGAAGCGGGCCCGCATCTCGTCGACGATCGTCGTCACCTGCTCGCGGCTGGTCGGCTCCGTGCCGAGCACCTCGGCGAGGGTGCGGTGCACCTCGGCGGTGGCCTCGCCGAGCGCACGGGCCGGCTCGGCGAAGTCGGTGCCCGCCTCGGCGGCGTGCAGCGCCACGCGCCAGGCGTCCTCGACGCCGGGCAGGAACTCCTGGGCGAAGGCCAGGTGCCCGGATGCCGGCTGGTCGCCCTCCGTGCCCGGGTGCGGCCAGTGCCCGGTCACCGACCCGACGACCGCGGGCACCCGGCGCGAGCCGGCGTCGACGAGCGCACCCTGGAGGACGACGTCGGGGTTGTCGCCGGGGGACAGCATCCGGAAGACCTTGACGATGAGCGGGGTGTGGTGGCCGTCGGGGAGGTCGCCGTCGAGGATGACCGAGGTGTTGGACTGCTCGCCGGACAGCACCCGCGAGGTGCGCACGTGCACCTCGGTGCCCCAGCTGGGCTGCGGCACACCGACGACCGACTCCTCGACCGCCCCGGTCACCTTCGAGGACTGGGCCCGGACCCGGCCCTGGAGCAGCTCGAGCAGCTGGGCGGCGTAGACCGGGTCGTGCGGCCCGTCGTAGACCCAGCGGTGCCCGAGGACCGAGTGCTCCATCGTGCCGACGAGGGCGTGGTCGGCGCTGCCGAGCGGCTCGCCCGCGGTAGGTGAGCGGCACCTGGTAGACGATCGGCTCGGCGCCCGCCTCGTCGGCGACGACGAGGGTCTCGACCCCCACCTCGCCCTGCCGGGTCGTCGAGCCGCCACGCCGCCGAGCCGGCGCAGCTTCGGCTGCTGCCCCTTCGCGGCGTACCAGCGCTGCGCGCCCATCCAGCCCTGCGACGAGCTCGACCTTGGTCGGGCTGAGGGACGCGGTCGGACATGGATCTCAGCCACGGGCGTCACCGCGCCGCGGCGCCGAGCGCGAGCCAGAAGAAGTCGCGCGACCCGAGGGTGATGGTGATCGTGCCGTCGTCGCGCGATGTCGGGAAAGCCGCTGCCGCCGAACAGGTCTCGCGTCTCCCAGTCCCACAGCTCCTCGGGCACCGTGATCGTGGTCGACTGCGGTCGCGACGACAGGTTGTTGACGCAGAGCACGGCCACTGCCGAACGGTCCTCGCTGTCGCGCTCGCGCCGGTCGACCGCGCACGAAGGAGAGCACCCGTTCGTGGCTCGACTCGCACACCTCGAAGTCGCCGAGCCCGAACACGGGGTGCTCGCGGCGCACCGAGAGCATCCCGCGGACCCAGTGCAGGCAGCGAGGATCCGCTCGCCATCTGGGCCTCGACGTTGACGTGGTTGTGGTGGTAGACGAGCGACTGGATGACCGGCAGGTAGAGCTTGCCCGGGTCGGCCGTGGAGAAGCCGGCGTTGCGGTCGGGGGTCCACTGCATCGGCGTGCGCACGGCATCGCGGTCGTTGAGCCAGATGTTGTCGCCCATGCCGATCTCGTCGCCGTAGTAGAGGCACGGCGAGCCCGGCAGCGAGAGCAGCAGGGCGTGGATCAGCTCGATCTCGGGCGCGGGAGTTGTCGAGCAGCGGCGCGAGCCGGCGGCGGATGCCGACGTTGGCGCGCATCCGCGGGTCGGGGGCGTACCAGCCGTACATCGCGGCGCGCTGCTCGGGCGTGACCATCTCGAGGGTCAGCTCGTCGTGGTTGCGCAGGAAGGTGCCCCACTGCGCGCCCTTCGGGATCGCCGGGGTGTCGGCGAGCACGTCGATGATCGGCGCCGCCTTCTCCTCGCGCAGCGAGTAGTAGAGCATCGGCATCACCGGGAAGTGGAAGCACATCTGGCACTCCGGGGCGTCCTCGGTGCCGAAGTAGTCGACGACGTCGCGGGGCGGCTGGTTGGCCTCGGCGAGCAGGATGCGACCGGGGTACTCGGTGTCGACCATGGCCCGCAGCTCGCGCGAGGAACGCGTGCGTCTTCGGGTGGTTCTCGCCGTTGTGGCCCTCCTCCTCGAAGAGGTAGGGCACGGCGTCGAGCCGGAAGCCGTCGATGCCCATGTCCATCCAGAACCGCACGATGTCGAACATCGCCGTCGTGGACCTTGGGGTTCTCGAAGTTCAGGTCGGGCTGGTGGCCGAAGAACCGGTGCCAGAAGAACTGCCGGCGGATCGGGTCGAAGGTCCAGTTCGAGGTCTCGGTGTCGACGAAGATGATCCGCGCGTCGGTGTACTTGTCGTCGGTGTCGGACCACACGTAGAAGTCGCCGTACGGGCCGTCCGGGTCGCTGCGCGACGCCTGGAACCACGGGTGCTGGTCGCTGGTGTGGTTCATGACGAAGTCGGTGATGATCCGGATGCCGCGCGCGTGCGCCTGGGTGATCAGCTCGCGGAACTCCGGCAGGGTGCCGAACTCGGGCAGCACCTGGGTGTAGTCGGAGATGTCGTAGCCGCCGTCGCGCAGCGGGCTCGCGTAGAACGGCGGCAGCCACAGGCAGTCGACGCCGAGCCACTGCAGGTAGTCGAGCCGGTTGACGATGCCGGCGAAGTCGCCCGTCGCCGGAGCCGGTGCTGTCGCCGAAGGCGCGCACGAGCACCTCGTAGAAGACCGCCGTGCGGAACCACTGCGGGGTCGTGGCGCAGCCCGGGCTGGTTCGCGCCGAGCCCCGGGGTGGAGTGACCCATGCCGAGGATGGCCGTCACCAGGGCCTCCTCACGGCGACGACGTGCACGGGTTCGACCTCCGGCCCGAGCCGGACGTAGACGTCGCGCTGCCAGGTCCAGCGCTCGTCGGTGACGAGGTCGTGCGCCTCGAAGGTGTCGCTGGGCTCCAGGCCCAGCGCGGCCATGTCGAGGCGCAGCGTGGTGGCGCGGGTCGAGTGCGGGTCGAGGTTGGCGACGACCACCACGACGTCGTCGGTGCCGTCGGGCAGCCGGCGGCGCTTGGAGAAGGCGAGGAAGTTCTCGTCGTCGACGTGGTGGAAGCGGATGTCGCGCAGCCGGTGCAGCGCCGGGTGCGCGCGCCGGATCTCGTTGATCATGGTGAGCCAGCCGGACAGCGAGCGCCCGGCCTCGGCTGCCGCCCGGCTCGTAGTCCTCCCAGTGCCGGTTCTTGTACTCGTACTTCTCGTTGTCGATCTGCTCCTCGGCGCCGGGCCGGGCGACGTGCTCCATGAGCTCGTAGCCGGCGTAGATGCCGTAGGTCGGCACCAGGGTGGCGGCGAGCACCGCGCGCAGCTTCCAGGCGGCCGGGCCGCCGAACTGCATGTACGGCGTGAGGATGTCGTGCGTGGTGGGCCAGAAGGACGGGCGCATGTACGCCGCGGCGTCGCCGGACAGCTCGGTGACGTACTCCCGAGGTCGTCCGCGCTGTTGCGCCACGTGTAGTAGGTGTAGCTCTGCTGGAAGCCGACCTTGCCCAGGGTGTGCATCATCGCGGGCTGGGTGAAGGCCTCGGCCAGCCAGATCACCTCGGGGTGGTCCTTCGCGACGTCGGCGATCAGCCACTGCCAGAACTCCACCGGCTTGGTGTGCGGGTTGTCGACCCGGAACAGCGTGACGCCGTGGTCGATCCACACCTGCACGACCCGGCGCACCTCGGCGTAGATGCCGGCGGGGTCGTTGTCGAAGTTGAGCGGGTAGATGTCCTGGTACTTCTTCGGCGGGTTCTCGGCGTAGGCGATGGTGCCGTCGGCGCGGGTGGTGAACCACTCGGGGTGGGTCTGTCACCCACGGGTGGTCGGGGGAGCACTGCAGCGCGAGGTCCAGGGCGACCTCCATGCCCGAGCTCGGCGGGACTCGGCGACGAAGGCGTCGAAGTCCTCGAAGGTGCCGAGGTCGGGGTGGATGGCGTCGTGGCCGCCGTCGGCCGAGCCGATCGCGTAGGGGCTGCCGGGGTCCTCGGGGCGGGCGTCGAGGGTGTTGTTCGGGCCCTTGCTTGGCCGCCTGCCCGATCGGGTGGACCGGGGTGAGGTAGACGACGTCGAAGCCCATCGCGGCGATGGCGGGCAGCCGCTTCGCGGCGGTGCGGAGCGTGCCGGTGGTCCAGCGGTGCTCCTTCTCGTCGTAGGTCGCGCCCTCGCTGCGCGGGAAGAACTCGTACCAGGCGCCCGACAGGGCGAGCTCGCGCTCGACGAGCAGGGGTAGGTCGGCCGACGGGGACACGTACTCGCGCAGCGGCCGGGCGGCGAGCTCCGCCTCGACGGAGGGGTCGGTGCCGGCCTTGAGCCGCACGGCCGGCGGGGCGCGTGGTGTCGCGCAGGCCCAGCACGGCGTCGGCGAGCACGGCCCGCTGGGCCGGGGTGCGGGACACCTCGGCGCTGGCCCGCTCGAGCACCAGGGCGCCCTCCTCGAGCATCAGCTCGGTGTCGACGTCGGCCTGCGACCTTGATCGTGGCGTCGTGCTCCCAGGTGCCGTAGGGGTCGGACCAGCCCTCGACGCGGTAGGACCACCAGCCGGGCGTGGCGGCGCTGACCCGCGCCGCCCAGGTGTTCAGGCCGGGGTTGGTGCAGGTCATCGGCTGCACGTGCTCGACACCGGCGGGGTCGGTGAGCACGACCGAGGCGTTGACCGCGTCGTGGCCCTCGCGGAAGACGGTGGCGGTGACGTCGAACTCCTCGTCGACCACCGCCTTGGCGGGGCGGGCGCCGTCGTCGACGCTGGGTCTGACGTCGAGGACGGGGATGCGGCCGATCGGATGCTGGGGGGCACGGGTGCGAGGGGCAGCAGTCACACGCTCGCACGCTACCGGCCACGGGCGGCACGGGACACGCCGCACGGCATCCCGGATCTCGCACTGCAAGATCTTGACGACGCCGTGAAAGTTCGTGATGAAAGCGTTTAACCACGTGCCCTACGATGTGCCCTCGTGAAGGCCATCCGTCGCTTCAGCGTCCGCCCCGTTCTGCCCGCCCGCATCGCCGCCCTCGGCGATCTGGCGATGAACCTGAGGTGGAGCTGGCACCCCCCGCTGCGCGACCTCTTCGAGTCGATCGACCCGGCCCGCTGGGCCGCGGTCGGCCAGGACCCGGTCGCCATGCTCTCGGCGGTCGAGCCCGACGAGCTCGAGCGCCTGGCCGCCGACCCGGCCTTCGTCGAGCGCGTCGACGCCGCCAAGGAGGCCCTCGACCGCTACCTCGGCGAGGACCGCTGGTACCAGCAGTGGGGCCGCGAGCAGGACGGAGGGGGTGCCCTCGGCGATCGCCTACTTCAGCGCCGGAGTTCGGCATCACCGCCGCGCTGCCGCAGTACTCCGGCGGCCTCGGCATCCTCGCGGGTGACCACCTCAAGGCGGCCTCGGACCTCGGCGTGCCGATCGTCGGTGTCGGCCTGTTCTACAAGACCGGCTACTTCCGCCAGAGCCTGAACCGCGACGGCTGGCAGCAGGAGGACTACCCGGTCCTCGACCCCGACGGGCTGCCGCTGTCGCTGCTGCGCGAGGAGGACGGCACCGCCGCGCTGGTCACCATCGACCTGCCCGGCGGCCGGCGAGCTGCACGCCCACGTCTGGCGCGCCCAGGTCGGCCGGGTGCCGCTGCTGCTGCTCGACACCGACGTGCACGGCAACGACGACGCCGGCCGCAGCGTCACCGAGCGCCTCTACGGCGGCGGCGGCGAGCATGCGCCTGCAGCAGGAGATGCTGCTCGGCATGGGCGGCGTGCGCGCGCTGCGGCTCTGGTCGCGCCTCACCGGCGCCCCGACGCCGGACGTCTACCACACCAACGAGGGCCACGCCGGGTTCCTCGGCGTCGAGCGGATCAGCGAGCTCGTGCGCGCCGAGAGCATGTCCTTCGACGAGGCGCTCGAGGCCGTGCGCTCCGCCACCGTCTTCACCACGCACACCCCGGTGCCCGCCGGCATCGACCGCTTCGACGGCTCGCTCGATCGAGCTGTACTTCGGCGGCGGCACAGGCCCTCGAGGGCGTGCCCGTCGAGCGGCTGCTCGCAGCTCGGCGCCGAGAACTACGAGGGTGGCTCGGCCGGCATGTTCAACATGGCCGTCATGGGCCTGCGGCTCGCGCAGCGCGCCAACGGCGTCTCGCAGCTGCACGGCGTGGTCAGCCGCGGAGATGTTCGACGGTCTCTGGCCGGGCTTCGACGACGACGAGGTGCCGATCACCTCGATCACCAACGGCGTGCACGGCCCGACCTGGGTCGACCGCAAGGTCTTCGAGCTGGCCCGCACCCACGCTCGAGGTGCACGAGCTCGACACCCAGGAGTCGCTGGGAGGCCTTCGCCACCGTCCCCGGGATGCCGTGTGGGCCACCAAGCGCGAGATGCGCGCGCAGCTCGTCGACGGAGGCCCGGCGCCGCACCGCGCCAGTCCTGGCTCGAGCGCGGCGCCTCGCCGGCCGAGCTCGGCTGGACCGACGAGATCCTCGACCCCGACGTGCTCACCATCGGCTTCGCCCGCCGGGTGCCGACCTACAAGCGGCTCACCCTGATGCTGCGCGACCCCGACCGGCTCAAGACGCTGCTGCTGCACCCGACGCGGCCGATCCAGCTGGTCATCGCCGGCAAGTCGCACCCGGCCGACGAGACCGGCAAGCAGCTGATCCAGCAGCTGGTGCGGTTCGCCGACGACCCCGAGGTGCGCCACCGCATCGTCTTCCTGCCGAACTACGACATCGCCATGGCGCTGCACCTGTACCCGGGCTGCGACGTCTGGCTGAACAACCCGCTGCGCCCGTTCGAGGCGTGCGGCACGTCCGGCATGAAGGCGGCGCTCAACGGCGCGCTCAACCTGTCGATCCTCGACGGCTGGTGGGACGAGTGGTTCGACGGCAAGAACGGCTGGGCGATCCCGACCGCCGACGGCGTCGAGGACCCCGAGCGCCGTGACGACATCGAGGCCAACGCGCTCTACGACCTCGTCGAGCACCAGGTCGCCCCGCGGTTCTACGACACCGACGAGAACGACCTCCCGCAGAACTGGCTGGCGATGATGCTGCACACCGTCACCACCCTCGGGCCGAAGGTCCGGGCCAGCCGGATGGTGCGCGACTACACCCAGAAGCTCTACGTGCCCGCGGCCCGGTCGGGCTGGGCGCTGAAGGCGGGCGACTACGCCGGGGCCCGCGACCTCGCGTCCTACAAGGCCAAGGCGCGCAGCGCGTGGGGCCAGGTGCACGTCGACCACGTCGAGTCCTCCGGCGTCGGCGACAGCCCGGAGCTCGGCGAGACGCTGCACGTGACGAGCCTACGTCTCGCTCGGCGACCTCACCCCGGACGAGGTCGACGTGCAGGTCGTGCACGGCCGCACCAACCACCACGGCGACGAGCTGCACGACGTGTCGTCGGTGCCGCTGGCCCACGTGGAGTCCTACGAGCACGGTCGCCACCAGTTCTCCGGTGACCTGGTGCTGCGGTCCTCGGGCGCGTTCGGCTACACCGTGCGCGTGCTGCCGAAGCACGCCGGTCTGGCGCACCCGAGCTCGCTGGGCCTGGTCGCCAACGCCTGACCCCGCTCATTGCGGAAAACCCACCCCCGAGGCGCCCTCTGACGCGGCCCCGCGGAGGCGGGCTTTTCGCAATAGGTCGGGTGCTCTCGGGAGCTCAGTGGGGGACGGGGGCCTCCACGAGGCGGTCGCGGGTCACCTCGGCCAGGGTGCGGCAGCCGGTGAGCGCCATGGTGAGGTCGAGCTCGGCCCGGATGTTGCGCAGCACCTCCGCGACGCCCTCGGCGCCGGCCAGCGCCAGGCCGTAGACGTGCGGCCGCCCGATGCCGACGGCATCCGCGCCCAGCGCGAGCGCGACGAACACGTCGGCGCCGGAGCGGATGCCGCTGTCGAAGAGCACCGGTACGTCGGACCCCGAGAAGCGGACCGCGTCGACGACCCCGGGCAGCGCGTCGAGCGCCGCCACCGAGCGGTCGACCTGGCGCCCGCCGTGGTTCGACACGAGGATGCCGTCGACCCCCTCGTCGACCGCGCGGCGCGCGTCGTCGGGGTGCAGCACCCCCTTGAGCACCACGGGCAGGCTGGTCAGCTCGCGCAGGCGGGGCAGGTCGGCCCAGCTGAGCGAGGGCTTGGAGAACACGTCGAGGAAGGTCTCGACGGCGGCCCGCGGCTCCGGCGCCGACAGGTTGCGACGGGTGTCGCCGGGGTGGTTGCGGCTCAGCGACACCAGGGTGCGCACGGCGGCGGGGGTGGGTCGCGGCTGCGGCTCCGGCTCGGCCTGCGCCGCGGCGGCGACGCGCTCCTCGACGAGCCGGCGGAAGACCGGGTCGGAGGTGTACTGCGCGATGCCCTCGCCGCGGGCGAACGGCAGGTGCCCGAGGTCGAGGTCGCGCGGGCGCCACCCGAGGTAGGCCGTGTCGAGGGTGACCACGATGGCCTCGCTGCCGCACGCCTCGGCCCGGCGGACCAGGCTCGCGACGAGGTCGTCGTCGCGGCTCCAGTACAGCTGGTACCAGTGACCGGCGCCGCCGAGCGCCGCGGCGACGTCCTCCATCGGCACCGACGCCTGGGTGCTGAGGATCGGGGTGACCTGCTGCTCGACGGCCGCCCGGGCCACCGCCAGGTCGGCGTCGGCGTGCGCGGCGGACAGCACCCCGATCGGGGCGACGAGCAGCGGTGCCGCGTGCCGGCGCCCGAACAGGTCGACCCCGAGGTCGCGCTCGGTGGTGTCGACGAGCATCCGCGGCACGACCCGCCACCGGGCGAAGGCCGCCCGGTTCGCCGCCGCGGTCGCCTCGCCACCGGCCGACCCCGCGACGTACGCGAAGCCGCGCCGCGACATCACCCGCCGAGCGGCCTCCTCGAGGGCGTTCCCGTCGGTCGGCACCTTCGGGCGGCGGCCGAACGTGCCGGCCCGGTAGATGGCGGACTGGGCGGCCTTCCCGATCTCCGTGAACGGCATACGGACTCCTTCGTGAGAGCCGGTCGGCGTGCCGCGGCTGCCGCCTGTCTACCGGATCGCACCGGCCCCGCGGAAGGCCGACCCGCCCCGGTCCCGGCGGGCCTAGGGTGTGCGCCATGCCGCGTTTCGCCTGGGCCGCCTGGGGCCTCCTCGTCGTCGTGCTCGACCTCCCGCTGCTCGGCTGGGACGTCCTGCCCGACCTCGTGGGCTACGTCTGGCTGTTCATCGGGCTGGCCGGCGGCGCCGAGCTGCACCCGGGGTTCGCGCGCGCCCGGGCGGCCGCGCTGGTCGGCATCCCGGTCTCGGTGGTCACCGGCACGCCGGTGACCGACAGCGTCACCGGCGTCGAGTGGGGAGCCGCCTTCGCCGGCATCCTGGTCAACGTGGTCGTCCTGCACCAGCTCGGTACCGCCATCCGCGACCTGGACCCGGTCGCGGGCGACAGCGACCAGCGGCGGTGGGCGAACGGCATCCGGGTCGCGGCTCCGATCGCGGGGGCCGTGCAGCTCGTCGGCCTCGTGCTGATCGCCACCGTGCTCGCGATCCTCTACGTCGTCGGCCTGCTCGCCCTGGTCGTCGTGGGGATCATCGCCGTCGTGCTGCTGCACCGGGTCAACCGCGCGGGCTGGCTCGACACCCTGACCCCGGCGACGCCTGCCGAACCGACGACACCCTGACCAGCCCGGTCGAGAGTAGAGAACACGCCGCCTCCCGGACCGGGAAGCGGCGTGTTCTCTACTCTCGACGAGCGGTGGCTCAGCGCAGGAAGGGGACGTCGCGGTCGAGCAGGCCGCGCTCCTTGAGCTCGGCGCGCAGCGGGATCTCGTCGTCGATCCAGCCGCTCTGCTTGATGCCCCAGAACGACGCGTGGTCGGGGCCGTAGCCGAGCAGCTGCTGCTGCAGCGGGGTGAGGCCCTTGAACCAGTCGGAGGACTGGTCGGCGACGGCCTCGTCGAGCGGGCGGATCCAGCGGTAGGTGTAGCCGATGAACATCAGCTTGCGGATGCGCTCGCTGGTGTTCATCGAGCGGGAGTGCCACAGCCGGCGGTCGAAGATGAACGCGTCACCGGGGTTGAGCAGCACCTCGACGGCGCCCTCGGGCTCGATGATCGGGTCACCGGGCTTCTCGGGACGGCCGGAGAGGGTGTTGTTCTTGTGGCTGCCGGGGATGACCTTGGTGTTGCCGTAGCCCGGCTCGGACAGGTCGGTGAGGGCGTAGCTGATCTTCGTCATGAACATCGGACGCACGTCCATGTCGATGTCGGAGTTCTGCCGGTAGCCGTCCTGGTGCCAGTTCCAGAAGGGCGGCTCGTCCTTCGGGGGGTTCACGTCGATGTGGTTGTGGTGCGTGTAGATGTTCCAGCCCATCGTCCCCCAGATGTACGGGAAGGTCCGCGGCCAGGTGAGCAGCTCGACGAAGCGCGGGTCGCGGTGCATCCAGCCCATGACGTGGATCGACCGGTCGGGGCGCAGCTCACCGGCGGCCTCCTCCTCGCCGTAGATCCGGTCGACGGCGTCCTCGAAGTACGCGCGGTCGTCCTCCGGCAGGGCGTTCGGGATGACGACGAAGCCGTCACGGTCGTACTGCTCGCGGATGGCCGGGTCGAGGGGCTCGAAGCCGGTGGGCGCGGGCACGGTGGCGGTCATGCGGTGGTGCTCCCAACTGGTGCCGACGGTCGCGGGGGCACCCTCCCGCTGCGGGCCGCCGGTGTGGCAGCTGCCGCCTCCTTGCGAGCCAGTCTAGGTCGCTGACCTCGCCCGATGTCGGACCCGGTGCCCAGCGTGGCGTCCCGGTCAGGTCAGGTGACGTCGGCCGCCGCGTAGACGCGCAGACTCGTCCCGGACACCGTCACCGGGCCGGGTGGCTGCGTGCGCGCGGCCGGGCGCGGCCGCTCCCAGTCGCTGTCCCAGAGCAGCCGGTAGGCCGTGACGCCGGGGACCGCGGGCAGCGTCACCACGTGCTCGTGCGCGCCGCCGTTGACCACCAGCAGCGCCGACTCGGCGCCCATCCAGGCCCCGGCGACGTACATCTGCACGATCCGGGTGCCCGGGTGGTCCCAGCGGTCGCCCATCGCGGTGCCGTCGGCGGCGTACCACTCCATGTCGCGGCTGCCGTCGTCGTTCACCTGGCGGCCGAGGGCCCAGACCCGCTGGCGCAGGGCCGGCAGCTCCTGACGCACCTTGACGAGGTGCTGCGTCGTCGCGAGGAGGTCGGCCTGCCAGGGGGCGAGGTCCCAGTCCAGCCAGCTCGTCTCGTTGTCCTGGCAGTACGCGTTGTTGTTGCCACCCTGGCTGCGGCCCATCTCGTCGCCCGCGTTCACCATCGGCACGCCGGTCGACAGCAGCAGGGTGCCGAGCGCGTTGCGGATGGTGCGGGCCCGGGCGGCGACGACGCCCTCGTCGTCGGTCACGTCCCTCGACCCCGTGGTTCCACGACGTGTTGCCGTCGCTGCCGTCGCGGTTGTCCTCGCCGTTGGCCTCGTTGTGCTTGTGGTCGTACGACGTCAGGTCGGCGAGCGTGAAGCCGTCGTGTGCGGCCACGAAGTTGACCGACGCGGTGGGCCCCCGGTCGCGGTGCCCGAAGAGGTCGCGCGAACCCGCGAGCCGGGTGGCGAGGTCCTGCAGGCCGTGCGAGTGCTGGCCGTGGGCCTGGGCGCGCACGTCGCCGATCCAGAACCGCCGCACGGCGTCGCGGAAGCGGTCGTTCCACTCCATGAACGGCGGCGGGAACTGGCCGGTGCGCCAGCCGTGCATCCCGAGGTCCCACGGCTCGGCGATGAGCGTGACCCGGGAGAGCACCGGGTCGGTGCGCAGCGCGACCAGGAACGGGTGGTCGGGGTCGAACTCGTCGCCGCGGCCACGGCCGAGCGCCACGGCGAGGTCGAAACGGAAGCCGTCGACGTGGAACTCCTGCACCCAGTAGCGCAGCGAGTCCAGCGCCATCCGGCAGACCACCGGGTGGCGCAGGTCGAGGGTGTTGCCGCAGCCGGTGACGTCGATGTCGCGGCCGCGCTCGTCGAGGCGGTAGTAGGCCCGCTGGTCCAGGCCGCGCCAGGACAGCGTGGCACCGGTGCGGTCCTGCTCGGCGGTGTGGTTGTAGACGACGTCGAGGATCACCTCGATGCCCTCGCGGTGCAGCAGCTTGACCATGCCCTTGACCTCGTCGACGACCCCCTGCGGGTCGGTGGCGGCGGCGTAGGCGGCGTGGGGTGCGAAGAAGCCGAGGGTGTTGTAGCCCCAGTGGTTGGTCAGGTCGCGCCGCACCAGGTGCGGCTCGTGGGTGAAGGCGTGCACGGGGAGCAGCTCGACGGCGGTGACGCCGAGCTCGGTGAGGTGGGCCACCGACGCGGGGTGGGCCAGCCCGGCATAGGTGCCGCGCAGCTCCTCGGGCACGTCGGGGTGCAGGGCGGTCTGGTTGCGCACGTGCGCCTCGTAGATCACCGTCTCGCTGCGGGACCGGTTCGGCGGGCTGTCGTCCTCCCAGTCGAACCCGTCGTCGACGACCACGCAGCGGGGCACGTTGCCCCGGCTGTCGAGGTCGGAACGGAGCTCGCCGTCGCCGTGCCAGACGTCGTCGACGACGTGGCCGTAGACCTCCGGCCCCCAGGTGACCCCGCCCTCCACCGCCCGCGCGTACGGGTCGAGCAGCAGCTTGGCCGCGTTGTGCCGCTGACCCGTGTCGGGGCTCCACTCCCCGGTCACCCGCAGGTTGTACCGCTGGCCCGGGCCCATGCCGGGGACGAAGCCGAACCACCAGCCGTGGGCCCGCTCGACGAGTGGAATCCGTCGCTCGGACGTGCCGTCCCGGTCGCCGGCGTCGAACAGGCAGACGTCGACCCCGTCGGCGTGCCCGGCGTAGACGGCCACGTCGGCACCGCCCTCGACGAGGGTGACCCCGGGAGGCGGCGGCAGGTCGCGGCCGAGCGTCCCGGGGGCGGCTGCGGGGTGGGGCGGGCGAGGCATGGAGGCGAGCCTAGTGAGTGGTTAGGTTGGACCCATGACCGATCCCACGTCGCTGCCGAACTTCCCCCCGCCGCCGGACGAGCACCCCCTGCGCGGCCGGGTCCTCGACGTGCTCGTCGACCTCGGGCTGCAGCCCAACCTCGACAACGACGGCGACGTCGCGTTCACCGTCAACGACCAGCAGCTCTTCGTGCGGTGCTCCGAGGGCGAGGTCGAGATCATGCGGGTCTTCGGCCAGTGGCAGATCCAGGAGGACCTGCTCGCCGACCGGCTGCACCTGCACGAGACGTGCAACGAGCTCAACCTCAACATGAACTGCGTCAAGACCGGGGTGGCCGGCTCCACCCTCGTCGTCATCGGCGAGCACCTCACGACGCCCGGGGCCGACCTCAGCACGATGCTGCAGGTGTCGATCCAGGTGATCCTGTCCGGCGTGCACATCTGGCACCAGCGGGTGCTCGGGCTCGACCCGAACGCCGAGGGCGACGCGCCGGCGGGCGGCCAGCAGTGAGCGACCTGGTTCGCCTCGAGGTCGAGGACGGCATCGGCACCGTCCGCCTCGACCGGCCCCCGATGAACGCCCTCAACGGCGAGATCCAGCGCGGCCTGATCGCCGCCTGCCGCGAGGCCGCCGAGCGACGCGACGTGTCGGCCGTCATCGTCTGGGGTGGCGAGAAGGTCTTCGCCGCCGGCGCCGACATCAAGGAGATGGAGACGATGTCGTACACCGACATGGTCGACCACTCCGTGCTGCTCCAGGACTTCACCCGGGCCCTGGCCGGCCTCCCCAAGCCGACCGTGGCCGCCATCACCGGCTACGCGCTCGGCGGCGGGTGCGAGGTCGCGCTCGCCTGCGACTTCCGCATCGCGGCCGACGACGCGCGCGCTCGGCCAGCCCGAGATCCTGCTCGGCATCATCCCCGGGGCCGGCGGCACCCAGCGCCTGGCCCGCCTCGTCGGCCCGTCGAGGGCCAAGGACCTCGTGTTCTCGGGCCGGTTCGTCAAGGCGCAGGAGGCCCTCGAGATCGGCCTGGTCGACGAGGTCGTGCCCGCGGCCGAGGTCTACGCCGCGGCCCGCGCCCGGATGTCGCGGTACGTCGGCGGCCCGGCCTACGCCCTGCGCGCGGCCAAGGAGGCCATCGACCGCGGCCTCGAGGTCGACCTCGAGAGCGGCCTGGAGATCGAGCGGACGCTCTTCGCCGGCCTGTTCGCCACCAAGGACCGCGCCACCGGCATGCGCAGCTTCGTCGAGCAGGGCCCTGGCAAGGCCACCTTCGAGGGCGCCTGACCGACGGCGAGGGGTCACCTCACGACGGGGTGGCAGGCATCACGCTGAACCGATGGTGAACAAGCGCTCACCGACTGAGAGAATCGTCGGCACGCCCTGCGCCGGACGGTGCGGGCTCACCAGCCACCACGAATGGAAGAGGACGAGGCACGCATGAACATCGTCGTCTGCGTCAAGTACGTGCCGGACGCGCAGTCCGAGCGCACGTTCCGCGACTCCGACAGGACCGTCGACCGCGAGGGTGTCGACGGGCTGCTGTCCGAGCTCGACGAGTACGCCGTCGAGGAGGCCCTGAAGATCGTCGAGGCCGCCGGCGAGGGCGAGGTCACCGTGCTGACGGTCGGCCCCGACGCCGCCGCCGACGCGATCAAGAAGGCCCTGCAGATGGGGGCCCACGCGGGCGTGCACGTCAACGACGCCGCGATCCACGGCTCCGATGCCGTCGCGACCTCGCTCGTCCTCGCCGAGGCCGTCAAGAAGGCCACCGGGGGTACCCCGGACCTCGTGATCACCGGCATGTCGTCCACCGACGGCGTCATGGGCGTGGTGCCCGCGATGCTCGCCGAGCGGCTCGGCCTGCCCCAGGTCACCTACGCCTCCGAGCTCACCCTCGGCGACGGCACGGTGACCATCCGGCGTGACGGCGACACGGCATCCGAGACCATCGAGGCCCGCCTGCCGGCCCTGGTGTCGGTGACCGACCAGATCAACGAGCCGCGCTACCCCTCGTTCAAGGGGATCATGGCGGCGAAGAAGAAGCCGGTCGAGCAGTGGGGGCTCGCCGACCTCGGCGTCGACCCCTCCCTGGTCGGCCTCGACGCCGCGTGGACCTCGGTCGTCGCGTTCGCCAAGCGCCCCCCGCGCGAGAAGGGCCAGATCGTCTCCGACGAGGGCGACGGCGGCACGAAGCTGGCGGAGTTCCTCGCCGGCCAGCAAGTTCATCTGAGCGCTCGACGACTGACAGGTAGGACGGAAAACCCATGGCTGAAGTACTCGTTCTCGTCGACCACACCGACGGGCGCCTGCGCAAGGCGACCGCCGAGCTGCTGACGATCGCCCGCCGCCTCGGCGAGCCCTCCGCCGTGCACATCGGCGTCGGTGCCGAGAAGGCCCAGGTCACCCTCGCCAAGTACGGCGCGCACAAGGTCTACGTCGTCGACGACGCGGATGCCGCGACCTACCTCGTCGCGCCGCAGGCCGAGATCCTCGCCGCGCTGGTCGCGAAGGTCTCCCCGGCGGCCGTGCTGATCTCGAGCAACGCCACCGGCAAGGAGGTCGCCGCCCGGCTCGCCATCAAGACCGGCTCGGGCCTGATCACCGACGCCGTCGACGTGCGCGCCGGCGACAACGGCATCGAGACCACGCAGTCGGTCTTCGCCGGCTCGTACACCGTGACCGCGACGGTGACCACCGGCACCTCGATCATCGCCGTCAAGCCGAACTCGGTGCCGCTCGAGGCGTCCCCGGCCGCGGGTGTGGTCGAGGCGTTCGAGGTCACCCTCAGCGACACCGCCCGGGCCGCCCGGATCACCGACTCGCAGCCCAAGAAGGCCACCGGTCGCCCGGAGCTCACCGAGGCCGCGATCGTCGTCTCCGGCGGCCGTGGCACCGGTGGCGACTTCAGCCCCGTCGAGGAGTTCGCCGACTCGCTCGGCGCCGCTGTCGGCGCGAGCCGCGCGGCGGTCGACGCCGGCTGGTACCCGCACAGCAACCAGGTGGGCCAGACCGGCAAGCAGGTGTCGCCGCAGCTCTACGTCGCGGCCGGCATCTCGGGTGCGATCCAGCACCGCGCCGGCATGCAGACCTCCAAGACGATCGTCGCCGTCAACAAGGACCAGGAGGCGCCGATCTTCGAGCTCGTCGACTTCGGTGTCGTCGGCGACCTCTTCTCGGTGCTCCCGCAGGCCACCGCCGAGGTCAAGAAGCGCAAGGGCTGACCCCGGGACACCACGGACCGCGTGGGTGTCGATGCATCGCCCCGTTCAGGGAGCCGCTGCATGATGGTCGCCATGACGTCCAGCAGGTCGGCGTGGCCGTGGTTCGCCACCCTCGCCTGGGCGGGCGTAGGGGCGCTCGGGGCCTTCGGGATCGCCGGGCTGGCCAGCATCGGGATGTTCCTGCTGGCCGGTGCGGTGCTCGTCGCCGGCGTCGCGCTGGCGACCCCGGCCCTGCCGGCCGCCCTCCGTACCGGGCCTGCTCGTCGGGCTGTCGACCGCGCCGCTGTACATCGCCTGGCTCAACCGCGACGGGCCCGGCCCGGTCTGCACGACGACGGCCGACTCGATCTCGTGCAGCGACCAGTGGAGCCCCTGGCCGTTCGTGGCGGTCGGGGTGCTCCTCGCCGGGGCCGGCCTGGCCCTGCTGGTGGCGGGCCGCCGGGCCCCTGACCAGCCGCCCGAGGTGCCTGCCGAAGCGGCCGGCGGCATGCCGCGGACGTAGACTCGACGACCGTGACGGCCTACCTCGACCACGCGGCGACGACCCCGATGCTGCCGGCCGCGCTCGAGGCCCTGATGGAGCAGTCCGCCGTGGTCGGCAACCCCTCCTCGCTGCACACCTCGGGGCGCGCGGCGCGCGCCGTCGTGGAGGAGGCGCGCGAGCGCATCGGCGCCGCCCTGGGTGCCCGGCCGTCCGAGGTCGTCTTCACCTCCGGCGGTACCGAGTCCGACAACCTCGCGGTCAAGGGTGCCTGGCTGGCACGCCGGGCGATCGACCCCGCCCTGGACGGGGTGGTCGCGAGCAGCATCGAGCACCACGCGGTGCTCGACCCGGTCGAGTACCTCGCCGTGGCCCGCGGAGTCCACGTCACCTGGCTCGAGCCCGACCGCTGCGGTCACATCGGCGTCGACACCCTCCGCGAGGCGCTGGCGCCGGGCGGTGTCGCCGTGGCGAGCGTCATGTGGGCGAACAACGAGGTGGGCACCGTCCAGCCCGTCGCCGAGCTCGCCGCCGTCGCTCGCGAGCACGGGGTCCCGTTCCACACCGACGCGGTCCAGGCCGTCGCCCACCTCCCGGTGCGCTTCGACGAGAGCGGCGCCGACCTGATGACGGTGAGCGCCCACAAGATCGGCGGACCCGTGGGCGTCGGCGCCCTGCTGGCCCGCCGCGACGCCCCGCTCGTCCCCATCGCCCACGGTGGCGGGCAGGAGCGGCAGGTGCGCAGCGGCACCCTCGACGCGGCCGGCATCCACTCCTTCGCCGTGGCCCTCGAGGCCACCGTCGCGGGCCGGGACGTCGAGGCCAAGCGCGTCATGGCGCTGCGCGACCGGCTCATCGAGGGGGCCGCTGGGGCTCGGTCTGGGCATCACGGTGAGCGGCTGCTGGACCGCCGGCGACGGCACCCGCCGGGTGCCCGGCAACGCGCACCTCGTCGTGCCCGGGTGCGAGGGCGACTCACTGCTCTACCTGCTCGACGCCGCCGGGGTCGAGTGCAGCACCGGGTCGGCCTGCCAGGCCGGCGTCCCCCAGCCGAGCCACGTGCTCCTGGCGATGGGGCTGTCGGAGGCCGAGGCGCGCGGCGCCCTGCGGCTCTCGCTCGGCCGCACCTCCACCGAGGCCGACGTCGACGCGTTCCTGGCCGCCCTGCCGGCGGTCGTGGAGCGAGCCCGACGGGCAGGCGGCCTGCTCTGATGCGGGTCGTCGCCGCGATGTCGGGCGGGGTCGACTCCGCGGTCGCCGCCGCCCGGATGCTCGACGCCGGCCACGAGGTGGTCGGGGTGCACCTCGCGCTGTCCCGCTCCGCCGCCACGCTGCGCGAGTCGGCGCGCGGCTGCTGCACCATCGAGGATGCCGGTGACGCCCGCCGCGTCGCGGACCGGCTCGGCATCCCCTTCTACGTCTGGGACCTCGCGAGCCGCTTCGAGCGCGACGTCGTCGAGGACTTCGTCGCCGAGTACGCCGCCGGCCGCACGCCCAACCCGTGCCTGCGCTGCAACGAGCGGATCAAGTTCGCCGGGCTGCTCGACAAGGCGGTGGCTCTCGGGTTCGACGCGGTGGCGACGGGCCACTACGCGCGGGTCGTGGAGGGAGCCTCGGGGCGCGAGCTGCACCGGGCCGTCGACTCCGCGAAGGACCAGTCGTACGTGCTCGGGGTGCTCGACGCCGACCAGCTGGCTCGCGCCTTCTTCCCCCTGGGCGACTCGACCAAGCCGCAGGTGCGCGAGGAGGCCGCGGCGCGCGGGTTCTCGGTCGCGAAGAAGCCCGACAGCCACGACATCTGCTTCATCCCCGACGGCGACACCCGCGCCTGGCTGACCCGCCGCTTGGGTGAGCGCCCCGGCGAGCTCGTCGACGCGGTGTCGGGCGACGTGGTGGGGGCGCACGGCGGGGCGCACGGCTTCACCGTGGGGCAGCGGCGCGGGCTCGGCCTGGACCGGTCGGCGCTCGACGGCGAGCCGCGCTACGTCGTGGCGGTCGACGCCCCGACCAACCGGGTGGTCATCGGCACCGCCGAGCTGCTCGGGGTCGACCTCGTCGAGGGCGACCACCTGCGCTGGTGCGGGCCGGCGCCCACGGGGGAGGTGCGGGTGGGGGCCCAGGTGCGCGCCCACGGTGCGGAGGTGGCCGCCACGGCGACGGTCGACGGCGCGGATGCCGTGCGGGTCGTGCTCGACGAGCGCCTGCGGGGCGTCGCCCCCGGCCAGTCGGTCGTGCTCTACGAGGGCACCCGGGTCGTCGGGTCGGCGACCATCAGCGGGACCGGTCGCGCCTGAGGGCCTGGCGTCAGCTGTCCAGCAGGCTGGTGTCGTGCGTGGCGGTCAGGTCGCCTCCGGCCTCCCCGGTGTTGACGACTCCGGCAGGCTCGATGAGCAGGATCGAGGCCTCCTCCGCCGCGACCGGGCAGTGCTCGACCCCTCGAGGCACGACGAACAGCTGGCCCGGGCCGAGAGTGACGTCGCCGTCGGGGAGCTGGATCGTCAGCGTGCCGTCGACCACGAGGAAGAGCTCGTCGGTGTCAGCATGGGAGTGCCACACGAACTCACCCTTGACCTTGACGACCTTGACCTCGTAGTCGTTCATGGTCGCGACGACCTTGGGTGACCAGTGCTCGGAGAAGAGGGACAGCTTGTCCCGGAGGTCCACGACGCGTGCCATGACCACACGCTACGGCGACGCAGCGGAACGGCGACTCATTGCGGATCACCCACCCGAACAGGCTGCTTTCCGGCCTCCGGCGGTGGGCGATCCGCAATCAGTCGGGTGTGGGGGGTGGGGAATGATTGAAGGGTCAACTATCGTTGGACGTGCTGCCTCCCACATCGGAGGATTGGACCACCCGAGGAGCTGATCACCATGCCGGCCGTGACCGTCGACAACATCCTGACCCTGCCGCGCGTCGCCGAGCCCGCCGCCGAGGCCGTGTCGCGCCCGGTGCGCTCGGTGACCACCGCACCCTCGGGCTTCGAGGGAGAGGGCTTCCCGGTGCGCCGCGCCTTCGCCGGTGTCGACCTGGCTGCCCTCGACCCGTTCATCCACATGGACCAGATGGGTGAGGTCGAGTACGCCCCGGGCGAGCCCAAGGGCACCGCGTGGCACCCCCACCGCGGCTTCGAGACCGTCACCTACATCATCGACGGCACCTTCGTGCACCAGGACTCCAACGGTGGCGGCGGCACCATCACCAACGGCGACACCCAGTGGATGACGGCCGGCTCCGGCCTGCTGCACATCGAGGTGCCGCCCGAGTCGCTGGTGCTCTCCGGTGGGCTCTTCCACGGCCTGCAGCTGTGGGTCAACCTGCCGAGGTCGATGAAGATGTCGCCCCCGCGCTACCAGGACATCCGCGGCGGCGACGTCGCGCTGCTGTCCAGCCCCGACGGCGGCGCGCTCGTGCGCGTCATCGCCGGCGAGCTCGACGGGCACCAGGGCCCCGGCATCACGCACACGCCGATCACCGTGCTGCACGCGACGGTGGCCCCCGGCGCCCGCGCCCGGCTGCCCTGGAACCAGGACTACAACGCCCTGGTGTACGTGCTCAACGGCCAGGGCACGGTCGGCCCCGACCGCCGCCCGATCCGGATGGGCCAGCTCGCCGTCCTCGGCGCCGGCGACGTCATCGAGGTCGGCGCCGACGAGAGCCAGGAGAGCCGCAGCCCGAGCCTGGACCTCTACGTGCTCGGCGGCCGCCCGATCCGCGAGCCCGTCGCGGCGTACGGCCCGTTCGTCATGAACACCCGCGAGGAGCTCGTGCAGGCCTTCGAGGACTTCCAGGCCGGCCGCCTGGGCACCATCCCGACCGAGGCGCACCCCGGTCACGACGTCCTCTGACCCCGGTCATCGTGGGGCCGCGGCGGACCCCGCGGTGAGGGTCTCGGCGAGCCGCCGCGCCGCCGCATCGGCCTGGGTCTCGGGCAGCCCGGCGTAGCAGAGCACCAGGCCGCGCACGGTCGCCTCGATCGCGTAGGCGGACAGCGGGCTGGCGGCCAGGCCCCGCTCGGCGAGCCGCGTCACGACGTCGAGGTCGTCGACGTCGTCGGGCAGCCGCAGCACGACGTGCAGCCCCGCGTCGACGCCCTCGAGCCCGACCCCCGGCAGGTGCCGGGTCACGGCGCCGACCAGTGCCGCCCGGCGCGCGGCGTAGGTGCGGGTGACCCGGGCGTGGTGGCTGGCCAGCGCTCCGGACGCGATGAACTCCGCCAGGGCGAGGCCGGTGGCCTCGTTGACCACCAGCCCGCGCGACTCGAGCTCGACCCTCAGCCGGTCGTGCAGCCGCCGTGGCGGTGCCAGCCACGCGACCCGCAGCGACGGTGCGACCAGCTTGGATGCCGTGCCGATGTAGACCACGTGCTCCTCGGCCCCGGGCAGCGAGCGCAGGGCCGGTAGCGGCGAGACGTCGTAGCGGAACTCGCCGTCGTAGTCGTCCTCGAGCACCAGGGCACCGGTGCGCCTGGCCCACTCGAGCAGCTGCACGCGGCGGGTGACCGGCATCCGGGCGCCGAGCGGGTACTGGTGCGAGGGCGTGACGTAGGTGGCGACGGCACCCACGGGGAGCAGCTCCGGGTCGAGGCCGTCGTCGTCGACGGGCACCGCCGCCACCCGGACGCCCTCGGTCGCGAACGCCGTCCACGCCTCGACGTACCCGGGGTCCTCGAGGGCGACGGTGCCTGCGACGAGCCCCAGCGCGGCCGGCAGCGCGCGCAGCGAGGCGCCGACCCCCGGCACGACGAGCAGGTCGTCGGGCGCGACGGCGACCCCGCGGCTGCGGCGCAGGTGCTCGGCGAGCACCCGGCGGAGGCGGTCGTGGGAGGGTCCGGCGCCGGCGTCGTTGCCGGGCACCGCCGACCCCGCGGCGCGCCAGGCCCGGCGCCACGCGGCCGGGTCGACGAGCGAGGTGTCGGGGCGGCCCGGGCGCAGGTCCCAGCGGGCCGGCTCTGCCGTGCCCCGCTCGGGCCGGGCGTCGGAGCCGTGCGGTGTGTGCACGTGGGTGAGCGCACCGGCGGCGGCCGCCCGGTCGGCACCGGGCGCGACGACGGCTCCCGAGCCGGCCCGGCTCACGACGAACCCCGCCGCGGCCAGCTCGTCGTAGGCCGCGACGACCGGGCCGCGGGACAGGCGCAGCACGCCGCGCGAGGGCCCGGGTGGAGGGCAGCGCGTCGCCCGGGCGCAGCCGCCCGGCGCGCAGCTCGGCGACGACCGCGTCGGCCAGCCGGTGGCGCAGGGGAGCCGGGCCCTCGGCGACGTCGAGGACGAGCTCGACGGGGCGGGTGGTGCGCGGCATCCTGCGAGGATACTGGTCCTGTGAAAGCGATGGCTACTGGATCTCGGCGAGGGCCAGTTCGTGCGGTGAACTTGGTCTCCACGGCGACCGATGACGCCCCTGTCGGGGGCACGAGAGAGGATGACGCGGTGAGCGGGCTCGAGATGCGACCAGGGTGCGAGTGCTGCGACGTCGACCTGCCCGCCGACGACGTCGGCGCGGTGGTCTGCTCGTTCGAGTGCACCTTCTGCGCGGGCTGCTCCGAGCACCTCGACCGCACCTGCCCGAACTGCGGCGGCGCGCTGATGCCGCGCCCCACCCGGGTGGGCGACGCGCTCGTGCGCCACCCGGCATCCACGACGCGCGTCGTGTCGGATGCCGCGTGTCCCGGGCCCGGCTACGCCGGCCGGGTGGGACGGGACGGCCCCGGCCGAGCGGCTGGGCCGGCACGCCGAGCGCGGGCGCTCCGAGCGCGAGGCGCTCGACGCCCTGCTCGACGAGGTGCTCGCCGGCACGCTCTCGACCGTCGTCGACGGCCGCCCGTGGGTGGTGCCGATGCTCTTCGCCCGCGACGGCGACCGCGTGCTGCTGCACGGCTCGACCGGAGCCGGGGCGCTGCGCCAGGTGGCCGCGGGCGCGCCGGCGGTGCTCAGCGTCACGGTCGTCGACGGGCTCGTCGTGGCGCACACGACCTTCGAGTCGTCGGCGAACTACCGGTCGGCCGTGATCCACGGCGAGCTGACGCCCCTCGGCGACGCCGAGCGCACCACCGCCCTCGAGCTGCCTCTCGGAGCGGCTCATCCCGGGCCGCACCGCCGAGGTGCGCGCCATGAACCGCCGTGAGGAGGTCGCCACGCTCGCGATGGAGCTGCCGATCACCCCGGGCCGGTGGCTGCTCAAGGAGCGCACCGGCGGGGCCTCGGTGCCCGAGGAGCAGACCGACGCCTGGTCGGGGGTCGTGCCCTTCCGGGTCGTCGCCGGGGCGCCCGAGCCGTCGCCCTGGTCGGTCGAGGCCGGCACGCCGGTGCCGGCGTCGGTGACGGCCCTCGTCGGGCGGTGGACGCCGTGACGGATGCCGTAGCCACCGAGGTCGCGGTCGCGCCGGTGCGCGCGACCGGCATCGGGTCGTGGCCGGGCACGTCCGCGCGCGAGGCGGTGCGCACGGTGCGAGACCTGCTCGTCGACGGCGAGGGCGTGGGGCTGCCGCACTGCCCCGAGACCCCGGGTCGCGGGCCGGGCGCCGACATCATCGGGCGTGCCGCCGGGTTGCTCGTCGACCTCCACGTCGACCTGCAGCCGAGCGGGTGGCGGTTCGTCGACCGGCCCGGGCCGCGACGCCTCGCGCACCGCGGCCCTCCACCGGGAGGACCTCGACGAGCTCGCCGAGGCCTATGACGGCTACGTCGGGCCGCTCAAGGTGCAGGTCGCCGGGCCGTGGACGCTCGCAGCATCGTTGCGGCTCAACCGTGGTGAGCGAGTCGTCGCCGACCCGGGCGCGGTGGCCGATCTCGTCGCGTCCCTCGCCGACGGCATCCAGGCGTACGTCGCCGACGTGCGGCGGCTGGTCCCCGGGGCCGACGTCGTGCTGCAGGTCGACGAGCCGTCGCTGCCGGCCGTGCTCGAGGGGTCGCTGCCGACGTCGTCCGGGTTCGGGCGGGTGCGCGCGGTCGACCCGCAGGTCGTCATGCGGGGCATCGAGTCGGTGCTCGCCGCGCACGACGGTGCGACGGCCGTGCACTGCTGCCACCCGTCGGCGCCACTGCCGCTGCTGCGGGCCACCGGTGCCGGTGCGCTGGCGATCGACCTGACCGACGCGACGCCGGCCCGCTGGGAGTCGGTGGCGGCCACCCTCGACGCCGGCACCCAGGTGTGGGTCGGGTGCCTGCCCACCGACGGCTCCGGCACCGACGTGGGCGCCCGGGCGTTCGTGCTCGAGGGCTTCGAACGGTCGGGGCTGGGCAGCGACGCGCTGCGCGGGCTGGTCGTGTCACCCACCTGCGGTCTCGCCGGGCTCACACCCGAGGGGGCCCGCAGCGTTCTCCGTACGGCGCTCGACACCGCGCGCCGACTCGGAGAGGAGGTGGGGTCGTGAGGCAGCAGCCACGCGTGCCCTGGCAGGTGAAGTATCTCGCGCTCGTGCTGATCTGGGGTTCGAGCTTCCTGCTCATGAAGGTGGGGTTGGAGTCGCTCTCGGCGGTGCAGATCTCCGGGCTGCGCATCCTGTCCGGCGCCGCGGTCATCAGCGTGCTGTTGCTGGCCACGGGCGGCCGGCTGCCGACCGGTGCGCGGGTGTGGGGCCACCTCTTCGTCTGCGGCTTGTTCCTCGGTGCGTTGCCGTTCACGCTGTTCGCGTTGTCCGAGACCCGGATCAGCTCGGCGCTGGCCGGCATCGGCAACGCCACGACACCGATCGTCGCGGTCCTGGCGACCATCGCGATCCTGCCGGGCGAGCGGGTCACCGGCAGCCGACTCGTGGCCGTGCTCGTGGGGTTCCTCGGCGTGGTGACGATCATGCAGCCGTGGACCTCGGTCGACCGGCCCGACCTCGTCGGCTTCTCCATGGCGCTGGTGGGTGGCGCGAGCTACGGCATCGGGTGGACCTACAACCGGCGCTTCCTCAGCAGGGTCGACCTGGGTGGGCTGTCACAGCCCGCCGCGACCCTGCTCACCGCGCTGGTGCTCATGGTTCCGGTGATGCTCGGCTGGGCGGCGTTCCAGCCGGAGGGCCTGGCGGCCATCTGGTCCTACGACGCCCCCGACTCCGGGACGTGGTTCTGGCTGCCGCTGGCGTGCGTGCTCGTGCTCGGGCTGGTCGGCACCGGCTTCGCCTACATGCTCCAGTTCGACGTCGTGCGTGGCGCCGGCCCGGTCATCGGCTCGACGATCACCTACCTGATCCCGGTGGTGTCGGTGCTGCTCGGGGTGTTCGTGCTCGGTGAGTCGCTCGGCCCCTGGCAGCTCGTCGGGTTCGCCATCGTGCTGAGCGCGGCGTTCGTCGTCAACCGCAAGCCGCGCGCACCCGAGGCCGCCTCGGTGCGCGAGCGGGAGCAGCCGGTCAGCCCCGGTCGCTGACGCCGTCGGCCGGCGTCGCGCGCGTCGACGCCGGCCGCGTCGGCCGCCGCCCAGCTGCGCCGCGCCAGCACGGCGACGACGACGGAGACCAGCCCCAGCGCGATGACGACCAGCAGGCCGCCGACGATCTCGCGGGGTGGCCCGGTGCTGCCGGCCCCTCCCGTGCCCGACGACGAGGCGAGCACGGCCTGGCTGGTCAGCACCGCCTGGACGACGGAGACGCCGCCCAGCACGAGCAGCAGGGTCCACCCCTCGCGCCGGCCGCGGCGCAGCGCGCGCACCGACCACCACGCCCACCACAGCAGGCCCAGGGCCACGAGCACGAACGGCGCACCGACCAGCCGCACCAGGCCGCGGTCACCGGTGCCCGTCCCGGAGAGGAACGCGACGCGCACCCAGAGCGCGATGGCGACGACGAACAGCGCGGCCCACACGCCGAGCAGCACCAGGCCCGGCATCCGCCAGCGGTCCCCGGGGCGCCGCGAGGGGCGCGTCGGACGCGAGGGAGGCGGACGGCATCCGGGACGAGGGCGAGGCGCTCACTCCTCGGCCGGGGGCGTGCACCTCGCGGCGCAGGATCTTGCCGGTCGGGCCCTTCGGCAGCGTCGGCACGACCCACACCGTGCGGGGGTACTTGTAGGCGGCGATCCGCTCCTTGGTGTACTCGATGATGTCCTCGGGGGTGGCGGTGGCGCCCTCCCGCAGCGCGACGGCGGCGCCGACCTGCTCGCCCATCAGGCTCGTCCGGCATCCCGACGACGGCGACCTCGACGACGTCGGGGTGGGTGTAGATGACCTCCTCGACCTCGCGCGGGTACACGTTCATCCCGCCGCGCAGGATCATGTCCTTCTTGCGGTCGACGATCGTGAAGTAGCCCTCGTCGTCCATCGTCGCGAGGTCGCCGGTGCGGAACCAGCCGTCGGGGATGGCCTCGGCGGTCGCCTCCGGCTTGCCCCAGTAGCCCTTCATGACGTTGTCGCCGCGGATCGCGATCTCGCCGACCTCACCGACCGGCACCTCGTTGCCGTCGAGGTCGACGCACTTCATCTCGCAGCCGGGGATGGCGACGCCGATGGTGCCGGGCTTGCGCTCCCGGTCGGGCATGTTGAACGACGCGACCGGCGAGGTCTCGGACAGCCCGTAGCCCTCGAGGATGATGCAGCCGAACTTGTCCTCGAAGGAGCGCATGACCTCCAGCGGCATCGCGGACCCACCCGAGGCGCAGACGCGCAGCGACGAGGCGTCCATGCCGTCGGACTGCGGGTGGTTGAGGATCGCGGCGTACATCGTCGGCACGCCCTGCATGATCGTGACCCGCTCCTTCTCGATGACCTCGATGGCCGCGGCGGGGTCGAAGCGGGGGATGAGGGCCAGGCTCGCGCCGGCGATGGTCGCGGCGTTGAGTCCGACGACGAGGCCGAAGACGTGGAACAGCGGCAGGCAGCCCATGACGACGTCGTCGGAGGTGATCTCCTGGATCGTCGTCGCCGACCGCGTCGCGTTGAGGTGGATGTTGCGGTGGGTGAGCTCAGCGCCCTTGGGCCGGCCGGTGGTGCCGGAGGTGTAGAGGATGATCGCGGTGTCGTCGTCGGCGCGCTCGTGCGGCTCGGCGATCGGGTCGCCGCCCTCGAGGCCGCCCTCGACCGGGCCCATCGGGCCGCACTCGATGATCCGGGTGCCGCTGTTCGCGGCGCCCTTGGTGGCCTCGGCCACGAAGTCGGGCCAGACGAAGGCGATCTTCGCGCCGGAGTCGGTGAAGAAGTAGTCGATCTCGCCGGCCTTGAGCAGCGGGTTCATCGGCACGACGATGCCGCCGGCGAGCAGGATGCCCCAGTAGACGACCGGGAACGCGGGCACGTTCGGGAGGATGATCGCCACCCGGTCGCCCGGCTGGATGCCGTTGGCGCGCAAGGCTCCCGCGATCTTGGCGGCCATGCCGTGCAGCTGGGCGTAGGTGATGCCCTGGCCGTTGACCCGTAGGGCCGCCTGCTCGGGGTGCTTCGCGGCGGTGGTGGTGAGGTTCGTCGCGAGGTTGGTCATCGAAGGCTCCTGTGGGTCCGGCGTCGGTGGCGGCTGCCCCATCCTGACGCGGGATGCCGTTGACGCGCCAGAGAATCGCCGCCCGACCTGACGATCGTGCGGTCGTGGGGCGCAGGTGGCGCTGTGGGGTGACGTGCGGGCGTCGGTCTCCGGCCGCCGGCGGATGGGTGCACGGGGTTCTGCTGAGGGCGAACTGGGGGTGTGGATGGCTTGTGTATCGAACAGGTGTTCGGTTAGGATGGGGCATGGACACGCGGGGGTTGGGTCTGGCGGAGCGTCGCTCCGCGATGGTCGCTGCCGCGGAGTCGTTGGTCGGGTTTCGAGGTTGCGCTGGTTGAGGCGTCCGGGGAGGAGCTGGCCGAGCTGATGGGCGAGGCCGATGCGGTTGGCGGCTCGTGCTGCGGCGGCTCGGGCGGTGGTGGCTGCGGAGGCGGTGCGGCGGGGTGTGGTGGCGGCCTCGGACCTGAATGCGCAGGCGTGGGTGCGGGAGTTCGCGCCGTCGTTGCGGCAGGGCGGGGCGGGGCAGGTCGCCAGGCTGGCGGTGGAGGTGGCCGGGGCGGGTCGTGCTGGTGGGTCGCTGGCGCCGGATGCCGCGGGTGAGCCGGACCCGGGCTCACCGTTGGGGTTGGTGTGGGCCGGGGTGAAGGACGCGTCGGTCTCACCCGGCTTGGCGGTGAGCGCGTTGGGGGAGATCGCCCGGTTGGGGCCGAAGCTGGTGCCGGAGGCGGTGCCGACGGTGACCGAGGCACTGCTGGACCTGGGCACCAGGTGGGGGCCGACCCAGATGCGCAAGCTGCGCCCGCTGATGATCGCCACCTACGGGGCGCCGGGGGAGTTCGACGACCTGCAGGCCAGGCTGGCGAGCGTGGCGCGGTTGTCCCAGCCGTGGGTGGAGTCGGGCGACCTGACCGAGTACCAGCTGGTGATGACCCCGGAGCAGGCCGCCTGCTGGAGGCGGCGATCGGGCCGTTGTCGAAGCCGGCCCCGAACGAGGAGACCGGGGAGCGGGACCACCGGCCGGCCGGGCAGCGCCGGGTGGAGGCGCTGACCCAGGTGTGCCGCCGCTCCTCGGCGCTGGACGCCGACGGCACGGGCGCCGAGGGCGCGGCCGGCAGCTCGGCGGCGCTGCACGTGACGATCGCGTTGGCCGACCTGGAACAGCGCACCGGGGCCGGTGAGGTGATCGGCTCGACCGCGACCGGGCATCGTGTTGTCGCCGGAGGTGCTGCGCCGGGTCGCCTGTGACGCGGCGCTGGTCCCGCACGTGCTCGGCACCGCGGGGGAGGACCTCGACCTGGGTCGGGTGGTGCGGTTGTTCACCAGGGCGCAACGGCGCAGGTTGTGGCGGCGGGACCGGTGCTGCACCTACCCCGGGTGTGCCGCCCCCGCAAGCTGGTGCCGTGCGCACCACGTGCTGCACTGGGCCGACGGCGGGTTGTCGGACATCGACAACGCCGCCCTGCTCTGCGAACGGCACCACACCGTGGTGCACCAGCGCAGGCTCTGGGCGCAGGTGCGGTCCGCACCCGACGAGCTGGGCCGGTCCGTGGTGTGGGACCTGAGTCGTCGGCAGCTACGACCGGCACCTGGAACACCGACGACGAGAACGGGCCATGCACGACCCGCCACCACTGAGCCGCGACACGACTGCTCGAGCTGGTCGCCGCGATCACCGGCGACGACGACGGCGACCGCCGCCTGGCCGAGTCCGACCTCACCCACTACGCCGACGCCCAGTACTGGGCCGAGGCTGACGGTGACCGCTACGACCCGGCCTTCCGGGCCTGGCGGGAGGAGCGGCTCGCCACCGCTCGAGTCCGTCGGCCACGATGCCGCCTGAGGCCGCACTCGAGGTGGCAATCGGCGTCAGGCGTCGGCCGTGCTTCCGCGCAGGATCGACGTCATCTTCTTGCCCTTCGCCACCTCGTCGACCAGCTTGTCCATGTAGCGGATCTGCTGCATCAGCGGGTCGTCGATCTCCTCCACCCGCATGCCGCAGATCACCCCGGTGATGAGCGATGCGTTCGGGTTCATCTCAGGAGCATCGGCAAAGAAGGTCTCGAGGTCGACGTCATCGGCAATGACCCGCTCGAGGCCGGCGTCGTCGTAGCCGGTGAGCCAGCGTGATGACCTGGTCGACCTCTTCCTTGCTGTGGTTCTTGCGCTCGGCCTTGGCCACGTAGTGCGGATAGATGCTGGCGAAGCTGGTGCCGAAGATCCGGTGTCGGGGCATCGTCTGTCTCCGTGGTCGATGGGGCTCGGTGACTCCCATTCTGCGACAGCCATGCATCCGGCGCTCAGCACCCAGTGGACACATCCCGTCGACCCGACGAGCATCGACGGAGCCCATCGCCGACAGGAGCTCCACATGCGCGCCCTCCGCATCACGACCAACCTTCCCGTGAGCGACATCGAGTCTGCCAAGGGCTTCTACACCGACTTCCTCGGCCTGAGCACCGAGGAGTTCAACCTCGGATGGGTGGCTCGGTACACCGATCCCGAGACGGGGGCTCACGTGCAGCTCGTGACGGGCGACGCGACGGCACCCGAGGACTCGGCCATGTCCGTCCACACCGACGACCTCGATGCGGCGTACGCCGAGGCGCGGGAGCGCGGCTACGAGATCACCCACCCGCTGACCACGGAGGAGTGGGGTGTGCGCCGCTTCCACGTCCGCGCGCCGGACGGCACCATCGTCAACGTCGTCGCCCACCGCGAGTGAGGAGGCTCCGCCGTCCTGGTCGCCGCCGACGTGGCCTCCGGCTGACGCGCTGCTACCGGTTCATCCGTCGCCGGGCCGCACCAACGAGCCTGGTGCGCGCGTTGAACACCGCCTTGAGCGCCCGGTCCGCAGCAGTGCGGTCCGCGGGGAGCAGACCCACCTGACGTGCGAACGCCATCTGGTCGAACACGACGGTGTTCGAGATCACCGTCGCCTCCCCCAGCACGAAGTGGTCGATGCCGTCCATCCGGATCGGCCGGCCGGTCCCTGCGACGCCGAGCACGGGGCCGACGTGGCGGCCGGTCATCCGCCAGTGGACCATCGCGTCACTTCCCTCGACGGCGATGGCGACGACCTCGAGGTGGAATCCTTCGATGGCGGCGAACTTGTCCTCGAAGTACCTCGCGACCTCGTCGGCCCCCCGGCAGGTGGCATCGGGGAAGTACTCCACGGTCTGCGGGGTCCAGAACCGTCGAAGCGATGCGATGTCATGCTCGTTGAGGCGGTCGAACACCCACCGCAGCAGATCGACGGTCGTGACCCCCTCGGGCGGTGCCATCACCATGACACAGAGGCTGGCACTGCGCGGCCCTCCTGCCAAGGGCACGGGCCGCACGCGACCGGGAGACCCGGAGACCTGCCCCAGGTCCGACGGCATCGCTACCGTGGCGCGATGATCACCGTCGACGAGTACCTCGGCTACTGCGACCACGCCCTCGACGCGTATGCCGCGATCGCGACCGGGCTGGGCGACGACCTCGTCAACGCCCGGCTCGACGGCGTCCCCGGGTCGAACTCGGCGTTCGCGCTGGTCGCCCACATCGCGGGGATGGCGGCGAACTGGGGCAGCACGGTCAACCGCGGGATCGTGGTGCCCCGCAACCGCCCCGCCGAGTTCACCGCCACCGGCACGGTCGACGAGGCCCTCGCCCTCCTCGAACGAACCCGAGCCCGTCTCCACGAGGACGCCCACGCGGCATCGCCGCGCGAGCAGCCCGCGAACCCGGAGCGGGAGGAGGACGGCACGATCGCGTATGCCACCCAGGGCGAGGTCCTGCTGCACGTCTACGAGGAGCTCGCCCAGCACCTCGGCCAGCTCGAGGTGACCCGCGACGTGCTGCTCGCGACCCGCGGGCGGCGCGCGGGAAGCGCCTGAGTGTCGGTGGGCTGCGGCAGGATGGGCAGGTGAGCGAGACGCCGACCGACCCCGCCGCGCAGCTGCCCAGCGACGTCGTGCCCGACGACGCCAGGCACGAGTGGGAGACCCTCGCCGAAGAGGCGCGGGCGCACCAGTTCGCCTACCACGTGCGCGACGCCCCGACGATCAGCGACGGCGAGTACGACCTGATGATGCGCCGGCTCAACGCGCTGGAGGACGCCCACCCGAGCCTGCGCACCCCGGACAGCCCCACCCAGCAGGTCGGCGGCGCCATCTTCTCCACCGACTTCACCGCGGTCGACCACCTCGAGCGGATGCTCAGCCTCGACAACGCGTTCTCGACCGAGGAGATGCTCGAGTGGAACGCGCGGGTCACGCGTGACGCGGGCGGTGCCGAGCTGCACTACCTGTGCGAGCTGAAGATCGACGGGCTGGCCGTCAACCTCCTCTACGAGAAGGGGCGCCTCACCCGTGCGCTGACCCGCGGCGACGGCCGCACGGGCGAGGACGTCACGCTCAACGTGCGGACGGTGCGCGGCATCCCGACCGAGCTCGAGGCGACCCCGACGTACCCGGTGCCCGACCTCGTCGAGGTGCGCGGCGAGGTCTACTTCCCGATCGAGGCGTTCGGTGAGCTCAACGCGCAGCTCGTCGAGGCGGGCAAGCCGCCCTACGCCAACCCGCGCAACACGGCGGCCGGATCGTTGCGGCAGAAGGACCCTCGCGTCACCGCGAGTCGTGAGCTCCGCATGCTCGTCCACGGCATCGGCAAGCGCGAGGGGTTCGACCTGACGCGGCAGAGCGAGGCCTACGCCGCGCTCGAGGCGTGGGGCATGCCGGTCTCCACCCACTTCCGGGTCGTCGACTCGATCGAGGAGGTGAACGCCTTCATCGCGCACACCGGGGAGCACCGCCACGACGTCGAGCACGAGATCGACGGGGTCGTCGTCAAGGTCGACGAGATCTCGGTGCAGCGCCGGCTCGGCTCCACCTCGCGCGCGCCGCGGTGGGCCATCGCCTTCAAGTACCCGCCCGAGGAGGTCAACACCAAGCTCCTCGACATCCAGGTCAACGTCGGCCGCACCGGCCGGGTCACGCCGTTCGGGGTCATGGAGCCGGTCGTCGTCGCCGGGTCCACGGTCGAGCGCGCCACGCTGCACAACGCGACGGAGGTGCAGCGCAAGGGCGTCCTCATCGGCGACACCGTGGTGCTGCGCAAGGCCGGCGACGTCATCCCCGAGATCCTCGGGCCGGTCGTCGACCTGCGCGACGGGACCGAGCGCGAGTTCGTCATGCCGACGACCTGCCCGGCGTGCGAGACGACGCTCGCTCCCGAGAAGGAGGGCGACAAGGACATCCGGTGCCCCAACAGCCGGTCGTGTCCCGGCGCAGCTGCGCGAGCGGCTGTCGAGCCTGGCCGGGCGCGGGGCCTTCGACATCGAGGCCCTCGGCTACGAGGGCGCGGTAGGCCTGCTCGACTCGGGGGTCCTCGACGACGAGTCGACCCTGTTCGGCCTGACCGCCCAGGACATCGCCCGCGTCCCGCTCTACACGAGGGCGGCGAAGAAGACCGACCCCGAGGACAGCGTCGTCGAGGGCCGCGTCCTGTCGGCCAACGGGCACAAGCTCGTCGACAACCTCGGTCAGGCGAAGCAGCAGCCGCTCTGGCGCGTCCTCGTGGCGCTGTCGATCCGCCACGTCGGCCCCACGGCGGCGCGCGCCCTCGCCCAGCACCTCGGGTCGATGCAGCGCATCCGTGAGACGAGCGTCGACGAGCTCGCCGGCGTCGAGGGCGTCGGCCCGGTCATCGCCGAGTCGGTGCGCGACTGGTTCGACAAGCCCGGCAACGAGTGGCACGTCGCGATCGTCGACCGCTGGGCGGCCGACGGGGTGCGGATGGTCGACGAGCGTGACGAGACGGTCGAGCAGACGCTCGCCGGCCTCACCGTGGTCGTCACCGGTTCGCTCGAGGGGTTCTCCCGAGACGAGACCAAGGAGGCCATCCTCGCCCGCGGCGGCAAGGCGTCCGGGTCGGTGTCGAAGAAGACCGACTACGTCGTCGTCGGCGAGAACGCCGGGACCAAGGAGGACAAGGCGCGCGAGCTCGGGCTCACCATCCTCGACGAGGCCGGGTTCCGCCGGCTGCTCGAGAGCGGCAGCGCCGACTGAGCGCGCTCATCAGTGAGCGGCCTCATTCCCGACCGGTCCGCAGCGGCTTGGGCGCGTTGAGGTCGAGGGCCACGGCCAGCACCCGGATCGCGAACACCAGGGCGACCGAGCCCCAGATGGTCCAGCGTGAGGTGACGCCGAGGTGGTCGGCGAGCACGACGAGCGCCGCCCCGAACAGGGCGGGCAGGGCGTAGAGCTCGCGCTGCAGCACCTCCGGCACCCGCCCGGCAAGGAGGTCGCGCATCACTCCGCCGCCGACCGCGGTGATGCCGCCGATCAGTGTGGAGGCGAGGGCGCCGGCCTCCGCGCTCAGGGCGACCAGTGCCCCGTTCACGGCGAAGAGGGCGAGGCCGCCGGCGTCGAGGAGGCGCACGGCATACGGCAGGCGACGCCAGCGCACGTCCGGCGTCTGGTCGGCGAGCGCCTCCCACCGGCCGTGCAGCAGGAAGACGAGCACGGCGGCCGCGACCGCCGCGGCGAGCAGCTGCCAGTCGTCGACGGCGACCGGTGGGGTGATGCCGAGGAACAGGTCGCGGATGATGCCACCACCCACGCCGGCGACCCACGCGAGCACGAGCACGCCGAACAGGTCGAGACCCCGGCGCACCGCGACCACCGCCCCGGACAACGCGAAGACGAAGACGCCGAGCACGTCGAGGACGGCCTGGATCGTCGCGGTGTCGGTGAGCACCGGCCCATCCTTCCAGCCCGCTGCCGGGCCGCGACCCTCGCCGGCCGAGCCTCAGGAGAGCCTCAGGGGTGGCCGTCGACCTGACGACGGATGGCGTCCTCGAGCACCTTGGCGGCATCGGTCGCGTTGGAGGGGATGCCCTCGCGCAGCGCGTCCGAGACCGCCTTGTCCCACAGTGCGGGGTCGCTGCGCAGCAGCTGCTGGTACTGCGGCTTGAGGTCGAGCAGCCGGATCGCGTCGCCGACCGACATGCCCTGCAGCATGTGCGCCGGGTCGTCGAGCACGTTGCTCCAGCGCAGTCCCGGGTGGTTGGGCACCGAGTAGCGGTCGCCCAGGAAGCGCGGGATGTCGTTGAGGATGTCGCGCAGCTGGTGCATCAGGCTGTCGAGGTCGGTCACCGAGGTCTTCAGCCCGCTGATCTTCGGGCCGATCTCGGCCACCAGGGCCGAAACCCGGGTCGTCGCCTGGTGGATGACGAGGGGGGTCGCGGCCCCCAGGGTGAAGACGAGCTCGGCGGCGTAGCTGCAGATCGAGCCGGCGATCTTGGCCAGGGCGTCGCGCAGCAGGCCGTGCACGAACTGCACGATGACGGCCGCACCCTCCAGGCCCATCGACATCGCGCGGGTCGCGTAGGTGAGCAGCTGCATCTTCTGCACCTCGGTGTCGACGTGCTCGCGGTACGCGTCGACGTCGGTGCCCTTCATCTCGCCGAGCTTCTGCTCGGCGTCGCGCTCGAAGTCGGAGCGCGCGATCCCGACCGAGGTCGAGACGTTCAGCCAGGTGCCGGCGAAGGCGGCGACGGCCTCGGGGTTGCCGGTGAGGTCGTCGAACCAGCTCTTGATCGGGTCGAGGTGGTCGATGATCCAGCCGATGCCGGCGGCGAAGAGGCTGCCCAGCGGGTCGCTGTAGGTGGCGAGGGCGTCGAAGCCGACGGCCACGCCTGACAGGGCCGCGGCGACCCAGTCCTGCTGGCCGATCGACTCGCACAGCGACGTGCCGGAGTCGAGCAGGCCGGTGCCCGAGTGCCAGGAGCGCTCCTCCGGCTCGACGACGAGGCCGGTCACGAGCCCGCCGTCACGATCGTGGTCGACGCGTTGTCGTCGGTGGTCTCGTGGTTCTTGGCCATCTGGCGCAGCGTCGCGACAGTCTCGCCGAGGCTGTCGGCCTCGCTGCGGATGGCCGTCTCGAGGGCGCTCCCGAGCAGGCCGGCGGTGGCGGCCAGGAAGCCGTTGACCACGCCGAAGGCCGAGGCATCGAGGGTGGTGTCGGCCGCGCCCGCGGCATCCCCGACCCGGCCCTCGATGCCGGACAGCGTGGACGCGTGTGACCGGATGCCTCCCGGGCTCACCTCGATGTCGCGCACAGTGGATCTCCCTCTCCGGCGGCCTGTGTCCGGCCGCCCGGCGGACAGCCTATGTCGGTGACCGCCGCAACGACATGGGGAGCGCTCCCCATGTCCATCGGTGTGCCAGAGGCGGTTAGAGTCGTGCGGAGCAACAGGACGTCGATGAGGGGATGACGAACAGATGCAGTGGGCGATACGCCTCTTCCTGGTGCTCGTGACGCTCGGCATCGTGGGCATCGCGGTGCTGGCGATCGGCGTCATCGTGCGGCCCGTGGTCAGCGAGGCGCTGCGCTCCCGGTCGGCCGGCAACTGGTGGCTGCCGTTCCTCCCCGATGCCGCGGGCGGCTACGGCCCGCTGGCCGACAACCACTGGTGGTCGGCGATGCGCTCCGACACCGAGGGCTCCACCGCGGGGCTCACCATCCGTTGGGGCTTCTGGCTGCTGATGAGCGCGTTGCTCACCTTCGCGATGGCGTACCTCGTCGTCGGCTGGGCCCGCCTGCTCAGCCGCTCCTGGTGACCCCGCCCGCTCGCTCTACCCGACTCGGGGTCGGGGCGGTGGCTCACCACTGACCGTGGGATGCCGGTCCGCCGGGTGCGCTCGTCGGCGGCGGTTCGTCGTCACCGCGCCCACCCGGCTCACCCGGGCCGTCCGCCCCGAGCACCGTGGCCCGGCGCCGGGCACCCTCCTGCCACGATCGGTTCACCGAGCGCACCTCGTCGGAGTCGTCGCCGAAGACGTCCGCGGCGGACCGCTCGACCGCCCTCGCCACGTCCGCACGGGCCCGGCCCAGCGCCTCGACGACCCGCCCGGCCAACGCCGCGCCGCCGTCGGCGCACGCTGCCGTGGGGATGTCGATGTCGACCAGGGCTCCGGTCCCCGTCACGTTCACCCGCACGCCGTCGGACTCACCCTCACCGCGCAGCTGCTCGACGCCACGTCGCCACTCGAACGCCGCTCGAGCCCGGGCCGCGAGCCGGTCGAGCTCGCCCTGCCCCGGAGCGTCGAAGGCGCCGCCGTCCCACGCGGAGCTCACCAGGCACCACCCGTCGTCGCAGGTCGGTCGTCGTCGGGGCCGGTACCGCTTCCCTCCGCGTTGAGCGCGTCGACCTCGGCCGTCACCGCAGCGACCGTCGCAGACCCCGCACCCCAGGTGGCCGAGGTCGACCGCTCGGCCTGTTCACGCACCGAGCGCTGGGCCTGTGCGTGCGCCTCGCGGATGGCGTGCGCCACGGACTGCCCGCCGTGCGCGGCCGCGGCATCGCTGATGCCCAGCCCGACGACGGTGCCGCCGAGGTCGACCTCGACGGTGACGCCACCGCGCAGCGCCGAGCCGCGCCCGGTGATCTGCTCCATCTCGGCGGCCCAGGCGCCGGCCCGGTCGGCGCGCTCGTGGGCCGCCGCGACCTCCGCGTCGATGTCGCCGTATCCGTCGGCCCCAGGGGTCCCCACCATGGCGCCAACCCTAACCACGGCCCCGGCAGGCCGGTCTCGAGCGGGCCCATAGACTGACCCGCATGGCCGACCTCACCCGTGACGACGTGGCGCACCTCGCCGGTCTCGCCCGCATCGACCTCTCCGACGCCGAGCTCGACAAGATGGTGGGCGAGCTGGGCGTCATCCTCGAGGCGGTGGCGACCGTGCAGCAGGCACCGATCGCCGACGTCGAGCCGATGAGCCACCCGATGCCGATCGTCAACGTGACCCGCCCCGACGTCGTGCGCCCCTCGCTCTCCCCGCAGGCAGCCCTGTCCGGGGCTCCCGAGAGCGAGCAGCAGCGCTTCGCCGTGCCCCGCATCCTTGACGAAGACTGACCGCAGACCACAGGAAGCCACGACGTGACCACCGACCTCACCCGGTCCACCGCCGCCGAGCTCGCCGACCTCCTCGCCCAGGGGAGCGTGTCGGCGCGCGAGGTGGCCCAGGCCCACCTCGACCGCACCGCCGCCGTCGACGGCGACGTGCACTCCTACCTCCACGTCGACGCCGAGGGCGCGCTCGCGCAGGCCGACACCGTCGACCGGCGCCGAGCCGCGGGGGAGTCGCTCCACCGGCTCGCCGGTGTGCCGATCGCCGTCAAGGACGTCATGGCGACGCAGGGCCTGCCGACGACCTGTGGCTCGAAGATCCTGCAGGGCTGGGTGCCGCCGTACGACGCGACCCTGGTCACCCGGCTGCGCGAGGCCGGGATGCCGATCCTGGGCAAGACCAACATGGACGAGTTCGCGATGGGCTCCTCCACGGAGCACAGCGCCTACGGCCCGAGCCGCAACCCGTGGGACCTCGACCGGATCCCCGGCGGGTCCGGCGGCGGCTCGTCATCGGTCGTCGCGTCGTTCCAGGCCCCGCTGGCGATCGGCACCGACACCGGTGGCTCGATCCGCCAGCCCGCAGCCGTCACCGGCACGGTCGGCACCAAGCCGACCTACGGCGGCGTCTCGCGCTACGGCCTCGTCGCGCTGGCCTCCTCGCTCGACCAGGCCGGCCCGTGCACCCGCACGGTGCTCGACGCCGCCCTGCTGCACGAGGTCATCGCCGGCCACGACCCGATGGACTCCACGTCGATCGACGCCCCCGTGCCGCCGGTCGCTCGAGGCCGCTCGCCGCGCCGACGTCACGGGCCTGCGCATCGGCATCGTGCGCGAGCTCACCGGGGAGGGCTTCCAGCCCGGGGTGCAGACCCGCTTCGACGAGGCCGTGCAGCACCTGGTCGATGCCGGCGCCGAGGTCGTCGAGGTCTCCTGCCCGAGCTTCACCTACGCGTTGGCCGCCTACTACCTGATCCTGCCGAGCGAGGCCTCGAGCAACCTCGCCAAGTTCGACGCCATGCGCTACGGCCTGCGCGTCGCCCCGACGGGCATCGAGGCCCCCAGCGCCGAGCAGGTCATGGCCGCCACCCGCGACGCCGGCTTCGGCGACGAGGTCAAGCGCCGCATCATCCTGGGCACCTACGCCCTGTCCAGCGGCTACTACGACGCCTACTACGGCTCGGCGCAGAAGGTGCGCCGGCTGATCGCGAACGACTTCACCGCGGCCTTCGAGCAGGCCGACGTGCTGGTCAGCCCCACCGCGCCGACGACGGCGTTCAAGTTCGGCGACAAGCTCGACGACCCGATGGCCATGTACCTCAACGACATCGCGACCATCCCGGCCAACCTGGCCGGCATCCCCGGAATGTCCGTGCCGAGCGGTCTCGCGCCGGAGGACGGACTGCCGACCGGCTTCCAGATCCTGGCCCCCGCGATGCAGGACCACCGGCTGTATGCCGTGGGCGCGGCGCTCGAGGCGCGGCTCACCGCCGCGTGGGGCGGGGCGATCCTCGACCGGGCGCCGGCGCTCGGTGCCACGGCCGGCTCGACGACGAAGGAGGCCTGAGCGATGACCGCCGAGGCGACGCTCCCGTACGACGACGCGATCGCGGCCTTCGACCCCGTGCATGGGGCTCGAGGTGCACGTCGAGCTGAACACCGCCACGAAGATGTTCTGCGGCTGCCCGACCGAGTTCGGCGCCGAGCCCAACACCCAGACCTGCCCGGTCTGCCTCGGCCTGCCCGGCGCGCTGCCCGTGGTCAACGTCAAGGCCGTGGAGTCGGCGATCCGCATCGGGCTGGTGCTCAACTGCGAGATCGCGACGTGGTGCCGGTTCGCGCGGAAGAACTACTTCTACCCGGACATGCCGAAGAACTTCCAGACCTCGCAGTACGACGAGCCGATCGCGTTCAACGGTCACCTCGACGTCGAGCTCGACGACGGCACGGTCTACCGGGTCGAGATCGAGCGCGCGCACATGGAGGAGGACACCGGCAAGTCGCTGCACGTCGGCGGCTCGACCGGTCGCATCCACGGCGCGACGCACAGCCTGGTCGACTACAACCGCGCCGGCATCCCGCTCATCGAGATCGTCACCAAGCCGATGATGGGCGCGGGGGAGCGGGCGCCGGAGATCGCCCGTGCCTACGTCGCGACGCTGCGCGACCTGCTCAAGGCGCTCGACGTCTCCGACGTGCGGATGGAGCAGGGCTCGATGCGCTGCGACGTCAACCTGTCGCTGATGCGCAAGGACGCCACGAAGCTCGGCACCCGCTCGGAGACCAAGAACGTCAACTCGCTGCGCTCGGTCGAGCGGGCCGTGCGCTACGAGGTCGGCCGCCACGCGGCGGTGCTGACCGCGGGCGACACGATCGTGCAGGAGACCCGGCACTGGCACGAGGACACCGGGGTCACGACGTCGGGCCGGGTGAAGTCGGACGCCGACGACTACCGCTACTTCCCCGAGCCCGACCTCGTGCCCGTCGCGCCGTCGCGCGAGTCGGTCGACGCCCTGCGCGGCACCCTGCCCGAGCCGCCGGTGGCCCGCCGCAAGCGGCTGCAGGCCGACTGGGGCTTCGCCGACCTCGAGATGCGCGACGTCGTCAACGCCGGGCCTCGTCGAGCTCGTCGAGGAGACCGTCGCCGCGGGCGCCTCGCCGGCGGCCGCGCGCAAGTGGTGGTCGGGCGAGGTCGCCCGTCGCGCCAACGCCGAGGGCCAGGACGTGCCGACCTACGCCGCGGGGCTGGGCGTGGGCCCGGCATCCGTCGTCGAGCTCGAGGGCCTGGTGACCTCGGGCCGGCTCAACGACTCGATGGCCCGCCAGGTCTGGGAGGGCGTGCTCTCCGGTGAGGGCGCCCCGACCGAGGTCGCCGACGCGCGTGGGCTCGAGCTGGTGCAGGACACCGGCGCGCTCGCGGCGGCGGTGGATGCCGTGATCGCCGCGAACCCGGACGTCGCCGACAAGATCCGCGACGGCAAGGTCGCCGCCGTGGGCGCGCTCATCGGCCAGGTCATGCGCGAGATGAAGGGCCAGGGCGACGCCGCCGCGGCCCGCGCGCTCATCCTGGAGAAGCTCGGCCAGTCCTGACCCCGCGCGTGTATCGGTTCGGCATACCCCGAGCCGGTCGCGGGCGATCTACCAGCCGGCGCGGTTACCCTCCCCGCTGTGACGACGGCACGCAGACCCGCCTGGCGCGCGGCCGTGGCGGTCGTCGCGCTCCTCGCCGTCGGCCTCGGCGTGGCCCTCGGGGTGGGCAGTGCCCTCGGCATCAGCGCCGAGCCGGTCGCCGGGATGGATGCCGTGCCCGCGGCGGTCGGCACGGTCGCGCCCGCGGTACCTCCGCCGACCATCGAGGTCGTCGACGCGCCGCGGACCGAGCGCACCACGGTCGCCCTCGCGGAGCTCTCGGATGCCGTGGCGTCCGCCTCGAGCCGTCGCGGCAGCGCCACCCTGACGCTGCGGCCCGGCAGCGGCGACCCCGACGACGACACCTACCGCCTCGGCGGCGACGCCTCGGCGATGGAGGTCACGTCGGCGAGTGAGAGCGGCGCCGTGCGAGCGGTCTACGACCTCGCGGCATCCGTGCGCAGCGGCCGGTCGGTGACCGAGCGGCTCGGCCGGGAGGTGCGCTCACGCCTGCCGTTCCGGATGGTCGACCTCGGCGCCGTGGGCGTGACTCCCGACCCGGCGCAGTGGGCCAGCGGCACGGACTACTCGCACGCGTCGAAGGCGTTCGCCGACGTCATCCTGCCGACCGCGCCGTACGTCGACCAGTCCGCCCTCGCGAAGGCCTACACCGACTTCGACACCTTCCTGCGGCACAGCCTGGCCAACGGGTACACCGCCGTCGCGTTCCCCGGGTTCATCGAGTTCGTCACCCTGCAGGACGCCCCCGACGGGCCGGTCTACGCCGCCGGCGACGAGCACGTCGCCCGGGCGCTGGCGATGCGGAACGCCTTCACTCCGTTCTGGGACCGCGCCCAGGAGCTCGGCATGGAGGTGGTGCTGCGCACCGACATGCTCACCCTGACCACCCCGCTCGAGCAGTACCTGACCGAGCACGTCGGCTCGCTCGACACCACCAGCCCCGACCTGTGGGAGGTCTACACCGCGGGGCTCGACGAGCTCTACGCAGCCGTCCCGTCGCTCGACGGCGTCCTCGTGCGGATCGGCGAGGCCGGCCGGGTCTACGACGTGGAGGGCTGGGACTACTACTCCTCGCTCGCGGTCACGACGGTGGATGCCGTGCGCGCGATGCTCACCGCCCTCACCGGCCAGGCCGAGCGCGCCGGCCGCGACGTCATCTTCCGGTCGTGGAGCGTCGGCGTCGGGGCCGTGGGCGACATGCACACCAACCCGCAGTCCTACGCAGCGGTGCTCGACGGCATCGACTCACCGGCGCTCGTGGTCTCGACGAAGTACACGCTGGGCGACTTCTACAGCCACCTGCCCCTCAACGAGACGCTGCTCTCCGGCAGCCAACGTCGGATCGTCGAGTTCCAGAGCCGCCGCGAGTTCGAGAGCTACGGGGCCTTCCCGAACGACCTCGGCGCCGAGTACCGCGACGCGCTGCAGCGGCTGCTCGCCGCGAACCCGCAGATCGAGGGCGTCTGGGTGTGGACGCAGGACGGCGGGCCGTGGCGCGCCGGCCCGATGACGCTCTACCTCAAGTCCGGGTTCTGGCAGCTCTACGAGCTGAACACCTGGCTGGCGGGTTCGCTCGCGCGGGACCCGGGCGCCGACGTGGGCGCCCTGACGGCGGACTGGGCCCGTCGATGGTTCTCCGACGACCCCGCGACGGTGCGGGGCGGTGACCGAGGCGATGGCCGGTTCGCGGGATGCCGTGACCAAGGGCCTCTACATCGGCCCCTTCGCCGAACAGAAGGTCAGGGCCATCGGGCTCGAGCCGCCCCCGATGATGTGGATCTTCGAGTGGGACATCCTCACCGGGGACTCCGCCGTGCTCGACGTCATCTCGTCGGTCACCGGCGACCGGGTCGACGAGGCGGTCACCGAGGGCCACGAGGCCGTCGAGGCCGCCGAGCGGATGCGGACCCTGGTCGCCGGCACCGACTCGACGACGTGGCACGACCCGGCGTTGCGACAGGCGTTCCTCGGCACCCTCGACTACGAGGTCGACACCCTGCGGCTGCTCGCCGAGTACCGCGAGCTGGTGCTGCGCCAGGGCCAGTGGCACGCCACCGGGTCGGCGCAGGCCCGGGGCCAGTGGTCCGCAGCACTCGAGCGCTACCGGGTGCTCGCGGCATCCCACCTCGACACCTACCAGGGCGACGTCGACCACCCGGCCTACAACCTCACCGCCGCCGAGCTCGGCATCGCGCGCAGCGAGCGCGACCCGGCGATGGCCTGGCTGGCGCGCGGACTGCTCGTGCTCGTGCTGGGCTGGCTCGTCGCCGGGGCGCTGCTCGCGTTCCGCCGTCGCGGCGAGGCGCCGCGGTCGGCGAGCGCCGCGTCCTGGGTCGCCGCCACCCGCCCGTGGCGGGCGGCCGAGATCGGGCCGGGGATGCCGCGTGCGCAGCGCGCGCTGCTCGTCGCCGTGCCCGGCGCGGTGCTGCTCGCCACCCGGGCGGTGCAGACCTCGTTCCTCGCCCCCGTGCACCTGCTCGTCGTCCTCGGCGCGTGGCTGGTGCTGCTCGGCGTGGGCTGGGCGCTGCTGCGCGGCCGGGTCCCGTGGGGTGTCGTCGCCGCAGTCGGCGGGGTCCTGGTGGCGCGCTGCGCGCTGGCCCTGCTCGCCATGTCGTCGACCGGCCCGGGCGGGTACTGGTACGCGTTCTGGACCGAGCCGGGCCGGCGCACCGTCTACGTCACCGTCGCGGTGGCGCTCTTCCTGTGGCTGCTGGTGGCCGCCGCCTGGGCGCTGTCGGTCACCCGGGGACGCCGCCGGGCGGCGGGCACCGTGCTCGCCGCGGTCGGTGCCGGGCTGGCGGTGCCGGCCGCCGTCGTCGGGGTCGTCGGGCTCGAACGGGCGCTCACGGCCTGGAACGACGAGGTGGGGCTGCTCCCGTGGGGCCTGTCGCGCATCCTCGGCATCACCGTCTACCTGGGCATCCCCGCGGACACCGCCTGGTGGGCCGCCGGGGTCGGAGCCGTGCTCCTCGTCGTCGGCCTCGCGCTGGCGATCCCCGGCCGCCGCCGGAGCCACGACCGCCGGAGTCGGGTGCGCAGGCGCCTGCTCCGGCGACCACCTGAGCACCCGACTCGGGGAACGACCGGTCAGCGGCGGCCGCCGCCGAGGACGCCGCCGAGCACGTCGCCGATGATGCTTCCCGGGTCGAACCCGGCCGGAGACCCGGCGCCGGTCGAGCCTCCAGAGCCCGGGCCGGCCGAGCCCGCGGCGCTGCCGAGGACGTCGCGCAGCATGTCGTCGAGCGAGCCGGGGGTGCTGCCGCCACCGCCGCCGGGCAACGACGGCGCGGGGTCGGCCGGCCGGGTGGAGGTCGTGCCGCCGACCCCGCCGCCGCCGCCCTTGAGCACCTTGTTGGCGAGCCAGGACAGAACCATCGGCGCGAGGATCGGGAGCAGCTTCCTCACCAGGGCGCCGCCCAGACCGGACCCGCCGACCGCCGGGAGGCCGCCGAGCCGGTTGACGACCTCGTCCTGCTGGTCGCCGAAGATGTGGCCGGCGATGGCCGTGCCGTCCTGCTCGTCGATCGCGGACAGGTCGGCTCCACCGGTGAGCAGGTCGTCGTCGTGCTGCCCGAGGGCCTGCAGGATCGACCCCGCACCGGAGGGGTCGCCGGCGTTGGCCTGGAGACCACCGAGCAGCGCCGGCAGCACGGCCGCGGCGGCGGTGCGCACCTCGTCGGGGGTGGCGCCGACCTGCTGCGAGATCTGGTCGGCCGGCAGTGCGCCGAGGATGTCGTCGACTGCTGACATGAGGTCCCCTTCCGAGCGGCGGCGGACCGGCTCCGCCCCTGCGGCCAACCTAGCCCCGGGGTGGCCCAGCAGGGACGGGCGCGACGGGACACCAGTGATCGGGTGGGTGCATGATCGGGGTATGACCCGTGCAGCGCAGGACCGTACCCTCGTCCTCCTTCGCCACGCGAAGGCCGAGCAGCGGGGCTGGGACGACGACCACGAGCGCGAGCTCTCCGGGCGGGGCCGGCGTGACGCCACCGCGGCCGGGCACTGGCTGGTCGAGCACGGCATCGGCGTCGACGAGGTGCTCTGCTCCACCTCCGAGCGCACCCAGCAGACCACCGAGGGGGTGTGGGCGAGCGGTTGCCCCGAGACCGAGGTGCACCTCGACCGGCGCATCTACCTCGCGACGCCCGAGCGGCTGCTCGAGGTCATCCACGAGGCCGACGAGGACGCCGACGTGCTCATGGTCGTCGGCCACGCACCCGGCATCCCGTCGCTCGCCGAGCTGCTCTGCGACGGGGAGGGGAGCGTCGAGGGCCATCGCAAGATGGCCGAGGGGTTCCCGACCTGCGCGGTCGCGGTGATGCAGTACTCGGGCCGCTGGTCCGACCTGGCGTTCGGCGACGCCCGCCTCGAGCGCTTCCACGTCTGCCGCGACGCAGGCACGGCGTGAACCCGGCACGACAGCGGTGGGAGGACCTCCCGGCCTCCCGGCAGCGGCTGGTGCTCGGGGTCGCGGTGTTCGACGCCGGCATGCGCGCCTGGGCCCTGCTCGACCTCAAGAACCGACCGGATGACCAGGTCAACGGGCCCAAGGCGGCCTGGGGCCTGGCCCTCACGATCGTGAACTCGGCCGGGCTGGTGCCGGCGGCCTACCTGCTGTTCGGCCGCCGCCGGGACTAGGCGGGTGCTCCCGGCGCCGGCTCGCCGTCGTCGGGCAGCGTGCCGTCGCTCGTGGCCTCGCCGCCCCACCGGCGCAGCACCTCGACGACGGTCAGCGCGACGGCCGTGAGGACGGCGATCACGAGCACCGCTCCGGCGCTGGGCCGGTCGCCCACGAGCACGGCCAGCACGGCCAGCCCGCCCACGGCCGCCCGCAGGGGCACCGTGTACCGGGCGGCGAACCGGCTCACCGCGCCGAGCGCACCGGTCGGCTGGCGGGTCATCCCGGACAGTCGTCGCGGCACCGACCGCACGGCGACGGCGGCGTTCGACGGGCCGGCCAGCCACGCCCCGAGGGCGATGACGAGGAAGAGCATCGCCGTCGAGCGCACCCCGAGCCGCAGCGGCGTCGTCACGGCGTCGAAGAGCACGGTGGCGACCTCCGGCACGAGCAGCACCTTCTCGAGGTCGTCGAGGTAGAGCGCGCCCAGCACCTGGATGGCGAGCAGCAGGAGCACCAGCGAGCCGACCACCATCGAGGCACCGATGACGAGGGCGCGCCGGCGGGCGGGGGCGAGCGCCACTCCCGCGAGGAGCGCCAGGATGGCGATCACCGGCAGCACGTAGCGCAGCAGGTCGAGCACCCGGATGGCCGTCTGGGCCGCGCCGAGGCCGTCGCTGTTGAGCACGACGAACGAGGCGTTGACCACGGGGATCCGGTCGGCGAAGGGCACACCCCGCTCGACCAGCACCGGCTTGATCGCCGTGATGAAGGGGGCGAGGTTGACCGACACCTGGCCCTGGCTGACCGACACCCCGGCGTTGGTGTTCTCGCCGGTGAGTGCGGAGACCAGGGCGGCGTGCGCCTCACGGTTCGCTGCGACCCAGGCGTCCTGGAAGGTGCTCGAGGCGACGAGATTGCTCACCTGCCCCTCGGTGAAGCCGTAGATCGCGTTCGAGATCGGCTCGGCGAAGGTCGACAGCTGCACCGGGAGGTTCTCGGTGGCCCCCTCCACCCGCGGTCGGGCGGCGATCGCGTCGAGGGTCTGCGTCGTCAGCTCCTTGACCTTGAGCTGCTCGAACACCGCATCGGTGATCCGCCGTGAGATCTCCTCCTGCACCGCCGGGTCGTTGGCCAGCGGCGCGACCATCGCCAGGTACTTGTCGGTGTCGAGCACCGTGGACCGGGTGAAGGTCGCCAGCGCCGACAGCGGCGCCAACAGGGCGGCGACGAGCAGCAGCACCATCGCGCCGGCCCACCGGCCCCGGTGGGTGCGTCGCGGCTCGGGCGGCCCGACCACGACGCCCTGCGGCAGGGCCCGGGTCGCGGCGACCTCGGCCCTGAGCTGCTCCAGCTCGGCGCGCTCGTCGAGGGTCAGCTCGGCGCTGGGCCCGGGGTCCTCGCTCGGTCCCTGGCTCGCGTTCTTGCTCGGGGTGGGGCTCATGACCGTCCTTGTCCGTGGCGGCACCCGGCGGTCTCGGCCACGGTGGCCGCCGGCCGGTGCCACGTCACCCCCCGAATGTAGGGACGACGACCCTCGGGGCTCGTCACCCAGCGCGGGTGACCGGGCGCCCGTCCGCGGCGCGGCACGAGGAAGCGGAGAGGCACCACGATGCAGGCGCCTGCAGTTCGACGCGTACGGGGGAGCCCGACGTCCCCCACGTGGCGGACGCACCGGAGCCGCAGGCCGGTCCGGGCGAGGTGCGGGTCCTGGTCCAGGCGCTGAGCGTGACCCCTACGACTGGAAGCTGCGGGCCGGGCTGATGGAGGGCATGGTCCCGGTGGCCTTCCCCGCCATCACCGGCTCGGATGCCGGGGGGTGGTCGACGAGGTCGGCATCGGGGTCACCGGAGTGCGGTTCGGCGACGAGGTCTTCGGCTTCGGTTCGGCGACGGCCGTCCGGCCATCTGCGTGGCAAGGTCGTCATCACGGTTCCCTGACCGGTCTGTCTTTCAGGCCGGTCGAGCCGGCAACCCACTCCCAGAACGTGGCTCGCTCGGTCTCGGTCGCGCGCGTGCGCCTGAGCACGCTCGTCGGGCGGGCCCGGCGGTCGTGCCACAGCTGACCGGAGGCCGGTGCCGGCTCGGTCGCCACCAGCCAGGTCGTCGTGTCGGTACCGACCGCGTCGGAGCGGAGCACCGGGCGCAGGGCGGCGGCGAACCGGGGAAGCGAGGCATCCAGGCCGGGGGTGCTCGCCCAGCCCGGGTGCGTCGCGTGCACCGAGACAGCGGAGGCCGTGGCCCAGCGACGGGCCAGCACCGGGAGCAGCTCGACCTGGCCGCGCTTGCTGCGGGCGTAGGCGACCGCCCCGGTGTACTCCCCGTGCTCGAAGTCCGGGTCGAGAGCGGGCAGGCCCTGGGTGTACATGCCGCCCGAGGTCACGAAGAGCACCCGGCCGTCGTCCGCGTGCAGCGACGGAAGCAGCAGCTCGGTCATCAGCACCGGGCCGAGCACGTGCAGGGCCATCGTCATCTCGTGGCCCTGGGCCGACGTCGTGCGTGTCTCCGGCAGGGCGCCGGCGTTGTGCACGAGCGCTCGCAGAGGCAGCCCGGATGCCAGGAAGGTAGCGCAGAAGGTTCGCACCGACAGGAGGTCGGAGACGTCGCAGACCCAGACCCGGGCGGCGCCCTCCCGACCCACGGCGGCCTCGACCTCGGCGGCGACCCGGCCGCCACGGCCGGCGTCGCGCACCACGAGGTGCACCGTGGCGCCGAGCGCGGCCAGGTCCAGTGCCGTGCGCCGGCCCAGCCCGGACGACGCCCCGGTCACCGCGACGTGCCGCCCGGCCAGGGTGCCGGCCCGCGGGTCTGGCGGCCAGGTCGGGAGGCGACGGCGCACGGCGTACCCGACCCGGCTGAAGCCGGGCACGACGGTGCGGTCCAGCGCCGTGTCGAGGGCCCGGGACGCGGTGCGGGGGAGGCCGCTCACAGGAGGGCGCGCATCGCGGCGGTGGCGCCGCGCAGGTAGCGCTCGACGACGACCCGCTCGTCGTCGGACAGCGAGGAGTCGAGCTGGGCCAACCCCGCGAACATCGGTGCCAACATGGCGAAGACCTCGACCCGCCCGGACTCGGTGATGACAACCTCCGTGCGGCGCCCGTCGTCGTGGTGGGGGCGGCGGGTGGCATGGCCCCGCGCGACCAGCCGGTCGACGACCCCCGACGACGCGGCCGACGTGACGCCGAGCGCGCGGGCCAGCTCGACCGGGCCCATGGGGGTGTCCATCAGGTGGCGTAGCGAGTGCAGCTCGGACGTGGACAGCCCGGCCTTGCGGGCCACCTCGTGCGGCACCTGCGCAGCGACGTCGACGAGCTCCTGCAGGGCGTCGAGCGAGCCGGACGGCCGGTAGTCGGGCACGACCGAGCGCACGTCGGTCGGAACCTTCGACAGGTTTGCGTCCGTGGATCGGTTGTCTCTAATATCGCTCACCTACTGAGTAACTTGGTGAATCACTACATGAATCATCATCTGAACCACCACCGTACCAAGGAGAGCAGGACATGGGCAGCCTCGGGCACCTCATCACGCGGAAATGGGTGGCGGGGCTGCTCGCCCTGTTCGCCATCACCGGCACCATCGCGATCATCGGTCTGGTCGGGCAGGCCGAGTCGCCGGCCACCGGAACGGCCGCCCTGCCGACCGGCACGGACAGCCGGCAGGCCGCCGAGCTGCGCGATCAGCTGCCCCAGGCCGAGGGTTCGGCCGCCGTCGTGCTCTACAGCAGTGACCAACCGCTGACCCCGGACGAGCTCGCCCTCGTGCAGGAGCGCGCCCGCACCCTGCCGGGAGCCACCGGGGCGCCGGCCGTGGTGTCCGAGGACGGAACCGCCGCAACGGTGTTCATCCCGGTCACCACCAAGGACGCCGTGGAGACGGCTGAGGTGGTCACCGAGCTGCGCGCGGAGGCGAAGGCCGACCTGCCCGAGGGGCTCACCGCGCAGGTCACCGGCCCGGCCGCCATCCAGGCCGACCTCGCAGCCGTGTTCGACGGCGCGAACTTCCGCCTGCTCGCGGCCACGGCATCCGTCGTGGCGATCCTGCTCGTCATCACCTACCGCAGCCCCTTCCTCTGGCTGGTGCCGCTCACCGTCGTCGGCGTCGCCGACCAGCTGGCCGCCGTGCTGGCCACCCACACCCTCGCCGCCTTCGGCGTGCTCTGGGACGAGTCGACGATCGGCATCCTCTCGGTGCTCGTCTTCGGTGCCGGCACCGACTACGCCCTGCTCCTGATCAGCCGCTACCGCGACCAGCTGCGGGTGACCGAGGACCGCCGCGAGGCCATGGCCGTCGCCCTGCAGCGAACCGCCGAGGCCGTCCTCTCCAGCGCGACGACCGTCGTGCTGGGCCTGCTCACCCTGTTGCTGTCGCTCTTCCCGGCGACCCGCGGGCTGGGCCTGGCCTGCGCCGTCGGCGTCGTCGTCGCCGCGACCTTCGCGCTCGTCGTGCTACCCGCAGCCCTGGTCGTCTTCGGGCGCTGGATCTTCTGGCCGAAGGTGCCCCACGTCGGCGAGACCGGTCTGGCCGACGGCACCTCGTTCTGGCGCCGCGTCGGGGATGCCGTCGCGAAGCGCCCCGCCGGCTTCGTCACCGTCACGGTGATCGTGTTGGGCGTCATGGCGGGCGGCATCACCCAGATCCAGACGGGGCTCGACCAGGCCGACCAGTTCCTGAGCAAGCCCGAGGCCATCGCGGCGAGCGAGCGACTGGCGCAGTCGTTCCCGGCCGGCGCCGCCGACCCGGCCTACGTCATGACCCGCGGTGACGGCGAGGCCGTCACGGCGACGGTGCGCCAGGTCGAGGGCGTCAGCGCGGTGCGCGTGGCCGCCAGCGGCAACGGCGTCACCGAGGTCGACGCCGTCATCGACGCGCAGCCCGGCTCGGACGCCGCCTCCGACACCGTCCTGGCCCTGCGCGATGCCGTCGCCGACACCCCGGACACCCACGTAGGGGGCACCGAAGCCGTGGCGCTGGACGCCTCGGACGCCCACCGCCGCGACCTGCAGGTGATCCTGCCGATCATCCTGCTCCTGGTGCTCGTCGCCCTCGGCGCGCTGCTCCGGTCGCTCGTCGCCCCGGTGGTGCTCGTGGCCACGGTCGTCGCGACCTACCTCGCCAGCCTCGGCCTGTCATGGGGGATCTTCACGCAGGTGCTCGGCTTCGAGCGGCTCGACGACGGCGTGCCGCTGCTCGCGTTCGTGTTCCTGGTCGCGCTCGGCGTCGACTACAACATCTTCCTGGTGACCCGGGCCGCCGAGGAGGCCCGCGGGCACGGCGCGAACCGGGGGATGCTGCGCGCGCTCGCGGCGACGGGCGGCGTCATCACGAGCGCCGGCATCCTGCTGGCCGCCGTCTTCGCGGTGCTCGGAGTGCTGCCCCTGGTGGTGCTGGCCCAGCTCGGCGTCGTCATCTGCGTCGGCGTGCTGCTCGACACCCTCGTCGTGCGCACCGTGCTCGTGCCGGCCCTCGCGCTCATCCTCGGTGACCGCTTCTGGTGGCCGCGACGGGTGGGCGACGCCGACCTACCGGCCGCGGGCGACCACGTCGAGGGCACCCCGGTGGGGGTGGGCGCCAGATGATGGCGGTGCGGCTGCTGCTCGCCGCGGCAGTGCTCGTCGTCGTCGCGGGGTACGCCACCCTCGCGGCCCGGTGGACCTCAGCCGAGTCCGATTGGTACCGCTCGCTGCCGCGCCCGCGCTGGCAGCCGCCGGACCTCGTGTTCGGCGTCATCTGGCCGCTGAACTTCGGCGCCCTCGCGGTGGTCGGCCTCGCCGTGGCCCTCGAGTGCCCGCCCCCCGACGGGCTGCGCTGGCTGGTGCTCTTCACCGCCTCGGTGGCCCTGGCCCTCGGCTGGGCGCACGCCTTCTACCGGCGGCACGACCTCGGCCGGGCGGCCGTGCTGCTGGGCGGGGCGACGGTGCTCACCTGGGCGCTGGTGGTGCTGACCCACCAGGTGCTGCCCTGGGGTGGGTGGGCGCTGGTGCCGTATGCCGGGTGGCTCACCATCGCCACGTCCCTGGCCGTGGGCTACTGGCGGCTCGCCGACCAGGGTGCCGCGACCGCGTCGTGAAGTTCTCGGATGGCGGTGAGGACCTGGCGCGGCTGCGCGCCTCCCGTCGACCAGCCTGGACACCCTGGACAACCGGCAGGCCAAGGGCATGGCCGACGTCGTGCGCCACGACGGGCGCCTCGACCTCAGCGTGAGCACGCAGCCGATCGACCCCGACGGTGGCTACCTCGAGGTGTGGCTGATCAACAAGGACCTCAAGCGGATGGTGTCGGTCGGGGTGCTCGAGCCGAGCGAGCAGGGCCAGTCGTTCGCGATCCCGCAGGAGCTGATCGACCAGGGCTACGTCATCGTCGACATCTCGCGCGAGGGCTTCGACGAGGCCCCTGAGCACTCGGGCGACAGCGTGGTGCGCGGCACCCTCGCGACCTGAGCGGCCGGCTGGCGCGGACATCTCCCGGAACGCCCCGGCGGCGCAGCAGGTGCGTACCTAGGATGGGCGGCATGACGACGTCCCCCGACATCAAGCCCCGCAGCCGCGACGTCACCGACGGCCTCGAGAAGACCGCCGCGCGCGGGATGCTCCGCGCCGTCGGGCTCGGCGACGACGACTTCGCCAAGCCGCAGATCGGCGTCGCGAGCTCGTGGAACGAGATCACCCCGTGCAACCTCTCGCTCGACCGGCTCGCGAAGGCCGTCAAGGACGGCGTGCACGCCGGCGGCGGCTACCCGCTGCGAGTTCGGCACCATCTCGGTGTCCGACGGCATCTCGATGGGCCACGAGGGCATGCACTTCTCGCTGGTCAGCCGCGAGATCATCGCCGACTCGGTCGAGACGGTCATGCAGGCCGAGCGGCTCGACGGCTCGGTGCTGCTCGCCGGCTGCGACAAGTCGCTGCCCGGCATGCTGATGGCCGCCGCGCGCCTCGACCTGTCGTCGGTCTTCCTCTACGCCGGCTCGATCCTGCCCGGCATCGCCAAGATGTCCGACGGCACGGAGCGCACGTCACGATCATCGACGCCTTCGAGGCCGTCGGTGCCTGCGCCCGCGGCCTGATGAGCCGCGAGGACGTCGACGCCATCGAGCGCGCGATCTGCCCCGGTGAGGGCGCCTGCGGCGGCATGTACACCGCCAACACGATGGCCTCGGTCGCCGAGGCGATCGGCATGTCGCTGCCCGGCTCGGCCGCCCCGCCGGCCACCGACCGGCGCCGCGACGGGTTCGCCCGCAAGTCGGGCGAGGCCGTCGTCGAGCTGCTCCGCCAGGGCATCACGGCCCGCGACATCATGACCAAGGAGGCGTTCGAGAACGCCATCGCGGTCGTCATGGCGTTCGGCGGCTCGACCAACGCCGTGCTGCACCTGCTCGCCATCGCCCACGAGGCCGACGTCGACCTGACCCTCGCCGACTTCTCGCGGGTCGGTGCCAAGGTGCCGCACCTCGCCGACGTCAAGCCGTTCGGGTCGCTACGTGATGACCGACGTCGACCGGGTCGGCGGCGTGCCCGTCGTCATGCGCGCGCTGCTGGATGCCGGTCTGCTGCACGGCGACTGCCTCACCGTCACCGGGAAGACGATGGCCGAGAACCTCGCCGACATCGCGCCCGCCGGACGTCGACGGCAAGGTGGTGCGGGCGATGTCGACGCCGATCCACCGCACCGGCGGCATCACCATCCTCAAGGGCTCGCTGGCCCCCGAGGGCGCCGTCGTGAAGTCGGCCGGCTTCGACTCCGACGTCTTCGAGGGCACGGCACGCGTCTTCGACGGCGAGCGTGCCGCGATGGACGCCGTCGAGGACGGCACGATCGCGGCCGGCGACGTCGTCGTCATCCGCTACGAGGGCCCCAAGGGCGGGCCCGGGCATGCGCGAGATGCTCGCCGTCACCGGCGCGATCAAGGGCGCCGGGCTCGGCAAGGACGTGCTGCTGCTCACCGACGGCCGGTTCTCCGGCGGCACCACCGGGCTGTGCGTCGGCCACGTCGCGCCCGAGGCGGTCGACGAGGGGCCGATCGCGTTCGTCCGCGACGGCGACGGCATCCGGCTCGACGTCGCGCAGGGGCTGCTCGACCTGCTCGTCGACGACGCCGAGCTGGAGCGCCGCCGCGCCGAGGGTGTGACCCACCCCGAGCCCAAGTACACCCGAGGCGTGCTCGCGAAGTACCGCCGCCTGGTCGGCAGCGCGAGTACCGGCGCCGTGTGTGACTGAGCCACTGGGGGCGGGGCCGGCGCTCGAGCTGGTCGACCTCGTCAAGGAGTTCCGGGGGAGGCGCGTCGTCCACGGCCTGTCGCTCGCCGTCCCGCGCGGTTCCCTCTACGGCCTGGTCGGCCCCAACGGTGCCGGCAAGACGACGACGCTGTCGATGGCGACCGGTCTGCTGCGCCCGGACGGCGGCACCGCCCGGGTGCTCGGCCACGACGTCTGGGCCGACCCCGCCGCGGCCAAGGCGGTCATGGGCGTCTCGCCCGACGGCATGCGGCTGTTCGAGCAGCTCTCCGGGCGCGAGCTGCTCACCTACGTGGGGGCCCTGCGCCGGATGCCGCGGGACGTCACCGCGGAGCGCGCCGCCGAGCTGCTCACCGTGCTCGACCTCGCCGACGACGCGAGCACCGTCGTGGCCGACTACTCCGCCGGCATGGTCAAGAAGATCAGCCTGGCCGCCGCGCTCATCCACGCCCCGCGGCTGCTCGTGCTCGACGAGCCGTTCGAGGCGGTCGACCCGGTGTCGGGGCAGACGATCCGCACCATCCTGCGCCGCTACGTCGCGAGCGGCGGCACGGTCGTCATGTCGAGCCACGTCATGGAGCTCGTCGAGGGGCTGTGCGACCGGGTCGCCGTCATCGCCGGAGGACGGGTGCTCGCCGAGGACAGCACCGCGGGGCTGACCCGGGGCGGCTCCCTCCACCAGCGCTTCCTCGAGCTGGTCGGCGCGTCCGACGTCGCCGGCGAGGGGCTGACGTGGTTGGGCTGATCGTCCGCCTGCGCTTCGCCATGTGGCGCACCGCGATGACGCGCAGCCCCCTCCACCTCGTCTCGTCGATCCTGGGCGGCCTCGCGGCGCTCGGGGTGCTGGCGCTGCTCGGCCCGGGCCTGCTGCTCCTCTCGCAACGCCCGCTGCGGATCACCGCGCTCACCGTGCCGCTCTTCGCGGTCATCACGCTGATGTGGACCGTGCTCAGCCTGATCGCCACGGGTGTCGACTCGATCCTCGACCCGGCGCGCTTCTCCGTGCTGCCCCTGCGCGCCGGCGAGCTCGCGCGCGGCCTGCTCGCCGCCGCCTGCACCGGCATCCCGGCGGTCATGTTGACCGGGCTGGCGCTGGCCCAGGTGGGGTCGTGGCTCGCCCACCCGGCCGCGGTACCGGCCGCGCTGCTCGGTGGCGTGCTCGGGGTGCTGACCGCGATCCTGCTCTCCCGCGCGGTCACCAGCGCGCTGGCCCGGGTGATGACCACGCGGGTCGGGCGCGTCCTGGGGGCCGTCGTGGTGTCGGTCGTGACGCTCATCCCGCTCGCGATGAACACGCTGCTGACGACCGGGTCGCTCGGCACCGACCTGAGCTCGTTCGACGCGACCCGCTCCGCCGTCCTCGCGTCGTGGACCCCGTTCGGATGGGCGTGGGCGCTCCCGTTCGACGTCGCCACGGGGCGTTGGGCGTCCTTCGTCGTCCACCTGACGCTGGCGGCGTGCCTCGTCGTCGGCCTGCACGCGGTCTGGGTCCGGCTGCTGGCGCGCACCCTCACCTCGCCGCTCACCAGCTCCGGCGGCCAGCGGATCGGTCGCGGGCGGCTGCTGCCGGTGCTGCTCGGCACCTCGCCGACGGCATCGATCGCCGCCCGCCGGGTGCGGGCCTGGTACCGCGACAGCCGGCTCGTCAGCATCGCGCTGCGCACCGCCGTGCTGCCGATCTTCTTCGTGCTCCAGGCGGTGTTCACGGACACCCCGGGGCTGGCCGGCATCGGCATCGTCACCCTGGCGGTGTTCGCCGGGCTGACCCTGATGAACGACCTCGCCTTCGACGGCCCCGCCTGGTGGCTGCACGTCGCCGTCGGGGTGCGGGGCTGGGAGGACCGACTGGGTCGCGCGATCGCCTCGACCGTGGTGTTCGGGCCGGTCGTCGTCCTGACGTTCGTCGTGAGCGTGGCGCTCGGCGTCATCTCGAACCCGGTGTCGTGGCTGACCGTGGTCGTGGTGTCGTTCTTCGCCAGCCTCGGCCTGGCCGTCGGGGTGGGTGCGGTGCTGCCGGGCACGGCGCCCCGCACCGGCGGCAACCCGTTCGCGGCGACGTCCGGCGGCGCCGCCCAGGGCTGCCTGACGGCCATCGTGTCGTTCGTCGGGCCGATTCTGCTCACCCTCCCGGCCGTCGTCGTGGTGATCCTGACGTCCGGCTCGGGTGCCGGCCGGTGGGTGGGGCTGGCGGTCGGCACGGTCTACGGGCTCGGGCTGCTCGCCACCGGGGTGGTGCTCGGCGGTGCCCGCATCGACCGGCACGCGCCGGAGCTGCTCGGCCAGCTCGCCACCGCCCAGATCTGACGGCGCGCGGGCGCCGACCTCGGATCCACGCAGAACTGCGCGTTCTGCGAACCGTGCGTGGCGGAGGATCCGCGCCGGGGGTCAGGCGAGCCGGGGCCGGCTCGGGTCGGTGCGGTCGTGCTCGGCGCGCACCGCCGCGACCGGCGCGTACCGGTCGTGCATCGTGACGAGCAGCGAGACCAGCAGCACGAAGAAGATCGTGGCCGAGACGTCGAGCGACCCGGCGCCGAGGACGAGCCGGGCGAGCAGCACCAACCCGAGGTTGACGACGACGCGGACGCGCGAAGTCCCCGGCCAGCCCCTCACGGGTGCCGGCCCGCTTGGCGAAGGCGATCGAGATGGCGGCGTTGATGACGACGAAGACGGCGATGCCGACGAACATCCGCAGGTCGGACACCTCCAGTCCCGGCAGGATGCGGGCGTAGATCGTCGACAGCAGGCCGATGAGCACGACCTTCTCCAGCGTCGACCGCGACCTGACCCGCACGTGGGCGGCGGTCCACGCGTCGCGCTCCGCGGCGGTGTCCATCTCCGCGGGCAGCGGGTCGGCGGCCACGTGCCAGGACCAGTCGGCCGGCATCAGGCGGGGCCGCACGACGAACCACAGCAGGGCCAGACCGACGAGCACCAGGGTCGACACCACCGGAGCGAACCACGGCACGTCGTTCCACGTGTCGGTGAAGTCGAGCTGGGCCACGTGGATCCAGTACTCCTGGGGCAGCTTGACGAAGATCCAGATGGCGGCCGCCGTGATGATCCAGAAGCGCGTGGTGAACCGCCGCGGGTCCCAGCGCAGCCGCACGGCCTCGTACGCGATGAAGAAGTACTCGAAGGTGTTCGGGAAGACGAGCAACAGGGCGCGCACGCCGGTGATCTCGAAGAGCATCACCCCCACCATCCGGTAGAAGAACAGGAACCGCGAGATGCCGACCGCCGAGCTGCGCGTCCAGTTCTGCAGCGAGGCCAGGAACGCGATGGACAGGTAGAACAGGTCCATCGCCTTGTCGTAGTTCTGGTAGCCGGGCGGGTCGAAGCCGAAGGTCTGGAAGATGGTCTGGTCGATGCCGTCGAGCACCAGGCAGGCCAGGATCGCGGGCAGCGGCCACTTCGGGATGAACAGCGGGAGGATGAACCGCAGCCCCACCACGATGACGAAGACGACGGAGGCCTCGGTGGTCATGCGGTGCTCCTCGTTGGGCGGCCCGTCGACGAGGGCGTTCGGCGGGAACGCTAGCGGAGGACCGGCATCCGGGGTGAGCGACCTCACGGTTCCGGATCGTGGGATCGGCCGTCTCGCCGGTTGACACGGCATACGGGCGGGGGGAGAGTTCACCTGTGGCCCGAGTCCTCGTACTTTCCCGGCGCGTCTGATCGACTTCAGATCTGGCGCGCTCCCTCCGTCGTCCCGCACAGGGACTGGAGGGTTTTTTTGTGCACGGACGACGGCCGCCGACAGCGGTTGACCCAGAGAAAACGGTGACAGCAGTGAGCGAGACCAGACCGGCGCACCCGGTTGTCCCAGTGGCCCCCAGCGCCCCCAGCCCCGCGCAGGTGGCGCAGCAGGCGAAGGCCCGCACGCCCATCGAGGTGACCGGCGCGCAGAGCCTGGTGCTCTCGCTCGAGGCGATGGACGTCGACACCGTCTTCGGCATCCCCGGTGGCGCGATCCTGCCCGCCTACGACCCGCTCCTGGACTCGGTCAAGGTGCGGCACATCCTGGTCCGCCACGAGCAGGGTGCCGGCCACGCCGCCGAGGGCTACGCGTCAGCGACCGGCCGGGTCGGCGTCTGCATGGCGACCTCGGGCCCCGGCGCCACGAACCTCGTCACCCCCCTGGCCGACGCCCACATGGACTCGGTGCCGATCGTCGCGATCACCGGTCAGGTCAGCTCGGCGTCCATCGGCACCGACGCCTTCCAGGAGGCCGACATCCGCGGCATCACGATGCCGATCACCAAGCACAACTACCTCGTGACCAATGCCGACGACATCCCGCGGGTCATCGCCGAGGCGTTCCACATCGCCGCCACCGGCCGCCCCGGCCCGGTGCTCGTCGACATCTCCAAGGACGCCCTGCAGGCGCGCACCCACTTCTCCTGGCCGCCGCGCATCGACCTGCCCGGCTACCACCCGGTCACCCGCCCGCACAGCAAGCAGATCCGCGAGGCCGCGCGGCTGATCGCCGAGGCCGAGCGCCCGATCCTCTACGTCGGCGGTGGCGTGGTCCGGGCCCGCGCGAGCGAGGAGCTGCGGCGCTTCGTCGAGCTGAGCCAGATCCCGGTCGTCACCACGCTGATGGCGCGCGGCGCGCTGCCGGACAGCCACCCGCTCCACCTCGGGATGCCGGGCATGCACGGCTCGGTCTCGGCCGTCACCGGCCTGCAGAAGTCCGACCTGCTCATCACCCTGGGCGCCCGCTTCGACGACCGGGTCACCGGCCAGCTCAAGACGTTCGCGCCGGACGCCAAGGTGATCCACGCCGACATCGACCCGGCCGAGATCAGCAAGAACCGCAAGGCCGACGTGCCGATCGTCGGCGACTGCCGCGCGGTGCTCACCGACCTCATCGAGGCCGTCGACGCCGACATCGACGCCGGTCGCGGCGGCGACTACACCGAGTGGCGTGAGCGGGTGGCCGGCTGGAAGGAGATGTTCCCCGCCGGCTACACCGTGCCGGAGGGCGGCACCCTGGCCCCGCAGTACGTGATCGAGCGGCTCAGCGCGATCGTCGGGCCCGAGGCCTGCTACGTCGCCGGCGTGGGCCAGCACCAGATGTGGGCGGCCCAGTTCGTCCAGTACGAGCGACCCAACGCCTGGCTGAACTCCGGTGGCCTCGGGACGATGGGGTACGCCGTGCCGGCCGCCATGGGCGCGCAGGTCGGCGAGCCCGACCGCACCGTGTGGGCGATCGACGGCGACGGCTGCTTCCAGATGACCAACCAGGAGCTCGCCACCTGCGTCATCAACAACATCCCGATCAAGGTCGCGATCATCAACAACAGCTCGCTCGGCATGGTGCGCCAGTGGCAGACGCTGTTCTACAACGAGCGCTACTCCAACACCGACCTGCACACCTCGGTCGGCTCCCGCGTCCCCGACTTCGTCAAGCTCGCCGAGGCCTACGGGTGCGCCGGGTTCCGGTGCGAGCGACCGGAGGACGTCGACGCGACGATCCGCGCGGCGATGGAGGTCAACGACCGCCCGGTCGTCGTCGACTTCGTCGTGCACCGCGACGCCATGGTCTGGCCGATGGTGGCCGCCGGGGTCAGCAACGACCTGATCCAGGTCGCCCGCGACACCGCGCCGCAGTGGGACCGCGAGGAGTCCGAGGCACTGGAGCAGGGGCTCGACCCCGACCACGACGGGGTGCCCGCGGGCTCCCATGAGAACTGAAGGCGGCACGTCCATGTCCAAGCACACCCTGTCCGTCCTCGTCGAGAACAAGCCCGGCGTCCTGGCCCGGATCGCCGCGCTCTTCTCCCGTCGCGGGTTCAACATCGACTCGCTCGCGGTGGGGGAGACCGAGTACCCGGACGTCTCCCGGATGACCGTCGTCGTCGACGTCGAGGACCTCCCGCTGGAGCAGGTGACCAAGCAGCTCAACAAGCTCGTCGAGGTGCTCAAGGTCGTCGAGCTCGAGCCGCAGTCCGCCGTGCAGCGCCAGGTCATGCTCATCAAGGTGCGGGCCGATGCCGGCACCCGCAGCCAGGTGCTCGAGATGGTGCAGATGTTCCGCGCCAAGGTCGTCGACGTCGCCACCGACTCGCTGACCATCGAGGCCACCGGCAACACCGACAAGCTCAAGGCCCTGCTCGACGTGCTCGAGCCCTACGGCGTCAAGGAGCTCGTCCAGTCCGGGCTCGTCGCCATCGGGCGCGGGCCGCGCTCCATCACCGACCGGGCCCTGCGCAGCGCCTGAGCCGCGAGCGGATGCCGGCCACCGGCATCCGCGGCCCCGGCACGACCCTGAGACCGCGCCGCGCGAGCCCGGCGGCACCGCATACAGTCCACGACCGAAGCACCACCACCCCACACAAGGAGAGGCCGACACGATGGCCGAGATGTTCTACGACGACGACGCCGACCTGGCCGTCATCCAGGGCCGCAAGGTCGCGGTCATCGGATACGGCAGCCAGGGCCACGCCCACGCGCTGAACCTGCGCGACTCCGGGGTCGACGTGCGCGTCGGGCTCGCCGAGGGCTCGAAGTCCCGCCCGAAGGCCGAGGCCGAGGGCCTGCGCGTGCTGAACGTGGCGGACGCCGTCAAGGAGGCCGACCTCGTCGTCATCCTGACGCCCGACCAGGTGCAGCGCACCGTCTACGCGAACGACATCCGGCCCAACCTCGCCGAGGGCGCCGCGCTGCTCTTCGGGCACGGCTTCAACATCCGGTTCGGCTACATCCAGCCCGAGGCCGGCTCCGACGTCATCATGGTCGCGCCCAAGGGTCCCGGCCACCTCGTGCGCCGCGAGTTCGCCGACGGGCGCGGCGTGCCCGTGCTCGTCGCGGTCGAGCAGGACGCCTCCGGGCAGGCCTGGGCGCTCGCCAAGTCCTACGCGAAGGCGATCGGCGGCCTGCGCGCCGGCGGCATCCAGACCACCTTCACCGAGGAGTGCGAGACCGACCTGTTCGGTGAGCAGGCCGTGCTCTGCGGCGGTGCCTCGCAGCTGGTCATGTACGGGTTCGAGACGCTGGTCGAGGCCGGCTACCAGCCCGAGGTCGCCTACTTCGAGTGCCTGCACGAGCTCAAGCTGATCGTCGACCTCATGGTCGAGGGCGGCATCGCCAAGCAGCGCTGGTCGGTGTCCGACACCGCGGAGTACGGCGACTACGTCTCCGGCCCGCGGGTCATCGACCCGTCGGTGAAGGAGAACATGCAGGCGGTGCTCGCCGACATCCGCAGCGGCACGTTCGCCCAGCGGTTCATCGACGACCAGGACGCCGGGGCCCCCGAGTTCACGGCGCTGCGCGAGAAGGGTGCCCAGCACCCGATCGAGGCCACCGGCCGCGACCTGCGCAAGCTGATGGCGTGGGTCGACTCCGACCGCGACCAGGACTACGTCGAGGGCTCCGCCGCGCGCTGACCCCATCCACGCCCGTCGAGAGTAGAGAACACGCCGTCACCGGTTCGCCGGTGGCGGCGTGTTCTCTACTCTCGACCGGTTCCTCGCGCCGAGGCCTAGCCTGCGGGGGTGATCGTCGAGCTGAAGGTGCCCAGGTGGTCGAGCGACCGCTGGGGAAGCCGCGGCGGTTGGGGCCTGCTGGTCGTCGGCACGATGGCGGTGCTGCTCGCCGCCGGAGGGCTCGGGGCGGTGCTCTGGGCGGCAGCCACCGGGCTGGACGCGGGGCCGGGGGGCACCGTCCTGGCCGGGCTGGCGAGCATCGCCCTGCTGGGCTGGGGCGTCCCGGCGGTCGCCCTGGGCCGGCGGTTGCGTCGACCGCCCGAGGTGGATGCCGGTGACGTCGCCTTCGTCGTGCGCGACCCCGCCCTGCTCACCGAGCCGCTGGTCATCCCGTGGACCGACGTCGAGCGGGTCGAGCACGTGCGCGAGTGGGACGCCTCGGTCTCCGGGGAGGGCCTGAACTGCTCCTTCCACGGGGTCACCAGCGAGCCGCGCCCCCGGCTGCCGAACCTGCTGGTCCGTCTCGGCGACCCCCGCGTGGTGCCGCAGGCTCGCAGCGGCTGGCTGGGCACCTGGCCGCTGGTGGTGCTGCCCGTGCCGAGCCCCTACCTGCTGCCGCTGCCGAGCCGCACGCGCACGACGCGCGGCTTCTTCGTGACGGTGCCCGACCCGGCCGCCGTCGTCGCCCGGCACGCCGCGGCATCCGGCGGCTAGCCACCCCACGCCCGCCACCGGCCGGGCCTGGTGCCGTGGTGCGGCAATGGTCACATCGTGGGCACTGGCGTCCACATGCTGGCACCCGCCTATCATGGAACCCCGGCCCAGCGGCGTGCCGGAGATCCCCGAGCACCACATCGGTGAGGGGTTCTGCCCACCCGGGCACCGGCATCCGGCCGACCGGCGGATGACTGACCGCAGCACCGAAAGAGGGACCTTTCGTGACCAAGCCCGTCGTCCTCATCGCCGAGGAGCTCTCACCCGCGACGCTCGACGCACTCGGCCCGGACTTCGAGGTCCGCCACGTCGACGGTGCCGACCGCGGGGCCCTGCTCCCGGCCCTCGCCGACGTCGACGCGGTCCTCATCCGCTCCGCGACGAAGATGGACGCCGAGGCCATCGCCGCCGCCAGGAGCCTGAAGGTCATCGCCCGCGCCGGTGTGGGCCTCGACAACGTCGACGTCGACACCGCCACCAAGGCCGGCGTCATGGTCGTGAACGCACCGACCTCCAACATCACCAGCGCCGCCGAGCTCGCGGTCGGCCTGCTGCTCGCCTGCGCCCGCAACATCGCGCCGGCCAACGAGGCCCTGAAGAACGGCGCCTGGAAGCGCAGCAAGTACGGCGGCGTCGAGCTGCTCGAGAAGAAGGTCGGCATCGTCGGCTTCGGCCGCATCGGCCAGCTCGTCGCCGAGCGGCTCAAGGGCTTCGGCGTCGAGATCCTCGCCTACGACCCCTACGTGTCGGTGCAGCGGGCCGGCGTGCTCGGCGCCCGCCTGGTCACCCTCGACGAGCTGCTCGCCGAGAGCGACTTCATCACCATCCACCTGCCCAAGACCCCCGAGACGATCGGCCTGATCGGCAAGGAGGCGCTCACCAAGGTCAAGCCGACCGTGCGCGTCATCAACGCCGCCCGCGGTGGCGTGCTCGACGAGGAGGCCCTCGCCGACGCCATCGCCGAGGGGCGCGTCGCCGGCGCCGGTCTCGACGTCTTCGCCACCGAGCCGTGCACCGACAGCCCGCTGTTCGCCCACGAGTCGGTCGTCGTCACCCCGCACCTCGGCGCGTCGACCGAGGAGGCCCAGGAGAAGGCCGGTGTCGCCGTGGCGAAGTCGGTGCGCCTGGCCCTGGGCGGTGACCTCGTGCCGGATGCCGTGAACGTCGCCGGCGGCGCGGTCGCCGAGGAGGTTCGCCCCGGCATCGACCTCGTCGAGAAGCTCGGCCGGGTGTTCACCGCCTTCGCCGGCGCGGTGCCGGTGCAGCTCGACGTCGAGGTCCGTGGCGAGATCACCACGCACGACGTGTCGGTCTGGGAGCTCGCCGCGCTCAAGGGCCTGTTCACCGACGTCACCGAGGACCCCGTCACGTACGTCAACGCCCCGCTGCTCGCCAAGGAGCGCGGCTGCGAGTCGCGCCTGGTGACCGACGAGGTCTCCGAGGACTTCCGCAACGTCACCACGCTGCACGGAACCCTGGCCGACGGCGCCGTGGTGTCCGTGTCCGGCACCCTGACCGGGCCGAAGCTGGTGCAGAAGCTGATCGGCATCAACGGGTACGACCTCGAGATCCCGATCAGCACGCACATGGCGTTCTTCGCCTACGAGGACCGCCCCGGCGTCATCGGCGCGGTGGGCAAGCTGCTCGGCGAGGCCGACGTCAACATCGCCGGCATGCAGGTCTCGCGCGACGACGACGCGGCCAAGGCCCTGATCGCGCTCACCGTCGACCAGGCCATCCCGCTCGACGTCGTCGCCGCCATCGAGAAGGAGATCGGCGCCGAGACGGTGCGGGTCGTCGACCTCGTCTGACCGGTACTCCGACAGGCGGCCGCCCCGCCCACCCTCCGGTGGGCGGGGCGGCCGCATCAGACGTGGTGCCTGGCCCGGGGACGTCCCACCGACAGGCCGCGGTCGTCGGCGAGGGCCTCGAGGGCTCGGCGTCACCGACCGACGGACAGACCGCGAGCGTCGGCGAGCTCCTCGAAGAGGCGCTCCCAGCGCAGTGCCGTCAGCCGCGGCTCGAAGTCGCGCACCCGTGTGGCGGCTGCGTCGGCGAGCCGAGACCGCTCCCGTGGGTCGGACACGACCCGAAGGATGCCGTCGGTCAGGGCCCGCGTGTCGCCGCTCGGCACGAGCACGCCGCTGCGACCGCCCTCGAGCACCTCGGCCGGTCCGGTCGGGCAGTCGAAGGCGACCACGGGAAGACCGGCGGCCATCGCCTCGAGGAGCACCATCGGCATCCCCTCGCGGCGCGACGGAAGAACGAACAACGAGGCCTCGTCGAGCCGGCGGGCGAGGTCGGGCTCGAACCCTTCGAGCGTCACGGTGCCGGTGAGGCCGGCGTCCTCGACCAGGGAGGTCAGCTCGTCGGCCTGGTCGCCGACGCCGTAGATCCGCAGGCGCCACTCGGGGTGCGCGGCTGCGACCGGCCGCCACGCGTCGACGAGGAGGTCGAAGCCCTTGCGCTTGATGAGCGACCCGGCCGACACCGCCACCGTCGCGGTGAGCGGCGACCGCCGCAGGGGGATGCCGTGCGGCAGGGCGTTGGGGACGACGTCCACGCGGCAGCCGTCGCCCAGCAGGGTGCGGTACCGCCCGGCATCGCCCTCGGTGAGCACGACGAGCGCGTCGAGCCGGGGGTAGCCGGCGACGTACGACGCCCGAACGGCCGGGGCCTTCGCGAGGTGGTTGTGCTCCTGCGCGACCGCGACCTGGCGATCAGTGCGCAGGTCGGCGAGGGCGAGGTTGAGCGACATCCGGGTGCCCACGACGACGCAGTCGTCCTGAGCGGCGACGTAGCGGCGCAACGCCCGGTCGTGGGCCGCGGTGAGGCGGGTGCTGAGCCGGTCATTCGGGTGGGCGAACCGGCTCGTCGTCCGGAACAGCGCGGCCCTCGACAGGCCGCGGACCGGGTGGAACGGGCTGGTCAGCGACACGAGCCGCACTCCCGGCGGCACCGGGAAACGCGGTCGAGGCCGTCGCTGGGTGACGCTGGCCACCTCGACGTCGTGACCACGCTCCGCGAGCAGGGCCGCCACCGACAGTGTGGTGCGGATGGTGCCCCCACCGCCGTAGGCGTTGAGCAGCAGGTAACGGATGCGCACGGTGACCTCCCTTCGCCGTCGTACCCAGCCCTCACGCCGCGAACCCCCGGGCGCACCGCCATCCTGCCGCGGACCCGCCGCTGGCGCCGGCAGGCCCGGCCGCTGGCGCCGGCAGGCCCGGCCGCGGGCCGACCTCTGGTCCGACGCCCCGGCACGAATCCGACGGATCGAACCGGGTTCTCGCGACGGAATCCGTCGACACCAGCCGGATGTGGCGCACGTCTCGTCGGTCGAGCGTCCGGATGGTGAGAGGGGGCTGACGGGTACTTGGACGTCCACGTACCGTCGAAGCATGCAGCGGCTCGAGGTACTCGTCCTCATTCCCAGCCGCGGCGAGGTCCGGTAGTCAGCACCCTCGCCGCGGAGACCCCGCGACGTCGCTGACCGGTTCGCCGAGACATCTCTCGGCTGGAGCCACCCGAACCCCACGATCGACCGGCCCCCGTGGCCGCGGAAGGCAGACACGACGATGAACGAGAACACCACCCTCGACGAGGCCACCCTCGCCCGCCAGGCCCTGCAGGAGTCGATGGACCTGCGCGACCAGGGACACAGCGACGACTGAGCGACCGGGTCCCACGCTTCGCGTGGGCCTGATCCGCAGGTCAGCCGCCGCACGACCGGCCGTCCCGCCCCATCCACGGGTTGGGACGGCCGTCCGCATCCCGATACCTCCTCCCTAGGCTGGACACCATGACCGAGACCGCATCGCCGTCCCTGGACATCGCCGTCATCGGTGGAGACGGCATCGGCCCCGAGGTCGTCGCCGAGGGCCTGAAGGTGCTCGAGGCGGTCGTCGGCGCGGCCGGCCCGAAGGTCACGACCACCGAGTACGACCTCGGCGCGACGCGGTGGCACGCCACCGGCGAGACCCTGCCCGACTCGGTGCTCGACGAGCTGAAGCAGCACGACGCCATCCTGCTCGGCGCCATCGGCGACCCGAGCGTGCCGAGCGGCGTGCTCGAGCGCGGGGTCCTGCTGCCGCTCCGGTTCGCGATGGAGCACTACGTCAACCTGCGCCCCGCCAAGCTCTACCCCGGTGTGCTGAGCCCGCTGGCCGTCGAGCGGGTCGCCCCGAACGGCATCGACTTCGTCGTCGTGCGCGAGGGCACCGAGGGGCCCTACGTCGGCAACGGCGGCTCGCTGCGCACCGGCACCCCGAACGAGATCGCGACCGAGGTCAGCGTCAACACCCGCTTCGGTGTCGAGCGCGTCGTGCGTGACGCCTTCGCCCGCGCCCAGGCCCGCCCGCGCCGGCACCTCACCCTGGTGCACAAGCACAACGTGCTCACCCACGCCGGCCACCTGTGGCGGCGCACGGTCGAGGAGGTCGCGGCCGAGTTCCCCGACGTCGAGACCGCCTACCAGCACGTCGACGCCGCCACGATCTTCCTCGCCACCGACCCCGGTCGCTTCGACGTGATCGTCACCGACAACCTGTTCGGCGACATCATCACCGACATCGCCGCGGCGATCGCGGGCGGCATCGGGCTCGCCGCGAGCGGCAACATCAACCCCGAGGGCCGCTACCCGAGCATGTTCGAGCCGGTGCACGGCTCGGCGCCGGACATCGCCGGCCAGGCCAAGGCCGACCCCACCGCGACGGTCCTGTCGGTCGGGATGCTGCTGGCCCACCTCGGGCGCACCGCCGAGGCCGAGCGGGTGGAGCGGGCGGTCGCCGCCGACCTCGCCGAGCGGGGCAGCTCGCCGCGCTCGACCAGCGCCGTCGGTGACGCCATCGCCGCCCGTCTCTGACCGAGCCCGACCACGGGTAGCCTTCGCGGGTAGCACTGTCGCTCCCGAGGAAAGGACCACGAGTCCCATGAGCCTGACCTTCGACCTCCACCGCAACCACACGCCGGCGAGCGAGGAGCGACGTGCTGCGATCCACGCCAACCCGGGGTTCGGGGTCTTCTTCACCGACCACATGGTGCGTGCGGTGTGGACCAAGAGCGGCGGCTGGGGCGACGGACAGGTCGAGCCCTACGGCCCGATCCAGCTGATGCCGAGCGCCGCGGTGCTGCACTACGCCCAGGAGATCTTCGAGGGACTGAAGGCCTACCGGCACGCCGACGGCTCGGTCTGGTCGTTCCGCCCCGAGGCCAACGCCGAGCGGATGCAGCGCAGCGCCCGCCGCCTGGCCCTGCCCGAGCTGCCGACCGACGACTTCGTCGCGTCGCTGCGCGCCCTGGTCGGGGTCGACGAGCCCTGGGTGCCGCCGGCCGGCACCGGCGAGACCAGCCTGTACCTGCGGCCCTTCATGTACGCCTCGGAGGCCTTCCTCGGCGTGCGCCCGGCGAACGAGGTCACCTACTGCCTCATCGCCTCGCCGGCCGGTGCCTACTTCGCCGGTGGCCTGAAGCCGGTGACGCTGTGGATCTCCCAGCACTACGCCCGCGCCGGTGCCGGCGGCACCGGCGCCGCGAAGACCGGCGGCAACTACGCGTCGTCCCTCGCGGGCCAGCTCGAGGGCATCGAGAACGGCTGCGACCAGGCCGTCTTCCTCGACTCGTCGACGCAGACGTACATCGAGGAGCTCGGCGGGATGAACCTGTTCTTCGTCACCCGCGACAACCGCCTGGTGACCCCCGAGCTCACCGGCTCGATCCTCGAGGGCGTCACGCGCAGCTCGATCCTCGAGCTGGCCAAGGGGCTCGGGCTGGAGCCGGAGGAGCGCCGCATCCCGATCCAGGAGTGGAAGGACGGCGTGGCGAGCGGCGAGATCCGGGAGATCTTCGCCTGCGGCACGGCGGCCGTCATCACCCCGGTCGGCGAGCTGCGCTGGGAGGGCGGGTCCGCGCCCTCGACGGCGGGGGAGGGCGGTGGCGAGGTCACCAACACCATCCGCGGTGCCCTGCTCGACATCCAGTACGGTCGCGCCGACGACACCCACGGGTGGTTGACCCGGCTCGCGTGACTAAAGGTTCACATGCGGACCATTTACCCGGCATACTCGCTCGCATGACGCCGGAGCAGCCGCACGCGCAGCCCTCGCGGCTCCCGGATGCCGTGCTTCGGCCGGCCGTCGGCAACGTCTTCGAGACCACCGTCGAGCAGCTCGCCACCGCCATCCGGCTGGGCGTCTTCGTCGTCGGCGAGCAGCTGCCGGCCGAGCGCGACCTCGCCGAGCGGCTCGGCGTCTCGCGCAACACCCTGCGCGAGGCGATCGCCGCGCTGCGCGACTCCGGCCTGGTCACCACCCGGCGCGGGCGCGGCGGTGGCACGGTCGTGACCTACGCCGGGCGCGGCAGCGGCGACGAGCCCGCCGTGCTCGACGGGCCCCCGGTGCGCACCGGCGCCGCCCTCGAGGACGCCCTGGACTTCCGTCGGGTCGTCGAGCCCGGCGCCGCCCGGCTCGCCGCCACCCGTCCGCTCTCGCGCGACCAGCGCGACTGGCTCAGCGAGTCGTGCCGCGCGGTGCGCGAGGCCGACGTCGACAGCCACCGGATCGCCGACTCCCGGCTGCACCTGGCCATCGCCACGCTCACCGGCTCGCCGATGGTCGTCGAGGCGGTGACCCGGGCGCAGGCCGCGCTCGGAGAGCTGCTCGGCCAGATCCCCGTGCTGCGCATCAACATCGAGCACTCCCACGAGCAGCACGACGCCGTGGTCGCGGCCATCCTCGCCGGTGACCCCGACACGGCCCGCACGACCATGGAGGAGCACTGCGACGCCACGGCCGCGCTCCTGCGTGGACTCATCGGATAGCGACACGAAGGGAGCACCATGCCGAGCTCGATGCATCAGGGGGGACCCCCTGCGTTCACCGTCGACCAGCTGCGCGCGGCGGTCCTGGCGGGCGAGGTCGACACGGTCATCGTCGCCTTCACCGACATGCAGGGACGCCTGCAGGGCAAGCGGCTGCACGGCCAGTACTTCATCGACCACGTGCTCGAGCACGGCACCGAGGGGTGCAACTACCTGCTCGCGGTCGACGTCGACATGAACACCGTCGACGGCTACGCGATGTCGTCGTGGGAGCGCGGCTACGGCGACATGTTCTTCGAGATGGACCTCACGACGCTGCGTCGCACCCCGGGCCACCCGGCGTCGGTGACGATCCAGAGCGACCTCACCTGGCTCGACGGCAGCGGCGAGGTGGTGCAGTCGCCGCGCGCCATCCTCAAGCGTCAGGTCGCCTCGGCCGAGGCCGACGGCTACGCCGCCTTCGCCGGCACCGAGCTCGAGTTCATCCTCTTCGAGGAGTCCTACGAGACCGCCTGGGACAGCAGGTACCACGGACTGACCGGCGCCAACCGGTACAACGTCGACTACTCGATCCTCGGCGGCAGCAAGGTCGAGCCGGTGCTGCGCGAGATCCGCAACGAGATGTACGCCGCCGGCATGAACGTGGAGTCGGCCAAGGGCGAGTGCAACTTCGGCCAGCACGAGATCGGCTTCCTCTTCGACGGCGTCGTGCGCACCTGCGACAACCACTCGGTCTACAAGACCGGGGCCAAGGAGATCGCGGCGCGGCACGGCCAGTCGCTCACCTTCATGGCGAAGTTCGACCAGCGCGAGGGCAACTCGTGCCACATCCACCTGTCGCTGCGCGGCACCGACGGCGAGGTCGTCTTCGCCGACGACGACCGGGACGGCGGGCGCAGCGAGCTGTTCGACCAGTTCATGGCCGGGCTGCTCGCGACGATGCGTGAGCTGACCTACTTCTACGCACCGAACATCAACTCCTACAAGCGTTTCGCTGCGGGCTCGTTCGCACCGACCGCCGTCGCCTGGGGCACGGACAACCGCACCTGCGCCCTGCGGGTCGTCGGCCACGGGTCCGGGCTGCGCGTCGAGAACCGCCTGCCCGGCGGTGACGTCAACCCCTACCTGGCCGTCGCGGCGATGATGGCCGGCGGGCTGCACGGCATCCGGGAAGGTCTGGAGCTGCCGCCCGTGTGCGAGGGCAACGCCTACGTCGGCGACTACGAGCACGTGCCCGGCACCCTGGCCGAGGCCCGAGACCTCCTCGCGGGCAGCGCCATCGCCCGCGAGGCCTTCGGCGACGACGTCGTCGACCACTACGTCAACGCCGCCGACGTCGAGATCGCGGCGTTCAACGCCGCGGTCACCGACTGGGAACGCGTCCGCGGCTTCGAGAGGCTGTGACCCCACCCGCATGAGCACCACCTACGCACACGACGTCGTCAACCCCGCCACCGAGCAGGTCGTCACCACGATCGACCTCGTCGGCATCGAGGAGACGGATGCCGCGATCGCCCGCGCCGTCGAGGTCGGGCCCGCCTGGCGCGCGGTGAGCCCTGCCGACCGGGGCATGCTGCTGCGCCGCTTCGCCGACGCGGTCGAGGCCTCCACCGACGAGCTCGCCGCCCTCGAGGTCGCCAACTCCGGCCACACCATCGGCAACGCCCGGTGGGAGGTCGGCAACGTCGTCAACGTGCTGCGCTACTACTCGGCCGCACCCGAGCGCCTGTTCGGCCGGCAGATCCCGGTCGCCGGAGGCCTCGACGTCACCTTCAAGGAGCCGCTCGGCGTCGTCTCGGTGATCGTGCCGTGGAACTTCCCGATGCCGATCGCCGGCTGGGGCTTCGCCCCGGCGCTGGCCGCCGGCAACACGGTGGTGCTCAAGCCCGCCGAGCTGACGCCGCTGACCGCGATGCTTCTCGGCCAGCTGGCCCTGGACGCCGGCATCCCCGAGGGCGTGTTCACCGTGCTCCCCGGCAAGGGGTCGGTCGTGGGCGAGCGGTTCGTCACCCACCCCGACGTGCGCAAGGTCTGCTTCACCGGGTCGACCGCGGTCGGCCAGGGCATCATGCGCAAGGCCGCCGACCAGCTCAAGCGGGTGACCCTCGAGCTCGGCGGCAAGTCGGCGAACATCGTCTTCGCCGACGCCGACCTCGACACCGCGGCGTCCTCCGCCCCGATGAGCTTCCTCGACAACGCCGGCCAGGACTGCTGCGCCCGTACCCGGATCCTGGTGCAGCGCAGCGTGTTCGACGCCTTCATGGAGCGCTTCGAGCGAGCCCTCAAGAGCGTCGTCGTCGGGGACCCCGGCGACGAGGCGACCCAGATGGGGCCGCTCGTGTCCTCCGGTCAGCGCGACGCCGTGCGCGGCTTCGTCGAGGGGGCCGAGGATGCCGGCCACCCGGCCGTCGACGTCGCCTTCCGCGGCACCGCGCCCGAGGGCGCCGGCTGGTGGTACCCCCCGACCGTGGTGCTGCCCAGCGGCACCGACGACCGGGTGTGGCGCGAGGAGGTCTTCGGGCCGGTCGTGGCGGTCATGCCCTTCGACGACGAGGCCGACGCGGTCGCCAAGGCCAACGACACGGCCTACGGCCTGTCGGGGTCGATCTGGACGCGCGACGTCGGTCGCGCCATCCGGGTGGCCCGTGGCGTCGAGGCCGGGAACCTCTCGGTCAACAGCCACAGCTCGGTGCGCTACTCGACGCCCTTCGGCGGCTTCAAGGCGAGCGGCATCGGCCGTGAGCTCGGGCCCCGACGCGCTCGACGCGTTCACCGAGGTCAAGAACGTCTTCATCAGCACCGAGGCATAGGAGATCAGCATGGCAGGCAGGCTCGAGGGCAAGGTCGCGGTCGTCACCGGTGGCTGCTCCGGCATCGGGTTGGCGACGGTGCGGCGGTTCGCGCAGGAGGGGGCGACCGTCGTCGTCGCCGACCTCAACGACGAGGCGGGGGAGGCGCTGGCGGGGGAGGTCGGCGGGGCCTACGTGCACACCGACGTGGCGAGCAAGGAGGACGTCGACCGGCTGTTCGCGACGGCGGTCGAGACGTACGGCAAGCTCGACATCGCGTTCAACAACGCAGGCATCAGCCCGCCCGACGACGACTCGATCCTCGACACCGACCTCGACGCGTGGCGGCGGGTGCAGGAGGTCAACCTGACCTCGGTCTACCTGTGCTGCAAGGCGGCCCTGCCGTACATGCTCGAGCAGAAGTCGGGCTCGATCATCAACACCGCGAGCTTCGTCGCCGTCATGGGTGCGGCGACCTCGCAGATCTCGTACTCGGCGTCCAAGGGCGGGGTGCTCGCGATGACCCGCGAGCTCGGCGTGCAGTTCGCGCGCGACGGCATCCGGGTCAACGCGCTCTGCCCCGGCCCGGTCAACACCCCGCTGCTCAAGGAGCTGTTCGCCAAGGACGCCGAGCGGGCCGCCCGCCGCCTCGTCCACGTGCCGATGGGCCGCTTCGGCGAGCCCGAGGAGATGGCGAACGCCGTGCTGTTCCTCGCCTCCGACGAGTCCAGCTTCATGACCGCCTCGACGTTCCTCGTCGACGGCGGCATCTCGGGCGCGTACGTCACACCGCTATGAGCGACGCGTCCGCGACCCCCCGGTCATCGGCGTCTCCTGCTACGTCGAGGACGTCGACCGTCGACCCGTGGACGGAGCAGCTCAGCGCGGTGCTGCCGCACGGCTACCTCGACGCACCTCGAGCGCGCCGGCGCGGTCGCCGTGGTGCTTCCCGCCGCGGCCCGATGCCGACGACGACCTGGCCGCCGCGGTGCTCGAGCGGCTCGACGGCCTGGTGATCGCCGGCGGCGCGGACGTGGAGGCAGCCCGCTACGACGCGCCGCCGCACCCCACCTCGCAGGCACCGCGGCCGGACCGCGACGCGTGGGAGCTGGCGCTCTCCCGGGTCTCCGCCGAGCTCGACCTGCCGGTGCTCGGCATCTGCCGCGGCATGCAGGTCATGGCGGTCGCAGGCCGGCGGGGCGCTCGACCAGCACGTGCCCGACGTCGTCGGCCACGACGCGCACAACCCGCTGCCGGGGGAGTACACCTCGCACGACGCGACGCCGGTCGCCGGCACCCGGCTGGCTGCGCTGCTCGGCACCGACCCGCTCGACGTGCCGACCTACCACCACCAGGCCGTGCGCGCGCAGTCGCTGGAGGGCACGACCTACCGGCCCTCCGCCTGGCACGCCGACGGCACGCTCGAGGCGATGGAGGACCCGACGGCGGGCTTCCGGATCGCGGTGCAGTGGCACCCCGAGGCCAGCGACGACGGTCGCCTCTTCGAGGCGCTCGTGGCGGCGGCAGCGAGGCGTCGGGCGTCCGACGCGCGGTCCTCGCTCGGCGGTATGGGGGAGCCCGGGTGACAATCGACCGGTGACCAAGCTCAACCGACTCGCGATCGCCGCCGGCGCGGCCAGTGCCCTCGGGGCGCTCGCCGCCGCCGGCAAGGGCGTCAACACCGCCATGGGCGGCCGTCCCACCGGCGCGCGACTGGAGCGGGCCCAGCGCTCGCCCGCCTACCGGGCGGGTGCCTTCCACAACACCTCCCGCGGCACGTCGTCGATGCCGTCCGGGCAGCGCGACGTGCTGCGCCGCTTCCGCGACAACGCCGACACGCGGCGCCCCGACCTGCCGATCCCCGTCGTCACGACCCCGCACGAGCCGCGCACCGAGGGCGTGCACGTCACCTGGTTCGGCCACGCGTCCTGCCTCGTCGAGCTCGACGGCGTGCGGCTGCTCATGGACCCGGTGTGGAGCGAGCGGTGCTCGCCGAGCCAGCACGTCGGGCCGCGCCGGTTGCACGCGGTGCCGGTGCCGCTCATCGGTCTGGGCCGGATCGACGCCGTCGTCATCTCGCACGACCACTACGACCACCTCGACATGGACACCATCCGTGCGCTGGTCGGCCTCACGAACGCGGTCTTCCTGGTGCCGCTCGGCGTCGGCGCGCACCTCGACGCCTGGGGCGTGCCCGCCTCGCGGGTGGTCGAGTGCGACTGGGAGGAGGGCTTCGACGTCCGTGGCGTGCGCGTGACCGCCGTCGAGGCCCAGCACTTCTCCGGGCGGGGCCTGCGCCGCGACGGCACCCTGTGGGCCTCGTGGGTGCTCGCGGGGCGGGCGGGCAAGGTCTTCTTCAGTGGCGACAGCGGGTTCTTCGACGGCTACGCCCGGCTCGGCGCCCAGCACGGTCCGTTCGACGTCTCGCTGATGGCCGTCGGCGCCTACGACCCGGCCTGGCACGACATCCACCTCGACCCCGAGGAGGCCGTCGAGGCGACCCGCCTGCTGCGCGGTGGGCTGCTCATGCCGATCCACTGGTGCACGTTCGTGCTGGCCCCGCACCCGTGGGCCGAGCCGGTCGAGCGGCTGCTCGTCGCGGCCGCGAGCCAGGGCGTTCCGGTGGCCGTGCCGCGGGTCGGCGACCGGGTCGATGCGGCCGATCCGCCCGGCCTGGACGCCTGGTGGGAGCTCCGGCGCACCGACGAGATCACCGCCAAGGCCTGATCCTCGGCGACGCGCCGCGCTGGACCTGGTTTCGCGAGTTGACGCCGTGTGCCCCATCATTGTTTCTGGCGCAGACTGCATGCGCCCAGGAACAGACGAGAAGGACCGCGCAAAATGAGGGCTCGCACCAAGGTGCTGATCACTGCCGCCGTGGCCGTGCCGTTGGTGCTCGCCGGCGCCGGCACGGCGTACGCCACGCACTTCCAGGACCGCGCGCTGCCCGGGAGCACCCTTGGTGGCGTCTCGGTGTCCGGGCTGACCCGCGACCAGGTCGCCGCGATCGTGACGCAGCGAGCCGCGGACCTCACGGTCACCCTCGACACCGGCACGAGCACGCGCACCGCGCACCTGGCCGATCTCGGCTACACGGTCGACGTCGAGCCCACCGTCGACGCGGTGTTCGCGGCGAACGGCTCCTGGTCCTCCTACGCCACGTCGCTGGTCTCGTCGCGTGACGTCGAGGCGGTGCTGCGGGTCGACCCCGCCACGACCGACAAGGTCGCCGCCGAGCTGGTGGCCACCTCGGGCAAGGCCGGCGCGGACGCGAAGGTGAAGCTCGCCCCGAACAAGAAGTCGTTCGTGGTCGTCGCCGCGGTGACGGGCAAGTCCGTGACCCCCGCGAGCTTCCAGGACGTCGTGTCCGCCGCGGCTCGCGACCTGTCGTCGACCAGGACCACCCTGAAGTTCGTCGATGCCGTGCCGACCGTGACCACCGCGCAGGCCCAGCGCGTCGCCGACCGGGCCAACGCCCTGGTCGCGCGCACGGTCAAGGTCGACGACGGCGAGGACGAGCACGCGGCCTCCCGGAAGACCAAGGCCTCGTGGGTGACGGTCACCGGCGCCGACGGTGCGCTCACCGACCCCACGATCGACGCCGCGAAGGTCAAGGCCTGGGTCGCGAAGGTGGCCAAGGACGCCGAGGTCACGGCGACCTCGGGCGTGCGCAACGTCGACGCCTCCGGCGACGTGAAGCAGGTCGTGACGCCGGCCCACGACGGCGCCGTCATGACCAACGCCGCTGACGTCGCCGCGGCCGCGACCAGGGCGCTGGGCTCGGGCAAGAGCTACCAGGGCAGCTTCGAGCGCCGCACCATCCCGGCCACCTGGACCGACCGTCGGATCGCCGCCGGTGCCGAGAACCTCGCCTATGCCGCCATCGACGGCGAGAAGTGGGTCGACGTCAACCTCAGCAAGCACACGATGACCGCCTACGTCGGCGCGAAGCCCGTCTACGGCCCGATCAAGATGGTCAACGGGTCGGACGCGAAGCCCACCGTGGTCGGCACCTTCCGCGTCTACCACAAGCGCGAGCTGCAGACGATGCGCGGCAGCAACGCGGACGGCACCAAGTACGAGACCCCTGACGTGCCCTACATCTCGTACTTCCACCGTGGGTACGCGCTGCACGGTGCCCCCTGGCGCTCGTCGTTCGGCTACGCGGGCGCCCAGGGCTCCCACGGCTGCGTCAACCTGCCGGTGTCCGTGGCCAAGTGGGTCTACGACTTCGCCCCGATCGGCACCCCGGTCGTCACCCACTTCTGAGCCGTCCGGCGGGCCGCCGCGGTCAGCCGGCGGCGAGGTCGGTGCAGTACGCGATCGTCGCGTCGTCCTGCGCCACCGCCTGGTGGCGCTCGGCCTCCCGCACGCGGCGGACGACCTCGGTGGGGCCGCTCGTGGCGAACCCGGCCATCACCGCCGCCCAGTCGGTGAGGCCGAACCGGTCGACGATGCGACTGGCACCGTTGCTCATCAGGGCAACGGCTCGCAGGTCGCCGACCGCGACCTGCCCGGTCACCGTCGCCGAGCACCCGGTCACGCTCGTCGTCGTCGCCGGCAGCTGCCAGGGCGGGCAGGGAGGACTGGCTGACCACGACCTCGCGAGGGTCCGTCGCCACGACAGCAGCGCCACCGTCGGCCCGTTCGTGCACCAGGGTGAGCAGGATGCCGCCCAGCCGGTGGGCGTACCAGGCCCCGACGAAGTCCTCGTTCGAGCGACCCCGGTCGGCCACGACGCTCACCGTCGTCACCCGCATCCCTGCTCCTGCCCTCGCGGCGCCCACCGTGGCCAGCATGTGGACGAACCGTAGGCCGGGGACCCGTCTCCGTGGGAGGGTGACCGCGTGACGTTCCGTGACGTGGCCACCACCACGATCATTATCGGCTAGCGCGACGAGTCCTACTCGTCGCGCAGACCTCCCGCACCCGGGGGGTCTTTTGCTTGTCGGGAGCGTCGCGGGCGCGGCGTGACCGGTGAGCAGGGTCGCACCACCCCCACCCCCGGGCGGCGCGGCAGCAGCGCCGGCCCGACAATGGGCGGAGCACCACACACGTCCCGCCCCGGCCCTCACGGGCCGGGGCACAGACGCCGGGAGACCGGCAGACCGACCTCGGGTGAGCACCGATGACCGACATCCACGTCTACGACACGACGCTGCGCGATGGCGCGCAGCAGGAGGGCCTCAACCTCTCCGTGGCGGACAAGCTCGCCATCGCGACGCACCTCGACGAGCTGGGGGTCGGCTTCATCGAGGGCGGCTGGCCCGGGGCCAACCCCAAGGACACCGAGTTCTTCGCCCGCGCCGCGGCCGACCTGCACCTGCGCAACGCCACGCTCGCGGCCTTCGGTGCCACCCGCCGGGCCGGCGGTCGCGCCGCCAGCGACCCGCAGGTGCGCGCCCTGCTCGACAGCCGGGCCCAGGTCGTCACCCTCGTCGCCAAGTCGCACACCGGTCACGTCGAGCGGGCGCTGCGCACCACGCTCGCCGAGAACCTCGAGATGATCCGCGACACCGTGTCGTTCCTGCGCGGGGAGGGGCGGCGGGTCTTCCTCGACGCCGAGCACTTCTTCGACGGGTACGCCTCCAACCGCGACTACGCGCTCGAGGCCGTGCGCGTCGCCACCGAGGCGGGCGCCGAGGTCGTCGCACTGTGCGACACCAACGGCGGGATGCTGCCCAACCAGGTCGCCGACGTCGTCGACGACGTGGTGCGCTCCACCGGCGCGCGGGTCGGCATCCACTGCCACAACGACACCGGGTGCGCGGTCGCCAACTCGATGGCCGCCGTCGACGCCGGCGCCACCCACGTGCAGGGCACGGTCAACGGGTACGGCGAGCGCACCGGCAACGCCGACCTGCTCACCGTCGTGGCCAACCTCCAGCTGAAGAAGGGCGTGCCGCTGCTCGAGCCGCACCGGCTCCAGGAGTCGACCCGCATCGCCCACGCGATCGCCGAGGTCACCAACGTGCCGGCGTACTCGCGCCAGCCGTACGTCGGCTCGAGCGCCTTCGCGCACAAGGCGGGCCTGCACGCGAGCGCGATCAAGGTCGACCCCGACCTCTACCAGCACATGGACCCCAAGGCCGTGGGCAACGACATGCGCATGCTGGTGTCCGACATGGCCGGTCGCGCCTCGATCGAGCTGAAGTCGCGCGAGCTCGGCTTCGACCTCGACGCCGCCGACGAGAACGACAACGCGACGCTCGCCCGGGTGCTGCGCGCCGTCAAGGAGCGCGAGCTGCGCGGCTACACCTTCGACGCGGCCGACGCCTCGTTCGAGCTGCTGCTGCGCCGCGAGCTCGACGGCTCGCTGCCCGCGTACTTCGAGGTCGAGTCGTGGCGCGTCATCACCGACGCCCGCGGCGACGACGAGGCGCTGTCCGAGGCGACGGTCAAGGTCCTCGCGGGAGGCGAGCGCGGCGTGCGCACCGGCGAGGGCAACGGGCCGGTCAACGCGCTCGACCATGCCCTGCGCTCGGCGCTGGCGAAGTTCTACCCCGAGATCCGCCACCTCGAGCTGATCGACTACAAGGTGCGCATCCTCGACGCCGCCCACGGCACGGATGCCGTCACCCGCGTGCTCATCGAGACCTCCGACGGCACGACCTCGTGGACGACGATCGGCGTTGCGGCCAACATCCTCGAGGCCAGCTGGGACGCACTCGTCGAGTCGGTCACCTACGGGCTGGTCCGCGCCGGCATCGCCCCCCGCTGAGCCGTCTCGAGTCGCCCCGATCGTGTCGTCACCGTGGGCGTCACTGCAGGCGAGTGCCGTGCGCCGTGGACGACTGCGGGTCTACGCGAGCGCCTGACGTGAGCTTGGCGTACGGCCGGATCGGGGTGAGCACCGAGGTCGGCGATCGACGTGCTGTCGTCACGACTGTCGGTGACGGTGGCACGACTCGAGCGACGTACTGCCGGTCCTCGCTCGCACCCGTGGGACGCGTCGCCTCGGGTGACGACCGTGGTGGCCGCCGGTCTGGATGCCGTGTGCGCCGTCGGGCGCACCGCGGTCGGCCGCCGGCGAGATCAGCCTGTCGCTGGCGAGCATCCTCGCGGCCGACGCCCGTGGAGCGGCTGGTGCTGCCGGTCGCCGCAACGGCTCGGCCATCTGCGCCGTCGCTCGCCGACGCCGGAGTCGACGTCGTCGCGGGGCTCGCTCCGCAACGCCACCGCAGTGGGGCACTGGCTGGCCGGCCGAGCCGGACCGGTCGGGGTCGTCGCGGCAGGGGAGCGGTGGACCGACGACGGGTCGTTGCGCCCGGCCGTCGAGGACCTCTGGGGTGCCGGCGCGGTTGTGGAGGCACTGGTCGCGGCGCGGATCGGCCACGACGGCGAGCCCGGAGGCGGACGCGGCACGTGCGGTCTACCGCGCGGTGCACGACGACGCGCTCGGGAGCCTCGGCGGTGCGCTAGCGGAGTCGAGCTGGCGCAGAGGGGTTTCGCCGCGGACGTCGCCGTCGCCAGCGACGTGGACGTGTCCAGGGCCGTGCCGCTGCTCACGGATGGCTGGTTCCGCCCCGCGCCGTGACCGCAGGGAAGCGTCGCGGTGGCGGCGTCGAGCACGGCGAGCAGGCGGTGGCGCAGGGCGTTGGAACGCTCGGCGAACGCCCGCTGGCGCTCCAGGTAGGCGGTCTTCCCCTCGGGGGTCTCGATCGGCACGGGGGTGTAGCCGAGCTCGCGCAGGTCGTAGGGCGAGGCCTCCATGTCGAGCACCCGGATCTCACGGGCCAGGTCGAACGCGTCGGCCACCAGCTCGCTCGGCACGAGCGGGGTGAGCTTGAACGCCCACTTGTAGACGTCCATCCCCGCGTGCAGGCAGCCGGGCTGCTCCATCGCCACCTGGCTCTCCCGGCTGGGCCGCAACGCGTTGCGAGGCCGCGCCGACTCGGTGAAGAAGCGGTAGGCGTCGAAGTGCGAGCAGCGGATGCCGTGCCGCTCGACCACCGCGTCGGTGCCGTCGCTGCCCAACCGCAGCGGCCAGCCGGCATGCCGCACGTCGTCGGCCGGGATGCCGTGCACCATCGCCCACTCGTGCAGGCCGAAGCAGCCCAGCTGCGCGGGCCGCGAGGTGGTGGCCGACAGCAGGTCGCGGACGAACGCGACGGCCGGACCCCGGGCCGCGAGGAAGGCCTCGACGTCGAGCAGCACCGCGTCGCCGACCACCCGGTAGTGGCTCCACGAAGCGCGGGGGAGGCCGGCGGCATCCTCGAGCAGGACACCGGCCCCCGGGTGCCACCGACGCAGCCGGGCCGGGGAGTTGTTGTAGTACCGGAAGAGGAAGTCCTCGACGGGGTGGGTGCGGCCGTCGGAGCGGCGCCCGCGGTGGGCTGCCGTGGCGGCGTCGACGCGGGCTTCGTGGGCGGCCGCCAGGGCCTCCCACTCCGGCCTCGGGAGCGCGCGCAGGGTCACCGGACCACGGTACCCACGCGACGCAGCCCGCGGTGCTCACCGCGGGGTGGCGACGACGGTTCAGTCCTTGGGGTAGGGCCCGTACGCGTTGTCGTTCTCGCTGTCGAGGACGAAGAAGTAGAGCAGCACGAAGAAGCCGATCACGGGGATGAGCCCGATGAGCAGCCACCAGCCGGTGCGACCGGTGTCGTGGAGGCGTCGCACGGCGACCGCGAGGTTCGGGATGAGGAACACGATGGCGGCGATGGTGGCGATCCACCCGCCGTAGAGGGTGGTGTCGCTGTAGGTGAGCCCGACGGCGCGGTCGAGGATCCCGGCCACGACGAAGACGAGGGTGACGAAGAGGTACCACCACCAGTACTCGCTGCGGCGGGCGCGCCCGGAGAAGGTGGCGTACTTGTAGAGAAGGACGCTGCTGACGGCCTGACCGAACGACATGGCGTGCTCCTGACGTGAGGACCTTGATCGAGCGCAACGGTACTGAGAAGGCACCCGCTCGTGGGGGAGGTCCCGTGCGCCGCCGCCCGTGTCGGAGCGCTCTGGGACGGGGGTCCGGGCCGCACCGGGAACCCCGGGGAGGGTCCCGTTCGTCGTGAGGGACGATGGTGCGTGACGAAACCAGGTCGCCCATCGACCGCTCCCGACCCCGGACGAGGACCCCATGCGCAGGACGATCCCGCTCGCCGCACTGGTCGCGGTCACCCTCGGGCTCACCGCGTGCGGTGGCGACCCCGAGCCCGCGGCGTCGAGCGCGACGCGGCCCGCGGCAACCTCCAGTGCCACTGCGTCGTCGTCCGCCTCGCCGTCGGAGAGCGCGTCCGGCGCCGGCGGTCTCTACGTGGCCCTGGGTGACTCCCTCGCCGCGGGCTACCAGCCCGGCGGCGCCGAGCTGCGCGACACCGCCTACCCCGCCCTGACGGCGACCCGGCTGGAGGCCGCGGGCGGCGACCTCACCCTGGAGAACCTCGGCTGCAGCGGTGAGACGACGACCTCGCTGGTCAAGGGCGGCAAGTGCGACTTCGCCGCCGGCAGCCAGCTCGAGCAGGCCGAGAAGCTGCTCGAGGAGAGCTCGGACGTCGCGCTCGTCACCATCGACATCGGCGGCAACGACCTGCTGCGCTGCGTCAGGGGTGGGGCGCAGATCGACACCGCGTGCGTCACCGCGGGCGTCGGCACGGTGAAGAAGAACCTGCCGGCGACCCTGGAGCGGCTCAGGGCCGCGGCAGGCCCGGACGTGCCGGTGCTCGTGCTCGGCTACTACAACCCGTGGCTCGCCGCGAAGGCGCTCGACCAGCCGGTCGAGGGCGTCGACGAGGCCGCCAAGGCGTACACGGCGCTGAGCGCGGCGATCGAGTCGGCCGCCAAGAAGTCGGGCACCACCTTCGTCGGTCTGGACCAGGCGTTCTCGACGAACGACACGACGCCGACCACGATCAACGGCCGGTCGGTGCCGAAGAACGCCGCGCAGATCTGCACGCTCACCAACATCTGCACCGCCGCCGACATCCACCTCACCGACGAGGGTGCGGCCACCGTGGCCCGGGTGCTCGCGAAGGCGGCCGAGAAGGCCGGCGTCTCCTGACCCCGCGGATGCCGGTTCCCGCGCTCTTCCCCTTGGTCGGGTGCAGCACCTAGAGTCGGCCGGGCGCGGCAACGGTGCCGCCCGTCAAGGGAGCTCAAGACATGCATCGTCGCAGGTGGGTCATCGTCGTCGCCGTCCTCTCCCTCGGTGGCCTGTCGGCGCCGATGGCCTCCGCCCAGGCGCCGGCGGCCGCGCCGACTGCGTCCTCGAACGCCACCGGCTGGTACCTCGCGCTGGGCGACTCGCTCGCCGCCGGCTACCAGCCCGGTCAGGGCGACGACAAGACCGGCGGCTACGTCGGGGGTGTGCTCGGCGCCGTCAAGGCCGAGACCGCGAAGACCAAGCTCGTCAACGTGGCCTGCAGCGGTGAGACGGTCGTGACGATGGTCAACGGTGGCCGCTGCGCCTACGACGAGGGCACCCAGCTCGCCCAGGCACTCGAGTTCCTGCACGCCCACAGCCGCACCACGCGGCTGGTCACCATCGACATCGGCGCCAACGACGTGCAGCGCTGCGTGAGCCGCAGCCCGCTCGGTATCGACTTCGCCTGCATCCAGCAGGGACTGGGCGACGTGCAGAGGCTCCTGCCACAGGTGCTGGCCCGGCTGCACGCGGCCGCCCCCGAGGCCCACATCATCGTGGCGAACTACTACAACCCCTTCCTCGCGGCATACCTCACGGGCGCGGCCGGCCAGGCGCTGGCGCAGCAGTCGGTGGCACTCCAGGCCGCGCTGAACACGATCATCGCCGGCTCGGCCGCGTCGGTCGGGGCTGACGTCGCGGACGTCGCGACGGCGTTCCGCAGCACCGACTTCACCCCGGTGAACGTGCCTTCGCTGGGCGGCGTGGTGCCCACCAACGTCGCGACGATCTGTGCCTGGACCTGGATGTGCCAGCTGGGCGACATCCATGCCAACGACGCCGGGTACGCCGTGATGGCGGGGGCCGTCGCGGCCCGACTCTGAGCGGCGCTGGTCGGGTGCGGGGCCCGCCCGCGACGCGACCTCACCGGGCCCGGCCCTAGGGTGGAACCCATGCGCATCGCGAGGTTCACGACGGGCGACGACCCGGCATACGGTCTGGTCGACGGGGCGGGCGAGAAGATCGCCGAGATCACGGGGGACCCGCTCTACCTGCGGATCGAGCTCACCGGGCACGGTGCACGACATCGACGACGTGCGGCTGCTCGCGCCGGTCATCCCGCGCAGCAAGGTGATCGGCATCGGCCGCAACTACGCCGACCACGCCAAGGAGATGGGCGGCGAGGCCCCCGCCGAGCCGATGATGTTCCTCGTGCCCGAACACCGCGGTCGTCGGCCCCGGCGACCCCGTCGTGATGCCGCCGCAGACGTCCGAGGTCGGCTACGAGGGCGAGCTCGCCGTCGTCATCGGCCGGATGTGCAAGGACGTCGAGCCCGAGGACGCCCTCGTCGGCGGTCTTCGGCTACACCGTCGCCAACGACGTCACGGCCCGCGACCTGCAGCGCGGTGACGGCCAGTGGGCGCGCGCCAAGGGGTTCGACACGTTCTGCCCGCTCGGGCCGTGGATCGAGACCGACCTCGACCCCGCCGCGCAGCGGATCACCACGACGCTCGACGGCGAGGTCGTGCAGGACGGCCCGACCTCCGACATGGTGCACGGCGTGGCCACGCTGGTCTCGCACGCCTCGAAGGCGTTCACGCTGCTGCCCGGCGACGTCATCCTCACCGGCACGCCGGCCGGGGTCGGCCTGGTCGAGGCCGGCCAGCGGGTGGAGGTCGAGGTCGACGGCATCGGGGTGCTCAGCAACCCCTTCGTGCGTCACTAGGCTGGCGGCCACCATGAGCGAGCACAGCCATGCCGGCCGGCATGCCGGCACCCAGGACGACCGCCCGGGCGACGCCTCGGACGACGGCCGTCACCGCAGCGAGCAGAGCGAGAACCCCGTGACCGACACCCCCGACCTCCCCGGCACCGTGCGTCTGCGGGTCGCGCCCTCGCCGACCGGCGACCCGCACGTCGGCACGGCCTACATGTCGCTGTTCAACCTGGCGTTCGTGCGCCAGCAGGGCGGCCGCTTCGTGCTGCGCATCGAGGACACCGACCGGGCGCGCTTCCGCGAGGACTCCGAGAAGCAGGTCTTCGACACGCTGCGCTGGCTCGGGCTGCACCTGGGACGAGGGCCCCGACGTCGGCGGCCCGTGCGCGCCCTACCGGCAGACCGAGCGGCTCGACACCTACACGCCCTACGTCGAGCGGCTGCTGGCCGACGGCAACGCCTACCACTGCTGGTGCTCGACCGAGCGCCTCGCGCAGATGCGCGAGGCGCAGCAGAAGGCGAAGCAGCCCACCGGCTACGACCGGCTGTGCGTCGGCAAGTCGCGAGGAGGAGCGCAGCGCCCTGCCCGGCTTCTCGCGCGACGCCGGTCGTGCGCATGCTCATCCCGGACGACGCGCCGCTCGAGCTTCGACGACCTCATCCGCGGCGAGGTCTCGGCGCCGCGGCCCGACGACCAGGTGATCCTCAAGGCCGACGGCTTCCCGACCTACCACCTCGCCGTCGTCGTCGACGACCACGAGATGGGCATCACCCACGTCGTGCGCGGCGAGGAGTGGATCTCCTCCACGCCCAAGCACGTGCTGCTCTACCAGTGGCTCGGCCTGGCAGCCGCCGGCGTTCGCGCACATGCCGCTGCTGCGCAACACCGACAAGTCGAAGATCTCCAAGCGCAAGAACCCCGCCGCCCGGCTGACCTGGTTCCAGGAGCAGGGCTACCTGCCCGAGGCGCTGGTCAACTTCCTCGCGCTGCTGGCCTACCCGCCGGCCGAGGGCGCCGAGGGCGAGGACGTCGAGGTGTTCGGCTTCGAGGAGTTCTCGCAGCGCTTCGCCTGGGCCGACGTCAACCCGGTCGGCCCGATCTTCGACCTCAAGAAGCTCGACTGGCTCAACGGGGTGCACATCCGCGGGCTCGAGGTCGACGACCTCGCCTCGCGGCTGCTGCCGTTCCTGCAGGCCGACGGCGTGCTCGGCGACAACCCCTCGCTCGGCGAGCTGGCCCGGCTGCGCGCCGTCACCGCGCTGATCCAGACCCGGATGGCGCACCTCACCGAGGCCACCGACCTGGTCGGCCCGTTCTACGTCGCCGACGACGCCGTCGAGGTGGCCGACGACGCGCGCGCCCAGCTCAAGGACGACGCCGGCGCCGTGCTGGATGCCGCCCTGACCGCCCTCGAGGCCGTCCCCGACGACCACAGCGGGGTGCTGGGCGCCGACACGTCGTTCACCGCGGCCGCGGTCGAGGCCGCCCTGCGCGAGGCGCTCGTCGACGGGCTGGGCATCAAGCCCAAGTTCGCCTTCGGCCCGCTGCGCACCGCCGTCTCGGGGCGCCGGGTCTCGCCGCCGCTGTTCGAGTCGATGGAGATCCTGGGCAAGTCGGCCACGCTCACCCGGCTGCGGGCGCTGCGCGCGACGCTCTGACGACGGCCCGGCATCGCGCGATTTGGGCGCGGACGAGGCCGCCCGGTAGGATCATCCCTCGGTTCGCCCGACGACCAGCCGCCTCGCGGAAGGTCCGACGGCATACCCCATGGGGTATGGTGTAATTGGCAACACTGGTGATTCTGGTTCATCCGTTCTAGGTTCGAGTCCTGGTACCCCAGCTCTCGTCCTCGGCCTTGCGGCCGGGGGCGATTCGGAGAAATTCCCGCCGTTCGGTAAGGTTCTTCTCCGTTGCCCGCCGCCTTTCCAGAGGCGGGCAAGAGGTCACGGCCCCGTTGTGTAGTGGCCTAGCACGCCGCCCTCTCAAGGCGGTAGCGCGGGTTCGAATCCCGTCGGGGCTACCCAGAGCCGAAGGCCCGGTCCACCAGGACCGGGCCTTCGTCGCGTCCGGGGCCGGATGCCGGGCTTCACGCCCGCTGGGCGCTCACCGCCTCCTGGGCGACCCGCCGCAGGGCGAGGAGCACCGGGTCGACCATCACCGTGCCGACGACGACGGCGTGCATCGCCGCCGCGGGGGACTCGGCGGCCAGGGCGTCCTCGACGTCGACGACCGCCACGTCGTGCATCGCCTCGGCGTAGCGCCGCAGCCGGGTGGCGTCGAGGGTGACGCCGGCCTCGCGCGCGGCGGCCACGGCCGCGCCCAGGGCGCGCGCCGCCGGTGCCTGGGGCCAGACCAGCCAGCCGAGGTCCTCGAGCAGCGCGGCGACCTCCGCCGACGGTGGCGCGTCGTCGCCGCTCGTGGGCAGGGCGCAGTGGGCCACGCCCAGGAAGTCGTGGCGTGACGGCGGGGGAGCGGTGAGCGCGGCGAGCACCGACCGCACGCCGGCGATGCCGACCCCGCCGTGCTCGACGAGGGCGCGCACGAGCCGAACCCGCTCGAGGTGCTCGGGGCCGTACTCAGAGCGGGTGCGGCTGGTCGCCTCGCCGGGCATCAGCAACCCCTCGCGCAGGTAGTACTTCAGCGTGTGCACGGGGACGCCACTGGCCGTGGAGAGCTCGGAGATGCGCATTCGACGGTTTCCCTCTTGACATCGGATAGTGCTGCTGTCCAGTATGGACGACAGCAGTAGATACCAACACTATCCAAGGAGCCGACCCATGGTCGAGCGACTCACCCACGCGTACGACGGCCCCCTCGCGCGTCTTCCTCATCGGACTGCGGATCCACCAGCCCTGGCGGATCGGGGTGGTCGGCCAGGCCGTGCGCGCGATGCCTCGGATGATCGCCGAGCTCGAGCGGAACAAGGCCGCCGCCGAGCGCGGGGAGGCCGAGTCGCTGGGCTACCTCGGCAGCCGCTCGACCGTGCGACCTCACCGGCACGACGATGATCCAGTGGTGGCGCAGCACCGACGACCTCTACGCCTACGCCTCGGCGGCCGACCACGAGCACCGGCCCGCGTGGACTCGAGTTCTACAAGGTCGCGCGCTCGGCACCCGACGCGGTCACGATCTGGCACGAGACGTACGTCGTCGAGCCTGGTGGCGCCGAGAGCGTGTACGCCGGCGCCAGCGCCGTTCGGTCTCGGCGCGATCGCCGGCACCATCCCGATCTCGCGTCGTGGCGAGCACGCGCGCGACCGGCTCGGCAAGCGCGCGGCATCCTGACCGACCGCGCGGCCGGTCAGGCGTCGGAGGGCGGCTCAGGCGGTGGCGCGCAGCAGGGAGGCCCAGGCGCACACCCGCGAGTCGATCTCGCTGTCCCCGGTCGCCGCGTGCACGAGCCAGGCGTCGCTGAAGTCCTCCGCGACCGGCCACCGGTTCTCCCAGGTCACGAGCCGTTCGGCCAGCAGGTCGAACACGTCGTCGCAGAGCACCGGCGCGAAGACGGTGACCGTGGTGGCCGCCCTGGTCAGCGCCGCGGCCCGACGAGCGGCCATCGGGCCGCCCCCGACGACGATCGCCCGCCGTCCCGGCCGCGGGAACCCGAGCAGCCTGGTGCGGTCACGGGCGATGCGCTGGGCGGGGCTGAGAGACATGGGCGACCTCCTCGCGCGGCATACCGGCTGTTCCGTCGAATCTGCCGGTGCGGTGTTGCGTCGAGGCGCGCGCCATGTGACATCCATGTTGCATCGACGACCGCGACCTGTTGCGGAAAACCCACCCGGACCCGGCCCCGGAGGGCCGATTCGGGTGGGCGATCCGCAATAGTCGGGGGAGGGTCCGGTCAGACGTTGTTCTGGACGTCCTGCTGCGCCGCGTGCCGGGCCAGCACCTCGGTGAGCTTGGTGGCGCCGGCGATCACGGTCGCGGCGTGCAGCCGGCCGGGCTGGCGCGAGAGCCGCTCGATCGGCCCGGAGATCGAGACCGCGGCGATGACCCGGCCCGAGGGGGCGCGCACCGGGGCCGAGACCGAGGCGACGCCCGGCTCGCGCTCGCCGACGCTCTGCGCCCAGCCGCGGCGGCGCACGCCGGACAGCGCGGTCGCGGTGAAGCGCGGCGCCCTGCAGGCCGCGGTGCAGGCGGTCGGGCTCCTCCCACGCGAGCAGCACCTGGGCGGCGGAGCCGGCGCGCATGGACAGCGTCGCGCCGACCGGGATCGAGTCGCGCAGGCCGACGGGGCGCTCGGCGGCCGACACGCAGACGCGGTGCTCGCCCTGGCGGCGGAAGAGCTGGGCGCTCTCGTTGGTGTGGTCGCGCAGCGCGCCGAGCACCGGGCCGGCGGCCGCGAGCAGGCGGTCCTCACCGGCGGCCGCGGCGAGCTCGCCGAGGCGCGGGCCGAGGATGAAGCGGCCCTGCAGGTCGCGCGTCGACGAGGCGGTGGTGCTCGAGGGCGACGGCGAGCCGGTGCGCCGTGGGGCGCGCCAGACCGGTGGCCGTGACGAGCTGGGCGAGGGTCGACGGGCCGGCCTCCAGCGCGCTGAGGACGATCGCCGCCTTGTCGAGAACGCCGACTCCACTAGTGTTGTCCATGTCTTGATATTAACGTCTCAGTGCCTGAGACGCACGTTCATCCACAACGAGCCCGTGCGAATCTCGGAAGACAGCCGAGAGTGCTCATCCGTGCCCGGCTGCCAGCAGGTGTCGTGCGACCGCCCGTCCGGCGGTCCGTCGTGGAGGTGGAGGAATGGCCGGAACACTGGCCGAGAAGGTCTGGGACGCGCACGTGGTGCGCCGCGGCGGAGGGCGAGCCCGACCTGCTCTACATCGACCTCCACCTGCTGCACGAGGTGACCAGCCCGCAGGCCTTCGACGGGCTGCGCCTCGCCGGCCGCCCGGTGCGCCGCCCCGACCTCACCCTCGCCACCGAGGACCACAACGTCCCGACCGACGCCCGGCCCGATCACCGACCCGGTCAGCCGCACCCAGATCGAGACGCTGCGCCGCAACTGCGAGGAGTTCGGCGTCACGCTCTACCCGCTGGGCGACGCCGAGCAGGGCATCGTCCACGTCGTCGGCCCGCAGCTCGGGCTCACCCAGCCCGGCATGACGATCGTCTGCGGCGACTCGCCACACCTCGACCCACGGCGCGTTCGGCGCGCTCGCCTTCGGCATCGGCACCTCCGAGGTCGAGCACGTGCTCGCCACCCAGACGCTGCCGCTGAAGCCGTTCAAGACCATGGCGATCACCGTCGACGGCGACGCTGGCCGACGGCGTGACCGCGCAAGGACATCATCCTGGCGGTCATCGCCAAGATCGGCACCGGCGGCGGCCAGGGCTACGTGCTCGAGTACCGCGGCAGCGCCATCCGGGCGCTGTCGATGGAAGCCCGGATGACGATCTGCAACATGTCGATCGAGGCCGGCGCCCGCGCCGGGCATGATCGCCCCGGACGAGACGACCTTCGACTACCTCCAGGGCCGCGACCACGCGCCCGACCGGGCGCCGACTGGGACGCCGCCGTCGAGTACTGGACGCACGCTGCGCACCGACGACGACGCCGTGTTCGACGCCGAGGTCGTCCTCGACGCCGACACGCTCGACCCCGTTCGTCACCTGGGGCACCAACCCCGGCCAGGGCGCTGCCGCTGTCGGCACCGCCGTGCCCGACCCCGAGCTGATCGCCGACGAGAACGACAAGGCCGCCGCCCGACCGCGCCCTGGAGTACATGGGCCTGCAGGCCGGCACCCCGCTGCGCGACGATCGCACGTCGACACGGTCTTCCTCGGCTCGTGCACCAACGGCCGGATCGAGGACCTGCGGGCCGCCGCCGACGTCATCGAGGGCCGACAGGTCGCCGACGGCGTGCGGATGCTCGTCGTGCCCGGCTCGGCGCGGGTGCGCCTGCAGGCCGAGAGCGAGGGCCTGGACAAGGTCTTCACCGACGCCGGCGCCGAGTGGCGCTGCGCCGGCTGCTCGATGTGCCTGGGCATGAACCCGGACCAGCTGGCGCCCGGGGAGCGCAGCGCGTCGACGTCGAACCGCAACTTCGAGGGCCGCCAGGGCAAGGGCGGTCGCACCCACCTGGTCTCCCCGCTCGTCGCCGCCGCGACCGCGGTGCGCGGCACGCTGTCCAGCCCGGCCGACCTCGAGCCCGTGAGCGAGGGGACCAAGTGATGGACGCCTTCACCACCCACACCGGCATCGGCGTGCCGCTGCGCCGCAGCAACGTCGACACCGACCAGATCATCCCGGCCGTCTACCTCAAGCGGGTCACCCGCACCGGCTTCGAGGACGGGCTGTTCGCCGCCTGGCGCGGCGACCCGACGTTCGTGCTCAACGACCCGAACTTCTCGGCCGGCTCGGTGCTCGTCGCCGGGCCCGACTTCGGCACCGGCTCCTCGCGCGAGCACGCCGTCTGGGCGCTGATGGACTACGGCTTCCGGGTCGTCATCTCCTCGCGCTTCGCCGACATCTTCCGCGGCAACTGCGGCAAGCAGGGCCTGCTCACCGCGCAGTGCAGCCAGGACGACGTCGAGCTGCTCTGGAAGCTGCTCGAGAACCACCCCGGCACCGCGGTCACGGTCGACCTCGTGTCGCGCACGATCACTGCCGGCGACATCGTCGCGCCGCTTCGAGGTCGACGACTACACGCGCTGGCGCCTGCTCGAGGGCCTCGACGACATCGGCCTGACGCTGCGGCACGAGGACGACATCACGGCCTTCGAGGCCGAACGCCCCAGCTGGAAGCCCACCGTCACCGCCTGAGCCGAGACTCGTTCTCACACAACGCATTTGGATGCCAGGATGGGGTGTCCGCGGGCGGCCTCCATGGGGCTGGTGTGACGGATGTGGCTCCCCGAAGGCCTTCGTGGCCCCGGGAACCCGTTGTGGCACAACGGATAACACGCCGCTTCTATGGTGGACGTTGCGCTCGAGCAGGCATAACGTCGAGTCAGGCCGGGCAACCGCCGGCCGTGACATCGCCGTCGGGCGTCTCCCGGCGCAGTCTCGACTTGGAGTGGGTCCACGTGAACAAGGCAGATCTCGTCAAGGAGCTGGAGAAGCGACTCGGCAGCCGCAGGGCCGCCAACGACGCACTGGATGCGGTTCTCGACACCATCGTCCGCGAGGTCGTGCGGGGCGGGAAGGTGTCGATCACCGGGTTCGGCACGTTCGACCGGGTCGAGCGCGCAGCACGCACCGGGCGCAACCCGCACACGGGCACCTCCGTGCGCATCCCGAAGTCGAAGGCGCCGCGCTTCCGGGCCGGCACCTCGTTCAAGGCCTACGTCAAGAAGCCGAGCACGCTCTCGAAGACGGCACCGGCCACCGGCCGTGCCGCGGCGGGTGCTGCTGCAGCGGCCGCGGCGGTCGCCACCGCCCCGGTCAAGGCCGCGGCGCGCACGGCTGCCGCCGCGACGGCGCCGGCCAAGGCAGCCGCCAGGAAGGTCGCCGCGACCACCACCGCGACGGCCCGCAAGGCCGCCACCACGACGAAGGCCGCGACCAAGGCCGTGGCCAGCAAGGCCCCGGCCGCCAAGGCGCCCGCGAAGAAGGCTCCGGCGAAGGCCGCACCGGCGAAGGCGGCGACCAAGAAGGCCGCACCGGCCAAGTCCGCGGCCAAGAAGGCGCCGGCCAAGGCCGCGCCGGCGAAGGCAGCCGCCACGAAGGCGGCGACCAGGAAGTCCGCTCCCGCGAAGACCGCGGCGAAGAAGGCGCCCGCGAAGGCCGCGGCGAAGAAGGCCCCGGCGAAGGCAGCGACCACGAAGGCCGCACCGGCCAGGGCCGCCGCCAAGAAGGCTCCGGCCAAGGCGGCGACCAAGAAGTCCGCCCCCGCGAAGAAGGCACCGGCCAAGAAGGCTGCGGCGAAGAAGTAGCACACCCATCACGCAGCGACGCCGCGCGGCGGTGACGGTCCAGCCGTCGCCGTCGCGCGGCGTCTGTGTTTGGCTGGGCCCATGACCTCCACCCTCGTCGTCGACGGCGGCGCGCCCCTCGTCGGTGACATCGAGGTCAGGGGGGCCAAGAACCTCGTCTCGAAGGCGATGGTGGCCGTCGCTGCTCGCCGAGGAGCCGTGCCGGCTGCGCGGCGTGCCCGAGATCTCCGACGTCGCAGGTCGTCAGCGGCCTGCTCGAGCTGCACGGCGTGCTCATCGACTCCACCGACCGCGACGGCGAGCTCCTGCTCGACCCGACCAACGTCGAGCAGGCGCACATCGCCGACATCGACACCCACGCCGGGTCCTCCCGGGTGCCGGTGCTGCTCTGCGGCCCGCTGCTGCACCGGCTCGGCGAGGCGTTCATCCCCGACCTCGGCGGCTGCCGGATCGGCGAGCGGCCGATCAACTACCACCTCGACGTGCTGCGGCAGTTCGGCGCCGTCGTCGAGAAGCGCCAGGACGGCCTGCGGCTCACCGCGCCGCAGCGGCCTGCACGGCGCCGACGTCCACCTGCCGTACCCGAGCGTCGGTGCGACCGAGCAGGTGCTGCTCACCGCCGTGCGCGCCCGCGGCATCACGACGCTGCGCAACGCGGCGATCGAGCCCGAGATCATGGACCTCATCGCGATCCTGCAGAAGATGGGCGCGATCATCTCGGTCCAGACCGACCGGGTGATCCCATCGAGGGCGTCGACCGGCTCGGCGGCTTCGACCACCTCGCCATCCCCGACCGGATCGAGGCCGGCGTCGTGGGCCTGCGCCGCGCTGGCCACCAGCGGCGACATCTACGTGCGCGGGGCGCAGCAGCTGCCGATGATGACCTTCCTCAACGTCTTCCGCCGCATCGGCGGCGCGTTCGACGTCGACGACGAGGGCATCCGGTTCTGGCACCCCGGCGGCGACGCTGCGCGCCATCGCCCTCGAGACCGACGTGCACCCGGGCTTCATGACCGACTGGCAGCAGCCGCTCGTCGTCGCGCTCACCCAGACCACGGGTCTGTCGATCGTGCACGAGACGGTCTACGAGAACCGGCTCGGCTTCACCGACGCGCTGCGTCGACTCGGCGCGCAGATCCAGATCTACCGCGAGTGCCTGGGCGGGTCACCGTGCCGCTTCGGCCAGCGCAACTTCCAGCACTCGGCGGTCATCTCCGGCCCGACCCCGCTGCGGGCCGCGGAGATCACCGTGCCCGACCTGCGCGGCGGCTTCAGCTACCTCATCGCCGCGCTGGCCGCGGAGGGACGCTCGACCGTGCACGGCATCGACTTCATCTACCGCGGGTACGAGCGGTTCTCGGAGAAGCTCGACGCCCTCGGCGCGGCCTACAAGCTCAGCTGACCCGCGCTCAGCGGATGTCCTCGCCGGGGCCGATCCCGACGACCCAGACCCGCGTCGCGACCCGGCCGGCCTCGTCGAGCTCGACGCTGACCCGCTGGCCGACGCGCAGGTGCCGCAGCCCGCTGGCCACGGCAGCCCCAGCGGGTACGACCACCTCGACGCCGTCGTCGAGCAGGGCCGAGCCCGACCCGTCGGGCTCGATGCGGTGGATGGTGGCCTGCACGCCCGGAAGGCTAGCGTGCGCGAGGGCCGCGCGGCTGTGCGGGCCGAGGCCGAGGCGCACGGCGGCGGCCAGCGAGGCGGCGTCGTCGACGTCGACCCGCAGGCCCGGCAGGTCGAGGTCGAGCCGCACGTGGCCGAGCCGTTCGTGCGCGGCGGCGCTCCCGGCGCCGAAGGCCGTGCGCACCGACCTCCGCGCTCGTGGCCGGCAGCGTCAGCAGTGCGGTGCCGCTGTCGTCGGCGTCGGGAACGACGGATGCCGGGTGGCCACCGGCCGCTGCCAGCGCGGCACCGACCTCCTCGGCACGCAGGGCCGGGTGGTCGCCGAGCACGACGGCGACCCGTACCGCGCCCAGCCCGAGGGCGGCCTCGACCCCGGCCGCGACGGCGGCGTCCAGGCCCGAGCCGGGGTCGGCGACCACCGCGTGGCCGGCGCGCGTGACCCAGCGGGCCACCTCGGCATCCGGGGTGACGACGAGGACCGCAGCGCCCGGCATCCCTGCCGCGAGGGCGTCCACGGTGTCGCGGGCGAACGCGTCGGCGAGCGCGGCGCGGGCGTCACGAGGCAGGTGGAGGCGGCTCTTGGCCAGCGGACCGCCCTTGACCGGGACGACGACCGCCCAGTCCTGCTCGGGTGCGCGCACCCCTCGATCCTGCCAACACGACGTGCCGCGCTCGACATCGCCCGGTGGGCGGACCAGAATGCCTTGACCCGACCCCACGGAAGGCAACGCGTGACGACCCCCTCGGACCACTCCCGGCCCTTCACCTACCGTCTCGCGATCGCCATCGTCCGACCCCTGCTGATGCTCTTCACGAAGCGCGAGTGGGCCGGTGCCGAGAACCTGCCGACGCAGGGTGGTTACGTCGTCTGCCCCAACCACTACTCGTACCTCGAGCCGCTCGTCTTCGGGCACTTCCTCGTCGACCACGGGCACTCGCCGCGCTACCTCGGCAAGGTCGAGGTGTTCAGGGCGCCGGTCGTCGGGTGCCATCGTCCGGCGCGCCGACCAGATCCCGGTCTACCGCGAGACCGGCCGTGCCGCACGACGCCTACCGGGCGGCCGTGGCGGCGGTGCGGGCCGGCAAGGGCGTGGCGATCTACCCCGAGGGCACGCTGACCCGCGACCCCGACCTGTGGCCGATGCGCGGCAAGACCGGCGCCGCTCGGGTGGCCCTCGAGACGCAGTGCCCCGTCATCCCGGTGGCCACGTGGGGGGCCCACGAGGTGCTCGCCCCGTACTCCACCCGGCTGCGCCTGCTGCCGCGCAAGACCATGAAGGTGCGCGCCGGCAGACCCGTGGCCCTCGACGACCTGTACGGCCGCGAGATCACCGCGGAGGTGCTGCACGAGGCCACCGCCCGGATCATGGCGGCGATCACCGCCGAGCTCGAGGTGCTGCGCGGCGAGAAGGCCCCCGTCGTGCGGTTCGACCCCCGCGCCCACGGCGTCACGACCATCGGCAAGCCACGCCCCCTGGAGGAGGCCTCATGACGAGCGCAGCGGTCTACGGCACGGGCAGCTGGGGCACGGCCTTCGCCTCGGTGCTCGCGGATGCCGGCACGAACGTCACGATGTGGGGTCGCCGCGACGAGGTGGTGGCCCAGATCAACGGCGGGCGTCAACCGCGACTACCTGCCCGAGCTGCACCTGCCCAGCACCATCCGCGCGACGACCGACCCGGCCGAGGCGGCCGACGGGCGCCGACATCGTCGTGCTGGCCGTGCCCTCGCAGACCCTGCGCGCCAACCTCACGGCGTGGGGCTCGGCGCTGCCGGCGTCGGCGGCGATCGTGTCCCTGATGAAGGGCGTCGAGCTCGGCACCACCAAGCGGATGTCCGAGGTCATCGCCGAGGTCGGCCGGGGTCGAGCCGGAGCGCATCGTCATCGTGTCCGGGCCGAACCTGGCCCGCGAGATCGCCGTCAAGCAGCCGGCGGCCTCGGTCGTGGCGTCGGCGAGCGCCGCAGATGGCCGAGCTCGTCGCGTCGGCCTGCGCGGCACCCTACTTCCGCCCCTACACCGGCATCCGACGTCGTCGGCACCGAGATCTGCGGCGCCGTGAAGAACGTCATCGCGCTCGCCGTCGGCATGGCCGAGGGCCTGGGCATGGGCGACAACTCCAAGGCGTCGATCATCACCCGCGGCCTGGCCGAGACGATGCGGCTCGGCACGGCCCTCGGTGGGCGATGCCGTGACCTTCGCCGGGCTCGCGGGCGTCGGCGACCTCATCGCCACGTGCATGTCGCCGCTGTCGCGCAACCACTCGTTCGGGGTGCGGCTCGGCCAGGGGATGACCGTCTCGGAGGTCATCGCCGTCACGAAGCAGACCGCCGAGGGCGTCAAGTCGTGCACGTCGATCCTCGAGCTGGCCCGCAACAACGGCGTCGACGTGCCGATCATCGAGCAGGTCGACGCGATGATCCAGCGACGACCGCACGGCGCCCGAGGTCGTCGCCGCCCTGCTGTCCCGCCCCCGCAAGGCCGAGACCGCCTAGCTCGCTCGCCGGGTCAGGCGCTGGTCGAGGGCCTGGCTCAGGTCGCGCCAGAGGTCGTCGACGTCCTCGATGCCGACCGACAGCCGGATCAGGTTCTCGGGCACCTTGACCGGCTCGCTCGGGATGCGCCGGCGCCGCTCGAGCTGGCTCTCGACGCCGCCGAGGCTCGTCGAGTGCACCCAGACCCGGGTCGCCGCGCACACCCGCTCGGCGGCCTCGGCCCACCCGCGACCTCGATCGGCGACGATCGCCGCCGAACCCGGGGTGGCGCACCCGCTCCACGCGCGGGGTGCTCCGCGCAGCCGGCCGGCCAGCTCGGCGGCGCTCGCCTGGGCGCGCTCCACCCGCAGGTGCAGCGTGCGCAGCCCGCGCAGCGCGAGCCAGACCTCCATCGGCCCGGCGATGGCGCCGTGCAGGGTGCGGTGGGTCAGCAGCCGCTCGTGCCGGGCCCGGCCGGCATCCGTGGGCGGCGTGACGACGGCGCCGAGCAGCACGTCGCTGTGGCCGGACGAGGTACTTGGTCACCGAGTGCACGACGACGTCGGCGCCGAGCTCGAGCGGGCGCTGGAGCAGGGGCGTGGCGAAGGTGTTGTCGACCACGCACGAGCACGCCGCGCTCGCGGGCGGCGGCCGAGCAGCGTCGGCAGGTCGGCGACCTCGAGCAGCGGGTTGGTCGGCGACTCGAGCCAGAGCAGGTCGGCGCCGTCGAGGGCGGCGAGCACCGCCTCGGTGTCGGCGACGTCGACCCGGCGCACCGTGGCCGAGCCCTCGGCCTCACGGACCGCGAGCGTGGCGAGCGTGCCGTTGTACGCGGCATCGGGCGCGACGACGGTGCCGCCGTGGGGGAGCAGGGAGAGGGCCGCCGCGACGGCCGCCATGCCCGAGGCGACAGCACGAGCGCGTCGCCGCCCTCGAGGTCGCCGAGCGCCTCCTCGAAGGCCGTCCAGGTCGGGTTGCCCGAGCGGGCGTAGACCGACGTCGCCGTCGGCGTGGTAGGTCGAGGTCAGCACCAGCGGGGCACCGACCTGGCCGCCGGCGACGACCGGCTCGCGGCCGAGCGCGACGACGCGGGTGGCGGGGGCGAGCCGGTCGGCATCGGGTCGGGTGGGTGTCTCGGTCACGTGCGTCAGGGTATGCCGTGACCAGCACCGGATGCCGTCGTGTCCCGTCGCGCACCGGTCACCGGGCGGGCCGGGCCAGCAGATAGAGTCGCGGGCGATGAGCACCGACGAGAGCCGCCCTGCCCCGACCCACGACGGCGCCGCCGACGGCGCACCCGCGTGGCCCTCGTCTTCGGCGGCCGCTCGTCCGAGCACGCCGTGTCGTGCGCGACGGCCGCCGGCGTCCTCGGGCGCTCGACCGCGACCGCTACGACGTCGTCCCCGTCGGCATCGCCAAGGACGGCCACTGGGTGCTCGCCGCCGACGACCCGCAGGCCGCTGCGCCTCGCCGCCGGGCCACGTGCCCGAGGTCGACACCGACGCCGCGAGCGTCCTCGTGCCGACCAGCGCCACCGACCGAACCCTCGTCGTGCACGAGGCCGGCCAGCCGCCGCGCACCCTCGGCGAGGTCGACGTCGTCTTCCCGCTGCTGCACGGGCCGTTCGGCGAGGACGGCACGATCCAGGGCCTGCTCGAGCTCGCCGACGTGCGCTACGTCGGGTCGGGCGTGCTCGGCATCCGCGGCGATGATGGACAAGCACGTCATGAAGGTGCTCCTCGCGTCGGCCGGGCTGCCGGTCGGGCCGTACACGGTCATCACCGACAAGGAGTGGCCGCGCGACAAGGCGGCGGCCATGGATGCCGTGCACGCGCTCGTCGTGGCCGGTGTTCGTCAAGCCGGCCCGGGCCGGGTCGAGCATGGGCATCACCAAGGTGAGCGACCCCGACGCGCTCGAGGCCGCGATCGAGGCGGCGCGCGAGCACGACCCCAAGGTCGTCGTCGAGGCGGCGGTCGTCGGCCGCGAGATCGAGTGCGGGGTGCTCGAGGGCCACGGCACCGACGCGACCCGCACGCAGCGAGCTGGGCGAGGCATCGTGGTGCAGAACCACGAGTTCTACGACTTCGAGGCCAAGTACCTCGCCGAGGGCGACGTGCGGCTCGAGGCTGCCCGCCGACGTGCCGGAGCGAGCTCGCCGACCAGATCCGCGACATGGCGGCCCGGGCGTTCGACGTCGCGGGCTGCGAGGGGCTGGCGCGGGTCGACTTCTTCCTCACCGAGACCGGTGACGTGCTCGTCAACGAGGTCAACACGATGCCGGGGTTCACGCCGCTCTCGATGTACCCGCGGATGTGGGCGGCGAGCGGGCTGACCTACCCCGAGCTCATCGACGAGCTGATCGCGCTGGCGCTGGAGCGCCGCACCGGCCTGCGCTGAGCTCCTAGCGGCAGGCCAGGCCGTTCGCCGGCAGCGCCTTGGCGACCGGCGCGAACACCGGCAGCAGCAGCGGCTCCGGGGCGTAGGTCTTCGGCACCAGCACCTCGACCGCCGGGTCGGTGCCGAACGAGGTGAACCTCGTTCCGTCGCTGAGGGACTGGGGGATCCAGCCCACCCCGTCGACCTCGATGCACTCGGTCTCGGTCGGCCCGAGCGCCGCCACCCCGCAGCGGGCGATGACCGCCGGGTCACCCCACGCACGCACCCCGGGGGAGTCGGGGTCGGTGGGGCGGCGCGTCATCCCGGACACGGTGGAGGGCCACAACAGGGTCGCCGACGCGCACGCCGGCTCGGTCGCCGGCCGACGGCACGGCGACCTCGACGGCGTCGGACGAGCACGCGGACAGCACGACGGCGGCCACGCCGAGCGTGGCCGCCGTCAGGAGGGTGCTGCGCCTGCTCAGACGTGGACCACCGTGCAGGTGAGGGTGCGGGTGATGCCCTCGACGTCCTGGATCTTGGCGATGACGAGCTTGCCGAGCTCGTCGACGGTCTGGGCCTCGACGCGGGCGATGACGTCGTAGGGGCCGGTGACGTCCTCGGCCAGGGCGACGCCCTCGAGCGCGGCGATGGCCGTCGCCACCGATCGCGGCCTTGCCGACGTCGGTCTGGATCAGGATGTAGGCCTGTACCACTGCAGTGCCACCTCTTCGTAGGTCGTCGGGGCACGGGTGCCCCTGCGGTCTCGGGCACGCCCGTCGAGACCGGCGCGCGCCCCAGACGCTACCGTGCCGGTGGTCCCCACGTCTCGGAAGGGTTGGTCCAGTGCGGCTGCGCGACGTCAGCGAGGGCGAGCTGCTCGCCCGGGTCTTCCCCGTGTACGCCGGTGCGCGCCCGGCCGCGTGGGGCTCGGTGCCGGTCGGGCCGGGTGACGACGCCGCGGTCGTGGGCGCACCCGGGGGGTCGGTGGTCGCGACGACCGACTCGATGGTGCGCGGTCGGGACTGGCGCGACGAGTGGTCCAGCGCCCACGACGTCGGGGTCAAGGTCGCCGCCCAGAACCTCGCCGACATCGCCGCGATGGGCGCGGAGCCGACCGCGCTGCTCGTGTCGCTCGTCGCCGACCCGGACCTCGAGGTGGAGTGGGCGGTCGACCTCGCGCGCGGCATCGCCTCGCTCGCCGAGCAGGCCGGGGCGCCGGTCGTCGGCGGCGACCTGTCGTCGGCTCCGCCGGGTGTCGTCGTCATCTCGGTCACCGCGCTGGGCGACCTGCGGGGCCGCGCCTCCGGTGCTGCGCTCGGGCGCCCGGCCCGGTGACGTCGTCGCGGTCTGCGGCTCGCTGGGGTGGTCCGGGGGAGGGCTGGCCCTCTACGAACGCGGTGAGCCCGACCCGGACCGGGTGCTGTCACCGGATGCCGCCGCGCCGGCCGGGCCGCCGTCGCTGGGTGAGCGGTCCCTCGCGGTGCGTGCCCTGATGCGCCACCACCGGGCCCCGGTGCCCCCGTGGCGGGCCGGGCCGCGGGCGGCGGCCGCCGGGGCGCACGCCCTGATCGACGTCTCCGACGGGCTGGTCACCGACCTCGGTCGGGTCGCGGCGGCGAGCGGGGTGCGGGTCGACCTCGACGGTGCGGTGCTGCGGGAGCGCTACGCCGCCGGTCCGCTGGGCCTCGCGCTCGGCGAGGCCGAGGCGCTGCACCAGGTGCTCGCCGGCGGGGAGGAGCACTCGCTGGTCGGGGTCTTCGCCGACGAGGCGTCGCTGCCCGGGGGCGCGGACGCCGGTGACGGGCTCGACGAGCCGTGGCGGGTGGTCGGCACGGTGCTTCCCGAGACGGGCGACGGCATCCGGGTCACCGTCGACGGCGAGGTCCCGGACGCCCGCGGCTGGGACCACTTCGCCGGCTGACCGGCACCGCCGTGCACGAGGTCGTCCGCATGATGCCGAACGCAGAGCGGGCGGCTCCCCGGATGGGGAGCCGCCCGCTCTTGGGTGCGTCAGGGGGTCAGCGCTTGACCTTGCCCGCCTTGAGGCAGGAGGTGCAGACGTTGAGCCGCTTCGGGGTCACACCGGCGTCGCCGACGAGCGCCTTGACGCGCTGGATGTTGGGGTTCCAGCGACGCTTGGTGCGGCGGTGCGAGTGCGAGATGCTGTGCCCGAAACCGGGTCCCTTGCCGCAGACGTCGCAGTTGGCAGCCACGGGTGATCTCCTGAGGATGTGGTGAAAGGTTGGTCTTCGGCGGCCCGCAAGAGCAGGCGCGCAACCGGACAAGCGTAGCCGAGGCGCGCCCGAGGCACCAAAACGGTCGCCGGCCGCGACGGTGGAGGTCGTTAGGGTGAGCCCGTGCCCGCCGTGTTCACCGCCGCCGACGCCCGCCACTGGGCGCTGCTCACGCGTGCGGCCCTCGCGGCCCGCCGCACCGAGATCGACGCGCCTCAACGTCTTCCCGGTGCCCGACGGCGACACCGGCACCAACCTCTACCTGACCTTCGACGCCGCCATCGACGCGGTCGTCTCGGCCCACGAGGGCGCCGGCATCCTCGGCGACGCCACCCTCGTGCAGGAGTGCCGCACCCTCAAGCGGGCCATCCTGCTGTCCGCGCGCGGCAACTCCGGGGTCATCGTCAGCCAGCTCGTCGGCGGCCTGTGCGACGCCGTCATCCAGCGCGAGGCCGAGGTGGTCGACGCGCCCCTGCTCGCCGCCGCGTTCGCCGCCGGGGCCGCCGCGGCCCGGGCCTGCGTCGCGCACCCGCAGGAGGGCACCATCCTCACCGTCGCGGATGCCGGTGCCGCCGCCGCCGTCGAGGCCGCCGAGGCCGGCGGGTCGCTCGCCGACGTGTGCGAGGCCGCCGTCGACGCCGCGCAGGTGGCCCTGGCCCGCACGCCCGACCAGCTCGAGGCCCTCGCCCGGGCCGGGGTCGTCGACGCGGGCGGTGCCGGGTGCGTGCTCATGCTCGAGTCCTTCCACCGAGTCGTCACCGGGCGGTGGAGCGCCAACGACGAGGGGCTGCTCTCCGCCGGGCCGCCGCTGCAGCGGCGCGACGAGTGGCGCCAGCCGGATGCCGTGCCCGCAGGCACCGCGCAGGCCTCACCGACCCTGCCCGGGCACGACCCGCTCGACCGCGGCACCGAGGCACACGGTGAGGGGCCGGCCTTCGAGGTCATGTACCTGCTCGCCGACACCACCCCCGAGGCGGTCGAGACGCTCACGCGCACCCTCGACGGGCTCGGTGACTCGCTGCTCGTGGTCGGCGGGCCCGACCTCTGGAACGTCCACGTGCACGTCGACGACCCGGGCGCGGCCGTCGAGGCGGGCGTCACCGCGGGCCGCCCGGAGCGGATCCGGATCACCCACTTCGCCAGCCAGGTCAACGCCCGCGAGCAGCCGGTGCCGCTGGCCGTCGTCGCGTGTGCCGCCGGCCCCGGCATCGGCGCGCTGCTGCGCGAGGCCGGTGCCGTCGTCGTCGCCTCCGGCCCGGGCCGGCGTGCCTCGGCCGGGCAGCTGCTCGAGGCGGTCGAGTCGACCGGGTCGACCGCCGTCGTGCTCCTGCCGGGCGACCGCGACACCCTGATGGCCGCCGAGATCGCCGCCCAGGCGGCAGCCGGCTCGGGGCTCGACGTGCACGTGGTGCCCGCCCGCACGACCGTGCAGTCGTTGGCCGCGCTCGCGGTGCTCGACCCCGGCCGCTCGGTGCACGCCAACGTCGTCGCGATGACCGGTGCCGCCGTCGCCACCCGGCACGGCGCGGTGTCGGTCGCGACCAAGGAGGCGCTGACCTGGGCCGGGGTCTGCCACCCGGGCGACGTGCTCGGCATCGTCGACGGCGACGTCGCCTTCCTCGGCACCGACGTCGCCGTGGCGGCCCGCGAGGTGCTCGACCGGCTGCTGTCGGCCGGCGGAGAGCTCGTGACCCTCGTGGTCGGGGCCGACGCCGAGCCCGGGCTGGGCGACGGCGTCGCGTCGGCGCTGGGGCACGACCGCCCCGAGCTCGAGGTCGTCGTCATCGACGGCGGGCAGCCCGTCTACCCCCTGCTCGTCGGGGTGGAGTGAGTGGGGGTGACCTGACGTGGCGACCGAGTCGAGCAAGCTCGCGCCGATCATCGCCTCGGCGGCGACGCAGTTCGCCGACGGCCCGCGACATCCACACCGTCGGCGACCTGCTGGCGTTCTGGCCGCGCCGCTACCGCACCCGCGACGCCGACCTCGGCACCGCCGAGGTGGGCAAGTTCCTCGTCGGCGTCGCCGAGGTCAAGACCGCCTCGACCCGGCCGATGCAGAAGCGCAAGGGCACGATGCTCAACGTCGTCATCACCGACGGCCGGCACGACATCGACATCACCTTCTTCAAGGCGTGGGGCCACGAGAAGGCGCTGGTGCCCGGGGCGCGCGGCATCTTCGCCGGCACGGTCGGCACCTACAACCAGCGGCTCCAGCTGACCCACCCCGGCTACACGATGCTCGACGACTTCGACGCCGGTGACCGCAAGGCGCTCATCCCGATCTACCGCTCCGTCGGGAAGCTGCACACCTGGACCGTCACCGAGAGCGTGCGCCGGGTGCTCGACGTGCTCGACGACGTGCCCGACGCCCTGCCGGCCGACGTCCGCGCCCGGCGGAAGCTGGTGTCGCGCACCGACGCCCTGCGCGGCATCCACACCCCCGACACGATGGCCGAGGTCGAGACGGCCCGCCGGCGGCTGCGCTACGAGGAGGCGTTCGTCCTCCAGGTGACCCTCGCGCAGCGGCGGCGGGCGGCGGCGGGGCAGTCGACGACCCCGCGGCCGGCGCGGCCGGGCGGCCTGCTCGAGGCCTTCGACGGGCGGCTGCCGTTCACCCTCACCGCCGGGCAGCAGGAGGTGGGCGCGACGATCGCGCAGGAGATGGGCCGCGACGTGCCGATGCACCGGCTGCTGCAGGGTGAGGTCGGCTCGGGCAAGACCATCGTCGCCCTGCGCGCCATGCTCGCCGCGGTCGACTCCGGTGGCCAGGCCGCGCTGCTGGCCCCCACCGAGGTGCTGGCGGCACAGCACCACCGCACCATCACCGCGATGCTCGGCGACCTCGCCGAGGGCGGGATGCTGGGCGGGTCCGAGCACGGCACCCGGGTCGCGCTGCTCACCGGCAGCCAGTCGACCGCCGAGCGCCGCCGCACCCTGCTCGACGTCGTCACCGGCGACGCCGGCATCGTCGTGGGCACCCACGCGCTGCTCCAGGAGAACGTCGACTTCTTCGACCTCGGGCTCGTCGTCGTCGACGAGCAGCACCGCTTCGGCGTCGAGCAGCGCGACGCCCTGCGCGGCAAGGGCACCGTGCCGCCCCACGTCCTGGTGATGACCGCCACGCCCATCCCACGCACCGTCGCGATGACCGTGTTCGGTGACCTCGAGACCTCGACGCTGCGCGAGCTGCCCGCCGGTCGCGCGCCGATCACCACCCACGTCGTGCCCGAGGACCGGCCGGGCTGGATGGCGCGCACCTGGGCGCGGGTGGCCGAGGAGGTCAGGGCGGGGCGGCAGGTCTACGTCGTCTGCCCGCGCATCGGCGACGACGACGTGCCCGACGACGAGACCGACCTGCGCGCCGAGGCGGTGGCCGACGACGGTGACGATGACGCCCCCGCTGCCCCGGCCCGCCCGCTCAAGAGCGTGTACGCCGTGCACGCCTCGCTCGCCGAGGAGCCCGCACTGGCCGGGCTGTCGGTCGAGGTGCTGCACGGCCGGCTCACCAGCGACGAGAAGGATGCCGTCATGGCGCGCTTCCAGCGTGGCGAGCTCGACGTGCTGGTGTCGACGACGGTCGTCGAGGTCGGGGTCGACGTGCCCAACGCGAGCGTCATGGTCGTCATGGACGCCGACCGGTTCGGGGTCTCGCAGCTGCACCAGCTGCGCGGCCGGATCGGTCGTGGCGGGCACCCCGGCCTCTGCCTGCTCGTCACCGGCACCGACGCCGAGGCCGCGATGACCCGCCTGAACGCCGTCGCCGCCACGACCGACGGCTTCGAGCTCGCCCGGCTCGACCTGTCGCAGCGCCGCGAGGGCGACATCCTCGGTGCGGCCCAGCACGGCCGGCGCACCCAGCTCGAGTTCCTGCACATCCTCGAGGACGAGGACGTCATCGAGCAGGCCCGGGAGGACGCGTTCGCCCTGGTCGCCGACGACCCCGAGCTCGGCGAGCACCCCGACCTCGCCGCTGCGGTGCGCGCCCGGGTCGACGCCGAGCAGGCCGCCTACCTGGAGCGCGGCTGATGACCCGGGTCATCGCCGGCACCGCCGGCGGCCGCACCCTGCGCACGCCGCCCGGGTCGGGCACCCGACCGACGAGCGACCGGGTGCGCGAGGCGGTGTTCTCGGCCCTCGACGCCCGTGACGCCGTGCGGGGCTCGCGCGTGCTCGACCTCTACGCCGGCTCCGGTGCCCTCGGCCTCGAAGCGGCGTCGCGCGGCGCCGCCTCCGTCGTCCTCGTCGAGTCCGACCGCCGGGCGGCCGACGTGATCGCCGGCAACGCGCGCGACCTCGGGCTGACCGGCATCCGCGTCGCCCGCGTCACCGTCGCGGCCCACCTCGCCCCCGACCCGTCCGCCGACGAGGCCGCACACCTGGTGTTCGTCGACCCCCCGTACGACCTCGACGAGACCGCCCTCGCCGCCGTGCTCGACCGCCTGCGCGCCGGATGGCTCGCCCCCGGCGGCCTCCTCGTCGTCGAGCGCTCCACCCGCACCCCCGAGCCCACCTGGCCCGACGGCATCCAGCGCGCGAGCAAACCGAAGAAGTACGGCGAGACCACGATCTGGTACGCCACCCGCGACTGACCCGCCGGCAACAAGCCCGATCGAGTGAAGGAGACAGCATGACCCCAACGCCCACCGGCCGCCGCGCGACTCGCAACGGCCACGACAGCGTCGTGCTCGACCGCACCTTCCGGGCTCCGATCGAGTCCGTGTGGGCCGCGGTCACCGAGTCCGACCGGCTCGAACGCTGGGTCGGCACCTGGACCGGCGACCCCGCATCGGGATCGGTCCTGTTCCGGATGAACGCCGAGGGCGACGACGTCAAGCCCGAGACGTTCACGATCGACTCCTGCGAGCCACCCCACCGGATCTCGCTCACCTCGAACGTCGAGGGCGAGGCGAACGTCTGGCACTTCGTCCTCGAGCTCACCGAGGCCGGCGGGACGACCACACTCACCTTCAGCCAGTCCGTGCCGGACGCGGAGATGGCGGCCGGCGTCGGCCCCGGCTGGGAGTACTACCTGGACCGGCTCGTGGCTGCGGAGACCGGCGCCGACGTCGCCGCGGTCGACTTCGACGACTACTACCCGGCGCAGTCCGACCACTACCGGGCCATGTTCGCCTGAGGCCGACGCGCGCCCACGGGACCCCGGGCACGGAGCTCGCCGGGCGCTGAGCCGCAGGTCAGGGCCTGCCTCGGCCATGATGGGCCGATGAGCGAGATCGAGATCCCCCGCCCGACGAGCGGCGACGTGCTGGAGCGGATCCTCGAGGACCACCGTCTCTTCGAGGACCTGCTGCGCCTGGCCCGCCGCAACGACACCGACCGCGAGGCTGCCCGCCACGCGCTGGCCGAGGTGCTCGTCGCCCACGCGACCGCCGAGGAGGAGAAGGTCTACCCGACGCTGCGCCGGGGTCGGGCGATCACGGCCCACGAGGAGGAGCACGGCGAGGAGGAGCACGCCGAGATCATCGAGGCGCTGCTGGAGTTCCTGGAGGCCAAGGGCACCGACACCCAGAAGTACGACGACGCGCTCGAGGAGCTCGCGACGGCGGTGAACCACCACTCGAACGAGGAGGAGCAGACCATCATCAACCCCTCCCGCGAGGACGTGTCACTCGAACGTCGCGAGGAGCTCGGCATCGCCTGGCTGACCCGCCGCAACCAGCTGCTCGAGGAGGGCTGCGCGTCGCCGGAGCAGGTGTCCGCGCTGCTCGAGGAGGCGGTCGACGAGGGAACGCTCGCCCCGGAGGCCGCACGTGAGGAGGCCGACGCCGTCAAGGCCGCGGCGAAGGCCAAGGCGACGGAGATCGAGGAGTCGGCCAAGGGGGACTGACGCCGGTGGCGCCCGTGGCGTCGGTACGGTGGTGCCCGTGACCCCTCGACCCCGCCGTGCCGTGTGCCCCGGTTCGTACGACCCGGTGACCTCCGGGCACCTCGACGTCATCGAGCGGGCGGCCGCGCTGCACGACGAGGTGGTCGTCGCCGTGCTGCACAACCCGGCCAAGGCCGGCACCTTCACCGTCGACGAGCGGATCGGCTTCGTCGAACGGGCGCTGGCGGCGCGGGGACTGGCCGACCGGGTGCGCGTCGAGGCGTTCGCCGAGCGCCTGCTCGTCGACGTCTGCCGTGAGCTGGAGGCCGACGTCGTCGTCAAGGGCGTGCGCGGTCCCTCCGACGTCACGTACGAGTGGCCGATGGCGCTGATGAACCGCCACCTCACCGGGGTCGAGACCCTGTTCCTGCCCGGCGACCCGGCCTTCGAGCACGTCTCGAGCTCGCTGGTGAAGGAGGTCGCGCGCTGGGGCGGCGACGTGACCGGACTCCTCCCGGACGAGGTGCGCGACGCGCTCGTGGCGCGCCTGCGTGCCGACCGCTGACCCCGCGACCGGACGAAGCGACCGGATGCCGTCCACACCCGTCGGCGCCCCACCCCACCAGCCGCGCGCGGCCGTGACCCCGCCGCGCCGCCCGGGTGGCGGCGCCGGCTTCCGCCCCGACATCGAGGGGCTGCGGGCGGTCGCCATCCTCACCGTGCTCGCGTACCACGCGGGCCTTCCGGTGCGCGGCGGCTTCGTCGGCGTCGACATCTTCTTCGTCATCTCCGGCTTCCTGATCACCGGGCTGCTCGTCGCCGAGCTCGACCGCAACGGGTCGATCTCGTGGATCCGGTTCGTGGGGCGCCGGATCCGCCGCCTGCTGCCGGCCGCGGTGCTCGTGCTGGTGCTCACCTCGATCGTGTCGTGGTTCGTCGTGCCCGGCCTGCGACGGCGGGACATCGGCGTGGACGTCGCGGCGGCCGCCATGTACGTCGTCAACTGGGTGTTCGCGCGCCGGGAGACCGACTACCTCGCCTCGGACGTGCTCCCGTCGCCCGTGCAGCACTTCTGGTCCCTGGCCGTGGAGGAGCAGTTCTACGTCATCTGGCCGCTGCTGCTCATCGTGCTCGCGCTCGTGGTGCGGCGTCCGAGCCGACGGGTCGTCGCCCTGGCCCTCGGGGCCCTGGTGGCGTCGTCGTTCGTGTGGTCGGTGTGGTTCTCGCACACCTCGCCCCGGCCGGCGTTCTTCACCACGACGACCCGGGTCTGGGAGCTCGGCATCGGGGCGCTGCTCGCCGTCGCCCTCGCCGGCCGGCCGAGGCCCCCCACCCCGGCCCGCGGCTCGGCCGCCCTGGGCTGGGCCGCCCTCGCCGCGCTGGTCGCCGTCGCGCTCTGGCTCCCGCAGGACATCGACTGGCCGGGGGCGTGGGCGCTGCTGCCGACCGTGCCGACCGCGGCGCTGCTCTGGGTCGGCTGGCAGGGGCCGGCGCGCGGCCCGGTCCGGGTGCTCGGCACCGCGCCGATGGTGTGGGTCGGTGGCCTCTCGTACTCGATCTACCTCTGGCACTGGCCGGTCATCATCCTGGGCGGCTGGACCGCCGAGGCGTTCGGCGCGACCATCCCGGCCTGGGGGCTGGTCGTGCTGGCGCTCGCCTCGGTCGTGCCCGCGTGGCTGTCGTGGCGCTACGTCGAGTCCCCGATCCACCACGGCCCGTGGCTGCGCGACCGGCCCCGGGCCCTGCTCGCCGCCGGTCTCGCCCTGTCCTGCGTCGGCGTGCTCGCGGCCCTGCCGCTGTTCGTGCTCCGCTCACCGTTCACCACGACGCCGCCCGGCGGCACCCTCCCGCCGCTGTCCCAGCTCGGCGCGGCGACGCTGCAGCCGGGCCAGTCCTTCACCCCCGTGGACGACCCCGACTGGGTCACCCCGGACCCGCTCGTCGCCGGAACGGACCGGCCCGCCGCCGACGTCGACCACTGCCAGGTGCCCGTCCCGGCCACGGCACCGGTCGCCTGCACCTTCGGCGACCCGCAGGGCGGCACCACCGTCGCGCTGGTCGGGGACTCCAAGGCGATGCAGTGGCTTCCGGCGCTCGAGGAGGCCGCGAAGACGCGGAGCTGGCGGATCGTCACCTACGGCAAGTCGTCGTGCGCCTTCGCGGACGCCCCCGCGGCCCAGGCGGGTGCGGCCTACCCCGAGTGCGACGAGTGGAACGCGGCCGTCATGGACGCGCTGCGCGCCGACCCGCCCGACGTCGTCGTCACCTCCGGCGTGGCGGCGAGCGCCTGGACCGGCGGCGGCACCGCACGCGCACCCCTGGTCGAGGGGTACGCCTCGCGCTGGACGACCCTGGCGGATGCCGGTGTGCCGGTCGTCGTCGTCGGCGACAGCCCGGTCTCACCCGACGACCTCGACGTCTGCGCCGCGCGGCACCCGACCGAGCTGACCCGCTGCTCCTTCGACACGGCATCCGCGGTCGCCCCGAGCGGTCTGGCGGTGCAGCGCGACGCGGTCGCCGCGGCATCCGCGACGGGCGGCGACGTGCACCTGCTCGACCTGACGCCCCTGATCTGCCCGGGGGAGCTGTGCCCCGTCGTCATCGGTCACGTGGCCGTGCACCGGGCCGGCGACCACGTCACCGCCACGTACGCCGGGACGCTGGCCGCACCGGTGGCGGCCGGGGTCGAGGACGCCCTCCGGCGGTGACCTGCGTCTCCGGTTTGGGTGGATGGCGCCCGACCGGTAACCTTGACCCTCGGTCTGCGTCCGTGTGGCGTGGCCGAACCACCCCGACCAAACCCAAGGCTCATGACTCGACTCGACCCCCGGTCCCCGATGGTGCTCGACACCAAGCTCGTCGGCCGGCGACCCGGGACGATGAGTGAGCTGACGCGTGAGGTCGGGGCGCCGAGCGACTTCGGCACGGACGTCATGCGCATCGAGGAGGGCCAGCCCCTCACCCTCGACCTGCGCCTGGAGTCCGTCGTCGAGGGAGTGCTCGTCACCGGTTCGGTCCGAGGCACGGCGACCGGCGCCTGCGTGCGGTGCCTGGACCCCGTCACCGAAGCGGTCGACGGGACCTTCCAGGAGCTGTTCGTTTACGCCGAGCGGCACGCCCACCACCACGAGGTGGGGGACGAGGACGCGGACGAGGAGCTCCGGATCGAGGACGGTCTCATCGACCTCGAACCGGTGCTCCGGGACACGGTGGTGCCTGCACTGCCGTTCCAGCCGGTGTGCCGGCCCGACTGCCCCGGGCTGTGCTCCGAGTGCGGCTTGCCGCTCGCGGAGGACCCGGAGCACCAGCACGATGTGATCGACCCCCGATGGGCGGCCCTCTCGGCCATGGCCGAGCAGCCGCCCACGCCGACAGAGAAGAGGACCTGACGTGGCCGTTCCGAAGCGGAAGATGTCGCGCTCCAACACCCGCTCGCGCCGCGCCAACTGGAAGGCGACGGCCGTCGCCACGACGACCTGCCCCCAGTGCAAGGCGCTCACCCAGCCGCACGTGGCGTGTCCGTCGTGTGGCACCTACAAGGGCCGCCACTACGGCGCGGCCGAGCGCACCGAGCACCAGGGCTGATCCCGCCCTCATGGGCAAGGGGTCGGCCTCGTCCGGCGCACTGACACCGCTGCGACCCGTCAGCGAGCTGCTCGACCACCTCCAGGAGGTGACCGGCGGCCCGGTGGACGCAGCGGTGCTCGGTCGCGCCCTGACCCATCGCTCGTACGCGTACGAGGCCGGGGGGCTCCCGCACAACGAGCGGCTGGAGTTCCTCGGCGACTCGGTGCTCGGGCTGGTCGTCACGACGACCCTGTACGACGCGCACCCGGACACCAGCGAGGGCCAGCTCGCCAAGCTGCGGGCCGCCGTGGTCAACATGCGTGCGCTCGCCGACGTCGGTCGCACGCTCGGCCTGGGCGACTACGTCTTCCTCGGCCGCGGCGAGGAGTCGACCGGCGGGCGCGACAAGGACTCGATCCTCGCCGACACCGTCGAGGCGGTCATCGGCGCGGTCTACCAGTCGGCGGGCATCGAGGCCGCCGGCGAGCTCGTGCACCACCTCGTCGACCCGCTGCTGGCCCAGTCGGCCACCCTGGGGGCCGGCCTGGACTGGAAGACCAGCCTGCAGGAGATCACCTCCCGCCACGCGCCTGGGCGCACCCGAGTACAGCGTCACCGAGGACGGCCCGGAGCACGCCAAGTGGTTCGAGGCCCAGGTCGTCGTCGGGGGCGAGGTGCTCGGCACCGGCTCCGGTCGTACCAAGAAGGTCGCCGAGCAGGAGGCCGCAGCCCTGGCCTGGACCGCCATCCGCGACGCTCACGAGGGGCCCGTCGTCGGCCCCGAGGAGGAACCTCGCCCGGAGGGCGACGCCGACCAGCTCGAGCCGAACGGACCCACCGCGGGCCGTGCCTGAGCTGCCCGAGGTCGAGGTCGTCCGCCGCGGCCTCGCCGACCACGTCCTCGGACGCACCGTCGCCGACGTCGAGCTCCGCGGCCACCGGGTGGCCCGACGCCACGTCGCCGGCCCCCAGGACCTCACCGACCGCCTCGCCGGGCGCCGGGTCGGGGCCGTGCGCCGGCGCGGCAAGTACCTCTGGCTCGACCTGGGCGACGGGCTCGGCCTGATCCTCCACCTCGGGATGAGCGGCCAGCTGCTCGTCGAGGACGCCACGGCGCCCGACGAGAAGCACCTGCACGCGCGGTTCCGCTTCGCCGACGACGGCCCCGAGCTGCGGTTCGTCGACCAGCGCACCTTCGGCGGGCTCGCCCTGACCGACCTCGACGCGGACGGCATCCCGGCCACGATCGCGCACATCGCGCCGGACCTGCTCGAGCCGGCCTACGACCGGGCCGCGGTCGTACGCCGGGTCAAGGCGCAAGGACAGCGCGATCAAGCGGGTGCTGCTCGACCAGACCGTCGCCTCGGGCATCGGCAACATCTACGCCGACGAGGCGCTGTGGCGCGCGCAGGTGCACGGCGAGCGGGTCGCGAGCGCGCTCACCAAGCCGCGCATCGGCAGCGGTGCTCGACCACGCGGCCCAGGTGATGCGCGAGGCGCTCGGCGAGGGCGGCACGAGCTTCGACGCGCTGTACGTCAACGTCAACGGCGCCTCCGGCTACTTCGACCGCTCGCTCGCCGCCTACGGTCAGGCCGGGCGTCCCTGCCCGAGGTGCGGCACGCCCATCCGGCGCGAGCACTTCATGAACCGCTCGTCGTTCTCCTGCCCCCGCTGCCAGCCCCGGCCCCGAGGGGTCCGGGGCTGACGTCGGTTCACCGCAGGCCGATTCGACGGTCGAAACCGCCCGGCGCGTGGATGTTGAGGATGCGCACGGCATCCGTGCCGTGGTTGGCGATCTCGTGCGGTGTGCCGGCCGGCACGAGCACGAACGTCCCCGGGGTCGCCTGCACCTGCCGGGCGTCGTCGCCGACGACGAGGGACAGCGTCCCCTCGACGCACGAGGAACGAGTCGTCCTCGTCCTCGTGCACGTGGCCGGGGACCCCTTGGCCGGGCTCCAGCACGACGAACCCCAGGTTGAAGAACGGCGTGTCGACGGTGCGGGCGAGGAACTCGACGTTGCCGACCCGGTGCCCCCGCCCCGGCTCGGTGACGACCACCGGGCGGGTCATCGCGCACCTGCCGGGACGACGTCGGCCCCGAGCGCGCCACCGAAGACGTCGTCGGGGTCGAGGACCGCCTTGACGCGGCGCAGCCGCTCCAGGACGTCCGGCGCCCAGGCGTGGCCCGGCGCCTGCGCGCTGCCGTGTCCGGCGAAGTTGACCAGGCTCGTGCCCGGCGACCACGGCTCCAGGGCGTGCAGCACGCCGTCGGTGACCGCGTGCGCCGTGGCCACCAGCGGGGGAGGGGCCGGTGCGACGACGGCCAGCGAGAAGCAGCCCTCGCGCCCCGCGACCGCGTTCGGGCACCGCTGCCGGCCGGCCGAGGGCGCCGCCCATCAGCCGCAGCTCGACCACGGCGAGGGGGACCTCCACGTCCGGGCCGGCCACCCCCAGCAGGGAGTCGACGGCTCGCCTCGGGCATCGAGTGCAGCAGCCCGCCGCGCATCACGGCGGGCATCGGCTCGGTCGGGTCCATGTGGATGCCGTCGACGGCGGCGTACGACATCGGGCCGACGGAGTCCAGGAGCGCGGGGGCGACCCGGCGCATCGGCGCCAGCAGCGCCGCTCCCCGTGGCGCGGGCCCGGCGAAGCCGAAGCGCAGGGCCAGGCTGACGACGCCGCGCAGTGGGGGCGGCACCTCGTCGACCGGTGGGAGCCGCAGCAGCGCCACCGACGTGGTGACCTCCTCCGGCATCGTCGACGCCCACGTCGCGAAGGCGCGCAGCACGGGCTCGACCTGCGTGGGCCCGAAGAGCATGGCCCCGCCGAAGAACTCGGGGAGCGGCACGAGGTCGAACTCCAGCGCGGTGGCGATGCCGAAGCGGCCCTGACCGCCGCGCACCGCCCAGAACAGCTCGGGGTCGCTGTCGGCGGTGACCCGGCGGGCCAGCCCGTCCGCCGTCACCAGCTCGACCGCCCGCACGTGGTCGGCGGCGAACCCGTGGCGCCGCGCGAGGTGGCCCATCCCGCCACCGAGGGTGTAGCCGACCACCCCGACGCCCGACGACGAGCCGGACAGCGGCGCCAGCCCGTACGGGACGGCGGCGTCGATGACGGACCGCCACCGGACCCCGGCTCCCACCCGGGCGGTGCCGCGGAGCGGGTCGACCTGCACCTCCTGCATCCGGGAGGTCGTGACGAGCACCGCCCCCTCGACCGGGTCGGCCGCTCCGTGGCCGGTGGCCTGGACGGCCACCGGTAGCCCCGACTCGCGGGCGTACCGGACGGCCGCCGCGACGTCCGCGGCGTTCTCGGCCGCGACGACCACGCTCGGGCGGTGGGTCACCGCCGTGTTGAACCCCGCGGCCTCCGTGGCTGCCGCCGGGTCGTTGCCGTCGAGCACCGTCCCGGCCACCTGGCGCCGCGAGTCGCTCGCGCGCACCTGACGTGTCCATGTCCTGACCTCCTGTCGCCCCCGCACGGTGCGGATGGGCACGTCCTCGACTCTGGGTCTAAGGACCGGGGCGGCACATGAGGCATTCACCCAGTCCGGTCCCACTGGAGGGTCCGGCGGCTGGGGTCAGAGCACGTCGAGGAGACCGCGCCGCTGGGCGACGGTGACGGCCTCGGTGCGGCTGGAGACGTTGAGCTTCACCATGAGGTTGCTCAGGTGCACGCTGGCCGTCTTCGCGCTGATGAACAGGCGGCTGCCGATCTCGCGGTTCGTCAGGCCCTCCGCGACCAGGGCGAGCACCTCCCGCTCGCGCTCGGTCAGCACGGCGTCGACCGAGGACCGCGGTGCGGCCAGCCGGTCCCGGCTCACGGTCGCGGCGACCGCACGCTGCAGCGGCACGGCGCCCATCCGCTCCGCCGCCGCGGCGGCCTCCCGGGCCTGGGTGCGCGCGGCATCCCGGTCACCGGCGGCGACCAGGGCCTCGGACAGCCGCCAGTGGCAGCGGGCCTGCTCGTAGGCGTGCCCGTAGCCGAAGGCCTCGAGCGCACGCTGCCACTCCTCGACGGCCGGGCCGCCGGCCAGGCGCGCGTGCTCGGCCAGCGGCGCGGAGCGTGCCACGCGCGCCCCTCGGGTCCCGAGGTCGCCCGGTCGCCCGTGGCCGCCGGTGACCAGTCGCTCGACGCGCCCGCGGAGCACCTCCCCGCGGCGCACGGCCTCGGCCACGGCGGCATCGTCCCGGCGGGCGCGGCCGGCACGCGGCCTGGTCGGCCAGCCCGGCCAGCGCGAGCGCCGACAGCCACAGGCCGCCGTAGGCGCCCTCGCCGACCGCGGCGTCCAGGTGCGACTGGGCGCGTTCGGCGACGTCGACGGCCCCGCCCGGGTCACCCGCCCAGATCAGCAGGTCGGCCTCGCAGCCGCCGGCGACGAGGGCGACCTGGGGGTCGGTGTCCCAGCTGTCGCGCAGCCGCGCCACGCGCGCCGCGGCATCCGGCCTGCCGGCCGCGACCGCGGCGTAGCAGCTCACCGCGGCCAGCCGGGCGGCGGCGACGTCGGGCGGGCGGTGCTCGGGGGCGTCGGCCGCGCGCAGGCTGCCCTCGAGGTCGCCGTTGACGTACAGCGCGATGGCGTGCAGCAGCCGGAGCTCGATGCCCGGCTCGCTCCAGCGCAGCCCGCTCTCGGCGACGCGGGTCATCGCGGTCCGCAGCACCGGGAGCGCGGCCGTGACGTCGCCGTCGTAGTAGTACATCGACGCGAGGGAGTAGTGCGCGCGCAGCTCGGCGCCCGGCTCGCGGGCGGCCCGCGCCAGGCGCAGGGCGGTGCCGAGCCGGTGGGCCGCGGCGTCGCGGTCGCCGTCGACCTCGTCGAGGAAGGCGATCGTCGTGAGGGCCTCCACCTCCAGGGCCGGGTCCTGCGCCGCCCGGGCCGCGGCGACGGCGCTCTCGGCCCGTCGTCGTGCGTCGTCGGGTCGACGAGCGAGCAGCAGCGCCCGGGCGAGCACGACCTCGGCGAGCGCCGCGAGAGCCGGGTCGACGCCCCGCTCCGCGGCGAGGCGCACGGCATCCTCTGCGAGCCGGACCGCCTCGGGCGAGGCATCGACCTCGACCAGCCGGCGCGCCAGCTCGGCGCGCGCCTCCACGCCCCCGACGCCGTCTCCCTCGGCGTCGCACGAGCAGCACCGCCCGTCGGCCCCACTCGATCGACCGGGTCGGCTCGCCGGCGAGCCCCGCCGCGCGGGCCGCCTGCACCGCGAGCCGCCCCTCGCGCAGGCCGGCGCGAGCCGCCTCGTCGACGCCCGGCCACACCGCCAGCGCTCGTTCCAGGTGGTCCAGGGCCTCCTGCGGAGCCTGAACCCGCATCGCCTCTCGGCGGCCCGGACCGACCACACCAGGACCTCGGGGGCGTCGCCGGCCTCGGCGAAGTGGTGCGCGATCTCGGCCGGCGACGCGGTGGCGTCCCGGCCGCTCGCCAGGGCGGCGGCGCGGGCCGCGTGCAGCCGGGCGCGCTCGCCGGGCAGGAGGTCGTCGTGCACGGCGGCGCGCAACAGGTCGTGCGGGAACCCGTACCCGGTGCCCTCCGGCACCAGGAGCCCCTCCGCGACGGCGAGGCGCAGGGCCTCGTCCACGCTGGTCGTCGTCGAGGCCGGCGACGCGCCGCAGCAGCCGGTCGGAGACGGGCTGGGACGTGATGGAGGCGCACCGCACGACCGTGCGCACCGGGTCCGGTAGGCCGTTCCAGCCGGCCGAGCAGCAGGTCGGCCAGCGCGGGCGGCACGCCCTCGCCCATGCTCCCGGTGCGCGCCAGGTCGGCCGCGACGGTCGCGACGAAGTAGGCGTTGCCGCCGGTCCGGCGGAAGACCTCGTCGGCGATCTCGCCGGCGGGGCGGGCGTCGAGACCGCCGAGGTCCAGCAGCGCCAGGTAGTCGGCCACCTCGTCCGCGTCGAACGGGGACAGGTCGAGCCGGCGCACCGAGGGCAGCCGGCCGAGCTCGCCGACGAGGCGACGGGCCCGTGGGTGGGCGGCCAGCCCGTCGGTGCGCACCGTCGCGACGACGAGGAGTCGCTCGGTGGTGACCCGGCTCAGCAGGAACGGTCAGGAACGCCGCCGACGACGCGTCGACCCACTGGAGGTCCTCGACCGTCACGACCACCGGGCCGGCGACCCTGCCGAGCTCGGCGAGCAGGGTCGCGGTCGCGTCGAGGACGCGCAGCCGCCGGGACTCGTCGAGGGCGCCGGCGCCCACGTCGCCGGCCTCGCCCGGTGCGGCGCTCGCCCCCGGGTCGAGGAGGGCGGTCAGGACCGGCGCCCGTGCCAGGGCTGTCGCGACCTCGGGGTCGACGTCGGCGCGCGCCCGGATGCCGCGCAGGAGGTCGGTCACGGACAGGTAGGGCAGGCCCGGGTCGCCCAGGTCGACACACTGGGCGCCGAGCACCAGCGCCCCCCGGTCGAGCGCGGCGGTCTCGCGCAGCGCCCCGACCAGACGGGTCTTCCCGATCCCGGCGTCGCCGGCGACCAGCACCGCGCAGGCTGCGCCGTCCGAGGCGGCGGCGAGGGCGGCCCGCAGGACGGCCAGCTCCTCCTCGCGACCCACCAGGGGCGCCGGACCGGACCCGGACATGACTGCATGATGGCAGCCCCACCCTCGGGGGGTCAGGGCATCGGCAGCTCCTTGAGCCTCACGGGTGTGCCGGTGTGCGCCTGCGAGAGCTCGGCGAACGCCTGGCGCACCGTCTTGGCGTAGAGGTGGGAGCCCTCCAGGCTCGGGTGGATGCCGTCGGGCTGCAGCTGGCCGCTGGTGCCCACGAGCGCGGCGTCCCACTCGGCGAGGCGGACGTTCGGCATCCCCGTGACGATCGCGCGCAGCTGCTCGTTGTCGGTCTCCGCGCGGGCGAACCGGCCGTGCTCGGTGACGATGACGACCATCCGGTTCGGCCCGATCTCGGCCAGCGTGCGCCGGATCGCCTTCTCGTCGGTGCCCGCGTTGGTGCCGAAGGCGAGCACGACGGCGCGGCGCAGCGACTCGCCCCGGGAGCGCACGAGCGCAGGGGCCTCGCTCCACCGGCGGTTCGACTTCGCGTCGACCCGGACCTTGGGCAGGTAGTAGCGCATCGCGTGGATCGCGCCGACCATCATCGAGTCGCCGAACGCGTCGATCTCGCTGCCCTTGGGCATCGTCCAGACCGCCGGCGGCGGGCGCCTTCGTCTTCGTCGTGCCCGTCGTCGTCCCGGTCGTCGTGGGGGCGGATGACGCGGAGGCCGTGGGAGAGGGCGCCGCCGCGACCAGCTCGGCCTCGTTGGCGGCGATGAGCTCCTCGGTGGACGTGCGGGCGGGAGCCGTCAGCAGCACCGCGACGATGGCCGTCGCGAGCACCAGCGCCACCGACCACACGATGCGAGCGCCCCGGGTGCCGAGCCGGCGGAGACGGGCGGTGGCCCGCCGGGCCGAGCCGGCGAAGCCGTGGCGCCGCACCGGGGTCTCGACGAAGCGGTAGGACAGGTCGGCGACGACGAACGTGACGACCACGCACCAGAGCCGGGTCAGCAGGTAGGTCGGGCCGCCGGGGGCCACCGGGAGGTCCTGGCCGATGACGAGGAAGACCGGCCAGTGCCACAGGTAGATGCCGAAGCTGCGGGCGCCGACCCACCGGGCGGGCGGCAGCTCGAGCACCGCCCGCAGCCGACCGGGCCGCTCGATCACGACCAGGACGAGCGCCGTGGTCGCGACCGAGGCGAGCAGGATGCCGCCACGGAAGGTGAGCGCGGAGTCCTCACCGCCCAGCGCCATCAGCCCGAGCAGGGTGACCAGCGCGGCGGCAGCGACCTGTCGGCGGTGCGCCGTCCACCAGGTCGACGTGGTCCAGGCGCGGTGCGGGGCGGCGTACCCGAAGGCGAGCGCGGCACCGAGCATCAGGCCGATGACGTGGGTGTCGGTGCCGTAGTAGACGCGGGTGGGGCTGTCGGGGTCGAGCCGGACGGCCATCAGCGCGGCGGAGAGCACGGCCAGGCCGAGTGCCCATGCGGCGCGCACCTCCGGCCGCCGGGTGAGGGCGAGCAGGCCCAGCACGGCGAGCGGCCAGAGCAGGTAGAACTGCTCCTCGACCGCGAGCGACCACAGGTTCATCAGCAGCTGCGGCGAGGTGGCGGCGAAGTAGTCGGACCCGGCACCGATCTCGAGCCAGTTCGAGGTGAACGTGAACGCGCCGAGCACCTGCCGCTCGATGCCGACCAGCAGGTCGCCCTCGCTGAGCCGGGCGAGCAGCACGGATGCCGGGACGCAGACCAGCAGGGCGGGCAGCAGCCGCCGCGCGCGTCGGGACCAGAAGCCGGGCAGGTCGATGGCGCCGGTGGTGACGCGTTCGCGCACGAGCAGGGTCGTGATGAGGAACCCGGAGACGACGAAGAACACGTCGACGCCGAGGAACCCGCCGGGCAGCCACGACGGGTCGAGGTGGAAGACGAGGACCGCGATGATCGCCAGGGCGCGCAACCCGTCGAGGCCCGCCAGCCGACCGCCCGCACCGGGTGGTCGTGCCGGTGCCTCCCGGTCGCCGACCCGTTCGTCGCCCCCGGGCGCGGCGGTGCCGGCAGTGCCGTGAGCCTGCACCGTGCTCATGCGGCAACGGTAGGGGCTGGTGGTGACAGAGTGACGGAGGCGCGCTCGTGGGGCCTCGCCGGGCTGCCGTCGCCGTACGATCGGGCTCGTGCCCGGTGCGAGTGGTGGACCCGACGACGTGCGGCGGATGACCGTGTTCGTGCGCGGCCGGGTGCAGGGGGTCGGCTTCCGCTGGTGGGTCCGGGCGCGCGCGCTCGAGCTCGGCCTGGTGGGCCACGCCCGCAACACCGACGACGGGCGGGTCGAGGTGGTCGCCGAGGGCGATCCCGCGACGCTCCAGCGCCTGCTCGACCTGCTGGCCGAGCAGCCGTCCGGCCACCGCCGCCCCGGCCGGGTCGAGTCGGTGTCGACGCCCCTGTGGGGCCGGCCCCAGGGCGTGAACGCCTTCCTCGAGCGGTGAACGTCGGGGAACGGCATCCGGGGGGTGGACGGCCGCTGACGGCGGCGGCACGGGTTCCTACGATGGCCGGGTGAGCGACATCGACGACGTCCCCGCGGACCTCGCGCGGCTGCGGTCGAGCATCGACAACATCGACGCCGCGCTCCTGCACCTGCTCGCCGAGCGGTTCAAGTGCACCCAGGCGGTCGGTGAGCTCAAGGCCGCGCGGGGGATGCCGCCGGCCGACCCCGCCCGCGAGGTCGCGCAGGTGGCGCGGCTGCGGGCGCTGGCCGACGAGGCGGGCCTGGACCCCCAGTTCGCCGAGGCGTTCCTGAACTTCATCATCGCCGAGGTGATCCACCACCACGAGCGGATCGCCGGCGGCGGCAGCACCACCTGATCACCCCACCCGCCCCACCGACCCGTCCGCCCCAGGGGTCACAGGCACCACCGAAGCCCGCCGACGTCCCGGCCACCCCGCCCGCCGCGGGTAGAGTCGGGCCGCATCCGACCCGGGGCGGGACCCCGAGCCAGCCCGGACGACCGACGAGAGCGCTGACCTCACCGTGTACCTCAAGACGCTGACCCTGAAGGGCTTCAAGTCCTTCGCCTCGGCGACGACGATGCGCCTCGAGCCGGGCATCACCTGCGTCGTCGGCCCGAACGGCTCCGGCAAGTCCAACGTCGTCGACGCCCTCGCCTGGGTCATGGGCGAGCAGGGGGCCAAGAGCCTGCGCGGCGGCAAGATGGAGGACGTCATCTTCGCCGGCACCTCCGGGCGCCCGCCGCTGGGCCGGGCCGAGGTCAGCCTGACCATCGACAACACCGACGGCGCCCTGCCGATCGACTACACCGAGGTCACGATCACCCGCACGATGTTCCGCGGCGGGGGCTCCGAGTACGCCATCAACGGCACGTCCTGCCGGCTGCTCGACGTGCAGGAGCTGCTCTCCGACTCCGGTCTCGGCCGCGAGATGCACGTGATCGTCGGCCAGGGCCAGCTCGACACCGTGCTGCGCGCCACCCCCGAGGAGCGTCGCGGCTTCATCGAGGAGGCCGCCGGCGTGCTCAAGCACCGCCGCCGCAAGGAGCGGGCGCTGCGCAAGCTCGAGACGATGGAGGCCAACCTCACCCGGGTGCAGGACCTCACCGGTGAGATCCGCCGCCAGCTCGGCCCGCTCGGCCGGCAGGCCGAGGCCGCCCGGCGCGCGGCCGTCATCCAGGCCGACGCCCGCGACGCACGGCTGCGACTGCTCGCCGACGACCTCGTGCAGCTCACCGGGGTGCTCGAGCAGGAGGTCGCCGACGAGACCGCCCTCATCGAGCGCCGCACCGCCGTCGAGGACGCCCTCGCCGACGTCCGCCAGCGGCTCTCCGACGTCGAGCGCCGTTCCGCCGAGGCCGCCCCCGAGCTGACCAGGGCGCACGAGCGGTTCGTGCGCCTGCAGAGCCTGCGCGACCGGATGGAGTCCACCGGCTCGGTCGCGGCCGAGCGGGTGCGCCTGCTCTCCCAGGACGAGGAGCACGAGACCACCTCCGGCCGCGACCCCGAGGAGCTGCGGGCCCAGGCCGCGCAGGCCCGCGAGGCCGAGGCCGCCCTGCTCGCCGAGGTGGCGGCCACCACGGAGGAGCTCGCCGCCGCCGTCGCCTCCCGCGAGGAGGCCGAGGCCGCGTACGCCACGGAGCAGGGCCGGCTGGCCCGGCTCGCCCGTGCCGCGGCCGACCGCCGCGAGGGGCTGGCCAAGCTCGCCGGTCAGGTCGGAGCCCGCCGCAGCCGGATCGAGGCCGGGGAGGCCGAGATCGGCCGCCTCCAGGAGCTCGTCGCCGCCGCCCGCGCCCGGGCCACCCAGGCCGAGCAGGAGTTCTCCCGCCTCGAGGGCGGTGTGGCCGTGGAGGAGGAGGGCGAGGAGGGCCTCGACGACGCCTACGAGCGCGCCGCCGCCCGCCTCGCCGACGCCGAGGCCGAGATCGAGCGGCTGGTCACCCAGGAACGCGAGGCCGAGCGCGACCGCTCCTCGGCGACGGCCCGGATCGAGGCCCTCGAGCTGAGCCTGCGCCGCAAGGACGGCGCCGCCACCCTGCTCGCCGCCGCCGACGCCGACCACGCCGTCGTCGGCACCGTCGCCGCCCTGCTGCACGTCACCGGTGGCCACGAGGCCGCGGTCGCCGCCGCCCTGGGCTGGGCCAGCGAGGCGCTCGCCGTGCCGAGCGCCGACCACGCCGCCCGCGCGATCGCCTCACTGCGCGACCACGACGGCGGGCGCGCCGCGCTGCTCGTGGGCGCGACGGCATCCCCCAGCGACCCCGCCACGTGGCCGACGCTCGACGGCTCCGCCGTGTGGGCGCGCGACGTGGTGCGCGCCCCCGACTCGGTGCGCCCGGCCGTCGAGCAGCTGCTCGAGCGGGTCGCGCTGGTGCCCACCGCGGCCCACGCGGTGGCCCTGGTCTCGCGCGGCGAGGGCATCACCGCCGTCACGGCCGACGGCGACGTCTTCGGCCCGGGCTGGGCCCGCGGCGGCAGCAGCGCCGGCGAGAGCCTGCTCGAGCTGCAGGCGGCCGTCGACGAGACCACGAACGACCCTGGATGCCGCGACCGCCACCGCCGAGCGGGCCCGGTTCGCGCTGGGCGCGGCCCGCGAGCGCGCGCGCGAGGTCGGCGCCGAGGTCGAGGCCGCCCTCGAGGCGCTGCACGAGTCCGACGCCCGGATGGCGGCCGTCGCCGAGCAGCTGGGCGGCCTGGGTGCCGCGATGCGCCAGGCGTCCGCCGAGGCCGACCGCACCGAGCGGGCCATCACCGAGGCGCGCATCGCGCTCGAGCGCGACCGCACCGAGCTCGACGGACTGTCGGCGCGGCTCGCCGAGGCCGAGGCGGTCCCGGCCGAGGAGGGCGAGGACCCCTCCACCGACGAGCGCGACCGGCTCGAGCTGGCCGCGAGCCGGGCCCGCACCACCGAGACCGAGCTGCGGCTGACCCTGCGCACCCGCGAGGAGCGCGCCCGCGCGCTCAAGGGCCGGGCCGACTCCCTCGAGGGTGCCGCCCGCAACGAGCTGGCCGCCCGCGAGCGGCTGCGCGAGCGCCGGGAGCGCCGCCGCCGCGAGGCCACGGTGGCCGCCGCCGTGCACGAGGCCGCGGCCTACGCCGTCGAGCGCGTCGCCGCCGCCCTGTCCCGCGCGACCACGCTGCGCGACGCGGCCGAGGCCGACCGGCTCGAGCGCGAGCAGGCCGGGGTCGCCCTGCGCGCCGAGCTGATCGGCGTCCAGGACGAGCTGCGCGACCTCACCGACACCGCGCACCGCGACGAGATGGCCCGGGCCCGCCAGGTGGCGCGGATCGAGCAGCTGCAGGCCAAGGCCGTCGAGGAGCTCGGCATCGACCCCGAGGTGCTCGTCGAGGAGTTCGGCCCGCACCGCGAGGTGCCGCACGTGAGCGGCCCGGGGGAGGACCCCGATGCCGTGCCCGAGCCGGTCGCGTACGTCCGCGACGAGCAGGAGAAGCGGCTGCGCAAGGCCGAGCGGGGGCTGCAGGCCCTGGGCCGGGTCAACCCGCTCGCGCTCGAGGAGTTCGCCGCGCTCGAGGAGCGGCACACCTTCCTCACCACCCAGCTCGAGGACCTCAAGCGCTCCAAGCGCGACCTGCTCGACATCGTCAAGGAGGTCGACGAGCGCGTCGAGCAGGTCTTCACCGAGGCCTTCCACGACACCAAGGAGCAGTTCGAGCGGGTCTTCGAGCGGCTCTTCCCCGGCGGCGAGGGCCGGCTCGTGCTCACCGACCCCGACGACATGCTCACCACCGGCATCGAGGTCGAGGCCCGCCCGCCGGGCAAGAAGGTCAAGCGGCTCTCGCTGCTCTCCGGTGGCGAGCGCTCGCTCGTCGGCGGTGGCCCTGCTCGTCGCGATCTTCAAGGCCCGGCCGAGCCCGTTCTACATCATGGACGAGGTCGAGGCCGCCCTCGACGACACCAACCTGGGCCGGCTCATCACCCTGTTCGAGGAGCTGCGCGACTCCAGCCAGCTGATCGTCATCACCCACCAGAAGCGCACGATGGAGGTCGCCGACGCGCTCTACGGCGTGTCGATGCGCGGCGACGGCGTCACCACCGTTGTCTCCCAACGCATCCGCGACGTCGCCGCCACGGCCTGATCACCAGTCCCGGGTGAGGCCCGCGGTGCTGATCGCCTCGCTGACCCACGCCGGGTCGAGCAGGCGCTAGCCGGTGCTGGGCAGGGGCCTCTGCATGTCTGACGGCGCACCCCGGCTGCTTGGGCCTGCGCCCGGTCAGTGCGGGAGGGGGCCGATGTCGCCCAGCGGCCAGAACCGGAGCACGACGGGCCCGACGACGCGTTCCTTCGGCACGAACCGGGCACACTCCGGCCCCTCGGTGGCGCCGCGGCACCCGATGACCGAGTCGGCCGACTCGCGAGCGGTGGTCGCCGAGCACGATCAGGTTCTCGCGCGGCACGGTGATCTCCGGGAAGCAGCGGGGCGAGCGCGGTGAGCTGGAGCAGTCGAGCGTGCCGGGGGTGAACGGCAGGTCCTCGTAGATGTAGGGCTCGTCGAGCGGCTGGCCGTCGACGGTCACCTTGCCGTCCGTGCTGCAGCAGGCCACCTTCTGCCCGGGCAGGCCGATGACCCGCTTGACCGTGTAGGCCGTGCTGCTCGGCCCGATGCCGGTCAGGTCGCCGAAGGCGCGCAAGGCCCGCGTCACGACGTTGCTCGCCGGCGGCAGCTCCTTCTCCTGCCAGGTGTTCCCGTGGCCGAACACCACGACGTCCCCGCGGGTGATGTCGTCGTCGAGCCGGTTGACCAGGATGCGGTCGCCGATGTGCAGGGTCTGCTCCATCGACTGCGAGGGCACCCCGAACGGCTTGACGACGAAGGCCTGCACGAGGGCGACCGCGACGAGCGCGATGATGACCTCGGTGAACATGGGGAGGCGACGGCGAGGACGTGTCGTCGACCCGTCCGTCGAGAGGGCGCCGGCAGTCACGGACGTCACCCTAGTCGGGGCGCCGATTTGGTGTGCCGCGTGCCTCGATGAAAGCCTTGCCACATGGTCTCCGTCGTGCTCGGCATGCTCACCTGCGTCGCCCTCGCCCTGGCCGTGATGGCGCTCGTCGCCGTCCCGGCGCGTCGCGCGGGTCGTGAGGTGCTCACCGAACGCGGCGAGGAGGTCCTCGACTCGATCCGCGACCGCCAGCTGCTGCCCGGCCGGTCCACCAAGGACGACGACGGCGACGACGTCGTCCGGCACGAGGAGCCCGTGGGCGCCCGCGCCTGAGCCGACTCAGCCCCGCGGCAACGCCGCGGCAGGGGCGACAGACCGGTGTGGTTCGATGGGCCAGACCATCGAGGCAGAGGAGCCACGTGCCGTGAAGTCCGGTATCGACCAGGCCGCCGTCGACCCCGACGTGCGACCGCAGGACGACCTGTTCGCCCACGTCAACGGCCGGTGGCTCGCGACGACGCAGATCCCCGAGGACCGGGCCGCTACGGCACCTTCGACGTGCTGCGCGAGAGCGCCGAGGAGCACGTGCGCGCCATCATCGAGGAGGTCGCCGCCGGCGCCCCGGAGGCGGGCACGGTCGCGGCCAAGGTCGGCGACCTGTACGCGAGCTTCATGGACGAGGACGCGGTCGAGGCGCTCGGGCGTCGGCCCCATCGCCGACGACCTCGCGCGGGTCGCGGCGGTCGCGGATGCCGGTGACGTCGTCGCCGCTGACGGCGCCTTCGGCCGCGCCGGCGTGCTCGGCCTGGTCATCCCGTTCGTCAACACCGACGACCGCGACCCCGGCCGCTACGTCGTCTACCTCGAGCAGGCCGGGCTCGGGCTGCCCGACGAGTCGTACTACCGCGAGGACGCCCACGCCGACAACCGCACCGCCTACGTCGCGCACGTCGGGCGGATGCTGGCCCTCGCCGGCTGGCCCGACCCGCGAGGGTGCCGCAGACCGGGTCATGGCCCTGGAGACCCGGCTGGCCGCCGGGCACTGGGACAAGGTGACCAACCGCGACCCGGTGAAGACCTACACCCTCGTCGACCTCGCCGGCCTGGCCGAGCTGGGCCCGGGCATCGACTGGGTCGCGCTACCTCGAGGGCCTCGGCGCCGGCCCGGAGGCCTTCGACGGCCGTGGTCGTCCGCCAGCCCGACCACGTCCGCTCGATGGCCGCCGCCGCTCGCGGAGGAGCCGGTCGAGGCGTGGCGCGACTGGCTCGCCTGGCACGTCGTGCACGCGCAGGCGCCCTACCTGTCGGCCGCCGTCGTCGAGGAGAACTTCGACTTCTACGGCCGCACCCTGTCCGGGGCGCCCGCAGATGCGGGAGCGCTGGAAGCGCGGGGTCGGCCTGGTCGAGGAGGCGCTCGGCGAGGCGGTCGGCCAGCTGTACGTCGAGCGGCACTTCCCGCCGCACGCCAAGGAGCGGATGGTCGAGCTCGTCGGCAACCTCGTCGAGGCCTTCCGGCGCAGCCTGTCCCAGGTGCCGTGGATGGGCGCCGACGACCCGCGCGCGAGGCGCTGGCCAAGCTCGGCCAGTTCACCCCCAAGATCGGCTACCCGGACGCGCTGGCGCGACTACTCCGCGCTCGAGATCCGTCGCCGACGACCTGCTCGGCAACGTCCGCCGCGCCGTCGCGTTCGAGGTCGACCGCCAGCTCGCCAAGCTCGGCGGGCCGGTCGACCGCGACGAGTGGTTCATGACCCCGCAGACGGTCAACGCCTACTACAACCCGCGGCATGAACGAGATCGTCTTCCCGGCGGCCATCCTGCAGCCGCCGTTCTTCGACCTCGACGCCGACGACGCCGTCAACTACGGCGGCATCGGCGCGGTCATCGGGCACGAGATCGGCCACGGCTTCGACGACCAGGGCTCGCAGTTACGACGGCGACCGGCACCCTGCGCGACTGGTGGACCGACGAGGACCGCGCGGCCTTCGAGTCGCCGCGCCGACGCGCTCATCGCCCAGTTCGACGCGCTCGAGCCGCGCGACGCCGCCCGGCCACAAGGTCAACGGCGCGCTCACCGTCGGCGAGAACATCGGCGACCTCGGCGGCCTCACCATCGCGCTACTCGGCCTACCGCATCGCGCTCGGCGACGAGCCGGCCGCCGAGCATCGACGGGCTACACCGGCGACGCAGCGGTTCTTCCTCGGCTGGGCGCAGGTCTGGCGCGGGCTGTCACGCGCGAGGCCGAGGCGGAGCGGCTGCTCGCCCTCGACCCGCACAGCCCGATGGACCTGCGCGCCAACGCCGCCCGCAACCTCACCGAGTTCCACGAGGCGTTCGGGGTGCGGCGAGGGCGACGGGATGTGGCTGGCGCCCGAGCACCGGGTGCGCATCTTCTGACCGCGCGGTCCGCGAACCGGATGCCGTGCCCGCCGGATCGCTCGCCGGTCCGGTCGCCGGTTTGGGCGCCCGTCGAGCGGCTGCGAGGATGACCGGGTGAGCGCCATCGACACCCTGTGGGAGTACCTCGCCGTCGCCGTCGGCATCATCGTCGTCGTCGGCGGTATCGCCCTCGGCCTGATGCGGGGCCGCGGCGGCCGGACCAAGGAGCTGCCGCCGACGCCGACCGCCGGCGGCGGCCCGGGCGGCCCGCCGGTCGACGTCGACGCCGCCCCCGAGGGGTCGATCGGCACCCTCGAGCGCCCGGCCCCGACCGAGGTCGAGCCCGAGCTGCCGCCCGCGCCGACCCCCACGCCGACCGTCGAGCGCCCCGAGGCGCCGGCCGGCCGGCTGCGCCGGCTGCGCGCCCGCCTGGCCCGGTCGAACACGCGCCCTGGGCAAGGGGCTGCTCGCCCTGCTGTCCGGCGGCACGCTCGACGAGGCCGCGTGGGAGGAGGTCGAGGACACCCTCCTGGCCGCCGACCTCGGCGTCGCCGCCACCACCGACCTGGTCGACGCGCTGCGCACCAAGGTGGCCGTCGAGGGCAGCACCGACGAGGCCACCGTGCGCGGCTGGCTGCGCGAGGAGCTGCTCGCCCTGGTCGACCCGTCGATGGACCGCTCGATCGTGTCGTCGCGCGTCGACGGCCGCCCGGCCTGCGTGCTCGTCGTCGGTGTGAACGGCACCGGCAAGACGACCACCGTCGGCAAGCTCGCCCGCGTGCTCGTCGCGCGAGGACAAGGACGTCGTGCTCGGCGCTGCGGACACCTTCCGCGCGGCCGCCGCCGACCAGCTGCAGACGTGGGGCGAGCGGGTCGGCGTGCCGACCATCCGCTCCGACCGCGACGGCGCCGACCCGGCAGCCGTCGCCTTCGACGCCGTCAAGGCGGCCGCCGAGATGGAGGCCGACGTCGTGCTCATCGACACCGCCGGCCGGCTGCAGAACAAGGTCGGCCTGATGGACGAGCTCGGCAAGGTCAAGCGGGTCATCGAGAAGCAGAGCCCCGTCGACGAGGTGCTGCTCGTGCTCGACGCCACCACCGGTCAGAACGGCATGCGCCAGGCCGAGGTCTTCTCCCAGGTCGTCGGCATCACGGGGATCGTCCTCACCAAGCTCGACGGCACCGCCAAGGGCGGCATCGTCGTCGCGGTCCAGCGCGAGCTCGGCGTCCCGGTCAAGCTGGTCGGCCTGGGCGAGGGCCCCGACGACCTCGCGCCCTTCGACCCCGAGGCCTTCGTCGACGCCATCCTCGACTGACGCTCGTCCGCACTCCCGATCCTCGAGCTGGGCTAGGCGGTTGCTGGAGCAGCCGCCTGAGCACCCAGCTCGAGCGTGGGGGACCGGTGCTACAGCGAGCAGGCGGGGGTGCCCCGGCAGGCGGTGCCGGTTGGCCGCCACCCACGTGTAGACCCGGGCCGCGCCCCAGCTGATCCCCGGCGCCAGGAGCACGACGCCGAGCGGACGCGCCCACCAGCGGGAGGCGCGCAGGGCACGCGCGATGGCGACGTGACCGGCATCCGGGATGCCGTCGGCCGACACCCAGCGCACGGCAGCGTCGCACTCGGCCGCGGTGAGCCCGAGCGCCGCGAGGTCGAGGCGCTGCCACGGCTCGATCGCGTAGTCGGCGGGGGAGCGGCGCAGCCACCGCGCCGCGAACCGGGCGCGACGTCGAGCAGAAGGCGCAGTCGCCGTCGTAGACGAGGACGGGGGTCATCGCCGTATCGTCCCACGGTCATCGGGTCTCACCATGCGGGACCGGCGGGGCTGCGAAACCCGATGCTTACACCCGCGGTCGTGATGCAACATGCCGGAAACACAACGGCGCGGGTCGCGAAACCCGCGACCGCCACCGTTGGCGCCATGAGCACACCACTGATGCCCTTTGCGGAGGCAGCAGAGACGGTCGACTACGCCTCAACGGCGTTCGTCATCCTCTGCGCCTCCCTCGTCCTCCTCATGACGACTCCCGGACTGGCGCTGTTCTACGGCGGCATGACCCGGACCAAGTCGGTCCTCAACATGATGATGATGTCGTTCGCCGCCATGGGCGTCGTCGGAATCATCTACGTCCTGTACGGCTACTCCATGTCCTTCGGCAGCGAGAACATCGCCGGGATCATCGCCAACCCCTTCGAGAAGTTCGGCCTGGAGCGGCACGACCGACGACGATCGTCAACCCCTTCGGCTACGAGGGCTACGGCAACATCCCCGAGCTCGCGTTCGTCGGGCTTCCAGCTGACCTTCGCCGTCATCACGGTCGCCCTGATCAGCGGCGCCATCGCCGACCGCGTCAAGTTCTCGACGTGGCTGGTCTTCGCGGGCCTCTGGGTCACCTTCTCGTACTTCCCGATCGCCCACATGGTCTGGGGTGGTGGCCTGCTCTCCGGCGCCGAGGACAGCCTGTCCGTCGCTGGTGTTCGGCTCCACCGACGGCGCCGCCAACGTCGCGCCGATCGACTTCGCCGGTGGCACGGTGGTCCACATCAACGCCGGTATGGCCGGCCTGGTGCTCGCCCTCGATCGTCGGCAAGCGCGATCGGCTTCGGCAAGATCGCGATGCGTCCGCACAACGTGCCGCTCACCATGATCGGCGCCGGGCTGCTGTGGTTCGGCTGGTTCGGCTTCAACGCGGGCTCCGAGCTCGCCGCCGACGAGCACCGCCGGCGCTCGTGTGGGTCAACACCACTGCCGCCACCTGCGCGGCGATGCTCGGCTGGCTCGTCGTGGAGAAGGTCCGTGACGGGCACGCCACCTCGGTCGGTGCGGCGTCCGGTGTCGTCGCCGGCCTCGTCGCCATCACGCCGGCCTGTGGCGCGCTCAGCCCGCTCGGCTCGATCGTCCTCGGTGTCGTCGCCGGTGGGCTGTGCGCCCTCGCCGTCGGCCTGAAGTTCAAGCTCGGCTACGACGACTCGCTCGACGTCGTCGGCGTGCACCTCGTCGCCGGTCTCTGGGGCACGATCGGGGTCGGCCTGCTCGCCACCTCGACCGGCCTGTTCTACGGTGGCGGCATCGACCAGCTGGTCATGCAGGTCCTCGTCGCGCTGGCCGTGCTCGTCATCTCCGGCGTCGTCACCCTCGTCATCGCCCTGGCCCTCAAGGCCACGATGGGCTGGCGGATCCCCGAGGACGTCGAGGTCGCCGGCATCGACCAGGCCGAGCACGCCGAGTCGGCCTACGACATGAACGCCGTCGGTGGTCGGATGGGTGCCAGCGGCTTCGGCAGCGGGTCCGACGCCCGCCACGAGGACAAGTCCGCCAAGAACCTCGAAGGAGCCAAGTCATGAAGCTCGTCACCGCCATCATCAAGCCCCACCAGCTCGACGAAGTGAAGGAGGCCCTCGAGGCCTTCGGTATCCAGGGCATGACGATCAGCGAGGCGCACGGCTACGGTCGCCAGCGCGGTCACAGCGAGGTCTACCGCGGTGCCGAGTACACCGTCGACTTCGTGCCGAAGAGCCGCATCGAGGTGCTCGTCGACGACATGGACTCGGCGTCGGTCGTGGACGTCATCCTCAAGGCCGCGCAGACCGGCCGCATCGGTGACGGCAAGATCTGGGTCGTTCCGGTCGAGGACGTCGCCCGGGTCCGCACCGGGGAGCGCGGCGTCGAGGCCATCTGAGCATGTCCACTCCCTCGAGTGAGATCGGCTCCCGGCGGCTCGACCTGGCCGGCACCCGCGACTTCGCCGTCGCGGGTGCCGGCCCGGCCCGCCGGGCGGCGCTCTCCGCCTTCAACCGGGCCTGGCTCGCCGAGGTGTGGCAGTCCGCGACCGGTGGATCGCAGCTCGAGGGGGTCGCGCTCGCCGCGGTCGGGAGCATCGGCCGCGGCGACGCCGGGCCGCTCAGCGACTACGACCTCGTCCTCCTGCACTCCGAGCGCTCGCTGCCGGCGAAGGAGCTCACCGCGCTCGCCGACCGCATCTGGTACCCCATCTGGGATGCCGGGGTGCGGCTGGACCACAGCGTGCGCACCGTCACCCAGTGCCGCCAGGTCGCGGCCGCCGACCTCACCGCCGCCGTCGGCCTGCTCGACCTCGCGCCGATCGCCGGCGACGAGCAGCTCGTCGCCGCGGCCCGCTCCACCGTCGCCCACGACTGGCGCGGCAACGCCCGCAAGCGGCTGCCGCAGCTCGTCGAGGCCGTCGTCTCGCGCCACCAGCGCCAGGGCGACCTCGCGCAGTCCATCGAGCCCGAGCTCAAGGAGGCCCACGGCGGGCTGCGCGACATGACCGTGCTCTCGGCGATGGCCGAGGCGTGGCTCGCCGACCGCCCCCGCGGCGGGGTGGATGCCGCGCACGGCCTCCTGCTCGACGTCCGCGACGCGGTGCACGTCGTCACCGGCCGCGGGCGCGACCGCCTGGGCCGCGAGGAGCACGACGCCGTCGCGGCCCTGCTCGGCCTCGACGACGCCGACGACCTGCTCACGTCCGTCTCGTCGGCCGGGCGGCACATCGCCTACGCGCTCGACGGCACGCTGCGCCGCGCCGGCCAGTCGCAGCGCGCCCGCACCCTGCGGGTCGGTCCGCGCCGCCCGCAGATGACCCCGCTCGGCCACGGCCTGTTCGCCAGCGACGGCGAGGTCGTGCTCGGCTCGACCCGCCTCGCCGAGACCGACGAGGGGATGCCGATCCGCGCCGGCGTCGTCGCGGCCCGCGCCGGGTTGCCGATCGCCCCCACCACGCTCGACAACCTCGCAAAGCACGCGCCGCCCCCCACCTCTCCCTGGCCCGCACCGCTGCGCGACCTGTTCGGCGACCTGCTCGCCTCCGGCCCCGGCCTGGTCACCGTGTGGGAGGGCCTGGACCAGGTCGGCATCGTCGACACCTGGCTGCCGGAGTGGTCGGCCGTGCGCTCGCGCCCGCAGCGCAGCGCGGTGCACCGGCACACCGTCGACCGCCACCTCGTCGAGACGGTGATGCTCGCGGCCGGTCTCGTCCGCCGGGTCTCCCGCCCCGACCTGCTCCTCGTCGCGGCCCTGCTGCACGACATCGGCAAGGTGCGCGGCGCCCACGACCACTCGGTCACCGGCGCCGAGCTGGCTCGCGGCGTCGTCACCCGGTGGGGTTTCGCGCCGAGGGACGTCGAGGTGCTGGTGACCCTCGTGCGCGAGCACCTGACCCTCATCGAGCTCGCGACCCGACGTGACCACCAGGACCCCGCCACCGTCGACGCGGCCATCGCGGCCGTGGGCGGCGACCGGGAGGTCTTCGAGATGCTCCTCGCCCTCACCGAGGCCGACGCGTCCGCAGCCGGGCCGGCGGCGTGGACCGACTGGCGGGCCACCCTTCTCGACCAGCTCGCGGTCGCGGTGCGCGCCCGCATCGACGGCCCGATCCACGTGGCTGCCGGCCCGGACACCGACCCCACCGGGGCCGAGCCCGCCGGGCGGCTCGACCCGGCGCTCCTCGCCGCCGTGCGCGGCGGTGAGCCGAACGTGCGGGTCATCGCCACCGGCGGCTCGCACCGGCTCGACATCACCGACCTCGACCGGGTCGGCCTGTTCGCCGACACGGCCGGCCTGCTCGCCGCCGAGGGGCACACCGTGCGCACCGCCATCCTGCGCACCGTCGACGGCATCGCGGTGAACGAGTGGCACGTCGAGTCGCCGAGCGGTGCGGTGCCCGACCCGCCCCGCATCGTGCGCGGCCTGGCCCGCCTCGGCCGCGGCGACCGCGCGCCGCTCGCCACCCTGGACCGGCGACGGGCCCACGTGGCCCGCCCGTCGGGTCAGGCGTCGATCGGCACCCCCGGGCAGGCGCGCGCCCTGGTCGTGCCCGGCGCGAGCAGCGATGCCACGGTGCTCGAGGTGCGGGCCCAGGACCGTCCCGGCATGCTCCACGAGCTCGGGACCGCGCTCGCCGGGGCCGGCATCTCGGTGCGCTCCGCCCACATCGCCACCTATGCCGGGCAGACGCTCGACACGTTCTACATCACCGGCTCCGACGGTCTGCCGCTGCCGCCGGCCCGGGTCGCGCAGGCCGTGAGCCTGGTCATCGACACCTGCGACGGCATCTGAGCCGCTGCCGCGCAGGGCGCACCGTGAGCCGCGGCGGGAAGAGCCTCCCGGCCCGGTTAGCCTTGACCGGTGTTCAACAGCCTCTCCGACCGCCTGACCGAGACCTTCAAGAACCTCCGCACCAAGGGGAGGCTCTCGGAGTCCGACGTCAACAAGACGATCCGCGACATCCGTCTGGCGCTGCTCGACGCCGACGTCGCCCTGCCGGTCGTCAAGGAGTTCACCCACTCCGTCCGCGAGCGCGCCCTCGGAGCCGAGGTCAGCGAGGCGCTCAACCCGGCCCAGCAGGTCGTCAAGATCGTCAACGAGGAGCTCGTCGGCATCCTCGGTGGTGAGACGCGCAGCATCCGGTTCGCGAAGCAGCCGCCGACCGTCATCATGCTCGCCGGCCTGCAGGGCTCGGGCAAGACGACGCTGGCCGGCAAGCTCGCGCCGCTGGCTGCAAGGACCAGGGCCACACCCCGCTGCTGGTCGCCGCCGACCTGCAGCGCCCGAACGCCGTCACCCAGCTCGAGGTCGTCGGCGAGCGGGCCGGGGTGCCGGTGTTCGCGCCGGAGCGCGGCAACGTCTTCGGCCACGACGTGGTCACCGAGACCGGTGAGGGCACCCGCAGCCACGGCGACCCCGTCGCCGTGTCGCGCGCCGGCATCGAGCAGGCCCGGCGCGCGCAGCACGACGTCGTCATCGTCGACACCGCCGGTCGCCTCGCCATCGACGCCGACCTGATGCAGCAGGCCGCCGACATCCGCGCCGCGATCCAGCCCGACGAGGTGCTGTTCGTCATCGACGCGATGATCGGCCAGGCCGCCGTCGAGACCGCCCACGCCTTCCAGGAGGGCGTCGACGTCACCGGCGTCGTGCTCACCAAGCTCGACGGCGACGCGCGCGGTGGCGCCGCGCTCTCGGTCGCCTCGGTCACCGGCCGCCCGATCATGTTCGCCAGCACCGGCGAGGGCGTGAAGGACTTCGAGGTCTTCCACCCCGACCGGATGGCGTCGCGCATCCTCGACATGGGCGACGTGCTCACCCTGATCGAGCAGGCCGAGAAGGCGTTCGACCGCGACCACGCCGCCGAGATGGAGCGCAAGTTCCTCGCGGCCGAGGACTTCACCTTCGACGACTTCCTCCAGCAGATGGCGGCCATCAAGAAGATGGGCTCGCTGAAGTCGATCCTGGGCATGATGCCCGGCATGGGCCAGATGCGCGCCCAGCTCGACGCGTTCGACGAGAAGCGAGTTCGACCGGGTCGAGGCGATGGTCTTCTCGATGACCCCGTTCGAGCGCAACCACCCCAAGCAGATCAACGGCTCGCGCCGCGCGCGCATCGCCAAGGGCTCGGGCACGAGCACCTCCGAGGTCAACCAGCTGCTCGAGCGCTTCGGCGAGGCGCAGAAGATGATGAAGCAGATGGCCAAGGGCGGCGGCATGCCCGGGATGCCGGGCATGCCCGGTGGGGGTTCGGGCCCCGGCAAGCGCGGCCGCCAGCAGGTGCCGCAGCGCAAGAAGTCCAAGTCCGGCAACCCGGCCAAGCGGGCGGCCGAGGAGCGAGCGGCGAGCCAGCGCCCGGCATCCCCGGCGGGTGGGTCGTTCGGGGGCTCGGCGAGACCGGTGCTCCGGGCGCCGTCGAGCCCGCCGCCATCGACCCGGCGCAGCTGCCGAAGGGCTTCGAGAAGTTCCTGGGGCAGTGACCTCCGCGCCGGGGCCCGGCCTGCACACGATGCCGGTCGGCACCGCCGGGCCGCGGGTCGCGTTCCTGCACGGGCTGTTCGGTCAGGGCCGCAACTGGACCCAGATCGCCAAGTCGCTCGCCGGCCCGGACGGCACGGGCGCCCGATGCCTGCTCGTCGACCTGCCCGACCACGGCCGCTCGCCGTGGACGCAGGAGTTCTCCTACGAGGCGTATGCCACCCAGGTCGCCGCCACCCTCGAGGCCGTCGCGCCGGGGGAGCCCTGGGTGCTCGTCGGGCACTCGCTCGGCGGCAAGGTCGCCATGGTGACCACGCTGACCCACCCCGAGCTGGTGCGCAGCCTGGTCGTCGTCGACATCGCACCCAAGGACTACGGCGACCTCGACCGGTTCGTGCACTACATCGAGGCGATGCGGGCCCTGCCGCTCGACGAGCTGGTCGGCCGCGCCGACGCCGAGGAGCGGTTCGCCGCGGTCGAGCCCGACGCCGGGGTGCGCGGCTTCCTGCTGCAGAACCTGCGGCGGAACGGCACGACCTGGTCGTGGCAGGCCAACCTCGACCTGTTCGCCCGGGATGCCGCCCGCGGCTCCGACTCGCAGATCGCCGACTTCCCGGACACCGGCGCCGCACCCTACGACGGCCCGGTCGTGTGGCTCGTCGGCGGCGACTCCAGCTACGTCAAGGACGCCGACACCGAGCAGATGCGCGCCCTGTTCCCGCGGGCGCGACCCGGTGGTCGTCAAGGGCGTCGGCCACTGGGTCACAGCGAGGCGCCCGAGGTCGTCACCGAGACGCTGCGCCGGGTGCTGCGCCTGCTGCCCGCCGGCTGAGTCCTGTCGGTGGGAGCCGCGCCGTTCACGCCGTGGCTGCCGCCCGGGATGCTCGACCCGAAGGTGGTCGGCCCCGACGCACCCTTCGCCAGCGACGCCGGGATGGAGGAGCTGCTGCGCGGGGCCGGGGCGACCGGCGTGCGCACCGTGACCCGCCGCATCGACGTGCCCTGGGGTGACGTCGAGGGGTGGAAGGCCTTCTCGATGAGTACCGGCCAACGAGCCATGTGGGCGATGGTGCCGGCTCAGGAGCGCGACGGCCTCGAGGCCAGGGCCGCGCAGATCCTCGACGACGCCCGCGACGAGTCCGGCCGCGTCGTGGTCTGGCAGGACATGCGCTACACCCTCGGCCACGTGGACGGCTGACCCGCGACACCGTCCGGCGCGCGACTAGGGTCGGGCCATGGCTCAGGTGCTGCACCTCACCGGTCCCGTCCTCGTCGGTCCCGACGACGTGCGCCCGCAGGCGTGGGTGGTCGGCGGTCGCATCACGTATGCCGCGCCGACCGGCGACCACGACGTCACCACCGTGCCGGGCTGGGTGCTGCCCGGTCTGGTCGACGCGCACAGCCACATCGGCCTGGGCGCCCACGGGGCCGTGGACGACGCGACGGCCGAGGAGCAGGCGCTGGCCGACCGCGACGCCGGGGCGCTGCTGCTGCGCGACGCCGGGTCGCCGGCCGACACGCGGTGGGTGCAGGCCCGTGACGACCTGCCCCGCCTGGTGCGGGCCGGCCGGCACATCGCCCGAACCCGGCGCTACATCCGCAACTTCGCCTGGGAGGTCGAGCCCGAGCAGCTCGTCGAGCAGGTGCGGCTCGAGGCCCGCGCCGGCGACGGGTGGGTCAAGCTGGTCGGCGACTGGATCGACCGCGACACCGGTGACCTCTCACCCTGCTGGCCCGCCGACGTGCTCGCCGAGGCGGTCGCGGCCGCGCACGAGGAGGGTGCCCGGGTGACCGCGCACTGCTTCGGCGAGGAGTCGCTGCGCGACCTCGCCGCCGCCGGCACCGACTGCGTCGAGCACGCCTGCGGCCTCGAGCCCGACACCATCGCGTCCTTCGCGGCCCAGGGCATCGCCATCGTCCCGACCCTGGTCAACATCAGCACCTTCCCGCAGATCGCCGAGCCGGCCCGCGAGAAGTTCCCCACCTACTACGAGCACATGATCGACCTGCACGAGCGGCGGTACGCGACGATCGCCGACGCACGCGACGCCGGCATCCCGGTCTACGTCGGCACGGATGCCGGTGGCTCGCTGCCGCACGGGCTGGTCGCCACCGAGGTGGCCCACCTCGCGCACGCGGGGTTCACGACGACCGAGGCGCTCTCCGCCGCGTGCTGGGGAGCGCGCACCTGGCTCGGCTGGCCCGGGCTCGAGGAGGGCGAGGAGGCCGACCTGGTCGTCTACGCCGACGACCCGCGCGAGGACCTCGCCGCGCTGGCCGGCCCGTCGCTCGTCGTCCTGCGCGGCCGCCCGGTCGCCTGACCCGCAACCGCGCCGGCCTCGGTAGGGGCGTCCCACCGACTCGTCAGGGGCCCTCTCACATCGCGAGACATAATCGAGTGTTATTCGACAGATAACGCGGGGCTATACCAAACTCCTAGTCATCGCATAGGAATGCGCCCACCGGGCGCCACTGCCCACCCGGGCCACACCACAGGAGATGCCACCGCCATGATCACCCGTCGCCACACTTTCGCCGCCGTCGCCGCCGCCGCGTCGTTGGTGATGACGGCCTGTGCCGGCGGCGGCTCGAGCGACGCCGTCGGGGCCGCGGCGGCTGCCGAGCCGGCGGCCGGCACCAGCACCGTCAACCTGTTCGCCTACGCGGTGCCGAAGCCGGGCTACGACAAGCTGATCCCGGCCTTCCAGGCCACCGACGCCGGCAAGGGCGTGCAGTTCCAGCAGTCCTACGGCGCCTCCGGTGACCAGTCGCGCAAGGTCGAGGCCGGTGCCGAGGCGGACTTCGTCAACTTCTCGGTCGAGCCGGACATCACCCGCCTCGTCGATGCCGGGCTGGTCGACGCGAGCTGGAACGCCAACGAGTACAAGGGCATCCCGTTCGGCTCGGTCGTGACCATCGTGGTGCGCAAGGGCAACCCCAAGGGCATCAAGGACTGGGACGACCTGCTCCAGCCCGGCCTCGAGGTGGTCACGCCCAACCCGTTCAGCTCGGGCTCGGCGAAGTGGAACCTGCTCGCCCCGTACGCCACCAAGAGCAACGGCGGCGCGACAAGGACGCGGGGCTGGCCTACATCGACTCGCTGGTCGAGCGACCACGTCAAGATCCAGCCGAAGTCGGGCCGCGAGGCCACCGAGACGTTCCTCCAGGGCATCGGGCGACGTGCTGCTCAGCTACGAGAACGAGGCGATGTTCATCGAGGGCAACGGCGACCCGGTCGAGCACGTCACGCCGCCGCAGACCTTCAAGATCGAGAACCCCGCCGCCGTGGTCACCAAGAGCAAGGACGCCGAGCAGGCCAAGGCCTTCAACGACTTCCTGTTCACGCCGGCGGCCCAGGAGCTGTGGGCCGCAGGCCGGCTTCCGGCCGGTCGACCCCACGGTCGCCGCGAAGTTCGCCAAGGACTTCCCGCAGCCCGAGAAGCTCTGGACCATCGCCGACCTCGGCGGCTGGAAAGAGGTCGACTCCACGCTGTTCAAGAAGGACACCGGCGACATCGCCAAGATCTACGACACGGCCACCCAGTAGGAGCCATGACGACCACCACCCGACAACGCGACGGTCTCGTCGAGACCTCGCCGTCGTCCGGCCCGCGGGCCGGCGCCCCTCCCACCCGGGCGGGGCGCCGGCCCCGGCTCGCGCCCGGTCGCGCCCTCGGGGTCGGGGTGGTGGGGCTGTGGCTCAGCGTCATCGTCCTGCTGCCGCTGGCGGCGCTGACCGTCCACTCCCTCGACGAGGGGCTCGCCGGTTTCTGGGATGCCGTGACCGCGCCGGTCGCGCTGGCCGCCATCTGGACCACCCTGGTCGTCTCGGTCGGTCGTCGCGCTGCTCAACGCCGTCATGGGCACGCTCATCGCCTGGGTGCTCGTGCGTGACGAGTTCCCCGGCAAGCGCTTCGTCAACGCGCTCATCGACCTGCCGTTCGCGCTGCCGACGATCGTGGCGAGCATCGTGCTGCTCTCCCTCTACGGCCCGAACAGCCCGGTCGGGGTGCACCTCAACGCCACCCGCTGGGGCCTGGTCGTCGCGCTGGCCTTCGTCACGCTGCCCTTCGTCGTCCGCTCGGTGCAGCCGGTGCTCATCGAGCTCGACCGCGACGTCGAGGAGGCCGCGGCATCCCTCGGGGCGTCGAACGCGACCATCTTCCGGCTGCGTCGTGCTGCCCACCCTGGCGCCGTCGATCATCAGCGGCGCCGGGCTGGCCTTCGCCCGGGCGGTCGGGGAGTACGGCTCGGTCGTGCTCATCGGCGGGAACATCCCGCGCGAGACCGCAGGTGGTGTCGCAGTACATCCAGCAGCAGATCGAGATCGACCGGCCGGCCAACGCCGCCGCGGTCTCGGTGGTGCTGCTGACCATCTCGTTCGTCACGCTCTTCGTGCTGCGGCTGTGGGGCAGCCGCGCCCAGCGCCGCGAGGAGCGCAGCTCATGACGACGACCCGTGGCTCCCGGCTGACCCTGCGCGTCGTCGCGCTCGCCTACGTCCTCGGCCTGCTCGCGCTGCCGATCCTCGTCATCCTCTACCGCACCTTCGAGCCGGGGCTCGGACACCTTCATCGAGTCGATCCGCACCCCGGCGGCCATCGCGGCGCTCAACCTGTCGCTGATCATCGTGGCGATCGTCGTGCCGCTCAACGTCGTCTTCGGCGTCGTCACGGCGATCGCGCTGGTGCGCTGGCGGGTCCCCGGTCGCGGCCTGATCCAGGCCGTCGTCGACCTGCCGTTCGCCGTCTCCCCGATCGTGGTCGGCGTCTCGCTGATCATGCTGTGGGGCGCGTCCGGCTGGTTCGGCGGGCTGGAGGGCTCCACCGGCGTCAAGGTCATCTTCGGCCTGCCCGGCATGGTGCTCGCGACCCTGTTCGTGACGCTGCCGTTCGTCGTGCGCGAGGTCGAGCCGGTGCTGCACGAGATCGGCACCGAGCAGGAACAGGCGGCCTCCACCCTCGGTGCCTCCGGCTGGCAGACCTTCTGGCGGATCACCATCCCGGCCATCCGGTGGGGCCTGACCTACGGCGTCGTGCTCACCGTCGCCCGGGCGCTCGGCGAGTTCGGGGCCGTGATCATGGTGTCCTCCGGCTTCCCCGGGGTGTCGCAGACGCTGACCCTGCTCGTCCACTCGCGCTACATCGACGACCACAACACCTACGGGGCGTACGCCGCGGCCACCGTCCTGATGGGCCTGGCCGTCGCGACCCTGCTGCTGATGACCCTGCTCGACCGCAAGAGGAGCACCCGATGATCACCGTCTCGAACGCCCGCAAGAACTACGGCGACTTCGTCGCGCTCGACGACGTCAGCCTCGAGATCCCCTCGGGGTCGCTCACCGCGCTGCTCGGGCCCAGCGGCTCGGGCAAGTCGACCCTGCTGCGCGCCATCGCCGGGCTCGAGGGCCTGGACTCCGGGGCGGTCTCGATCGGCGGGCGTCGACGTCACCCGGGAGCCGCCGCAGAAGCGCGGCATCGGGTTCGTCTTCCAGCACTACGCCGCCTTCAAGCACATGACGGTGCGCGACAACGTCGCCTTCGGCCTGACCATCCGCAAGCGCCCCAAGGCCGAGATCCGGCGCAAGGTCGACGAGCTGCTCGAGATCGTCGGCCTCGACGGGTTCCAGCACCGCTACCCGGCGCAGCTCTCCGGCGGCCAGCGGCAGCGGATGGCGCTCGCCCGCGCCCTCGCCGTCGACCCGCAGGTGCTGCTGCTCGACGAGCCGTTCGGGGCCCTGGACGCCAAGGTGCGCGCCGACCTGCGGCACTGGCTGCGCCGCCTGCACGACGAGGTGCACGTGACGACCGTGCTGGTCACCCACGACCAGGAGGAGGCGCTCGACGTCGCCGACCGCATCGCCGTGCTCAACAAGGGCCGCATCGAGCAGGTCGGCGACCCGGTGTCGCTCTACGAGCGGCCGGCCAACGACTTCGTGATGTCCTTCCTCGGCTCGGTCGCCCGGCTCGGCGGCCAGCTGGTGCGGCCGCACGACATCGTGCTCGATCGTGACCGGGTGGCGGCGCTGGCCGTCGACGCCCGCGTCGCCGGGTCGCCGGGGGTCGTCGAGGCCGTCGTCGAGCGCGTCGTGCGGCTCGGCTTCGAGGTGCGGGTCGAGCTGCGGGCCGACTCGGGAGAGCGGTTCGCCGCCCAGGTGACCCGCGCGGAGGCCGACCGGCTGCACTTCGAGCCGGGGGAGACCGTCTTCGCGCGGGCCGTGCGCCCCGCCGACGCCACGGACGCGGAGCCGGCGCTCGCGATCTGAGGCGGCGGCACGCGCATCCGGTGCCGTGCGGGGCGCGCCTGCAGCGGCACTGTCGCGCCACACTGTGCGGCGTGGACATCTCCGCGCGCACCGAGTACGCCGTCCGGGCGATGCTCGCGCTCGCGCGGGCCCAGGCCGAGGCCGCCGGGCCGCTCAGCGTCGAGACCCTCGCCCAGCGCCAGGACCTGCCCCGCAAGTTCCTCGAGGCGATCGTGGCCGACCTGCGCGGCGCCGAGCTCGTGGTGAGCACCCGCGGCGCCCGCGGCGGCTACACGCTGGCGCGACCGGCATCCGAGGTCAGCCTCGGTGACGTCTTCCGGGCCGTCGACGGGCCGCTCGCCGAGGTGCGCGGGCTGCGGCCGCACGAGACGAGCTACGAGGGAGTGGCCCAGCACCTGCCGACCGTGTGGGTCGCGGTGCGGGTGGCCCTGCGCGAGGTGCTCGACGACACCAGCCTCGCCGACGTGCTCAGCGGCGACCTGCCGGCAGCGGTGCGCGCCAAGGCCGACTCACCGGACGCCTGGCACAACCGCTGACCTCGCACCCCGGACGGGCCCGTGGTCGGGCCCGGCGCGGAGTTCTGGCAGAATGGACGGCTGTACCCGTCCGGTCGGAGCACGTCGTGCCCGCCGGACCGGACGCCTACACCGGAGCATCCGGCACCCCGCGCGATCCGTGCGCGGTCTCGCCGCGCTCACCAGATGAAGTGGAGTGACCACCACCGTGGCCGTCAAGATCCGACTGAAGCGCATGGGCAAGATCCGTGCACCGTTCTACCGCGTCGTCGTCATGGACTCGCGCACCAAGCGCGATGGCCGGGCGATCGAGGAGATCGGCAAGTACCACCCCACCGAGGAGCCCTCGGTCATCCAGATCGACAGCGAGCGTGCGCAGTACTGGCTCGGCAACGGCGCCCAGCCGACCGAGGCCGTCGCCGCGCTGCTGAAGATCACCGGTGACTGGCAGAAGTACAAGGGCGAGCCCGGCACCGAGGGCACCCTGCGGGTCAAGGCCCCCAAGACCTCCAAGAAGGACCTCTACGAGGCCGCCCTCGCCGCCGCCGGCAAGACCGGCGACGACGGCACCGGCGCCACCACGCCGCGCAAGCGCGCCGCCAAGAAGGCCGAGCCGGTCGAGGCGCCCGCCGCCGAGGCTCCTGCTGCCGAGGCCCCCGCCGAGGAGACCCCGGCCGTCGAGGCCGAGGCCCCCGCGGCCGAGGCCACCGACGGCGAGAAGGCCTGACCATGCTCGAGGAGGCTCTCGAGCACCTCGTGACGGGCATCGTCGACAACAAGGACGAGGTGCAGGTCCGCCGCAAGGACCAGCGCCGCGGTGAGGTGCTCGAGGTGCGCGTGCACCCCGACGACCTCGGCCGCGTCATCGGCCGCTCCGGTCGTACCGCCAGCGCGCTGCGCACCGTCATGGGTGCGCTCGCCGGCGGTCGCCAGATCCGCATCGACATCGTCGACACCGATCGGGTCCGCTGACCCGACCCAGCACGACGGCGGGGTGTGCCGGGAGGAGACTCCCGGCGCACCCCGCCTTCGTCGTCCCACCCACCGCGTTCCACGACAGGATGTCCCCGTGAGCCAGAGCACCGTGATCGCCCGGATCGGCAAGCCGCACGGGCTGCTCGGTGAGGTGACCGTGCAGCTGCACACCGACGAGCCCGAGCGCCGCCTCGCCGTCGGCACGGTCATCGACACCGAGGCGACCTCGGGCACCGGGGTGCCGCGCGCGCTGACCGTGCGGTCCACCCGGGTGCACAACGGGGTCTGGCTCGTCGGGTTCGAGGAGATCCCCGACCGCACCGGCGCCGAGTCGCTGCGCGGCACCCGCCTGGTCGTCGACGCTGCCGACGTGCTGCCCGCCGCCGACGAGGACGACGTCTTCACCGAGGAGCAGCTGCGCGGCCTGGCCGTCGTCGACCCCGCGGGCACCGTGCTGGGCGAGGTCGGCGGGCTCGAGCTCGGCGCCGCCCAGGACCGCCTGGTGATCCTGCTGCCCGACGGCCGCGAGGCCCAGGTGCCGTTCGTGGCCGCGCTCGTGCCCGAGGTCGACCTCGAGGCCGGCCGGGTGGTCGTCGACGCCCCGCCCGGGCTGCTCGACCTCGGGGTGTGACCCCGGTGCGCGTCGACGTCGTCTCGATCTTCCCGGAGTACCTCGCGCCCCTCGACCTGTCGCTCATCGGCAAGGCACGGCGCGACGGCATCCTCGACGTGCGCGTGCACGACCTGCGCGACTTCGCCCACGACCGCCACCGCACCGTCGACGACAGCCCCTTCGGCGGCGGCGCCGGCATGGTGATGAAGCCCGAGCCGTGGGCCGAGGCGCTCGAGGCGGTCGTCGCGACCGGGCCCGTGGGCGAGGCGGCGGTGCCGCACCTCGTGGTTCCCGGGCCGGGTGGGGTGCCGTTCAGCCAGGCGCTGGCGCGCTCGCTCGCCGACGAGCCGTGGCTGGCGTTCGCCTGCGGGCGCTACGAGGGCCTCGACGAGCGCGTCTACGAGCACGCCGCCGACCGGATGCCGGTGACGGTCGTCTCGCTCGGCGACTACGTGCTCAACGGCGGCGAGGTCGCGGTGCTGGCGATGGTCGAGGCGGTCGGGCGCCTGCTGCCCGGGGTCGTCGGCAACGCGGAGTCGCTCGTCGAGGAGTCGCACGAGGACGGCCTGCTCGAGTACCCGGTCTACACCCGCCCGGCCTCCTGGGACGACGCCGGCACGGCGCGCGACGTGCCCGCCGTGCTGCTGTCCGGCGACCACGGGGCGATCGCCGCCTGGCGGCACGCGCAGCGCCTCGAGCGCACCGCTGCCCGGCGCCCCGACCTGCTGCCGGCCTCCGCGACCGCGGGGGCGCTGGCCGACCTCGACGTGCGCGTGGCCACCCCCGCGGATGCCGCCGAGCTGCTCGTGCTGCAGCGCGCCTGCTGGGTGCGCGAGGGGCTGGCGGCGCAGGGTCGCTGGGTGGTGCCGCCGCTGGCGGAGGAGCTGGCCGACGTCGTGGCCGGGCTGGGGGAGTGGACGACGTATGCCGTGCGCGTGCGGTCCGCGGACGGTGCACCCGGGCGCCTGGTCGGGTCGGCGCGCGGGCGGGTGCGCCCGGTCGATGCGACCTTCTGGGAGGTGGGCCGGCTGATGGTGGCGCCCGACCTCCAGGGCCGAGGTCTGGGCCGCGAGCTGCTCTCGCTGGCGGAGTCGCTGGCGCCGTCCGGGGTGACGGGCTTCTGGCTGACGACCGGCGTGCTCGAGGAGGGCAACCAGCGGTTCTACAAGCGGGCCGGCTACCGGCTGGTCCCCGGCGAGCCCACGTACCCCGGTGCGGTCGACCTCACCAAGCGCCGCCGCTGACCTCGGGTCGATCGCCGGCCCGAGTCGTGCGCCTCAGCGGCCGAGCCGGTCGCTGATCACCCTGACGATCGGCCAGGCACCGTCCGTCCAGTTGGAGATGACGGTGTAGGTCGTCGACGTCGAGGGTCGGTGCACGCTGGCGAACGACACTCCTGCGTCGTACCCCTCCAGCCAGGCCGTGTCGGTGGTCGCGTGGAGGTGGAAGCCGAGGCCGTACCGCCGCTGCTCCTCGGGCCAGTCGCTGTGCGGTCTGAGCATCTCGGCGAGCCCGTCCGGCGAGATGATCCGTCCGGCGTGGAGCGAGTCCCAGAAGCGGTGGAGGTCGGCGAGCGTCGAGTAGGCGCCGCCGTCCCCGCTGCCGACCACGGGGAGGTGGAGCACGTTGGTCCGCAGGCCGTCGACGGCCAGGTAGCCCAGGGCGGCCCGGCCCGGCAGCTCGTCGGAGCGCAGGAACGCGGTGTCGACCATGCCCGCCGGCTCGCAGACCAGGGTGCGAACCAGCTCGTGGAAGCCGACGCCGCTCGCTCGTTCCGCCAGGAGCGCGAGCACGACGTAGCCGCCGTTGTTGTACTCGAACCGCTCGCCGGCCGGGAAACGGGTCTCGTGCCCGTCGAGCACCGGCAGGAACTGCTCGGTCGTCGCGAGCTCGTGCACGGGCACCGTCATCACGTGGTCGGTGATGTCGTCGATGGCCTCCTCGTCGAGGTAGTCGCCGATCCCGGAGCGGTGGGCCAGCAGGTGCTCGACCGTCACGTCGTCGGCGACCAGGGGCAGGTCGTCGCCGAGCAACGACCGGGCGGTGGTGCCGAGCTGCAGCGTGCCACGCTCGACCAGCGCCATGACCGCCAGTGCGGTCAGCGTCTTCGATCCACTCGCCGTCCCGAACAGCGTCTCGACCGTGTTGGGGACTCCATGGCCACGGTCGGCGAACCCGTAGGCCGCTGACAGCTCGGTGTCGCCGGACCGATCGATGCGGACCACCCCGGAGAAGCCAGTGCTTTCCGCGGTGTCGTCCAGGGCATCCTTCAGTGAGGGCACACCGCTGAACCTAACCACCGGGCCGGCCACCTGCCACCGACATTTCCTGCCGGTACGGTCGAACCATGCCCCAGTTCGCCGCCCTGCTGCGCGGGATCGCGCCGAGCGGCCGGAACATGACCAATGACAAGCTGCGGGGAGTGTTCGAGCGGCTGGGGTTCACGGAGGTGGCCTCGGTGCTGGCCAGCGGCAACATCGTGTTTCGCAGCGACACGGCAGACACCGCCGTCCTCGAGCAACGGATCGAGGACGCGCTCGCCACTGACCTCGGCCTCTCGAGCCGGACCATCCTGCGCGCCCACGCCGATCTGCGCGCGCTCCTGGACAGCGACCCCTTTCCCGGGTTGACGCACGGTCGTGCCACCTACCTGACCGCAACCTTCCTCAAGGACCCGGCAACAGCCCCTGAGGTCGTCCCGGAGCACCCGGACTCGCGCACCCGGGTGGTCCGCTACGACCGGGCTGCCCGCGCCGTGCTCGCCATCACGGACAACAGCGACCCCGGCACGACCCCGGACTTCATGACCTGGCTGGAGAAGTCCTACGGCAAGGACATCACCACCCGCAGCTGGCTCACGGTCCAGCGGGTCGTCACCAAGCTCGAGCGCTGATCCGCCGGCAGCACGTCGGCCGTCACCGCCGTCAGGGCTGCAGCGAGGCCTTGAGGTCGTCGGGCAGCAGCCGGGCCTCCCCGATGAGCCGCTCGGCCACCACGGCCGTGGTCGTCTGCGCGGCCATGATGCCCATGAGCACCAGCACCTGGGCGGCCGCGGCCTGCGCCGGGGACCCGCCGCCGAGGAGCACGCCGATGAACGCGCCCGGCAGGGTGACGACGCCGGCCGTGCGCACCTGGTCCAGGCCCGGGATGAGCGCCTCGGGCACCCGGCGGTGCACCACCTCGCCGACCGACTGCGCCCGGGTCAGCCCGAGCGAGAGCGCCGCCTCGTACTGGCCCTTCTCCTCCCGTAGAGCCGCGAACGCGCGGCGGCAGGTGAGGGTGTGGCCGTTCATCGTGTTGCCCGCGAGGATGCCGACGACGGGCACGAGGGCGATGCCGGTCGGGGGCACGGTGCGGGTCAGCAGGATGATCAGCACCACGGGCACCAGGCCCGTGAGCATGGCCAGGGTCGCCCACGGCCAGGCCTTGGGGGCCTCGACCCGGCGGACGGTCGTCACGACGGCGACCACGAACATGAAGGCCAGCAGCAGCAGCGACAGGGCCAGCGACCTGATGACGGCCGCGATGACCAGCGCCGCGATGCTCAGCTGCACGATCGCGCGGCCCGCGGCGAACAGGGTCGACCCGGGTTGGGGGAGCCGACCGACCAGGTACATCGTGACGGTCAGGGTCAGCAGCAGCACCACCGCCAGGGCGACGGGCAGGCCCGGGTCGATCGTCACCCGCTCACCGTATGCCGTGCACACCGACAGGTCGGGGCAGGGCGAGGCCGCGCGAGCGGCGCGGGCGCACCGGCATCCGGGATTTCGCCGGTCGCGTCCACCTCTGGCAGACTGGGTGGCTGCGTCCCGTCGACTCGACGGCCCCCGCCACGGGGGGAGTGCCCCGGACTCCGGTCCGACCGGCATGCGGCCCGGCGGACGCACCTTCGAACGAGCAACACCAAACACCCGCGGGTGACCTGTGGCAGGCCGCGAGAAAGCGACATCCGTCATGCAGCGTTTCGACGAGCTCGACTCCGCGTCGATCAAGACCGACATCCCCGCGTTCCGCGCCGGTGACAACGTCAAGGTCCACGTGAAGGTCGTCGAGGGCACCCGCTCCCGCATCCAGGTCTTCCAGGGCGTCGTCATCCGTCGCCACGGCGGCGGCGTCGGCGAGACCTTCACCGTGCGCAAGGTCTCCTTCGGTGTCGGCGTGGAGCGCACCTTCCCGCTCCACACGCCGATCATCGACCACATCGAGCTCGTCACCCGCGGTGACGTGCGTCGCGCGAAGCTGTACTACCTGCGCGACCTGCGCGGCAAGGCAGCCAAGATCAAGGAGAAGCGGGACACCCCGGTCGCCCGCTGAGACGACCCCGTTCCGGTGCGCTCATCCCAGACGGCCCGACTAGGCTCCGCGGGGTGACCGCCCGACCGGACGCCGACCCGGCACCGGCCACCTCCGTGGCCGAGGCCGGGTCGCGTCGTCCCCGGCTGGTCGTGCTCCTCGGGGCCGCGATCGTCGCCACGGCGCTGGTGCAGGCGTTCGTGCTCCAGTCGTACTTCGTCCCCACGGCCGCGCTCGCGCCGACCGTCGAACCAGGAGACCGTGTCCTCGTGTGGAAGGTGCGGCCCGCGGCCGACCCCGGTGACCTCGTCGTCGTCGACACCACGGCCACGGCCACGGTCGACCGCTCGACCCCCGTCGCCGACGGAGTCGTCGGGCGCGTGCTCTCGGCCGCGCGCCGACCTGCTGCACATCGACATCGGCGCCCAGAGCGAGCTCGCCGTCGTCGGCACCTCCACGCCGGATGCCGTGTCCCTCACCGCCCCCGTGGCGTCCACCGTGCCGCGCGACGCGGTCGTGGGCACCGTCGTGCTGCGCGTCTGGCCGCTGAGCCGGTTCGGCACGGTGCCCCCCGTTCCCGAGGCGGCCCCGTGAGCGCGCCGGAGACCGACCCCGTGGCCGAGGGTCAGGAGGGCTCCGAGGTGGCCCATCCCGAACCCGACGGTCACTCGGCCCACCAGGAGGGCCGCCACGTCGCGCCCGACAACCCGGCACCGCAGGGCACGCTGAGGCTGTTCACGGCCGCCGTCCGCGAGGTCGTCGTGGTCGTCGTCATGGCCCTGGTGCTCTCCTTCGTCGTGAAGACCTGGCTGCTGCAGGCGTTCTTCATCCCCTCGGGGTCGATGGAGGACACCCTCCTCGTCGGCGACCGCGTCATCGTCTCGAAGCTGACGCCCGGCCCGGTCGACCTCGAGCACGGCGACGTCGTCGTCTTCCAGGACCCCGGTGGCTGGCTCGACGTGGCGCCGCCCGTCGAGCGCAGCGGCGTCTCGGGAGCGATCCACGACGGGCTGGTGTTCGTCGGCCTGCTGCCCGCCGAGTCCGAGGACCACCTCATCAAGCGGGTCATCGGCATGCCCGGCGACCACGTCGTCTGCTGCTCGGAGAACCGCAAGCTGATGGTCAACGACGTCGAGATCACCGAGCCGTACCTCAAGCCCGGTGACCTGCCCAGCTCGATGAACTTCGACATCACCGTGCCGGCCGGGCACGTGTGGGTCATGGGCGACCACCGCTCCGACTCCGAGGACTCGCGCTTCCACGACCCGTCGGGCACCGGCGCGGACGGCTCGGTGCCGATCGACGACATCACCGGTCGGGCCGTGGCGATCGTCTGGCCGCTCGGGCGGGCCGGATGGCTGTCCAACCACGACGAGACCTTCGCCACCGTCCCCGAAGCGGCGGCCGGGCCGTGAGCCCCACGGGTCCGCGCCGGCCGAGCCTGCGCGTCGAACGGGCCCTGCAGCGCGACGGCCACCGGGTGCTCGCGGGCATGGACGAGGTGGGCCGCGGTGCGCTCGCCGGCCCGGTCACCGTCGGGGTCGTGATCATCGACGAGACGCTGCCGCACGGCGCCGCAGGGCGTCAAGGACTCCAAGCTGCTGGCGCCGCACGCCCGGGAGCGGATGGTGCCGCGCATCGAGCGCTGGGCGCTCGGCCACGCGGTCGGGCACGCGAGCGCCGACGAGATCGACGAGATCGGCATCATCGCCGCGCTGCGCCTGGCCGGATGCCGTGCGCTGACCGCGACCGGCATCCGCCCCGACCTGGTCATCCTCGACGGCAACCACGACTGGCTCACCTCGCCCGAGGACGTCGGCCTGCTCGCGTTCGCCCACGAGGACCGCGTCGACACCCCGCCGGTGACGACGATGATCAAGGCCGACCTGAAGTGCTCGTCGGTCGCCGCGGCCAGCGTTCTCGCCAAGGTCGTCCGCGACCGGATCATGGTCGACCTCGGTGCGCAGGAGGCGTATTCCGGCTACGGCTGGGTCGAGAACAAGGGGTATGCCGCGCCGGAGCACCTCGACGCGCTGCGCCGCCTGGGCCCGTGCGAGCTGCACCGCCGGTCGTGGCGGCTGCCCGGCACGATGGATGATGATGACGGGATGAGCGTCCGGATGCCGCCAGAGGCGCTCGACTCCTCAGCGCCGGATGCGGTGGGCCCCCTGGACGCCGACGACCTGTACCTGACCGACCTGACCGGAACGACCGACCTGACGCGAGTGGGAGAGCGATGAGCTCGGAGGACCTCGAGAAGTACGAGAGCGAGGCGGAGCTCGCGCTCTACCGCGAGTACCGCGACGTCGTGGGGCTGTTCAGCCACGTCGTCGAGACCGAGCGTCGGTTCTACCTGTGCAACAGCGTCGATGTGTTGGTGCGCAACGACGGCGGCGAGGTGTTCTTCGACGTCACCATGCACGACGCGTGGGTCTGGGACATCTACCGCCCCGCCCGCTTCGCGAAGACGGTGCGGGTGGTCACCTTCAAGGACGTCAACGTCGAGGAGCTCGCCAAGAGCGAGCTCGAGCTGCCCAAGGGCGAGTTCTGAGGTAGCTCGCGCGCTCGGCGTTCGTCCACAGGGCAGGCTCGGGCCGGTCGTCGTCCACAGGTCCCAGGCATCGCTGGCCCCGGCCCGGTCGGGCCGGTTGGCTGCGGTCATGACCAGCACCGACCCGCCCTCGCGCACCCCGCCGGCCGTGCCGCGCGCCACGGTGTCCCGGCCGCCGGGCCGGGCCGCGGCGCTGGGCCGCTACGGCGAGGCGCTGGCCGTGCGCTACCTGCGCGAGCAGGGCATGGAGGTGCTCGACCGCAACTGGCGCTGTGAGCACGGTGAGGTCGACGTCGTCGCGCGCGACGGCGACTGCATCGTCATCTGCGAGGTCAAGACCCGTCGGTCGGCGGGGTTCGGCGAGCCGGTCGAGGCGGTCACCTTCGCCAAGGCGATGCGCTTGCGGCGGCTGGCGGCGGCCTACCTCGCCGGGCCCGGCGGGGGTGCCCGCGCGGCTCAGGTGCGCGTCGACGTGGTCGGCATCCTGTGCCGGCCGGGGCGGCCGGCCGTACTCCGGCACGTCGTCGGGGTGGGGTCGTGACCCAGGGGCTGGGGCGCACCCGGTCGGTCGCGCTGTCCGGGCTCGACGGCACCGTCGTCGACGTCGAGGCACACATCGCCCAGGGGCTGCCGCACTTCGCGATCGGGGGCATGCCGGATGCCGCGTGCGCGCAGGCGCCCGACCGGGTGCGGTCCGCCGCCGCGACCAGCGGGGTTCCCGTGCCCGCGCACCGGGTCACCGTCAACCTCTCGCCGGCGTCGATCCCCAAGCGGGGCGCGTGCTTCGACCTGCCCATCGCGGTCGCGGTGCTGTCGGCCGCGGGGGTCATCCGTGGCGGCCTCGCCCGCGACGTCGTCCACCTCGGCGAGCTGGCGCTCGACGGGCGGGTCCGGGGCGTGCGCGGCATCCTGCCCGCGGTCCTCGCCGCGGCGCGGTCCGGGGCCACGCACGTCGTCGTGCCGGTCGAGAACGTGGGCGAGGCCCAGCTCGTCGACGGGGTGACCGTGCACGGCGCCCGCTGCCTGCGCGACGTCGTCGACTGGTACGCCGCTGCCGAGGACGGCTCGCCACTGCCACCCGCGCCGCCACCGGCCGTGGGTGCGGCGGCGGCGCGGCCCGGCCCCGACCTCGCCGACGTCGTCGGGCAGCCGGAGGCGCGGCTCGCCCTCGAGCTGGCGGCGACGGGTGGGCACCACCTGCTGATGTCGGGTCCACCCGGCGTCGGCAAGACGATGCTCGCCGAGCGGCTCGTCACCGTGCTGCCCCCGCTCAGCCGCGAGGAGGCCCTCGAGACCCACGCCGTCCGCTCGCTCACCGGTCAGGTCGGCGAGGTGGTCGAGCTCGATCGCACGCCACCGTTCGTCGCGCCGCACCACACCGCGTCGATGGCGGCGGTGACGGGCGGCGGGTCGGGGGTGGCCCTGCCCGGGGCGATCTCCCGCGCCCACAACGGCGTGCTCTTCCTGGACGAGGCCCCGGAGTTCAAGGGCTCGGTGCTGCAGACCCTGCGCCAGCCGCTCGAGTCGGGTGAGGTGGTGATCGCACGCGCCCGCCAGGTGGTGCGCTACCCGGCGCGGTTCCTGCTGGTGCTCGCGGCCAACCCGTGCCCGTGCGGGCGCTCCTACGGCAAGGGCCTCGACTGCTCGTGCAAGCCGATGGAGATCCGGTCGTACGCCGGGAGGCTGTCCGGCCCGCTGCTCGACCGGGTCGACCTGCAGGTGCACGTGCCGCCGGTGCACCGGGCCGCGTTCGGCGACGCAACCGGGGAGTCCAGCGCCGCCGTGGCGGCCCGGGTCGTCGTGGCGAGGCAGGCGCAGCGCCACCGGTGGGCCGACGAGGGCTGGGCCACCAACGGGCTGGTGCCGGGCCACGTGCTGCGGCGCCCACCGTTCCGGCTGCCGCTCGAGACGACGGCCGTGCTCGACCGCAGCCTCGACCAGGGCCGGCTGACGCTGCGGGGCTACGACCGGGTGCTGCGCGTCGCGTGGTCGGCGGCCGACCTGGCCGGGCTCGAGGTACCGGGCCGCGACGAGGTGGCCACCGGGCTCGCGCTGCGCAGCGGTGAGCTGGTCGCGGCATGAGCGGCCCGAACGCCAGGTCGCGACCGACCAGCCGGCTGGAGCTCGACGAGCGCTGGGCGCGGGCCGCCTGGGCCTTCCTCACCGAGCCGCGCGACGCGGGGGTGACCCGGTTGCTGGGGGAGTGCGGTGCGGTCGAGGCCCTGGTGCGCCTGCGTGCGGGCCGGCTGCCGTCGCGCAGCGGCTGGGACGTCCGGCTGCCCGAGCTCGACCTCGACGGTCTCGCCCGGGCCGCACGGCACCACCGCGTGCACGTCCTCGTGCCCGGCGACCCGCAGTGGCCCGCCGGCCTCGACCGCCTGCACGAGCCGCCGTACTGCCTGTTCGTGCGCGGCGACCCCGACCTCGGTGCGCTCGCCGAGCGCAGCGTGGCCATCGTCGGGTCGCGGGCGGCCACCGAGTACGGCCTGCGGGTGGCCGCCGACCTCGCCGACGGGCTGGCCGCGCGCGGGTTCACCGTGGTCAGCGGCGCTGCGTACGGCGTCGACTCCGCCGCCCACCGGGCCGCCCTCGCTGCGGACGGGCGCACGGTCGCGGTGCTGGCCTGCGGGGCCGACCGGGCCTACCCGAGCGCGCACCGGGGGATGCTCGACCAGATCGCCGGGGTCGGCGCCGTGGTCAGCGAGGTGCCGGTGGGGTGTGCGCCGTACCGGTCCAGGTTCCTCGCACGCAACCGGATCATCGCCCTGCTGGCGCGGGCCACGGTCGTGGTCGAGGCCAACCTGCGGTCGGGCTCGCTCACCACGGCCAAGGCCGCGCGCGAGCACCACCTGCCGGTCGGGGCCGTCCCCGGCCCGGTCACGAGCATGACGTCCGCCGGCTGCCACGCGCTGCTGCGCGAGACGGATGCCGTGCTCGTCACCGATGCCGCGGAGGTGGCCGAGCTGGCCGCCCGGATCGGCGAGGACCTGCTGCCCGACGACCGCGGGCGAGCCGGCCACACCGCGCCCGGGGACGACCTCGACCCGGAGTCCTACCGGGTGTGGTCTGCGGTGCCGCTGCACGGCGGAGCGACGCTCGACCGGCTCGCCTCGGCGAGCGGCGTGGAGCCGCGGCGGCTCGTCGGCATCCTGGCCGTGCTCGACGCCGAGGGGCTGGTCACGAAGCAAGCAGGGCGGTGGCGCAAGACACGCCTGACGACCAGCGAAGTCCGCCGGGTGACATCCCGGGCGTGTCGTTGCGCTGCGGCGGATGAACTGAGACGGTGTGCCCGTGACCGTCGTCCGTTCCGACGCGTTGCCCGCGTTCGAGCGCCACCTGGGCTTCGAACGGGGCAGATCGCCCCATACCGTGCGTGCCTACGTGCGGGACGTCGGCGTGTTCCTCGACGAGGTCGGTGTCGACGACGACGAGGGCCTGCGGTCGGTCACCCTCGCAGACCTGCGGGCCTGGCTCGGCGTGCTCTCCCGCCGCGGGGCCGCGCGGGCGACGATCGCGCGAACGTCCGCCTCGCTGCGCACCTTCTTCGGCTGGCTGGAGCGCACCGGCCGGATCGACACCGACCCGTCGCTGCGGCTCAGCGCGCCCAGCCGTCACCGGACCCTGCCGCCGGTGCTGGCCCAGCGCTCGGCCGCCGCTCTGCTCGACGTGGCAGCCGTCGCGGCCGACGACGACGACCCGGTGCACCTGCGCGACCGCGCGGCCCTCGAGCTGCTGTACGCCACCGGCGTCCGGGTCGGGGAGCTCGTCGGGCCTCGACGTCGACGACGTCGACCTGTCCGCCGACGTGCTGCGCGTGGTCGGCAAGGGCGACAAGGAACGCCGGGTCCCGTTCGGGGTGCCGGCTCGGCGAGCCGTGCTCGCCTGGCTCGACGACGGCCGCCCGAGGCTCGCCGTTCCCGAGAGCGGGCCGGCCCTGCTGCTCGGGCGGCGCGGACGCCGAGCCGACCAGCGCCAGATCCGCGCCGTCGTGCACTCGTTGCTGCACCATGTGCCTGACGCCCCGGACCTGGGGCCACACGGGCTGCGGCACAGTGCCGCGACCCACCTTCTCGAAGGCGGCGCTGATTTGAGGATGGTCCAGGAGCTACTCGGTCACGCGTCACTCGCGACGACCCAGATCTACACCCACGTCTCCGTCGACCGCCTCAAGCGGTCCTTCGCGCAGGCGCACCCACGTGCCTGACACGTCCCCCGAGGCGGCGGCGCCGGACGACGGCATCGAGCGCCTGCTGGGAGACGGCGGTGCTGAAGGCCGCGGGGCGCTCGACGTGCCCGAGTGGGTCTCCGAGCTGCGCCGGCTGTACGTCGAGCCCAAGACGCGCGCCAGCCTGCGCCAGCAGGGCGCCATCGCACCGCAGAAGCGCAAGCTCGGCCTTCCCGGCGGCCGCGGATCACGCCGCGGCACCGCGTCCACCGAGTCACCGGCCCCGGACTCCCATGACGGCCAGACGGCCGACGCGATGGTGGTGGCCCCGCCGCCGCTGAACCCCGAGGCGCCACTTCCCGCACCGCTCGAGCCGGTTCAGGCCACACCCCTGGCCGAGGAGTCGGGAAGGCGGTACACCCCTCCCGACGCGATCGAGGAGTCGGGGGAGCGGTACACCCCTCCCGACGCGATCGAGGAGGAGAAGGTCGCCTCGTGGTTGACCTCGTACCTCGTCGCCACCGGGCACGCCGCGGACGATGACACCGAGGCCGCGACGACACCCGCCGCGGGTGTGCCGGGCCACCACCCGCCGTCGGACGCCCACCGACAGGTGGCGCCGACCCGGTCGCGGTGACCTATCCGGCACAACCGGTCGGCACGGCACCACCTGTCGGCTCGGCGCGACTGGTCGGTCAGGCGCAACCGGTCGGCCAGGCAGCGCCGTCCGATGATGTCCAGGCAGCTGAGGGGCCTCCCGCCGCGCGTGGATACTCCGCGGACCCCGAACCGGCGGTCGTGGAGGAGCATCCCCGCGAGGCCGAGCACGTCGAGAGCCACCCCCGGTCTCTCGCCGAGCTGGCGGGCCTGTCCGAGCCGGAGCCCGCGCTCCCGCCGAGGGTCGACCCGCACCCGGAGCCCCAGCGCGCCGAGGGCGACCGGGGTCGCAGCCCTCGTGCCGACCGGCGGTGCCGTCGCGAGGCGGTGCCGCCGCGACGGTGCCGAGGTGCCGCCGCGACGGGCGGTGCCGCGGCGACAGGAATTGCCGCCGCGACGGGCGGTGCCACGGTGGCGACCACCGCCGCGGTGGTGACTCGCGCCGAGTCCGACGACCCGCCGCCCGTCTCACCCGATGCGCAGGCTGCCGCCGCTCCCGAGGTCGAGCCCGCACGAGAAGCAGTCCTCGACGAGGTCCCGGCCGCGAGCCCGGCCACCGTTGACCCCGGCTCTGCGGGCGACGTCGCACCGGAGGCGGTCTCCACGCCCCCGCAGCCTGCCGACGAGCCACTCGACGAGCCGCTCGACAGACGCGGTCGAGTCTGTCGAGCCGCTCGACGAGGCTCCTGTCGAGAACGCCGCCGTGCCAGGGCGCGGGAGCACCGTCCCACCGGTCACGCTGTCGTGGCGGGAGGCGGAGTCCTTCGAGATCGGCGTGCCCGGCGTCGCGGACTCCGAGGGCGCCATCGTCGTCGAAGCACCCTCGCAGCTCGTGGCCGAGTCACGCCGTCGCCGCCGCGACTTCGACGCCGTGGAGGAGTCCAGGCCCGAGCCGGGGCCGGAGCCGGAACCCGCCGAGCCTGCCGCCACGCCGGCGGTTCCGGAGACCTCGCGCACCCGCGCCGCGGCACGGGCTGCCTCGGGTTCCCCGTCCGGGAAACGTCGTCAGGCGCTGCTCGTCGGACTCGTGCTCGTGGTGCTCGCGATCGTTGCCTGGTACTTCCTGCTGCGCGACGACGGAGACGCGTCGGCCGCACACTCCGGCGAATCCGGCACCGTCGCGGCGGTCTCGCTGACCGGCTCGGTGCACCCGCCGGGGATCCCCGCCGCCTGACGCCACCGGAGAACGGTTGGGGCGCACGGGCGCCCGCGCAGTGGGCCCGCGGACCAGGGGCCGCTCAGCCGAGCGGGAGCAGGGCGAGCCGGCCCCCGGCCAGCAACGGGTAGGGGTCGAGGTAGGCCGCACCGCGGCGTGCCCCGAGGTGCAGGCAGACCCGCACGCCACAGTGCCTCGGGCCGTCGCGTGCACGCAGCGTGCCGAGCACGTCACCGCTGGTGACGACGTCGCCGACCACCACCACGGGGTCCAGCGGCTCGTAGGTGCTGCTCAACCCGTCGCCGTGCGCGACGGTGACGGTGCCCCGCCCGGCCACCAGCCCCGCGTGGGTCACCACGCCGCTCTCGACGGCGAGCACCGGAGTTGCGTCAGCGGTGGCGAGGTCGAGACCGCGGTGCCCCGCGCCGTAGGTGGACTCCGGCGCCCGGAACGGCCGGAGCACCGGTGGCCTCGGCCGCAGCGGCCACCGCCACCGCGCCCGGTCACCGGTCTGCTGACGGGTGCCCCGGCCCCGGCGTCGACTCGAGGTGGACCTGCCCGGCGGGGCCGGCAGCCTGGCCTTCCGTGACCACCGAGGTGGCCAGGACGGCGGACGCCGATGCGACGACGAGGGCCAGGACGGTGGATCGGAACATGCCGCCAGCCTCGCGACGAGGCCGCCTCGGCGGAACCGGTAGCCCGAACCTGTGGACGAGTCGATGGTCGCGCGCTGCCCTGTGGACAACGGCGACGACACCGCGCCGACCAGCAGCGCGGCGACCACACCCGCGCGGTACGGATCAGGCCCGCAGCGCCGCCAGCCGCCGACACGCCTCGTCGAGCACGTCGTCGCGCTTGCAGAACGCGAACCGCACCAGCGTGCGGGCCGCGTCGACGTCGTCGTGGAACACCGACACCGGCACCCCCACGACGCCGGCGCGCGCCGGCAGCTCGTGGCAGAAGGCGAGCGCGTCGACGGCACCCAGCGGCGCGGCATCCGCGATCACGAAGTAGGTGCCCGAGCGGCACCGACACCTCCATCCCCGCACCCCGCAGCCCCTCGACGAGCCGGTCGCGCTTGGCCGCGAGCGACGACGCCAGACCGGCGTACACGGCATCCGGGAGGCCGAGCCCGGCGGCCACGGCCGGCTGGAACGGCCCGGACCCCACGTAGGTCAGGAACTGCTTCACCGCCCGCACCGCCGCCACCGCCTCGGCCGGCCCCGACACCCAGCCGACCTTCCACCCGGTCGTGGAGAAGGTCTTGCCGGCCGACGAGATCGTCAGCGTGCGCTCGCGCATCCCCGGCAGGGTGGCCACCGGCACGTGCTCGGCGCCGTCGAAGGTCAGGTGCTCGTACACCTCGTCGGTCACCACCCAGGCGTCGTGCTCCCGGGCCAGCGCGCAGACCAGCTCGAGCTCGGCCCGGGTGAACACCTTCCCGGTCGGGTTGTGCGGGGTGTTCAGCAGCACCATCCGGGTGCGCGACGAGAACGCCGCCCGCAGCGACTCCTCGTCCACGGAGAAGTCCGGGAAGCGCAGCACCGAGGTGCGCCGCACCCCACCCGCGAGCGCGATCGTGGCCGCGTAGGAGTCGTAGTAGGGCTCGAAGGTCACCACCTCGTCGCCCGGCTGCACCAGGGCCAGCACCGTCGCGGCGATCGCCTCGGTGGCCCCGACCGTCACGAGCACCTCGCTGCGCGGGTCGACCTCGAGGCCGTAGAACCGCTTCTGGTGCACCGCGATCGCGTCGAGCAGCTCGGGCACACCGGCCCCCGGCGGGTACTGGTTGCGCCCACCGCGGATCGCCGCGACCGCGGCCTCGAGCACCTCCGGCGGGCCGTCGGTGTCCGGGAACCCCTGACCGAGGTTGATCGCGTCGTGCTCGGCGGCCAGCGCGGACATCGTCGCGAAGATCGTCGTCCCGAACGGCGTGAGGGCAGGGTGACCGGGGGCGCGACCGACGGGGCCGGGGAAGGAGGTCATGCCCGCAGGCTATTGCGGCCGGACCCCCACGAGCCCGGATGCCGTGCCACGACCTACGTGCTCGGCTCGCCGATGTGCGCGATGGACGCGAGCTGGCGCCACACCAGCGCCAAGGTGATACCCGACCCGACGAACGCGAACCAGAAGGGCGCCGTGAGCCCCCAGCGGTCGGCGATGACCCCGCCGAGCGCCTGACCGATGACCAGCCCGCAGGAAGAGGCCGACGACGTAGACGCTGCCCACCCGCCCCTGGAACTCCATCGGCACGGCCCGCATCCGCACCGTCTGCGACACGGTGCTCCACACGAACGCGTACGCCCCGAACACGACCATGATCGCGAAGGCCACCCACCCCGTGCGGGTCAGGGCCAGCGCGAGGTGGGTCAGCACCTCGAGCAGGAGGCAGAGCCGCATCAGCGTCGCGAGCGGCACCCGCCGTTCCAGCACGTCGAACGAGCTGGTGCTCGCCAGGCCGCCGACGGCCACCGCCGTGGTCAGCAGCCCGTAGCCGACCGGGCCCATGCCGAGCACGTCCTGCGACCACAGCACGAGCACCGACCACGCCGCGCCCCACGTCACGTTGAACGCCAGGATGACCAGCGCGAGCGTGCGCACCGGCGGGTGCCGCCTGATCCAGCGCAGCCCGTCGGCGACGTCGCGGCGCACGTGGGTGCCCTCGAGGTCGCGTGGCGCCCCGGGCGGGGTCGCGATCCGCGCGACGAGCAGCGCACCCAGCGCCACGCAGAGCACCTGCGACGAAGAACGGCCACACCGTGCCCACGGCGAAGAGGAACGCGCCGACCGGCGGTCCGACGAGCTGGTTGGTCGTGAGGAACCCCGCCTGCAGCCGCGCGTTTCCGACGCCGAGGTCCTCGCGCCGCACGAGCATCGGCAGCAGCGTGCCGCTGGCCGTGTCGGCGAACACCTCGGCGACCCCGAACAGGAAGGTCGTGACCAGCACGACGGTCACGTCGACCCGGCCGGTGACGATGCGTGACGCACAGGACCGCCACGACCAGGGCCCGCAGCAGGTCGGCGACGACGACCAGCAGCCGGCGGTCGACCCGGTCGGCGATCGCGCCCGCCCACAGCCCGAACAGCAGCCAGGGCAGCCGCTGGAGCACCGCGGCCATGGCGACGAGCACCGGGTTGCGGGTCTGCGAGGCCACCAGCAGCGGTCCGGCGGCCAGGCCGATCCCGTCGCCGAGGTTCGACGCCCACGACGAGGCGAGCAGCCACCGGAACCCCGCCCCCATGCGGGGCGGCGCGACGACGTCGAGGATGCGGCCCACGAGGTCGAGAACCTACCCGCCCGATGCCCTGTCGTCACCCGAGATCGACCCTCGCCGGCACGGCATCCGGCACCTCGTCGCCCGATTAGGCGGGCGGGGCCGCTCCTCCGTAGAATGGGCACACGACCGGTCTCGGCCGGTCGAATTCGCGTGTCCTTCTCTGCGACCCCTCACGGGCGGCGCAGGGCACACCACGGCAGTGGCGGATCGCCTCCTCGGGAGCGTCCGTCCGGGGTGTGGCCGGGCACCAGGCAGGTGGATGACGACCCTCCAGCAGGAGGGGAGCGCCACCGACGGAACTGACAACCACAGAGCAAGGAGAACGACGATGGCCGTCGTCACCATGCGCCAGCTCCTCGAGAGCGGCGTCCACTTCGGGCACCAGACCCGACGCTGGAACCCCAAGATGAAGCGCTTCATCATGACCGAGCGCAACGGCATCTACATCATCGACCTGCAGCAGTCGGTGACCTACATCAACAACGCGTACGAGTTCGTCCGCGAGACCGTCGCCCACGGCGGCACCATCCTGTTCGTCGGCACCAAGCGCCAGGCGCAGGAGCCGATCGCCGAGCAGGCGACCCGGGTCGGGATGCCGTACGTCAACCACCGCTGGCTCGGTGGCATGCTCACCAACTTCCAGACGATCTCCAAGCGGCTCACCCGCCTCAAGGAGCTCGAGGAGCTCGACTTCGACGACGTGGCCGGCTCGGGCTTCACGAAGAAGGAGCTGCTCATCTTCAAGCGCGAGCGCGACAAGCTCGAGCGCACCCTGGGCGGCATCCGCACCATGGGCCGGGTCCCCTCGGCCGTGTGGATCGTCGACACCAAGAAGGAGCACCTCGCGGTGGACGAGGCCCGCAAGCTGGGGCTGCCGGTCATCGCGATCCTCGACACCAACTGCGACCCCGACGAGGTCGACTACAAGATCCCGGGCAACGACGACGCGATCCGTTCGGTCACCCTCCTGACCCGCGTCATCGCGGATGCCGTCGCCGAGGGCCTCATCGCCCGCGCCGGTGGCCCCGCCGCCGGTGAGGAGACCGTCGCCGGTGACGAGCCGCTGCGCCGAGTGGGAGCGCGAGCTCCTCGGTGGCGACGCGGCCCAGACCGCCGAGACCGTGGCTCCGGAGGCCGGCGAGACCGCCGCTGCCCCCGCAGCCGAGGCCGAGCCGAGGTCGCCGAGGCGCCCGCCGCCGAGGTCGCCGAGGTCACCGAGGCTGCCGAGGCCGCGGTCGAGGAGCCCCTGGAGGCACCCGTTGCCGAGGCGCTCGACGCCCCGGTCGTGGAGGCCGTCGAGGCCGAGGCCGTCGAGGCCGCCGCCGCCGAGGCCGAGCCGCCGAGGCCCCCGCCGCCGAGGCCGAGGCTGCTCCCACCGAGCAGGCCTGACCTCACTCGTCACTGTCCGACCCGTACACGAAAGAGCGATAACACCGATGGCGAACTACACCGCCGCTGACATCAAGGCGCTCCGCGAGAAGACCGCGGCCGGAATGATGGACGTCAAGCGCGCCCTCGACGAGGCCGATGGCGACATGGCCCAGGCCGAGGAGATCCTGCGCGTCAAGGGCCTCAAGGGCGTGACCAAGCGCGAGGGCCGCACCGCCTCCAACGGTCTGGTCACCGCGCAGGCCGGCGCCGGCGAGGGCACCCTCGTCGAGGTCCTCTGCGAGACCGACTTCGTCGCGAAGGGCGAGCGTTTCGGCGCCCTGGCCGACCAGGTCCTCACCCAGGCCGTCGCCACCAAGTCGGCCGACGCCGAGGCGCTGCTCGCGTCGACGCTCTCCGACGGCAAGTCCGTCAAGGAGCTGCTCGACGAGGCCAACGCCACCATCGGCGAGAAGATCGAGGTCAAGCGCGTGGCCCGCCTCGAGGGCGAGCACGTCGTGTCCTACCTGCACAAGACCAGCCCCGACCTGCCCGCGCAGATCGGTGTCCTGGTGGCCACCACGGGTGGCGACGAGCAGACGGCCAAGGACGTCGCGATGCACATCGCGGCGTTCAGCCCGAGCGTGCTCACCCGCGACGAGGTCGACGACGAGACGGTCGAGAACGAGCGTCGCGTCGCCGAGGCCACCGCGAAGGAGGAGGGCAAGCCCGAGGCCGCCCTCTCCCGCATCGTCGAGGGTCGCGTCAACGGCTACTTCAAGGAGAACGTCCTGCTCGAGCAGCCGTTCGCCAAGGAGCCGAAGAAGACCGTGGCCAAGGTCCTGCAGGAGGCCGGCGCCGACGCCAACGGCTTCGTGCGCTTCCGCGTCGGGAGCTGACCTCCCGCCGCACCACGCAGCATCCGCGGATGCCGTCCGCTCACCACGAGCGGGCGGCATCTCGCGTGGTCGGCGTCGTGCCGCGGCCGTGACCGGCGGACGGTCGCTCCACGGGAAGGTGATCCAGCGGTCGGTGTCGCGCCACACGTAGTCGGGGCGGACGACCGAGCGCGGCTTGGCGTAGATCGTGGCGGTGCGCACCGCGCCGACCTTGCCCGCGCAGAAGTCGTGCACCGACGCCAGGGTGAGCCCGGTGTCGGCGACGTCGTCGGCCACGAGCACCAGGGCGTCGTGCAGGTCGACGAAGTCGGGGGCCGGCGGCAGGATGCGCGGCACCTCGAGGCGCTCGTCGACGCCGGTGTAGAACTCCACGTTCATCGTGTAGGTGTTCTTCACCCCGAGCGCGTAGCCGAGGGCGCCACCGATGAGCAGGCCGCCGCGGGCGATCGACAGGATCATGTCGGGCACGCCGTCAGCGGCCACCCGCTCGGCGAGGTCCCAGATCGACCGGTCGAAGTCGGCCCACGTGAGGACCTCGCGCTCCTGCTCCATGAGCGCATCCTGCCAGCGGCCGGGCCGCAGGACCCCCGCGGCGGCCGCGACACCGACAACGAGTTCATGCTGCGCAACGCCGGCTGGTGACCTTCCCGCCGGACGGACCCCCGGCATCCGGGGATTTCGGGGTTCGGTCAGCGTGTCCGCCTGTGAAAGGATCGGGTGACCGCTGCGCACCACCGCCGAGGAGGCCCCGTGACCACGCACGCCCTGACCGAGGCAGCACCACCCGTCGAGTCCCCCCGCTCGGCCCGCAGGGTGCTCCTGAAGCTCTCCGGTGAGGTGTTCGGCGGCGGCAAGGTCGGGGTCGACCCCGACGTCGTGCGCGGCATCGCCCGGCAGATCGCCGCGGCCGTGCGGGAGGGCATCCAGGTGGCGGTCGTCGTCGGGGGCGGCAACTTCTTCCGCGGCGCCGAGCTCCAGCAGAAGGGCATGGACCGCTCACGCGCCGACTACATCGGCATGCTCGGCACCGTGATGAACTGCCTGGCCCTGCAGGACTTCCTGGAGAAGGAGGGCATCGACACCCGCGTGCAGAGCGCCATCACGATGGGCCAGGTGGCCGAGCCGTACATCCCACGCCGCGCCATCCGCCACCTCGAGAAGGGCCGGGTCGTCATCTTCGGCGCCGGCGCGGGGATGCCGTACTTCTCCACCGACACGGTCAGCGCGCAGCGGGCCCTGGAGTGCAAGTGCGACGTGGTGCTGATGAGCAAGAACGGGGTCGACGGGGTCTACGACTCCGACCCGCGCACCAACCCCGACGCGCGAAAGCTGGAACGGGTCAGCTTCGAGGACGCCCTGCGCAGCGGCCTGCGGGTCGTCGACGCGGCAGCCTTCAGCCTGTGCATGGACAACAAGCTGCCGATGGTGGTCTTCGGCATGGAGGGCGACGGCAACATCACCCGGGCGCTGCTCGGGGAGCGCATCGGCACACTGGTCTCCGCCGGCTGACGCAGCTCTCGCGCAGTGGGCACGCCCTGCTGCGCCGTTTGACACACTGGACCCGACCGCCACGCTCGCCGCGTGGCAGATGTGAAGGAGACCCGCCCCGATGATCGACGAGACCTTGTTCGACGCCGAGGAGAAGATGGAGAAGGCCGTCGAGGTCGCCAAGGAGGGCTTCGCCGGCATCCGCACGGGCCGCGCCCACCCGGGCATGTTCCAGAAGATCCTCGTCGACTACTACGGTGCGCCGACCCCGCTGCAGCAGCTCGCGTCCTTCCAGAACCCCGAGGCGCGCACGATCATCATCAGCCCGTTCGACAAGTCCTCGATGCACGCCATCGAGAAGGCGATCCAGCAGGCCGACCTCGGAATCAACCCGAGCAACGACGGCACGATCATCCGCTGCGTGATGCCGGTGCTCACCGAGGAGCGACGCCGCGAGTACGTCAAGATGGCGCACACCCAGGCCGAGGACGCCAAGGTCTCGGTGCGCAACATCCGCCGCCACGCGAAGACCACCCTCGAGAAGTTCGTCAAGGACGGCGACGTCGGCGAGGACGAGGGTTCGCGCGCCGAGAAGGAGCTCGAGACGGTCACCAAGAAGCACGTCGACCTCATCGACGACCTGCTCAAGCACAAGGAAGCCGAGCTCCTCGACGTCTGAGCGCCCACGACGATGACCGACGCCCCAGCCGACACCGCCGACCCCACCGACGGCCTCCCCGACGCCCCTGACGAGGGGCCGGTCGACGAGGCGCCGGAGGCCCCGCCGACCCCGAAGGCGGGCCGTGACCTGCGCGCCGCCGTGGGCGTGGGCCTGCTGCTGGCCGGGCTCGTCATCGGCACCCTGGTCATCGACGCCCGCGCGTTCCTGGTCGTCGTCGTGGTCGGGGTCTCGTACGGCGCCTGGGAGGTTCGCCGCGCGATCGCCACCCGCGGCATGGTCGTGCCCCTCGTGCCGCTCCTGCTGGGCGCCGTCGGGATGCTCGTGTCGGCCTACCTGCGCGGTGCCGAGGCCCTCGTGGTGACGTTCGGCCTGACCATCGTCGGTCTGCTCGTCTGGCGGGTGGCCGACGGCCTGGCCGGTGCGGCGCGCGACCTCAGCGCCTCGGCGCTCGTCGTGTTCTACCCGATCTTCCTGGGCGGGTTCGCCTCGATGATGCTCGCGGCCCCCGGCGACGGGCGCCAGCGGATCGTCGTCTTCATCCTGGTCACCGTGTTCTCGGACATCGGCGGCTATGCCGTCGGCGTCATGCTCGGGCGGCACCCGATGGCGCCGTCGCTCAGCCCCAAGAAGTCCTGGGAGGGCTTCGCCGGCTCGGTCGTCACCTGTGCCGCCGTCGGGGCGATCTCGCTGCCGCTGCTGCTCGGCGGTCTGTGGTGGGCGGGCGCCATCCTCGGGCGTCGCCGCGGCCGCGGGAGCCACCCTGGGCGACCTGATCGAGTCGAGCATCAAGCGCGACCTGGGCATCAAGGACATGGGCGCGCTGCTGCCCGGGCACGGCGGGCTGATGGACCGCCTCGACTCGCTCGTCGTGGTCGCGCCCATCTCCTGGGCGCTGCTCATGGTGTTCGTGCCGCTCGGCTGAGCACCGAGCGACGCGATCGGCCGGGTCAGCCGGCCCGGCGACCCAGACCCATGAACTGCTCGAGCGCCTCGCTCGGGTGCACGCTCATCGTGCCGTCGTCCTCCTCGGTGGTCAGGCAGGTGATCTGCCGGCCCATCCAGTGGTAGGCGTGCATCGACACCGGGCTGACGCCCTCACCGTGCATCCGCTGTGCGTAGTCGGGCACCAGCTCGAGCGCGTCGCGGATCTCGGCCGGCGTCGAGCACGGCTGGAGGATGATCGCGTGGCGGTAGGGGAGGGCGAAGACGAAACCGTTGTGGTCGTCGACGTCCGGCAGCCAGCGGTGCGCGGCTTCGTTCAGGAAGCGCGCGAAGCTCGCGGTGTACGGGGAGTCGCCGATCACGGCGTACACGCTGCGGCCGCTCTCGCCGATGCGCTGCACGTCGACCGGCGTGGTCTCGAGCAGCTCGAGCAGGTTGTTGCGGCCCTGGTTGACCAGGCTGGGGATGCGGCGCCTCGTCTCGGCGATGCGGGAGTCGGGCAGCGTCACGACCGCCGTGGGGAGGTCGAGGGTGAGCACCTCGTGGATGTGGTCGGCGAACCGGGAGGCGTAGGAGAACCCGAGCCCGGTGGACTGGATCCGCTCTGCCCCGACGAGCCGGGAGGTCAGTGCCGCATCGAACTCCTCGTGCGACATCGAGGCGATGTCGGAGTCCGCGGCGGCGGTGAGGCGCTCGAGGTGCTCGCGCACCGAGTCCTCGAAGTCGTCGAAGTCGTCGTCCAGGTCGGGAACGACGCGAATCTTCGCCGGTTCGGTTCGGACCACGGCCTCCGGCGGAGAGATCTCCGCGGCGTCGGGCTGAGACGTCTTGAAGCGATCGAACAGGCCCATGGCCGTTCCTCATTTCACGCATTCTCGCTCCCCTGCGAAACGAGACAGGCCCCACGGTAGGGGTTCGGGCCCCCAATCCGCGCCACGGACTGCGGGGAATCGGGTTCGGCGCGTCGCTCACGCCGTGACGCCTGAAGTGGCGGGGATGCCGGGCGGTGATCGGGCGCGCGGGTCGCCGGCACCGCACCTGAGAGAATCGACGAACCATGTCAGAGACCCCTGCCCCGCGCCCCGCCCCCGGCCAGCTCACCTTCGCGGCGCCGCGGCGCGGCAAGCCGCCGCGCCACCTCGCCGACCTCACCCTCGCCGAGCGTCGGGAGGCCGCGGTCGCCCTGGGCCACCCCGCCTATCGCGCCGGCCAGCTCTCGACCCACTACTTCGAGCGGCTGGTCGACCGTCCCGAGGACATGACCGACCTGCCCAAGGCCGTGCGCGACGACCTCGTCGGCGACCTGCTGCCCACCCTGCTGACCCCGGTGCGCAGCCTCACCGCCGACCGCGGCGCCACGGTCAAGCAGGTGTGGCGGCTGTTCGACGGCGCCCTGGTCGAGTCGGTGCTGATGCGCTACCCGAACCGGGTCACCGTCTGCATCTCGAGCCAGGCCGGCTGCGGCATGAACTGCCCGTTCTGCGCCACCGGCCAGGAGGGGCTCACCCGCAACATGTCGACCGCCGAGATCGTCGAGCAGGTCGTCTGTGCCGCACGCCTCCTTCGCCGCGGAGAGCTCCCGGCGATCGGTGGCGCGGCCGAGGGGGCCGGCCTCGGCGACGAGGCCGACGGGTCCGAGGACGCCGGGTCGGGGCCGACCCGGGTCAGCAACGTGGTGTTCATGGGCATGGGGGAGGCGCTGGCCAACTACAAGGCCGCGATCGGGGCGATCCGCCGGCTCACCGAGCCGGCACCGTCGGGGCTCGGCATCTCGGCGCGCGGCATCACCATGTCGACGGTCGGGCTGGTGCCGGGCATCGACAAGCTCACCGAGGAGGGCATCCCGGTGACCCTGGCGCTGTCGCTGCACGCACCCGACGACGAGCTGCGCGACGAGCTGGTGCCGATCAACACCCGGTGGAAGGTCGACGAGGCCATCGACGCGGCGTTCCGCTACTACGAGGTCACCGGTCGTCGGGTGAGCATCGAGTACGCCCTGATCCGCGACATCAACGACCAGGCCTGGCGGGCCGACCTGCTCGGCGAGAAGCTCGTGGCCCGCGGCCGGGGCTGGGTGCACGTCAACCCGATCCCGCTCAACCCGACCCCCGGCTCGAAGTGGACCGCCTCACGGCGCGGCGTCGAGCAGCAGTTCGTCGAGCGGCTGCGCGCCCACGGCATCCCGACGACGGTGCGCGACACCCGCGGGTCCGACATCGACGGGGCCTGCGGGCAGCTGGCTGCGTCGACGGCCTGAGCGGCCTACCCTGAGCGGGTGCGACGACGCCTGCTCGTGGTGACCGCCGCCGTCGCCCTGCTGCTCGCCGGGTGCGGGGGCGGGTCCGACCTGCCCACCGGGCTGCGGAGCGCCGACAGCCACGCCACCTCGCACGCGGCGACTCCCTCCACGGCGACGACCACGGCCGCCGTCAAGGACGTGCCGCTGCGCGGGGGCGAGCGGTTCCAGAGCATCAGGCTGCCGTCCGCGTACACCCCGAAGGCACCGACGGCCACGGCCACGGACGACTACCGGTGCTTCGTGGTCGACCCGGGGTTCGACACCGGCCAGCTGGTGAGCGGCGTGCAGATCTCGCCCGACAACGCCGCCATCGTCCACCACGTCATCGTGTCCAAGGTCGAGCCCGAGCACGTCGCCACGGCGCGCGCCCTCGACGCGAAGGACCCCGGGGACGGCTACACCTGCTTCGGCGGGGCCGGCATCACCGGCGTCTCCGGTGGGAACCTCGACAACGCCGACTGGGTCGGCGCCTGGGCGCCCGGCGGAGGTGAGCGGGTGATGGCCGACGACATCGGCATCCCGCTGCGAGCCGGCACCCAGCTGGTCGTGCAGGTGCACTACAACCTGCTGGCCGGCACCGGCCCCGACCGCAGCACCGTGCGGCTGCGCCTGTCGGAGGCCAAGGGGTCCGACCGGCAGCCGCTGCAGACGATGCTGATGCCCGCGCCGGTCGAGCTGCCCTGCCGCGAGAACCGGACCAAGGGCCTGTGCAACCGCACCCTGGCGGTCGCCGACCTGAAGAAGCGATTCGGCGAGGACCTGGCGACCGCCGACCTGCTCCACCTGCTGTGCGGCCCCGTGGAGCCCGGACCCGGTGCAGAGCTGCACCCGGCCGGTGCGCACCGCGGCCACCATCCGGGCGGTGGCCGGCCACATGCACCTGCTCGGCCGCGCGATCACCGTCGACGTCAACAAGGGCACCCCGAACGCCGAGCGGGTGCTCGACATCCCGAACTGGGACTTCGACGACCAGGGCAGCATCCCGCTGAAGGAGGCGGTCGACATCGGCCCGGGCGACACCATCACGGTGACCTGCACCCACGACCAGGGGCTGCGAGACCTCCTGCCGTCCTTCCGCGGCACCACCGAGCGGTACGTCGCGTGGGGTGAGGGCACGACCGACGAGATGTGCCTCGCCATCGTCCTGATGACCGCCCGCTGAGGGTGCCCTCCTGGGCTCCGGCGTCGTGCCCGTCGGCGCCGGCCGGCTGCTCAGGAGCCCTCGAGCAGTGCCTCGAGCTCTGCGGCCAGGCGGGCAGCCGCCTCGACCGCTGACGTCTCGTCCTGCTGCGCCCGGTCGTGGTCGCGGGTGGCGGCATCGTGCGCCTCGGCGGCCGACGCGACCTGTGCGTCGAGGTCGTGCAACCGGCGCTGCACCTCCTCGCGATCCGCCTCGAGCTGCTCGCGCTGCCGCTGGGCTCGCGCCACCTGGTCCTGGGCCTGTTCCACGCGTTCGCGCGCCGCCGACAGCGCTGAACCCGCGTCGGCGACGGCCTGTTCGGCCTTCGCGACCTTGCGCTGACGAGCCGGGTCCGGCGCCTCGGCATCCCCGGTCGGGGCGGCCGACCCCTCGGCTGCCGCAGCGGCCGGGTCGGCGGCGGGCGCGCCCAGCGCCACGACCCGCGACAGGTCCACGGGCTCGAGGCCGGTCGCGCTGAACGTGTCGGTCAACAGGCCGGTCGAGAGCGCCGCACCGGCCGCAGCATCGACCATCGCCGACCGCAGCGTCTCCTCCACGTCAGCGGTCGTCTGGTCCGTGACCCGCCGCCCGGCATCCCGGCCCAGGGCACGCGCCTGCTCGGCGACGGCACGGGTCAGCTGCCGCCGCTGCCGGTCGAGGGCGCGCAGCTCGTCGGCCCCCAGCGTGCCCTGGGCCGCCCTCAGCTGGGCGCCGAGGTCGAGCACCTGCTGCACCTCGTCACCGTGCTGGCGCACCAGCTGGTTCAGCAGCCACGCGCCGGCGGTCGGCTTGCGCAGCGACTGCACCCGGCCGGCGAGCTCGCGGTCGCCGGCCTCCTTGGCCTCCTTGGCCCGGGCGTTGCGCGCAGCGGTGAACTCCTCCGGTTCGAGCCCGTACAGCTCGCGGGCGACGTCCTCGATGCTCACCCGGTGATGGTGTCAGGGAAGCGGGTCGGGTGGGGCGCCCGCCTCGCGCGACGCCCAGGCGGGGTGCGCGGCGAGCACGACCTCGGCCGCCTCGTCGACCGAGTCGACCAGGTGCAGGTGCTCGGCCATCGCCCGCCCGGACGCCAGCGCGGTCAGCGCCGGCCACACCGGCACCACCTGCGTCCAGTGCTCGCGCCCGACGAGCACGACGACCGGCAGCGCGGCACCCTCGCGCGAGTAGTACAGCGGCGTGGCCGCCTGGAAGATCTCCTGCACGGTGCCGGCCGCGCCCTCGAGCACGACGAGCCCGGCGGTCGACCGGGCGAGCAGGCCGTCCTCGCGCAGCGCGTTGGAGAAGTACTTGCCGATGCCGTGGCAGAACACGTTGGGCGGCTCGTGCCCGTAGAACCACGTCGGGATGCCGATGCTGGTCACCCGTCCCTGCGGGGCCGCCCGGACGATCTCGTCGTGCACGGCCAGGGCGACCGTCGCCCAGGCGCCGATGTCGGGCACGAACGAGGGCACCGCGGCCAGCCGGTGCACGGCATCCTCGATCGCCGCCTCGTCCGGCGCGAAGGCGCCGAGGTTCGCGGCCTCCATCGCGCCGGGTCCACCGCCCGTGACGACCGCGAGCCCCGCGGTGGCGAGCCGGTGGCCCAGCTGCGCCGCACCGGTGTACCGCGCGGTGCCGCGGGCCAGGGCGTGGCCGCCCATGACCCCGACGGTCGGCACGCCGTGGACGAACTCGTCGAGGGCGTCGGTGACCGAGTCGTCGTGGATCGCCCGCAGCAGCGTGACGAACGCGTCGTGCTGGTCCTGGGCGTCGCGCGACCAGTGGTAGGCCCGCGCGTCCGGCGTCGCCTCGTAGCCGTGCTCCGCCAGCCCGGCGTACAGCTCGTGCGGCTGGTAGAGGGTCGAGCGGTAGGGGTTGACCGGCGCCCGTGGGTCGGCCGGGAAGACCAGGGCGCCGTGCGCGCGCAGGTGCGCGTCGAGGGCCGGCGGGAGGTGGCCGCCGAGCACGACCATGCCCTCGACGTCGGTGCGGGCGAGCAGGGCGTCCTCGTGGCCGGTGAGGTCGAGGTCCTGCAGGCGCAGGCCGGACAGCGGCCCCTGCGCACGGAGCACGGCGTGCAGGGCCGGCAGGCTCTCGATCTCGCGCACGAGCCCGAACCTAGTGGGCGGTGAGCCGGTCGAGCACGGCGCCGAGCCGCGCCGGGCGACCGGTGGCCTCCTCCTCGCGGTCGGCGAGCCGGGCCAGCTGCAGGCCGGCGTTGACGCCGACCCAGCGCAGCGGCTCGTGCTCCCACCGCGGCGAGCGGTGCCCGACCCACGGCAGCGCGGTGAGCCCGGTGTCGCGGCCGAGCACGAGGTCGGCCAGGGTGCGGCCCGCCAGGTTGCTCGCGGCGACGCCGTCGCCGACGTAGCCACCCGCTCGCCCGGTGCGGGTCGCCGGGTCCCAGGTCACCGACGGGTGCCAGTCGCGGGCGATGCCGAGCGGCCCGCCCCACGCGTGGGTGAAGCGGATGCCGTCGAGCTGGGGGAGGAGGTCGCGCAACGTCGTGCGCAGCGCGTCGAAGACCGTGGGCTCCTCGTCGAACTCGGGCCGGATCGTCGAGCCCCAGTGGTACGGGGCACCACGACCTCCGAAGGCGATCCGGCCGTCGTCGGTGCGCTGTCCGTAGATGACGACGTGCCCGTGGTCGGCGAACACCTCGCGCCCCGCGAGCCCGATCCGCGCCCAGCGGTCGTCGTCGATCGGCTCGGTGGCCACCATCAGCGAGTAGACGGGTGCCACGCGCCGCGTCATGCCGGCGAGCGTGCCGGTCCAGCCCTCGGTGGCGACGACGACGTTCGCGGCGGAGATCCGCCGACCGTTCGCGAGCACGACGACCCGGTCGGTGGTGCGGTGCACGTGCGCGCCCTCGACGATGCGGCCCCCGAGCCGACGCACCGCCGCGGCCAGGCCGTCGACGAGCCGGCGCGGGTGCACCCGGGCGCAGTGCGGGGTGAAGGTCGCCCCGCGGACCCCGGCGACGTCGAGCCGCTCGCGGGTGGCCGCGGCATCGAGCCAGGTCGTGCCGTCGTCCCACGACGCCGAGTGCGCGGCGGAGACCCGGGCCCGGGCCTCCTGCGCCGGGGTGCGGGCCACGACCAGCGCCCCGCCCTTGACGAAGCCGGCGCCCAGGCCCTCCTCGGCGTCGACCCGGCCCACCTCGTCGACCGTGTCGCGCAGCGCGGCCAGCTGGGCCAGGGTGGCGGCGCGGCCGTACCGCCGGTCGAGGGTGTCCGCGCCGACCGGCCACAGCGCCGACACCCAGCCACCGTTGCGCCCGCTCGCGCCGAAGCCGACGTGCTCGGCCTCGAGCACGAGCACCTCACGCCCGGGCTGCTCCCGCAGCAGGTAGTAGGCGGTCCACAGCCCGGTGTAGCCGCCGCCGACCACGACGACGTCCGCGGTCTGGGGCAGCTCGGTCGTCGTGGTCGGCCCGGGCGACGACGGGGCCGCCGTGGGGGAGTCCCACCACAGCGGCCCGGTCGACGCTCGGGGGGTCTCCCCGGCCACGTCAGAGGTGGTTCTCGGCCTCGGTGAGGACCGAGCGCAGCCGGCGCTCGATCTCGTCGAACTCGGCCGGGCCCATCGTCAGCGGCGGTGCCAGCTGCACGACCGGGTCGCCGCGGTCGTCGGCCCGGCAGTACAGGCCCGCATCGAACAGCGCCTTGGACAGGAAGCCGCGCAGCAGCCGCTCGCTCTCGGCGTCGTCGAAGGTCTCGCGGGTCTGCTTGTCCTTGACCAGCTCGATGCCGTAGAAGTAGCCGGCACCGCGCACGTCACCGACGAGCGGGAGGTCGAGCAGCTTGTCGAGGGTCGCCTTGAAGACCGGTGCGTTCTGCTTGACCCGGTCGTTGAGGCCCTCGCGCTCGAAGATGTCGAGGTTCGCCATCGCCGCCGCGCAGGAGACCGGGTGCCCGCCCCAGGTGTAGCCGTGGGGGAAGTAGGTCGTGCCGTGGCGGAACGGCTCGAACAGCCGGTCGCTGGCGATCATCAGGCCGAGCGGGGCGTAGCCGCTGGTGATGCCCTTGGCGGTGGTGATGATGTCCGGCTGGTAGCCGAAGTCCTGGCAGGCGAACATCGAGCCGATCCGACCGAACGCGCAGATCGTCTCGTCCGACACGAGCAGGACGTCGTACTCGTCGCAGATCTCACGGACCCGCTCGAAGTAGCCGGCGGGCGGCGGGAAGCAGCCACCGGAGTTCTGCACCGGCTCGAGGAACACGGCGGCGACCGAGTCGGGGCCCTCGAACTCGATGGCCTCGGCGATCCGGTCGGCGGCCCAGCGGCCGAACGCCTTCTCGTCGTCGCGCAGGTGCTCCGGGGCGCGGTAGATGTTCGTGTTGGGCACCTTGTGACCACCGGGCACCAGCGGCTCGAAGTCGATCTTCGCCGCGGGGATGCCGGTGATGGACAGCGCGCCCTGCGGGGTGCCGTGGTAGGCGATCGAGCGGGAGATGACCTTGTGCTTGGTCGGCTTGCCGGTCAGCTTGAAGTACTGCTTGGCCAGCTTCCAGGCGGTCTCGACCGCCTCGCCGCCGCCGGTGGTGAAGAACACCCGGTTGAGGTCGCCGGGGGCGTTGTGGGCGAGCCGCTCGGCGAGCTCGATGGCGCGCGGGTGGGCGTAGGACCACAGCGGGAAGAAGGCCAGCTCGGACGCCTGCTTGGCCATCGCCTCGGCGATCTCGGTGCGCCCGTGGCCGACGTTGGTGACGAACAGGCCGGCCAGGGCGTCGATGTACTCGTTGCCGCGGTCGTCCCAGATGGTCCAGCCCTTGCCGCGGGTGATGATCGGCACGGAGTGGCCCAGCCCCGACTCCTCGAAGGTCGAGTGCCGGGTGAAGTGCATCCACAGGTGGTCGCGCGCGGCGTCGGAGTACAGCGCTCCGGTGGCGGTGTGGCGGTCGGAGCTCGGCTCCCAGACGTCGGACGGGTAGGTGCTCATCGGGTACCCCAGTTGTAGTGCTGCTTGTTGAGCTTCAGGTAGACGAAGGTCTCGGTGGACCGGACGCCCGGGAGGGTGCGGATCTGGTTGGTCAGCAGGTCGAGCAGGTGGTCGTCGTCCTCGCAGACGACCTCGGCGAGGATGTCGAAGCTGCCGGCCGTGGTCACGACGTAGTCGACCTCGGCCATGTCGGACAGCGCCTCCCCGAGCGCGGCGAGGTCGCCCGAGGCCCGGATGCCGATCATCGCCTGCCGCGAGAAGCCCACCTGGATCGGGTCGGTCACGGCGACGATCTGCATCACCTCGGCGTCCAGCAGGCGCTGGACGCGCTGGCGGACGGCGGCCTCGGACAGCCCGACGGCCTTGGCGATGGCGGCGTACGACTGCCGGCCGTCCTCCTGGAGCAGCTCGATGATGCGCTTCGCCACGTCGTCGAGCCGGGTCTCGGGGGCGCTGCGCGTGGTCCTGGCCGGTGGTGTGCTGCGGGTCACCGCGCCATGGTGACTCTGATTCGGTCGTCGCGCAAGTCCTCCGAGACGGAATCCGTTGAGTCGGCGGTCCCATTGTGTAACTTTTCATCACTTTTCCGGTCAGCACCATGGCGATTGCGCAGCATCCGGGTTTAGAGTCTCCCCGCAATGCCGTCCCACCACCCACCCGGGAGCACGCACATGAGCGGTCCGCGCAGCCTGCGAAACTTCATCGCCGGCGAGTACGTCGACGGGCGTACCGAATCCACCACCGACATCGTCAACCCGGCCACGGGTTCCGTCGTCGCGACGGCCCCGGTGAGCGGCCAGGCCGACGTCGACGCCGCCTACGGTGCGGCGGAGACGGCCTTCGCGGAGTGGGGCCGCACCACCCCGAGCGAGCGTCAGCAGGCCCTGCTCAAGATCGCCGACGCGATCGAGGCGCACGCCGACGAGCTCATCGCGCTCGAGTCCGAGAACACCGGCAAGATCCAGGCGCTCACCGCGAGCGAGGAGATCCCGCCGATGGTCGACCAGCTGCGGTTCTTCGCCGGGGCGGCCCGGGTGCTCGAGGGCAAGGCCGCGGGGGAGTACATGAAGGGCCACACCTCGTGGATCCGGCGCGAGCCGATCGGCGTGGTCGGCCAGGTGACCCCCTGGAACTACCCGCTGCTCATGGCCGTGTGGAAGATCGCCCCGGCGCTCGCCGCCGGCAACACCGTGGTGCTCAAGCCGAGCGACACCACCCCCGAGACCACCCTGCGGCTCGCCGAGATCGCCTCCGAGTTCCTCCCGGCGGGTGCCCTCAACGTCATCACCGGTGACCGCGAGACCGGTCGCATGCTCGTCGAGCACCGCACGCCCGGCCTGGTCGCCATCACCGGCTCGGTCCGCGCCGGCGCCGAGGTCGCGGCCAGTGCCGCCTCCAACGTCACGCGCGTGCACCTCGAGCTCGGGGGCAAGGCCCCGGTCGTGGTCTTCGACGACGCCGACATCGAGGCCGCCGTCGAGGGCATCGCCATCGCCGGCTACTTCAACGCCGGCCAGGACTGCACCGCGGCCACGCGCGTGCTCGCCGCACCCGGCATCCACGACGACTTCGTCGCGGCGCTCGCGGAGTACGCCCGCAGCTCGGCCCCGGTCGGCCTCCCCGACGACGAGGACGCCCTGTTCGGCCCGGTGAACAACGCCCGCCAGCTCGCGCACGTGTCGGGCTTCATCGACCGGCTCCCGGCGCACGCCACGGTCTCGGCCGGCGGCAACCGCCGCGGCGACCTCGGCGACGGCTTCTACCTCGAGCCGACCGTGCTCTCCGGCCTGAACCAGGACGACGAGGCGATCCAGAACGAGATCTTCGGCCCGGTCATCACCGTGCAGCGCTTCACCGACGAGGCGCAGGCCCTGGCCTGGGCCAACGGCGTCGACTACGGGCTGGCCTCCTCGGTCTGGACCAAGGACTTCGGCCGCGCCATGCGGATGTCCGCGGCGCTCGACTTCGGCTGCGTCTGGATCAATACGCACATCCCACTCGTTGCCGAGATGCCCCACGGGGGCTACAAGAAGTCCGGATACGGCAAGGACCTGTCGATGTACGGCTTCGAGGACTACACCCGCATCAAGCACGTCATGGCCAACATCGAGTCCTGACCCGCCGTGTCCTGACCCGAAACACGCCCGACACACCACACCCTGCACGCTGACCCCCAGCCCCTGAGCCCCACCCCGCGAGGAGAACCCGATGGCCGAGCGCCCCACCCCCGACCCGATGTCCCCGATCATGCGCGCCGCACTGCTGCGCGGCCTGACCAGCCGCCGAGCCCTGGTGAGCGGCGCGCTCGGCCTCGGTGCCACGGCCGCCCTGAGCGCCTGTGGCAGCGAGGGCACGGCCTCGAACCCGTCCGGCTCGGCCGCCCCGACCGCCGCCGCCGCCAAGGACCTGAGCGACACCGACAAGGTCATCAACTGGTCCAACTGGACCCAGTACATCGACGTCTCGGAGGACGAGAAGTCGCGCCCCACGCTCGACGCGTTCACCAAGCAGTCCGGCATCAAGGTGAACTACACCGAGGACTACAACGACAACGACGAGTTCTACGCCAAGGTGCGCCCCCTCCTCGAGGGCGGCGAGGACACCGGCCGTGACGTCTGGTGCAGCACCGACTGGATGGTCGCGCGCCTCATCCGCCAGGGCTACGTGCAGAAGCTCGACCCGGCGAACATCCCCAACGCCGCCAACCTCGAGCCGTCGCTGAAGAACGTCGAGTTCGACCCGGGTCGCATCTACTCGCTGCCGTGGCAGAGCGGCTTCGCCGGCATCGCGTACAACCTCGACGCCACCGGCGGCAAGAAGATCGAGACGATCACCCAGCTGCTCACCGACCCGGCCCTGAAGGGCAAGGTCACCCTGCTCACCGAGATGCGCGACACCGTCGGCCTGGTGCTCTGCGACATGGGCAAGGACCCCGCCAACTTCACCGACGCCGACTTCGACGCGGCCATGGCCGTGCTGCAGAAGGCCAAGGACGCGGGCCAGCTCAAGGGCTTCACCGGCAACGACTACACCGACGGCCTCACCAAGGGCGACATCGCGGCCTGCATCGCATGGACCGGTGACGTGGTGCAGCTGCAGTTCGAGAACGAGAAGGTGCAGTACGCCCTGCCGCAGGCCGGCTTCACCCTGTGGTCGGACAACTTCGTCATCCCGGCGCTGGCCCAGCACAAGAAGAACGCCGAGACCCTCATCAACTACTACTACGACCCGGCCGTCATGGCGCAGGTCGAGGCGTGGGTCAACTACATCCCGCCGGTGGTCGGCACCAAGGACGCCCTGGCCAAGGACGACCCGGAGACCGCGGACAACCCGCTGATCTTCCCCAGCGACGAGGTCCTCTCCCGGGCCAAGGTCTTCAGGGGCCTCACGTCGGAGGAGGAGACCAAGTACTCCAGCGCCTTCTCCGACCTCACTGCCAGCTGATGGCCGAGCACGAGGCCGGGGACCTCCGGCTGGTCGGGCTGACCAAGAGCTTCGGCGAGTTCACCGCGGTGCAACCCCTGGACCTCACCATCCCGGAAGGGTCCTTCTTCGCCCTGCTCGGGCCCTCGGGGTGCGGGAAGACCACCACCCTGCGGATGGTCGCCGGCCTCGAGGACCCCACCGGGGGCCAGATCCTGATCGGCGGGACCGACATCACCCGCACCCGCGCCTTCCAGCGCAACGTCAACACGGTGTTCCAGTCGTACGCGCTCTTCCCGCACATGAGCGTCATGGACAACGTCGCCTTCGGGCTGCGTCGCCGCGGCGACAAGCAGGCGAAGTCCAAGGCGCAGGACGCCCTGGACCTCGTCGAGCTGGGCCACGCCGGCAGCAAGAAGCCGAACCAGCTCTCCGGCGGCATGCAGCAGCGCGTCGCGCTCGCGCGGGCCCTGGTCAACCGCCCCGACGTGCTGCTCCTCGACGAGCCGCTCGGCGCCCTCGACCTCAAGCTGCGCCGGCAGATGCAGATCGAGCTCAAGCGCATCCAGCAGGAGGTCGGCCTGACCTTCATCCACGTCACCCACGACCAGGAGGAGGCCATGACCATGGCCGACACCATCGCGGTGATGAACGCCGGCTACCTCGAGCAGCTCGGCGACCCGGCGACCCTGTACGAACACCCCGCGTCGACCTTCGTCGCGAACTTCCTCGGCCAGTCCAACCTGCTGCGGGCCCGGATCACCGGCTCCGCGGAGGATGGGCTGCTCACCGCCGACGTCCACGGCGAGGAGATCCTCGTCGACGCGAAGAACGTGCCCGAGGGCCTGCGGGACGTCTGGGTCGGGGTGCGCCCCGAGAAGCTGGGGCTGGGCGAGGCGGCCGGCCGCAACCACCTGCACGGTCTGGTCACCGACGTGTCCTTCACCGGTGTCGCGACGCAGTACCTCGTGCGGATGCCGTGGGGCTTCGACGTCGTCGTCGTGCAGCAGAACGACGGCAGCGCCCGCGCCCGGCTCGGCGAGAACATCACCCTGTCCTGGGACCCGGGCCGCGAGTTCGTCCTCGACGCCGCGCAGAGCGACCTCGCCGGCATCGACGAGGTGCTCGTCGATGGCTGAGATCGCCGGCGTCGCGGGGCCCGGGGCGCACCACGCCCCGCACCAAGCGGGCGAACTGGGTCCCGTACGCGCTGCTGGTGCCGGGCCTGGCCTGGCTGTTCGTGTTCTTCGTCCTGCCGATGATCACCCTGGGCTCGCAGTCGCTGCAGGAGGGGTCGGTCGAGGCCGGCTACACCTTCACCGGCAACGTCGCCATCTACGCCGAGGCCCTCCAGAAGTACTGGCCGCAGCTGCTGCGCTCGATCGGCTACGCCGCGACCGCCACGGTCGCGGCGCTCGTGCTGGCCTACCCGCTGGCCTACTACCTCGCCCAGAAGGCCGGGCGCTGGAAGAACGTCATGCTGGTGCTCGTCATCGCACCGTTCTTCACGAGCTTCCTGATCCGCACGCTGGCGTGGCGCACCATCCTGTCCGACACCGGGCCGGTCACCAGCATCGCGCAGAAGCTGCACCTGACCGACCTGCTCCAGGCGGTGGGTCTGACGAACAACGACACGCTGCTGTCGTCGAAGTTCGCCGTCATCTGCGGCCTGACCTACAACTTCCTGCCGTTCATGATCCTGCCGCTCTACGCGGCGCTGGACCGGCTCGACCCCCGGCTCGTCGAGGCCGCGGGCGACCTGTACGCCTCGCCCTTCCAGGGCTTCCGCCACGTCACCTGGCCGCTCTCGCTCCCGGGCGTCGTGGCCGGCACGCTGCTGACCTTCATCCCGGCCGCCGGTGACTTCATCAACTCGCGGCTGCTCGGCAACACCCAGACGGTGATGATCGGTCAGGTCATCGACAGCCAGTTCCTGCGGGTGCTCAACTACCCGCTCGCCGCCGCGCTGTCCTTCATCCTGCTGATCCTGATCCTGGGTCTGGTCACGTTCTACGTCCGCCGTGCGGGCACCGAGGAGCTGGTGTGAGATGACCTGGCTCCGACGCAACATCCTGCTGCTGGTGTCCATCGCGGTGCTCGGCTACATGCTGATACCGAACCTCGTCGTGGCCCTGTTCTCGTTCAACAACCCGGTGGGCCGCTTCAACTACACGTGGACCCAGTTCTCGACCGAGGCCTGGGCCGAACCCCTGCGGCGCCCAGGGCATCTGCGAGTCGCTGAGCCTGTCGCTGCAGATCGGGCTGATCGCCTCGCTGGTGGCGACGGCCCTCGGCACCGCCATCGCGTTCGCCCTGGGGCGCTACCGCTTCCGGGCCCGCTCGGCGACCAACCTGCTCATCTTCATGCCGATGGCGACCCCCGAGGTCGTCATGGGCTCGAGCCTGCTGACCCTGTTCCTCATGATGGGCGTGCCGGCCGGCCGCACCGCCGTGACGATCGCGCACATCATGTTCTGCATCTCGTTCGTCGTCGTGGCCGTCAAGGCCCGCGTGGCGACGCTCGACCCGCGCCTGGAGGAGGCGGCCGCCGACCTGGGCGCCAACGCGTTCCAGACGTTCCTGCGGGTCACCTTCCCGCTGGCGGCGCCCGGCATCTTCGCCGGTGCGCTGCTCGCGTTCTCGCTCAGCTTCGACGACTACATCATCACCAACTTCAACGCGAGCCCGAGCTCGATCACGTTCCCGATGTACGTCTGGGGCGCCGCTCAGCGCGGTGCACCGGTGCAGGTCAACGTGATCGGAACGCTCATGTTCCTCATCGCGCTGTTCGTCGTCGTCATGGGCCAGGTCTTCCAGAACCGCCGCGCCCGCGCCCAGGCCTGACCGGAGCACCACACGACAGAGAGGTACCCCGTGCACGTCCTCATGGTCGGAGCGGGCGGCGTCGGTGACGCCGCTGCCCGGATCGCCGCCGAACGTCCCTTCTTCGAGTCCTGGGTGGTGGCCGACTACGACCTCACCCGCGCGCAGCGCACCGTCGACGCGGTGACCTCGCGGCACGCGGGCGAGTCCCGCTTCCGGGCCGCGCAGGTCGACGCGTCGGATGCCGGCGCGGTCGCCGCGCTCGCCCGCGAGGTGGGCGCCACGCACGTCTTCAACGCGGTCGACCCGCGGTTCGTGCTGTCGATCTTCGAGGGTGCCAGGGCGGCCGGCGCCGACTACCTCGACATGGCGATGAGCCTGTCCAGCCGGCACCCGAGCGAGCCCTACGCGAAGGTCGGCGTCAAGCTCGGCGACGACCAGCTGGCGCAGGCGGGGGAGTGGGAGGCCGACGGCCGCCTGGCCCTGGTCGGCATCGGGGTCGAGCCCGGGCTGTCCGACGTGTTCGCCCGGTACGCCGCCGACCACCTGTTCAGCCACATCGACGAGCTGGGCACCCGCGACGGCGCCAACCTCGTCATCCGGGACGAGGAGGGCAACGAGGTGTTCGCGCCCGGGTTCTCGATGTGGACGATCATCGAGGAGTGCCTGAACCCGCCCGTGGTGTGGGAGCGCGAACGGGCCGTCGGCGCCGACGGGTCCTACGACGTCGAGGCCGGCTTCTTCACCCTGCCGCCGTTCGCCGAGCCTGAGGTCTTCGACTTCCCCGGTGGCATCGGTCCGGTCGAGTGCGTGCACGTGGAGCACGAGGAGGTGCTCCTGATGCCGCGCTGGGTCGAGGCCGACAAGGTCACCTTCAAGTACGGCCTGGGCGAGGAGATGATCACGATCCTGCGCACGCTGCACACCCTCGGCCTGGACGGCACCGACCCGGTGACCGTCAAGGGCGTGCAGGTCAGCCCGCGTGACGTCGTGGCCGCCGTGCTGCCCGACCCCGCCACCATCGGCCCGCGCATGGAGGGCAGCACCTGCGCCGGCCTGTGGGTGACCGGCACCGGCAAGGACGGCCGGCCGCGCCGCACCTACCTCTACCACGTGTCCGACAACGCCGACACGATGCGCGACTACGACGCCCAGTGCGTCGTCTGGCAGACCGCGGTCAACCCGGTCGTGGCGCTGGAGCTGCTCGCGGCCGGCACCTGGAGCGGCTCGGGCGTGCTCGGCCCGGAGGCCTTCGACGCCGTGCCGTTCCTCGACCTGCTCGCGGCCCCCAAGCCCGACGGCTACGGCTCGCCCTGGGGCCTCGAGGACCGCTGAGCCCGGCCTAGGCTGAACCGAACCCGCACGACCCCGACCGCCCGGCATCCGAGGGCGCGCTGCCCGGCACACGAAGGAACGACCATGGCCATCACCCAGAAGTCCCTCATCGACTCCGTGCCCACGAAGCTGCTCATCGGCGGCGCGTGGCGCGAGGCGAGCAGCGGGGAGCGCTTCGACGTGCACGACCCGAGCAGCGGGGCGACCCTGACGACGTGCGCCGACGCCACGCCCGAGGACGGCCTGGCCGCGCTGGCCGCCGCCCACGAGGCGCAGGCCGGCTGGGCCGCCACCCCGCCGCGCGACCGCGGGGAGATCCTGCGCCGCGCGTTCGAGGCGATCGTCGCGCGTGCAGACGAGTTCGCGACCCTGATGAGCCTGGAGATGGGCAAGACCGTCGCCGAGGCCAAGGGCGAGGTCACCTACGGCGCGGAGTTCTTCCGCTGGTTCGCCGAGGAGGCCGTGCGCATCCACGGGCGCTACTCGGTGGCCCCGAACGGCGCCTCACGGCTGCTCACCCTCAAGCAGCCGGTCGGGCCGACGCTGATGATCACGCCGTGGAACTTCCCGCTCGCCATGGGCACCCGCAAGATCGGGCCCGCGGTCGCCGCCGGCTGCACGATGGTCGTCAAGCCGGCCCACGAGACGCCGCTGACCATGCTGCTGCTGGCGCAGGTGATGCAGGAGTCCGGGCTGCCCGACGGTGTGCTCAACGTCGTCACCACCATGCACTCGGGGGCGGTGTGCGAGCCGGTCATCCGTGACGAGCGGCTGCGCAAGCTGACCTTCACCGGGTCGACCGCCGTGGGCAAGAAGCTCGTCGAGCAGTCGGCCGAGCAGCTGCTGCGCGTGTCGATGGAGCTCGGCGGCAACGCCCCGTTCCTCGTCTTCGAGGACGCCGACGTCGACGCCGCCGTCGACGGCGCGATGCTCGCCAAGATGCGCAACATCGGCGAGGCCTGCACCGCGGCCAACCGGTTCTTCGTGCACGAGTCGCTGGCCGAGGAGTTCTCCACCAAGCTGGCCGCCCGGATGGGCGCGCTCGTCGTCGGCAAGGGCACCAAGAAGGGGGTCGACGTCGGACCGCTCATCACCGCCAAGGCCCGCGACGGCGTCGACGAGCTGGTCAAGGATGCCGTCGGCAAGGGCGCCACGGTGCTCACCGGTGGCGGCCCCGTTCCCGGACGCGGCTGGTTCTACCAGCCGACCGTCCTGACCGACGTCGCCGCCGACAGCCGCTGCCTGCGCGAGGAGATCTTCGGCCCGGTCGCGCCGATCGCCACGTTCACCGATGACGCGGACGCCGTGGCGAAGGCCAACGGCACCGAGTACGGCCTGGTCGGCTACGTCTACACCAACGACCAGACCCGGGTGATCCGGGTGGCCGAGGCCATGGAGTTCGGGATGATCGGCGTCAACACCGGCATCGTCTCGAACCCCGCCGCCCCGTTCGGTGGCGTCAAGCAGTCCGGCTTCGGCCGCGAGGGCGGCTTCGAGGGCATCGACGAGTACCTCGAGACCAAGTACGTCGGCATCGCGCTCTGACCTGCGCCGTGCCACGGGTTCTTGCGAACCCGTGGCACGGCGCCGCGGAGGATGGTGCACTTGTGCCCATGACCTCGAGCATCGACAGCGACCCGGCCGTGAGGTCGCACCGACCCGACCCCCGGCAGACGGTGCAGACGCTGCTCGACAGCACCGACCAGTCGCTCAGGCGCGGCGCCCGGCCCGGCGCCCACGTCTGGCCCACGGGCTTCGACCTGCTCGACTCCACCCTCGACGGCGGACTGCGCTCGGGCGAGCTGGTGCTGCTCGGCGGGAACGAGGGGTCCGGCAAGACGACGTTGGCCGTGCAGATGGTGCGCAACGCCGTCGCCGCCGGACGGCACGGTGTCGTCTTCTCCTTCGAGCACCACGCCCAGAGCCTCGTGCAGCGCCTGCTCTCCCTGGAGGCGGCCACCGCGGCGGTCGCGGCCGGCCAGCATCCCGCCGCCGCCGCCGACGTGCACACGGTGCGCTCGGTGTTCGAGGCCGAGGACCCCGACCGCCGAGGCCTCGCCGACGCCCTCGCCCGGGTCCCCTACGGCTACGACGCACTCGAGGCGGTGCAGCAGTACGCCGGACGCCTCCAGCTGCACGAGTCGGGCAAGGAGACCACCCCCGACGACATCGCCCGCGTCGTCACCGCGGTCACCGAGGAGGTCGGCGAGCCGCCGATCGTGCTCGTCGACTACCTGCAGAAGATGCCGCTGCGCGGCCACCGCGGCGACGAGACCTCGCGGGTCACGATCGTCACCGAGATGTTGAAGGACATGTCGCTCGAGCTCGGGTGCCCCATCGTGTGCATCTCGGCTGCCGACCGTGAGTCCCTCGGCGCGGGCCACCGGATGCGCACCCGCGACCTGCGTGGCTCCTCGGCGCTGGCCTACGAGGCCGACATGGTGATGATCCTGTCGAGCAAGGAGAACATCGTCTCGCGTGAGCACCTGGTCTACGACCTCGGCAGCATCAAGCGGTTCCGGCGCTGGGCGGTCATCACCATCGAGAAGAACCGCAGCGGCCAGGGCCAGGTCGAGCTCGAGGTGCAGAAGGACTTCGAGCACGGCCGCTTCTACCCCCAGGTCCAGGTGATCAACGAGCGCCTCATCGAGGAGCGCGTCTTCACCACCTGACGCCTCCACGTTCACATCACGGTGCCCGACCGCTGACAATGGACCCGTGACCACACGTTCCGTCGCCGTCCTCGGCTCCACCGGCTCGATCGGCACCCAGGCCCTCGAGGTGGTGGCCGCCCACCCCGACCGCTTCACCATCGCGGCGCTGTCCGCCGGCGGCAACATCGACCTGCTCGCGCGCCAGGCGGTGCAGTTCGCGGTTCCTCTCGTCGCCGCCGCGCACGGTGACGTCGAGCAGGTGCGGGCCGCGCTCGCCGAGGCGGCCGCGGAGGCGGGCCGCCCGGCACCCGTGCCGGAGGTGGTCGTCGGTCCGGATGCCGCGACGGTCGCCGCCGGGTGCGGCGCCGACGTCGTCCTCAACGGGGTCACCGGTTCGATCGGGCTGCGCCCGACCCTCGCCGCCCTGGCGGCCGGGTCGGTGCTGGCGCTGGCCAACAAGGAGTCGCTCATCATCGGCGGCCCGCTGGTGAAGGCCGCTGCGGGGCCCGACCAGGTCGTGCCGGTCGACTCCGAGCACAGCGCCATCGCCCAGAGCCTGCGCGGCGGCCGCGCTCGGGAGGTGCGACGCCTCGTCGTCACCGCGAGCGGCGGCCCGTTCCGCGGGCGCACCCGGGCCGAGCTGGCCGACGTGACGCCCGAGCAGGCCCTGGCCCACCCCAACTTCGCCATGGGACGCGTCATCACGACGAACTCGGCGACCCTGGTCAACAAGGGACTGGAGGTGATCGAGGCGCACCTGCTCTTCGACATCCCGTTCGACCGGATCGACGTCGTCGTGCACCCGCAGCAGCAGATCCACTCGATGGTCGAGTTCCACGACGGCTCGACCATCGCCCAGCTCGGCCCACCGCGGATGCTCGTGCCCATCGCGCTGGGGCTGTCCTGGCCCGAGCGGCTCGAGGACGTCGACGTGCCGTGCGACTGGACCCGGGCACAGACCTGGGAGTTCCACCCGCTCGACGACGACGCCTTCCCCGCCGTGCGCCTGGCCCGGCAGGTCGGTGCGGCCGGCGGCACCTACCCGGCGGTCTACAACGCCGCCAACGAGGTGTGCGTCGACGCGTTCCACGACGGCACCATCCGCTTCACCGACATCGTCGACACCATCGGGCGGGTCGTCGACGCCCACGCCGGCCACGAGGGCGACGCGCACAGCCTCGAGGGAGTGCTCGAGGCCGACGCCTGGGCCCGCACCGAGGCCGCCCGGCTGCTCGGGGTGCGCCCTGCGCCCACGCGGGCCTGACGCCGCAGGTCGCGCGAACAGCACGGTCAGCGGGGCGACGTACCCTATACCCCATGTCCACGCTCGCCTTCGTCCTCGGTGTCCTCTTCATGGCCACCGGTGTCGCCGCGTCGATCGCGCTGCACGAGGTCGGGCACCTCGTGCCGGCCAAGCGGTTCGGCGTGCGGGTGACCCAGTACATGGTCGGCTTCGGCCCCACGCTGTGGTCGCGGCGTCGTGGCGAGACCGAGTACGGCGTCAAGGTGGTGCCCGCTCGGCGGCTACATCCGGATGATCGGCATGTTCCCGCCCCGTCCGGGCGACCAGCCCGGCATGGTGCGCACGTCGAGCACCGGCCGGTTCAGCCAGCTCGTCGACGAGGCCCGCGCGGCGAGCCTGGAGGAGGTGCGTCCCGGCGACGAGCAGCGGGTCTTCTACCGCCTCCCGGTGCGCAAGAAGGTCATCGTCATGCTCGGCGGCCCGCTGATGAACCTCCTCATCGGCGTCGTGCTGCTCACCCTCCTCGTCACCGTGCACGGGGCGGCCACCGCGCAGCCCGGTGCCGTCGTGGCGACGGTGTCGCAGTGCGTGGTCCCGGTGACCGCGGCCGGCGACGCGACGACCTGCACCGACCAGCCGAAGACCCCCGCGCTCGCCGCGGGCATCGAGCCCGGCGACCGCATCGTGTCGATCGCCGGCCAGCCGGTCGACGACACCCGCGACGTCGGTTCGCTCATCCGGCCGCGGGTCGGCGAGCCGGTGACCATCGTCCTCGAGCGTGACGGTCAGCAGCTGACCGTCACCGCCACCCCGATCCGCAACGTCGTGCCGGTGCTCGACGCCGACGGCCTGCCGGTCACCAACCCCGACGGCACGAGCCGGACCACCGAGGCCGGCTTCCTCGGGGTGCGGTCCTCGTCGCCGGTGGCCTACGTGCCGCAGCCCGTCACCGCAGTGCCCGGCATCCTGTGGGGCTTCGTCAGCGGAACCGCCGAGGCCCTGGTGCACGTTCCCGAGCGGATGGTCGGGGTGTGGCAGGCGGCGTTCGGCGAGGCCGAGCGCGAGGTCGACAGCCCGATGTCGGTCGTCGGCGTGGGCCGGGTCGCCGGCGAGGCGACCGGCGGCAAGTACGACTCGCTGGTCGGCAAGTCCGCCGGCGACAAGATCTGGTTCCTCGTCGGCCTCCTCGCCGCCCTGAACTTCATGCTGTTCCTGTTCAACCTGATCCCGCTGCTGCCGCTCGACGGCGGCCACGTCGCCGGCGCCCTGTGGGAGGGGCTCAAGCGCCAGATCGCCAAGCTGCGCGGCCGCCCCGACCCCGGCTACGTCGACGTGGCCAAGGCGCTGCCGATCGCGTACACGGTCTCGATGGTGCTGCTCGGCGCCTCGTTGCTGCTCATCTATGCCGACGTGGTCAAGCCGGTGAACCTCGGCGGCTGACGCCGGGCCGTCGCGGGCTACCCGCGCAGGAGCGCGTCGCGCCGGGCCCGCAGGTCGGCCCCCCGCTGGTCGAGCGCGACCGAACGCACCGTCATCCGCTGCATCGCCTCGCGCACCGAGGTGACGGCCGTGTCGACGCGCGCCTGGCTGTCCTTGATGCTCGCGCGCACCGACAGGTCGCTGAAGATGTTGTCGAACCACACGTCGAACGTCCGTGCGGTGGGGGAGATGCCGAGGTCGGCCCGCAGCCCGGCCACGCTCTCGACCTCGGCGAGCTCGCGGGCCAGGTCGACCAGGGCGTCCTGCGCGGCGGCGATCAACCGTCCCGCGGCGTCGATCCGGTCGTGCTTCATGGCGGACGACACCAGGCCCCCACCGAACCAGGTGTCGTAGGCCGACCACGAGTCGGCCGAGCCCAGCTCGCGCTGCGCGGCGTCGAGCGCGGTCGCGGCCCTCACGCCGGCGTCGCGGGCCTCGCTCAGCTCGGCCGCCTCCGCCCGCACCGCCGCCAGCTCGTCGAGCACCGCGTCCAGCTCGGCCGCGGTCGGCGATCCCGAGGCGCGCACCGCGGTGGCGTGCGCCTCGGCCGCCGCCTCGCGCCGGGCGTCGGTGTCGCCGAGCTGCGCCAGCCGACGGTCGACGTCCTCACGGCGCGACTCCGCGGCCTGCAGCCGGGCCAGGGCGCTCTGCGCGGCGTACCGGGCCGCGACCTCCTCCGCGCGCTCGCGGTCCAGCGCGCCGGTGCGGGTGCCCCGCACGGCAGCGAGCACCGCCGTGAGGCCGAACCCCTCCAGCCGTTCGACGTCCGCGACCTCGGCGTGGTGGTGCGCCTGCAGGGAGACCAGGTTCTCGCGGGCCCTGGCCGCCTCGTTCCGCAGCCCTTCGAGCTGCTGGCGCAGGTGCACCGCCTCGCGGTCCTCGGCGATGGCCTGGTCAAGGGTGTCCCTGGTCTGCACGACGTCGATCATGGCGCTTCGAGTCCGCGCACGTACGCTGGGTTCCATGTCCGTCTCCCTCGGTATGCCCCCGCTGCCCCCGCCCGTCGTCGCTCCCCGTCGGGCGAGCCGGAAGATCAAGGTCGGCAAGGTCGAGGTCGGGGGAGACGCCCCCGTGTCGGTGCAGTCGATGACGACGACGCCGACCACCGACATCAACGCCACGCTGCAGCAGATCGCCGAGCTCACGGCATCCGGCTGCGACATCGTGCGGGTCGCGTGCCCGAGCCAGGACGACGCCGAGGCGCTGCCGGCCATCGCCCGCAAGTCGCAGATCCCGGTCATCGCCGACATCCACTTCCAGCCGAAGTACGTCTACGCGGCCATCGACGCCGGGTGTGCGGCCGTGCGCGTCAACCCCGGCAACATCCGCCAGTTCGACGACCAGGTCGGTGAGATCGCGCGTCGCGCCAAGGCGGCGAACGTCTCGATCCGGATCGGCGTCAACGCCGGCTCGCTCGACAAGCGCCTCCTCGAGAAGTACGGCAAGCCGACCGCCGAGGCGCTCGTCGAGTCGGCGGTGTGGGAGGCCAGCCTGTTCGAGGAGCACGACTTCCACGACTTCAAGATCTCGGTGAAGCACAACGACCCGGTCGTCATGATCCGCGCCTACCAGCTGCTCGCCGAGCGGGGCGACTGGCCGCTGCACCTCGGCGTCACCGAGGCCGGCCCGGCGTTCCAGGGCACCATCAAGTCGGCCACCGCCTTCGGCGCGCTGCTCACCCAGGGCATCGGTGACACGATCCGGGTCTCGCTGTCGGCCCCGCCGGTCGAGGAGGTCAAGGTCGGCATCCAGATCCTGCAGTCGCTCAACCTGCGGCCCCGCAAGCTCGAGATCGTGTCGTGCCCCTCGTGCGGGCGCGCCCAGGTCGACGTCTACAAGCTCGCCGACGAGGTCACCGCGGGGCTCGAGGGCATGACCGTGCCGCTGCGCGTGGCCGTCATGGGCTGCGTCGTCAACGGCCCGGGCGAGGCCCGCGAGGCCGACCTCGGGGTCGCGTCCGGCAACGGCAAGGGCCAGATCTTCGTGCGGGGCGAGGTCATCAAGACCGTCCCCGAGAACCAGATCGTCGAGACGCTCATCGAGGAGGCCATGCGCATCGCCGAGGAGATGGGCGAGCCGATGGACGAGGAGTCCGCCGGCGCGCCGTCGGTCACCGTCGGCTGAGCCACGCCGCCGGATGTCGTCGGGTCGCCTCGACGCCGTCGTCCCGCCCCCGCCGGTGGGTCGCCGCGCAGAGGTGCTCGGCGAGCTCGCCGCCAACCTGGTGGCGCTGCACCCCGGCGGCCGCGTGGTCGTCGCGCTCGACGGTGTCGACGGCGCGGGCAAGACCGTCCTGGGCCGCGAGCTGACCGCCCTGGTCGCGCCGCGCCGCGAGGTGCACCGCGCCTCGGTCGACGGGTTCCACCGACCCGGGCGCAGCGCTACGCGCGGGGTCGGACGGCCGAGACGTTCTACCGCGACGGCTACGACCACGACGCGATCCGGCACCGGCTGGTCGAGGCGTTCCGGGCGGGTGAGCCGTGGGTGCGCGTCGTGCACGACGTCGAGCGCGAGGTGGTGGTCGACCGTGCGCCCGAGGCCGCCCCGGGTCCCGGTGCCCTGCTGCTGGTCGACGGGATCTTCCTGCACCGCCCCGAGCTGGCCGCCCTCTGGGACGCGAGCGTCTGGGTCGACGTGCCGTTCGAGGTGTCGGTGCCGCGGGGCAACGCCAGGTTCGGTGAGGTGGGCGCGGAACAGGCCGACCCGGCATCCGGGGTGAACGCCCGCTACGTCGGCGGTCAGCGCCTCTACCTCGCCGAGGTCGACCCCGCCGCGAGGGCCACCTGGCAGCTCGACAACACCGACCTCGCGGCGCCCGTGCTCACGGGTGGCGCAGGGTCGGTGACGTCGAGGGATGGGGAAGCGGGGCGCGCCGGGCGGCCCGCGCCCTAGGCTGGGCACGTGCTGCGAACCCGCTCACCCGTTCGTCCGCTGTCGCTGGCCGACCGCGACGACGCCCTCGACGTGTGCGCACGCGACCTGCCCCGGGGGGTGTTCGTGGCCGCCCGGGTGCTGGAGGGGGCTCGAACCGGGTCCCTGGCCGGGGTGCTGGGGCACCGGGTCGACGGTGAGCTGACCGCCCTGTGCTGGGCGAGCGCGAACGTCGTGCCGGTCGGCACCACCGAGGAGAGCCGGGGGCCCTTCGCCGACCGGGTGCGTCGCTGGCGCGGTCGCTGCGCCTCGGTCTTCGGCCCCCGCGAGGAGGTCGAGGGGCTCTGGCAGCACCTCGAACCGCACTGGGGCCCGGCGCGCGCCGTGCGCGACCGCCAACCGCTGCTCGTCTCCGACCGGCTCCCCTCCACGCTGGGGGTGCCGCTCGACCCCCGGGTGCGGCCGGCCCGGATCGACGAGGTCGACCTGGTGCTGCCCGCGGCCGAGCACATGTTCACGGCCGAGATCGGCTACCCGCCCTACCGCGGCAACGACCGCGGCTACCGCGCGTCCCTGGCCTCGCTCGCGGCCCGCGGTCACACCTACGTCGTCGTCGAGGGTGGCCGGGTCGTGTTCAAGACCGACATCGGCAGCCTGGCGCTGGGCTGCGCGCAGCTGCAGGGGGTCTGGCTGGCCCCCGAGCTGCGCGGGCAGGGCCTGGCCGTGCCGATGCTCGCGAGCGTCGTCGAGCAGGTGATGGTCGGCCCGGCGCCGCTGGTCACGCTGTACGTCAACGACTTCAACACCTCCGCCCGGGCCACCTACGCCCACATCGGGTTCCGCGAGGTGGCCGAATTCACGACGGTGCTGCTCTGAGCGGGTGGTTGGATGGGGCATGGCCCCCTCGAGCTCCGCACTGAGCCACGACGTCGCCGGGCTCGCCGCGCTGCTGGCCACCTCGGGTGTCGTGCACCTGGTGCGGCCCGAGGTCTTCGAGGGCATCGTTCCTCGGATGCTGCCCAACCGCCGCGCCCTGGTCTACGTCTCGGGCGTCGCCGAGCTGCTGTGCGCGGCCGGGCTCCTCGTGCCGGCCACCCGGCGACCGGCCGGCTACGCGTCGGCCGCGCTGCTCGTCGCGGTCTTCCCGGCCAACGTCCAGATGAGCGTCGCCCACGGCCAGCGCGCGCAGCGACGCGGTGACCCGGCATCTCGGGCCTCCTTCGCGGCGACCCTGGCCCGGTTGCCGCTCCAGGTGCCGATGATCCGCACGGCGCTGCGCGCCGCAGGTCGCTGAGGAAGGACGATCGTGGCGACCCTCGCCTGGCAACGGCTCGCGGAGGCCGACCTCCCGGCCCTCGCCCACCTCGCGCGCCGCTGCCTCGACGCCGACGGTGGTCTGCCCCTCCTCGCCGGGGAGCCGATGCTGCGCAAGCTGTTCCTGTCCGGCGAGTCCATCGGAGGTCGCGACGAGACCGGCGACCTCGTGGCTGCCGCGTCGGTGTACCTCGATGGGAGCGGGCACCGCACCGCCACGGGGCTCATCCACCCGTCGGCGCGCCGGCAGGGGCTCGGCGACGAGCTCGTCCGCTGGTGCCGGGAGCGCTCGGGCGGCGCCCTGCTGCGCGTCGTCGTCGAGACCACCTCCCCGGAGTGGGACGCCCTGGCCGAGGGCCTGGACCTGCGGCGCACGTTCGCCGAGCACGTGATGCGCCACCGGCTCACCGACATCCCGCGGATCCCACGACCCGAGGGCCTGCAGGCCTACCCGTGGACCGAGGACACGGCCGGCGTGTTCCACGCCGCCTACCGACGCGCGTTCGCCGACCGCCCGGGCTTCCCCGACACCCCACGCGACGCGTGGGTCGGCGAGGTGGCCGAGGACGAGGACTTCCGGCCCACGGCCTCGCGCGTCGCCATCGACCGGGACGGCCACGCCGCCGGCTTCATCGTCCTCACCGACGTCTGGGTCGACCAGGTCGGGGTGGTGCCCGCCTGGCGCGGTCGCGGCCTGGGCGCGCACCTCGTCGCCCGCTCGCTGCGCGCCCTGCTCAAGGCCGGCTGCGAGCAGGTCTGGCTCTGCGTCAACGTCGACAACCCCGCGCACGACCTCTACCTCCGGCTCGGGTTCGAGGAGGCGGGCCTGCGCGCCCGATACGAGGAGACCCGGCGCTGAGGGTCGGCGGCGGCGGGAGGCGCGTGAACGGCATCCCGCCACGTCGTTATCCTTGGCGGGTTGTCCATCCACCCCAGGAGCTCACCCGTGGCCATGCGCATGTCGTCCCTGTTCCTGCGAACCCTTCGCGAGAACCCGACGGACGCCGAGGTCCCGAGCCACCAGCTGCTCGTGCGGGCCGGCTACATCCGCCGGGTCAGCCCCGGGATCTACACCTGGCTGCCGCTCGGCCTGAAGGTGCTGCGCCGGGTCGAGACGATCGTGCGCGAGGAGATGGACGCCATCGGCGCCCAGGAGCTGCTCTTCCCCGCCCTGCTGCCGCGCGAGCCCTACGAGGCGAGCGGTCGCTGGGACGAGTACGGCGACAACGTCTTCCGGCTCAAGGACCGCAAGGGCAACGACCACCTGCTCGGGCCGACCCACGAGGAGATGTTCACCCTCGCGGTCAAGGACCTGTACTCGTCGTACAAGGACCTGCCGCTGTCGCTCTACCAGATCCAGATCAAGTACCGCGACGAGGCCCGGCCGCGCGCCGGCGTGCTGCGCGGGCGCGAGTTCGTCATGAAGGACAGCTACTCGTTCGACATCGACGAGGCCGGGCTCGACAAGAGCTACCAGCTGCACCGCGACGCCTACGTGCGCATCTTCGACCGGCTCGGCTTCCACTACGTCATCGTCCAGGCGATGGCGGGGGCCATGGGTGGGTCGAAGTCGGAGGAGTTCCTCGCGACCGCCGAGAACGGCGAGGACACCTACGTGCGCTGCACCAACTGCGGGTACGCCGCCAACGTCGAGGCCGTGCGGGTTCCGGTGCCCGATGCCGTGGACGCATCGGGTCTGCCCGCCGCGCACGTCGAGGACACCCCGGACACCCCGACCATCGACACCCTGGTCGCGCACCTCGAGTCGGCCTTCCCGCGCTCGGACGGGCGGGCCTGGGCGGCCGCGGACACGCTGAAGAACGTGCTGGTGATGCTCGTGCACCCCGACGGGACGCGCGAGCCGCTGGCCATCGGCCTGCCCGGCGACCGCGAGGTCGACGAGAAGCGGCTCGGCGCCCAGGTCGAGCCGGCCACCGTGGAGGCCTTCGACGAGAAGGACTTCGCGGCCAACCCGACCCTGGCCAAGGGCTACATCGGCCCCGGTGTGCTCGGCAGCGAGAAGGCGTCCGGCATCCGCTACCTGCTCGACCCGCGGGTCAGCGAGGGCACCGCGTGGGTGACCGGCGCCGACGAGTCCGGCCGGCACGTCATCGACCTGGTCGCCGGGCGCGACTTCGCCGCCGACGGCACCATCGAGGCCGCCGAGGTGCGCGACGGCGACGCCTGCCCGTCGTGCGGGCACGGGCTGGAGTCGGCGCGCGGCATCGAGATGGGCCACATCTTCCAGCTCGGCACGAAGTACGCCGAGGCGCTCGACCTGAAGGTGCTCGACGAGAACGGCAAGCTGCGCACCGTGATCATGGGCTCCTACGGCGTGGGTGTCTCGCGGGCCGTCGCGTGCGTCGCCGAGGGCAACCACGACGAGCTCGGCCTGATCTGGCCGCGGGCGCTGGCCCCGGCCGACGTGCACGTCGTCGCCACCGGCAAGGACGAGGCGGTCGCCACGTATGCCGAGGAGCTCACCCGCGCACTCGAGGCCCAGGGCGTCGCGGTGCTGCTCGACGACCGCCGCCAGGCCAGCCCCGGCGTGAAGTTCAAGGACGCCGAGCTGATCGGCGTGCCGACCATCGTGGTTGTCGGTCGCGGCCTGGCCGACGGCACCATCGAGCTCAAGGACCGTCGTTCGGGCGAGCGGCGCGACCTGGCGGTCGACTCGGCGGTGACGGAGATCCTCGCCGAGATCGGCCGTTCGTGAGCCAGCCCGTCGAGGCGGTCGTCTTCGACTGGGGCGGCACCCTGACGCCGTGGCACCAGGTCGACCTGCCCGAGCAGTGGCGGGTCTTCGCGCGCGAGGTGCACGGCATCCCGGTCGACTCGCCGGACGTGCCCGAGGCCGACCTCGAGGAGGCGCACCGGCTCGCCGACCGGATCCTCGAGGCCGAGACCGCGGCCTGGGCCCGGGGGCGCGACGAGCACACGTCGGCCGCGCTGGCCGACATCCTGATCGACGCGGGGGTGGACGCCACCCACGACCGGCACCTCCTGGCGCTCGCGGCCTACCGGGGGTTCTGGGAGCCGCACACGTTCACCGACCCGCAGGTGCGTCCGCTCTGGGAGGGGCTGCACGCGCGCGGCATCCGGGTCGGGGTGCTCTCGAACACCATCTGGACCCGCGACTACCACCGCGGCATCTTCGAGCGCGACGGCGTGCTCGACCTGCTCGACGCCGACCTCTACTCGAGCGAGATCGACCACGTGAAGCCGCACCCCGAGGCGTTCCGGGCGATCTGCCGCGAGCTCGACGTCACCCCCCGGCGGGCGGTCTACGTCGGCGACCGGGTCTTCGAGGACGTCCACGGGCCCCAGCAGGTGGGCATGCGGGCGATCTGGATCCCGCACTCCGACATCCCGTCCGCGCAGCGGGTCGAGGTCACCGCGGTGCCCGACGGCCACGCCCACCAGCTGCTCGACGTGCTCGACATCGTCGACGCCTGGGTCGCCGACGCGTGAGTGGTGCGTGAGCGGTGCACCTGCCGATGGTGAGCCCGTCGTGAGCCGCTCGTGACCGACCCGGGCCTGGGCATCGTCGCGCTGCTCGGCGTCGCGGGCTTCCTCGCGGGCTGGGTCGACGCCGTGGTCGGCGGGGGAGGGCTGATCCAGCTGCCGGCCCTGCTCATCGCGATGCCGGAGGCCGCGCCGGCGCAGGTGCTCGCCACGAACAAGTTCGCGTCCGTGTGGGGCACCGCGACCGCTGCGGGTACCTACTGGCGGCGGGTGCGGCCCGACCTGCGCACGGCCCTGCCGATGGCGGCGGTGGCCTACGTGGGGGCCGTGGTCGGGGCGCTGATCGGGCTGCACATCCCGAAGGCCGCCTTCAACCCGATCATCTTCGTCATGCTGATCGCGGTGGGTGCCTACACCCTGCTGCGGCCGTCCCTGGGCGAGGCGACCGTGCTGCGGTACTCGGGCCACCAGCACACCGTCGTCGCCATGCTCATCGGTTTCGTCATCGGCATCTACGACGGGGCGCTCGGCCCGGGCACCGGCTCGTTCCTCGTGCTCGACCCTCGTCGGCCTGATGGGCTACTCGTTCCTCGAGGCCAGCGCCAAGGCCAAGATCGCCAACCTCGCGACGAACCTGGGCGCGCTGACCGTCTTCGCCCCCGGCGGCTACATCGTGTGGCGGGTGGCCGTCGTCATGGCGGTGGCCAACGTCGTCGGAGGCTACGTCGGGGCCCGCACCGCGGTGTCGCGCGGCAACCGCTTCGTGCGGCTCGTCTTCATCGTCGTCGTCGGTGCGTTCATCGTCCGGATCGGCGGCGACCTCCTCGGCTGGTGGTGAGGCGGCGTCCAAACCGTCCTATCGGATGCCGCGCCACAAACCGACAGGAGCCGGCGCCCACACCACGACGTGCGAGCGTGGGTCAGGGGCGGGCGGTGGTGAGCCAGAGCACCGCGTAGGGCGGCAGCCAGACGTTGCCGTCGTCGCCCCAGGGCAGCGCCTCGCCGGTGATCTCGTCGCGCGCGTCGGCCACGCCGAGGTCGCCGACCCGCCAGCCCGGCCACGGCCGCGGCTCGGGTGTCACGTTGTACACGCCCACGAACCGGCCCACCGGGTGCTCGCGCACCGTGACGAGCACGCCGGGGTCGTCGACCGGGCCGACCGTGGTCTCGACCGAGCCGTGCAGGTGCACCAGCCGGCGTCGGGCACCGACCAGCTCGACGAGGTCACCGAACACCCGCCCGGCCACGGTGCCGCGGTCGTGCCGTTCCTCGGCGCGGGCCCAGTCCAGGCGGGGCCGGTGCGCCCAGCGGTTGTCCTCCGCGTGCCCCGGTTCGTTCGCCCACAACGGGTCGTTGGGCTGGCCGAGCTCGTCCCCGCTCCAGATCACCGGGATGCCGCCCCAGCCGAGGACGAGCGCGTGGGCGAGGCGCAGGGCGGATGCCGCGCGGTCCACCTCGGCGACGGACCGCGCCGCCTCGAGCCCGATGAGGGAGGCCGCGCTGCCGCTCGTGCGGCGGTCGTCGGTCTCGGGGTTGTACTGGAAGACCAGCCCGCGCGCGGGGGAGCCGACGAAGTCACCGGCGTACCAGTGGGCCAGGAAGCTGCGGTGCCCGTGGCCGGTCGCCCCGACGGCCGCGGCGTCCTCGTCCATGATCGCCCAGCCGATGTCGTCGTGGCAGCGCAGGTAGGTCAGCCAGGTGGCGGTCGGCGGCTTGGGCGGCAGCGAGCCGAGCGCGTGCGCGGCGAGCCGCACGTCGCGCGCCGCGAGCATCGACCAGATCTGCACCATGAGGCTGTTGTGGTAGGCGAGGTCGCTGACCTTGCCCGTGTAGGGGCCGGCGCCGAGGTAGGCGAGCAGCTTGGTCGGGGCCACGATCGCCTCGGCGAGGAACACCACGCTCGGGCACGCGATGCGGGTCACCGCCCGCAGCACCTGGGTGAGCGCGTGCACCTCGGGCTGGCCCTGGCAGTCGGTGCCCAGCCGCTTCCAGATGAAGGCGATCGCGTCGAGGCGCAGCACGTCGACGCCGCGGTTGGCGAGCTCCAGGATGATCGCGGCGTACTCGCGCAGCACCGCGGGGTTGGCCCAGTTGACGTCCCACTGGAACTCGTTGAACGTGGTCCAGACCCAGCCCTGCAGCTCGTCGTCCCAGGTGAAGTTGCCCGGGGCGAAGTCGGGGAAGACCTCGGGCAGGGTGCGCTCGTAGGCGTCCGGCACCTCCCGGTCGGGGAACACGTGGAAGTACTCGCGATGGGCCGCGTCACCGGCGCGGGCCCGCGCCGCCCACTCGTGCTCTCGGGCGACGTGGTTGAGCACGAGGTCGAGCACCAGGCTCATGTCGCTGTCGTGCAGCCGGGCCGCGAGGTCCTCGAGGTCGTCCATGGTGCCGAGGTCCGGTCGCACCGCGCGGTAGTCGGCGACGGCGTACCCGCCGTCGCTGTCGCCGTCGCGGGGGCGCAGCATCGGCATCAGGTGCAGGTAGCGCACGCCGAGCTCGTCGAGGTAGGGCAGGTGCTTGGCGACGCCGCGCAGGTCGTCGGCGAAGCGCTCCGTGTAGGCCGCGTAGCCGATGACGGCGGGGTCCTGCAGCCAGTCGGGGCGCAACATCCGCTCGAGGTCGCGCACGTGCAGGCGGTCGGCGCGCACGCTGAACGCCGTGGCCGCCAGCTCGACGAGGTCGGCCCCGAGCTGGGGGGCGCGTTCTTCGCCGTAGACGGCGGTGAGGCCGCCGAGCAGGTCGGGCCACCAGCGCTCGACCCGGGTGCGGAGCATGACCTCGCGGTCGCCGCTGAGCCCCTCGGGCACGGGGTACGAGGGCGGCGGCACCGGTGCACTCACCGGCGCATTCTTGCGGATCGGCGCAACCGTTTCCACACGCTCACGGTCCGCGCCGATGCAGGGCACAGGTGGCACACAGGAACGTCCCCGACGTTGTCGTCATGACGATGAGCAGCGAGACCTCGACGGGGGCCTTCGGCGCCTTCGCCCCGACGTCCCAGGCCGTCGGCGTCGCCCCCGCGCGGCTCGTCCGCCGCCGCGGCCCGGTCCCACGGTGGTGGCGCGACGCCAGCGTCGCGGCCGGCTGGCTGGTGCTGCTCGTGGTGACGGCGCTCTGGGTGCGCGGGGGCGGCATCCAGGACCTCACGTCGGTCTCCGACGCCCTGATGTCGGTCGGGCGGCTCACCGGCCTGATCGCCTCCGCGCTGCTGCTCATCCAGGTGTTCCTCATGGCGCGCGTGCCGTGGGTCGAGCAGGCCTGGGGCCAGGACGAGCTCGCTCGCACCCACCGGCTGGTCGGCTTCACGTCGTTCAACCTCATGCTCGGGCACATCGTGCTCATCACGCTCGGCTACGCCGCGGCCACCAGCGAGGGCATCGTCGGCACCGCGGTCGACCTCGTGCTGAACTACCCGGGCATGCTGCTGGCGCTCGCCGGCACCGCGGCCCTGGTCATGGTCGTCGTGACCTCGGTCAAGAAGGCCCGCAAGCGGCTGCGCTACGAGTCGTGGCACCTCATCCACCTCTACGGCTACCTCGGCGCGGGCCTGGCCCTGCCGCACCAGCTGTGGACCGGCACCGACTTCCTGGCCTCCACCACCGCGACCGTCTTCTGGTGGAGCCTGTACGCCGTGTGCGCCGGGGCGGTGCTCGTCTTCCGGGTCGGGCTGCCGCTGTGGCGATCGCTGGGCGCGCCGCTGCGCGTGCTCGACGTCAGGGCCGAGGGCCCGGGGGTGACGACGGTGACCGTCGGTGGAAGCGGAGTGCGACGGATGCCGGTGCGCGCCGGTCAGTTCTTCCAGTGGCGCTTCCTGGACGGCCCCGGCTGGAGCCGTGGGAACCCCTACTCCATCTCCGCGGCCCCCGACGGCCGGACCCTGCGGTTCACCGCGGCCCACGTCGGCGACGGGTCCGCGCGGCTCGCGAGGCTGGAACCCGGCACCCGCGTGCTCGTCGAGGGCCCCTACGGCCGCATGCACGCCGGGGTCCGCGCTCGCCGCAAGGTCCTGCTCATGGGGTCCGGGATCGGCATCACCCCGATGCGCGCTCTGCTCGAGGAGCTCGACCAGGCCCCCGGTGACGTCACCGTCGTGCACCGGGTGCGGTCGCGGTCGGATGCCGTGCTCGCCGACGAGATCGCGGCGCTCGCCGCTGCTCGTGGCGCGCGGTACCTGCTCATCGAGGGCCCACGCGTGCCGGACCGCGACAGCTGGCTGCCGGCGCAGGCCCGCCACCTCACCGACGTGCAGGCGCTGCGCGAGGTCGTGCCCGACGTCGCCGACCACGACGTCTACCTCTGCGGCTCGGACGGCTGGATGACCGCCGCCCGCACCGCCGCGATCGACGCCGGGGTGCCGCACGACGCCGTGCACCTCGAGCGCTTCGCCTACTGACCCCTGACCCGCCTCAGCCACAAGGACACCGCCATGCGCCGCATCACCACCTGGCTGCTCAGCACGATCTCGGCCCTCGTGCTGCTCTTCAGCTACCACACCTCGACCAGCTCGGGCGCCGCCACGAGCATCGTCGCGTCCGGCACCGACACCGGCACCGGCGACGCCTCCGGCGACAGCCCGTCCACCGACTCCGGCACCTCGTCCGACTCGGGCACCTCGTCCGACTCGGGGTCGAGCGACAGCGGCTCGTCGAGCGACCCCGGCAGCGGTACGTCAGCCGCGGCGGCGACCTACACGGGCGACGCCGTGACGACCCGGTTCGGGGACGTCCAGGTGAGGATCACCGTCGAGAACGGCAAGATCACCGACTCCCAGGTCACCCAGGTGCCGTGGAACGACCACAAGGACCAGGAGATCAACTCCTACGCCGTGCCGATCCTCAACCAGGAGGCCGTCGACCAGCAGAGCGCCGACATCGACATGGTCTCGGGCGCCACGTACACCTCGCAGGGCTACATCGGCTCGCTGCAGTCCGCGATCGACCAGGCCAACCTGTGATCACGGCGGAGATCCCGGTGACGCCGGCGCCGCCGCCGCCGCCCCGGTTGGCGCGTCGGGCGTGGGTCGAGCAGGTCATGGGGATGCCGATCAGCGTGCACGTACGTGCCGTCGAGCCGACCCGGCCCGACCTCGAGGCCGGGGTGGCCCGGGTCTACGCCCACCTGCGCAAGGTCGACGCCGTCCTCAGCACCTGGCGCGCGGACAGCGACCTGCTGAGGCTGCAACACGGCGAGCAGGAGGATGCCCACCCCTGGGTCGCCGACGTCACCGAGCTGTGCCTCGAAGCGGAGGAGCGCACCGACGGGTTGTTCCGGGCCTGGCGCCGACGGCCGGGTGGGCGACTCGCGTACGACCCCACCGGCCTGGTGAAGGGCTGGGCCGTCGCGGCCGCGGCCGCCCACCTCGACGTGGTGCCGGAGATCGCGTACAGCATCGGTGCGGGCGGCGACCTCGTGGTGGGTGCCGGTCGGGGACTGTCGGCGGCGGCGCCGTCCTGGCGGATCGGCATCGAGGACCCGCGACGGCCCGGAGCAGTGGCCCGGGCGCTCACCCTGCGGCGCGGCGCGGTCGCGACGTCCGGCGCGGCCGCTCGGGGCGCGCACGTCGTGGACCCCCGCACCGGTGTGGGGATCACCCGGTCGGGGTCGGCAACGGTCGTTGGACCGGACCTGCTGTGGGCCGATGTCTGGGCCACTGCCGCGTGGGTCGACCCCGCCCGCGCGGAGCAGTTGATGGCCGAGCGCGACCCCGCCTATGGGCTCATCACGATCTGAGGCGGTAGTGCCAGCCGACACGCCGCGATGACCTGCGAAAAGTCGTGCACGGGTGGGTCTTGCGGTATGGGGTCTGGCCACTGGTAGCCTGCACCTACTCAGTCAAGTTTCAGCAGGGGAGCTTGACGCTGAGAAAATAGGTTGTGCCATGTCTCAAACGCAGGGGATTGAGGTGCGGCGACCAAGTCGCCGCACCATTGCAAGCGGAGCTGCCTGGGCAGTTCCGGTCATCGCGGTAGGAGCCGCAGCTCCGGTCGCGTCGGCCTCAGGGAATGTACCGCCCCCTCCGCCCGTCATCAACTTCGCGGGAGCCTGCGCAAACACTGGCGCTACCCAGAAGGGCTGCGGAGGCGACAAGACGCTCCAAGTCCCACTCACCATCACCAACGACACGGGCGCCGACATAACGTTCGTGATCAGGGAGATGGTGACCTGCATCAACTGCACAGAGGACCCCGTGGCGGGCTTCCCGGGCGTTGTACGCGGGGTACGCGGGATCTGGAAAACCCCCAGCATCAGCGTTCCCAACCAGAACGTCTGCACAGTCGCCCCGACCCCGTGCCCGGCCACTGGCGACAACGACTTCAGCATCGGTATTCCTGCGACCACGAACGGCGTACCTCAGACATTCTGGATCGAGAGCACGCCCATGGGGGCCGCGTCTAACTTCCGGACGGCAATCACGTGGCTGATGCTCGGCCAGGATTGCCAACCCCTTGATGCGGGCATCGCGAGAACGGGAGCTAACGCCATCTCCCCCGCGAACTGTGACGGATCCGGCGGCTGATCAGCCCTCGTCACTGACGGCAAGATGGGCTCGTACCCCGCTGGGCAGCACCACCGATGCACGCGTCCTCCGGTTCTGTGAGCCCAAGCCCGTGACGGTTGCTCGCTCACGTCTCGATGAGAAGGCCTCCTGGGATGATCTCCCTCACTGCGTCGGTCGTCGCCCGCAACAAGTGCCGGTCGGCCGGGCCGCCGAAGTGGGTCTCCAGGCTGCGGGCCAGATATTCCACCTCGACCGGCTCCTCGGCGAGGGCGTAGAGCACGGCGCTGAGCTCGCTCAGCCGAACGATGCCGTCTGGCAGCAACACGGCCGTCTCGGCGTCCCGCACAAGGAGATCGGCCGGTTCTTGCCGTGACACCTTCACTCTGGGCCTCCGATGAGTTCAAGGAGTTCCGAATCGATGTCCGAAGTCTCCGTGTAACAGACGCGGAGCACGGGCCGACTGCGTCGATGAACTCGGCCAGGCGGTGCAGCGGGCGATCCAGGCGAGGAAGCGACGAGGACTGCCCGATAAGCGCGAAGGGGGCGTCCCATGCAGGTAAACTCCTCCACCCCGTGCCGGGACCGAGTCGGGTCGGCGGTCGAGGAGCACCACTCGTGCGACGCAGGGACGTGGGTGCGCGGTCAGCAGTCCGAGCGTGTCAGGCGTCGCGTGAGCGTTGTCTTTCCCGTCCCGCCAGCCGCCACGTAGACGGGGCTTTTGTCCCGTGGTGGGGTGGCCGAGCGCGGGCACCCCACGCGACCCCACGTCATCCCAAGCGCCTTTCCGGCGACCACAGACCGAGGGCGACGCGCCGACGACGGCCCAGCGCGCCATCCGAAAGTTGCGTCGACCAACCTCCCGAGCCCAGGTCACCCCTACGGTGAGCCCATGCCCCTGCCGCTCACCGTCATCCCGATCCCCGGCCCCGGTGCCGAGGACGTCCTCGTCGCCCCCGACGGCCGCATCTGGACCGGCACCGCCGACGGTGCGATCCACGTGCACGACCCCTCGACCGGCCAGACCCGCACCGTCACCGCCACCGGCGGCCGCCCGCTCGGCCTCGAGAACCTCCCCGACGGCCGCATCCTCATCTGCGACGCCCACCGCGGCCTGCTCGCCCTCGACCCCGCCACCGGCGACTTCGAGACCCTCCTCACGGAGGTCGACGGCGAGCGACTCCTGTTCTGCAACAACGCCGCCGTCACCGCCGACGGCACGATCTGGTTCACCGACTCCAGCCGGGTCTGGCGGGTCGAGGAGTGGAAGAGCGACCTCATCGAGCACACCTGCACGGGCCGGCTCTTCCGCCGCACCCCCGACGGCCGGGTCACCACCGTGCTCGACCAGCTGTGCTTCGCCAACGGTGTCGCGCTCACCGCGCAGGCGGATGCCGTGCTGGTCGCCGAGACCGGCACCCGCACCATCCGCCGGGTGCACCTCACGGCCGACGGGAGCCCGGGAGCCACGACGACCTGGGTCGACGACCTGCCCGGCCATCCCGACAACATCGCGCTCGGCAGTGACGGCCTGGTCTGGGTGACGGTGGCCTCGCCGACCGACAAGGCGCTGACCCTGCTGCAGAAGAGCCCTCGAGCGGTGCGAGGCATGGTGCGCCGGCTCCCCGAGCGCCTCAAGCCGAAGCCCAAGGAGACCGCCCGGGTCATCGCCTTCGACTCCACCGGTCGCACCGTGCACGACCTCGACTTCGACCCGACCCACTGGCACCTGGCCACCGGGGTCCGGGAGCACGAGGGCAGGGTCTGGCTCGGCAGCCTCATGCAACCGGCGATCGCGTTCGGCGACGTGCCGACGACGCCCTAGCCGCGCACTCGTTCGTAGACCACGCGCGACCAGCCGTCGTGCGGCTCGCGCAGCTCCTCGTGCCACTCGCCCCGCGGCCACGTCGGGAACCAGGTGTCACCCTCCGGCTCGGCGTCCACCTCGGTGATCAGCAGCCGGTGGGCGTACGGCAGTGCCTCCGCGTAGACCTGCGCACCGCCGGCGACGAACACCTCGTCGGCCGGGCCGGCGAGCGACACGGCATCCGGGAACGAGTGCGCGGCCTCGACGCCGGCGTGGTGCCACGACGGGTCACGGGTCACGACGATGGTGCGCCGCCCCGGCAGTGCCCGCCCGATCGACTCGAACGTCGTGCGGCCCATGATCAGCGCGTGGCCCATGGTGGTGGCCTTGAAGTGGGCGAGCTCCTCGGGCAGGTGCCACGGCATCCCGCCGTCGAGGCCGATGACCCCGTTGCGGGCGACGGCGGCGATGAGCGTGATCCGGGTCAACGAGGCCTCCTCAGACCGCGATCGGCGCCTTGATCGCCGGGTGCGACTCGTAACCGGTCAGCTCGAAGTCCTCGAGGTCGTAGTCGTCGATGCCGGGCCGGGGCGTGATCCGCATGGTCGGCAACGGATAGGGCGAGCGGGTCAGCTGCAGGGTCGCCTGCTCGACGTGGTTCGAGTACAGGTGGGCGTCGCCCAGGGTGTGCACGAAGTCGCCCGGCCCGCAGGTCGGTGAGCTGGGCGACCATCATCGTGAGCAGGGCGTACGAGGCGATGTTGAACGGCACGCCGAGGAAGATGTCGGCCGAGCGCTGGTAGAGCTGGCAGTCCAGGAAGGCGGCCCCGCCGTCATCGGCCGGCCGTACGTAGAACTGGAACATCGTGTGGCACGGCGGCAGCGCCATGTCGTCGACGTCCGCCACGTTCCACGCCGAGACGATGTGCCGGCGCGAGTCGGGGTTGGTGCGGATCGACTCGATGACCTTGGCGATCTGGTCGACCTCGCGCCCGTCCGGCGTCGGCCACGACCGCCACTGGTGGCCGTAGACCGGCCCGAGGTCACCCAGGTCGTCGGCCCACTCGTCCCAGATCGAGATGCCGCGCTCCTGCAGCCAGCGCACGTTGGTGTCACCGCGCAGGAACCACAGCAGCTCACCGATGATCGAGCGCAGGTGCAGCCGCTTGGTCGTCACCACCGGGAAGCCCTCGGTGAGGTCGAAACGCATCTGGTAGCCGAACACGCTGCGGGTGCCCGTGCCGGTGCGGTCCGACTTGTCGACACCCTGGGTCATGACGTGGTCGAGCAGGTCGAGGTACTGGCGCACGCCCGGAGCCTACCCGCGCGCGACCCGGCTGGTCGGTCGCGGCGGGGCGCGCCGCGACGGCACTACCCTTGCCGCATGACGAGCTCCCCCTTCGGCCGTGTCCTCACCGCGATGGTGACCCCGATGTCGCCGGGCGGCGAGATCGACGACAAGGGCACCGACTCCCTCGTCGACCACCTCCTGGCGACCGGCCACGACGGCATCGTCGTCAACGGCACCACCGGTGAGTCCAGCGACCCTGAGCGACGACGAGAGCCTCGAGATGGTGCGCCGCGTCAAGCAGCGCGCCGGCGACCGGGCCAAGGTCGTCGCCGGCGTCGGCTCCAACGACACCCGTCACGCCGTCGCAGATGGCCGGCCTCGCCGCGGATGCCGGCGCCGACGCCCTCCTCGCTCGTCACGCCGTACTACAACAAGCCCACCCAGGCCGGCCTCGTCGCGCACTGCCGGGCCGTCGCCGACACCACCGGACCTCCCGGTGATGCTCTACGACATCCCCGCGCGCACCGGCATCCCGTTCACCACCGACACGCTCATCACGCCTCGCCGAGCACCCCAACATCGCCGCGGTCAAGGACGCCAAGGGCGACCACTGGGCCTCCACCCAGGTCATGGCCGCCACCGACCTGCTCTGGTTCAGCGGCGCCGACGAGGTCAACCTCCCACTCCTCGCCCTGGGCGCCACCGGCGTCGTCTCCGTGGTCGGCCACGTCGCGGGCGAGCAGTATGCCGCGATGGTCGCCGCCGTCGACCGCGGTGACCTCGCCGAGGCGCGAGCCATCCACACCTCGCTGATCCCGGTCGTCGACGCGCTCATGACCACCTCGCAGGGGGCGATCATGGCCAAGGCCGCGCTGGTCGAGCTCGGGGTCATCGAGTCCGCGACCGTGCGGCTGCCACTGGTCGAGTCACCGCCTGAGCACCTCGAGCTGCTGCGCTCCGCTCTCGCGACGCTCCCGCACCCGATGAGCCACCCCCACCCCGAGCTCGAGCTACCCGGCCCCCTCGCCGACGGCGGAGTCCGCGTCGTCCCGCTCGGCGGCCTCGGCGAGATCGGCCGCAACATGACCGTCGTCGAGCACCGCGGCCGCCTGCTCATCATCGACTGCGGCGTGCTCTTCCCCGACGACCACCACCCCGGCATCGACCTGATCCTCCCCGACTTCGAGTACATCAAGGACCGGCTCGACGACGTCGAGGCGCGTCGTCCTCACCCACGGCCACGAGGACCACATCGGCGCGGTGCCCTACCTGCTGCGCCTGCAAGCCGGACCTCCCGCTCGTCGGCTCGCACGCTGACCCTCGCGCTGGTCGAGGCCAAGCTCAAGGAGCACCGGATCACGCCGTACACGCTCGGCGTGCGCGAGGGCGACCGCGAGAAGCTCGGCGTCGTTCGACTGCGAGTTCGTCGCGGTCAACCACTCGATCCCCGACGCCCTGGCCGTGGCGGTGCGCACCTCGGCCGGCACGCTGCTGCACACCGGCGACTTCAAGATGGACCAGCTGCCGCTCGACGGCCGGCTCACCGACCTGCGCGCCTTCGCGCGGCTGGGGGAGGAGGGCGTCGACCTCTTCCTCACCGACTCGACCAACGCCGAGGTGCCCGGCTTCACCACGCCCGAACGCGACATCTCCTCGGCGATCGACAAGGTGTTCCGGCACGCGGAGCGGCGGATCATCGTCGCCTGCTTCTCCTCGCACGTGCACCGCGTGCAGCAGGTGCTCGACGCCGCCGAGAAGGCCGGCCGCAAGGTCGCCATGGTCGGCCGCTCGATGGTGCGCAACATGGGCATCGCCGCCGACCTCGGCTACCTCCACGTTCCCGACGGCGTGCTGGTCGACGTCAAGAAGCTCGACGACCTCGCCGACGACAAGATCGTGCTGGTCTGCACCGGTCGCCAGGGCGAGCCGATGGCCGCCCTGTCCCGGATGGCCAACCGCGACCACCGCATCGACGTCGGCCCCGGCGACACCGTGCTGCTGGCGTCAGCTCGCTGATCCCCGGCAACGAGAACGCCGTCTACCGGGTCATCAACGGCCTGATGCGGCTCGGCGCCAACGTCGTGCACAAGGGCAACGCCAAGGTGCACGTCTCCGGCCACGCCAGCGCCGGCGAGCTCCTCTACTGCTACAACATCGTCAAGCCGAGCAACGTCATGCCGGTGCACGGCGAGTGGCGCCACCTCGTGGCCAACGCCGAGCTCGCCATCGCCACCGGGGTCCCGCGCGAGCGGGTCGTCGTCGCCGAGGACGGCGTGGTCGTCGACCTGGTCGACGGGCGTGGCCTCGGTCGTCCGGCGCCGTGCCGTGCGGGTACGTCTACGTCGACGGCTCCTCCGTCGGCGAGGCCGACGAGACGCTGCTGAAGGACCGTCGGATCCTTCGCGACGAGGGGTTCATCTCGGTGCATCGTCGTCATCGACTCGATGACCGGCAAGGTGATCGCCGGTCCGGAGATCACCGCGCGCGGTTTCGTCGAGGACGACGTCGTGTTCGACGACGTGATGCCGCAGCTGATCAAGGCGCTCGACGACGGCCACCGCGAACGGGGTGACCGACACCTACGAGCTCCAGCAGGTCATCCGACGCTCGGTCGGCGGGTGGGTCGGTCGCAAGATCCGCCGCCGGCCGATGATCATCCCGATGGTCGTCGAGGCCTGACCCGCGCCGTCGTCGCACCGGCTGAGGGTACGGATTCCGTCGCCTCGCCCCCGCCACCTCGCGCGGCGGGCGGCGAGGCGGTGTCCACCCCGCCCCACCCGTCACACCAGTCACGGGTACTCGCGAGTAACGCACAGGATCCGTGGGAAATCGACCCCCAAATTGCGGAATCCTGTCATGCCCTCACCAGAAATCGACGAGAAAAGCAGTGCGGGAAAGGTAAAGGCAGGGTAAAGTACGGGTCAGGAAACAGCCAAGAGGCTGACTTCCTGGAGTCACCAGGGTTTCGACATCGGCCCTCATCGCCGAGGTCGAGGTCGTGCCCCCCTTGCAGGGGGAGGGGTACGACCGGATCCGCGCCCGGGTCGGTGCCATCAGGCACCGGTCCGGGCGCGGACCTCGTTGTGGCCCGTGTCCAGCTCCGCGAGCCGGCCGGCGAATGTCACCGCCGTGCCGCGTGTGACACGTGAGTCCCGTGTGACTCTCGCGTAGCCTGCGACCATGGCGACCCGCACGTCCTCCTCGGCGCGCGGCCGGAGCTCCACCACCCGGCCGGCGACCCGGCGTCCCGCAGCGCGCTCCCGCAAGGGATCGGCCCGTACGCGCTCCGGCGGGCTGCCGCTGCCGCTGCGCGCCGTGCAGAGCACCTGGATGGGACTGGCCCACGCCACCGGCGCCATGGCCCGCAAGGTCGGCGACACCGGGCGCGACCTCGAGCCCGAGCACCGCCGCGACGGAGTCGGCCTGCTGCTCATCGCCCTCGCCGTCGTCGTCGCCGCCCGCGAGTGGTGGGGGATGCCGGGCGCCGTCGGCACCGTCGTGCACGCCGTCGTCGCCGGCACCTTCGGCAAGGTCGGCTACGCCATCCCGCTCGTGCTGCTGGCCTTCGGCATCCGGATGCTGCGCGCCCCGCAGGAGGACGCCGCCACGTCCCGCGCCGCCGTCGGCACCACGGCCCTCGCCTTCGCGGCGTGCGGCCTCGCCCACGTCGCCGCCGGCATCCCGACCCCGCCCGAGGGGGCCGACGGCATGCGCGACGCCGGCGGCATCATCGGCTTCCTCGCCTCCAGCCCGCTCGAGGCGGCCGTGTCGGTCTACGGCGACCGTGCCGCTGCTGCTCCTGCTCGGCCTGTTCGGCCTGCTCGTCATCACGGCGACACCGCTGCACCAGGTGCCCGACCGGCTCCGGGCGACCTTCGACCGGCTGACCGGCCACACCCCGCAGCAGCCCGCCGACGCCACCACCGAGCCGGCGGCGCGCCGCCGCGGCCGCCGCGGCACGGCATCCGCGACGTGGACGGCCCGCGGGTGGGCGACGAGGCGTTCGAGCAGGCCGCCCTGGTCGACCCGGTCACCGGGAAGCGGCTGCGCCCCGGCCAGAAGCGCCCGGCCGCTCCTGGCGCGGCGTCCGACCCGGCCGCCACGCCCGCCGCCGCCACCCGTGCACCGGTGGCGGACAAGGCACCTCTCGAGGCGCCGCCGACCGCCGCGATCCCGCAGCGCGTCGAGCAGCTCTCACTGGCCGGTGACGTCACCTACACGCTCCCGGACGCCGCCATCCTCGAGCCGGGCAGCCCGCACCGGGCCCGCAGCGCCGCCAACGACCGGGTCGTCGAGTCGCTGACCGACGGTGCTCGACCAGTTCGAGATCGACGCCCAGGTCACCGGCTTCAGCCGCGGCCCGACCGTCACCCGCTACGAGGTCGAGCTCGGCCCCGGCATCAAGGTCGAGCGGGTCACCGCGCTGTCGAAGAACATCGCGTACGCCGTCGCGTCGGCCGACGTGCGCATCCTCAGCCCGATCCCCGGCAAGTCCGCGATCGGCATCGAGATCCCCAACACCGACCGCGAGAAGGTCAGCCTCGGCGACGTGCTGCGCAGCCAGGTGGCCCGCGGCAACGAGCACCCGATGGTCATGGGCGTCGGCAAGGACGTCGAGGGCGGCTACGTCATCGCCAACCTCGCCAAGATGCCGCACCTGCTCGTCGCCGGCGCCACCGGCGCGGGCAAGTCGAGCTTCGTCAACTCGATGATCACCTCGGTCCTCATGCGCGCCACGCCCGACGAGGTGCGCATGGTGCTCGTCGACCCCAAGCGGGTCGAGCTGACCGCCTACGAGGGCATCCCGCACCTGATCACGCCGATCATCACGAACCCGAAGAAGGCCGCCGAGGCGCTGCAGTGGGTCGTGCGCGAGATGGACACGCGCTACGACGACCTCGCCGCGTTCGGGTTCAAGCACGTCGACGACTTCAACAAGGCGGTGCGGGCCGGCAAGGTCAAGCCGCTGCCGGGCTCCGAGCGGGTCATCACGCCCTACCCGTACCTGCTCGTCGTCGTCGACGAGCTGGCCGACCTGATGATGGTCGCCCCGCGCGACGTCGAGGAGTCGATCGTCCGGATCACCCAGCTCGCCCGCGCGGCCGGCATCCACCTCGTGCTCGCGACCCAGCGGCCCAGCGTCGACGTCGTCACCGGCCTGATCAAGGCCAACGTGCCGTCCCGGATGGCGTTCGCGACCTCGAGCGCTCACCGACTCCCGCGTCGTGCTCGACCAGCCGGGCGCCGAGAAGCTGATCGGCCAGGGCGACGCGCTGTTCCTGCCGATGGGTGCCAGCAAGCCGATGCGCGTGCAGGGCGCCTGGGTCACCGAGTCCGAGATCCACGCCGTCGTCGAGCACGTCACCGAGCAGCTCAAGCCGCGTCTACCGCGACGACGTCACCGTCGCCGCGCCGAAGAAGCAGGTCGACGACGACATCGGCGACGACCTCGACCTGCTGCTGCAGGCGACCGAGCTCGTCGTGACCACGCAGTTCGGCTCGACCTCGATGCTCCAGCGCAAGCTGCGGGTCGGGTTCGCCAAGGCCGGTCGCCTGATGGACCTGCTCGAGTCACGCGGGATCGTCGGCCCGTCCGAGGGGTCCAAGGCCCGCGACGTGCTCGTCAAGCCCGACGACCTCCCGACCACGCTCGCGCTGCTGCGCGGCGAGGACGTGCCCGAGCCGTACGCCGCGCCCGTTCCCGCGCCGGCGGCGGTCACCGACGACTCGACCGACGACACCTCGGAGGTGCCGGTCATCGGCTACGGCGGCGACGCGGTGGCCGACGAGCTGGCGTCCTACCCCGAGGCCGTCGACTACGGCGACGAGGAGCCGGGCGAGGACGCCTGGGAGCTCACCGGGCGTCGCTGACGCCATCGGGCTGGAGGTTCTCCGGCGCCGGCGCGTCCTGGGCGGGCGAGCCGACCGGCTCCATCGCCTCGCGCAGGTGCTCGGCGACCTCGGCGACGAAGTCGCGGACGTCCTGCTCGCCCTGCACCGGGCCCCCGGCGAGCATCCCGTCGGTGCCGAGCAGCACGGCAGCCGGTGTGCCCACACCGAACGCCTCGCGCGTCGTGCCGAACGGGTCGAAGTACGACTGGCCGTCGAGGTAGGGCAGTGCGTCCACGATCTGCGGCGGCGCGATCACGACCGCACGAACACTCACCGGGGCCAGCTCCTCGTTCCAACCGGCGAGCAGCGGCCCGATGCCGCCCGCAGGGCCCGCAGCCGGGACTGAGGAACACCAGCAGGAGGGCCGACGTCCGGGTCTGATCCGACAGCAGCACGAGCTGGCCTTCCTGGGTGAGCACCGCTGCGTGCGGCGTCGGCTGGCGCTGGTAGTTGCCGTCGGCGTCGAGGCGCGGCCCGTCCGACGAGGGAGCCGTGGTGGGCGCGCGGTAGGCGACGAGCACGGCGACGGCGGACATCAGGGTGGCGGTGGCGATCCACGGCAGTGCCTCCCCGTCGACCACGGCGCCGATCAGGCCCACGCCCTGCAGCCCGGCCACGACCGCGAGCAGCGCGGAGAGCACGAGGGCGGCGTTGCGCCACACCGTCACCCGCGTCACCCGCGAGTCGCCGAGCGCACCGAAGCAACCGCAGTCGACCGGCTCGGGGCGGCGCACGGCGCGCGCGACGAGCACGAGGTAGGCGACTGAACAGCACCAGGGTGAGGGTCGCGACGACGACCAGCGCGACGCCGGTGGCGAGCAGCAACCAGGCGCCCAGGGCCACCTCGACCCAGGGCGACAGTCGGCGCACGAACGCCGTGTCGAGGGCCTTGGGGACCTCCAAGGAGGTGAAGGCGGAGTCGACGGTTTCGGGGGCACGCAGCTTCGCGACACCGCTGACGATGAGGACGGCTGCACAGGTGAGGACGGGCAGCAGCAGGGCGCTCGGCATACCGGCATTGTCACCCAGCCGGTCCTACAGTGTGGCCATGACGATGATCTGGGAGGACCTGCGGGACCCCCCGTCGCGCGCCGCGCGCTGGCGGGCCACGCTGCGCAAGCAGCCGTCGGCGTTCCTGCTCGCGGTGCAGATCCTCGTGATCCTGCTGCTGCCGGCGCTCGAGGACTCCGACTGGGGCCGCGCGGTCATCTCCCTGCTCAGCCTCTCGGCCGTGGTCACGGCGGTCTTCACGGTGCGCAGCACCCCGGCGCTGACCTGGCTGTCGGCGACCCTGGCCCTGCCCGCAGCGGTGTTCGAGATCTGGAGCCTGTTCGACGATCGGTCGACCATCGTCGTGCTGGCCCACTGCGCGCTCGCGGTCTTCTACTTCTACACGGCCTACGCGCTCATCTCGTACATGTTCGAGGACTACTGGGTCACCAAGGACGAGCTGTTCGCGGTCGGCGCCTGCTTCACCGTGCTCGTCTTCGCCTTCGCCTATGTCTTCCTCGCGGTGCAGGAGGTCTGGCCCGGCTCGTTCATCGCCTATCAGGGCCAGGGGCAGCGCACGTTCCTCGAGCTGATCTACCTCTCGGCCGCCCAGCTCACCAGCGTCGGTCTGTCCGACGTGGTGCCGGTCCTGCCCGAGGCCCGCGCGGTGAGCACCGTCGAGCAGCTGGGCGGCGTCATGTACGTCGCGATGGTCATCTCCCGCCTCGTCGCGCTCACCGTGTTGCGCTCGCGGCAGTGACGTCCTGGCCCGGCAACGGTCACCGTGCCGGGGCCGCTCCCGGGCCGTCGAGGTCCTCGATCCGGGCCAGGCTCGGCCCGCGGGTCAGGACGATCTCGCGGGCGCACTGCTCGGCCTCGCCGAGCACGCGCAGCGCGTTCCCACCGGTCAGCGCCCCCAGGTCGGCGTCGCTCCAGCCGCGGTCGGCCAGGGCGGCCAGCAGGCGTGGGTAGCCGCTGACGTCCTCGAGCCCGACGGGCTGCACGTCGACGCCGTCGTAGTCGCCGCCGAGCCCGACGTGCCGCGGCGCCAGCGACGTCGCGGACGTGCTCGCAGTGCGCGACGACGTCGTCGATGGTGGCCGTCGGCCTCGGGTGGCTCAGCGTGCGCTCGTCGACGAACGCGTCGTACGCCGGGTCGTCGTGGACGTCGACCCCCGCCACCTCGGCGGCATCGCGGGTCTCGAGGTCCCACTCGCGAACCGCGGGGGAGACGAACTTCGGCACGAACGTGACCAGGCAGACCCCACCGTTGTCGGCGAGCCGGGCGAGCACGTCGTCGGGCACGTTGCGCGGGTGGTCGCACACCGCCCTGGCCGAGGAGTGCGAGAACAGCACCGGCGCCTGCGTGACCTCGAGCGCGTCGCGCATGGTGTCGGCCGACACGTGCGAGAGGTCGACGAGCATCCCGAGCCGGTTCATCTCCCGCACCACCTCGCGACCGAACGGCGAGAGCCCGCCGAGCACCGGTTCGTCGGTCGCCGAGTCGGCCCACGGCGACGTTGTCGTTGTGGGTGAGGGTCAGGTAGCGCACCCCGAGGGCGTGCAGCATCCGCAGCGCGCCGAGCGAGGAGTCGATGCTGTGGCCGCCCTCGGCGCCGATGCAGCGAGGCGATCCGGCCCTGCGACCAGGCGCGCTCGACGTCGGCGCGGGTGGTCGCGAGGGCGAGGTCGCCGGCATACCGGGCGGTCATGGCGTGGACCGCGTCGACCTGCTCCAGGGTGGCGGTCACGGCGGCGTCGCCCTGCAGGGTCGCGGGCACGAACACCGACCAGAACTGTGCCCCGACGCCACCCGCCCGCAGCCGGGGAAGGTCGGTGTGGGTGGGGCACCCGGCGCGCGAGATGTCGAGCCGGTCCCAGTCGTAGCCGACCCGCTCGCGGGCCTCCCAGGCGAGGTCGTTGTGCCCGTCGACCACGGGGTGCTCGGCGAGCAGGTCGCGGATCCGGGCCGCGGTGTCCGAGGGCATGCGATGGACCCTACTCGTGGTGCACGGGGCCGGGCCGCGGCGCAACTAGAGTGACAGCATGGTGTCCCCCTCGAGCCGCGGCAGCGTCGCGCTGGTCACCCTCGGGTGCACCCGCAACGAGGTCGACTCGGAGGAGCTGGCCGGCCGCCTCGCCGCCGAGGGCTGGACCCTCGTCGACGACGCCGCCGACGCCGACGTCGCCGTGGTGAACACCTGCGGCTTCGTCGAGCAGGCCAAGAAGGACTCCATCGACACCCTGCTCGAGGCGGCCGACCTCAAGGAGACCGGCCGCACCAAGGCCGTGGTCGCCGTCGGCTGCCTCGCCGAGCGCTACGGCGCAGACCCTCGCCGACGAGCTGCCCGACGCCGACGCCGTGCTCGGCTTCGACTCCTACCGCGACATGTCGAGCCACCTCACCGCCATCCTCGGCGGGGCGCGGCCGGCATCCCACGTGCCGTCCGACCGCCGCATGCTGCTGCCGCTGTCGCCGGTCGACCGCTCGGATGCCGCGGCCGGCGTCGCGCTGCCCGGCCACGGCGACGGCGAGCAGTTCGTGCGGTCGCGGCTCGACGCGCGCCCGTGGGCGCCGCTGAAGATCGCCAGCGGCTGCGACCGGCGGTGCTCGTTCTGCGCCATCCCGATGTTCCGCGGGTCGTTCGTCTCGCGCCGGCCGACCGACGTCATCGCCGAGGCCCGCTGGCTGGGCGAGCAGGGTGTGCGCGAGCTGTTCCTCGTCAGCGAGAACTCGACGTCCTACGGCAAGGACCTCGGCGACCTCGCGCTGCTCGAGAAGCTGCTGCCCGAGCTGACCGCCGTCGAGGGCGTCGACCGGGTGCGGGTGTCCTACCTGCAGCCGGCCGAGGTGCGCCCGGCCTGCTCGAGGCGATGGCCGACGCGCCGGGCGTGATGCCGTAGTACGACCTGTCCTTCCAGCACGCCTCACCGACCGTGCTGCGCCGGATGCGCCGGTTCGGTGGCACCGAGCCGTTCCTCGAGCTGCATCGACCGCGTGCGGGCCCGCGAGCCGCTCGCGGGTGTTCGCAGCAACGTCATCGTCGGCTTCCCGGGCGAGACCGAGGCCGACGTCGACGAGCTCGAGCGCTTCCTCGTGGCGCGCCCGGCTCGACGTGGTCGGCGTCTTCGGCTACTCCGACGAGGACGGCACCGAGGCCGAGCACCTCGACGCCAAGCTGCCCGACGACGTCATCGCCGAGCGCGTCGAGCGGCTGACCGATCTCGTCGAGGAGCTCACGTCCCAGCGAGCCCACGAGCGCGTGGGGGAGACGGGTCGTGGTGCTCGTCGAGGAGCACGACGACGAGGACCCGACGGTCGCGGTCGGCCGGGCCGAGCACCAGGGCCCCGACGTCGACGGTGTGTGCCTCGTGCGCGCGGGTGCCGACGGCGTGCTGCCCGGCGTGGGCTCGTTCGTGGAGGGTGTCGTCGTCGACGCCGTGGGCGTCGACCTCGTCGTGGAGACCCGATGAGCGAGAAGCCGCTGCGCCCGGTGCGCCCCGGCCCGCTCGCCGAGGGACGCGCCACCGACCCGTACCGCGTCGGCGTCGACCCGGCGAGCCCGGTCGTGCCCACCACGGGCCCGAGCGCGTGGAACATCGCGAACTACCTCACCATGTTCCGGCTCGTTCCTCGTGCCGGTGTTCGGCTGGCTGCTGCTCGTCGACGACGGCCAGAACGCCGCCTACCGCTGGGCGTCGTTCGGCGTGTTCGCCGTCGCGATGATCACCGACCGGATCGACGGCGACCTGGCCCGCAGCCGCGGCCTCGTGACGAACTTCGGCAAGGTCGTCGACCCGATCGCCGACAAGGCGCTGGTGACGATGGCCCTGGTCGGCCTGTCGATCATCGGCGAGGTCTGGTGGTGGGTGACGGTCGTCGTGCTCGTGCGCGAGTGGGGCATCACGGCGGTGCGCTTCTGGGTGATCCGGCACGGCGTCATGGCGGCCGGGCGCGGCGGCAAGGTCAAGACGCTCCTGCAGACGTTCGGCATCGGCTTCTTCCTCATCCCGCACTGGACGCTGCCCTTCCCCGACCTGTGGGAGTGGGTCGCGTCGATCGTGCTCGGGGCGGCGGTCGTCGTCACGGTCGTGACCGGCATCGACTACCTCATGCAGGCGCTGCGGCTGCGCCAGACCAGCGAGCGGGCCGTTCGCAAGCGGGCCGAGCGGGCCGAGCGCGCGGCCGCGCGGCAGCGGCGCAGCGGCTCGTGACCGACACGCGCCCGGTGGCCGACGCGGTGGTCATGCGGCTGCGCGAGCTCGACCTGTCGATCGGCACCGCCGAGTCGCTGACCGGGGGCCTGGTCTGCGCCGCCCTGACCAGCGTGCCCGGCGCGTCCACCGTCGTGCGCGGCGGGGTCGTCGCGTACGCGAGCGAGGTCAAGGCCGACGTCCTCGGCGTCGACCCCGACCTGCTCGCACGCGAGGGGGCAGTGTGCGAGCCGGTCGCGGCCCAGCTCGCCGACGGCATCCGACGGGTCCTGGGCTGCGCCGTGGGCGTGTCGACGACGGGGGTGGCCGGCCCGGATCCCGCCGACGGGCAGCCCGTGGGCACCGTGTTCGTGGGCGCGAGCGGGCCCTGGGGAATCCTCGTCGAGGAGCTGGCGTTGACCGGCGACCGGGACCAGATCAGGTCGGCGAGCGTGCTCGCCGTGCTGACCCTCCTGGAACGGGCACTCGAGAACCTCCGCGACGGCGTGGGTGCCTCGGGGTACCGTTGACTTGACGGACCGCTCGACGGTCCGCACTGACGAAGGAGAGGAGGCACCGTGATCCTGCTTCGGCACGAGCTCGGCGAGGTCCTGCGCGAGATCCGCCAGGACCAGGGCCGCACGCTGCGCGACGTCGCGTCGTCCTCCGCCGTCTCCCTCGGCTACCTCAGTGAGCTCGAGCGCGGTACGAAGGAAGCGTCCTCCGAGCTGCTCGCCTCGGTGTGCACCGGGCTGGGGCTGAGCCTGTCCGAGGTGCTCGAGCTGGTGCGCGAGCGCGTCGAGCGGGTCGAGACCCTCTCCGCCCCGGTCTCGCTGCCCGTCGGGCACGCGATGTCCGACACCGTCTCGGCCTCCGCGGCCTAGGAACGCCGCTTCCCGCTGCCCAACGGCCGCTGTGGCCTGCCGTCGTCGGTGGGGGCCAGCCCGCCCTGGCAGGTCGGGCACGAGAACAACGTTCGCTGGCGCGGCGCCGCGCCCGTCGTCGCCACCCGCACCGTGTCGCCGCAGCGCCGGCACGGCCGCCCGGACCGCCCGTGCACGTACGCTTCCTCGCCGGAGCGCTGGATGCCGGTGGTTGCCTGCCAGCCGGAACCACGAGATGCGGCCATCAGCCGGTGGAGCCGCTCGAGCATCGCGAGCACCCGCTCGCGGTCGAGGTCGCGGGCGGGGGTCCACGGCAGCACGCGCTCGATGAAGAGGATCTCGCTCGCCCAGAACGTGCCGATGCCGGCGAGGACCCGTTGGTCGAGCAGGGTGTCGCCGATCAACCCCTCGGATGCCGTGACGCGCGCCGCCGCGACCGTGGCGGTCCCAGTCGGGGCCGAGCACGTCGGGGCCGAGGTGGCCGACCAGCTCCGCCTCGCGTGCGGTCGGCACGAGGTCGAGCATCCCCAGGCGCAGGCCGAGGGCCGACCACTGCTCGGTGAGCAGGGCGGCCCGCAGGTCGTGGCGACGCAGTGCTCGCTCGGTGGCCGGGCCCGGGTGCTCGACGCGCCACTGGCCCTCCATCCGCAGGTGCGTGTGCAGGGTGGTGCCCGTGTCGAACCGGTGCAGCAGGTGCTTGCCGCGGGCGACGACCTCCAGGGTGCGCGACCCGGCGAGGTCGACCTGCGGCACCGAGGGCCAGCGCAGCTCGGCCCGCTCGAGCACGGCGTCGCGCAGGGCGGCGTCGAGCCGGTCTGCGGTGCGGTGCACGGTGTCACCCTCGGGCACCGCTGCTCACCTCCGCATCCGCAACCCGCGCGGCGTGAGGTGGAAACCGGCACCTTCGAGGGCCGCGACGACGGGGTGGCCGGAGCCCAGCACCTGGCCGCCGTCGGCCTTCTCGACGGTGATCCGCCCGAGGCTGCCGCGCGCGGACGGCATCGGCGAGCGCGGCGGCCGCGGCCTGCAGCAGGTCGGGGTCGTCGGAGTAGGTCAGCAGCGTCTTGCCGCCCCGCTCGACGTAGAGCACGAGGTCGCCGTCGACGAGCACGACGAGGGCGCCGGCCTTGCGACCGGGCTGGTGGCGGCGTCGCTTGTCGGCGGGAGCGTCACCCTCGGCGGGGTCGACCGCGCGGTCGGGCCAGGCCAGGGCCGCGCCGTAGGGGTTGGCCGGGTCGCTGGCCGCGAGCACGACGGCGGTCGGTGCGGCGCGGCCGTGGTCGCCGCCCGCCCGGCCGGAACCCTGCCCGCTGCGCAGCCGGTCGACGGCGCCGGTGGTGCGCGAACTGCGCGGCACCGAGACCCTCGACGAAGTAGCCGCGGCGCACCCGCCCGGCCTCCTCGGCCGCGGCCAGCACGCGGTAGACCGCGGCGAAGCCGCCCGGCACGTCCTCGGCAGCGGTCGCCCCTCGCGTGAGGACGCCGTGCCGGTCGAGCAGCAGCTCGGCGGTGGCGTAGGCGCGCAGGGTCGGGTCGAGCTCGACCGGCGGCAGCAGCGACCAGCGCCCGGCGACCTGGGGTGGGCCGGTGCGCGCCGGGAGCGTGGGACGGGTCGGAGCGGCCCCGAGGCCGCCGAGCGGCCCGCGGCGACCGGCGTACCGGGTGCGACGCGGACCGGAGGCGGCGCGCTTGTGCGCGGTGCGCCCGCCGGACAGCAGCGCGCGCAGCGGCGCGAGGGTGTCGCCGGTGACCCGACCCGACCAGACGAGGTCCCACAGCGTGGTCGCGAGGGCCGGGTCGTCGGTGGAGCCGACCTGGTCGGACAGGGTGCGGAAGAAGTACGCCCCACCGCCGGCGAGGGCGTCGAGCACCGCGGCCCGTCGGGGGAGGGCACCCGGTCGGGGTCGGGGCCGGGCAGGGTGAGCGTGCGCGGAGTCGGCGAGGTGCAGCGAGACCCAGCCGTCGTCGCCGGGCAGCGACCCGTGGCCGCACCAGAGCACCTCGCCGGTGGCCATCAGCTCGTCGAGCAGGGCCGGGGAGTAGTCGGCGACCCGGGCCGGCAGCACGAGGGACTCGAGGGCGCTGGCCGGCAGCGACGGCACCGGCGAGCTGCTCGACGACGCGGACCAGGCCGTCGCGCCCGCGCAGCCGGCCGCCGACGCCCTGCCAGGCCGGGCAGGAACCGGGCCAGCTCGACCGGCGGTGACCGGCTCGACCTCGGCGCGCAGCGCGGCCAGCGAGCGGCGGCGCAGCATGCGCAGCACCTCGGCGTCGCAGAACTCGGTGCCGCCTCCGCCGGTGGGGCGCAGCTCGCCCTCGACGACCCGGCCCGGCCGCCACCAGCCGGCGCAGCGCCGCGGTCGACGACGGCCGGGCCCAGGCCGACGCGCGCGGCCACCTCGGCGGCGTGGAACGGGCCGTGGGTGCGGGCGTAGCGGGCGACGAGGTCGCCGAGCGGGTCGGCGCACCGGCTCGAGGAAGGCCTCCGGCACGCCCGACCGGCAGCGAGACGCCGAGCGCGTCGCGCAGCCGGGCCGGCGTCCTCGATGGCCGCCCACCGCTCCTCGCCGGCGACCCGCACCGCGATGACCCGGCGGGCGTCGTGCGAGCCCGGCCAGCCAGGCCTCGACGTCGCCTCCGGTGGTGCCCTCGCGGCAGCGGGCCAGGATGCCGTCGACCGGCAGCGGCCCGAGCGAGCGGAGCAGGTCGGCACGTCGTCGGCGTCGCGCGCCGCCCGCTCGGGCGTGAGCCGCTGCAGCTCGGCCTCGGTGCGGGCGATCGGCTCGGCGTCGAGCAGGTCGCGCAGCGCCAGCCCCTCGCTCGTGCCGAGCAGCTCGGCGAGCAGCGTGGGGTCGAGCGCCAGGGCGGCGGCGCGCCGCTCGGCCAGCGGGCGAGTCGCCCTCGTAGAGGAACTGCGCGACGTAGCCGAACAGCAGCGACTGGGCGAACGGCGAGGGCGTGCGTGGTCTCGACCTCGACGACGCGTGACCGCCGCGCGAGTCGATGTCGCGCATCAGCTCGACCAGCCCGGGCACGTCGAAGACGTCCTGCACGCACTCGCGCACCGCCTCGAGCACGATCGGGAAGATCGGGTACTGGCTGGCCACCTCGAGCAGCTGCGCGGCCCGCTGGCGCTGCTGCCACAGCGGCTGGCGGCGGTCGGGCCGACGCCGGGGCAGCAGCAGGGCCCGCGCCGCGCACTCGCGGAACCGTGCCGCGAACAGCGCCGAACCGCCGATCTCGCTCGGTGACCAGGCCCCGCACGTCGTCGGGGTCGAGGGTGACCAGGTCGAGCAGCTCACGACCGACCCCGCGCTCGCGCACGCCGTCGAGCTCGTCGAGCTCGATGTCGGGCAGCCGCAGCACGATGCCGTCGTCGGCGTGCATCGCCTGCACGTCGACGCCGAACCGCTCGCGCATCCGGGCGCGCGACCGCCAGCGCCCAGGGCGCGTGCACCTGCGCGCCGAACGGCGAGTGGACGACGACCCGCCAGTCGCCGAGCTCGTCGCGGAACCGCTCGACGACGATCGTCCGGTCGTCGGGCACGTGACCGGTGGCCTCGCGCTGCTCGCGCAGGTAGGCGAGCAGGTTGTCGGCGGCCCAGTCGTCGAGCCCGGCCGCCGTCACCCGCTCGCGCGCGGCCTGTCGGCGACAGCGCCTCGACCTCGCGGACGAACGCGCCGACCGCCCGGCCCAGCTCGGCGGGGCGGCCGAGCGCGTCGCCCTTCCAGAACGGCAGCCGCCCGGGCAGGCCGGGCGCGGGCGTGACGAGCACCCGGTCGTGGGTGATGTCCTCGATGCGCCAGGGCGTCGAGCCGAGGGTGAACACGTCGCCGACCCGCGACTCGTAGACCATCTCCTCGTCGAGCTCGCCGACCCGGCGGCCGGGGCCCTCGCCGGCCGGCGAGGAAGACGCCGAACAGCCCGCGGTCGGGGATGGTGCCGCCGCAGGTGACGGCGAGCCGCTGCGCGCCGCGGCGGCCGGTGAGGGTGTCGGTCACGCGGTCCCAGACGAGCCGCGGCGCGCAGCTCGGCGAACTCGTCGCTCGGGTAGCGCCCGGCGAGCATGTCGAGCACCGACTCGAGCACCGGGCGGGTGAGCGTGGCGAACGGCGCCGCCCGGCGGACGAGCGGCGAGCACGTCGTCGACGGACCACTCGTCCATCGCGCACATCGCGACGATCTGCTGGGCGAGCACGTCGAGCGGGTTGCGCGGGCACGCGCAGCGCCTCGATCTGGCCCGGCGCGCATCCGCTCGACGACGACCGCGGTCTGCACGAGGTCGCCGCGGAACTTCGGGAAGAGCACCCCGCGCGATGACGGCGCCGACCTGGTGGCCGGCCCGGCCGACCCGCTGCAGCCCGCTGGCCACCGACGGCGGCGACTCGACCTGGACGACGAGGTCGACCGCGCCCATGTCGATGCCGAGCTCGAGGCTGCTCGTCGCGACCACGGCGGGCAGCCGACCGGCCTTGAGGTCCTCCTCGATCGCGGCGCGCTGCTCCTTGCTGACCGAGCCGTGGTGGGCCCGGGCGAGCACGGCGGGCGCACCGCGCGAGGCGCCGGACTGGGCCATGACCTGCGCGGGGCTGCGGGCGAGTGTCGCGGCGCGCGGCACGGCATCCGGCGCGGTGACCGTGGGGTCGCCCTCAGCCGCGTCGACCCGCTCCTCCCAGATCTCGTTGAGCCGGGCGGTCAGCCGCTCGGCGAGCCGGCGGCGAGTTGGCGAACACGAGGGTCGAGCGGTGCTCGGCGACGAGGTCGACGATGCGCTCCTCGACGTGCGGCCAGATCGAGGCGCGCTGCTCCTGACCGGCTGCCGCGCCGCTCAGGTCGCCGGTCGGCTGGCCGAGCTCGGCCATGTCGGGGACCGGGACGACGACCTCGAGGTCCCACTGCTTGGTCGACGGCGGCTGCACGACCTCGACCGGGCGGCCGCCGGCGAGGAAGCGGGCGACCTCCTCGACCGGGCGCACGGTGGCGGACAGCCCGATCCGCTGGGCCGGGCGGTCGAGCAGGGCGTCGAGCCGCTCGAGGGAGAGGGCGAGGTGGGCGCCGCGCTTGGTGCCGGCGACGGCGTGCACCTCGTCGACGATGACCGTCTCGACGCCGGCGCAGCGCCTCGCGCGCGCGCGGAGGTGAGGATGAGGAACAGCGACTCGGGCGTCGTGATGAGGATGTCGGCGGGCGTGCGGGCGAAGGCGCGGCGCTCGTCGGCCGGGGTGTCGCCGGAGCGGACCGCGACGGTGATGTCGGGCTCGGGCAGCCCGAGCCGGGTGGCGGCGTGCCGGATGCCGACGAGCGGGCGTGCGCAGGTTGCGCTCGACGTCGACGGCGAGCGCCTTCATCGGCGAGACGTAGAGGACCCGGCAGCGCGCCTTGCGTGTCCTCCGGCGGTGGCGCTCGAGGCGAGCCGGTCGAGCGCCCAGAGGAACGCCGACGAGCGTCTTGCCCGAGCCGGTCGGCGCGACGACGAGGGCGTGGTGGCCGCTGCTGATCGCCTCCCACGCGCCCTCCTGGGCGGCCGTGGGCGCGCTGAAGCTGCCCGCGGAACCACGCGGCGGTGGCGGGGGAGAATCGGTCGAGGACGTCGCCGGACATGTGGCTGACAGCCTCTCACCCGGCACCGACAGGAGGAGGACTCCATGGACGGGTTCACGGTCGAACCGCTGGGTCCACGGACGTGGGACGCGTACGCACGGATGATGGAGCGGCACAACGGTGTGTTCGGCGGCTGCTGGTGCACCTACTTCCAGACGATGCCGTCCGAGAAGACCTACGACGCCGACGACAACCGCTCGCTCAAGCAGCGGCTGGTGGAGGAAGGCCGTGCCCACGCCGCTCTGGTGTTCGACGGTGACGAGGCGGTGGCCTGGGCGCAGTACGGCACCCCGGAGGAGCTGCCGAACATCTACCACCGCAAGGAGTACGACGAGGCGGGCGACCCTGCCCCGGACTATCGCGTCACGTGCATCTTCGTCGACAAGAAGTACCGGCGCAGGCACCTGCTACCGGTCGCGCTGCGCGGGGCGCTCGACCTCATCGAGCAGGCGGGCGGCGGGGTCGTCGAGGGCTACCCGCACGACACGAGCGACGGACGCAAGGTGTCGGTGCTCTACGACGGCACCCGCCGGGTGTTCGAGGAGGCCGGGTTCACCTATGTGCGACCCAAGGGCCTGCGCAACTGCGTGATGCGAGCCCAGGTCTGACCGAGGCTAGGATCCCCCCGATCACCTTCACGCTCTACCCGGGGGACCCATGCGACGCCTTGCCGTCATCCTGACCGCTGCTGCCACCGTCACGGCAGGGTTGGTCGCCGTGCCGGCCCAGGCCGCGACCCTGCCGAGCCCGCCGACGACCGGCTACGCGATCTTCACGGCACCCCTGCCGAACGCCGGCTGGGGCACCCGGTTCCAGGCGACCGCGTCGGCGAGCGGGTCCTCGATCGGCGGCGGCGGCCTCACGGTCGGGGGCTTCAACGCCACCGGTCCGACTTCGCGCGGACCTTCGTCTCGCCCCCCACGGGCCAGTCCTTCGCGGTCGGCACGTACGACATCAACGAGTCGGCCACGGCCACGCAGGCGCGCGTCCAGATCGACAGCGCCGCCCCCAGCCAGTGCGCGTCGACCTCCGGAACGCTCACCGTGCACGAGGTGACCCTCGCCGCCGGCGAGGTCACCGCGTTCGCCGGCTCGGTGCGCGGCAACTGCGGCACGGCCAGCCGGTCTTCGCCCAGGAGATCCGCTGGAACTCGACCGTGCCGATGATCGTGCTCACCGCACCGGTCAGCACCTCGAAGTCCGAGGCGGTCACGGTGCAGGTCGGCCCCTCGCAGACCACGTTCGGTGACGCGATCGGCACCGGCACCGACGCCAAGGTGGCGATCACCGCCGACACCTGCAGCGGCAGGACGATCGCCGCCAACACCACCTGCACGCTGACCCTCGTCGCCACGCCCGACTTCTTCGGCCCGGCGCAGGACCTCATCACCCTGCCCGACGGCGGCGCCGGGCGGAAGATCCCGGTCACGGTCGACGGCTACGACACCGCCACCGGCGCCTACACGCCGCTTCCGCCGGCCCGCCTGCTCGACACCCGCAAGAAGGTCGGGGTCACGACGACGACGCCGATCGGCGCGGACAAGTCCATCGACCTGCAGGTGACCGGGCGCGAGCGGCGTCCCGCGCCAGCGGTGTCGGCTCGGTCGTGCTCAACGTGACCGTCGCGCGGCCGACCAGCCGCGGGGTACGTCACCCTCCACCCGACCGGGTCGGCGCGACCCGGCGACGTCGTCGGTGAACTTCAACGCGGGCTGGACCGGGGCGAACCTCGTCACGGTCAAGGTCGGCACCGGCGGCAAGGTGCGGGTCTACAACGCCGCGGGCAACACGCACGTGCTCGTCGACGTCGTGGGCTACTACCACGGCCGCGTCGAGCACCGTCGACCGGCGGCTACGGCGGCTACTCGGCCATCGAGCCGACCCGCATCCTCGACAGCCGTGGGCTCGCCGCCGGCGCGCTCTCCCCGAACGAGTACTACACGACCGCCGGCTCAACTTCGGCAGCGCCGTCAACCCGCACATCAAGGCGTACGCGGTCAACGTCACCGTCGACCGAGCCGACCGGCTCGGGCTTCCTCACGGCGTGGAACGGTGACGCCGCGCGCGGTCCCGAGCACCTCGACGCTGAACTTCACCGCGGGCAGCACCGTCCCCAACATGGCGGTCGTGCCGACCCGGCCCTGCGGCGTGCAGTGCGCCGACCCGAACGGTCCCGCTGATGGGCGTGCTCAACGGCTCCACCGGCAGCGCGCACGTCATCGTCGACCTCGTCGGGGTCTACGACGACAACACGCTTCGACGGCATGTGGCGCTTCCGACCGCTGACCGCGGCGACCCGCATCGTCGACACCAAGGCCCACCAGGGCATCCCGGCGGCCCTCGGCCCCGGTGGCGCCGCCACCGTGACCGCGCCCGCCCCGGTGACGACCTACAACTCGATGGCGCTGGTGACCAACACGACGGCGAACCGGCCGACGAGTCGCCACCGTCCTCACCCTGTGGAACGCCGACTTCGACCCAGCCCGCGGTGAGCAACCTGAACCCCGCGGCCAACCAGCTGGTGTCGAACATGACGATCACCGACCTCGGCGCCGCCTACGACTTCACGGTGGGCAACGCGGTCGGTACGACCAACCTGGTGCTCGACGTCGCCGGCACGATGGAGACCTACCCGGCCGTGGCGGACCCCGGTGCCGGCGCCGCGCTGCGGGCCGACGGGCTCTCGGCGCTGCGCTCGGACGCCGCGCAGCGGGCCACCGGCGACCCGAGGGCCACCGTGCCGGGCCCTCACCGGCACCCCGGTCACCCTGCGGTCCCGCGACACCGGTGACCGACGGTCGCCGGTCAGACCCTCGGCTGCTGCTGGGTGATGCAGTGGATGCCGCCGCCGCGGGCGAACAGCGGGCGGGCGTCGACGCCGACGACCCGGCGGCCGGCGTACGCCCGCTCGAGCAGGGCGAGCGAGTCGGCGTCCTGGGGGTCGCCGTAGGTGCAGGCCACCACGCCGTCGTTGACGACGAGGTGGTTGATGTACGACCAGTCGACCGGGCCCTCGTCGTCCTCGAGGGTCGTGGGCGCGGGCACCCGGACGACCTCGAGCAGCTCACCGCGGGCGTCGCGCGCCGACGACAGCAGCCCCTCGAGCTCGACCGAGACCTCGTGGTCGGGGTGGCCCGGGTCCCCCTGCCAGTGCAGCAGCACGACCCCCGGTGACGCGAACGTCGCGACGATGTCGACGTGCCCGCGGGTGCCGAACTCGTCGTAGTCACGGGTCAGCCCGCGCGGCAGCCAGATGCAGGTCGTCGCGCCGATGGTGCGCGCCATCTCGGCCTCGACCTCGGCCGCGCCCCAGCCCGGGGTTGCGGCCCGGGTCCAGCTGGACGGTCTCGGTGAGCAGCACGGTGCCGAGGCCGTCGACGTGGATGCCGCCGCCCTCGTTCACCAGGTCGGACAGGATCCGCCGGGCCCCGGCCCGCGCCGCGACGAACGACGCGATCCGGGTGTCCTTGTCCCAGGTCGCCCAGCGCTGCGCGCCCCAGCCGTTGAACACCCAGTCGACCGCGCCCAGCGACCCGTCGGGCGCCACCACGAAGGTCGGCCCGATGTCGCGCATCCAGGCGTCGTCGAGGGGTGCCGTGACCACCTCGATGCGGTAACCGAGCGACTCGCGCGCGATCGCCTCGTCGGCGGGGTCCGCGACGACGGTCACCGGCTCGAACAGGGCCACCGCGCGGGCCACCGCGGCCCACGTGTCGCGGGCCTCCTCGGCGTCCGCCTCGGTGTCACCGAGGGTGTAGCCCGCTGACGGCCAGGCCATCCAGGTGCGCTCGTGCGGCGCCCACTCGGCCGGCATCCGCCAACCGCCGGGTGACGGCATCTCAGCCCTCCCGCTGGTGCTCGGGACGCACCGGTGCGGTGAGCGCGGCGTAGGAGTCGGGGCGACGCGTCGACAGGAACGGGAACAGCTCGATCCAGTCGCGGCCCTGCGCGAGGTCGAGGTCGGCGACGAGCACCGCGGCCTCGTCGCGGGGTGCCTGCACGAGCACCCGGCCGTAGGGGTCGGCGATGAACGAGGACCCGTAGAAGGTGATCAGCCCCTCGGTGCCGTAGCGGTTGGGCACCACGACGAACAGCCCGTTGGCGATGGCGTGCCCGACGATCGTGTGCTGCCACAGCGGCTGGGTGTCGAAGTCGGGGTGGTCGGGTTCGGACCCGATCGCCGTCGGGTAGACGAGCACCTGCGCGCCGGCGAGGCCGTAGGCGCGCGCGACCTCGGGGAACCACTCGTCCCAGCAGGTCGGCATCCCCAGGCGGAGCGCCGGGTCGGCCAGGTCGTAGACGGGGTAGGCCGCGTCGGCCGGCCCCTGCCGGAAGTACTTGTCCTCGTAGTAGCCGGCGGTCACCGGGATGTGCGTCTTGCGGGTGCGGGCCACCACCTCACCGCTGGGTGCGACGAGCACGGCGGTGTTGAAGCCCAGCCCGTCGTCGGTGCCGTCGGCGGCGGCGGCGCGCTCGTAGAGCGAGGCGTGCACGAGCACCCCGGATGCCGCGGCCGCCTCGCGCGCGAACGTCACGGTCGGGCCCGTCGTCGAGCGACTCGGCGGTGGCGTCGGGGCGACCGGTGGGCAGTGCGTCGGCGGGGTAGCGCGACAGCGTGAGCTCGGGGAGGAAGACGATGCGGGCGCCCGCGTCGGCAGCGGTGCGGATGCCGTCGCGCAGGGTCGCGCGCAACCGGTCGGCGTCGGCGTCCCAGGCGTGCTGGACGAGGCCGACCCGCACGGGGGGTTCGGCGGGTTCGTGGACGCGGGCGAGGGAGGCGGGCACCTCAGCGGCGGTGATCAGGCGCATGCGGGTCAGTATGCCGCTGGTCCGGGAGCGTCGTGCGACGGCATACGATCCGGCCATGCGCGTCTCCCGGTTCTGGGTCCTTGCCGAGGACGAGTTCGGTGCTGCCTACGCGCACTCGCTCGCCGGCTCCACCCACATGGCCGCGTTGGGCGGGCGCACGGCGCAGGAGGCGCTCGACGCGGGGCTGCCGCCACGCGACGTCTGGTTCGCGCTGTGCGACGCGATGGACGTGCCCGAGAACCGCCGCCACGGGCTCGACAAGCCGGCGCGTGGCTGACCTCCGACTAGGGTCCATCCGGTGGGCGACGACATCCTGCTCCGCGCGCGGGGGCTGACCAAGCGGTTCGGTGACTTCACCGCCGTCGACGGCATCGACGTCGAGGTGCGTCGCGGCGAGGCGTTCGGCTTCCTCGGCCCCAACGGCGCCGGCAAGTCGAGCACGATGCGCATGGTCGGCTGCGTCTCGCCGGTCACCGCGGGCGAGCTGAGCATCCTCGGGCTGGACCCGGCATCCGACGGGCCGGCGATCCGGGCCCGGCTCGGCGTCTGCCCGCAGAACGACATCCTCGACGAGGACCTCTCCGTCGAGGAGAACCTCTGGGTCTACGGCCGCTTCTTCGGGCTGACCCGCCACGAGGTGCGCGCGCCGTGCCGACGAGCTGCTCGAGTTCGCCCAGCTCACCGAGCGACGGCACGACCGGGTCGAGCCGCTGTCCGGCGGCATGAAGCGCCGGCTCACCATCGCGCGCAGCCTGATGAACAACCCCGAGGTGCTGCTCCTCGACGAGCCGACCACCGGCCTCGACCCGCAGGCCCGACACGTGCTCTGGGACAGGCTGTTCCGGCTCAAGCGCGAGGGCGTCACGCTCATCGTCACCACGCACTACATGGACGAGGCCGAGCAGCTCTGCGACCGCCTGGTCGTCATGGACCACGGGCGGATCGTCGCCGAGGGCAGCCCGCGCGCGCTCATCGCCGAGCACTCGACCCGCGAGGTGCTCGAGCTGCGCTTCGACCCCGACGACCAGGACCGGCACGTCGACGCCGTCACCGGGGTGGGGGAGCGGCTCGAGGTGCTGCCCGACCGGCTCCTCGTCTACGCCGACGACGGCGACGCGGCGCTCGCCACCGTGCACGCCCGCGGGGTCGAGCCGCTGTCGTCCCTCGTGCGCCGCTCCACGCTGGAGGACGTCTTCCTCCACCTCACCGGCCGCACCCTGGTCGACTGATGACGCACCACGTCAGCCGACCCGGTGTCCGCGCGGCGCCCCGAGCGGGCGGCTCGGGCTCGGCCCCCGGCCGTCCGACCTCGACCGCGAGCGGCTCGTGGCGGTCATGGCCCACCACTTCCTCGTCTACCGGCGCACCTGGCGCGGCTCGATCATCGGCCGCTTCCTGTCGCCGCTGTTCTTCCTGCTGTCGATGGGACTGGGGCTGGGCGCGCTCGTCGACTCCAGCGCCGGCGGGGTCGACGGCGTGCCCTACCTGCAGTTCGTCGTGCCCGGCATCCTCGGCGATGCAGGCGATGATGACCGCCTTCAACGAGTCGACGTACGCGGTCATGGGCTACATCAAGTGGAACCAGATGTACGCCGCGATGCTGGCCACCCCGTTGCGGGTCGTCGAGGTGCTGGGCGGGCACCTGGCGGTCGTCGCCTTCCACCTGTTCACCGGGTCGCTGATCTTCGTGGTCGTCGCGGCACCGTTCGGCGCCTTCTCCTCGTGGTGGGTGCTGCTCGCGGTGCCGGTCGCCGTGCTCACCGGGCTGGCCTTCGCCGTGCCGACCTTCGCCCTCGCCGCGCGGCTCGAGAACGACAACGGCTTCAGCATCCTGTTCCGGTTCGTCGTCACCCCGCTGATGCTCTTCTCCGGCACCTTCTTCCCGATCGACCAGCTGCCCGCCTGGATGCAGCCGATCGCCTGGGTGACGCCGCTGTGGCACGGGGTCGAGCTCTCCCGCGACGCCGCGACCGGCACCGCACCCGGGCCGCTCGGCGCGGTCCACCTGGCCGTGCTGCTCGCCTACGTCGCGGTGGGGTGGGTGCTCGCCCGGCGCGAGTTCACCCGGAGGCTGGTCTCGTGAGCACGCTGACGGAGCCACCCGCGCGTCACGGTCGCTGCCCTTCCCCGTCGGGTTGGGCCTGGCCCGGCACGTCGTCGGAGCGCAACATCACCGCCTTCCGGAGGGCCTGGCTGCTCCTGCTCAGCGGCTTCGTCGAGCCGGTCTTCTACCTGTTCTCCATCGGTGTCGGCCTCGGCGCGCTCGTCGGCGACGTCACGACCGACGGCGGGCCAGACGGTGCCGTATGCCGCCTTCGTCGCGCCGGCCCTGCTGGCGTCGTCGGCGATGAACGGCGCCGTCGCCGACAGCACCTACAACGTGTTCTTCAAGCTGAACTACCAGCGGCTCTACGACGCCATGCTCGCGACACCGCTCGGGCCGCGCGACCTCGCCGTCGGCGAGATCACCTGGTCGCTGATGCGCGGGGCGCTGTACTCGGCGATGTTCCTCGTCGTCGCGCTCGTCGCCGGCCTGGTGGAGTCGTGGTGGGCGCTGCTCGCCCTGCCCGCGGCCGTGCTCATCGGCCTCGCGTTCGGAGCGGTGGGCATGTTCGCGACCACCTTCATGACGAGCTGGCAGCACTTCGACTACGTCACCCTGGCGATCCAGCCGATGTTCCTGTTCTCCGCGACGTTCTTCCCGCTGTCGACCTACCCCGAGTCGCTGCAGTGGCTCGTGGCGGCGACGCCGCTGTACCAGGGCGTCGCGCTCGAGCGCGGGCTGATGCTCGGTGAGGTGGGGTGGCCGCTGCTCGGCAACGTGGCCTACCTCGCCGTGCTCGGGGTGGTCGGCATCCTCGGTGCGTCGCGACGCATCGAGCGGTTGCTCCTGACCTGACGGGACCCTCGACAGACCTCGACGCACCGGTCGTCGTCGGCGGACACTGGGTGGATGAGCGAGCTCCGGGCACCCACGTGGACTCCCGACCCCGGACTGCGGGGCTACGTCACCGACGGCGGTCTCGAGACCGACCTGATCTTCCACCACGGGGTCGACCTGCCACAGTTCGCGGCCTTCCCGCTGCTCGTCGACCCCAAGGGGCGCGAGCTGCTCACCGACTACTTCTCGGCCTACGCCGCGATCGCAGCGGCGGCCGGGGCGGGGCTGTTCCTGGAGACGCCGACCTGGCGGGCGAGCCCCGACTGGGGGGCCCGGCTGGGCGTCGGCGCCGACGGGCTGGCCGAGGTCAACTCCGAGGCCGTGCGCCTGCTCGCCGAGCTGGGGGAGCGGTACGCCGGCGACGTGCCCGAGGTCGTGGTGGCCGGGACGGTGGGTCCCCGCGGTGACGGCTACGTCGCCGGTGAGGCGATGGACCCGGTCGAGGCGCGCGACTACCACCAGCCGCAGGTGCAGGCGTTCGCCGACGCCGGGGCGGCCCTGGTCAGCTCCCTGACCCTGACGACGGTGAACGAGGCGATCGGGGTCGCCCTCGCGGCCGGCGATGCGGGGCTCCCGGTGTCGGTGGGGTTCACGGTCGAGACCGACGGCCGCCTGCCGGACGGCACGACGTTGCGGGCCGCCGTCGAGGCGGTCGACGAGACGGCGCCGCCCGACTGGTTCGTCGTGAACTGCGCGCACCCCGCGCACGTGGCCGCCGCCCTGGCCGATGCCGGGCCGTGGCTGGAGCGGATCGGCGGCACCCGGGTCAACGCCTCCGCGCTCAGCCACGCCGAGCTCGACGCCGCGGAGGAGCTCGACGAGGGCGACCCCGAGGCGCTCGCCCGCGGCCAGGCCGCGCTCGCCGCGTCGCTCCCGGGACTGCGCGTCGTCGGCGGCTGCTGCGGCACCGACGCCCGGCACGTCGCGGCGATGTGGGGAGTGCCGGCGCCACGAAGGTAGACACGCCCGGCGTGTCGCGCGACGGTCCTCGATGTCGAACACGTGTTCGGCTAGGGTCGTCCACAGGTGGCGCCACCGACGGCTTTCGTCCACAGGCCCACGGCAGTCCGTGACCGTTGTCGGTGCCGCCACCTAGCGTCTGACCAGACCTCGCGACGAGACCGACGGCGGGAGTGGTCGCCGGTGGGCGCGCTCGCTGCACGACAGGAAGAACAGGTGCGACATGGCTGGTCCCAACGGCTCCCGCGGGAGCGTCCTCACCCCCAACCCCATCGCTGCTGCCCCCGGCGGTGAGCGTGACAAGGCCCTGGCCTCGGTCATGGCCCAGATCGAGAAGCAGCACGGCAAGGGTGCCGTCATGCGCCTCGGCGACGACGTGCGGCCCCCCATCGAGGTCATCCCGACCGGGTCGATCGCCCTCGACGTCGCGCTCGGCATCGGCGGGCTGCCCCGCGGCCGCGTCGTCGAGATCTACGGCCCGGAGAGCTCGGGCAAGACGACGGTCGCCCTGCACGCGGTGGCCAACGCCCAGAAGGCCGGCGGCATCGCGGCGTTCATCGACGCCGAGCACGCGCTCGACCCCGACTACGCCAAGGCCCTCGGTGTCGACACCGACGCGCTGCTCGTGTCCCAGCCCGACACGGGGGAGCAGGCGCTCGAGATCGCCGACATGCTGATCCGCTCCGGCGCGCTCGACATCATCGTCATCGACTCGGTCGCGGCGCTGGTGCCCCGGGCCGAGATCGAGGGCGAGATGGGCGACAGCCACGTCGGCCTGCAGGCCCGCCTGATGTCCCAGGCGCTGCGCAAGATCACCGGCGCCCTCAGCACTACGGGCACCACCGCCATCTTCATCAACCAGCTGCGCGAGAAGATCGGCGTCATGTTCGGCTCGCCCGAGACCACCACCGGTGGCAAGGCGCTGAAGTTCTACGCCTCGGTCCGCCTCGACGTGCGGCGCATCGAGACCCTCAAGGACGGCACCGACGCGGTCGGCAACCGCACCCGCTGCAAGGTCGTCAAGAACAAGGTGAGCCCCGCCGTTCAAGCAGGCCGAGTTCGACATCATCTACGGCCAGGGCATCTCCCGCGAGGGCGGCCTGATCGACATGGGGGTGGAGCAGGGCTTCGTGCGCAAGGCCGGCGCCTGGTACACCATGGACGGCGACCAGCTCGGGCAGGGCAAGGAGAACGCCCGCGCGTTCCTCAAGGACAACCCCGACCTCGCCGACGAGCTCGAGAAGAACATCAAGGACAAGCTCGGCATCGGGGTTCCGCGCCCCGAGATCGCGGCCGTGCCCGAGATCTCGGTCGAGTTCTGAGCCCACCCGGGCTGATCAGGATGTCGTTCGCCGACTCGTCGACCCCGCCGCCCGCCTGGGCGGTGGGGTCGACGGCGGTGGGGTCCACGGCGGTGGGGTCGACGAGCTCACCGCCGCCGCCGGACCCCGAGGCCGACCCGCGCACCCGCGGACATGAGCCCGACCCGCACGACTGGGCCCGCCAGATCGTGCTGCGCCAGCTCACGGCCGCACCACGCAGCCGTTCCCAGCTCGAGCAGGCGCTGCGCCGGAAGGAGTGCCCCGACGACGTCGCCGCGGCGGTGCTCGACCGGATGGAGGAGGTCGGCCTGGTCGACGACACCGCCTACGCCGGGATGCTCGTGCGCTCCCAGCAGGCCGGCCGCGGGCTGGCCCGCCGGGCCCTGGCCCAGGAGCTGCGCCGCAAGGGCGTCGACGACGAGACCGCGCAGGCCGCCCTCGACGAGGTCGACCCGCACGACGAGGAGGATCGCGCCCGCGAGCTCGTCGCGAAGAAGATGCGGTCGATGTCCGGGCTCGAGCCCGTGGTGCAGACCCGGCGGCTCGCCGGGATGCTCGCGCGCAAGGGGTACCCGTCCGAGCTGACGATGCGCATCGTGCGCGAGGCGGTCCGCGAGGCCCCGGAGCACCAACGCGACTGACGCTCCGGCGCCCGCCGCGTCAGAGCGAGTGCAGCGGGCGCTGGCTCGGGGGCAGGGAGTCGGTGCGCACGATCTGCTTGCCGTACGGCACCAGCGAGATCGGCACCATCTTCAGGTTCGCGATGGCCAGCGGGATGCCGATGATCGTGATCGCCTGGACGACCGCCGTCACCACGTGCACGAGGGCCAGCCACCAGCCCGCGAGCAGGATCCAGACGACGTTGAGCACCACGGCGCCGGCACCGGCGCCCTCCTTGGGCACGACGGCCCGCCCGAAGGGCCACAGCGCGTAGTTCGCCATCCGGAACGACGCGACCCCGAGGGGGATGGTCAGGATGAGGATGCAGAAGACCACACCGGCGATGGCGTACCCCAGGGCCAGCCAGAGGCCGGCGACAACGAACCAGATGATGTTGAGCAGGGTGCGCACTGCGGGTCCTCTCGGGGTGCGGACGGCGTCGGCACCAGCCTGCCACGCCATCCCGACCGTGCCGTCGTCATGCCGGAGACCGCCGGGCGACGGCCTCGTCGTCGACGACCTCGCCGGTCTCGACGAACCCCAGGCTCGCGTAGAGACCCTTCGCGACCAGGTTCTCGGGGTGGTAGGACAGCCCGAACCCCGCACTGCCGGCCCGCGTGCCCAGGGTCCGCAACGCCTCGACGACGGCCGCGCGTCCCACCCCACGCCCCTGGTGCGCCACGTCGACGAGGACGCCGCCGAGCCAGCAGCTGTCGTCCTCCTCGTCGATGCCCCACATGAGGAACCCGACGACCCGGTCGTCGGCGTCGTGAATCGACATCGGCTGCCACACCTCGCCGTACGCGCACAGCGCGAGGTAGTAGGTGGGTGCGGCGACGAAGCGCTCCTGGCCGGGCGCCACGGTGAGGGCCGCGACGTCGCGCCAGCTCCGGGCATCCACGGGGCGCAGCGTCACCACGGGCGGCCTGTCGTCCACGCGGCCATGGTAGGCGTCCACCACGTGGACAGGCCGGCCCCGAAACCTGCCGGTGACACGAGCGTGATGACAGGTTCACGCCGTGGCCATAGGTTCGTCACGTGAGCGAGCAGACCGGACCCGACGCCGCGGGCAGCCTGTTCGACCACTACGCACTCGGTGCCGCCTGGGACGAGATGCTGGCCGAGCCCGGCGCCCCGCGCACCGCCTACAAGCCGGTCTTCCACACCCTGCGCGGGATGAACGCCGGCACCCTCAAGGAGCGCGCCGACACCCTGGCCCGCTCCTACCTCGACCAGGGCGTCACCTTCGACATCGGCGGGCGAGGAGCGGCCCTTCCCGCTCGACATCGTGCCCCGGGTCATCGCGGCCCACGAGTGGCAGGTCATCGAGTCCGGTGTCGTGCAGCGGGTCACGGCGCTGGAGGCCTTCCTCGCCGACGTCTACGCGCGCAGGGCGAGATCCCCGTGCCGTGCACGACGGCGTCATCCCGCGGCGGCTGATCGCCAGCTCGTCGCACTACCACCGCGCGGTCACGGGCATCCGCCCGCCCAACGGCGTGCGCGTGCACGTCGCCGGCATCGACCTGATCCGCGACGAGGAGGGCGAGTTCCGGGTGCTCGAGGACAACGTGCGGGTGCCGTCCGGGGTCAGCTACGTCATCGACCAACCGCCGGGCGATGGCCAACGTCTTCCCCGAGGCCTTCGCCGACGCACGCGGATCCGCCCGGTCGCCGACTACCCGCGGATGCTGCTCGCCGCGCTGCGCGCCGCCGCCCCCGCCGGCGTCGAGCGACCCGACCGTCGTCGTGCTGACCCCCGGCGTCTTCAACCGCGCCTACTTCGAGCACGCCCTGCTCGCCCGGACGATGGGCGTCGAGCTGGTCGAGGGCCGCGACCTCGTCTGCCGTCGGCGGCCAGGTGCGGATGCGCACCACGACCGGCGACCGAGCCGGTCGCACGTCATCTACCGCCGGGTCGACGACGAGTTCCTCGACCCGGTGCACTTCCGCGGCGACTCGGTGCTCGGCTGTCGCCGGCCTGGTCGACGCGGCCCGCGCGCGGCCACGTCACCATCGCCAACGCGGTCGGCAACGGCGTCGCCGACGACAAGCTCGATCTACACCTACCTGCCCGACCTGATCCGCTACTACCTCGACGAGGACCCGATCCTGCGGCAACGTCGACACCTGCCGGCTGCGACGAGCCGGCCGCCCGCGAGCACGTGCTCGACCACCTCGACGAGCTGGTCGTCAAGCCGGTCGACGGCTCCGGCGGCAAGGGCATCGTGATCGGTCCGCAGGCCGACGCGGCCGACCTCGACGAGCTGCGCGAGCAGCTGCGTCGCCGACCCGCGCGGCTGGATCGCCCAGCCGGTCGTGCAGCTCTCGACCGTGCCGACCTTCGTCGACGGCAGGCTCGCCCCGCGCCACGTCGACCTGCGCCCGTTCGCGGTCAACGACGGCGAGCGGGTGTGGGTGCTGCCCGGCGGGCTGACCCGGGTGGCGCTGCCCGAGGGCGAGCTGATCGTCAACTCCAGCCAGGGCGGCGGCTCCAAGGACACCTGGGTGCTCTCCGACCGGCGCCCGGCCGGCAACGCCCCGAGCCGACCCCCCGACAACCGCGAGGTGGTCGTCATGAGCGCCGCCCACGGCATCCCACGAGGACAGCATGCGCGAGCAGCAGCAACAGCAGCAGCAGACCTCGGGGGCGCGGCGGCGGAGCGGCACGTGCTGAGCCGGATCGCCGAGTCGCTGTTCTGGATCGGCCGCTACGTCGAGCGCGCCGACGGACACCGCCCGCATCCTCGACGTGCTGCCCCTGCAGCTGCTCGAGGACCCCGGCGCCGACGAGGCCATCGCCGCGCGCACCGTGCTCTCGGATCATGGGGATGCCGTTCGAGGGCGAGGCCGGGTTCGCCGACGTCAGCGCGCGCGCTCGCCTTCGACCGCTCGCAACGCGAGCTCGATCACCGGCGCGCTGGTTCGCCGCCCGCGAGAACGCCCGCCGCGCCCGCGAGACGCTCTCGACCGAGCTGTGGGAGGGCATCAACACCACCTGGCACCGGTGGCACGGCTTCGGCCGCACGCGTCGCCACCGAGCGGCACCTGTCGTGGGTGCGCGAGCGCGCCGCGCTGGTCGTCCGGCATCGCCGACGCGACGATGATCGCACGACGAGGGCTGGCACTTCCTGGTGCTCGGCCGCAGCCTCGAGCGCGCCGACATGACCGCGCGGCTCGTCGCGACCGGCGGGCTGCCGCGCGGGGGAGCGCCGTGGTCGGTCGTGCTGTCCAGCTGCGGTGCGCAACAGGCGTTCATGCGCAGCCAGCGCGGCCTGCTCAGCGACGACCGAGCGGCCGCCTTCCTCGTCCTCGACCGCGAGTTCCCCCGCTCGGTGTTCTTCGCGCTGACCGAGGCCGAGCGCCGGCTCGACGCCCTGGCGCCGCAGCAGGACCGGATCGGCGTCCCCGACGAGGCGCGCCGCCAGCTCGGCCGCATCCGCACGTCGCTCGAGTTCCGGTCGACCTCCGACGTCATCGCCGACCTGCCCGCCGCAGATGCAGCGCGTGCAGGGCGCCGTCATGAACAGCTCGCAGGCCATCGCCAAGCGCTACTTCCAGTCCGGGCCGCTGCAGACCTGGACCAAGGACGGGGTGTTCTGACGTGCGGCGCTGGCGCATCGTGCACACGACCTCCCTGGCCTACGACGGCCGGGTGCGGGCCGCCCACAACGAGCTGCGGATGACTCCGGTCAACGAGATCGGGCAGACCACGCTCGAGAACCGCATCCGGATCCGGCCGATGACGTGGAGCCACGTCTACCGCGACCACTGGGGCACCCACGTGATGGCCATGGAGAGCCTGGCCGAGCACCAGCGGCTCGACATCGAGGCGATCTCGCACGGTCGAGCGCACCGACGTCGAGCGGCACGAGCCGTCGCTGGACTGGAAGGCCGTGCGCGACCCCGCCGTGCAGGACCGCAGCTTCGAGTGGCTGATGCTCTCGGCCCGCACCCGCCCGGGCCGCGGCATCGCTGAGCTCGCGGATGCCGTCCGCGGTCTGCCGACACCGCGCGCCGCGGCGGAGGAGCTGAGCGGGCTGGTCCGCTCCGAGATGAAGTACCAGCCCGGGGCGACCGGGGTGCACAGCCGCGGTGAGGACGCCTGGGCCGAGCGGTCCGGCGTCTGCCAGGACTTCGCGCACATCACGGTCGGGGCGCTGCGCAGCCTCGGGGTTCCGGCCCGGTACGTCTCCGGCTACCTCGTGCCGAAGAAGGGACTCCGCGGTCGGCGAGACGAGCAAGGGCGAGAGCCACGCGTGGGTCGAGTTCTGGGACGACGGCTGGATCGCCTGCGACCCCACCAACGGCGCCGAGGTCGGCCCCGACCACGTCGTCGTCGCCCGCGGGCGCGACTACGAGGACGTGCCGCCGTTCAAGGGCATCTACTCGGGTCGGGCCAAGGCCTCCCTCGAGGTCGTCGTCGCGATCACTCGGCTGGCCTGACGTCCTTCGCGTGGTGGTCGTCGCGGGCGACGTGCCGCCGCGCGTGCGCGATGGCGTCGGGGGTGTGCTCGAACACGTGGTGCAGCGCGGTGAGGTGCCGGTGGATGCCGGTCGCCGCCAGCCGTGGCACGAACCGCGCAGGCACCCCGGACAACAGCACCGTGACACCGCGTGACTCCAGAGACCGGACGGTGTCGGCCAGGACGGCCGCGCCCGTGGCGTCGAGCGTCGTCACGTGCGACATCCGCAGGATCGCCACGCGCACGTCACTGACCTCGGTGAGCTCGAGCAGGGCCGAGTGGGCCCCACCGAAGAACAGCGGACCCTCGAGCCGGTAGGCCACGATGCGTTCGTCGAGCAGGGCTCGTTCCTCGACGCCGTGGTCGCCCTGGTCGTCGAGGGTGCGGGGCACGTCGACGTCGGCGAGGCTCTCCTCGCGCAGTGCCGTGGTGTTCGCCAGCTGGCGCAGGGCCAGTGCGCCGGCGGTCACGATGCCGAGCACGACGGCGGTCGCGAGGTCGAGCACGACGGTGGCGAGGAAGGTCAGGGCGAGCACGAACGCGTCGCTGCGTGAGACCCGCACCAGGGCGCGCAGGCTGGACACCTCGACCATGCGCACCGCGGTGGCGATGAGCACCCCGGCGAGCGCGGCGAGTGGGATCCAGCCGACGACGGGCGCGAGGGCGAGCACCACCACGAGCAGCACCACCGAGTGGACGACCGCGGCCAGCCGCGACCGTGCCCCGGACCGGACGTTGACGGCCGTGCGGGCGATCGCAGCCGTCGCCGGGATGCCGCCCAGCAGCGGGGAGGCGAGGTTCGCCAGGCCCTGCCCGAACAGCTCGCGGTCGGGGTCGTGGCGGGTCGAGACGCTCATCGCGTCGGCGACAGTGGCCGACAGCAGGCTCTCCAGCGCCGCCAGGGCCGCCACGGCGGCGGCCGGTACCACGAGCACGCGGAGCTCGCTCCAGCTGACGGAGGGCACGCCGAGGCTGAACAGGCGCGACGGCAGCGCGCCGATCGTCGCCACGGGGAGGTCGGCCAGCCGCGTCACCACCGTGGCCGCCACGACGGCCAGCAGGGCGACCGGAACGGCGGGACGCAGCCGGGACCCCAGCAGGATCACCAGGGCCACGCCGGCGCTCAGCGCCAGGGCGGCGAGGTCCGGGGCGACGAACCAGTCGAGCACGGCGCCGACCGCGGAGACGACGACGTGCTCGTGCGCGCCGGTGGTGCCGAGGGCAGCAGGCACCTGCTGGAGAGCGATCAGTGCCGCGATGCCGAGCGTGAACCCCTCGATGACCGGCAGCGGGATGAAGCGCACGTAGCGACCGGCCCCGACGAGGCCCATCGCGACGAGCAACAGCCCGGCCAGCAGCCCCACGACGGCAACACCCTCGGCACCGTGCTCGGCCACGATCGGCACCAGGACCACCGTCATCGCACCCGTCGGGCCGGACACCTGCACGTGACTGCCGCCGAAGAGCGCTGCCACCGTGCCCGCCACGACGGCCGTCACCAGGCCGGCGGTGGCGCCGAGCCCCGACGCGAGGCCGAACGCCAGGGCGAGGGGCAGCGCCACCACCCCCACCGTGACGCCGGCGACCACGTCGCCCCGGGGGGTGCGCAGCATCGCGCGCAGGTCACGGCGGCGCGGCCGCACGGCGTCGAGCCGGGTGCGCAGCAGGTGGAGCGCCTCGGTGCGGGTGGGTGTCGTGCTCACTGCAGCGCAGCGGCGGGGGTGATGTCGTCGACGAGGCCCCCCTGGTCGGCGGTCTTGGTCTCGAGGATGGCGCGGGCGCTCGCGAGCAGGTCGCGCACGGCGGGCAGCGCGAGGGAGTAGATGACCTCGCCACCGCTGCGGCGCTGCGTCACCAGCCCGGTGCGTCGCAGCACAGCCAGCTGGTGGGAGAGGTTGGGTGCCTCGACGTCGATCGCCGAGCGCAGCTCGTGCACCGGGCGGTCGCGCTCGGCGAGCAGCTCGAGCACCCGGATGCGCGCGGGGTGGCCCAGGGTGCGGAAGAACTCCGCCTTGGCCTGGTAGAGCGGCACGGGCATGGCTGGGGCTCCTGGGGCTAGTTGCACACTTGCAGAACTCTGCAAGTATGCCCCATGCTGTGACGACGCCGCGATTCCCGGGGATTCCCGGGGAGGCGCGTGCCCGGCATACCCTTGTGCAGCCATGAGTGAACCGAAGACCTACGACGTGCGCACCCACGGGTGCCAGATGAACGTGCACGACTCCGAGCGCCTCGCCGGGCTCCTCGAGACGGCCGGCTACGTCGACCTCGCGAGCGTTCCCGCCGCGCAGCGTCCCGACGTCGCCGACGTCGTCGTCTTCAACACCTGCGCCGTGCGCGAGAACGCCGACAACAAGCTGTACGGCAACCTCGGCCAGCTGCGCCCGGCCAAGACCGCGAACCCCGACCTGCAGATCGCCGTCGGCGGCTGCATGGCCCAGAAGGACCGCGAGACGATCGTCAAGCGCGCCCCCTGGGTCGACGTCGTCTTCGGCACCCACAACATCGGCAGCCTGCCGGCGCTGCTCGACCGGGCCCGGCACAACAAGCGCGCCGAGGTCGAGATCCTCGAGTCGCTCGAGACCTTCCCGTCGACCCTGCCGACCCGCCGCGACTCCGCCTTCGCCGGCTGGGTGTCGATCTCGGTCGGCTGCAACAACACCTGCACCTTCTGCATCGTGCCGAGCCTGCGCGGCAAGGAGCAGGACCGCCGGCCCGGCGAGATCCTCGCCGAGGTCGAGGCGCTCGTCGCCCAGGGCGTCGTCGAGATCACCCTGCTCGGCCAGAACGTCAACACCTTCGGCGTCGAGTTCGGCGACAAGCTCGCCTTCGGCAAGCTGCTGCGTGCCTGCGGCGAGGTCGAGGGCCTGGAGCGGGTGCGCTTCACCAGCCCGCACCCGGCGGCCTTCACCGACGACGTCATCGCGGCGATGGCCGAGACCCCCAACGTGATGCCCAGCCTGCACATGCCCCTGCAGTCGGGCTCGGACCGGGTGCTCAAGGCGATGCGGCGGTCCTACCGCAGCGAGCGGTTCCTCGGCATCATCGACAAGGTGCGCGCCGCCATCCCGGACGCCGCGATCACCACCGACCTCATCGTCGGCTTCCCGGGGGAGACCGAGGAGGACTTCGCGCAGACCCTGCGGGTCGTCGAGGCCTCGCGCTTCTCGAGCGCCTTCACCTTCCAGTACTCCATCCGCGCCGGCACGCCCGCTGCGACGATGGCCGACCAGGTGCCCAAGGCCGTGGTCCAGGAGCGCTTCGAACGGCTCATCGAGCTGCAGGAGAGGGTGTCCTGGGCCGAGAACCGCACCGTCGAGGGTCGCGAGGTCGAGGTGCTCGTCGCGCCGGGCGAGGGTCGCAAGGACGGTGCCACCGCGCGCCTGTCGGGTCGGGCCCGCGACAACCGGCTGGTGCACTTCGCGGTGCCGGAGGGCGCCGAGCGCCCGCGCCCGGGTGACGTGGTCACCGTCGGTGTCACCTACGGTGCGCCGCACCACCTGGTGGCCGACAGCGGGGTGAGCGGTGGGGTCTATGCCGTGCGCCGCACCCCGGGCGGGGACGCGTGGGCGGCGCTTGCAGGATGCCGCGGTGCCGGGGAAGCCGGCCGTGTCGCTCGGGATGCCGTCGATCGGGCGGCCGCTGCAGGCGGAAGCCGCAGCCCCCGCCTGCTCGGCCTGAGTCAGCCCAGGAAGAACGCGGCGGCCGTACCGAGCGCGATCAGGACCGTGACGACGACCCCGGTGAGCAGGGGGCGGCGGGTCTCCTTGGGGGTCGGCTGGTGCTTGTCCCGACGGGGGGACCGGGCCGCGGCGTACAGCGGGGTGGGGTCGAACGGCTCGAGGTTGAGCGGTGGGAGTCCGGAGCGTGCGTGAGACACGGGTCTTCCCTTTCGGAAGGGGCGAGAGAATGCCTCAAACCTAAGGAAATCCGGTGTCCCGGTCAGCCGAACCGGACAACGTTGGCCGAACGGCCGAGGCCCCCGACCGATCGGTCGGGGGCCTCGGTTGCGTCGTCAGAGGTTCAGGGCCGGCCGATGGCCCCGTCGGCCTTCACCTGTGCCTGGTCGACCTGCTCGGCGTACTGTGCCACCAGTGGCGCTGTCGACGGCGTCGCCGCCGCGCTCGATGGCCTGGTCGCTGAGCTGCTCGACCTGGTCGGGGTGGTCTCCGGCCAGCTCCTGAAGCTTCTCCTTGGCGCTGTCAAGAAAACTCACGCGGCCTCCTCTCGCTCGGGGACAGGGCTCCCCCGCGGGGGAGTACCTACCAGTAGACGCCACGATCGGCCGCACCGCCACCCCTGACCGGCCGTCGGCCCCGGCTCAGCTCGTCGGGTCGAGCCAGGCGTGCACGAGGGGCACGACCGAGGCGCCCTCGCCGCTGGCCGAGGCAACCCGCTTCATCGACCCGGCCCGGATGTCCCCGGCGGCGAACACACCCGGCACGGTCGTCTCGAGGTTCGCCGGCGGCAGGCCGTCGACCCACCAGCGGGTCGGGATGTCGCGCCCGGTGAGCACGAAGCCACGCTCGTCGCGCGCCAGCGACGGCGGCAGCCAGTCGCAGTGCGGCTCGGCCCCGAGCAGCAGGAACAGCCCTCGACACGCCACGGGTGCTCTCCGCGCCGGTGCTGGTGTCACGGACCCGGATCCACTCCAGGCGCCCGTCGCCCCCACCGTCGAGCACCTCCGAGCAGGGCAGCACCGTGATCCGCGGGTTGTACGCGATCTCGCCGATCAGGTACGACGACATCGTGGCCTCGAGCCCCTCGCGCCGAACCAGGATGGTCACCGACTCCGCGAACCTCGCCAGGTGGATGGCCGCCTGGCCGGCGGAGTTGCCACCACCCACGACCACCACGTCGTAGCCCTCCATCTCGCGGGCCGCGGTCATCGCGCTGCCGTAGAACACGCCCAGGCCGACGAACGCCTCGACCGAGGGCACGCCCAGCTTGCGGTAGGTGACGCCGGTCGAGACCACCACGGCACGGGCCCGCACGTCCCCGCCGTCGGTGCGCAGCACGAACGGCTCACCGTCCGCGCCCGGCTCGAGCGCGGTGACCGACCACCCGGTGAAGAAGCGCGTGCCGAAGCGGATCGCCTGGTTCCGGGCCCGCTGGGCCAGCCGCATCCCGGAGATGCCCCGGGGGAAGCCGAGGTAGTTGCGGATCATCGACGACGTGCCGGCCTGGCCGCCGACCGCCTCCGACTCCAGCACCACCGTCGACAACCCCTCCGACGAGGCGTACACCGCGGCGGCGAGCCCCGCCGGGCCGGCGCCGACGACGGCGACGTCGACCACGGCATCCAGCTCGATGTCGGTCGGGGTGCCGAAGGCCCGCACCGCGACGTCACGCACGCTCGTGGGGGAGAAGATCTCGCGGTCGATGGCCTCGACGAGCGGGAAGGTCGGCGTGCCCCCGGCGCGGGCGATGACGTCGCGCCCCTGCTCGCTGTCCGGCGGGTAGGTGCGGTTCGGCATCCCCATCCGGTCGAGGAAGTCGCGGATCGCCAGGGTGAGGGCGTCGGGGGCCGGAGTGATGATGCGCACCGTCTCGACCTCGGGAGTCGCCACCGTCGAGCCCCAGTCGGAGAGCATCTCGCACACCGCGGTGTGGAACTCCTCGTCGCGCACGCCGCGCGGCATGAGCAGGAACGCGTCGTACTTGCCCTTGGCCAGGCCGCCGCGCAGCGCCGGTGCGTCCGCGAGGAAGTGCGACCAGTGGGCGGCGACCAGCCGCCGGGCGGTGGGCACCACCGTGCGCCAGAGCGCGAACGCCTCGAGCACGTGGTAGCCGGGCAGCTGTGACTCGGCGACGAACATCACCACCTGGCCGCCCTGCCCGACGACCCGGCGGGCGACCTGCGCGGCCTCCTCGACCGAGGTGGTGGTCAGCACGTCGTAGTCGCGCTGGTAGCGCCCGAACTCGTCGGTGAGGCCGGCGGCGTGCTCGGGGGCGACGAGGACGATGGCGGGGTTCATCGCACGATCGTAGGAGCGGTGGCCCCCGGGCGTCGCGGTCCGGTGCCCGCGCAGGCTCTGCCAGAATCTCCCGCATGGCCATCCGCCCAGTCGTCATCACCGGGGAACCCGTCCTCCACCAGCGAGCCCAGTCCGTCGAGGTCATCGACGACGGCATCCGCGAGCTCGTCGCCGACATGTTCGAGACGATGGATGCCGCGCGCGGCGTCGGCCTCGCCGCCCCCCAGGTCGGGGTCGGCCTGCGGATCTTCACCTGGCAGCTGACCAACGACGACGGCATCCCGCCGCGTGGCGTCGTGATCAACCCCTACCTCACCTCGGCCAAGCCGGTCGTCGGCGACCCCGACCCGCACGAGGAGGTCGAGGGGTGCCTGTCGGTGCCCGGGGAGTCGTTCCCGCTTGCGCCGTGGCGAGGCGGCCACCCTCACCGGGCTGGCGTTGGACGGCACCGAGATCCGCTACGAGGCGACCGGCTGGTTCGCCCGGATGCTGCAGCACGAGTACGACCACCTCAACGGGTTCCTCTACGTCGACCGGCTCACCGGCAAGTGGTCGCGCAAGGCGCGCAAGGCCGTCAAGGGCTACGGCTGGGGTGTGCCCGGGCCTGTCGTGGATGCCGGGTGAGGACCGCGACCCGTTCGGCCACGACGACGAGACGCCCGAGGACGAGCGCAGCGACTGACGTGGAGCGTCTCGTCGTCGGCGTCGTCGGCCCGACCGCCACCGGCAAGTCCGACCTCGCCATCGCCCTGGCGCAGCGGCTGCGCGGCGAGGTCGTCGGCGCCGACGCCTCGCAGCTCTACCGGGGGATGGACATCGGCACCGCCAAGGTGCCGCTCGAGGAGCGGCACGGCATCCCGCACCACCAGCTCGACGTGCTCGACGTGACCCAGGAGGCCAGCGTCGCCGCCTACCAGCGCGCACGCGCGGGCCGACATCGAGGCGGTGCTGGCGCGCGGCGCCCTGCCCGTCGTGGCGGGCGGGTCGGGGCTCTACGTGCGGGCGGCGCTCGACCGGCTCGAGATCCCGCCGACCGACCCTGACGTCCGGGCCGCCCTGCAGGCAGCGGCTCGACCGCGAGGGGGTCGCCGGCCTGCTCGCCGAGCTCCGGGCGGCCGACCCGCCGGCCGCCGACGCCATCGAGCCGAACAACGGCCGACGCGTGGTGCGGGCGCTCGAGGTGATCGCCCTGACCGGGCGCCCGTTCAGCGCGACGATGCCCACCCGCGAGTTCGTGCGGCCGACCGTGCTCGTCGGCCTGCGCACCGACCGCGAGGCGCTCGACGCCCGCATCGACCGCCGGGCCCGTGGGATGTTCGACGCCGGGCTGGTCGACGAGACCCGCGGGCTCGTCGCGCTCGGCCTGCGCGAGGGACGCACGGCGAGCCGGGCGGTCGGCTACGCCCAGGCGCTCGCCGTCATCGACGGCACGGCCACGCTCGAGGACGCCGTCGCCGACACCGCGCTGCGCACCCGGCGGCTGGTGCGCCGCCAGGAGTCGTGGTTCGGGGCCGACCCGCGGATCAGCTGGTTCGACCCGTTCGCGGGTCCCTGGGACTCCCTCGTCGACCGGGTCGTCGAGCACGTGACCCACAATGGTGCGCATGGCTGATCGGCTGACCTTCACCAAGGGGCACGGCACGGAGAACGACTTCGTGCTCGTTCCCGACCTCGACGGCGCCCTCGGCCTGACCGCCGCCCGAGCAGCCGCCCTGGCCGACCGGCGGGCCGGTGTCGGCGGCGACGGCGTCATCCGGGTCGTGCCGGCCGACCTCGCCGACGACCCCGCCGTGCGGGCCCAGGCCGGTTCGGCGCGCTGGTTCATGGACTACCGCAACGCCGACGGCAGCCTGTCGGAGATGTGCGGCAACGGCACCCGGGTCTTCGCGGCCTACCTGCGTCGCGAGGGCCTCGAGACGGCCGACGAGTTCGCCATCGCCACCCGAGCCGGCGTCAAGCAGGTGCGGCGCGACGGCGACGGGTTCGCCGTCGACCTCGGGCCGTGGCGGCTGACCGACCCCGAGACGGCCGAGCGCGACGGCTTCGACGCCCTGGTGCACCTCGACGACGACGGCGACCCGTGCTCGGCGCTGCGCGTCGACCTCGGCAACCCGCACACCGTCGTGGCACTTCCCCCGCAGCTCGACCTCGACACCCTCGACCTCACCCACGCCCCGCGGGTGCGCCCCGAGCCCGAGCACGGCACGAACGTCGAGCTGGTGCGCCCGATGGGTCCGGGGCACATCGCCATGCGGGTGCACGAGCGCGGCGTCGGCGAGACCCGGTCGTGCGGCACCGGCGCCTGCGCGGCCGCCATCGCCACGAGCTTCTGGGCCGGGGGCCTCGACACCGGGGCCACCTGGCTGGTCGACGTGCCCGGTGGCCGGCTCACGGTGCGGCTGCTGCCCGACCACGGGGTCGAGCTGGCCGGCCCCGCCGTGCTCGTCGCCGACGGCAGCATCGACCTCGCGCACCTGCCGAGCTGACCGCGGCTGCGCGGCCGCTCGTCGCAGCACACGTCACGAAGACCCCACGCGGCGCTCCGTCGTCCTACCGTGCCGGGATGGGGACCACACGCACCGCCCGTACCATCCGCACCACCCGCGGCCGGGTCGCTGCCGGCCTTGCAGCGGGGGTCGTCGCCGCGTTCGCCAGCGCGGCACCCTCGTCGGCCGCCGTCACCGCACCGCCGACAGATCGCGGTGGACCGCCGCCCGTCGGTCACGAGCTGCCCAAGGTTGCCGTCATGACCGGGTCGGGGGGAGCCGTGGCCTCCGTCGACGCGGTGGCGAGCCAGGTCGGCATCGACGTCCTGGAGGGCGGGGGCAACGCCACGGATGCCGCGATCGCGACCGCAGCCGCGCTCGGGGTCACCGAGCCGTACTCCACCGGGATCGGCGGTGGTGGGTTCTTCGTCCACCGCGACGCCTCGAGCGGTGTGGTCGAGACCATCGACGGCCGGGAGACGGCGCCTGCCACCTACGACGAGACGACGTTCCTCGATGACCAAGATCCGCCTCGGCCGCTGCCGTTCAACAGCGTGGTGAACTCCGGTCTGTCCGTGGGTGTCCCGGGCACACCGGCCACCTGGGAGCGCGCCTCGCAGCGCTGGGGCACGCAACGCCTCGGTGAGCTGCTCAAGCCCGCCGAACGGATCGCCCTGCGCGGCTTCGTGGTCGACCAGACCTTCCACGACCAGACCGCCGCCAACGAGCTGCGCTTCGAGCTGTTCCCCGAGACGGCCCGCGTCTTCCTCCCCGGCGGGGCGCCGCCGGCGGTGGGGTCGGTCTTCCGGAACCCGGACATGGCCAGGGCCTACCGCGAGCTGCGGACCCGCGGGATCGACAGCCTCTACGAGGGCCGGCTCGGGGAGGCCGTCGTGGCGGAGGTCACGGATCCGAGCACGCGCCCCGACGTCGAGGTGTTCGAGGGCGAGATGACGACCGACGACCTGAGCGCCTACCGCGCCCTGGTCAAGGCCCCGACCCACTCGACGTACCGCGGCATGGACGTCTACGGGATGCCGGTGCCGAGCAGCGGCGGGATCGCCGTGGGCGAGATCCTCAACCTCATCGAGGCCTACGACGAGCGCACGGGCACCCCGACCTCCGAGGTCGGCGACGTGCAGTACCTCCACCGGTTCTCCGAGGCGAGCGCGACGGCGTTCGCCGACCGCAACCGGTACGTCGGAGACGTTCCCGGTGTCCCGACGGCCGAGCTGCTCTCGCAGGCCTTCGCTGACGAGCGCGCCTGCCTGTTCGACCCGACCCGGGCGCACCCGCGACCGGTGCCGTTCGGCGTTCCCGACGGCGCGTACGCCGAGTGTGGCGCAACGGCGCCGTCCGGCACGCTCGCCCACGACGACATCTCGACGACTCACCTCTCGGTCGTCGACCGCTGGGGCAACGCGGTGTCCTACACCTCGACGATCGAGTCGACCGGCGGCTCGGGCATCACCGTGCCCGGCTGGGGCTTCCTCCTCAACAACGAGCTCACCGACTTCAACTTCGTGCCGCTGTCGGCGGGCGTGCCCGACCCCAACCTGCCGGGCCCGGGCAAGCGCCCGCGTTCGTCGATGAGCCCCACGATGGTCGTCAACGACGGGACGCTCGAGCTCGTGGCCGGCAGCCCCGGCGGGGCGTCGATCATCACGACGGTCGCGCAGATCGTCCTCGGCCACTACGAGCGGGGGCTCACCGTCGGCGACGCGCTCGCCACGCCGCGGCTGTCCTCGCGCAACGGCGCGAGCGAGCAGGCCGAGCCGGCCATCGCGACCGGCCCGCTCGGAACTGGGCTCACGGCCCTCGGGCACGTGCTGGTCAACACCGCCGAGATCGGGGCGGCCACGGCCGTCCGGGTGCTCGGCACCGACCTCTACGTCGCGGCGGCCGAGCCGTCCCGGCGCGGCGGAGGTTCCGCGATGGTGGTCGACCCGGAGGAGTGAGAGCGCCGCGCTCAGAGCGCCAGCGCCGACCTGACGTCGCGCCCGACGAACTCCACGAACCCCTCGAGGTCCGGCTCGTCCTCGGTCGGCTGGAGCACCACGCTCGTGGCGCCGATCCGGGCGAGCCGGCGCACGGCATCCGCCACGGTCCGGGCGTCGCCGGCGACGCCCCGGCCCGGTGCGCCGTCGGCCCGGTCCCAGCGCAGCAGCTCGTCCGCGAGGCGCTGCTCGGCCCCCGGCCCGGTCGCCGCGATCAGGTGGGTGACCACCGGCATCCGAGCGCCGGCCTCGCCACGACCGCGCACCCAGCCCGCACTGGCCGCCGCCACCGAGTCGGCGAGCTCGGCCTCCGACACGGCCGACCCGATGAGGATGCCGTCGCCCACCTCCCCGGCGAGCTCGAGCGTGCGCGGCCCGCTCCCGCCGACGAGCAGGGGAGTGCCGGGCTCCGGCGGCCAGTCGAGGCGAACCCGGTCGAGGGAGACGTAGCGACCCGACACGGTGACCTCGTGCCCGTCGAGCAGCAGCCGCAGCGCTCCGGCGTGCTCGCGCAGCAGGGTCAGGGGCGAGGCCGCCCGGGCACCGACCTGGCCCATCCAGTCCTGCACGCCGTGCCCGATGCCGGGGAGCAGCCGGCCCGGGAAGAGCCGGTGCAAGGTCGCGAGCTCCATGGCCATCAGGGCGACGTTGCGCAGCGGCACCGGGGCCAGGCCGATGCCGACGCGCACCCGCTCGGTCCACGCCAGGGCCGCCCCGGCCGCCGCGATCGAGGACTCCTTGAAGCAGTCCTCCCACAGCCAGAGCTCGTCGAGGTGCCGGTCGGCCGCCGCCGCGAGGGGGCGCAGCGCCTCCGGCGGCAGGGTCGGGACGAGCACCACGCCCAGCGCGGGGGTCGTGGACGGGGTCACGGCTGCCTCACCTCGAGCACCCGGAAGCCCTTGCTCGAGGTGAGCCGGGTGCACGGCATCTCGAGCTCCGTGCCGATCCACCGCTGCAGGCTGTCCGAGCCGAGGTTGCGCTGCACGACGAGGTGGGCCACCCCGCCGGGGGTCAGCCGGGGCAGCCAGGTGCGCAGCAGCTCGTGGAGCACCGCCTTGCCGACCCGGATCGGCGGGTTGGACCAGATCAGGTCGAACCGCAGGTCGTCCGGGATGCCGTCGGCGGTGGTCGCGCGCACGCCGTCGAGGCCCAGCGCCTCGGCGTTGCGGCGGGTGAGGTCGAGCGCCCGCTCGTTGACGTCGAGCGCCCACACGGTGGCCCCGGGCGAGCGCAGGGCGAGGGTGAGTGCGACCGGCCCCCAACCGCAGCCGAGGTCGAGGAAGCTGCCGGTGGGCGGCGGTGCCGGAGCCTCGTCGAGGAGCACGACGGTGCCCTTGTCGAGCCCTCCGGGCGAGAAGATGCCCGGCGCCACCTCGACCTCGACCTCGCGGCCGGCGAGGCGCACCCGCAGCCGGCGGCGCTCGTCGGCGCTCGCCGGGGCGGCCGTGAAGTAGTGGTCGTGCTCGCTCATCGCAGGGACACGCTAGCGGCGCGCGGAAGAAACGGTTCGCTCCCCGGCGTTGCGCGGTGAGACCCTAGGGAGAACATGACTGCCAAGAACATCCTCTCCGGGCGGGCCGAAGCGCTCGCCGACGACACGACCTTCGACACGCGACATTCGACGACGCGGCTTCGTCCTGGACGACGACGTCGTCCTTCGACGGCGACCAGCTCGACCGCGAGGAGCGCGCCTCGCTGCGCCGCGTCGCCGGGCTGTCCACCGAGCTCGAGGACGTCACCGAGGTCGAGTACCGCCAGCTGCGCCTCGAGCGGGTCGTGCTCGCCGCCGTCTGGTGCGAGGGCACCGCCGACGACGCCGAGAACTCGATGCGCGAGCTCGCCGCGCTCGCCGAGACCGCCGGGTCCGAGGTGCTCGCCGGCGTCGTCCAGCGTCGCGCCAACCCCGACCCCGCCACCTACCTCGGCAAGGGCAAGGCCGTCGAGCTGCGCGACATCGTCATCGCCGAGGGCGCCGACACCGTCGTCTGCGACGCCGAGCTCGCCCCGAGCCAGCGCCGCGCCCTCGAGGACGTCGTCAAGGTCAAGGTCATCGACCGCACCGCGCTGATCCTCGACATCTTCGCCCAGCACGCGAAGAGCCGGGAGGGCAAGGCGCAGGTCGAGCTCGCCCAGCTGCAGTACCTCCTGCCGCGCCTGCGTGGCTGGGGTGAGTCGATGTCGCGCCAGGCCGGTGGCCAGGCCGCCGGCGGCCAGGGCATGGGCTCGCGCGGACCCGGTGAGACCAAGATCGAGCTCGACCGTCGACGGATCAACACCCGCATCGCCAAGCTGCGCCGTGAGATCAAGGAGATGAAGACCGTCCGCGACACCAAGCGGCGGCAGCCGCCGGGCGAACGCCGTGCCGAGCGTCGCGATCGCCGGCTACACCAACGCGGGCAAGTCCTCGCATCCTCAACCGGCTCACCGGCGCCGGGCGTGCTCGTCGAGAACCAGCTGTTCGCGACCCTCGACCCGACCGTGCGCCGGGCCGAGACGCCCGACGGCCGCCTCTACACGCTGGCCGACACGGTCGGCTTCGTGCGCGCGCTGCCGCACCAGCTCGTCGAGGCGTTCCGCTCCACGCTCGAGGAGGTCGCCGAGGCCGACCTGCTGCTGCACGTCGTCGACGGCGTCGCACCCCGACCCGGAGGGCCAGATCTCCGCGGTGCGCACCGTGCTCGCCGACGTCGACGCCACCGACGTGCGCGAGGTCATCGTCATCAACAAGGCCGACCTCGCCGACCCCGAGGTCATCGACCGGCTCCGTCGGCACGAGAAGCACTCGATCGTCGTGTCGGCCCGCACCGGCGCCGGGCTCGACGAGCTGCGGGCCCTCATCGCCGACGAGCTGCCCCAGCCCGACATCGACGTCGAGGTGCTCGTGCCGTACGACCGCGGCGACCTGGTCAGCCGCATCCACGAGACCGGTGAGGTGCTCGCCAGCGAGCACGTCGCCGACGGGACCCGCCTGTCGGCGCGGGTGACGCCCGACCTCGCGGGCGATCTCACGGCGTTCGCCATCTGACCGTCGGGCGTTTGACCTGCACCGGAACCGCGTTTCGGCCTACCCCCGCGGGTACCCTCGCGACCGTGCACAAGGCGCCCCGTGAGCTGACGACGAACCGGCTGACCCTGCGTCCACCCAGCCGTGGGGACCGGTCCTTGTGGGTCGGGCTGCACCGCGACCCTTCGCTCTACGAGCACGCGGCCGTCGCGATGCCCGACAGCGACGAGGCCGCGGCCCGTGGCTTCACCGACTGCCTGGACCGCTGGGAGAGCGCCGGCTTCGACTACGGCATCGTCGTCGAGACGAACACCCGCACGGGGATCGGCGTCGGGGGGCTGCGTCGTCTGCGTGACGAGCACGGCGAGCAGGTGCTCAACCTCTACTACCGCCTCGCCGGCGCGGTGCACGGTCGTGGGCTCGCGACCGAGGCGGCCCGGGCCTGGACCGCGCACGCGCTGGAGTGGCTGCCCGACCTGCCCGTCGTCATGAAGAGCCGGGCCGTGAACCAGGCCTCGGTGCGCACCGCCCTGGCGTCGGGGCTGCAGAGGGTCGGTGCCTCGGACGACGGCGTCGAGGGCGCGCCGTCCTCGACGGTGTTGCGGGCGCCCCGGGTCGAGGCCCACGACTGGTTCACCGAGGAGACCCGCGAGTCGCTGCTCGACCTGTGGTGCGCGGTCAACGACCACGGCGGAGCGGTGGGGTTCCTGCCGGGCGCACCGCGCGACCAGGTCGCGCAGGCGCTCTCGGTGCACGAGGAGGGGATGGCCGACGGCAACACCACCGGCGTCCTGCTGCGCGGACCGGACCAGCGGGTCGTGGGCGCCGGGTTCTGGGTGGCCGACCGCAACCCGCTGCTCGGGCACACGCGCACGGCCTACCGGATCATGACCCACCCCGACCTGCGCGGGCGCAACCTGGGGCGGCTGCTCATGGCGGCGATGCACCGGGTGGCGCGCGAGCAGAACGTCGAGGTCGCCGTGCTCGACGTGCGCAGCGGGCTGGGGACCACGCGGTTCTACGAGGGCTGCGGCTACGTCGAGATCGGGCGGGTGCCCGGCGTCATCCGGGTGGCGCCCGGCGACGACCGCGACAGCGTGCTCATGGCCCGTCGGCTCGACGACCACCCGATGGTCGCCGACGGCCGCGCCTGAGCGCTCGCAGACAGGCTCAGCTCAGGCCGACGACCCGGCCCTCGTCGTCGACGTCGATGCGGTGCGCGGCGGGCACCTTGGGCAGGCCGGGCATCGTCATGATCTCGCCGGTGACGAGCACGACGAACCCGGCGCCGGCGGCGAGGCGGACCTCGCGCACGGCGATGGTGTGCCCTGACGGGGCGCCGCGCTGGGAGGGATCGGTCGAGAACGACGACTGGGTCTTCGCCATGCAGATCGGCAGGTGGCCGTAGCCGGCGGCCTCGATCTGGTCGAGGCGGCGACGGGCGCGCGGCTCGAACGTCACCCGGGCGGCGCCGTAGACCCGGGTCGCCACGGCCTCGGCCTTCTTCTCCAGCGAGAGGTGGTCGTCGTAGACGAACCGCATGTCGCTCTTGCCCTCGCGCACGGCCTCGACGACCCCGCGGGCCAGGGCCTCGGCCCCGACGCCACCGTCGCGCACGTGGGTGGCCGGGTAGGCCCGCACGCCCTCGTGCGAGCACATCCGCACCACGAGGTCGACCTCGGCGTCGGTGTCGCTGGGGAAGCGGTTCACCGCGACGACCGGGGTGAGCCGGAAGACGCCTCGGACGTTCTCGAGGTGGCGGCGCAGGTTGGTCATGCCGTGGCTGACCGCGTCGAGGTTCTCGCGGTCGACGTCGGCCACGGCCACGCCTCCGTGGAACTTCAGGGCCCGGATGGTCACGACGACGACGGCGACCTCGGGGCGCAGGCCACTGGCCCGGCACTTGATGTCGATGAACTTCTCGGCCCCGAGGTCGGCGCCGAACCCGGCCTCGGTGACGACCCAGTCGCCCAGCTTGAGGGCGGCCCGGGTGGCCATCACCGAGTTGCAGCCGTGGGCGATGTTCGCGAACGGGCCGCCGTGGATGAAGGCGGGCGTGTGCTCGAGCGTCTGCACCAGGTTCGGGGCGAGGGCGTCACGCAGCAGCACGGTCATCGCGCCCTCGGCCTGCAGGTCGCGGGCGGTGACCTGCTCCTTGGCGTGGGTGTAGCCGACGACGATGTCGCCGAGCCGGCGCTTGAGGTCGGGCAGCGAGTCGGCCAGGCAGATGATCGCCATCACCTCGGACGCCACGACGATGTCGAAGCCGTCCTCGCGGGGCACGCTGTTGGTCACGCCGCCCAGGCCCACGACGATGTGGCGCAGCGCCCGGTCGTTGAGGTCGACCACGCGCTTCCAGGTGACGGTGCGCGGGTCGATGTCCAGGGCGTTGCCCTGGTGCAGGTGGTTGTCGATCATCGCGGCGAGCAGGTTGTTGGCCGCGGCGATCGCGGCGAAGTCTCCGGTGAAGGCGAGGTTGATGTCGACCATCGGCACGACCTGGCTGTACCCGCCACCGGCCGCGCCGCCCTTGATGCCGAACACCGGGCCCATCGACGGCTCGCGCAGGGCCACGACGCTCTTCTCGCCGATGCGACGCAGGGCGTCGGCCAGCCCGACCGAGGTGGTGGTCTTGCCCTCGCCGGCCGGCGTCGGGCTCATCGCCGTGACGAGCACCAGGTGTCCGTCGGGTCGGCCCTCCAGCGAACGCAGGTAGCTCAGCGAGACCTTGGCCTTGGTGTGGCCGTACGGGACGAGGGCCTCGGCCGGGATGCCGAGCTCGTCGCGTGCCAGGTCGACGACGGGCGTGATGTCGGCGGCCTCGGCGATCTCGATGTCGGACGGGAACGGGGTGGGTGCGTCGACGTCGATGCTCACGCCCCCCATCGTGGCACCACGAGCCGTCAGCGACCGGCGTTTGCGGTACGCGGCGCCTGTGGAGGGCGGGCCACGGGAGGAGCGCCGACGGCATACCCTGCTCTGGTGCCTTCCCTCGACGAGCTCCTCCACGCCGCGGTCGGCGGGGTCGGCGGCACCGAGCGGCCCGGGCAGGTCGAGATGGCGCACGCCGTCGCCGACGCGATCGACGGCAAGGGCCACCTGCTCGTGCAGGCCGGCACCGGCACCGGCAAGTCACTGGCCTACCTCGTGCCCGCGGTGCGGCACGCCATGGACTCGGGCACGCCGACCGTGGTCGCCACCGCGACCCTCGCGCTCCAGGCCCAGATCGTCGACCGCGACATGCCGCGGCTGGCCGAGTCCCTCGCCCCGCTGCTCGGGCCGGCGGCCGACCTACGCCCTGGTCAAGGGGCGACGCAACTACCTGTGCGCCCACAAGCTCGAGGGCGGCTTCCCCGACGACGACGTCGACACCCTGATGTCGGTGGGGGCGGTCGACCAGCAGGCCTCACGGCTCGGGGCCGAGGTGGTGCGGCTGCGCGACTGGGCCGAGGTCACCGAGTCCGGCGACCGCGACGAGCTGGTGCCGGGGGTGTCGCGAGCGGGCCTGGCGTCAGGTGTCGGTGTCGGCCGAGGAGTGCCTGGGCGGTCGCTGCCCGATGGTGTCCGAGTGCTTCGTCGAGCGTTCCCGGGAGGCGGCCCGTGACGTCGACGTCATCGTCACCAACCACTCGTTCATGGCCATCGACGCCTTCGAGGGCCGCCAGATGCTGCCCGAGCACGACGTGCTGGTCGTCGACGAGGGGCACGAGCTCGTCGACCGGGTCACCTCGACGATCACCGACGAGGTCACGCCCGGCATGGTCCGGGCCGCGGCCAAGCGCGCCGGCCGCCAGTCCGACTCGTCGTCGACCATGGACGAGGCCGCCGACCTGCTCGAGTCGGTGCTCGAGCCGGCCCCCGAGGGGCGGCTCACCGGCATCCCCGACTCGCTCGGCGCTGGCCCTCGCCCGGGTGCGTGACACCGCCCGCGCCGTGCAGAGCGAGCTCAAGCCGCAGCAGGGTGAGGAGCCCGACGGCGGCCGCCAGGTGGCACGCGCCGCCGTCGACGAGGTCTTCGAGAACGCCTCGCGCATCCTCGAGGAGCGCGAGCTCGACGTCGTGTGGCTCAGCCGCGACCCGCGCCGTGGCCCGGTGCTGCGGGTGGCACCGATGAGCGTGGCGATGCTCGTGCGCGACAAGGTCTTCTCCGAGCGCACCGTGGTGCTCACCTCGGCCACGCTCGAGCTCGGTGGGTCGTTCGACGCCGTCGCCGGCACCATCGGCCTGCGCGGTGAGGGTGCGCCGCAGTGGCGCGGGCTCGACGTCGGCAGCCCGTTCGCCTACCCCGAGCAGGGCATCGCCTACGTCGCCCGGCACCTGCCCCCGCCCGGCCGGGACGGCCTGGCCACCGAGACCCTCGACGAGATCGAGGCCCTGGTGCGGGCGGCCGGGCGGCCGCACGCTCGGGCCTGTTCTCGTCGATGCGCGCGGCCAAGGAGGCCACCGAGGCGATGCGCGAGCGGTTCGCCGACCTGCAGGGCGACATCGCGTTCCTGTGCCAGGGCGAGGACCAGATCAGCACCCTGGTGCGGCAGTTCGCCCGCGACCCGCGCACCTGCCTGTTCGGCACGCTCTCGCTGTGGCAGGGCGTCGACGTGCCCGGCTCGTCGTGCCAGCTCGTCATCATCGACCGCATCCCGTTCCCGCGCCCCGACGACCCGCTGGCCTCGGCGCGCTCGCAGGCCATCGCGCGGATGGGCGGCAACGGCTTCATGGCGGTCTCGGCCACGCACGCCGCGCTGCGGCTGGCGCAGGGCGCGGGTCGCCTCATCCGACGGTCCGACGACCGCGGCGTCGTCGCGTTCCTCGACAACCGGATGATGACCGCCCGCTACGCCGGCTTCCTCCAGCGCTCGCTGCCGCCGTTCTGGCCCACCGCCGACCGCGCCATGGTGCTCGCGGCGCTCAAGCGCCTCGACGAGACCGCGGAGGCGCCGCAGCCGGTGGCCGAGCCGGCCCTGCGCGGGTTGACCGGCGCGGTCGCCGCTCCCGTGGGCGACGTCGACCGCGGTGTGGATGCCGTGTCGCCGGTTCCCGTCGAGCGCCCGGTCGCCGAGGACCCGCCCCCGCCGGAGTCGTCGCGCACCGCGGTCACCCACGGCCACGCGTGGACCGAGCAGGAGGACGAGGAGCTGCGCGACGGCATCGAGCTCGGGCCTCACCCTCGACGAGCTCGCCGAGTCGATGGAGCTGCCGGTCGACGCCGTGACGGCCCGCCTCGCAGGCCTCGGCCTCGAGGCCGGCAGCGGCCCGACCCTCACCTTCGACTGACCAGGCCCCCCACAGGAGCGGGTCGGCTCAGCAGTAGGCGACGTAGTCCGATGCGAGACGTCCCCGCCGCTGCCCGCTCCCGTCGAGCTCCCCGGAGCCCGCGACGAGGTAGTCCGGGAGGACCCGCGACAGGTAGACCGTGCCGTAGCCCGACGTCTGTCCCGGGCCCAGGGTGACGTTCCACTGGTGGATGAGCTGACCGGAGTAGGGGTTGTTGCGGCGCACGGTGACCCCGCCGGTGTGGCCGTGGTCGCTGTAGTAGTTCGACATGAAGGTCGTCACGCGCCAGAGCGGCCCGTAGCGCGGAGCTGACCGGGGTCTTGCACGCGTAGACGAATCCGTAGTGCGGACCGGGAGATCGTCGGTCCAGCCTCCGGCCTGCGCGGGGGCGGCGGCGAACGCGAGCGCCCCGCCGAACAGGACGGCGCTGCCGAGGGCGGTGCTGAGTCGGCGGAGTCGGTGGGTCATGGGGCTTCCTCCCGGGTCGGTGCGACGGCCGTCGAGTGGCGTCGCACCCACATCAGGCCACGGGTCGGGGCCGGACGTCCATGGGGAGCCCTCCCCAACCGCGGCTGTCCGCCACCCGTGGCAGAGTGACGTCCATGTCGGACGAGGTCGCGGTGCGCCACCGGGTACCGCCGTACGTCCTGGTCTCCGGGCCCGAGTCGCTGCTCGCCGAGCGGGGCGTCGCGCAGACCCTCGACGAGCTGAAGGTCACCGAGCCCGAGCTCGAGACGATCCGGCTCTACGCCGCCGCCTACACCGCCGGCGAGCTCACCCTGCACGCCAGCCCGTCGCTGTTCGGCGGGGCGAAGTGCATCGTCGTGCACGACCTCGACGAGGCCGACGACGAGCTGCAGGCCGACCTGCTCGCCGCGCTCGCGGGCGAGCCGGAGCCCGACCTCACCCTGGTGGTGCTGCACAAGGGCGGGTCGCGCGGCAAGAAGGTGCTCGACACCCTCAAGGGGTCCGGCGCCCGGGTCATCGACGCGCCGGCGATCAAGACCGACCGCGACAAGGCCGACTTCGCCGCCCACGAGTTCCGCGCGGCGAGGCGCAAGGCCACCGGCGAGGCGGTGCACGCGCTCGTCGAGGCCGTGGGCAAGGACGTCCGCGAGCTGTCGGCGGCCTGCCAGCAGCTCATCGACGACACCACCGGGGTCATCGACGAGCAGGTGGTGCTGACCTACCACGGGGGCAAGGTCGAGGCGACCGGCTTCCGGGTCGCCGACGCGGCCATGGCCGGCGACACGGGGGAGGCGCTGCGCCTGCTGCGGCACGCCATCGCCGTCGGCGTCGACCCGGTGCCGATCGTGGCGGTGCTCGCCCAGCAGGCGCGCCAGCTGATCAAGGTCGGCTCGGCCGGTCGTGGCCGCTCCGCCGACCTGGCCCGCGACCTCGGCATGGCGCCCTGGCAGGTCGACAAGGCCCGCCGCGCCCTCGGGCGGCTGGACCGCCGACGCGCTCGCCACCTGCGTCACCGCCATCGCCGCGGCCGACTTCGAGGTCAAGGGCGGCGGGCGCGACCCGGTCTACGCCGTCGAGCGGTGCGTGCTCACCATCACCGGCCAGCACGCCCGCAACCGAACCTGAGCGCCTGGCGCGTGCCCTACGGCATCCGACGTTTTGGCGGGTCGGGCGCCCCGCTGGTAACTTTGGTCCTTGCGTGCGCGCTTGAGGTCGTGCGCGCAACGCAGCACCACCCAGCGCAGGTCAACCACGGATGTCCCCACGTCCGGTCCCGACGTGCGACTGCCGCCCTCTAACGGCATACCGACCCCAGAGAAAGCATTCACACGTGGCAAACATCAAGTCCCAGCTCAAGCGGATCAAGACCAACCGTGCGGCGACCGAGCGCAACAAGGCGATCAAGTCCGAGTTCAAGACGGCGATCCGCAAGTTCCGCGACGCCGCCGACGCCGGCAACGCCGACGAGGCGAAGGCCGCGCTGCAGGTGGCGACCACCAAGCTCGACAAGGCCGTGAGCAAGGGCGTCATCCACAAGAACCAGGCCGCGAACAAGAAGTCCGTCGATGGCCAAGAAGGCCGCCGGTCTCTGACCGTCCGCGACCCCGACGGGGCCCGTCACCGATCTCGGTGACGGGCCCCGTCGCACGTCCGGGGCCGTTCGCGAGCCCGGCTCAGCGGTGCAGGTCGGCGACCGCGCGCGCCACGGCGTCGAAGCGCTGCCGGGACAGCACCGCCCCCTCGCGCCGCACCGCCTTGGGGTCCACCCGCACGACCCGGTCGACGCGCACCTCGCTCGGCCGGCCCTGACGGTCCCAGGCGCCCGACCCGATGTCGACCCAGCGGCGCCGCCCGCCGGGTGACGGGTAGCCGTCGTGGTCCTTGCTGGTCAGCTGCAGCGCCAGCAGCCACCGCCCGTCGTGCCCGACGAGCAGCACGGGGCGGTCCTTGCCCTGGCGGTGGTCCTCCTCGAACGGCACCCAGGTCCACACGATCTCGCCCGGGTCGGGGCGGCCGTCGGCGTGCGGGTCGTAGGCCGGCACCAGGCGCCCGGTGAAGTCGCCGGGGTAGGGCGCGGGCTTGCCGGTGAGCCAGCGGAGCAGCGAGGAGGTGGCGCTGCGCAGCAGCCCGGGACGGCGGGGCGGGGGAGAGGTGGGCACGCAAGGAGCCTAGGCGGGAGGCGCCTCGCTGCGTGCCCGGTCGTCGTCGTCGAGGGGGTGGGCCAGCTCGTCCTGGGGCAACCGGGCCCACAGCGTGGCCACCACCGCCACGACGATGGGCACGATGCCGGCCACGGCGAAGGTCGCCTGCAGCCCGATGAGGTCGGCAACCGGGCCGGCCAGGGCCATCGACACCGGCATCAGCGAGACCGAGACGAAGAAGTCGAGCGAGGCCACCCGGCCGAGCAGGGCCGGCGGCACGCGGCGCTGGAGCAGGGTGCCCCAGATGACCATCGGGCCGGAGAACAAGGCGCCCATGACGAAGGCGCACGCCACCACGACCCAGATCTGCGTGGTCACCCCGATCACGAGGAACGGCAGGCAGGCCGCACCCCAGCCGAGGTTCATCAGCGTGAGGTACCGGCGCGGCATCCGCACCGACGCCATGACGAGCGACCCCACGGCGCCGCCGATGCCGAAGCCCGCCAGCACGTACGCGTGGTCACGGGGACCGCCGCCGAGCTCGTCCTTGACGAGGAACGGGATGAGCACCTCGAGCGGGCCCATCATGACGAGCACCATGAGCGAGGCGAACAGCAGCGTGGCGAGCAGCCACGGCGTGCGCACCATGTAGACGAAGCCCTCGCGCATGTCGTGCAGCGCCGTGCGCACGGGGTGCGTCGTGTGCGCTGCGTCGAGCGTGCGGCGGATCGGCGTCTGCGGCACCTTGAGCAGGGACAGCACCGTCACCACCGAGCTGCCGGCCGCGACGGCGAAGGCCGTGGACGGGCTGGCCGCCGCCACGACGGCCCCGGCCACGGCAGGGCCGACCGCCTGGCCGATCGTCGGCCGGACCATGCCCTTCGAACCCGTTGACGGCCTGCAGCTGCGACTCGGGCACCAGCGCCGGCAGCCACGCGGAGTACGCCGGGTAGTAGAAGGCCATGCCCATGCCGGTCGTGAAGGCGACCGCCGCCAGCAGCCACAGGCTGCCCAGGCCCATCGACGACAGCAGCGCGACCAGGCCCATGCCCAGCACCTCGACGACCGCCACCGCCACGAGGATGAGGCGCTGCGGCACGCGGTCGGCCACCACCCCGGCCACGAGGGCCGGCAGGAGCACGCCGATGGCGCTGGCCGTGGTGACGAACGACAGGTCGCGGGGGCCGCCACCGAGGGCGATGACCTCCCAGACCAGCGCCACGACCCAGACCCCCGCGGCGAAGGAGCTCGCGGTCAGCGACACGGCGAGCCAGCGGTAGGCCGGGGTGCGGAACGGCGTGAGTGCCCGGGGCAACCTCCGGCCGACCTCCTGGTCGCCGACCGTGTCGCGCAGCGCGTCGGAGATCGGGTCGGTCATCGTTCCAGCATGTGAGGCGGCACCGACATCCGCCACCGGGTTTCCCGGCCGGGCGGCTCAGCCCCGGGTGGTCGACCGGTAGAGCCCGACCAGCACCGAGTGCAGTGGGTCGGACGCCCGCCCCTCCGGCAGGTCGGCGACGAGCCGGTCGAGGTGCGCGCCCAGGGCCGCGGCCTGGGGCTGGGTCATCCGCAGCCGCCGAAGGTGCAGCAGCGGGTCCCCGGGAGCCGCGTCGACCTCGTCGGCGACGGTCGCGAGCATCGCGGCCGTGTGTCCGGATGCCGCGCCGCCGGGCGTGCGGATGCGGCGTGCGACCCGCTCGAAGTACTGCTCGGTGCCGCCGCGCACGGTCCGGGTGCGCCCGCGACGCACCAGCCCGGCCTTCTCGAGCACCGCGAGGTGGTGGGCGACGTTGCCCTTGTTCGTGCCGAGCCGCGTGGCCAGCTGGCTCAGCGTGGCGCCGTCGGCGCCCACCGACAGCAGCAGCCGCATCCGCGCCGGGTGGCCGAGCGCGCGCAGCTGGTCGGTCTCGGTGACGTCGAGGATGTCGGTGTCCACGGATCAAGCGTCAAGAAATGTTGACGCTCTGTCAAGCCCCCGACCAGACTCGTCCGCATGGAGACCATCGACCACACCGGGCCCGACACCACCGACACCGCTGACACCGCCGACGTCGTTGCCCGCTGCGCCGACCTGGTGGCCGAGCGCTTCGTGCTCCCCGACGTGGGCGAGCGCGCCGCCGTCCGCCTGCGGGAACGGGCGGCCGCCGGCGCCTACGACGACCTCGACCCCGCCGCCCTCGCCGAAGCCCTGAGCGCCGACCTCCAGGACGTCGCGCACGACCTGCACCTGCGGGTCATCCACCACCCCGAGGGCGTGCCACCCACCGAGGACCCCGCGGCGTACGAGGCCTACTGGCGCGAGGTGGCGCGCACCACGGCGGGCGGGATGCGCCGGGTCGAGCGGCTGGAGGGGAACGTCGCGCACCTGTCGATCGGCCCGGTGCTCGCCCCGGCCGGCGCGTCGTGGGATGCCGTCGCGGCCGCGATGGCGCTGGTCGCCGACGCCGACGCCCTGGTGCTCGACGTGCGCGAGTGCCGTGGAGGTGACCCCGACTCGGTGCAGCTGCTGCTCAGCCACGTCGTCGGCGACGAGCCGGTTCGACTGGTCGACATCGAGTCGCGGGCGGAGGGCGTGCACCAGCGCTGGACCCACCCGGTGGCGGCCCGGCGGTTCGGCCCGGACCGGCCGCTGGTGGTGCTCACCTCGGCGGCGACGTTCTCCGGTGGGGAGGAGCTGGCCTTCGACGTGCAGCTGCTGGGTCGCGGCCGGGTCGTGGGGGAGCGCACCCGTGGCGGGGCCAACCCTCGCGAGGGCGTCGCCGTGCACCCCGAGCTCGAGCTCGCCGTCCCGGTGGCCCGGGCACTGCACCCCGGCGACGGCAGCTCCTGGGAGGGCGTCGGCGTGCAGCCCGACGTCGAGTGCCCGGCGGGCGAGGCCCTCGACCGGGCGCTCGCGCTGCTCAGGGGTGCGTGAACGGCATCCGCGGATCGTGGGACACTGGGGCACAGTGCCCTGACCTCCCACGCAAGGAAACCACCCGCTCGTGTCCCCCCGCGCCCGCATCGCGCTGCAGCCGCACGCCACGCCGCCGGAGGCGATCCGCAACTTCTGCATCATCGCCCACATCGACCACGGCAAGTCGACGCTGGCCGACCGGATGCTGCAGATCACCGGCGTCGTCGACGACCGCGTCGATGCGCGCGCAGTACCTCGACCGGATGGACATCGAGCGCGAGCGCGGCATCACGATCAAGAGCCAGGCCGTGCGGATGCCGTGGGACCTCGACGGCGACGCCCTACGTGCTCAACATGATCGACACCCCCGGGCACGTCGACTTCACCTACGAGGTGTCGCCGCAGCCTCGCCGCCTGCGAGGGCGCGGTGCTGCTCGTCGACGCCGCGCAGGGCATCGAGGCGCAGACGCTCGCCAACCTCTACCTGGCGATGGAGAACGACCTCACGATCATCCCGGTGCTCAACAAGATCGACCTGCCGGCGGCCCAGCCCGAGAAGTACGCCGAGGAGCTCGCCAACCTGATCGGCTGCGAGCCCGAGGACTGCTTCCGCGTGTCCGGCAAGACCGGCGTCGGGCGTCGAGCCGCTGCTCGACGAGATCGTCCGGCAGATCCCGCGCCCGTCGGGCGACGCCGACGCCCCGGCCCGCGCGATGATCTTCGACTCGGTCTACGACACCTACCGCGGCGTCGTCACCTACGTCCGGGTCATCGACGGCAACCTCAACCCGCGCGAGCGCATCGTCATGATGTCGACCGGGCCACCCACGAGCTGCTCGAGATCGGCGTCATCTCCCCGAGCCGGTGCCGGCGCAAGGGCCTCGGCGTCGGCGAGGTCGGCTACCTGATCACCGGCGTGAAGGACGTGCGCCAGAGCCGGGTCGGCGACACCGTCACCAACGCTCGCCAAGCCCGCCAGCGACGGCGCTCGGCGGCTACCGCGACCCCAAGCCGATGGTCTTCTCCGGGCTGTACCCGATCGACGGCTCCGACTACCCCGACCTGCGCGACGCCCTCGACAAGCTCAAGCTCAACGACGCCGCGCTGGTCTACGAGCCGGAGACGTCGGTGGCGCTGGGCTTCGGCTTCCGCGTGCGGCTTCCTCGGCCTGCTGCACCTCGAGATCGTCCGCGAGCGGCTCGAGCGCGAGTTCGACCTCGACCTCATCTCGACCGCGCCCAACGTCGTCTACGAGGTGACGATGGAGGACGGCACCGACGATCACCGTGACCAACCCCAGCGAGTTCCCCGGCGGCAAGATCGCCGAGGTCCGCGAGCCGATGGTGCGCGCCACGATCCTCGCGCCGAGCGAGTTCATCGGCGCGATCATGGAGCTCTGCCAGAGCAAGCGCGGCACGCTGCGCGGCATGGACTACCTCTCCGCGGAGCGCGTCGAGATGCGCTACACGCTGCCGCTCGCCGAGATCGTCTTCGACTTCTTCGACCAGCTGAAGTCGCGCACCCGCGGCTACGCCTCGCCTCGACTACGAGCCCGACGGCGAGCAGGTCGCCGACCTGGTCAAGGTCGACATCCTGCTGCAGGGCGAGACGGTCGACGCGTTCTCCGCGATCGTCCACAAGGACAAGGCGTACGCGCTACGGCGTCATGATGGCCGGCAAGCTGCAGCGAGCTCATCCCGCGGCAGCAGTTCGAGGTGCCGATCCAGGCCGCCATCGGCGCCCGGGTCATCGCCCGCGAGAACATCCGCGCCATCCGCAAGGACGTCCTCGCCAAGTGCTACGGCGGCGACATCACGCGCAAGCGCAAGCTGCTGGAGAAGCAGAAGGAGGGCAAGAAGCGGATGAAGATGGTCGGCTCGGTCGAGGTGCCGCAGGAGGCCTTCATCGCCGCGCTGACCTCCGACGGCGCGGGCGCCCAGGCCACCAAGAAGTAGTCGCAGCAGCCGCGTCGGGACCGGGTGGGCCGATTCCTCAGCCGTCGACGACGTCGGCCGGGATCACCGCGGCGAGGGTGGTGCCGCCGGCGTCGGCGGTGCGCAGGGTCAGCCCACCGCCGAAGTCCTCGAGGTTCTCGCGCAGCAGCTGCAGCCCGAGGTGTCCGGGCTGCGGCTCGGCCCCCTCGTCCACGCCGCGGCCGTCGTCACTCACCTCGACGTGGACGTCGGCTCCCTGTCGGCGCACGTGGACGGCGACCCGGGAGGCACCCGAGTGGGTGACGACGTTGCGCAGCCCTTCCTGGATCGTGCGGTAGACCAGGCGCGAGGTTCCCAGCGACCAGTCCGGCGACTCGGGCACGTCCAGGTGGACGGTGGTGCCGGACAGCTCCACCCGCGCGGCCAGCTCGCGCACGGCCGCGGCCAGACCGCTTCCCTCGAGGTCCGGTGGGTGGATGTCGACGAGCAGCGAGCGGAGGGCCTCCACGTCGTGGGCCAGCATCACGGACGCGTCCGCGACCGTCTGCCGGGCGAGCGAGGCCTCCGGCGTGGAGGGCAGCTGTTCCGCGACGAGGGGCATGGCGTAGGCCAGTCCGGCCAGGTCCTGCACCACGCCGTCGTGCAGGTCGTGGGCGATCCGCAGCCGTTCCCGGTGCGTGGCGAGCAGCGAGCGGCGCAACAGCTGCGCGTGCCGCTCCTGCCCGCGCTCCACCCGCCGGGCGAGCCCGACCGCCAGGGGCAGGATGGCCAGCTGGTAGGCGATGAGCACGCCCGCGGCCAGCGACAGGAGCGCCACCAGGATCGTCCGCTGCTCCGCGCGCATCTGCGCGGTGGACAGGGAGACCTCGACGACGAGGGGCCGGCCCGACCCGTCGATGACGCCGGCGTAGGCCTCGAGGAGCTCCCCTTCGTCTCGTTCGGCGGTGTTCTCCGCCTTGTCCAGGGTCGACACCTCGGCGGTGACCCCTTGGGTCCGGAAGAGGGCTCGCACCTTGTCCTCGAGCTCGAAGCGCCGCCCGCGGACCGCCTCCTCGTCCGACCAGAGGACGAGCCCCTCCTCGGTCCACAGCTTCACGTGCTCGATCGACCCGTGGGCCATCGTGTCGCGCAGGATGGAGTCCAGTCGGGCGAGCGCCACGGGCTCTCCGGCGCGGACCCGGTCGTCGACCAGGGGGCCGGCGACGGCGCTCGCGACGGTGGCATCCCGCAGCCGGGCGTCGTCGATCGCCCAGTCCTCGGCGATCCGGTGGCCCACCACGACCGCCCCGACGGTGAGGCCGAGCAGGGTGACCAGGCTCAGGGCGACGAAGCGGCGCAGGGCCGTGCGGGTGACCGAGGGACCGTCGCGTGGTTCGCGCTCAGCCCGAGTCACGCAGCAGTCCCCTGCGCTTCGCGACGGCGACCGCCTCGAGCTGCGAGTGGGCGTCCAGCTTGCGGATCAGGGAGCCCGTGTAGCCCCGACAGGTGTGCCGGGAGATGCCGAGGCGCTGCGCGATGGCGGTGGTGTCGAGGCCCTCGGCCAGCAGGTGGAGCACCTGGTCCTCGCGCGTGGTCAGCATCACCGTGCCGCCGCCCGGCTCACGCCGCTCGGCGAGCAGCCGCCGCAGCAGGGCTGGATCGACGTTGAACTCGTCCGGACCCGCAGGCCGTAGGGCACCCAGGAGGTCCTCGACCGCGCCGTCCTTGGCGAGCAGGGCACTCGCGCCCGCGCTGACGGCCCGGCGCAGCAGCGGCTCGGTGGAGAACGCGGTCAGCACCACGACCCGCACCTGCGGGTGCCGACGGACGATCTCAGCCGTCGCCGTCAGCCCGTCGTCCTGGCCGACCTGCACGTCCATGACGACGGCGTCCGGCTGGAGGGCGTCGATCATCGCGTGGGCCTCGGTGACGGTGTCGGCGGTGCCGACGCACGTCATCCCGGGGTCCGACGAGATGACGCGCCGGAGCAGCTCACCGAACATCCGGTGGTCATCGACAACCACGACCCTGACCGGCGAGCAATCCGCGCCCTGCGGGTGACTCATCCGCTCAGTGTGGACTCACCGGCCGGGCTTGTCCGCCCCTTTCAGGGAAGATGGCTCGTTCGTGCCGTCAGGGCGCCTGCCCGGCCACCAGGGCGAGGGCACGGTCCACCGCACCCGTGTCGACTCCCGGCATCCCCGCCAGGGTCTCGCGCAACAGCTCGACCAGGCCACGCACCTCGACCTTGGAGGGAATGGCGCCCTGGCCCCTCTCGGCGTCGTCGGTGAGGACCTGGACGTACAGGGCGCGGGTCTGCGGGCCGGGCCCGACGCCGAGCTCGTCGACCAGGCGCCGGCGCAGGTCGGCGAACGCGCGCAGGGCACTCGCACGGCGCCCGTCGGCGGACAGTGCCCGCATGAGGTCCCGGGTCCGACCTTCGTCGAACGGCTCGAGGTCGGTCGCGCGGGTGGCGAGCTCCACGGCACCGCCGGTGTCACCCAGCGCGAGCGCGCCGCGTGAGGCGCGGCCGCAGGCGACCGCGAGCACGTGGCGGAACTCGTCGCGCGCCTGGTCCGCCCAGCCGGCGCGCGTCTCGCTCGCGAGCAGCGGCCGCTCGCAGAGCAGCAGGGCGCGACGGGTCAGGGCGAGGGCCGGCGCGTCGTCGGCCGTGGCAACCATCGCGAGCAGCGACCGGCACTCGTGGAGGTCGACCGTGACCCCATCGAGGTCGAGACGGTACCCCGCGGAGGTCGTCACGATGGGGGAGCGGGCACGCGTCCCGGCGCCGATCCGGCCACGGAGCACGCAGACGTAGGTCTCCAGGGTCGCGGCGGCCGAGGTCGGCGGACTCTCCCCCCAGAGGGCCTGGGCGAGCCGGTCCTTGGTCACCGGGGCACCCTCGGCCAGCGCCAGGAGCTCGAGGATCTGCCGCTGCTTGATTCCCCCGAGCTGCGATCCCACCACGTCGCCGGTCGTCGTGCGGACCGTGGTGTTCCCGAAGAGCCTGATCTCGAGCATGTCTTCCCCTGTGCCTGGCAGGTCGTGGATTCCTGCCAACCCACGACCCTGGCTCCACGATGGGGCAGCGTCGAGCGAGCGGGTAGCCGCATCGTGGGGGTCATCCGACCCTGCACGTGCGGGGGCCCGATCGGGCCATCGGGGTGGGCCGATCGGCCGGTTGACGACGCCGCCCGACCAGGGCCGGCAGCCTCAGCCGCCGGGTGAGGCCTCTGCGATGCCGCGCAGCCGGGCCACGTAGGCGTCCCACCACGCCGCGTCGACGTCGGGGAGGTTGCTCAGGCCGTCGCGCAGCCCCCGCGCCCCGTCGAGCTGTTCGCGCAGGATGTCGAGGTGGCCGGCGTGCCGGGCGGTCTCGACGGCCATGTGCACGAGCAGCGCGTGCAGGTCGGTCTCGGGGGCGCCCCACCACGGCACGGATGCCGGTGCGTCGAGGGCCAGGGGCTCGATCGTCTCGTCGGCGAAGGCCGTGACCCGCCGGTAGAGGTCGATGACCTCCGCCGGCGACTCGTCCTCGGTCGCCCACATGTCGGCGTTGGGCTCGGCGTCGTCGGCCCAGAACGCCATCGGCTCCGGCCACGGCCGGCCGAGGCAGACCCCGAAGTACTCCGCCTCGCAGCCGGCCAGGTGCTTCACCAGGCCCAGCAGGTTGGTTCCGGTGGGGGTCAACGGCATCCGCTGGTCACGCTCGCCGAGCCCTTCGACCTTCCAGAGCACCGCCTCACGCTGGGCCCGCAGGTACCGCCATGCCGTCGCCTTCGCATCCATGCGGCAAACCTCTCACGAGGCGGCGACGCTCGACTCCTCCACGGGCTCGGCCTGCACCGGTCCGTCGCGCCACTGCCCGGGGTGCGACGCCAGGTCGAGCACGGCCAGCACGTCGCGTGGCCAGATGTCGTCGGTCGTGCTCGCGAGGTCGGCCGGCGTCCACCACCGGATGTCGGCGACGGTCAGCTGCTCCTCCTCGGTGTGCGCCGTGGTGTCGACCTCGAAGGCCGGCACCCGCACGACGTAGAACACCTCGACCTGGTCGACGACCTTGTCGCTGTAGCCGTGCACGACGACCCGGGTCAGCAGCGGGCCGACGAGGTCACCGGCCTGCACGACCAGCCCGGTCTCCTCCCACAGCTCGCGCACCCCGGCCTCGAGGTCGCTCTCACCGGGGTCGACGCCGCCACCGGGGGTCACCCACCAGTGCGTCACCGGGTCGAGCCCGAGGTCGGAGTCCTGGAAGAGCAGCACCCGGTCGGCCTCGTCGACGACGAGCACGCGCACCGCCCGGCGGTCGTACCTCGGCCGGTCCTGCGGGGCGGGCACGACGAAACCGGGCTGGCCGGGGAGGGGCTGGGTGGGCATCACCACACGCTAGCCCGAGGTCGGCCTACCCACCGGTAACCTCGTCGGGTGCCCGACACCTACACGCTCTACCGGTCGATGTCCGCCAAGCCGCTCGGCAAGCGCGCCTTCTCGGTGTTCTTCGCGAGCAAGGCGCCCTACTTCCGCACCGTGCGCCCACAGGTGCGCGACGTGCGCCCGCACCACGCCGAGCTGACCATCCGCAAGCGCCGCGCCGTGCAGAACCACATCGGCACCCTGCACGCGATCGCGGTGTGCAACGGGCTGGAGGCCGCGATGGGCCTGCTCGCCGAGGCCACGACGCCGAAGGACCGCCGCTGGATCCCCAAGGGGATGCAGGTGTCCTACCTGGCGAAGTCGACGACCGACCTGCTCTGCGTCGCCGAGACCGACCCCGCCGACTGGGCCGAGGTCGGTGACGTCCCCGTGCGGGTCGCGGCGGTGCGCACCGACGGCACGGTGGTCGTCCAGGGCGTCATCACGATCTACGTCAGCGAGAAGCCGGCTCGGTGAGCCGTCGGCGGAGGCGCTCGACCTCCGCCTCGCTCCAGCCGTGGGCGAGCAGCCACCCGGCCGCGCCGCCGTACCCGTCGTCGAGCGCGCTGAGGATCGCCTCGATCGACTCGGCCCGCGGCACCTGCTCGTCGATGCTCTGCTTCGCCAGCGCCTCACCGTAGGCCGGGCGCGGCATCAGCCGGCCGATGATCCGTTCGATCCGCTCGGCGGTCAGCACGTAGTCGGCGACGATCTGCTCGCGGGGCACGCCGGCCACGTCGAGCGCCATCGCCACGACCGTGCCCGTGCGGTCCTTGCCCGCCGCGCAGTGCACGACCGCGGCGCCCTCGGCGTCGGCGACGACCCGCAGCGCGGCCGACACCGAGTCCGGGCGGGCCGAGAGGTAGCCGAGGTAGTGGTCGGCCCAGAACCGCGCGTCGCGGGTCGTCTTCTCCGTGCGCCACGGGAGGACGAGCGCCTTGGCGGCCACGGCATCCGGGTCGTCGTCGCGCTTCTCGGCGATCAGCGAGTGGTGGTGGTGGGTGAGTGACTCGACCGCGAGCAACGGCCCAGGACCCTCGACGTGCACCTCCGCGTCGGTCCTCAGGTCGACGATGTCGGTCACGCCGAGCGCCTCGACGAGGTGCTCGACGTCCGCCTCGGAGAGGTCCTGCAGGTTGTCGGAGCGGATCAACCGCCCGGATGCCGTGTGCCCGCCGTCGCCGGTCGGCAGGCCGCCCAGGTCGCGCATGTTCACGAGGCCGTCGAGCTCGATCCACCGGTCCGTCACCGTGTCATCGTAGGTCGGGCACGTCGGGGAGAATGGCGCGGTGCCACGACTGCCCGACGGCGACCCCGCGCCGGCGACCGGTGAGCTGCCGTCCGAGGCGCTCGCCACCCTCGCCGGGCTCCCGGCTCGGGATGTACGTGCACGTGCCGTTCTGCGCCGTGCGCTGCGGTTACTGCGACTTCAACACCTACACGCTGACCGAGCTCGGCCCGGGGGCCTCCACCTCCACGTTCGTCGACTCGGCCCTGGCCGAGCTCGACGTCGCCGCGGCGGGTGCTGGGATCCGGCGCCGGGCCGGTCGACACCGTCTTCGTCGGTGGCGGAACGCCCACGCTGCTGCCCGCGGCCGACCTCGTTCGGTGCGTCGACGGCATCCGGGAGCGGTTCGGGCTCGGGCCGGACGCCGAGGTGACGACCGAGGCCAACCCCGACTCGGTGACCGCCGCCGACCTCGAGGTGCTGGCGGCGGGCGGGTTCACCCGGGTGTCGATCGGCATGCAGTCGGTGGTGCCGCACGTGCTCGCGACCCTGGAGCGCACCCACGACCCGGCCGCGCGTGGCGACCGCCGTGGCGGGCGCGAAGGCGGCCGGGCTCGCGACGAGCGTCGACCTGATCTACGGCACCCCGGGCGAGAGCCTCGCCGACTGGCGGGCCAGCCTCGACGCCGCCGTCGCGCTCGAGCCCGACCACGTCTCGGCCTACGCGCTCGTCGTCGAGGAGGGCACCAAGCTGGCCGCCCAGGTGCGGCGTGGTGAGGTGGCGATGCCCGAGGGCGACGACGAGGCCGACAAGTACGAGCTGGCGGACGAGCGTTCTCGCGCAGGCGGGTTACGGCTGGTACGAGGTGAGCAACTGGTCGCGCGACGACACCGGGCGGTGCCGGCACAACGAGGGCTACTGGCGCGGCGACGCCTGGTGGGGCGTCGGGCCGGGCGCGCACAGCCACGTGGGTGGGGTGCGCTGGTGGAACGTGAAGCACCCCAGGACGTACGCCGCGCGGTTGGCCCAGGGCTCGTCGCCGGCGGCCGGGCGCGAGACCCTCACCACCGAGCAGCGCCACGACGAGGAGGTGCTGCTCGGGGTGCGCCTGCGCGAGGGGCTGCCGGTCGACGTGCTCGACGCGACGGGGCGCACGGCGGTGGCGGGGCTCGTGGCCGACGGCCTGGTCGACGGGCGGTCGGCGGTGGCGGACCGGCGGGTGGTGCTCACCCTGCGCGGGCGGCTGCTGGCCGACACGGTGGTGCGGCGGCTGCTGGGGGTCTGAACGACGTCGCGGCCGCCGGTCCGGGGACCGGCGGCCGCGACGGGTCAGCGTCACTTGACGAACTGCGGCGTCATCGGCGGGGTCCACCACTCGCCGTTGTTGGCCTTCACGGCCCCGATGACGTGGACGATGACGGCCCAGACGAACACGGCGATCAGGATCGGGATGCCGATGATGGCTCCGATGAGCGTGATCGTGAGCAGCCAGCCGATGATGAAGCACGATGACGCCGGCGATGATCTGGACGTTGAGCGCGTTCGCCGAGTGCGCCCGCACGAACGGGCCGCGGTCCTTGTAGACCAGGTAGATGACCAGCGCGGCGACGAAGCCGAGGAAGCCCGCCGGACAGCACCGTCGCGCCCAGCGCGATCGCCGTGGGCGAGCATCCCCGCAGGTGCGCTCCTCCGTCGGCGACATCGGGTTGGGGCCGGCGACGGCCGTGCCGGGGGCGGGTAGGCCGGGGGCAGCTGCTGGCGTAGGCCGGCTGGGCGTACTGGCTGGCCGGACTGGCGGCTGGCCGGCTGGGGCTGCGTAGGCCGGCTGGGGGTAGGGCTGCTCGGCTGCGCGGGCTCCGGCGCCGGCGGAGGCGGCGTGACCGACTCCGCCGGGGCCGGCGGCAGTGGGGTCGCCCGGCGTCTCGTCGGGGCGTGGGGTGGTGTCGCTCATCGGAACTCCTCCATCGGTGGGTCTTCCTCCATCAAACACCCGCTGAGCCGCCTCGACGCCGGATCCGGGGTGTGGCCGGGGTCGCGCTCAGGGTCGGCTCAGGGCCGACCCCGACCGACGTGACGACGTGCGTCGGTGGCGAGCGCCAGACTGGCGCCATGGAGCTCATCGACCGGGTCCGCGCGCAGCTGCCGGCCGCGGAGGAGAAGCGGATGTTCGGGGGCACCGGCTTCATGGTCGACGGCGCCCTCGCCTGCTCCGTGAGTGCTCGCGGGCTGCTCGTGCGGGTGGGACCTGAGCACCAGGGCGACCTCATCGGCTCCGAGGGTGTGGAGCCGATGGTCAAGGGAGGTCGCACCAGCCGCGGCTGGGTGCACGTGCAGGCCCACGTCGTCGACGACGACGCGGCGCTGCGCGAGTGGCTCGAGCGGGGCGTCGCAGCCGCCCGCGCCTCGCTCAGGCAGGCGCCGTGACGAAGTCGATGAGCTCCTCGACGCCGGCCGAGCAGCTCGGGCTCGAGGTCGGCGTAGGAGCGCGACCGACGCCAGGATCCGCCGCCAGGCCAGGGCGAGGTCGGCCTGGGTCGAGTGCGGCCAGCCGAGGTGCGCCGTGATGCCGACCTTCCACGACGTGCCGCGCGGGATGACCGGCCACGCGTCCATGCCCGAGCCGCTGCGGCCGCACCGACTGCCACACGTCGACGTACGGGTGGCCGACGACCAGCACGTGCGCGGCGTACGGCTGCACCGCGCCGCGCCTCCTCGACGACCCGCCACTCCTTGGTGCCCGGGCACGAGGTGGTCGACGAGCACGCCCATCCGGCGCCCGGGCCCGGGGGCGAAGTCGCGGATCGCGCCGGCGAGGTCGTCGACGCCGTCGAGCATCTCGACGACCACGCCCTCGACCCGCAGGTCGTCGCCCCACACCTTCTCGACGAGCTCGGCGTCGTGCTTGCCCTCGACGAAGATCCGCGACCCGCTGGCGACCCTGGCCCGTTGGCCGGTCACGGCCCGCGACCCGCTGGCGGTGCGCGCGGATGCCGCCCGCGCCTGTCCGAGCCGGGCGTCCGCCCGCGCGCGTGGGCGGAGTGAGGGTGACCGGCGCGCCGTCGACGAGGAAGCCCGGCCCGAGCCGGAAGCCCTTGGTGCGCCCGCGCCGGTCCTCGAGGTGCACGACGTGCACGCCGCCGGCCTTCTCGACGCGCACGACCGCGCCCACCCAGCCGGTCTCGACGTCCTCGACGACGGTTCCCGGCTCGGCGGCGAGCTCGACCGAGCGACCCCGCGCCGGCCGTCGCCAGTCACCCCCGAGCACGTCGCCGCCGTACCTGTCCGTCACGGCGGCGAGGCTACGCGAGGTCGGGTGCCGTCACCGGCATTCGCGCGCGTCGGACCCAGCCCGTAGAATTGGCACTCCCAGCGCGAGAGTGCCAGCACCCGCGCCATGCCGCCCGTCGAGACGTCCCGGAGGTGACCACGTGATGAGCGAGGACCGCCGGCTGCGCGTGCTGCGCGCCATCGTCCAGGACTACGTCCAGACCTCCGAGCCGGTCGGCTCCAAGGCGCTGCGTCGAGCGGCACCACCTCGGCGTGTCGGCGGCGACCGTCCGCAACGACATGGCCGCGCTCGAGGAGGAGGGGCTGATCGCCGCACCCGCACACCAGCGCCGGGCGGGTGCCCGACCGACGCCGGCTACCGCCTGTTCGTCGACCGGCTCTCGGCCGTCAAGCCGATGACCGCCGCCGAGCAGCGGGCCATCGCGCACGTTCCTCGAGGGCGCCGTCGACCTCGACGACGTCGTCGACCGCACCGTGCGCCTGCTCGCGTCGCTGACCCGCCAGGTCGCCGTCGTGCAGTACCCGTCGCTGACGCGCTCGTCGGTGCGCCACGTCGAGCTCGTGCCGATCGGCGGCGCACCGGCTGCTCGTCGTGCTCATCACCAACACCGGCCGGGTCGAGCAGCGCGTCATCGACGATCGGCGACCGACCTGCTCAGCGACGACGGCGAGGGCACCCTCGTCGACGCCTGCGCACCGAGCTCAACCGGGCCACCTCCGGGCGCACGCCTCACCGAGGCGGCCAGCGCGCTCGCGGCCGTGCCCGACCGGCTCGACCCGGCCGACTGCGCGACCTCGTGCGCCGGATCAGCACGGCGCTCGAGGACTCCCTCGTCGAGGAGCGCGAGGAGCGGGTCGTGCTCGCCGGCACCGCCAACCTCGCCCGGTTCGGCCCCGACTTCACGCTGAGCCTCGGCCCGGTGCTCGAGGCGCTCGAGGAGCACGTCGTGCTGCTCAAGCTGCTCGGCACCGTCGGCCGAGCAGGGCGGCAGCATCGCCGTGCGGATCGGGCACGAGAACCCGTACGCCGGGCTGCAGCACCACCTCGATGGTCACCACCGGCTACGGCGCCGGCACCGACCTCGTCGCCGGCCTCGGGGTGCGTCGGCCCGACCCGGATGGACTACCCCACGACGATGGCCTCCGTGCGTGCCGTCGCGCCCTACGTCTCGCGGATCCTCGCCGAGTAGCCGAACCGCCGCCAGCCCGGCGCCCCAGCCCTCCCTGACCGACACCGTCCGAAGGACCTGCCACCAGTGAACGACTACTACGCCGACCTCGGGGTCGCCCGCGACGCCACCGCGGAGGACATCAAGCGCGCCTACCGCAAGCTCGCCCGGCAGCTACCACCCCGACGTCAACCCCGGCCCCGAGGCCGAGGAGCAGTTCAAGAAGGTCTCCCAGGCCTACGACGTGCTGTCCGACCCGGACAAGCGGCAGGCCTACGACCACGGCGTCGGACCCCTACGGCTCGGGCGCCGCCGGCTTCGGCCAGGGCTTCTCCTTCAGCGACATCATGGACGCCTTCTTCGGCGGCCAGGCCGGCACCGCGCGGGCGTGGCCCGCGCTCGCGGACCACCCGCGGCCAGGACGCCCTCGTGCGGCTCGACATCGACCTCGGCGACGCCGTGTTCGGCGCCCAGAAGGACCTCACCATCGACACCGCGGTCGCCTGCTCCACCTGCCGCGGCGCCGGCATGCAGCCGGGCACCTCGACCCGCACCTGCGACGTGTGCGCCGGCCGCGGCGAGGTCCAGCAGGTGCAGCGCCGCTTCCTCGGCCAGGTCATGACCACCCGCCCGTGCATCGACCTGCCAGGGCTTCGGCCAGCTCATCACCGACCCGTGCTTCGAGTGCTCCGGCGACGGCCGGGTGCGCACCCGCCGCACGCTCACGCTCAAGGTGCCGGCCGGCGTCGACACGGGCACCCGCATCCAGCTCGCCGGTGAGGGCGAGGTCGGGCACGGCGCCGGGCCCGCCGGTGACCTCTACGTCGAGGTCGCCGTCAACCGGCACCCCACCTTCCAGCGGCGCGGCGACGACCTGCACGCGACGATCGAGGTGCCGATGACCGCCGCGGCGCTGGGCGCCTCCCTCGCGATGGACACCTTCGACGGCCCGCGCGACCTCGAGGTGCGGCGCGGCACCCAGTCCGGCGACTCGATCACCCTGCGCGGGCTCGGGCGTCACCCACCTGCGGGGCACCGGCCGCGGCGACCTCATCGTGCACGCGATGGTGCAGACCCCGACCAAGCTCGACGCCGAGCAGGAGGAGCTGCTCCGGCAGCTGGCCGCCGCGCGCGGCGAGGAGCGCCCCGAGGGGCGGGTCGCCAACCCCGCCGAGGGCTCGATCTTCGGCAAGCTGCGCGACGCCTTCAAGGCCCGATGACCCTTCCGCTGCACCTCCTCGCCCCCGAGGCCCTGGCGGGTCGCGGGGTCGGCGACGTCGTCGTGCTCGACGGGCCGGAGGGCCGGCACGCCGCCACCGTGCGGCGCACCCGGGTGGGGGAGCACCTGCTGCTCACCGACGGCGCGGGCCTGCGGGTCGAGGGCGAGGTCGTCGCGGTCGGGGCGGGCACGCTCGACCTGCGCGTGGTCTCGGTGGCCGGCGACCCCGAGCCGAGCCCGCGGTTCGTGCTGGTGCAGGCGCTGGCGAAGAACGACCGCGACGACCAGGCGATCGAGGCGGCCACCGAGTGCGGGGTCGACGAGGTCGTGCCGTGGCAGGCGTCGCGCAGCGTGGTGCAGTGGCGCGGCGAACGCGGCGAGAAGGCCCGGCGCAAGTGGGATGCCGTGCTCGTGGCCGCCACGAAGCAGTCCCGTCGCACGCGGCGACCGGTGCTCGCGCCCACGGCCACCACCGCCGAGGTCGCGGCGCGGGTGCGCGACGCGGCATCCGCCTTCGTGCTCCACGAGGACGCCACCGTGCCGCTCGCCGACGGCGACCCTGCCCGCCGCCGGTGACGTGCTGCTCGTCGTCGGCCCCGAGGGTGGCGTGTCGCCCGAGGAGCTCGAGGCGCTCACCGAGGCCGGCGCGGTGGCCGTGCGCCTGGGCAGCACGGTGCTGCGGTCGTCGAGCGCCGGCCCGGCCGCGCTGGCCGTGCTCAGCGCGATGGCGCGCTGGCGCTGACCCGCTCGGCTACCGGGCCTCGAGCTCGGCCAGGTCGCGCTGCGCGAACCGCAGGTGGTCGGCGTGCTCGCGCACCACGACGGTCAGGCACTCCAGCACCGAGAACGACTCCTCGCCCCAGTCGGGGGCGAGGACGGCGGTGCGTACCTCGGGCAGGTCGGTGTCGGTGACGCCGGCGAGCAGCTCGGTGAACCGGCGGCGGCGCTCGCGGTGCAGGGCCACGACCTCCTCGAACGACGGTCGGGCCGCGAGCGTCAGACCCATCTCGGCGGCGCCGGCATCCGTGGTGTCGGTGGGGGGCACGCCGAGCGGGTGGAACGTCCCTGGCTCGTCGCTCAGCATCCGCCCGACCCAGATGTCGTCGGCGAACAGCAGGTGGCGCACCGTCTCGACGAACGACCACTCACCGTTCACGCGCTCGTCCAGCAACGGCGCGGCCACGCTCGCGGCGTGCGCGACCGCGTCGTCCCACATCGGGTCGACCACCGCCCAGGCGGCTCGCACGTCGTCGGCCGACCGCATCTCGCGCACGAGCACCCGCTCGGGGTGGCGGCGGTCGAGCTCGGCCGTCACGTAGGCCGTGACGTCGACGTCGTCGACGACCACCCGGCCCACCCCCTCGTGCCCGTTCAGGTGCACGTCGTCGACCACCGACGCCACGATGCGCAGGCCGGTGACGTCGGAGTCGCGGATCGTGGCCCCGGAGAGGTCGACCTCGCGCAGCGAGGCGCCGGCGAGGTCGACGCGGCGGAAGGTGGCGCCGCGGAAGGCATCGGTGTCGTGGTGGTCGGCCGTCATCCGGGCATCGTGGCAGAGACCTCCGACGGCGGTGCGGCTCACCGCACGGTGAACGGCATCGTCGTCTCGGCCGAGACCCTCCGCCCGTCCTCGGCGCTCAGCTCGAAGACCCGCACGGTGTACGACCCGGGCCTGGGTGAGCCGAGCCTGATCTCGTACGTGCCGCGATCGGGTGCGCCCACCGAGGCCGTGACGAACCCCTTGTCGACGACCGCGCCGTCACGGAGCAGCTCCCACGACACGGTCGCCTCGAAGACGCACGCCTCGCCCCGGACGGTGACCGCCCGGCCGGCGGGCAGCACCTGCCCGCGCGTCGGGGTGGTCACCCAGATCGGCGCGAGGTCCTCGTGGTACAGGTCGCGCGACGCCGGCCGGTTGTACGTGCGGTCGACCGGCTGCGTGCCGAACATGGCGCTCGGAGCCGTCGGCGAGCTCGAAGCGAACCGGGATCGTGCCCTTGCCGACCGCCGCCTGGGCGGTCCACACGAGCTGCTGCACGGTGACCCGCTCGGTGTCCTCGGGGAAGGCGGTGGTGCCGGGTCCGGACAGGGTGATCGTGATGCGCGCATCGGTCACCGACACGTCCAGGAGGTCCACACCGTCCCAGGTGCGCAGGTACCCGTCCGTACCGGGCGGCACGGCGGTCATCGCGAGCTCGACCGCGGCGCGGGCCCGGGCCTGGTCGTCGGCTCCCCGCGTCACCCCGGCGGAGGTCAGCCACTCCCGGTAGAGCCGCACGATGCGGGCGTCGTCACCGATGGGCGCGACGTAGTAGACCGGGAGGACCGCGAGCGCGCCGGCCGTCGTCGCCGTCGGCGGTCGGTGTCGGCGGCCGGTGGTCGGGGCCGCCGGCGGCTCGGTCGCGGTGGAGCCGACCGACGGGGTCGCGGACGGGAGGGGGCGGTCGATGCCGCCCGGGACGGGCTCCGACCCGTCGGGGAGCCCGAGCCAGACGCCGGCCACCACGGCCAGCACCGCGGCAGCGGCGGCGAGCAGCATCCACGACCGGTTCACCCCCGCCGCGCGGTGCGGGCGGGCGCGCTCCAGGATCTCGTCGAGCCGGTCGCCGGGCTCGATCTCAGCGGCGCGCTCGTCGAGCGCCACCCGCAGGGCGGCGATCGTGCGCTCGTCGTCGTTCATGTCCGCTCCGTCCCGAGGCGCAGGGCCGCCAGGCCCCGGCTCGCGTGGGTCTTGACCGAGCCCGGGGAGATCTCCAGGGCATCAGCGATCTGGGCCTCACCGAGGTCGAGGTAGTACCGCAGGACGAGGACCTCCCGCTGCCGCGCCGGGAGCCGGGCGAGCGCCGCGAGCAGCGGTCTCGCGCGACAGACCGGCCACCGCGGCGTCCTCGGCACTGACGCCCGTCCGTGTCCCCGGGTCGTCGGGGCCACCACGGACCGCGGCCGCCCAGCGCTCCTCGACCCCGCGGTGACGCAGCGCGGAACGCGCCCGGTTGAGGACCGGTCTTGCGCAGGTACGCCGTCGCCGCCACCGGGTCGCGCAGATCGGACCAGTGCGCGTGCAGGGCCACGAAGGCGTCCTGGACGATCTCCTCGGCCTCACCGGCGTCGTGGAGGAGCAGCCACGCCGAGCCGGACGAGCGGCTGCCAGTGCGGCGGCATACAGCTCGGTCACGGCGTCGTCCGCCGACCGCTGCGCGCTGCCGTGCTCGCCCATGGCCGTCATTGTCATGTCGCTCTTGACGCGCGAGTCGCCGGATACGGTTGACCCGGGCCCTAGATTCGGGGCATGAGCGCCACCACCAGCGAGGACTGCCTCTTCTGCCGCATCGTCTCCGGCGGCATCCCGTCCGAGGTCGTGGGCGAGACCGAGCACTCCCTGGCCTTCCGCGACATCGATCCGGCCGCGCCCACCCACGTGCTCGTCGTGCCGCGGCGGCACGTGCCCGACCTCGTCGGTCTCGCCACGGCATCCGCCGACGAGCTCGCGGACGCCGTGGGGCTGGCCGCCCGGGTCGCCGCCGACGAGGGCCTGCCCGGCTACCGCCTCGTCTCCAACACCGGGGAGGCGGCCCAGCAGAGCGTCTTCCACGCCCACCTGCACGTCATCGGCGGCCGCACCCTGAGCTGGCCGCCCGGGTGAGCTCGGCATTCTCGTGTGCTCGAGGTCGGTGCGGCCTCGTAGACTCGTCCCACGATGACTGACGCCCATACCGCCCAGCCCGGAGCCGCCGACTCGGCCGCCGGGCAGACCCATCCCCATGTTCGCCAGCACACCGTGGTGGTTCCCGACGACGTCGACATGGTGACGCTCCTCGGCCCACGCGACGAGCTGCTGCGCACCATCGAGCGCGCAGTTCCCGCAGCGTCGACGATCCACGTGCGCGGCAACGAGTTCACCGTGTCGGGCCCGAGCGCCGAGGTCGCGCTCGTCGAGCGGCTCATCGACGAGCTGCTCGACGTCCTCGACGGGCGGCCAGCCGCTGAACCGCGACGCCGTCGAGCGGTCGATCCAGATGCTGCGCGCCCAGACCGTCGAGCGCCCGGCCGACGTGCTGACGATGAACATCGTCAGCAACCGCGGGCGCACCATCCGGCCCAAGACGCTGGGCCAGAAGCGGTACGTCGACGCGATCGACGAGAACACCATCGTCTTCGGCATCGGGCCCGCCGGCACCGGCAAGACCTACCTGGCGATGGCCAAGGCCGTCGCGGCGCTGCAGGCCAAGCAGGTCAACCGGATCATCCTGACCCGGCCGGCGGTCGAGGCGGGCGAGCGGCTCGGCTTCCTGCCCGGCACCCTCAACGACAAGATCGACCCCTACCTGCGCCCGCTCTACGACGCGCTGCACGACATGGTCGACCCCGAGTCGATCCCGCGGCTGCATGGCGGCCGGCACCATCGAGGTCGCGCCGCTGGCCTACATGCGCGGCCGCACGCTCAACGACGCGTTCATCATCCTCGACGAGGCGCAGAACACCTCGGCCGAGCAGATGAAGATGTTCCTCACCCGGCTCGGCTTCGGCTCGAAGATGGTCGTCACCGGCGACGTCACCCAGGTCGACCTGCCCGGCGGCACCACGTCGGCCTGCGGGTCGTGCGCGACATCCTCAACGACGTCGACGACGTCGCACTTCGCCGAGCTGACCGCCGTCGACGTCGTCCGGCACCGGCTGGTCGGCGCCATCGTCGACGCCTACGGCCGCTGGGACGAGAAGCAGCCGACGGGGCCGCGCCGGTGAGCATCGACGTCCTCAACGAGACCGAGTACCGGCTCGACGAGCTCGAGCTGGTCGCCTGCGCCCGCTACGTCATGGCCCAGATGCAGGTGCACCCGCAGGCCGACCTGTGCCTGCGCCTCGTCGACGAGCCCGCGATGGAGACCCTGCACGTGCAGTGGATGGACCTGCCCGGGCCCGACCGACGTCATGAGCTTCCCGATGGACGAGCTGCGCCCCGGGCCGCGAGGGCGTCCGACGCCCGAGGAGGGCATGCTCGGCGACATCGTGCTCTGCCCGAGCGTCGCCGCGCGGCAGGCCCACGAGGCCGGGCACGCGACCGAGGAGGAGCTGCTGCTGCTCACGACGCACGGCATCCTGCACCTGCTCGGCTACGACCACGCGGAGCCGGAGGAGGAGAAGGAGATGTTCGAGCTGCAGCGCCAGCTGCTGCTCACCTTCCTCGCCACCCGCGGCCGCCCGACCGCCTGACCGGCCGGACGCAGCCATGACCCGACTCGTCACGGCGGCGGTGCTCGCCACCCTCGTCGCGTTCCTCCTCTCCACCGCCGAGGCCGCCTTCTCGCGGATGTCGCGCACCCGCGCCCACGAGCTGCTCGAGGAGGGCCGCCCGGGCGCCAAGGCGCTCGTCAAGCGTCGTCGGCGACACCGCCGCGTACCTGTCGGTGCTGTCGTTCCTGCGGGTCATCGCCGAGTCGACGGTGGCGGTGATGGTCACGCTGGCCGTCGTCGACCGGGTCGAGGGCACCTGGCAGCCGTTCCTCGTCGCCATCGCGATCATGGCGCTCATCTCGTTCGCCGTCGTCGGGGTGTCGCCCGCGCACCCTCGGCGCGCAGCACAGCTCGCGGGTCGCGCTGGCGGCCGCGCCGTCGACGGTCTGGCTGCGCCGGGTGCTCGGCCCGTTCAGCCGCCTGCTCATCGCGCTGACCAACGCGGTGACGCCCGGCAAGGGCTTCCGCGACGGCCCGTTCGAGAGCGAGAGCGAGCTGCGCGACCTCGTCGACCTGGCCCGCGACTCGGCGCTCATCGAGGCGAGCGAGCGCGAGATGATCCACTCCGTCTTCGAGCTCGGCGACACCCTCGCCCGCGAGGTCATGGTGCCGCGCACCGACATGGTGCTCGATCGACGACGACCGCGCGCTGCCGGCAGGCGATGACCCTGTTCCTGCGCTCCGGGTTCTCCCGGATCCCGGTGCTCGGCGACGACGTCGACGACGTCGTCGGGCTGCTCTACCTCAAGGACGTCGTGCGCCGGCGTCAACGCCGACCCGGAGGCCGGCGCGGTGCCGGTCGACCGAGCTGATGCGCCCGATGCCGTTCGTGCCCGAGAGCAAGCCGGTCGACGACCTGCTGCGCGAGATGCAGCGCGACCAGACCCACTTCGCCGATCGTCGTCGACGAGTACGGCGGCACCGCCGGCCTGGTCACCATCGAGGACATCCTCGAGGAGATCGTCGGCGAGATCACCGACGAGTACGACCGCGAGGCCGCCCGAGGTCGAGGACCTCGGCGACGGCCGGTTCCGGGTCGCCGGCCACGATGCACGTCGACGACCTCGCCGAGCTGTTCGACGTCGACGCTCGACGAGGACGAGGTCGACACCGTCGGCGGGCTGCTCGGCAAGACCATCGGCCGGGTGCCGATCCTCGGTTCGACCGTGCGAGGTGCACGGGCTGCACCTGACCGCCGAACGGTGTCGGGTCGCCGCCACCGGATCGCGACCGTGCTCGTCGAGCGGGTCGAGCCGGCGCCGACAGACGCGCCGGAGATCGGACGCGACCGACCGGCACCGGATGAGCGAGCACGGGCAGCGGTCATCTCGCGGGCTTCGCCTGCCTCGTCGGCCGGCCCAACGCCGGCAAGTCGACGCTGACCAACGCGCTGGTCGGGCAGAAGGTCGCCATCACGTCGGGCAAGCCGCAGACCACGCGGCACACCATCCGCGGCATCGTGCACCGGCCCGAACGCGCAGCTGATCCTCGTCGACACCCCCGGGCTGCACAGGCCGCGCACGCTGCTCGGGCAGCGGCTCAACGACCTGGTCCGCGAGACGCTGCTCGAGGTCGACGTCATCGGGTTCTGCCTGCCCGCCGACCAGCGGATCGGGCCCGGGTGACCAGTTCATCGCGCGCGAGCTCGCCGAGCTGAAGCGGGGCAAGCAGCACGCCGGTGGTCGCGATCGCGACCAAGTCCGACCGGTCGACCGGCAGCGGCTGGCCGAGCACCTCATCGCCATCGACCAGCTCGGCGACTGGGCGGACATCGTGCCCGTGCTCGGCGACCCGCGGCGACCAGGTCGACGAGGTCGCGACGTGCTCGTCGAGCACCTGCCGCCGTCGCCGCGGCCGCTCTACCCCGACGGCGAGCTCACCGACGAGCCCGAGGCCGTCATGATCGCCGAGCTGGTCCGCGAGGCGGCGCTCGAGGGCGTGCGCGACGAGCTGCCGCACTCCTGGCGGTCGTCGTCGACGAGATCGTGCCGCGCGAGGGCCGCCGCGAGGGCAAGCCGCTGCTCGACGTGCGCGTCAACGTGTTCGTCGAGCGCGACCGCCAGAAGGCGATCGTCATCGGCCAGGGTGGCTCCCGGCTGCGCGAGGTCGGCACCAACGCGCGCGCGCGGCATCGAGGCGCTGCTCGGCCAGCGGGTCTACCTCGACCTGCACGTCAAGGTGGCCAAGGACTGGCAGCGCGACCCCAAGCAGCTCGGCCGCCTCGGGTTCTGAGCCGCGCCGCCGTCTGGCGTCGGCCCCGGCGGACCGGCGAGGGTGAGGCGCGTCGCGTGCCGACGCGGATCTGGCGCGCTCCCCGCTGCCCGCGTCCATGATGGTGGGGTGAGAGCGCACCGATCGGGCCTCCGCGGCGGGCTGATCACGGCATCCGTGCTCGTGGTCGTGCTCGCCGGGTGCACGTCGGGTGGGGACCCGGGTCCCACGGCGTCGCCTTCGGGGACCGCGCAGGTCGCGCTGGACGGGGCCCTGCGCGACGCCGCGTGGGCCGACGACGTGGCGGCCGCGCGCCGGCTGGTCGCGCAGGGTGCGGACGTCGACGCCAAGGACGAGACGCAGCAGTCGGCCTACCTGGTCGCGACCAGCGAGGGGTATCTCGAGCTGCTCGAGGTCGCGCTGGCCGCGGGAGCCGACGTCGACGCCAAGGACTCGTGGAACGGCACCGGCCTGATCCGGGCCGCCGAGCGTGGGCACCACCTCGTCGTCGGGCGGCTGTTGCGGGCCGGCATCGACAAGGACCACGTGAACCGGATCGGGTACCAGGCGGTGCACGAGGCGGTGTGGTTCGGGGCCGATGCCGCCCCGGAGCTCGCGACGGTGCAGGTGCTCGTGGCGGGTGGGGTCGAGCTGGGGCGGCCGTCGGTGACCGAGGGGTTGACGCCGCTGGAGATGGCGCGCGAACGCGGTTACCGCACACTGGAACGCGTGCTGACTGCTGCCGATGGCCACCGTCCGTCGTCCGATCCTGATGCTGCCCTGTTGGCGGCGGCTGGGGCGGGTGACGCGGATGCCGTGGCGCTCGCCCTGCGCGACGGGGCGCGACTGGAGGTGCGTGACGGGTCGGGCCGGACGCCGCTGTTGTTGGCGTCGGCCGGTGACCACGTCGAGGCGGCGCGGGTGCTCGTGGCGATGGGCGCGGACCCCGATGCGCTCGACGACCAGCACGACACCCCGTGGCTGGTCACCGGGGTGACCGGCAGCGTCGAGATGCTGGAGGCGCTGCTGCCGGCGTCGCCCGACCTGGGCCTGGTGAACAGGTTCGGCGGGGTGTCGGTGATCCCGGCCAGCGAGCGTGGGCACGTGGAGTACGTGCGGCGGGTGGTGTCGACGGGGATCGACGTCAACCACGTCAACCGGCTGGGCTGGACCGCGCTGCTCGAGGCCGTGATCCTCGGCGACGGGGGAGCGCGCCACCAGGAGATCGTGCGGATCCTGCTCGATGCCGGTGCGGATGCCTCGATCGGCGACCACGACGGGGTCACGGCGCTGGAGCACGCGGAACGGCTGGGGTTCGCGGAGATCGCGGCGATCCTGAGGTCGGCCGGCTGACCGCTGGGTGGCGAGTGGCGCCGGCGTGGGCTGGGCGTGGGCGAGTGGGTGTCGAGTGGGTGGCTCGCCTCGAACACGGTTGTCCACAGGGCGTGTTCGCGATCGCGGTTGTCCACAGCTGACCTTGGCCTGGGGGAGTGCTGTCGGTGGACATGCGTACGATTAGTTCATGGATGGGGGATCGCTCAGTGGCCGGGTCGTGGACCCGGGTTCGGTTGCGCCGCAGTGGGGTTGCGACGGCGTGGCGGATGCCGTGAGCGGGTCTGACGGTGCGGCAGTGACGCTGCGCGGGGCCGAGAGCCGGCGCGCCGGCGGAGCCCGCTGCAGGGTGTGGCCGATGGCGGCGCGGTCGCGACGGTGGCGGCGTTCCGGGGGTGGCTGTCCACGGTGGACGTGGCCGGGTTGTCGGATCGGGAGCGGGTGGATCTGGTCGCGTGTTTGGAGGGGGTGAAGGGGGCGGCGTCGGCGGCGCAGGCGCGGGCGACGGATGCGCTGCGCTGTTCGCGGGAGGTGGTGGCGCCTCAGGACGTGGGCCGGTCGGTGGGGTCGGTGGTGGCGTTGGCGCGGCGGGAGTCGCCGAGCCTGGGGGACCGGTTCGTGGGGTTGGCCCGGGCGTTGGTGCACGAGATGCCGCACACCATGGCCGCCCTGAGTGCCGGGCGTGTGCAGTGAGCGGGTCGCGGTGGCGGTGGTCCAGGCCACCGCGACGCTGAGCGTGGCGGACCGGGGTGTGGTGGATGCTCGGGTCGGGCCGTTGCTGGGCCGGTTGGGGGTCAAGCAGGCCGGTGCGGCCGCGGCCCGGGTCGCGGCCGAGCTGGACGCCGCCTCGGTGGTGGCCCGGATGGAGGCGGCGGTCAAGAGTCGCGGCGGGTGACGGTGCGGCCGGCACCGGACGGGATGGCGTACCTGAGCGTGCTGGGTCCGCTCAAGGAGGTGGTCGGGGCGTACGCGGCGGTGCAGGCCCGCTCCCGGGCCGTGGTGTCCGGGCAGTGCGCCGAGGAGGGCCCGCAGGGTCGTGGGGTGGGTGCGGTCGCGGCGGACACCGCGTTGCGGTTGCTGTCCGGGCGGGAGGCGGGTCAGCTCCAGCCGGTGGAGGTGCACCTGGTGATGACCGACCGGGCCCTGCTCGGCACGGGTGACCCGGACCGGTCGGTGTTCGAACCGGCCCGGATCCCCGGCCACGGCAGCGTCCCGGCCCCGGTCGCCCGGGCCTGGCTGCGTGAAGGACTCGACCGCCCCGCGACGCACCGGCTCCTCGATCGATCCCGTTGCCGGTGACCGTGCACCCGCGACGGACCGGGCCGGCCTTGACCCGGCTGCCGGTGGCGCCCCGCGGTCGGGTGACCGTCCGGGACAGGCCCCTCGGGCGGCAGCGTGAGGCGGCTCGGGTGTGGGTGCGCCGGTTGTACACCACCCCGGACGGTCGGGACCTGGTCGCGATGGACTCGCGCCGGCGGCTGTTCGGCGGGCTGCTGCGCCGGATGCTGGTGCTGCGTGATGACGTGTGCACCACCCCGTGGTGCGAGGCGCCGATCGTGCACGCCGACCACACCACCCCGGCCCGGGACGGCGGCCGGACCGGCTTCGAGGACGGCAACGGCAAGTGCGCCCGCTGCAACCAGACCAAGGAAGCCCCCGGCTGGCGCACCCGAGTGGTCCTGACCGAAGGCCGTCACAGCGTCCACAACGGCGATCGGCCCGCCAGGCGGCGGAGGCGGAACGGGTGACGCAGGCGAGTGGTGCAGGTGACCACCCCGCTCGGGCACCAGTACGAGTCCGAACCGCCACCGCTACTCGGCTGGGGCAGCGAGAACCTGGCACAGCGGCAGCTGGGTGGAACCAGGGTCGACTCCCCAACATCGCCCGCTGAGGGAACCTGCCGATCCCCGTCAGCCTCGGCGGGGACAACAGGGGCCGAGGCTCGAGAGCCGACTCTCTGACAAGCACCGAACCGGCGAACCTGGCCCTGCGCACGAACGCAAGCGACCGCTTCGACGCGAGCGAGTGAACCTGCGCGGGCCGGTTCCGCCGACGACCGCGACGACCACGCGTCACCAGCCACCTCGAACGCCAGCTCTGCCGCTACCTCACCTGATGGTCATTCGCGCCGCTCACGCGCGCGACCGGTAGGGCGGATCACGGCCAAGGAGATCCGCGGGCGACCGCATCGTGAGCCATGGGACCGGCATCCGGACGGCTCTCTAGACTGGTCCCATGCGAATCGGAGTCTTCGGCGCCACCGGCCAGGTCGGCAACGTCATGCGCACCCTTCTCTTCGAGCGGAACTTCCCGGTCGACGAGATCCGCTACTTCGCGTCGGCCCGCTCGGCCGGCACGACCCTGCCGTGGGGCGACACCGAGGTCACCGTCGAGGACACGGCCACGGCCGACTTCGCCGGGCTCGACGTCGCGCTGTTCTCCAACGGCGGCTCGACCTCCAAGATCTGGGCGCCGCGGGTGGCCGAAGCGGGAGCGGTGGTCGTCGACAACTCCAGCGCCTGGCGCAAGGACCCCGAGGTGCCGCTCGTCGTCTCCGAGGTCAACCCGGAGGACCTCGACGACATCCCCAAGGGCATCGTCGCCAACCCGAACTGCACCACGATGGCCGCGATGCCGGTGCTCAAGCCGCTGCACGACCTCGCCGGGCTGGTTCGGCTGCACATCAGCAGCTACCAGGCGGTGTCCGGCTCCGGCGGCGTCGGCCTCACCGAGCTCGACACCCAGCTGCGCGGCGGCTACGCCGCCGGCGACCCCAAGGAGCTGGCCCTCGACGGCTCGGCCCTCACGCTGCCCGACCCGCAGATCTACGCGGTGCCGGTCGGCTTCAACGTCGTGCCGCTGGCCGGGTCCATCGTCGACGACGGCTCGCTGGAGACCGACGAGGAGCAGAAGCTGCGCAACGAGTCGCGCAAGATCCTGCACCTCCCCGGCCTGCGGGTGTCGGGCACCTGCGTGCGCGTGCCGGTCTTCTCCGGCCACAGCCTCGCCATCCACGCCGAGTTCGAGGGCGACGTCAGCCCGGCCGACGCCCTCGCCGCACTCGGCCGCGCGCCCGGCGTCATCGTCACGGACGTGCCCAACCCGCTGCAGGCCACCGGTCGTGACGAGGTCTTCGTCGGCCGCGTCCGCGCCGACCAGGCCGCCCCCGAGGGCAAGGGCCTCAACCTCTTCGTGGTCGGCGACAACCTGCGCAAGGGCGCCGCCCTCAACGCCGTGCAGATCGCCGAGGAGCTGCTCAAGCGCCGCTGAGCCAGTCGCTCACCGCACCGGGCGCCAGACCGACTCCTGCGTGCTCTCACCCGGCGCCCACCTCGCGATCCACGGCCCGGTGCCCTCGCTCGGGTCGAGCACGCCCTCCTCGAGCCAGGTGAAGTCGCCGGCGAGCACGGAGTCGGCGAGCTCGCGGTCGGTGTCGTCGGTGTTGGTCCACAGCTCGTCGAAGAGCACGTCGACCCGCATCCGCGCCTGCTCGCAGAAGGCGTCGGCCAGCCGCTGCGCCGACCGCCCGCGCTCGGGGTCGTCGGCGAGCAGCATCTCGGCCCGCGCGCACGCGGCCGCCATCGCGAACAGCTCCGCACCGATGTCGACGATCGCGACCCAGGAACCCCTGGTGGTGCTCCAGCTTGGCCTGCCAGCGCGACATCCCGTAGAACGTCTGCCGCGCCAGCCGGCGCGACGACGCGCTCGACGAAGCGCAGGTGACGCGCCAGCGGCCCGAACTCGCCGTACGACGTCGGCACCGAGCCCGGCACCGGTCGACGAGCTGGGGCAGCCACTTCGCGTAGAACCCGCTCGCACCCGCCGCCGCCCGGGCCTTGTCCGACAGGTCGGCGTCGGGCGAGGCCAGGTCGCCCGCCGCCTTGAGGTGCGCGTCGACGGCCTCGCGCGCGATCAGCAGGTGCATGATCTCGGTCGAGCCCTCGAAGATCCGGTTGATCCGCAGGTCGCGCAGCTGCTGCTCGGCCGGTACGGCACGCTCGCCGCGCGCCGCCAGCGAGTCCGCCGTCTCGTAGCCCCGACCGCCGCGGATCTGCACCAGCTCGTCGGCGATGACCCACGCCATCTCGCTCGCCCACAGCTTCGCCAGGGCCGCCTCGATCCGGATGTCGGTCTGCTCCCGCGTCGGCCATCGCGCAGGACAGCTCGAGCACCGACTCCAGCGCGAAGGTCGTGGCCGCGATGAACGCGATCTTCTTGGCCACGGCCTCGTGCTGCCCGACCGGCCGGCCCCACTGCACCCGCTCGGTCGACCACTCGCGGGCGATCTTCAGCGACCACTTCGCCGGTGGCCGAGCACATCGCCGGGATCGACAGCCGGCCGGTGTTGAGCGTGGTGAGCGCGATCTTCAGCCCCTCGCCCTCCTTGCCGAGCCGGTTCTCGACCGGCACCCGCACCTGGTGGAAGCCGGGTCACGCCGTTCTCGATGCCGCGCAGCCCCATGAAGCGCGTTGCGGTGCTCCACCGTGATGCCGGGGGCGTCCCCCTCGACGACGAACGCCGTGATGCCGCCGCGCCCGCCGTCGTGCTTCGGGCACGCGGGCCATCACCACGAGCAGCTCGGCGACGACGCCGTTGGTGGTCCACAGCTTCACGCCGTCGAGCAGGTAGGCCGTGCCGTCGTCGGTGAGGCGTCGCAGTGCTCTCCATCCGGGCCGGGTCGGACCCGACGTCGGGCTCGGTGAGCAGGAACGCGGTGATCGCCCCCGCCGCGCAGCGCGGCAGGAAGCGCTCCTTCTGCTCCGGGGTGCCGAACAGCTTGACCGGCTCCGGCACGCCGATCGACTGGTGCGCGGACAGCAGGGCGCCGAACGCCGGGTGCACCGACCCGATCAGCATCAGGGCCCGCCCGTACGAGCGCATCGTCAGGCCCAGGCCGCCGTACTCGACCGGGATCTTCATCCCGAAGGCACCGATGTCGGCCAGGGCCTTGATGTACTCGTCGGGGATCTGCGCCTCGCGCTCGATGCGGGCGCCGTCGATCGTCGCGCAGACCTCGCGCAGCCGGGCGAGGAAGGCCTCGCCGCGCGCTTCGTCGTCCGGGTCGGGGCGCGGGTGCGGGTGGATCAGGTCGAGGTCGAACCGACCGAGGTAGAGCTCCTTGGCGAAGCTGGGCCTGCTCCAACCGATCTCGCGCGCCTTCTCGGCGACCTCACGGGCCTCCCGCTCGGAGACCCGAGGAGCCCCCGCGCGCTCGTCGCCGGAAGTGTCGTCAGGGTGAGTGGTCCCCGTGCTCGCGCTCATCGTGGCTCCTTCGCCGTCGGTGCTCCACAGTCTGACCCGAGCCGGGCCCCGGCGGCCAGACCAACGACGCACGACCGTGCCGCGCGATCGGCCCAGCCCTAGAGTGGCGCCATGGCCACCGAGGACGACTTCCACGCCGCCGCCGAGGGTGTCAAGGCCCTCCCGAGCGACCCCGGCAACGACACCAAGCTGCAGCTCTACGCGCTCTACAAGCAGGCGACCGAAGGCGACGTGCAGGGCAAGCGCCCCGGGTTCACCAACCCGGTCGGGCGCGCCAAGCACGACGCGTGGGCCGCGGTACAGGGCACCAGCGCGGATGACGCTCGCGACCAGTACGTCGCCCTGGTCCGCAGCCTGGGTGCCTGACAGGCGAAAGCGCCTACCGGGGCAGGTCGGTCACCAGGTGCGGCCAGACCTGGGTGACCTCCATGCCGACCTTGAGGTAGAGGTCGAGCGCGCCGGTCCGTGAGTCGGTCGACAGCTCGCTACGAGTCGCGCCTCGCTCGCGAGCCCGGCCGAACGCGTCGGCGAGGAGGGACTGCGCCAGACCCTGCCCGCGATGGGTCCGCTCGACGGCGAGCTGGTACACGTACCCCGCCCCCTGGCTGTCGAGGATCGTGAACGACGCGGCCACGACGGCCCCGTCGTGCTCGACGACGCGCAGCTGCCACGGCTCGGCACCGGGCCGACGCACGGTCGTCGCCGCCCAGTCCTCGAACGAGTCCCGCACCCGCCCCTCCCACTCGTCGAACGCGTCCTGGATCACCTCGTAGGCCGCCTGCTCCCGATCCGCCGTGTCCGCGGTGGCGAGGGTGTACCCGGGGGGGAGCGGGCGCTCAGGTACCTCTGCGCCGTCTGGGAGCTCGAGCACCCACGACGTGTGGCCCAGCGTGTAGCCGCGACCGAGCAGCAGGCGCTGGGGGAGCGACCCGTCCGGTGCCACCTGGCCGACCCGCGACGACCCGAGCGAGGTCGCCCGACGCTCGGTCCACGCCGCGAGCCACGACCCGATCCCGCGTCCTCGCTCGCCCGGCCGTACGGCGCCCTCGGCGCGCGCCCCACTCCGTGGTCACCTCGGCGGCACCGACCAGCCGTTCGCCGTCGAACACCCCGATGCTGTCGGTCGCGAGGTTGAAGCTCGGCCGCGCCCAGTCGCCGGCGATGTCCTCGGGCTCGAGGGCGAGGTGGCCGGAGTCCTCGAGCTCGGCACCGGAGTACACGGCAAACACGGCGTCGAGGTCGTCCGTGGTGAGGGGGCGGGCGGTCAGGCCGGGGGGCAGGTCGGTTCGTCACGGGACACAAGACTGGCGCACGGACCCCCCTGACCGCACCCGGGTTGTCGGTGGTAGACCAGCAACATGCGTCTCCACGACCTCGCTCGCTACCCGCTCACCTTCGGGCCGAGCCCGCTACAGCACCTGCGTCGGCTCAGCGACCACCTCGGCGGCGCCCAGGTCTGGGCCAAGCGTGAGGACGTCAGCAGCGGCCTCGCCTTCGGCGGCAACAAGATCCGCAAGCTCGAGTACATCGTCCCCGACGTGCTCGCCAGCGGTGCCGACACGCTGGTCTCGATCGGCGGCTACCAGTCGAACCACACCCGGCAGGTCGCGGCCGTCGCCGCCCACCTGGGCCTGAAGTGTCGTCTCGTGCAGGAGAAGTGGGTGCCCTGGGACGACCCGGTCAACGACAAGGTCGGCAACATCCTGCTGTCGCGGATGATGGGCGCGGACTCACGCCTCGACCCGCACGGCTTCGACATCGGCATCCGCGACTCGTGGAAGGACGCCCTGCGCGAGGTCGAGGAGGCCGGCGGCACGCCCTACCCGATCCCCGCCGGTGCGAGCGAACACCCCCTCGGGGGAGTGGGTTTCGCGAACTGGGCGTTCGAGGTGGCCGAGCAGGAGAAGGCGCTCGGCGTGCACTTCGACACGATCGTCGTGTGCACGGTGACCTGCTCCACGCACGCCGGGATGGTGGCCGGCTTCGCCGCCCTCGAGGACCTCACCGGCGTCAAGCGGCGCATCATCGGCATCGACGCGTCCGCCACGCTCGACAAGACCCGGGCCCAGCTCGAGCGCATCGCCCGGCACACCGCCGAGGTCATCGAGCTCGGCCGCGACCTGCGTGACGACGAGTTCACCCTGCTCGACGGCTGGGCGGGCGAGCTCTACGGCGTGCCCGTCGACTCGACGATGGAGGCCATGCGCCTGGGGGCCGAGCTCGAGGCGATGATCACCGACCCCGTCTACGAGGGGAAGTCACTGGCCGGACTGATCGACCTGGTCCGCGAGGGTGACATCCCCAAGGACTCGACGGTGCTCTACGCCCACCTCGGCGGCCAGCCGGCGATCAACGCCTACCACTCGCTGTGGCCGTGAACGTCCCGGTCGCGCTCGTCCGCCGGCCGGGCCCGCGGCTGGCCGACGGCCTCGTCACCCACATCGACCGAAGCCCGGTCGACCTCGACCTCGCCCGCCAGCAGTGGCAGGGGTACGCCGACGCGCTGAGCCGCAGCGGGTGGCGGGTCGTGGAGGTCGAGCCCGCCGACGAGCACGCCGACGCGGTGTTCGTCGAGGACCCGGTCGTCGTGCACGCCGACCTGGCGGTGATCGCGCGCTCCGGTGCGCCGGAGCGGCGCGGCGAGGCCGCCGGGGTCGAGCGGGCCGTGCGCGACCTCGGCCTGCGGGTCGCCCACATCGAGGCACCCGGCACCCTCGACGGCGGAGACGTGCTGCGCGCCGGTGGCACCGCCTACGTCGGCCTCGGTGGGCGCACCAACGGCGTCGGCATCCAACAGCTGGCGAACCACCTGCGGGAGTTCGGTGTCCGCGTGCAGGCGGTGCCGGTCGAGCGGGCGCTGCACCTGAAGTCGGCCTGCACCGCCCTGCCCGACGGCACCGTCGTCGGCTGGGGCCCGGTCGTCGACGACAAGGAGGCGTTCCCGCGCTACGAGGACGTGCCCGAGGAGCCGGGCGCCCACGTCGTGCTGCTCGCCGACGACCACCTCCTCATGGCGACCCGTGCCCCACGGACGGCGGCGTCGTACCGAGCCCGTGGGTACACGGTGACCGAGGTCGACGTGTCGGAGTTCGAGAAGCTCGAGGGTTGCGTCACCTGCCTGTCGGTGCGGATCCGCGGATGAGCGCTGTCCACGTGCTCGACGACGTCGCCTGGCACGCCCTCACCGGTCCGCACGCCGACCTGGCCCTCACCTCCCGGGACGGCCGCGCGAGGCGGTACGCGGACGAGATCGCGCCGTTCTGCGGCGTGCAGCGCCTCGACGACGACGGCTGGGCGGCGCTCGCCGAGCTCGTCGGTCGCAGACGGCGTGGCGGTGTTCCTGCGCGGCGAGGTCGAGGCGGCACCCGCCGGCTGGACCGAGCTGCTCCGGGAGCCCGCCACCCAGTACGTCGCCGGCGACGCTCACCCGGCCGGCGCCCGAGGTGAGCCGCGAGGTCGTCGAGCTGACGGCATCCGACTCGCCCGACATGGTCGCCCTGGCCGCCGCCACCGAACCCGGCCCGTTCGGCCCGAACAGCCACCTGACCGGCCGCTGGTTCGGCATCCGTCGGGACGGGCGGCTCGTCGCGATGGCGGGGGAGCGGATCCGGGTCGAGGGCTTCGGCGAGGTCTCCGGCGTGTGCGTCGACCCCTCGGTGCGCGGTCAGGGGCTCGGGGCGGTCGTGACCCTGGCGGCGGCGCACGGCATCCAGGAGCGTGGCGACCGCGCCATGCTCCACGTGCGTGACGGCAACGAGGGCGCCCACCGGCTCTACCGGCGGATCGGTTTCGAGACGCGTCGCTTCGTCACCGTCGCGGTGCTGCGCTGGGACGGGTCGTGACCCGGCGTCCCGCATCGTGGCCCGACGTCGCGTCGGGGTTGGCGTGCCGCGGCGTCCGTGGGAGGCTGGATGCGTGCGTACTGGACGCCTCCTCCTTCGCTGCCGCGGCGGGGCCTGAAAATCGGCCGCCCCTCGTCGCGGAGCTTCTGCTGCACCGGCTGAACCCCGACGAAGTGTGAAGGACGCAGACCAGTGATCCACCCCCAGCAGCCCTCGGGCATGCCGACCCAGAAGTACGTACCGTTCCAGGAGCAGCTCGAGGTCCACGTGCCCGACCGCACCTGGCCCGACCAGGTGATGACCCAGGCCCCGCGCTGGTGCGCGGTCGACCTGCGCGACGGCAACCAGGCCCTCATCGACCCGATGGACGCCGAGCGCAAGATGCGCATGTTCAAGCTGCTCGTGAAGATGGGCTACAAGGAGATCGAGGTCGGCTTCCCCAGCGCCAGCCAGACCGACTTCGACTTCTGCCGCGAGCTCATCGACGGCGGCCACGTGCCCGACGACGTGACCATCCAGGTGCTCACCCAGTGCCGTGACCACCTCATCGAGCGCACCTTCGACGCCATCCGCGGCTCCAAGCAGGCGATCGTGCACTTCTACAACTCGACCTCCGTGCTGCAGCGCCGGGTCGTGTTCGGGATGAGCGAGGAGGGCATCATCGACATCGCCCTCCAGGGCGCCCGGCTGTGCCGCAAGCTCGAGGAGACCGTCCCGGAGACGGCGGTCTACTACGAGTACTCGCCCGAGTCGTACACCGGCACCGAGCTCGAGTTCGCGGTGCGCATCTGCAACGAGGTCATCGCGGTCATCGACCCGACGCCCGACCACAAGATGATCGTCAACCTCCCCGCGACGGTGGAGATGGCGACCCCCAACGTCTACGCCGACTCCATCGAGTGGATGGTGCGCCACCTCGACCGCCGCGAGTCGGTCGTCGTCAGCCTGCACCCGCACAACGACCGCGGCGAGGGCGTCGCGGCGGCCGAGCTCGGCCGCCTGGCCGGCGCCGACCGCATCGAGGGCTGCCTGTTCGGCAACGGTGAGCGCACCGGCAACGTCTGCCTGGTGACCCTGGGCATGAACCTGTTCAGCCAGGGCATCGACCCGCAGATCGACTTCTCCGACATGGCCGAGATCCGGCGCACCGTCGAGTACTGCAACCAGCTGCCCGTGCACGAGCGCCACCCGTGGGGCGGCGACCTCGTCTACACGGCCTTCTCCGGCTCCCACCAGGACGCCATCAAGAAGGGCCTGGAGGACATGGACCGGCGCACGACCGCCGCCGGCACCGACATCGACCACATCGACTGGGGCGTGCCCTACCTGCCGATCGACCCGCACGACATCGGTCGCTCCTACGAGGCCGTCGTCCGGGTCAACAGCCAGTCCGGCAAGGGCGGCGTGTCGTACCTGCTCAAGGCCGAGCACGGCCTGGACCTGCCGCGCCGCCTCCAGGTCGAGTTCAGCCACGTCGTGCAGCGGCGCACCGACTCCGAGGGCGGCGAGCTGTCGGCCGCGGAGATCTGGCAGATGTTCGCCGACGAGTACCTCCACGCCGACGAGCCCGATCTGCGGTGGGGCCGGTTCGCGCCGGTGCGCTCGTCGCTGACCGGTGCCGACGACGGCATGGACCACATCGAGGCGGTCATCGCCGACGCCGGCAAGGAGGTCGCGATCTCCGGCACCGGCAACGGGCCGATCGCGGCGTTCATCCAGGCGCTCGCGCCGCTCGGCGTCGACGTGCGCGTGCTCGACTACCACGAGCACGCCCTGTCGGCCGGTGGCGACGCCCGGGCCGCGGCCTACGTCGAGTGCGCCGTCGGCGAGCGGGTGCTGTGGGGCGTCGGCCTGCACGAGTCGATCGTCAAGGCGTCGCTGCGCGCGATCATGTCTGCGGTCAACCGCGCCGAGCGTGACGCGTCGTCGTCGACTGACCCGCATGTCGGTCCTGGCCTGTGGGCTCGGCGACGGTCGACGTCGTCCAGACGGTGCAGCGCGTCCCCTCCGCGCGACGAGAAGGTGGTGGCGCTCGCCACCCGCGTCGAGGCCGGAGGCCCCGCTCTGAACGCGGCTCTGACGTCGGCCTGGCTCGGGATGCCGTGCCGGCTCATCACCGCGGTCGGCCACTCGCCGCTCGCCGCCGTGGTGCAGGCCGACTGCGCCGAGTTACGGTGTGGACCTCGTCGACGTCGCCGGCGAAGGGTTCGAGCTTCCCGTGGCGTCGGTGCTCGTGACCCAGGCGACGGGTGAACGCGCCGTCGTCTCGCGTGGGCGCCCTGGGTCTCGAGACCGGCACGGTGGCCGTCCCGGACGATGTCGACAGGCTGCTCGACGGCATCCGCGCGGTGCTCGTCGACGGCCACCACCTCCCCATGGCCGTGGCCTTGGCAGCGGCGGCGCGAAGCCGCGACATCCCGGTCATCGCGGATGCGGGCTCCTGGAAACCGGGCCTCGAGGCGCTGTTGGCGCTCGTCGACGTCCTGGTCGCCTCCGCCGACTTCCGCGCACCGTCGGGCGACGGACTCGAGGACCTGCTCGCCCTCGGCCCAACCTGGGTCGCCCGCAGTGCCGGAGCAGGTCCCGTGGCCTGGAGCGGTGCGGACAGGGTTGTGGGAGAGGTGGATCCGCACGCGTGGTCGACATCGTGGACACGCTCGGTGCCGGCGACGTACTGCACGGCGCGCTCCTGGCGGAGGTGGGCCGTCACGGCATCCGCGACCTACCCGCCGCCCTCGCGAGCGCGGTCGACGGCCGCCACTCGCTCCGTGAGCTCGGAGGGCGCGCGCGGCTGGGCCCGGCCCACTCGCTGAAGTGGGCGGACCCGTCAACGGAAGCGGAAGGCGACCTCAGCGCACTCCGGCCGGGCGGAACTGGATGGAGATCCGCGGGCCGACCGGCCTGGTCGTCTTGGGCACGCAGTGGTCCCAGGTGCGCTGGCACGAGCCCCCCATGACGACGAGGTCACCGTGGCCGGCGGGCACCTTGGTCGACGGGCCACCGCCCCGGGGGCGCAGCACCAGGTCGCGCGGCGCGCCGACCGAGAGGATCGCCACCATGGTGTCCTGGTCGCGCGAGCGGCCGATGCGGTCGCCGTGCCAGGCGACCGAGTCGTGGCCGTCGCGGTAGAGGCACAGCCCGGCCGTGGTGAACGGCTCGCCGAGCTCGTCGGCGTAGTGGGCGGACAGGGCGTCGCGGGCCTGCGCCGAGGGCCGGGTGGGGGAGCGGCTCGTCGTCGCCGTAGAACCGCAGCAGGCGCGGCACGTCGACGATGGCGTCGTACATCTGGCGGCGTTCGGCCTGCCACGGCACGTCGTGGCGCAGCGCGGCAAACAGCTGGTCGGCGCCCCCGACGAAGCCGGTCATGACGTCGACCCACGCGCCGTGGGCGAGGGGCGTGCGGCGCACCCCGCGCAGCGGGTGGACGACGACCTCGTCGGCCAGGTCGAGCAGCGACCCCTGGAGTTCGGTCACCCGAGCCAGCGTAGGCGACATTCGAACACCTGTCCAGAGGTCGTCCGCGGCATGCGCTTTGATCACCACGTGACTCGTGACCTCGTCGACCTACCGGCCCTGCGGGCCTTCCTCGTCGCGCACGCCGTGCCGGGCCTCGACGACGTCGAGGCGCTGGCCGACGGCTCGACCCGCCACCGCCGCCTCGTGCCGGCGGGCGATGGGCACTGCCTGCTCACGGTGTCGTTGCCCGCAGGTGACGTCGGCGCGCCCGTGGTCACCGCCGAGGGCGAGCCGGATGCCGTCGCCGCGGCCACCGCCGTCGGCCGCCGCTGGCTCGGCCTCGACGTCGACCCCGCGCCGGGGGTCGCCGCGCTCGCCGCCGACCCGGTGCTCGGGCCGCTCGTGCTGGCCCGTCCGCACCTGCGGGTGCCCGGCAGCACCGACGCCTTCGAGACGGCCGTGCTCGTCGTGCTCGGCCAGCACGTCTCCCTCGCCGCCGGGCAGGTCTTCGCGGCGCGGCTCGTCGCCGCCCACGGCACCCCGCGACCCGAGCTCGCGGGGCTGCGGTCGTTCCCGACACCGGAGGCGCTGGCCCGCGCTCGACCCGAGGACCTCCAGCGCACGGTCGGCATCACCGGGGCCCGGGCCCGCACCGTCGTCGCCATCGCCCGCGCCGTCTCCGACGGCACCCTGACCTGCGAAGTCAGGAGGACTTCGCCGAGTCAGGATCGGGTACGCCCCTGACTGGGCGAAGGGCTCCTGACTCCGCGGCGACCCGGGACGGGTTGCTGGCGCTGCCCGGTGTCGGGCCGTGGACCGCCGACCTGGTCGCCCTGCGAGCCCTGCGCGACCCCGACGTGTTCCTGCCCGGTGACCTCGTGCTGCGCAAGGCCCTCGGCGGGGTCACCGCCACGGCCGCCGCCGCCGTGGCCGAGGCGTGGCGCCCACACCGCTCACTCGCGGTCCTGCACCTGTGGACCCAGGTCGCCATCGACCCGCGCTGACGCCGACGCCCGCAGCGGCACCGGGCGGCACGGCATCCCGCCGATCGCTCCGGGAGCACCGACAATGGTGCGGTGCCCCTCTACCGCGACGAGGCGATCGTCCTGCGCACCCAGAAGCTGGGTGAGGCCGACCGCATCGTCACCCTCCTCACCCGACGCCTGGGCAAGGTGCGCGCGGTGGGCAAGGGTGTGCGCCGCACCAAGTCGCGCTTCGGGTCCCGGCTCGAGCCCGCGATGCACGTCGACATCCAGTGCTACGAGGGCCGCAGCCTCGACACCGTCACCCAGATCGAGACGCTCGACCCCTGGGGCGACGCGATCGCCCGCGACTACCCCTCGTACACCACCGCGACGGCCGTGCTCGAGACCTGCGACCGGCTCACCGAGGAGCGCGAACCCGCCCTGCAGCAGTACCTCCTGCTCGCCGGGGCACTGCGCTCGCTCGCCGGCAAGGAGCACGACCCCAACCTGGTGCTCGACGCCTACCTGCTGCGCGCGCTCGCGGTTGCCGGGTGGGCGCCGAGCTTCCACGACTGCGCCAAGTGCGGCGCCCCGGGCCCGCACCGCGGCTTCCACGTCGTCGCCGGTGGCGCCGTGTGCCCCGCGTGCCGCCCACCGGGCTCCGCGGCCCCGGCTCCCGAGACCTTCGTCCTGCTCAGCGCGCTGCTCGCGGGCGACTGGGCCATCGCCGACGCCTCCGACCCGCAGCACCGCCGCGAGGGCAGCGGCCTGACCGCGGCGTTCCTCCAGTGGCACCTCGAACGCGGCATCCGCAGCCTCCGTATGGTGGAGCGGTGAGCGCGCCGAGCCCCTACCCGCCGCCGTTCCCGCACCCGAGCGGTGCCCGCCCGCCCGCCATCGCCCTCGACCGGATGCCGCGCCACGTCGCCGTCGTCATGGACGGCAACGGGCGGTGGGCCAACCAGCGCGGCCTGCCGCGCACCAAGGGTCACGAGGCGGGGGAGGCCGCCCTGCTCGACGTCGTGGCGGGCGCCATCGAGGTGGGCGTCACCCACCTGTCGGCCTACGCCTTCTCCACCGAGAACTGGAAGCGCAGCCCCGACGAGGTGAAGTTCCTCATGGGGTTCAACCGCGACGTCATCCGCCGCCGCCGCGACCAGCTGCACGAGTGGGGGGTGCGGATGCGCTGGGTCGGGCGTCGCCCGCGGCTGTGGGGCTCGGTCATCAAGGAGCTCGAGGTCGCCCAGGAGCTCACCCGCCGCAACACCGGGCTGACCCTCTACTTCTGCGTCAACTACGGCGGCCGGGCCGAGATCGGGGATGCCGTGCAGCGTCTCGCCGAGGACGTCGCCCGCGGCCGGCTCAAGCCACGAAACGTCGACGAGAGCACGGTCGCTCGTTACCTGCCCGAGCCGGACATGCCCGACGTCGACCTGTTCGTGCGGTCGTCGGGGGAGCAGCGCACGAGCAACTTCCTGCTCTGGCAGAGCGCCTACGCCGAGATGGTCTTCCAGGACCGGCTCTGGCCCGACTACGACCGGCGCGACCTGTGGGCCGCGATCCAGTCCTACGTCGACCGCGAACGCCGTTACGGCGGAGCCGTGGACGCGCCGACGGCGTAGCCCGCGAGCCCGCCGCGTGAGTTTCCCCGAACCTGTCCCGGGGACGAACCTGCAGGTCTAGCGTGTGCGCAACCGATGTACGGGCGTCTGAGGGGGCAGCAGTGATGGGTGCACGAGGGTTCTGGGCGAGGGTGGTGGGTGCGGCGCTCGTGGCCGCTCCGCTGGCGGCCGTGGCGACCACGTCATCGGCGAACGCGGCGACGACGGGGGTGACGTCGTTCTCGTTCGTGAGCCAGCCCGGTGACTACATCGGGCAGGGACGCTCGGGGACGCTCACTGATCCGAGCCAGTTCCGCATCAGCGGCACCGCGGGCCTCGTCACCGTCGCCATCGACACCGGCAGCGAGTGGTGGTCCGTGGGGTTTGCCGCTCCGCGCGGCCAGCAGCTGACGACGGGCACCTACGAGAACATCACCCGCGCCGGGTTCAACACCACGTACGGGGGCCTCGACGTCAGCAGCACCGGCCGTGGGTGCAACGAGGTCAAGGGCCGGTTCACCGTGCACGCGATCAGCGCCGACACGGCCGGACGCATCACGTCGCTCGACGCCACCCTGACCCAGTTCTGTGAAGCAAGCACCGGAGGGCTCACGGCGACCGTCCGGTACGCAGCGCCGGCGGCGGCGGCGCTCGTGCTCACCTCCTCGAACCCGGGCACGGTGGCCGACCAGCCGGTGACCCTCACCGCCCGGGTGTCGCCCGGCACCGGCGCCGTGTCGTTCGTCGATGGGTCCACCGTGATCGGTCAGGCCACCGCCGACGCTGCGGGGCTGGCGAGGTTCACGACCAGCCGACTGGCGGCCGGCACCCACACGCTGACCGCCCGGCAGAGCACGACCACGTCCGCCCCGGTGACCCAGGTGGTGGCTGCGGCCGAGCCGTCACTGTGGTTCGCCAGCCAGTTCGGCGACTACGTCGGCCAGGGTGCGACCGCGAGCCACACCCCGCCCACCTCGAGCGTCGTCCTCACGGGCACTCCCGCGTACGCGACCGTGTCGGTCGACGGACCCACCAGCGACGGGTGGTGGAACCTGGACGTCGCCGCACCGCCCGGTGAGACGCTGCGGGTCGGCACCTACTCCGGCGCCGTCCGTGCGCCCTTCCGGGGGGCGGGGCAGCCCGGTCTGAGCTTCTCGGGCAGCGGGCGCGGCTGCAACACCCTCGTGGGCAGCTTCACCGTGAACCAGGTGGCGACGAACCCGGACGGGTCGCTCGCCGTCCTCGACGTGGCGTTCACCCAGTACTGCGAGGGGGGTACCACGTCCTTGACCGGCCGAGCCCGGGTCGGCGTGGCGCCGACGCGCGCGGCGTCGACCACCGTGCTCAGCGGCGGCACCGGTGGCGACGGGGCGGTGGGCCTCACCGCGACGGTGTCCGGCGGCTCCGGCACGCCCACGGGGCAGGTGACCTTCCGCGAGGGCAGCACCACGCTGGGCACCTCCGCCGTCGGTGGTGACGGCAAGGCGTACCTCATCGTTCCCGGGCTACCCCGCGGCAGCCGCACGCTCACCGCCGACTACGCCGGGGACGCCTCCTACCTGCCGAGCACGGCATCGGCGACCGTCGTCGTGCCGGGCATCGCGACGACGACGACCATGACCGTCGCCAAGACGGGCAAGGTCGGGAAGCCGTTGTCCGTCACCGCGACCGTCACCTCCGCCGCCGGGGCTGCACCGGCCACCGGGCAGGTCGGGCTGTACGACGGCGTGGAGCCGGTGGGTTCCGCGACCCTCGTCGGCGGCAAGGCGACCTTCGCCTGGACCCCGGTCGCCAAGGGCGCGCGCAGCCTCACGGTGCGCTACCTCGGCGACGCCACCCACGCCCCGTCCGTGTCACCGGTGGTCTCGGTCAAGCTCACCTGACGGCGCGGCCCCGCTAACGTCACCGCCATGGCCGATCGCATCGTCGAGCTGTTCCCCGAGGTCGCCGGGGTGGCGGCCGACCTCGATCCGCCACCCCGAGGTCGCCCGGCGCTGGGGCGACGAGAGCGCCTGCGCCGGGATGACGCGTCGGCGGGCTCGCGAACCACCTCGCCGGCCAGGCGGGCAACGCCGTGCGCCTGTTCACCGCGCCGCCACGGGACGCCGAGCCGATCCCGGTGCTCGAGCACTACCGGCGTGCCGCCTGGGTGCACACCGGCCTCGACGACGAGGTCAACGTCGGTATCCGCACCTCCGCCGACGACGAGGCGTCGGGTGGCCCGGCCGCCCTGGAGGCCCGGGTCACCACCGACCTGGCCGCCCTGCCGGCAGTGCTCGCACCCGTGCTCGACGGCCGGCGCAACCCCGACACGGTGCTCATCCCGTGGCAGGGCTGGTCGCTCTCCAGCGCCGACTTCCTGCTCACCCGAACGATGGAGGCGCTCGTGCACTCCGACGACCTCGCCGCGAGCATCGGCGTCGACACCCCGCTCTTCCCCGACGAGGCAGCGAGTGCCGTGCTCGGCCTGCTCGCATCGGTCGCCGCCGAGCGGCACGGCCAGGCCGCGGTGCTGCGGGCGCTCAGCCGCCCGCAGCGCGCCCCCGGCCCGGTCTCCGCCTTCTGAACGTCAGCTGCGCGCGGCCGAGCACTGCGGGCACAGGCCGTCCATCTCGACGGTGTGCCGCACCTGCGTGAAGCCGTACGCGGCGGCCACCGCCTCGGCCCACCGCTCCACGGCGTCCCCGGTCACCTCGACGGCCAGGCCGCAGGAGCGGCACACGACGTGGTGGTGGTGGTCGGTCGAGCACGAGCGGTAGACGGCCTCGCCCTCGGGGGTGCGGATGACGTCGGCCTCACCGTCGGCGGCCATGGCCTGCAGGTTGCGGTAGACCGTCGCGAGGCCGACCCGGGTGCCGGAGCCGGCGAGCGCGGCATGGATGTCCTGGGCGGAGCGGAACTCCGCCGACCCGGTGAGGGCCTGCGCGATGGCCGCCCGCTGCCGGGTCGGGCGCCGTTCGGTCTGCGACTGGTCGGTCATCGTGGCTCCGCCTCCGCGTGCTGGCCGTGCTCGTCGTAGTGGCCCTCGTGCGCGGCGTGCCGGTGCCCGTCGTGCAGGTAGTCGACGTGGTCACCGTGCTCGACGGCGGGGTGACCGCAGCCCGGACCGTGCTCGTGGTCGTGCCGCTCGGAGCGTGCGTGGGCCGCGCGGCGGGCCCGGGCCGCAACTGCCGCACCGGCGCTCGCCACGAGGAAGGACCGCCACCGCGAGCAGCACGATCGTGCCGCCCGAGGGCGTCTCCGCGTAGTACGAGACGACGACGCCCCCGACGCTGCACGCCACGCCGATCGCCACCGCCCACCACAGCGCCGATCGGAAGCTGCGCGCGAACAGCTGCGAGGTGGCGTTCGGCAGGATCATCAGGGCGCTGATCAGCAGCAGCCCGACGATGCGCATCGACACCACCACGGTCACCGCGGTGAGCACCGCCAGCACGACGTTGTAGCCCGAGCACCGGCATCCCGAGGGCACGGGCGTACTCCTCGTCGTTCGCGACGGCGAAGAAGCGTGGGCGGAGCACCAACGTGGTCGCGAGCACGACCACCGCCAGCACCGCGAACACGATGATGTCGCTGGTGGTCGTGGTGAGGATGGCGCCGAAGAGGTAGCTGGTGAGGTTGGCCGGGGTGCCGGCGCTCGACCGGGCGATGAGCACGACACCGAGGGCGATGCCGCCGTAGAACATCACCGCCAGCGCGATGTCGCCGCTGGTGCGCCCGGACGCCCGGATCAGCTCGATGGCGACCGCGGCGACCACGGCGGCGACCAGGGCGGTGAGCACCGGCGCCTGGTTGGTGAGCACCCCGACGGCGACCCCGGCCAGGGCGACGTGCCCCATGCCGTCGCCGATGAGCGACATCCGGCGCTGCACGAGGAAGACCCCGACCAGCGGCGCCGCGAAGCCGACGAGCAGCGCGGCGAGCAGGGCCTGGCGCATGAAGTCGAGTGCGAGCAGGTCGTTCACGACGACACCTCCCTCGGGGCGGGGTCGAGCGGGGCCGCGCCGATGACGTGGCCGCGGCGCGCGCCCAGGTCGTCGGGGTGGTGGTGCCCCGACCCGGCGGAGTGCCCGGCGACGTGGGCGGCGTACGCGGCGGGGTCGCCGTCGAAGTCGACGTGCCCGGAGTCGAGGCAGACGATGCGGCTGACCACGGCCTCGAGCGCGGCGAGCTCGTGGGTGACGATGAGCATCGACGTGCCGCGGTCGGCGAGGCGGTGCAGCACGTGCGGCGAGCGCCTCCTGGCTGGCGGCGTCGACGCCGGCGGTCGGCTCGTCCATGACGAGCAGCTCGGGGCGGCCCGCGAGGGCTCGCGCGATGAGGACGCGGCGCTGCTGACCGCCCGAGAGGGCGGCGACCTCCTCGTGGGCGCGGTCGGCCAGGCCGACGTCGGCGATCGCGGCGCGGACGATCGCGCGGTCCTCGCGGGAGGCCGGCTTCCACCACGGGCGGTGCGGCAGCCGCCCGACCTCGACGATCTCGTTGACGGTGGCGCGCACGGACGCCGACAGGGAGTGCCGCTGCGGCACGTAGCCGATGCGGGTGTGCTCGGTGAACCGCTCGCGTGCGGTGCCGAAGAGCTCGACCTCGCCACCCTGCTGGGCGGTCAGGCCGAGGATGCCGCGCACCAGCGTGGACTTGCCGGACCCGTTGGGGCCGAGCAGGGCGACGACCTCGCGCTGGTGCAGCTCGAGGTCGACGCCACTGACCACGAGCCGGTCGGCGTAGCCGAAGGACGCGCCGTGCAGGCGGATCAGGGGCGACGGCTCGGTCATCTGCACTCCTGTCCGGCGCGCAGCGTGCCCAGGTTCGCGCGCATCACCTCGAGGTAGTCGTGCCCGCGCGACGCGTCGGTGATGCCCTCGAGCGGGTCGAGCACCGCCACCCGGGCGCCGGCCTCGCGGGCGACCGTCTCGGCGAGCGCCGGGGAGACCAGGCTCTCGGAGTAGACCGTCGTGACGCCGGCGTCGCGCACGTGGGCGCTGAGGTCGCGCAGCGTCGCGGCGTCCGGCTCGACGTCGGGGCTCACCCCGGCGACCCCCTCCTGGTGCAGGTCGTAGCGCTCGGCGAGGTAGCCGAAGGCGGCGTGGCCGGTGACCAGCTCGCGGGTGCGGCACTGCGCGAGGCCGGTGCGGAACTCGGTGTCGAGCCCGTCGAGGTCCGCCACGAGCGCGGCGGCGTTCGCCCGGTAGTCGGCGGCGTTGGCCGGGTCGCGTCGCGCGAAGTCCTCGCCGAGCGCCGTCGCGACGTCGGCCAGCCGGGTCGGGTCGAGCCAGAAGTGCGGGTCGGGTGCGGCGTCCGCCGTGCCGTGCTCGTCGCTCGTGGCGAGCGTGAGGCCGCGCCGCGGGCGTGACGTCGACCGCGGCATCCGCGGCCTGCGTGGTCACGGCCTGGTCGACGGCCGGCTGGAAGCCCGTCGAGGTAGACGACGGCCTTCGACCGGGCCAGCGCCCCGACGGCCCGCGGGGTCAGCTCGAGGTCGTGCGGCTCGACGCCGGGCTTGGTGAGCGAGGTGACCCGCACGTGCTCGCCGCCGACCCGCTCGGCCACGAACTGCAACGGGTAGAAGGCGGCCGTGACCGGCATCCGCCCGTCGTCGTCACCGGCGTCGGCCGACGCGCACCCGGTCAGGAGCAGCGCCGCGCACGCAGCGAGCAGGACGAGCGGCTTCATGACAACGATTCTCATTCAGAGTGAGAATCGTTGTCAAATGGCGACGGTCAGCCGCGCGACGCCACCTGGGTGACGAGGACGGCGACCATGATCGCGACGACGGCCAGCCGCATCAGCCGTTCCGCGCCGGTGAGCCGCGGCCAGGCCAGCGCCAGGATCCAGACCAGCACCAGGATGACGACGACGAGGAGCAGCCAGCCCGGCGACGGCAGCAGGATGCCGGCCAGGGACAGGACGAGGATGCCGAGGAACGGGACGAACCGGGGCAGGCCGTTGAGGTAGGTCAGGGCCGGCAGGCTGGCGCGCTCGACGGACTCACGGAGGGTGGACACGTGCAGGGAGTCTAGGGGGCGTGGTCGGTTCGGCCGGACCGTCGCCGCACGGATAGCCTTGCGGGCATGGCCGCCTCCACCTCCGTCGTCGACACCGTCGTCTCCCTCTGCAAGCGCCGCGGGCTTCGTCTTCCCGTGCGGTGAGATCTACGGCGGCACCCGGTCGGCGTGGGACTACGGCCCGCTCGGCGTCGAGCTCAAGGAGAACATCAAGCGCCAGTGGTGGCGCTCGATGGTGACCAGCCGCGACGACATCGTCGGCCTCGACTCCTCGGTCATCCTGCCCCGCCAGATCTGGGTCGCCTCCGGCCACGTCGGCGACGTTCACCGACCCGCTCGACCGAGTGCCTGAGCTGCCACAAGCGCTTCCGCGCCGACCACCTGCAGGAGGCGTTCGACGGAGAAGAAGGGCACGCGCGACCCCGAGAACGGCCTCGCCGACATCGCCTGCCCCAACTGCGGCACCCGCGGCCAGTGGACCGAGCCGCGCGACTTCAACATGATGCTCAAGACCTACCTCGGCGTCGTCGAGGACGAGTCCGGCCTGCACTACCTGCGCCCCGAGACCGCGCAGGGCATCTTCGTCAACTTCGCCAACGTCGCTGCACGACCTCGCGCAAGAAGCCGCCGTTCGGCATCGCCCAGATCGGCAAGAGCTTCCGCAACGAGATCACGCCCGGCAACTTCATCTTCCGCACCCGCGAGTTCGAGCAGATGGAGATGGAGTTCTTCGTCGAGCCCGGCGACGGACGAGGAGTGGCACCAGTACTGGATCGACGAGCGCACCGCGCTGGTACATCGACCTCGGCATCGACCCCGACAACCTGCGCCACTTCGAGCACCCGAAGGAGAAGCTGTCGCACTACTCCAAGCGCACCGTCGACATCGAGTACCGCTTCGGCTTCACCGGCAGCGAGTGGGGCGAGCTCGAGGGCATCGCCAACCGCACCGACTTCGACCTCACGACGCACTCGAAGCACTCCGGCACCGACCTGGTCTACTTCGACCAGGCGACCGGCGAGCGCTACACGCCCGTACGTCATCGAGCCCGCGGCCGGCCTGACCCGCTCGCTGATGGCGTTCCTCGTCGACGCCTACACCGAGGACGAGGCGCCCAACACCAAGGGCGGCGTCGACAAGCGCATCGTGCTGCGGCTCGACCCGCGCCTGGCGCCGGTCAAGGCCGCCGTGCTGCCGCTGTCGCGCAACGCCGACCTCTCGCCCAAGGCCACGCGACCTCGCCGCCGACGCTGCGCCAGCAACTGGAACGTCGACTTCGACGACGCCGGCGCCATCGGCCGCCGCTACCGCCGCCAGGACGAGATCGGCACGCCGTTCTGCGTCACCGTCGACTTCGACACCCTCGACGACCAGGCGGTGACGATCCGCGAGCGCGACACGATGGCGCAGGAGCGGGTGGCGCTCGACCAGGTCGAGGGCTACCTGGCGCAGCGCCTCGTCGGCGCCTGACCTCACCCCTCGGGCCCGTAGCGGGCCCAGACCTCCTCGGCCTCGTCGCCGCGGCCGGCCCGGTCCAGCGCGCGGGCGAGTGCGCCCGCGGCATCCACCCGGGTCGGCGCGATGCCGGCGGCGTGCAGCTCGGCGATCGACGCCCGCAGCCGGGGCTCGGCCACGTCGAGCCGGTCGTGGTCGGCGAGCATGATGCCCGCCTCGGCGCGCAGCACGAGCTCGAAGTCGTGGCCGACCAGGGCCTCGGCCCGGGCCAGCCGCTCGACGGCCGCGTCGACCTCGCCGTGGCCGGCGAGCAGGTGGGCGCCCTGGCGCAGCACGTGCGGCTCGAGCACCTCGCCGTCGAACTCGTCCTCGCCGGCCCCGGTCTCGGCGGCCAGTCGTTGCCCGGCGGCGATGGCCCCGTCGAGCTCGGCGAGCCCGGCGGACAGGTCGGCGGTGTCGGCCCGCAGCGCCGCCCGCGACCGCAGCGCCTCGACGTACAGGCCCACCGTGCGAGAGTCGCGGGCCTTGTCGACCGCGTCGTCGAAGTGGCTGGCGGCGGCGACGGTGTCGCCGGCGTCCCACGCGGCGTTGCCGGCGCGCCACTGCGCGTGGCCGGCCTCGAGGACCCGGCCGTCGGCCTCGAAGGCGGCGGATGCCGTGGCGAACGCGGTGCGGGCGCCCACCCACTGGCCCAGTGACAGCAGGGCATTGCCGAGCGCCCAGCCGACCGGCCCCACGAGCGCCGGCTGGTGCTCCCGCAGCACCGGCAGCGCGGCCTCCAGCAGCTCGGCGGCCTCGACCGGGCGGCCGGTCTCGACGTAGGCGAGGCCGAGGAAGCGCTGGCCGAAGGCGAGCAGCACGGGGTCGCGGTCCTCGGTGGCCGCGGCCACGAGGTCGGCGGCCGGAGCCTCGAGCTCGCGCCAGGCCTCCTGGTCGACGCGCACGTCGCACAGCTCGGCGATCTCGGCCAGCCGGGCCCGACGCGGCAGGCCGCGCACCGTCCGGGCCTGCTCCAGCAGGCGGACGGCCTCGTCGAGGTCGCCGGTGCTGCGCGCGATGCGGGCTCGCCCGTCGAGGGCCATCGACGCGAGCAGCGGAGTGCCGGCGACCTCGGGCGCCAGGGACTCGAGGATGCCCGTGGCGCGCGCCGGGTCCCGGGGTGCCGTCGCCATCGCCTGCTCGATGCCGCAGAGCAGACGACGCTCGGTCAGGCCCGCGCGCTGGTAGGCCGCGGCGGCCCGCGCCAGGTCGGTGACGGGGTCGTCGGCACGGCCGAACCAGGCGATCCGGCGCCAGAGGCCGCCGGCGTCGGCGTCGGCCCCGCTGGCCTCGAGCCGCTCGGCGCACTCACGGGCCCGGGCCTGCGCCGCCTGCGCGGCCTCCGGATCGGTGGCCTCGACGGCGTCGAGCAGGGCGGTCTCGCCCTCGGCGCGAGTCACGGCGGCGCCGTCGTCGGCTCGGTGCGCCGCGTCCAGGGCTGAGTCGAGCAGGGCCCGGTGCCGGTCGGGGCCACCGGAGTCCTGCGCGGACGTGCGGTCGAGCAGGGAGACGGCCGCCCACTGCTCGGCGGTGTCCACCGGAAGGATGCCGTCGCGGTCGCGCAGCCAGGCCCGGGTCTGGTCCTCGAGGTCGGCGGCCGCGGACCTCAGGCCGTCGCGCACGACCCGGGCCCGCTCGAGCACGTCGGTCGAGGGCGGCACGGGCTCGTCGGCGCGTACGGCTCCGGGTGGCGCCACGGGCAGCCGGGTCGGCGGCAGGGTGGGCTCGCTCGGCACCCGGGAAGGGTCGTGCGCGACCGCCAGGGTGGTGGAGGTCACGGTCGAGCCGTAGCGCGCGTCGAAGGACGCGGCGATGTCCGTCGCGGTGCGGCGCAGCTCGGCGGCGACGTCCGTCGCCGGCCGACCGTCGACGCCCTGGGGGGCGAGCCCAGCGGCCGAGGCCTGCTCGAGGACGAAAGCGGCCGTGGCGGCGAACCACATCCGCTGCCCTGGGGTGCGCAGGCCGTCGCAGCCACGACAGCCGGGGCAGGAGGAGGTCGACGGCCCGGTCGGCGTTGCCCAGCCGCAGCAGCACGCGCAGGCAGGCCGCCACCGTGCTCGAGGCCTTGGGGTCGTCCTGGGCCAGGTGCCACGCCCGCCGGAACGACGCGACCGCCCCGTCGACGTCGCCGCGGTCGAGCCGCAGCTCGGCGTCGATCGACAGGCACAGCTGCGGCTCGTCGCCGCAGGTGAGCTCACCGGCGACCACCGGGGCCACGAGCTCGAGCGCCCGGGCCGGGTCGGTCGCCAGGACGAGCCGGGCCTGCTCGCGCAGCTCGCACGCCTGGCAGTCGCTGCGGCTGTCCCGCGGGTCGGCCAGCCAGGCGGCCAGCTCGCGGTCGGCGGTCTCGGCGTCGCCGACGGCCTGCGCGAGCCGAGCGCGGGCCGCGTGCACCGGCCGCAGGTGGTAGCCGTCGCCGCGGAAGACCTGCTCCATGTCGTCGATCGCCGCCACGAGGGCGTCCAGGCCGACCTCCGGCAGGTCCTCGATGAGGTCGACGGCCCACTTCAGCCGCCACAGCACGGCGTCACGGTCGTCCTGGACCAGGCCACGGGCGGGGTCGAGCGCCTGCCGCAACCAGGCGAAGTGCACGAGGGTGTGCGGGTCGCTCGGCGTCCAGTAGAGCGCCTGGGTGAGGTCGTTGCGGGCCACGAACTCCTCGGCGAACGACCCGTGGGACTGGGCCAGCCGCAGCGCGCCCTCGTGGGCGCGCACCCGCTCCCAGCCCAGCGGCGCCTCGTCGGCGGCGACCGACACCTGCGCGAACTCCTCGGACACCTGGTCCCACTGCCTCATGCCGTCCCCCCGTCGATGGCCCGGTCGATGAGCGCCGGCAGCGCGCGGGCCACGAGCGCGCTGTCGAACGGGGTCAGCGGATGCCGGCCGGCGAGCAGGGCGTGGCTGTACAGCGCCTCCACCGCCACCCGCTGCAGGGCGGCGTCCCCGGCGTCGGCGAGCCGCCGTACCCCGGGGTTGTCGGCGTTGAGCACGAACCGCGGCACGGCATCCGGCTCGGCGAGCGTGTCGAGCGCGTCGGCCCACGGGCCCACAGCCCCCTCGGCGACCTCGGTCCGGTCGCGCTCGCGGTCGGCGTCGCGACCGACGAGCAGCACGGCGTGCAGCGACTCCGGGCGGAACGACCGCACCACCGGCACCGCGCGAGCCCGCCCGAGCACCGACCGGGCGACGTCGAGCAACGGCGCGAACGCGGCCTCCTCCTGCGGGGTCGGGGCGGTGAACCGGTCGGCGAGGTGTTCGGGCTCCAGCCGGCGCGACTCCAGCCCGGGCGTGCGCTGCACCCAGCGATCGAGGAGCAGCCGGTCGTAGGCGTAGCCGGCGTTGAGCACGGCGATGTCCTCGGCCCGGGCGATCGCGGCCACCTGCTGGTAGTCCTCGACCCGGTCGGTGTACGTCACCACCCGGTCGACGGCCGAGAACTCGGCGAGGGTCATCGTGCCGAGGGTCGTCTCCCAGGGCAGCAGCTCGGCCACGACGTCGAGCATGTCGTCGTCGGTGGTGGCGGCGGCCTTGGCGGCGAGGTGGTGCACCCGGAAGAACTCGTCGGCGCGGGCCCGGTCGGTGCGCGCCATCCTCAGCAGCCAGCGCTTGAGCTGTTCGCCGAGCCGCGACCGGGTCTCGTGCAGGGCCTCGTCGTCGTGCAGCGACTCGCGCGAGGCCGTCAGCCCCAGCCCGTCGGCGTCCAGCACGGCCCGCACGAAGAAGGCCCACTCGGGCAGCACGTCGGGCACCGAGTCGCCCACCAGCATCCGCTTGGCGTAGAGCCGGTGCGTGCCTCGTGCAGCCGAGGAGTGGGGGAGCACGAAGGCCAGACCGCGCACCCCTGCCGCGGGGTCGGACAGGTCGACGACGTCGAGCGGGGTGAAGCCGAGCACGCCCTCGCACCAGCGGGCCGTGGCGGCGCGTCGGCCCGCGCCCTCGCCGTCCTCCCACGGGAAGGCCCGTCCAGCCACGGACACCGGGCCGACCGCCGTCTCGACGACGAGGTCGAGCCGCAGGTGGGCCGCGAACGACGTCGCCAACCGCTCCACGACGTCGGCGGACAGCAGGTCGGCGGCGCTGCCGCGGGGCCGGATGGCGACGTCCGTCCCGGGCTCCGGGCGGGGCTGCGGGGCGGGCGTCACGGCATACGTGCCGTCGTCGCGGCCGACCCAGAGCCAGGTGTCGTCGCTGCCGGCCCGGCGGGTGGTCACCCGGATCTCGTCCGTGACCAGGAAGCAGGAGAGGAGGCCGATGCCGAACTGCCCGAGGAAGCTCTCCCGGGCCAGGCCGAGCGCGTCGCGCTTGGTCGACGCGCCGATCGTCGCGAGAACGCCGCGGATGCCGTCCTCGTCCAGGCCGATGCCGGTGTCCTCGACGTGCAGGCAGCCGTCGGGGGAGACGTCGGCCGGCACCACCCGAACCCGTCGCGGTGCGTCGGGTTCCTCCTCGGCGCGGGCGGTGATGGCGTCGACGGCGTTCTGCAGCAGCTCGCGCAGGTAGACCCGGGGGCTGGAGTACAGGTGGTGCGACAGCAGGTCGACCACCCCGCGGAGGTCGACGTGGAAGGTCGATCCGGCCCCCGTCATGCGCTGATCCAAACAGACCGCGGCGGCGGGAGCGACCTTTCGCGGCGCACCGGATCGTGACCCTGCCCACCTTCCGCCCGTCGGCCGGCAGAGAGAGAGTGGGGGTGACGTCGGCGGGCACGAGGAGGTGAGCCGGATGGACGACGCGCGCGCGCCGCAGGCACCGTGGCCCGACGACGAGTTCGTCGACTACGTCCAGGCCCGCCAGCACACCCTCCTGCGGGCCGCCTACCTCGTCTGCGGCGACCTCCGGCTCGCCGAGGACCTGCTGCGTGTGGCCCTCGTGGAGCTCGCCCGGCAGTGGGACCGGGTGCGCGAGGAGCAGCCCGACCTGTTCGTGCGGCGTCGGCTGTACCGCGACGCCGTCGCGTCGTGGCGCCACCGCCCGCCCGACCAGCTCCTGGAGTCCCCGGAGTGGCTCGAACCCGACGAGCCGTGGGACGCCGACGTGGTCGAGCGTCGACGCGAGGTGCTGCGGGCCCTGCGTGCCCTCACCCCGCGGCAGCGCGCCGTCGTCGTGCTGCGCTGGTTCGAGGAGCGCGATGAGCACGACGTCGCCGACGTGCTCGGGTGCAGCGTCAGCACGGCGCACTCCGAAGGCATCGAGGCGCTGGGCCGGCTGCGGGACGCGCTGCCCCGCGCCGATCTCGGCGCCGGGGGCGTGCGATGAGCACCGACCTGCGCGAGCTGCTGGAGCTGGCCAGCGACGACGTCCCCGAGCTCGACCTCGCCCCGGAGGCCTGGGCGGAGGCCCGGAGGCGGAACCGCGCCGTCGTGCGACGCACGGTGCTCGGTGTGGGTGGTGTGGTCGCGGCCGGGGCGGCGGGTCTCGTGCTGCGGGACCGCAACCCCTCACCGAACCCGGCACCGAGCACCACGACGACGGCGACCGTCGCCGCGGACGGCCGGCTGCCGACGTCCGTGGTGGAGGGCATCACGGTGTACCTGGCGCCCGAGCCGCCCGACGAGGCGCTGCTGCCGCGCTACCCGGATGCCGCGCGCCTGAGGATCCCGCGCCACCTGGGCCCGGCCGACCTGGCCATCCGCGCCGAGCTCGGCCCGGTGGGGGGAGTGGCCGAGCCTCTGCGTGCCGTGTTCCTCGTCGTCGCGGAAGGGGGCGGCTTCCACCCGGTGCTCTTCGCGCCGGACGCACCGTTCCAGGTCGAGGTGCCCACGGTGCGCGATCACCCAGGGGGCGGGCCGGCAGCTGGCGCTCGGCCCGCGGTCGATCTCCGACGACCGGCACCGGGTCGTCATCCCGCAGCCCGGGAGCGTCGTCGTGCTCGACGCGAGGGACGGGGGAGTGGTCACCGTCGACGTGCCCGACCCGACGCTGTCGCTGGCGGGCTGGGCCCGGGACCGGACCATCGTCGTGGCGCGGGGACGCGACTACGGGTGGCTGATCGACCCGAGGACCGGCGAGCTGCGAAAGGGCCGCAGCGCGGTGAACCCGGACTGGGCCGACCTGGTCCAGGGCGACGCCGGCGCGGAGCTCCGGACGTTCTCGGGCACCGGTGAGCTCACCGGCATCCGCCTGCTGCTGGGTGCTCCTGTCGTGCCGAACTCGACCTCGGTGTCCAACACCGAGGGCTGGGTGGCGGGGGGCGCGTTCCTGCCCGGCGCCTACCAGCGGGCGATCGAGCGGTCGCAGGGCCTGGTCGCGGTGCACTCGGACCTACCGCCGAAGCCGCGGGTACTCGCCGCTCCCGCAGGTCCGCTCGTCCCGAAGGGCGCCTACCGGGCGCTGGCGTGGGGGCCTCGAGACGTGGTGCTGTTCGAGTCGCGTTCGGAGAGAGCGGGTTTCCAGGGCATGGTGCGGCGGGTGCTGGCGTGGGACGTCAACGAGGGCCTGCTCTTCCAGGTCGCCGACATCGACCGGGCCGCCGGCACCCCTGGGGAGTTCTCGGGCATCTACACGCTGTGATCGCCGGTCGCGACGGGCCGCTTCGGGTCCTCGATCCACTCACTCCACGACCCGACGTACGGGATGGCGTCGATGCCGGCCGTGTGCAGCACCAGGGCGAGCTGCGCCGCCGTGACCCCCGAGCCGCACGACGTGCCGACGGGGGTGTCGCGGTGCACCCCGACGGCGGCGGCCACGCGCCGCACCTCGTCGGGTGGCAGGAAGCGGCCGTCCGGGGCGAGCAGGTCGGTCATCGGGAGGTTCACCGAACCGGGCACGTGCCCCGCGACCCGGTCGATGGGCTCGGTCTCGCCGCGGTAGCGCTCGGCGGCCCGGGCGTCGAGCAGCACTCCCTGCCGCGCCATCTCGGCGGCCGCGCCGGCGTCGAGCACGGGCACCGAGCCCGGGCGCACGGTGATGTCGCCCGGGACGGGTGAGGGCACCTCGCTGGTGACCGGCTGGCCGGCGGCGCGCCACGCGGCCAGGCCGCCGTCGAGCACGCGCACCTGGGGGTGGCCGGCCCAGCGCAGCACCCACCAGGCGCGGCCGGAGGCGAGCGAGGTCGCCTGGTCGTAGACCACGACCTCGTCGTCGTCACCGACCCCGCAGGCGCGCAGGGCCCGCTGCAGCACGTCCGGGTCCGGCAGCGGATGCCGGCCACGCACCCCCGGCGGGCCGGCGAGGGCGGCGTCGAGGTCGAGGTGTGGTGCCCCCGGGACGTGCGCGGCCGCGTACAGCTCGGGGCCGGGGGTGCCACGCAGGTTGTACTGCACGTCGAGCACCGTCACCTCGCCACGCGTGAGGAGGGTGGCGAGCTCGTCGGCGGTGACCAGGGCGCTCATCGGCCCATCCAACCACCGGGCCGGCGGCACCCTGGTGGAGGATGTCGGCGTGGCAGCACCGGTGCGTCTCGTCCTGCTCCACGGCTCGCAGCTCAGCGGCGCGCAGTGGTCGCGCTACGCCGCGCTGCTCGGGCCCGACGTCGACCTGGTCGTGCCCGACCTGCCCGCGCACGGCACCCGGCGCGGCGAGGAGTTCACCTGGGAGGGTGCGCTCGCGGTGATCACCGAGGCCGTCGAGGGCGGGGATGCCGAGGTGCCGGTCGTGCTCGCGGGGCACAGCCTGGGTGGCTACCTCGCGATGGCGTGGGCCTCGGAGCACCCGCACCGGCTCGCCGGGCTGGCGCTGCTGGGGGCGTCGGCGGTGCCGGCCGGTCCCGGGGCCGCGCTGTACCGGGCGATCGCGCGGGTCGAGTCCCGGCTCGGGGTCGACCGGATGTCGCAGGCCCTGGACCGGCAGTTCGACGCGCTGCTCCCCGACGAGCTCGCCGCGGTGATCAAGGAGGCGGGCTACGGCTTCGACGGCATCCCGGCGGCGTGGGCCGGCGTCATGGGGCTGTGCCGACCCGAGATGCTGGCCGAGGTGACCGCGCCGGTGCTGCTCCTCAACGGCCAGCTCGACCAGCTGCGGATCGACGCGCGCCGGTTCGCGCGGGCGGCCCGGTCGGCCCGCTGGGTGCACGTGGTCACCGTGCCGCGGGGGCTGCACGTGTTCCCCCTGACCCACCCGAACGAGACCGCGGCCGCGCTGTGGGAGCTGCTCAGCGCAGCGCGTGCTCCGGCGGGATCATGACCGCGCCGCCGACCGGCGGCACGTGCGCCGTGGCGTCGCTCCAGTCCGGGAGCACCTCGACGAACCGGTGACCGGGGTCGGTGGTCCACTGCAGTCGTGACGTCGGCCAGCCCGAGGGGTGCAGGGTGCCGTAGTGGATCGGTACGACGTGGCGGGCCCCCGAGCGGGCGCTGGCGTCGGCGGCCTCGACCGGGCCCATGTGCCCGGGGGACAGCCGCGGACCCCACCCGCCGACGGGCAGCAGGGCGAGGTCGACCGGGGCACCGGCGAGCTCGGGGAGCAGCGCCATGTCCGGGTGCAGCGAGGTGTCGCCGGCGAACCACACCACGACGCCACCGCCGCGCAGCAGCATCCCGGTGGCGCCGTTGGGGCGGTGCGGCATCGGCCGGGCCTCGTGGTCGGCCCGCACGAGCAGCACCTCGACGCCGGGGGACAGGGGGTGCCAGGTGTCGGCGGACGCGTCGGCCGGCACGAGGTCGTGCTTGTCGAGCCACGGCAGGTTGGCGGGGTGGGTGACGACCGGCACGTGGCCGACGCGGCGCAGCGAGGGCAGGTCGGCGTGGTCGTGGTGCAGGTGGCTGAGCAGCACGACGTCGACGTCCTCGACGTGGTGCTGCACCGGCAGGTCGCGGCGCCGGCGGAGCGGGCCGAGGCGGCGCCGAAGGAGGGGGTCGGTGAGGACGCGCAGGCCGCCCAGCTCGAGCAGCACCGTCGAGTGACCGACCCAGGTGGCGCGCACGCCAGTGGGGCTCGAGGGGCCTCCGGACGGCTGCTGTGCCACGGCACCACGCTACTCGGGGGAGAATGGACCATCATGTCCGCCTCCACCGCCATCGCTCCTGCCTCCACCCCGGTGCTGCCACCGCTGCACATCGGGCGCCACGTCGTCGAGTCGCCCGTCGTGCTCGCGCCGATGGCCGGCATCACCAACCGGGCCTTCCGGCGGCTGTGCCGCGAGTACGGCACGGCCGGTCTCGAGGCGGGTGGCGCGTCCGGGGCGACGAGCCTGTACGTGTCCGAGATGGTGACCACCCGGGCGCTCGTCGAGCGCACCCCGGAGACGATGCGGCTCATCTCGCACGACCCCGACGAGCACCCCCGCTCGGTGCAGCTGTACTCGCGTCGACCCGGTCACGGCCGGGTTGGCCGCGCGCATCCTCGTCGCCGAGGACCGCGCCGACCACATCGACCTCAACTTCGGCTGCCCGGTGCCCAAGGTCACCCGCAAGGGCGGCGGCGCCGCGCTGCCGTGGAAGACCGACCTGTTCCGCGGCATCGTCGCGGCGGTCGTGCGCGAGGCCGCGCCGTACGCCGTGCCGGTCACCGTGAAGATGCGGGTCGGCATCGACGCCGACCACGTGACCTACCTCGATGCCGGCCGGATCGCCGAGGGTGAGGGCGCCGCGGCGGTCGCGCTGCACGGGCGCACCGCGGCGCAGGCGTACTCGGGCCAGGCCGACTGGTCGGCGATCGCCCGGCTCAAGGAGGCCGTCACGACGATCCCGGTGCTCGGCAACGGCGACATCTGGTCGGCCGAGGACGCCCTGGCGATGGTGCGCGAGACCGGCTGCGACGGGGTCGTCGTGGGGCGCGGCTGCCTCGGCCGGCCGTGGCTGTTCACCGACCTCGCGGCGGCGTTCGCCGGCTCCGCCGGCGCGGGTGCAGCCGGGGCTGCGCGAGGTGACGGCCACCCTGCGGCGGCACGCGGCGTACCTCGTCGACTTCTACGACGGCGACGAGGGGCGGGCCTGCCGCGACATCCGCAAGCACATCGCCTGGTACCTCAAGGGCTTCCCGGCGGGGTCGACGGTGCGCAACCAGCTGGCGCTGGTCGACGGGTTGCAGGCGCTCGACGACCTGATCGGCACGATGGACCTCGACGCCCCGTGGCCGGGCGAGGCGGCCGAGGGGCAGCGCGGCCGGGCCGGCTCCCCGCGGGTGGTGGCCCTGCCCGAGAACTGGCTGCGCTCGCGCGAGCTCGACGAGGCCCAGCGCGCGCAGGTCGCCCAGGCCGAGCTCAGCGTCTCCGGCGGCTGAACCCGCTCGGTGTCGGGGGTGGCCGCTAGCGTGACGGCATGGCACGGCGTATCGGCACTCCGGGGGGCACGCCCGAGCGGCCCGCGATCTTCTTCAAGGACGCGGCGGAGTTCGGCCGCTGGCTCGCCGCGCACCACGACACCGAGCGCGAGCTGTGGATGGGGTTCTACCGCAAGGGCCACCCACAGGCCGGGCTCACCTGGGCGGCCGCGGTGCGCGAGGCGCTGTGCTGGGGCTGGATCGACAGCGTGGCTCAGGGCATCGACGAGCACACCCGCCGCCAGCGCTGGACCCCCCGCAAGACCCAGCAGCAACTGGTCGGCGATCAACATCAACGCCGTCGCCGAGCTGACCGCCGAGGGCCGGATGCAGCCCAGCGGCCTGGCGGCGTTCGAACGTCGCCGCGAAGACCGCTCGGGCATCTACGCCTACGAGAACCGCGAGCGCGAGCTGCCGTCGCACTACGCCGCGCAGCTGGCTGCCGACCCCGCTGCCACGGCCTTCTGGGAGGTCGCGACCCCCAGCTACCGCAAGCTGGCCGTCAGCTGGGTGGTCACGGCCAAGCAGGAGAAGACCCGAGACGCACGCATGGCCCAGCTCGTCGACGACTGCGCCGCCGGCCGGATGATCCCCAGCCAGCGCTACGGCGTCGAGCCCAAGTGGGTCGAGCGAGCGGCAGCGGCGGCGGAGGCGGCCCGCCTAGGGTGAGCGCGTGACGTACACCGAGGCCGACCGCGAGCGCTGGGTCGCCGAGGACCCCGCCCACAAGCGTGCCGACCGCGACGACTTCGCCCGCGACCGGGCCCGCCTGGTGCACTCCGCGAGCCTGCGCCGGCTCTCGGCCAAGACCCAGGTCGTGCAGCCCACGCAGCGACGACTTCGTGCGCAACCGGCTCACCCACTCCCTCGAGGTCGCCCAGATCGGCCGCGAGTTCGGTGCGGCGCTGGGCTGCAGACGCCGACGTCGTCGACACCGCCTGCCTCGCCCACGACCTCGGCCACCCGCCGTTCGGGCACAACGGCGAGACCGCGCTCGACGCCGTCGCGGCCGGCATCGGCGGCTTCGAGGGCAACGCCCAGACGCTGCGCCTGCTCACCCGCCTGGAGCCCAAGCGCGCCCACCCCGACGGCCGCCCGGCCGGGCTCAACCTCACCCGGGCCAGCCTCGACGCCGCCACGAAGTACCCGTGGCGGCCGCGGCCGGGCCCCGCACCGGCGCACCATGAAGTTCGGCGTCTACGACGACGACCTGCCGAGGTCTTCGACTGGTTCCGCGAGCGGCGCCCCCGACGGCCACCGGTGCCTCGAGGCGCAGGTCATGGACTGGCCGACGACGTCTCCTACTCCGTGCACGACGTCGAGGACGCCGTCGCGTCCGGCTGGCTCGACCCGCGCCTCCTGCGCGAGCGCAGCCGACGTCGAGGCCGTGCTCGCCGTGGCGGGCGAGGTCTACGAGCCGGGGCTGACGCCCCGACGAGCTCGCCGAGCGCCCTCGACCGGCTGCTCGCCACCGGCGCCGTGCCCGACGCCTACGACGGCTCCCGCCAGTCGCTGGCGGCGCTCAAGGACATGACCTCGCCGGCTCATCGGCCGCTTCGTCGTCGCCGTCGAGCAGGCCACCCGCGCCGAGCACGGCCCGGGGCCGCTGACCCGCTACGGCGGGCGGCTCGTCGTGCCCGCACGAGGCACGCGCCGAGTGCGCGGTGCTCAAGGCGGTGGCCGCCCACTACGTCATGCACGCCGCCGAGCGGGTGGCCCTGCACGCCCGCCAGCGCGAGGTGGTCGCCGAGCTCGTCGCCGCCTTCGAGGCCGACCCCGACCGGCTCGACCCGACCTGCGCCGCCGACTGGGACGACGCCGACGGCGACGCCCGCGCGCTGCGGGTGCTGGTCGACCAGGTGGCCTCGCTCACCGACGTGCGCGCGCTGAACCTGCACCGCCGGTGGCTGCCGCGCCGGCGACGACCTAGACTCGCGGCACATACCGAGTAGGAGGGTGCAGTGGCGGGTCGGATCAAGGCCGAGGACATCGCGACGGTCAAGGAGCGCACGTCCATCGAGGACGTCGTGCGCGACCACGTCACGCTGCGACCGGCGGGCGTCGGCTCGCTGAAGGGGCTGTGCCCCTTCCACGACGAGAAGTCGCCCGTCGCTTCACCGTGCGCCCGACCGTCGGCAGCTACCACTGCTTCGGCTGCGGCGAGGGCGGCGACGTCATCTCGTTCGTGCAGAAGGTCGACCACCTCACCTTCACCGAGGCCGTCGAGCGCCTGGCGGCCAAGCTCGGCCTCGAGCTGCGCTACGAGGAGGGCGGCGGCCCGCCGCGAGGGCGGCATGTCGCTCGGCAAGCGCTCGCGGCTGATCGAGGCGCACCGGGTGGCCCAGGAGTTCTACGCCGCGCTGCTGCTCGACACCGGCCGGCCCGAGGCCCGGGCCGGGCGCGACTTCCTGCGCGAGCGCGGCTTCGACGGCGCGGCGGCCGAGACGTTCGGCGTCGGCTTCGCCCCGCAGGGCTGGCGAGGCGCTCAGCCGGCACCTGCGCGAGCGCGGGCTTCACCGAGGACGAGATGGTCACCGGTGGGCTGTCCGGGCGGGGGAGCCGCGGCCTCTACGACCGGTTCCGCGGCCGGCTGGTCTGGCCGATCCGCGACATCACCGGCGACACCGTCGGCTTCGGCGCCCGCCGGCTGTTCGACGACGACCGGATCGCCGCGAAGTACCTCAACACCTCCGAGACCCCGATCTACAAGAAGTCGCAGGTGCTCTACGGCCTCGACCTCGCCAAGAAGGCGATCTCGACCGAGCGCCAGGCCGTCGTCGTCGAGGGCTACACCGACGTCATGGCCTGCCACCTGTCCGGCGTCGAGACGCGCGGTCGCCACCTGCGGCACGGCCTTCGGCATCGACCACATCAAGATCCTGCGCCGCATCATGCGCGACGAGACCGACGGCCCCCAGGCCGCGCGTCATCTTCACCTTCGACGGCGACGCCGCCGGCCAGAAGGCCGCGATGCGGGCCTTCGGCGAGGACCAGCGCTGGGCCGCGCAGTCCTTCGTCGCCGTCGCGCCCCGACGGCATGGACCCCTGCGAGCTGCGCATCGCCAAGGGGGATGCCGCCGTGCGCGCCCTCGTCGACGACGCCGTGCCGATGTTCGAGTTCGCCGTGCGCACCACGATCCGCCGCTTCGACCTCGACACCGCCGAGGGCCGGGTCCAGGCGATGAAGGCCGTCGCGCCGATCATCGGCTCGATCCGCGACACCAGCCTGCGACCGGAGTACACCCGCACCGTCTCCGGGTGGCTCGGCATCGAGGTCGAGCAGATGGCCGCCGAGGTCAAGAAGGCCGGCCGGGTGCGCCACGACGACGCGGTCGACACCTCGCAGCGGCCGGCCGGCACCGACGAGGTGCCCGAGCCCGGCCCCGGCGAGGCGGCCTCCCTGCCGGTGCCCGACCTGCGCGACCCGGTGGTGTTCACCGAGCGCCAGCTGCTCCAGGCGCTCATCCAGTACCCCCAGCAGTTCACCGACGCCACGGTCGACGCCCTGCGCCCCGAGGAGTTCGTGGCGCCCGCGCACCGGGCCGTGCTCGACGGCATCCGGATCGCGGCGCCGACCGCGCGACGGGCGTCGACCGCGGCCTGGGTGGCCGCCGTCGGCGAGGCCGCACCGCTCGCCGTGCGCAGCCTGGTCTCCGAGCTCTCGGTCGCGCCGCTGCCGACCCGCTTCGACAGCTCGTCCGGGCTGCCGCCGCAGCGCTACCTCGACTCGCTCGTCGTGGGCGTGCGCGACGCCCAGCTCGGTCGGCTGATCGCGGACGCGATGGCGTCGGTGCGCCGCGTGCAGAACGACCCCGACTCCGACCCCACCGACCTCCGGGAGCGCACCATGGCCCTGCACCGCCTCGAGCTCGAGCGGGTCGCCCTGCGCGAGCGGCTCTCGTCATGAAGGTGCAGTGGACGGGTCTGCGCCGCCCCGCCGTCCCGGCCGACGTGGCCGCGGCCATCACGCTCGAGGAGCACGAGAGGCTGCTGGCCTGGGCCGTCGAGGACGGCAGTGGCGTCACCGTCGTCGCGGGGCGGCACCGCCTGTATGCCGTCGCGCCCGGCCCCGACGGCCTGCACCTCACGCTGTCCCAGCCGTGGCACCTCGTGGATGCCGGGCTGTGGAGCGGCGAGGACGGCTCGCTGCGCGTCACCTGGGTCGACGGCGGGCGGCCCGCCAGGTTCGTGCTCACCGACCCCGGGCTGCTGCCCGAGACGCTGCGCGAGCGGGTGCAGGCCTCCGTGGTCATCTCCGAGGCCCTCGACCTGGGCAACCGGCGCACCGCCCGGGTGGTGGTCCGTCAGGACCTCACGACCCATGCTCTGGTCAGCCAGGTCCTGCTCGGGCCGGGGGTCCGCAGCACCGACCCGGGGGTGTCCGAGCAGGTCCGCGAGGGACTGGCCCGGGTGCGCGAGCAGGTCGGCCTGAGCTGACGCCGGCCGAGGCCGACCCGTTTTCGTGGCGGGGTCCCTCCTTTGCTATCGTTGCCGGGCGCTGCTGCGGCGATCCCGTGGCGGCCTTTCCCCTGTAGCTCAATTGGCAGAGCAGCCGACTGTTAATCGGCAGGTTGTTGGTTCGAGTCCAACCGGGGGAGCATCCCCGCAGTTCTGAGGCCCTGTCACCACGTTCGTGACAGGGCCTCAGGCGTCCCGGGTGGCAGTTTGCAGCCTCCGTAGCGGTGTCTTTGCGGAGGTCGGATCGTGCAAGGCCCCCGCGACCTCGCCCAGGGCGTCCGACTTTGCTTGTTGCGCAACGTGACCGTAGATGTCGGCGGTGATCGAGGTCGTCGCGCGGCCCAGCACCTCCGAGGCGGTCCGCATCGACACTGCGCCATCCACCAGCATCTTCGACGTCACCGAGTGCCGGATGATGTGGAAGCGGGCTGGGACCGTCTCCAACCCTGCGCGCTTCAACGCTCGCGCGTAGCCCCTGGACGCGTTGCGCTGGTCCATCAGTCGCCCCGTCTCGGTGGTGAACACGTAGTCATGGTGTTGGGTTCGCGAGTGGCTGGACGGGCCGCCCTTGCGGAGGACACTCAATCCAACGCCTACGCCTTTGGTGGGGGTGGAAGTAGGCTGGCCATGCCGCTGTGGGTTTGGGTTGTTGGGTTCATTGTGCTGCTCCTGCTGGTGGGAGTGTGGTTCGACCGCCGCTTCTCAGGCCGGGACATCCAGAGTCATCTGGACCGTGACCCGCAGAAGAGTGGTTCCCTCTACACCAACAACTTCTACGACGGTGGTGGCGGCGGCGGCGGCATTTAGCACGCTGGTGAGGCCCACTCGTTCCACGAGCTGTCCGTCGTTGAGAAGTGCAGGTCGAAGACTGTGGATACCTCAGCGGCCTTTCCCCGTTCAGTGCGGGCGGTCAGGCCCGGGGGTCGAGGTTCTGCACGTTGTCGCCGGCCAGCCCGGTGCTCGCCATCGCACCCGATCCGCCTGGTGCACCGGGCATCGCGTTCGTGATCGTGCCGCCCGCCGCGCGGCCGCGTCGGTTGATCCGGCGCTCGACCCGCCCGGCGACCACGGTGAGGCCGTAGTTGATGACGATGAAGATGAGCGCCACGACGACGTAGGCGGGGATGACCGCGGCGTACGCGGTGCCGGCGTCGCGGCCCTGCTGGAGCAGCTCGGGGTAGGTGATCGCCGTGCCGAGCGCGCTGTCCTTGAGGATGACGACCAGCTGGCCGACCAGCGCCGGCAGCATCGCGGTGAGCGCCTGGGGCAGCTCGATCGAGCGCAGCACCTGGCCGGGCGTGAGGCCCAGCGAGAGCCCGGCCTCGGACTGCCCGCGCGGCAGCTGGTGCACGCCGGAGCGCACCAGCTCGGCGATGACCGAGCCGTTGTAGAGGGTGAGCCCGGTGACGACGCCGTAGAAGGCGTTGAAGTCGACGCCGAAGACGTTGTTGGTGGCGTACACGCCGTACGCGAAGTACATCATCAGCAGCACGGGGACGGCCCGGAAGAACTCGACGACGACGCCGCAGAACCACCGCACGGGCGCGGCCCGGGACAGCCGGCCCATCCCGAAGAGCAGGCCGAACACCAGCGCGAGCACGATCGAGAGCGCCGCGGCCTGGAGGGTCTTGATGAGCCCCGGGACGAGGTACTCGGTCCACACGTCGCTGGTGAGGACGAAGCGGCTCCACATCGCCCCATCGAGCTGGCCGGACTGGCCGAGCTTCCACAGCACCAGCGCCAGCGTGCCGACGGCCAGGAGGAACCCGAGCAGGGTGAACAACCGGTACCGGGCCCGGGCCCGGGGGCCGGGAGCGTCGAAGAGCAGCGACGCGGCGCTCATCGCTTCACCGCCAGGCGCCGCGACAGGCTGGTGAAGAGCACCCCGACCGGCAGGGTCAGGATCACGAACCCGATCGCGAAGACCAGGAAGACCGCGACGCTACGCCGTCTCGTTCTCGATGATCGTCTTCATCAGGCCCGAGGCCTCGGCGACGCCGATGATCGACGCGACCGTGGTGTTCTTGGTCAGCGCGATGAGGACGAGCCGAGCGGCGCGATCGCCCCGCGGAAGGCCTGCGGCAGGATCACCTCGCGCATGCGACTGGGGGAAGGTGAGGCCGATCGGCGCGCGCCGCCTCGGCCTGGCCGCGGGCGACGGTGTTGACGCCGCGACCGCAGCGCCTCGCAGACGAACGCCGCGTGGTAGACGGACAGCCCGACGATCGCCCAGCGGATCGCGTTGTCCCGCACCGACGTCGGGGAGTCAGTGGGCGCGAGTGGTACCTGGAGCACGTAGAGGACGCCGAGGACGCAGAAGACGCATGATGAGCGTCAGCGGGGTGTTGCGCACCGTGTTGACGTAGAACGGCCGCCCAGACCGCGGAGCACGCGCGACCGGCGACACGCGCATCATCGGCCAGGACCGTGCCGATCAGCAGGCGAGCCGATCGCCGCGAAGAAGGTCGAGGTAGATCGTCATCCAGAACGCCGCGAGGACGTCGTACTTCGTCGAAAGGATCTCGACTCATGGGTGCGCCTTCGCGGTCAGCGGGGACGACGGGATGCCGCCCGCCCGCGGTGGGCGGGCGGCATCCCTCGTCGTGGACGGGCGTCAGGAGCAGGCGGCGGGCGTCGGCGGGTTGCCGGTGCCGGGCTTGTAGCCGGCCGGGCCGAGGTTGGCGTCGATGGCCTTCTGCCACGAGCCGTCCGCGACCATCTTGGTGATCGCCGTCGTTGACCTTCTCGCACGTGGCGGTGTCGCCCTTCTTGAGGCCGACGCCGTAGTTCTCCTCGGAGAACGGCTTGCCGACGACCTTGAACTTGCCCTCGTACTCGGGCTGCGCCGCGAAGCCGGCGAGGATCGTGTCGTCGGTGGTCAGGGCGTCGACACCGCCGTTGGCGAGGGCGGGCAGGCACTCGGAGTACGTCGCGAACTCCTGCAGCTGCACCGCCGGGTACTTGTCCTTGACCTTCTGGGCCGAGGTGGACCCGGTGACCGAGCAGAGCTTCTTGCCCGTCGAGGGTGTCCGGGCCGGTGATCGAGGTGTCGTCGGCGCGCACCAGGAGGTCCTGGCCGGCGATGAAGTACGGGCCGGCGAAGGAGACCTTCTCCTTGCGGGTGTCGGTGATCGAGTAGGTCGCGACGACCATGTCGACCTGGCCGGTCTCGATGAGCGTCTCGCGCTGGGCGCTCGGGGCCTGCACCCAGGTGATGTCCGCCGCGTCGGTGCCGAGCTCCTTGGCGACGTACTTCGCGACGTCGACGTCGAAGCCGGTGTACTCCGTGCCCTTCTTCAGGCCCAGGCCGGGCTGGTCGAACTTGATGCCGACCTTCAGGCCGCTGGCCGCGGCATCGCCCGAGGCTGCTCGTGTCGGAGCCGGTGTCGCCGGCGTCCGAACCGCAGGCGGCGAGTGTCGAGTCGCGAGTGCCGCGGCGGCTACCGCGGCCCCCATTCGTCGAGTGTTCATCGGTGTTTCCTCCCAGATGGTGCGGCGGATGCCGGGTGCCCCGCCGGCTGCTGTTGCTGGTGGTCAGTGGGTGAGGATCTTCGCCGAGGAAGTCCTTGGCGCGATCGCTCTTGGGGTTGGTGAAGAACTGCTCGGGTGCGGCCTCCTCGACGATCTGGCCGTCGGACATGAAGACGACGCGGTTGGCGGCGCGGCGGGCGAAGCCCATCTCGTGGGTGACGACGACCATCGTCATGCCACTCGTGCGCCAGCTCGATCATGACGTCGAGCACCTCGTTGATCATCTCCGGGTCCAGGGCCGAGGTCGGCTCGTCGAAGAGCATCACCTTGGGGTCCATCGCGAGCGAGCGGGCGATGGCGACGCGCTGCTGCTGACCGCCGGAGAGCTGGGCGGGGTACTTGTCGGCCTGGTGGGCGACGCCGACCCGCTCGAGCAGCTCCAGCGCCCGCTTCTCGGCGTCGGCCTTGCCGCATCTTGCGGACCTTGATCGGGCCGAGCGTGACGTTCTCGCAGGATCGTCTTGTGGGCGAACAGGTTGAACGACTGGAAGACCATGCCGACGTCGGCGCGCAGCTGGGCCAGCTCCTTGCCCTCCTCGGGCAGCGCGCTTGCCGTCGATGGTGATCGTGCCCGACTCGATGGTCTCGAGCCGGTTGATCGCGCGGCAGAGCGTCGACTTGCCGGAGCCGGAGGGGCCGATGACGACGACGACCTCGCCGCGTGCCGACGGTGAGGTCGATGTCCTGGAGCACGTGCAGGTCACCGAAGTGCTTGTTGACGCCCTTGAGGACGACGAGGGGCTCGGCCATGCAGCGAACCTAGCCACCGACGGGCCACAACGCACGCATTGAGCGCACCGAATCGGAGGGTGACCGAAACGAGACCTTCAGACCACCCAGATCTTCCGTACCCGCTCGGTCACCGTCCACACGGTGCGTTCGCCGGCGGTCAGCCGCACGGCCACCCCGGGGGCGAGGTCGAGCCGCTCGCCGTCCTCGAAGGTCACCTGGCCCGAGCCGGAGACCACGACGAAGACCTCGTCGACCTCGGTGTCGCGGGCGGTGCCCTCGGTCATCTCCCACAGGCCCACCTCGGCGCCGCCGACGGTGCCGAGCGTGACCACCGCCGTGGTGGGCGAGCCGTCGGCGACGTCCTGCGCCGGGAGGGGCTCGTGGACGAGGGCAGCGGCGGTGACGTCGGGGCTGAGCAGGCGCATACCGGCATCCTCGCACCGGCATGATGGGCGGATGACTGCCGACCCCGCCGCCGTGCGGGCCTCCCTCGCCGACGCGACGCCCGACGTCTTCTGGACCGACCGTCCCGAGCGGCCCTCGCCGCGCGCGTCGCTCACCGGGGCGGGCCACCGGGCCGACCTCGTCGTCGTCGGAGGCGGGTTCACCGGGCTGTGGGCGGCGATCCAGGCCAAGGAGGACGACCCGTCGCGCGACGTCGTCGTGCTCGAGCGCGGCCGGTTCGGCGTCGCGGCATCCGGGCGCAACGGCGGGTTCGTGGCGTCGTCGCTCACCCACGGCCTCGCGCAGGGCCTGGCCTGCTGGCCGGACGAGATCGCCACGCTCGAGCGGCTCGCCGAGGAGAACCGCGCCGGGCTCGAGTCGACCCTCGCGACCTACGACATCGACGCCGACTACCACGTGCCCGGCGAGATCACGATGGCGCTCACCGAGCACCAGGTCGAGTCGGTGCGCGAGGGCTACGAGCTGCACCGCGACCACGGCGTGCCGGTCAGCCACCTGGATGCCGCCGCGGCTCGCGCTCGGGTCGACTCACCGCGCTACCTGGCCGGCTTCCTCGACCCCACCATCGGCCTGGTCGACCCCGGCAAGCTGGTCTGGGGCCTGGCCGCCGCCGCCGAGCGGCTCGGTGTGCGCCTGCACGAGGACACCACCGTGACGGCCTTCGACCGCGAGGCGGGCGGCGTCGTGGTGCGCACCGAGTGGGGGAGTGTGCGCGCCGACCGCGTGGTGCTCGGCACCGGTGCGTTCCGCGGCCCGCTCAAGCGGCTCGCCCTGTGGACGCTGCCGGTCTACGACCACGTGCTGATGTCGGAGCCGCTGTCGGCCGCGCAGCTGGATGCCGTCGGCTGGCGCGGGCGTGAGGGGCTCACCGACGCGGGCAACCAGTTCCACTACTACCGCCGCACCCTCGACGACCGGGTGCTCTTCGGCGGCTACGACGCGAACTACCACTTCCCCGGCAGGATCGACCCGCGCCTGGAGCAGTCGGCCTCGCACGACCTGCTGGCGCGGCACTTCTTCGAGATCTTCCCCCAGCTCGAGGGGCTGCGGTTCACCCACCGGTGGGCCGGGGTCATCGACACGACCTCGCGCTTCACGCCGGTGTTCGGCACCGCGCTCGGCGGTCGCCTGTCGTACGCCGTGGGCTACACCGGGCTGGGCGTCGCCTCGACCCGCTTCGGAGCGCGTGTGGCGCTCGACCTCGTCGACGGCCGCGACACCGAGGTGACCCGGCTGGGCATGGTGCGGCGCAAGCCGATGCCGTTCCCCCCGGAGCCGATTCGCTACGCCGCGGTGCGCGCCACCCGCGCCAGCCTGGCTGCCGAGGACCGCACCGGTCGACGCAACCTGTGGCTGCGCGGGCTGGATGCCGCCGGGGTCGGCTTCGACAGCTGAGAGCCGCCCCGCGGGAAGGCTTTCGCAGGCGCACCATCAACCACATGCGTCGCTTGTGCGATTTTGCACAATTTCGCTGTCAACTATCGGTACGGTGACGCAGTCATCGAACCTTCGGCAAGGGAGCACCCGCAGACATGAGCACCATCTCGAGGCGTCGTCTCGCAGCCGGCGCGGCCTGGGCCGTGCCGGTGATCGTCGTTGGTGCCGCTGCGCCCGCCCAGGCTGCGAGCGGCTGCACGCCCTTCACCGTGCAGCGTGCGACAGCCGTCAGGTCTGGTGTCCAGCTGGTCCTGACCGTAGCGAGCCCGGACGCCTCGGCGGTCATCACGACCTTCCAGACGCTCCTCGGCAGCGCCCGCATTCTCAACTGGGGGACGAACTTGCCGCACCTCGGCACGAGCACCGTGACGCTGTTCGGCGATGGCACCAACAGCGGCAACGACTTCCGTGGTAGCTACACGGTCGCGTACGTCGTCACCACTCCGACCGGGACCTGCTCGGGGACTCTGACCTTCGTCGCCACCGCGCCCACCCCCACCTGACGCCGCGGGGACGTCGCAGTCATTCGGACGCTCGATCACCCCCGTTGGGCGACGGGGCCGCACCCCGGTGCAGACTCAACTGGGTGAGGACGTACACGTTGCTCGGCCCCGACGGGGTGCCCTACCAGTCGTCCACGCCCGGCACCCTGGGCGGTCACCGGCGGACGAAGGTCTATGGCCGTCTGGACTGCCCGACCGCCCTGCGCTGGATCGCCAAGGGCAAGTACGTGACGCACCGGGTGTTCTTCGCCGACGAGGAGTCGGCCATCGCGGCCGGCTACCGACCCTGTGGCCACTGCCTCCGCCCGACGTACCGCGCCTGGCTCGCGGCCAACGCCGCCCCGAGCGGTGACCCGAGCGTGGGACCGTGACCGTTCCGGCGGCGCGAGCCCGTGCGCAACCCGTTGACCTGAGCCGCTTCGCCTGGCTGTCCATCGCCGCGGCCCTGGTCACCATCGCCCTGAAGACCGTGGCCTGGCAGATCACCGGATCGGTCGGCCTGCTGTCCGATGCCGCCGAGTCCCTGGTCAACCTGGTCGCGGCGATCGTCGCGCTCGTGGCGCTCAAGGTCGCGATCCGGCCGGCCGACGAGGGCCACCACTTCGGCCACACCAAGGCGGAGTACTTCTCGGCCGCGGCCGAGGGGATGATGATCTTCGTCGCCGCCGCCGTCATCCTGTTCAGCTCGATCGAGCGGTTCCTCAACCCCCGCCCGATCGAGAACGTGGGCGCCGGCCTGGCCGTCTCCGTCGTGGCCTCGGTCGTCAACGGGCTGGTCGCCGTCGTCCTCCTGCGCGCCGGGGCGCGTCACCGGTCGATCACGCTGACCGCCGACGGCAAGCACCTGATGACCGACGTGTGGACCTCGGTGGGGGTCGTGGTCGGGGTCCTGCTCGTGGGGGTGACCGGGTGGGAGCGCCTCGACCCGGTCGTGGCCTTCGCGGTGGGGCTGAACATCCTGGTGACCGGCTGGGGGCTGATCCGCAGCGCGTCGGCCGGGCTGATGGACGCCAGCCTGTCCGCGGCCGACGACGAGGTCATCCGCGCGGTGCTGGGCCGGTTCACCTCCGCCGAGGTCTCGTGGCACCGGCTGCTCACCCGGGAGGCCGGCAACCGCCGGTTCATGCAGTTCGACCTGCTCGTGCCCGGCGAGTGGACGGTGCGACGCGGCCACGACCTGATCGAGGAGATCACCGACGCGCTCGTGACGGAGTTCCCGGACATCGAGGTTCTCTGCCACCTCGAGCCGGTCGAGGACCCGCGCTCGTACGAGGACGCCTAGCCTGAGTGCTCCATGCTGGCGACGAGTACCTGGAACCAAGGGAGCTGGGTGCCGGCCAGGCCGGCCGCGGTGAGCGCAACCAGGGCCACGAGGGCCAGCCGGGGCACGTGGCTCGCTGGTGGGTTCGGGCGCCTCGTCCAGGTCGACTCGCGCAAGAGGGCGACCGCGAGGGTGAGGGTGACCACCTCCAGCAGGCACGCGGCGACGTCGGCGAGCCCGATCGCCTCGGGCAGGCCCGCCTCAGGGCCGAAGGGGAGCCCGGTGGTGCGTGACCACGCCCACAGCAGGAGGGGTCCCGCTGAGACCGCGGCCGCGGCGAGGAGTGCTCCCGGCCGCAAGGTCAGGAGCAGCAGCGCTGCCGCGGCCAGCTCGGCAACGGTGAGGAGGACGAAGAACGTTCCCGCCGAGGCCCACTCGGCCCGGTGCTCGGGCACGACGGCGGCGTGGATGACCGCGCTGCCGACCAGCCCGGCAACCAGCAGGATGCGCAGCTCGCCGGCGCGGCTCCGCACGTCGCGGAGCCGATCGTGCGGGGGGTGCTGACGGCGAGCCGTCCGCCGAGGAAGGCGATGGCCCAGGCCACCAGCACGAGGTTGGTGACGAGGAGGATCAGACTGCCCCAGCCGACGGACCGCACCTGGAGCCAGAAGGTCGCGTCGTCGAGCGCCTCGAGGCAGCTTCCGGTGCAGGTCTGCCGCATCGCGCCCATCATGAAGTCCTGATGCAGCTGGAGGCGGTAGTCGTACGCCGAGCTGGCCGCCAGCTCGGCGATCCCCGTCAGGGTCCCGGCCGCGACGACCAGCAGCCCGGACAGCAGGACCTGCCGTCGGTCGGTGCCCAGACGCGCCGAACCAGCGCATCGCCAGGGTCAGCGCGCCGAGCACGGCGAGGACGAAGAGCGGCACGGCGAGGGTGGACTCGCGCATCCAGGTCTCGAACGGGGCCTCGGTGCGCTCGATGGCTCCGACGGCGCCGCGCAGCGAGATGATCCAGAACCCGTCCGCGTAGGCCAGCACGACGGCCAGCGGCAGCACGGTCCGCCAGGGCACGCCCACGTCCGGGGCATGCGGGTCCCTGCTCCATGGGACGCGTGCCGCGGCGCCGGCGGGCTCGACGCGCGTCATGGACATCAGGTGATCTCCCAGCCGAACATCATGGCGTGGTCCTCGTGCGCCAGGTTGTGGCAGTGCGCGACGTAGGGCCCGATGAAGTCGCGGAAGCCGCGGTAGATGATCACCGACTCGCCCGGGTCCAGCGCCACCAGGTCCTCGCGCGAGACGTCGTCGGGATGCCCGGGGTCCGGCCTTGGTGACGTCCCTGCCGTTGCGCATCACGGTGCGGTGCTCCTCCATGTGCAGGTGGAACGGGTGCACCCAGCCACCGCCGCCGTTGCGGATCTCCCAGAGGTTGAAGCTGCCCTTCTTCTGCTGGGCCAGCGGCGTCTTGCCGGCCGGGTTCTTCAGGCTGGTCGCCACTCGCGCCGGGTCGAACGGCTCGCCGTTGATCAGCCACTCGGTCTCGCCGCCGGCTGCGCCGCGCTTCACCTCGAAGATCAGCCGGTTGTCCATCAGGCTCTGCCAGTTGGACGGCAGCGGCGGGAGCGGGCGCAGCGGCTTCGGTGCGGGATCACGCTGTCGTCCGGCGCGTCGTCGCCGATGACGAACTTCAGCACCGGCACCTTGTAGTTCGGGTCGGGCGCGAACCGCGAGGAGTTGGTCCACATCCGGCCGTTCGGCATCTTCATCGACGTTGGTCAGGTAGATGACGTCGCCCTTGGTGGTCGGCGTGCCGTCCTGGTACTTGGTGAAGTCGACGATGAACTCGCGGCGCTTGGCCGGCCACAGCTCGAAGGAGTCGCGCGTGATCGGGAACGGCAGCAGCCCGCCGTCCGAGGCGATCTGGGTGAACTTCATGCACTGCTGGCCGTCCGGGATGCGGTACTGCCCCTCGAGCTCGTCGCCGGAGTAGCCGAGCGACGACGGCCGTCTTCGGGCCCTTCGTCGAGCTCATCAGCTTGAACTCGTAGATCCGCGCGACCGAGGCGTCGAGGAACCGGAAGCGGTACTTGCGTCGCTTGACCTCCAGCACCGGGTAGGCGGTGCCGTTGACGGTGAAGATGTCGCCGACGAAGCCGTGGTTGGGGAAGTGCTTGTAGAACGTCTTGCCCCACCACTCGGGGTGCGTGGCCGGGTTCTTCGCCGCCGGGAACTCGCCCTGCGCGTCGTGGATGTCCTTGTGGATCGTGACGCCGTCGTCGAGCCGGCAGTCGTAGAAGGCCAGCGGGATGTCGTAGTCGACGTCGAACGAGCCGTCCGAGTGGTCCGTGCGCACGCCCGGCAGCCGGAGCCCCTGGCGCTCGTCGCCCATGTCCATCCCGTTCTCGGGTCGTAGATCGGGTAGAGGCCGACCATGCCCTTGTAGACGTTGGACGCCGGTGTGGTCCATCCGGTGGTCGTGGAACCAGAAGAAGCTCTGCTTCTCGCGGTCGTCGCCGCCGGCCGGCCAGTTCAGGTAGAGGTTGTCGACCCACTGCCCCGGCCGGTAGCCCGTGTGCTGCGGGCCGTAGCGCATCGAGTAGTGCGGGTTGCCGTCGCTCTCCGGCGCGGTGTGCCCGTTGTGCAGGTGGGTCAGGAACGACCAGTCCGGGGAGCCGAAGTCCTGCCGGTCCAGGCCGAGCGGGTTCTCGTCGAGGTGGTTCTCGAACCGGACCAGCGCCGGCTTGCCGTACTCGGCGTTGATCATCGGGCCCGGGGAAGGTGCCGTTGAAGCCGTAGATCGTGCTGGGCGGCAGCGTCGCGCTCGGTGCCCGCGGGGTACGTCTTGCCCGATGGCGTCGAACGAGACGGTCGGCCTGCCCTTCGCGTCGATCGGCAGCACCTGCGAGGTCGTGAACGCGTGCGTGCGCGACCACGCAGTCGATCTTGTAGACGATCGGGTCCGGGAGTAGCGCGGGATCTGGGCGTGCGTCGGCCACATCTGGTGCCGCTCGTTGCCCAGCGAGTTCTGCTGGCCCATCACCGGGTCCCGGCGGCTGGTCCCAGTTCGTGTAGCCGTCGTACGGCTCCGGGCGCGAGCGCCTTCGGGATCGGCAGCGCGTCGCGTGAACGGCGACAGGATCAGCGGGCTGGTCGGGAAAGGCCTCGATGTAGAACAGCGTGTCGGCCAGCTCCGTGGAGGTGGCGCCGAACGCACCGTCGAGCGAGCAGCAGCCCGTTCTGTGAGAGGTAGGGGGCTCCGACACTCGCCCCCGCCAGCGCGGCTCCCACGCCGCCGGCTGCTCCCAGCCGAAAGAGGGTGCGTCGGGACACTCCAGTGCTCTGCTCAATCTCCTCGGCCATGGCCGCGGCCTCCTTCAGGGTCAGTGCTTTCATCGGCGTGCCTGTCGCCGGTTCCTGTCCACCGTCGGGCTGAACGCTCCTGCGCGGCGGACCAGGAGGCCCTGATCCTGACGTCTGCTGGCCAACTGGATTAAGTGGAGCGCACCGACCTTTCAGGAACCTTCGAGGCAGCAGGACCACTGCGAGACCTGCGGAAATGCACTGGGCGTGTCGGGCTTGAACCGACGACGGACGGATCATGAGTCCGAGCCAGGTCGTCCTGGCGGGTCGTCACCCGAGCCTGTTCGTGCTCAGCAGTGACGTTCTCGACCCCACACTCGTTGGCTCTGGTTGGACCCCGTCCGCGGAGGTTGCGGAGCAAATCGGCAACAAGCGGGCCGGGTTGCCGAGATCAGAGGACGGGGTCGCCCACCCGCTACACGACCGGCTTCACGTAGTACGACAAGCGCAGCTCGAGGCCGTGCTCCCGCCCCGACGCCGTCACGGGGACACCGGTGGAAACGGGGGACCACACCCAAGGTCGGACGTGGCGACGTGGTGACCCCGCTGGCTCGGCGCGGATGAGGTCGCGGACCTCGAGACCGCAGGTCGTGGAGCTCCTGGGCACCCTGGGCGGGGTGGTGGAGCGCCCGTTGGGCACGTTCAGAGGCTGTTGCGTCCACGAGGCGCAGCACCGCGCTGACCGGATCAGGAGGGGTCATCGGTGGGATCGGCGTTCCGGTGAAGGTGGTGCGCCACTCGTGGGGACGTCCAACCTTCCCGAGGCCCATGCCGATGCGACACCATCGGGGTCATGCGCGTCTCCCGGATGGTCCACGTGCTCGATGCTCGCGACGTGCATGCCGAGAGCTCCTTTTGGGCGGGGCTCCTCGACGGCACGGTCGACGCCGACGACGACTGGCACAGCGTCATCGTGGATGGCGATTGGCGACTCGGGATCCAGCTGCGCCCCACCATGTTGCTCCTGAGTGGCCGGACGGGCGTCAGCAGCAACAGATCCACCTTGACCTGTGGGTCGATGACTCGTCGGCAGCGCACGAGACGGCGATCTCACTCGGCGCGAAACTCGTGAAGCCGGCAGACGACCTGGCGACTTCAGGTGAAGTCATCCAGGTCTACGCGGACCCGGCGGGGCATCCGTTCTGCCTTTGTCGGGGTCCGCTGACAGCATGACCAAGCGGAGATCGAAAGCGTGCGTCAAGAGCGCGGACATCGGCAGATCCGGTAAACGGCACACGATGGCGCGGGCGGGCAGACGGTGGCGCTGTCTGGCAGACGGTGGCGCTGTCTGCCGGATGGCCCCGAAAGGGCCCCCGAGGCCGATTCGAGGGTGGTGTGGACGACCGCCAAGGCCAGAAAGGGCCTCTGGCCTGCGGATATGTGGTGGGGCAAGTGGTGGGGCGTGTCGGGCTTGAACCGACGACCGACGGATTATGAGTCCGCTGCTCTGACCGACTGAGCTAACGCCCCTCGTGCCGGTGCCGTGACCACGGCTCCGGGCGCCGCGAGCCTACCGGGATGGTCCACGGCATCCGGCCTCACCCTCAGGGTCATGGGGCGCTGCGGTCCACGCCGTCGCACCCCGTCACCCCGGTCTCCCCGTGGGAATTGTGGGATCGCTGGTGCGGCTGGGGCCGTTGGGGCATGATGTGACACACAACGGCACTGACACGTGCCCACAGAGCACAGCCGCACGGCATCCGGACCGGGTGAGAACCCGCCAACCGGCAGACCAACAGGCAGACATCGCGCGCACCGGCGTTGGGGAAGACGTCCCTCGCACGCGAAGGAGGCCAGGATGTCTGTCGCGATGCCGCGTACCAACACGCGGGGAGTGGTGTACGTCCACTCGACCCCGAAAGCGCTGTGCCCGCACATCGTCTGGGCGATCGAGGGAGTGCTCGGTACCCGGGTCTCGGTCGACTGGACCGACCAGCCCGCCGGCCCCGGTCTGGTGCGCACCGAGCTCAGCTGGGCCGGCGAGGCCGGCACCGGCGCCCGGATCGCCTCCGCGCTGCGCGGCTGGGACCACCTGCGCTACGAGGTGACCGAGGAGCCGAGCGCCGGCTGTGACGGCTCACGCTGGTCGCACACCCCGCGCCTGGGCATCCACCACACCTGGACCTCCGCCAGCGGCGACGCCGTCATCAACGAGGACCGCCTGCGTGAGGTCGTCATGCTCGCCCAGGGCAGCTCCGAGGCCATGCACGAGATGATCGAGGAGCTGCTCGGCACCGACTGGGACGACGAGCTCGAGCCGTTCCGGTACGCCGGTGACGGCGCCCCGGTGCGCTGGCTGCACAAGGTCGGCTGACCCGACTGCACCGCCACGGAAGCGACGACGCCCCCGGTGAGGAAGCGGGGGCGTCGTCGTTCGCGCGGTCGCGCGCGGGGTGCGGTGGCTCAGACGCTCTTGACGACCAGGGCGACGTTGTGGCCGCCGAACCCGAACGAGTTGTTGAGCACCGCGATGTCGCCGTCGGGCAGGGTGCGGTGCTCGCCGCGCACCACGTCCAGGTCGATCTTGGGGTCGAAGTCGTCGATGTTGATGGCGGCCGGGGCGACCCGGTGGTGCACCGACAGCACGGAGAGCAGCCCCTCGAGGGCGCCGGCCGCACCGAGCAGGTGCCCGGTCATCGACTTGGTGGCGCTGACGCACATGTCGTCGGCGGCTGCACCGAACGCCCGGCGGATCGCGTTCGCCTCGGCGACGTCACCGACCGGGGTCGAGGTCGCGTGGGCGTTGATGTGGACGATGTCGTTGTCGGCGAGCCCGGCCCGCTCGACGGCCTCGCGCATCGCCCGTGACGCGCCGGCGCCCTCGGGCTCGGGGGCAGTGATGTGGTGGGCGTCCGCGGACATCCCGATCGAGGCGAACTCGGCGTAGATGCGCGCGCCGCGGGCGACGGCGTGCTCGTACTCCTCGAGCACCATGACGCCGGCGCCCTCGCCCATGACGAAGCCGTCGCGGCCGGTGTCGTAGGGGCGCGACGCCGCGCCGATGTCGTCGTTGCGGGTCGAGAGCGCCTGCATCTGCGCGAACCCGGCGAACGGCAGCGGGTGGATGGCGGCCTCGGTGCCGCCGGCAACGACGATGTCGGCGCGGCCGGCCCGGATCATGTCGTAGCCCGTGCCCATCGACTCCGCGCCCGAGGCGCAGGCCGACACCGTGGTGTGGGCGCCGGCGCGGGCGCCGAGCTGCAGCGAGACGTTGCCCGCGGAGGTGTTCGGCATCAGCATCGGAACGGCCAGCGGGAAGACGCGACGGACGCCCTTCTCCTTGAGGATGTCCCACTGGTCGAGCAGGGTCCACACACCGCCGATGCCGGTGCCGATCGCGACGCCGAGGCGCAGCGGGTCGATCTCGGGGGAGCCGGCATCCTCCATCGCCGCGCGTGACGCGATGACCGCGTACTGGGCGCTGGGGTCCATCCGGCGGACCTCGACCTTGGTGAGCACCTCCTCGGGCTTCTGCGCGATGGTGCACGCGAAGTGCACGGGCAGCTCGTACCGCTCGAGCCACTCCTCGGGGAGGGGCTTGGCCCCTGACCGTCCCGCCAGGATGCCGTCCCACGTCTCGGCGATGGTCCCGCCGAGGGGGGTGGTGGCTCCGAGTCCGGTCACGACGACGCGTCGCTCGCTCATGGGTCCTGCAGCTCCTTGTGGGAAGGGACGTGGGTGGTGCCGTGCCGTCCAGTGTCCGCCCCCGCCCCCCACATGTGTAGGGGCGGGGCGGACGGACTGGTTCAGCCCTGGTTCTTGGCGATGAAGCCGACGGCGTCGCCGACGGTGGTGAGGTTCTTGACCTCGTCGTCGGGGATGCGCACGCCGAACTTCTCCTCGGCGTTGACGACGATCGTCATCATCGACAGCGAGTCGATGTCGAGGTCGTCGGTGAACGACTTGTCCGACTGGACCTCGGCCGGGTCGAGGCCGGTCTCCTCGTTGACGATCTCGGCCAGTCCGGCGAGGATCTCCTGCTCACTCTGTGCCATTGCGGTGCTCCTTCGATTTTCTCTTCGGGTGTGCTGGTGCTGGATGGCCCGGGTGACCCGTGGGCCCACGGGAGCTGTGCGTCAGGGGATGACGACGACCTGCGCGGCGTACGTCAACCCGGCGCCGAAGCCGATCTGCAGGGCGAGTCCGCCGCGGGGCACTTCGCCGCGACGCACCATCCGCTCCATCGCCAGCGGCACGGATGCCGCCGACGTGTTGCCGGTGTACGCGATGTCGCGGGCGACGGCCACGTCGGCGGGGATCTTCAGCTGCTTGGCCATGGCGTCGACGATCCGCACGTTGGCCTGGTGCGGGATGAACGCGTCGAGCTGGTCGACGGTGACGCCGGCGGCGTCGAGCGCCTGCTGGGCGACCGGCGCCATGCCCCACACGGCCCAGCGGAAGACGGTCTGGCCCTGCATGCCGATGTGCGGCCAGCTGAGGCCCTTCTCGTGGACGTCGATCCAGCTGTCGGTCTGCGAGATCGCGTCCCACTTCTCGCCGTCGGAGCCCCAGATCGTCGGCCCGATGCCGGGCGGTCTCGGAGCGGCTGATCACGGCGGCGCCGGCGCCGTCGCCGAAGATGAACGCGGTGCCGCGGTCGTCACGGCTGGTGAAGTCGGAGAGCCGCTCGACGCCGATCACGAGGACGTGCTCGGCCGTTCCGCCACGCACCATGTCGTTGGCGAGCGCGATGCCGTGGCAGTAGCCGGCACAGGCGGCGGAGATGTCGAGGGCCATCGCCGTGCTGCCGAACGCCTTCGCGACGAGCGGGGCCGCGCCGGGGGTCTGGTAGGGCCAGCTGACCGTGGCGACGATGATCGCGTCGAGGTCGGAGCCCTCGATGCCCGCCATCTCCAGGGCCGGCCGGGCGGCGAACAGCGACATGTCGATGACCGACTCGCCCTCCCCGGCCCAGCGCCGCTCGATGATGCCGGAGCGCTCGCGGATCCACTCGTCGGAGGAGTCGATCCGCTCGACGATCTCGGAGTTCGGCACGATCCGGCGCGGCCGGTAGCCGCCGATGCCGGTCATCCGGGCGTGCGGGGTGGGGGTGGCGGAGCGCAGTGCCCCCGCGAAGCCCTTGGAGGTGACGGTCATGCCGAGTGCTCCTTGATGAGGGTACGGGCGGCGTCGAGGTCGTCCGGGGTCTTCAGGGCGAGCAGGTCGACGCCCTTGAGCGCCCGCTTGGCCAGCCCGACGAGGGTGCCGGCCGGCGGCAGCTCGATGATCGCGGTGACTCCGAGGTCGGTGAACCGCTCCATGCACAGGTCCCAGCGCACCGGGTTCGACACCTGCGCCACCAGGCGGTCGAGCACCTGCCGACCGTCGGTGACCACCGCGCCGTCGCGGTTGGAGACGAGCGTGACACCGGGGTCCGAGACGTCGTGGTCGGACCAGTCGGCCTGCAGCTCGCCGACCGCCGGCTGCATGAAGTGCGTGTGGAAGGCGCCCGCCACCTTGAGCGGGATGACGCGCGCCCGGGTCGGCGGGTCGGCGGCGAAGGCCGCGAGGGCGTCGAGGGCACCGGCGGCGACGACCTGGCCGGCGCCGTTGACGTTGGCTGGGGTGAGGTCGTGGCGCTCGATCGTCGCGAGCACCTCGTCGGGGTCGCCGCCGAGCACCGCGCTCATGCCGGTGGGGGTGGCCGCGCTGGCCTGCGCCATCGCGCGACCGCGCTGTGCGACGAACCGCATCGCGTCGGTCTCGGTGAGCACGCCGGCCGCGGCGGCGGCGGTGATCTCGCCGACCGAGTGCCCGGCGAGTGCCCCGGTGCCGGCCGGTGCCACGGCATACCCGCCGTCGGCGGTCGTGCCGGACAGCGCACGCAGGGCGAGCAGCCCGGCACCGACGAGCAGCGGCTGGGCGACCGCGGTGTCCTTGATGGTGTCCTCGTCGGACGTCGTGCCGTGGGTGACGAGGTCGACCTCGGCGGCGTCGGACAGTGCGGTCAGCTGGTCACGCAGGCCGGGCAGCTCGAGCCACGGGGCGAGGAAGCCCGGGGTCTGGGAGCCCTGGCCGGGGCAGACGATGACGATCACGTTCCCCACCCTGTCCTGCCGACCGTGACCGTTCTCGTGACGAGCGGCGACGAACCTTCGGTGCCCGATCTGTAGGTTTCCTCCAAATCGAGCGTGAGCCGGGATGCCGGTCAGGGCCGCGTCGTGGACCGCGAGGCGGGGCCGAGCCGGTGGAAGGCGAGCGCGATGCGCACGGTCTGCGCGTCGTGGGCGTCGGTGAGGTCGTAGCCGACGGTCTTGGTGATGCCGGCCAGCCGGTAGCGCACCGTGTTCGGGTGCACGATCAGCGTGCGCGCCGTGCCCTCGACGCCCTGGGCGCCGTCGAGGAAGGCCGCCGCGGTGTCGAGCAGGGTGCCGCCGGGGCTCTCGGCCAGCGGGCGGACGATCCGTGCGATGAGCGCCCCGCGGGCGGGGAGGTCGCCGAGCAGGGCCCGCTCGGCCAGCAGGTCGTCGGCGTGCACCGGTCGGGGTGCGGCCGGCCAGGCCGGCGCCGCGCTGTGCCCGGAGATGGCGGCCCGGGCACTGCGGCCGGCCGCGAACAGGTGCGGGACGACGGGGCCGACCACCAGCGGGCCGTCCCCGAGGTGCGGGTCGAGCGCCGTCGCCAGCGCCATCGGGTCGGTGACGCTGCCGCCGATGCAGATGATCCGCGGGCCGTGGATCGCGACGAGGCAGCTCGACGCCGGTGCGCCGGGCCGCGCGGTGCAGGTCGGTGAGCACCGGGGCCGTGGCCCCGGGAGGGGTCGAGCCGACGACCACCACGACCTGGGTGACCGCGCCCCAGCCGAGTGCGGCCGCCCGCGACTGCATCGACTCGTCGGCCTCGCCGCGGATCACGGCGTCCACGACGAGCGACTCCAGCCGGGCGTCCCACGCGCCGCGGGCCTCCGCTGCCTGGGCGTAGACCTCGGCCGCGGAGAACGCCACCTCGCGGCTGTAGCGCAGCACCGCCTCGCGGGCCAGGTCACCCTCGCCGGGGGCCGCCAGGTCGGCGATCTCGCGCTCGACCACGTTGATGACGGTGCGGATCAGGTCGAGCGTCTGCGCCAGGGAGATCGACCGGGTCAGCTCGCGTGGTGCCGTGCCGAAGACGTCAGCGGTGACCGCGGGCTGGGCCTGGTCGCCGCCGAACCAGTCGAGGAACGAGGTGATGCCGGCCTGCGCGACCAGCCCCACCCACGAACGGTCCTCGGCCGACAGGGACCGGTACCACTCGTGGTCGGTCTCCATCTGCTGCACCGCGGCGGCGCCGAGGTCACCGGCGGCGCGGGCGACCCGGGCCCGGGTGGCGGCCGACGGGGTCGGGCGGGCGGACGGCATACGGCGAGTGTATTTGTATGCCGTTCACAACCAGCCGCGGGTCGAACGCGCAGGTCAGTCGGTGCCGGACTCCATGGCGGCCCGGTCGAGGGCGTCGTCGTCGCTGCCCTGGACGAGCGGGTTGTCGGTGATCTGGTCGTAGCCGCCCGCGGGCAGCTCGCCGAAGAGCGTGCCGTTCTCGACGAGCAGCTGCCCCTGCTCGACCGGCTGGCCGGCGTAGACCTCGAGCTTCGCGCGGCTGTCGGCGATGTCGAGGTTGCGCATGGTCAGCTGGCCGATCCGGTCGAGCGGGCCGAAGGCGGCGTTCTCCACGCGCTCCATCGACAGCTTGTCGGGGTGGTAGCTGAAGTTCTCGCCGCGGGTGTCGACGATCGAGTAGTCCTCGCCACGGCGCAGCCGCAGGGTGACCTGGCCGGTGACCAGCGAGGCGATCCAGCGCTGGATGGCCTCGCGCATCATCAGGCTCTGCGGGTCGAGCCAGCGGCCCTCGTAGAGCAGCCGGCCGAGCTGGCGGCCCTGGGCGTAGTAGTTGGCGAGGGTGTCCTCGTTGTGCACGGCGTTGAGCAGGCGCTCGTAGGCGATGTGCAGCAGTGCCATGCCCGGCGCCTCGTAGATGCCGCGCGACTTGGCCTCGATGATCCGGTTCTCGATCTGGTCGGACATGCCGATGCCGTGGCGGCCACCGATGGTGTTGACCTCGTCGACGAGCGCCAGCGGGTCGAGGGTCCGACCGTTGACGGCCACGGGTCGGCCCTGCACGAAGGTGATCGTGACGTCCTCGGTGTCGATGGCGACCGAGGGGTCCCAGAACTTCACGCCCATGATCGGCTCGACGACCTCCATCGACTCGTCGAGGTGCTCGAGCGTCTTGGCCTCGTGGGTGGCGCCCCAGATGTTGGCGTCGGTGGAGTAGGCCTTCTCCTGGCTGGACGCGGTAGGGCAGGTCGCGCTCGGTGAGCCAGGCGCTCATCTCGTGGCGGCCACCGAGCTCGGCGACGAAGTCGGCATCCAGCCACGGCTTGTAGATGCGCAGGTTGGGGTTGGCGAGCAGGCCGTAGCGGTAGAACCGCTCGATGTCGTTGCCCTTGAACGTCGAGCCGTCGCCCCAGATCTCGACCTGGTCGGAGTGCATGGCACGCACGAGCAGCGTGCCGGTGACCGCGCGGCCCAGGGGAGTGGTGTTGAAGTAGGTCTTGCCGCCGGTGCGGATGTGGAAGGCACCGCACGCGATCGCCGACAGGCCCTCCTCGACCAGCGCGCTGCGGCAGTCGACCAGCCGGGCCAGCTCGGCGCCGTACTGGCCGGCGCGGTCGGGCACGGTGTCGATCTCGGGCTCGTCGTACTGGCCGAGGTCGGCCGTGTAGGTGCAGGGGATCGGCGCCCTTCTCGCGCATCCACGCGACGGCCACGGAGGTGTCGAGACCCCCGGAGAAGGCGATGCCGACGCGCTCGCCGACGGGCAGGGAGGTGAGGACCTTGGACACGATGCAAGACTATACAGAACCCTGCATATGCACAAATGGTCCGTGGGTCAGCCGCTCTCCGCCAGGAGGTCGTCGATCCTCGCCACCTTGGCGGCGAGCTGACCGGTGTGGCCGGGCCGGATGTCGGCCTTGACCACGAGCGAGACCCGCGGGTGGGACGCGGTCATGGCGTCGACGCACTCCTTGAGCACGGCCATGACCTCGTCCCACTCGCCCTCGATGTTCGTGAACATCGCGTTGGTCTCGTGCGGCAGCCCAGAGGCGCGCACGATGCGGACCGCCTCGGCGACGGCAGCGGCGTACGACCCGGTGTCGTCCGGGCCCGCCGGGGCGATGCTGAACGCGACGATCATCGGGTCAGCTGTCGCCGCCCTCGTTGCCCGAGGCGCCGGCCGTGACGTCCGACAGCCGGTAGCGCCGGGCGGCCTCGCGCGGCACCGAGCGCGTCGACCTCGCCCCGCTCGGCGAGCGACTGCAGCGCCCGCACCGCCATCGACGGGCCGTCGATGTGGAAGAAGCGCCGGGCGGCCGGGCGGGTGTCGGAGAAGCCGAACCCGTCGGCACCGAGCGACGTGAAGTCGCCCGGCACCCACTGCGCGGATCTGGTCCTGGACGGCCCGCATGTAGTCCGACACGGCCACGACCGGGCCCGGCGCGGCCGGACAGCTGCTGGGTCACCCACGGCACCGGCGCGCTCGGCCTCGGGGTGCAGGAAGGCGTGCTCGTCGCAGCGCAGCCCGTCGCGGCGCAGCTCGTTCCACGAGGTCACCGACCAGACGTCGGCCGACGACGCCCCAGTCGTCGGCGCAGCAGCTCCTGGGCCTCGAGCGCCCACGGCACGCCGACACCGGACGCGAGCAGCTGCACCCGCGGCGCGTCGTCGGGCAGGCCCTCGGTGGAGCCCTCGGCGTAGAGGTAGATGCCCGCGCAGGATGCCCTCGCGTCGACGTTCTCGGGCTCGGCCGGCTGCACGCATCGGCTCGTTGTAGACGGTGAGGTAGTAGATGACGTTGCGCTCGGCGTCGGTCGCGGTCGTCGCCGTACATCCGGTGCAGGCCGTCCTGCACGATGTGCGCGATCTCGTAGCGCGAACGCCGGGTCGTAGTGCACGACCGCCGGGTTGGTCGACGGCGAGCAGCGGCGAGTGGCCGTCGGCGTGCTGCAGGCCCTCGCCGGTCAGCGTCGTGCGACCGGCCGTGGCGCCGATGAGGAAGCCGCGGGTCATCTGGTCGGCGGCCGCCCAGATCGAGTCGCCGGTGCGCTGGAACCCGAACATCGAGTAGAAGACGTAGATCGGGATCATCGGCTCGCCGTGCGTGGCGTAGCGACGACCCGACCGCGGTGAAGGCCGCCATCGAGCCGGCCTCGTTGATGCCGAGGTGCAGGATCTGGCCGTCCTCGGACTCCGGTAGGCGAGCATCAGGTCGGCGTCGACCGGCGTGTAGTTCTGCCCGTGCGGGTTGTAGATCTTGATCGTCGGGAAGAACGAGTCCATCCCGAAGGTGCGCGCCTCGTCGGGGATGATCGGCACGATCCGCTGGCCGAACTCCTTGTCGCGCATCAGGTCCTTGAGCAGCCGCACGAACGCCATCGTCGTGGCGACCTGCTGCTTGCCCGAGCCCTTCTTGACCTGGGCGTAGGCCGAGTCGTCGGGCAGCGTGCAGCGTGCTCGTGCTTCGCGCGCCGCTGCGGCACGCCGCCGCCGAGCTTCCGCGCGGCGCTCGAGAGCGTACTGGATCGCGTCGTCGTCCGGGCCCGGGTGGTAGTAGGGCGGCTGGTAGGGGTCGCGCTCGAGCTGCCTCGTCGCTGATCGGGATGCTGCAGGCTGTCGCGGAAGGTCTTGAGGTCGTCGAGGGTGAGCTTCTTCATCTGGTGCGTCGCGTTGCGGCCGGCGAAGTGCGGCCCGAGGCCGTAGCCCTTGATCGTCTTCGCGAGGATGACGGTCGGCTGCCCGGTGTGCTCGATGGCCGCCTTGTAGGCGGCGTAGACCTTGCGGTAGTCGTGGCCGCCGCGCTTGAGCTTCCACCAGATGTCCTCGTCGGACCAGTCCTCGACCATCTTGCGGGTGCGCGGGTCGCGGCCGAAGAAGTGCTCGCGGACGTAGCGCGCCGTCGTTGGCGCGGAAGGTCTGGTAGTCGCCGTCGGGGGTCGAGTTCATCAGGTGGACCAGGGCGCCGTCGCGGTCGGCCGCGAGCAGCGGGTCCCAGCCGCGGCCCCAGACGACCTTGATGACGTTCCAGCCGGCGCCGCGGAAGAACGCCTCGAGCTCCTGGATGATCTTGCCGTTGCCGCGCACCGGGCCGTCGAGCCGCTGCAGGTTGCAGTTGACGACGAAGGTGAGGTTGTCGAGCTCCTCGTCGGCCGCGAGCTGCAGCAGGCCGCGCGACTCGGGCTCGTCCATCTCGCCGTCGCCGAGGAACGCCCACACGTGCTGCTCGCTGGTGTCCTTGATGCCGCGGTTGTGCAGGTACTTGTTGAACTGCGCCTGGTAGATCGCGTTCATCGGGCCGAGGCCCATCGACACCGTGGGGAACTCCCAGAAGTCCGGCATCAGGCGCGGGTGCGGGTAGGAGGGCAGCGCCAGCGGCGCGCCGTCGACGACGTGGCGACTTCTCCTGGCGGAAGCCGTCGAGCTGGTCCTCGGACAGGCGGCCCTCGAGGAAGGCGCGGGCGTACATGCCGGGGGAGGCGTGGCCCTGGAAGAAGACCTGGTCGCCGCCGCCCGGGTGGTCCTTGCCGCGGAAGAAGTGGTTGAAGCCCGACCTCGTAGAGCGTCGCCGCCGAGGCGTAGGTCGAGATGTGGCCGCCGACGCCGATGCCGGGCCGCTGGGCGCGGTGCACCATGATCGCGGCGTTCCAGCGCAGGTAGCGCGCGGTAGCGCGCGCTCGACCTCCTCGTCGCCGGGGAACCACGGCTCCTGCTCGGGGCTGATCGTGTTGATGTAGTCGGTGGTCGTCAGCGACGGGCACCCCGACCTGCTCGCTCGCGCGCCCGCTCGCAGCAGCGCAGCATGAGGTAGCGGGCTCGCGTGCGGCCGGCGGCCGTCGATGACCGCGTCGAGGACGTCGAGCCACTCCTGCGGTCTCGTCGGGGTCGATGTCCGGCAGCTGGCGTCGGGATGCCGTTGAGGATGGGGCCGACGTCTTCGCGGGAGGCCACGCGGTCGTCCTTTCGCACGATCGACGGTCGCGCACGGGAGAGGGCGCGCTCCCGACCCATCTTTCACCCCATCGGCGCCGCTCGCCCAATTCCGCCGAGGCTACTCAGCCGGTACCGGCGGTCACGCCCCGCCGAGCAGCCGGTCGGGGCGGCTGTAGACCGACAGGTGCGGGGGTCGCGCGAACGCGACGAGGGTGATGCCGGCCTGCGGTCGCCAGCTCGACCGCGAGCGAGCTCGCGGCGCCCACCGCCACGACGACCGGGATGCCGGCGACGCTCGCCTTCTGCACGATCTCGAAGCTGGCCCGGGCGCTGACCACGAGGACGCGTTCCGGCTGAAGGGCAGCTCGCCGTCGCGGGCGCACGGCCCCGACGACCTTGTCGACGGCGTTGTGCCGGCCGACGTCCTCGCGGACGACGAGCAGCTCGCCGTCCGGGGTGACCAGCGCCGCCGCGTGCACGCCGCCGGTGCGGTCGAACACCGGCTGCGCGGGCGCGCAGGCGCCTCGGGCAGCCCGGCCAGCACCTCGGGGTCGAGACGACGACGGCGTCCTCGGCCACGGCGTACCGGCTGTTGGTGCGCACCGCGTCGATGGTGGCCGAGCCGCACACGCCGCAGGCACTCGTGATGGACTCGGTGCGCTCGCGCGCCGCCCGGTGCAGCGACGGCGCCGGGTGCCAGGGTCACGTCGACGACGTTGTAGGTGGGGGAGCCGTCCTCGTCGAGGTCGGTGCAGTGCATCAGCGTGCCGACCTCGGCGGCGCCGAGTGCAGCATCGCCTCGGTGAGCAGGTGCCCGATGGCGAGGTCGAAGTCGTCGCCGGGCGTGCGCATCGTCGTCGGTCAGCGGCTCGTCGCCGACCCGGATCTCGAGCGGCTCCTCGACCGCGACCGTGTCGGTGCGGTCGACCCGGCCGCCGGTGTCGACGTCGAGCCGCGTGCGGCGCACCCGCGTCGTGACCCGGCCCATGCGGTCATCCAAACACACGCCGCGCGCCGAGCGGGTCGTTGCCGTGAGCGCGCGCAACGGCAGGCTGATCGGCCTGTTCGGCGACGCCCTCGGCTGAGGCACACTGGGGGCATGGCCGACCCCACACCCGTGACGCCGGCACGCCCGGCGGAGGTCACCCTGCGCGGTGGTGACCTGCCGTGGCGGCCGGTCTCCCCGATGCTGACCCGCGTGCGGCTGATCTCCGTCGGCATCGTCGTCCTGCCGCTGCTCCTCGCCACGGTCGTGGCCGCGGTCTTCGCCAGCCCGCTGGGCGCTGGTCGGCACCCTCGTCGTGGCACTCGGTCGGCCTGTGGGCCGTCTGGCTCGATCGGGCGCCAGGTGAGCGCGATCTCGTGGGTCGAGCTCGACGAGGAGATCGTCATCCGCAAGGGCCGGATGCTGCGCACCCTGGTCAGCGTCCCCTACGGGCGGCTCCAGTACGTCGACATCCAGTCCGGACCGCTCGAGCGGGCGTTCGGCATCGCCTCGTGCGAGATCCACACCGCCTCCCCGGAGAGCGGTGGCTCGCTGCCCGGGCTCCCCGTGGCCGAGGCCGAGGCCCTGCGCAGCCGGCTCGCGGCCCGCGGCGAGGCGCAGCGAGCCGGCCTGTGACCGACCCGGTTCCAGAGCCCTCGGGGGAGTGGCAGCGGCTTCACCCCCTGTCGCCGCTGCTGCGTGGTGGCGTCGTGCTCCTCGCGATCCTCGGCTACGCGGCGTCCCAGCTGTTCGACACGCTTCCTGAACTCGCTCGGCTTCGGCGACGTCTTCGTGGGGACCGACGGCTCCCCGGTCGACGACCGGCGGCGGCGGCGACCCGTTCGAGCAGGCCGTGGACCACCCGTTCATCGCCCTCGCCGGGCTCGTCCTCTTCCTGGCGGTCATCGCCGGCGTCAACTGGGTGAGCTGGCGCTACTCGCGCTTCCGGGTCGGCGGGGGCCAGGTCGAGCTGCGCCAGGGCGTGCTGTTCCGCCAGCACCGGCAGGTGCGGCTCGAGCGGGTGCAGGCCGTCGAGCTGTCGCGGCCGCTGCTGGCCAGGGCGCTGGGCCTGGCCCGGGTCGTCGTGCAGTCCGCCGGCGGGTCCGACTCCACGCTCACCCTGTCCTTCCTCGACCTCGGTCGGGCGGAGGCGCTGCGCGAGCACCTGCTCGAGCTCGCCGGCCGCACCGACGAGGCCGCCCTGGTCGCGACCGACGCCGTCGGCCCCATGGGCGCGGCCACCGGCTCGTCACCGCCGCCGGATGCCGGGACCGCGCCCGGACGTCGTCGGCCCGCCGCTGCCGTGGGCCGCGTCCCACCCGGTGCTCGAGGTGCCCAACGGCCGGCTGTTCGTGGCGACCATCCTGCACGGGTCGACCATCGCGCTCGGGGCGCTGGTCGCTGTTCGGGCTGATCGGCGCCGGCGTCCGCAGCGTCGGCCCGCTGGCGCTCGCCGGCATCCCCGCCCTGCTTCCCGGTCGCGGTCGGCATCGCGATCAACCGGGTCAAGGAGCTGCTCACCCACGGCAACTTCCACCTCTCCGACTCCGGCACCGCCGTGCGCGTGCAGGAGGGCCTGACCGACCTGCGCGCGACGACCATCCCGCTGCACCGCATCCAGGCCCTCGAGCTCGTGCAGCCGCTGTGGTGGCGGCCGGTGGGCTGGTGGCGGATCCGGGTCAACGTCGCCGGCTCCGGCGGCCAGGGCGAGGGCGAGGGCCAGCGCGAGACGACCTTGCTGCCGGTGGGCACGCTCGAGGACGCTCGGCTGGTGCTCGCCCTGGTCGCACCCGGGGTGCCCGCGAGTGCGTGGGACGACGCCGTGCTCGGCGACGGCGCGGATCCCGGCTGGCGCGGCCGCACCGCCGCGGCCCGGTGGCTCGACCCACTCTCGTGGCGACGCAACGGCTGGCTCGACGTGGCATCGGCCGTGCTGCTGCGCAGCGGGCGGTTCACCCGTCGGGCGATCGCGGTGCCGCACGCGCGCATCCAGTCGCTCACCCTGCGCCAGGGCTGGCTCGAGACCCGGCTCGGCCTGGCGACGGTGCACGTGGTGCCCGCCCCCGGCCCGGTCTCGCCGGTGCTGGCCCACCTCGACGTCGCGCGCGCCGAGGACTTCCTCGCGGAGGTGTCCGAACGCGCCCGCTCGGCGCGCCGCAGGTCGGAACCACCGCGCGCCCCCCTTGCACCCGACCCTCCGGGGTTGGTGGACTGGTCCCGGCACCCGCAGGGCACCCCCGAACCAGAAAGGCCGTGACACCCGTGAACACCCCCGCCCCACCGCCGACCGACCCGGGCACCAGTGGCTCCGGAGTCGTCGAGCGCCTCGGGTTCGCCCGCGACCAGGTGGTCCAGGAGTTCGGCTACGACTCCGACGTCGACGACGAGTTCCGCTACGCCGTCGAGGACCACTGCGGCGCCGAGATCGAGGACGAGGACTACACCGGTGGGGCCGACGCCGTGCTGCTCTGGTTCCGGGAGGGTGACGGCGACCTCGGGGACGCACTCGTCGACATGGTGGGGGTGCTCGACGACGGGGGCTTCGTCGTGCTGCTGACCCCGAAGCTCGCCGGCGACGAGGTCGACCCCAGCGACATCGACGAGGCGGCGGTCACCGCGGGGCTGCACACGGCGGGAACCTTCAACGCCGCCGCGGACTGGCGTGCGCACAAGCTCGTCGCACCCAGGACCCGCGTCCGCCGGTGACGTCCCGCGGCTGGCAGGATGGCCGGATGATGACGTCCACCCTGGCCCCGCTCGCTGTCGGCCAGGTCGCGCCCGACTTCACGCTGCGCGACCAGAACGGCGTGGAGGTCTCGCTCGCCGAGCTGACCGCGACCAAGAACGTCGTCGTCGTGTTCTACCCCTTCGCGTTCTCGGGCATCTGCACCGGCGAGCTCGACGAGATCCGCGACCACCTCGAGCGCTTCGTGTCCGACGACCTGCAGGTCGTGTGCGTGTCGTGCGACCCGATGTTCTCGCTGCGGGCCTGGGCCGACGCCCAGGGCTACTTCTTCCCCCTGCTGTCCGACTACTGGCCGCACGGTGAGGTCACCCGGGCGTTCGGCGTGCTCAACGACCGGACCGGCGCCCCCATCCGCGGCACCTTCCTCATCGGCCGCGACGGCATCGTGCACTGGACGCTGGTCAACGGGCCGGGGGAGCGGCGCGACTTCAGCGAGCTGCCGGGCCAGGTCGCCGCACTGCGCTGACCGAACGCGTGCTGACCGAACGCGTGCTGACCGACGCGTGCTGACGACGGCCGCGCACCTGCCACAATGTGCGCGGTCGGCCGACCGCCCTTCCGGGCGGGCGGCCGTCTCGGGCCTGTAGCTCAGCTGGTAGAGCGCCGCGTTTACACCGCGAAGGTCGTCGGTTCGATCCCGGCCGGGCCCACATGAGCGACGTCGACGACCTGACCCTGGGTGAGGTGCTCGAGGTCGTCGAGCGCCTCTACCCGCCGTCCACCGCGCAGTCCTGGGACCGCGTCGGGCTGGTCACCGGCGACCCGCAGCAGCCGGTGCGGCGCGTCCACCTCGCCGTCGACCCCACCCTCGCCGTCATCGAGGAGGCCCGCGAGCTCGGCGCGGACCTGCTGCTCACCCACCACCCGCTGCTGCTGCGCGGCGTGCACAGCGTCGCCACGACCAGCGCCAAGGGCGCCGGCGTCACCCACCTCGTCGTGGGCGACGTGGCCCTCTACGTGGCCCACACCAACGCCGACGTCGCGGCCGACGGGGTGTGCGAGGCGCTCGCCCGGGCGTGCGGGCTCACGACCACGGCGCCGCTCACCCTCGTCGAGGACCAGCCGCTGGGGCGGGTCGGCGACCTCGAGTCCGCAGTCGGTCTGCGCACCTTCGTCGAGCGGCTGGCGACCCGGCTGCCCGCGGCCGCCGGCGGCATCCGCGTCGCCGGTCCACCGGACGCGCGAGGTGCGGCGCGTCGCCGTGCTCGGTGGCGCCGGCGACGACCTGTTCGACGCGGTGCGGGCCAGTGGCGCCGACGTCTACGTCACCGCGGACCTGCGCCACCACCCCGCCCTCGAGGCCCGCGAGGAGGCCCGTGGCGGCCCGCCCTACCTCGTCGACGCCGGTCACTGGGCCAGCGAGCAGGTCTGGCTGGCCGTGGCCGAGCGCGCGCTGCGTGTCGGCCTCGGTGGACGCGCGACTAGGGTGGAGACCCACATCAGCACAGTGCGCACCGACCCCTGGACCTTCGTGGTCGGCGCCGACCCCGGAGGTATGCCGTGAACGCCGAGTCCGCCCGCCAGCTGCGGCTGCTCGACCTCCAGGCCATCGACACCCGGCTCGACCAGATCGGCCATGCGCGCACCCACCTGCCGCAGCTCGCCGAGCTCGCCGACCTGCTCGGCAAGGCCCGGCTCATCGACGACCAGCTGGTGCGTTCGCGCACCGAGCTCGACGACGTGCAGCGCGAGGTCGCCAAGGCCGAGGCCGACGTGCAGCTCGTGCGCGACCGCGCCGCCCGCGACCAGGCCCGGCTCGACGCCGGCACCGGCACCGCCAAGGACCTCCAGGCCATCCAGCACGAGCTGACCTCGCTCGCCCGCCGGCAGAGCGAGCTCGAGGACATCGAGCTCGAGGTCATGGAGCGAGCCGAGGCCGCCGAGAGCGACGTCGCCGAGCTCGAGCGCGGCCGCGGTGAGCTGACCGAGCGGATCACGGCGCTCGAGGCCGCCCGCGACGAGGCCCTCGCCCGGCTCGACGGCGAGGCAGCCGACATCGGCGCCCCGCGCCCCACGGTCGTCGACGAGGTCGGCGCCGACCTCGTCGCCCTCTACGAGAAGATCCGTGTCGCCAACGGCGGCACCGGAGCCGCCGCGTTGCGGCAACGCCGCTGCGGCGGGTGCCAGCTCGAGCTCAACCCGGTCGAGATCCAGCGCCTCCGGGTCGCTCCGGAGGACGAGGTGCTGCGCTGCGAGGAGTGCCGCCGCATCCTCGTCCGCACCGCCGAGTCCGGGCTGTGAGCCGTCGGCTCACCGTCGAGGCCGACGGCGGGTCGCGCGGCAACCCGGGGGTGGCCGGCTACGGCGCCCTGGTCCGCGACACCGACACCGCGGCCCTGCTCGCCGAGCGTGCCGAGCCGCTCGGGAAGGCATCGAACAACGTCGCGGAGTACCGCGGGCTGATCGCCGGCCTGGAGGCCGCGCTACGCGATCGACCCGTCCGCCGAGGTGCACGTGCGGATGGACTCCAAGCTCGTCGTCGAGCAGATGTCGGGCCGCTGGAAGATCAAGCACGAGGACATGCGCCGCCTCGCCCTGCAGGCGCGCGACCTCGTGTCGGGCTTCACCCGGGCGGGCGGCTCGGTGCGCTTCACGTGGATCCCGCGGGCCGACAACAAGGATGCCGACGCGCTGTCGAACGTCGCGATGGACGGCCGGGTGGTCGACCGCACCTTCGGCGGCCCCTCCGACGTCGACGACGTGCCGGGCGAGCCCGAGGCCGACGACCAGCCGCGACGCACCGGGTTCGACCGCCGTGGCACCCCGACCCGGGTGGTGCTGGTGCGGCACGGCGTCACCGACTTCACCGCGCAGGGTCGTCTCGACGGCCGCGGCGGGCCCGACCCGCGGCTCAACGCGACCGGCCGCGCCCAGGCGGTCGCCGCCGGCCGGGCCGTGGCCAGCCTCGTGCAGGGTCACCCGACCCGGGTCGTGACGTCGTCGCTGTCGCGGGCGATGGAGACCGGCGCGGCCGTCGCCTCGGCCGTCGGCGTCGACCCGGTGGTCGACGGCGAGTGGGACGAGCAGTCCTTCGGCGAGTGGGACGGCCGCTCCATCGAGGAGCTCGTCGCCGGCGAGCGCGACGCCATGCGGGCCCTGCGTGACGACGCGACCTACCGGCCGCCGGGTGGCGAGTCGCACGACGACCTCGTCGCCCGCGTCGTGCCGGCGTGGGAGCGGGTCGTCGCCCAGGGCGGCACCAGCGTCGTCGTGTGCCACCGCAAGCCGATCCTCGTCGTGCTCGCGCACCTGCTCGGTCTGCCGCACGACCGTGCCTGGCGCCTGGCCGCCGCCCCGGGCTCGCTGACCGCCGTCGAGGTGTGGGACGACGGTGAGGTCTCGATCGCCTTCACCAACCGCACCTGAGTCGCGCCACGTGGGGGCCGGGCCTGAGACACCACGGCGACGGCATCCGACCGCGTTCTAGGCTCGTGGCATGACCTATGCAGGTGACGTCACCCCCAGCGAGGCGTATGCCGCCGCCACCGGGCCCGAGGACGCACTCCTCGTCGACGTGCGCACCCGGGCCGAGTGGACGTACGTCGGGGTGCCCGTGCTCGAGGGCGCCCACCACGACGTCGCCTTCGTCGAGTGGTCGACCTTCCCCGACGGGCAGGTCAACGGCCGGTTCGTCGACGAGGTGCGCGCCGCGGGCCTGGAGGCCGGCCGCCCGGTCTACCTGCTGTGCCGCTCCGGGGTGCGCTCGAGGGCGGCCGCCGAGGCGCTGACCGATGCGGGTCTGGGGCCGGCGTTCAACGTGCTCGAGGGGTTCGAGGGGCCGCACGACGCCGAGGGCCACCGCACCGTCGCCGGCTGGAAGGTCGCCGGCCTCCCGTGGCGTCAGGGCTGAGCGTGGACCCACTGGACTGGCACCCGCAGACCCGCGCCGTTCGGGGTGGGTTGGCGCGCAGCGGTTTCGACGAGACCGCCGAGGCGCTGTTCCTGACCTCCGGCTTCGTCTACGAGTCCGCCGAGCAGGCCGAGGCGGCGTTCAAGGACGAGGTCGAGCACTACATCTACAGCCGCTACGGCAACCCCACGGTGACGACCTTCGAGGAGCGGATGCGCCTGCTCGAGGGCGCCGAGGCGTGCTTCGCCACGGCATCCGGGATGGCGGCGGTGTTCGTGTCGCTGGCGGCGCTGTGCGGTGCCGGCGACCGGGTCGTGTCGCTCGCGGGCGCTGTTCGGGTCGTGCTTCGTCATCCTCGACGAGATCCTGCCGCGCTGGGGGGTCGAGACCGTGTTCGTCGACGGTGCCGACCTCGACCAGTGGCGCGAGGCGCTGTCGGTGCCCGACGACGGCGGTGTTCTTCGAGACGCCGAGCAACCCGATGCAGGAGCTCGTCGACATCGCGGCGGTCTCCGAGCTGGCGCACGCGGCCGGGGCCACGGTCGTGGTCGACAACGTGTTCGGCACGCCGGTGTTCTCGCACCCGCTCGAGCTTCGGTGCCGACGTCGTCGTGTACTCGGCGACCAAGCACATCGACGGCCAGGGGCGGGCCCTCGGTGGCGCGGTGCTCGGCACCCGGGAGTTCATCGACGGGCCGGTGAAGAACCTGATGCGGCACACCGGGCCGTCGCTGTCGCCGTTCAACGCCTGGCTGATGACCAAGGGCCTGGAGACCCTCGACCTGCGGGTGCGACGGATGGCCGACTCGCTGCCTCACCGTCGCGCGCACGCTCGAGGAGTGGCAGCACGCCGGTCGGGGCCTCGCCCGGGTGGTGCACCCCTTCCTCGAGAGCCACCCACAGCACGAGCTCGCGCTGCGCCAGATGGACGGCGGGGGCGGCACCGTCGTCACCTTCGAGGTCGACGGCGGCAAGGCCGCGGCGTTCGCGCTGATGAACGCCCTGACCCTGGTCGACATCTCGAACAACCTCGGCGACGCCAAGTCGTTGACGACGCACCCCGCCACGACGACGCACCGCCGGCTCGAGCCCGAGGCGCGTGCCGCGGTGGGCATCACCGACGGCACGATCCGGGTGTCGGTCGGCCTCGAGGACGTCCGCGACCTCGTCGCCGACCTCGACCACGCGCTGGAGCAGGCCGCCGCCGTCGGGCGCTGAACCGGCTGTTAGCGTCGCCGCCATGAGTGACGTCATCACCGTGCAGCGGCTGGTCCCGGCACCGCCCGAGCCGATCTTCGACCTCCTGGCCGACCCCGCCGGCCACGCGGAGATCGACGGTGGCGGCACCGTTCTGGGCGCGCGCAGTGGCGGTCGCCGGCTCGCCCTCGGCGACCGCTTCGGCATGGACATGCACCTCGGGGTCGCCTACTCCACGCGCAACACGGTGATCGAGCTCGAGGAGAACCGCCTCATCGCGTGGCAGACCACTGCGAGCGGCCCGCTCGGCACCTTGCTCGGCGGCCGGGTCTGGCGCTACCAGCTCGAGCCGGTCGAGGGCGGCACCCTGGTGACCGAGACGTGGGACCTGCGCCAGGAGAAGTGGACGAGCAAGCCGGTGATCAAGCTGACCATGGCGAGCTCGACCCGCCACAACATGGAGCGAACGCTCGCGCGCATCGAGGAGCTCGTCGGCGCGGCCGACGACGGCGTCGTCTAGCTGCCCGCGGCCAGCTGGCGCTCGCGCGCCACGCCGGCCATCGCCCAGCGCACGGCTCGGGTGCCGACCTGCCCGGCGCCACCGGCCAACGCCGTGACCGGCCCGCCCGCGGGCAACCACAGCGCACGTCTCGCCCAGTGGGGGAGCAGCGCCACCCCGCCCGACGCGATCAGCCCGTAGCCGGGTCGCGCCACCCACGGCAGGGGCGGGTCGAGCAGCAGGAACCGGGCGGCTGCCCGGGCCTCGTCGGTCGCCTCGAGCTCGGGCCGGTAGGCCGTGAGGGCGGCCCCGAGCTCGGCGACCGTCGTCGGGAGGTCGGTGGCCCCCAGCCGACCCGCGACCAGCGCCGACTGGGCGACGTAGGTGTCGGCCTCGCCCGCCGTCAGCGGCTCGACGGCGTACCGCTGGTGCGCGGTGAGGAAGCTGTGGGCCTCGGCCACGTGCACCCAGCGCAGCAGACGCGGGTCGCTGGCGCGGTACGGCCGCCCCCTCGGGTCGCGCCCGCGGACCCGCTCGTGGATGCCGCGCACCCGCTCGATCGCGGCCTCGGCGTCCTCGACGGTGCCGAAGGTCGTCGTGGCGAGGAAGTGCGAGGTGCGCTGCAGGCGTCCCCAGGGGTCGCCCTTGTAGCCGCTGTGGCCCGCGACGCCGGCCATGGCCAGCGGGTGCAGGGACTGCAGCAGCAGGGCCGCCACCCCGCCGGGGAACATCGCGGCGTCGGCGTGCACCCGCCACACCGGGTCCTCGGGCGTGAACCAGCGCTCGCCCTCGCGGCCCCAGATGACCTGGGCCCGCTCGGCGGCGTCGTCACCGGCGACCCGGGCGCGCAGCGCGGCCCCGAGCCGCAGCTGGGAGTGGCGGGTGAGGTCGCTCAGGGGTCGCATCGGGCTCCGATCGAGGGGCGGTGACGTAGATCCAACGTCCTGGTCCGCTCGGAGCGGCCCGGCGTCGAAGGTTACCCGATGGTGACCTGCGTCACCGTGACGGCCTGAACTGCTGCGCGCGGACTCACGTGTGAGATCCGCGCGTCCGGGATGCCGGACCTCGGATGCTGTGGCGTCAGGTCAGGCGGTGAGCGCGAGGGCGCCGGCCCCGGCGGCCACGGCGAGCACGGCGCAGACCGTGCCCGCGGGAACCAGCCACCGCCACGGCACGACGATGCCGGCGGTGCGGCAGCGCTGCAGCCAGAGCAGGGTGGCCAGTGAGGCCCACGGGGTGACCAGCGGCCCGGCGTTGACGCCGACGAGCAGGGCCATCAAGCGCGGCGCCGCGTCGGCCGCGACGGGCTCGAGCACGAGGTAGGCCGGCAGGTTGTTCGCGACGTTGGCGACGAGCGCACCGGTACCGGCCAGGGCGAGCAGGGCGACGTGACCCGTGCCGGCCGGCACGACCGAGGCGATCAGGTCGCCCAGGCCCCGCTGGTGCAGCACCTCGACCACGACGGACACGACCACGAAGCCGGCCGCCATCAGCCACGGCACGGGCAGCCCGCGCAGCAGCTCGCGGGCCCGCCACCGGGCCACGGCGAGCAGCACCGCCGCCGCGACGAGCGAGACGGCCCACGGCGGCGCGCCGAGGGCGAAGAGCGGCCCCAGGGTGACGCACACGGCGGCCGCCCAGCGCAGCAGCACGACGTCGTGCGGGTCGGCCGGAGGGTCCACGGCATACGACCGGGCGAGCGTGCGCCGGTGCAGCAGGGCGACGAGCGCCAGGGTCACCACGATGCAGGCGAGCGCCGGAGCCCAGGCGAGCCGCACGTAGTCGGCGTGCCCCAGCCCCTGCCGCTCGAAGGTGTTGAGCGCCAACAGGTTCGTCAGGTTCGAGACGGGCAGCAGCAGGGAGCCGGTGTTGGCGATCCACAGCGTGGTCACCGCGAAGACGCGGGCGTCCAGGTCGACCTGCCGCGCGACGGCGAGCCCCACCGGCGTGAGCAGCACCGCGGTGGTGTCGAGCGACAGCACGACGGTGCACCCGACCGCGAGCAGCGCGAAGAGCAGCCACAGCGCCCACGCACGGTGCCGCCCGGCGTGCGCCACCCAGTGGCCGGCGACGTCGAACACCCCCGCCCGCTCCGCGACCTCGGCGACCACGGTGATCGCGAGGAGGAACACGACGACGGGCAGGAGGCGCTCGAGCAGGGCGACGGCATCCGCCGACGTCACGGGGGCGACACGTCCATGACCCACGGTGCCCGGGCGTTCACGGGCTCGTGCAGGCACACGTCGAACGCCCCGGCGACCACGTCGCGCAGCGCCGGCACCGTGCGGGGCGTGACCCCGACCTGGCAGAGGTGGCGGGCCACGAGCCCACGAGTGTGCTTGGCCATGTGGCTGGCCCCGGGCACCCGCACCTGCACCCAGCGGGCGGCGAGGTCGGCACCCGGGCGCCACGCGGCGGCATACGACGCCGACCGGCAGTCGACGACGACCCCGCGCGCCGGCGACCTCGGGCAGCACCTGGTCCAGCGCCGGTCGCCACAGCGAGGCCAACGGGCCGAGCCCGGGCAGCGTCGAGCCCATCGACAGCCGGTAGGCGGTGATCCGGTCGCTCGGGCGCACGGCCCCGTGCAGGGCCGAGATGACGACGAGCCAGCGGTTGGCGCGGCGGCGGGCCGCGGTGTCGAGCGTGGCCAGCCCCAACGCGTCGTAGAGCACGCCGGTGTAGACCTCGGCGGCCGGGGTGGCCGGCGCGGTGTCGAGCACCAGGTTGCGGGCCACCTCGTCGAGCAGGCCGGGGGAGACGCCCAGCAGGGTCGGTGCCTCGGGGGAGCGGCTGACGTCGGCGAGGGCGGCGGCGACCCGGGCGCGGGTGGGTCCGAGGTCGGGGAACGACCACGTCGACGGGTCGGCGGGCCTGCCCCGGCGCCGGTTCGACTTGGACTCCGACGGCGGGAGCAGGATCAGCACGGGGGCAGCCTACGGAGGTTAGGTTGGTCGGCATGCCCCACCCCCGCGTGCGCCTGGCCCCCACCGACGCCGACATCCCGGGCGAGGTGCTGCAGGCCCTGACGGACCGGTTCGCCGCGGTGCGCGCCGAGCTCGGCCTGTCGCTCGACTACCCGGCCGACGCCCTCACCGAGGCCGAGCAGGTCGCCGCCGCGCCGCCGGGCCTGCCCGAGCGCGACGAGACGGCGCGTGCCCTTCTTCACCGTCGACCCGCCCGGCTCGATGGACCTGGACCAGGCGATGCACCTCGAGCGTGACGGCGACGGGCACCGCATCCGCTACGCCATCGCCGACGTGCCCACCTTCGTGCGGCTCGGTGGCGCGCTCGACCGGGTGACCCGGCGAGCGCGGGCAGACCGTCTACTGCCCGGACGTGCGGGTGCCGCTGCATCCCGAGGTGCTGTCGGAGGCCGCCGCGAGCCTGCTGCCGGATGCCGTGCGCCCCGCCTTCGTCTGGGACCTGCACCTTGACGCCGCGGGGCTGCTGACGTCGGCGCAGGTGTACCGAGCGATGGTGCGCAGTGTCGAGCGGCTCGACTACGCGCAGGTCCAGGCGGCCGTCGACGGCGGCACCGACGACGAGCGCTTCCTGCTGCTGAAGGAGATCGGTGAGCGGCGCATCGCCCAGGAGCGGGCCCGTGGGGGCGCGAGCCTGCCGATGCCCGAGCAGCAGGTGACGGCACGCGACGGCGGTGGCTTCACCCTCGAGTTCCGGCCACTCGTCGCGGCCGAGGAGTGGAACGCGCAGGTCTCGCTGCTCACCGGCATGGCCGCCGCCCGGATGATGCTGGATGCCGGCGTGGGGGTGCTGCGCACCATGCCGGCCCCGACGCCCGAGGCGGTGGCGTGGTTCCGGCGGGTGGCCCGCGGCGCTGGGCGCCGAGTGGCCGCAGGACGTGCCCTACGGCGAGTTCGTCCGCGGCCTGGACCGCTCCAACCCTCGGCACCTGGCCCTCATCCACGAGGCGACGGCACTGTTCCGGGGCGCCGGGTACACGGCGTTCGACGGCGAGCCGCCGGCGCAGGCCGAGCACGCCGCGGTCGCCGCCCCCTACGCCCACGTCACCGCGCCGCTGCGCCGGCTCGTCGACCGCTTCGGGCTCGTCGTCTGCGAGGCCGCCTGCCGCGGCGCCGAGGTGCCGGATGCCGTGCGCGCGGCGCTGCCCCAGCTCGCCGAGCTGATGCGTGACTCCGACCGGCGGGCACGGGCCGCCGAGCGCGCCTGCGCCGACGCCACCGAGGCCGCGGTGCTGCACGGCCGCGAGGGCGAGACGTTCGGGGCGATCGTGATCGACCACACCGACAAGGGGATGGAGGTGCAGCTCGTCGACGTGCCGGTCATCTCCCGGGTCACCGGTCCTGCTGCCCCGCTGGGCACCAACCTGTCGGTGCGGCTCGACCTCGCCGACGTTCGGGCCGGTGAGGTGGCCTTCAGCCACGAGTGACCCGGACCCCTACACTGGCGGCGGACGAGTCGGGCGGACGGTCGCGTCGGTGGGCAACCACCGCCGAGGAAGGTCCGGGCTCCGAAGGGCAGGATGGTGGCCAACAGCCACCCGGGGCGACCCGCGGGACAGTGCCACAGAGAACAGACCGCCCCTGGCGCGCAAGCGGCAGGAGCAAGGGTGAAACGGTGGTGTAAGAGACCACCAGCGACCTGGGTGACCAGGTCGGCTCGGTAAACCCCATCCGGAGCAAGCTCAGACAGCGTGCGATCGAGGGCGGCCCGCCCGAGCACGCGGGTAGGGCGCAAGAGGTGGTCGGCAACGGCCACCCGAGATGGATGACCGTCACCGCGTCGCCGGCAACAGCGGCGCGGGACAGAACCCGGCCTACAGCCCGACTCGTCCACTACACCCCGCTGACCTGCGGGCGGGCGCGCCCCGGGGAGGCGGGGTGGCCTCGACCCGGGACGCTGAGCCCACGCACACGGGGGGGTGAATGCGTGAGCCTGATGTCCACTCTGGCACAACGACCTTGGGATGCCCTTGAGTGGTCGTGGGCATCCCGGAGGTCCGTTCACCGCGCAACTGCCTGTCCTGGCCCCCAGCCTGAGCCTCGGCTGCCGCCTGCCAGTGACAGACCATCAGGCGTCCGGACCGGCCCGTCGGCCACTCAACGTCAGGCGCCGCGGTGGGCGGCGGCCACCATTGCGGGCGTTGCGACGGGAGTTGCCGAGGTGACCCGGGCGCACGAGCCCGCACCGGTGGAGTAGCTCGGGCACGTCCGGGGTGTAGGCGCTTGCCGGAGTGGGTATCGAATGGTTGTCAGCGCCGATGACTCGTCATGCTCTCGGGCTGGCTAGGCACCCCCGCTCGCGTCCTGAGCCTGCGGGGGTGCCGCCGCGTCGCGCCCGCTGACCCGCCCGTCGGGCTGGTTTCGCCCGTGTTGGGGGAGGGTAGTGTCCTGTGGCCCGGGGCACACACCGCTCCCGGCCCCGAGAGGACCCCAATGTCCGGTGACACCGACGTCGACCACGACGTCACCCGCCGCACCGTGATGGCGGCCGTGCGCGACCTCGACGGCCCGACGGTGCGCGACGCGCTGTTGCAGTCGCTGCTCACCTCCGGGGTCGACGACACCGTCACCGAGGTGGTGATGCCGGTGCTGCACGACGTCGGCGACGGCTGGGAGCGCGGCGACCTCGGTGTGCTCCACGAGCACTTCGTCTCGAGCACCTTCCGCGGGGTGCTCGGCGAGCTGCGGATGCCGATGCAGGGAGACCAGCTGCGCACGGTCGTGCTGGCCTGCCCACCGCGCGAGCTGCACGACCTGCCACTGGAGCTGTTCGGCGCGATGCTGCACGCCCGGTGGTGGCGCGTGGTCAGCCTCGGCGCCAACACCCCGATGGTCGCCATCGGCGAGGCCGTCCGCTTCCTCGAGGCCGACGCGTGCGTGCTGGCCGGGGTGCGCCGTTCGGCCTTCGAGTCCCGGATCTCGTCGCTGACCCGCCTGGCGGAGCGCGTGCCGCTGTTCCTGGCCGGCGAAGGGGCCCTCAGCCCTGCCGACCCCGCCGGCGGGCGCCACCGTGCTGCCCCGCGACCTTCGGGTGGCGGCGGCGATCGTCGACGCCATCGCTCCGTCGACGTCCCTGCACACGGGTGACCGCATCGAGCCCGCGGTCGGCTGACCCGGCATACGGTGGAGCGATGCGGATCACCCACCTCGGACACGCCTGCCTCCTCGTCGAGATGGCCGACACCAGGGTCCTCGTCGATCCCGGCACCTTCGCCGGCGACCTGTCGGCCCTGCGCGACCTCGATGCCGTCCTCGTGACCCACCAGCACCCCGACCACCTCGACCCTGACCGCCTACCGGCCCTCGTCGACGCCAACCGCGACGCCGTCGTCCTGTGCGACCCGATGAGCGTCGAGGTGCTCGCCGGGCTCGGGGTCGAGGCCCGCGAGCATGCAGGGGAGCCCACGACCGTCAAGGGCGTGACCGTGACCCCGTTCGGCGACCAGCACGCCCTCATCCACGAGGACATCGCGCGCATCACGAACGTCGGTGTCCGCCTCGACGCCGAGGGCGAGCCGTCGTTCTTCCACCCCGGCGACGCGCTCGACGCGGAGCCCGGGCCCGTCGACGTCCTCGCGTTTCCCCTCCAGGCGCCGTGGCAGCGCAGCCGCGACATGACCGGCTTCCTGCGAAAGCACGCCCCCTCGAACGCCGTGCCGGTGCACGACGGGCTGCTCCAGCCGCGGGGGCGCGACCTCTACCTCGGCCAGGCCGCCCGGCTCGGCTCGCCGGACACGCGCATCCACGACCTCGCGGGCCGGGGTGCGGTGGAGTTCCGCGCCGACCGGTAGCCGGTGCGAGCGAGCGTCGGTGCGGCTCAGGCGGTGTGGCGGCCGCGCTCGTCCTGGACCCGGGTCGCGAGGACGGCCGCGCCGATGATCCCCGCCTTGTTCTTCAGCGTCGCGGGGATGATCGGCGTACGGAGGTCGAGGAGGGGGAGGAACTCGTCGGAGTCCTTCGACACCCCGCCGCCGACCACGATGAGGTCGGGCCAGAGGAGGTCCTCGAGGCGGCGGTAGTAGACCTGCAGGCGCTTCGCCCACTCCTCGTAGCTGAGGTCCTCGCGGGTCTTGGCCGACGACGCGGCGACGGTCTCGGCGTCCACGCCGTCGATCTCGAGGTGACCGAGCTCGGAGTTCGGCACCAGGACACCGCGGTTGAAGATGGCCGTGCCGATGCCGGTGCCGAGCGTCGTGAGGATCACGAGCCCTTGATGGCCCTTGGCGGCGCCGAACTCGAGCTCGCCGACCCCGGCCGCGTCGGCGTCGTTGACCACGACGACGTCGTGCTGGAGCCGGTCCTCGAGGAGCTTCTCGATCTCGCAGCCGATCCAGGACTTGTCGATGTTCGCCGCGGTCTTCACGACGCCGTGCTGGACGACCCCGGGGATCGTCACGCCGATCGGCGAGTCGCTGCGCACCTCGTCGAAGTGGTCGACGACCTGGGCGATCACGTCGCACACGGCCTCGGGAGTCGACACGGCCGGGGTGTCGATCCGCCGGCGCTTCTGCGCGAAGTCGCCCAGCTCCAGGTCGACCGGGGCGCCCTTGATGCCGCTGCCGCCGACGTCGATGCCGAGGGGGTGTCCGGTGCTCATGCTGCGTCTCCCTGGGTGAGGATCTCGGGACCGTGGTCCGTGACGAGGATCGTGTGCTCGAACTGTGCCGAACGACGGCGGTCCTTCGTCACCACCGTCCACCTGTCGTCCCACATCTCCCAGTCGGCGGTGCCGAGGTTGAGCATCGGCTCGACGGTGAAGGTCATGCCCGCCTCGATGACGGTCGAGTACGCCGGCGCCGCGTCGTAGTGGGGGATCACCAGGCCGCTGTGGAAGGCGGCGCCGATGCCGTGCCCGGTGAAGTCGCGCACGACGCCGTAGCCGAACCGCCGGGCGTAGCTCTCGATGACCCGTCCGATGACGTTCACCTCGCGCCCCGGGACGCGCGGCCCGGATGCCGCGCATCATCGCCTCGTGGGTGCGCTCGACGAGCAGGCGCGACTCCTCGTCGACGTCGCCGACGAGGTAGGTGGCGTCGGTGTCGCCGTGGACGCCGCCGATGAAGCCGGTGATGTCGATGTTGACGATGTCGCCGTCCTCGAGCCGCCTGCTGTCGGGGATGCCGTGGCACACCACCTCGTTCACCGACGTGCACAGGGACTTCGGGAAGCCCTTGTAGCCCAGCGTGGAGGGGTAGGCGCCGTGGTCGAGCAGGTACTCGTGGCCGACCCGGTCGATCTCGTCGGTCGTGACGCCGGGCGCGATCACGGCCGCGGCGGCGGCCATGGCGTTCGCGGCGATCCGGCCCGCGACCCGCATCCGCTCGATGGTGTCGGCGTCCTTGACCTCGGGCCCGGTGTACGGCGCCGGCGCGGGCCGGTCGACGTACTCCGGCCGCGGGATGCTCGTCGGGACGGGTCGGCGCGGGGAGAGCGCACCGGGGGCGACGGTTGCGTACGTCAACGGCATACGGTGGAGTCTAGGCACCCCGCCGCGACCGAGGAGGACACCGATGCCCTACTGGTTCAACGTCGACACCGGACAGGTCGAGACCGACGACAACCGCAGCCAGGACGCGAACGTCATGGGGCCCTACGACTCGCACGACGCCGCAGCGAACGCCCTGCAGACCGCCAGGGCCAACACCGAGCGCTGGGACCGCGAGGACAAGGAGTGGGCCGAGGGCTCGGAGGACTGAGGTCGTCGGGTCCCACGCCTGGCGTGGGCGGACTGACTCAGGCCCCGAGCCGACGGTGCACCGACACCGCGTAGGTGCCGCCCCTCACGAACGGCTGCTCGTCCCACGTCGCGTACCGGGCGATGAACGACAGCTCCGCAGCCTCCGCCAGCCGGTCGTAGACCCGCAGGTCGACCTCCGCCGCCTTGGCGGGCAGGGAACCGGCCAGCCCGAAGCCGGCGACGAGGTAGCCGCCGGGGGCCAGGTGGGCGGCGAGCCGGTCGAGCACGCGGGGGAGTGTGCCGTCGGCGAGGTACGGCACCACGTTGCCCGCCATCACGATGCAGGCGAACTCCTGCTCGGTCCGCAGGTCGAGCGTCGACAGGTCGGCGACGAAGAACCGGGTCTGCAGGTCCTCGCGGGCCAGGGCGATGAGGTCCTCGTCCGCGTCGACGCCGATCGCGGTGTGCCCCAACCGGGTCAGCTTGCTCGCCACTCGCCCGAAGCCGCAGCCGGCATCGAGCACCCGTGAGGGCGGGGGCACCAGCCGGGTGAGGAACCGGGCCTCGCCGTGGACGTCCTCACCGGTGGCCTCGAGGTCGAGGAAGCGCCGCCGGTACGCGTGCGCCGCCTCGGGGCCGCTCTGCAGGGCCGACCAGCGGGTCGGCGACGGTGCGTTGGGGGTGTCCATGGGCCACATGGTGGTTCGACGTCTCCCTCGGTCCGGCGGTTTCAGGCCTCGAAGGAGTGCTCGGCGGCCGGGAAGGTGCCCGAGGCGACCTCTGCGGCATACGCGCTCGCGGCATCCTTGAGGTCGGCGCGCAGGTCGGCGTACTTCTTGACGAACCTCGGGCGCGCGGCCACCGCGCAGCCCGGCCATGTCCTGCCAGACGAGCACCTGGGCGTCGCAGTGCGGGCCCGCGCCGATGCCGATCGTGGGGATGCGCAGCGCGTCGGTGACCCTCGCCGCGACGGGCGCGGGAACCATCTCCATGACGATGGCGAAGCAGCCGGCCGCCTCGAGCGCGAGGGCGTCCTCCATCAGCTTGGCGGCACCGGACCCGCGGCCCTGCACCTTGTAGCCGCCGAGCACGTGCTCGCTCTGCGGGGTGAAACCGATGTGGCCCATGACCGGGATGCCGGCGCGCACGAGCAGCTCGACCTCGGGCACCATCGGCTTGCCGCCCTCGAGCTTGACCGCGTGGGCCATGCCCTCCTTCATGAACCGGGTGGCCGTGGCGAGGGCCTGCTGCGGGCTGGCCTGGTAGGAGCCGAAGGGCAGGTCCGCCACGACCATCGCGTGCTTGGCCGCACTCGTGACGGCCCTGCACAGCGGGACGAGGTGGTCGACGGTGACCGGCACCGTGGTCTCGAAGCCGTAGACGTTGTTGCCGGCGCTGTCACCGACGAGCAGCACCGGGATGCCGGCCTCGTCGAAGATCTCGGCGGTGTACATGTCGTAGGCGGTGAGCATCGCCCACTTCTCGCCGCGCTCCTTCATCTGGAGCAGGTGCGGGATGCGCACGCGACGCTGCGGGGCGGCCTGGGCGCCGGTGCCGTAGGGCGCCGTGCCCTCGGGGGCGGGGGCCGCTGCTGGTGTGGGGGTCGGCGTCGACTCGCTCATGGGGCGATCGTATGCCGGTGCACAGCGGGAAGCCCCGGCGGTCGATGACCGCCGGGGCTCCCGTGCTGCTGGCTCAGCCGTGCGGCTGGGTCACTTGGGCGCCACCGTGACATTCAGGTGGCTACCGGTCGTGGCACCGTTGACGGTGACCGTCGTGCCGGTCTTCGGCACGTCGACGCCCGTCCAGCCCGGCTGGTAGCGACCCTGGTGGGCCCCGGTGGCCGCGTGCTGATCGGCGTTGAACCACCAGGCCTTGGTGTCGTCGAAGGTCGGAACGGCCTTCTGCGACGGGATGGTCGCCGCAACGCTGTTGTTGTGCAACGTGATCGCGTCGGTCTTCTCCGTCCCGAAGGTCGAGTCGTACGAGAGGATCCGCTGGCGCATCAGGTCACCGTTGGGCCAGTGGTGGAACGTCGGGTGCGCGTCGACGGGGAGGATGAGCCCCGCGCCGGGGTGGTCGCCGACGTTGTTGTCGGTCTGCGACTCGTCCCAGTACGAGACGAGCAGGCCGTTCTGGTACGGGTAGGTCTCGACCCAGTCCGGACGCGTGTTGAGGAAGCCGAAGTTGTAGGCGGTCCTCAGCGACGCGTCGTAGCCGTCGTACTGGCGGTTCTCCAGCACGTAGGCGTTGAAGAAGCTCTGCGACTCGCTGCCCGTGGTGAGGATGAAGCCGGCCAGCGTCCAACCGGCCTCCGGGACGGCGGTGCCGCCCACGGAGATGGCGTCGACCTGGAAGCCGGACTTCGCCAGACCACCGTCCGTCTGGTAGCGGAACCGGATCTTCTGGGTGCCGGCCGGGAGGGTGGCCGTGAGGTCGACCCAAGCGGTCGAGGTGCCGGTGATGCCGGTCTTGCTCCCGTTGAACCCACTCTGGTCACCGGAGGTGTCGGAGCGGTTCGTCGCGACCGGCAGCCACGTCGTACCGTCGGTCGTGGCCTCGAGGAACGCGTAGTCGAAGTCGGTCTCGATGTCGTAGCGCACCTTGGCGGTCAGGGCCGTGCCCGAGACGGTCGGCGAGGTCATCGTCGTGTTCAGGTCGTCGCCCTTGGTGGACCAGAAGAACTTGTCACCCTCGGCAGGAGCCCCGAGGTTCAACGGAACCACCTTGTCCGGCAGGAGGGTGAAGACCGCCTGCGGCGACTTGGTGCCCGGCGTGTTCGGGCCGAGCTTGTGGGTCGACTTCGAGCCGGCCGAGGCCACCTCGTAGAACGGGCCATTGCTGCCTTGGGCGTTGAGCCAGCCGAGCTGGAACCGCTCCCAGGCGCCGAGGTCGGTCGGTGCGTCGCCGATGCCGTCGGGGCTGCCGTCGCCGATGTTGGCGCCCGAGGACATCAGGGTCCAGAAGGCGGTCGAGTTCTCGGCGCCGCCGGTGTTGCCGGAGGTGTCGTAGAGGTCCGGGAGACCCAGGTCGTGGCCGTACTCGTGGGCGAAGACGCCCAGGCCGCCGTTCTCGGGCTGCACGGTGTAGTCGCCGAGCCACACACCGGTCGGGTTGTCCGGGACCAGGGCGCTCGAGACGAGGCCGCCGTTGTCGCCGACGTTGACCCCGGGGAGGCCGCCCGGCCCACCCGCCTGGAGCGCGGAGTACCAGCGGTGGCTCCAGATGGCGTCGGTGCCCTGGTTCGGGTCACCGGCCGCCTCGTCGCCGCCCGCGTGGACGATCTGCATGTGGTCGATGTAGCCGTCGGGCTCGTTGAAGTTGCCGTTGCCGTTGAGGTCGTAGCGGTCCCACGCGTCAAAGGTCTTCAGGTAGTCGGCGATCTGCGCGGTGGTCTTGCCCAGGTCGATCTGCTGCTTGACCCAGACGGCCATTGCGTCGCGGACCAGCGCCTGCGAGGTGTTGCAGACGATGCCGCCGCAGTAGTTGCGCCCGTAGAGCGCCTCGTTGAAGGGCACCTTCACCCAGCCGTTGACGTCGCCCTTGACCGAGTAGCGGTTGGAGGACTGGGTCTCGTAGTACTTCGCCATCCGGGTGAAGTACATGTCCTCGTAGTGGGCCACGTCGTAGTCGGCCTGCCACAGCGTGCTGTTGTCGACGCTGCGGTCGGGTGCCGGGATCTCGTTGTGCAGCGGACCGGTGACGTCGGTGGTGCTGCCGTCCGGCGGGGGGCCCTGGAAGAGCGGGTTGGGGTACTGCGCGTCGCCGAACTCCACGAGCAGGACGAACACCGGGTCGGTGCCCTCGCGCTGCAGCTCGACGTACTGGCCCTTGCCGGTCTTGGCGGTCTTGCCCTGGAAGGCCGGGTCGCCCTTGAGCCGCTTCTGGAGAGCAGCCTCCTTGAGGGCCGCCTGCTTGTGCGCAATCGGCAGCGGGTGCTTCGGGGTGTGAGAGCCGTTGGCCTTGTCCTTGCCGGACGCGGCGGCAGCGGCCGACGGTGCAGCGGCTTGCGCCACTCCCGTCGACAGCAGGCCACCGACGAGCAGGCCGGCCGCGGCGACCGCGACGATGCGGCCCCCGCGAGATGGGATACGTGGTTTCACAGGATGGGTCCCCTTGTCTGGGTGGTGTGATCCGGGCGCCGCGGGTGTCCACGGGTGAATGGCCGCGACTTCCGCATCCTGCGGCCGGGGTGGCGGTCCCGCCATCCGAGGTCGGCGCCGTTACCGATTCGTGATCTGAGGGTGGTGCTGACCGTACTTTGACCAAGTTCTTACTTTCGCCTGACCAGACGAGGCGGGTTGAGGTGATGGGGTGACCGGGCGCCTGCCGACCAGGTGGTCGCACACGTCACCGGGGCCCACCAGGGGCCTCGGACTCAGGAGGATCAGTGAACAAGCGCCACTGGAGCGCCGCATCGGGTCTGGCCGTGGGGGCGCTCGTCGTCACCGGCCTCTCGCTCCCGATGCAGGCTCAGGCAGCACCCGGGGGCGGAGCCCCGACCAGCAGCGACCCTGCGGCAGCTTCGCGACCGGACAACCTGCCCAACCCCCTCGCCGACGCCGCCGCCGCCGAGCGCAAGGACGCCATCGCCAAGCTGGTGCGCGGGGAGGCCACGACGACGGTGATCAACGGCAACCGCGTCATCGAGGTCAAGTCGACCGGCAAGGACGCCACGGGCAAGGCCAAGGCCTCGAAGTACATCAACTACCCGGTGCAGCGCGAGGAGGACATCTTCACCATCCTCGTCGACTTCGGCGACACGACGACTCCGGCCATCGGCGGCACGCCCGGCCCGCAGCACAACGAGATCCCGGCCCCGGACCGGACCTGGGACGGCAACGCCACCGACGACAACTCGACCTACTGGGTCGACGACTTCAACCAGACGCACTACCAGGACCTGATGTTCGGCAGCGGGGAGTCGTTCAAGGACTTCTACCTCAAGCAGAGCAACGGCCGCTTCCTGGCCAAGGGCGACGTGTCCGACTGGGTCACAGGTGCCCTACAACGAGGCCCGCTACGGCTCGAACGACTTCTCCGACAGCGCGGTCTACTGGCCGTTCGTGAAGGACACCGGGAACGCCTGGTACAACGCCCAGAAGGCCGCCGGCAAGACCGACGCCGACATCAAGACCTACCTGGCGCAGTTCGACAAGGTCGACCGCTACGACTACGACGACGACGGCAACTTCAACGAGCCGGACGGCTACATCGACCACTTCCAGGCCATCCACGCCGGTGAGGGCGAGGAGGCCGGTGGCGGTGCGCAGGGTGCCGACGCGATCTGGTCGCACCGCTGGTACGCCTACTCCAACGGACAGGGCAGCAGCGGCCCTTCGGGCAACCTCCTCGGCGGCACCCAGATCGGGACTACCGGGATCTGGATCGGTGACTACACCACCGAGCCGGAGAACGGCGGCCTCGGTGTCTTCGCGCACGAGTTCGGCCACGACCTCGGCCTGCCGGACCTCTACGACACCGCCGGTGGCGACAACGGCACCGGCTTCTGGACGCTGATGAGCGGTGGCTCGTGGCTCAACCACGGGACCGACTCGATCGGCACCACGCCCGGCTACATGGGCGCGTGGGAGAAGCTGCAGCTCGGCTGGCTCGACTACAAGACCGTGCCCTACGGCACCGACATGACCGTCAAGCTGGGCGCGGCCGACAAGGCGGCCAACACGAACTACCAGGCCCTCGTCGTGCCGCTGCCCGAGCGCACCGTCACCACCAAGCACAACACGCCGCGCTCCGGCGCCGCCGAGTGGTGGAGCGGGTTCGGCGACAACCTGAACTCGACCCTGACGCGCAGCGTCGACCTCACCGGCGCGACCTCCGGGTCGGTGAGCGCCTACGTGCAGGGCGGCCTCGAGAAGGACTACGACTACCTCTACGGCGAGGTGTCGACCAACGGTGGCACGAGCTGGACCCAGGTCGGCGCGCCGATCGACGGGGCCTTCGCGTGGGCGCAGAAGACCTGGGACCTGACGGCCTTCGCCGGTCAGAACGTCCAGTTCCGCTTCCGCGTCGCGACCGACGGCGGCGTGGCCAGCGAGGCCTTCCTCGACGACATCGCCGTCACCGTCGGTGGCACGACCACGACCGATGACGTCGAGGCCGGTGCTGGTGCCTGGACCCCGAGCGGGTTCAGCATCATCAACGGCACCACGTCGCGGCAGGTCAGTGACATGTACCTCGCCGAGAACCGGGTCTACAGCGGCTACGACGCCACGCTGAAGACGGGGCCGTACAACTTCGGCTTCGGCAACACCCGGCCCGACTGGGTCGAGCGGTTCCCGTACCAGAACGGCCTGCTCGTCTCCTTCGCCAACGGGGAGTTCTCGGACAACAACACCTCCGCCCACCCGGGCGGTGGCGAGGTGCTGCCGGTCGACGCTCGGCCCGCGCCGATCACCTTCCCCGGCGGTTTCCTGCTCGGCAACCGCCGCCAGCCGTTCGACGCGACGTTCGGGCAGGAGGCCACCGACGCGGTGACCTTCCACCGCAACGGCGTTGCGACGACGGTCCCCTCGAGCGCCGGCATCCCGACGTTCGACGACTCGGTCGTCGACCGCTACTGGAGCGCGGCGAACCGGATGAACTCCACCAAGGTGGCCGGCTCGGGGACGTCGATGACGGTCGCGAAGACCGCGGACGGTGGCAACGAGCTGCAGGTGAAGGTCAACTTCCGTTGACCTGACCCACGGCACCACGACCGGGCCCCCGGGGAGCAACCGCTCCCCGGGGGCCCGGCATCGTCCGCGGCGGCGGACACCGCCCGCGGGTGCAGAAATGTTCGGGCGCAAGCCACATCGTGACAAAAGTTCCCGTGCACGAACCAGTCGGCGGAGGCATTCGGCGTGGTTTCCTGATCCGGGCCACAAGCAGGGGCCCTTCATCTGTTACCTGGAGGACCAGTGAGACCACGCACCTTCGCGGCCCTGACCGGCGCCGCAGCGGTGGCCTGCGCCCTTGCCGTCACGGCACCGGCACAGGCGCAGCAGTCCGAGGGGAGCCCGAGCTCGTCGGGCGCCAGCCGCCCCGACAACCGCCCCGGCCCGAAGACGGCCGAGCAGGCCAAGAAGCGCGAGAAGGCGCTCGCCCTGCTCGCCAACGGCAAGGCGACCCTGAAGAAGCAGCAGGGTGGCGGCGCGACGGTCGCCCTCTCGGCCGACCCGGGCGACGTGGTCGAGTTCCCGCTCGACAAGGAGGACACCGTCTTCACGATCCTCGCGGAGTTCGGTGACACCGGGTCCGGCAAGCTGGGCACCACCCCCGGCCCGCTGCACAACGCGATCCCTGAGCCGCCGGCGAACGACAACTCCACGTACTGGGTCGAGGACTTCGACAAGGCGCACTACGAGGACATGTTCAACGGGGCGGCCCCGTCGTTCAAGGACTTCTACCGCAAGCAGTCCGGCGGCCGGTACACGGCCACCAACACCGTGACCGACTGGGTCAAGGTGCCCGGCAACGCGTCCACCTACGGTGACAACGCCGTCGAGGACTTCGGCGGCTCGTGGGCGTTCGTCGCCGACTCGGCCGATGCCTGGTACGACGCGCAGGTCGCGGCCAAGAAGACCCCCGCCGAGATCAAGGCGGAGCTCGCGAAGTTCGACGTGTGGGACCGCTACGACTTCGACAACGACGGGAACTTCAACGAGCCCGACGGCTACCTCGACCACTTCCAGGCCGTGCACGCCGGTGGCGGCGAGGAGGCTGGCGCCGGTGAGGACGCCATCTGGTCTCACCGCTGGTACGTCAACTCCACGGACTACGGCGTCACCGGGCCGTCGGTCGGCGGACAGGACAACCTCTACGGCGGCACCCAGATCGGTGACTCCGGCGTCTGGATCGGCGACTACACCGTCGAGCCCGAGAACGGCGGCCTCGGCGTCTTCGCGCACGAGTTCGGCCACGACCTCGGCCTCCCGGACTACTACGACACCGCGGGCGGCGAGAACGGCACCGCCTTCTGGACGCTCATGTCGTCCGGTTCGTGGCTCAACGAGGGTGCGGCCGCGGGCGACGCCATCGGCACGACCCCCGGCGGGTTCGGCCCGGAGGAGAAGCTCTTCCTCGGCTGGCTCGACTACACGGAGGTGGAGAAGGGCGAGTCGGGTCAGTTCACCCTGAGCCCGTCCGAGCAGACCAACGAGAACGCCGACCAGGCGATCAAGGTCAACCTGCCGAACTCCACGCGCACCGACCAGTACGTGACGCCCAAGGAGGGCGCGCACTCGTGGTGGTCCGGGCGTGGTGACGAGCTGAGCAACACGCTGACCCGCACGCTCACCCTGGCCGCCGGGCAGTCGGCGACCGTCTCGGCGGACCTGTGGTACTCGATCGAGGACGGCTACGACTTCCTCTACGCCGAGTACTCGACCGACGGCGGGGACCGCTGGACCCAGATCGGCAAGCCGATCACCGGTGAGGGCCCGAAGTGGGCCGGCAAGAAGTGGACGCTGAAGGCGACCGCCGCCGGGGACGTCACGTTCCGGTTCCGCTACGCCACCGACGGCGGCGTCAACGAGGCCGGCGCGTTCCTCGACAACATCTCGACCAAGGTCGGCCAGAGCATCCTCGACACCGAGGGCGCCGAGGGTGGCACGTCGGCCTGGACGGCCAAGGGCTGGAAGGCCTCGACCGGGACCGAGGTCACCAACGCCGCGCGTTACTACCTCATCGAGAACCGGCAGTACGTCGGGTACGACCACACCCTGAAGGTCGGGCCGTACCAGTTCAGCAAGGCGTTCACGGCTCCCGACTGGGTCGAGCGCTTCCCCTTCCAGGACGGCATGCTCGTCTGGCTCGTTGACCAGGGCTACACCGACAACAACGTCATCACCCACCCGGGTGCCGGCTATGCCCTGCCGGTCGACGCCCGTCCCGACTCGCTGACCTACCCCGACGGCTCGAGCCCGACGAACCGTCGCGAGCCGTTCGACGCGACCTTCGGCCTCGACGCGGTCGACTCGGTCTGCCTCCACAAGGAGGTCGCGGTCAAGGCCAAGGGCAAGACGACGATCGAGACCCTGGCGGCGTGCAACTCGGCCTCCGACAAGGTGGCCAAGCCGACCTTCGACGACACCAAGGTGTCCGAGTACTACGCGGCCTCCGCGCCGCAGAACTCGGTCAAGGTGGCGGACGAGGGCGTGAAGGCGACGGTCGTCAGCCAGGCCGATGGCTTCCTCACCGTCGATGTCAGCTACCTCGGCAAGTGACGCGCTGACGCGCTGAACCACCGCACGGCGAGGGCCCCGGGACCATCCGGGGCCCTCCGCCGTGTCCGGGGCATGTCGCAGTTACCCGCAGGAAACACCGGTGCGGCAGGATCGACACATGGACCGTCAGCAGGAGTTCGTGCTCCGCACCATCGAAGAGCGCGACATCCGCTTCGTCCGGCTCTGGTTCACCGACGTGCTCGGCACCCTGAAGTCGGTCGCGGTCGCCCCGGCCGAGCTCGAGGGCGCCTTCGCCGAGGGCATCGGCTTCGACGGCTCGGCCATCGAGGGCTTCGCGCGGGTCTACGAGGCCGACATGCTCGCCAAGCCCGACCCGGCGACCTTCCAGGTGCTGCCGTGGCGCGGCGAGAGCCCCGGCACGGCCCGGATGTTCTGCGACCTGCCCATGCCCGACGGCACCCCGAGCATGGCCGACCCGCGCCACGTGCTGCAGCGGGCGCTGCGTCAAGGCCGCGCGACCTGGGCTTCACCTTCTACACCCACCCCGAGATCGAGTTCTTCCTGCTCAAGCAGGGCTGGGTGCCGGGCCAGCGCCCCGAGCCGATCGACCAGGCCGGCTACTTCGACCACGTGCCGCACGGCAACAGCCACGACTTCCGCCGCGCCGCGATCACCATGCTCGAGACGATGGGCATCTCGGTGGAGTTCAGCCACCACGAGGGCGCGCCCGGGCCAGAACGAGATCGACCTGCGCTACGCCGACGCGCTCTCGACGGCCGACAACATCATGACCTTCCGGACGGTCATCAAGGAGGTCGCGCTGGAGCAGGGCATCTTCGCGACGTTCATGCCCAAGCCGTTCGCCGAGCACCCCGGGCTCGGGCATGCACACCCACCTCTCGCTCTTCGAGGGCGACACCAACGCGTTCCACGAGCCCGGCGCGCCCTACCAGCTGTCGCAAGACCGGTCGGCAGTTCATCGCCGGCCTGCTGCACCACGGCGCCGAGATCACGCGCGGTCACCAACCAGTGGGTCAACTCCTACAAGCGGCTCTGGGGCGGGGGCGAGGCGCCGGCCCACCTCACCTGGGGCCACAACAACCGCTCGGCCATGGTGCGGGTGCCCATGTACAAGCCGAGCAAGGGCAACAGTCGACGCCGGGTCGAGGTGCGCAGCCTCGACGCGCGTGCAACCCCTACCTCGCGTTCGCGGTGCTGCTCGCCGCCGGCCTCAAGGGCATCGAGGAGGGCTACGAGCTGCCGCCGGAGACCGAGGACGACGTCTGGAGCCTGACCGACGCCGAGCGCCAGGCGATGGGCATCGAGCCGCTGCCGCGCCAGCCTCGAACGAGTCGATCGCCATCATGGAGGGCAGCGAGCTCGTCGCCGAGACGCTCGGCGAGCACATCTTCGACTTCTTCCTGCGCAACAAGCGCGCCGAGTGGGAGGACTACCGCAACCAGGTGACCGCCGTTCGAGCTCGAGCGCTACCTCCCGCGCCTGTGACCGGCGGCGTTCGGTGAGCTCACGGGCCCCGGGGTCGATCCCGGTCGCCATCGCCCGGCTCGGGTTCGCCGACCCGGCCCGGGCCAAGAGCCTGCTCGACGACCCGGCGCTGGCCGACCTCATCCGGTCCCGCGAGCGACATCGAGGCACGAGGGTCTCGCCGCGGCCCTCTCCGAGGTGCCCGACCCCGACGGCGCCCTGCTCGGCCTGGTGCGGTTCATGGAGTCCGGTCCGGCGCGAGCCGACGACCTGCGCGGCCGCGGTCACCGCCGGCGACTCGGCTCGTCGCCCGGGCCAGGCCCGGCAGCGGGTGCTCGCCGTGCTCGGGCAGCTCGGCCGCCCTCGGTGACCACCTCGTGCGCGCACCCCGAGCACTGGTCGGCGGTCACCGAGGCGACCGACGCTGCCGCCGTCGGTGAGCGGGTGAGCCTCGTCGTCGTGACGGCCGGTGACCGCGCCTGGGAGCGGTGCCGCCCGCGGACGCGCTGCGCATCGCCTACCGCGAGCAGCTGCTCGGCATCGCCGCGCTCGACCTCACCTCGCCCGACCCGATGGCGCACCCTCCCCGAGACGGCGCAGTGCGCTCGCCGACCTGGCGCAGGCCGCGCTGGAGGCGGCCCTGGCCATCGCCCGCGCGGAGGTGCGGGCCGGATGCCGACCGCACGCCGGCTCGCCGTGATCGGCGATGGGCAAGACCGGGGGGTGCGAGCTGAACTACGTCTCCGACGTCGACGTCATCTTCGTCGCCGAGCCGGCCGACGGGGTGCCCGAGGAGGAGTCGACGCGCCATCGCGACCGACCTCGCGACCCGGCTGATGCGGATCTGCTCGGCATCGACGCCGGCCAGGGCACGCTGTGGCAGGTCGACCCCGCGCTGCGCCCGGAGGGCAAGAACGGGCCGCTGGTGCGCACCGTCGCCAGCCACCGCGACCTACTACGAGCGCTGGGCCAAGACCTGGGAGTTCCAGGCGCTGCTCAAGGCGCGGGCCGTCGCGGGCGACGCCGAGGTGGGACAGGCCTACTGCGACGCGGTGCAGCCGATGGTGTGGCAGGCCGTCGAGCCGCGAGAACTTCGTCGACGACGTGCAGGCGATGCGGCGCCGGGTCGAGCAGCACGTCCCCGCCGCCGAGGCCGACCGGCAGCTCAAGCTCGGCCCGGGTGGGCTGCGCGACGTCGAGTTCTCCGTGCAGCTGCTCCAGCTCGTGCACGGTCGCGCCGACGAGTCGCTGCGCACCGGCGACCACGCTCGACGGGCTGGCCGCGCTGTCCGCCGGGCGGCTACGTGGGGCGCGACGACGCCGCGACCCTGGGCGACGGCATACCGGCTGCTGCGCACCCTCGAGCACCGCATCCAGCTGTTCCGGCTGCGGCGCACGCACCTGATGCCCACGTCCGAGAGCGACCTGCGCTGGCTGGGTCGAGCCCTGGGACACCGCTCCTCGCCCGGAGAGGCGGTGGTCGCGCAGTGGCGCGCCCAGCAACGTGAGGTGCGGCGCCTGCACGAGCGCATCTTCTACCGACCGCTGCTGTCGGCCGTCGCGCGGCTCTCCGACTCCGACGTGCGCCTCACGCCCGAGGCGGCGCGCGAGCGGCTCTCGGCGCTGGGCTTCCGCGACCCGCGCGGCGCGCTGCGTCACCTCGAGGCGCTCACCGGGGGCGTCAGCCGGCGGGCCGCCATCCAGCGCCAGCTGCTGCCGGTGATGCTCGGCTGGTTCGCCGACGAGGCCGACCCGGATGCCGGCCTGCTCGCCTTCCGCAAGGTCAGCGACGAGCTCGGCTCGACGCACTGGTACCTGCGGCTGCTGCGCGACGAGGGCTCGGCGGCCGAGCGGCTGGCCCACACGCTGGCCCGCAGCCGGTTCGCCGCCGACCTGCTCGAGCAGGCGCCGGAGTGCGTGCAGTTCCTCGGTGACTCCTCCGGGCTGCAGCCGCGCTCGCGCGAGGACGTGCTGCGCCGGATGCGGTCGGCGGCCGGGCGCAAGGACGACCCGGCCTCCGCGGTGCTCGCCGCGCGCACCATCCGCCGCTCGGAGCTGTTCCGCGTCGCCGTGGCCGACCTCACCGGCGCGGTGACCCTCGACGCGCTCGGTGCGGGCGATGACCGACCTCACCGCGGCCCTGCTCGAGGTCACCCTCGAGGTGTGCCTGCGCGACCTCGAGGAGCGCACGGGCGCACCGCCGCTCACCCGGGTGCTCGTGGTCGGGATGGGCCGGCTCGGGGGCGCCGAGCAGGGCTACGGCTCGGACGCCGACGTCGTCTTCGTGCACGACCCGGTCGAGGGGGCCGACGAGGGGGAGGCCCAGACGCAGGCGCTCGAGGTCGTCAAGGAGCTGATCCGCCTGCTCGGGCTGCAGCGGCCCCGACCCCAACCTCGACGTCGACGCCGCCCTGCGACCCGAGGGCAAGAACGGGCCCCTGGTGCGCTCGCTGGAGTCGTACCGCCAGTACTACAGCCGCTGGTCGCTGGTCTGGGAGGCCCAGGCCCTGCTGCGGGCCGCGCCGGTGGCCGGTGACCCCGGGCTCGGCCGAGCGCTTCCTCGCGCTCATCGCGCCGATCCGCTGGCCGGCCGGCGGCCTCGACGACGGCCAGGTCCGCGAGATCCGCACCCTGAAGGCCCGGATGGAGGCCGAGCGGCTGCCCCGAGGCGGCGACCGCAAGACGCACTTCAAGCTCGGCCACGGCGGGCTCTCCGACGTCGAGTGGGTCGTGCAGCTCGTGCAGCTGCGGCACGCCCACGCCCATCCCGAGCTGCGCACCACCTCGACGATGGCCGCCCTGGCGGCGGCCGAACGGCTCGGGCTGGTCGGCGCCGAGCACGCCGCCGACCTCGCCGCCGCGTGGCGGCTCGCGTCGTCGATGCGCAACGCCGGCGTGCTGTTCCGGGCCAAGGCGCTGGAGGCCGTGCCCACCGACCCGCGCGACGCCGACGGCATCGCGCGCATCCTCGGGCTGCCCGGAGGCTCGGGGCAGGACCTGGCCGAGCGCTACCGGCGGGTCGCGCGCCGGGCCCGCGCCGCCCACGAGGCCGAGCTCTACGGCGCCTGACCACGTCGCCGGGTCCTTCTCAACCGACCTCGCGCGGGACGACAATGGCCCGGTGTTCATCACAGGTGTGAGCGAGGGCGCCGCGCAGGGCGAGGTCGCCGACTACTACGCGGGCCAGCGCGCGTCCTGGGGCTTCCTGCCCAACTACGCCCCCGCGTTCTCGACCCGCCCCGAGGTCGCGAAGGCGTGGAACGCGCTCAACGTGGCCGTCCGGGGCGGCATGGACCGTCGACGCTTCGAGATCGCCACCATCGCGGCGGCGCGGGCACGTCGGTCGACCTACTGCACCGCGGCGCACTCGGCGTTCCTGCGGGACGTGTGCGGTGACCTGGCCGCCGTGGAGGCGATCGCCGAGCACCCGGACGGCGCGGCCCTCTCGGAGCAGGACCGCGCGGTCTACGCGTTCGCCACCAAGGTCGCCGCGGACGCCGCCGGCGTGGAGCAGGCCGACGTCGATGCTCTACGTGCCGTCGGGCTCTCCGACGCCGATGTCGCCGACGTGGTCTTCGCCGCAGCTGCCCGCTCCTTCTTCACGGCGGTGCTCGACGGGCTGGGCACCCAGCTCGACGAGCAGACCGCCCAGACGTTCGCTCCCGCGCTGCTGGAGTCGATGGTCGTCGGTCGGCCGGTGGCTGGGGCCTGAGGCGGCGTCACCCCAGGGACCGACGGGTCAGCTGGATGAACCCGTGCGGGACGTCGCTCCGCCCCAGGGCAACCGCCGTCACCCCGTGCGCCGCCGCCCGAGCGACCTCCTGGTCGACGAACTCGGGCTCGCTGCAGGCGTAGTCGACGCCACGCCAGCGGATCGTGCAGCTTCCGGCCGCGCGCACGTTGCGCACCCAGTCGGTGCCGCGCCCCCACGGGAGCGCGATCAGGAAGGTCGTGTCCGTCGGGATCACCGCGATCGGCACGACGTACTCCTTGCCGCTGCGGCGACCACGGTGCCGCAGCGCTGCCCACACCGGCACGAACCGCCGCCCGGCCACGAGGAGGGCGACCTTGTTGAAGTACTTCGTGGCTGCGGGTGGTCCTGCCATCAGGCCATCGTCCCCCCGAGCGGGCGCCCGCGGGAGGTCAGTGGCGCGTCGCCGTGGACGGCGTCCGGGCGGCCGACGGGCGAAACCTAGACTGGCGGCATGTCTGCGCGCACCACCGGCACCGACTCCGCCGGCGTCATCCCACGGGTCGACCTGCGCGGTCGTGACCTGACGCTTGCGCGAGCTGCGGGCCGCCCTTCCGCGGGCCGAGTTCGACGTCGAGGCCGCGTTGGAGACCGTGCGGCCCATCGTCGCCGCCGTGCGAGAGCAGGGTGCCCCCGCCCTCTACGCCGCGGCCGAACGCTTCGACGGGGTCGCACCGCCGAGCCTCAAGGTGCCCGCCGACGTCATCACCGGCGCGCTCGAGACCCTCGACCCGGCCGTGCGCGCCGCGCTCGAGGAGTCGATCCGCCGGGCCCGCCAGGTGCACGCCGACCAGCGCCGCACCGACACGACGACCACGGTCAGCGACGGCGGCACCGTCACCGAGCGCTGGGTGCCCGTGGACCGGGTCGGCCTCTACGTGCCCGGCGGCCTGGCCGTCTACCCCAGCAGCGTGGTCATGAACGTCGTGCCCGCGCAGATCGCGGGGGTGCCGAGCCTGGCCGTGGCGAGCCCGCCGCAGGTCGACCACGGGGGCTGGCCGCACCCGACGATCCTCGCCGCGTGCGCCCTGCTCGGCGTCGACGAGGTGTGGGCGATGGGTGGCGCCCAGGCCGTGGCCGCGTTCGCCTACGGCGTCGACGACGGCCCCGACGTGTGCGAGCCGGTGAGCCTCGTGACCGGCCCGGGCAACATCTACGTCGCCGCGGCCAAGCGCCTGCTCAAGGGCGTCATCGGCATCGACGCCGAGGCGGGGCCCACCGAGATCGCCGTGCTCGCCGACGACAGCGCGGATGCCGAGCACGTCGCCGCCGACCTCGTGTCGCAGGCCGAGCACGACCCGCTCGCGGCCGCCGTGCTGGTCACCGACTCGCCCGAGCTCGCCGATGCCGTCGAGGCCGCCCTGGTGCGCCGGGTCGCCGCGACCAAGCACACCGAGCGGGTGGGTGCGGCGCTGGCCGGCACCCAGTCGGCGATCGTGCTCGTCGACGACCTCGACGCCGGGCTCGACCTGGTCAACGCCTACGCCGCCGAGCACCTCGAGATCCAGACCCGCGACGCCGCAGGCGGTCGCCGCGCGGGTGCGCAACGCCGGCGCGGTCTTCGTCGGCGCGTGGTCGCCGGTGAGCCTGGGTGACTACTGCGCCGGGTCCAACCACGTGCTGCCCACCGGTGGGTGCGCCTGCCACAGCAGCGGGCTGTCGGTGCAGTCGTTCCTGCGCGGCATCCACGTCGTCACCTACTCCGCCGACGCCCTGCGCGAGGTGGGCGCGCACGTCGTCACCCTGGCGCGCGCCGAGGACCTGCCCGCGCACGGCGAGGCCGTGCTCGCCCGCCACCCCGAGGTCGACCCGGTCGCGTGACCGGCGCCGACCTAGACTCCGCGGCCATGGACCCCGCGACGCAACCGTCGACGCGATGCTGCGTCCCGACCTGCGTGGGCGCACCGCGTACGGCGCGCCGCAGCTCGACGTGCCGGTGGCGCTGAACACCAACGAGAACTCGTATGCCGTGCCGCCGGTCGTCGTGGCCGCGATCACCCGTGCCGTGGCCGAGGTCGCCGCCGGGCTGAACCGCTACCCCGACCGCGAGTTCACCGCCGCTGCGGGAGGGCCTCGCGGCCTACCTGTCGCGCAGCGGCACCCGGGTGGCCGCCGAGCAGGTCTGGGCGGGCAACGGCTCGAACGAGGTTCTGCTGCACCTGCTGCAGGCGTTCGGCGGCCCCGGCCGCACGGCGCTCGGATTCACCCCGGCGTACTCGATGCACCCGATCATCACCACGACGACCGGCACGACCTGGGTCGACGGGATGCGCGGCGTGCCGGGCGGGGGAGCGTTCGACCTCGACCCGGCATCCGCCGTCGAGCAGGTGCGGCGGCACCGGCCCGACGTCGTGTTCCTCTGCTCGCCGAACAACCCGACCGGCACGGCGCTGACCCTCGACGTGGTCGAGGCGGTGCACGACGCCGCCGACGGCGCCCTGGTCGTCGTCGACGAGGCGTACGCCGAGTTCGCCCGGCCGGGCACGCCGAGCGCGCTGACCCTGCTCGCCGGCCGGCCGCGGCTCGTGGTGACCCGCACGATGAGCAAGGCGTTCGCGCTGGCCGGTGGGCGGCTCGGCTACCTCGCCGCCGACCCCGCGCTCGTCGACGCGCTGCGCCTGGTGCGGATGCCGTACCACCTCTCGACCCAGACCCAGGCGGTCGCGCTCGCCGCGCTCGCGCACGCCGACCTGATGCTCGAGACCGTCGGGGTGATCAAGGAGCAGCGCGACCGGATCGTCACCGGGCTGACCGAGCTGGGGCTCGACCCGGTGCCGAGCGACGCCAACTTCGTGCTCTTCGGCGGGCTCGCCGACGCGCACGCGACCTGGTCGGACGCTGCTCGATCGGGGCGTCCTCGTCCGGGACGTGGGCATTGCCCACTATCTTCGTGTCACGGCCGGGACTCCGCAGGAGACCACCCGGTTCCTCGAGGCGATCGCCGACCTCGTCCAGACCCACCGCACAGGAGCCCTCCCGTGAGCAGCGCCGCAGCCCCCCGCACCGCCACCGTGCGCCGGGCCACGTCCGAGAGCACCGTCGAGGTGACCGTCGACCTCGACGGCACCGGGCGCGGCGAGGTCAGCACCGGCGTGCCGTTCTACGACCACATGCTGCTCTCGCTCGCCAAGCACTCGCTCATCGACCTCACCGTCGCGCGCCGACGGCGACACCGACGTCGACGCGCACCACACCGTCGAGGACGTCGCGATCGTGCTCGGGCAGGCCGTGCGCGAGGCGCTCGGCGACAAGAGCGGCATCGCCCGCTTCGGCGACGCCACCGTGCCGCTCGACGAGGCGCTGGTGCTGGCCGTCGTCGACGTCGCCGGCCGTCCCTACGTCGTGCACGAGGGCGAGCCGACCGGCCAGGAGTACGTCGTCATCGGCGGGTCCTACGTCGGCTCGCTGACCCGGCACGTGCTCGAGTCGTTCGCGTTCCACGCCCAGATCGCCCTGCACGTGCGGGTGCTCGCCGGTCGCGACCCGCACCACGTCGTCGAGGCCCAGTTCAAGGCGCTCGCCCGTGCGCTGCGCGCCGCCGTGGCCCTCGACCCCCGCGTCGAGGGGATCCCGAGCGCGAAGGGTGCGCTCTAGCCCGTGGCTGCCGACGTGCGGTCGGATGCCGGGCACGGGCTCGTGCTCGTGCGGCGGTCACCCGACCGCGGTCACCCGGTGGCTGCGCCGGGGCCTGGTGGCGGTCACCGTCGCGCCGCTCGGGCCGTGGACCGGCATCACGCTGGCCGACGAGCGGGCCCGGAGCGCGGCCCCGTACGACGTCGGTCTCGAGGTGCTCGCCGCCCGCCCGGCGCCGTGGCGCACCCGCCCGACCATCGGCTTCTTCGACGTGCACGGCCGGGCCGCCTTGACCGTGCAGCCGACCGGGCCGCGCGCCGCCATCCACTGGCTGGTGTGGGAGCCGCGGCACGGGGTCGTCGCCACCCCGGCGCTCACCCGGCTGCACCTGCCGATGCTCCTCGCCGCCGCCGGGGCGCAGGGCCGGGTCCGCGAGGAGGCCCTCGCCGACGTGCTGCGCTCCGGCCACGGCACCCCGCTCGACCTGCTCGTCACCGTGCTCGGGCTGCTCGGCCTGCCGGGGCGCGAGCTGCTCGTGCGCGGCGACTCCGAGGGGGCCAGCGACGTCGAGCCGTCGGTGCGCGGCATCCTCGCCTTCGACCGGCTGATGGCCGAGGAGGCCTCCCACCGGGCCGAGACCGCCGACGACCACGGGGGCCGCCGGTGAGCGCCACGGTCGTGGTGCTCGACTACGGCAGCGGCAACATCCGCAGTGCGGTCCGGGCGCTCGAGCACGTCGGTGCCGACGTCACGCTCACCGCCGACCCGGAGACCGCGCTGGCCGCCGACGGGCTGTTCGTGCCGGGCGTCGGCAACTTCCACGCCTGCATGGCCGGGCTCTCCGCCGCCGACGGGCCGAAGATCATCGACCTCCGGCTCGCCGGCGGTCGCCCGGTGCTCGGGCGTCTGCGTCGGCATGCAGGTGATGTTCGAGGGGTCGACCGAACCGAGCGAGTCGCCGGTCGACGGGGTCGGGGAGTGGCCGGGCACCGTCACGCGGCTGCTCGCCCCGGTCGTGCCGCACATGGGCTGGTCGACGGTCGACGTGCCCGAGCGGTCGGTGCTGTTCGACGGCATCGCCGGGCGAGCGGTTCTACTTCGTGCACTCGTACGCCGCGCACACCTGGGAGCTGTCCACGCCCGACGGTCCGTTCGCGGTGGTCGAGCCGCGGGTCACCTGGGCCACGCACGGCGAGCGGTTCGTCGCGGCGGTCGAGAACGGCCCGCTGTCGGCGACCCAGTTCCACCCCGAGAAGTCCGGCGAGGCGGGTCTGGCCCTGCTGCGCAACTGGGTCCGCTCGCTCTGACCCTCGGTGCGTCCGTCGCGCTTCGCTGCGCAACGGGATGCCGTGGCGGCCGTTGACCATCCGCGCCTCGCGCGCTGCGCGCACTCGCCGCACCCGCCAGACCCGTCCATCGGCTCGCCCACGGCATCCCGCTGCTCCGCTCCCTGGCGTCGCCACCTCCCGGTCCCCAGCTCGCTCCGGTTCCTTCGCTCGCCTCCAGCCCGCTCTGCTCGGTCCTCGTTCGTGTCGCGCTGCCAGCGTGGACTCATCGCGCCGGTGATCCGGCGTGCAGTCCCACGCGTGCGATCGCGGGTGGACCGGATGCCGTGGCCGCCCGGGGCCCGGCAGACTGGGCCCGACCCGTCGGGTGCTCAGATGGCTGCCCTGGCGACCGCTGAGCACCCGACTCCGAGCACCGCACCCGGAGGACCCAGCCGTGAGCGCCACCCCGACCGAGCAGCCCCGCCTGGAGCTCCTGCCCGCCGTCGACGTCGTCGAGGGCCGTGCCGTGCAGCTCGTCCAGGGCGTCGCCGGCACCGGGGGCGAGTTCGGCGACCCGCTCGAGGCCGCGCTGGCGTGGCAGGAGCAGGGCGCCGAGTGGCTGCACCTCGTCGACCTCGACGCGGCCTTCGGTCGCGGCTCGAACGCCGAGCTGCTCGCCCGGATCGTCGGCACGCCTCGACATCCGGGTCGAGATGAGCGGCGGCATCCGTGACGCGGAGACGCTCGAGCGCGCGCTGGCCACCGGGTGCCGCCGGGTCAACCTCGGCACGGCCGCGCTCGAGGACCCGGAGTGGACCGCACGGGCCATCGCCGAGCACGGCGACCGGGTCGCGGTCGGCCTCGACGTGCGCGGCACGACGCTGGCCGCCCGCGGCTGGACCCGCGAGGGCGGCGACCTGTGGGAGACGCTCGCGCGCCTCGACGCCGAGGGCTGCGCCCGCTACGTCGTCACCGACGTGGCCAAGGACGGCATGCTCCAGGGCCCGAACCTCGACCCTGCTGCGCGACGTCTGCGCCCGCACCGACCGCCCGGTCGTGGCCTCCGGCGGGGTCTCGACGCTCGACGACGTCGTCGCCATCCGTGGCCTGGTCGGCGACGGGGTCGAGGGCGCGATCATCGGCTCGGCGCTCTACCGGGGCGCGTTCACGCTGCCCGAGGCGCTCGACGCGGCGGGCCGCCCGTGAGCGACGGCCACGACCACGGCCCGGCCGACTCGGCCGAGGTGCCTTGGTCTGGTCGCGAGCTGTCGTCGAGCGGGTTCGAGACCGACTCCGGTGCCGCCGACCCCCGGCTGCTCGCCGCGCTGGCGAGCCCGGCTGACGACCTCACGCTGATGCGGGCCGTCGAGGCGAGCCGGTTCGTCGTGCCGGTGGTCGCCGACCTCACCGAGGCCGACACCACCGGGGAGCACGCCGTCGAGAAGCAGGTCGACATGGCTGCGGTCACCCTGGTCGCCCCGGACGGACAGCGCGCCCTGCCGGTCTTCACCGGCACCGACGCCCTCGCCGCGTGGGACCCCACCGCCCGACCCGTGCCGGTGAGCCCGGCCCGGGCCGGCCAGGCGGCGGTCTCCGAGGGGTGTGACGTCATCGTCGTCGACGTCGCCGGCCCCGCGACGCGCGTGCTGCGGCCCTCGATGGTCTGGGCCCTGGCCCAGCAGCGCCCCTGGGAGCCGCCGCACACCGACCCCTTCGTCGAGCGCAGCGTGGCGGCCGCCCTGCGCGACGAGGACGACGTCACGGCCCACGAGCTCGAGGAGGGCAACCCCCGCGGCGAGGGCGTGCTCGGCGTCGTGCTCGACCTGCGGCCCGGGCTCACCCCCGAGCGGGTGCGCGAGGTCGCCACCCGGGTGGGGGAGCGGCTCGCGACCGACGGCGAGCTGCGCGCCCGGATCGACGGCCTGGCCTTCCGGCTGCGCTGACTCCCTGCTCCGCAGGGAAAGGTTCACGTGCGCACCCCAACGGTTCCGGTGCGATGCTGAAGGTTGGCGGATCGGGCGGGAAAGTTGTGGCGATTTCGACGGATGCCGTCGCGCTGGTAACCTTGTGCGTTGACCGACCGCCCTCACCGGCGGTGTGCAAGAGAAGCCCAGCTTCCACCCGCGTCGACCACCAGGTCGCCGGGTCCGAACAGGTCCGCGACGCGATGTCGCGCCGACGCCCGCGAGGGCGCGGCGACGGCATCCCACGGCGGCTCGGTGCGGAACGGAAACGAAGGCTCCTCGCGCACGCGGCCCGAGGAGCCTTTCTCGTGCCCGCGGGTCCACGACATTGACGTGACGAACGGAGAAGCACATCAGCGAGCCACGCATCAACGACCGCATCCGGGTTCCCGAGGTGCGGTTGGTCGGCCCGAACGGCGAGCAGGTCGGCATCGTCCGCGTCGAGGACGCGCTGCGCCTGGCCGCCGAGGCCGACCTCGACCTCGTCGAGGTGGCACCGATGGCCAAGCCGCCGGTCGCCAAGCTCATGGACTTCGGCAAGTTCAAGTACGAAGCCGCCATGAAGGCACGCGAAGCACGCAAGAACCAGGTCAACACGGTCATCAAGGAGATCAAGCTCCGCCCGAAGATCGACCCGCACGACTACGGCACCAAGAAGGGCCACGTCGAGCGGTTCCTCAAGGGCGGCGACAAGGTCAAGGTGACGATCATGTTCCGCGGTCGCGAGCAGTCCCGCCCCGAGCTGGGCTTCCGCCTGCTCCAGCGCCTGGCCGAGGACGTCGTCGAGCTCGGCATCGTCGAGTCGGCCCCCAAGCAGGACGGCCGCAACATGGTCATGGTCATCGCGCCGACCAAGAAGAAGGCGCAGGCCATGGCCGAGCAGCGTCGCAAGCGTGGCGAGTCCGGCACGGGCCACCACGCCGACGAGCACGCCGACCACGAGATCGTCGACCTCGAGACCGACTTCGCCGCCGACCTCGAGGCCGAGGGTTACGCGCCCGAGACCCCTGAGGTCGAGGCCGCCGAGGTCGCGGCCACCGAGGTCGCGGCCACCGAGGTCGCCGAGACCGTGGCCCCGGCCACGCCCAGGCCCCCAGCCTGACCGACGTCCCCCGAACGCCAGCACCACCGAAACACACAAGGAGATCGGCACCATGCCGAAGAACAAGACGCACAGCGGCGCCAAGAAGCGCTTCCGGGTGACCGGGACCGGCAAGGTCATGCGTGAGCAGGCCGGTCACGTCCACAAGTTCCACGAGAAGACCCCGCAGAAGGCCCGCGCCCTCAGCATGGACATCCTCGTGTCCAAGACCGACCTCAAGAAGGTCAAGAAGCTGCTCGGCCGCTGACGCCGATCCACCCCCAGATTTCGCTAGACAGCAAGGAGTACTCACGTGGCACGCGTGAAGCGGGCGGTCAACGCCCAGAAGAAGCGCCGGGTCGTCCTCGAGCGGGCCAGCGGTTACCGCGGGCAGCGTTCGCGGCTCTACCGCAAGGCCAAGGAGCAGGTCCGCACTCGCCTCGGCTACGCCTACCGCGACCGCCGCGCCCGCAAGGGTGACTTCCGTCGCCTGTGGATCCAGCGGATCAACGCCGCGGCCCGCGCGAACGGCATGACCTACAACCGGTTCATCCAGGGCCTGAAGGCCGCGGAGATCGAGGTCGACCGCCGCATGCTCGCCGAGCTCGCGGTCAACGACGAGGCCGCGTTCACCGCGCTCGTCGAGATCTCGAAGGCCAACCAGCCGGCCCGCGAGCCCGCCAAGGCCTCTGCCTGAGGCTGCGTTGTCCCCACAGGCCTCCGTGCTGACCAACCCCCGGGCCGACCGGGTCCGGTCGGTCCGGGCGCTGTCGAAGCGGCCGGTGCGTGATCGCACCGGCCGCTTCGTCGTCGAGGGGCCCCAGGGCGTGCGCGAGGCGGTGCGGTACGCCGCGCCGCGGGTCCGCGACGTCTACCTCACCCCCGAGGCCCTCGACCGCTACGCCGACGACATCGTCGAGCCGGCCCGCGCGGCCGGGCTCTGGGTGCACGAGGTGACCCCCGAGGTGCTCGCCGCGATGGCCGAGACCGACGCCCCCCAGGGGGTGCTCGCCGTCGTCGACACCGCCACCGACGACGTCGACGCGGTGCTGGATGCCGGCCCGCGCCTCCTCGTGCTCCTCACCCACGTGCGCGACCCCGGCAACGCCGGCACGGTGATCCGTGGCGGCCGACGCCGCCGGCGCCGACGCCGTGCTGGTCAGCGAGGCCTCGGTCGACGTCCACTCGCCGAAGGTGGTCCGCTCGACCGCCGGGTCGCTGTTCCACCTGCCGGTCGTGACCGGCCTCGAGGTCGCGGCGACGCTCCAGCGGCTGCGGGCGCACGGCATCCGCACGCTCGCCGCCGACGGTTCGGGCACCACCCTGCTCCCCGACGCCGACCTGTCCGTGCCCGCACTGCTGGGTCATGGGCAACGAGGCGTGGGGGCTCGACGACGACGTGCGTGACGCCTGTGACGAGGTCGTGCGCGTGCCGATCCACGGCCGCGCCGAGTCGCTCAACCTGGCGATGGCGGCCACCGTGTGTCTGTACGCGTCGGCGGGCCAGCGGCACCGCGGGCCCTCCGCCCGGTAGCGTGCGCGACATGCCGCAGCCGTTCAGGGTTCCCGACGACCTGGCCGTGCACGGGCTCGAGTTCATCCCCGACGGCCTCGTCGCCGCCGTCGGCCCCGACGGCCACCGTGCGTTTCATGAACTCGCGCGCCGAGCGGATCACCGGCGTCGCCGCGGTCGACGTGCTCGGTCGCGACATCCGCGAGGCGCTGCCCCTGCAGGACCTCGAGGGGCAGTCGTGGTGGGAGATCGCCGACCCGTGGCAGGGCCTGGTCACCCGCACCGGTCACCGCGAGCGGCTGCTCGTGCTGCCCACGGGGCGCGAGCTGCTCGTCACGGCGAAGTACGTCCGCGGCGGCCCGGGCGAGCCGGTGCGCGCCGTCGTCCTCGGGCTGCGCGACGCCGAGGGGCGCCGCCGCGCCGAGGCCGAGAGCGCCGCGCTGCTCACGACCGTCGCCCACGAGCTGCGCTCGCCACTCACCGGCGGTCAAGGGGTTCTCCTCCACCCTGCTGCGCAACTGGGACCGCTTCACCGACGACCAGAAGCGGCTCATGCTCGAGACGATCGAGGCCGACGCCGACCGGGTGACCCGGCTGATCACCGAGCTGCTCGACGCGTCGCGGATCAACGCCGGCCGGCTCACGGTGCACGCGCAGCCTCTCGAGCTGCCGACCTCGTCTGGAGGCCCAGGTCGAGCGCCGGGTCGCGGCCGGTGCCGAGCGTGACGGCTTCGTCGTCGACGTCCCCGACGACCTCGGCCCGTTGTGGGCCGACCCCGACCGGCTCGAGCAGATCGTCGCCAACCTCGTCGAGAACGCCGTGCGGCACGGCCGCGGCACCGTGCGGCTCGAGGGCCGCCGGTCCGCCCTCGGCGACCAGCCCGCGGTCGACCTCGTGGTCTCCGACGACGGCGACGGCATCGAGCCCCAGCACCGCGAGCTGGTGTTCTCGCGGTTCTGGCAGGGCGGCGGCGAAGCACGGCACCGGCCTGGGCCTGTACCTCGTGCGCGGTCTCGTCGAGGCCCACGGCGGTGTCATCCACGCCGAGGAGGCCCCCGGAGGTGGCGCGCGGATGCGGGCCACGTTCCCCGACGGCGACTGACTGACCGACGAGCGGCAGGTCAGCCCTCGCCGCGGTGACAGACCGCCTCGACGTTGTTGCCGTCGGGGTCGCGCACGAAGGCGCCGAAGTAGGCCTGGTGGTACTCCGGCCACAGCCGCGGCTCGTGCAGCGACTCGGCGCCGAGCTCGAGCGCCGTGGCGTACCACCGGCGCACCGTGTCGGCGCTGTCGGCGGTGAATCCGACGTGGATCTCGCGGTTGGGCCCGGAGGCCGCGTCGCCGCCGGCGATCCAGAAGTCGGGCTTGTCGGTGCCGTAGCCGATCGCCACACCGACGTCCATCAGCCGCCGGTGACCCAGCACCGCCGAGCACGGCGTCGTAGAAGCGGGCGCTCGCCTCGAGGTCGGCGCAGTTGATACCGAAGTGATCGATCATGCTCGCGACGCTACGCTGGCCGGTGCATCGCGGGCACGGCCACTCGCCGTTCCCGCGCGCGCTCCCCACCTAGACTCGGGCGCGCCCCACCCCCGCCCGAAGTGGACACCATGTCTGGACCCAACACCAGCTACGACCCCGTCGAGGTCGCGGCGCTCGACCCCAAGGCCGTCGACGCCGCCGTCGCCGAGGCGCTGGCCGCCGCCGCCGCCGCGACCGCGCTCGACGAGCTGAAGACCGCCCGCACCGCCCACCAGGGCGACCGCAGCGCCGCTGGCCCTGGCCAACCGCGAGATCGGCGCGCTGCCGCCGAGCGCCAAGGCGGAGGCCGGCAAGCGGGTCGGCCAGGCCCGCGGCCGGGTCGCGCAGGCGTTCGCCGCCCGCCAGGCCGAGCTCGAGGCCGAGCGCGACGAGCGCATCCTCGTCGAGGAGGCCGTCGACGTCACGCTGCCCACCGGCCGCCGCCCGCTCGGCGCGCGCCACCCGCATCGAGCTGATGTCCGCAGCGGATCGCCGACCTGTTCGTCGGCATGGGCTGGGAGATCGCCGAGGGCCCCGAGATCGAGGCCGAGTGGTTCAACTTCGACGCCCTGAACTTCGACGCCGACCACCCGGCGCGCCAGATGCAGGACACCTTCTTCGTCGACCCGCCCGAGGGCGGCCTCGTGCTGCGCACCCACACCTCGCCGGTGCAGGCCCGCACCCTGCTCGAGCGGGGCGTGCCGGTCTACGTCGCCTGCCATCGGCCAGGTGTTCCGCACCGACGAGCTCGACGCCACGCACACGCCGGTCTTCCACCAGGTCGAGGGCCTGGCCGTCGACAAGGGCCTCACGATGGCGCACCTCAAGGGCACCCTCGACCGCCTCGCGGCCGAGCTGTTCGGCGACGGGCATCACGACCCGCCTGCGCCCGTCGTTCTTCCCGTTCACCGAGCCGAGCGCCGAGATGGACCTGCGCTGCTTCGTCTGCCGCGGCGACGGACCCCGACTGCCGCACCTGCAAGGGCACCGGCTGGATCGAGTGGGGTGGCTGCGGCATGGTCAACCGCAACGTGCTGACGCGCCTGCGGCGTCGACCCCGACCGCTACACCGGGTTCGCGTTCGGCATGGGCATCGAGCGGGCGCTGATGTTCCGCACACGGCGTCAGCGACATGCGCGACATGGTCGAGGGTGACGTGCGCTTCGACGCAGCAGTTCGGGATGGAGATCTGATGCGCGTTCCCGTCGACTGGCTGCGCGAGTACGTCGACGGTGCCCGCAGGACGCCACCGGCGAGCGACATCGCGGCCGTCCTCGTCGCGCGTCGGCCTCGAGGAGGAGGGCGCTGCACGCCGGCGACGTCACCGGCCCGCTCGTCGTCGGCCGCGTGCTCGACCGCGCGACCCCGAGCCGCAGAAGAACGGCAAGACGATCAACTGGTGCCCGTCGACGTCGGCGGACGCCAACGGCACCGGCGAGCCCCAGGGCATCGTCTGCGGCGCCCACAACTTCGACGCGGCGACCTCGTCGTCGTCGTCCTGCCCGGCGGCGCGTCACTGCCCGGGGCCGTTCACGATCAGCGCCCGCAAGACCTACGGCCACGTCTCCGCCGGCATGATCTGCTCCGAGCGCGAGCTCGGCCTCGGCGACGACCACGACGGCATCATCGTGCTGACCAGGACGTTCGCGGACGACGCGGACACGCTCGCGCGCCTCGCGCCCGGCGACGACGCCATCCCGCTGCTCGGGCTCGACCGACGAGATCGTCGAGGTCAACGTCACGCCCGACCGCGGCTACTGCTTCTCGGTGCGCGGCATCGCCCGCGAGTACTGCGCACGCCACCGGCGCCGCGTTCACCGACCCGGCGCTCGCCCTGACGGCCGTCGGCCCGGCCGCCACCGACGGCGGCTTCGCCGTCGAGCTCGCCGACGACGGCCCGATCCGCGGCGGCGCCGGCTGCGACCGCTACGTCGCCCGCGTCGTGCGCGGCATCGACGTCGCGGCGCCGACCCCGCGCTGGATGCAGCGCGCCTCACCGAGGCCGGGATGCGCCCGATCTCGCTGCGCCGTCGACGTCACGAACTACGTCATGCTCGGCCTCGGCCAGCCGCTGCACGCCTTCGACCTCGCCACGCTCGAGCGGCCCGATCGTCGTGCGCCGTGCGCGGCCGGGCGAGACGGCTGACGACGCTCGACGACGTCGACCGCGCGCTCGACCCGAGCGACCTGCTCATCACCGACCACGGCGGCGAGCGCGCCGCTCGCGATCGCCGGGGTCATGGGCGGCGCCGAGACCGAGGTCGGCGCGACGACCACGCGACGTGCTCATCGAGGCCGCGCACTTCGACCCGGTCACCGTCGCGCGCTCGGCCCGCCGGCACAAGCTGCCCAGCGAGGCCTCGCAAGCGCTTCGAGCGCGGCGTCGACCCGGCGCTCGCCGGCCGGCCGCGGCCCAGCTCGCCGTCGACCTGCTCGTCGAGCACGGCGGGGGAGTCGCCGACCCGGACGTCACCGACGTCGGGCAGCTCCGGCCGACCCGGCACCGGTGACGATGCACGTCGACTTCCCGTCCAAGCTCGTCGGCATCGTCTACCTCGAGAGCGAGGTCGTCTCGGTCCTGCAGGCGATCGGCTGCGCGGTCGACCCGCGACGGGCAGCCTGCTCACGGTGACCCCGCCGACCTGGCGGCCCGACCTCACCGACCGGCGCGGACCTCGTCGAGGAGGTCGCCCGCATCGCACGGGTACGAGCGCATCCCCTCGGTCATGCCCGACGCCGCCGGGCGGCGCCGGGCTCACCCACGCGCCAGCGGGTCCGGCGCCTCGTCGCCGACGTGCTCGCCGGGCAGGGCCTGTCCGAGGTGCTGGAGCTACCCGTTCGTCGGCGCCGACCGCTACGCCGCGCTCGGGCTCGACGTCGACGCCGAGGTGGCGCGCACCGTGCGCCTGGCCAACCCGCTGTCCGACGAGCAGCCGCTGATGCGCACCCGGCTGCTCGCGACCATGGTCGACGCGTTGCGCCGCAACGTCGCCCGCGGCACCCGCGACGTCGGCGCTCTTCGAGCTCGGCCTCGTCGTCGCGCTCGACGGGCCGCAGGGCTCGGCACCCACCGAGGACGTCGGCATCCGCCCGTCCGACGAGACGCTCGCCGCCATCCGTGCCGCCGTGCCGCCGCAGCCGCGCCACGTCGGCGCTGCTGCTCGCCGGTGACGCGCGAGCGGGCCGGCTGGTGGGGCGCCGGTCGCCCGGCCGACGTCGCCGACGTCGTCGAGGTCGCGCGCGCCGTGGGCGAGTCGCTCGGCGTGGCGCTCGAGGTGGCCGCGGATGCCGTGGCCGCCCTTCCACCCCGGCCGCTGCGCCCGCGTCGACGCTGGCCGACGGCACCCTCGTCGGCCACGCCGGCGAGCTGCACCCCAAGGTGGTGCGGCGCTCGGGCTGCCGGCCCGCACCGTGGGCGGCGAGCTCGACCTCGACGTGCTGACGGTGGCGTCGGAGGCCACCGTGCAGGCGAGCACGCTGAACACCTTCCCGATGGCGCAGAGCGACGTCGCCGTCGTCGTCGACGAGTCGGTTCCGGCGGATGCCGTGCAGCGCTCCCTGCGCGACGGCGCCGGGAGAGCAGCTCGAGGCGCTGACCCTGTTCGACGTCTACCGCGGCGACCAGGTGGGCGAGGGCCGCAAGTCGCTGGCCTACCGGCTCACCTTCCGCGCGCCCGACCGCACCCTGACGACCGACGAGGTCAGCGCGTTGCGCGACACCGCGCTGCGCGGCGGCGGCCGAGGCCGTCGGGGCGGTCCAGCGGGCATGAGCGTGCCCACCGAGGTGCCGGTCGACGACGAGGGCGAGGTCGCGCCCGAACCGGCGTCCGAGGACGGCCGCGGGGGTCACCCCGTCGCCGTCGTCACCGGGGCCTCGCGCGGCATCGGCCGGTTCGTCGCCGACGCGCTCGAGGACGCCGGGTACGCCGTCGAGCGCGGCTCGAGCGCGGTCGCGCCGGTCACCGACCGGGCGGCGCTGACCGCGTGGGTCGACGAGGTCGTCGAGCGGCACGGTCGCATCGACGTGCTCGTCAACAACGCCGGCGTCATCGACACCGAGGTCGACCTGTTCGCCTCCGACCCCGAGCAGTGGTGGCACACCCAGGAGGTCAACGTCCGCGGTGCCTACCTGATGACCTGGCTGGTCGCGCCGCACATGCTGGCGGCCGGTGGCGGTCGCATCGTCAACGTCAACAGCGGCGCGGCCCGGTGGCCGGGTGCCGACGCCAGCGCCTACAACGTCAGCAAGACCGCGCTGGCCCGGGTCACCGGCTCGACCCACCTCGCGGGGTGGGCACGCGGCATCCGGGCCTTCGACCTGATGCCCGGCGTGGTGCGCACCGACATGACCGAGTCGATGGATGCGCACGCCGGCCGCACCAGTGGACCGACCCGGCGCAGGTCACCGACCTCGTGCTGGCCCTGGTGTCGGGCGAGCTCGACGCCTGGTCGGGGCGCTTCGTGCGCGCCGGCATCGACACGGTGCCGTCGCTGAGGGCTCGCGCCGCAGGGGCCTGTCCGCGGACGAGCGCACCCTGGTCCTCGCCCTGGGCGAGTCCGACCCCCTCACCTGACCCCGACTCATTGCGGATCGCCCACCTCGACCGGGCCCTGCGGGCTGGATGAGGTGGGAAATCCGCAATCAGTGCGGGTAGGTCCCATGCGGTGGGTGCATAGAGGTACGCGACTCTGTATAGTCATGCACATGAGACGCGTCGCAGTCGCCGGGGCGAGCGGGTACGCCGGTGGTGAGGTCGTGCGCCTGCTCCTGCAGCACCCCGACCTCGAGGTCGGTGCCCTCACCGCCTCGTCGAACGCCGGACAGCCGCTCGGCAGCATCCACCCGCACCTGACCCCGCTGGCCGACCGGCTGCTCGAGGACACCACGCCCGAGGTGCTGGCCGGCCACGACGCGTCGTCCTCGCCCTGCCGCACGGCCACTCGGCGGCCCTGGCGGCCCAGCTGCGCCGACGAGGTCGTCGTCATCGACTGCGGCGCCGACTTCCGGCTCGCCGACCGAGAGCGCCTGGACCTCCTTCTACGACACCCCGTACGCCGGGTCGTGGCCCTACGGGATGCCCGAGCTGCCCACCGCCACCGGGCCGCAGCGCGCCGCGCTCGCCGGCGCCACCCGCATCGCCGTCCCGGGCTGCTACCCGACCGCGGTCTCGCTGGCCCTCGCCCCCGGCCTCGTCGCCGGCGTGCTCGAGCCCGACGACATCACCGTCGTCGCGGCCTCCGGCACCTCCGGCGCCGGCCGGTCGCTGAAGCCGCACCTGCTCGGCGCCGAGGTGATGGGCGCGATGTCGCCGTACGGCGTCGGCGGCGTGCACCGGCACACCCCCGAGATCGAGCAGAACCTCACCGCGGCCGGCGGCCGGCCCGGTCACCGTCTCGTTCACGCCCGACCCTCGCGCCGATGCCGCGCGGCATCCTCGCCACCTGCACCGCCCGGGTGCGCCCCGGCACCACCCCCGCAGCCGTGCGCGCGGCCTGGGCCACCGCCTACGCCGACGAGCCGTTCGTGCACCTGCTGCCCGAGGGCCGCTGGCCGCAGCACCGGCAGCGTGCTCGGCAGCAACGCCGTTCACCTGCAGGTGGTGCTCGACGAGCGGGTCGGCCGCGTCGTCGTCGTCGCGGCCGTCGACAACCTCACCAAGGGCACCGCCGGCGCGGCCGTCCAGTGCCTCAACCTCGCCCTCGGCCTGCCCGAGACGACCGGCCTGCCGATCGCGGGGGTGGCGCCGTGAGCCGGATGCCGCGCCACCTCATGGAGCACCCCGAGGCGGTCTCGATCGTGCGCCTCCCCGGCGGGGAGGAGCCGGATTTCGACTGGACCTCGGGTCCGTTCGCGTCGCTGACCCGCACGCCGGACGAGACCTCGGTGGTCTGCCTCACGGCGAACGTGCCGGCCGGCGCGCGCACGGAGGGACCGTTCACGGTCGTCGAGGTGGCGGGCCCGCTCGCCTTCGGCGCCGTCGGCGTGTTCGCGGAGATCCTCGAACCGCTCGTCCACGCCGAGATCTCGGTGCTGGGCTTCTCGACGTTCGACACCGACTGGGTGCTCGTGCCGGCCGCTGAGGCCCGCGACGCCGCCGACGCCTGGCGTCGCGCGGCCTGGTCGTCACGCCCACCTCGCTGACCGGAGGCACCCCCTGATGTCCGTCACCACCCCGCGCGGCTTCCGGGCCGCCGGCGTCACCGCCGGCCTGAAGGCCTCCGGCCGTCCCGACGTCGCGCTGGTCGTCAACGACGGCCCGGACCACCACGCGGCCGCCGTGTTCACCGGCAACCGGGTCGAGGCCGCCCCGGTCACCTGGTCGCGCACCGTCGTCGCCGACGGCCGGGCCGACGCCGTGGTGCTCAACAGCGGCGGCGCCAACGCCTGCACCGGCGCCCCAGGGCTTCCAGGACACCCACCGCACCGCCGAGCACGTCGGCGCCGCCCTCGACATCGCCCCGGGCGACGTCGTCGTCTGCTCGACCGGGCTGATCGGTGAGCGGCTGCCGATGGACCTGCTGCTCCGCCGGCGTCGACTCCGCGGCGGCCGGCGCTGGCCGACCGACGGCGGGGCCGCCGCCGCCGCGGCGATCATGACCACCGACACCGTCGCGAAGACCGCCTCGGCCGCCCGCGACGGCTGGTCGGTCGGCGGCATGGCCAAGGGCGCCGGCATGCTCGCGCCTGCACTGGCCACGATGCTCGTGGTGATCACCACGGATGCCGTCGTCGACGGCCGCCGACCTCGACGGCGTGCTGCGTACGGCGACCGCCACCACCTTCGACCGGGTCGACTCCGACGGGTGCATGTCGACCAACGACACCGTCGTCCTGCTCGCCTCGGGCGCCTCGGGCGTCCGGGTCGGTCGCGACCACCTCGCGGATGCCGTGACCGAGGTCTGCGCGTCCTCGCCCGCCAGCTCGTCGCCGACGCCGAGGGTGCCCACCACGACATCGCGGTCGAGGTGCGCTCGCGCGGCATCCGTCGACGACGCGCTCGAGGTGGCCCGCGCGGTCGCCCGCAACAACCTGTTCAAGTGCGCGGTCTTCGGCAACGACCCCAACTGGGGTCGGGTGCTCGCCGCGGTGGGCACGACCGCGGCGGCGTTCGACCCGGCATCCCTCGACGTCTCGATGAACGGCGTGCAGGTCTGCCGGGCGGGCGGCGTGGGTGAGGACCGCTCGCTGGTCGACCTCACCGCCCGCGAGGTGCACGTCGTCGTCGACCTCCACGCCGGCGACGGCCACCGCGACGATCTGGACCAACGACCTCACCCACGACTACGTGCACGAGAACTCCGCCTACTCCACCTGAGCACCGACGAGACCGAAGAAGGACTCACCCGATGACACCCCCCGAGCAGGCCCTGCGCGGCGCGATCGACGCCGCCGCGCTGCGCGTCGCCCAGTCCAAGGCGCTGACGCTCGTCGAGGCGCTGCCCTGGCTCGAGCGCTTCCGCGGGGCCCTGGTCGTCGTCAAGTACGGCGGCAACGCGATGGTCGACGACGAGCTCAAGGCCGCCTTCGCGCAGGACATCGCGTTCCTGCGGTTCGCCGGCCTGCGGCCCGTCGTCGTGCACGGCGGCGGCCCGCAGATCAAGGCGATGCTCGACCGGCTCGGGCTCGACAGCGAGTTCAAGGGTGGCCTGCGGGTCACCACCCCCGAGGTCATGGACGTCGTGCGGATGGTGCTGACCGGCCAGGTCGGGCGCGAGCTCGTCGGCCTGCTCAACCAGCACGGCCCAGTGGCCGTCGGCCTGTCCGGCGAGGATGCCGGGTTGTTCGGCGCCCGCCGTCGCGGCGTCGTGCGTCGACGGCGAGGAGCACGACATCGGCCTGGTCGGCGACGTCGTCGAGGTCGACCCGACCGCCGTGCTCGACCTGCTCGAGGCCGGTCGGATCCCGGTCGTCTCGACCATCGCCCCCGACCTCGACGTCGAGGGCCAGGTGCTCAACGTCAACGCCGACACCGCCGCCGCGGCGCTGGCCGCGGCCCTGCGGCGCCCGCAAGCTCGTCGTGCTCACCGACGTCGAGGGTGTCTACGCGAGCTGGCCGGACCGCGACTCGCTGCTGTCCGAGCTGTCGGTGTCGTCGGCGCGGGCCCTGCTCGAGACCGTGGATGCCGGGATGATCCCCAAGCTGGAGGCGTGCGTCCGCGCCGTCGAGGCCGGCGTGCCGCAGGCGCACGTCGTCGACGGTCGCCAGCCGCACAGCCTGCTGCTCGAGGTCTTCACCTCCGAGGGCATCGGCACGATGGTGCTGCCCGACGAGCCGCGCGCGAAGGCCCACGATGAGTGACCACCCCGGCACCACGACCGAGTGGCTGGACCGCTACCAGGGCTCGCTGCTCAACCTCTTCGGCCGTCCGCAGCTCGTGCTCGAGCACGGCGACGGCGCTGGGTCTGGGACGTCGACGGCAAGCGCTACCTCGACCTGGTCGGCGGCATCGCGGTCAACGCGCTCGGCCACAACCACCCCGCGCTCGTCGCGGCGGTGTCCAAGCAGGCCGGCCAGCTCGTGCACGTGTCGAACTTCTTCACCTCGGTGCCGCAGGTCGAGCTCGCCGAGCGGCTGCTCTCGCTCGCCGGCGCGCCCGCCGGGTCGAAGGTGTTCTTCTGCAACTCCGGCGCCGAGGCGCTCGAGGCCGCCATCAAGCTGGCCCGCCGCACCGGTCGCACCGGCATCGTCGCCGCCGAAGGGCGCCTTCCACGGCCGCACCACCGGAGCCCTCGCGCTGACCCACAAGCCGGCCTACCGCGAGCCGTTCGAGCCGCTCATCCCGGGCGTGACGCACGTGCCGTGGGGCGACGTCGACGCCCTGCGCGCCGCCGTCACCGAGCAGACCTCGGCGCTCGTCCTCGAGCCGATCCAGGGCGAGGCGGGGGTGCGGCCCGGCAGCTCGGCCTACCTGCGCGCGGCCCGCGAGCTGACCCGCGAGGTCGGCGCCCTGCTCGTGCTCGACGAGGTGCAGACCGGCATCGGCCGCACCGGCACGTGGTTCGCCTTCCACGCAGGCGGGCGTCGTGCCCGACGCGATGACCCTGGCCAAGGGCCTCGGTGGCGGCGTGCCGATCGGCGCGCTCGTCACCTTCGGGCCCGAGGTCAGCACGATGCTCACCCCGGGCATGCACGGCTCGACCTTCGGCGGCAACCCGCTCGCCTGCGCCGCCGGGCTCGCCGTGCTCGACACCATCGCCGCGGAAGGCCTGCTCGACCACGCCCGCGAGGCCGGCGAGCACCTCGCAGCAGCGCATCGGCGACCTCGGGCACCCGCTGGTCACCGGCATCCGCGGCGCCGGCCTGCTGCAGGCCATCACCCTGGCCGGCGACCACTCGGCCGCGGTCGCTGCCCTGGCCCGCGACGCCGGGTTCATCGTCAACCCGGTCGCACCGGACGCCATCCGGCTCGCGCCCCCGCTCGTCGTCACCACCGACGAGCTCGACCTGTTCGTCGACGCCCTGCCCGGGCTGCTCGACGCCGCCACCGCGCCCCCTGCCGCCACCGCCACCGCCAAGGACGACCGATGACGCTGCGCCACTTCCTCGCCGACGACGACCTCACGGCCGCCGAGCAGCGCGCCGTGCTCGACCGCGCCCTGGCCCTGAAGGCGACGCCGTTCGCCGACCGCTGCCTCGAGGGCCCACGCACCGTGTCGATCCTGTTCGACAAGCCGACCCTGCGCACCCAGGTGTCGTTCGTCGGCGCGGTCGCCGGGCTCGGCGGCTTCCCGATGGTCGTCGACGGTCGTCTGGCGGGCGTGGGGGAGCGCGAGTCGGTCGCCGACGTCGCGCGCATCCTCGGCCCGCAGTCGGCAGCGGTCGTGTGGCGCACCTTCGCGCAGAGCGCGCTCGAGGAGATGGCCGCCCATGCCGGTGTGCCCGTCGTCAACGCGCTCACCGACGACTACCACCCCTGCCAGATCCTGGCCGACCTGCTCACCGTGCTCGAGGCCAAGGGCGGGACCGCGGGCCTGACCCTCGCGTACGTCGGCGACGGGGCCAACAACATGGCGCACTCCTACCTGCTCGGCGGGGCGCTCGCCGGCCTGCACGTGCGGGTCGGCACCCCGGCATCCCACCCGCCCGCGGGCCGACATCGTGGAGCGGGCCCGGGCCATCGCGGCCGAGCAGGGTGGCTCGGTGCTCGTCACCGACGACCCCGTCGCGGCCGTCACCGGTGCCGACGTCGTGGCCACCGACACCTGGGTCTCGATGGGGCTCGAGGCCGAGGCCGAGGCGCGCAAGGGCGCCGGCAGCCCGTTCGAGCCGTTCCGGGTCACCCAGGCGCTCATGGCACGGGCCGACGCGGATGCCGTGTTCCTCCACTGCCTGCCGGCCTACCGTGGCCACGAGGTCGACGCCGAGGTGCTCGACGGCCCGGCCTCCTTGGTCTGGCAGGAGGCCGAGAACCGGCTGCACGCGCAGAAGGCGCTGTTGTCCTGGCTGGTCGAACAGCACGAGACGGGGCAGGCCCGATGACCGTCTCCACCTCGCGCGCGGCGCGTCAGCAGCGGATCGTCGAGATCCTCGCGTCGACGCCGGTGCGCTCGCAGACCGAGCTGCTCGACCACCTCGCGACCGACGGCATCGAGGTCACCCAGGCGACGCTGTCGCGCGACCTCGTCGACGTCGGCGCCGAGCGCGTGCGGGTCGGCAAGAACCTCGTGTACGCCGTGCCGGGCGAGGGCGGCGACCGCACCGTGCGCGCCGCGCCGGACGGTGAGGAGCGGGCGACCCGGCTGCAGGCACGCTGCCACGAGCTGTTGGTGTCGGCCGAGCACTCGGCCAACCTGGTCATCCTGCGCACCCCGCCGGGGGCCGCGAACTTCCTCGCGTCGGCCCTCGACCACGCCGGGCTCGAGGGGGTGCTCGGCACCATCGCCGGCGACGACACCATCATGGTGGTGACCGCCGGCGCCGAGCGCAGCGCCGAGGTCGTCAGCCGCCTGTTGTCCTACACCCGGAGGGACCTCCCGTGACCGACCCGACCGTTCGCAGCACCGCCCTGTGGGGCGGGCGGTTCGCCGGCGGCCCGGCCGACGCGCTCGCCGCCCTGTCGAAGTCGACCCACTTCGACTGGCGGCTCGCCCTGCACGACCTCGCCGGCTCGCGGGCGCACGCCCGGGTGCTGCACGCGGCCGGCCTGCTCGACGACACCACGCTGGCCGCGATGCTCGACGCGCTGGAGCGGCTGCGCGCCGACGTCGAGTCGGGTGCGTTCACGCCCGGACGAGGACGACGAGGACGTGCACTCGGCCCTGGAGCGCGGGCTCATCGAGCGCGCCGGCGCCGACGTCGGCGGCCGGCTGCGGGCCGGTCGCTCGCGCAACGACCAGGTGGCCACCCTGTTCCGGATGTACCTGCGCGAGCACGCCCGGGTCGTCGGCGGGCCTCGTGCTCGACGTCGTCGACGCGCTGGTCGACCAGTCGACCCGCCACCTCGGTGTCGCGATGCCCGGCCGCACCCACCTCCAGCACGCCCAGCCGGTGCTGCTGTCCCACCACCTGCTCGCCCACGCGTGGGCGCTGCTGCGCGACGTCGACCGGCTGCGCGACTGGGACGTTCGCGCGGCCGTCTCGCCGTACGGCTCGGGGGCGCTGGCCGGGTCCTCGCTGGGCCTCGACCCCGAGGCCGTCGCCGCCGACCTCGGCTTCGACGGCTCGGTCGAGAACTCGATCGACGGCACCGCCAGCCGCGACGTCGTCGCGGAGTTCTCGTTCGTCACGGCGATGACCGCGGTCGACGTCTCGCGCCTGGCCGAGGAGGTCGTGCTCTGGGCGACCAAGGAGTTCTCGTTCGTCACGCTCGACGACGCCTACTCCACGGGGTCGAGCATCATGCCGCAGAAGAAGAACCCGGACGTCGCCGAGCTGGCCCGGGGCAAGGCCGGCCGGCTGGTCGGCGACCTCGCCGGCCTGCTCACCACGCTCAAGGGCCTCCCGCTCGCCTACAACCGCGACCTGCAGGAGGACAAGGAGCCGGTCTTCGACGCCGTCGACAGCCTCGAGGTGCTGCTCCCGGCCTTCAGCGGCATGGTCGCGACGCTGGTCTTCGACACCGACCGGCTCGAGTCGCTGGCTCCGCAGGGCTTCTCGCTGGCCACCGACGTCGCCGAGTGGCTGGTCCGCGAGGGCGTGCCGTTCCGGGTGGCCCACGAGGTCGCCGGCGCGTGCGTGCGCGAGTGCGAGGGCCGCGGCATCGAGCTGTGGGACCTCTCGGACGACGACCTCGCCGCGGTCAGCCCGCACCTCACACCGGCCGTCCGCGAGGTGCTGTCGGTCGAGGGCTCGCTGGCCTCGCGCTCGGCCAAGGGCGGTACGGCACCGGCCCGTGTCGGTGAGCAGCTCGACCGCGTGGTGGCGACGGCATCCGGCCACCGGGCCTGGTCGAGGGTCCTGCCGGTGGTGCGCTGAGCGGAGGCGAGCACACTGGTGCACGTGCCTCTCGCCCAACCGCTCCCCGTGGAGTTCTTCGCCCGTGACTCCCTGCGCGTCGCGCGCGACCTGCTGGGCTGCCGGGTCAGCCACGGCGGGGTGACCGTGCGGCTCACCGAGGTCGAGGCGTACGCCGGTGCCGCAGACCCCGGTTCGCACGCGTTCCTCGGCCGGTCGCCCCGCAACGAGGTCATGTTCGGGCCGGCCGGGCGGCTCTACGTGTACTTCACCTACGGCATGCACTTCTGCGCCAACATCGTCACGGGCGTCGAGGGGGAGGCGTCCGCGGTGCTGCTGCGGGCCGGCGAGGTGGTCGACGGCCACGAGGTCGCCGCGCAGCGCCGCCCCGGGTTCCGTCCCCGCGACCTGGCCCGCGGCCCGGCCCGCCTGACCACGGCGCTGGCCCTCGGGCGTGAGCACAACGGCATGGCCCTGGTGGGCCCGCGCGCCGGCGGGCGGGTCAGCGCGCCCGAGGTGCTCGTCGAGCCGGGGCTGGTGCGTACCGGCCCACGCGTGGGCGTGAGCGGTCCGGGCGGTGACGGGGTGACCTACCCGTGGCGGTTCTGGGTCGACGGCGACCCGACCGTGAGTGCGTACCGCCCCGGTCGCCCGGGCAAGACGACGCGCCGCTGAGCGCTACGGCGTGGCGTGCGCCGCGATCTCGGCCCGCAGCCGTGCCTTGACGTCGTCCGGGGCGAAGGACGCATCGACCGCGGCCACCGCCAGGTCGGCGACCCCCGCCTCGTCGAGGTCGAGCAGGCCGGCCGCGATCTCGTACTCGCGGTTCAGGGTGGTGCCGAACATCGGCGGGTCGTCGCTGTTCACCGTCACGACGACACCGGCATCCCGCATGGCCCGGATGGGGTGCTCCTCGATCCGCTCGACGACCCGCGTCGCGATGTTGCTCGTCGGGCACACCTCGAGCGGGATGCCGTGCTCGGCGAGGTGCTCGAGCAGCCGCGGGTCCTGCACCGATGACGTGCCGTGCCCGATCCGCTCGGCGCCGAGCAGCGTGAGCGCGTCCCACACCGACTGCGGGCCGGTGGACTCACCCGAGTGCGGCACCGAGTGCAGCCCGGCGGCGCGGGCGGTGGTGAAGTGCGGCTGGAACTGCGCCCGAGGCACGCCGATCTCCGGCCCGCCCAGGCCGAACCCGACCAGGGCCTCCGGCCGGTGGTGCAGCGCGTAGGACAGGGTCGCGTCGGCGGACTCGAGCCCCGACTCGCCGGGGATGTCGTAGATCCACCGCAGGACGACGCCGTGGTCGCGCTCGGCCGCCACCCGGGCGTCCTCGATCGCCTCGGTGTACGCCTCGATGGGGATGCCGCGCACCACCGAGGTGTAGGGCGTCATGGTCAGCTCGGCGTAGCGCACCTGCTGCGCGGACAGGTCACGGGCGACCTCGTAGGTCAGCATCCGCACGTCCTCCGCGGTGCGCAGCAGCCCGACCGTCGCGAGGTAGACGTCGATGAAGTGCGCGAAGTCGGTGAAGGTGAAGAACCGGACCAGCGCCTCGGGGTCCTGCGGCACCGGGCTGTCGGGGTGGCGCCCGGCGAGCTCGGCCACGATCCGTGGTGATGCCGACCCCACGTGGTGCACGTGCAGCTCGGCCTTGGGCAGGCCCGCGACGAAGGTGGTGAGGTCGGGGCGCGGCGCGGCGTCGGTGCTCATGCCGCGCCAGTGTGCCGGATGTCGTGCGCCCCCGACGAGGCCGCGTACCGGCCCGGTCCGGTAACCCGGTGGCGGGCGACCGCCGCGCCCGGTAGGCAGGACCCATGACCCGACCCGACCTCTGGCCGCGCCGTACCGAACGGCTCGAGCTGCGCCCGCCGTCCGAAGCCGACCTGGACGCGGTGCTGACGTGGCGCAACCACCCTGAGGTCAACCGGTGGCTGCTGCACACCGAGGTCGAGCCCGAGGCGTACCGGGAGCTGTGGCGATCCGGGGCCGACGACCCCTTCGACCACCACGTCGTGGCGGTGGCCGCCGGCACGGTCGTCGGCACGCTCTCGGTCATGGTCGACGACGGGATGGGACAGGGCCCGGACTCGCCGGCGCGCAGGAGCGAGGGCCGGCTCGGGTACCTCCTGGACCCGGCGCACCACGGCCTCGGCTACGCGACCGAGATGGTGCGCGCGGCACTGGACCTGGCCTTCGGCGACCTGGGCGTGCGCCGCGTCACCGCGGGCTGCTTCGCCGACAACGTCGCGTCGTGGCGGGTCATGGAGAAGGCGGGGATGCGGCGCGAGCAGCACGGCATCAGGGACTCGTGGCACGCCGGCCTCGGCTGGGTCGACGGCTTCACCTACGCGAAGCTCGTCGAGGAGCACCGCTGACGCATCCGGGTGTCCGTACGGCAGGCGTTGCCCACCCGGCGCACACCTGCGTGGCAGGCTGTGGCGGGCACACGGCATCCGGCGCCGTGGGCAGCCGGAACAGCGAAGGGAACGACCAGTGAGCGACATCCTCGACGAGCTGCAGTGGCGAGGGCTGGTGGCGCAGACCACCGACGAGTCCGCGCTGCGCACGGCACTCGCCGACGGGCCGATCACGGCGTACTGCGGGTTCGACCCCACGGCACCCTCGTTGCACTTCGGCAACCTCGTGCAGCTCGTCGTGCTGCGGCACCTCCAGCGGGCCGGGCACCGGGTCATCTGCCTCGTGGGCGGGTCGACCGGCCTGATCGGCGACCCACGGCCCACGGCCGAGCGGGTGCTGAAGACCAAGGAACAGACCGCCGAGTGGGTGGCCAACATCCGCCGCCAGGTCGAGCCGTTCCTGACCTCCGACGGCGACAACCCCGCGATCTTCGTCGACAACCTGGACTGGACCGCCCCGATGTCGGCGCTGGACTTCCTGCGGGACATCGGCAAGCACTTCCGGGTCAACCAGATGGTCAAGAAGGAGGCGATCGCGGCGCGGCTGAACAGCGACGAGGGCATCTCGTACACCGAGTTCAGCTACCAGCTGCTGCAGGGGCTGGACTACCTGCAGCTCTACCGCGACTTCGGCTGCACGCTGCAGACCGGCGGCAACGACCAGTGGGGCAACCTCACCGCCGGGTCGGACCTGATCCACCGCGTCGAGGGCGCGTCGGTGCACCTGCTCACGACGCCGCTGCTCACCGACTCCTCCGGCGAGAAGTTCGGCAAGAGCGCGGGGAACGCCATCTGGCTCTCCGCCGAGATGACCAGCCCGTACGCCTTCTACCAGTACTGGCTCAACGTCGAGGACGCCTCGGTGCTCACCCTGCTGCAGGTGTTCACCGACCGCACCCGCGACGAGCTCGACGAGCTCGAGCGCCAGGTGGCGCAGGAGCCGTTCCGGCGGGCGGCGCAGAAGACCCTCGCCGCCGACGTGACGACCCTGGTGCACGGTGCCGCCGCGACGGCGGCGGTCCAGGCGGCCAGCGAGGCGCTGTTCGGCAAGGGCGACCTGCGCGGGCTCGACGCCCGAACGCTCGCCGACGCCACGGCCGAGCTGCCCGGGGGAGAGGTGCACGTGGGGATGAGCGTGGTCGACGCGCTCGTGGCCGCGGGCCTGGTCGAGTCGCGCAACGCGGCCCGGCGGGCGATCGGCGACGGCGGGGCCTCGGTCAACGGCGTGAAGGTGACCGACGTGGAGCGGACGATCGGGCCCGAGGACGTGCTGCACGACCGGGTGGTGGTGCTCCGTCGTGGGCGCAAGGCACTGGCCGCCGGTCGCCTCCCAGATGCCGGCTGAGCGCTTCGTTCAGCGCCTCTCGGAACTGTTCGACCGAAACCCGCTGTCGCACAGCGGGTTTCGGCGTTCTTGAGCGGAGACGCCCCGCCGGCGGGGGAGCCGATTTGTGTTCTGCGCCGAACGTCATCTAATGTTCTCGACGTCAGCCCGAGAGGGAGGAACGGACGCCAAGCGGATGGGTCACCACCCAGCCCCAAGCAGGCCGGTCCCGCGAGCTGATCCCACTCCCAGACAGGGACCCAGGACCACTTCGGTGGCCACGGAGACCGAGTTGGAGCCGGCGCCCCAGGGTGCTAGAGTGGGCGCCCCGCAGAGATCCAAGCGCGATCTTGTCCGGCCGCTTACAGAGCGGATCACGGATTTGACGCCCAAGCAAGGACGCGGGTAAGTTAGAACAGTTGCTCCGCCGCAAGGTGAGCAGCACGGATACCAGCCCCGACGACGAGCTCGATGAGCGAATCGTTGGTGCGCGTCCGAACCTTGAGAACTCAACAGCGTGTCAAAAATCGATGCCAAGTAATACCTCGTCGCGTCGAGACGAAACCGGCCACCAGGCCGGCGAGTGGAGATCGCACGAAAATCCTTTGGTTGACAACGAACAACAGCGAGAGCTGGTTGTTCGTGCTCAGCCAGTGAAACAACCCTTCAAGGGTAAAAGATCTATCGGTTCGCCGGTAATCAGATTTCTCGGTTCGCCGAGAGTCAAACATCAACGGAGAGTTTGATCCTGGCTCAGGACGAACGCTGGCGGCGTGCTTAACACATGCAAGTCGAACGGTGACCTCGAGAGCTTGCTCTTGGGTGATCAGTGGCGAACGGGTGAGTAACACGTGAGTAACCTGCCCCAGACTCTGGAATAACCCCGGGAAACCGGAGCTAATACCGGATATGAGACGGAGCCGCATGGCTATCGTGTGGAAAGTTTTTCGGTCTGGGATGGACTCGCGGCCTATCAGCTTGTTGGTGAGGTAATGGCTCACCAAGGCGACGACGGGTAGCCGGCCTGAGAGGGCGACCGGCCACACTGGGACTGAGACACGGCCCAGACTCCTACGGGAGGCAGCAGTGGGGAATATTGCACAATGGGCGAAAGCCTGATGCAGCGACGCCGCGTGAGGGATGAAGGCCTTCGGGTTGTAAACCTCTTTCAGCAGGGAAGAAGCGAAAGTGACGGTACCTGCAGAAGAAGCACCGGCTAACTACGTGCCAGCAGCCGCGGTAATACGTAGGGTGCGAGCGTTGTCCGGAATTATTGGGCGTAAAGAGCTTGTAGGCGGTTTGTCGCGTCTGCTGTGAAAATCCGGGGCTCAACCCCGGACTTGCAGTGGGTACGGGCAGACTAGAGTGTGGTAGGGGAGACTGGAATTCCTGGTGTAGCGGTGAAATGCGCAGATATCAGGAGGAACACCGATGGCGAAGGCAGGTCTCTGGGCCACTACTGACGCTGAGAAGCGAAAGCGTGGGGAGCGAACAGGATTAGATACCCTGGTAGTCCACGCCGTAAACGTTGGGAACTAGGTGTGGGCCTCATTCCACGAGGTCCGTGCCGCAGCTAACGCATTAAGTTCCCCGCCTGGGGAGTACGGCCGCAAGGCTAAAACTCAAAGGAATTGACGGGGGCCCGCACAAGCGGCGGAGCATGTGGATTAATTCGATGCAACGCGAAGAACCTTACCAAGGCTTGACATACACCGGAAACACCCAGAGATGGGTGCCCCGCAAGGTCGGTGTACAGGTGGTGCATGGTTGTCGTCAGCTCGTGTCGTGAGATGTTGGGTTAAGTCCCGCAACGAGCGCAACCCTCGTTCTATGTTGCCAGCGCGTAATGGCGGGGACTCATAGGAGACTGCCGGGGTCAACTCGGAGGAAGGTGGGGATGACGTCAAATCATCATGCCCCTTATGTCTTGGGCTTCACACATGCTACAATGGCCGGTACAAAGGGCTGCGAAACCGCAAGGTGGAGCGAATCCCAAAAAACCGGTCTCAGTTCGGATTGGGGTCTGCAACTCGACCCCATGAAGTCGGAGTCGCTAGTAATCGCAGATCAGCAACGCTGCGGTGAATACGTTCCCGGGCCTTGTACACACCGCCCGTCAAGTCACGAAAGTCGGTAACACCCGAAGCCGGTGGCCCAACCCTTGTGGAGGGAGCCGTCGAAGGTGGGACTGGCGATTGGGACTAAGTCGTAACAAGGTAGCCGTACCGGAAGGTGCGGCTGGATCACCTCCTTTCTAAGGAGCACTGGCCGCGCATAAGCCGGTCCAGAGCCTGGTCTGACTGCGAATGTCGGTCAGCAGGTGCTCAAGGGTGGAACATCGATTATTTGGCACCGAACCTGGTTCGGCTCACAAGTACAGCCTCGCCTTTGGGAGGAGTGGAAAGTGGACCGGCGAGGCGGGGACGGTGCCTGACACGTTGTTGGGTCCTGAGGGCTCGGACGAAAGTCTGACCTCAGGCCGTTTTACGGCCCTGGACCCCTCACCGCGGACGAACCGCCGAGCTTGCTCGGTAGGCGCCGGCGACCGGTGGGGGCCCGCCCGTATGTTGAGAACTACACAGTGGACGCGAGCATCTTAAAATCTTTGTGCATCAAGTTTTTAAGGGCACACGGTGGATGCCTTGGCACCAGGAACCGAAGAAGGACGTAGGAATCTGCGATAAGCCTCGGGGAGTCGATAACCAGACTGTGATCCGAGGATTTCCGAATGGGGAAACCCGGCTGGAGGCAAGTCCAGTCACCCCCGCCTGAACACATAGGGCGGGTAGAGGGAACGTGGGGAAGTGAAACATCTCAGTACCCACAGGAAGAGAAAGCAACCGCGATTCCGTGAGTAGTGGCGAGCGAAAGCGGAACAGGCTAAACCGATCATGTGTGATAGCTGTCAGGCGTTGCATGGTCGGGGTCGTGGGACTTCTCAGTCGGATCTGACAATCCGACATGGAGTCAGAAATGCGCGTCATAGTCGAAGGGCATTGAAAGGCCCGGCACAGAGGGTGCGACCCCCGTAGACGAAATGGCGAGAACTCCAGAGAATCATCCCAAGTAGCACGGGGCCCGAGAAATCCCGTGTGAATCTGGCGGGACCACCCGCTAAGCCTAAATATTCCCTGGTGACCGATAGCGGACAAGTACCGTGAGGGAAAGGTGAAAAGTACCCCGGGAGGGGAGTGAAATAGATCCTGAAACCGTGTGCCTACAATCCGTTGGAGCCTCCTTGTGGGGTGACAGCGTGCCTTTTGAAGAATGAGCCTGCGAGTTAGTGCTCAGTGGCGAGGTTAACCCGTGTGGGGAAGCCGTAGCGAAAGCGAGTCCGAATAGGGCGAATTGAGTCGCTGGGTCTAGACCCGAAGCGGAGTGATCTACCCATGGCCAGGTTGAAGCGACGGTAAGACGTCGTGGAGGACCGAACCCACTTAGGTTGAAAACTGAGGGGATGAGCTGTGGGTAGGGGTGAAAGGCCAATCAAACTCCGTGATAGCTGGTTCTCCCCGAAATGCATTTAGGTGCAGCGTCACGTGTTTCTTACCGGAGGTAGAGCTACTGGATAGCTAATGGGCCTCACCAGGTTACTGACGTTAGCCAAACTCCGAATGCCGGTAAGTGAGAGCGTGGCAGTGAGACTGCGGGGGATAAGCTCCGTAGTCGAGAGGGAAACAGCCCAGACCACCATCTAAGGTCCCTAAGCGTGTGCTAAGTGGGAAAGGATGTGGAGTTGCATTGACAACCAGGAGGTTGGCTTAGAAGCAGCCACCCTTTAAAGAGTGCGTAATAGCTCACTGGTCAAGTGATTCCGCGCCGACAATGTAGCGGGGCTCAAGCACACCACCGAAGCTGTGGCATTGACACATTGCCCGGCCGTGACACCTGCGGGTTCACGGTCCAAGCGTGTTGATGGGTAGGGGAGCGTCGTGTGGCCAGGGAAGCGGCGGAGTGATCCAGCCGTGGAGGCCACACGAGTGAGAATGCAGGCATGAGTAGCGAATGACGGGTGAGAAACCCGTCCGCCGAATAACCAAGGGTTCCAGGGTCAAGCTAATCTGCCCTGGGTAAGTCGGGACCTAAGGCGAGGCCGACAGGCGTAGTCGATGGACATCCGGTTGATATTCCGGAACCGGCGAAGAACCGCCCATGACGAACCTTCTGATGCTAAGCGCCTGAAACTTGTTCACCAATCCTTCGGGAGAGGGCTCAAGCGGAGCGCGCGACCCGAAGTAGTAGTAGTCAAGCGATGGAGAGACGCAGGAAGGTAGCCTCCGCGTGGCGATGGTAGTCCACGTCCAAGGGTGTAGGGAGTGACATAGGCAAATCCGTGTCACACATATCCTGAGACCTGATAGTGACCGCGAATGCGGGAAGCAGGGTGATCCTATGCTGCCAAGAAAATCTTCTAGCGAGGTTCGAGCCGCCCGTACCCCAAACCGACTCAGGTGGTTAGGTAGAGAATACCAAGGCGATCGAGTGAATCGTGGTTAAGGAATTCGGCAAAATGCCCCCGTAACTTCGGGAGAAGGGGGGCCCAGACCTTGAAGGACTTCACGTCCTAGGGGAAAGGGCCGCAGAGACCAGGGAGAAGCGACTGTTTACTAAAAACACAGGTCCGTGCGAAGTCGCAAGACGATGTATACGGACTGACGCCTGCCCGGTGCTGGAAGGTTAAGAGGACCGGTTAGACCTTCGGGTCGAAGCTGAGAATTTAAGCCCCAGTAAACGGCGGTGGTAACTATAACCATCCTAAGGTAGCGAAATTCCTTGTCGGGTAAGTTCCGACCTGCACGAATGGCGTAACGACTTCTCCACTGTCTCAACCGCGAACTCGGCGAAATTGCACTACGAGTAAAGATGCTCGTTACGCGCAGCAGGACGGAAAGACCCCGGGACCTTTACTATAGCTTGGTATTGGTGTTCGGTACGGCTTGTGTAGGATAGGTGGGAGACTGTGAAGCATGCACGCCAGTGTGTGTGGAGTCAACGTTGAAATACCACTCTGGTCGTTCTGGATATCTAACCTCGGTCCGTGATCCGGATCAGGGACAGTGCCTGGTGGGTAGTTTAACTGGGGCGGTTGCCTCCTAAAAGGTAACGGAGGCGCTCAAAGGTTCCCTCAGCCTGGTTGGCAATCAGGTTTCGAGTGTAAGTGCACAAGGGAGCTTGACTGCGAGAGAGACATCTCGAGCAGGGACGAAAGTCGGAACTAGTGACCCGGCGGTGGCTTGTGGAAGCGCCGTCGCTCAACGGATAAAAGGTACCCCGGGGATAACAGGCTGATCTTGCCCAAGAGTCCATATCGACGGCATGGTTTGGCACCTCGATGTCGGCTCGTCGCATCCTGGGGGTGGAGTTGCTCCCAAGGGTTGGGCTGTTCGCCCATTAAAGCGGTACGCGAGCTGGGTTTAGAACGTCGTGAGACAGTTCGGTCCCTATCCGCTGTGCGCGTAGGAAACTTGAGAAGGGCTGACCCTAGTACGAGAGGACCGGGTTGGACGAACCTCTGGTGTGTCAGTTGTCCTGCCAAGGGCACGGCTGATTAGCTACGTTCGGAAGTGATAACCGCTGAAAGCATCTAAGCGGGAAGCACGCTTCAAGATGAGGTTTCCATGGGGTTTACCCCGAGAGGCTCCCGGCTAGACTACCGGGTTGATAGGCCAGACGTGGAAGTGCAGCAATGCATGTAGCTGACTGGTACTAATAAGCCGACAACTTGATACACACCCAAAGATTCAATGCGTGTTCGCGTCCACTGTGCAGTTCCCGAGATACGGTCGGGAACGACTGACATCTCCATAGAGTTTCGGCTGTCATAGCGAAGGGGAAACGCCCGGCTCCATTCCGAACCCGGAAGCTAAGCCCTTCAGCGCCGATGGTACTGCACTGGTGACGGTGTGGGAGAGTAGGACGCAGCCGGACATACTTTCCAGAAAGGGCCCGCCTATTTAGGCGGGCCCTTTCTCATTTGGTCGCGGTTCAGTTTGGCCTGGTTCATGTTTAGGCGCCTGGTTCATGTTCTGGCGAGATTCATGGTCCGAGTCGATTGCACCATTTGCGCCGCCGGCCACCGGCCCGGTGCCCATCCGTACACTGAGCGACGGTGACCTGCCAGGCGGGTTCACCCGAGCAGCAGCACAGATCGAGGAGTTGATGGCGTGGCCGAGGAGAGCAGCGATCGTCGCGCAGGCGCGGGTCGCCCGGCCGGCGGGTCCGGCAGCGGCGGTGGGCGCCCCCCGCGGCGTGACGCTCCCGGTCGTACGGGCGGCCAGGGCGGCTCCGGTCGAACCGGGGACCGTCGCGGCGGTGCCCCCGGCAAGCGCGACGGGCGACCGTCGGGCGGACGCCCGGGTGCGGCATCCGGTCAGAAGGACGACCGCGAGAACCGGGGTGGGTCACGACTGGCCCCCAAGGGCCCACGCCTTCCCGAGCCGCGCATCCCCGAGGGAGTCACCGGCAAGGAGCTCGACCGGTCCATCCACGGCCAGCTGCGCACCCTGTCCAAGGAGAACGCCGACGGGGTGGCCCAGCACCTGGTCATGGTCGCCGCCTTCCTGGAGGCCGACGACCTCGAGGCGGCGCTCGCCCACGCCGAGACCGCGGTGCGCCGCGCCGGCCGGGTGCCGGCCGCCCGCGAGGCGCTCGGCATGGTGGCCTACCGCCAGGGTGACTTCGCCCGGGCGCTCACCGAGTTCCGCACCGTGCGCCGGCTCAGCGGGTCGTCGCACCTGCTGCCGCTCATGGTCGACTGTGAGCGCGGCCTCGGCCGGCAGGGCCGTGCCCTCGACCTGGCCGCCACGCCCGAGGCCGCCGGGCTCGAGGAGTCCGAGCGCATCGAGCTCGCGATCGTCGTGTCCGGTATCCGTCGTGACCTCGGTCAGGTGGATGCCGCGCTGCTCGCGCTGCAGATCCCGGCCCTGAAGCGAAGCCCCACGGCCGGCGTGTTCCGGCTGCACTACGCCTACGCCGACGTGCTGCTCGGCCTGGGGCGCGAGGACGAGGCGCGGGAGTGGTTCGTCAAGGCGATGAAGGGCGACACCGAGGGCGAGACCGACGCGGTCGAGCGCCTCGAACAGCTCGACGGCATCGAGCTCGAGCTCGGTGACGACGACGAGCTCGAGGGCGGCGCGGAGCCGGGGGAGTGACCCCGGCCGGCGCGCTCGTCACCCGCTACGCGGCGGTGGTCTGCGACCTCGACGGCGTCGTCTACCGGGGCCCCAGCGCGGTGCCGCACGCCGTGGAGGTGCTCGGCGCGCTGGACGTGCCGGTGCTCTACGCCACGAACAACGCCTCCCGCTCGCCCGCCGACGTCGCGACGCACCTGCGCGACCTCGGCCTGGCGTGCACCCCGGATGCCGTGGCCACCAGCTCGCAGGCCGGCGCCTGGCTGCTCGCCGACCGCCTGGCCGCGGGCAGCCCGGTGCTGGCGGTGGGTGGTGCCGGTGTCTCGGCTGCCCTGGCAGAGGCCGGGCTGCGCCCCGTGCTGCCCGCCGACGCCACGCACACTCCGGTCGAGGCCGTGCTGCAGGGCTACGGCCCCGCGGTGACGGCCACGGACCTCGCCGAGGCGGCCTACGCCGTCGAGGGTGGCGCCACCTGGGTGGCCACCAACACGGACGGCACGTTGCCCACCGACCGGGGGGTGGCTCCGGGCAACGGTTCGCTGGTGGCCGCGGTCGAGCGCGCTGTCGGCCACCCACCACACCTCGTGGCAGGGAAGCCGGCCCCGCCGTTGTACCTGCTCTGTGCGGGCAGGCTCGACCTGCCGGTGGACCGGGTGCTCGCCGTCGGTGACCGACTCGACACCGACATCGAGGGAGCCGTCGCCGCGGGGATGGACTCGTTGCTCGTGTTGACCGGGGTCGACGACCTGCGGGCCTGCCTCGAGGCGCCCCCACAGCGGCGCCCGACCTGGGTGGCGCCCGACCTGCGCGCCCTCGCTGGCCGACCCCGATCACGGTGACCACGGGCTGGTGGTTCTGGCCGACGCGGTGCGCGCGGTGTACGCCGCCCGCGACGGCGCAGCCACGAACAACGAGGTGGAGAGGCTGGTCACGCGCGTCGAGACCGTGGTCGCGGCCGCCGCACACCGGTAGCGTGGGCCGGGAGGGCGGCTGACCGGGCCGCCACACATGTCAGGAGGACCCATGGCCAAGCGATCCATCCAGGGCTACGTCGAGCTCACGTCCGGGCTCGGTGAGCTCACCCGCAGCCGCGCCAAGGAGGCGGCCGCGGAGATCGTCGCCCTGGCCGGGTCCGACGCGTCGCGCAAGAAGGCGGCCAAGCAGGTGAGTGGGGTGGCCGACGAGCTGCTGCGCGCCGCCCAGGCCAACCGCAAGCACCTGGTGCGCCTGATCCGCCGTGAGGTGGAGTCGGCCCTGGCCAAGCTCGACGTCAACCGCGTGTCGAGCGACGTGCAGGCCCTCGCGACGACGGTTGCGGGGCTGGCCTCGCAGGTCGACGACCTCGCCCGCTCGGCGACCGGGAAGAGCGCGCGCACCCCCAGTCCGGTGGCCGAGGCCCTCACCGAGCTCGGGCCCGAGCCGGCCCGGGTCGCCGCGAAGAAGGCTCCGGCGAAGAAGGCGTCGGCCAAGAAGGCTCCAGCGAAGAAGGCGCCGGCCAAGAAGGCCACGGCCAAGAAGGCCACGGCGCCAAGAAGGCCACGGCCACCAAGAGCGCCACGGCGAAGAAGGCGCCGGCCAAGAAGGCGCCGGCCAAGAAGGCCCGCCGCCAAGAAGGCCCCGGCCAAGAAGGCTCCGGCCAAGAAGGCTCCCGCGAAGAAGGCGCCGGCCACGAAGGCGACCACCGGCGACGAAGACCACCGCCGCGAAGAAGGCTCCGGCGAAGCGGGCTCCGGCGAAGCGGGCTCCCGCGAAGAAGGCGCCTGCCGCGAAGTCCACCGCGACGAAGGCCACGGCCACCACGGCGGCTCCCGCCGCGAAGAAGGCCACCACCACGAGGACCACGACCGCGAAGAAGGCTCCGGCGAGGAAGGCTCCCGCGCGCAAGGCGCCGGCGAAGAAGACCTCGACGGCGACGACCAGCGCGGCGCCGGCCAGCCCGGCACCCACCACGCCGGCAGCCACCACGCCGGCGTCCACCGCCCGCAGCGACGCCGCCGTCCACCACTCCGGCAGCGACGCCGCCGGCTGCCCCCGCGCCCGCCACCACGGCGCCGGCTTCCACCACCTCGGCGTCCGCCACCCCGGCTTCCACCACTCCGGCGGCCGGCGCGTGACGGAGCAGCACCCCGGCACGACTCCCGGCGAGCGGACCGTCCCGACGCCACCGGTCGGCGCCCCCACCGCGGGGGCGCCGCCGGAGACCGGCGACATCGTCATCGACGCCGCCCTGCGTGACCTCGCCGCCGCACCCGACGACGACCTCGACGCCCAGCTCGAGGCCGGCGAGGCGGTGCACCGGACGCTGCAGTCGCGCCTGTCCGACCTCGGCGGCTGAGATCGGCCGCCTCGACGCCGAGCTCGTGCGGCGCGGCCTGGCCAGGTCGCGCGGCGAGGCCCGCGACCTGGTGACCTCGGGGCTGGTGACGGTCGGCGGGGCGCCGGCCACCAAGCCGGCGCAACCGGTCGCGCCGGCCGACGACGTCGCCGTGACCTCCGACGCCCCGCGCTGGGTCGGTCGTGCCGCGCACAAGCTGGTCGCCGCCCTCGACGACTGGGGCCCCGAGGGCCTGGTGGTCGCCGGGCGACGCTGTGTCGACGTCGGCGCGTCCACCGGCGGCTTCACGCAGGTGCTGCTGGCCCACGGCGCTTCCGGAGTCGTCGCGGTCGACGTCGGCCACGGGCAGCTGGTGCCCGAGCTGGCCGACGACCCGCGGGTCGACGAACGCAGCGGCACGACCGTCCGCGGCCTGACCGCCGAGGACCTCGGCGGGCCGGCCGACCTGGTCGTCGCCGACCTGTCGTTCATCTCGCTCACCCTCGTGATGGGCGACCTCAGCGGTCTCCTGCGTCCGGGGGCCGACCTCGTCGTGCTCGTGAAACCGCAGTTCGAGGTCGGCCGGGGTCGCCTCAACGGGCAGGGCGTGGTGACCGACCCCAAGGACCGCACCAGGGCCCTCGAGCGGGTCGTGGCCGCGGTGGGGGAGCACGGGCTGCACGTGCACGGCCTTCGGACCAGCCCGATCAGCGGCACGAGCGGCAACACCGAGTACCTCCTGTGGGCGCGGTCGGTGCCGTCGGACACAATGAGCGAGGACCGGGTCCGCGACGCCGTGCGCGCGACCACCACGCACGATGCGAGCGGAGGGCGACGATGACGACGACGCCGTCGCGCCGCATCCTCCTCGTCACCCACCCGTGGCGGCAGGACGCCCAGCGCCTCTCCGCCGGGGTCGCCACCCGGCTGCTCGCGGCGGGCGTCGGGGTGTGCGCCCCGCCAGCCGACCTCGTGGGCACCCCGCTGGCCGACGTGGCCGGCGTCGAGGCCTCCGACGACGACCCCGGCGCCTCCGCGTCGCTGGGCTGCGAGCTGGTCTGCGTGCTCGGCGGCGACGGCACGATCCTGCGCGGTGCCGAGCTCTCCCGCGGCTCCGGGGTGCCGCTGCTCGGGGTCAACCTCGGGCCACGTCGGGTTCCTCGCCGAGGCCGAGCGCGAGGACCTCGACGCCACCGTCGAGCGCATCGTCTCGCGCGACTACACCGTCGAGGAGCGCATGACCCTCGAGGTGCACGCCTACGAGGACGGCCACTCGGTGTTCTCGTCCTGGGCCCTGAACGAGGTGACCGTCGAGAAGGCCGCTCGCGAGCGGATGCTCGAGCTCACCGTCGAGATCGACGGCCGGCCGCTGTCGACGTGGGGGTGCGACGGCATCGTCATGGCGACGCCCACCGGGTCGACCGCGTACGCGTTCTCGGCCGGGCGGTCCCGTCGTGTGGCCCGACGTCGAGGCGCTGCTCCTCGTGCCGATCAGCGCGCACGCGCTCTTCGCGCGACCCGTCGTGGTCGGCCCGCAGTCCCGCCTCGTCGTCGAGGTGCTGGCCCGCACCGCAGGGCAGCGGGGTCGTGTGGTGCGACGGTCGCCGCGCCGTCGACCTGCCCCCGGGCGCCCGGATCGAGGTGCACCGCTCCGAGGAGCCCGTGCGCCTGGCCCGCCTGTCGCACGGCGCCGCTTCACCGACCGGCTCGTCGAGAAGTTCGGCCTCCCGGTCGCAGGGCTGGCGCGGGGCCGCCGGCGCGACGCATGTCCGATGCCGACCAGGACGGCACCGCGTGATCGAGGAGATCCGCATCCGGGACCTCGGCGTCATCGACGAGGCGCGTGCTGGCGCTGCATCCCGGGCTCACCGTGCTCACCGGCGAGACCGGCGCGGGCAAGACCATGGTCGTCACCGGGCTCGGCCTGCTGCTCGGCGGCCGCGGCGACTCGGGGCTCGTGCGCGCCGGCGCCGACCGCGTCGTCGTCGAGGGCGTCGTCGACCTGCCGCCCGGCCACCCGGCGCTCGCCCGGGCGGCCGAGGCCGGAGCCGACGTCGAGCGACGGACTGGTGCTGGTGCGCTCGGTGTCGGCCGACGGTCGCTCCCGGGCCCACGTCGGCGGCCGCGCCGCGCCCGTGGGGGTGCTCGCCGAGCTCGCCGAGCACCTCGTCGCCGTGCACGGCCAGGCCGACCAGTGGCGGCTGCGCCGCGCCGACCAGCACCGCGAGGTGCTCGACGGGTTCGGCGGACGCCGACGTCGCCGACGCGCTCTCCACCTATCGCGCGGTGCACGTCGAGCTCACCGCCGCGGAGGCCGAGCTGGCCCACCTGCGCACGGCGGCCGCGGAGCGGGCGCGCGAGGCCGATGCCCTGCGGGTCGGCCTGGAGCGCATCGAGGCGCGTCGACCCGCAGCCCGGCGAGGACGCCACGCTCGGCATCGAGAGCCGAGCGGCTCGCGCACGCCGAGGAGCTGCGCGCCGGCGGCCGGCGGCGGCGCACACCGCGCTCGCCGGTGACGACGACGCCGGGATGCCGTCGCCGGGCGTGCTCGAGGCGCTCGCCACCGCGTCGTGCCGCCTCGCGTCGGTGAGTGGCAGCGACCCCGCCCTGGCCGAGCTCGGCACCCGGCGTGGACGAGCTGCGCTACCTCGCCGCCGACGTGGCCGCCGACCTCGGGTCCTACCTCGCCGACGCCGACATCGACCCGGCCCGCCTCGAGCAGGTCGAGCAGCGCCGGGCCGCCCTCGGCGAGCTGACCCGGCTCTACGGCCCCACCGTCGACGACGTGCTCGCGCTGGGGCGCCGAGGCCGCCCGCCGGGTCGGCGAGCTCGACGGCACCGGCGACCGGATCGACGAGCTCGAGGAGCGCGTCGTGGCCCTGACCGGCGCACGCGAGGAGGCCGCCGGCCGGCTCACGTCCTGCCCGCACGCACGGCCGCCGCCGCGCTCGGCGGCGCGCGATCACCGACGAGCTGAGCCACCTCGCGATGGGCTGCGGCGACGGTGTCCGTGGCCGTCGAGGACGCCGGCCGGTTCACGCACCGACGGCGCGCGACGACATCGAGATCCGGCTCGCGTCGGGGTCGGGCACCGCACCGCGCGCGGTGACCAGGGCGGCATCCGGCGGCGAGCTCTCCCGCGTCATGCTCGCCATCGAGGTCGCCACGGCCACCGAGGTCACCTCGGTGCCGACCTTCGTCTTCGACGAGGTCGATGCCGGGGTCGGCGGTCGTGCCGCGCTCGACGTCGGGGCCCGGCTGGCCGGCCCTGGCACGGCACGCCCAGGTCGTCGTGGTCACCCACCTCGCGCAGGTCGCCGCGCTTCGCCGACCGGCACCTGGTCGTCGAGCGGTCCGACGACGGTCACGTCACCCGAAGCGGCGTCCACGAGGTCGAGGGCGAGCGAGCGGGTCGCGCGAGCTCGCCCGGATGCTCGGCGGCTCCGAGCACCGACGCCGCGCTGGAGCACGCCCGCGACCTGATGGCGCGCGCCCGGGCCTAGCGCGACGTGGCACGATGGTGCAGATGTCCATCCGCCTTCCCGCCCGCAGCAACCGCGGCCCACGACCCGGGCTGAGCGGTCCTGCGCGCGTCGACCGGCGCACCAAGGACCTCACCAAGCGGCTGCGTCCCGGTGACATCGCGGTCATCGACCACGAGGACCTCGACCGGGTCAGCGCCGAGGCGCTGGTGGCGTGCCAGCCCGCGGCCGTGGTCAACGCGTCGCCGTCGATCTCGGGGCGCTACCCGAACCTCGGGCCCGGAGATCCTGGTCGCGGCCGGCATCCCGCTGCGTCGACGACGCTCGGCCCGGACGTCATGGACGCTCAGAGGACGGCACGGAGCTCCGCGTCGAGGACGGTGCGGTGCGCACGAGGCGACGACGCTCGTCGCCGACGGCGACGGTGCTCGACGACGACGACCGTCGCAGGCGGCGATGGACGAGGCGCGGGCCGGGCTGTCCGTCCAGCTCGAGGCGTTCGCCGCGAACACGATGGACTACCTGCGCCGGAGCGCGAGCTGCTGCTTCGACGGTGTCGGCGTGCCCGACATCCGCACCGACCTCGACGGCCGGCACGTGCTGATCGTGGTGCGCGGCTACCACTACAAGGACGACCTGCAGACCCTGCGCCACTACATCCGCGAGTACCGGCCGGTCCTGATCGGCGTCGACGGCGGCGCCGACGCGCTCATCGAGGCCGGGCACAAGCCCGACCTGATCGTCGGCGACATGGACTCGGTCTCCGACGACGCCCTGCGCTGCGGCGCCGAGATCGTCGTGCACGCCTACCGCGACGGTCGCGCGCCCGGGCTGGAGCGGGTGCGCGCACCTCGGCGTCGAGCCGGTCGTCTTCCCGGCCACCGGCACCAGCGAGGACGTCGCGATGCTGCTCGCCGACGACAAGGGCGCCGACGCTCATCGTCGCCGTCGGCACCCACGCCACGCTGGTGGAGTTCCTCGACAAGGGCCGCTCGGGCATGGCCAGCACGTTCCTCACCCGGCTGCGGGTCGGCGGCAAGCTGGTCGACGCCAAGGGGGTCAGCCGGCTCTACCGGGCGCGGATCTCCACCCTCAGCCTCGTCGCTCATGCTGGTCGTGGGCCTGCTGGCCCTCGGCGCCGCCCTGTGGTCCACGGATGGCGGCCGCGCCCTCCTGCAGGTGCTCGGCGCCCGTATCGACGACCTGTGGTCGTCCATCCAAGGAGCGTTCGGTTGATCGACTTCCGGTACCACCTGGTCTCCATCGTCTCGATCTTCCTGGCCCTCGCCGTGGGGATCGTGCTCGGTGCCGGCCCGCTCAAGGGCGAGCTCGGGGACACCCTGAACAAGGAGGTCGCGGGGCTGCGCCAGGACAAGGCCGACCTCAACCGGCAGCTGCAGGAGGCCCGGGCCGGCACCGAGGCGCGCGACGCCTACATCGCCGACACCAACCCGATCATGCTCGCCGGGGTGCTCCAGGACCGCCGGATCGCCCTGGTCGTGCTGCCCGGCTCGGATGCCGCGGTGTCCGAGGCGACCGCGGCCACCCTGCGCTCGTCCGGGGCGGCCGTCGTCTCGACGACGTCGGTGTCCGAGGACTGGGTGACCTCCGACGACGGCCACCGCGACCACGCGCGACGCGGCGGTGACCACGGCAGCCGCCGAGGCGGGTGTCGACATCTCCGACAGCGGGTCGGTGGCACCGCGCGACGTGCTGCTGGCGAGCCTGCTGACCGTGCCGGCCGCCGACCCGTCGGCGGCGCTGGCCCCCGCGACCGCCCAGAGGGGCCTGGACGCCCTCGCGTCCGCGGACCTGATCCAGATCGACACCGAGGGCTTCGAGCTCGCCGACCTCGTCGTCGTCGTGTCCGGCGTGACCACCCAGGGTGACGGCGACGCCAGGCAGCAGGCGGCCGAGCGCTGGGTCGACCTCGCCATCGCCCTCGACGCACGGTCCTCCGGCGCCCTGGTGGCCGGCCGAGGCGACGACGGCCGGGAACGGGGTCTCGGTCATCGAGACCGTGCGCAACGACGCGACGGCCACCGATGGTGTCTCCACGGTCGACAACGCCGGTGGGGCGATGGGCCAGGCGAGCGTCGTGCACGCCCTCAAGGAGCAGGCGGCCGGGGACGTCGGGCAGTACGGTCTCGCCTCCGGCGCCGACGCCCCTTACGCGCCCATCCCGGCGTCGTGAGCCGGGTCGCGACCCTCGCGGCGGGAACGCTCGCCGCGGCCGGCTCGTACGCCGCGCACCGCGTGCTCACCGCCCGGGTGAGCTCGCCGCGCTGGCAGCGCAGCAACCACGCCGGTGACCCCGTGACCCTGCTCGAGGGCCCGGCCTACGTCGCCGGCGCCGCGCTGGGAGCGGCCACGAGCGGGCCCGGCCGGGGCTGGCCGCGGTGCTGGGCTCGGGGGCCTTCGGTGCGCTCGACGACCTCGCCGGTGACGGCGCCAGCAAGGGGCTGAAGGGCCACCTCGGTGCCGCCGCGCAGGGCCGGGTGACGACCGGCCTGGTCAAGGTCGTCGGCATCGGTGCCACCGGTCTGGTCGCCGCCGTGCTCGCCGACCGGGGGCGCGACGACGTGCGCGCGCTGGACACCCTCGTCGGTGGCGCCGTGGTCGCCGGTGCCGCGAACCTGGCCAACCTGCTCGACCTGCGCCCCGGTCGCGCGCTCAAGGCCACCGTCCTGGCGTCCCTCCCGCTGCTGCTCGTCCGTGGCGACGGGGCAGCCCCGCGCGCTGCCGCCGCGACCGGTGCCGCGCTCGGGGTGCTCGCCCCGGACCTCGCGGGCACGGCCATGCTCGGCGACACCGGCGCCAACGCCGCCGGCGCCCTCGTCGGCACCGCCCTGCTCGGGGCCACCGGCGCGTCGTGGCCGCCTCGCCGCCCTCGTCGTGCTCGCCGGGCTCACCCTGGCCTCGGAGAAGGTCTCCTTCACCCGGGTCATCGAGTCGACCCCCGGGCTGCGCGAGCTCGACGCCTGGGGCCGGCCCGCACGATGACGCGTCGTCGCTTCGCCTCCGGCATCGCGGGGGCCGCCGGGCTGATCGCCGTCACGACGCTGCTCGCCCGGACGGCGGGTTTCGCCCGCATCCTGGTCTTCACCGAGGCGGTGCGCGCCGGTGGGGTGGGGGGCATCTACCAGAGCGTCAACGCCATCCCGAACGTCATGTTCGAGATCGCCGCGGGAGGCATCCTCGCGGCCGTCGCCGTTCCGCTCATCGCCCACCAGCTCGGCGCCGGGCAGCGCGACCGGGCCGACCACACGGCATCCGTGCTGCTGTCGTGGGCCCTGCTCGTGCTCGTGCCGCTGGCCGCCGTGCTCTGGCTGTTCGCGGCGCCGATCTCGTCGTGGCTCGTCACCAGCGACCCGTCGGGCGCGCAGGTCGCCGCCACGTTGCTGCGGATCTTCGCCGTGCAGGTGCCGCTCTACGGGCTCGGCATCATCCTCACCGGGCTGCTGCAGGCCCACCGCCGCTTCCTCGCGGCCGCGCTCGCGCCGCTGGCGTCCTCGATCGTCGTGCTCGTGTCCTACCTCTGGTACGGCTCGATCGTCGACGGCCAGGTCGAGCCGTCGCTGGTGAGCGACGAGGCCATCCGGGTGCTCGGCTGGGGCACCACGCTCGGGGTCGTCGTGCTGTCGGTGCCGCTGGTCGTGCCGGCGATGCGCACCGGGTGGCGCTGGCGACCGGCGTTGCGGATGCCGTCGGACGACGCCCGCCGGATCGGCGCCCTCGCCGGGGCGGGCGTCATCGCGCTGCTCGCCCAGCAGGCGGCCGTGGTCGCCACGATGTGGCTGTCGAAGCAGACCGGCGACAAGGGCACCTTCACGGTCTACACGTACACCCAGGCCGTCTACCTGCTGCCCTACGCCGTGCTCGCCGTCCCGGTGGCCACGAGCGCCTTCCCGGCCCTGGCGGCACGCACCGGGGCGGGGGAGGACGTCACCAGAACCCTCGCGCGGTCGCTGCGTGCGGTGCTGGTGCTCACCGCGCTGTCGGTGGGGGTGCTCATCGCGGCGGCCCCGGCCATCGGCGCGTTCTTCTCGCTGCTCGACGCCCGTCGCGGCGACGGGGCCACGAGCACCGCGGCCCTGGCCGCCCTGCCCTCGACGCTCACCGCCTACGCCCCGGGCCTGGTCGGCTTCGGCCTGAGCGCCCTGCTGATCCGGGCCCTCTACGTGCGCGGCCGACCCACCGATGCGGGCATCGCCGCCGCCATCGGGTGGAGCCTGGCAGCCCTGCTTCCGCTCGTCGTGCTCGCCGGCGGGCAGAGCCCGGCGGTGACACTGCGCTGGCTGGGCATCTCGTCGACCCTGGGCATGACCCTGTCCGGGGTGCTGCTCGTGCTGCTGGTGCGCCGCACCTGGGGCACCGAGGTCACGCAGGGTGCCGGCCGCACCTCCGGGGCCCTCGTCGTCGCGGTCGCGCTGGCCGTCGCGGTCGGTGACCTCGTCACCCACGGCCGCACCATCGACAGCCTGCCCGAGGCGGTGCTCGTCGGGGCCGCGGCGGGCGCGGTCGCCCTCGTCGTGGGGGTGGTCGCGCTGGCGATCGGCGACCGGGAGATGATGTCGCAGGTCCTCCAGCGCGGGCGGGCCCGTCGGCGCGGAGGGAGCCAGGGATGAGGGTGCTCGTCGTGCTCGGCACGAGTGCCGGCGGGGTCGGGAACCACGTCCACGACCTCGTCGGGTCGCTGACCCGTGCGGGCCACCACGTCGTCGTGGCCTGCCCGCCGGAGGTCGACGCCCACTTCGGCCTGCACGAGGTCGCCACCGCCGTCGTGCCGCTCGAGCTGTCCGACCGCCCGCACCCGGCGCGCGACGCCCGCGCCGTACGCGACCTCGGCCGGCTGGTGGGCGGCGCCGACGTCGTGCACGCGCACGGCCTGCGGGCGGCCGCCGTGGCGGTGCTCGCCGTGGGGCGGGCGCCGGTGCCCGTGGTCGCGACGCTGCACAACGCCGCCCCGTCGGGGGCCCTGACCGGCGCCGTCTACGCCGCGCTCGAACGGGTCGTCGCGCTGCGCAGCGCGCTGGTCCTCGGCGTCTCGGCCGACCTCGTCGAGCGGATGCGGCGGCTCGGGGCCAGGCGCACCGGGCTCGCCGTCGTGGCCGCGCCCCCACCGCGGGCCGCGACGCGTGACCGGTACGCCGTGCGCGCCGACCTCGGTGTTGCCGGCCGCACCGCACTCGCCGTCGTCGTGGCCCGGCTCGCTCCGCAGAAGGGGCTCGACCTGCTGCTCGACGCGCACCGCGAGCTGGACGGCGATGACCCACTCGACCTGGTCACCGTCGTGGCGGGCGACGGCCCGCTGCGGGCGCCGTTGCAGGCCCGGATCGACGCCGAGCACCTGCCGGTGCGGCTGCTCGGTCACCGCGACGACGTGCCCGACCTGCTGGCCGCCGCCGACGTCGTGGTGTCGAGCGCGGTGTGGGAGGGCCAGCCGGTCGGCATCCAGGAGGCCCTGCACGCGGGGGCCGCTGTCGTCGCCACCGACGTCGGCGGGACCGGTGCCGTGGTCGGCGACGCCGCCCTGCTGGTGCCCCCGGCCGACCCGGTCTCGTTGTCGCGGGCGATCCGCGACGTCGTGGTGCACGGGGCGGTCCGCGACAACCTGAGGTCCCGCGCCGTCGAGCGCGCCGCCGACCTGCCGACCGGGGCCGACGCGCTGGAGGCGGCCCTCACGGCCTACCGGTCGGTGCTCCCGACGTCGTCCGAGGCCTGAACACCGGTCCGAGGGATGGGAACCGGCGAGTCGGCAGCCGTGTCGGGTCGGGACGAGCGCCTGCATGACGTATCGTTGAAGCCCGTGGTGCTTCAGACGACGAAACAGATCTTTGTGACCGGAGGCGTGGCCTCCTCACTCGGTAAGGGGCTCACGGCCTCCTCCCTCGGACACCTGCTCCGAGCGCGCGGGTTGCGGGTGACGATGCAGAAGCTCGACCCCTACCTCAACGTCGACCCCGGCACGATGAACCCCTTCCAGCACGGCGAGGTCTTCGTGACCGACGACGGCGCCGAGACCGACCTCGACATCGGTCACTACGAGCGCTTCCTCGACGTGAACCTCAAGGGCAGCGCCAACGTCACGACCGGTCAGGTCTACAACCGGGTGATCACCCGGGAGCGGCGCGGCGAGTACCTCGGGGACACGGTGCAGGTCATCCCGCACATCACCAACGAGCTCAAGGAGCGGATGCGGGCCCAGGCCGCCGGCTCCCCGGGAGTCGGCCACGCCGACGCGCCGGACATCATCATCACCGAGATCGGCGGCACGGTCGGCGACATCGAGTCGCTGCCCTTCCTCGAGGCGGCCCGGCAGGTGCGTCACGACCTCGGCCGGGACAGCGTCTTCTTCCTGCACGTCTCGCTGGTGCCCTACCTCGCCCCGAGCGGCGAGCTGAAGACCAAGCCCACCCAGCACTCGGTCGCGGCGCTGCGCCAGGTCGGCATCCAGCCCGACGCGCTCGTGCTGCGCGCCGACCGCGAGATCCCCGACTCGATCAAGCGCAAGATCTCGCTGATGTGCGACGTCGACGTCGAGGCCGTCGCGGCCGCCGTCGACGCGCCGAGCATCTACGACATCCCCAAGGTGCTGCACCGCGAGGGGCTGGACGCCTACGTCATCCGTCGGCTCGGCCTCACCTTCCGCGACGTCGACTGGACCGACTGGGACCTGCTGCTCGAGCGCGTGCACGAGCCCGAGCACGAGGTCGAGGTCGCGCTGGTCGGCAAGTACATCGACCTGCCCGACGCCTACCTCTCGGTCACCGAGGCGCTGCGCGCGGGCGGGTTCCACCACGACGCCAAGGTGCGCATCCGCTGGGTGCCGTCCGACTCGTGCGAGACCGAGGCCGGCGCGCAGAAGGCGCTGGGCGGCGTGGACGCCGTGCTCGTGCCCGGGCGGGTTCGGCGTGCGCGGCATCGAGGGCAAGGTCGGGGCGCTGCACTGGGCCCGCACCCACCGCGTGCCGACCCTGGGCATCTGCCTGGGCCTGCAGTGCATGGTCATCGAGTACGCCCGGGCCGTCGGCGGCATCGAGGGCGCGAGCTCGACCGAGTTCGACCCCGAGACGCCCGCGCCGGTCATCGCGACGATGGAGGAGCAGAAGGCGTTCGTCGAGGGCGCCGGTGACCTCGGTGGCACGATGCGGCTCGGCAGCCAGACCGCCAAGCTCGTCGAGGGCTCGCTCGTCGCGCACGCCTACGGGGCGACGACGGCCGACGAGCGGCACCGCCACCGCTACGAGGTCAACAACTCGTACCGCGAGGCGCTCGAGGAGGCCGGGCTGGTCATCAGCGGCACCTCACCCCGACCTCGGGCTCGTCGAGTTCGTCGAGCTGCCGGTCGACGTGCACCCCTACTACGTCTCGACCCAGGCGCACCCCGAGTTCAAGTCGCGCCCGACCCGGGCCCACCCGCTGTTCGCCGGGCTGATCGGCGCGGCCATCGAGGCCCAGCGGGCCTCGCGGCTGGTCGAGGTCGAGCGGCCGCGCCACCACGAGCCCGCCGAGGCGCATGCCTGAGCCACTGCACGACCGGCTCGACGCCGCGGCCGGTGCTGTCCGCCGCGCGGGCCTTCGAGGGCCGGGTCTGGGACGTCGTCACCGAGGAGGTCGACCTCGGCGAGGGCGGCGTCGTGCACCGCGACTTCGTCGACCACACCGGGGCGGTCGCCGTGCTCGCGCTCGACGACCGAGGACCGCGTCGTGCTCGTGCAGCAGTACCGGCACCCGGTCGGGGCGTTCGAGTGGGAGCTGCCCGCCGGTCTGCTCGACGTCGACGGCGAGCCGGCCCACCTGACGGCGGCCCGCGAGCTGCTCGAGGAGGCCGACCTGGCCGCGGGGAAGTGGCACCTGCTGCTCGACCACTACGCCAGCCCGGGTGGGTCGAGCGAGGCGCTGCGGGTCTTCCTCGCCCGCGACCTGCGCGACGTGCCCCACGACGAGCGGCACCAGCGCGAGGCCGAGGAGCTGGGGATGCCGGTGCGTCGCGTGCCGCTCGACGAGGTCGTCGAGGCCGCGCTCGCCGGCGACGTGCACAACGGAACGCTGATGATCGCGGTGCTCGCCGCGGATCGCTTGCGCGAACGGGGCTGGGCCGGCCTGCGATCCGTCGACGAGCCGTGGCCGACGCGCTCGCGGGGTCGCCGCTCGACCGACCTCGACGGCAGCGTCGGGTGAGCGGGTTCGGTTCCGGCGCAACGGCATCCGTGTCGTCATCGGCCGCCTGCCCCTGCGGTGGGATGCCGCGTGGGTCCGCGCTCAGCGACTGCTGCGGGCCCGTGGTGGCCGGGGACCGCCTCGCCGACACCGCGGAGGCGCTGATGCGTTCGCGGTACACGGCCTACGCGCTCGGCGACGGCGACCACCTGTTCCGCACCTGGCACCCGCGCACCCGCACCGACGACGCCGCCCCCGACCCGAGGGTGCGCTGGACGGGGCTCGAGGTGCTCGACGTCGTGGCCGGTGGCCCGGACGACGCCGAGGGGGTCGTGGAGTTCCGGGCCCGGTGGGTCAGCCACGACGACGGGCCGGTGCGCCGCGGTGAGCTGCACGAGCGCAGCCGGTTCGTGCGGCGGGCCGGCCGATGGGTCTACGTCGAGGCGGAGTAGCCGCCCGCCCCGTACCGTGGGCGCGTGATCGAGGCGCACCGCAAGAGCATCTGGGCCGGCGGGTACGACCTCGTCCTGGACGACCAGTCGCTGGCGAGCTTCAACACGTCGACCTGGCGCACCGGCGGGTCGTTCGTCGTGGAGGGGCGGCCCTACGAGGTGCGGTCGAACCTCTGGGCCAGCACCTACAGCCTGGTGGCCGATGACGGCAGCGTGGTCGCGACCGCGAGCCGGGTCGGTCGCAAGGACTGGACCGTCGAGGCCGGCAGCGCGACCCACACGTTCCGGCGGGTGTCCCCGTGGCGTCACGAGGAGGAGCTGCACGTCGGTGGCCAGCGCGTGGGCTCGATCAAGCGCACCAGCATCTGGGGCGGCGACGCCGTGGCGGACCTGCCGGGGCTGCCGCCCGCGGTCGCGATCTTCGCCTTCGCCGTGGTGCTGACCAGCTGGGACCTCGCCGCTTCCGCGACGTGACGCAACGGGCGCCGGGACCGGGGCGACTCGCCCGGACCACGCACCGAATTCACCACATCGTGGGACCAGCGTCCATAATTGCCGCCGTATGTCCCTGGAAGCCCTGACCCGCCCGGACGTCGCGCCCGCACGGACGCGGCGTCGGCGACGTGGCCGGTTCCGTGCCGACATCGAGGGCCTGCGGGCGGTGGCCGTCGTGCTGGTGGTGGCGTTCCACGCGGGCGTCGGAGTGGTCGGCGGCGGCTTCGTCGGGGTCGACGTCTTCTTCGTGCTGTCCGGCTTCCTCATCACCGGCCTGCTCGTCGACGAGATCGCCCGGACGGGCACCATCTCGATCGGCGACTTCTACGCCCGGCGGGTCAGGCGGCTCCTCCCGCTGGCCACCCTCGTCCTCGCCGCCACCGCCGCCGCGACGCGTCGCCCTGGTCCCGCCGATCGACCGGAAGGGTGTCGCCGGTGACATCGTCGGTTCCGCCCTGTGGAGCGCGAACTGGCGGTTCGCCGCCGAGTCCACCCAGTACATGGCCGACACCGACAAGAGCCCGGTGCTGCACTACTGGTCGTTGGCCGTCGAGGAGCAGTTCTACGTCGTGTGGCCGCTCCTGCTCCTTCTCCTCGTGGGCGGAACGGGTCTGGCGCTGCGTGCGTGGCCGGTGGCCATCCGCAGGATCGCGCTGGCCCTCGGCGTCGTGATCGCCGGGTCGCTGTGGCTCTCCTGGGCGCAGACCGGTGCGACGAGCCCGTTCGCGTACTTCGGGCTGCACACCCGAGCCTGGGAGCTCGGGGTCGGGGCGGCACTGGCCCTGGTTCGGCCGATGCTCCCGCTGCTGACCCGCCGGGCCGCGGAGTGCGCGGCACTCATCGGCCTCGTCATGGTGCTCGGGTCGGCCGTGGCGATGGACGAGTCGACACCCTTCCCCGGCACCGCCGCCCTCGTGCCTGTCCTGGGCACGGCCCTGCTCGTCGCCGCCGGCGCCCGGCTCCCCGACGGGCTCGTCTCCAGCACGCTGTCCCGTCCCGCTTCCCCGCTACGTCGGCCGGATCTCCTACGCCTGGTACCTGTGGCACTGGCCGGTGCTGGTGCTGGCCACGGCGACGTGGGGTGAGGTCACCATCGGGGAGGACGGTGCGGCGAGCTCCCACGCGTCGTGGTGGCTGGTGGTGCTGGCGGTGACGCTGTCCTTCGTCCTCGCGGCCGTCAGCCACCACCTGGTCGAGCAGCCCCTCAGGCAGGTCGGCTTCCTCACGGTGTCGAGACGGCGATCGCTCGTGGCCGGTGGGGTTCTCGTTGCGACCTCCCTCGCCGCCAGCCTCGCCCTCGTGGTCTCCACGCCCGCGGCTGACGAGGACTCCACGGTCGCGGCGCCGCCGACCGACCCGGTGGCCGGGTCCGTGACGACCGGGCAGGCATCCGCGCCGGCGCGGCCGTCGGCCGGTGCGCCGGTGGTCGACCCGGCCGCACTACGAGAGCCGAACACGCCGGAGGAGGCGCGCGACAGCCAACCCCGTGGGGTCGCACCGTGCTACGTGGGCTACGACCCGACGGCCGTCCCCTCGGCCGCCGAGTGCAGGGTCGGGCCGGCCACCGGGGCGGAGCGGACGATCGCGCTCGTCGGGGACTCGCACGCGACCGCGTGGTACCCCGCCTTCCGCAAGGCGGCCGAGGAGCGCGGCTGGACCCTCTACTTCTTCGGGAAGAGCGCCTGCCCGGTCGTCGACGTCGCGGTCCTGCGGGCCGGCACCTCGTCGCCGTACGACGCCTGCGCCACGTGGCGCGAGCACCTGCTCGACCGGCTCGAGGGGATCGACGGGCTCGACGCCGTCGTCATCGGCCGGTGGATGGCCTACCGGGGCTCCACCCTCCAGCCGGACGGCTCGGCCAGCACCTCGTCGACGGTCGGGGAGGTGTGGCGGGCGGGGGCGGAGCGCACGTTCGACCGGCTCCGTCGGGTCACGCCGCGGATCGTCGTGATGGAGGACGTCCCGTGGCCGAACGTCGACGTGCCGGCGTGCCTCTCGGAGCACCCCCGGGACGTCGAGGCCTGCGGCTTCTCCCGGTCCCGCTCCACGGGCCTGGATGCCGCCCTGGTCACCGCGGAGGAGGAGGCCTCACCTGCTGCGGTCCGACACGTCGACATGACCGACGTCATCTGCCCGAAGGCACGCTGTCAGGTCGTCTCCCCGACGGGGCAGATCATGTACCGCGACGAGCACCACCTGACGGCCGGCTTCAGCGCGGCGCTGTGGCCGAGCGTGTCGGAGCGGCTGGAGACCGCCATCCGCTGACGGCCCGCTGGTAGGACTCGAAGCAGGTCGTGGTGCGTGGTACGGTGTTGGGGTCATGTACCTCGAGAACCTCGCCATCGACGCGCAGGACGCCCGGACCCTGGGTCGCTTCTGGGAGGCGCTGCTCGGCGGCGCCGACACTGACCGACGAGCCCGACCTGTACGAGACCCGGCTCACCGTGCCCGACGGGCTGGTGCTCGATCTGTGCTTCCAGCGCGTGCCCGAGCCGCGGCTCCCCGACCCGCGGCTGCACCTCGACGTCGGCGGCGGGCTCCCGGCAGGCCGAGGTGGTGCAGCGCGCCCTCGACCTCGGCGCGCGGCACCTCGACATCGGCCAGCGCGACGTGCCCTGGGTGGTGCTGGCCGACCCCGAGGGCAACCCGTTCTGCGTCATGGAGGAGCGTCCGGAGTACGTCGACGTCCGGGCCGATCGCCGCGCTGCCGCTCGACAGCGCCGACCCGGCCCGCGACGCGGCGTTCTGGGCCGAGCTGTCCGGCTGGCAGGCGGTCTCCGCGCCATGCCCGCCGCCCTGCGCCACCCCTCGGGCCGCGGCGTGCTGCTCGAGCTGTGCCCCGAGCCCGCCCCGAAGCCGGCCGGATCCAAGAACCGGCTGCACCTCGACATCCGGCTCGAGGCCGGCGACGACGAGGACGCCGTCGTGGCGCGGGTCGTCGAGCTCGGGCGGGCGCGAGCTCGACCCCGACTGGGGCGAGCTGCCCTGGCGGGTCGTCACCGACCCGTCCGGCAACGAGCTGTGCCTGCTCCCGGCGCGCAGCGCCTGACCCCGGCAACCCGTTCGGAGCAGTCGCCCGACGTCCGTAGACTGGGCCACTCCCGTCGCCCCCGACTCGAAGGACCACCCGTGCTCCGCACCCACGAGGCCGGCACCCTGCGTGCCGACCCACACCGGCCAGACCGTCACCCTCACCGGGTGGGTGGCGCAGCGGCGCGACCACGGGGGCGTGGCCTTCATCGACCTGCGCGACGCCAGCGGCATCGTGCAGGTCGTCGCGCGCGACGAGGTGCTCACCGGCGCGGCCCACGACCTGCGCAGCGAGTACGTCGTCAAGGTCGTCGGTGAGGTCGCCGCCCGCGAGCAGCGCAACGTCAACCCCGACCTGCCCACCGGCGAGGTCGAGGTCGTCGCGTCGCACATCGAGGTGCTCAACGCCGTCCGCGCCGCTGCCGTTCCAGGTCGACGAGCGGGTCACCGTGGGCGAGGAGGCCCGCCTCAAGCACCGCTACCTCGACCTGCGCCGCCCGGGCGTGCACTCGGCCGGGCACGCCATCCGGCTGCGCTCGAAGGTCAACGCCGCGGCCCGGCGGGTGCTCGGCGACCGCGACTTCGTCGAGATCGAGACCCCGACCCTGACCCGGTCGACGCCCGAGGGCGCCCGCGACTTCCTGGTGCCCGCCCGCCTGGCGCCCGGGCTCCTGGTACGCCCTGCCGCAGAGCCCGCAGCTGTTCAAGCAGCTGCTCATGGTCGGCCGGCATGGAGCGCTACTACCAGATCGCCCGCTGCTACCGCGACGAGGACTTCCGCGCCGACCGGCAGCCCGAGTTCACCCAGCTCGACATCGAGATGAGCTTCGTCGAGCAGGACGACGTGCTCGAGCTCGGCGAGGCCGTGATCCGCGAGATCTGGTCGCTGATCGGCGTCGAGCTGCACACGCCGTTCCAGCAGATGACCTACGCCGAGGCGATGAAGCGCTACGGCACCGACAAGCCCGACCTGCGCTTCGGCGTCGAGCTGGTCGAGTGCACCGACTACTTCGCCGACACGCCGTTCCGGGTCTTCCAGAGCGACGTACGTCGGCGCCGTCGTCATGCCCGGTGGCGCGTCGCCAGCCGCGCAAGCAGCTCGACGCCTGGCAGGAGTGGGCCAAGCAGCGCGGCGCCCGCGGCCTCGCGTACGTGCTCGTGCAGGACGACGGCTCGCTCGGCGGCCCGGTCGCCAAGAACCTCTCCGAGGGCGAGCGCGCCGGCCTGGCCGAGCACGTCGGCGCGAGCCCCGGCGACTGCGTCTTCTTCGCGGCGGGCGCCACGAAGGCCTCGCGTGCCCTGCTCGGGGCCGCGCGGCTCGAGATCGGCAAGCGCGGCGAGCTCATCGACGAGGCGGCCTGGAGCTTCCTCTGGGTCGTCGACGCCCCGCTGTTCGAGCCCGCCGCGGATGCCGTCGCGGCCGGTGACGTCGCCGTCGGCGCCGGTGCGTGGACCGCGGTGCACCACGCCTTCACCTCGCCGAAGCCCGAGTTCCTCGACACCTTCGACACCGACCCCGGCCCGGCGCTCGCCTACGCCTACGACATGGTCTGCAACGGCAACGAGATCGGTGGCGGGTCGATCCGTATCCACCGCCGCGACGTGCAGGAGCGCGTGTTCAAGGTCATGGGCCTGTCCGAGCGAGGACGCGCAGGAGAAGTTCGGCTTCCTGCTCGACGCCTTCCAGTTCGGCGCGCCGCCGCACGGCGGCATCGCGTTCGGCTGGGACCGCATCGTCATGCTGCTCGGCGGCTTCGACGTCGATCCGCGACGTCATCGCGTTCCCCAAGTCCGGTGGCGGCTACGACCCGCTGACCGACGCCCCCGCGCCGATCACGCCGGAGCAGCGCAAGGAGGCCGGCATCGACAGCACGCCCCCGGCATCCGCACCGCCGGACCAGAGCTGAGGCCGTGGGCGGGTCGCGGGAGCCCCGTGCGCCGGGTGACGTGCTCGTGCACCTGCGCCGGGCCCGCGACCACGCCGACCGCTACTACGCCGAGCCGGTCGACCTCGACACGATGGCCTCGGTCGCCGGGCTGAGCCGCTACCACTTCCTGCGGCTCTTCCGCGCGACGTACGGCGTCACGCCGGGCGCCTACGTGTCGCGGCGCAGGATCGAACGGGCCCAGGACCTGCTGCGGGCCACGAACCTCACCGTCACCGAGGTGTGCCACGCCGTCGGGTTCACCAGCCTGGGGTCGTTCAGCGCACGGTTCCGCGAGGTCGTGGGGGAGTCGCCCACCGACTTCCAGCGCCGCTACGCCGACCGGGGCACCCCACATCCCGGGGTGCTTCGTCTTCATGTGGGGCCTCGCCGAGACGCGGCGGCCCGAGGCGTCGCAGGGTCCGCAATCGGGGAGAAGCACCGGCGCCGGGGACGCTCCTACGCTCGAGCCATGATCACGAACATCAGCATCGTCAGCGTCTTCGTCAAGGACCAGGACGAGTCGAAGAAGTTCTACACCGATGTCCTCGGCTTCCAGGAGAAGGACGACATCACCCTCGGCGACGGGTACCGCTGGTGCACCGTCGTCCACCCCGCCCAGCCGGAGCTCCAGGTCAACCTGGCCGTGCCCGGCCCGCCGCTCGCCCCCGAGATGGTCGAGGCGATCCGGCGCTCCCAGGACGAGGGCGGGATGCACGGCATCGGGCTCAGGGTCGACGACTGCCAGAAGACCTTCGAGGAGCTGTCGGCCAAGGGCGTGGAGTTCCTCCAGGTCCCGGCGAAGCGGCCCTACGGGACCGAGGCGCTCTGCCGGGACAACTCCGGCAACTGGCTCGTCCTCGTGGAGCCCAGCGAGGGCTACACGCCCGACGACTTCGAGTGAGGCCCTAGCGCTGGAGGAACACCAGCAGCTCGCGGTTGAACTCCTCGGCGTGCGAGGCGTTGATGCCGTGCGGGCCGCCCTCGACGACGTGCAGCTCGCTGCCGGCCACCTGTTCCTGAGTGAGCTGGCCCGACTTCTCGATCGGCACGATCGCGTCGGAGTCGCCGTGGATGACGAGCGTCGGCACGGTGATGGTGGCCAGGTCCGCCCGGAAGTCGGTGGTCCACGAGCGGATGCACTCACGGGCGGCGTGCACGTCGGCCTGCAGGGCGAGGCCGAGCGCCTCCTGCTGCTGCGCCTCGCTGACCTGCAGCTCGCCGTCGGCGCTGAAGAAGTTGCGGGTGAAGCCGTCGAGGAAGCCGGGCGGGTCGGCCTCGAGCCCGTTCTGCATGCCCCTCACGGTGTCGTCGTCGAGGGCGCCGCCCGGGTGGTCGCCGTCGAGCTTGAGGCAGGGCGGGATCGCGGCCGCGAAGACGGCGCTGTGCACGCGGTCCGAGCCGTGCGTGCCGAGGTAGCGGGCCACCTCGCCGCCCCCCATCGAGAAGCCGACGAGGGTCACCTCGCGCAGGTCCAGCCCGGTCAGCACGGCGTCGAGGTCGCCGGTCAGCGTGTCGTAGTCGTAGGTCGAGGCGTCGCCGGGCTTGTCGCTCGCACCGAAGCCGCGGCGGTCGTACGTGACCACCCGGTAGCCGGCGTCCGTGAGGGCGGGCACCTGCCCCGACCACGAGGCGCCGCTGAGCGGCCAGCCGTGGATCAGGACGACGGGGCGGCCGTCACCACCGCTGTCCTCGACGTGGAGGTTGACGGGACCGTTGCTGATCGTGGACATCGCTGACCTTTCGCCGTGGGCGGACGGTTCCACACTAGGGACACCTCACGCCCCGAACCAGCGTGAGGTCCACTCCATCCCGGTCGTGTACCCCAGCCGGTGGTAGAGCCGGCGGGCGACGTCGTTGTCGGCGAACATCCCCAGCGCGCACGCGCCGACCTCGCGCGACCGCCAGCCGGGTGAGGTGGGCGGTGACGGCCGCGCCCCAGCCCGCTCCCCGTCGGCCGGTCTCGACCGCGATGCCGGCGAGGGTGGGAGTGCCCGCGGCACACGGCTCGCTGCCGCCCACGGCGACCAGCGCACCCGTGTGTGGGTCGCGCACGGCCACCCAGCGTTGCCCCGGCCGCGCGAAGGGCTGCCCGTGGGTGCGCGGGCTGTGCTCGGTGAGGAACGCCTCGGCCTCGTCCCGGCCGTCCGGGCCGAGCACCTCGACGCGCTCCTCGCCGGTCACCACCGGGGGAGCGTCGCGGGTCCACATCCAGTCCCACTCGCCCCCGCGGCTGCCCAGGTCGAGCCGCTGCGCGACCACCGGCATCAGGCCGCGCGGCACGCTGAGGTGCCGGTTGCCGCCACCGGTGACCCGGGCGCGCACGGCCGGGTCGTCGAGCAGGGCCGCCAGACCGGATGCCGTGCCGAGGGCGGCCGACCCCGCGACCCCGTGGTCGGAGCGGCGGTGGAACACGACGGCTCCGTCCGTGGGTGAGCCCACGGCAAAGGCGGGGGCGACGAACCCGGCACCCACGTCGAGGACGGCGACCGGGTGCTGGTCGGTCGCGGCGGCGAGCTCGGCGGCGGTGGTGAGGACCCGGATGCCGGTACCGCTCGGGTCGCGCTCGCTCATGCGCCACAGCCTGCCAGAGGGCCCCGGTGCCGTTGCAGCGGACCGGTTCCGGTGCCACGGTGGGTCCGTGAGCGCCACGAGGACCCGACCCGACCGCACCGCCGACGAGCGCACCCAGCTGCTCGGCTGGTTCGACCTGCAGCGCGGCATCGTGCGGCTGAAGTGCGAGGGGCTGTCCGACGAGGACGCGCATCGCGTGCGTGGTGCCGACCTCGCCGCTGATGACCGTCGCCGGCATCGTGTCGCACCTGCGCTGGTGCGAGGAGCTGTGGTTCCGCGAGGTGCTGCTCGGCCAGCCGGGCACCGGCCGGGGCTACGGCCCGTTGGCCGACGACGTCGAGGACCCCGAGTTCCTCGTCGAGGGCATCCCGCTGGCGACGCTGCTCGCAGGAGTACGACGACGAGTGCGCCCGCTCGGACGCCGCGATCGCGACGCACGCCCTGGACGCGCCCGGCAGCACGGTGCTGCACTCGGTCGGGGCGGCCTCGCTGCGCTGGATCCTGCTGCACATGCTCGAGGAGACCGCCCGGCACGCCGGGCACCTCGACCTGATCCGGGAGATGCTCGACGGTGAGACCGGCTACTACTGACGCGCCCGCTCGGGGGAGCAGCGCCCGGCCGTCACCGAGCGGGATAGCCTCGCCACCGTGAGCCTCGACGACACCGACCTGTTCGGCGCGGCCGCGTCGGCCGGTGACGGTGTGGGCGGCAGCGGCGCGTCGCTGCCCCCGTTGGCGGTGCGGATGCGCCCGCGCAGCATCGACGAGGTGCGAGGGCAGGGCGACGTGCTGCGGCCGGGCAGCCCGCTGCGCCGGCTGATCGAGGGCAGCGGGGGAGCGGCCGGCCCGATCTCGGCGATCCTCTGGGGCCCGCCCGGCACCGGCAAGACCACCCTGGCCCACCTGGTCGCCACCGCCGCCGACCGCGAGTTCGTCGAGCTGTCGGCGGTCACCGCCGGGGTCAAGGACGTGCGGGCGGTCATGGAGCACGCCAACCGGGCCCGCGACATGTACGGCCGCCAGACCGTGCTCTTCCTCGACGAGATCCACCGGTTCACCAAGGCCCAGCAGGACGCCCTGCTGCCCGGGTGTCGAGAACCGCCAGGTCGTGCTGGTCGCCGCGACCACCGAGAACCCGTCGTTCTCGGTCATCGCGCCGCTGCTGTCGCGCTCGATGCTGGTCACCCTGCGTGCCGCTCACCGACGACGACGTCGCCGACGTGCTCACCGCCGCGGTGGCCGACCCGCGCGGCCTCGACGGGGCGTACGCGCTCGACGACGACGCCCGCGACCACCTCGTGCGGCTCGCCGGGGGTGACGCGCGCCGGGCGCTGACCTTCCTCGAGGCCGCGGCCGGGGTGGCCGACGACTCCGTGGCGCCCGGGCGCCGACCGACCCGATGCCGTGCCGATCACCCTCGCCCAGAGCGAGCAGGCCGTGGCCCACGCCGCCGTGCGCTACGACCGCACCGGCGACCAGCACTACGACGTCGCCTCGGCGCTGATCAAGTCGATGCGCGGCTCGCGACGTCGACGCCGCCCTGCACTACCTCGCCCGGATGCTCGAGGCGGGGGAGGACCCGCGCTTCATCGCGCGGCGGGTGGTCATCGCCGCCTCCGAGGACGTCGGCCTCGCCGACCCCACGGCGCTGCAGACCGCCGTCGCGGCGATGCACGCGGTCGCCCAGATCGGGATGCCGGAGGCGCGGATCATCCTGGCCCAGGCGGTCGTGCACAACGCGCTCGCGCCGAAGTCGAACGCCGCGTACACCGGCATCAACGAGGCGATCGCCGACGTGCGCGCCGGCAAGGGCGGCCCGGTGCCCGCCCACCTGCGCGGCAGCGGCTACGCGGGCGCGGCCCGCCTCGGGCACGGCAAGGGCTACGTCTACGCCCACGACGAGCCGGATGCCGTGGCCGCCCAGCAGTACCTGCCCGACGACCTCGCCGGCAGCACCGACTACTACCGCCCCACCGACCGCGGCTTCGAGGCCCGGCTCCAGGAACGGTGGACCTGGCTCAAGGGGCGGCTGGGCCGCGACTGAGCCGTGCCGGGCCGGGCGACCGGCGAGAGCGACCGCGACCCGGACGATAGGCTCGTCGGCATGACGGTGACGCTCGGAGGGATCGCGGGGCTCATCGCCGCGCTCGCGTTCCTGTACCTCGTGGTGCGGCTCGGTGGGCTGCTCGGCAAGGCCGGCAAGATCCTCGACGAGACCACCGTGAGCCTGCGCACGACGAGCGACAACGTGCAGCCGACCCTCAAGGGCCTCACCGACACCGTCAGCCTGACCAACGACCAGCTGACCCGGGTCGACTCGATCACCAGCTCGGTCACCACGATGACGACGAACGCCTCGGCGCTGACCTCGCTCACCGCGGCCACCATCGGCACCCCGCTCATCAAGGTGGCGGCGTTCAGCTACGGCGTGCGCACCGCGGTGCGCGGGCTCGGCAAGAAGGACCCGTCATGAGGGGCCGCACCGTCCTGCTGGCCGCCGCCGCGGTCGGGGTCGGCTACGCGCTGTGGAAGCTGCCGGTCACCCAGCGCTTCGTCACGACCGTCAAGGAGGCCTCCGCCCGTCGCGAGGCCGAGCTGCGCGAGGCCGTCGAGGTGGCGGTCGAGACCGACGCCACCAGCCGGGCCCCCCGCCACGCCGCCTGGGCCGAGACCCCGGACCTCGACGTCCAGGCCGGCTGGGACCGCAACCAGGACCGCGGGACGGACACCCCGGCATCCGCGCTGGGGGTCGAGGACCCGGGCCGCTCCCTGACGCCCGAGGAGGCGCGGGCGCTGCTGCTCGACCCCACCGGCGAGCGAGCTCCGTAGGGGCCGGCGCGCCCCCACACCTCCCACCACCCGCAACACCACCCTGACCCGACCGACCCACCGGTGCGGACCGGCATACGATGTCGGGTGCCCGTGCCCGGTGGCACCCATGACACCCAAGGACTGATTCCCCATGGAAACCGCTGAGATCCGGCGTCGCTGGCTGGCGTTCTTCGAGAAGAACGGCCACACCGTCGTCCCCTCCGCGCCGCTGATCCACGACGACCCGAACCTGCTGTTCGTCAACGCCGGCATGGTGCCCTTCAAGCCCTACTTCCTCGGCCAGGAGACCCCGCAGTGGGTCCGCGCCACCAGCGTGCAGAAGTGCGTGCGCACCGGCGACATCGAGGAGGTCGGCAAGACCTCGCGGCACGGCACGTTCTTCCAGATGAACGGCAACTTCGCGTTCGGCGACTACTTCAAGGAGGGGGCCATCACCCTCGCCTGGGAGCTGATCACCACGCTCGCAGGAGCAGGGCGGCTACGGCCTGGACGCCGACCTGATCTGGCCGACCGTCTACGACGACGACGACGAGGCGTTCGCGATCTGGCGCGACGGCATCGGCGTGCCCGAGGCGCGGATCACCCGCCGCGGCAAGCTCGACAACTACTGGCACATGGGCGTGCCCGGCCCCGGCGGCCCGTGCAGCGAGATCTACCTCGACCGCGGGCCGGAGTACGGCCGCGAGGGCGGCCCGGCCGTCGACGAGGACCGCTACCTCGAGTTCTGGAACCTCGTCTTCATGCAGGAGGAGCTCTCCGAGGTCCGCGCCAAGGACGACTTCGACATCTCCGGCCCGCTGCCCAAGCGCAACATCGACACCGGGATGGGGCTGGAGCGGATGGCGACGCTGCTCCAGGGCGTCGACAACCTCTACGAGATCGACGAGGTCTACCCCGTGCTCGAGCGGGCGGCCGAGCTGACCGGCAAGCGCTACGGCGGTCAACTCCGGCCACATGGTCAGCGAGTCGCACCCGGACGACGTGCGGCTGCGGGTCGTCGCCGACCACGTGCGCTCCTCGCTGATGCTCATCGGCGACGGCGTCACCCCCGGCAACGAGGGCCGCGGCTACGTGCTGCGCCGGATGCTGCGCCGCGCGGTGCGCTCGATGCGCCTCCTCGGCTTCGACGACCCGTGCCTGCCCGAGCTGCTGCCGATCTCGCTGGAGCGGATGAAGCAGTCCTACCCCGAGCTGGAGAGCGGCTTCGACCGGATCAGCCAGATCGCGTACGCGGAGGAGGAGGCGTTCCGCCGCACCCTCGCCGCGGGCACGACCATCCTCGACACCGCCGTCGCGCGGACCAAGCAGTCCGGCGGCGCCACGCTCGCCGGGCGACCAGGCGTTCCAGCTGCACGACACCTACGGCTTCCCGATCGACCTGACCCTGGAGATGGCGGCCGGAGCAGGGCCTGCAGGTCGACCGCGAGGGCTTCACCCGCCTGATGCAGGAGCAGCGCCAGCGGGCCAAGGCCGACGCGAAGTCGAAGAAGTCCGGGCACGCGAACACCGAGGTGTGGCGTGACCTGCGGGCGCTCGGCGAGACCGACTTCCGGGCCTACCAGGAGCTCACCAGCGAGGCGCACCGTCGTCGGCCTGGTCGTCGACGGCGAGGCCGTCACCGAGATCGAGCCCGGCCAGCGCGGCCAGGTCGTGCTCGACCGCACGCCCGTTCTACGCGGAGTCCGGCGGCCAGATCGCCGACGAGGGCGTCATCACCGCCGACGGCGTGCACCTGAAGGTCATCGACGTCCAGCGCCCGGTCAAGGGCCTCGTCGCGCACACCGTCGAGGTCGCTCACCGGGCCGCTGCGCTCGGGCGCGGCCGTGCTCGCCGAGGTCGACCCCGAGTGGCGCATCTCGGCGTGCCAGGCGCACTCCGGCACGCACGTCGTGCACGCGGCCCTGCGCCAGGTGCTCGGCCCGTCGGCCCTGCAGTCCGGCTCGTACAACAAGCCCGGCTACCTGCGCCTCGACTTCGCGTGGGGCCAGGCGCTCTCGCCGGCGACCCGCAGCGAGATCGAGGAGGTCGCCAACCTCGCGGTGCGCAAGGACCTGCCGGTGTCGGCCACCTACATGCCGCTGCCGCAGGCCCGCGAGATCGGGGCGCTCGCGCTGTTCGGCGAGACCTACGGCGAGGACGTGCGCGTCGTCGAGATCGGCGGCCCGTGGAGCCGCGAGCTGTGCGGTGGCACCCACGTGCAGCACTCGAGCCAGATCGGCGCCCTCACCGTGACCGGCGAGTCGTCGGTCGGGTCCGGCGTGCGCCGGGTCGAGGCGTTCGTCGGCATGGAGGCGCTGCGCTACCTCGCCACGGAGCGGGCGATCGTGGCCGAGCTGACCGGCCTGGTCGGGGCACGCCCCGACGAGCTCGCCGAGCGGGTCGTCGACCATGGTCACCCGCCTCAAGGACGCCGAGCGCGAGCTCGAGCGGGCCCGGCGCGAGCAGGTGCAGGCGGCCGCCGGCAACCTCACCGAGCAGGCCCGCGACGTCAACGGCGTGACCTACCTCGGTCACGACGCGGGCGAGGCCGGCGCCGACGACGTGCGCACCATGGTGCTCGACCTGCGCAACCGGCTCGGCGGCGAGCGCCCCAGCGTCGTGGCGATCACCGGCGCGGCCAAGGGCCGGCCGGTCGTCGTCGTGGCGACCAACGAGCCGGCGCGGCAGCGCGGCATCCGGGCCGGTGAGCTGGTGCGGGTGGCGGCCACGGCGCTCGGCGGCGGTGGCGGCGGCAAGGACGACATCGCCCAGGGTGGCGGCCAGGACGCGTCGAAGGTCGGCGAGGCGCTCTCGGCCGTCGAGTGGCGCGTCGGGGAGCTCGCCGGCTGATGCCGGACCTCCGCGAGCGCGGTGTGCGGCTCGGCGTCGACGTCGGATCGGTGCGCGTCGGGGTCGCCCTCAGCGACCCCGACGGCATCCTCGCGACGCCCGTGGCGACGGTGGCCCGAACGTCGGAGGGCGAGCCGGCTCCGGGTGACTCGGACGTCGAGGAGATCGCCGCGCTGGTCGCGGAGCACGCGGCGGTCGGTGTGGTGGTCGGGCTGCCCCGCTCGCTTTCCGGTGACGAAGGTCCCGCCGCAGCGCGGGCGCGCACAGTATGCTGTCGTGGTTGCGGCGCGCATCGCGCCGGTCTGGGTGCGTCTCGTCGACGAGCGCCTCACCAGTGTCGATGCGCATCGCACCCTCCGTGAGAGCGGCGTCGCCGGCAGGCGGCAGCGCGCTGTGGTCGACCAGGCCGCGGCCGTGCTCATCCTGCAGACGGCCCTCGACACGGAGCGCAGCACCGGCGCCCCTCCCGGGGAGCGGGTCGGACCAGGACGGCGCAAGCCACGGACGAAGGACGCGAGGCCGTGACCCAGCACGACTTCACCCAGACGATCTTCGGGGAGCCGGCCCCACCCCCGCGTCGCCGGCGCGACCGCCACCACCGCCCGCCCCACCGCGGCCACCGGCGCTGGCTGGTCCTGCTGCTCGCGGTCGTGCTCGTCGGCGGCGCCGCCTACGCCGCGTACAGCGTGCTCTCGCCGATGGTGTCGGGGCTGTTCACCCAGTCCGAGGCCGAGGACTTCGCCGGCCCCGGGCAGGGCGAGGTCGAGGTCGTCGTCGAGCCCGGGCAGACCGGCGAGGACATCGCCACCACCCTGCGCGACGCGGGCGTGGTCAAGTCGCGCAGCAGCCTACCTCGAGGTGGCGACGAGCGACCCCAAGCGGGCCGCCGCGATCCAGCCCGGCACCTACGTGCTGCTCAAGGGGATGCCGGCCCAGGAGGCGTTCGACACCCTCGCCGACCCCGCGAACCGCGACGTCAACCGCACCACCGTGCGTGAGGGGCTGTGGGCCAGCGAGACCTACGCGCTGCTGTCGAAGCAGACCGGCATCCCGGTCAAGGAGTACGTCAAGGCCGCGAAGGACACCGAGGGGATCGGCCTGCCCAAGGAGGCCGACGGCCAGGTCGAGGGGTGGCTGTTCCCGTCGAGCTACGAGTTCCCGGAGAAGGCCACCGCCAAGCAGCAGCTCAAGGCGATGGTGGCCCAGACGGTCAAGGTGCTCGACGAGGCCGGCGTCGCCGCGAAGGACCGCCAGAAGGTGCTCACCCTGGCCTCGCTGGTCGAGGCCGAGGCGAAGCTCGACGTCGACCGCCCGAAGATCGCCCGGGTGTTCCTGAACCGCATCGAGACCGACGGTGCCCCGGCCTACGGGCTGCTCCAGTCCGACGCCGCGGTGTCGTACGGCGCCAAGCGCCGCGCGCTCTTCCCGAGCAAGGCCGAGCTCGACGACGCGAGCAACCCCTACAACACCCGCATCCACCCGGGCCTGCCGCCGGGGCCGATCAGCAACCCGGGCGCGGCCTCGATCGACGCGGCGGCCAACCCGGCCGACGGGCCGTGGTTCTTCTTCGTCGCGGTCAACCCGATCACCGGTGAGACCAAGTACGGCACGACCCTGGCCGAGCACGAGGCCAACGTCGCCGAGCTGAACGCCTACTGCAAGGCAAAACCGCAGGACTGCGGTCAGTGAGGGCGGCCGTCCTCGGCTCACCCATCACGCACTCCCTCTCACCCGCGCTGCACCGCGCGGGGTACGCTCGCGGCCGGGCTGACCGGCTGGGAGTACGACGCCCACGAGGTCGAGGCCGACGGGCTGGCGGCGTTCGTCGGCGGGCTCGGGCCGCAGTGGCGCGGGCTGTCGCTGACGATGCCGCTCAAGGAGGTCGCGGCCGAGGTCGCCACCTCGGTCGATGCCGTCGCCCGCCGGACCGCCGCCGTGAACACGCTCGTGCGCCGCGACGACGGGGGCTGGGACGCCACGAACACCGACGTGGTCGGCCTGGTGCGGGCGCTGGCTCCGCACCTGCCCGACGCGCCGGCCCGCGCGCTGGTCCTGGGCGCCGGTGCGACGGCTCGCTCCGCCGTGCTGGCGCTGGCCGAGCTCGGGGTCGACCACGCTGACGGTGCGGGCCCGCGACACGAGCCGGGCCGCCGACCTGCTGGCGTGGGCGCTCGACCTGGGCGCCGGCATCCGCAACGGCTCCGTCGCCGGGTTGGGGCCGTGGGTCACCACCCGTGACGACGTCGTCGTGTCGACGCTGCCGGGTTCGGCGGGCGAGGTGGCCGCAGCCAGCGTGCCGGCCGCGCACCCCGGCGTCCTGCTCGACGTCGTGTACGCCGGGTGGCCGACGCCGATCGCCCGCGCGGCATCGGGCGGCCGGCATGACCGTCGTCTCGGGGCTCGACATGCTCGTTCACCAGGCCGCGGAGCAGTTCCGGCTGTTCACCGGTCACGCGGCGCCGGTCGAGGCGATGGCCGCCGCCGGGCGTGCCGCGCTGGGGCAGGCGTGACCCCGGTCTGGGTGGTCGTCGTCGCGGCGCTGGTCATGGGGGTGGTGGGGCACCTCACCGGGCGCCGGCTCGCGACCGGCGGCTACCGCATCGACGAGGACGAGGCCGACCACGCGCCCGGGCGCAACTGGTGGCCGGGGGCCGCGACGGGCGCCGCTCGCCGGGCTGGCGGCCTGGTCGGTCGGCGACCTGGGTGGCTGGGCCGCGCTGCCCGCCTACCTGCTCTTCGCGTGGCTGACCGTGGGGCTGATCTGGATCGACCTCGACGTGCACCGGCTGCCGGTGGGCCTGGTCGTGCCGACGGGGTGGTGGCTGGTGGGGCTGCTCGCCGTGGCCTCGGTCGCCACCGGGGACCGGCGGTGGCTGGGCGCGCTCATCGGTGCGGGTGTGATGGGGGCGGTCTACCTGCTGCTCGCCGTGCTGCCCGGCGGGGGCGTGGGCGGTGGCGACGTGCGGCTCGCGCCGGTCATCGGGGGGCTGCTCGGCTGGCTGGGGGCGGGGGCGCTCCTGGTGGGCCTGTTGGCCGGGTTCCTCGTCGGCGGCCTGGCGGCCGTGACCCTGCTCGCGCTGCGGCGGGCGGGGCTGCGCAGCACGATCGCCTACGGCCCGGCGATGTGCCTGGGGGCGTGGGTCGGCATCGCGTTCACGTCCCGGATCCTGACCTGGCTCATGGGCGGCTGAGGGCCGCGTGGAAGGATTCGCCACATGCTGCGCTGGCTGACCGCTGGGGAGTCGCACGGGCCCGCGCTCGTCGCGACGATCGACGGGCTGCCCGCAGGGGTCGAGGTCACCACGGCCGATGTCGCCGCCGCCCTGGCGCGCCGCCGGCTGGGCTACGGCCGTGGCGCCCGGATGAAGTTCGAGCAGGACGAGGTCGAGTTCCTCGGCGGGGTGCGGCACGGGCTCACCCTGGGGTCGCCGGTCGCCATCCGGGTCGGCAACTCCGAGTGGCCGAAGTGGCAGACCGTGATGAGCCCCGACCCGGTCGACGCCGACGCGCTGGCGGCGGCCGACGACGTCAACGCCGAGAAGGAGATCGCCCGCAACCGGCCGCTCACCCGGCCGCGCCCCGGGCACGCCGACCTCGTCGGCATGCAGAAGTACGCGTTCGACGACGCCCGGCCGGTGCTCGAGCGGGCCTCGGCCCGCGAGACCGCGGCGCGGGTCGCGCTCGGCGAGGTGGCCGCCCGGTTCCTCGAGCAGGCCTACGGCATCCGGCTGGTGTCGCACACCGTCGCCATCGGCGGCGCCGCGGTCGCCGAGGACGCCCCGCTGCCGACCGCCGACGACGTCGCGGCCCTCGACGCCGACCCGGTGCGCGCGTTCGACCGCGGCCGGGTCCGCCGCGATGGTCGCCGAGGTCGACGCCGCCCACAAGGACGGCGACACCCTCGGCGGGGTCGTCGAGGTGGTCGTCACCGGCCTGCCGCCGGGCCTGGGCTCGCACGTGCACTGGGACCGCCGGCTCGACGCCAGGCTCGCGGCCGCGCTGATGGGCATCCAGGCGATCAAGGGCGTCGAGGTCGGTGACGGCTTCCGCACGGCCGCCCGCCGCGGCTCGGTCGCCCACGACGAGATGGAGCGGGGCGCCGACGGCGTCATCCGCCGCCGCACCGGCCGCGCCGGTGGCACCGAGGGCGGGATGTCGGTCGGCGAGCTGCTGCGGGTGCGCGCCGCGATGAAGCCGATCTCCACCGTGCCGCGGGCGCTCGAGACCGTCGACGTCGCCGTCCGACGAGCCGGCCACGCGCGATCCACCAGCGCTCGGACGTGTGCGCGGTGCCCGCGGCCGGCGTCGTCGCCGAGGCGATGGTCGCGCTGGTGCTGGCCGAGGCGTGCCTGGAGAAGTTCGGCGGCGACTCGGTGAGCGAGACCGCGCGCAACCACGCGGCCTACCTCGCGGCCATCCCGGCAGCCATGCGCACCTGGTGAGGACTGATGGCGCGCGGTCGTGCTCGTCGGCCCGCCCGGGGTCGGGCAAGACCAGCGTGGGGGCGGCGCTGGCCGACCTGCTCGGGGCTGCCGCTGCACGACACCGACGCGGCCGTCGAGGTCAGCGCAGGGCCGCACGATCTCGGACATCTTCGTCGAGGACGGCGAGGCCGGCCTTCCGGGCGCTCGAGCGGGCCGAGGTGGCTCGCGCGCTCGCCGAGGACGACGGCGTGCTGGCGCTCGGTGGCGGCGCGCCCGTCGACCCCGGCACCGAGCAGCTGCTCGCGGGCCAGACCGTGGTCTTCCTCGACGTCGGCATCGCCGACGCGTCGCAAGCGGGTCGGGTTCGACCAGAGCCGGCCGCTGCTCGCCGTCAACCCGCGCGCGTCGTGGGTGCGGCTGATGAACGAGCGCCGCCCGGTCTACGAGCGGGTCGCGACCTTCCGGGTCGACACCGCCGGGCGCACGCCGGAGGACGTCGCGGCCGAGGTCGCGGGCCTGCTGGGGGAGTCGTGAGCGACCGCCGGTGGCCGCAGCGGCGACCGGCGCCGCCGACCGATCATCCGGGTCGGCGACGCGTACGACGTCGTCGTCGGGCACGGGGTGTCCGACCGCGTCGTCGGGCTGCTCGGGCCGGCGGTCGCAGCAGGTGCTCGTCGTCCACCCGACGCCCTGGCGGCACTCGCCGCAGCCGGTGGTCGACGCAGCTGCGCGCCGCCGGTCTCGTCGTGCACGAGGCGGAGGTCCCCGACGCGGAGGAGGCCAAGACCGCCGAGGTCGCGGCCGAGCTGTGGGCGCGCTCGGCCAGGCCGGCGTTCACCCGCACCGACGCCGTCGTCGCGCGTCGGCGGTGGCACCGTCACCGACCTCGCCGGCTTCGTCGCGGCCACCTGGCTGCGCGGGGTGGCCGTGGTGCACGTGCCGACGACGCTGCTCGCGATGGTCGACGCGGCGGTCGGGGGCAAGACCGGCATCAACACCGCCGAGGGCAAGAACCTGGTCGGCGCGTTCCACCAGCCGGCCGGGCGTGCTCTGCGACCTCGACGCGCTGGCGACGCTGCCCGCGGCCCGACTTCGTCGCCGGGCTGGCCGAGGTCGTCAAGGCGGGCTTCATCGCCGACCCGGTGATCCTCGACCTCGTCGAGGCCGACCCGGCGGCGGCCGACGCCGGTGGGACGGCCCGCACCTCCGCGAGCTCGTCGAGCGCGCGATCGCCGGTCAAGGCCGACGTCGTGGCCGCAGGACCTCACGCGAGTCGTGGCTGCGCGAGATCCTCAACTACGGGCACACCTTCGGGCACGCGGTCGAGCAGGTCGAGGGCTACCGGCTGGCGGCACGGCGAGGCGGTCAGCATCGGCATGATGTACGCCGCCGAGCTCGCCCGGCTGCTCGGGTCACCTCGGCGCGGACGTCGTGGCGACCGGCACCGGTCGGTGCTGTCCTCGGTGGGGCTGCCCACGACCTACCCGGCGGGTCGTTCGACGCAGCTGCTGGCCGTGATGCGCCGCGACAAGAAGTCGCGCGGCGTCGCTGCTGCGCTTCGTCGTGCTCGAGGGCGTCGGCCGCCCGGTGCGGCTCGAGGGGCCCGACGAGGCCTGCTGCGCGACGCCTTCACCGCCATCTCCACCTGACCGCCTCACAAGCGGCGCACCGGAGTCGCACAGGAAGTGCACAGGCCGTCGGTGCTGCGCCGCAGCACGGCGTCGACCGCATGCTTGACCGATGACGTCCGCGATGCCGCCCGCCACGAACCGCCCGCACCGGGCGCCCGAGCCGCCGGTGCACCCCGACCACGACCGCGGCCTCGAGTTCGACGTGCGCACCCTCGTGGCGCGCCGGTCGGCGCTCGGACTGCTCGGCGGGGCCGGCCTGGCCGCCCTGGCCGGGTGCACCGACGGGTCGTCGGGCGCCGGCGCCGGGTCCTCCGCCGCGACGAGCGGCTCGACCGGCGCCTCGGCGAGCCCGAGCGTGACCGCATCGGGCACGGCATCCGCGGCGCGGCATCCGCCGTCGACACCCAGGTGCCCGCCGAGACGGCCGGCCCGTTCCCGGGTGACGGCAGCAACGGCCAGGACGTGCTCGACGACTCCGGGATCGTCCGCACGGACCTGCGCTCGTCGTTCGGCACCTCGACGACGACGGCGACCGGCGTCCCGCTGCACCGTGAACCTCACCGTCCTCGACTCGGCCGCGGGCTACGGCGCCATGCCGGGTGTCGCCGTCTACGTGTGGCACTGCGACGCACAGGGCCGCTACTCGATGTACTCTCGGGCGTGGAGGACGAGAACTACCTGCGCGGCGTCGCAGCCGACCGACGCGAGCGGCACGGCGACCTTCACCACGGTCTTCCCGGGCTGCTACCCGGGGCGCTGGCCGCACATCCACTTCGAGGTCTACCGCAGCACCGCCGAGGCGACGAGCGCCGGGCAGATCGTCAGGACCCGCCAGCTCGCGCTGCCCGCGGCGGCCTGCGAGGCGGTCTACGCCGACACCGCCACCTACCCGGGCAGCGCCGACGCCTCTCGCGGGCACGTCGCTGACCCAGGACATGGTCTTCGGCGACGACGGCGGCATCCACCAGCTCGCGACGGTGACCGGCGACGCGAGCAGCGGCTACGTCGCGAACCTCACCATCGGAGTCTGACGCGGGGCACCCGCCCGTCGAAAGGCACTCGCACCGGCCACCGGTGCGGGCGCGATAGGATCGGGCGATCCCCATCCCCTCGCGGGGGTGACGCGCGCCCGCGGCCGGGCGCCCGTCAGACCGACATGACGAAAGCGAAGAACCACCCGTGGCATCGACGAACGACCTCAAGAACGGCCTCGTCCTCAACATCGAGGGCCAGCTGTGGACCGTGGTGGAGTTCCAGCACGTCAAGCCCGGCAAGGGCCCGGCGTTCGTGCGCACCAAGCTGAAGAACGTCATGACCGGCAAGGTCGTCGACAAGACCTTCAACGCCGGCGTCAAGGTGGAGACCGCGAGCGTCGACAAGCGCGACATGCAGTACCTCTACAACGACGGCACCGACTTCGTCTTCATGGACGGCGACACCTACGACCAGATCCCGGTGCGCCCGGCGACGGTCGGCGACGCGGCGAAGTTCCTCCTGGAGAACCAGGACGTCGTCGTCGCCACGCCACGAGGGCAACGTGCTGTTCGTCGAGCTGCCCGCGTCGGTCGTCCTCGAGATCACCTACACCGAGCCGGGCCTGCAGGGCGACCGCTCCACCGGCGGCACCAAGCCGGCGACCGTCGAGACCGGCGCCGAGGTCGCCGTGCCGCTGTTCCTCGAGACCGGCACCAAGATCAAGGTCGACACCCGCGACGGGTCCTACCTCGGCCGGGTCAGCTGACCCGTGGCCGCCCGCACCAAGGCCCGCAAGCGCGCCCTCGACCTCCTCTTCGAGGCCGAGCAGCGCGGGGTCAACGCCGCCGACCTGCTCCGTGAGCGGCTGGCGGCACCGGTGACCGAGGCGCCGCTGTCGCGAGTTCACCGCCGACCTCGTCATGGGCGTCGTCGAGCACTGGGGACAGGTCGACGAGCTGCATCGCGACCTACTCCCAGGGCTGGACGCTCAAGCGGATGCCGGCCGTCGACCGCGCGATCCTGCGCCTGGGCGCGTACGAGGTGCTCTTCTCCGACCGACGTGCCCGAGCCGGTCGCGATCAGCGAGTGGGTGGGCCTGGCGACCGAGCTGTCCACCGACGACAGCCCCCGCTTCGTCAACGGGCTGCTGGCCCGGCTGGCCGAGGTCAAGCCGACCCTCGCCTGACGCTGACGCTGACGCTGCCCCTGGCGCAGACGACTCAGCGGGGGCGGCGCAGCGGCTTGCGCCGCCCGGTGGCGGCGCCCATCAGCCATTCCACCGGTCCGGTGCCGACGAAGCGCCACCAGAGGTAGCCGACCGCCAGGGTGCCCGGCACGATCACCAGCCACCCGACGAGGTCGTTCTCCGCCGGCCACCTTCCGCCCGGCGCCCAGAGCGCCAGCATGGCGACGTGCAGCACGTACAGGCTCAGCGCGAGAGTTCCCACCGCGCCCAGGGGCTCGAAGACAGCGGCCACGACCCGCGCGGGCCCGGGGGAGCGAACGCCGGCCAGCACCACGACGACGACGTAGGTGAGGAAGACCAGGCCGACGTCGTGCAGCGTGTCGGGGTAGCTCCCGGACGAGACGTCGGCAGCCAGCTCCACGCGCTCGATGGCCGGCATGACGAGCCACGCGATCGGCGCGACCGCGAGCATCGTCCAGAGCAGCGCGTCACGGCGGAAGCCGTGCCGGAGCAGGAGGGCTCCCAGGAGGAAGAACGGCAGCAGGTTCGTCAGGCGGTAGTGCGTGCTGAGCACGACCCACTGGGCGACGGTCGATGCCGGGCCGTCGGGGTCGGAGTAGGCCCAGCCGAGGTTCGACCGAGCCCACTCGTTCACCGGCGCACCCAGGGCGACGACCGCCGCCGTCACCACCACGAGCCACCGGGTGGACAGCAGCAGGAGCGGTGCGCCGACGATGAGCAGGACGCCGAGGTGGCTGAGCACGATGGCGACCCACGAGCCCCACTCGGTCATCCACAGGCCGAGCGCGATGAGCAGCAGTCCCCGCACGACCTGCTGGAACAGCATCTGCCCCCGGTGGGCCCGGGCGGTGCGCTGGGTCACGATCTGCGCGGACATCCCCATGACGAGGGCGAACAGCGGCGACGCGACGTCGTTGATGTTGTACATCAGGAAGTTCAGGGCGCTCGGGGCCCCCGGGAGGAACGGCACGGCGTGCGCGATGAGCATGGCGAGGATCGCCACACCACGAAGCACGTCGGGCACGACGATCCGCGGGCCGCCCACCGCGCCCGACTGCGGGGACACGGAGGGAGCTCGCGACTCCCGGGTCGTGCTCACCCCCACATCATCGCGCCGAGACCCCGCGCGCGGGCAAGGATCACCGCACGCGCCTCGCCGAGAGCCGGACCGCGGCTCACTCCTCGAGGCGGAAGCCGAGCTTCAGTCCCACCTGGTAGTGCGCGATCACGCCCTCCTCGAGGTGGCCACGGATCTCGGTCACCTCGAACCAGTCCAGACCACGCACCGTCGTCGACGCCCGTGCCACCGCCGACGAGATGGCCTCGTCGATCGAGGTGGTCGACGTGCCGACGACCTCGCTGATGCCGTACGTGTGTGCCATGGCGCCCACCTTCCGTGCGAGGGGCACCCCGTCGGTGCCCACGCCCGTGATGATCCTCGGACCGGCCGCGCTCGGCCAGCCCTGCGTCGGGTGGCCGCGGGATACTGCTTCGGATGACGACCACTCGCCTCGCGCGGCCCGAGGACCTCCCGTTCCTCGCCGGCATCGAGGATGCCGGTGACACCCTCTTCGCCGAGCGGTTCGGTGGGGTCGAGTGGCCGGCCGCGTCGACGGGGGAGGAGCGGGCCGCCGAGCCCGGCATCCTGCTCGTGGCGGTCGAGGACGACGGGACGGTCATCGGGTTCACCCACGTGCTCGACCTCGACGGGCACTGGCACCTCGAGCAGATCGCGGTCGACCCGGCGCACGGGCGTCGCGGGGTCGGGGGTGCGCTGCTCGAGGCGACCCACGCCGAGCTGGCCCGGCGCGGCGGTCGCGAGGTCACCCTGATGACCTACGCCGACGTCCCGTGGAACGCGCCGTTCTACGCCCGGCACGGGTACGTCGAGCTCGACGAGCTGCCCGCACGGCTGGAGCCGATGCGCGAGAGCGAGGAGCGGTTCGGGATGGCGCGCCACGGACGCAGGGTCGTGATGGTGCGCGACCTGGCGACCTGAGGGTTGGCTGAGAGCGTGGTTCAGGGCGCAGGCGCGCGGGTAGGACATCCGATGCCCGCAACACTCAAACGAAAGGAGAACGCCATGGCCACCCGTACCTGGGACGCCTGGAACTATCGGGAGAGCGCTGAGGTGTCGTCTCGCGGCAAGGACCTGACGGGCTTCTCCGTGGAGGCCGTCGACGGTTCGATCGGCAAGATCGACAGGGCCACGCTCGACGTCGGCAGCAGCTATGTCGTCGTCGACACCGGCCCGTGGATCTTCGGCCGGAAGGTCATGCTTCCGGCCGGGACGATCGACCGGGTCGACTGGAACGAGGAGAAGGTCTACGTGGACCGGACCAAGGACCAGATCAAGGACTCCCCGGAGTTCGACGACACGACCATGTCCGACGACGCGGGGTACCGAGACCGCCTGGGCACGTACTACGGCGACACGTACGACCGCGGCGCGCTCTGAGGCAGCCCGCACCCGCTGTAGGACACCGCAGCCCCGGTGGCGAGGCAATCCCTCGACACCGGGGCTGCGTCATGCGCGACGCCTCTGGGCGCGGAGCGCGACCCGAGGAATCAGGCGCCGGCGGCGGCGAAGACCACCTCGGGCCACGGCGAGCTGGCCAGCCAGCGGCGGCGGGCCTCGGCGTCGGCGTCCTTCGGGGGGAACAGCGGCTGCACGCCGGGCGCGGGGGAGGCACCGGCGGAGGCGGGCGGACGCGTCGGCACACAGCGCGCCACGGGGGTCGGTCGTGGTGGTGGTCTGCACGGTGGGCCTCCTTCGCGGCGCGGCGGTGTGGTGGTGCGATCGAGCCACCATTGCATCACGTCATGTTTGGGGATGTATAGATCTGCGTTATGGAATTCTCGCGATCTGGACCCCGGCCGGGCCCGTCCGGGCGTCCGCACCGCGAGCCGGCTCCGAGGCGGAGGCGTCGACCCCGTAGAGTGGGCACCGCAGTCCGACATCCTTTAACGACCTGTCCCGTGAGGCAGGGAAGGAGGTCCGCGTCTTGACGCGCGCCGACACCACCGTGCCCCCCGGCCATCCCCTCGACCCGTCCGGTCGTACCGTGCTCTCCGCGAGCGACGTGTCCCGGGCGCTGCGTCGCATCGCGCACGAGATCCTCGAGCACAACAAGGGTGCCGACGACCTCGTCCTGCTCGGCATCCCGAGCCGCGGCGTCGAGCTGGCCCACCGCCTCGGCCGACCTGGTCCGCGAGGTCGAGGGCACCGAGGTGCCCGTCGGGAGCCTCGACATCACGATGCACCGCGACGACCTGCGCCACCAGCCCACCCGGGCGCCGATGCACACCGACGATCCCGCCGGGCGGCATCGACGACAAGGTCGTCGTGCTCGTCGACGACGTGCTCTACTCCGGGCGCACCATCCGGGCCGCCCTCGACGCCCTGTCCGACCTCGGCCGCCCGCGCGCCGTGCGGCTGGCCGTGCTCGTCGACCGGGGCCACCGCGAGCTGCCGATCCGGGCCGACCACGTCGGCAAGAACCTCCCGACCAGCCACAGCGAGAAGGTGCAGGTGCGCCTGGCCGGCCACGACGGCGGCGAGGACGTCGTGCGCATCGCCGGGGGTGACGCCCGATGAACCGCCACCTGCTCTCCAGCGCCGACCTGACCCGCGACGACGTGCGGATGCTGCTCGCGACGGCGATCCGAGATGCACGAGGTGCAGCACCGCGACGTCAAGAAGCTGCCCACCCTGCGCGGCCGCACCGTCATCAACCTCTTCTTCGAGGACTCCACCCGCACCCGGTCCAGCTTCGAGATCGCCGGCAAGTGGATGTCGGCCGACACGATCAACATCACCGGCAAGGGCTCCTCGGCGAGCAAGGGCGAGTCGCTGCGCGACACGGTGCGCACCATCGACGCGATGTCGGTCGACGCCATCGTCATCCGGCACATGGCCAGCGGGGCCGCGCCACCAGGTGTCGCAGTGGGTCGACGCGAGCGTCATCAACGCCGGCGACGGCACCCACGAGCACCCGACCCAGGCCCTGCTCGACGCCTACACGATCGAGCAGCGGCTCGGCGACCTCGACGGGGCGCGGGTCGCCATCGTCGGCGACCTCACCCACACCCGGGTCTTCCGCTCCAACGCCATCACGCTGCGCACCCTCGGTGCGCACGTCACCCTGGTCGCGCCGCCCACGCTGATGCCGAGCGGCATCGCCTCGTGGGCGGCCGCCGACGGACTGGAGCTCACCGACGACCTCGACGCCGTGCTCGCCATCCGGCCCGATGCCGTGATGATGCTGCGCGTCCAGCGCGAGCGGATGAGCGGCGGCTTCTTCCCGACCGCCCGCGAGTACACCGTCGGCTTCGGCCTGACCCGTGAGCGGCTGCGGGCGCTCTCCGACGCGAACCCGGAGGCCGTCATCTGCCACCCCGGCCCGATGAACCGCGGCCTCGAGATCAGCGCCGACGCCGCCGACGCCGCCCAGAGCCTCGTGCTCGACCAGGTCTCCGCCGGGGTGGCGGTGCGGATGTCCGTCCTCTACCACCTGCTCGCGGGAGAGGGGGCGGTCGCGTGAGCACCGTGCTCCTCACCGGGCCCACCTGGTACTCCGCCGACGGCACCGCCCAGCGCGGCGACGTGCTCCTGCGCGACGGCGTGGTCGCCGAGGTCGGCACCGTCGACGCCCCCACGGACGCCGAGCGGGTCGACGCCGACGGGCTGATCGCTGCTGCCCGGGTTCGTCGACCTGCACACCCACCTGCGCGAGCCGGGCCGCGAGGACGTCGAGACGATCGCCACCGGCTCGCGGGCGGCGGCGGTCGGTGGCTACACGGCCGTGCTCGCCATGGCCAACACCACCCCGGTCACCGACACCGCCGAGGCCGCCGAGCGGATCCTCGACCTCGGCCGCGCGGCCGGGCTCGTCGACGTCGTGCCGGTCGGCGCGGTCACCAAGGGCCTGGCCGGCGCCGAGCTGGCCGAGCTCGGGCTGATGGCACCGCTCCCGCGCCGGCGTGAAGGTCTTCTCCGACGACGGCCACTGCGTCGCCGACGGCCGGGTGATGCGCCGGGCGCTGGAGTACGTGCGGGCCTTCGACGGCGTGGTCTCCCAGCACAGCCAGGACCCCGCGCCTGGCCGGCCCGCAGGCCTGCTGCCACGAGGGCGAGCTCTCCGGGCGGCTCGGTCTGCCGGGCTGGCCGCCGGTCGCCGAGGCGAGCATCGTCGCCCGCGACGCCCTGCTCGCCGAGCACACCCGCAGCCGGGTGCACGTCGCCCACGTCAGCACCGCCGAGGGCCGTCGACGTCGTGCGCTGGGCCAAGGCACGCGGCATCGCGATGACGGCCGAGGTGACCCCGCACCACCTCGCTGCTGGGCACCGAGCTGCTCACCGGCTACGACCCGGTCTTCAAGGTCAACCCGCCGCTGCGGCCCGAGCGAGGACCGCGAGGCGCTCGTCGAGGGGCTGCTCGACGGCACCATCGACGCCGTCGCCACCGACCACGCCCCGCACGCCCGGCACGACAAGGAGCACGCCTTCGTCGACGCGGCGTTCGGCATGCTCGGCCTGGAGACCGCCTTCGCCGTCGTGCACGACCTGCTCGTCGCCGACGGCCGGCTCGGCTGGGCCGACCTCGCCCGGCTGATGTCCACCGGTCCGGCCCGGATCGCCGGTCTGGCCGACCACGGCCAGCCCGGTCGCGGCCGGAGCCCCGGCCAACCTGGTGCTCGTCGACCCCACCGCCACGGTCAGCGTCGACCGCGACACCTCGCAGTCCCTGTCCCGCAACACCCCGTGGCACGGCCAGACCCTCACCGGCGCCGTCCACACCACGATCCTGCGCGGCCGCGTCACGGCCCGTGGAGGGGAGCCCACCGCATGCTGACCACCCGCGAGCCCGCCGTCCTGATCCTCGAGGACGGCCGCACCTTCACCGGCCGCGCCTACGGCCACCGGGGCTCGACCGTCGGCGAGGCGGTCTTCTCCACCGGGATGACCGGCTACCAGGAGACCCTCACCGACCCCAGCTACCACCGCCAGGTCGTCGTCATGACCGCGCCGCACGTCGGCAACACCGGCTGGAACGACGAGGACGACGAGTCGGGCCGGATCTGGGTCGCCGGCTACGTCGTGCGCGACCCCGCCCTGCGGCCCGTCGCAACTGGCGCTCGCGCCGGTCGCTCGAGGACGAGCTCGACGCCCAGGGCGTCGTCGGCATCTGCGAGCTCGACACCCGCGCGCTCACCCGCCACCTGCGCGAGCGCGGCGCCATGCGGGTCGGCATCTTCTCCGGGGATGCCGCGAGCGCGCCGCGCGAGCGGCTGCTCACCCAGGTCATCGACTCGCCGCCGATGGCCGGGGCGTCGCTGGCCGAGCAGGTCGCGACCGACACGGCCTACGTCGTGCCGGCGGTGGGCGAGAAGCGCTTCACCGTGGCCGTGGTCGACCTCGGCATCAAGGCGATGACGCCGCAGATGATGGCCGAGCGAGGCATCGAGGTGCACGTGCTGCCCGCCACGGCCACGATCGACGACGTGCGCGCCCTCGGGCCCGACGGCGTCTTCTTCTCCAACGGCCCGGGCGACCCGGCGACCGCCGAGGTGCAGGCCGAGCTGCTGCGCGAGGTGCTGGGCGACGGCACGCCCTACTTCGGCATCTGCTTCGGCAACCAGATCCTCGGCAAGGCCCTCGGCTTCGGCACCTACAAGCTGAAGTACGGCCACCGCGGCATCAACCAGCCGGTCATGGACCGCACCACCGGCAAGGTCGAGGTCACCGCCCACAACCACGGCTTCGCCGTCGACGCCCCGCTCGACGGCGACACCGAGACGCCCTACGGCACGGCGTCGGTCAGCCACGTCTGCCTCAACGACGACGTCGTCGAGGGCCTCGAGGTGCGCGCGACGGGCGGCTGGTCGCCTTCTCGGTGCAGTACCACCCCGAGGCGGCGGCCGGCCCGCACGACGCCGCCTACCTGTTCGACCGGTTCGTCGACCTGATGACGAGCGCCCGAACGCCGTCGACGACCCAGGAGGTGGGTGCGCCTGATGCCGAAGCGCGACGACATCACCAGCGTGCTCGTCATCGGCTCCGGCCCGATCGTCATCGGCCAGGCCTGCGAGTTCGACTACTCCGGCACCCAGGCCTGCCGGGTGCTGCGCGAGGAGGGCATCCGGGTCATCCTGGTCAACTCCAACCCGGCCACGATCATGACCGACCCGGAGTTCGCCGACGCCACCTACGTCGAGCCGATCACCCCCGAGATCGTCGAGAAGATCATCGCCAAGGAGCGCCCCGACGCGGTGCTCGCGACCCTGGGCGGCCAGACCGCGCTCAACTGCGCGATGGAGCTGCACGAGCGCGGCATCCTCGAGAAGTACGACTGCCCGCTCATCGGCGCCAACGTCGAGGCGATCATGCTCGGCGAGGACCGCGAGAAGTTCAAGGGCGTCGTCGAGCGCTGCGGCGCCGAGTCGGCCCGCTCGTTCATCTGCCACTCGATGGACGAGGTCCTCGTGGCGGCCGCCGACCTCGGCTACCCCGTGGTCGTGCGCCCCTCGTTCACGATGGGCGGGCTCGGCTCGGGCTTCGCCCACGACGAGGACGAGCTGCGCCGCATCGCCGGCGCCGGGCTGCAGTACTCCCCGGTCACCGAGGTGCTCCTCGAGGAGTCGATCCTGGGCTGGAAGGAGTACGAGCTCGAGGTCATGCGCGACCACGCCGACAACGTCGTGGTGGTCTGCTCGATCGAGAACCTCGACCCGATGGGCGTGCACACCGGCGACTCGATCACCGTCGCACCGGCGCTCACCCTCACCGACCGCGAGTACCAGCGGCTGCGCGACATCGGCATCGCGATCATCCGCGAGGTCGGGGTCGACACCGGCGGCTGCAACATCCAGTTCGCGGTCAACCCCGCCGACGGCCGGATCATCGTCATCGAGATGAACCCGCGGGTCTCGCGCTCGTCGGCGCTGGCCTCCAAGGCGACCGGCTTCCCGATCGCCAAGATCGCCGCGAAGATGGCGATCGGCTACACCCTCGACGAGGTGCCCAACGACATCACCCGCGAGACCCCGGCGTCCTTCGAGCCGACCCTCGACTACGTCGTCGTCAAGGTGCCGCGGTTCGCGTTCGAGAAGTTCCCGGCCGCCGACGACACCCTGACCACGACGATGAAGTCGGTCGGCGAGGCCATGTCGATCGGGCGCTCGTTCACCGAGGCGCTGCAGAAGGCGCTGCGCTCGCTCGAGAAGAAGGGCAGCAGCTTCCACTGGGACGGCGAGCGGCCCACCACCGACGAGGCGCGCGCGACCCTCGACGTCGCCCGCCGCCCCACCGACGGCCGGATCGTGCTCGTGCAGCAGGCGCTGCGCGGCCGGCTGCTCGGTCGAGGAGGTGCACGAGGCCACCGGCATCGACCCGTGGTTCCTCGACCAGATGGCGCTCATCGAGGACGTCGCGGATGCCGTCGTCGACGCCCCCGCCGCTGACCCCCGAGCTGCTGCGGCTGGCCAAGCGGCACGGCTTCAGCGACGCCCAGATCGCGTCGCTGCGCCGGATGCCGGAGGCGGTGGTCCGCGGGGTGCGCCACGCCCTCGGCGTGCGCCCGGTCTACAAGACGGTCGACACCTGCGCCGCCGAGTTCGCCGCGCTGACGCCGTACCACTACAGCACCTACGACGAGGAGACCGAGGTCGCCCCGCGCGAGCGGCCCGGCGGTGCTCATCCTCGGCTCCGGCCCGAACCGGATCGGCCAGGGCGTCGAGTTCGACTACTCCTGCGTGCACGCCAGCTTCGCCCTGCGCGACGCCGGCTACGACACGGTGATGGTCAACTGCAACCCCGAGACGGTCTCGACCGACTACGACACGAGCAGCCGGCTCTACTTCGAGCCGCTCACCCTCGAGGACGTGCTCGAGGTGGTGCACGCCGAGAGCCAGGCCGGGCCGATCGCCGGCGTCATCGTGCAGCTCGGCGGGCAGACCCCGCTCGGGCTGGCCAAGGCGCTCAAGGCCGAGGGCGTGCCGATCGTCGGCACCTCGCCCGAGGCCATCGACCTCGCCGAGGACCGCGGCGCGTTCGGCCGGGTGCTGCACGAGGCCAACCTGCCGGCGCCCAAGCACGGCACCGCCTACAGCGCCGCCGAGGCGGTCGAGATCGCCCACGAGATCGGCTACCCCGTGCTGGTGCGGCCGTCGTACGTGCTCGGTGGCCGTGGCATGGAGATCGTCTACGACGACGAGACCCTGTCCGGCTACGTCGAGCGCGCCACCGATCGCGAGCCCCGACCACCCGGTGCTCGTCGACCGCTTCCTCGACGACGCCATCGAGATCGACGTCGACGTGCTCTACGACGGCACCGAGATGTACCTCGGCGGGATCATGGAGCACATCGAGGAGGCCGGCATCCACTCCGGCGACTCGTCCTGCACCCTGCCGCCGGTCACGCTCGGCGCCGGCGAGCTCGAGCCGGGTGCGCGAGTCGACCCTCAAGCTGGCCCAGGGCATCGGGGTGCGCGGCCTGATGAACGTGCAGTTCGCCCTGGCCCAGGACATCCTCTACGTGCTCGAGGCCAACCCGCGGGCGTCGCGCACGGTGCCGTTCGTCGCCAAGGCGACCGGCGTGCCGCTGGCCAACGCCGCCGCCCGGATCATGCTCGGCGCGACCATCGCCGAGCTGCGCGCCGAGGGCGTGCTGCCCGCCGCACACCGACGGTGGCCGGATGCCGGTGCACGCACCGATGTCGGTCAAGGAGGCCGTGCTGCCGTTCAAGCGGTTCCGCACCAGCGAGGGGCTGGTCGTCGACAGCCTGCTCGGGCCGGAGATGCGCTCCACCGGCGAGGTCATGGGCATCGACACCGACTTCGGTCGGGCCTTCGCCAAGGCCCAGCTCGGCGCGATCAGCGGGCTGCCCACCAAGGGAACGGTGTTCGTGTCGGTGGCCAACCGCGACAAGCGGGCCATCATCTTCCCGGTCAAGCGCCTGGTCGACCTCGGCTTCCGGATCGTCTCGACGTCCGGCACCGCGGACGTGTTGCGGCGCAACGGCGATCGAGGCCGAGGTGGTGCTCAAGCACGCCGAGCGCGGCGCCGAGGGGCGCTCGATCGTCGACTGGATCAACGCCGGCGAGATCGACATGGTCGTCAACAGCCCGAGCGGCCCGAGCGCGTCCGCGCGGGCCGACGGCTACGCCATCCGGGCGGCGACCACGGCGATGGACAAGCCGATCATCACCACCGTGCAGCAGCTCGCGGCGGCGGTGCAGGCCATCGAGGCCGTCATCACCGGCGACCTCGACGTCACCTCGCTGCAGGACCACGCGGCCGCCCTCGACCTCTACGGCGTGGAGCGCCGACGCGGCGCTGCGAGCGGCGGGTCGTCCAGGTCAGCGGTGAGCTGATCGCCACCCGCCGGGTCGGCGCCTACCACCACCTCACCCTCGTCGCGCCCGGCGTCGCCGAGCTGGCCCGCCCCGGGCCAGTTCGTCGCGCTCGCCGTCGGCGGGCCGACCTCGGCGAACCTGCTGCGGCGCTGCTTCTCGATCCACAAGGTCAAGCCGTCGGGCACCTACGGCGGCACCGTCGACGTCGTCGTCGCCGCGCACGGCCCGGGCACGACGTGGCTCACCGGCCTGCGCGCCCACGACCCGGTCGACGTCGTCGGACCGCTCGGGCGGCCGTTCCCGCTGCCGACCGAGCCGGTGGCCTGCGTGCTGGTCGGCGGCGGCTACGGGTCGGCGCCCGCTGTTCTGGCTGGCCGAGGCGCTGCGCGAGCGCGGCTGCCACGTCGAGATGGTGCTCGGCGCGGCCTCGCGAGGACCGCCTGTTCGGCGTCGTCGAGGCCCGGCGCACCGCCGACGGCGTCACCGTCACCACCGACGACGGCTCCGCCGGGCGCCGCGGCTGGGTGAGCGACGTGCTCGGCGACGTCATCGACCGCACCTCGGCGAGCGTCGTCTACGGCTGCGGCCCGATGGCGATGCTGCGCTCGGTCACCGACATCGCCGACCGCCCACGGGCGCGGTGGCCCAGGTCGCCGTCGAGGAGTCGATGGCCTGCGGGGTCGGCGTCTGCATGACCTGCGTCATGCCGGTCACCGGCAACGACGGCGTCGACCCGGATGGTCCGCTCCTGCGTCGAGGGCCCGGTGTTCCGCGGCGACCGGGTGCGCTGGGACGCGTTCGGCGACGGCATCGGCCGGGTGCCCGACGACGCCCTCGGCGCCCCGCGGGCCGGAGGTCACTGATGGTCGACATGAGCGACCACGCTGGGGCCGATGGCGCTGCCCAACCCGGTGATGACGGCATCCGGCTGCGCGGCCAACGGCCAGGAGCTGCACCGGTTCTTCCCGTCTCCGAGCTCGGGCGCCTTCGTCACCAAGACGGTCATGGCCGCAGCCGCGCTCGGGGCGGGGCACCCCGCGGATGGCCGAGACGGCATCCGGCATGCTCAACTCGATCGGCCTGCAGGGGCCGGGCATCGACGCGTTCGTCGAGAAGGACCTCGCGTGGCTGAAGTCGGTCGGGGCCCGGGTCCTGGTGTCGATCGCCGGCAACACCGCCGAGGAGTTCGGCGACGTGGCCGAGCGCCCTGCGGGCAGCCGCGGCCTTCGACGCGGTCGTCGGGCGTCGAGGTCAACATCTCGTGCCCCAACGTCGCCAACCGCGGTCTGGTCTTCGCCTGCGACCCGCTGTCGTCGGACCGGGTCGTGCGCGCTCGTGCGTGAGCGGCTGCCGCGCCGGCACCCCGATCTTCGCCAAGCTGACGCCCGACGTCACCGACATCGTCGACGATCGCCCACGCCGCGCTCAAGGCCGGCGCCGACGGCCTGACGATGATCAACACCCTGCTCGGCATGGTCATCGACACCGACCTGCTGCGCCCGCAGCTCGCCGGGGTCACCGGCGGGCTCTCCGGCCCGGCCGTGCGGCCGGTCGCCGTGCGGGCGCTCTGGCAGGTCACCGCGGCGATGCGCGAGGGGCGGCTGCCGACGGCGCCGCTCATCGGCGTCGGGGGAGTGCGCACCGGCCGCGACGCCCTCGAGCTGGTCGCCGCGGGCGCCAGCGCCGTGCAGGTCGGCACCGCCACCTTCAACGACCCGACCGCGCCCCGCCGCGTCGTCGACGAGCTCGAGGCCGAGATCGCCCGGCACGGTTTCGTCCGCTTCGCCGACGTCGTCGGCATCGCCCACGAGCAGGAAGGCCCGCCCATGAGCGGCACCACCGACGCCGCTTCGGCGCGCGGCTGCGCGCCGCGATGGACGCAGCACGGGCCGTTCTGCGCCGGCATCGACCCGCACGCCGCCCTGCTCGAGCAGTGGGGGCTGCCGGACGACCGTCGCCGGGCTCGAGACGGTTCGCGATGACCTGCGTCGAGGCGTTCGCCGGGGCGCGTGGCCGTCGGTCAAGCCGCAGTCGGCGTTCTTCGAGCGGTTCGGGTCGGCGGGCGTCGCGCGTGCTCGAGCGCGTGCTGGCCGGGCTGCGCGACGCCGGCACCCTGTCGCTGCTCGACGTCAAGCGCGGCGACATCGGCTCGACGATGGCCGGCGTACGCCCAGGCCTACCTCTCCGACGGCGTCGCCGCTGCGGGCCGACGCCATCACGGTCAGCCCCTACCTCGGCTACGAGTCGCTGCGCCCGGCGCTCGACCTCGCCGCGACGACCGGGCGCGGGGTCTTCGTGCTGACCCTGACCTCCAACCCCGAGGGCCCGTCGGTGCAGCACGCGGTTCGCGACGGGCCGATCGGTCGCGGCGTCCGTCGTGGCGGGCGCCGCCGCGCGACAACGCGGCGGCCGCGGCGTCCGGTCGGCTCGGCAGCGTCGGGCTGGTCGTCGGCGCCACCGTCGGCGACGCGGTCACCGACCTCGGGCTCGACCTCGCCGGCGCCGCCGGCCCGCTCCTGGCGCCCGGCCTCGGCGCCCAGGGCGGCACGGCCGCGGCGCCTGCGCGCGACCTTCGGCGCGCGCGCTGCCGCAGGTGCTCGGCACGAGCAGCCGCGAGGTGCTCGCTGGCGGGTCCCGACGTCGGGGCGCTGCGGGATGCCGCGCGGCGCGCCGCCGACGACCTGGCCGCCGCCCTGGCGGGCTGAGCGCAGCCGCCCCGACCTGCGCAGATCCGGCGCCCGTGCCGGGTCGTCGCGGCGAGGGCATCGCGATAGAGTCGACGCCGTACAGCCGGGTGTTGAGAAGCCAGCACCTGCATGTCGACGAAGGACTCATCCCGTGGCTCTTCCGCCGCTCACCCCCGAACAGCGGGCCGCCGCCCTCGAGAAGGCCGCGGCCTCCCGACGCGAGCGCGCCGAGGTCAAGCACCGCCTGAAGCACTCCGGGCGTCACCCTCTCCGAGGTCATCACCGAGGGCAAGTCCAACGACGTCATCGGCAAGATGCGTGTCTCCGCCCTCCTGGAGTCGCTGCCCGGAGTCGGCCGGGTGCGGGCCCGCCAGATCATGGAGGAGGTCGGCATCTCCGAGAGCCGCCGCGTGCGGGGCCTGGGCCAGAACCAGGTGGCCTCGCTCCTCGAACGGTTCGGGCGGTCGTGACGGGGTCCTCCCGCCTCACCGTCCTCGCTGGACCGACCGCCGTCGGCAAGGGGACCGTCGCGGCCTACGTCCGGCAGCACCACCCCGAGGTCTGGCTGTCCGTCTCGGCGACCACCCGGCGTCCGCGCCCGGGTGAGGTCGACGGCATCCACTACCACTTCGTCTCCGACGCCGAGTTCGAGCGGATGGCCGCCGCCGGCGAGCTGCTCGAGTGGGCCGTCGTGCACGGCCGGGCCAGGTACGGCACCCCGCGACGCCCGGTCGAGGACGCCCTCGCGGCCGGTCGACCGGCGCTGCTCGAGATCGACCTGCAGGGTGCGCGCCAGGTGCGCGACACCATGCCGCAGGCCCTGTTCGTCTTCCTCGCCCCGCCCACCTGGGAGGAGCTGGTGCGCCGACTGGTCGGTCGCGGCACCGAGGACGAGGAGGAGCGCGAGGCCCGGCTGGCCACCGCGCGGGTCGAGCTGGCGGCCGCGGCGGAGTTCGACGTGACCGTGCTCAACGACGACGTTCGGCGCGCGGCCGAGGAACTCGTATCATTGATGAGATCACCCGTACCCGAAGCGAAGCGAGACTGACGCGTGTCCGGAACCAAGGCCGACCCCATCGGCATCACCAACCCGCCGATCGACGAGCTGCTGGAGCGTGCGGACTCCAAGTACGCGCTCGTCCTCTACTCGGCGAAGCGGGCCCGGCAGATCAACGCCTACTACGCCCAGCTCCAGGAGGGCCTGCTCGAGTACGTCGGCCCGCTCGTCGACTCCGAGGTCCACGAGAAGCCGATGTCCATCGCCCTGCGCGAGATCAACGAGGGTCTGCTGACCTCCACTCCCACCGAGGAGTGACCGCGTGAGGGTCGTCCTCGGCGTGGCCGGGGGCATCGCGGCGTACAAGGCCTGCTCGCTCCTGCGGTTGTTCACCGAGGCCGGCCACGACGTGACGGTCGTGCCGACGGCGTCCGCCCTGCACTTCGTGGGCGAGGCCACCTGGTCGGCGCTGTCCGGCAAGCCGGTGCACACCGACGTGTGGTCCGACATCACCGAGGTGCCGCACGTGCGGATCGGCCAGGAGGCCGACCTCGTGGTCGTGGCCCCCGCGACCGCCGACCTGCTCGCGCGCGCCGCGACCGGCCAGGCCGACGACCTGCTCACCAACGTCCTGCTCACCGCCCGCTGCCCGGTCGTCATGGCCCCCGCCATGCACACCGAGATGTGGGACCACCCCGCCACCCAGGCCAACGTCGCCACGCTCAGCGAGCGCGGCGTGCACGTCGTGCCGCCCGGCCTCCGGGCGGCTGACCGGGCGCGACACCGGCCCGGGGCGGCTGCCCGAGCCCGAGGACCTGTTCGCCGTCTGCGAGCGCGAGCTCGCCCGGGCGTCGGCCTCGGCGGCGCCGACACGACGGCGCCGCTGCGTGGTGACCTGGCCGGGCGCCGGGTCGTCGTCAGTGCCGGTGGCACCCGCGAGCCGCTCGACCCGGTGCGCTACCTCGGCAACCGCTCGTCCGGCAAGCAGGGCTACGCCCTGGCCCGGGCCGCCGCCGAGCGTGGCGCGGAGGTCACCCTGGTGTCGTCGTCATCGCTGCCGGCGCCCGACGGCGTCACCGTCGTGCCGGTCGAGACCGCGCTCGAGCTGCAGGCCGCGGTGACGGATGCCGCCGCGCGACGCCGACGTCGTCGTCATGGCCGCCGCGGTGGCCGACTTCCGGCCGGCCACGTACGCCGACCACAAGATCAAGAAGACGCACGTGGCCGGTGCCGACGGCGCGGCCGACGAGTCCGCCCCCACCGTGGCCCTGGTGCGCAACCCCGACGTCCTCGCCGGGCTGGTCGCGGCCCGCGGGAGCGCGTCGTCGCCGGTGATCGTGGGCTTCGCCGCCGAGACCGGTGACGGCGAGGGCTCGGTGCTCGACCACGCCCGGGCCAAGCTGGCCCGCAAGGGCTGCGACCTGCTCGTCGTCAACGAGGTCGGGGTCGACAAGACCTTCGGCCACGACGACAGCACGGTGCACCTGCTGCGACGCGGCTCCGACGACGCGACCCAGGTCGGTCCGGCATCCAAGCTCGAGGTCGCCCACGCCGTCTGGGACGCCGTCCTGCCCCTCCTCTGACCGCCGTCGAGAGTAGAGAACACGCCGCCGCGGATCGTGTCCGCGGCGGCGTGTTCTCTACTCTCGACGGGCGTCAGCGGCGGGCGTGCGCCTTCGACTTCTTGCCGTTCTCCTCGTCGCCGGCAGCCTGCTCGTCGGGGCCTCGTCGGCCTCGACCTCGTCGCCCTCGGCAACCTCGGCGGTGGCGTCGCCCTCGGTGACGTCCTCGGCGGGCGCGTCGACGGCATCCTCGGTCTCGTCGCTGCACCTCGGCGGTCTCCTCGACCGGCGCGGCCTCGGGTGCCGCCTCGGTCTCCAGTGCCGGGTGCTCGTCCTCGGCCGGGAGGCCGACGGCGGCGCCGCCACCGAGCGTGGCGAGCATGTTGCGCACGTTGCTCAGCTGGGCGGTGATGCTGTCGCGGCGAGCCGTCGCGGCGGCGAGCTCGCGCTCGGAGTCGCGACGGATCCGCTCGGCGTGCTCCTTCGCGGAGCCGACCAGGGCGGCGGCCTCGGCGCGGGCGGCGTCGAGCATGCGCGACGCCTCGGAGGCGGCGGCACTGCGGTCCTCCTCGGCCTCGCGACCGAGCAGGTCGGCGCGCTCCTGCACGGCGGCGAGGGCCTGGTCCTGCTGCGCCATCTGCGCGGTGAACTCGGCGGCCGACTTCTCCCGGCGCTCCCCGAGGGTGCGCTCGAAGTCGGCGGCGGATGCGGCGGCGGTGGCGCGCTGCTTCTCGTAGTACGCCTCGGCCTCCTCGCGGCGGGCGGCGGCCTCGCGGGCGGCGTCGTCGATGATCGAGTCGGCCTCCTTCTTGGCGCGCGACACGGCCTCGGAGGCGACGACGTCGGCCCGCGAGCGGACCTCCTCCGCGTAGCGGTCGGCCTCGGCGCGCACCAGGGACGGCGTCCTCGTCGGCGGCGTGCCGGGCCTGCTCGACCTCGGCGGCGGCCGCGGAGCGGATCGAGGCGGCCTCCTCGTCGGCCAGGCCGAGCATCGTGCCGATCCGCTCGCCGAGGTCGGCGAAGGTCGGGCTGGACACCTTGCGGGCCTGCTCCTCGAGCTGGCCCAGGCTGCGGCGCTGGCCCTCGAGCTCCTGCCCGAGCGACTCGTGCGACTGGCGCAGCTTGGTCAGCTCGACCGAGCTGGCCGCGGCCTCCTGGCGGGCGGCGTCGGCGGCCTGCTGGAGCGCGGCGACGTGCTGGTCGACCTGCACGGGGTCGTACCCGCGGAAGACGGTCGGGAACTCGGGCTGGTTCATGAGAACTCCTGGTCAGGGGTGGAGGGGGATTCGGTGGTGCTGGGCTGCTCGGGGACGGCCAGGGCGTCGATGACCCCGCTGAGGTTGCCGAGCTGGGCGGTGATGGCGTCCCGGCGGGTGGCGAGGGTGTGCACCTCGGCCCGGGCGCGCTCGACGGCGGCCTGGGCCTCGGCGCGCACGATGTCGGCACGCTGACGGGCCTCCTCGGAGGCCTTCATGATCTCGGCTCGTGCGGCCGCGTGGTACTCGTGGGCCTCGCGGTGCATCCGCTCGACGTCCTCGGCCGCGCTCTGGCGCACGAGCCGGGCGCCCTGCTCGGCCTCGGCCCCGCGCCGCTCGGCCCGCTCGCGGGCCTCGGCCTCACGGGTCCTGGCGTCCTCGAGGAGGCGTGCGGACTCGCGCTGCGCGGCGTCACGGGTGCGGGCGGCATCCGCCTCGGCCTCGGCGAGCACGGACTCGGCGAGCTCGCGCATCCGGGTCGACTCCGACTCGGCCTCGGCGAGCCGGTCGCGGCCCTTGGCCGTGGCGCTGCCCAGCAGGGTCTGCACCCGGTGCCGGTGGGTGCGCGAGCGCTCGGCCAGGTCGTCGTGGTGTGCGCGGGCCCGGGCGTCGGCGTCGGCCTCCGCCTTGGCGAGGATCTCGCGCACCGTGCCCTGCGCCCAGGCCAGGTGCGCCTGCGCGCCGGCGACGATCTCGTCGGCCTCGGCCTGCGCGTCGGTGAGGAGTGTGGCGGCGTCGGCGCGGGCCTGGTCGAGCAGCTGCTCCGCGGCGGTGCGCGCACCGGTGTCGCGGGCCTCGATCTCGGCCAGCAGGGCCGCGACCTCGGTCTCGGCGTCGCGGCGGTGGGCGGTCGCGTACTCCTGGGTCTCCCGGCGCTGCCGGTCGAGGTCGGCGACGGTGGAGTCATGCAGCTGGGCGAGCTCGGCGGCGTGTGCCGCGTGCTCCAGGCTCCACCGCTCCTGGTGGGCCCGCTCCTCCTGGGCCAGGCGCGTCATCGTGCTCTCGTGCTCGACGCGGGCCCCCTCGAGCAGCTGGTCGGCGCGGGCCTGGGCGTCGGCCAGGCGCGCCTCCGCCTGCTCCTCGGCCAGCGCGACGGCCTCGTCACTGGCCTTGGTGGCGCGGGCCCGCAGCAGCGAGGCCTGGTCGGCCGCGTCGGCGAGCATGATCTCGACCTCGGCGCGGGTCTCCGCGAGGCGCCGCTCGGCCTCCTCGCGCGCCGAGAGCACCGTGGCCTGCAGCTGCTCCAGCTCGTGGGACGCCTCCTGGGTCTCGCCACGGACCCGGGTGGCCTCGGCCCGGGCCTGGGTCACCTCACGGTTGGCGTCCGCCCGCAGCTGGTCGGCGAGGTTCTGGGCGCGGGTGAGCAGGGACAGCGCTTCATCGACGGGGCTCGCGGGCGCGACACGACCCGCGTCTCCCGTCGTCGCCTCGCGCGTCGACCGGTCAGACACGCGGCCCATGATCGCAGACGTAACCGAGTGCCACGGACAGAGTCGGTCAATCCGGGTGCGCCCGGGTAGATTGTCACGCGCACGCTGCGGCCGGTGGCCGCGGTCGCCCCACCCACGAAGGAGTTCCGCGTGTCCGCACGCCTGTTCACGTCCGAGTCCGTCACCGAGGGACACCCGGACAAGATCTGCGACCAGATCTCGGACTCGATCCTCGACGCGATGCTCGCCCAGGACCCTCGCAGCCGCGTCGCCGTCGAGACGATGGTGACCACCGGTCTGGTCCACGTGGCCGGTGAGGTCACCACCGAGGCCTACGTCGAGATCCCGAAGATCGTGCGCGACACCGTGCTCAAGATCGGCTACGACAGCTCGACCAAGGGCTTCGACGGCGCCTCCTGTGGGGTCAGCGCCTCGATCGGCCAGCAGAGCCCGGACATCGCCCAGGGCGTCGACACCGCGTTCGAGAACCGCACCGGCGGCGTCGACCCGCTCGACAAGCAGGGCGCCGGCGACCAGGGCCTGATGTTCGGCTACGCCTGCGACGACACCCCCGAGCTGATGCCGTTGCCGATCTTCCTCGCGCACCGCCTGGCCGAGCGCCTCACCGCGGTCCGCAAGGGCGGCGTGCTGCCCTACCTGCGCCCCGACGGCAAGACCCAGGTCACCATCGCGTACGACGGCGACCGCGCGGTCTCGCTCGACGCCGTGGTCGTCTCCAGCCAGCACGCCGAGGACATCTCGCTCGACGGCATGCTCGAGCCGGACATCCGCCAGCACGTCATCGACCCGGTCGTCGCCGAGCTGCACGACGCCGGCACCGACCTGCGCACCGACGACTACCGCGCCTACATCAACCCCACCGGCAAGTTCGTCGTCGGTGGCCCGATGGGGGATGCCGGCCTCACCGGTCGCAAGATCATCGTCGACACCTACGGCGGCATGGCCCGCCACGGTGGCGGCGCCTTCTCCGGCAAGGACCCGAGCAAGGTCGACCGCTCCGCGGCGTACGCCACCCGCTGGGTCGCCAAGAACGTCGTCGCCGCGGGCCTGGCCCGCCGCTGCGAGGTGCAGGTCGCCTACGCGATCGGCAAGGCCCAGCCGGTCGGCCTCTACGTCGAGACCTTCGGCACCGAGACCGTCGCCGCCGAGAAGATCCAGGCCGCCATCCTGTCGACCTTCGACCTGCGGCCCGCGGCGATCCTCGACGCGCTCGACCTGCTCCGCCCGATCTACAAGGCGACGGCGGCCTACGGCCACTTCGGCCGCACCCACGTCGACGGCGTCGACAACGGCTTCACCTGGGAGCGCACCGACCGCGTCGAGGCGCTGCAGCGCGCGGTCAAGGGCTGACCACCCCGTCATCCACAGCGCGAGCCCACCGACCCCGCCGGGGTCGGTGGGCTCCGCTAGTTTCGGGCCCATGACGACACCGGGCGAGGCGGATGAGGGGGAGCAGCTGGCGCTGCTGTCGCCCAGGCCGTCCGTGCGGAGTCCTCGCCGCCTCGCCGGCGACGACCCGACCACCGAGCAGCTGCCGGTGGCGCTGGTGCAGGTCGACACCGGCCTGCCGCACCTCGACCGCCCCTTCGAGTACACCGTGCCCACGTCGATGGCCGACACCGCGGCGCCGGGGGTGCGGGTCAAGGTGCGCTTCGCCGGCCAGGACCTCGACGGCTTCGTGCTCGAGCGCCGGGCCGACGCCGAGCACCTCGGCCGGCTCAGCCCGCTGCGCCGCGTCGTGTCACCCGAACCGGTGCTCACCCCGCAGGTGCTCACCACGGCACGCGCGGTCGCCGACCGGTATGCCGGCTCCCTCGGCGACGTGCTGCGCCTCGCGGTTCCGCCACGGCACGCCACGGCCGAGAAGGCGCTGGCGGTGGAGGCACCCGAGCACCCGGCGCTGCCCGAGCGGGTGCCCCGGGCCTGGCTGCCGTATGCCGTCGGGCCGGCGTTCCTGTCCCACCTCACCTCGGGCGGTGCCCCCACCGCGTCGCTGCTCGCCGTCCCCTCGGTGGTCGCCGGCGGTGACTGGCCGGTGCTGCTCGCCGAGGCCGCCCGGGCCGTGGTCGAGGGTGGCCGCGGCGCCGTCCTCGTCGTGCCCGACCACCGCGACGTCGTGCGGGTCGAGGCGGCCCTGGTCGAGGTGCTCGGGCCCGGGCGGCACACCCGGCTCACCGCCGACCAGGGGCCGCAGGCGCGCTACACGGCCTACCTCAAGGCGCTGCGCGGCCACGCGCAGGTGGTCGTCGGCACCCGGGCGGCGGCGTTCGCGCCGGTGCACGACCTCGGCCTGGTCGCCTGGTGGGACGACGGCGACGACCTGCTCGACGAGCCGCGCGCGCCCTACCCGCACGTGCGCGAGGTGCTGCTCGCGCGGGCCCAGGTGCACGGCGCCGCGGCGCTGTCCGCCGGGTTCGGCCGGTCGGTGGCGGTCGCCGACCTGGTCGCCCGCGGGGCGCTCACCGCGGTCGAGGCGCCTCGGGAGACCCTGCGTCGCGCCGTGCCGTCGGTGCGGGTCGCCGGTGAGGGCCACGACGCCGACCGCGACCCGGCCGTCGCCGCGGCCCACCTGCCCTCCATCGCCTGGCGCACCGCCAAGGAGGCCCTCGAGCGAGGTCCGGTGCTGGTGCAGGTGCCGCGTCGCGGCTACCTGCCCTCGCTGTCCTGCCAGGACTGCCGGCGCCCGGCCCGGTGCACGGTGTGTGCGGGGCCGCTCGGGCTGCCGGGGCCGCAGGGGCCGCCGGCCTGCCGGTGGTGCGGCCGCGTCGAGACCGCCTTCAGCTGCCCGGCGTGCAGCGGCCACCGGCTGCGCTCGTCCGTCGTCGGCGCCCGGCGCACGGCGGAGGAGCTCGGCCGCGCGTTCCCCGGCGTGCCCGTCGAGCGCTCCGGCGCCGGCACCGTGCTCGAGACGGTGGCGTCCGGGGCGCGCCTGGTCGTGTCCACGCCGGGCGCCGAGCCGGTCGCCCCCGACGGCTATGCCGCCGCCCTGCTGCTCGACGCCTGGGCGCTGATCGAGCGCCCGAGCCTCACCGCGGGGGAGGAGTCGTTGCGCCGCTGGCTGGCGGCGGCGGCCCTGGTGCGGCCGGCGTCCGAGGGCGGTCGGGTCGTCCTGGCCGGGGCCCCGACCGAGGTGTCGATCCCGGCCGTCGAGGCGCTCGTGCGCTGGGACCCCGCCTGGTTCGCCGAGCGCGAGCTCGAGGAGCGACGCGAGCTGTCCCTGCCGCCGGCCTCGCGGCTCGCGGTTCTCACCGGCGCCCGCCCGGCCCTCGAGGCGGCCACCGCCGAGCTCGACCTGCCGGCCACGGCATCCCTGCTCGGCCCGCTGCCGCACGGCGTCACCGACCGCTGGCGCACGCTGGTCACCGTCGCGCGGCCCGACGGCCCGGCGCTCGCCCGCGAGCTCGCGGCGATGCGCGCCCGGGCGTCCGCCCGCAAGGACCCCGACCCGGTGTCGGTGCGTGTCGACCCCCCGGACCCCACGACGTGACCGCCCCCCACCTGCGGCACCTAGACTCCCGGGCGTGAGCGTCACCCCCATCCGGCTGTTCGGCGACCCCGTCCTGCGCACCCCCGCAGCGACCGGTCGTCGACTTCGACGCCGAGCTGCGTCGCCTCGTCGGCGACCTCACCGACACGATGCTGGATGCCGGAGCGGCCGGTCTCGCCGCCCCGCAGCTGGGCGTGGGGCTGCGGGTGTTCACCTACCGCGTCGACGGTGCCGTCGGCCACCTCGTCAACCCCGACCTCACCCTGGGCGACGAGGAGGAGACCGAGCCCGAGGGGTGCCTGTCGATGCCGGGGCTGCGCTTCGACACCCCGCGCGCGGTGCAGGTCGTCGCCCGAGGCTGGAACGCGTTCGGCGAGCCGGTCACCGTCGAGGGCACCCACCTGCTGGCGCGTGCGGTGCAGCACGAGACCGACCACCTCGACGGCATCCTGTTCGTCGACCGGCTCGACCCCGAGCAGCGCCGCGAGGCGATGCGCCTGGTTCGCGAGGCCGACTGGGCCGCCACCGCGCCGGTGGTCAAGGTCAGCCCGCACGCCGGCGTCTTCGGGAGGCGCTGAGTGCGCCTCGTCCTGGCCGGCACCCCCGAGACCGCGGTGCCCTCGCTGCTCGCCCTGCTGGCCTCCCGGCACGAGGTGGCCGCCGTCATCACCCGCCCGGACGCCCGGGCCGGGCGCGGTCGCGCGCTCGCACCCTCGCCGGTCAAGCAGGTCGCGCTCGAGCACGGCATCGAGGTGCTGACGCCACCGACACCGCGCGACCCCGCGTTCCTGGAGCGGCTCACCGCGATCGCCCCCGACTGCTGCCCGGTCGTCGCCTACGGCGCCCTGGTGCCGCGCACCGCGCTCGACGTGCCCGCCCACGGGTGGGTCAACCTCCACTTCTCGCTGCTGCCGGCCTGGCGCGGCGCCGCTCCGGTGCAGCGCGCGCTGATGGCCGGCGACGACGTCACCGGCGCCACGACCTTCGTGCTCGAGGAGGGGCTCGACACCGGCCCGGTGCTCGGCACGCTGACCGAGACGGTCCGCCCCGACGACACCGCGGGCAGCCTGCTCGACCGGCTGGCCCACGCCGGCGCGGGCCTGCTCGTCGCGACGATGGACGGCCTCGCCGACGGCTCGCTGCACGCGGTGCCACAGCCGGGCGACGGCGTCAGCCTCGCGCCCAAGCTGAGCACCGAGGAGGCGCAGGTGCGCTGGGGGCTGCCGGCGCACGTCGTCGACCGGCACGTTCGCGGGTGCACGCCCGCGCCGGGGGCCTGGACCACCTTCCGCGGCGAGCGGGTCAAGGTCGGGCCGGTGCGCGTCGCGCCGCACCCCGGCCCCTCGCGGGGCGACGGCCCCACCGGCCCGACCCGGGTGATGCCCGCCCACGACGCCCTGGCGCTCGGCCCGGGCGAGCTGCACGTCAGCAAGCACGCCGTTGTCGTCGGCACGGGATCCACGCCGGTCGAGCTGGGCGAGGTGCGCCCGCACGGCAAGAAGCCGATGGCCGCGGCCGACTGGGCCCGCGGTGTCCGGATCGCAGCAGGGGAGCGCCTCGATGGCTGAGCACGACAAGCGGGCGGCGGCAGCGAGCGGCGGCGGCGGTGGTGGTCGCGGACCCCGCCAGCGCAGCGCCACCGCGCCGTCCGAGCGCACCCGACGGGCCGAGCCGACCCGGTTCGCGGCCTACACGTTGCTGCGCGCGGTCGACGAGGGGTCCTACGCCAACCTCGAGATGCCGACGATCCTGCGCCGCCACCGCCTCGAGGGGCGCGACGCCGCGTTCGCGACCGAGCTGGCCTTCGGCACCATCCGCTGGCAGGGCTTCTACGACGCCGTCATCGCCGAGGCGGCCGGCCGGCGAGACCGACCCGCATCGACCCGCAGGTGCTCGACGTGCTGCGCCTGGGCGTGCACCAGCTGCTCGGGATGCGCGTCGCGACGCACGCCGCCGCCGACCAGACGGTGGGCCTGGCCAAGGTCGTCGCCGGGGCCGGGGCGAGCGGGTTCGTCAACGCCGTGATGCGGCGGACCAGCGAGCGCTCGCTCGAGGAGTGGCGCGAGGCCGTCGTGCCCGAGGGCGGCGGAGCGCCCGCGCTCGCGGTGCGGCACAGCCACCCCGAGTGGGTCGTCACCGCGCTGCGCGCCGCCCTGCTCGGCCACGGCCGCGCCACCGCCGACACGGTCGACGCCGAGCTCGCCGCCCTGCTCACGGCCGACAACGAGCCGCCGAGCGTGCACGTCGTCGCCCGGCCCGGGCTGACCACGGTCGACGAGCTCTGCGCGTACGACGACATCGAGCCCAGCCACATCTCGCCGATCGGCGTCGTGCTCGGCTCCGGCGACCCGGGCGGCATCCCGGAGGTGCGCGACGGGCGCGCGGCGGTGCAGGACGAGGGGTCCCAGCTCGTCGCCCTCGCGCTGGCCGCCGTCGACGTCCCGGACGACGTGCCCGCGCACTGGCTCGACCTGTGCGCCGGCCCCGGCGGCAAGGCGGGGGTGCTCGGCGCCCTGGCGGTCCAGGCCGGCGCCGACCTCACCGCGGTCGAGGTCAGCCCGCACCGCGCCGACCTGGTCCGGCCACGCTGCGTGGCCTCGTCCGCCACGCGAAGGCGCTGGGTCGCCGGGTCGAGGTGCGCACCGCCGACGGGCGGGTGGTCGGCGAGGACGAGCCCGCGGCCTTCGGCAAGGTGCTCGTCGACGCGCCCTGCACCGGCCTGGGGGCGCTGCGCCGCCGGCCCGAGGCGCGCTGGCGCCGCCAGCCGTCCGACGTCGCCGAGCTCGCGCCCCTCCAGCGTGCGCTGCTCACCTCCGCGCTGGATGCCGTCGCGCCCGGCGGTGTCGTCGCGTACGCCACCTGCAGCCCGCACGTCGCCGAGACCCGCTTCGTCGTGAGCGACGTGCTCAAGCGCCGGCACGACGTGGAGGTCATCGACGCCCGCCCGCTGTTCACCGACGCCGTCGGCCGGCCGGTGGAAGGGCTGGGGGAGGGGCCGTACGTCCAGCTCTGGCCGCACGTGCACGGCACCGACGCGATGTTCGTCGCGCTGCTGCGCAAGGCCGGCTGACACCGGCTCGCTAGGGTGTCGCCCGTGCAGATCTCCCCGTCGATCCTGTCGGCCGACTTCGCCAACCTCGAGCGCGAGCTCGACACCATCTCGAGCGCCGACTGGGCGCACGTCGACGTCATGGACAACCACTTCGTGCCGAACCTCACCCTGGGGCTGCCGGTCGTCGAGGCGCTGATCAAGGTGTCGCCCGATCCCGATCGACTGCCACCTGATGATCGAGGACCCGGACCGGTGGGCACCCGGCTACGCCGAGGCCGGTGCCAAGTCGGTCACCTTCCACGTGGAGGCCGTGCAGGATGCCGTCGCCACGTCTCGCGCGATCCGCGCGGCCGGCGCTCGGGCCGCGTTCGCGGTGAAGCCGGGCACGCCGTTCGCGCCGTACGCGGACCTGCTGCCCGAGGTCGACATGGTGCTCGTCATGACCGTCGAGCCCGGGCTTCGGTGGGCAGTCGTTCATGGCCGACCAGATGCCCAAGGTGCGCGAGGTGCGCGAGGCCGTGCGGCGGCACGGTGGCGAGGTGTGGATCCAGGTCGACGGCGGCGTCTCGGCGTCGACGATCGAGCAGTGCGCCGAGGCCGGCGCCGACGTCTTCGTCGCGGGGTCGGCCGTCTACGGCGCCGAGTCCGCGGCCGGCGCGATCGACGAGCTGCGCGCGCTCGCGGCTGCGTCACGCGCACGGATGAGCGACCCGGCATCCCTGCTGGAGCGGCTCGCCGACACCGGCGGGTACGCCGCCGACCTCACCATCACCGAGGGCCTCGCACCCGGTGAGGTGCTCGAGGGGGTCGAGCTCGAGGGCTGCCGGTTCGAGCGCGCCGTGCTCGAGGGGGCGGTGCTGCGGGACTGCACCTTCACCGACTGCGTGTTCACCGGGTGCAACCTGAACCGGGTCGACCTGTCCGGGTCGCGGTTCAGCGACTGCACCTTCGTGGAGTGCACCGCGTTGGCGGTGATCTGGACGCGCGCGGGGGAGGCGGCGCTGTCGGCCAGGCCGTGGGACCTCGAACGGTGCCGGCTCGACCTCGCCTCGTTCCAGGAGGGCGCGATCGCCGGGTCGCGGCTGGTCGGCTGCTCGTTGCGCGAGGCCGACTTCGGTGGTGCCGACGCCCAACGGGTCGACTTCGGCGACAGCGACCTCAGCGGCGCCGTCTTCGTCGGCACCGACCTGCGCGGGGCCAGCCTGGTCGGCGCCGTGGGCTACGCGTTCGACCCGTCGGAGAACCGGGTGCGCGGGCTGCGGGTGGAGGCGCTCGGCGCCGCCGGGCTGCTCGCCGCGATGGGCCTGGTCGTCGAGGACTGACCGCGCGCCCGGCGGTCGCCGGGCGAGCGGGCCACGGCAGGGATGCCGGATGACGGATCCGTCTGCCGTTGCGGTGCTCCACGGACGGACAACGACCCTCGAGGGTCGGCGGCTGGGCGTGGTCGTGCCTGTCGGCTTGCCCCATCTGTCCGTCCGTCGGCGCAGGTCGGGCCGCGTCGGTCAGCCGGCGGTGACCACACTGCGGATGTCGACCGAGAAGCCGCGGCCGGCGTGGTCGCCGTCGAGGTGCTCCACGTGCATGCAGACGCCGGTCTCGACATCGAGCGCGACCAGGTAGGACGTCGCATACGCGAGGCCGACCGGTCGGGAGCGCATCGTCGGGCCACCACCGTCCCGGTCGTGATCCTCGCTGACCCGGCCGAAGAGGAGCGGGCAGCACGAGCACCGGGGTGCGTACTCCTCCCGCGGCGACACCTCCGCCCACCACGTCTCGCGCCCGTGCCGCACCGCCGCGTCGAGGCGGTGCACGACCAGCGCGGGCGGCAGCACGGCATCCGGGCCCGAGCTCGGCCCGGGGTCGCGGGGGACTCCATCGGCGAGCTCGACGGGGTCGAGCATCGCCACCCACTGGTAGTCCTGCCACATCGGGTCATCGCTGGTTCGGACGGTGCGGTGCACGACGAAGCCGTCCGCATCGACCTCGACGGGCAGCTCCCACGCGAACGGCAGCCCCCGGATGCCCTGCTGGCCGGTTCCGCACTCGAACCAGACCGCCGGGCTCCGCATCGCGGCGTCCCGGTGGCGTTCCCCGTCGGCCAGCCGCACCTCGAGCCCGACTCCGCGCTCCACGGTGGCGTGCACCGTGTGCTCCGGCCCGTGCAGCGGGCGACGGTGGACGTCGAACGCGAGCGCGCGCCAGCGCCACGGCGACGAGCGCGCGAGTCCGCGGAAGCGGTCGGGGGTCGGGTGCAGCACGCCCACAGTGCAGCACCGGCGCCCCGGCCCGGTCCACGGGGTTTTCCGGACGTGGGCCGTCGCAGCAGCGGGTGAGGGAACCCACAACAAACCACTCGGGACACGGCACGGCGGCGTGCGGCATACTTCATGGCACGTGCTCCGGGGTCGGTGAAACTCCGAGCCGGCGGTGACAGTCCGCGACCCGACCGCAGCCAGCGGCCGGTTGACCAGGTGGAACTCCTGGACCGACGGTGAAAGTCCGGATGGTAGGCAGCACGTACGACGGAAGTGCCGGTGGTCAGTCGACCCCCGGCTCGCCCGTGGTGCACGGTCCCCGGAGTTCGTCCGAGAAGCACAACGAACCCCAAAGGACGAACACCTCTCATGAACACCCTCGTTGCGGCCACGGATGCGCCGCAGAACTTCTTCGAGCAGATCCTGAACGCCTACATCCCGATCGGCCAGTACCAGCTCTTCTGGCTCGAGCTGATCGGCGTCTCCATCGGCGTCGCCTCCGCCTGGCTCGGCATGAAACGCCTCGTGTGGGCGTGGCCGGTCGGCATCATCGCCAACATCATGCTCTTCTTCGTCTACGTCGGCGGCGCGCTCGGTCTCGAGGACCAGCGCATCCCCCTGTTCGGCCAGTCCGGCCGGCAGGTCTTCTTCATCATCGTCAGCATCTACGGCTGGATCCGCTGGGCGCAGCACCGACGTGCGATGGGCGCCGCCAGCGACGCCCCCGCGATCGTGCCCCGCTGGATGCGCCAGCACGAACGGATCGTGCTGGTCGTCGGCTGGCTGGTCGGCACCGTCATCGTCCACCAGGTCTTCGTGGCCCTGTGGGAGGCCTCGCCGAACCCCTTCTTCACGCCGCAGTGGTGGTTCTACTGGTGCGACGCGTGGATCTTCGTCGGCTCGATCGTCGCGACCTACGCGATGGCGCGCGGCTGGAACGAGTTCTGGCTGGCGTGGATCGCCGTCGACCTGGTCGGCGTCCCGCTCGGCTTCGCCACCGGCTACGTGCCGACCGCCATCATGTACACCTTCTACGGCATGTTCGTGCTCTACGGCTTCACCCAGTGGGTGAAGGTGACGCGCGCCGAGTCGGCCAGAGCCGGCCGAGGGTGCTGGAGCAGCCCGCGCCCGTCGCCTGACCTGACGGCGCGCCACCCGCGGACGGGGGCGAGGGGCCGACCCCCTCGCCCCCGTACCCTTGTCCCTCGTGAAGACGTTCGACGACCTGTATGCCGAGCTGGCCGACAAGGCCCGCACCCGCCCTCCCGGGTCGGGCACCGTCGCGGCCCTCGACGCCGGGGTGCACGCCATCGGCAAGAAGATCGTCGAGGAGGCCGCCGAGGTGTGGATGGCCGCCGAGCACGAGGGCACCGAGCGCACCGCCGAGGAGATCAGCCAGCTGCTCTACCACCTGCAGGTGCTCATGCTCGCGACCGACATCTCGCCCGACGACGTCTACAAGCACCTCTGAGAGCCAACCATGCTGCGCATCGCCGTCCCCAACAAGGGGTCCCTGTCCGAGCCCGCCGCCGCCATGCTCAAGGAGGCCGGCTACCGCATCCGTCGCGACCCCAAGGAGCTCGTCGTCACCGACGCCGACAACGGGGTCGAGCTGTTCTACCTGCGCCCGCGTGACATCGCGGTCTACGTCGGCTCCGGCACGGTCGACTGCGGCATCACCGGGCGTGACCTCCTGCTCGACTCCGGCTCGGCCGCCGTCGAGCTGATGGCCCTGGGCTTCGGCGCGTCGACCTTCCGGTATGCCGCCCGCCCCGGCACGCGCGACCGCGATGGCCGACGTCGCGGGTCACCGGGTCGCCACGAGCTACCCCGGACTGGTCGAGAAGCACCTGGCCGACCACGGCGTCTCGGCCTCGGTCGTGCGCCTGGACGGTGCCGTCGAGACCGCGATCACCCTCGGCGTCGCCGACGTGATCGCCGACGTCGTGGAGACCGGGCAGACCCTGCGCTCGCAGGGCCTGGAGGTCTTCGGCGAGCCGATCCTGCGCAGCGAGGCGGTGCTGGTCCGCCGCGAGGGGAGCGAGGAGCAGGCAGCCGTCGAGGTGCTGCGCCGCCGGCTGCTCGGCGTCATCACCGCCCGCCACTACGTGATGCTCGACTACGACGTCCCGGCGACCCTGGTCGACCGGGCCTGCGCCATCACCCCCGGTCTGGAGTCGCCGACCGTGTCGCACCTGCAGAACCGCGACTGGTTCGCGGTGCGCGCCATGGTGCCGCGCTCGAGCACCAACGCGGTCATGGACGAGCTCTACGACCTCGGCGCCCGGGCCATCCTCGTCACCGACATCACCGCCTGCCGGCTGTGACCGACCCGACGCCCGCCCCGCCCCCGACGCCCGCCGGACGCGCAGGCCCCGTTCCGGCCCCGGCGCGGGCGCATCCTGCCGCTCGTCCTGGCCAGCGTCGCGGTGGTGGTCTGCACGATCGTCGCGATCGGCATGGGTGCCGCCGGTGAGTGGCAGGTCGGCGACCAGCTCGCCCTGGTCGGGCTGGGCCTCGGGCTGGCGGCCTTCCTCGGCCGCTACGCGAGCATCAGGGCGGTGCCCGACGGCTCCGGCCTCATGGTGCGCAACCTGATGCTGACCCGCACCGTGACGTGGGACGAGGTCATCGAGGTGCGCTTCCCGGACGGTGCGCCGTGGGTCACCCTCGAGCTCGACGACGGCGACGAGCTGGCCGTGATGGCGATCCAGAGGGCCGACGGCCAGCTCGGTCGCGACGAGGCGATGCGGCTCGCGACGCATCGTCGACCGGCACTGGGACGCCCGCGCTTGACGGCATCCATCAGTCTGTGCTTATGATAAGTGATGGCCGATGAAGCACGTGTCCTCGATGCCCTCGGCGACCCCACCCGGCGGGCCGTCCTCGAGCTGCTGCGCGGTGGCGAGCAGAGCGTTCGTGAGCTGACCGACGCCACCGAGGTCAGCCAGCCCGCGGTCTCCCAGCACCTGCGCGTGCTGCGCGACGCGGGCCTCGTGACGGTGCGGCCCGAGGGCACCCGCCGGCTCTACCGGGTCGACCTCGACGGCCTGGCCGGGCTGCGGGCGTGGGTCGACGGCTTCTGGGACGACGCCCTCGCGGCCTTCGTCGCCCACGCCGAGGGTGAGGCGCGCCCGTGACCGGGGCCGCGGCATCCGTGCCGCCGCCGGTGCTCCGCTCGGCGCACGTCGCCCGCCCGCTCGGCGAGACGTTCGCGGTCTTCACCCGGCAGATCGGCGCGTGGTGGCCGCTGCCCACGCACGGCCTGTTCCACGCGGATGCCGGTGGGCTCGCCTTCGAGGGCGGCCTCCTCGTCGAGCGAGCCGTCGACGGGCGCACCACCGTCTGGGGCGAGGTGCTGCAGTGGGACCCGCCGCACCGTCTGGTGCTCACCTGGCACCCGGGGCAGGACGCGGACGCGGCCTCCGAGGTGGAGGTGCGTTTCACCGCATCCGAGGGTGGCGGCACCCGCGTCGAGCTGGAGCACCGCGGCTGGGAGCGGTTCGGCGAGAGCGCGATGCTGCGGCGCCACGGCTACGTCGGCCCGGGGGCGTGGGGTCACGTGCTCGACCACTTCGCCGACGTCGCCGACGCACGCCCGGATGCCGTGGACCTCAGCCCGGTGGCCCGGGCCTACGAGGCGTTCTTCGCCGAGGCGGAGCGAGGTGGTTTCGGCCCGCCGCCGGCGGGGGAGTGGGATGCCGCCCGGGTCCTCGCGCACGTCGCCCTCAACGACCTCGCGATGACGGCCGTGGCCCACGCGCTCGTGCACGGGCGCACCGACCTGACGTTCGGCAACGTCACCTGCCAGGACCCGCAGGTGCTCGCCGACTGGGTCGCGCAGACCGGTGACCTCGCTGCGCTCGTCGTGCGCGGCCGCGAGCTCGCCGAGACGGCGATGACCGCGACCGCTCGGCTCGACCCCGACCAGCTCGCGACGCAGGTGCCGTGCCGGTTGTTCCACGACGGCGAGGTCGTGCTCGACGACCCGATGCCGTGGGGCCGTCTCGCCATCGACGCCCAGGCGGGCCGCCACCTGCCGGCGCACACCGGCCAGCTGCGCGACCTGCGGCCGTGATGCGCCCCTGACCTGCGGCGCAGCCGGGCGGGCGACCCGAAACGGGGGTGCGCCGCGGCCGGTTCAGGAGGATGCTCGACCCAGGCCGACGACGGACGTTGGCGGCCGGCACCGGGAGACGGTGGGGGCAGGATGCGGGTCGAGCACGTGCGCGCTTTCGTGGCGCTCGCCGAGGAGCTCAACTTCCGGCGCGCGGCGGCCCGGCTGTTCGTCAGCCAGCCGGCACTGACCGCCCAGCTGCACCAGCTCGAGCGCGACCTCGGGGTGACCCTGTTCGACCGCGGGCCCGGGGGCACGCGGCTCACCGATCGTGGAGCCTCGTTGCTGCCGGCCGCGCGCGAGGTCCTCCGGAGCACCGAGCACCTCTCCGACCTCGCCGGCGGCGGGTGGCCGGCGTGGCGACACCAGCGGGTCAGGGTGGGCCTGGGGCCGGACGGGATCGGGCCGGCCACCTGGCTGGCCCTGCGCACCATCACCTCGATCCGGCCGGACCTCGAGCTGACCGTGGCCCCGCTGGTGTTCCGCACGGCGCTGCCGGCCCTCGACGGCGGGGACGTCGACGCGCTGTTGCTGCACGGCCCGGTCGACGAGGTGGGGCCTCGGCGCGTCGTCACGGTCGGGTGGGTCCCGGTCGGCGTGCTGATGCCGCGGCACCACTGGTTGGCTCACCGGGCCGACGTCGACCTTGAAGCGGTCCTGCCGCTGCTGCGTGCGCTGCCTCCCCGGCAGATGGGCGAGGCGTTCACCCAGTTCTGGTTCCTCCCGGACCGGCTGCGGTCACCCCCGCCGGCCGTGCAGATGGAGTCCGAACGCACGCCGGCGATGGCCTCGGAGGCCGCCCGGACCGGGCTGGTCGGCCTCTGGCCGGCCGACATCGTGGTGCCTCCGGCATCCGGCGCGGTGGTGCGGCCGCTCGCGGACCCTGCCTGGGCACCCCTGCAGGTGGTCGTGCGCGAGGGATGGCCGCTCGGTGACGAGCTCGTCGCAGCGACCCGGGATGCCGTGCGCGCCACGGCACCGCTGACGGGGACAGCCCTCGCTCGCCCTGATCAGGAGTCCTGATCACCGGCCTCTGGTCTGCGGGTTCGCCCGTTCCCTAGCGTGGTCCGACCGGGCCGGTCTTTCACGGGGGACCGTAGGCCTGTCGCAGGTCGGAGGCGGTCGTGCGGCGGGTCGAGGAGGGAGACCGGTCGGCGGGGCACGACGACGGTCGGGGCCGCGGGTCGTGGCCCCGGCCGTCGTCGCGGCAGGAGCCGTCGCCCTCAGCCCGGGGCGGCCGCACCCACCGGCGGCAACCCCGGCCGCAGCCGCAGGGCGAACACCAGCTGCGGCACCGAGACGAGGGCCAGCAGCGCCCAGAGCGCCGCGAAGCTGCCGGTGACGTCCTCGACCGCGCCCATCGTGGCGGGCCCGAAGGACGCCACGGTGTAGCTCACCAGGAACGCCATGGCGGTGAGCCGGGCACTGTCCCGCGGCGTGGCGGCATAGCGGACGAGCAGGGCGAGCCCGAGCGCGAAGCACGCGCCCTGCCCGGCGCCGAGCAGCAGCGCCCACACCCACGGGGCTGCCTCCGGGGCCAGCCACACCCCGACCTCGCCCGAGCCGCCGAGCAGCGTGGCCGCCACGAGGAGCACGCGGGCGTCCCCCACGTGGTCGAGCAGGGCCGGGGCGAGCAGCCCGGACACGAGCTGGGCCCCGGTGAAGACGGCCATCAGCAGGCCGGCGTCCCGGGCGGTCCAGCCGACCGACTCGTAGGTCGGGGCCAGCCAGGCGAGCGAGGAGTAGAACTGCCACGACTGGCAGGCGAGGTAGATGGCGAGCAGCCAGGCGGTCAGGCTGGCCCACGGCAGCGCGTGCGAGACATCGGCGGGCTGGGTGTCGGGCAAGGCGTGTCGCCGTGCCGCCCGAGCCATCGGCACCCAGGCGAGCAGGGCGAGGGCCGCGAGCGGCGCCCAGGCGAGCAGGGATGCCGACCAGCCACCGAGCACGTCGGCCAGCGGAACCGCGGTGGCCGATGCGACGGCCGCCAGGCCCATCATCGCCACCATGGTCAGCCCGGTGCCCAGCCCCGAGCGGGAGGCCGGGAAGACGGTCTTGACGACGCCGGGCAGCAGCGTTCCGGCGAGCGCGATGCCTGCACCGGCGACGACCGTTCCGGCGTAGAGCGACCACACCTGCCCGCCGCCGAAGCCGCGCAGCACCAGCCCGGCGAACACGAGCGTGATGCCGCCACCGACGGCCGTCGCGGTGCCGACCCGGCGGGCCACCTGGTTCGCGACCGGTGCGAGCAGACCCATGCACAGCACCGGCAGGGTGGTGAGCACGCCCATCCAGGCACTGCTCAGGCCGAGGTCGGCGCGGATCGTCTCGGCGAGCGGCGGCAGGCTCGCCATCAGGGTGCGCAGGTTGGCGGCGACGAGCACCAGGAGGTGACGACGGCCCAGGTCGGGGCCCCGTGCGGGTGGCGCGGCGCGGCGGCGTCGGGGCTGGTGGTCACCGGCCCGAGCATTCCAGAGCGCTCAGGGCAGGTGGGACTCGGGCACCATCTGCAGGGCCTCGTCGTCGTCGACCCCGGCCACGACGAGCAGGTCCACGACCATCGAGCGCACCTGTCCGCGAATCATCTCGGCGGACAGCCCGGCTGACGGGTCGACCCGGGCGGACAGCCCCGCGACCCGCTCCAGCACCCGACGCGCGGCCGACGGTGTCGCGTGCTCGTCGAGCACCCGGGCGAGGTCCTCGGCGGCGTCGGCCAGCGACTCGACGAGGTCGACGTAGCGAGCCGGCACGTCCTCCTGGCGCGCGACCGCGACGGAGGCCCGCCGGGCGAGCACCCGCAGGTTGCGCACGCAGCGGTCGAGCGGAACGACGAGGGCGGAGGCGGCCTCGGCGGCCGGGCCGTGCCCACGCAGCAGCGGCGACTGTCGCACGACCGCAACGCCCTCGGCCGCGGCCGTGCGCAGCTCACCCAGCTGGCCCTCGAGCGAGCGGGCGCCGTCGAGGGCCGCGGACGCCAGCGCCCGGTCGCTGCGGCGCAGGGCGTCGACGACGTCGCGCAGGGTGGACGCGATGTCCCGCACGGTGCGGGCGGCCTCGGCGCGGGGCCGCCGCACGGGCGACGTCGGTGCGATCGCCCCGATGACGAGCGCGACCACACCGCCGACGAGGGCGTCGAGCCAGCGGGACAGCGCCGCGCTCTGGCTGGCGACGAGCGCCACGATGAACACCGACTGCACGCCGGCCTGGATGACGAGCAGCTGACCCGACGACACGCACGATCGCGATGGCCATCGCCAGCACGACCACGACCGCCATCTGCCACGGCCCGGCGCCGAGCACGGTCACGATGAGGTCGCCGACGAGCACGCCGATCGCCACCCCGACGGTCACCTCGACGATGCGCCGCAGCCGCTGGCCGTAGGTCAGGCCGAGGCAGAGGATCGCGGTCACGGGGGCGAAGAACGGGGTGGCGTGGCCGAGCACCTCGCTGGCCACGAGCCACGCGACGAAGACGGCCACCCCGATCTGCACGAGGAAGACCCAGCGGGTGCGCAGCCGGCCCAGGCGCCGCTCCACCTCGGGGCGCAGGTCGTCGAGGTTCACGGGGCGACCGTCCGCAGCACGAGGTCGGCCGTCTCCCACGGCCGCGCGCTCGCGTACACGGCATCCTCCTGGGCGGCCCAGCGGTCCCAGTGCGGCGCGTAGGTCTCGCCGTCACGCGACAGGGCGCGCTCCTTGCGCACCCCGGTCGGCGCGTCGACCCACACCCGCACGGCTGCGAACGCCGCGGCCGGCGGCACGAGCGCGCCGCATCCCTCGAGCACGAGGTGCGTCGCGGCCTCCACGGGAACCGTGCGCCCCGGGCGCGACCGCATCCAGTCCCACCGCGGGTAGGCCGCGGGCTCGCGTCGGGCGAGCGGCTCGAGCACGTGCGTGGTCGCCAGTGCGACCCCGGCTTCGAGCCCGTCCCAGCCGGGGTACACCTCGTCGAGGTGCACCACCGGGCAGGTCAGCGCGTCGGCCACGGCCGTGCCGAGCAGGGTCTTGCCCGAGCCGCTGCGGCCGTCGACGGCGACCACGACCGTCGAGCCGAGCACGGGCGTCGCCGCGCGGGCCGCCTCGACGACCGCCGCGACCTGCGTGGCGTCGGCGTGGTCGACGTGCCCGGTCTGCTCGACCGGCGGGTGGGCCATGGCCGCGACTCTAGTGCTGGCTACATTGGGCGCATGTCCGTGGCGGTCCGCGTCATCCCGTGCCTCGACGTCGACGACGGTCGCGTCGTCAAGGGCGTCAACTTCGAGAACCTTCGCGATGCCGGTGACCCCGTCGCGCTCGCCCGTCGCTACGGCGAGCAGGGCGCCGACGAGCTGACCTTCCTCGACGTCACGGCCAGCAGCGGTGACCGCGCCACGATGTACGACGTCGTGGCGCGCACCGCCGAGGAGGTCTTCATCCCGCTGACCGTCGGGGGAGGGGTGCGCACCGTCGACGACGTCGACCGGCTGCTGCGCGCGGGCGCCGACAAGGTCGGGGTCAACACCGCGGCCATCGCGCGGCCGGCCCTGATCGCCGAGACGGCCGACCGGTTCGGGGCCCAGGTGCTCGTGCTGTCGGCCGACGTGCGACGCCGCCGCGACGCCGCCGGCCTGCCGACCGGCGGCTTCGAGGTGACCACCCACGGCGGGCGCACCCGCACCGGCATCGATGCCGTGGAGTGGTGCGTGAGGGCGCCAACGGCTCGGGGCCGGGGAGATCCTGCTCAACTCGATGGACGCCGACGGCACCAAGGACGGCTTCGACCTCGAGCTGATCCGGCTGGTGCGCGCCGAGGTGACCGTGCCGGTGGTCGCCAGCGGTGGGGCCGGAGCAGTGGGGGACTTCGCCCCGGCCGTGCGGGCAGGGGCGGATGCCGTGCTGGCCGCCAGCGTCTTCCACTTCGGCGAGCTGACCATCGGCCAGGTCAAGGACGCCCTGCGCGCCGACGGCCTCCCCGTCCGCTGACGTCAGGTCAGGAGACGCCGAGCCTGGCGTTCTTGAGCGTCTCCACGTCCTCGGGTGCGCCGTCGAGGATGACGTCCGCGACGCGCATCCGACCGGAGGCGACCAGCAGCAGCTCGACCGGCGCGCCGGTCACCGTGACGACGGAGGCGGCCCTTGCCGGCGGTGATCGGATCCGCGCCGGGAGCTTCGAGCCGCACTCCCGACGCCGGCGCGCCGGAACATCAGCGAGGCCGACTTGCGCAGGGCCGACAGGGTGGCCCGTGAGGTGCGCTCGGGCACCTCACGCCTCGGCCCGACGGCGCCGTCACCACGCAGGGCGTCCTCGTGGTGGATGACCAGCTCGGTGGTGTTGAACAGCGCGTCGACCTTGGCGAAGTGCGTCGGCGACCACCGCGGAGGCCCGGAGCGCACCCTCTCGACGAGCGCGGTGTAGTCACCCGCCGCCAGTGCGGCCTGGCCACGCTCCATGTGCCCCTCGAGCGGAGCGAACCAGATGCCGCTCGCGAGGTCGGGCCGGTGCTCGCGCAGGACGAGGTGAGCGGCGAGGTCGCGGGTGCGCCACGGGTCGCACAGGGTCGGGGCGTCGGGGCCCAGGGCGAGCAGGGAGTCGCACAGGGCGTTCCGCTCGGCCTGCACCACGGGGACGTGCGTGTCGGGGGTCATGCGCACCATCATCGGCCAGCACCCCCTCACCACGCGCGCTCGCCTCGAACCCTCGGCCGCCGTGGAGCCCTAGGCTCGGGCGGGTGACCGCCTCTCGCGCCCGTGTCGTTCACACCGTGATCGCCCTCGTGGTCGTCGCGGCCCTCGTCCTCCAGCTCGTTCTCGTGCTCGACGGCGCCTCCGTGCTCGCCGAGGAGGAGGCCCCGCCGTTGCTCACCCGCCTCGGCCGGCTGCTCTCGTACTTCACCATCCAGAGCAACCTGCTCGTCGCGGTCACGGCGATCCAGCTGGCCCGCGACCCGGCGCGCGACGGTCGGTGGTGGCGCCCCGTGCGGGCCGCCGCGCTCGTGGGCATCACCGTGACCGGGCTGGTGCACTTCACCCTGCTCCGGCCGCTGCTGCACCTCGACGGGGCGAGCTGGGTCGCCGACAAGCTGCTGCACATGGTCGTGCCGGTGATCGCGATCGTCGGGCTGGCTGCTGGCCGGGCCGCGCCCACGCGCCCCGTGGCGCGACGCCCTGCTGGCCCTGGCCTGGCCGGTCGCCTGGCTGGCGTGGACCCTCGTCGTCGGTGCGGCCACCGGCTGGTACCCCTACCCGTTCCTCGACGTCGGCGCCGAGGGTGCCGGGTCGGTCGCCGTGACCTGCCTCGGTGTGACCGTCCTGTTCCTCGCCCTCGCCGCGGTGCTGTCCCGGCTCGACGACCGGATGCCGCCCGCTCCCGTCCGTGGGACGGCCGCCGCGCCGGCGCCGACCCGGACCACGGCACAATGACCGGGTGCCCACCCCAGCCACCCCGGATGCCGTCCTCGACCCCGCGATCGCCGCGCGCCTGAAGCGTGACGCGGCCGGCCTCGTCGCCGCCGTCGTGCAGCAGCACGACACCGGCGAGGTGCTCATGCTCGGCTGGATGGACGACGAGGCACTGCGCCGCACCCTCACCGAGGGCCGCGTCACCTACTGGTCGCGCAGCCGCGGCGAGTACTGGCGCAAGGGCGACACCTCCGGCCACGTGCAGCACGTGCGCTCGGTGGCCCTCGACTGCGACGGCGACGCCCTGCTCGTGCGGGTCGACCAGGTCGGCGCGGCCTGCCACACCGGCGACCGCACCTGCTTCGACGCCGACGACCTCGGCGCCGTCGTCGGTGACCCGGAAGCCACCGCGTGAGCACGGCATCCCCGTCGGCGGAGACGCCCGACCTCCCCTACGGCCAGACCTGGCCCAGCCTCGACGTCTTCGGCGTGCTCGCCCGCGACCGCCGGGTCATCCCGGTCGTGCGCCGCCTGATGGGCGACGCCGAGACCCCGGTCGGCGTCTACCGCAAGCTCGCCGGCGACCGGCCGGGCACCTTCCTCCTGGAGTCCGCGGAGCACGGCGGCGTCTGGTCACGCTGGTCGATCGTGGGCGCCGCGAGCCGCGCCACCCTCACCGAGCGCGACGGTCAGGCGCACTGGGTCGGCGAGCCGCCCGTCGGGGTCCCCACGACCGGTCCGGCCACCGAGGCGCTGCGCGGCACCATGGAGGCCCTCGCCACCGAGCCGATCGCCGGGCTGCCGCCGCTGACCGGGGGCATGGTCGGCGCCATCACCTACGACGCCGTGCGCCGCTGGGAGCGCGTGCCCGAGACGACACCCGACGAGCTCCGGCTGCCCGAGCTCGCCCTGATGCTCGCCACCGACCTGGCCGTGCTCGACCACACCGACGGCTCGATCCTGCTGGTCGCGAACGCGGTCAACTACGACGACACCGACGAGCGCGTCGAGCTGCGCCTGGGCGGATGCCGTGGCGCGTCTCGACGCGATGACCCGCGCCCTCGCCGCCCCGGCCGACAGCACGGTCGCGGTCGTCGACACCGATGCCGTCGACGACGCCATGGCCCTCGTGCGGTCGAACACGACCCGCGAGCGGTACGAGGAGGTCGTCGAGCTCGCCAAGGAGGACATCCGCGCCGGCGAGGTCTTCCAGGTCGTTCTGTCGCAACGCTTCTCGATGGACTGCGCCGCCGACCCGCTCGACGTCTACCGGGCCCTGCGCGCGTCGCAACCCCAGCCCGTACATGTACCTGTTCCGCCTCCCGCACCCGGACGGCTCGTCGTACGCCGTCGTCGGCAGCAGCCCGGAGGCGCTCGTGCGGGTGACGGGCGAGCGGGCGATCACCCACCCGATCGCCGGGTCCCGACCGCGCGGCAAGACCCCCGAGGACGACGTGCGGCTCGCCGAGGAGCTGCTCGCCGACCCGAAGGAGCGCTCCGAGCACGTGATGCTCGTCGACCTCGGCCGCAACGACCTCCAGCGGGTCTGCCGCCCGGGCACCGTCGACGTCGTCGAGTTCATGGACGTGCGCCGCTACAGCCACGTCATGCACATCGAGTCCACCGTCGTCGGCGACACCCGGCCGGGCGTCAGCGCCTACGACGTCCTGGTCGTCGACCTTCCCCGCGGGCACCCTCTCCGGTGCGCCCGAAGCCGCGGGCGCTGGCCCTCATCGAGCAGCTACGAGCCCTCCCGGCGCGGTGTCTACGGCGGGGTCGTCGGCTACCTCGACTTCCACGGCGACCTCGACATGGCCATCGCGATCCGTACCGCGCTCATCGTGGACGGCGTCGCCCACGTGCAGGCCGGCGCCGGCATCGTCGCCGACTCGGTGCCCGCCCGCGAGTTCGAGGAGTGCGTGCACAAGGCGGCCGCGGCGCTGCGCGCGGTCGCGACGGCCGGGGCGATGCGGACCGTCACGTGAGGCGGCTGTCGTCCAAGGGCGTCGTCGTCCTCCTGGCGCTCGTCGGCGCCGGGCTGCTCCTGGTCAGCGCCTTCCGGCCGTGGGTGACCGGTGCCGTCGACGACGCCGTGCTCGGCGCGACGCGGATCAGCGCCACCGGCGCCGAGGTCGCCCCCGGGCTGAGCGCCGTCGCCCTCGCCATCGCCGCCGCAGCCATCGCGATCGTCGCGGCCGGCCGCATCGCGCGCATCGTCGCCGTCGTCGCGTACGCCCTCTGCCTCGCGGTCGGTGTCGCCCTCGCCGTACGCGTCCTGCTCGACCCCGAGGCAGTGCTCGGCCCAGTCGCCGCCTCGCGCGTGGGCCGCACCGGCTCGGTCGAGACGGTGGCCGACCCGACGATCTGGCCCTGGGTCGCCCTGCTGGCCTGCGCGGTGGCCCTGCTCGGTCTGGTCGGCGCGGTCGTCGGGATGCGCCGCTGGGGCGGCCCGTCGCAGCGCTACGAGGTGCCCGACGGGACCACGCCCGAGGCGGCCGGACCGCGCGGGGAGCGGGTCGCGAGCGACTGGGACGAGCTCAGCGCCGGACGTGACCCCACCGATGTGGGTCCAGACGCCCCGACCTGACAGAATCGTGGCTGAACCAACGGGTCATCGACCCCTGCACGAAAGTTGACGCTATGAGCGAGCACGACGACGACCACGGGCACAGCGTCGCCGCCTGGAGCGCGGTGATCATCCTCATCATCGCCGCCGCGATCATGTCGTTCGCGGTGCTCTTCCCGAACGGCTGGGTGTTCGCCGGCGGTGCCGTGCTGGTGCTGGTCGGCGTCGTCGCGGGGAAGGTGCTGTCCATGGCGGGCTACGGCTCGGCCGAGCGCGACCGCGACGAGGAACCGTCCATCCGCTGATGACGGTCCGCACGATGAGCACCGTCCTGGACTCCATCGTCGCCGGCGTCCGCGAGGACCTCGCCGACGCGTGAGCGACGCACGTCGCTCTCCGACGTCGAGCACGCCGTGCTCGCCGCCCGCCCGGCCCTCGACGCCGACGCGGTGCTCCGCCGCGCCGGGCCTGTCGCTCATCGCCGAGGTCAAGCGGTCCAGCCCGAGCAAGGGCGCGCTCTCCGACATCCCCGACCCCGCCGCCCTCGCCGCGGCCTACGAGGCCGGGCGGCGCCAGCGGTCTCGGTGCTCACCGAGCAGCGCCGCTTCGGCGGCAGCCTCGACGACCTCGACGCCGTGCGCGCCGCGGTCGCCGTCCCGGTGCTGCGCAAGGACTTCGTCGTCACCGACTACCAGGTGTGGGAGGCCCGCGCCCACGGCGCCGACCTCGTGCTGCTCATCGTCGCGGCGCTCGACCGACCCCGAGCTGGCGGCGCTGCTCGGCCGGGTCCGCGAGCTCGGCATGACCGCACTCGTCGAGGTGCACGACGAGGTCGAGACCCAGCGCGCGGTCGACGCCGGCGCCCGGGTCATCGGCGTCAACGCCCGCAACCTGAAGACCCTCGAGGTCGACCCCGAGACGTTCTCCCGCCTGCGCCCGCTCATCCCCGACGGCTGCGTCACCGTCGCCGAGTCCGGCATCGCCGACGCCCGCGACGCCGCCGCCTACGCCGACGCAGGGCGCCGACGCCGTGCTCGTCGGCGAGGCGCTCGTGCGCACGGGCGACCCGCGCGCCGGCGCGGCGTCGATGGTCGCGGCCGGCGCACCCCGACCCGCCACCCCGCGAGGACCTTCGTGCCTGACCCGACCACCGCCACCGCCGACGCGACCGACCTCGTTCCCGAGGAGCTGGCCCGCCCCGGCCGCTTCGGGCCGTTCGGCGGCCGCTACGTCCCCGAGGCGCTGATCCCGGCGCTCGAGCAGCTCGACGAGGCCCGCCAGAAGGCCGCGGTCGACCCCGAGTTCCATCGACGAGCTCGCCCGGCTGCACCGCACCTACACCGGCCGGCCGAGCATCATCACCGAGGTGCCGCGCTTCGCCGCGCACTGCGGCGGGGCGCGCGTCATCCTCAAGCGCGAGGACCTCAACCACACCGGCTCGCACAAGATCAACAACGTGCTCGGCCAGGCGCTGCTCACCAAGCGGATGGGCAAGACCCGGGTCATCGCCGAGACCGGCGCCGGCCAGCACGGCGTCGCCACGGCCACCGCGGCCGCCCTGATCGGCCTCGACTGCATCGTCTACATGGGCGGGGACGACACCGAGCGCCAGGCGCTCAACGTCGCCCGGATGCAGCATCCTCGGCGCCGAGGTCATCCCGGTCGAGCACGGCAGCGCCACGCTCAAGGACGCCATCAACGAGGCGCTGCGCGACTGGGTCACCAACGTCGCCGACCACGCACTACCTCATCGGCACCGTCACCGGCCCGCACCCGTTCCCCGAGATGGTCCGCGACTTCCACAAGATCATCGGCGAGGAGGCCCGCGGCGCAGGTGCTCGAGCTCACCGGCCGGCTGCCCGGACGCCGTCATCGCGTGCGTCGGCGGCGGCTCGAACGCCATGGGCATCTTCCACCGCTTCATCGCCGGATGCCGGGGTGCGCCTCGTCGGCATCGAGGCCGGCGGCGAGGGCATCGAGTCCGGCCGGCACGCGGCGCGGTTCGCGCGTCCGGCGTCGCCCGGGGTGCTGCACGGCGCGATGAGCTACCTCATGCAGGACGACGACGGCCAGACCGTCGAGTCGCACTCGATCTCCGCCGGCCTGGACTACCCGAGCGTCGGGCCCGGAGCACGCCTGGCTGCGCGACAGCGGCCGCGCCGAGTACCGCTACGCCACCGACGACCGAGGCCATGGAGGCGTTCCGCCTGCTGTGCCGCACCGAGGGGATCATCCCGGCCATCGAGTCGGCGCACGCCCTGGTCGGGCGCCATGGAGGTCGGGCAGCGAGCTCGGCCCGGACGCCCTGCTGCTGGTCAACCTCTCCGGCCGTGGCGACAAGGACGTGGAGACCGCCGCGACGTAGTTCGGCCTGCTCGACGAGGGGCTAGCCGTCGTGACCGGACCACGGTGCGCAGGGCGCCGAGGAGCGTGCTGCGCCGCTGCCGCGACGGAGGGCCGCGCCGCCCTCGTCGGCTACCTGCCGGTCGGGCTTCCCCGACCGTCGAGGGCTCGATCGAGGCGATGCGCGTGCTCGTCGAGGCCGGCTGCGACGTCGTCGAGGTCGGCGTGCCCTACAGCGACCCGCTCATGGACGGCCCGGTCATCCAGCACGCCGCGGCCGACGGCGCTGGCCGGCGGCACCCGCGTCGACGACGTCTTCCGCGCGACGGCGGCGGTCGCGCGCGGCCGGCGGCACCGCCGCTCGTCATGACCTACTGGAACCTCGTGCTGCGCCGGGGCGTCGAGCGGTTCGCCGCCGACCTCGCCGCCGCCGGTGGCGCCGGGCTGATCACGCCCGACCTCATCCCGGACGAGGCGGGCGACTGGATCGCCGCCAGCGACGCGCACGGCCTGGACCGGGTCTTCCTCGTGGCGCCCGTCGTCGACCCCCGAGCGGCTCGCCAAGGTCACCCGGCGCCTGCCGCGGGCTTCGTCTACGCCGCGTCGACGATGGGCGTCACCGGCGCCCGCACCAGCGTCGACGGCGACGCCGCGCGGCCTCGTCGAGCGCACCCGGGCGGTCACCGACCTGCCGGTCTGCGTCGGGCTCGGGGTGTCGACCGGGGCGCAGGCCGCCGAGCTGGCGGCCTACGCCGACGGCGTCATCGTCGGCTCCGCCCTGGTGCGCACGCTGAGCGGCCCCGGGGAACTCGGCGACCGGCTCGACGCGTTGCGGGCACTGACGACCGAGCTGGCCGACGGAGTGAGGACGAGGCGATGAGCACCGAGATGGACGGCGCGACCGGCGCGACCCCGGTCGACGTCGACGAGGAGCCGTCGGCGGGGCGCGAGCGCGTGCTCGACGTCGTCGGCCTCGTGGCGCGGCTCTTCCTCGGCGTGGTGCTCGTCTTCGCGGGCATCGTCAAGGTCGGTCGACCCGCTCACCGCCGAGCGTGCGGTGCAGGCCTACGAGATCTTCCCGATCGAGGTCGCCAGTGGATCGGCCTGGCGCCTGCCCTTCGTCGAGATCGTCCTCGGGCGTGCTGCTCGCTGCTCGGCCTGTTCACCCGAGCCGGCCGCGATCGTCTCCACCCTGCTCATGGTGGCCTTCATCATCGGCATCTCGCAGGCCTGGGCGCGCGGCCTGACCATCGACTGCGGCTGCTTCGGCGGCGGCGGGCAGATCGGCGCCGAACGAGACCAAGTACCCGCAGGAGATCGCCCGCGACACCGTCTTCGCCCTCGCCGGGGCGTGGCTGTGGTGGCGCCCGCGCAGCCTCGCGTCGCTCGACCGCTATCCTGTTCGGACACTGAAGGAGACCCTGAGCCACCATGGCCAAGAAGCCCGACCACCCCACCCGCCTCGGCGCGGCAGGCCAAGCTCGCAGGCCGCCCAGAAGTCCCAGGGCGGCGGGGCGAACAAGATCGTCGTCGCGACCGTCGTGGTCGTCGTCGCCATCATCGCGGTGGTCGGCGGGCGTCATCTGGTCACAGCAGAGCCAGGAGAAGGCGATCACCGGCGGCGGCAACGCCCTGCCCACCGGGGTCGGCGAGCTCGGCGCAGGGCTACCCCGCGTTCCAGGACGTCACGCCAGCGATCGAACGCCCCGGTCGTCGACCTCTACGAGGACTTCCAGTGCCCGGCCTGCGCGAGCTTCGAGGCCGTCCTCGGCAGCACGTTCCAGGAGCAGGCGCAGGCCGGGCAAGATCAAGCTCGTCTACCACGTGAAGAACTTCCTCGACGACAACCTGCGCAACGACAGCTCGACCCGGGCGGCCAACGCCGCGTTCTGCGCCTCGGACGCCGGGCAAGTTCCAGGAGTTCCACAACGCGGTCTTCCCGAACCAGCCGGCGACCGAGGGTGACGGCTACACCGACGCGCAGCTCAAGGGCTTCGCCGAGCAGGCCGGGATCACCGGCGCCGCGCTGACGACCTGGCAGCAGTGCTACGACGCCGGCAAGTACGTCGACTACGTCAACTCGGTCGAGGAGCAGAGCTTCGCCGACGGCGTGAGCGGCACCCCGACCGTGAAGATCAACGGCACGGACGTCGAGCTGTCGACCGATCGCGTCGCCCGAGCTCCTGACCGCAGGCCATCGAGAACGCCACCAAGTGACCTCCTACCATCCCGAGCCCCACCGTCGGGGTCTGGCACCTCGGACCGCTCCCGGTCCGGATGTACGCCCTGTGCATCCTCATCGGCATCGTCGTCGCCGTCTGGCTGACCGGCCGCCGGCTGCGTGCCGCGCGGCGGCGAGCCGGGTCAGGCCCTCGACGTCGCCGCCTGGGCCGTGCCGTTCGGCATCGTCGGCGGCCGGCTCTACCACGTCATCACCACGCCCGGCCCGTACTGCGGCGCGGGCGGCAACCCGCTCGACGCCGCTGAAGATCTGGGAGGGCGGCCTCGGCATCTGGGGCGCCATCGCGCTCGGCGCGCTCGGCGCCTGGATCGGCTGCCGGCGGGCCGGGGTCAGCTTCCTGGCCTTCGCCGACGCGGCCGCCCCCGGCGTCGCGTTCGCGCAGGCCATCGGCCGGTTCGGCAACTGGTTCAACAACGAGCTCTACGGCGGCCCGACGACCCTGCCGTGGGGCCTGCAGATCCACGAGTGGGACCAGTCCGCCGGCCGGGCCGTCGTCGACGCGGCGGGCAACCCGGTGGTGCTCGGCATCTTCCACCCGACCTTCCTCTACGAGGCCGTCTTCCTCGTGGTGCCTGGCGGACCGTGCTGCTCGTCGTCGACAAGCGCCGCTCGCTCGCACCGCGGCCAGCTGCTCGGCGCTCTACGTCGCCGGCTACCCGGTCGGGCGGATCGTCATCGAGACGATGCGCACCGACGAGGCCGAGCACATCCTCGGCCAGCGGCTCAACGTCTGGACGAGCATCGTCGTGTTCCTGCTGGGCGCTCTGGATCTTCTGGTTCACCGGCCGCCGGGCCCGCCGCGAGCGACCGACCCGGTAGGAGCGAGCCAGAGTCCCAGGATGTGGGATAGCGCGGCTCAGATAGCAAGACGTCGAGGGTCCGGCGATATCCTTCCCGGACGTGGCCAGAGCCGTCCGCGCCTGACCTTGCCGTGCCCGGTCCTCAGCGGCCGACGACCCCGAGGACGGTGATGCGACGTGACCGTCGCCCGCTTCTCCGCCCAGCCCGCCGACACCGGCCTGTACCGCCGCGAGCACGAGCACGACGCCTGCGGTGTGGCCTTCGTCGCCACGATGCGCGGCACGCGCCGGCCACGACATCGTCGACGCACGCGCTCGACCGCCCTGCGCAACCTCGACCACCGCGGCGCCACCGGCGCCGACCCGCTGGTCGGTGACGGTGCCGGCATCCTCACCCAGATCCCGGACGCGTTCTTCCGCGACGTCGCTGGACTGCCGACCTGCCCGCCGGCGGGCGCCTACGCCGTCGGCATGGCCTTCCTGCCCGACGACGCCGACGAGCGCGCGCGCGGCCGAGGCCCGCATCGAGGAGATCGCCGCCGAGGAGGGCCTGCGCGTCCTCGCCTGGCGCGACGTGCCGGTCGACGCCCGACCTCGTCGGCCGGACCGCCCGCGAGTGCATGCCGGTCTTCCGCCAGCTCTTCGTCGCCGTCCGACGCGCGGCCTGACCGGCATCGAGCTCGACCGGCGTCGCCTTCTGCCTGCGCAAGCGCGCCGAGCACGAGGCCGAGGTCTACTTCCCGTCGCTGTCGGCCCGCACCATCGTCTACAAGGGCATGCTGACCACCGGCCAGCTCGAGCCGTTCTTCCCCGACCTGTCCGACCGAGCGGTTCGCCTCCGAGCTCGCGCTGGTGCACTCGCGCTTCTCGACCAACACCTTCCCGTCGCTGGCCGCTGGCCCACCCGTACCGGCTGATCGCCCACAACGGCGAGATCAACACCGTCAAGGGCAACCGCAACTGGATGCGCGCCCGCGAGAGCCAGCTGCAGCTCCGACCTCATCCCCGGCGACCTCGAGCCGGCTCTTCCCGATCTGCACCCCGGGGGCCTCCGACTCGGCGACCTTCGACGAGGTGCTCGAGCTGCTGCACCTCGGCGGCCGGTCGCTGCCGCACGCGGTGCTGATGATGATCCCGGAGGCGTGGGAGAACCACGAGCCAGATGGACCCCGCGCGGCGGGCGTTCTACGAGTTCCACTCGACCTTCATGGAGCCGTGGGACGGCCCGGCCTGCGTCACCTTCACCGACGGCACCCTGATCGGCGCGGTGCTCGACCGCAACGGGCTGCGCCCGGGCCGGTACTGGGTCACCGACGACGGCCTCGTCGTGCTCGCCTCCGAGGCCGGCGTGCTCGACATCGAGCCCGAGCAGCGTCGTCGCGCGCGGGCCGGCTCCAGCCGGGCCGGATGTTCCTCGTCGACACCGCAGCAGGGCCGGATCGTCAGCGACGAGGAGGTCAAGTCCACCCTCGCCGCGCGAGAACCCCTACGAGGAGTGGCTGCACGCCGGCCTGATCGAGCCTGGCCGACCTGCCCGAGCGCGAGCACATCGTGCACACCGCGGCCTCGGTGGCGCGGCGCCAGCGCACCTTCGGCTACACCGAGGAGGAGCTGAAGATCCTGCTCGCCCCGATGGCCGCGCACCGGCGGCGAGGCCGCTCGGCTCGATGGGCACCGACACCCCGATCGCGGTGCTGTCCGAGCCGGCCGCGGCTGCTCTTCGACTACTTCACCCAGCTGTTCGCGCAGGTGACCAACCCGCCGCTGGACGCCATCCGCGAGGAGCTCGTCACCTCGCTCGGCAGCTCGATCGGCCCCGAGGGCAACGTCCTGGACGCCACCCCGGCGCACGCCCGCCAGCTCGTGCTGCCCTTCCCGGTCATCGACAACGACGAGCTCGCCAAGATCGTGCACATCAACGCCGACGGCGACCTGCCCGGCTACAGCACCGTCGTCGTCAAGGGCCTCTACGACGTCACACGGCGGCGAGCGACGGCGCTGCGCGCCCGGCTGCACGAGATCTTCGCCGAGGTCGTCGGCCGCGATCGCCGACGGCGCCCGCTTCGTCGTGCTCTCCGACCGCGACTCCGACCGCGACCTCGCGCCGATCCCGTCGCTGCTGCTGACCTCCGCCGTGCACCACCACCTGATCCGCGAGAAGACCCGCACCCAGGTCGGTCTGCGTCGTCGAGGCCGGCGACGTGCGCGAGGTGCACCACGTCGCGCTGCTCGTCGGCTACGGCGCGGCGGCGATCAACCCGTACCTGGCCATGGAGACCGTCGAGGACCTGGTGCGGCACGGCGCCATCACCGCGGTCACCGCCGGAGAAGGCCGTCGCCAACCTGATCAAGGCGCTCGGCAAGGGCGTGCTCAAGGTCATGTCCAAGATGGGCATCTCGACCGTCGCGTCCTACCGCGGCGCCCAGGTCTTCGAGGCGATCGGCCTGTCCCAGGAGCTCGTCGACGAGTACTTCACCGGCACGCGTCAGCCAGCTCGGCGGCATCGGCCTCGACGTCATCGCCGCCGAGGTCGCGGCCCGGCACGCGGCCGCCTACCCGCCCGACGGCATCCGGCAGGCGCACCGCAAGCTGCTGGTCGGCGGCGAGTACCAGTGGCGCCGCGAGGGCGAGCCGCACCTGTTCGACCCCGAGACGGTCTTCCGGCTGCAGCACGCCACCCGGGCCCGCCGCTACGACGTCTTCAAGCAGTACACCTCGCGGGTCGACGAGCAGTCCGGCGCGGCTGATGACGCTGCGCGGGCTCTTCGAGCTCGGCGGCACCGACCCGCGCCCGCCCGTGCCGATCGACGAGGTCGAGCCGGTCAGCGAGATCGTCAAGCGGTTCAACACCGGCGCGATGAGCTACGGCTCGATCAGCATGGAGGCGCACGAGACCCTCGCGATCGCGATGAACCGGCTCGGCGGCCCGGTCCAACACCGGCGAGGGCGGCGAGGACGCCGAGCGGCTGCATCGACCCGCGAGCGCCGCTCGGCGATCAAGCAGGTCGCGTCCGGCCGGTTCGGCGTCACCAGCGCTCTACCTCACCCACGCCGACGACATCCAGATCAAGATGGCGCAGGGCGCCAAGCCGGGCGAGGGCGGCCAGCTGCCCGGCCACAAGGTCTACCCGTGGATCGCGAAGACCCGGCACTCGACGCCGGGCGTCGGGCTGATCTCGCCCGCCGCCGCACCACGACATCTACTCGATCGAGGACCTCGCCCAGCTGATCCACGACCTCAAGAACGCCAACCCGCGAGGCCCGGATCCACGTCAAGCTCGTCTCCGAGGTCGGGGTCGGCACCGTCGCCGCCGGCGTCAGCAAGGCGCACGCCGACGTGGTGCTCATCTCCGGCCACGACGGCGGCACCGGCGCCAGCCCGCTGACCAGTCGCTCAAGCACGCCGGCGCGCCCGTGGGAGCTCGGCCTGGCCGAGACCCAGCAGACGCTGCGTGCTCAACGGGCTGCGCGACCGGATCGTCGTGCAGGTCGACGGCCAGCTCAAGACCGGCCGCGACGTCGTCATCGCGGCGCTGCTCGGGGCCGAGGAGTTCGGCTTCGCCACCGCTCCGCTCGTGGTGTCGGGCTGCATCATGATGCGGGTCTGCCACCTCGACACCTGTCCGGTCGGCATCGCGACCCAGAACCCCGAGCTGCGGGCCCGCTTCTCGGGCAAGCCGGAGTTCGTCGAGACCTTCTTCGAGTACATCGCCGAGGAGGTCCGCGAGCACCTCGCCGCGCTCGGCTTCCGCACCATCGAGGAGGCGATCGGCCAGGTCGAGCTACCTCGACACCGCCAAGGCGATCGACCACTGGAAGGCCGCCGGTCTCGACCTGACGCCCGATCCTCGCCGAGGTCGCGCAGCCCGGACGGCTCGGGCACCGCACCACACGGTCGCGCCAGGACCACGGCCTCGAGAAGGCGCTCGACCACCAGCTCATCGCCGCCGCGCCGGGACGCCCTCGACCACGGCGACCGCGGTGACCGCGTCGCGTTCCCGATCCGCAACGTCAACCGCACCGTCGGCACGATGCTCGGCCACGAGGTGACCAAGGTGCACCCGAAGGGCCTGCCGGACGGCACCATCGACTCACCGCTCACCGGGTCCGGCCGGGCAGTCGCTTCGGCGCGTTCCTGCCCGCCGGCATCACGCTGCGGCTCTACGGCGACGCCAACGACTACGTCGGCAAGGGACTGTCCGGCGGCCGGGTCGTCGTGCGGCCGGACCGGGCTCGGCCGCTCGTCGGCCGAGCAGAACGTCATCGCCGGCAACGTCATCGGCTACGGCGCGACGACCGGCGAGATCTTCCTGCGCGGCCAGGTCGGCGAGCGCTTCTGCGTGCGCAACTCCGGCGCCACCGCGGTCGTCGAGGGCGTGGGCGACCACGGCTGCGAGTACATGACCGGCGGCACCGTCGCTCGTCCTCGGCCCGACCGGGCGCAACGTCGCGGCCGGGATGTCCGGTGGCGTCGGCCTACGTGCTCGACCTCGACCACGACCCACGTCAACCGCGAGCTGGTCGACCTCGGGCCGCTGCGGCCCGAGGACGAGCTCGTCGTGCACGACCTGCTCGAGCGGCACCACGCGTGGACCGACTCGCCGGTCGCGGCGCGGCTCCTCGCCGACTGGGACACCGCCCGGTCGGCCTTCACCCTGGTCCTGCCCCGTGACTACCAGCGCGTCCTCGACGTGCGGTCCAAGGCCGCGGCCGAGGGCCTCGACCCCGACGGCGCCCAGGTGTGGGAGCGGATCATGGAGGCCTCCCGTGGCTGACCCCCAGGGCTTTCTGCACGACGCGCGAGCGCGAGCTGCCGCGACGTCGACCCGTGCCGGTCCGCATCAGGGACTGGAAGGAGGTCTACGAGGAGCAGCCAGCTCGACCGAGCTCCAGCGGCAGGCCGGCCGCTGCATGGACTGCGGTATCCCGTTCTGCCACAGCGGTTGTCCGCTCGGCAACCTGATCCCCGAGTGGAACGACCTCGCGTGGCGGGGCGAGTGGCGCCGAGGCCATCGACCGGCTGCACGCGACGAACAACTTCCCGGAGTTCACCGGCCGGCTCTGCCCGGCGCCGTGCGAGTCGGCGTGCGTGCTCGGCATCAACCAGCCGGCCGTGACGATCAAGCAGGTCGAGGTCACGCATCATCGACCAGGCCTTCGCCAACGGCACGGTCACCCCGCAGGCGCCCGAGCGGCTCTCCGGCAAGACCGTCGCCGTCGTCGGCTCCGGCCCGGCCGGGCTGGCCGCCGCCCAGCAGCTGACCCGCGCCGGGTCACACCGTCGCCGTCTACGAGCGCGCCGACCAGCCCGGCGGCCTGCTGCGCTACGGCATCCCCGAGTTCAAGATGGAGAAGTCCGTCCTCGACCGGCGGCTCGCGCAGATGAAGGCCGAGGGCACCCGCTTCCGCACCGGCGTCGACGTCGGCCGCGACCTCACCGGCGCCGCAGCTGCGCAAGCGGTTACGACGCCGTCGTCGCTCGCGATCGGCGCCACCGTGCCGCGCGAGCTGCCGGTGCCCGGGCGCGAGCTCGACGGCGTCATGCAGGCCATGGACTTCCTGCCGCCGGCCAACCGGGTCGCCCTCGGCCAGAGCGTCGACGGACCAGGTCACCGCGGCCGGCAAGGACGTCATCGTCATCGGCGGCGGCGACACCGGCGCCGACTGCCTCGGCACCGCGCACCGCCAGGGCGCCCGCTCGGTGACCAGCCTCGAGATCATGCCGCAGCCCGCCGGCCGAGCGCGCCGCGCACCAGCCGTGGCCGACCTACCCGATGACCTTCCGCGTCGCCTCCGCGCACGAGGAGGGCGGCGAGCGGGTCTACGCCGTGTCGACCGAGCGAGTTCGTCGGCGACGACGACGGGCCGGGTCGCGCGCGCTGCGGCTGCACGAGGTCGTGCATGGGCGAGGGCGGTTTCGAGCAGGTCGAGGGCAGCGAGCGGGAGATCCCCGCGCAGCTCGTGCTGCTCGCGATGGGCTTCCTCGGCCCGCAGCGCGGAGCTGCTCGACCAGCTCGGCGTCGAGCGTGACGCCCGCACCAACGTCGCGCGCGACGACGCCTACATGACCACCGTGCCGGGCGTGTTCGTCGCCGGCGACGCCGGTCGCGGCCAGTCGCTCATCGTCTGGGCGATCGCCGAGGGGCGTTCTGCCGCCCACGAGGTCGACGCCTGGCTGATCGGGCAAGCCGTCGCGGCTGCCGCGCCCGATCAACCCGACGGACCGCCCGCTCCTCGCCTGACGGCAGCCGGGTCCTCGGCGGCCGGTCCGAACTGTGGCCCGCGTCTCGGTGGAAGCGGTTCCACCGTTAGGCTCGGCACCATGCGTCGCGCCAAGATCGTCTGCACCCTCGGACCCGCCGACCAGCTCGGCCGAGCAGCTCCGCGCGCTCGTCCGAGCCGGCATGGACGTCGCCCGGCTCAACCGTCAGCCACGGCGACCACGCCGACCACGAGCGGGTCTACCAGCGACGTGCGCAAGGCCAGCGACGCAGACCGGCCGCGCGGTCGGCATCCTCGTCGACCTGCAGGGTCCGAAGATCCGCACTCGGCACGGTTCGCGAACGGCCCGATCCAGCTCGTGCCCGGTCGACCGTTCACCATCACCACCGACGACGTGCCCGGCGACGAGAAGCGAGGTCGGCACGACGTACACCGGCCTGCCCGGGCGACGTCACGGCCGGCGACCGCATCCTCATCGACGACGGCAAGGTGGCCCTGAGCGCCACCGCGGTCACCGAGACCGACGTCGTGTGCCAGGTCGCTCGAGGGCGGCACGTCTGTCGAACAACAAGGGCATCAACCTGCCCGGCGTCGCGGTCTCGCGTCCCCGCGATGTCCGAGAAGGACAAGGACGACCTGCGCTGGGCGCTGCGGATGCGGCGTCGACATGATCGCGCTGTCGTTCGTGCGCACCGCCGACGACATCGACGACGTGCACCAGATCATGGACGAGGAGGGCCTGCGCCTGCCCGGTCATCGCCAAGATCGAGAAGCCGCAGGCCGTCGACAACCTCGACGAGATCATCGCGCGCGTTCGACGGCGTCATGGTGGCCCGCGGCGACCTCGGCGTCGAGCTGCCGCTCGAGGAGGTGCCGCTGGTGCAGAAGCGCGCCGTGCGAGATCGCCCGGCGCCGCGCCAAGCCGGTCATCGTCGCGACCCAGGTGCTCGAGTCGATGATCGAGAACACGCCGGCCGACCCGCGCCGAGGCCTCGGACGCCGCCAACGCGGTGCTCGACGGCGCCGACGCGCTGATGCTCTCCGGCGAGACCAGCGTCGGCAAGCACGCCGTTCGAGGCGGTGCGCACGATGGCGCGGATCATCGAGAACACCGAGGACCACGGGCTGCGACCGCATCCGCCCGCTCGGCACCCGACCGAACACCAAGGGCGGCGCGGTCACCGCGCGCGGCGGCCGAGATCGGCGAGCTGCTCGGCGTGCAAGTACCTCGTCACCTTCACCGCAGCGGCGACTCGACCCGGCGGCTGTCGCGGCTGCCGCCCGCGCATCCCGATGCTGGCGTTCACGCCGAACCAGTCGGACCCGCCGCCAGCTCGCGCTGACCTGGGGCGTCGAGACCTTCCTCGTCGCCGACGCCACGGCACACCGACGAGATGGCGATGCAGGTCGACGAGGTGCTGCTGGCCGCCGGTCGGGTCGTCGAGGGCGACAACGTGATCATCGTCGCCGGCTCGCCCCCCGGCATCCCCGGCTCCACCAACGCGCTGCGCGTCCACCGCATCGGGGACGCCAAGAACCGGGTCGCGCCCGCGTACAGCGACATCGCGACCGGGGCCGTCTGAAGGCCGGGGGTGGAGCGTCGATAGACTGACGTCGCCCCGGCCGGGGTGGTGGAATGGCAGACACGGAGGACTCAAAATCCTCTGCCCGCAAGGGCGTGCGGGTTCAAGTCCCGCTCCCGGCACATGAGTGAGACCACGCCGCCCGCGGCCCCCTCGTCGACCAAGCGCGTCCTCGTGGCCGAGGACGAGGCGATCATCCGCCTCGACCTGGCCGAGATGCTCGGAGAGGCCGGCTACGACGTCGTCGGCCAGGCCGGGGACGGTGAGCAGGCCGTCGCGATGGCGCATCGAGCTCAAGCCCGACATCGTCATCATGGACGTCAAGATGCCGGTCATGGACGGCATCACCGCCGCCGAGCAGATCGGCAAGGAGCGGATCTGCCCGGTCGTCATGCTCACGGCGTTCAGCCAGACCGAGCTCGTCGAGCGGGCCCGCGACGCCGGCGTCATGGCCTACGTCGTCAAGCCGTTCACGGCGAGCGACGTCACCCCGGCGCTCGACATCGCGCTGTCGCGGTGGAGCGAGCTGAAGGCCCTCGAGGCGGAGGTCGCCGACCTCGGCGACCGGCTCGAGACCCGCAAGGCCGTCGACCGCGCCAAGGGGGTGCTGATGACCAAGCTGAAGATCACCGAGGCCGACGCCTTCCGGTGGATCCAGAAGACCGCCATGGACCGGCGGATGGGTATGCGCGAGGTCGCGGAGGCCGTGGTCGCCGGGATGGAGAAGGCCTGACCCTCCAGGGCGGCACTCGGGGTGACGACGCCGCCCACGGCGCTGCCTACCGCGCAGTAGGTGTCGCGATCGCAGCCGTCTACCGCGCCGTAGCCCGCGCCGTAGCGAGTGATCCGGGACGCACCGCGGACCGCGCCACCGTCATCCGGGCCGGGTGAGAACCGGACCACAGCGGCGAGGTGAGCGCCCCGGCTCAGCGCAGCCAGATGACGACCTGGGTGAGCAGGGGAGCGACGAGCAGGGCGGGCAGCATGTCGCCCACCGGCACGTCGCGGATCCGCAGCAGCCGCAGCCCGATGCCGGCCAGCAGCAGCCCGCCCGTGGCGGTCAGCGCCGAGATGTGCGACTCGGGCACCAGACCGCCGAGCAGCACGCCGAACAGCGTCAGCAGGCCCTGCACGACCAGCACCGACACCGCCGAGAACATCACCCCGATCCCGAAGCTCGCGGCGAACGCCATCGCGGCGAACCCGTCGAGCACCGACTTCAGCGCCAGCTGGTCGATGCCGCGCCCCAGGCCGTCGTTCAGCGAGCCGAGGATCGTCAGCGGGCCGACGCAGAACAGCAGGGATGCCGTCAGCCACCCCTCGATGAAGCGTTCCCTCGCGGCGTGGTCGGTGCCACCCTCGGCGGGGGATCGGCGCGCCACCCAGGCCTGGATCCGGCCGGCCAGCCCCTCGAGGCGGTCCTCGATGCCCAGCGCCGACCCGGCGATCGAGCCGATGAGCAGGGACCCGAGCACGATGAGCAGCGGAAAGCCGGTGCCCACGGCATCACGCAGGGCAGGGTCGGTCACGGCGACCGCCGACAGCCCGGCGACCAGCAGGGTGACCAGGCCGAGCACGTCGGTGACGACCGAGCGGGTGTGCTCGCGCAGACGGTGACCGACCAGCATCCCCAGACCGGCGCCCACGAGCACTGTGAGAACGTTGAGGACGGTCCCGAAACCGGGAAACAGCGAGGTCACCTCGCCACCCTAGGGGGGTGGTTCAATGATCACCTACCCGGGCTTCCGCCCGGGGCACCCGGGGTCTAGGGTCGGGTGCTCGGGAGCCGTGCTCCCGGACGGCGGCGCATCGAGGCGCCGCACCGAGTGACCGACGACGGAGGTGCTGTGCCCAGGCGGACGGTGGATGTGGTGCCGGTGGACCGGGACGACCTGCGGGACGTCACCGGTCTCTGGATGGCGGCTCGGGTCGACTCGGGCTCCAGCAAGGAGGCCGCGAGCCGGTGTGTCACCGACGGGCGGCTGTCCACCGCGCTGTGCCGGCCCGGCGTGCAGGCGTTCGTGGCGCGCCTCGACGGCGAGGCCGTCGGCTACGCCATCACCACCGAGAACCCGTTCGGGCTGAGCCCCCAGGCCGAGCTGGCCATCGAGCAGCTCTGGGTCGGGCCGGACGCCCGCCGGCACGGTGTCGCCAAGGCCCTGATCGCCGCGGTGCTGTCCACCGCCGAGCGCGCGGGCTGCGAGCTCGTCGTGTCGAACGTGCCGACGACCAGTCGCGACGCCAACCGCTTCTTCGCCCGGCTGGGGTTCTCCTCGGTCATCGTGCGCCGCATCGTGTCCACGGGCCAGCTGCGCCGCAAGCTCGCGCCGGAGGGCATCGAGACCGGCCACGAGCTGCTCCGCCGCCGGCGCTCGCTGCGCAGCCGCGCGTTCGCGGCAGCGTCACGCCCGGTGGTCTGACGGGCCCTGAGCGGGCCCTGAGCTCCCTCAGGCGCCCGGCGCGGCATCCCGGATCAGGCAGGTGATCCGGCTCGTGCAGATGCGCCGGCCGTCCTCGTCGGTGACGACGACCTCGTAGCAGGCCAGCGTGCGACCGAGACTGATCGGCGTGGCGGTGCCGGTGACCAGGCCCGAGCGCGCGGCCCGGTGGTGGCGTCGCGTTGATGTCGAGGCCGACGACGGCCTTGCCGTGGCCGGCGTGCAGGGCGGCGCCGATCGAGCCGAGCGTCTCCGCGAGCACCACCGAGGCGCCGCCGTGGAGCAGCCCGTAGGGCTGGGTGTTGCCCTCGACGGGCATCGTGGCGACCAGCCGCTCGGCGCTCGCCTCGAGCACCTCGATGCCCATCCGGTCCATGAGGGAGTCGGGGTTCATCGCCCGCAGCGCGGCGACGCCGGCCATCAGGTCGGGGTCGGCATGGCCGCTGGGTCGGCACCGGGTCGGGGGCGTCGGTGGTGTCGGTCATGGTGGCTAGGCTGCCATGCGTGAAGCTCCTCCTCCTCGACGGACACTCGTTGGCCTACCGGGCCTTCTTCGCCCTCCCGGTCGAGAACTTCTCGACGAGCACCGGTCAGAACACGAATGCCGTCTACGGCTTCACCTCGATGCTGATCAACGTGCTGCGCGACGAGGCGCCGACCCACGTCGGGGTGGCCTTCGACGTGTCGCGCAAGACGTTCCGGGCCGAGGAGTACGCCGAGTACAAGGCCGGCCGCTCCGCCACCCCCACCGAGTTCTCCGGCCAGCTGCCGCTGCTGCAGCGAGGTGCTCGACGCGCTGCGGATCCCGCACCTCGGCGTCGAGGGCTTCGAGGCCGACGACGTCATCGCCACCCTCACCCACCGCGCCGTCGAGCAGGGCCACGAGGTGCGTCATCTGCACCGGCGACCGCGACGCCTTCCAGCTGGTCAGCGACAAGGTGACCCTGCTCTACCCGGTGCGCGGGGTGTCCGACGTCTGGCGGATGGACCCCGCGGCGGTCACCGAGAAGTACCTCGTGCCACCCGAGCGCTACAGCGACCTCGCGGCGCTGGTCGGCGAGACGAGCGACAACCTGCCCGGTGTTCCGGGCGTCGGGCCCAAGACGGCCGCGAAGTGGCTCGGCCAGTACGGCGACCTCGCCGGGGTCGTCGCCCACGTCGACGAGATCAAGGGCAAGGCCGGCGAGAACCTGCGCGAGCACCTCGACGGCGTGCTGCGCAACCGCCGGCTCAACCAGCTCGTCGACGACCTCGACCTGCCGCTGTCGGTCGACGACCTCGAGCGCCAGTCCTGGGACCGCGAGGAGGTGCACCAGGTCTTCGACGGCCTGGAGTTCCGGGTGCTGCGCGAGCGGCTGTTCGCGACCTTCGACGTCGAGAAGGACGAGGTCGAGGGCGGCTTCGAGCTCGAGGGCGAGCAGTTCACCGCCGACGAGCTCGCGGTGCGCTTCGGTGACGGCGCGCCCGGCCGGCGGCTGCCGCACGGCGTCGTCGTCGTGGGCCAGTGACCGCGGCGGCAGCGGGGACGCCGGCGCGGTCGCCGCTCGCGGGCGCGGACGGCAGCACGGCCTACCTCGACCTCACCGCGCTGACCCGCGAGCAGGAGGACGCGCTCGCCGCCTGGCTGGCCGACCCCGACGCCCCCAAGGTGCTGCACGACGCGAAGGAGCCGCTGCAGGCGCTGTCCACCCGCGGGCTGCCGCTGGCCGGCGTCACCAGCGACACCGCGCTGGCGGCCTACCTGGTGCGTCCCGACCAGCGCTCGTTCGACCTCGAGGACCTCGTCGTGCGCCACCTCGGCCGCGAGCTGCAAGGCCGAGGAGGCCGCCGGCGGCCAGGGCGATGCTCGACTTCGCCGCCGACGACGACACGGCGGCCCGCGACGCGATGGTCCGGGCCCGCGCCGTGCTCGAGCTCGTCCGCCGTGCTCGACGACCGGCTCGAGGAGACCGGCGGCACCGAGCTGCTGCGCGACCTCGAGCTGCCGCTCGTCGACGATCCTGGCGCGCATGGAGCGCACCGGCATCGCCGTCGACGAGCCGGCGCTGGCCGACGCTCGAGGCCGACTTCGCGGCCAAGATGCGCCAGGCCCAGGAGGACGCGTACGACGCCATCGGGCGGCGCGACGTCAACCTCGGCTCGCCCAAGCAGCTGCAGGAGGTGCTCTTCGACCAGCTCGGCATGCCGAAGACCAAGCGCACCAAGACCGGCTACACCACCGACGCCGACGCGCTCGCCGACCTGTTCGCCAAGACCGAGCACCCGTTCCTCGAGGCCCTGCTGCGGCACCGCGACACGGCTCGGCTGCGGGTCGACCGTCGAGGGGCTGATCAAGTCGGTCGCGCCGCGACCGGCGCATCCACACGACCTACATCCAGACCATCGCGGCCACCGGCCGCCTGTCGTCGACCGACCCGAACCTGCAGAACGTGCCGATCCGCACCGAGGAGGGTCGCCGCATCCGCGAGGTCTTCGTCGTCGGCGACGGCTACGAGTCGCTGATGTCGGCCGACTACAGCCAGATCGAGATGCGGATCATGGCGCACCTGTCCGGCGACGAGGGCCTGATCGAGGCGTTCCGCACCGGCGAGGACCTGCACCGCTTCGTCGGGCTCGCGGGTGTTCGACGTCGAGCCCGACGACGTCACCGCCGCGATGCGCAGCAAGGTCAAGGCGATGAGCTACGGCCTGGCCTACGGGCTGTCGGCGTTCGGGCTGTCCAAGCAGCTGACCATCTCGACGGGCGAGGCGCAGGGCCTGATGGACGAGTACTTCGCCCGGTTCGGCGGGGTGCGCGACTACCTGCGCGAGGTGGTCGCCGAGGCCCGGCGCCACCGGCTACACCGCCACGATGCTCGGCCGGCGCCGCTACCTGCCCGACCTCACCAGCGACAACCGGCAGCGCCGCGAGGGGGCCGAGCGGATGGCGCTCAACGCACCGATCCAGGGCTCGGCCGCCGACATCATCAAGGTCGCGATGCAGGGCGTCGACGCGGCCCTCACCGCCGAGGGCCGCGCCTCGCGGATCCTGCTGCAGGTGCACGACGAGCTCGTGCTCGAGGTGGCGCCGGGGGAGCGCGAGACGGTCGAGGCGCTGGTCCGTCGCGAGATGGGCGCGGCCGTCGCGATGGACGTGCCGCTCGACGTCAGCGTCGGGGTCGGTCGGTCCTGGCACGACGCCGCGCACTAGGCACGGCGCACCGGCGGGTCCTGCGCCACGCTGGGCCACGGCTCGTCGTCGTTCGCGATCCCGACCCACTTGTCCGACCAGGTGACGCGCACGAGCACCGCGAGCAGCACCGTGTCGACGCCGAGGACGAGCAGCAGCAGGGCGTGTCCGGTGGACACGAAGGTCACGGCGGCCAGGACGACGGCCAGGGCTCCCCAGATCCACCACACGGCGTGCCGGTGCGCGCGGGCGAGCGCGGTCTGTACGAGCAGCTGGATCATCGCGATGACCGTGCCCAGCACGGCGAAGAGCCACAGGTCCGGTTGCACGGCGGCATAGGCCGGTCCGCCGACGAACGCCAGGGAGAGTCTGGGCAGCAGGACCGTGCCGGCGACAGCCCCCAGCCCGATGCCGAGGATGACGCCCAGGCCGGCGAGGTGCAGGTGCCGTGGCCCGGTCCGGCGCGCGAGCGTGGGGAACGCCATGACGGTGACGAAGGTGGGGAGGAACAGTACGGCCTTGGTCAGGATCAGCCCCGAGGCGTAGATGCCCGCCTCGTCCGCGGGCAGCACCACCCGGGCGGCGAAGACGTCGACCTGGGTCAGCGCGAAGAAGGCGAGCAAGGTGTGCGAGTCGTGCAGCGACGTCGCGCAGGATGCCGTGGGGACGGCGTGGCGTCGCGACGCCCACCGAGCCGAGGGGGAGTCCCGCCGCGTGACCGGGTGAGGCGTCGACCCACGACCAGGCGGCAGGAGCGCACCGAGCGCCACCCCGGTCATCGCGCCGAGCGGCGTCGGCCACAGCACCACCGCGGTGCCGCCGACGAGGAGCCGTCCCGCCCCGGTCGTCAGGCACAGCCCGGCGAAGGCGCGCCAGTTCTGGTGGCCCTGGAGGATGCCGAGCTGGGCACCGGTGACGGTGAGCGCGGCCGCCGTGACGGCCACGGTGGCGGCGGTCAGCCAGCTGTCCAGCCGCAGCAGCCGGGCCGCGATCGGGGAGAGCACCAGGCAGAGCGCGCCCAGGGCCACGGCCGACCGCACGGCCGTGCGCACCATCTCGGTCGCGGTCCGAGGGTCGTCGCCGTGCTGCGCGACATGGCGCGCGGTCGTCGCCTGGACGCCCAGGGCAAGGACGTTGACGACGAGGACGACGCCCATCAGGGCCGCGACCACCGAGTAGCCGTCAGGACCGAGCCGTCGGGCGGCGACCAGCGTGAACGCGTAGGCCGCGACGTTCATGGCGGTCATGCCGACGGCGACGAGGACGGCCCCCCGGGCTGTCTGTGCACGTGCTGTCGTCCTCGACACGCGTGACAGGGTACGACCAGGCGCCGCTGGGGCGACAACTAGGCTGACGCGGGTGTCGACCCAGGCAGCGCCATCACGGGCCGCGGCCGACCACCCCCGGCGGCGACGCCTGGTCGACCCCGGTCTGGCACCCGGGCTCGGGGCAGCGGTCTCAGCGCTGGTCGCCACCTGGGTCGTCCTGTCCGGGGTCCGCGGACCCGGTCACCGGCTGGTCCGCGACTTCGTCGCGGTGCCCACCCCCGCCGCACCGGAGTCGCTGCTGCCGAGCACCGCCTCGTCGCTGCGGGCGTGGCCGCTCGACGCTCTGACCTGGGCCGCGTCGTTCGTGATCCCGACCGCGGTGCAGCAGGTCGTCCTCCTCGCGTCGTGTCTGCTCCTTGCCGGGGTGGGCACGGGGCTGGTCGTCCGGCGGGCCGGCACCGCGGCGGCGGTTGCAGCGGCCTGGGTGGCGATCTGGAACCCCTACGTCACCGAGCGGCTTCTCCTGGGGCAGGTTCCGACGCTGCTGGGGTACGCCTGTCTGCCGTGGATCGTGGTCGTCGGCCGGTCACGGCTGTCGAGCGGCCGACGGCTCGCCCTGCTGTTCCTGGTCGCCGCTCCGGCGGCGGTCACCCCGTGGGGCGGGGTGGTGGCGCTCGTGGCGGCCGTGCTCGTGGAGCTCTCCCGTGCCGACCGCACCCCGCGCCGGGTCGCTGCTCGTCACCGGCGTGGGCGTGCTCTGGTGCAGCCCGTGGCTGTTGCCGGCGCGTGCTGACCGGCGGGGTGGCGGCCGACCCCGACGGGCCGGCGGCCTTCGCCCTCGCCGACGACTCGGGACTCGGCACCTGGGTCTCGGCCCTGATGGGAGGAGGCGTCTGGGCCACGGGGGCGCAGCCGCTCTCGCGCTCGGACCCGGTCGCCATCGCCTCGTCACTGGCCCTGCTCGTGTTGGCCCTCGGTGGCCTGGTGGTGCTGACGGCCCGATCCTCGCGGGGGACGGCGGGGTCCCGGCGCAGCACGCGGATCCTCGTCACGGCCATGGTCGCCGTCCTCGCCCTGCTCGGCCCCGCGACGTTGGCCTGGTGGGGGTCCGGGCCGGGGCTGGAGGTCCTGGTGAGGCTCCAGCAGGTTCCGGGCGTGGCCCTCGTGCGGGACCAGCACCGGATGCTGGCCCCGGCGGTCCTCACCCTGGCGGTGCTCGTCGGGCTCGCCGTCGGCTGGCTCGCCCGGCACGGGGGCACGGCCGCATCGGCCCTGGCCTGCGTGCTCGTCGTCGCACTCAGCGTGGCGTCGGTGCCAGACCTCGCCCGTTCCGTGCACACGGCGTACCGCCCCGTGGTGTACCCGCAGGAGTGGGATGCCGTGATCGATGCCGTGAGCGTGGACGGGACGCCGACGGTGCTCTCGCTGCCGTGGCAGCCCCTGCGGCGGCCGACCTGGGCGGGGGACCCCGCGTTCCTCGACCCGCTGCCCCGGGCCGTGCCCGGCACGACGCTGGTCAGCACCGCGCTGTCGGTCGAGCGTGGTGGCACGGTGGTCGTCGTCGACGACACACCGGTCGACGAGGTGTGGGCCACCGGGGAGGTGTCGGCCGACAGCCTTCGCCGGCACCGTGTGACCCACGTCGTCGAGTGGCTCGGGACACCCGGTGCGCTCGCGAGCAGCCACGACGGTTGGCGGCTGGTCCACTCGGGCGCCGATTTCCGGGTGTGGGACGTCGCACCGGACGGGTGACCACCACCGCCCTCCCGTCGCTGCACGCGGGGACAGGCTAGGATGCGGCGTACTGCCCAGTAGGAGAGGTCTCGACGTTCATGACTGCGACAAGCACCACCGGTGGCGCCCGCCGCACGGGACTCATCCTTCTCGTGGTGAGCCTGTTCGCCGGGCTCGGCATGGCCTTCGCCGCCGCCGCCACCATCGTGGCGAGCAATGGTCCCAAGGACGCGGTCGCCGTCGTCGAGGGCGAGCAGGTCGTCCTGTCGCCGGACCAGCTCCTCAACTACGGCGGCTGACCGCCCTCGACCGCTGCCGGCGGTCACCTGCCGTCACCACGGCATCCGTCCCCGACTCCAGCGGCAGACCTGCGGCACGGTCGGCGAGCAGCGACTCCCAGGACTCGATCGTCCGGGACCACGTGAACTCCTGCGAGTGCTCCACGGCGGCCCGACCCAGCGCTTCCCTGGCCGTCGCGTCGGTGAGCAGCCGGTCGACGGCCGTGGTCATCTCGTCCAGGTCGCTGACCAGGATCCCGGTGCGGCCGTTGACGATCGACTCGGAGAGCCCCCCAGCCCCCTCGTAGGCCACGGTCGGGGTCCCGTGCGATGCCGCCTCGACGACGCACAGCCCCCACCCCTCCTTGATGCTGGGAGCCAGGGCGACCCAGGCCGATGCCAGCTCGGCGTGCTTGGTGATGTCGTCGACGTGGCCCAGGAGGTCGACCCGGTCGGTCACCCCGAGCGCCGTGGCCGCGTCGCGGACGCGGTCGCTCCACCAGCCATCGCCGACGACCCGAAGTCGTAGCGTCGGGTGGCGGGCGGCGAGTCGGGCGATCACCTCGAGGGCGTGCTCGATCCGCTTGTGGGGGACGACCCGCCCGAGGACGACGACCCGCGGCTCGGGGTGCCGCGGCACGAGTGTGGACAGCGGTGGTTCGGTGCCGTTGTGGATGATGGAGATGGCGGCGGGGGCCACCCCGAGCCCCGCCAGCTCGTCGCGGGTGCGCGCGGAGACCGCGACGTACTGCTGCCCGCGGAACGCCCGGGGAGCGACCCGCGACTCGAGGAACCACCCGACTCGCGCGCTCACCGCGCCGAAGACGATCGGCCACTGCTCCCGGTGCACGTGGTGCACGAGCACGACGACGGGGGTGCGCGTCACCCGACCGGCCCAGAAGGGGACGCCGTTCTGGGTGTCGACGACCACGTCGAAGCGGCCCTCGGTCCGCTCCAGGGAGACCAGGCGCCGCAGCGAGGCCGCGTAGACCCCCTTGCGGCCGCCCTGCCGAAGGACGCGGACGCCCTCGCGGACCTCCTCGGCGGGGGCGTCGCCCGTGGGCGGCGCACAGCAGGGTGACGTCGTGACCGGCCCTCGCGAGACCCTCACAGACGGTCTCGGCATACTTCTCCGCGCCCCCGCCTTCGGGATGTGTAGAGTCTCGCCAGTTCAAGAAGGCAATGCGCACGTGTGCTCTTTCCAGACGACCGGAGACGGATGTTACCCCAGGACCTCGCCCGTGACCGGGCGGTCGTGGATCGCCCGTCACTGCGTCGCTCGGTCGACCTCTTCCGTGCCTTCAGGGTCGAGCAGACCGACCCCGACCGGTTCTACGGCGCGCTCGCGTCGGACTCGATCGCCCAGCTGCGCCGGTGGTCGGCCCTGGACGGAGCGACCGTCCTCGACATCGGCGGTGGCCCCGGGTACTTCGCCGACGCGTTCGCCGCAGCGGGAGCCCGGTACGCCGGGCTCGAGCCGGACGCGGGCGAGCTGAACGCCCGCGGCGGCGTCGTGGGCAACATGGTCCGCGGGTCCGGGCTCGAGCTCCCGGTCGCCGACCACTGCGTCGACCTCGCCTTCTCGAGCAACGTCCTCGAGCACGTCCCGGACCCCCGACGCATGGCCGAGGAGATGCTGCGGGTCACCCGCCCCGGCGGCGTCGTCTTCCTGTCGTGGACCCCGTGGCTGTCGCCGTGGGGTGGGCACGAGACGTCGCCCTGGCACTACCTCGGTGGTCACCGCGCGGCCGACCGCTACGCGAGGCAGCACGGCCACCGACCCAAGAACGACGTCGGCCGTTCGCTGTTCAAGTGCCCCGTCGGGCCGATGGTCCGGTGGGCGCATGACGTGGAGCGAGCGGGGCGAGCCCAGGTGCTCGACGTCGTCGCCCGCTACCACCCGTGGTGGGCGCAGTGGGTCATGCACGTTCCCGGCCTGCGCGAGGTCGTGAGCTGGAACGCTGTCATCGTCCTGCGTGCCGGATGACTCGCACACTCGCGTCACCGAAGGGCCCGGCCGCTGAGCTCGAGAACGCTGAGCCGGACGACGGGGCCGGTTCCGAGAGCAGCCCTGTCGCCACGGCCGGGCCCGCGGAGCAGTCGGTGCTCTGGCGACTGCGCCTCGTGGCCGGGGTCCTCCTGCTGGCCGCCGTTGCCTTCCGGCAGGCCGGCGGGGTGGTCGTACCCGACACCAAGCTCGACCTGACCGAGAACCCCGGGGGGTTCCTGGCGAGGGCCCTGCACATGTGGGACCCGGCTGGGGCACTCGGGCAGCTGCAGAACCAGGCGTACGGGTACCTGTTCCCGGTGGGGCCGTTTCACCTGGCGCTGGGTTCGGCAGGTGTGCCCGAATGGGTGGTCCAGCGGCTCTGGTGGACCACGGTCCTCGCGGTCGGGTTCCTCGGTGTGTGGCGGTTGTCGGGCGCCCTGGGGATGGGGGACCCGTGGGCGCGCTACGTCGCTGCGCTGTTGTACGCCCTCGGCCCTCGCTTCCTGTCAGAGGTGGCAGTCACGTCCGTCGAGGTCTGGCCGATGGCGGTCGCGCCCTGGGTGTTGCTGCCCCTGGTGCTGCCCGGCAAGCGGACCTGGCGTTGGCGGATTCTCTGGTCGGCCCTGGCCTTCGCGGCGACCGGGGGCGTGAACGCCGTCGCCTCCGGGGTCGCCCTGGTGGTTCCGACCGTGTGGTTCGCCACCCGAACACCCGCCAGGTTGGCTGCCGATCCGGTTCGCCACCTGGCTTGCAGCGGTGGTCGCGGTCGCACTGTGGTGGCTCATCCCGCTCGCCCTGCTGGGTCGCTACAGCCCGCCGTTCCTCGACTGGATCGAGAACGCCCCCGTCACGACCGCCTTCGCGAGTCCGTTCGAGGCGATTCGCGGCACCAGCCCGTGGCTGAACTACCTCAGCGGCCCGGCCGGGCCGGCCTGGCCGGCAGGCTGGCAGTTCGTGACGTTGCCGGCACTCGTGGTCGCCACCACGATGCTGGCGGCGCTCGGACTGGCCGGGCTGCGTCTGGCACCCCAGCGACACCGTGCGTTCCTCGGGCTCTCGGTACTGGTCGGACTCGCCCTCGTGACGTTGGGTCACACCGGTGTGGCGGCCTCGCCGACGGCGGACTCCGTGCAGCAGCTGCTCGACGGTGCGTTGGCCCCGCTGCGCAACACGCACAAGTTCGAGATGGTCGTGCGTCTCCCGCTGACCCTGGGTCTGGCGCTGTCGTTGACCCGGGTGGCCCGGTGGATGCGCCGACTCGGACTGGCGACCTGGCTGATCCCCGTGGCAGCCGTGTCCGCTGTCGGGCTCCTCGCTGCGCCGGCGATCAACGCGGGGCTACCCCGTCCGGACGGCTACACGGCCATACCCGGCTACTGGCGCGACGCTGCCTCGTGGCTGGACGGTCGGGCCGAGCCGGGCACCGTGCTCGTGGTCCCCGCTGCCGGGTTCGCCGACTTCATCTGGGGTTCGACCAAGGACGACCCCCTTCAGGCGCTCTCGACCAGGCCGTTCGCCGTCCGGGATGCCGTGCCCCTCGGATCCGCGGGCTCCACCAGGTGGTTGGACGCGGTGGAACGCAGCCTCCAGTCAGGGACTGGAGGGGACCGGCTGCACGAGGCGTTGGAGAGCGCCGGCATCCGACACCTCGTCGTCCGCAACGACCTCCGTGCGGACGCGGTGGACTCGGGAGGTGGGCAGGGTCTGCGCGTGCACGAGGCCATCGCCAACGCCGGTTTCGCCAGGGTCGCGACGTTCGGCCCGCCCGTCGGGTCTCCCCCCGGGATGCCGCAGGAGTCGGCGACGGAGACCGTCGACCGGCGCACCCGTCTGCCGTACCCGTCGATAGAGGTCTTTGCGGTTGCGGGCTCTCACGACGCCGTCGTGGTGGACGCGGCCGGGCTCGCCCTGGTCGACGGTGGCGCCGAGGACGTCCCCGATGCCCTTCGGGCCGTCCCGGGTGCCGGGGCGGCCATCGTCGGCTCGGACGTGCGTGACCTGCCGGACGAGCTCACCCGAGGTGCGGTCCGGGTGGCCACCGACGGCAACCAGGACCGGGAGGTCTTCTTCGGGCGCGCCAGCAACAACACGTCGTCCGTCCTGACGTCCGACTCGGACCGACGCACCGGGCGGAGCACGGATGACTATGTCGCCGATCCCGATGCCCTGGAGACGGTCCGACGGGGGGACGGGGACCTCGTGCACGTGTCCGCGTCCTCGTCGGCCTCTGACGCGAATGCCTCACTGCGGCTCGGCCCTGGCTACGGGCCACAGGCCGCGGTGGATGGCGACCCGGGCACCGCCTGGGTGTCAGGCACCTTCGGCTCGTCGGTCGGCGAGTGGCTGAACCTGGACCTGGCTCGCACGATGGACGTCACGGGCCTCACCGTCACCCTGGAGGAACCTCCGCGGCGGGTTGGGTCACCGAGCGAGGTGCGGGTCGACACCGACCGTGGCACGGCCACCTCACGACTTCTTCCGGGGGCCGGGCCACAGCGAGTCGCCGTGCCCGCGGGATCCACCGCATCCGTTCGAGTGACGGTGACCGGGATGGGCGAGGGCCCGTCGGCCAACGGTGCCGGTATCGCCGAGATCGGCATACCCGGGGCGGAGCTCGGAACGCGACTGACCGTCCCGACGTCCTCCGCCACGCCCACGGACGTCCTGGTCATCCGTCGTGCCGAGGACGGACGGCGCCAGTGCGCCTGGGTGGTCGACCGGCCCTTGTGCACGAGCCAGAGCGCCCGCCAGCCGGAGTCGGAGGGGGGTTTGCGCAGGTCGCTGACCCTCCCGAGTGAGCTGACCGGACCGATGAGCGGCGAGGTCGTGGCACGGGCGGGCGATGGGGTGGAGCGGCTCCTCGCCGGGCTCACGTCCGTGGAGGTCACCGCGAGCAGTCGATCGATCCGGGAGCCGGCGGGCCGCCCTGCCGCGGCCATGGACGGAGAGCTGGGTACCGGGTGGGTGGCCGCACGGGACGACGAGTCGCCGACGCTCACGATCTCGCTCCCGCGTGCCGTGAGCACCGACCGGCTCCAGCTGCAGCGAGACGCGTACCTCGCAGCCTCGGCACCGTCCGAGGTGCAGGTTTCGCTCGACGGTGGACGTCCGCTGGACCTGACCGTGGATGACGAGGGCTTCCTGCGCTGGCCGAAACAGACCGTGAGCCGAGTGAGTCTGCGTTTCGGGCAGACCCAGCCCCTGCACTCCACCGACTCCACGAGTGGGTTCATCGAGGAGATGCCGGTCGGGGTCTCGGAGGTTCTCGTTCCCGATGTCGACCCGCGGGGCTCGCTCCGGCTCACGTCACCCACGGGGGCTTCGTGCGGGTTCGGGCCGGAGCTGCGAGTGGGGGACCGCGAGTACTCGACGTCCGTGAGCGGGACCCTCGAAGACGTGGTCCGGGGCATGCCGTTGGACTGGACCTTGTGCGCGGACGACGACGTGACGTTGGCGGCGGGTGAGGTCTCGCTCGACGCGGAGCAGAGCGCAGAGTTCGAGCCGACGGCGCTGACCGTCACCCGTTCCGGCGTCCCCGGCGCGCCGGCCTCGACCCCCGTTCGCCTCAGCCGCAACGATGGGGCGCAGCTGGCCGCGGATGTGCCGGCGTCGAGCGCGCCGGCGTTGCTGGTCGTCCCGCAGAACTACAACGTCGGCTGGGTCGCGCGGGACAGTGACGGGTCGGCGATGACGGCGGTTCGGATCAACGGTTGGCAACAGGGCTGGGTGGTGCCGGCAGGGGCCGCGCGCACGGTGGGGGCGGCCTTCGGTCCTGACGGCTCGTACCGGGCGGGCCTGGCCGGCGGCGCGATGTTGCTGCTGGCCTGCACTGCGGTCGCGCTGTGGCCCTCGCGTCGGGAGGGCGATGGCGTACTTCCTGCACGGAGGGCACACGGGTGGGCGTGGAATGCGGTGGCGGTGGTCCTTCTCACCTGGCTGTCCGGGCCGCTGGGCGCCCTGGCATGTGGGACCGCCTTCGTGGTGGCGTACGTCCTGCGCTCTGCTCGAGCGGAGGCAGCAGCGGCCGTCGTGGCGATGGTGATGGCCGGAGTGCTGGTGGCCGCCGCGCCGCCCTGGCCGGCAGGGCGGGCCGCGGTGGACGACTCACTCGTTCAGTGGCTCGTCCTCGTGGCCGTGGCGGTGTGCGTCCTCGCACCGGTCGGGACGAGCGGAGCGGCCGAACTGTGGTCGCGGGTCTCGCCGCGCCGTCCCCACCGCATGACCGGCCGTTCCACGCCGTAGTAGCTGAGGGACGCGACGGCCACGGATCCGAGGATCGTCGGGACGAGCAGACGCAGGAAACCGCCGGTGAAGATCGTGTACCCGAGGATCTGCTCGATGACGCCGAGGACGATCAGGTGGTAGCAGAACACGCCGTACGAGATGTTGCCGAGGAACGTGCCGGTGCGCCCCGCGAGGCGGTGGACCGCAGGAGGGTCCTCCGACGCCGATGCGGCGGCGACGGTCGGCAGGATCACGAGGGCCGCGACGACCGCGTAGAGCAGGCTCTTGACGGCCGCCTGGCCGGCGGTTGCCTGTACGAGCGAGTACGGGCCGGCCACCGGCGAGATCAGCACCAGGTACAGGGCCATCGCAAGGCCCCACACCGTTCCCGGATGGCGCGCGGCTGCGTCGAGCCACGTCCGCGAGAAGGTGCCGTGGGCTCGAGCCACCTGCCACAGCGCGAGGGCCATCCCCACGCCGAACCAGCCCACGTACCCAGGTAGCCACAGGGCCATCTGGCCCCCGGCGTGGGTAGCCGTCGTCGCCATCCAGGCTGCTCCTGCGGCGCAGCCGCCGATCAGGACGAACACTCTCGCCCGTGCTGCCGCCCGAGTCGGCCGACCCCGCGTCAGCACCCAGGCGAGCGCGGGGAGGGTGAGGTAGAAGGCCATCTCGGTGGCCAGGCTCCACATCTGAGTCAGGCCCTGTGCCGCGTTGCCGGCCGTGTAGATCTGGGTCAGTGAAGCGTGTCTCGCGTAGACCCACCACGACTGGTCCGGCCTCTCGAGCAGGAGTGCCGCGGCGACGAGGGCCAGCCAGAGCGCTGGGAAGATCCTTAGGACCCGGTGCCACAGGTAGCGCGGCGTGGCGGGTCTCGCCCTGCCCCAGAACCACGCCTCGGCGTGGGGGCGAAAGAGCAGGAACCCGGAGATGACGTAGAAGATCGCCACACCGACGTCGAGCCGGGAGAGGAGACCGTTGAAGGTGGAGTTGAGCGCCGCTCCGCTGTGGAAACCCACATGCGTCGTCAGCACGAAGAACGCACCCAGTGCCCGGACCCCGTTCAGCCCGCCGAATGATCGACGAGGTGCGCCGGTTGGTGTCTCGTGGGCGCTCACTTGGTCGCGGGGTTCCCGACTTGGACGTCGCCGACACACACGTTGGCGGACTGGTCGATGCCGTCGAGAACCACGCTGTTCCCGCCGCCCACGAGATTCACGAAGACCTCACCCAGTCCTTCGTGGAGCTGCACCTCCCGCTCGGCCTCACCCAGTCGGATCGTGGCACTGGTGTCGCGGTCGGCGAGGTACCCGACACGCACGGCCCAGCCCCACGGGAAGGCCGGGCTCCCGAGTGGGACGTCGACGCGGCCACCTTCGGCGTTCCATCCGCACACGCCGGCCACCGGGGTCGGTGAGGCCGAGCCCTCGACCCGCATCCGTTGGAACTGGCCGTTGCTGTCCAGGTAGTAGGGATTGCTGAACTGCGTCCGAGCCATGAGGGCGGCCCGCTCGTCAGGGGTCTGGAGTGGTGCGATGAAGCGACTGACGAGGTTGTACTCGCCGAAGATCGGTCCGACGATGTCCACGGGCAGCGCCGTGTCGTAGATCTCGGCTTCGGCAGGCAGACCGCCATAGGACGCCCGCACGTTCTCGACGAACGCGCGGTAGGGGTTGGTCGAGCTGATGGCGGCGTACGCGTTCATCGCGTGCAGCGAGAGGACCAGGACCACGCCGAGGACGACGGAACCGGCGATGTTCCGGGACCGGCGCGACCACTGGGCTCGAAGCGTGTCGGCCACCGGGAGCCACGCGTCCTTCTCGCCCTTCAGGGGCATGAGGACCGCCCCGATGACCACGGCCAGTGGAACGGCGGCATCAGCGAGGTAGCGCGTCTCCAGCGCCATGATCGCGCCACCCAGTGCGACTCGACCGGCGACCAGGATGGCCAGGGAGAAGACGAGATAGGTCAGCAGCGCGGCCCAGTGCCTGGCCATGTGCCTGCGGAGGGCGAGAGACCCCACGATGACGGCCGCCGCGATGGCGAGCGCGAGCCAGTCGAAGAACCGGGGCGAGTCGACGAGGGCGCCCCCGTAGCCGACGGGCTGCCAGCGCCACGGTCCGCCCACGGACGCAGGAATGAGGGTGCGGAAGACGCTGAGGTACGTGAAGTCCCAGACCTGGCTCAACGATGGGACGAAGAGGGACGCCCGGCCTTCGTCGCGCGCCAGGGATCCGACATACACGAAGAGGTACACAGCGGACGTCACCAGGTAGCCGGCCCAGATCAGCCACGTGCTCTTGACGCGACGCCACACGTCGTCGGGCGCGATCCGCATCTGCGGCAGGACCGCCAAGGTCAGGACCACCAGGTACGGAAGGACGACGAGCGTCTTCTCGAACGAGAGCAGCCCCACCACGAGCCAGATGACCGCACCGAGGGCGCTGAGCGGCCTCCCGGTCCGCAGGTACTTCACGTGGTGCCGTGTCACGCCGGCGACCGATGCCATGAGCGGGATCCAGATGATCGCTGCCGACAGCCAGGTGGTGGCGGGCAGCGTCAGCGGGCTGAAACAGAACAGTGAGAACGGGACCAGCGCCATCCCCCGGCGTCCGAACAACTCCACCAGGAGGCGCCAGACGAGCACCGAGACGATCAGCAGACCCACGAGGATCACCGAGACCGCGGCACCCCAGCTCCAGGGAGCGAAGTGCGCCAGGACCCACATCACCGCGAACCCGATGGGCTCGAAGTGCCCCGTGTGCACTCGCCCGAGGTAGTCCCAACCGAACGGGGACTCCATGGCCCGCGACATCAACATGAAGTCGTCGGTGATGAAGTAGCTGTCACGCAGCACGTTGAGCCGAACCACCAGCGACACGACCAGCACCACCAGGAAGCCGGTCCGCACCGGGTCCCGAACGAGCCAGTGGTCCCGCGGTGCGGAGCCGTCGTCGGCCGCGCCCGCCAGGCCCGTGGCGTCCGGCAGCGCCAGGTTCCGCGACGGTGTCACCACGTCCCCGGGTGCGGCCGCCGCGTGGGGCTCGGCCGTTTCAGGGCGGAGTGGGAGTTCTGACGACACGAAGGCCCGACCTTGCCTCGACGATGTTTGACGACGGCAGGCTACCTGCCGCTGTCCGGGGCAGGGCGGGACACGGCGGTGAGTGGCCTTGCGCCAGGAGGGCGCTACGTGGTCGTGGCTCGGCCCACGGGTGAGTCGTGCGCGCGGGCTCGTACTCATTGGTAGGGTTCAGCGACTTCAACGTGGAAGGGACACACATGCGCCGCGCCATTGGCGTCATCCTGGTTGTGCTGGGATCGCTGTTCATCGGCATCGGGCTCCTCGCCAAGCCCTACTTGTACGACCAGCTCGCCATTGCGCCGCTCGACCAGGAATCCACCTCGATCTCGCAGGGCACGGACATGGCTGTCCTCTACCCGCACGTGGTCGACGGCGCCCCGGCGATCGACAAGCTGACCGGGGTCAAGGTCGTGAGCACCCGTCAGGTCGTCGGCATCCCCGGTGTCCCCGCCGAGGCCGGCGTCGAGGACACCGACGCGTTCTGGCAGACGACGGTGAAGTCCCAGGCGGAGGTCGACGGCCAGATGGTCGACCTGAGCTTCAGCGACACCGGGGTCTCCTTGGACCGTCGCTCGGGCGAGACCACCAACTGCTGTGGTGACTACACCTCCACGGGCGACCTCGACGACCCGACGTCGCAGAAGGACATCACCCACGAGGGCCTGTACTTCAAGTTCCCGTTCGGGGTCCAGAAGACCACCTACCAGTGGTGGGACGCGGACATCGAGCGGGCCGTGCCGATCGAGTTCCAGGGTGAGGACGAGATCAACGGCACGCCGGTGTACGTCTTCAAGCAGACGATCGCACCCGAGGCCATCTCGGCCATCGAGGCCCCGGCCAGCCTCTTCGAGGAGGGCGCCGAGGGGACCGTGACCGCGACCGAGATGTACTCCAACACCCGCACGTTGTGGGTCGAGCCGGTCACCGGTGTCGTCATCGACGGCAACGAGGAGCTCAACACGGTCTACGAGGCCGACGGGTACGACCCGGTCGCCAAGACCGTCGGCACCATCGGCTTCGACGAGGACACGGTCAACAAGAACGCGGCCGACTGGGGAGCCAAGGCCAGCCTGCTGTCCTTCATCGACAACTGGCTGCTCCTGGTCGGGCTGGTGCTCGGGTTCCTGCTCGTCGGGCTCGGCGCCTACCTCCTGCTCCGTCCGAACGTTCCCGCCACCGAGGGCACCACGTCGCGGCACGCCTGACCTCGAGACGCACCTCGGCGCCGGCAGCCCTGGGCTGCCGGCGCCGAGCGCGTGCCGGGGTGACCGCCTCAGGCGGCTGCCCGGCACCTCAGGCGGATGACGGAGCGGTCTCCCGCTTGCCGCCGTCGGTGCCGCCGCTCTTCGCGTCCTCGGCGGTGAGCGGCTGGGCGATGCTCTCGAGCGACTGACCCTCGGCCTTGACGCCGAGGAACGCCGCGACGATCCCTCCGGCGACCATCAGCGCGGCCCCGATGAAGTAGCCGATCGCCAGCACCGTGATGTCCTTGCTCTCCGACGCGCTGTCGATGAGCTTGCCGAACAGCAGCGGGCCACTGATCCCGCCCACGGCCGTACCGATCGCGTAGAAGAACGCGATGCACAGCGCCCGGGTCTCGAGCGGGAACACCTCGCTCGCCGTCAGGTAGGCCGCGCTCGCTCCGGCGGACGCGAAGAAGAAGATGACGCAGCCGAACATCGTCAGGGTGGTGGCGTTCAGGCCGCCGATGACGACGCCGGCGATCCCCAGCAGCACCCCGGACACGATGTAGGTGCCGCTGATCATCCGCACGCGCCCCACCTTGTCGAACAGGGGCGCCAGGAGCAGGGCGCCGACGAAGTTGCTCAACGCGAAGACGGCGAGGTACCACCCGGTCTGCTTCACGCCGAAGAAGGTGGTGAGGCTGTCGCCGTAGGTGAAGAAGAACGCGTTGTAGAGGAACGCCTGTCCGACGAACAGCGAGAAGCACAAGATGGTGCGCCTCGGGTAGAGCGTGAAGACGGTCCGGGCGATCTCCGGCAACGTGATGGTGCGGCGCTGCCGGATGGTGATCGGCTCGTCCTCGATCTCGGGGAGGCCACCGCCGATGTCCTCCTCGATCGTCTTCTCGATCGACGTCACGATCTTCTCGGCCTCCTCGTCACGGCCGTGGATGAACAGCCAGCGCGGGCTCTCGGGCACGTGCCGGCGCACGAGGAGCACGCCGATCGCGAGAATGCCGCCCAGACCGAACGCGAGCCGCCACCCGATCGCCGGGTCGATGACGGTGGGGTCGAGGAGCGGGATGGTCAGCAGCGAGCCCAGGGTGGCCCCGACCCAGAACGAGCCGTTGATCGCGACGTCGACCCGGCCGCGGTGTGCCTTGGGGATCAGCTCGTCGATGGCGGAGTTGATCGCGGCGTACTCTCCGCCGATGCCCATGCCGGTGACGAAGCGGGCGATGAAGTACCAGAGCGGGCCGGGGGCGAAGGCCGTTGCGACGGTCGCGACGGTGTAGACGCCGAGCGTGATGAGGAACAGCTTCTTGCGGCCGTACCGGTCGGTCAGCTGACCGAAGAAGAGCGCCCCGATGCAGGCTCCGGCCACGTACAGCGCACCGGCGAGGCCGATGTCGGAGCTGCTCAGGCCGAGCCCGGTGTCGGGGGACTTGAGAGCCTCGGACATCGACCCGACGATGGTGACCTCGAGCCCGTCGAGGATCCACACGGTGCCGAGGCCGATCACCACCATCCAGTGCCATCGAGCCCATGGGAGCCGGTCCAGCCGGGCGGGTATGTCGGTGGTGATGCGACCTGTCTCGACGTCGGACGACATTGTCCCCTCCTTCGTTTGCCGCGGACGGTACCCCCGAAGCGTGCTGGTACCTCCGAAGAACGCTAGGCCGGTCCGAGCGGCGTGTGGGCTTCCTGAACAGGCGTTCTACACGCGGTCCGCGACGACGATCGCGGTGCCCGGCAGCAGCGCTCCGCGCAACGGGGACCAGCCACCCCAGGCCTCCTTGTTGCGCGCCGGCCACTCGGGCTCGACGAGGTCGACCAGCACCAGCCCGGCCGCCACGACCTGGCGCACGAGGTCGCCGATCGTGCGGTGGTGCTCGGCATAGGTGACGACCCCCGCCTCGCTCTCGACGTACGGCGTGCGGTCGAAGTACGACGACGTCGCCGTCAGCCCGTGCGGCCCCGGGTCGTCGGGGAACGCCCACCGCACGGGGTGCGACGTCGAGAAGACGAACCGCCCGCCGGGCCGCAGCACCCGAGCGGCCTCCGCGCAGCACCGCACCGCTGTCCGCCACGAAGGGGACGACGCCGTAGGCCGTGAACACGCGGTCGACGCTCGCGTCGGCCAGGGGCAGCGAAAGGCCGTCGCACTGGAGGAGGGGGAGCGTGGATGCCGGGCCCTCGATCCGTCGCGCCGTGCGCAGCATGCCCATCGACAGGTCGCTCGCCACGACGCGCACCTCACGGTGGCGCGCCAGCCAGCGCGAGCACTGGGCCGCACCGGCGCCGATCTCGAGCACGGTCATGCCGTCGCGCACCCCGAGCAGGTCGAGCTCGGCCTCGGTCCAGCCCTCCGGCCCCCAGACGAACTCGCTGTCGCCGAGGAAGGCGCCGTGCTCGGCGTAGTAGTCGTCCGCCTCGCTGTCCCACCAGGCCCGGTTGGCCGCCCTGGTCTCGTCCCCGTCGACCGGCCACCGCCCTGCCGCGTCGATCATCCGGCCATCCTCGCGTGGAACGGGACGTCCGCCGGGAGGCCGGCGCACGGCATCCGGGACGTTTTGCCCCGCGTGTGCACGCACGAGTAGGCTGACCCAGCACCCGTGTGGCCGCTTGCGGTCACGCGTGCGCGCGTACCTTCCACTCGAATCCATCTGTCCACATCGGAGTTCCTACTACATGACTGCCAGCACGGTCGACACGACCGCCCCTCAGGTCGCCATCAACGACATCGGCTCTGAGGAAGACTTCCTCGCCGCGATCGACGCGACGATCAAGTACTTCAACGACGGCGACATCGTCGACGGTACGCATCGTCAAGGTCGACCGGGACGAGGTCCTGCTCGACATCGGCTACAAGACCGAGGGCGTCATCCCCTCGCGTGAGCTGTCCATCAAGCACGACGTCGACCCCAACGACGTCGTCACCGTCGGCGACGAGGTCGAGGCCCTGGTCCTCCAGAAGGAGGACAAGGAAGGTCGTCTGATCCTGTCCAAGAAGCGCGCGCAGTACGAGCGCGCCTGGGGCACGATCGAGAAGATCAAGGAGGAGGACGGCGTCGTCACCGGCACCGTCATCGAGGTCGTCAAGGGTGGACTCATCCTCGACATCGGCCTGCGCGGCTTCCTGCCCGCCTCCCTCGTCGAGATGCGCCGTGTCCGCGACCTCCAGCCGTACGTCGGCAAGGAGATCGAGGCCAAGATCATCGAGCTCGACAAGAACCGCAACAACGTGGTCCTGTCGCGCCGTGCCTGGCTCGAGCAGACCCAGTCCGAGGTCCGCACGACCTTCCTCAAGAAGCTGCAGAAGGGCCAGGTCCGCACCGGCGTCGTGTCCTCGATCGTCAACTTCGGTGCGTTCGTCGACCTCGGCGGCGTCGACGGTCTCGTCCACGTCTCCGAGCTGTCCTGGAAGCACATCGACCACCCGTCCGAGGTCGTCGAGGTCGGCCAGGAGGTCACCGTCGAGGTGCTCGACGTCGACATGGACCGCGAGCGTGTCTCCCTGTCGCTGAAGGCGACGCAGGAGGACCCGTGGCAGCACTTCGCCCGGACCCACGCGATCGGTCAGGTCGTGCCGGGCAAGGTCACCAAGCTGGTCCCGTTCGGTGCGTTCGTGCGCGTCGACGACGGCATCGAGGGCCTGGTCCACATCTCCGAGCTGGCCGAGCGCCACGTGGAGCTGCCGGAGCAGGTCGTCACCGTCGGCGACGACATCTTCGTCAAGGTCATCGACATCGACCTCGAGCGTCGCCGCATCTCGCTGTCGCTGAAGCAGGCCAACGAGGACGGCGCCAACCAGGTCGAGTTCGACCCGACGCTGTACGGCATGGCCGCCGAGTACGACGAGCAGGGCAACTACAAGTACCCCGAGGGCTTCGACCCGGAGACCAACGAGTGGCTCGAGGGCTTCGAGACGCAGCGCGAGACCTGGGAGAAGCAGTACGCCGAGGCGCACGCCCGCTGGGAGGCGCACCGCGCCCAGGTCGAGGCGTTCGCGAAGGCCGACGCCGAGGCCGCCGGTGGCAGCGACGCCACCTCGTACTCCTCGGAGACGGGCGCCACCCCGGCCGGCGACGACGACGACGAGGGCAGCGCGCCCCGTCCGCCGGCTCCGGTGTCCGAGGGCACCCTCGCCTCCGACGAGGCGCTGGCCGCACTGCGCGAGAAGCTCACCGGCAACTGAGCCCGTCGGCATCCGTTCGCGGATGCCGACCGCGCACCGCACGAGGCCCGGTCACCCCACGAGGGTGGCCGGGCCTCGGCGCGTCCGAGGCTCCCGCGGGTAGCGTGCCCGACATGGCACGCAGCATCGCGACGAACACCTCGGTGGACCTCGAGGGGTTGCTCGAGTTCGTGCGGCCCCGCCACCACATGGTGCTGATGACCACGCGGTCGGACGGGCGGCCACAGGCGTCTCCGGTCACGGGCGGCGTCGACCGGCAGGGCCGGCTCGTCGTCTCGACCTACCCGGAACGGGCCAAGACGGCCAACGCGCGGCGTGACCCGCGGGTGAGCATCGTGGTGCTCTCCGACGACTTCGGCGGAGCGTGGGTGCAGGTCGACGGCGACTGCGAGGTCATCGACCCACCGGACTCCGTGGAGCCCCTGGTCGAGTACTACCGGTGCATCGCGGGCGAGCACCCCGACTGGGATGAGTACCGCCGCGCGATGGTGGAGCAGGGCAAGTCGCTGATCCGCGTCACGCCGACCCGCTGGGGCCCGGTCGCGACCGGAGGCTTTCCGGCCCGGTTGGCCGACCCGCACGCGTGACCGAGGGCGTCGGGCGCTAGGGTCGCCGACATGCTGCGCGTGGGCCTCACCGGGGGAATCGGCTCCGGCAAGTCGACCGTCTCGGCCCAGCTGGCATCGCTGGGTGCGGTGGTCGTCGACGCGGATGCCGTGGCCCGGGAGGTCGTCGAACCCGGCACCCCGGCGCTGGCCGCCGTCGCGGACCGGTTCGGTGCCGCCGTGCTCGACCGTGACGGTGGGCTCGACCGGCCCGCCCTCGGGAGGGTCGTCTTCGGTGACCCGGCGGCGCTGCGCGACCTCGAGGCCCTGACCCACCCGGCGATCTGGGCCCGCACCGCGCAGATCATCGACGACGCCGGGCCGGATGCCGTCGTCGTGCACGACATGCCGCTGCTCGTCGAGAAGGGGATGGGGGCCGACTACCACCTGGTCGTCGTCGTGGGGGCGGCCGAGGAGGTTCGGGTCCGTCGCCTCGTGGACCAGCGCGGGATGACCGAGGCCGACGCCCGGGCGCGCATCGCCGCGCAGGCCGACGACGACGCGCGCCGTGCTGCGGCCGACGTGTGGCTGTCCAACGAGGCGACGCCCGAGGCGCTGCGTGCCGTGGTGCTGCGGCTCTGGCACGAGCGGGTCGAGCCCTTCGAGCTCAACCTGCGGTACGGCATCCGCTCACGGCTGTCGCACCCGACGCTCTCGGCACCCGACCCGCAGTGGCCGGCCCAGGCCGCCCGCCTGCTCGCCCGCATCCGGCACGCCGTCGGGGACGCCGCGGTGTCCCTGGAGCACATCGGGTCGACCGCGGTGCCCGGGCTGGTCGCCAAGGACGTCGTCGACCTGCAGGTCGGCGTGGCGTCGCTCGACGACGCCGACGACCCGGGGTTCGTCGCGTCGATGGACTCCGCCGGGTTCGTGCGGATGCCGGGGGAGTGGCACGACAACGGCAAGGACGGCACCACCTGGGCCAAGCGGCTGCACGGGTCGTGCGACCCGGGGCGGGTCGCCCACGTGCACGTGCGCGAGGTCGGCTCGCCCGGCTGGGTCTGGGCCTTGCGGTTCCGCGACTGGCTACGGGCGGATGCCGTCGAGCGCGCCGCCTACGCGACGATGAAGACCGAGCTGGCCACCGGCGTCGCGTCGACCGGGGACTACGCCGAGGCGAAGGAGCCGTGGTTCGACGCCGCCGACGAGCGGGCGCGCGCCTGGGCGCAACGCACCGGGTGGCACCCGCCCACCACCTGAGCCGGGCCAGTGAGGCCCGGCTACCGCGCCGGGGCGGTCAGGGAGCCTCGTCGAGCTCTGCCACGACCTGTGACCCCAGGTCGAGCACGGTGTCGAGGAAGAGCTCGAGGTCGCCGTCGCGGGTGCGGTGGTTGCTGATGGCCACCCGTACCGCCAGGGCGCCGTCGAGCACCGTGTCGGTGACGATCGCCACACCGCTCTCGTGGATGCGCAGCACGAGCTCGTGGTTGACCTCGTCGAGCCGGTCCGCGGGTACCCCTGGTGGGGCGTACCGCAGGCACACGACGTCGCAGCCGACCGGCGCGAGCCGTTCGAGGTCGGGGTGCGCGTCGACCCGGTCGGCCAGGGCATTGGCCTGGGCGATGTTGCGGTCCATGACCCGGCCGAAGGCGTCGGCGCCATAGGCCTTGAGCGCCAACCAGACCCGCAGCGCCCGGAAGCCCCGGGAGAGGGCGATGCCGTACTCGTTGAACCACACCTCACCGGCGGCCAGCCCGCGGGTGGCGTGCGAGAGGTACTGGGGCACCACCGAGAACGTCGCCCGGTGGGCCGCCTCGTCGCGCACCAGCGCGAGGCCGACGTCGATCGGCGCCTGCATCCACTTGTGCAGGTCGAGGGCGAGGGAGTCGGCGCGCTCGAGGCCGCGCACGGCGTCCGGGTGTGAGCTGAGCGCCAGGAAGCCGCCGATGGCGCCGTCGACGTGCAGCCACAGACCTTCTCGCTCGGCGAGGTCGGCGATGGCTTCCAGGTCGTCGACCGAACCGGTGTTGATCGTGCCGACGGTGGCCACGACGGCGAGCGGCTCGACCCCTGAGGACCGGTCGGCGGCCACGGCGGCGGCGAGGGCCTCGACGTCCATGGTGAAGTCGTCACGCACCGGCACCTTGCGCAGGGAGGACTCCCCGAGCCCGAGGAGCTCGAGCGACTTGCGGTGGCAGCTGTGCACCTCGGTGGAGGCGTAGACGGCGTACCGCGTACCGCTCGGGATGCCGTCGGTGCGGACCTGGGGGCCGATCCGCGCGGTTCGGGCCACCGCGAGGCCGATCAGGTTGGCCTCCGAGGCGCCGCCGACGAGCAGGCCGCTCGCCGAGGTGGGGTAGCCGGCGGCCTCGGCGCACCAGCGCACGACCTGCTGCTCGACGAGCACCGGGGCGTGGTCGGCGCCACCCATGTTGGGGTTGAGCACGCTCGCGAGGAGGTCGGCCAGGCTGCCGACCGGGTTGCCGGCACCCATGTACCACCCCCAGAAGCGCGGGTGGTCGTTGCCCATCGAGTAGGGCACGACCGTGCGCCGGAAGTCGTCGTAGGCGGCCTCGAGACCCTCGGGCGCGCGGGGGAGAGGGCCGTCGAAGGCCGCGCGGACGGCATCCGGCATCGGCTGCCACACCGGCTGGTCGCGTCGCCCGGCGATGTGGTCGAGCGAGTCGTCGAGCATCTGGTGCGCCAGGGTGCGGAAGGCCGCCCAGTCGGTGGGGTCCAGACCGGTGTCCGCGTCGTCTCCGGTTCCGGCGCTCGGGAGGGGCTGCGTCGCCATGACGTGATGCTTCCACCGGCCGCCGACACTGACCAGAGGGATGGCGTGCGCCTCCTACCGACGCTCGCGCGCGGCACCTACGCTGACCTCGTGCCGGACATCGGCGTCGTGTGGGTCGACGGTGACTCCGGGGTGGCCCAGCGGGCCGGGACCGCGGACCTCGTCGGACTTCTCGCGCGCGACGACGGCTGGGTGTGGGTCGACGTCCCCGAGCCGGACGAGTCCACCGCCCAGCTCCTGACCGAGCGTTTCGGCATCCACCCGAAGGCGGCGAGCGATGCGTTGGCGCGCAACCACATTGCTCGGCTGCACCACTACGGGGACGTGCTCTACCTCGCCCTGCACCGGCCCGAGCCGGGAGCGGGCGGCCACGTCCACTACCTCGAGCTCGACCTCTTCGTCGGGCCGCGGTTCGTGGTCACCCTGCACGGTCCGAGGAACCCGGTGGTGCCGCTGGCCGCCATGGTCCGTGAGACCGGGGAGGTCGCGGCCCGGATGGAGGCCGGCCGGCTCCGCCCGCGCACGCCGATGGCGCTGGTGTACGCGCACGTCGCGGCGCTGACCAACGTGCAGGAGCGACTGGTCAACGACTTCGCCCAGGAGGTGGGCCTGCTCGAGCAGCGGGTCATGGCGAGGGCCGACGACAACAACCCCCAGGAGTTCCTCGACGAGCTGTTCACGGTGCGGCACACGCTGCTCACGGTGCGCACGATGGCCTCGCAGGGGGCGCAGGTCATGGCCCGCGCCGTCACGGCTCTCCGCGGGGGGCGCCGGAGGGCGGACCGTCGGCTGCTCGAGGACCTGCGGGAGCAGTACGACCGCCTCGACCAGATCGCGAAGAGCCAGCTCGAGTTCCTCGAGGGCGTCACGGCGTTCTACCGGGCTCGCACCGACACCCGGATGACGATCGCGGCGGAGCGCTGGTGGCGGTGATCGCGCGCTCTGCGGTTCTGGCGCGGTCGGCGCTGCGGTCCGTAGGGTCGGGCCATGACGCGCCCGTGCAAGGTCGGTGTCCAGCTGCCCGAGGTCGAGCGGTTCGTGCCGTGGCCCGAGTACCTGGACCTGGCCCGACGTGCGGAAGGCGCCGGGCTCGACTCGGTCTGGGTGGGCGACCACCTGCTCTACGACCTCCCCGACGGGTCGACGCGTGGGCCGTACGAGGCCTGGACGACCCTGGCGGCGATCGCGGCGGTCACCGAGCGGGTCGAGATCGGACCACTGGTGGCATCGACGAGCTTCCACGCGCCGGCGATGCTGGCGAAGCAGGCCGCGACGGTCGACGCGATCTCCGGGGGGCGGCTCATCCTGGGCCTCGGGGCGGGCTGGAACCGGCGGGAGTACGACGCCTTCGGCTTCGCGTACGACCGGCGCGTGTCGCGCTTCGAGGAGGCGCTGGCGGTCATCGTGCCCCTGCTGCGCGAGGGGCGCACGACGTTCCACGGCCAGTTCTACGACGTCGACGACTGCGTGCTCGACCCTCGCCCGGCGCGACCGGGCGGCCCGCCGGTGATGCTCGGTTCGACCAGCCCGCGCATGCTCGGCATCGGTCTGCCGGTCGTCGACGCGTGGAACGTGTGGTGGAGCATCTACGACAACTCGGTCGACCGCTTCGCACAGGTGAAGGCTGACGTCGACGCGGCCATGCCGCCGGGGCGCGCGGTCGAGGCGACGGCGGCCGTGCTGGTCACCCTCCCGGGTGGTCGGGGGCGCCTGATGGGGGAGCACTACGACACCCAGGTCACGACGGTCACGCCCGACGACCTCGGGGAGCACGTGCGGGGCCTCGCGAACGCCGGTGCCACTCATCTGCAGCTCGTGCTCGACCCGATCACGTCCGAGTCGATCGACGTGGTCGGGGAGGCGCTGGCCGATCTGGACCGGTGAGCCGCCCACCCGGCGTGCCGGCGCCGTGACCGACTGTCGGTGGCGCGGCATACCGTAGGGGGATGCGTCCGACCACCGACCTCCAGCGCAGCCGTGGCGCCGTTCGAGGTCGTCTCCGACTTCCAGCCCGCCGGCGACCAGCCGACGGCGATCGCCGAGCTCGCGCGCCGCATCCGGGCGGGCGAGCAGGACGTCGTGCTGCTCGGCGCCACCGGCACCGGCAAGTCGGCGACGACGGCCTGGCTGATCGAGCAGGTGCAGCGGCCGACGCTGGTCATGGCGCCGAACAAGACCCTGGCCGCCCAGCTGGCCAACGAGTTCCGCGAGCTGCTGCCCAACAACGCCGTCGAGTACTTCGTCTCCTACTACGACTACTACCAGCCCGAGGCCTACGTCCCGCAGACGGACACCTACATCGAGAAGGACTCCTCGATCAACGACGAGGTCGAGCGGCTGCGGCACTCGCGCCACCAACTGCGCTGCTCACCCGGCGCGACGTCATCGTGGTCGCCTCGGTGTCCTGCATCTACGGCCTCGGCACGCCGCAGGAGTACGTCGACCGGATGGTCCGGCTGCGGGTCGGCGACGAGATCGAGCGCGACGACCTGCTGCGCCAGTTCGTCGCAGATGCAGTACACCCGCAACGACCTCGCCTTCACCCGCGGCACCTTCCGGGTCCGCGGCGACACCGTCGAGATCATCCCGGTCTACGAGGAGCTCGCCGTCCGGATCGAGTTCTTCGGCGACGAGATCGAGGCGCATCTACACGCTGCACCCGCTCACCGGCGAGGTCGTCCGCGAGGAGCAGGAGATGTACGTCTTCCCGGCCACCCACTACGTCGCCGGCCCGGAGCGCATGGAGCGCGCGATCCGCGGCATCGAGCACGAGCTCGAGCGAGCGGCTGGCGCGAGCTGGAGAAGCAGGGCAAGCTGCTCGAGGCCCAGCGGCTGCGGATGCGCACCACCTACGACATCGAGATGATGCGCCAGGTCGGCTCCTGCTCCGGCATCGAGAACTACTCGCTGCACATCGACGGCCGCGCGCCCGGGCACGGCGCCCAACTGCCTGCTCGACTACTTCCCCGAGGACTTCCTGCTCGTCATCGACGAGTCGCACGTCACCGTGCCGCAGATCGGCGCGATGTACGAGGGCGACATGTCCCGCAAGCGCACCCTGGTCGACCACGGCTTCCGGCTGCCGTCAGCGCGATGGACAACCGGCCGCTGAAGTGGGAGGAGTTCCTCGAGCGCATCGGCCAGACCGTCTACCTGTCGGCCACGCCCGGGCCAGTACGAGCTGGCCAAGGCCGACGGCGTCGTCGAGCAGATCATCCGGCCGACCGGCCTGATCGACCCCGAGGTCATCGTCAAGCCGACCAAGGGCCAGATCGACGACCTGCTGCACGAGATCCGCGACGCGCACCGAGCAGAACGAGCGCGTCCTGGTCACCACGCTGACCAAGAAGATGGCCGAGGACCTCACCGACTACCTCCTCGAGCAGGGCATCCGGGTCCGCTACCTGCACTCCGAGGTCGACACGCTGCGCCGGGTCGAGCTGCTGCGCGAGCTGCGGCTGGGCGAGTTCGACGTCCTGGTCGGCATCAACCTGCTGCGCGAGGGCCTCGACCTGCCCGAGGTGTCGCTGGTGGCGCATCCTCGACGCCGACAAGGAGGGCTTCCTGCGCTCGGGCACGCTCGCTCATCCAGACGATCGGCCGCGCCGCCCGCAACGTGTCCGGCCAGGTGCACATGTACGCCGACAAGATCACCCCGTCGATGGCGCAGGCGATCGACGAGACCAACCGGCGCCGCGAGAAGCAGATCGCCTACAACACTCGAGCGCGGCATCGACCCGCAGCCGCTGCGCAAGAAGATCGCCGACATCACCGACCTGCTCGCCCGCGAGGACGCCGACACCGAGGAGCTGCTCGGCTCGGGGCGGGCCGCAGTCACGCGGCAAGACCGCCGGCGGGCGTGGCGGCCGTGGTGCCGCCGCCGCCGACATCGCGCTCGGCGCGCGCCGCGCCGAGCCGGTGGCGGCCGGCGACCTCGCCGACCTGATCCAGGAGCTCACCGCACCAGATGCACCCGGCGGCCGGCGAGCTGCAGTTCGAGCTGGCCGCCCGCCTGCGCGACGAGATCGGCGACCTGAAGAAGGAGCTGCGCCAGATGAGCGAGGCCACGAAGTGACCGAACGGCCGGATGCCGCGGCGTCCGGTGCGTCGGGATCGCTGGGCGGAGTACGCCCTCGCCAAGCCGGGGGCCTGGGCCGACCAGCCGTGGGAGGGCGACCACGTGGCGAAGGTGGGCGAGAAGATCTTCTGCTTCCTCGGCGAGGCGTCGATCGGCGTCAAGTGCGGCACCCGCGCCGAGGCCGACGAGTGGCTGGCCGAGTACCCCGACGACGCGTCGGTGATGGCGTACATCGGCCGGCACGGCTGGAACACCCTGCGCGTCGGCGGGGCGATCCCCGACGACGCGCTGCGCGAGGCGGTCGACACGTCCTACGAGCTGGTCGTCGCCGCGCTGCCGAAGTCTCGCCGCCCGTCCGCCTGAGCGCGCCTGGTACGAGCGCCACCCGAACCTCTCGGTAGACGTCCGGCCGGTGACCCTCGCGATCCTGCCGACCGCCTCCGAGTCCCTGAACCTCGACCCGTGGGTCTGGTGGGTGACCATCGGGGTCGCCGCAGCCGTGCTCGCGTTCGACGTCGTGTGGATCGCCCGGCAACCCGCACCGGCCCTCCAACCGCGAGACCGGCATCGCGCTCGCCGGCTACATCGGTGCGGCGATCCTCTTCGGCCTCGGGCATGTGGTGCTTCGCCGGGGCCCAGCTACGCCGGGGAGTTCTTCGCCGGCTGGCTCACCGAGTACTCGCTGTCGGTCGACAACCTGTTCGTCTTCATCCTGATCATGGCGAAGTTCGCCGTGCCCGAGAAGCTGCAGCAGTTCGCGCTGCATGGTCGGCATCATCATCGCGATCGTCCTGCGCGGCCTCTTCATCTGGCTCGGCGCCGCGGCGATCGAGCGGTTCAGCTGGGTCTTCTACATCTTCGGCGCGTTCCTCCTCTACACGGCGTGGAAGCTCGCCCGCGAGGGCGAGAGCGACGACGACGAGTACGAGGAGAACCGCTTCATGAAGTTCGTGGAGTCGCGCTTCCCCGCCACCAAGGAGTACGACGGCACCAAGCTGTTCAGCGTCGCAGAACGGCAAGCGGCTGGTCACCCCGATGTTCTTCGTCATCATCGCCCTCGGCACGACCGACCTGCTCTTCGCGCTCGACTCGATCCCGGCGATCTACGGGCTGACCAAGGAGCCGTACATCGTGCTCACCGCCAACCTCTTCGCGCTGATGGGGCTGCGCCAGCTCTACTTCCTGCATCGGCGGCCTGCTCAAGCGGCTGGTCTACCTCAGCATCGGCCTGGCCGTGCTGCTCGCCTTCATCGGCGTCAAGCTGCTGCTGCACGCCCTGCACGACCAACGAGCTGCCGTTCATCAACGGCGGCGAGCACGTCCCGCGTGCCGGAGATCCCGATCTGGATGTCGCTCGCGGCCATCGTCGCTCATCCTCGGCACCACGACGGTCGCTCAGCCTGATGAAGACCCGCCGCGACGACCGCGAGGCGCGGGCTCGTACGCGACTCGAGGTGCTGCGCCGCTCAGGCGCCGGTCGACTCGGCCGGGTCCTTGCCGGGCGCCCAGGCCCAGGACCAGGGCCGATGCCGCGACGACCAGGCCCATGCCCAGCAGCTGGGTCGGGGTCAGGACGCTGACCGAGCACGATCAGCCCGGCCAGGGCCGCCGCTGCCGGTTCGAGGCTGAGCAGGATGCCGAACACCCTGGCCGACAGGCGGCGCAGCGCGAGCAGCTCGAGCGAGTAGGGCAGCACCGACGACAGCACCGCGATGCCCAGGCCCTTCACCAGCGTCTCGGTCGTCCACAGCGGGCACGCTGCCGATGCCGAGCGGCAGGGTCACGGCGGTGGCGACGACCATCGCGATCGCCAGGCCGTCGAGGCGCGGGAACTCGGCCCCGGTGCGCCCCGACAGCACGATGTAGGCCGCCCAGAACGCCCCGGCGGCCAGGGCCAGCCCGATGCCCACCCAGTCGAGCTCCTCGAGCGGCGTGCTCAGCGCCTCGGAGATGAGCACCACCCCCAGCCCGGCGGCGGCGACCGCCACCGCATCCACCACTCGCCGGGACAGCGCGGCGGCGAGCGTCAGCGGGCCGATGAACTCGATGGTGACGGCCACCCCGATCGGCAGGTGGGCCAGTGAGCTGTAGAACGTGAAGTTCATCATCCCGAGCGCGACGCCGAAGGCGATCACCGTGCGCCAGGCTGCCGCGAGTGGCCGCGCCAGCGCGGGCGGACCATCGCGAGCAGCAGCGCCGTGGCGAACAGCAGCCGCATGACGACCGACCCGCCGGCACCGATCACCGGCACCAGGGTCGCCGCGAGCGCACCGCCGAACTGCACCGAGACGATCCCGGCGAGGACGAGCAGGGGTGCGGGGACCCGGTCGGCAGCGCTCGTCACCGGGTCAGGCTAGCCATGACGGATGCCGGGCACGCACGTCGTCCGCGGTGCTAGCGTCACCGCACCGGATCGTGGTCGACGGAGGGCGGCTGGGCGCCCACACGGCGTACCTGCAGTCGAGCCCGATGGGCGTCGGCGTCGACGAGCGGCTCGGCTTCCGCACCATCGAGACCTGGGCCTGCTCCTACCCGGCCTGACGCTTCGTCGGGAACCGAGCCGGGGACTGCCGGTGCTGGACGTGGGACGCGCCGGGGCGGACAGTGGATCCAACGCCCACCGACGTCGTGGGTGGGCGGACGGGAGGCTCGCCATGCCGCTGTGGGTCTGGGTTGTCGGGTTCATGGTGCTGCTCGTGCTCGAGGGGTGTGGTTCGACCGCCGCTACTCGGGCCGGGACATCAAGAGTCTTGGAGACGACCCGAAGAACACGGGTTCGTTCCACTCCGGCGGGGCCTACGACGGTGGTGCGGCGGCATCAGCCAGCCGACGATGTCGCCCGTCACCAGCCGCGGTCTCGCCACTCCTCGAGGTGCGGGCGCTCGGCCCCGATCGTGGAGTCGTCGCCGTGGCCCGGGTAGAACCAGGTGTCGTCGTCGTGGGTCGCGAAGACCCGCTCGACGACGTCCGCGTAGAGCGACTCGAAGCTCTGACCGGGGTTCTTGGTGTTGCCGACCCCGCCGGGGAAGAGCGAGTCGCCGGTGAACAGGTGGGTGCCCCCGTCCGGGTCGGCCCAGGACAGCGCCACCGACCCCGGGGTGTGGCCGCGCAGGTGGATGACGTCGAGCTCGAGCTCGCCGACCGTCACGACGTCGCCGTGCGCCAGCCGCACGTCGGGCGCGACGGGCAGCGCGTCGGCGTCGTCGGCCCCGGCGTACGTCGTGGCCGCCGGTGGTGCGGGCGACCTCCTCGAGGGCGCGCACGTGGTCCCAGTGCTGGTGCGTGGTGACGAGGTGGTCGAGCCGCCCGGTGCCCTCACGCACGAGCAGCATGCACCGGTGCGGGTCGTCGGCGGCGTCGATGAGCAGCTGCTCGCCGGTGGCCGCGCAGGTCAGCAGGTAGACGTTGTTGTGCATCTCGCTGACCGACATCTTGCGGATCGTCGCGCGCTCGAGCCGCCGGATGTCCGTCGGGCCTCCGGGGATCACGTGCCCGGTGTAGGTCATCGTCGTCACCGTCCTTCGGGGAGTGCGGGGAGGGGTTCGCCGGTCAGACCCGTGGTCAGGCCGCGGCCGAGCCAGCCGAGGAGGGCGCCACGGTCACCCTCGACGGATGCCGTGCCCGCCCCGACCGTCCACTCGTCGCCGTCCGGGGTGCGCAGGGTGAGGTCGGGCGGTGGGTCGCAGGCGCGCAGCCGACGCACCTCCTCGCCCACGAGCACCCGCTGCACCTCCGCGTCGACGTCGGCGAACCCGAAGCCGGCCAGGAGGTCGACGTGGTGGTAGACCAGCTCGCGCAGCCGCATGAAGGGGATGTTCTTCCCCTTGACGACGAACTGCCCGGGAGTGCGCTCCAGGCGCACCTCGGCCTGCTCCGGGCCGAGGCGGGCCAGCTGCTCGGCCAGGGCCCGCGCGGTGCGCTCGACGTCGTCGACCAGCTCGGCTGCCGGGCCGGCCGGCCCCGGCCTCGATGTCGGCGTCGCGGTCCTCGGGGCTGGTGTACATCGTCTCGCCCGTGCCGTCGACGGCCGAGCGCACCAGGGCGGCCAGCCCGTCGGCGTTGCGGGCCACGTGGGTCAGCACGTGGCCGCGGGTCCAGCCCGCGCACAGCGACGATGCCCGGCCGTCGTCGAGGGTCCGGGCGGTGTGCAGCAGGGCCGCGGTCTGTGCGTCGACCGCGGTGACGACGTCGGGGGAGGTCGTGTCCATGGTGGTGACGCTACGGTGACGCCCGGTGCCTCGTCCATGGATGAGGGTGTTGTCGGTGCCCCCACTTAACATGGCGGGCGTGAGTCATGACCACCTCGTCGTCCGTGGTGCCCGCGAGCACAACCTCAAGGACATCTCGCATCGACCTGCCCCGCGACAGCCTCGATCGTGTTCACCGGCCTGTCCGGGTCGGGCAAGTCCAGCCTGGCCTTCGACACGATCTTCGCCGAGGGCCAGCGGCGCTACGTCGAGTCGCTGTCGGCCTACGCCCGGCAGTTCCTCGGCCAGATGGACAAGCCCGACGTCGACTTCATCGAGGGCCTGTCGCCGGCGGTGTCGATCGACCAGAAGTCGACCAACCGCAACCCGCGGTCGACGGTCGGCACGATCACCGAGGTCTACGACTACCTGCGGCTGCTCTTCGCCCGCGCCGGCCGGCCGCACTGCCCGGTCTGCGGCGAGCCGATCACCCGGCAGACGCCCGCAGCAGATCGTCGACCGGCTGCTCGAGCTGCCCGAGGGCACCCGCTTCCAGGTGCTCGCCCCGGTCGTCCGCGGCCCGCAAGGGCGAGTACGTCGACCTCTTCGCCGAGCTGCAGACCAAGGGCTTCGCCCGCGCCCGGGTCGACGGCGAGGTGGTCGCGCTGACCGAGCCGCCCAAGCTCGAGAAGCAGGTCAAGCACACCATCGAGGTCGTCGTCGACCGGCTCGTGGCCAAGGGCGACGACGCCGTCGCCAAGCGCCGGCTCACCGACTCGGTCGAGACCGCGCTCGGCCTGGCCGGGGGCGTGCTCGTCGTCGAGTTCGTCGACCTCGACACCGAGGACCCCGACCGCGAGCGCCGGTTCTCCGAGCAGCATGGCCTGCCCCAACGACCACCCGCTGCGATGGACGAGGTCGAGCCGCGCTCGTTCTCGTTCAACAGCCCGTTCGGCGCCTGCCCCGAGTGCACCGGCATCGGCACCGAGCTCGAGGTCGACCCCGACCTGATCGTCCCCGACGAGGACCTCAGCCTCGCCGACGGTGCCATCGCGCCGTGGGCCAGCGGCTCCGGCGCCGCCGAGTACTTCCAGCGGGTCCTGGCCGCGCTGGCCGAGGACCTCAGGTTCTCGATGACCACCCCGTGGCGGGCGCTGCCGCAGCGCGCCCAGGAGGCCCTGCTGCACGGCAAGAACCACAAGGTGCACGTGCGCTACCGCAACCGGTTCGGCCGCGAGCGGTCCTACTCCACCGGCTTCGAGGGCGTCATCCCGTTCGTCAAGCGCCGGCACACCGAGACCGACTCGGACTGGAGCCGGGAGCGCTACGAGGGCTACATGCGCGAGGTGCCGTGCCCGGTGTGCAAGGGCGCCCGGCTCAAGCCCGAGTCGCTCGCCGTGCTCATCGGCGGTCGAGTCCATCGCCGACGTGTCCCGCGCTGGCCATCGCGCGATGCCGCGCGCGTTCCTCGACGACGTCGACTTCACCGTGCGCGAGCGGCAGATCGCCGAGCGGGTCATCAAGGAGATCCAGGCCCGGCTCGGGTTCCTGCTCGACGTCGGCCTCGACTACCTCAGCCTCGACCGGCCGGCGGGCACGCTGTCCGGCGGCGAGGCGCAGCGCATCCGGCTGGCCACCCAGATCGGCTCCGGCCTGGTCGGCGTGCTCTACGTGCTCGACGAGCCGTCGCATCGGGCTGCACCAGCGCGACAACCACCGGCTGATCGAGACGCTCACCCGGCTGCGCGACCTCGGCAACACGCTGATCGTCGTCGAGCACGACGAGGACACCATCTGCACCGCCGACTGGGTCGTCGACATCGGCCCGGGCGCGGGCGAGCACGGCGGCCAGGTGGTGCACTCCGGCACCGTCGCCGACCTGCTCGACCCACCCCGACTCGCTCACCGGCGAGTACCTCTCCGGCCGCCGCGAGATCCCGACCCCGCAGGTCCGTCGCCCGCAGGACGAAGGGTCGCGAGGTCACCGTCGTCGGCGCCCGCGAGCACAACCTCGCAGGGCGTCGACGTGTCGTTCCCGCTCGGCAACCTGGTCGCCGTCACCGGGGTGTCCGGCTCGGGCAAGTCGACGCTGGTCAACGACATCCTCTACAACGTCCTGGCCAACAAGCTCAACGGCGCCCGGCACGTGCCCGGCCGGCACAAGACGGTCACCGGCCTCGAGCACCTCGACAAGGTCGTGCACGTCGACCAGGGCCCGATCGGGCGCACCCCGCGCTCCAACCCGGCCACCTACACCGGCGTCTTCGACCACATCCGCAAGCTGTTCGCCGACGACCACCGAGGCGAAGATCCGCGGCTACCAGCCGGGCCGGTTCTCGTTCAACGTCAAGGGCGGCCGCTGCGACGCGTGCTCCGGCGACGGCACGATCAAGATCGAGATGAACTTCCTGCCCGACGTCTACGTGCCGTGCGAGGTGTGCCACGGCGCCCGCTACAACCGCGAGACGCTCGAGGTGCACTTCAAGGGCAAGACGATCGCCGACGTGCTCGACATGCCGATCGAGGAGGCCGCCGACTTCTTCGCCGCCGTGCCGGCCGATCTCGCGGCACCTGCGCACGCTCATCGACGTCGGCCTGGGCTACGTGCGGCTCGGCCAGCCGGCGCCGACGCTGTCCGGCGGCGAGGCGCAGCGCGTCAAGCTCGCCACCGAGCTGCAGAAGCGGTCCACCGGGCGCACCGTCTACGTGCTCGACGAGCCGACCACCGGCCTGCACTTCGAGGACATCCGCAAGCTGCTCGGCGTGCTCCAGGGCCTGGTCGACAAGGGCAACACGGTCATCGTCATCGAGCACAACCTCGACGTCATCAAGAGCGCCGACTGGATCGTCGACCTCGGCCCCGAGGGCGGCAGCGGCGGCGGCCGGGTCATCGCCGAGGGCACGCCCGAGCACGTCGCCACGCTCGAGCACTCGCACACCGGGCGGTTCCTCGCGCCGGTGCTGGCCAGGACGGCCCGCACGACGACCCGGGCCACCGGTACGAAGGCCACGACGACCCGCAAGGCCGCGGCACCGCGGAAGACCACGACCCCCCGCAAGACCGCCGCGGCGGCGAAGGCGCCGGCCCGCAAGACCGCCACCAAGCGCGCCGCCAGCTGAGCCACGAACGACGAGAGCGCCCGGATGCCGTGGCACGGCATCCGGGGCCTCTCTCGTCGCGGTGGTTCAGTCCGCCCACGCTGCGCGTGGGACCCGGCCGAGGCGGCTCAGTCCTCGCCGAGGTAGGCCTTGCGCACGTCGTCGCTGGCGAGCAGCTCCTGGCCGGTGCCGGTGAGCACGATCTTGCCGACCTCGAGCACGTAGCCCTTGGTCGGCCAGCTTCAGCGCCGCCTGGGCGTTCTGCTCGACGAGCAGGATCGTGGTGCCCTGCTGCTGGAGCGTCGGTGACCGTCGTCATGATCTTCTTCATCATCAGCGGCGACAGGCCCATCGACGGCTCGTCGAGCATGAGCAGCTTGGGCCGGCTCATCATCGCCCGGCCCATCGCCAGCATCTGCTGCTCGCCACCGGAGAACGTGCCGGCCGGCTGCGCGCGGCGCTCCCCGAGGATCGGGAACAGGTCGAACGCCGCGTCGAGGTCGGCGTTGATGCGCCTTGTCCTTGCGGGCGAACGCGCCGAGGCAGCAGGTTCTCCTCGACGGTGAGCCGCGGGAAGATCCGCCGGCCCTCGGGGGAGTGGGCCAGCCCGAGCTGCGACGATGTCGTGGGCCGCGACCGTCGTGAGGTCCTTGCCCTGGAAGGTGATCGCGCCGGCCGACGGGCCGCAGCAGGCCCGAGATGGTGCGCAGGGTGGTCGTCTTGCCGGCACCGTTGGTGCCGATCAGGGTGACGACCTGGCCCTCGTCGACGTCGAAGCGTGATGCCCTTGACGGCCTTGATCTTGCCGTAGGCCACCTCGAGGTCCTTGACCTCGAGCATGGCGCTCACGCGCTCTCCTCCTCCGCCTCGTCGTCGCCGCCGATGTAGGCCTCGATCACCCGGTGGTCGGACTGCACCTCGCCGGGGGTGCCCTCGACGAGCAGCTCGCCGCGGACCAGGCAGAGCACCCGGTCGCAGAGGTTGAAGATGAACCGCATGTCGTGCTCGATGACGACGACGGCGAGGCCGCTGTCCCGGATCTTGAAGATCAGGTGCATCGTCTGCCTCGGTCTCCTGCGGGTTCATGCCCGCGGTGGGCTCGTCGAGGAGGAGGAGCTGCGGGTCGGTGGCCAGCGCCCGGGCGATCTCGAGCCGGCGCTGGTCGCCGTAGGGCATGTTGCGCGCGAGGTAGCTCGGCCGACTTGCCGAGCCCGACGAAGTCGAGCAGCTCCTGGGCCCGCTCGCGGGTCGCGGCCTCCTCGCGCTTGAACTTCGGCCCGCGCAGGATCGAGGTCGAGCGCCCTCGAGCGTGGTGCGGCAGTACCGGCCGACCATGACGTTCTCCAGCGCGGTCATGTTGGCGAAGAGCCGGATGTTCTGGAAGGTGCGGGCCATGCCGGCCCGCGACGACCGCGAGCGGCTTCGGCGGCAGGGTCGTCGCCGTTGAGCGTGACCTCGCCCTCGGTCGGGATGTACAGGCCGGTGAGGCAGTTGAAGAAGGTCGTCTTGCCGGCACCGTTCGGGCCGATCAGGCCGACGATCTCGCCCTCGTGCACCGTCAGGCTCGACGTCGTCGACGGCGGTGAGGCCGCCGAACCGCATCGTCACGCCGCTGGCCTCGAGGACCAGCTGGTGCGACGTACCGGGCGCGCTGTCCGGGGTCTCGGTGACGGTCATTTCGCCTCCTGGAGGTGCTCGGCCTGGACGAGCTCGACGAGCTCGGTGTCCTCTTCGTGGAACTCCAGCTGGCGGCGCTTGCTCGGCGACGAGGCCCTCCGGGCGGAACCGCATCATGACGACGAGCAGCAGGCCGAAGACCAGCAGCCGGTACTCGTTGACGAACGCGCAGCTTCTCGGGGAGCAGCTTGAGGATCGTCGCGCCGACGAGCACGCCCGATCACGGTGCCCATACCGCCGAGGACGACGGCGGCGAGCAGGAACGCCGACTCGAGGAAGACGTACTGGTCCGGGCTGACCGAGGTGTCCTGGTGGGCCTTGATCGTGCCGGCGAGGCCGGCGAGGAAGGCGCCGACCGCGAAGGCGAGCAGCTTGAGGCCGAAGACGTTGACGCCCATGGCCTCGGCGGCCGTCTCGTCCTCGCGGATGGCGACCCAGCCGCGGCCGATCCGGCTGTCGTTGAGCCGGACGAAGACGAGGATGACGAAGCATCAGCAGCAGCAGCAGCAGGAAGTAGTAGTTGGCTGAACCGGCCGAGCGGGATGCCGGCGACGGTGTGCACCTCGCCGAAGTCGAAGCCGAAGAGGTCGAGGTCGGGGATGGCCGGGATGCCGTTGGGCCCGTTGGTGAGGTCGGGCCCGTTGTTGCCGTCGAGGTTGAACATCGCGAGCCGGAAGATCTCACCGAAGCCGAGCGTGACGATGGCGAGGTAGTCGCCGCGAGACGCGCAGCGTCGGTGTGCCGATGATCAGGCCGAAGGTCGCCGCGGCGGCGGCGCCGATGAGCATGACGACGAGGAACGGCGGGTGCCAGCCGACGGTCGAGAACGCCGACGTCGAGAGCATGGCGCCGACGTAGGCGCCGGCGCCGAGGAAGGCGATGTAGCCGAGGTCGAGCAGGCCGGCGAGGCCGACGACGATGTTCAGGCCGAGCGCGGTGGCCGCGAAGATGAGGATCTGGGTCGCGATCGACATGTTCGCGTCCGAGCCGTCCTGGGTGAACGGGAAGAGGAACGCCACGAGGAACGCCGCGAGCAGCAGCGGACGTCGGTTGTTCGTGGCCGATGAACGCCCAGGTAGCCGCCGAAGCCGGTGCCGAGCAGCCCACCCGACCATGCCGACGAGGGCCACGAGGAACGACGCGAAGATGACGCCGTCCTGGATGCTCGAGCGTGTAGGCGACGACGAACAGCAGCACCGCCATGAGCACGACGATGATGAGGATCTCGACCAGTGCTGCTCAGCCGTGGCCACGTCTGCACGTCGATGTCGACCGTCGGGCGAGCAGGTACCCGGCCGACGGTGATGAGCACGGCGCCGACCAGCGCGACCCAGCCGCCCTCGTTGACGTTGATCAGGCCGCCGGTCTGGACCGCGATCGAGCCGAGCACCCAGACGCACGAACACGAGCGCGGTGATGCCGAGGATGCGCAGGCCGCGGGCCGGGCTCAGCCACGGCGGCCGGCGGCGCAGCGAGCACGCCGCAGGATGACGGCGATGCACGGCCGAGGACCATCGCGTAGCAGCTGGATGCCGGCCGGGTAGAAGCGGATCGACGAGGTCGCCGAGGATCCGGTTGTCGTAGCGACCAGGACAGCAGCCCGCTGACGATCATCAGCGCACCGCCGGCGATGGCCAGCCACGGGGCCTTCGGTGCCGTGGGCGACCCGGACCTCGTCCGGGAAGCGAGAGCTTGCTCATGCCCGGTCCACCACCTTCGCGCCGAGGAGGCCCTGCGGTCGGAAGACCAGGACGAGGATGAGGAGGCACGAACGCCCAGACGTCCTTCCACGGGCTGCCACCGAAGGTGCCCGGGATGAACTGCACGGCCATCGCCTCGACGATGCCGAGGACCAGGCCACCGACGACGGCGCCCCAGACGTTGCCGATGCCGCCGAGGACGGCGGCGGTGAACGCCTTCAGGCCGGCGAGGAAGCCCATCCGGAAGTCGATGTTGGTGACCTGCAGGCCCTGCGCGACACCGGCGACGGCGGCGAGGGTGGCGCCGACGGCGAAGGCGACGACGATGATCCGGTCGACGTTGATGCCCATCAGGCGGGCGGTGTCGGGGTCCTGCGAGACGGCCTGCATGCCGCGGCCGGTCTTGGTGCGGTTGACGAAGTACCAGAGGCCGGCGGCGCACATGACCAGGCAGCCGATGGTGAACAGGGCCGAGCGCTGGATGGTCACGCCGCCGATCTGGAACGCCGGACCGGTGACCACGGCGATCTGCGGGAAGGGGACGCGCTGCTTGGCGTCCGGGAAGTCGAAGAACGGCACCTCGCCGTAGAAGAGCCGCACGGCCTCCTGCAGGAACACCGAGATGCCGATCGCCGTGATCAGCGGGGCGAGCCGCGGCGCGTTGCCGCAGCGGACGGTAGGCGAACGCGCTCCATCAGGACCGCGGTGGTGACCGAGGCGAGGATCGCGCCGATGATCATGAAGGGCAGCACCCAGAAGTCGGTGTTGCCCTCGAAGAAGATCAACCAGGTCGAGAGGGCGCCGAACGCACCGATCATGAAGATCTCGCCGTGGGCGAAGTTGATCAGCTGGACGATGCCGTAGACGACCGTGTAGCCGACCGCGATCAGGGCGTAGAGCGATCCCAGGGTCAGCCCGTTGACGAGCTGCTGGGCGAAGGCGTCCACCACGACCTCCTAGTTGACGGTGGTAAGGCTGGGGGGAGCGTAGCGGGTGCGTGGCGCAGTGTCCCGCGCCACACGGCAGCGGTGGTGCAGGGTTCGTGGGCCGCGTCGGCGCGGCCTCCACATGCAGACGGCGGGGGTGGTCCGGTGGACCACCCCCGCCGTCAGCACGGGTGCTACGTGACCGAGGTCAGCTTCTCGAAGGCCGCGGTGTTCAGGGCCTCCCACTTGCCGCCCTTGACCTCGTAGATGGTCAGGACCTTGGAGGTGGTGTCACCGTACTCGTCGAAGGCCACCTTGCCGGTGACGCCGTCGAAGGCGACCTTGGACATGGCGTCGATGGTGGCCTGGCGGGCCGCCTCGGGCGAGTCCGCGCTGGCGAGCGAGACCTTGAGCGCGTTGATGATGGAGTTGGCCGCGTCGTACGCGTAGGCACCGTAGGCCTCGTAGGGCTCGCTGTAGCCGCCCGCGTTGTAGGCCTCGACGAACGCCTTGGCCGACGGCGAGGGTGTCGGTCGGGGCGCCGACCGAGGTGGCGAGGTCACCGTCGGCGGTCGCACCGGCGAGCTTGATGTACTCGCCGGACGAAGATGCCGTCGCCACCCATGAGCGGGACGTTGAGGCCGGCGGCCTTCATCTGCTGCGAGAGCGGACCGGCCTGCGGGTACTCGCCGCCGTAGTAGACGGCCTTGCGGGTTGCGACGGCTTGATCTTGCTGATGACGGCGTCGTACTTGTCGTCGTCGGGGTTGATCGTCTCGGCCGCGACGATCTTGCCGCCGAGCTTCTTGAACTCGTCGGTGAACGCGTCGACCAGGCCCTGGCCGTAGGTCTTCTTGTCGTGGACCGTCGCGACCTCCTTGATGCCGGCCTTCTCGAACAGGTAGCGCGCCGCGAACGGGCCCTGGATCGAGTCGGTCGTGCAGGTGCGGAAGTAGTTCGGGTAGGTGCGCGCCGGGGCGGTCGCGAAGTCGGCGCCCTGGGTCAGCGACGGGTTGGTGTTGGCCGGCGAGACCTCGACGATCTTGGCCGACGGCGAGCACCGGCTGCACGCTCTGCGCGACGCTGGAGTTCAGCGTGCCGACGACACCGACGACGTCCTTGTCGGACGCGAGCTTGGTCGCGGCGTTCTTGCCGACGTCGGGCTTGGCCTCGTCGTCCTCGGCCGCGAGCTCGAGCGTCCAGCCCGGGATGGTCTTGTTCTCGTTGGCCTGCTTGATGGCCAGGTCGACCGAGTTCTTGATGCCCAGGCCGAGGGCGGACAGGTCGCCGGACAGCGGCGCGATGACGCCGATCTTGACGGTCTTGTTACCGGAATCAGATCCGGAAGCGTCACTGCCGCTGTCGCCACGCGTGCCGCAACCGGCGAGCGCGAGCGAGGCAACGAGCAGGGAGGCGCCAACGGCAACCACGGAACGCTGAGGCACGTTTCCTCCTGAGTAGTACGAATGGGGTGAGCGGGTGTGCTCGTGCCCGCACGGAGGCGGGCTAGCAGACTGTAACCACTGGTTCGGGGGGCAGCCCAGCATTGACCGCAGAGTGGTGCCGACTTGTTACCTGTGGTGCCGACTTGTTACCTGGAGGCCACCGGCTCGCGCACGCGGTCCGGTGGCGACGGTCGGCCACTGTCCGAAGGTCTCATAGGTCAACCACAGGAACCGTGGGAATAATCGTGCGTTCCAGCCCGGACCGGGACCCCGATGACAGCGAGGACCACGATGAGCACCGAGCACTCCACCGACCCGTCAGCCCCAGGAACGACCGACGCCGAGGCCTCTGCCTCGGCGTGTTCGTGCTGGTCACGCCGCGAGAGCCTGATGGTCGCGGGGGTCGCGGTCGCCGGCACCGCGGGCCTCACCGCGTGCGGCTCGAGCACGGGGGATGCCGTCGCCAGCGCCGCCTCCAGCGCGGCCTCCGGGGCGGCCTCCGCGGCGGCGTCGGCGGCGGGCGACGCCATCGCCCAGGCCGACATCCCGGTCGGCGGCGGCAAGGTCTTCGACGCCCTGAAGGTCGTGATCACCCAGCCCACGGCCGGCGACTACAAGGCGTTCTCCGCCATCTGCACGCACCAGGGGTGCACGGTCAAGGAGGTGTCGAGCGAGGGCATCAAGTGCCCCTGCCACGGCTCCACCTTCGACATCGCGACCGGCGCGGTCACGAAGGGCCCGGCCACGAAGGCGCTGCCGACCAAGAGCGTCACCGTGGGCTCGGACGGCATCACCGTCACCTGAGCCCGGAGCGCCCCGCCGGCCGTGACCTCCGGTGTCGGCCGGCGGTCGTAGTGTTGCGGGGTGGCTGACCCGTCGACGTACCGTCCTCGGCCGGGCGAGATCCCGACCGACCCCGGCGTCTACCGGTTCCGCGACAAGGACGGCCGGGTCATCTACGTCGGCAAGGCCAAGAACCTGCGGCAGCGGCTGTCCTCGTACTTCCAGGACGTCGCGCGCGCTGCACCACCGCACCGCGACCATGGTGCGCACCGGTGCCAGCGTCGAGTGGACCGTCGTCACGACCGAGGTCGAGGCCCTCCAGCTCGAGTACACCTGGATCAAGGAGTTCGACCCGCGGTTCAACGTCAAGTACCGCGACGACAAGTCCTACCCCTACCTCGCGGTGACCCTCGGCGAGGAGTACCCCCGGGCCCAGGTGATGCGCGGCGCGAAGCGCAAGGGCACCCGCTACTTCGGCCCGTACGCCCACGCCTGGGCGATCCGCGAGACCCTCGACCTCGCTGCTGCGCGTCTTCCCGGTGCGCACCTGCTCGCGCCGGGGTCTTCAAGCGGGCCGGCCAGGTCGGCCGGCCCTGCCTGCTCGGCTACATCGACAAGTGCCGCGCGCCGTGCGTCGGCCGGGTCGACGCCCGAGCGACCACCGCGCAGATCGCCGAGGACTTCTGCGACTTCATGGCCGGCGAGACCGAGCGGTTCATCAACCGCGCTCGACCGGCGAGATGAAGGCCGCCGCGGCCGAGCTCGACTTCGAGCGCGCCGCCCGGCTGCGCGACGACATCGGGGCGCTGGAGCGGGTGCTCGAGAAGTACGCCGTCGTGCTGCCCGACGCCACCGACGCCGACGTCTTCGCCCTCGCCGAGGACGAGCTCGAGGCGGCGGTGCAGGTCTTCCACGTCCGCGGCGGCCGGGTCCGCGGCCAGCGCGGCTGGGTGGCCGAGACGCGACGCCGAGACCACCCCGGACGTCGTCGAGCACCTGCTCCAGCAGGTCTACGGCGAGCGAGGCCGGCGACGCCGTGCCCCGCGAGGTGCTCGTGCCGGTGCTGCCCGACGACGCCGACGCGCTCGTCGCTGTGGCTGTCCGCGGCCTGCGCGGCAGCCGGGTCGACCTGCGGGTGCCCGCAGCGCGGCGACAAGCGCACCCTGATGGAGACCGTCGCCCGCAACGCCGAGCAGAGCCTGGCCCGGCACAAGGTGACCCGGGCCGGCGACCTCACCACCCGCAGCCAGGCGCTCCAGGAGCTGCAGGACACCCTCGAGCTCGCCGAGGCCCCGCTGCGGATCGAGTGCTTCGACATCAGCCACGTGCAGGGCACCCACGTGGTCGGCGTCGATGGTCGTCTTCGAGGACGGGCTGCCGCGCAAGTCCGAGTACCGCCGCTTCATCGTGCGCGGCGACGAGACCGGGGCCACCGACGACACCGCCGCGATGCACGAGGTGCTCACCCGCCGGTTCCGGCGCGGTCAGCGCGAGGAGGCCGAGGTGGCCGCAGCGGGATGCCGTCGCCCTGGCGTGCCGACGCGTCGACTCACCCGAGGTCGGGGCACGCCCCGCGCGGTTCGCCTACCCGCCCAACCTCGTCGTCGTCGACGGCGGGCTGCCGCAGGTGAACGCCGCCGCCCGGCGCGCTGGCGGACTGCGGGGTCGACGACGTCGCCGTGGTCGGGCTGGCCAAGCGGCTCGAGGAGGTGTGGGTGCCGGGCGAGGAGTATCCCGGTGGTCCTGCCGCGCACCAGCGAGGGGCTCTACCTGCTGCAGCGGCTGCGCGACGAGGCGCACCGCTTCGCGATCACCTTCCACCGGCAGCGCCGGTCGAAGGCGATGACGACCAGCCGCGCTCGACGGCATCCCGGGCCTGGGGGAGAAGCGGCGCAAGGCGCTGCTCAAGCAGTTCGGGTCGGTCAAGAAGATCCGGGCGGCCTCGGTCGACGAGCTCGCCGACGTGCCCGGCATCGGGCCTGCGCTGGCTGCGGTCGTTGCGGCACAGTTGGGGTCGGGCGCCGACAGCCATGCCGGCGGTCAACCTCGCCACCGGCGAGGTGGTCGATGACGAAGGAGCGGGCCGTGCCGATGGAACGGGCAGTGGCTGACGACGAGCCCGGTGGGCGGTGGCCTGCCGCCGGTGCCGCGGTCGACCGACTTCGTCATCGTCACCGGGATGAGCGGCGCCGGCCGGTCGACGGCCGCCAACGTCCTCGAGGACCTCGGCTGGTACGTCGTCGACAACCTGCCGCCGCAGCTGCTCTCGGCGATGGCCGAGCTGGCCGGCAAGGTCCGTGACACCGGGGAGAGCGACCTGCGGATCGCCGCCGTGGTCGACGTCCGCGGCCCGGGCTTTTCACGCCGAGCTGCAGGCCGGGCTCGCCGCGCTGCGCGACGCGGGCTGGCACCCGCGACCTGATCTTCCTCGACGCCACCGACGAGGCCCTGGTCCGCCGGTTCGAGAGCGTGCGCCGCCCGCACCCGCTGCAGGGCGACGGGCCGGCTGCTCGACGGCATCCAGCGCCGAGCGCGAGACTGCTGCGCGACCTGCGCGCCGAGGCCGACGTCGTCATCGACACCTCCGGGCTGAACGTGCACCAGCTCGGCCGCAAGCTGACCCCGCTGCTTCGGCGGCGACGGACGGCCCGGGCGTGCGCCTGGCGCTGATGTCGTTCGGCTTCAAGTACGGCGTGCCGCTCGACGCCGACTTCGTCTTCGACATGCGCTTCCTGCCCAACCCGTTCTGGGTCCCCGAGCTGCGGCCGCTCACCGGGGCCGGACGCCCCGGTGGCGCGACTACGTGCTGGGCCAGGAGGGCGCCACCGAGTTCCTCGACCGGCGTCGTCGACCTGATGGCGCCGGTCACCGCAGGGCTACCTGCGGGAGGGCACGCCGCTACGTCACCATCGCCGTCGGCTGCACCGGCGGCAAGCACCGCTCGGTGGCGATGGCCGAGGCGCTCGCCGCGCGGCTGCGCCACCGACCAGGTGGCCACCTTCGTCGTGCACCGCGACCTGGGGCGCGAGTGAGCCGCGGCCGCGCCGCGGTCGTCGCACTCGGGCGGCGGCCACGGCCTGGCCGCCACGCTCACCGCCCTGCGCCACGTCACCGACCAGGTCACCGCCGTCGTCACGGTCGCCGACGACGGCGGCTCGTCCGGCCGGCTGCGCGACGAGTTCGGCGTGCTGCCGCCCGGCGACCTGCGGATGGCGCTGGCCGCGCTGTGCGACGACAGCGAGTGGGGCCAGACCTGGCGCGACGTGCTGCAGCACCGCTTCGCGGGCGACGGGCCGCTCGGCGGGCACGCCCTCGGCAACCTGCTCATCGTCGCCCTCTGGGAGCTGCTCGGCGACCCCGTCGCCGGCCTCGACCTGGTCGGCGCGGCTGCTCAGCGCCCACGGCCGGGTGCTGCCGATGGCCGCGGTCCCGCTGACATCGAGGCCGACGTCACCGGGCTGCGACCCCACCGACCCGGATGCCGTGCAGCGTGGTCCGCGGCCAGGCGCAGGTCGCCGTCGACCCCCGGCGCGGTGCGGTGCGGTGCGCCTCGTGCCGCCCGACCCGCCCGCCTGCCCGGAGACGGTGGCCGCGATCCGCGAGCGCCGACTGGGTCGTGCTCGGCCCCGGCTCGTGGTTCACCTCGGTCATGCCGCACCTGCTCGTGCCCGAGCTGCGCGAGGCGCTCGGGTCGACCCGCGCCCGGCGCCTGCTGATGCTCAACCTCGACCCCGGCACCGGGGAGACCGCCGGCTTCAGCGCCGGGCACCACCTCGACACGCTTCGTCGACGCTCGCCCCCGACCTGCGCCTCGACGCCGTGCTCGCCGACCCGGCCGTCGTCGACGACGAGCCGGCCCTGGCCGCGCAGTGCGCCCGGCTCGGGGCCACCCTGCTCGTCACCCCGGTGGGGCGTCCCGACCGCCCGGGGGAGCACGACCCCCTGCGCTTCGCGGCCGCCCTGAGGGACATTGTGGTCACCCCGAGACCGGCCCGATGACGCGTGGCAGGATGACCGCCATGGCGATGACGGCGAAGGTGAAGGACGAGCTGAGCACGGCTCGATGGTGACCAAGCCGTGCTGCCGCAAGGCCGAGGTCGCCGCGACGCTGCGGTTCGCCGGGGGGCTGCACATCATCGGCGGGCGGATCGTCGTCGAGGCCGAGCTCGACACGGCGCAACGCCGCCCGCCGGCTGCGACGCGAGCATCTCCGAGGTCTACGGCCACTCCGCCGAGGTCCTCGTGCTCGCGGCCGGTGGGCTGCGCAAGGGCAGCCGCTACGTCGTGCGGGTGGTCCAGGACGGCGAGTCGCTCGCCCGGCAGACCGGCCTGATCGACAGCCGCGGGCGCCCGGTGCGCGGGCTCCCGCCCAAGGTCGTCAGCGGCGTCGGTGTGCGACGCCGAGGCCGCGTGGCGCGGGGCGTTCCTCGCCCACGGCTCGCTCACCGAGCCGGGCCGCTCCTCGGCCCTCGAGGTCACCTGCCCCGGGCCCGAGGCGGCGCTCGCGCTGGTCGGCGCGGCCCGCCGGCTGGGCATCTCGGCCAAGGCCCGCGAGGTGCGCGGCGTCGACCGGGTCGTCATCCGCGACGGCGACGCGATCGGCGCGATGCTCACCCGGCTCGGCGCCCACGACGCCGTGCTCGCCTGGGAGGAGCGCCGGATGCGCCGCGAGGTGCGCGCCACCGCGAACCGGCTGGCCAACTTCGACGACGCGAACCTGCGCCGCTCGGCGCGGGCGGCCGTGGCCGCGGGGGCCCGGGTCGAGCGCGCCCTGGAGATCCTCGGCGACGACGTCCCCGACCACCTGCGCGAGGCCGGCGAGCTGCGGCTGCGAGCACAAGCAGGCCGTCGCTCGAGGAGCTCGGCCAGCTGGCCGAGCCGCCGATGACCAAGGACGCCGTCGCCGGCCGGATCCGCCGTCTGCTCGCCATGGCCGACAAGCGGGCCGCCGACCTCGGCATCCCGAACACCGAGGCCGTGCCTGACCCCGGACATGCTCGACAGCTGACGCCCCCCGGCGTCCCGGGCGCGGGTGCGGAAGCGGTTACTCGCCCGTATCCCGGTCGGTGTGCGAGCGTGTTCTCGCGACGGGTCTAGGGTGGGTGGCATCCCCAAGGTGCCGCGGCCCTGTGGCACGCCCCGCATCAAGTGGAAGGCAGCACACACGTGACCGTTCGCGTAGGAATCAACGGCTTCGGCCGCATCGGCCGCAACTTCTTCCGGGCCGTCCAGGCGTCCGGTGCCGACATCGAGATCGTCGCCGTCAACGACCTGACGGACAACAAGACGCATCGCCCACCTGCTCAAGTACGACTCGGTGCTCGGCGTGCTCGCCGACGACGTCTCCTACACGGACGACTCGATCACCGTCGGCGGCAAGCACGATCAAGATCTTCGCCGAGCGGGACCCGGCCGCCATCGGCTGGGGCGACCTGGGCGTCGACATCGTCGTCGAGTCGACCGGCTTCTTCACCGACGCGACCAAGGCGCACGGCCCACATCGACGGCGGCGCCAAGAAGGTCATCATCTCGGCACCGGCCTCCAACGAGGACGGCACCTTCGTCATGGGCGTCAACCACGAGCGACTACGACCCGGCCACCCAGCACGTCATCTCCAACGCGTCGTGCACGACGAACTGCCTGGCCCCGATGGCCAAGGCGCTCGTCCGACGAGCTCGGCATCGTCAAGGGCCTGATGACCACGATCCACGCCTACACCCGGACCAGAACCTGCTGGACGGCCCGCACCGGACCTGCGCCGTGCCCGCGCCGCCGCCCTGAACATCATCCCGACGACGCACCGGTGCCGCGAAGGCCATCGGCCTGGTCCTGCCCGAGCTCAAGGGCAAGCTCGACGGCTACGCCCTGCGCGTGCCCGATCCCGACCGGCTCCGCCACCGACCTCACCTTCGAGGCCGGCCGCGAGACCACGGTCGAGGAGGTCAACGCGATCGTCAAGGCGGCCGCCGAGGGCCCGCTCAAGGGCTTCCTGCGCTACACCGAGGACCCGATCGTGTCGACCGACATCGTCACCGACCCGGCCTCGTGCATCTTCGACGCCGGCCTGACCAAGGTCATCGGCAACCAGGTCAAGGTCGTCGGCTGGTACGACAACGAGTGGGGCTACTCCAACCGCCTGATCGACCTCGTCGTGCACGTCGGCAAGAGCCTCTGAGCGACCGGGACCGGGCCGACCATGGCTGACCTCGCCTCCCTGGGCGACCTGCGCGGCAAGCGCGTGCTCGTCCGTTCCGACCTCAACGTGCCGCTCGACGGCACGACGATCACGGACGACGGCCGCATCCGGGCCTCGGTCCCGACCATCTCGAGCCTCGCCGAGGCGGGCGCACGCGTCATCGTGTGCGCCCACCTCGGCCGGCCCGAAGGGCGCTCCCGAGGAGCGCTACTCGCTGGCCCCGGTCGCGGGCGGCTCGCCGAGCTGCTCGGCCGCCCGGTCGCCTTCGCCACCGACACGGTGGGGGAGAGCGCCCAGGCGACGGTCGCGGGCATGTCCGACGGTGACGTCGTGCTGCTCGAGAACCTCCGGTTCAACCCGGGCGAGACCGCCAAGACCGACGAGGAGCGCGCCGAGTTCGCCGACGCCCTCGCCGGCCTGGCCGACGCCTACGTCTCCGACGGCTTCGGCGTCGTGCACCGCAAGCAGGCGTCGGTCTACGACGTCGCCACCCGGCTGCCGTCACGCGATGGGCGGGCTGGTGCGCACCGAGGTCGAGGTGCTCAAGCGCCTCACCGAGACCCCGAGCGCCCGTACGTCGTGGTGCTCGGCGGCGCCAAGGTCGCCGACAAGCTCGCCGTCATCGACAACCTGCTGACGACCGCCGACCGTCTGCTCATCGGCGGCGGCATGCTCTTCACGTTCCTCGCGGCCCAGGGCCACGAGATCGGCACGAGCCTGCTCGAGGCCGACCAGCGTCGACGCCGTGCAAGGGCTACCTCGCAGCGCGCCGAGGACGACCGGCGTCGAGATCGTGCTGCCGGTCGACATCGTGTGCGGCCGGGAGTTCTCCGCCGACACCGAGACCGTCACGGTCGCGGCCGACGCCATCCCCGCCGACCTGATGGGCCTGGACATCGGCCCGAAGTCCGCCGCAGCTCTTCGCCGAGAAGCTCGCCGACACCCGCACGGTCTTCTGGAACGGCCCGATGGGCGCGTTCGAGATGGAGCCGTTCGCGGCCGGCACCCGCCGCCTCGCGCAGGCGCTCGTCGAGGTGACCGAGCAGGGCGCCCTGACCGTCGTCGGCGGTGGCGACTCGGCCGCCGCGGTGCGCCAGCTCGGCTTCCGACGACGACCAGTTCGGCCACATCTCCACCGGTGGCGGCGCGTCGCCTCGAGTACCTCGAGGGCAAGGAACTGCCCGGCATCGCCATCCTCACGAAGGAGCACTGAACGCATGACCGTCGGCCGCACCCCCCTCATGGCGGGCAACTGGAAGATGAACCTGGACCACCTCCAGGCCACCCACCTCGTGCAGAAGCTGGACTGGACCCTCAAGGACGGCAAGCACGACTTCGGCGCGGTCGAGGTGGCGGTGCTGCCGCCGTTCACCGACCTCCGCAGCGTGCAGACGCTCATCGACGGTGACCGCCTCGAGCTCAAGTACGGCGCCCAGGACCTCTCCGTCGCACGACGCCGGCGCCTACACCGGTGAGATCAGCGGGGCGTTCCTCGCGAAGCTCGGCTGCACCTACGTCGTCGTCGGCCACAGCGAGCGTCGCGAGTACCACCACGAGGACGACGCCGTGGTCAACGCCAAGGTCCAGGCGGCCTTCCGGCACGGCGTGACGCCGATCTTCTGCTCGGCGAGGGCCTCGAGATCCGCCAGGCCGGCGACCCACGTCGAGCACGTGCTCGCCCAGGTCGAGGCCGGCCTGAAGGACGTCCCCGTCGAGCAGGCCAAGAGCGTCGTCGTCGCCTACGAGCCCATCTGGGCCATCGGCACCGGTGAGGTCGCCACGCCCGAGGACGCGCAGGAGGTCTGCGCCGCCATCCGCACCAAGCTCGCCGAGCTCTACAGCGGCGACGTGGCCGACGGCATCCGCGTGCTCTACGGCGGTTCGGTGAAGTCCGGCAACGTCGCGGCGATCATGGCCAAGGAGGACGTCGACGGTGCGCTCGTCGGCGGGGCGTCGATCGACCCCGACGAGTTCGCGGCGATCTGTCGCTTCCGCGACCACCTGCAGACGTCCTGACCCCGGACCCGACCCGGGGCTGACCTCGGTCGGCCGGCCGAACGGTTATCCTTGACCGGTTGCCTCCGACCCCATCTGAAGGATTGCTCGTGGAAGCGGTACAAATCGGCCTCCAGGTCCTCCTGGTCATCACCGGCCTGTTCCTGACCCTGCTCATCCTGCTGCACAAGGGCAAGGGTGGCGGCCTGTCCGACATGTTCGGCGGCGGCATGTCCAGCTCGCTGGGCGGCAGCTCCGTCGCGGAGCGCAACCTCGACCGGATCACCGTCGGGGTCGCGCTGGTCTGGTTCACGGTCGTCGTGGGTCTCGGCGTCCTCGCTCGTTTCGCCTGACAGGGTAGGTAGACATGGCTGGTGGTAACGCGATCCGTGGGTCGCGCGTCGGTGCCGGCCCGATGGGCGAGGCAGAGCGGGGCGAGGCGGCCCCGCGGGTGCACATCTCGTTCTGGTGCTCCAACGGGCACGAGACGCGGCCGAGCTTCTCCGAGGAGCCCGGCCTCGCCATCCCCGAGCACGTGGGACTGCCCGCGCTGCGGCCTCCCGGCCGGGCGCGACAAGGACAACCCCCCGGCGCCGCCGAAGGTCGAGCCCTACAAGACGCACCTCGCGTACGTGAAGGAGCGCCGCTCCGACGAGGACGGCGAGGCCATCCTCGACGAGGCCCTGCAGACCCTGCGCGACCGCGGCCTCATCCAGTAGGACCGCAAGGTCCTAGCTCCGGCCGGCCCTCGCGAGGTGACCGACGACGCCGGGCAACCAGCCCCGCTCACGGTTCAGCCAGCGGGTGGCCACGAGCATCCGGGTCACCACCGGCATGCCGCGGCGTGGCGGCTCGACGGCCAGGTCGGTGCCGAACGGGTCGGTGCTGACCACCCACCGGTACCCCCCGACCGCCACGAGGTGGTCCCCGACCGCAGTGCCGAGCAGCTCCACGACCGCGGAGGAGTCCTCGTGTCCGTGGAGCTCCACGGCCCGGTCGTACGCGGCGGCGACGCTGTCGAGGTCGGCCGGGTCGATCCCGTGCTCCGCGTAGCCGGCGCGGATGGCGTCCAGCGCTGCGTCCTCGTCGGCGGTGAGCCGCCGGGTGCCGACCTCCTCGACCGCGTAGATGCCGTCCAGCTCGTCGTCGTCACCCGCGCCGCCGGCGGCAGCCGGGCCCTCGTCGGGCCGGGCTGGTTCGTCGTCGCGGCCCCGCAGCTTGTCGAGGAAGCCCATCGCGCTCAGGGCTCCAGGTCGGCGGCCGCATCGGTGTCGACGAGCCAGAGGGTGCGGTCGACGCCGTGCACGTGGGCGGCCGGGGTGGTCTCGAACGGGGCGCCGGTGACGCCCCGCCGCACGGCATCCGCCTTGTCGGACCCGCTGACGAGGAACCACACCTCGCGCGACCGCTCGAGGCACTCCCGGGTGAGCGACACCCGGGTCGGGGGCGGCTTGGGGGAGTCGTGCACGGCGGTCGCGGGGGTGCCGGTGGTCGCTGCGGCCGGATGGTGCGGGAAGAGCGAGGCGATGTGGCCGTCCGGTCCGACGCCGAGCACCATGACGTCGAACAGGTCGGCGCCGGACTGTCGCACGGCGTCGCCGTACTGCTGGGCACTCTCCTCCGCCGAGTCGCTGCGGTCGGGGCCGAGCACCCGGTGGACGTGCTCGGGGTCGAGCCCGAGGGTGTCGAGCCCGGCGGCGTCGTTCTGGGTGTCGTTGCGGTCGGCGTCGCCGGTGGGAAGCCACCGCTCGTCGCCCCACCAGACGTGCACCTGCGACCAGTCGACGGCGTCGCGCGCCGGCACCGCACACAGCGACTCGATGATCTGCGATCCCATCGAGCCGCCGGTCAGCGACACGTGGGCCACGCCGCGCGCCGACTGCGCGTCGACGACGGCCACGACCAGCCGCGCGGCGGCCGCGTCGGCCAGGGCCTGCCGTCCACGGTGCACCACGACGGTGGCTGCCGGTTCGGTCATGGGCGGCGCTCCTTCACCTGGGCGAGCTGGGTGACCGCGGCCTGCTTCACCGCGGCCGGGTCGTCGGCCTTGCCGGGCATCGGCTGGGCCTCGACCATCTGGCTGCTCGCGCTGGCCCGCGCCGCGCGGCGCAGGCGGGTCGCGGTGCGCTGGGCCTCGGCCACCGACGGCGCCTTGCCGGCGCGGATGGCCTCGGTGGCCGTCTGGCGCGACACCGTGCACTTGGCCAGACCGGTCACCAGGGCGTCCTCGTAGACCTCGTCGGGGTCGAGGCGCCGCAGCTCGTCGGCGAGGCACTCGGCATCGCCCCGGTGCGGGAGTGCCAGCGGTGCGTACCGGCTGGCCGGGCTGGGACAGCGTGGCCGTGTTGCCGTCGAGCGGGCGCACCAGGTCGACCGTGCCGCTGGTGCGCTCGAGCCGCACCGAGATGATGCCGCTGCGGTTGCGGGCGCGGGCGATCGAGACCGGGCAGCGCAGCCGCACGGCCAGCCAGCCGGCCAGCAGGTCGACCCGAGGGGGAGTCCGGCGCCGCGACGACGGTGGCGCTGGTGACCGGCTCGTAGGGCGGCTGGTCGAGGGCCGCGGCGAGCAGGCCGCGCCACAGGGTGATCCGCGTCCACGCCAGGTCGGTGTCGCCGTCGACGTAGCCCTCGGCCAGGCGTCGCAGCGCCGCGCGCGGCGCCTGGCTGGACTCGGCGGCGTCGGTGATCCGGCGCTGGGCCATCGCGCCGATCGGGTCGGCCGACGGCTTGGCCGGTGCCGTCGCGTGGGCCACCACGCGACGATGGGGGAGTCGGCGAGCAGCAGCGGGGTCACGACGGCTCGGCCGTGGCTCGGCGAGCTGGCCGTAGAGGCGCAGCACGACCACCTCGCGACGCACCGGCGTCGCCGCCGACCCGGATCTGGGCGTCGAGCCGGGTCGGCGCCGCGCTTGTTGCCCGCGACGACGACGATGATCCGGCACGGGTGCTGCGCGGCTGGCCGTCGTTGGCGGCCTCGATCGCGTCGTCGGCGTCGGTGCTCGTCGACGACGACGACGCAGGGTGAGCACCCGGCCGAGGGCCATCGCGCCGCCGTCGTCGCGCAGCCGGACCAGCTTCTTGGCTGATGTCGGCCGTGGTCGTGCTGGGCAGGTCGACGATCACGGCCGCCTCCAGCTCGCGTCCGTCGCGGCGCCATCATCTCGTCGGCGACGTCGGGTCCCCAGCCGCCCGAGCGGGTACTGCTCGGGCTGGCCGCTGCTTGGCCCAGAACGCCTCGATCGGGTCGAGGATCTGCCAGGACAGCTCGACCTCCTCGTGCCGCGGGAACAGCGGCGGCTCGCCGAGCAGCACGTCGAGGATGAGCCGCTCGTAGGCCTCCGGGCGAGGACTCGGTGAACGCGTGGCCGTAGCCGAAGTCCATCGTGACGTCGCGGACCTCCATCTGCGTGCCCGGCACCTTCGAGCCGAACCGCAGGGTGACGCCCTCGTCGGGCTGCACCCGGATGACGAGCGCGTTCTGGCCGAGCTCCTCGGTCGCGGTGTGCGTCGAACGGCAGGTGCGGCGCCCTCTTGAACACCACGGCGATCTCGGTGACCCGCCGGCCGAGCCGCTTGCCGGTGCGCAGGTAGAACGGCACGCCCGGCCCAGCGGCGGGTGTCGACGTCGAGGCGGATCGCGGCGTACGTCTCGGTGCGTCGAGTCCGGCGGCGACGCCGTCCTCCTCGAGGTAGCCGACGACCTCCTCGCCGCCCTGCCAGCCCGCGGCGTACTGGCCGCGGGCGGTGCCGCTGGCCGAGGTCGCGGGCAGCCGCGACGGCGCGAGAGCACCTTCTCCTTCTCCGGCGCGCAGGTCCGTGCGGCGTCGAAGGAGACCGGCTCCTCCATCGCGGTGAGCGCGAGCAGCTGCAGCAGGTGGTTCTGGATGACGTCGCGGGCGGCGCCGATGCCGTCGTAGTAGCCGGCCCGGCCGCCGATGCCGATGTCCTCGGCCATGGTGATCTGCACGTGGTCGACGTAGTTGGCGTTCCAGACCGGCTCGAACAGCTGGTTGGCGAAGCGCAGCGCCAGCAGGTTCTGCACCGTCTCCTTGCCCAGGTAGTGGTCGATGCGGAACACCGAGTCCGGCGGGGAAGACGTCCTCGACGATGGCGTTGAGCTCGCGGGCCGACTGTCAGGTCGTGGCCGAACGGCTTCTCGATGACGACCCGCCGCCACGGCCCCGTCGTCCGGGTCGAGAGCCCGGAGCGCTCGAGCTGCTGGCAGACCGTGGCGAACGACGACGGGCGGGATCGACAGGTAGAACGCGTGGTTGCCGCCGGTGCCGCGCTGCTCGTCGAGCTCGTCGACCGTCTGCGGCGAGCAGGTCGAAGGCGGCGTCGTCGTCGAAGGTGCCCGGAACGAAGCGGATGCCCTCGGCGAGCGTGCGCCAGACCTCCTCGCGGAACGGCGTGCGGGCGTGCTCCCGCACCGACGTCGTAGACGATCTTGCCGAAGTCCTGGTCGGCCCAGTCGCGCCGGGCGAAGCCGATCAGCGAGAAGCCCGGCGGCAGCAGGCCGCGGTTGGCGAGGTCGTAGATCGCCGGCATCAGCTTCTTGCGGGCGAGGTCGCCGGTGACCCCGAAGATGCACCAGCGCGCACGGCCCGGCGATCCGCGGGCAGGCGCTTGTCCGGGGGTCGCGCAGCGGGTTGGCGCCCGCGGCGACGCGCGCCGGGCTCACTCCCGGCCCCGGCCGAGTGCTGCCCGGACCTGCGCCAGGCCGGCGTCGTGCGTCGGTGAGGTGCAGCCGCAGCACGGGCCGGCCGTGGTCGGCGAGCACCGTGCGCGTCGCCGCGCGGCCTGGGCGGCGATGAACTCGCCGAAGGTGAAGTCGCGGCCGGGCACGGCGAGGTCCTCGGCGGCGTGCCGTGGTGACCTGCAGGTAGACGCCGGTCGGCGGGCCGCCCTTGTGGTACTGCCCGGTGGAGTGCAGGAAGCGCGGCCCCCAGCCGAAGGTCGCCGGGCCGGCCGGTGCGCGCGAGCAGGTCGCGCGCGACGTCGCGCGAGGTCGGCGTCGGCCATCCGGTCGAGGTAGGCCATCACGGCGAGGTAGCCGTGCTCGCCGTCGAGCTGCGCGAGCAGCGCGTCGACGGCGCGCGTCGACGGTGGTCGCGCCGCCGAGCCAGTCGCCGCCGAGGGCGCGCACCTCGACGGCGCCGTCGGCGAACGCCGGGTCCTCACCGGCACCGATGCCGCGCGTCGAGCAGCTCGCGGGCCGCCGCCTTGGCGCTCTCGACGTCGGGCTGGTCGAACGGGTTGATGCCGAGCAGCCGGCCGGCGACGGCCGTGGCGGCCTCCCAGAGCAGCAGCTGCGCACCGAGCGGGCCGGCGACGCTCACCAGCGAGGCCGCGGTGGCCGACGACGCGGCATCCGCGGGGTCGGTGTCGTCGTCGGAGGCGACCAGGCGCACGACGGTGCCGTCGCCGTAGAGGTGGGCCGGCTCGGTGCCGATCGCGACGACCGGCAGGATGCCGGTGCCGTCCTTGCCGGTGGACTCGGCGATGAGCTGCTCGGCCCAGTCGCCGAAGCCGACGATGCCCGGAGCCGTCGTCGACGAGGACGAGCTTGTCGCGCAGCGGCTCCGTGCCCGCCATCGCCGCGCCCAGGCGCAGCGCCGGGTTGGCGTCGTCGTCGGCGGCGAGCAGGTCGGCGACCGCCTCGGCGTCGTCGAGGAGGGCCTCGATGTCGACACCGGCCAGGCCGCTCGGCACCAGGCCGAAGGCGGTGAGCGCGGAGTAGCGACCGCCGACGTCGGGGTCGGCGTTGACGACCGCGGTAGCCGGCCCCGCGGGCGTCGCCGTCGAGCGGGCTGCCCGGGTCGGTGACGATGACGATCCGGGTCGGTCGGGTCGATGCCGGCGTCGGTGAAGGCCTGCTCGAAGGCCCGCCGCTGGCTGTCGGTCTCGACGGTGGAGCCGGACTTGCTCGACACGACGACGACGGTGCGGTCGAGGTCGGCCAGCGCGCGCGCGCACGTACGTCGGGGTCGGAGGAGTCGAGCACGACGAGTCGGCACGCCGGCCGTGGCGCAGATGACCTCCGGGGCCAGCGAGGAGCCGCCCATGCCGCAGAGCACGACGCGGTCGTAGCCGGTCGCGGCGAGCTCGTCGCGCAGCGCCGCGACCTCGCCGACGAGGTGGCGCGAGGTGCGGGGGAGCCCGACCCAGCGACAGCCGCTTGGCCGACTCGGCCTCGGCCGCCTCGCCCCACAGCGTGTGGTCCTGCGCGAAGAGCCGGCTCGCGACCTTGTCGGCGACGAGGGTGGGCACGTGCGCCGCGACGGCGTCCGCCGCCGCACCGGTGGCGGCGACGTCGAGCGTGCTCACGCCGTGGCCTTCTCGAGCTCGGTCGGTGACGCCCGCCGAGCAGCTCGCCCCAGGACTTCTCGAACTTGTCGACGCCCTCGCGCTCGAGCATCGCGATGACCTCGGCGTAGGAGATGCCGAGCGCGCTCGAGGCCGTCGAGCACCTCGGCGGCCTCGGCGTAGTAGCGGCGTGACGGTGTCGCCCGACGACCTCGCCGTGGTCGGCGACGGCGTCGAGGGTCTTCTCCGGCATCGTGTTGACGGTGCCGGGCGCGACGAGCTCGGTGACGTACATCGTGTCGGGGTAGGCCGGGTCCTTGACGCCGGTGGAGGCCCACAGCGGACGCTGGGCGTGGGCGCCCGTCGTCCGCCAGGGCCTGCCAGCGCGGGGTGGAGAAGACCTCCTCGTAGGCCTGGTAGGCCAGCCGGGCGTTCGCCACGCGCGGCCTTGCCCGCAGCGCCTTGGCCTCGTCGGTGCCGATGCTCGTCGAGCCGCTTGTCGATCTCGGTGTCGACCCGGGAGACGAAGAACGAGGCGACCGAGTGCGATCCCGGACAGGTCGTGGCCGTCGCTCGCCGGGCCTGCTCCAGCCCGGTCGAGGAACGCGTTCATCACGGCGCGGTAGCGGTCGAGGGCGAAGATCAGCGTCACGTTGACGCTGATGCCCGTCGGCCATCGCCTGCGGTGATGGCGGGCAGGCCCTCGACCGTCGCCGGGATCTTGATGAGCACGTTCGGCCGGTCGACCGCGGCCGCGCAGTGCCTTGGCCTCCTCGACGGTCGCTGGCGGTGTCGTGGGCCAGCCGCGGGTCGACCTCGATGGACACCCGGCCGTCCATCGCCGCCGGTGGCCTCGTAGACCGGCCGGAAGACGTCGCAGGCGTCGCGCACGTCCTCGGTGGTGAGGGCGAACACGGCCTCGTCGACGGTCTTCGCCGGCATGCCGCGAGCTCGCGCACCTGGTCGTCGTAGGCGTGCGCCCTCGGACAGGGCGGCCTGGAAGATCGACGGGTTGGTGGTGACCCCGACGACGCCCTTGGTCGTCGATGAGCTGCTGCGAGGTTGCCCGAGGTGAGGCGCTCACGGGACAGGTCGTCGAGCCAGATGGAGACGCCGTCGGCGGCGAGGTCCTGCAGGGCGGTGCTGGTCATCGTCTGCTCACTTCCTGGCCGAGGCCGCGCTCTTGCGGCTCGGCGCTCGTGTGGTGCCCACGTCGGTGCCGGAGTCCTTGCGGGCTCGCGGGGCGGTCTCGGTCACGGACGGGACCCCGTTGCTGCTGCGGACCGCTGCCAGGGAGTCCTTGGCGGCCTTGACGACCGCCTCCGGGGTGAACCCGAACTCGCGGAACAGGGTCGCGGCAGTCCGCGGAGGCACCGAAGTGCTCGAGGCTGATGACCGCGGCCGGCGTCACCGACGAGGTCGCGCCAGCCCATCGGCCGACACCCGCCTCGACGCTGACCCGCGCGCGGACCGACGGGCGGCAGGACCTTGTCGCGGTAGAGCCGCGGCTGCTCCTCGAACCACTCCCGGCACGGCATCGAGACCACGCGGGTGCTGATGCCCGGCCTTCTCGAGGCGCAGGCGCGCCTCGACGGCGAGCTGAGACCTCCGAGCCGGTGCGCGACGATGATGACGTCCGGCGCGCCGCGATGCCGCGTCGACGAGCACGTAGGCGCCCTTGGCGACGCCGGCGGCCTTGCGCGTGCTCGGTGCGGTCGACGATCGGCAGGTTCTGGCGGGTCAGGCACGAGGCCGGCCGGGCGGCCGCGTGCGCAGGATCGTCGGCCCACGCCTGAGCGGTCTCGTTGGCGTCGGCCGGGCGGACGACGTCCAGGCCCGGGCATCGCCCGCAGCGCGGCGAGGTGCTCGATCGGCTGGTGGGTCGGGCCGTCCTCGCCGAGGCCGATCGAGTCGTGCGTCCACACGAAGGTGACCGGCAGCCTGCTGGATCGGCCGCCAGGCGCACCGCCGGCCGCATGTAGTCGGAGAAGACGAGGAAGGTGCCGCCGTAGGGGCGGGTCAGTCCCTGCGAGCGCGATGCCGTTGAGGATCATGCCCATGGCGTGCTCGCGGATGCCGAAGTGCAGGGTGCGGCCGTACGGGCCGCCCTTCCACTCGTGGGTCTGCTTGCCCGTGGGGATGAACGACGGCTCGCCGTCCATCGTCGTGTTGTTGCGACTCGGCGAGGTCGGCGGAGCCGCCCCACAGCTCGGGCAGCACGCCGGCCAGGGCGGCGAGCACCTTGCCGGAGGCCGCGCGGGTCGCCAGTCCCTTCGCGTCGGCGGGGAAGACCGGCAGGGCCTTCTCGAACCCCTCGGGCAGGCGGGCCTCGACGAGGCGGTCGAGCAGCGTGGCGCGCTCGGCGTTGGCCTTGCGCCACGCGGCGTAGCGCTTGTTCCACGCCTGGTGGGCGGCCTTGCCGCGCTTCTTCGACCTCGCGGGCGTGGGCGAGGACGGCCTCGTCGACCTCGAAGGTCTTCTTCGGGTCGAAGCCGAGCAGCTCCTTGGTCGCGGCGACCTCGTCGTCGCCGAGGGCCGAGCCGTGCGACTTGCCGGTGTTCTGCTTGGTCGGCGCCGGCCAGGCGATGATCGTGTGCAGGCGCGACGAGGGTCGGCTTGGTGCGCGACCTCTTGCTCGTTCTCGAGCGCCGCGAGCAGGGCGTCGACGTCCTCGGTGTAGTCGGCGGTGCCGGCCGGGTCGGTCGAGCGGCGCCAGTCGACGTCGACGACGTCCCAGCCGTAGGCCTCGTAGCGCTTGGCGACGTCCTCGCTGAACGAGATGTCGGTGTCGTCCTCGATCGAGATCTGGTTCTCGTCGTAGACGACGGTGAGGTTGCCGAGCTCCTGGTGGCCGGCGAGCGAGGAGGCCTCGGCGCGACGCCCTCCTGCAGGTCGCCGTCGGAGGCGAGCACCCAGACGTGGTGGTCGAAGACGCTCTCGCCCGGCTTGGCGTCCGGGTCGAGCAGGCCGCGCTGGCGGCGCTGGGCCATCGCCATGCCGACCGCGGAGGCCAGGCCCGAGCCGAGCGGGCCGGTGGTGATCTCGACGCCCGGCGGTGTGGTGCACCTCGGGGTGGCCCGGGCGTCAGCGAGCCCCAGGTGCGCAGCGCCTTGAGGTCCTCCAGCTCCAGGCCGTAGCCGCTGAGGTAGAGCTGGATGTACTGGGTGAGGCAGGAGTGCCCGCAGGACAGCACGAACCGGTCGCGGCCGAGCCAGGTCGGGTCGGACGGGTCGTGCGACATGACGTTCTGGAAGAGCAGGTAGGCGACGGGCGCCAGGCTCATCGCGGTGCCGGGGTGGCCGTTGCCGATCTTCTGCACGGCGTCGGCCGCCAGGACGCGCACGGTGTCGACCGCGCGCACGTCGAGGTCGGTCCACTCCGCCTTCCGGGCGACCGGCCGAGAGATCTCCGGGCTCCGTCGCCTGGGTCGGCTTGCTGCTGCGCCTGCTCGTGGTTGTCGTGCTCACTGGGGCCTCTCTCGCGGGGGGTCGTGCACACGGTGGGACGGGTCCGCCGTCCACCCTAGTGTCTGATCTACCCCGTGGTTGGGGTCGGTCAACCTGCGGCAAGCGCTAGAATCGCGCGAGCACCCGACCGGCCGACCCGAAGGACGACGTGGCCACCACCTCGATGACGACCGACCCGTCGGTCCAGCGGTCTCGACCGACGCCGCACGGTCGGCGAACTACCTCGCGCTGACCAAGCCGCGGATCATCGAGCTGCTGCTCGTCACGACGGTGCCGGTGATGTTCCTCGCCGAGGGCGGGGTGCCCTCTCTCTGGCTGGTGCTCGCGACCCTCGTCGGCGGCACGCTGAGCGCCGGCGGCGGCCAACACGTTCAACTGGTCTACGACCGCGACATCGACCGGCTCATGCACCGCACCAGCAAGCGTCCGCTGGTCACCGGCGAGATCACGCCCGCGCGACGCCCTGGTCTTCGGCGTCGTCGCTCGACCGTCGTGTCGACGCGTCTGGTTCGCGCCTCGTCGTCAACGGCTGTCCGCGGCTGCTGTCGGTCGCGCGCGATCGCTGTTCTACGTCGTCGTCTACACGATGCTGCTCAAGCGCCGCACGTCGCAGAACATCGTCTGGGGCGGCGTCGCCGGCTGCATGCCGATGCTCATCGGCTGGTCGGCGGTCACCGGCATCGCTGCAGCTGGCCGGCCGTCGTCCTCTTCCTCGTCATCTTCTTCTGGACGCCGCCGCACTACTGGCCGCTGTCGATGGCGCTTCCGCGACGACTACGCCGCGGCCGGGCGTGCCGATGCTGCCCGTCGTCGAGCAGGGCCCGGTCGTCGTCGGCCGGCAGATCGTCGCTCTACTCGTGGGTGATGGTCGCGACGTCGCTGGTGCTCGTGCCCGGTGGCGCTCGATGGGCTGGGTCTACGCCGTCACGGCCGTGCTCGCCGGCGGGCTGTTCCTCGTCGAGGCGCACCGCCTGCTCGCGCGCCGCCAAGGGCGGCGCCGCCGGCCCGGCGCTCAAGCCGATGCGGCTGTTCCACTACTCGATCACCTACGTGACCGTGGTGTTCCTCGCGGTGGCCGTCGACCCGCTGCTCCACGTCGCCATCGGCTGAGTCGGCAGCTCCCGCAGGCGCCCGAACGGTCCGACGAGCGTGGTGAGCGTCGAGACCACGTGGATGCCGGCCATCACGGCGATCGTCTCCCGCACCCCGAGGTGCACCCCGAGCCACCCGGCCGCCAGGCCGGCGATCGGCATGGTGCCGAAGTTGACCAGCGAGGAGCTCGCGATGGTGCGAGCCAGGAGCTGCGGCGGCGTGTAGCGCATCCGGAAGGTGCCCCGGATGACGTTGGCCGCCACCACCCCCACGCCGACCAGCGCCACCCCGAGCGGGACCAGCGCGATCCGCCCTCCGGGCTGCGCCAGCGGGATCAGCAGGGCCGGCGGGCCCGAGGACACCAGGAGCACGACCATCGCGCGGGCGTCGCCCCACCGGGCCGAGGCCCGGCGGGCGACCGCGGCACCGACCAGCCCGCCGACGCTCCCGGCCGACATCACGATGCCGACCCCCGTCGGGTCGAGGCCGAGGTCGCGCACGAGGAAGAGCACGAGCAGGGCGGCGTACCCGGTGAGGGCGAAGTTCGATGCGCCGCCCTGGAGCGTGAAGAACCGCAGGTAGGGGTCGCGGGCCACCACCCGGATGCCGGTCGCGACCTCGCGCCGTAGCGGTTCGCGCCGCTCCGGCGGGGACGTCGGCACGAGGCGGCTGCGGTCCATCCGGTGCAGGCAGAGGGCGGAGACGAGGAAGGACAGCACGTCGACGACGACGGCGTAGGCGGCCGAGACCACCGCGACGAGGGCACCACCGAGACCGGGTCCGACCACCTGCATCGCCGACTCGGTGCCCACGAGCCGGGCGTTGGCGGCCGCGAGGTCGTCGGGCCCGACGACGCGGGGAAGGAGCGGGAGGTAGGCGGCGCGCAGGAACACCGAGGCCGTGCCGACACCGAGCGCGGCCGCCACGAGGTGGGGGAGGGTGAGCACCCCGAACATCCACGCGACCGGGACCGACCCGATGGCTGCCGCCGCACCCAGGTCGGCTGCGATCATCACCCGGCGCGCGTCGGCGCGGTCGATCCACGCGCCGGCCGGCAGGCCCACGACGAGCCAGGGGAGCCAGGCCGCGGCGGTGAGCAGACCCATCCAGGCAGCGCCCGCGTCGAAGACGGTCACGGCGACGAGCGGGACGACCACCGCCGTGGTCATCGAGCCGAGCACCGACACGCCCTCACCGAACCAGAGCAGCCGGAAGTTGCCACTGCCGGCGATCGGCGGAGCGACGACCGGGTCGGCGGTGTCGATGCTCATGGCTGGCTCGGGAAGGCCCGGGCGAAGGCGAGGACCGGCTCGCGGTGGACGCCGTCGTCCGGGACGTCGCGGTTGCCCCAGCGGGTGAACACCTCGACCACCTCGTCGGAGAGCTGCTGCAGCTCCGCCGGGCTCAGCCGCAGCCAGTTCTGGGTCGCGAAGGCCGCGTCCTCCCACTCGGGGTCGGTGTCGGCGTTGGCCATCCAGTCACGCAGCCGCTCCTGCTGGCGGCGCGCGCCCAGCGCCTCGGCCTCCTGCGCCGCCGTGACGGCCGCCTGGTCGACGAGGTCGCGGCGACTCCAGCGGGTGCCGGTCGAGACCAGGCGCCACCACCGCTCGCGCCGGTCGCGGGCCAGCTCGGGTGCCTCCTCGACCAGCCCGGCCGCGGCCAGCACCTTGAGGTGGTGGCTCGCGTTGCCGACGGCCTGACCGGTGCGCGCCGCGAGCATGGAGGCGGTCGACGGGCCGTCGACCTTGAGCGCGTCCATGATCCGCGAGCGGAACGGGTGGGCCAGCGCGGCCAGGGGGGCGGCATCGCGCAGGGTGCGTACCTCGGGTCGGGTCATGACTCCACGATAATCCCACAACAGTCATTGCACAACTGTTCTTGTGCATACGCGCGAGCGGCCTGATCGCGAAGTCAGGAGCACTTCGCCAGCTCAGGGCCATCTACGCCCCTGACCTGGCGAGAGGGTCCTGACACCGCGAACCGCACCTGACTTCGCGGACGCCGTGCCGCAGCCGAGAGCCGCGACCGAGCTCCCGGGCGCGCTGGTGCTCCGGTTGGGGCGCTCCTGCAGCAGCGCACCACCGGAGCGGCGACCTGCGAACGGACTACGTATCTACGACGGGACTACCGGATCACGACGCGGACGGACTGCGGATCCCGATCGAGAGTCGGAGCACTCGCGAACTCAGGGCGTACGCCCACGACGGGAGGTCGACGCGCAGGCGAGGAGTGGGGGCGGGTCGGGAATGAGGTACCTCAGACGCCGCGGATGCCGCAGAGATACGCATCTCGCCCGATGTGGGGCCCCACCTCAGCCGACGAATCTTGAGGACGTCGGCAGGGAACCCCCACCGACACCGAGAAGGAGAAGACCGTGAGCCTCTACACCGACCAGATGACCGTCCAGACCGACATCGACCGTCGCTACGAGCTGGCCGGCGTCGACCGGCACGACACCCACAACCACGACCGGCACCGCTACGACCTGCCGACCCGCCCGCTCGGCGCGCACCCGCTGGCGGCGTTCGTCGCCCGCCTCGTGGGTGGCTCGGCGACCCCGTCCCGGAAGCGCTCGCAGCGCAGCACCCCGGTGGTCACCGGGCGTCCGCGCCACCCGTGACCACCCTGGTGTCGCCGACGGGTGCCATGATCGGGGCCGTGCCGCCCCGTTCACGCTCCGAGCTCGTGGGTCGCCACGAGGAGCTCGACCGCGTCGCCACCGCCCTCGGCTGGCACGACGGCGGCGGCGGCGCGGTCCTCCTCGGTGGCGACGCGGGCATCGGCAAGACCGCCCTCGTCGGCCGCCTCGTCGATCGCGCCACCGACCGGCGCGTGCTCGTCGGCCACTGCGTCGGTGAGGTGGGCACGAGCCTGCCCTACCTGCCCTTCGTCGAGATGGTCGCCGCCCTCGACGCCAGTGACCGCGACCTCGTCGACGAGCTGGTCGCGGCCCACCCGGGGCTCGTGCCCCTGGTTCCTCGCCTCGCCGGGGGTGTCCGCGGCGACGCCCTGCGTTCTGATCTCGTCGAGGCGGTGCACGGAGCCCTCGCCGACCTCGGTCGCCGCGGGCCGGTGCTCGTCGTCGTCGAGGACGTGCACTGGGCCGACGAGTCGACCCGCGAGCTGCTCACCCTCCTCTTCACCCGTGGAGGCCCCGACGGTGTCGGGCTGCTCACCACGTGGCGCAGCGACGACATCCACCGCCGCCACCCCCTCGCGGGCGCGCTGACGGTGTGGTCGCGCCTGCCCGCCCTCACCCGCATCGAGCTCGGCCCGCTGCCGGATGCCGACCTGCGCAGCATCGTGCGCCGGGTCGGCGCAGACCTGTCCCCTCGCGTCGTCGACGAGGTCGCCCGCCGGGCCGAGGGCAACGCCTTCTTCGCCGAGGAGCTGGCCGCGGCGGCTCGGTCCGGGGGCGCCGACCCCGGTGACCTCACCCGCCTGCTCCTCACCCGCGTCGACCAGCTCGACGACGGCGCCCAGTCGGTGGTGCGTGTCGCGGCGATCATCGGCCGTCGCGTCCCGCACGACCTCCTCGAGCGGGTCGCCGGCGTCGAGCCCGTCACGCTGCGGACCGCGTTGCGCGCCGCCATCGAGCACCATGTCCTCGAGCCCTGCGGCGAGGACGGGTACGAGTTCCGGCACGCGCTGCTCGCCGAGGCCGTGACCGACGACCTCCTGCCCGCCGAGCGGCTCCAGCTGCACCGGGCCTGCGCGGAGGCGCTGCTGGAGGACCCCGGCCTGGGCACCGCCGCCGACCTCGCGCGCCACGCCCTCGCCTCCGGCGACCGGGCGGTGGCCCTCGACGCGTCGGTGCGGGCCGGCGAGGCCGCGCAGCGGATGGGTGGCCCGGCCGAGGCACTGGCCCACTACGAGACCGCCCTCGCCCTGGCCGAGGCCGACCGTGCCCCCACCCACGACCTCACGCTGCGCGCGGCATCGGCTGCCAACGGCAGCGGGCGCACGATGCGCGCGATGGCGCTGCTCCGGGCTGCCCTCGCCACCGACGCACCGACCGACCACGAGCGCGCCGAGCTGCTCGGCGCCCTCGCCTTCGCGGCCCGGCTCACCGAGGAGCAGGTCGACCGGCTCACCATCACCGAGGAGGCACTCGGCCTCCTCGCCGCCGACGCGCCGGTGCAGCTGCGGGTGTACCTGCTGGCCCGCCGGGCCGAGGCCCTCATGGACGACGGCCGCTCCGCCGAGGCGCTCGGCGTCGCCGACGAGGCGATGGCCCTGGCGGTGGAGCACGACCTCACGGTCGACCGCACCGACCTCACCTCGATCCTCGCCCGGCTCAGCGAGAGCGCCGGCGACCCGGGGGAGTCGATCCGCCGCCTCGAGATGGCCGTCGCCGCCTGGACCAGCGCACCCGACCTCGCCCTGCTGCGCGCGATGCACATCCTGGCGTCGGTCCACTACCGCCAGGGTGACCACGTGGCCGCCCTCGCGGCGTTCGAGCGCACCCTGGCCGAGGCCCGGCGCGCCGGCCTCGAGTGGTCGGTCTTCGGTGTCGACACCCGCGCGATGGCCGTGACCACGGCCTACGAGATGGGTGACTGGGACCTCGCGCTGCGGCTCGCCGACCACACGACGGATGCCGCGATGCCGTCGTCGGCCGCCGCGAGCATCGACGCGGCCGCGCTCGGAGTCCGCGCCGGTCGTGGTGGCGTGACGGCCGACGAGCTCCTCGCCGGCGCCCGTCCCTGGTGGCCCGAGGAGGGCCGGATCGCGGTGCAGTCCGGCGCCACGGCGATCGACGTGCTGGGCCGCGACGGTGACGTCGACGGGATGCTGGCCCTGCACGCCGAGGTGGTGGGGTTCCTGCGCGACCTCTGGGGACACGGACGCGTCGCCGCCGAGGTGCGGCTCGCCGCCCTGGTCGTCGGACACCTCGGCACCACCCTGCGCGGTCAGCCACCCGCGCGTCGGGCCGTGCTGCTCGACCACGTCGACCGCCTGTCCGCCGAGGCCGCGGCCGTGTGGGGCGGCGGCCGGGCGGCACGCTCCTCCTGCCCCCGACGGTCGAGGGCCAGGCGTGGGAGGCCCGGGCGACGGCGGAGCAGCAGCGGGCGCACTGGGCCGCGGGCGAGGACGTGCCGCTGCGTGGGCTGGTCGACGCGAGCCGTCGGGTGGTCGACCTCTTCGTGCAGCACGGCGAGATCTACGAGGTGGCACGCGCTCGCACCAGGCTGGCGGAGGTGCTCCTGGCCGCGGGTGACCCGGGAGCCGACGAGGTCCTCGGCGCGGCACGGGAGACCGCGGAGCGGCTCGGTGCCGCGCCCCTGCTCGCCGCCCTCGACCACCTGGCCCCGCGGCAGGCACCTCGTTCGGCACCCTCTACGTTGACCGCCCGCGAGGCCGAGGTGCTCGGGCTGCTCGCCGAGGGTCGCTCCAACGGCGAGATCGGCCGGGCCCTGTTCATCAGCACCAAGACGGCGAGCGTGCACGTCTCCAACATCCTCGCCAAGCTCGGCGCGGCATCCCGCGGCGAGGCCGTGGCACTGGCCCGCACCTCGGGCCTGCTCGACGACTGAGCGCGGGCTAGGTGGTCGGCGCCGGGTCGGCGTCGTCGCGGCGGCGCAGCGCGAGGATGCCGTTGGTGAGCGCGACGACGAGCAGGCTCGCCCCGAGCATGTGCGCGATGACGAGCGCCTCGGGCAGGTTCGTGAAGTACTGCACGTAGCCGATCAGCCCCTGCGCGAGGGAGACGCCCAGCACCACCAGCCAGGCCCGCGCCGGTCCCCGCTCGTCGTCGACGGCGGTCAGCCGGGCCGCGAGCCAGGTGGCGACGACCAGCCCGATGAAGACCATGACGAGGTCGGCGTGCAGCCAGGAGACGGTCCGCGCGTCGAAGCCGAAACGGTTGGGCTCGTCGGCGTCCCCCGAGTGGGGGCCGGAGCCGGTGACGACGGTGCCCAGTACCAGCACGGCCGCGCCGGCGGCCACGGTGACCCAGCCGAGACGGGTGACCAGCGGTGGGACGAGCGGCCGCGGCGGGCCGGCGCCGTCGTGGCGGGCGAACCAGAGGTAGGACGACGCCGCGACCAGGGCCATCGAGAGCAGGAAGTGCGCGGCGACCGTCGCGGGGTTCAGCCCGAGCCGCACGGTGAGACCGCCGAGCGCGGCCTGGGCGAACACCCCGCCGAGCACGGCCACGGCACCGGACTTCATCGCCCGGCGCGGCGCCCACCGCCAGACGGCGAGGACGGTCGCGGCGGCGAGGACCACGAGCACGCTGGTCAGCGTGCGGTTGCCGAACTCGATGTACTTGTGGATGCCCTCGGGCTGCTCGATCGTCGGGGTGATCGAGCCGTCGACGCACTCGGGCCAGGTCGGGCAGCCGAGACCACTCCCGGTGACCCGCACGAGCCCGCCGGTCACGACGATGCCGACCTCCGCCACGAGGTTCGCGAGGAGGATCGGGGCCAGCCAGCGGGAGCCGGTGCGTGTGGCGGCCCGGGGGGTCGGGGAGGTGGTGCTCGTGCTCGTCACGGCACAAGGTTACGGCGGCGCGGATGGTGGCCCGTGACCGGCCGGTCAGCCACCCCAGCGGAAGAACCGCCGGGTCAACAGCCCGCCGACCACGGCCCACGCCGACGAGCACCGCCCACTGCGACCACGGCCAGCCGCCGTCGACGAACGACAGGCGCACCGCGTCGCCGAGAGCGCCCGAGGGCAGCAGGGCCGCCACCGTCGCGAGGGCGCCGGGCAGCTGGTCGGTCGGCACGACCACCCCGAGTCCGAGCAGCAGCACCCAGGCCAGGTTGGCCACGGCGAGCACCGCCTCGGCGCGCAGGGTCCCGGCGAGCAGCAGGGCGAGCGCCACGAAGGCGACGCTGCCCAGCAGGAGGCTCACGAGCGTCGGCAGGATGCCGCCGGCATCCGGCCGCGCGCCGAGCGCCACTCCCAGCGCCCCGAGCATCACGACCTGCACCGCGAGCACCGACAGCACGGCGACCCCCTTGGCGGCGAGCAGCCCGCCGCGCCCCAGGGGTGTGGTGCCGAGCAGCCGGAGCACACCGGCCCGGCGGTCGAACCCGGTGGAGATGGCCTGCCCGGTGAACGCGGTCGACACCACGGCCAGGGCCAGGGCACCGGCGGTGGCGAGGTCGGCGCGGGGGCCGGGGCCGAGGTCGGGCACCGACCCCAGCGCCAACCCGACCAGCGCCAGGCTGGGGAGCAGTACCGAGACGAGCAGCTGCTCGCCGTTGGCCAACAGGGTGCGCGTCTCGAACCCGGCGCGCGAGAGAACGCGCCGGCGCGTCGGAGCCGCGGTGCTCATCGGGCGACCCGGGTCGTCAGCGCGAAGTAGACGTCCTCGAGCGAGCGCCCGCCGCGCACCTCGTCGAGCGTGCCGTCGGCCACGACCCGGCCGGCGGCCATGATGACGATCCGGTGCGCCAGCCGCTCGGCCTCCTCGAACGAGTGCGTGGTCACCACGACGCAGGCACCCCGCGTCGCCTCGCTCCGCACGAGGTCCCACACCTCGAGCCGCGCGTGCGGGTCGAGGCCGGCGGTCGGCTCGTCGAGGAACAGCACGTCGGGGCGGGGGAGCAGGGCAGCGGCCAGTGCCACCCGCTGACGCTGCCCGCCGGACATCCGCCGCACGGTCGTGCGCGCGAACTCCTCGATGCCCAGCCGCTCGACGAGCTCGTCGAGCGGCGCGGGCGCGGCATAGAGCGCGGCGAGGTGGCGCAGGAGCGCCAGCGGTCGGCTGCTGGTCGGCAGCCCGCCCTCCTGGAGCATCACCCCGACCCGGGCCCGGTGGTCGGGCCCCGCGTGCCACGGGTCGACGCCGAGCACCTGCACCGACCCGGCATCCGGCCGCTGCAGCCCTTCGAGGCACTCGACCGTCGTGGTCTTTCCGGCGCCGTTCGGCCCGAGCAGCGCGGTGACCGTGCCCGCGCCGGCCGACCAGCTCGCGCCGTCGACGGCGGTGGTCGTCGCGAACGACCTGCGCAGCTCGCGCACCAGGACTGCACCGGTCACGGCTCGACATCCTAGGCTGGCGGTCATGCCCCGCATCGACAGGGAGGCTGCGCCCGCCACCATGGTGGCTGCCGCGCCCGCCGCCCTCGCCCTCCTGCTCGGCCGTCCCCGGACGGCGGCCCTGCTGGGAGTGCTCCCCGTCGCCGTGGCGGCCTTCTTCCGCGACCCCGAGCGCACCCCCGACCACGCCACCGTCCCGGTCGACGACGTGCTGGCGCCCGCCGACGGCAAGGTGATGCACGCCGGCGCCGGCCAGGAGGGTGTCGCGCCCGAGGGGGACTGGCAGCAGGTGAGCATCTTCCTGTCGGCCTTCGACGTGCACATCAACCGCACCCCGTACGGCGGCCGCGTCGTCGAGGTGGCCGAGCGGCCCGGCAAGTGGCTCGCCGCCTACAAGCACGAGAGCGCCCACCTCAACGAGCGCAGCGACATCACCGTGGAACGACAGGTGGGCGACGAGCTGCGCCGGGTGCACTTCCGCCAGATCGTCGGCCTGATGGCCCGCCGGGTCGTCACCCGCGTGGCCGAGGGCGACGAGCTCGCCACCGGCCAGCGGGTCGGGCTGATGAAGTTCGGCTCCCGGATGGACGTCTTCGTGCCGCCCGAGTGCGACCTGCTCGTGTCGACGGGTGAACGGGTCGTGGCCGGCGAGACCGTCATCGCCCGCTGGGCGCGGCCCACTCGGACGACGCCATGACCAGCCCGGCAGCGCACGGCCGCCGACGGATCCTCGACCGCTGGCGGCTCGTGTCGCCCACCGGTGCGCGCGTCGTCTCGCTCCGTCAGCTGCCCAAGCGCGAACGCGCCCGCCTGCTCGCCCCGAGCGCGTTCACGACCCTGCAACATGATGAGCGGTCTCTCCTCGGTGATGCTCGCCTTCGACGGCCACTTCACGGTCGCCGCCGCGCTCATCGCCGTCTCGATCGTGCTCGACATCGCCGACGGCTTCGTCGCCCGCCTGATCGGGGCCACCTCGCCGTTCGGCCTGCAGCTCGACTCGCTCGCCGACCTGATCTCCTTCGGCCTGGCGCCGGCGATCCTCGTGCACACCTGGGCGCTCGACGACTGGCCGATCCTGTCGTGGCTGGCCGCGTTCTTCTGGCTGGCCTGCGCGGCGTTCCGGCTGGCCCGGTTCAACGTGACGATCGACCCGCTCGCCGACAAGCGCTACTTCGTCGGGCTGCCCTCGCCGGGCGCGGCCGCCGTCGTGATGGCCACGATCCTGGCGCTGGACTCGCCGCACTTCGGGCCCGGCACCGGGCCGTGGCTGGCGTGGTTCCCCCTGATGGTCAGCGTGGTGCCGGCGCTGCTCATGGTCATGACGGTGCGTTTCCGCTCGTTCCGCGCCCTGCTCGTCGCCGACCACCCGCAACGGCCGGCTCACCACGGCGGCCGTCGGGCTGGCCATCGTCGCCGGCCTGGCGTCGGCACCGGGCCTGACCAGCCTCGTCGTCGCCTACGGCTACGTGCTCACCGCCCCGCTGGGGGTCATCACCGCCCCGCTGCGCGAGCGCTGGCTCGGGCCGGAGTCCGTCGCACCTCCCCGGCGCCGGATGCCGTCGGTCTTCCTCCCGCTCGACGACGACGAGGCCGACTCCGACGACGAGCACGAAGGTTAGGGCACCCTTGCTTGGACAGGCTCCGAGCAATTACCTAACATGGGTGTGTGGTTAATACCGACGGCATCACCCTCGAGTCGCGCACGCGCGACCGGGTGCTGCGCGTCGTGAGCCAGGAGGGGCCGGTCAGCATCACCACCCTGGTCCACCGGCTCGGCCTCACCGAGACCGCCGTGCGCCGCCAGGTCGACGCGCTGCACGCCGAGGGGCTCGTCGAGTCCCGCGAGGCCACCGGCCCGCGCCGGCGCGGTCGCCCGGCCAAGTCCTGGGTGCTCACCGAGCGCGGCCACCGCGCCCTGGTCAGCGACTACGACCACCTGGCCGGTGAGGCGCTGCGCTTCCTCAACGACACCGTCGGTGCCGAGGCCGTGCACCAGTTCGCCGAGCACCGCGTCGCGCGCCCTCGAGCAGCGCTACGCCGACCGCATCGACGCCGCGGGCGACGACACCGCCGCCCGTGCCGGTGCCCTCGTCGACGCGCTCATCGACGACGGCTACGCCGCGTCCGCCCGCCCGGTCGGCACCGCCGGCGCCGGACAGCTCACCGGCATCCAGCTGTGCCAGGGCCACTGCCCGGTGCAGCACGTCGCCGCCGAGTTCCCCCAGTTCTGCGAGGCCGAGACCGAGGCGTTCTCCCGCCTGCTCGGCGTCCACGTCCAGCGCCTGGCGACCCTCGCCCACGGCGACCACGTCTGCACCACCTTCGTCCCCACCACCGCACGCACCTGCCACGACCGGCCCATCGTGAAGGACATCGCATGACGCCACATCGAAGAGCTCAACCCCGGTCTGAAGGACCTCGGCACGCTACGAGTACGGCTGGGCCGACACCGACACCGCCGGCGCGACCGCGCGCCGTGGGCTCACCGAGGAGGTCGTCCGCGACATCTCGGCGCGCAAGAACGAGCCGGAGTGGATGCTCGACCTGCGCCTGAAGTCGCTGCGGCTGTTCGGCAAGAAGCCGATGCCGACCTGGGGCTCCGACCTGTCCGGCATCGACTTCGACAACATCAAGTACTTCGTGCGGTCCACCGAGAAGCAGGCCACCTCCTGGGAGGACCTGCCCGAGGACATCAAGAACACCTACGACCGGCTCGGCATCCCCGAGGCCGAGAAGCAGCGCCTCGTCGCCGGCGTCGCCGCGCAGTACGAGTCCGAGGTCGTCTACCACCAGATCCGCGAGGACCTCGAGGAGCAGGGCGTCATCTTCCTCGACACCGACACCGGGCTGCGCGAGCACGAGGACCTCTTCCGCGAGTACTTCGGCTCGGTGATCCCGGCCGGCGACAACAAGTTCGCCGTCGCTCAACACCGCGGTGTGGTCGGGCGGCTCGTTCATCTACGTGCCGCCGGGCGTGCACGTCGAGATCCCGCTGCAGGCCTACTTCCGGATCAACACCGAGAACATGGGCCAGTTCGAGCGGACGCTGATCATCGCCGACGAGGGCTCCTACGTGCACTACGTCGAGGGCTGCACCGCGCCGATCTACTCGAGCGACTCGCTGCACTCCGCGGTCGTCGAGATCATCGTGAAGAAGAACGCCCGGGTGCGCTACACGACCATCCAGAACTGGTCGAACAACGTCTACAACCTCGTCACCAAGCGCGCGACCTGCGCCGAGGGCGCGACGATGGAGTGGATCGACGGCAACATCGGCTCCAAGGTCACGATGAAGTACCCGGCCGTCTTCCTGATCGGCGAGCACGCCAAGGGCGAGACGCTGTCGATCGCGTTCGCCGGCGAGGGCCAGCACCAGGACGCCGGCTCCAAGATGGTGCACGCCGCGCCGAACACGTCGCGCCACGATCGTCTCCAAGTCGGTCGCCCGCGGCGGCGGCCGCACGTCGTACCGCGGTCTGGTCCAGATCCTGGAGGGCGCCCACGACTCGAAGTCGCACGGTGCGCTGCGACGCGCTGCTCGTCGACCACGATCAGCCGCTCCGACACCTACCCGTACGTCGACGTCCGCGAGGACGACGTGTCGATGGGCCACGAGGCCACCGTGTCCAAGGTGTCCGAGGACCAGCTGTTCTACCTGATGACCCGCGGCATGACCGAGGAGGAGGCCATGGCGATGATCGTGCGCGGCTTCGTCGAGCCCATCGCGCGCGAGCTGCCGATGGAGTACGCCCTCGAGCTGAACCGGCTCATCGAGCTGCAGATGGAAGGGGCCGTCGGCTGATGACGCCTGCTGACCCCCCAGCGCCCCACCGCGGGCGCGCACACCGACAGCGCCGCGACGATGGTCCCCAACCAGTCGCGCGCCGAGCGGACGACGTCGTTCGCCGTCGCCGACTTCCCGCATGCCCACGGGCCGCGAGGAGGAGTGGCGGTTCACGCCCGTCGACCGCCTGCGCGCGCTGTTCCACGACGAGGCCACCGGTAGCGCACCTCGACCTGGCGCACGAGCTGCCCGAGGGCGTGACCCTGTCGACCGTCGGTTCCGACGAGTGGCGCGCGAGCGGCGCCCCGGCGCCGGGCGACCGGGCCGCCGCCGTCGCCGCCGCGCACAGCGGCGGCGTCCTTCTGCTGGACGTGCCCGCCGAGGCCGAGCTCGACGAGCCCGTGCGCATCCGCCTCACCGGCACGCGGCACGAGGTCGTCCACGGCCACGCTGCTCGTCGGGTCGGTCGGTTCGCCCGCGCCACGGTCGTGCTCGACCACGCCGGCACGCCGCGCGCTACGGCGAGATCGTCGCGATGGTCGCCGGCGACGGCGCGCACCTCACCCTCGTCACCGTCCAGGACTGGGACGACGACGCCGCACCACCTCGCGCCAGCACGACGTCGTGCTCGGCCGCGACGCCGCGGTCCGGCACATCGCCGTGACGCTCGGCGGCGACATCGTCCGGTTCAACACCGACGCCGACGTACGCCGGCCCCGGCGGCGATCGCCGAGCTGCTCGGCGTCTACTTCGCCGACGCCGGGCCAGCACCTCGAGCACCGGCTGTTCGTCGACCACGCGGCGCCCCACTGCCGCCGCGACGTCGACCTACAAGGGCGCGCTGCAGGGCGAGGGCGCGCACACCGTCTGGGTCGGCGACGTGCTCATCCGGGCCAGCGCCGAGGGCACCGACACCTACGAGCTCAACCGCAACCTGGTGCTCACCGACGGCGCGCGCGCCGACTCGGTGCCGAACCTCGAGATCGAGACCGGCGAGATCGACGGGCGCCGGGCACGCCCGCGCCACCGGCCGGTTCGACGACGAGCAGCTGTTCTACCTGCATGGCGCGCGGCATCCCCGAGGACGAGGCCCGCCGGCTCGTCGTGCGCGGCTTCTTCGCCGACGTCGTCGACCAGATCGGCGTCCCCGAGGTCGAGGACCGCCTGATGGCCGCCATCGAGCGCGAGCTCGCCGGGGGTGCCGCATGAGCGAGCAGGTCACCGACACCGGCTTCGTGCGGGTCTGCCGCATCGACGAGCTGCCGGCCGTGGGCGCCGCCCTGGCCGAGCTCGACGGGTCGCCGGGTCTCGATCGTGCACGACCGCCGACGGCGACGTGCACTGCGTCGACGACATCTGCTCGCACGCCGACGTCTCGCTGTCCGAGGGCGAGGTCGACGGCTGCACCCTCGAGTGCTGGCTGCACGGCTCGCGCTTCGACCTGCGCACCGGCGAGCCCGACCGGCCCGCCGGCCATCGTCCCCGTCCCCGTCTACCCCGTGACCGATCGACGGCGACGACGTCCTCGTCGACGTCGACGCCTGCCCTGAGGAGAACTGGAGCAACCGCATGTCCACCCTTGAGATCCGCGACCTGCACGTCACCGTCGAGGCCGAGGACGGCGCCAAGGAGATCCTGCGCGGCGTCGACCTGACCGTCCGCGCGCGGCGAGACGCACGCCATCATGGGCCCGAACGGCTCCGGCAAGTCGACGCTGGCCTACTCGATCGCCGGCCACCCGAAGTACACGGTCACCCGCGGCACGGTCACCCTCGACGGCGAGGACGTGCTCGCGATGACCGTCGACGAGCGCGCCCGCGCCGGCCTGTTCCTCGCCATGCAGTACCCGGTCGAGGTCCCCGGCGTCTCGGTGTCCAACTTCCTGCGCACCGCGACGACCGCGATCGACGGCGAGGCCCCGAAGCTGCGCACCTGGGTCAAGGACGTCGAAGGACGCCATGGACGAGCCTGCGCATCGACCCCGCGTTCGCCGAGCGCAACGTCAACGAGGGCTTCTCCGGCGGCGAGAAGAAGCGCCACGAGATCCTCCAGCTGGAGCTGCTGCAAGCCGAAGATCGCGATCCTCGACGAGACCGACTCCGGCCTCGACGTCGACGCGCTGCGCGTCGTCTCCGAGGGCGTCAACCGGGTCAAGGAGTCGACCGGCGACGTCGGCGTCCTGCTCATCACGCACTACACGCGGATCCTGCGCTACATCAAGCCCGACTTCGTGCACGTCTTCGTCGACGGCCGGATCGTCGAGGAGGGCGGCCCGGAGCTCGCCGACCGCCTCGAGGCCGAGGGCTACGACCGCTTCCTCGCCCGAGACCGTCGAGGCCTGAGTTGGCTGCCGCCCCCTTCACCGACGCGGAGCTGGCCCGCGCTCCGGGCCGACTTCCCGATCCTGACGCGCACCGTGCGCGGCGGGCAGCCGCTGGTCTACCTCGACTCGGGGGCGACCTCGCAGAAGCCGCGCCAGGTGCTCGACGCCGAGCGGGAGTTCTACGAGCAGCACAACGCCGCCGTGCACCGCGGCGCGCACCAGCTCGCCGAGGAGGCCACCGACGCCTTCGAGTCGGCCCGCGCGACCATCGCCGCGTTCATCGGGGCGCCGGGCCGCCGAGGTCGTCTTCACCCGCAACGCCACCGAGGCGATCAACCTGGTCGCCTACGCGTTCACCAACGGCGCCGCACGGTGGCGGCGGCGGGCACGGCGACCGGTTCACGCTCGGCCCCGGCGACGAGGTCGTCGTCACCGAGATGGAGCACCACGCCAACCTCGTCCCGTGGCAGGAGCTCTGCCGGCGCACCGGCGCGACCCTGCGCTGGGTCCGGTCACCGACGACGGCCGGCTCGACCTCGACCGACCTCGACAGCTGCTCACCGAGCGCACCAAGGTGGTCGCGTTCACCCACCAGTCCAACATCCTCGGCACGGTCAACCCGGTCGCCGCGCTCACCGCGCGCGCCCACGCGGTCGGTGCCCTCGTCGTGCTCGACGCCTGCCAGTCGGTGCCGCACCTGCCGGTCGACGTCGCCGACCTCGGGCGTCGACTTCCTGGCGTTCTCCGGGCACAAGATGCTCGGCCCGACCGGCATCGGCGTGCTCTGGGGCCGCCGCGAGCTGCTCGACGCGATGCCGCCGTTCCTCACCGGCGGCTCGATGATCGAGATCGTCACGCATGGAGGCGCACGACCTACGCGCCGCCGCCGCAGCAGTTCGAGGCCGGCGTGCCCGATGGCCGCGCAGGCCGTCGGGCTGGCCGCGGCCTGCGACTACCTGACCGCGCTCGGCATGGACCGCGGTCGCCGCCCACGAGCAGGCGCTGACCGCGCCGGCTGCTCGACGGGCTGGCCCAGCGCTCCTGGGTGCGCATCATCGGCCCGACGACCGCGCGAGCGCGGGGGAGCGGTCTCGTTCGTCGTCGACGGCGTGCACGCCGCACGACGTCGGCCAGGTGCTCGACGACCGCGGCGTCGCCGTCCGCGTCGGCCACCACTGCGCGTGGCCGCTGCACCGCGCGCTTCGGCGTGCCGGCGACGCACCCGGGCCAGCTTCGCCGCCTACAACGACCGCCGAGCGAGGTCGACGCGCTCCTCGCGGCGCTCGACCGGGTGCCGGCGTTCTTCGGGCTGGAGGTGGCGGTCTGATGGACCTCTACCAGGAGATCATCCTCGACCACTACCGCGACCCGGTCCGCGCGGGCCTGCGCGACCCGTTCGACGCCGAGGTGCACCACGTCAACCCGACCTGCGGCGACGAGGTGACCCTGCGCGTCGCACGTCACCGGCACCGGTGACGACGCCGTCGTCGCGGACGTGTCCTACGACGCGCATGGGCTGCTCGATCAGCGTGGCCTCGGCGTCGATCCTCGCCGAGGTGGTCACCGGCGAGTCCGTCGCCCACGCCCGCGAGACCTTCGAGGCGATGCGCGCCATGCTCACCAGCAAGGGCGAGGACCCCGGCGACGAGGAGCTGCTCGGCGACGCGTCGCCTTCTCCGGCGTCGCGAAGTACCCCGCCCGCGTCAAGTGCGCCCTGCTGGCTGGATGGCGCTGCACGGACGCCCTGCACCAGGCCGGCGCAGGAGCCCAGGAGTGACCGAGACCACCACTCCCCGCCACACGTGGCCGACGTCGAGGAGGCCCTGCGCGACGTCGTCGACCCCGAGCTCGGCATCAACGTCGTCGACCTCGGCCTCGTCTACGGCATCACCGTCGACGACCAGAACGCACGCCGTCATCGACATGACGCTGACCTCCGCGGCCTGCCCGCTGACCGACGTCATCGAGGACCAGACCGCGCCGCCCTCGAGGGCCTCGTCGACGACTTCCGGATCAACTGGGTCTGGATGCCGCCGTGGGGCCCGGACAAGATCACCGACGACGGCCGCGAGCAGCTGCGCGCCCTCGGCTTCAACGTCTGATCCGCAGACCCTGGTGACCCGCCGCGTCGTCGAGGTCGCGCCCGCGCGCCTCGACGGCTGGCTGGAACGGTTCTCCGCCAACAACCCCGACGGCCCCCAACGGGTCGCCGGGGTTGCGCGTTTCGACCACGACCCGCTCGCCGTCGTGCTCGTGCGGCGCGGCGGCTACGCCGTGGGCGTCGCCTCGGGCGACCGGCTCACCGCCCACAAGGTGGGCACCCGCTACGTCCAGTCCCGCACCGCGGCGGGCGGCTGGAGCCAGCAGCGCTTCGCCCGCCGCCGGGCCAACCAGGCCGACGGGCTGGTCGGCGCGGCGGTCGAGCACGCGGTGCGGCTGCTCGACGGCATCCGCCCGTCCGGCGTCGTGCTCGGCGGTGACAAGGCGCTCGTCGCGACGCTGCTCGAGGACCCGCGGCTGGCCGGCATCCGCGACCTGCCGCGCCGCGAGCTCTACGACCTGCCCGACCCGCGTCTCGACGTGCTGGAGCGCGCCCTCGAGCGCGGCCGCGCGGTGCGCGTCACCATCGAGGAGTAGCGGGGCGGCGTCCTCGGCAACGCGGGCGGCCTCGAGCGCGACCTGCGGGTCGGAGGCGGCGCCACTGACCAGACGGACGGCCGGATGCGCCCACTCGAGCCGGTTGTCGAGGTCCAGGACGACGACCGGTCCGGTGCGGGCCAGCTGCGGCATGCCGTCACTCGACGGTGGCCGCCGCGAAGGTGTCGCACTGGTTGAGGTCGCCGGTCTTGAAGCCCTGGAGGAACCAGCGCTGACGGGCCTCCGCCGAGCCGTGCGTCCAGTTCTCGGGGGTCACCCGGCCCTGGGTCGCCTCCTGGATGCGGTCGTCGCCGACGGCGGAGGCCGCGGACAGGGCGTCCTTGATGTCCTGGTCGGTCAGCGGCTTGAGGAACGGCGTGCCGGTGTCCTCGTCGGGGACCGTGGTGGCGTGCTTGGCCCACACCCCGCCGAGGCAGTCGGCCATCAGCTCGGTGCGCACGGCACCCGAGTTCGCGCCCTGCGGGTCCTGCTGGGCGCGGCCGAGCAGCCCGAGCTGGTCCTGCAGCGCGTGCCCGTACTCGTGGGCGACGACGTACTCCTGCGCGAGCGGGCCTGCGCTGGAGCCGAACTGGTCCTCCAGGATCTTGAAGAAGCTGGCGTCGATGTAGACCTTCTTGTCGAGCGGGCAGTAGAACGGCCCGACCTGGTTGCTCGCCGTGCCGCACGCCGACTGGGTGGCGCCGCTGTAGAGGACGGTCTGGGTCGGCTGCCACTCCTTGCCGTAGCGCGGCAGCTCGGACGCCCAGTACGTCTGCACGGCGTTCACCGTGCCGATGACCCGGCAGGTCGTGTCCCGGTTGGCGTCGGCCCCGGTCCTGCACTCCTGGAACGCCGAGGCGTCCTGGTCGCCGGCCGCCGTGACCTGGCTGGGGTCGAAGCCGCTGGTCCCACCCGTGGGGTCGCCGTCCCCGCCGAACACCCCGTTGAAGAGCAGGGTGAGGATCAGGATGATGATGCCGCCGATGCCGCCGCCCACGACCATGCCGCCCGGCGCACCGCCACCCCCGCCACCGGAGCGCACCTGTGAGGTGTCGAGGGTCACGTTGTCGTTGAAGCTCATGCGCGGGCCTCCGGGGGCGGGTGCGTGGACCGCGTGGAGCGCGGCGGCAACTAGACTAGGCGTCGACAGCCCGTCGCCGTGCCTTGCGCGCAGCCCTACGTGCGCGTCCATCCCCACCCCCGAGAGGCCCCCGTGATCACCGCTGCCGCCGTCGAGCTGCGCGCAGGTTCCCGCCTGCTCCTCGACGCCGCGACCTTCCGGGTGGCCCCGGGCGACCGGGTCGGCCTCGTCGGCCGCAACGGTGCGGGCAAGACCACGCTGACCAAGGCCCTCGCCGGGGAGACCCAGCCCGCGGCCGGCACGATCACCAGCAGCGGCGAGGTCGGCTACCTGCCGCAGGACCCGCGCACCGGCGACCTGCACATCATCGCCCGCGACCGGGTGCTGTCCGCGCGCGGGCTCGACACGATCGTGCGCGACCTGCGCGCGGCCGAGCACGCGATGGCGACCGAGGACGGCGAGACGCAGGACAAGGCGATGCGCCGCTACGGCCGGCTCGAGGCCGAGTTCACCGCGGCCGGGCGGGTACGCCGCCGAGTCCGAGGCCGCGCAGATCGCCGGCGCGCTCGGGCTCGACGAGCGGGTGCTGGGCCAGCCGCTCGGCACGCTCTCCGGTGGCCAGCGCCGTCGCGTCGAGCTGACCCGCATCCTGTTCTCCGGCGCCGAGACCCTGCTCCTCGACGAGCCGACCAACCACCTCGACGCCGACTCGATCGTCTGGCTGCGCGACTACCTCAAGGGCTACCGCGGCGGCCTCGTCGTGATCTCGCCACGACGTCGAGCTGCTCGACGCCGTGGTCAACAAGGTGTTCCACCTCGACGCCAACCGCGGCGAGCTCGACCAGTACAACCTGGGCTGGAAGGCCTACCTGCTGCAGCGCGAGACCGACGAGCGGCGCCGCAAGCGCGAGCGGGCCAACGCCGAGAAGAAGGCCACCGTGCTGATGGCCCAGGCCGACAAGATGCGGGCCAAGGCCACCAAGACCGTCGCCGCGCAGAACATGGCGCGCCGGGCCGAGCGGCTGCTCTCCGGCCTGGAGGCCGAGCGGGCGTCACGACAAGGTGGCCAAGCTGCGCTTCCCGAAGCCCGTCGCCGTGCGGCAAGACGCCGCTGCGCGGCGAGCGGGCTGTCGCAGGTCCTACGGCTCGCTGGAGGTCTTCACCGACGTCGACCTCGCGATCGACCGGGGCTCGCGCGTCGTCGTGCTCGGCCTCAACGGCGCCGGCAAGACCACCCTGCTGCGGATGCTCGCCGGCGTCGACACCCCGGACACCGGCGAGGTCGAGCCCGGCCACGGGCTGAAGCTCGGCTACTACGCCCAGGAGCACGAGACCCTCGACGTCGAGCGCACCGTGCTCGAGAACATGAAGTCGGCCGCCCCCGACCTCGGCGAGACCGACGTGCGCAAGGTGCTCGGCTCGTTCCTGTTCAGCGGCGACGACGTCGACAAGCCGGCCGGGGTGCTCTCCGGCGGCGAGAAGACCCGGCTCGTCGCTGGCGCTGCTCGTCGTGTCGTCGGCCAACGTGCTGCTGCTCGACGAGCCCACCAACAACCTCGACCCGGCCTCGCGCGAGGAGATCCTCGGCGCGCTGCGCACCTACGAGGGCGCCGTCGTGCTGGTGACGCACGACGAGGGCGCCGTCGAGGCGCTCGAGCCGGAGCGGATCCTGCTGCTGCCCGACGGCGTCGAGGACCTGTGGAGCGCCGACTACCGCGACCTGGTCACCTCGCCTGACCGGCCCGGGCACCTGGCGGTCATACTGCGGTCATGACCCGTCGGCGCCCCGCCGCGCCGGTCCTCGCGGCCCTCGCGGTGCTCCTGGCCGCCTGCACCGGCCCGGATGCCGGGAACGTCGCCACCGCGCCCACCTCGCCGTCGTCCCGCCTCGCCGTCGTCCACCGCCGCCCCGGCGACCTCGGCGCAGGCCGGCTCGAGCACTCCGACGACGTCACCGAGCCCCACGGCATCCGCCACCGCCGACGCGGTGCGCTTCTCCGTGCTCGGGGACATCGGGTCCAGCGACGCGTCCGCCGCCGTGCTGCGCTCCATCGCCGGCCGCCACGACGACTTCAGCCTCGCCGTGGGCGACCTCTCCTACGGCAGGAACGGGGCCGAGGACCGCTGGTGCCGTTTCGTGACACGGCGGGTGGGCGCGAGGTACCCCTTCGAGCTGGTCTCGGGCAACCACGAGTCCGACGGTGAGAACGGTGACATCGACCGGTTCACGCGGTGCCTGCCGAACCGGCTCCCCGGCCTGGTGGGGACCTACGGGCGCCAGTGGTACGCCGACCGGCCCGCCGAACACCCGCTGGTGCGGGTGGTGATGATCTCGCCCGCGCTCGACTTCGGTGACGGCACCTGGTCGTACGACGAAGGCACGCCCCGCCACTCCTGGCTGCGGGCGGCCGTCACCGGGGCGCGGGCGGCCGGCATCCCGTGGGTCGTCGTCGGCATGCACAAGCCGTGCCTGTCGCTCGGGCGCTACGTCTGCGACCCCGGGCCGGACGTCGTCGACCTGCTGCTCGAGACCGGCGTCGACCTCGTCGTGACCGGCCACGAACACCTCTACCAACGCACCAGGCCGTTGGCGCTGGGCCCGGGGTGCCCGGGGATCCGTCCGGGCAGGTTCACGGCGGCCTGCGTCGCCAGGGACGGGGAGGGCACCACCTTCGTCACGGTCGGCACCGGCGGGCACGAGCTGCGCGTGGTCAACGGTTCCGACAGCGAGCGGCGATACTTCGCGGCGTCGAGCGGGAGGAACGAGGAGCCGTCGTTCGGGTCGCTCGACGTTCAGGTGACGGCCGACCGGCTGAGCGCGCGGTTCGTGCCGGTCGACGGGGGCACCTTCACCGACCGGGTGGTGCTCACCCACTGAGGGTGCGCAGCACGTGCTCGGTGATGGCCTGACGCGCCCGGCGCCCCTCGGGCGTGGGGAGCAGGGGGTAGTCGTGCGGCGAGCCGTCCTCGACGTGCAGGGTCAGGTCGACCGACGACGGGGCCAGCTCGACCAGCCGGTCGCAGTCGGGCCGGCAGATGTCACGCGACCCGACGAGCACCAGCGTGGGCGGCAACCCGGTCAGGTCGCCGTACAGCGGGCTCACCGTCGGGTCCGTGAGGTCGCGCCCCGCCACCCAGTGGGCGGCGATCGGCCGCATCCCCGCGCGGGTGAGCCACGGGTCGTGCGGCTCGACGAGGTCCACGGCCGGGTTGGTCATCGACAGGTCGAGCCACGGTGCGATGAGGGTCAGCCCGGCGATGGTGCCCTGGTCGACGTGGGCCTGCCCCAGCAGCAGCGACAGCGTGCCGCCCGCGGAGTCACCGATCACGTGCAGCGGCCCGTCCGGCGCGAGCCGGTCGTGCAGGGCCGTGAGGAACGCCTCCGCGTGCGTGACGTCGTGCTCGGGTGCCAGCGGGTAGCGCGCGACGTGCACCTCGCGGTGCGTGCTGTCGGCGAGCTGGCCGATCAACGACCAGTGCTGCGGCTGGATGCCGTTGACGAACGCGCCGCCGTGGAGGTAGACCAGCGCGCCGGCCCCGGCGACGATGCCGTCGGCCGGGCGCACGGTGACCACCTCGCCGCCGGCGAGCGGCGCCACCGACGTGCGGTCGCGCAGCTCGTCCGGCAGGGGCGCCGCGGGGATGCCGTCCGCCATGCTGCGCAGCCCGGCCTCGGTCGTGCGGTAGCGCTTCTTGCGGGTGACCCGCAGGTAGACGCAGACGGCGTGGGTCTGCCAGCTCGCCATCGCCGGACCCCGGTCAGCCCGGGATGGACGGGCAGCCGGGTGAGCGCCTCGGCGACGGCCTCCTGCAGCTCGGTGTCCTCCCAGGTGTGGTCGACGAGGTCGCCACGCAGGTAGGCGTCGTAGGCGGGCAGGTCGAGGTGGCCGTGCCCGCACAACGCGGTGAGGATGACCTTCTCCTCACCCGTCTCGATGCACGCGATGGCCTCCTCGACGGCTGCGGCGAGGGCGTGGGTCGGCTCGGGCGCCGGCACGATGCCCTCGGTGCGGGCGAACAGCACCCCGGCCGCGAAACAGTCCTTCTGGGTCTTCGCCTGCGCCTCGATCAGCCCCTCCTCGTACAGGTGGCTGATCAGCGGGCTCATCCCGTGGTAGCGGAGCCCGCCGGCGTGGATCGGGTCGGGGATGAAGTCGTGGCCCAGGGTGTGCATCTTGAGCATCGGGGTCAGGCCCGCCACGTCACCGAAGTCGTAGGCGTAGGTGCCCTGGGTGAGTGACGGGCACGACGCCGGCTCGACCGCCCGGATGACCGGGCCCGTGCCGGAGGCGAGCTTCTCGCGCAGGAACGGGAAGGTCAGGCCGCCGAAGTTCGAGCCACCGCCGGTGCACCCCACGATGAGGTCGACGCTCTCGCCGATCTTGGCCAGCTGGAGCAGGGCCTCCTCGCCGATGATCGTCTGGTGCAGCAGCACGTGGTTGAGCACCGAGCCCAGCGCGTAGTTGGCGGTGGGGTCCTGGGCGGCCATCTCGACGGCCTCGCTGATGGCCAGGCCGAGCGAACCGGGGGAGTCGGGGTCGCTGGCGAGCATCGTGCGTCCGGCCTCGGTGAGGTCGGACGGGCTCGGGTGCACCGTGCCGCCGAAGGTCTCCATCATGATCTTGCGGTAGGGCTTGGCGTCGTAGGAGGCCCGCACCTGCCAGACCTCGCACTCCAGGCCGAACTGGGCGCAGGCGAACGCCAGCGCGGTGCCCCACTGGCCGGCGCCGGTCTCGGTCGTCAGCTTCCGGATGCCGGCCCTGCGCGTTGTAGTAGGCCTGCGGCACCGCGGTGTTCGGCTTGTGCGACCCGGCGGGCGAGACGCCCTCGTACTTGTAGTAGATCCGGGCCGGGGTGCCCAGGGCCTTCTCGAGCCGGTGCGCGCGGTACAGCGGGGACGGGCGCCACAGCCGGTAGACGTCCTGCACCTCCTGCGGGATGTCCACGTACTGCTCGGTCGTCACCTCCTGGGCGATGAGGTCCATCGGGAAGATCGCGGCGAGGTCGTCCGGCCCGACCGGCTGGCCGGTGCCCGGGTGCAGCGGCGGTGGGGGAGGCGTCGGCAGGTCGTGGAGGATGTTGTACCAACGCGTCGGCATCTCGTCCTCGTCGAGCAGGACCTTGTGGCGCAGCGGTGCGGACACGGCGTACCTCTCCGTCGGCGGCATCCGCCCCGGTGGCGGCGTCGCCGTCATCCTCGGGCGGGGCGTCGGCGTGCACAAGGGGGTGCCCACGGGCAGGAACACCTGTCGGGGGGCGGTGGTTGACTGACAGGCAGGACGACGACTGAGGAGCACGACCGGTGAGCATGCAAGGGTGGCAGGCGCTGCACAGCCTGAGCAGGGACTCCAGCGTCAAGGAGCGACGCCTGGCTCCCGGCACGACCCGACGGGTGATGGGCTACGCCCGGCCCGTACAAGGTGCAGATCGCCTGGTTCCTCGGCATCGTCGTCATCGAGTCGGTGCTGGTCGTGGCCTCGCCCCTGCTGCTGAAGTCGCTCGTCGACGACGGCATCATCCCCAAGGACTCCGCGGTCGTCGTGCGGCTGGCGCTGCTCGTCGCCCTCATCGCGATCGTCGGTGCCGGCCTGACCCTGGTCGAGCGCTGGTTCTCCGCCCGCATCGGTGAGGGTCTGATCTACGACCTGCGCACCGAGGTGTTCTCGCACGTGCTGCGCCAGCCGGTGGCCTTCTTCACCCGGGCCCAGACCGGCTCCCTGGTCACCCGGCTCGGCAACGACGTCATCGGCGCCCAGCAGGCCTTCACGTCGGTGCTCTCCAGCGTCGTCAGCAACGCCATCACCCTGGTGCTGATCGTCGTGGCGATGGCCTCGCTGTCCTGGCCGCTCACGCTCGGGGCGCTGGCCCTGGTGCCGTTCTTCCTGGTGCCCGCCCGGCTGATGGGCCGCAAGCTCGCGGGCCTCGCGCACGAGCAGATGGTGCAGAACGCCGAGGTCGGCACCCGCATGACCGAGCGCTTCAACGTCGCCGGCGCCCTGCTCGTCAAGCTGTTCGGGCGACCCGGCCGTCGAGGACGAGGAGTACGCCGTCCGGGCCGCGAAGGTGCGCGACATCGGCGTGCGCATCGCGGTCAACCGCTCGGTGTTCATCGTCGCGCTCACCCTCGTGGCGTCGCTCGCGACGGCGATGGTCTACGGCGTGGGCGGCCTGATGGCCGTCAACGGCACCCTCACCGTCGGCACCCTGCTCGCCCTCACCGCGCTGCTGGCCCGGCTGTACGGCCCGCTGACCGCCATCTCGAACGTCCGGGTCGACATCCTCACCGCCCTGGTCTCGTTCGAGCGCGTCTTCGAGGTGCTCGACCTCCAGCCGCTCGTCGCCGAGGCGCCCGACGCCCGTCCGGTGCCCGAGGGCCCGGTGCGCGTCGAGGTCGAGAACGTCTCGTTCCCTACCCCTCGGCCGACGAGGTCTCACTCGCCTCGCTCGAGACCACGGCCACCGGCGACCGGCGGGGCAGCGGTCCGGTGCTGCACGACGTCTCGTTCACCGTCGAGCCCGGCAGCCTGGTCGCCCTGGTCGGCCCGAGCGGCGCCGGCAAGACCACCATCACCTCGCTGGTGGCCCGCCTGTACGACCCCACCGCCGGTGCCATCCGGATCAACGGGCTCGACCTGCGCGACGCCCAGACCGAGTCGCTGCACGACGCCGTGGGTGTGGTCACCCAGGACGCCCACCTCTTCCACGACACCATCCGGGCCAACCTCGCCTACGCGTCACCGTCGGCCACCGAGGACGACATGGTCGCGGCGCTGCGCGCGGCGCAGGTCTGGTCGCTCGTCGACTCGCTGCCCTCCGGCCTCGACACCGTCGTCGGCGACCGCGGGCACCGGCTCTCCGGCGGCGAGAAGCAGCGCCTGGCGATCGCGCGACTGCTGCTCAAGGGCCCGGGGCTGATCGTCCTCGACGAGGCCACGGCGCACCTCGACAGCGAGTCCGAGCACGCCCTGCAGCGGGCCCTCGACCACGCGCTGCGCGACCGGTCGGCCCTGGTCATCGCGCACCGGCTGAGCACGGTTCGCCACGCCGACCTGATCCTGGTCGTCGACGACGGCACGGTCGTCGAGCGCGGCACCCACCACGAGCTGGTCGCCTCGGGTGGGCTGTACAGCGAGCTCTACCGACACCCAGTTCAGCGACGATCTCGGCGAGGTCGTCGACGCCCGCGCCTGACCCGCTGCCTCACCACTGGCCAACCGGACCTGAGTACCCGAACGCATGCGCGCGCCCTTCCGGCACCCCTACCGTCCTGGTACCGGCGGAGCACCACCGGCACTGGCTCGGATGACCGGGAGGTCGCGATGGCGACGACGACAACCACCAGCACCGCCGAGAGGGTCCTCGTCGCGGGCCTGCGCCCGTGGCTCGGCTGGTTCGCCCTCAGCGTCATCATCGGCATGCAGGCGGGAACCGTCTTCCGGCCGCTGGGGAGCGCCGGCGACACCAGGGTGGCCGACTGGGTCGACCTGCTGACCCCGTACGCCGTCCTCGGGACGGCCGCCGTCGTGCTGGCCCGAGCGAATGCGGCTCGACCCCAGTGGACGCTCTTCGGGGTGGGCGCCGTGACCTTCGCACTGGGCAAGGGGGTGCACCTCGCGGCCAACTCGGTGGGCAACGTCGCGGACCCCGCCCTGGCCGACGCGAGCATCGTGCACCTCTGGGACGAGGTCGTCAGCCACCTGATCTGGTTCACCGGGCTGTTCCTCGTCATTCTGGCGATCGCGTGGGCCCTTCGTGCGGTCGAGTTCCGCACGGGCGGCATCGACCTCGTCGTGGCCGGTCTCGTGGCGGTCACCCTCGTCAACAACTACATCGAAGGCGCCCAGCCGGTGCTCGGCCTGGTGTTCCTGGCGACCCTGCTCGCCCTCGGGCTGCGCTGGCGGCCGGCGCCCGTGTCGCGGCTGCTGTTGGCCGTGGGCGGGATCGGGTTGGTGCTGCTGCTCGGTTGGGGCGCGTACTGGTTCGTCGCCGACGGGTCGCTGTTCCCCGAGTTCAGCGAGCTGGGTTGGATCTGAGCGCGGCCGTGCGATGATCCGCGCGTGGCCGACGACGCGAACGGATGGACCCACGGTCGGGTGCGGGTGGGGGGCCGCGATCTCTACTACCGCCGGAGCTCAGGGCCGGCGGATGCCGTACCGATCGTGCACGTGCACGGGTTCGCGATCTCCGGGGCCTACCTGATGCCCACGGCGCGGCGGCTCGTGCACCACGGGGTCAACATCGTGCCCGACCTGCCCGGCTACGGCCGCAGCCACCGTCGCGACCACACGCTGGACATCCCCGAGCTCGCCGCAGCGGTGCTGGCCCTCCTCGACGCGCTCGAGCTGGAGAAGGTCGTCCTGCTCGGCAACTCGATGGGCTGCGCGATCAGCCTCGAGGTCGCGCACGCCGCGCCGGAGCGCGTCCACCGGCTGGTCCTCGTGTCGCCGGCCGGCGGCATCCACAACCAGCCGCTGCCGCGCGCCCTGGGACAGCTGGCCCGGGACGGCGCCCGCGAGACACCGCGGATGGCCCGGGTGGCCGTGCCCGACTACCTTCGCTTCGGCCCGGTCAGCGCGCTGCGGCTGTTCCGCCAGCTCACCCTCTTCCCGTCGTTGGACCGGCTGCAGCACTCGCCCGTGCCCACCCTGGCCGTGCTCGGCAGCCGTGACCCGCTGATGGCCGGTCCCGCGCGCGTGGTCGAGGTGGTCCAGATGTCACCGGAGCACGTGAGCGTCGTCGTCATCCTCGGCGCGGCGCACGCCATCAACTTCAGCCACCCGGGCGAGCTCGCCAACGTCGTCTCCGCCTGGCTCGAGGACCGTGAGATCGTCGACGACCCGGACCAACCGGGCGACGCCCGCGTGTTCCCGGTCCCGCGCGCCTGACCGAGCCCGCGCACGAGCGCCGGGCGCTGCCCTGCTACTCGTCCTCCTCGTCCCAGATCCGGGTCTTCCTGGGCTTGGCCGGGTACTTCTCGGGGTTCTCGAGCCGCAGCTCGCGCCGGATGCCGAACGGGATCAGCACGAAGCCCGCGAGCATGAGCAGCCACCACTGGTAGGCGTACGCCTGGTGCGGGCCCAGGTCCCGGTCGGGCTCACCGAGAGCCTGCGGGCGCGGCGCCGACGAGCCGTCGGACCGGGCCTCGGACTGGAGCAGCACGTAGCCGGGCAGCACCGCGCTCGACCCCAGGGCGGCGGTCGCGTCGCGCAGGTTGAGGCTGGCGATCTGCCCGGTCGGCAGCTGGCGGTTCCTCGACGCCTGCCCGGGCCGCACCCAGCCCACCACCTCGACGTCGCCGGTCGGGGCCGGTGGCACGTCGGGCAGCACGCTCGCGCCACGCTGCGACTCCGCCACCCACCCCCGGTCGACGACCACGTCGGGGCCGCCGGTGGCCGGGCGGAAGGCCCAGAGCACCTCGTAGCCCGGCTCGGTCTCCAGGGGTCGGTTGCGCACGTAGACCGGGCCGCCGGTGTACTGGCCGGTGACGGTCACCCGGGTCCACTCGTCGTCCGGGTCGAGGCCGGCCGGGGTGAGCACCGACGACAGGGGCACCGGGGTCGCGCGGTAGTGGGTGTCGAGCCGCTCGTTGCGCTGCTGCTTGGCCTCGTAGCGGTGGTACTGCCACCAGCCGAGGTGGTAGCACGTGTACGCCAGGAGCACGGCGAGGAGGAGGGCGCCCAGCCAGCGAGGTGTCACGAGCCGCCTGAGCACGTGGACACCGTACGCGAAGTACATTGGGCACCTATGACTGACCTGCCCGCCCCGCGCCTGCTCGACCGCTTCGGTCGCGCCGGTCGTGACCTGCGTGTCTCGGTGACCGACCGGTGCAACCTGCGCTGCAGCTACTGCATGCCGGCCGAGGGGCTGGACTGGCTGCCCAAGCCCGAGATGCTCACCGACGACGAGCTGGTGCGGCTGGTGACGGTCATGGTCGGCCTGGGCGTCACCCAGGTGCGGCTCACCGGCGGCGAGCCGCTGCTGCGCCGCAGCCTGGTCGACGTCGTGCGGCGGATCGCGGCCCTCGAGCCACGGCCGCGCATCGCGATGACCACCAACGGCGTCGGGCTCGACCGGCTCGCCGCCCCGCTGGCCGCCGCGGGCCTGGACCGGGTCAACGTCAGCCTCGACACGATCGACCCCGAGCACTTCAGCCGGCTCACCCGGCGCGACCGCTTCAACGACGTCGTGGCCGGGCTGAAGGCCGCCGCTGATGCCGGGCTGACGCCGGTCAAGGTCAACGCCGTCGCCATGCGTGGCGTCAACGACACCGACGTGCGCCGACCTGCTCGCGGTGGTGCCTCGACCGCGGCTACGAGCTGCGCTTCATCGAGCAGATGCCGCTCGACGCGCAGCACGCGTGGGACCGCACGCAGATGGTGTCGCAGACCGAGATCCTCGAGCGGCTGGGCGAGCGCTTCACGCTCACCCCGGTGGGGGAGCGGGGCAGTGCCCCGGCCGAGCTGTTCCTCGTCGACGGCGGTCCGCAGACGGTGGGCGTCATCGCCAGCGTCTCGGCGCCGTTCTGCGGCAGCTGCGACCGGGTGCGGCTCACCGCCGACGGTCAGCTGCGCAACTGCCTGTTCGCCCGCCGCGAGGTCGACCTGCGCGGGCCCGATCCGGGCCGGGGCCAGCGACGAGGAGCTCGCCGACCTGGTCATCGCGGAGATGTGGCGAAGAAGTCGGGCCACGGCATCGACAAGGCCGACTTCGAGCAGCCGGACCGCCCGATGTCAGCGATCGGTGGCTGAGCCGTCGCTCTCGTGGGGTTCGTCGGGGCCCCGGGTGATCTGCGGGGTCTCGTCGACCACCGGCAGCACCGGGCGCACCCGACCGGTGACCCGCGGCATCACGGCGTTGGCCGCGACCACCGCGATGAACGGCAGGAACACGGCGCCGGCCGCGAAGATCCAGCCGGTACCACGCGTCGACGACCACGAGCAGGACGAAGCAGCGCCGTGCGGATGGCCATCGTGATGAGGTACCGCTTGAGCCGTCGGGCCTGGTCCTCGGTGCGCGCCTCGGGCGCGCTCGTCACCGACTGGACGTCGTGGGGGTGACGGGTCGTGGACACCTGTCCACTGTATGTCTCGCGATGTCGCGCGGCTCCGGCTACCCAGCGGTAGTCCACTAGGTTCGACGGCATGAGCGAGCCACGCACCGTCCTCGTCACCGGCGGCAACCGCGGCATCGGCCTGGCCATCGCCCGGTCCTTCGCCGAGGCCGGCGACAACGTCGCGGTCACCCACCGCTCGGGCGACGCGCCCGACGGCCTGGTGGGCGTCCGCTGCGACGTCACCGACACGGCATCCGTCGACGCCGCCTTCACCGAGGCCGAGGAGAAGCTCGGCGGCCCGATCGAGGTGCTCGTCGCCAACGCCGGCATCACCAAGGACGCGCCTGCTGATGCGGATGAGCGACGACGACTGCGACACCGTCATCGACACCAACCTCGCCGGTGCCTTCCGCTGTGCCCGGCGCGCCAGCAAGGGGATGATCCGGCTGCGTCGTGGGCGGATCGTGCTCATCTCGCAGCGTCGTCGGGCTCTACGGCGGCGCCGGGACAGGCCAACTACGCCGCGAGCAAGGCCGGCCTGGTCGGCCTGGCGCGCTCGATCACCCGCGAGCTCGGCGGCCGCGGCATCACCGCCAACGTCGTCGCGCCCGGGCTTCATCGAGACCGACATGACCGCCGCGCTGCCCGAGGAGCACCGCAGAAGACCTACCAGGCCGCGATCCCCGCCGGGCGGTTCGCCGACCCCGGCGGAGGTGGCCGCCGTGGTCCGCTTCATCGCCGTCCGACGAGGCGGCGTACATCACCGGCGCCGTCATCCCGGTCGACGGCGGCCTCGGCATGGGTCACTGACCGGCGCCACCGCACGTCCGGCACCACCGCACCGCACGACCGCACCGACCCCCACGCGAAAGGTCCGCCACATGTTGCTCGAGGGCAAGAAGCTGCTCGTCACCGGCGTCCTCATGGACTCCTCGATCGCCTTCCACGTCGCCAGGCTCGCCCAGGAGCAGGGCGCCGAGGTCGTGCTGACCTCGTTCGGCCGCACGATGAAGATCACCCAGCGCCATCGCCCGGCGGCTGCCGCAGACGCCCGCCGGTCGTCGAGCTCGACGTCACCAACGACGACGACCTCGCCGCGCTGGCCGACCGGGTCGCGCGAGCACGTGCCGCACCTCGACGGCGTCGTGCACTCGATCGGCTTCGCACCCCAGGGCGCGTTCAACTTCATGGAGGCCGGCTGGGACGACGTCTCGACCGCCGTGCACGTCTCGGCCTACTCGCTCGGCCGCTCACCAAGGCCGCCCTGCCGCTGATGGGCCCGGGCGGCAGCGTCGTCGGCCTCACCTTCGACGCCCGGTTCGCGTGGCCGGTCTACGACTGGATGGGCGTCGCGAAGGCCGCGTTCGAGTCGACCAACCGCTACCTCGCCCGCGACCTCGGCCCGAAGGGCATCCGCTGCAACCTCGTCGCGGCCGGCCCGATCCGCACGACCGCCGCGAAGTCGATCCCCGGCTTCGAGCGGTTCGAGGAGGAGTGGGGCAGCCGCGCCCCGCTGGGCTGGGACGTCAACGACGCCGATGCCCGCCGCCAGGGCCTGCGTCGCCCTGCTCTCCGACTGGTTCCCCGCCACGACCGGCGAGATGGTGCACGTCGACGGCGGCTTCCACGCGATGGGCGTCTAGCCTTTCGTCGGCGCAGGGCTCCGGCAGCACCCCAGCCGCCCACTAGGCTCCCCGGGTGAGCAGCGAGCCCGCGGGCACCCGCGAGACGGAGAGCCGACCCGGAGTCACCACCCGCGAGGTGCGTGTCCTCGAGGGCCCGAACCTCTACTTCCCGCGCCCCGCCGTCAAGGTGACGCTCGCCCTGCCGGGCTTCCTCGACGCTCCCGTCGACACCCTGCGTGCCGTCTCGACCGACGCCGGTCTGCGCCGTGGCCAGCCCGGCGCGGCCGGGTCCGAGCAGCGCCAGCAGGTGCTCCTGCGGCTCGTCGAGCGGGTGACGCGGGCCCTGGCCACCGAGATCGGCACCCGACGGCTCGGCGTGCGCACCCGGGTGGCGAACGAGACGGACGTCGTCGTGTGCGCCTTCGTGTGGCGGCACCGCGCCCGTGCCGAGGCACTGGGCGCGGCGATCGGGCTGGTCCTCGGCGACCTGCTCGCCGGCCGACCGTTCGCGGACGCGGTGACCGACCGCGCCGCCGGCGTCGCCGCCGCCACGCCGCTCGGCGACGGCCCTCGCCTGGTCACCCCGCGCATCCCGGTCGCCTCGGTCACCGGCACGAACGGCAAGACGACCACGACCCGCCTGCTCGCGCACATCTGCATGACCGCCGGGCTCAGGACCGGCTGGAGCTCCACCGACGGGGTCGTCGTCCAGGGCGAGGTCATCGAGCCCGGCGACTACTCGGGCCCGGCCGGAGCGCGCGCCGTGCTCGAGGCGCCCGGGGTGCAGATCGGCATCCTCGAGACCGCCCGCGGCGGGATGCTGCTGCGGGGCATGGGCGTGACCCACAACGACGTCTCGGTCGTCACCAACGTCTCGGCCGACCACCTCGGGATGCAGGGCATCGACACCGTCGACCAGCTCGCCGAGGTCAAGGCCATCGTCACCCGGGTCACCAAGCCACGCGGCTGGGTGGTGCTCAACGGCGAGGACCCGCGGGTCTGGGCGATGCGGGCCGGCATCCGGGCTCGTCCGTGGGTCTTCACGGCCGAGCCCGGCGCACCGGCCGTGCGTGAGGCGCTCGGTACCGGCGGTCGGGCGATGACGGTGCTCGACGGCTACCTGACCGTGCTCCGCGCCGGACGCCGCACCCGACCGGCTCGTGCGCGTGCGTCGACCTGCCGATGGCGTTGTCCGGCCTGTCGCACCACAACGTGCTCAACGCCCTCGCCGGGGCCGCCGCGGCCCTCGGGCTCGGCATCGACCGGACGGCCGTCGTCGAGGGGCTGCGCACCTTCCGCCCCGACGACGTGCTCAACCCGGGCCGGATGAACACCTACACCGCTCCGGTCGAGGGCGGCGACGCCACCGTCGTCATCGACCTCGCGCACAACGAGGCGGGCCTCGAGGCGCTGCTCGACGTCTCGCGCGGGCTGGTGGCCCCCGGCGGCCGGGTGCACCTCGCCCTGGGGACGGCCGGCGACCGCACCGACGAGATCCTCCAGGCGCTCGGCGAGATCGCCGGGCTGCGGGCCGACCACGTCGTCGCGGCGCACAAGGACCACTACCTTCGCGGCCGCACCCCGCAGGACCTCGAGGGCCAGCTGCGCATCGGGCTGGCCAACGCGGGCGTCGGCGACATCGCGTCGTACCCCACCGAGCTCTCCGGCCTGCAGGCCCTGCTCGAGGTGGCCGACGACGGGGACGTCGTGGCGGTCATGTGCCACGCGGAACGGGCCGAGATCGTCGACTGGCTGCACGAGCGGGGCGCGACCTCCGACGACCCCGACGCCATCCGCCGCAAGGTCGTGCGCGCCCGCGGCGAGCACGAGTGCGAGGACGAGATCACCGCGCTGTGGGAGCTGCCGGATGCCGGTGCGCGCGTCGACGCGGCCGCCGCCCTGCACGCCGACCACCCCGGCGACGCCCGGATCACCTACGAGTACGCGGGCACCCAGGACAGCGCCGGCGACGAGGCCGCCGCCGTGCCGCTCTACGAGGAGGCGTTGGCCGCCGGGCTGCGCGAGCCGCACCGGCACCGGGCGCAGGTGCAGCTCGCGTCGAGCCTGCGCAACGTCGGTCGCCTCGACGAGGCGGTCGCGGTCATCGACGACGTGGCCGCGCGGCATCCGGACAGCCTGGGGGTCGCGGCGTTCCGCGCGCTCGTGCACCACGACGCCGGTGGGTCGACCCGCGCGCTGTCCGAGCTGCTCGCCGCCGTCGCCTCGACGAGCACCGACCCGGACGTCGTCCGCTACCGACGGGCGCTCACGGCCTACGCCGCCCAGCTTCGCGACTGAGCCGAGACCGGCTTCGGGCCGTCACCTCGGCGGCTCCACCCCCGGTAGGGGGCGCGGTGCGAACCGGTGGAGCATCTCGTCCACACGGGCCGACGTCGCGGCCCCACCCCGCGTGGACCCGGTCATCAGGGCCAGGAAGCGGTCCCCTCTCAGGGACTCCAGGCGAAGCTCCTCGACCGCCCGGACCGTCGCCGTTCTCGGGACGCGGCGCAGGAGCGCGATCTCCCCGAAGGACTCACCCGGGCCGAGGTTGGTGATGGGCCGACCGTCTCCCATGACCTCCGCCGTGCCCGCGACCACGACGTAGAACCGGTCGCCGGGGTCGCCCTGGCGGAAGACCGTCTCCCCGGCCGGCACCACGACGTGGTCGAGCTGGCGAGCGACCGTCTCGAGGGCGGGTAGCGGGAGAGCGTCGAGCAGCGGGACGCCCCTCAGCAGGGCCAGCTCGTCGTCGCGACCCACGATCACCGCATCGAGGGCGCGCAGCCTGCGCCACGACAGCGCGACCGCGGTCGGGGTGAGCAGGCCGAGCACGACCAGGGACGTCCCGCAGGGTGAGGGCATCCATGATGAACGGTGTCAGCAGCGCCCCGAGACCCACGCCGAGGGCCGCGACGCTCTCCAGGACCCCGAAGACGCGGGCGAGGACGTTGGCGGGGGCGATCCGGGCGATGAGGGTGAAGCCACCCACGTCGACGAGTGCGTTGCCCGCACCCACGATCGCGAGCATGACCATCGCCGACGCGGCCGACGGAAAGAGGCCGATGACGACGAGGGGCGCACCCCACAGGGCGACGCCGAGCCCGAACCAGGCCGCCAGCCGCCGGGTTCCCACCAGGAGCGCCGCCGCGGCGGACGCGACGACCGCCCCGGCACCGAGGGCGGCGTTGAGCACTCCGACGCCGGGGTCACCGAGCCCGACGAGCTCCACCGCGACGACGACCGTGAAGACCGTGATGGCGCCACGCATGATCGTCTGGGCGCCGGCCAGGGCGAACAGCAGCCGCAGGTCCCGGTGCGTCGATCACCGCGCGGAACCCGCCCAGGGCCCGGTCCAGCGGGCCCTCGGCATCGGGGGCGCCGCCGGCAACGCGAGTCGGTTCCGGATGGACACGGGCCATCAGCCATCCGGCCCATGCCGACGCGACGGCCGCCACGGCGAGCACCTGGGCCGGCCCGCCGGTGGCGAGCAGGACCGCGCTCAGGGCCGGGCCGGCCAGGGTCGCGGCCGAGTCCAGCGCCCCGCGGACGACGTTGGCGCCCGCCAGCTCCGGCGGAGTGGAGCACAGGGACGGCAGCAGTGCGGAGTGGACCGGCCGGAAGAGCACGGCGGCAGCGGACGACACCGTCACCAGGGCGTACACGATCAGGGCCGGCCCGTCGGCGAACACGGCCCACCCGGCGAGGGCGATGGTGACGGACCGCGCGACGGAGACGGCCACGAGCACCTTCTCCCGGGGCCACCGGTCGGCGTACTGCGTGGCCAGCGGGGCCACGATGGCCGCAGGGAGCACCCGGACGAGGGCCACGACGCCCACCTCGGTGGCGCCGCCCCGGCCGTACGCGTAGACCGCGAGGACCACGGTGACGGCCCACTCGGCCGTCCAGGCCGCGAAGGACGCCGCCTGTGCCCGCCGAAGGTCGGGGTTGCGCCAGTTCGTCGCGAACGCGCCGGCGGCCGAACGCAGCCGCGACGGCTGCGTTCGCGCGCTACCCTCCGACGCCATCGTCGAAGGGTAGCCACGCGGGTCGCCCGGCGTCTCCCCGATGGCCCGGCTGGGCCCGCGCGGATCAGCCGGCGGGTGGGGCGGGCTCGAGGTCGCGGGCCGCGCTGTCGCCGGCCTCGCGGGCCTCCTCCTGCATCGTCCCGGGGTCGAGGTCCGGGTCACCGACGCCGTCGCGGGTGTGCGTGCCCGGCTGGGCCTGCTTGGTCATCGACTCGAGCTCCGACATCACCGCCGCGTGCTGGTCGACACACATCACGACGATGTCACCCGGGTTGGCGCGGGCCATGACGTGGCGCACCGCCTCGGTCTCGTCGAGCACGATCTCGACCTGGCGGCAGCGCACCCCCGGCTCGCCGATCCGGCCGCGGGCCCCCTCGGCGACCATCTCCGCGGTGAACCCGCGCTCGCGGCCACGCAGCCGCTGGTCCTCGCGGACCACCACGACGTCGAAGTGCTCCGCCGCGATGGCGCCGAGCTCGCGCATGTCGCTCGTCCCGGCGGTCGCCGGCGGTCGCGATCATGCCGATCCGCGAGATCTTGCCGAGGTCGGTCTGCCCGGCCTTCATCGCGGCGTAGCGCTCGAGGAACTCGCCGAGCACGCGCATCCCGGGCGCGTTGTGGCAGTAGTCGACGATGACGTCGACGTTGTGCACGTTGATCTGGTTCATCCGGCCGGGGGAGAGGTAGTACGACGTCGTGAACGTGCGCAGGCCCTGGCGGATGTCGTGCAGCCCGGCCCCGCTCGCGAACGCCGCGCCGGCCGCTGCCATCGCGTTCGCGACGTTGAACAGCGCCGTGCCGCCGAAGGTCGACGGCAGCAGGTGGGTCCACGCCAGCTGCATCGAGCGGCGCCCGTGCCGGATGACGATCATGTCGCCGCGGTCGGTGCGGCTCGAGCACGACGGCGCGGCCACCGCGGCGGCAGTGGTCGTCGATGAAGTCGCGCACCTCGCTGCCGGGCTCCTCGAGGCGAGAACCAGACGATCGACGCCCGAGCAGCGCCGGCGCATCCGGCGCACCAGCGGCGTCGTCGGCGTTGAGCACGGCGAACCCGTCGCGGGGCACCGCCTCGACGACGACGGCCTTGACGTCGGCGAGCTGCTCGAGGGTGTCGATGCCGCCGCATGCCCAGGTGGTCGGGCGCGACGTTGGTGACGACGGCGACGTCGTTGCGGTCGTAGCCCAGGCCCTCGCGCAGGATGCCGCCGCGGGCCACCTCCATGACCGCGAAGTCGACGCGGGGGTTCTGCAGCACCATCCGCGCCGAGCGCGGGCCGGACGCGTCGGCCTTGATGACGAGGCGCTCGTCGATGACGATGCCGTCGGTCGAGGTCATGCCGACCTTGCGGCCGAGGCCCTTCATGATGTGCGCGATCATCCGCGAGGTCGTCGTCTTGCCGTTGGTGCCGGTCACGGCGACGATCGGCACGCGCGAGGGCGCGCCCGGCGGGAAGAGCAGGTCGACGACCGGCTTGGCGATGTACTGCGGCTCGCCGATGGTCGGGTGGGTGTGCATCCGGAACCCGGGCGCGGCGTTGACCTCGCAGATCGCGCCGCCGGTCTCGCGCACGGGCGAGGCGATGTCCGGGCAGATGAAGTCGATGCCGGCCACGTCGAGCCCGATCAGCCGGGCCGCCTCCTCGGCGATCTCGACGTTGTCGGGGTGCGCGTCGAAGGTGCGGTCGATCGAGATGCCGCCGGTCGACATGTTGCCGGTCAGCGCCAGCTTGACCATCGTCGCCGGCGGGCGGCACGGCGTCGAGGGCGTGGCCCTGCTCGCGCAGCAGCTCCGCGGCCGCGGCGTCCACCTTGATCTTGGTCAGCACCTTCTCGTGCCCGACGCCGCGGCGCGGGTCGGCGTTGGTGATCTCGACGAGCTCACCGACGGTGTGCGTGCCGTCGCCGATGACGTGCGCGGGCACCCGCTCGGCGATGGCCTGCATCCGGCCACCGACGATGAGGCAGCGGTAGTCGCGGCCGGTCACGATCGACTCGACGATGACGTAGCCGCGCCGGGACTGGTCCTCGGCCGATCACGAACGCGTCGCGCACCTCGGCGTCGCTGCCCAGGTTGAGGCACACCCCGCGACCGTGGTTGCCGTCGAGCGGCTTGACGACGACCGGGAAGCCGATCCGCCGGGCGGCGGCGACCGCGCCCTCGGCGGAGCGCACCGTCTCCTGCTTGCGGCACCGGCAGCCCGGCCGAGCCGAGCAGCTTGGTGGTCATGTCCTTGTCGCCGGCGATGTCGACGGCCAGCGCGCCGGTCTTCGACGTCATCGTGGCGCGGATGCGCTGCTGGTGCACGCCCTGGCCGAGCTGCACCAGGCTGCCGGCTGTTGAGCCGGATGAAGGGGATGTCGCGGCTCACCGCCTCCTCGAGGATGGCCGCGGTCGACGGACCGAAGGCGGTGCGCTCGGCGCGGCGTCAGGAAGGACTCGCAGCTCGTCGGCGAAGTCGAACCCCTCCTCGTGCCGGACGAGGTGGTTGAGCAGGCGCACGGCGAGGCGACCGGCCGCCAGGCCGACCTGCTCGTCGGTGTAGCCGTAGATGACGTTGTAGACGCCCGGTGCTGCCCTTGACCTGGCGCGTCTTGCCCCGCCGCTGGTCGTGCCCGGCCTCCTGCTGCAGCTGCAGCGCGACGTGCTCGGCGACGTGCCCCAGCCAGGTGCCCTCCCGCAGCCGCTCGACGAAGCCACCCCGCACGCCCTTGGAGCAGGTGTGGTTCTCCAGCCCGGGCAGCAGCTCGACGAGCCGGTCGGTGAAGCCGGGCAGGGTGTCGCTGGGGTACTCCTCGAGCACGCCGAGGTCGACGACGAGGTGGATCGACGGGTCGTACGACCAGATGTTGCGGCCCCGGTAGACGCGGGCCTCGACGATGCGCAGGTCGGGGGCGGCGGGGCCGGTCGGGATGGGACGGTCCATCGGCGCTTCTCCTCGGGTGCGGTGCGGGCGGGAGTGACGGGTGGCGGTCAGGCCTTGGCGGCGGCGACCGAGACGAGCAGGTCGGGGTGCTGCTCGACGAAGCCGGTGAGGCGACGCTCGCGCAGGTCGAAGGTCGACGCCCGCCGGCAGGGTGTGCACGGTGGCACCGGACACGAGCATCGGCGCACCGCGCCCGCGCGTCCGCGGCGTCGGTGACCGCGGTCGTGCAGTCGACGACGAAGACCGCACCGGCGCCGACGGACCGTGAAGTCGCGGTGCCCGCTGACCACGATCGCGGTGTCCTCGTCGATCCCGATGCCGAGCAGGTGCGGCGACGGGGCGATGAGCGACATCAGCCGACCGTAGCGTGATCGCTGGTCGAAGTGCTGGTCGACGATGACCCCGCGGACCAGGCCCAGGCCGGCCGAGATCTGGCTGGCGCGCTGGCGCGGCGTGACGCCCTCCTCGCCCATCGAGATCATGAAGTCGGCTCATGATCGAGGCACCCGCCGAGGTGCCGCCGACGACGGCGCCTCGGTCGTGGGCGCGGTGCAGCGCCTCGCCCAGCGGCGTGCCCGGCGAGCAGCTGCGAGAGCCGCAGCTGGCTGCCGCCGCTCATGAAGATGCCGGTGGCGTCGTCGACCAGCGCCACCAGGTCGGGGTCGTGGGACTCGGCGCGGGTCGCGGGGTTCACGACCTGCACCCCGGGCGCGCCGAGCCGGGTGAAGACCTCGGTGTAGGAGGCGACGACCTCGTCCTGGAAGGACGAGGCCGTGGGGATCAGCACGAGCCTGGCGCGGCGTCCGCCGGCGAGCTTGAGGAAATGCGCGCAGCAGGGAGGCCTTGCCGACCCGGTCCTCCGCCCCACCGATGATGAAGAGCGTGGGGGTGGTCGAGGGGTAGCGCGGCACCCGGTCAGCCTAGTGGCGCGTCGTCGTCGGGCGTCGGCGTCCTCGATCTCCTCGCGCGAGATGCCGAGCAGGAAGAGCACGGCGTCCAGGTACGGCACGGTGAGTGAGGTGTCGGCCTGGCTCGCGCACCATCGGCTTGGCGTTGAAGGCGACCCCGAGGCCGGCGACGGCGAGCATGTCGAGGTCGTTGGCACCGTCGCCGATGGCGACGGTGCGGGTGAGCGGCAGGCCCTCCAGGGCGGCGAACTCGCGCAGGGCGGCCGCCTTGCCGGCGCGGTCGACGACCTCGCCCAGCACCCGCCCGGTGAGGTGGCCGTCGACCACCTCGAGCCGGTTGGCGCGCACGTGGTCGATGCCGAGCTCGCGCGGCGATCGGCTCGACGACCTCGATGAACCCGCCGGAGACGACGGCCACGGTGAAGCCGAGCCGCTTGAGGGTGCGCACCAGGGTGCGGGCGCCGGGGGTGAGGCGCACGGCGTCCCGGACGTCGTCGAGCACCGTCGCCGGCAGGCCCGCCAGCGTCGCGACCCGGGCGTGCAGGCTCTGCGCGAAGTCGAGCTCGCCGCGCATCGCGCGCCTCGGTGACCGCGGCGACCTCGGCGGCCCGGCCGGCGTGCTCGGCGAGCAGCTCGATGACCTCGTCCTGGATCAGGGTGGAGTCGACGTCCATCACGACCAGCCGGCCACCGCGCCGGGCCAGGCCGGCCGGGGCCACGGCGATGTCGACGCCGACCCGGTGCGAGACCATCGCCAGGGCGTGGCGCAGGTCGTCGACGTCGGCTCCGGAGACGTCGATCTCGACCGTCGTCACCGGGTAGCGCGACAGCCGCCGGATGCGGTCGATGTTGGCGCCGTGCTCGGCGATCGCCGCGGCGACGGCGGCGACGTGCGTGCGTCGCGAGCGGGGCGCCCATGACGACGACCGCGGCTCGCCCGGTGCGCCGCGGCGCGTTGTCACCGCGGCCGACCTCGAGGTCGACCCGCATCCCGAGCCGCGACCCGGCGCGGGTCAGCCGGTCGACGAGCACGTTCTCGTCGCGGCCGGGGGAGAGCAGCACCGACAGCGCCAGGTGGCCGCGGACGACGACCTGCTCGAGGTCGAGCACGTCGGCGCCGACGGTCGAGGCCGCCTCGAACAGCGCCTTGGTCACCCCGGGCCGGTCGGGGCCGTTGAGGGTGACGAGGAGGGTTCGCGCGTCCGGGTCGGGCAGGGGCGCCGGCGGCGGCTCGATCGGGGCGGTGGGCACCCGTGCAGGCTATCGAGCGCGGGCGTCCCGCCACGCGACGAGGTCACGCACCGGACCGAGGTCGTGGTCCGGGCCGCTCAGGCCGACCGTGAACAGCCGGGTGCCGACGTCGTGGAGCGCCTCGGCGCCCGCGGCGTAGTCGGCGACGGACTCCGGGAGGCGCCCGGGCCTGGGGGACACCCCGGCGGACCGCTCGATCTCGCGCGGGTCGCGGCCGATCCTGGCGCACCACTCGTCGAGCACCGCGTGCTTGTGCGCGATCGTCTCGGCGTCGCCGAAGCCGTGCCAGATGTCGGCGTGCTCGGCGACGATCCGCAGCGTCTTCCGCTCGCCGCCGCCGCCGATGAGCACCGGGATGTCGCGCGTCGGCGCCGGGTTGAGCTTCGCCCACCGCGCCTTGATCAGCGGCAGGTCGCGGTCGAGCGCGTCGAGCCGGCCGCCGCCGTGCCGAACTCGTAGCCGTACTCGTCGTAGTCCCGCTCGAACCAGCCGGACCCGATGCCGAGGATGAGCCGGCCGTCGCTGATGTGGTCGACGGTGCGCGCCATGTCGGCGAGCAGCTCGCGGGTTGCGGTAGCTGTTGCAGGTGACCAGGGCGCCGATCTCGACGCGCGCGGTCGCCTCGGCCCAGGCGCGCGAGCATCGTCCAGCACTCGAAGTGCGCGCCGTCGGGCTCGCCGTACAGCGGGAAGAAGTGGTCCCAGTTGAAGACGACGTCGACGCCGAGCTCCTCGGCGTCGGCGCAGGCCCGCCGGATGCGCGGCGTAGTGGCGTGCTGCGGCTGGAGCTGGACACCGATCCGGATCGGGCGGTCAGCCCCGGTCACGGGACGACCACCTGGCCCTTGCCGACGACGGTGATGCCGGACTCGGTGACCGGGAAGCCCGCGGGCCTCGGTCGTTCTCGCGGTCGAACCCGATCCGGTCGCCTCGGGGATGGTGACGTTCTTGTCGATGATCGCCCGCTGGATGCGGCAGTTCCGCCCGATCTGCGACGCCGTCGAGGAGCACGCTGTCGTCGATCTCGGTGTAGCTGTGCACGTGCACGTCGGGGGAGACGACCGAGCCGTTGACCCGCGCGCCGGAGATGACGACACCGGGGGAGACGACCGAGTTGAGCGCCTCGCCGAACCGGTCCGTGGTGGCCGTGCACGAACTTGGCCGGCGGGTAGGGCCCGTAGCTCGGTGTAGATCGGCCAGTCGTAGTTGTAGAGGTTGAAGACCGGGTGGATCGAGACGAGGTCCATGTGCGCGTCGAAGTAGGAGTCCATCGTCCCGACGTCGCGCCAGTAGCCCCGGTCGCGCTCGGTGCCGCCGGGGATCGTCGTTGTTCTTGAAGTCGTAGACGTACGCGGCGCCCTGCTCGACGAGGGCCGGCACGATGTCGCCGCCCATGTCGTGCTTGCGAGCCCTCGAGCGTCGCGTCCGCGTGCACCGCGTCGATCAGCACGTCGGCGTCGAAGACGTAGTTGCCCATCGACGGCGAGGATCTCGTCGGGGGAGTCGGGCAGGCCCTCGGGGTCGGCCGGCTTCTCGAGGAACGGCGCGGATCTTCGTGCGGGTCGTCGGGCTCGACGTCGATGACGCCGAACTGGTCGACATCGCGATCGGCTGCCGGATGGCGGCCACGGTGACCCCCGCGCCCGATCTCGATGTGCTGCTCGACCATCTGCGAGAAGTCCATCCGGTAGACGTGGTCGGCTCCGACGACGACGACGATGTCGGGCTTCTCGTCGTGGATCAGTGTTGAGGCTCTGGAAGATCGCGTCGGCGCTGCCCAGGTACCAGGACTTGTCGATGCGCTGCTGGGCCGGGACGGGGGCCACGTAGTTGCCGAGCATCGTCGACATCCGCCAGGTCTTGGTGACGTGCCGGTCGAGGCTGTGCGACTTGTACTGGGTCAGCACGACGATCTTGAGGTAGCCGGAGTTGACGACGTTGGACAGCGCGAAGTCGATCAGCCGGTAGATGCCGCCGAACGGGACCGCCGGCTTGGCGCGGTCGGCGGTGAGCGGCATCAGCCGCTTTCCCTCCCCACCCGCGAGGACGATGGCCAGGACCTTGGGACCTCCGCTGCGGTACGCCATGACCACACGCTAGTGGGCCGCTGCCCTCGCCGGGACGCCGCAGACGTCACTAGGGTGAGCTTTCGTGCGAGTCGACATCCTGAGCAAGGAGTACCCGCCCGGCGATCTACGGCGGCGCGGGGGTGCACGTGGCCGAGCTCGTCCGGGCGCTGCGCGCAGCGCGGCGACCTCGACGTGCGGGTCCACGCTTCGGCGAGCCGCGCGACGAGGACGGCACCACGGGGCACCCCGACCTGGCCGAGCTGTCGCGGCGCGAACGCCGCCCTGCACGACCCTCGGCGTCGACCTGTCGCATCGCCGCCGACGTGCGAGGGCGCCGACCTGGTGCACTCGCACACCTGGTACGCCAACATGGGCGGCCACCTCGCGAGCCTGCTGGGCGACATCCCGCACGTCCTCACCGCGCACAGCCTCGAGCCGATGCGGCCGTGGAAGGCCGAGCAGCTCGGCGGCGGCTACCGCGTCTCGTCGTGGGTCGAGAAGACCGCCTACGAGGCGGCGGCCGCCGTGATCGCGGTCAGCGCCGGGATGCGCGAGGACATCCTGCGGTCCTACCCGTCGGTCGACCCCGACCGGGTCAAGGTGGTGCACAACGGGATCGACTCCCAGCTGTGGCAGCGCGAGACCGACGAGGACGTCGTGCGCCGGCACGGCGTCGACCCCGACCGGCCCAGTCGTCGTCTTCGTCGGCCGCATCACCCGGCAGAAGGGCCTGCCCTACCTCCTGCGCGCGGCCGCCGAGCTGCCGCCCGACGTGCAGCTCGTGCTGCTGCGCCGGCGCCCCCGACACCCCCGAGATCATGGCCGAGGTCGAGGGCCTGATCGACGACGCTGCGCGAGACCCGCGACGGGGTCGTCTGGATCGCCGACGATGCTGCCGCGCAACGAGGTCGTCGCGCTGCTGAGCAGCGCCACCGTGTTCGTCTGCCCGTCGGTCTACGAGCCGCTCGGCATCGTCAACCTCGAGGCGATGGCCTGCGAGCTGCCGGTCGTCGCCACGGCGACCGGCGGCATCCCCGAGGTCGTCGTCGCACGGCGAGACCGGCTGGCTGGTGCCGATCGACCAGGTGCAGGACGGCACCGGCACGCCGGTCGACCCCGACCGTTCGTCGCCGACCTCGCCGCCGCGCTGACGGATGCCGTGAGCGACACCGCACGCGCGGACCGGATGGGTCTGTCCGGGCGTCGTCGGGCCGTGGAGTCGTTCTCCTGGGGCTCGATCGGCGAGCAGACCAATCAGGTCTACCTGGACGTCCTGAGGCGCCGGATGCTCACGCCCTGACTCGGTTAGGGTTCGGGGCATGAGCGATGTCCTCGCGTTGGCCGGCGTGAGCGTCGTCCGCGGGGACACCACGATCCTCGACGACGTGACCTGGGAGGTCGAGGAGGGCGAGCGCTGGGTCGTGCTCGGCCCCAACGGCGCCGGCAAGACCACGCTGCTGCAGCTCGCCTCGGCGCGCATCCACCCGACCACGCGGCGTCGTCGGCATCCTCGGTGAGGTCCTCGGCGCGGTCGACGTCTTCGAGCTGCGCCCGCGGATCGGCCTGGCGTCAGCGCCGCGCTCGCCGAGCGGCATCCCGGCCGACGGAGCGGGTGCGCGACGTCGTCGTCACGGCGTCGTACGGCGTCGTCGGGCGCTGGCGCGAGGCGCTACGACGGCCTCGACGAGGGCCGCGCCGACGACCTGCTGAAGGCGCTCGGCGCCGACCACCTCGCCGACCGCCGCTTCGGCACCCTCTCCGAGGGGGAGCGCAAGCGGGTGCAGATCGCCCGGGCGCTGATGACCGACCCCGAGCTGATGCTGCTCGACGAGCCGGCCGCCGGCCTCGACCTCGGCGGCCGCGAGGACCTCGTGCGCCGCCTCGGCGAGCTCGCCGCCGACCTCGCCGCCCCGGCCCTGGTCCTGGTGACCCACCACGTCGAGGAGGTCCCGCCGGACTTCACCGACGTCCTGCTGCTGCGCGAGGGCCGGATCGTCGCGCAGGGCCCGATCGAGATCACCCTGACCGCCGAGAACCTGGAGGCCACCTTCGGCCTCCCGCTCGAGCTCGAGGTGCGCGGGGACCGCTATGCCGCGCGCGCACGCTAGCCGCAGCCACGCGGAACCGCCCGCACCGGGCACACGTCGATCGTGGTGACTCGACCACGGAAAGGGGGCCGAGCGATGGACTGGCTGAACGACAACGTCTGGCTGTTCTGGATCGGGCGTCGCACTCGTGCTCGGCCGCCATCGAGGCGGCGACCGTCGACTTCGTCTTCATCATGTTCGCCGGCGGTGCGCTGGCCGCGGCGGTGGCCGCCGGCGCTCGGCGCCTCGTTCCCCGTCCAGGTCGTCGTCGCCGTCGGTCGTGGCGGTCCTGCTGCTCTTCTCGGTGCGGCCGCTGATGCAAGCGGCAGTTCCTCGACGGCGAGGTCGACCACACGATCGGCACCTCGGCGCTCGTCGGCCGCGAGGCCCGCGGTCGCTGCAGTCCGTCACCGACAGCGACGGCCGGATCAAGCTCGGCGGCGAGACCTGGTCGGCCCGGCTCGCCGCCGGCACGACCACCACGGTCGGCCCCGGCGAGGAGGTCCGCGTCATCGCCATCGACGGCGCGACGGCCATCGTCTCGCCGGTCCCACCCACCGACCAGACCTCCAGCACCGACCCCGCCACGACGTCCGACCCCACCACCTGACCCGCGCCCCGGCGCCCCCCGAAAGGCTGACCCATGACAAGCGGCCTGCTGTCGCTCATCGTCCTGCTGCTCCTCGCCCTGTTCGTCATCATCGTGCTCGTGCGCACGGTGCGGATCGTGCCGCAGCAGACCGCGCTGATCGTCGAGCGGCTCGGCCGCTACTCGCGCACCCTCGACGCCGGGCCTGCACCTGCTCGTGCCGTTCGTCGACCGGCGTGCGCGCCAACATCGACCTGCGCGAGCAGGTCGTGTCCTTCCCGCCGCAGCCGGTGATCACCTCCGACAACCTCGTCGTGAGCATCGACACGGTCATCTACTACCAGGTCACCGACCCCAAGTCGGCGGTCTACGAGATCGCCAACTTCATCCAGGGCATCGAGCAGCTCACCGTCACCACGCTGCGCAACGTCATCGGCTCGCTCGACCTCGAGCAGACGCTGACCAGCCGCGACCAGATCAACGGCCAGCTGCGCGGCGTGCTCGACGAGGCCACCGGCAAGTGGGGCATCCGGGTCAACCGGGTCGAGCTCAAGGCGATCGACCCGCCGCACTCGATCCAGGAGCTCGATGGAGAAGCAGATGCGCGCCGAGCGTGACCGCCGCGCCACCATCCTCACCGCCGAGGGCGTCAAGCAGTCGCAGATCCTCACCGCCGAGGGCGAGAAGCAGAGCCAGATCCTGCGGGCCGAGGGTTCCGCGCAGGCCCGCATCCTCGAGGCCCAGGGCCAGGCCCGGGCGATCCAGCAGGTCTTCGACGCCATCCACCGCGGCAAGCCGACCCAGAAGCTGCTGGCCTACCAGTACCTGCAGGTGCTGCCGCAGATCGCCCGCGGTGACTCCAACAAGATGTGGATCATCCCGAGCGAGCTCACCGACGCCCTCAAGGGCATCGGCGGCATGCTCGGCCGCGGCCAGGGCGGGTTCGACGACGGGGGAGACGACGACTGGGTCGACCCGGGCAACGAGTTCGCCGACGCCTTCGAGGACACCACGCTCGAGGACCCGGCCGAGGCGCTGGCCCGAGGCCCGCGGTCAGGCGGGCCTGGCGAGCCGGGAGGCCGAGGAGCACGGGGCGCCCGCGTCGCGCGTCCAGCCGCCCATCGGGCCCGGTGCGGATGCCGTGCCGCCGCGGCCCGCGACCGCGCCGACGCCCCCGGTGCCGCCGGCCCCGCCGGTGCCGTTCTCCGAGGAGCAGCCCCCGCCGCCTGCGCCCCCGATTCCGCCGGCCCCGCCCGTCGGCGAGGAGCCTCCGGCACCGCCCCGCTGACCCCGGCACGCACAGCGGGCGGGGCGGCACGGCCCGTCACGACACGCGGACACCCGCATAGGGTGTCCGCGTGTCCGCGCTCGATGCCCTCCTCGTCGTCCTCGCGGGCATCGCGGCCGGCACGATCAACACGATCGTCGGCTCGGGCACCCTCATCACGTTCCCGACGCTGCTGCTGCTCGGCATCCCGCCGGTGACCGCCAACATCTCCAACAACATCGGCCTGGTCCCCGGCAGCCTCACCGGCGCCATCGGCTACCGCAAGGAGCTGGTCGGGGCCGCCCCGACGCTGCGCCGGTTGGCGCCGATGTCGTTCCTCGGCGCCGTGGTCGGCGCCCTGCTGCTGCTCGTGCTCAACCCCGACCTCTTCCGGGCGATCGTGCCGGTGCTCATCCTCGCTCGGGCTGGTGCTCGTCGTCACCGGCCCGCGGATCAACGCCTGGGCAGAGCGCCGCGGGCAGGCAGGGCACGGCGCAGCGCGGCGAACCACGAGCGGGCGATGCAGGGCGGGCGTCTTCGGCGCCGGCGTCTACGGCGGCTACTTCGGTGCGGCCCAGGGGATCATCCTGATGGGCATCCTCGGCAGCCTGTCGAGCCGAGCCGATCCAGCGGCTCAACGGCTACAAGAACGTGCTCGCGACGATCGTCAACGCGTGTCGCGGCCGCGGTCTTCATCCTCGTCGCGCCGCGACCAGATCGACTGGCTGGTCGTGCTGCTCATCGCCATCGGCTCGACGATCGGCGGCGTCATCGGCGTCGACGGTCGGCCGCCGGCTGTCGCCGACGGTGCTGCGCGGCGTCATCGTCGTCATCGGCCTCGTCGCGATCGTCAAGCTCGTCGCGTTCCCCTGATGGACTGGCCCCTCGTCCTCGGGCTCGGCCTGGCGGTGCTCGCGGGTGGCGTCGTGCAGTCGACGATCGGCTTCGGGCTGGCCGTGGTCGCCGCTCCGGCGGTCGTCCTCCTCGCCCCCGACCTGATGCCCGCCGCGCTGCTCCTGCCGGGCCTGACGCTGCCGTTGCTGCAGCTCTCGCACGCCGACCGCGACGTCACCTGGCGCCCCCTGGGCTGGGCACTCCTGGCGCGCACGCTGTTCACCCCGTTGGGAGTCGCGGTCGTCGCGTGGTTCTCGCCGCGGGCGATCGCGGCGCTCGTCGGCGTGCTCATCCTGGTGACGGTCGCCCTCTCGGTCCGCACGATCGACCTGCGCGCGACCCCGCGAAACGCGGCGGTGGCCGGTGCGGTCTCCGGCGTCTCGGGTACGGCGGCCGCGATCGGGGGCCCCTTCCTCGCCCTGGTGCTGCAGCACGAGCGCCCGCAGCGCGTGCGCTCGACCCTCGCGGTGTTCTTCGTCGCCGGGGCGCTGCTGGGGCTGGTCGGGCCTCTTCGTCGGCGGTGAGCTGACCCGCGACCAGGTGCTCGCCGGCCTGGTCTGGGTGCCGTTCGGCCTCCTCGGGTACGCCGTGGCCGCGCCGGTGCGTGAGCGCATCGACCCGCAGACGTTCCGGCGTGCGGTGCTCGCCTTCTGCGTGCTGGCCAGCCTCACCGTCATCGCCCGGGCCGCGCTGGCCTAGCCTTGCGGGCGTGCCGACCCCGATCGACGACCCCGCGGACCCGCGGCTGACCGACTACGTCGGGCTCACCGACGTGGCGCTGCGTCGCCGGTCCGAGCCCGAGCGGGGGCTCTACATCGCGGAGTCGGAGAAGGTCATCCGCCGGGCGCTGGCGGCTGGGCACCGGCCTCGCTCGTACCTCATGGGCGAGCGGTGGCTCACCGACCTGGCCGACCTGGTCGAGCGGGCGGAGGCTGACGGCATCCCCGTCTTCGTGGGCGAGCACGACGTCGTCGAGGCGCTCACCGGGTTCCACCTGCACCGCGGGGCGCTGGCGGCCATGCAACGCCCGGTCCTGCCGGGCCTGGCCGAGGTGCTCGACGGCGCCCGTCGGGTGCTCGTGCTCGAGGACGTCGTCGACCACACCAACGTCGGGGCCCTGTTCCGCAGCGCCGCCGCCCTCGGCGTGGATGCCGTGCTGGTCACCCCCCGCTGTGCCGACCCGCTCTACCGTCGCTCGATCCGGGTGTCGATGGGCACCGTGTTCCAGGTGCCCTGGACGCGGATCGACCCGTGGCCCGGGGGAGTGGCGCAGCTGCGCGAGCTCGGCTTCACGACGGCCGCCCTGGCGCTGGAGGACGACTCGGTCGGGCTCGACGAGCTGGCCGCCGACCCACCCGAGCGGCTCGCCCTGGTGCTGGGGACCGAGGGGGACGGCCTGTCACGGCGCACGATCGCCGCGGTCGACGTCACCGTGCGGATCCCGATGGCCGGCGGCGTCGACTCGCTCAACGTCGCGGCGGCCGGGGCCGTGGCGACCTGGGCGTTGCGGGTGCGGGACTGATCGTGCGCATCGTCGTGTCGGGCACCCACGCCAGCGGGAAGAGCACGCTCGTCTCGGACCTGGCGCTCGCGCTGCGCGGCCACGTCCAGCTGCCCGACCCCTTCGAGCTGGTCGATGACGACGAGCCGGCCGGGAGCCGCCTCCTTCGTGCGACAGCTCGTCGTCGCGGCGGAGCGGCTGGTCGAGCTGTCGGCGGGGTCCGACGTGGTGGCCGAGCGCGGCCCGGTCGACTTCCTCGCCTACCTCGCGGCCCTGGCCGAACTGGGGCGTGGGTCAGCAGGGCCCGACCTGACGGACCGGCTGCGGTCGGTCACCGCCGCGGCCATGGGTCACGTCGACCTGCTCGTCGTGCTCCCGCTCGAGTCACCCGACGTCATCCGGGTGCCGGACGACGAGGACCCGGAGCTGAGGGCGGCGATGGACGGGCACCTGCTCGACCTGTGCGAGGACGAGGAGCTGGTCGGGTCGGTGCGGACGGGTGCTGGAGGTAGCAGGGTCTCCCGAGTCGCGCCTGGCGCAGGTCCTGGCCGTCGTCGCGGCCGCTCGCTAACGGACCAGCCGGTCGAGCAGTCGGTCGACCTCGGCCTCCGGGTCGGCCACCGACCCGCCGTGCACCGGGCCCGGCTGGAGCACCGTCGAGCGGGGGGCGCTGATCCAGCCGAACCGCTTGCCCTGCGTCGACAGGGTCGCGTCGACCTCGCTCGGGGGGCGCTCACACATCGTGCAGACCGCCTCGAGCGCTCCCCGCAGGCTCTCGAGGTCGGCGTCCGGCGCCACCGCGCGGATGCGGTCCTCGTCGAGGTCGTAGCCGCACCGCAGCACCCCGGCCGACTGGGAGTGCACCACGACACCGACGTTGAGGCACTCGCCGCGGTCGACGCGCGGCACGTAGCGCAGCACCACGTACTGGTACGGGTGGCTCATGACGCGCCTCCCGTCCACGCAGCGGGGTTCGCCAGGCGCAGGGTGAGGTGCTCGACGTAGGCGGCGCGGGCGGCATCCGGGTCGGGAAGGCTCGTGGTGGGTTCGAGCCACTCGTCCGGCACGAGCGCGACGATCTCAGCGATGACCTCCGGGGTGACGAGGGGAGCCAGCCGCTCGTGGGTGCGTGCCACCGGTTCCGCGACCGCGCCGAGCACGTGGCCGCTGGGGTCGAACGGCTGGTCGACGAAGCGGCGCACGTCCGGCGGCCGGCTCGGCCACGAGTGGTGGAACCACAGGGCGGCGCCGTGGTCGATGGCCCAGGTCCGGCCGTGCCAGACGAGCAGGTTGGGGTTGGCCCAGGTCCGGTCGACGTTCGCGGTGTAGGCGTCGAGCCAGAGGATGCCGCCGGCGTCCTGCGCCGTCGGTGTGCGCGAGCCGTCGTAGCCGAACGAGCCGGGCAGGAAGTCGACGCCGAGGTTGCGGCCCGGGCTGGCGTTGAGCAGGTCCTGCACCTCCTCGTCGGCCTCGTAGCGCGCGATGGCGCTGGGCATGTCGACGACGGCGAGGCGCGGAGTGGGGATGTCGAGCCGCCGGGCCAGCTCGCCGACCAGGACCTCGGCGACCAGCACCTTGCGGCCCTGCCCGGCCCCGGTGAACTTCACGACGTAGGTGCCGAGGTCGTCGGCCTCGACCAGGCCCGGCAGCGAGCCGCCCTCGCGCAGGGGCAGGACGAAGCGCGTCGCGGTCACGGTCTCCAGCACGTCCGACAGGCTACGGGAGTGCCAGTAGGGTTTCGAGGATGAGCAGCGAGCAGCGACGACTGGCCGGTCGTTACGTCCTCGAGGCCCCCATCGGTCGCGGCGGCATGGGCGAGGTCTGGCGCGGCACCGACCCCGTCCTCGGCCGCCAGGTGGCCGTCAAGACGATCGACCTGCGCTCCCTGCCCGACGAGTCGGGCGCGGCCCGGTTCGAGCGCGAGGCGCGCGCCACCGCCGGCCTGAGCCACCCGAACGTCGTCACCGTGCACGACAGCGGTGTCGAGGGCGACACCGCCTACATCGTCATGGAGCTGCTGCCCGGTCCGAGCCTGGCCGACGAGCTCGCGAACGGGCCGCTGCCCGTCGACGAGGTCGTCGAGGTGGGCCGCCAGGTGGCGTCCGCCCTCGACGCCGCGCACGCCCGCGGGCTGGTGCACCGCGACATCAAGCCGGGCAACATCGCCTACGCCGCCGACGGGCGGGTCCGCGTGCTCGACTTCGGCATCACCCAGCTCTCGGAGCCCACCGGGTCCCCGGCGCTCACGGCCACGCACACCGTCATGGGCACCGCCGAGTACCTCGCGCCCGAGCAGGCGCTCGGGGGGAGGGTCGACGGGCGCGCCGACCTGTACGCGCTGGGCTGCGTGCTCTACGCACTGCTCGCCGGGCAGCCGCCGTTCAAGGGCGCCACCCCGGTCGCCACGATGATGATGCACGCCAACGACCCCGTACCGGACGTGCGGGCGCTGCGCCCCGACACCCCCGCCTGGTTGGCCGACCTCGTGCACGGCCTGCTCGCCAAGGACGCGGGCGACCGCCCGGCCGGCGCGGCCACCGTCGCCGCGGCGCTGGCAGCGCGCGAGTCGCTCGGCGGGGCGGTGACGACCGTGCTCCCGGCGGCTGCTGCCCCGACCACGCAGCGGCTGGATGCGGTGCCGCCCCCGCCCGTCGCCCCCCCGGTTCGCGCCCCCGTGCCGGCTCGCCGCGGCGTGTCGCCCCTGACCTGGGTGCTCGCCGCGGTCGCCGTCGCGGCGGTGGCCCTGCTGCTCTGGATCCTGCTGCGCGAGGACGGCACCGACCCGGCGTCCACCCCGACCTCGACACCGGAGACGTCGCAGCCCGCCCAGACCACGGAGGCACCGCCGACCACGGAGAACCCGACGCCGACCCCCACGCCGACCCCCGAGACCCCGACCACCGACGAGCCCGAGCCCCACTGCGGACCCGGCCGGGGACGTCGAGACCGCGCTGTCGGCGTTCTCCGACGAGGTCGGCGTGCAGGACCGCGATGGCGGGCATCGACAAGAACGCCGCCAAGACCCTGGACGACGGGGTCCGCAACATCCGCAGGGCGCTGCGCGAGGGTGACTCGCAGAAGGTCTCGGAGGAGACCGACAAGCTCGTCGAGGGCTACGACAAGGGCGTGGACGACGGCTCGATCACCCCCGAGGCCGGCCAACAGCTCGACCCGCTGCTGGCCGACCTCAGGGACGCGGTCGACACCTACGCCGCCGCCTGAGACCGCGGCAGATCGTGGCGTGAGGTGGACTGGCCCGATGGGTGACATCGACGGACCAGAGCTGCCGACGTTGTACGAGTGGGCGGGCGGTCTGGTCGCGCTGCGCCGGATGATCGACTGCTTCTACGACCGGGTCGAGGCCGACGACGCCCTGTCCGGCTTCTTTCCCGGCGGGGTCTCGGAGCATCATCGAGCCCACGTCGCCGACTGGTGGGCCGAGGTACTCGGCGGACCGGAGACGTACACCGAGCAGCACGGCGGGTACGAGTCGATGCTCCGCCACCACCTCGGGTTGGCCATCACACCCGCGCAGCGGCATCGGTTCGCCGCCACGATGAGCCTGGCCGCCGACGATGCAGAGCTGCCCGCTGACCCGGAGTTCCGGGCGGCGATCATCGGCTACCTCGAGTGGGGCACCCGGCTGGCCATGGAGAACTCCCAGCCCGATGCCGTCCCGATCGAGCACGCGCCCACCCCACGATGGGGCTGGGGCGTCGCGCCGCCGTACCGCGGTTGATCGGTCGGCGCGATCCGGACGCGTGCGCCGACGCACCGTTCGGGTGACGCCTGCGTGACGCCCACCGTCCGGTGACACGCCGAGTCAGAGCGGGGTGCTGCCCGCGGTGCCGACGAGCTGCTCGGCGAACTGCGGCCCTGACAGCCGCTCGACCTCGGCCCGGGCCGCCGCCACCCGCGCGTCCATCCCCAGACGGGCCGTGGGCTCCTCGTTGCCGGGCGTGGTCACGAACTTCTCGATCGCCGCGAGCCCGGCGTCGGCCCGGCCACTGGCCGCCGCCTGCTTGGCCGTCCAGCCGCTCGGCGTACCAGTCGGAGGCGAGCACCGACTCGCGGGTGAACATGCGCCCGGAACTCCGGCGAGTCCAGCTGCCCAGCCCTCCGACGCTGGCGCCCGTCGCGCCATGATCTCCAGCAGCGCCCGCAGCGGCGGGATCGCGAGCTCGATCGTGCCGTCGTCGACGTAGGCGCGCGGCGACCCGCTCGTGCGTGCGTCACGATCGTGGCCATCGACTCGGCGAAGACGGCCGACGTCCTGCAGCTCGGGGCGCAGCATCTCGGGGGTGAACACGACGTCGGGGTGCAGGAAGATCCGGCCGAAGTACTTCGTGCCGCGAAGCATCTCGGTCATCCGGTAGCCCGAGCCGGCTGGCGGCCACGACCGTCGCCCGTCGTGCTCGATGTCGTCGATCCGCTCCAGGGCGCCCTCGGCGATCAGGTTGCGGGCGTCGCGCTCCTGCGGGGTCATCCGGGCGAACAGCTCGGGGACCAGCAGCGAGATGTCGTGCTCGACCTGGACGTGCGGGCCCACGTAGCCGGCCGCCGACAGCCAGCCGTCGTGCCCGGTGAGCACGTAGGACGAGCAGCGCGGCGTTGAGGTCGATGATGGTCGGCAGGGCGTTGAACGGGCCCTTGGTCAGGGCGCCCTCGGAGCCGGCCCCGGTGGTCGACGGCGACTTGCCGGTCATGGAGGAGATGAACTCCATGAACAGCTCGGGCAGCTCCATGTAGTGCAGCGGGTTGAACGAGCACAGCGGCGGGCACGGCCCCGTCGGGCGGGTTGTTGCGCCGCCCGGCGGCCACCACGTCCACCGGCAGGACGAGCGGCGCGTCGGCCGGCATCCGCCGCGCCAGCCGCGACGGACAGCTCGGCCACGGCGGTCGCCCGGGCGTTGGTGCGGTCGGGCCGCTGCTGCAGGTAGCGCGGGTTCTTCGACGGCTTGCCGTCGACCAGCCGGGGGTTCGGCCGAGCACACGACGAAGGCGGGGCCGCTCGCCCTCGGCGGTGTCGGCGAAGTCGGCGATCAGGTCGGCCATCGGCGTGGTGAACGCGCTGAACGCGACCGCGTCGTCGCGCATCGCGACGGCGTCCGCGCGGGTCAGCGGCTCGAAGTTGGACAGGAAGGTCCCGGGCGTGGCGATGTCGCGCTCGGCCTGCTTGTCGTAGCCGCGGTGGATCGGCGTCGTCGGGGCGCTGGAAGAGCAGGCTCTCGCAGTTCTCGACGAGCTTGTAGGAGCGGTCCGGGTCCAGCCCGAGCTGCGACGCCGGGCACGACGGTGGACGCGGTGATGTCGTCCTCGGTCTGCACCTTCACCGCCGGGGCGAAGTCGTGGCGCAGGCCGAACAGCCGCCACGAGCCGTCGGCGTTGAAGCCCACGCGCAGCATCGTCGGCGGTGAGCTGGGTGCCGTCCAGGCGCAGCGAGTTGCCCTGCCGGCCGTTGATGATCGCCACGCTGAAGTGGCTGCGCCAGTCGTCGCCCCCACTCCGGGCGGTAGCAGCGCTTGACGACGTAGACCAGCTCCTTGACGTGCGGCGGGATCCGCGTCGAGCCAGGCGTTGTACTCGTCGGTGTACTCCGCGCGACGGGCGTCAGCAGCTTGATGACCGACCCGACGGAGCGCTCCGGCGACAGGATCGGCCGATGGTCGTCGCCGTTGCGCTGCGGGGTCGAGCGAACCGCCGCGAGTAGTCGCGGTCGAGGATCGCGGCGACCGCGTCCATGTCGCGCGTCGAAGTCGGCGACGAAGACCGAGCCGAAGATGAAGGCGTCGCTGATCGCCTTGGAGATCTCCGACTTGCCGCCGCCGGAGACGGTCGCCGGCTTGTGGCACGACGTGGCCGTCGGGGCGGTGCCGATCAGGGTCCAGGCGGTCGGGTCGTGCGGCTCGCTGGCGCCATCTGCACGCGGTAGCCGTTCGGGCTCGAGGTAGGCCGTGTCCGCTCGCAGCGGGATGCGGACCGGTGCCGCCGTCGGCGTCCGGGCCAGGAGACCGTCATGTCGCGCAGCGAGTAGTGCGCGCCACGCCGGGACGAGGACGACGTCGCGGCAGCTCGCGGTCCACGGCGTGACCCTCGCGGCTGCGCGCGCGAACCGCTCGGGGTCGCGCTCGAGCACCTCGGCGAGCGTGTAGTCGTCACCGGCCGAGGTCGTCGTCGTACTCCTGGCCCAGGTCGTAGCTGGCGATACACCAGCGCACCTCCGGCGTGCTCCTCCTCGGCGTTGCCGAACAGGTTGGCGGAGTAGGAGATCTGGGTCTTGACCTCCTTCTTGCAGTAGCCGAAGTAGTTGTCGGCGATGACCGTGACGATCACGCCGCGGGCGTCGCGGGCGCAGATCTTGAAGGCCCGGCCGTCGTTGTAGAGCTCGTCCTCGGCTGCTCCACAGCACATGCCGTCGCGCCGCTGGCGCTCGGTGGCCTCGCTCGACGTGCGGCAGGCCCGAGCTCCTTCTTGGTCACCCTGGTCAGGTGCGGCGCGAGGATGACGCAGCCGGTGTGCCCGGTCCACGTCTCCGGGGCCAGGGACGCGTCGTTCTCCGGCAGGTACGGGTCGCCGCCGTTGCCGAAGATGCTCTCGACGAAGTCGAGGTTGGCGACGAGCCCGCCGGGCGCGATGAAGCGGGTCTCCATCCGCTTCTCGCGCACGAAGCCGGGCACCTCCGGGCGCGACCAGCGGGCGCAGCAGCAGCGAGACGAAGCAGCGCGGCCGGCGTCGGCCTGGTTCGCCGTGTAGGGCAGGACCAGGTCGATCGTCGGGCGGCTCGAAGGCCGCGCGCCAGCAGCCGGCGCGAACGCCAGCCTTGGGCACGGCGATCTTGTCGTCGGGGATCGGCAGGCCGCCCTCGGCGATGTGGAAGACGCCGGCGGTGGTGCGGCGGTCGTTGGCCGGGTTGTGCAGCACGCCGTTGACCAGGCGGTAGCTGCTCCAGCAGCGGCGAGCTGAACCGGTCGCCGTCGAAGGGCAGCGACAGCTCGCGGGCCAGACCGGGCTCGTCGAGGACCAGCGTGCGGCGCGGCAGCTGCGGGGCTGCTCGCCGGTCTCGGCGAGGTAGTCGTCGAGGAAGGCCTGGATCCGCCCGTCGGCCGCGCAGAGCCGGTCGGCGAGGCGGCGGCTGAGCTCACGCTGCCGGGCCAGGATGGGACGGACGAGGCGGGCCGCCTCGGTCTCCTCGAAGCCCTCGGGGAGGGGCAGCCCGAGCTGGGCCAGGCGGAGGTTGATGGCGGCGTTCTGGGTCTGGGGCACGATCCGATTGTGGCCCTCGTCGATCCGGCACCGTCAACGGGGGTCGGGGAACGGACAACCCCCGGGCCTCGACGTGGAGGACCGGGGGTGTGATGTGTGTCCGAGGGGGGACTTGAACCCCCATGCCCAATAAGGGCACTAGCACCTCAAGCTAGCGCGTCTGCCAATTCCGCCACCCGGACGAGTGGTGCACGGCCGGCCCTGGGGAGGCCGTCCTGCGACCGGGAACGATACACGCTCGGCGGCCCGGAACCGAAATCGCCGCAGCGGCCGGGGACGGCCGTTGACCGATGTGCCCCGGCGTCCCTAGGTTGCGGAGCACATGACCACGACCGTCGACGTCGGCGTCGATCTCGGCACCACCGTGACCAAGGCGGTGGCGCTGGACGGCGCCCGCCGGGTGGTGGCCCGGGCCTCGCTCCCGACGCCGTGGGAGCGGCCGCGTGCGGAGTGGTGCGAGCGCGACCCGGTCAATGCCGTCGCCACCGTCGACCGGCTGCTGGCCGACCTCGTGCGCGTCGCCGGCGACGTGCAGGTGCGGTCGATCGGGTTCTGCTCGATCGCCGAGACCGGTGCCCTCGTCGACGCCTCCGGGAACGCGGTCACCCGCCTGCTCGCCTGGCACGACCCCCGTGGTGGGCGCCAGGCGGCGACCCTCGACCCCTCGCTCGCCGCGGTGCTTCCGTCCCGCACGGGTCTTGCGATCAGCTCGGTCGCCACCCTCTTCAAGCTGCTGTGGTGGCGCGACGACGCCGGGCTGGACCTGCGCGGGCTGCAGTGGCTGGGCCTTCCCGAGCTGGTCTGCCACGGGCTGGGCGCCGGGCGGTTCGCCGAACGCTCGATGCTGGGCCGCACCGCCTTGTGGGACATCCACGACGAGGACCTGTACGAGCCCGCGCTCGAGGTGCTGGGCGCCGGCCCTGACCTGGTGCCGCCACGGGTCGCCGCCGGCGCGGCGCTGGGCCGGGTGCGCGCCGACCACCCCGTCGAGCAGGCCCGGGGGGCGGTGCTCACCGTGGCGGGCCACGACCACCTCGTCGCCGCGGCGGCGCTGGGGGCGGGGGGCATCGGCAGCCTGTGCGACTCGATGGGCACGGCCGAGGCGCTGGTCGCCGCAGTGGTGGCGCCGCCGGCGCCCCGGGTCGTCGCCGGGCTCGTCTCGCGTGGCCTGTCGGTCTACCCGCACGTCGTCGACTCCACCACGTGCCTGCTCGGCGCACTGCGCACCGGTCTGGTCCTGGGCCGGGCCCTCGACACCCTCGGAGCCACCACCATCGAGCAGCGCCTCGCGTTCGACACGGGGGTGCGACCGGGGGTCGAGCCGGCGGACGTCGTCGTCGAGGGCCTCGACATGGCCGACGACCACGTCACCGTCGGCTGGCCGGAGGGAACCGACCCGCATGCCGCCTGGGCGGGGGTACTCGCCCGCACCCGGGCGGTCGTCGCCTCCGAGGTCGCGGCGATGCGCGCCGTGGGCGTTCCGGTCGAGGTCGTCGTCGTCACCGGCGGGTGGGCGCAGATGCCGTCGGTCGCCGCGAGCCGGGTCGGCATCGCCGGGCGCACGACGCACGTGGCCATGGCGGAACCGGGGACGACCGGAGCGGCACTGTTCGCGCGGTGGGCGGCCACCCGGCATCCGGCGGGGTCCGACCCGACCACGCACGAGGCGCCGCAGGCGCGCTGGTTCACCGACCCGTCGATCTAGAGTGGCTGCCCATGACCGACACCGCGAGCCGCCCGGAGGACGAGGTCGTCCGGATCTGCCAGGAGCTGATCCGGATCGACACGAGCAACTACGGGGACGGCAGCGGCCCGGGCGAGCGCGCAGGCCGCGGAGTACGTCGTCGGCCTGCTGACGCGAGGTGGGCCTCGAGCCGCAGACCTTCGAGAGCGACCCCGGTCGGGTCAGCGTGGCCGTGCGCATCCCGGGCGCCGACCGCGACCGCGGAGCGCTCTGCGTGCACGGTCACCTCGACGTCGTGCCGGCGAACGCCGCCGACTGGTCGGTCGACCCGTTCGCCGGCGAGGAGCGCGACGGCTGCATCTGGGGCCGCGGCGCGGTCGACATGAAGGACATGGACGCGATGATGCTCGCGGCGCGTGCGCCACCTCACGCGCACCGGGCACGCGTGCCGCCGCGCGACCTGGTCGTCGTCGTTCTTCGCCGACGAGGAGGCGGGCGGCACCAAGGGCTCGCACTTCATGGTCGCCGAGCACCCCGAGGTCTTCGACGGCGTCACCGAGGCGATCAGCGAGGTCGGTGGGTACAGCGTCACCCTCACCGACCGCGACGGGGAGCGAACGGCGCACCTACCTGCTGCAGACCGCCGAGAAGGGCATCGCCTGGCTGCGGCTCGTCGCCCACGGGCGTGCCGGGCACGGCTCGGTGCCGAACGACGAGAACGCCATCGTGCGGCTGGCCGAGGCGATCTCCCGGATCGCCGCCCACAAGTGGCCGCGCGAGTTCATCCCCACGGTGCGCAGCCTGCTCGACGGCCTGTCGCGAGATCACCGGCACCAGCTGGTCCGACGAGGACCTCGACGAGCTGCTCGCGCACCTCGGCGGCGCGCAGGGCTTCGTGCGGGGCACGCTGCAGGACACCAGCCAACGTGACGATGCTCGACGCCGGCTACAAGCACAACGTCATCCCGCAGCACGCGTCCGGCCAACGTCGACTGCCGCTTCCTGCCCGGGCACGAGGACGAGCTGCTCGCCACCATCCGCGACCTCGCGGGCGAGCACGTCGACGTCGAGGTGCTGCACCAGCGACATCGCGCTCGACGCGCCGTTCGAGGGCGACCTCGTCGAGGCCATGGTCGCGGCGCTGCGCACCGAGGACCCCGACGCCGAGGTGCTGCCCTACTGCCTGTCCGGCGGCACCGACAACAAGGCGCTCTCGCTGCTCGGCATCACCGGCTACGGCTTCGCCCCGCTCCGGCTGCCGGCCGACCTCGACTTCGCGCCGATGTTCCACGGCATCGACGAGCGCGTGCCGGTCGAGTCGCTGCACTTCGGCACGCGGGTGCTGCTGCGGCTGCTCGAGACCTGCTGACGCCGTCGTCTGGGACGACGCCCGGCACCGGGGCCTCAGGCGCGCGCTAGACTGACGCGCTCATCGACCGGCGTGGCCGGATGATGCGGCGCCGCAACCAGGTCCGCGTGCGACCACCGAAGTAGGTGACGCTGCGCTCCAGCTCCCAGCGACCGTACTCGGCGTGCTCCGTGAGCTGCCGCCGGATGTCGCCGCGCCCGACCTCCCTGCCGAAGGAGAGGACGAGGTACTCGTACTCGACCATCGCCACATTGTGCCCAAGGACCGGTACCGTCAGCACCATGACCGCCGATCCGCGTGCCGCACTGAGCCAGCCTCGTCGCCGCCTTCGAGCGCCACCTCGAGGCGAGCAGCACCCGGCACGGCGACGACGACCCCACCGTCGTCGCCGCCTACGAGGACCTCGCCGACGCCTTCGAGGCGTACGACGAGGCGCTCTACGACGCCTACGGCGAGATGACGCCCCTCGACATCTACAGCGGCGACGACGACGGCCCGACGAGGACGACGACGACGACGAGGGCCGGGACGAGGGCGAGGACGAGCTCGACGACCACGACGACGAGGACGGCGACGGCGCCCGCCTCTACTCCGGCCTCGACGACGACATCGAGTACGACGACGACTCCGACGAGTCGGACGAGCACGAGCCCGCCGCTGAAGCCGTCGGTCAGGTGTGGTCGACCGACACCTCGTCCAGCGGCGTGCACGATCTGCTCGGGCAGCTCGACGTCCTCGGCCGTCGAGCAGCGCCGCCAGCTGGGTCAGGGTGCGGGGGCCGATGATCGGCGCGGTGACTCCCGGCCGGTCCCGCACCCAGGCGAGGGCGACGACGGCCGGGGCCACGCCGAGCCCGCCGGCCGCGGTGTGCACCGCCTCGACGACGCCCCGGGTGTGGTCGCCGACGTGCCGCCCGGCGAACCCCGCGAACTCCTCGGAGGCCAGCCGCGAGTCCGCGGCCACGGTGGTGCGGTAGCGCCCGGCCAGCACCCCGCGTCCGAGCGGGGACCACGGGAGCAGCCCGAAGCCCAGCGCCGCCGCGGCATCCACGAGCTCGCCGCTCGGGTGTCCGAGCGACCAGGCTGTACTCGACGGAGTTCGCCACCAACGGGACGCCGGATGCCGCGAGCAGCGACATCGTGCGCGCGGCCTGCCAGCCGACGTGGTTGGACACCCCGACGTAGCGGGCCCGTCCGGACTCCACCGCCCAGACCAGCGCGCTGACCGTCTCCTCGATGGGCGTGTGCTCGTCCCAGGTGTGGGCGAGCCACACGTCGACGTGGTCGGTGCGCAGCCGGCGCAGCGAGGTGTCGAGCTGGTGCATCAGCGCGCCGGCGCGAGCAGTCGACGACCCGGCTGCCGGTGGACCGGCTGATGCCCGACTTGGTGACGAGCACGACCTCGTCGCGGTCGGGTCCCTCGAGCAGGTCGCCGAGCAGGTCCTCCGCCGCGCCGCCGGCGTACCCGTGCGCGGTGTCGACCAGGGTGCCGCCGGCGGAGCAGGAAGGCCGTGAGCAGGTCGCGGGCGTCCTCGGGGGAGGTGCGGGTGCCCCACGCCATCGTCCCGAGGCCCAGCCGCGAGACGGCCGAGGCCGGAGGTGCCGAGGCGGCGGGTCGCATGGCGGCGACCCTATCGCCCGACCCCTCGCTACCGTGGGCGCCATGCGGCTGGCGATCTCCTGCGGTTACTCGGGCATGGGACTCGGAACGGACACGCTCGACCTCGTGCTGGAGGCGGAGCGCCTCGGCTACGCGCAGGCGTGGGTGGCGGAGGCCTACGGCTCCGACGCACCGACGGTGCTCGCCTGGCTGGCGGCACAGACCGAGCGACGATCGGGCTGGGCGCCGGTGTCATGCAGATCCCGGCCCGCACGCCGGCGATGACGGCGATGACCGCCGCGACGCTCGACACGCTGTCCGGGGGACGGTTCCACCTCGGGCTCGGGCGTGTCCGGTCCGCAGGTCAGCGAGGGCTGGCACGGGGTGCGCTTCGCGGCACCGCTCGGCCCGCACCCGCGAGTACGTCGACATCGTGCGGATGGCGCTGCGCCGCGAGACGGTGGCGTACGCCGGGTAGCACTTCACGCTGCCGCTGCCGGACGGCCCGGGCAAGGCGCTGCGGCTCACCATCCGCCCGCGTCGCGGCGACCTGCCGATCTACCTCGCTGCCGTCGGGCCCGCGCAACCTGCGACCTGGCCGGCGAGATCGCCGACGGCTGGCTCGGCATCTTCTGTCGCCCGGAGCACTCGGCCGACCAGCTCGCCGCCGTGCGGGCCGGGCGCGAGTCCGGGGCGCGGGCGAGCCGGGCGACCCGATGGCCGGGTTCGACGTCGTGGCCGACGGTGCCCGTCGTCGTCGACCGACGACCTCGAGGCGGCCCGGGCGGCCCTGGCCGACTACACCGCCCTGTACATCGGCGGGATGGGCAGCCGCGAGCAGAACTTCTACAACGCCCTGGCCCGGCGGATGGGCTTCGAGGAGGCCGCGGACACCGATCCAGGACCTCTACCTCGACCGGTCGGCCCGGGACGCGGCGGATGCCGTGCCGTTCGAGCTCATCGACTCCACCGCGCTGATCGGACCGCCGCGAGCGGATCGCCGAGCGGATCGGGCGCTACGCCGACTGCCGGGGTCACCACGCTCAGCGTCGCGCCGTACGCGGCGACCACGGCGGAACGCGCGGCGGGTGCTGCGCACGGTGGCGGACGCGCTGGCCACGCTGGCCTGACATCCCGACGCAGCCACCTAGGCTGTCGGCTCGTGCCCGTCGAACTCAGCTACTTCCAGGCCGTCGTTCTCGGCGTCGTCGAGGGACTCACCGAGTTCCTGCCCGATCTCGCTCCACCGGCCACCTCACCATCGCCGAGCAGCTGCTGGGCCTGCCGGTCGACGACCCGGCGGTCACGGCCTACACCGCGATCATCCAGATCGGCGCGATCGTCGCGACGTTCATCTACTTCGCCGGGAAGATCGTCCGTCTGTTCCGGGCCTGGGTGCGCGGCCTGACGTCGCGCCGAGGCCCGCGAGGACAACGACTACACGCTCGCCTGGGCCGTCATCGTCGGCTCGCTCCCCGTGGGCGATCGTCGGCTTCCTGGCCCGCGACTTCATCTCCGGCGCCCTGCGCAGCCTGTGGGTGGTCGCCGTCGCGCTGATCCTGTGGAGCGCCGTCATCTGGGTCGCCGAGCAGCGCCACGACGTGCTCGAGAAGCGCGGCATCCAGCGCGGCGAGCACGACATCACCGTCATCGACGGGCTGGTCATCGGCCTGGTCCAGGTGCTTCTCGCTGATCCCCGGGGTGTCCCGCTCGGGCGCGACGATCTCGGCCGGCCTGATGCGCGGCATCGACCGCGTCACGGCCACCGAGCTGTCCTTCTTCATGGCGATCCCGGCCCTCACCGCAGCCGGGCTGTTCGAGGCGGCCAGGGGCAAGGACGACCTGGTCGGGCTCGGCATCGGGCCGATGCTGCTCGGCGTCGTCGTGGCGTTCGCGACGGCCTACGCCTCGATCGCCTGGCTGCTGCGCTTCGTCGCGAGCAACTCGCTGCGGCCCTTCGTCTGGTACCGGATCGCCCTCGGCCTGGCCGTCATCGTGGCCCTCACCGCCGGGTGGATCACCGCCACCTGACCGGCGGCCCGGATCAGAGCCAGCCGCTGCGCTTGAACGCGCGGTACAGCCCGCCGCACACGATCGGCCATCAGGGCGAGGACGACGAAGTAGCCGTAGCGGAACTCGCCGTCACCGAAGCGGACGCTGGCGGTGAGCTCGGGCATGTAGTCGAAGTTCATGCCGTAGATGCCGGCGACCATCGTCGGCACCGCGGCGATGGCGACCCACGCCGAGATGCGCCGCATGTCGGTGTTCTGCTGCACCGTGATCTGCGCGAGGTGGGCGCCGAGCACGTCGGTGAGCAGCCGGTCGTAGGACTCCACGTGGTCGATCACGGCCTGCAGGTGGTCGGAGACGTCGCGGAACTGCAGGCGCAGCTCGGGGTCGGTCACGTGCGCGCTCTCGTCCCCGTGCAGCGCCATGAGCGGCGCGGCCAGCGGCGCCGCGGCCCGTCGGAACTCGAGCACCTCGCGCTTGAGCCGGTAGATCGTCGAGGAGTCCATGTCGGCCCCGGAGAAGACCGCGGTCTCGATGTCGTCGAGGTCGGAGGACACCTCGGCGTCGATGAGGGTGTAGTTGTCGACGACGCCGTCGACGATCCCGTGCAGCACGCCCATCGGGCCGCGTTGCAGCAGCACCGGTTCGGACTCGAGACGGTGGCGCAGCCCCGCGAGCGGCCCCGCCTCCCCACGCCGCACCGTGACGATGAACCGGTCGCCGACGAAGCACATCAGCTCACCGGTCTCGATGTCGGAGGACTGCTCCACGTAGCGCAGCGGCTTGAGCACGACGAAGACGCTGGTGTCGTAGAGCTCGACCTTGGCGCGCTGCCGACCCTGGATGGCGTCCTCGACGGCCAGCGGGTGCAGCTGCAGCTCCGTGTTGACCTCGTCGAACTCGGCCTGGGTCGGGTTCTTCAGCCCGATCCACAGGAAGCTGCCCGGCGCGCCGTGCTCGCGCAGCGCGGCGAGCTCGTCACTGAGGTCGCCGCACGGGCGACGTTCGCCGTCGACGTAGATGGCCTGGTCCACGATCACGAGCGCCATTGTGTCCCCGCGGCACGCTGACCGGTGACACCCGGCCCGCGAGCGACGCGCGCCGCCACCTACAGTGGGCTCTCGTGGCCATCGTCCTGCTCCTGCGGCACGGGCACTCAACCGCCAACGCGCAGGGCGTGCTCGCCGGGTGGACCGAGGGAGTCGGCCTGACCGACACCGGTCGTGAGCAGGCCGCCAGGGTGGCCGAGCGGCTCGCGCCCCTGACCATCGCCCGCGCCTTCTCCAGCCCGCTGCAGCGGTGTCTCGAGACGGCATCCGTGGCGCTGGCCGGTCACGACGTCGGTCGCGACGACCGGCTGGGGGAGTGTCACTACGGCGGCTGGACCGGGCGCTCGCTCGCCGAGGCCGCCAAGGAGCCGCTGTGGCGGGTCGTCCAGGACGACCCCGGGGCAGCGACCTTCCCGCCGGATGACGTGTACGCCGCCGAGTCGCTGACCCAGATGGCGCAGCGGGTGGTCGGTGGGGTGCGCGCCCTCGACGCCGAGGTCGAGGCCGAGCACGGTCCCCACGCGGTGTGGGTCGCCGTCAGCCATGGCGACCCGATCAAGGCCGTCGTCGCGGAGGCGGTGGGCGCGGGCCTGCCCGGCCTGCAGCGGGTGCGGGTCGACCCCGGGTCGCTGACCGCCGTGCACCTCACCGAGCACCGGATGGTGCTCCTCGCGAGCAACACGATGAAGGGCGATCTCGCACCGCTCGTGACCCGTCCGGCGCACGCCCCGGCGGGCGACTCCGAGGTCGGTGGCGGGGCCGGCTGATTGCCCGGCGCCCTTGTTGCGAATAATGTGCAACAAGACCTCGACCGGCAAGGAGCAGCGCGTGCACGTCCCCGACGGCTTCCTCGACGCCCCGACCTCGGTCGGCACGGCCGTCGTCGCCACCGGTGTCGTCGCGGCCTGCCTGGTGCGCTCGGCCCGCCACGAGCTGACCGACCGCTCGGCGCCGCTGGCCGGGCTGGTCGCCGTCTTCGTCTTCGCCGCGCAGATGGTCACCTTCCCGGTGGGGGCGGGCACGTCGGGCCACCTCCTCGGGGGCGTGCTGGCTGCGGTGCTCGTCGGCCCGGCCACGGCGACCCTCTGCCTGACCGTGGTGGTCACCGTGCAGGCGTTCCTCTTCGCCGACGGCGGGGTGAGCGCGCTCGGCACCAACGTGCTGCTGATGGGCGTGGTGGCGGTGTGGGTCGGCTACGGGGCCTTCCGGGTCGCCCTGGCGGTCCTTCCGCGGCGGCTCTCCAGCGTCAGCCTCGCGGCCGGCGTCGGCGCGTTCGTCAGCGTTCCGAGCGCCGCGCTGGCGTTCGTCGGCCTCTACGCCGTCGGTGGTGCCGCCCCGATCCCGCTCGCCTCGCTCGCCGCCGTCATGACCGGCTGGCACGTCGTCATCGGCCTCGGCGAGGCGGTCATCACGGTGCTCGCGGTGTCGAGCGTCGTCGCCGCGCGGCCCGACCTCGTCCACGGCGCCCGGGGTCGCCTGCCGGTGCTCGAGCTGCGCACCCCGGAGCCCGTCGCGTGAGCACCCGTCGCCTCGTGCTGCTCGGGCTGGCCGTGAGCGCCCTGGTCGCCGGGGTGCTGTCGTTCTACGCCTCGGGCCACCCGGACGGACTGACCCACGTCGCGCAGTCCCTCGGCTTCTCCGGTACGGCGCGCAGCTCGGCCACGTCGGGCTCGCCGCTGGCCGGCTACTCCGTCGCGGGGGTGCACGACGCCCGGCTGTCCGGCGGGCTCGCGGGGCTCATCGGCGTCGCCGTGGTCGGGCTGCTCATGGGTGGGGTCGTGCTCCTCCTGCGGCGTCGGTCGCCGCGGAGCGAGGACTGAGGTGGGCTCGGGTCCCTCGGCGCACCTGCACGTGGACGGCACCACGCCGCTGCACGGGATGCCGGCGCACGCCAAGCTGGTCGGTCTGGTCGCCTTCGTGCTGCTGGTGGTCTCGGTGCCGCCGCAGGACCGGGTCGCCCTGGTCGGGCTGCTCCTCGTCGCGGTGGGCGTGCTGTGGAGCACCCGGGTGCCCGTGCGACACCTCCTGCCACGGCTGGCCGTCGAGCTGCCGTTCGCGGTCTTCGCGCTGCTGCTGCCGTTCGTCGCACTCGGCCCCCAGGTCGAGCTCGGGCCGTTCACGGTGTCGCAGAGCGGACTCGACGCGGCCGTGGCGCTGCTGCTCAAGGGCACCTGCGGGGTCGTGGTGGCCGTCGCCTTCGCCGTGACGACCCCACCGCGCGACCTCGTGCGTGCCCTGCAGCACCTGCGGGTGCCAGACACCCTCGTGACCATCGCGGGGTTCATGGTGCGCTACGTCGACGTCGTCGGCGACCAGATGCGCCGGATGCGCGTGGCCCGGGCGTCGCGCGGCTTCACCGCCCGCTCGCTGCGCGCCTGGCCGCCGCTGGCGGCGAGCACGGGGGCGCTCTTCATCCGCAGCTACGAGCGCGGCGAGCGGGTGCACCTGGCCATGGTCAGCCGCGGCTGGTCGGGGAGGATGCCGGTCACCGCACCGCTGTTCGCGAGCCCGGGCCAGTGGGCCCTCGCCCTGGCGCCCGCGGCGGTCGCCGCCGCCGTGACGGTGGGAGTGCGTCTCGGATGAGCGTCCCCGTCCTGGACCTGCGCGGCGTGGCCTACGCGTACCCCGGTGGCCACCAGGCCCTGTTCGGCGTCGACCTGCACGTGCACCCGGGGGAGCGGGTGGCCCTGCTCGGCCCGAACGGGGCCGGCAAGACGACGTTGGTGCTGCACCTGAACGGCATCCTGACGCCGGGTGCCGGCAGCGTCACCGTCTCGGGGCTGCCCGTCACCGACGCGAACCTGCTCGAGGTGCGACGCCGGGTCGGCATCGTCTTCCAGGACCCCGACGACCAGCTGTTCATGCCGACCGTGCGCGACGACGTGGCGTTCGGGCCGGCGAACCTCGGCCTGCGCGGTGCCGAGCTCGAGGCGCGGGTCGTCGAGGCGCTCGACCTCGTCGGGGTGGGCGACCTCGCCGACCGGGCACCGCACCACCTGTCCTTCGGCCAGCGCCGGCGGGTCGCCATCGCGACCGTGCTGGCGATGCGTCCCGAGATCCTGGTGCTCGACGAGCCGTCGTCGAACCTCGACCCGGCGTCGCGACGCGAGCTGGCCGGCATCCTGCGCTCGCTCGACGTCACCGTGCTCATGGTCACCCACGACCTGCCGTACGCGGTCGAGCTGTGCGAACGTTCGGTCGTGCTGTCGCAGGGCACGGTCGTGGCCGACGGTGCGACCCGCGAGGTCCTGGGTGACGCGACGCTCATGGCTCGCCACCGCCTGGAGCTGCCCGTGGGGTTCTCGATCTAGGGTGGTGCCCATGCCAGCAACCGTGTTCGACCCGCCCGAGCGATTCGTCGCCGGGACCGTCGGGCCGCCCGGCGGCCGCACCTTCTTCCTCCAGGCGAGCGGCGAGGGGCGCCTCGTGTCGGTCTCCCTCGAGAAGGTCCAGGTCAGTGTGCTCGCCGACCGGGTCAACGAGCTGCTCGACGCGCACGCCGAGGGCACCGCCACCGAGCCGGTCGGCGGCGGCGACACCGACCCCCTCGCCACCCCGATCGAGGACGAGTTCCGCGTCGACACCCTGGCCCTGGCCTGGGACCCCGCGCGCAACGTCGTCGTCATCGAGTGCCACGACCAGGACCCCGAGGAGGCCGAGGAGGACGTCCGTGCAGACGCTGCGCGTCGTGCTCAACCCCCCGGGAGCCCGGGCCTTCGCCCGACGGTGCGGTGCGGTCGTCTCCGCCGGGCGCCCTTCCTGCCCGTTCTGCGGCCAGCCGTTGGACCCGACCGGTCACATCTGCCCTCGTGCCAACGGGTACCGACGCTGACCTCGTCGACCTCCTGACGAGCGGGGTCCTCACCCCGGTCGGCCGGATCGTCGACTCCTCCAACGGCGCCCTGCTCTGTTCGGTCGAGGTGGCCGGCGACGGCGACACCCGAGGTGCCGATTCCGACCCGGTGCTCGTCATCCACAAGCCGGAGGCGAGCGAGCGGCCGCTGTGGGACTACCCCGACGGCACCCTGGTCGCGCGCGAGCGGGCCGCGTACCTCGTCAGTGCCGCCGGCGGCTTCGACGTCGTGCCGCCGACGGTGCTGCGCAACGGCCCGCTCGGGCCGGGCTCGGTGCAGCTGTGGATCGGCCCGGTCGAGGGGGAGCCCGAGCCGCTCGTCGACGTCACCCCGGCGCACGAGGTGCCCGACGGGTGGGTCGTGGTGCTCGCGGGCGAGACCCCGGGCGGCCGGCCGGTGGTCGTCTCGCACAGCCGCGAGCCCGCGCTGCGCACCGTGGCGGTGTTCGACGCGGTGCTCAACAACTCCGACCGCAAGGGCAGCCACCTGCTGCGGGACGGCACGGTGGTGCGCGGGTGCGACCACGGGGTCAGCCTGGGGGTGGAACCGAAGCTGCGCACCGTGCTGTGGGGGTGGGCGGGGGAGCCGGTGCCGGAGGCCGACCTGGCGCGGCTCGACACGCTCCTCGAGGCCCTCGGGCACGGGCTCGCCGACGAGCTGGCGACGCTGCTGACCCGCGCCGAGGTGCGCGCGCTGCGGCTGCGGACGGAGGCGCTGCTGCGGTCACGCCGGCACCCGGTACCGCAGCCCGGCTGGCCGGCGATCCCGTGGCCGGCCCTGTAACCGTTGCCACGTAGTCTTGCCCGGTGAAGTCGTGGCCCGCTCCTTTCGTCCCCGCCGTGCCCGGCCACGGTGACCCGCTCCAGCTGTTCGACACGCAGAGCGGTTCCGTGCGCCCGGTCGACGCCGGCCCCGTGGCCACGCTCTACGTCTGCGGCATCACGCCCTACGACGCCACCCACCTGGGCCACGCGGCCACCTACGTCACCTTCGACCTCGTCGGGCGGGCCCTGCGCGACGCCGGCCACCGGGTCCACTACGTCCAGAACGTCACCGACGTCGACGACCCGCTGCTCGAACGGGCCGCCCGCGACGGACGCGACTGGCGCGAGCTGGCCACCGCCGAGATCGACCTGTTCCGCGAGGACATGACCGCCCTCGCCGTCGTGCCCCCGGACGCCCTGGTCGGTGTCGTCGAGTCGATGCCCGAGATCACCCGTGAGGTCCGCGCCCTGCTCGCCGACGGCGCCGCCTACCGCTTGGCCGTGCCCGACGGCGAGGCCAACGGCGAGGACGTCTACCTCGACCTGTCCCGGGCCCCGAGCTTCGGCTCGGTGTCCGGCTGGACCCGCGACCAGATGGCGGCCGTCTTCGCCGACCGCGGCGGAGACCCCGACCGCGCGGGCAAGCGCGACCCGTTCGACCCCCTGCTGTGGCGGGCGGCGCGCGACGGCGAGCCCTGTTGGGACGACGCGGTGCTCGGCGCCGGACGGCCCGGCTGGCACATCGAGTGCACGGCCATCTCGCTCGACCGGCTCGGCCACCCCTTCGACATCCAGGGCGGCGGCACCGACCTCGTCTTCCCGCACCACGAGATGAGCGCCGTGCAGTCGGCGGCCCTGACCCACGACGACACCTTCGCCCGGCACTACGTGCACCAGGCGATGGTCGGCTACGAGGGCGCGAAGATGAGCAAGTCCCGCGGCAACCTCGTGCTCGTGTCGCGGCTGCGCACCGACGGGCGTCGACCCGATGGCGATCCGGCTGGTGCTGCTCGACCAGCACTACCGCGCCGACTGGGACTACACCCCCGACCTGCTCGACGCAGCCCTGGCCCGACTGGCCCGGTGGCGCGAGGCGCTGTCGGTCAACCAGGGCGCCGAGGCCACCGCAACGATCGCCGCGGTGCGCGCCGCCATCGCCGACGACCTCGACACCCGTGCCGCACTGGCCGCCGTCGACGACTGGGCCGACCGCACCCTGGGCGGCCGGTGGGTCGACCCGGGCGCGCCCGGGCTCGTGGCGCGCACGGTGGATGCCGTGCTCGGCGTCCGTCTCTGACCGAGCCTCGCGTCGAGGAGCGCCGCGACCGCTGGCTGAGAAGTTGCTGAGGGGGCACCGGGGTCCGACCTGCTGATTCCGCAGCCCTCGGGCGTGGCGTCGCGCTACGGTTGCCGCGCATGGCTGAAGAACTTCCGTAACCCCCTGCAGCGGAAGCTCCTGTCACGCACACGGAGGTCCACGAAACACCGGCTAGACACCGGGTTTCGTGGACTTCGTGCTTTCCGGGGGCGACCCGGGCGGCGACGAGCGGGCAGCCTCCTGATTCCGAAGGCACCCCGACGGCGGGCTAGGAGTCGTCCGTGCCGCGTCGGCGCAGGTACCGCTCGAACTCCTTGGCGATGGCGTCGCCGCTCGCCTCCGGGAGGTCGGCGGTGTCCTGGGCCTCCTCGAGGCTCTCGACGTACTCGGCGACCTCGGTGTCCGACGCGGCCAGCTCGTTGATGCCGCGCTCCCAGGCGTGGGAGTCCTCGTCGAGCTCGCCGTGCTCGATCGGGCCGTCGAGCAGGTCCTCGAGCCGGCTCACGAGGGCGAGCGTCGCCTTGGGCGACGGGCTGTGGCCGGCGTAGTGGGGCACGGCGGCCCAGCACGAGACCGACGGCACGCCCACCTGGGTCGCGGCGTCCGCGAGTACACCGACGATGCCGGTCGGCCCCTCGTAGCTGCTCATCTCGAGGTCGTGGCGGTGACGGGTGTCCTCGCCGTCGGAGGTGGCGGACACCGGGATCGGGCGCGAGTGGGCGACGTCGGCCATCAGCGCACCGAGGGTCACGACCATCGTGACGTCGGCGGCCTGGGCCAGCTCCATCAGCTCGATCGCGAAGGCGCGCCACCGGAACGACGGCTCGACCCCCTGCACCAGCACGACGTCGCGGCCGAGCGAGGTGTTCGTCGCCACGAGCACGCGGGTGGTGCGCCAGCTGATCCGGCGCCGGCCGTTCTCGAGCAGCACCCGGGGCCGGTTGACCTGGAAGTCGTAGTAGTCCTCGGGGTCCAGCGCCGCGACGACCTCGGCATCCCAGATCTCGGCCAGGTGCTCGATGACCGCACTCGCGGCCTCGCCGGCGTCGTTCCACCCCTCGAAGGCAGCGATCATGACCGCGTCCTTCAGCTCGGGCAGGTCTTCGAGCTCGATCACTCGCGTCCTCCTGTCGTCAGGACACCACCCTACGGCTCACTAGGCTTGCGACCCATGAGCCTCCCCGCAGCGGTCCTCTGGGACATGGACGGCACCCTCGTCGACACCGAGCCCTACTGGATCGCCGCGGAGCACGCGATCGTCGCCGAGCACGGCGGCACGTGGAGCGACGAGTTCGCCCACCAGCTCGTCGGCAACGACCTGTTGGTCTCGGCCGCCTTCATCCGCGACCACTCGCCGATCACCTGGACGCCCGAGCGGATCGTCGACGAGCTGCTCGCCCGGGTGGTCACGCAGGTGCGTGAGCACGTGCCGTGGCGACCCGGTGCGCGCGAGCTGCTCGACGCACTGCGCGCCGAGGGGGTGCCCAGTGCGCTCGTGACCATGTCGTGGCGGTCGCTGGCCGACGCCGTGGTCGGGGCGCTGCCCGAGGGTGCCTTCGCCGCGGTGGTGACCGGCGACGAGGTCTCGCACGGCAAGCCGCACCCGGAGCCCTACCGGGCCGCGGCACGGCTGCTCGGCGTGTCGCCCGAGGACTGCGTGGCCATCGAGGACTCACCCACGGGGGTGCGCTCGGCCGTCGCGGCCGGGGTGCCGACCCTCGCGGTGCCGCACGTCGTGCCGGTACCCGAGGTGGCCGGTGCCGTGCACGTCGAGAGCCTGGCCGGGATGACGCCCGGCCGGCTCGCCGAGCTGGCCCGGTCGGCCTCAGTCGTCGGCCGGGACAGCCTCACCTGAGCGGGCCGGGTCGAGCGCGATCGCCTCGGCGCCCTCGGGCAGCGGGGGAGGTGTGCCGCCCCACGCCGGGCACAGGTCGCGGAAGTCGCACCAGTCGCACAGCCGGGACGTGCGGGGCCGCCAGTCGCCGGTCTGCGCGGCGCGCACCACGGCATCCCAGATGGCGCGCACGTTGCGCTCGATGGCGAGCAGGTCGCGCTCGTCGGGCGCGTAGCGCACGACCTCGCCGTTGCCCAGGTAGACCAGCTGGAGCTGGCGCGGGATCTCGCCGTGGATGCGCCACAGCACCAGGGCGTAGAACTTCATCTGGAACAGGGCCTTGGCCTCGAAGAGCTCGCTGGGGGAGCGGCCGGTCTTGTAGTCGACGACCCGCATGGCGCCGTCGGGGGCGACGTCGAGCCGGTCGACGTAGCCGCGCAGGGTGAGGCCGTCGACCTCGGTCTCGACGTAGAGCTCGCGGGCGGCGGGCTCGAGCCGGGTGGGGTCCTCGAGGTCGAACCACTGCTCGACGAGGGTCTGCGCCGCCGCGAACCAGCTCTCCTGGGTGAGCAGCTCGTCGTCGTCGATCATCGCCTTGAGCTCGGGCCGCTCCTCGACCAGCGCCGACCACCGCGGCTCGAGCAGCGCGACCGCCGCCGCCGGTGTGCGGTCGGCGGCCGGCAGGTCGAAGAGGTGCTCGAGCACCGCGTGGACCAGGGTGCCGCGCGCGGCGGCCGGGGACGGGGGACCCTCGAGCTTGTCGATCGTCCGGAACCGGAACAGCAGCGGGCACTGCTTGAAGTCCGCGGCGCGGCTCGGGGACAGGGCGGGGGTCATGGGGCAAAGGTATGCCGCGGTGCCGACACGCCCCCGCCGCCACCCCGAGCCGTCGGGTCAGTCCTCCGGCTGGTAGCCGAGGTTCGGGCCCAGCCAGCGCTCGGCGGTGCGCAGGTCCCAGCCCTTGCGGGCGGCGTACGACTCGACCTGGTCGCGGCCGAGCCGGCCGACGACGAAGTACTGGCTGTCGGGGTGCGCGAGGTACCACCCGGACACCGAGGCGCCCGGCCACATCGCCATCGACTCGGTGAGCGTGATGCCGGTGCGCTCCTCGCCGCCGAGGAGCGCCATCAGGGTCTCCTTCTCGGTGTGCTCGGGGCAGGCGGGGTACCCGGGCGCGGGCCGGATGCCGCGGTACTTCTCGCGGATCAGCTCGTCCATGTCGAGGTGCTCGTCGGGGGCGTAGCCCCACAGCTCGCGGCGCACCTTCTCGTGCAGCCGCTCGGCGAACGCCTCGGCCAACCGGTCGGCGAGGGCCTCGAGCATGATCGCCGAGTAGTCGTCGAGGTCGTCCTTGAACGCCTTGAGGTGCTCCTCGAGGCCCGAGGCCGGCCGTCACCGAGAAGGCACCGACGTGGTCCTCGATCCCGGTCTCCTTCGGTGCGATGAAGTCGGAGAGGCACTTGTTGGACACCCCGTCACGGTGCTGCCCCTGCTGACGCAGGCCGTGCAGCGTGGTGAGCACCGTGGTGCGCGCCTCGTCGGCGTACACCTCGATGTCGTCGCCGACGCCGTTGGCCGGGAAGATGCCGACGACGCCGCGGGCGGTGATCCAGTGCTCGCGCTCGATCCGGTCGAGCATCGCGTTGGCGTCGGCGAGCAGCTTGCGCGCCTCCTCCGACGTGGCGGCGTTGTTGAGCACGTCGGGGTAGCGACCCTTGATCTCCCAGGCGAGGAAGAACGGGGTCCAGTCGATGTAGCGCCGCAGCTCGGCGACCGGGAAGTCCTCCCAGACCCGGGTGAACTGGGTCGCCGCGCGGTGCCAGTGCGCGTCGGGTGGCCCGGACCAGCGGTCGCGGCTCTGCTGCTCCAGCAGGTGCGGGCGCTTGGGCCGGTACGACGCCCAGTCGAGCACCGGCCGGTTGGCGCACGCCTTCTCGTAGCTCGCGAGCGGCCGCTCACCCGACTTGGCGGCGTGCCGCACCCGGATGGCGTCGTAGTCCTTGGTGACGCCGTCGAGGAACGCGCCGCGCTGGCCGTCGGAGAGCAGCTGGCTGACCACGGGCACCGACCGGGAGGCGTCCTTCACCCACACGACCGGGCCGTGGTACTGCCCGTCGACCTTGACCGCGGTGTGCGCCCGAGAGGTGGTGGCGCCGCCGAGGAGCAGCGGGATGTCGAAGCCCTGGCGCTCCATCTCACCGGCGACCCGAACCATCTCGTCCAGGCTCGGCGTGATGAGGCCGGACAGGCCGATGATGTCGGCACCGACCTCCTTGGCGGTGTCGAGGATCTTCTGGGCGGGCACCATGACCCCGAGGTCGATGACGTCGTAGTTGTTGCACTGCAGCACCACGCCGACGATGTTCTTGCCGATGTCGTGCACGTCGCCCTTGACCGTGGCCGTGACGACCAGACCCTTGCTCCGCTTCTTGGCGGCCTCGTCCTTCTCGGCCTCGATGTACGGGATGAGGTGTGCGACAGCCTTCTTCATCACCCGCGCCGACTTCACGACCTGAGGCAGGAACATCTTCCCGTCGCCGAACAGGTCGCCCACGACGTTCATGCCGTCCATCAGCGGCCCCTCGATGACCTCGAGCGGGCGACCGCCGGCGGCCGCGATCTCCAGCCGCAGCTCCTCGGTGTCCTCCACGACGAACTCGTCGATGCCCTTGACCAGGGCGTGCGTGATGCGCTCGCCCACCGGCAGCGACCGCCACTCCTCGGCCGCCGCGTCGACGACCTCGCCGGTGCCCCGGTACTCCTCGGCGGTCGTGAGCAGCCGTTCGGCGGCGTCGGGCCGCCGGTTGAGCACGACGTCCTCGATGGCGTCGCGCAGCTTCACGTCGACGGTGTCGTAGGGCTGCAGCGCACCGGCGTTGACGATGCCCATGTCCATGCCGGCCTTGATGGCGTGGTAGAGGAACACGGCGTGGATCGCCTCGCGCACGGCGTTGTTGCCACGGAAGCTGAACGAGACGTTCGAGACGCCGCCGGAGATCAACGCGTGCGGCAGGTTCTCCTTGATCCAGCGCGGTGGCCTCGATGAAGTCGCTGCCGTAGGCGGCGTGCTCCTCGATGCCGGTGGCCACCGCGAAGATGTTCGGGTCGATGATGACGTCCTCGGCGGGGAAGCCGACCTGGTCGACGAGCAGGCGGTAGGCCCGACCGCAGATCTCGCGGCGGCGCTCGAGGTTGTCGGCCTGGCCGTCCTCGTCGAACGCCATCACGACCACGGCCGCGCCGTACTTGCGGGCCAGCCGCGCGTGGTCGAGGAAGGCGGCCTCGCCCTCCTTCATCGAGATCGAGTTGATGATCGGCTTGCCCTGGGTGACCTTGAGGCCGGCCTCGATGACCTCCCACTTGCTCGAGTCGATCATCAGCGGCACCCGGCAGATGTCCGGCTCCGAGGCGATCAGCTTGAGGAAGCGGTCCATGGCGGCGACGCCGTCGATCATCCCCTCGTCCATGTTGACGTCGATGACCTGCGCCCCGGCCTCGACCTGCTGGCGGGCGACGCCGAGCGCGGTGCCGTAGTCGTCCTCCTTGATGAGGCGGCGGAACCGGGCCGACCCGGTGATGTTGGTGCGCTCACCGACGTTGACGAACAGGCTGTCCTCGTCGACGACGCACGGTTCGAGCCCGGACAGGCGCAGCGCCGGCGGGATCACGGACGGCGTGCGGGGCGAACCCTGGGTGGACGCCTCGGCGATCGCGGCGATGTGCTCCGGGGTGGTGCCGCAGCAGCCGCCGACGATGTTGACCAGCCCGGCCGTCGCGAACTCGCCCACGACCCGGGCCATCGCCTCGGGCGTCTCGTCGTACTCGCCGAAGGCGTTGGGCAGCCCGGCGTTCGGGTGGGCCGAGACGAAGCAGTCGGCGATGCGGGACAGCTCGGCGACGTAGGGGCGCAGCTCGCCGGCACCCAGCGCGCAGTTCAGCCCGATGGCCAGCGGCCGGGCGTGCCGCACCGAGTACCAGAACGCCTCGGTGACCTGCCCCGACAGGGTGCGCCCGGAGGCGTCCGTGATGGTGCCCGAGATCATCACCGGCCAGCGCCGGTCGTGCTCCTCGAAGAGCGTCTCGAGCGCGTAGATCGCCGCCTTCGCGTTGAGCGTGTCGAAGATGGTCTCGACGAGCAGCACGTCCGCGCCGCCGTCGACCAGGCCACGGGCCTGCTCCAGGTAGGCCTCGACGAGCTCGTCGTAGGTGACGTTGCGGGCGCCCGGGTCGTTGACGTCGGGCGAGATGGATGCCGTGCGGTTCGTCGGGCCGAGCGTGCCCAGCACCCAACGGGGACGGTCGGGGGTGCGCTCGGTCATCGCGTCGGCCTCGGCGCGGGCCAGCGACGCCGCGGCGACGTTCATCTCGTAGGCGATGTCCTGCATCCCGTAGTCGGCCAACGAGATGCGCTGCGCGTTGAAGGTGTTCGTCTCGAGCAGGTCGGCGCCGGCCTCGAGGTACTTGCGGTGCACCTCGCGGATGAGCTCCGGCTGGCTCAGCGACAGCAGGTCGTTGTTGCCCTGCTGGTCGCTCCCGTGGTCGGCGAACCGCTCGCCGCGGTAGTCGGCCTCGGACAACCCGTGGGCCTGGATCATCGTCCCCATCGCGCCGTCGAGCACGAGGACGCGCTCGCGCAGGGCAGCGGTGAGGTCGGCAGTGGCGTCTGGGCGGTGCTGCAGGGTCACGTGTGGTCGATTCGGGTCGGCAGCAGGTCGAGGGATCAGTATGCCGGGTCACTCCCGTAGGGTCCGTGGCATGTCCGACGAGCTGCCCCCCGCCGGGGCGCTGCGCCTCGCCCGGGTGGCGGGCGTGCCGGTCTACCTCGACCGCACCTGGCTGCTGCTCGGTGCGTTCGTCGCGTGGACCGGCTGGCGGAACGCCAGCGACCTGGGCACCGGCGGCGCGATCGCGGCCGCGGTCTTCATGGTGGTCGGCATCCTCGTCGCCGTGCTCGGCCACGAGGTCGCCCACGCCGTCGCCGCCCGGCTGCTCGGGTTCCGGGTGCACCGCATCGTCGCGACCCTCTGGGGCGGGCACACGGCCTACGACGCGACGGGGTCCACCCCGGGGCGGACCGCCGTCATCGCCGGCGCCGGACCGCTGGCCAACCTCGCGCTCGCCGCGCTGGGGGGCGCGATGGCCGCCGTCCTGCCGTGGCCCGCGTCGCGGTTCGCCTGGCTGTTCATGTTCCTCAACCTGCTCCTCGCCGGGTTCAACCTGCTGCCCGGGCTCCCGCTCGACGGCGGCCAGCTCGTCCAGTCCCTGGTCTGGGGGGTCAGCGGTCGCCGCGACCTCGGGCTCGTCGTCGCCGGCTGGTGCGGTCGGCTGCTCGCCGTGGGGGTGGCGATCTGGTACGTCGCCATACCGCTGGCCGAGGGCACCTCCGACGTGTTCGGCGTCGGTCTGGGGCTGGTCATGGCCTGGATCCTCTGGTCGGGGGCGACGGCGGCGCTCAAACGTGCCCCGCTGGAGCGGCTGCTCCTGCGGGTGCGTCCGGAGGACGTCATGGACCCGGTCGCGGTGGTGCCGGCCCTCACCCCGGTCGGCGAGCTGGTCGGCATCGGCCGGCGGGTCCTGGCGCTCGACGAGCGCGGGATGCCCACCCTGCTGCTGCCCGAGCCGTCCGAGACCGCACCCGACATCGCGACCCTGCCGCCGACCACCCGGTTGGCCTCGCTGGTCGTCAAGGTGCCCGACGGCTGCGTCGTCGAGCTCGCACCGGGCGCCGACGCCGAGCCGGTGCTGCGGGCAATGGCGACGACCGGGTGGGGTGTCGTCGTGGTGACCTCGGGCGGCACCGTGCGCGGCCTGGTCACCTCCGAGCGGCTCAACGCGGTGGCGGAGGCCGTGCTCGGCCGCAACTAGACTTCCGGCCCATGACACCCCCCACGGGCGCCGAGCTGCGGCGCGGCCCCTTCTCCGCGGGCGAGCGCATCCAGCTCACCGACCCCAAGGGCCGGATGCACACCATCGCGTTGAGCCCCGGGAAGCAGTTCCACACCCACCGCGGGCACCTGACCCACGACGACCTCATCGGGATGCCGGACGGCTCGACCGTCACGAACACCGCCGGCGTGGAGTACCTCGCCCTGCGGCCGTTGCTGTCCGACTACGTCATGTCGATGCCGCGCGGTGCCGCCGTGGTCTACCCCAAGGACGCCGGCCAGATCGTGATGATGGCCGACATGTTCCCCGGCGCAGTCGTCGTCGAGGCCGGGGTGGGCTCCGGTGCGCTGTCGATGTCGCTGCTGCGCGCGGTGGGGGAGTCGGGGCACGTGCACTCCTTCGAGCGCCGCGAGGACTTCGCCGACATCGCGAAGGCCAACGCCCGCGACTACTTCGGCACCGACCACCCGGCGTGGACCGTCACCGTCGGCGACCTCGTGGAGGCCCTGCCGCGCACCGTCGAGAACGGCACCGTCGACCGGGTCGTGCTCGACATGCTCGCGCCCTGGGAGTGCCTGGACGCGGTCGCCGACGCCCTCGCGCCCGGTGGCGTGCTGATCTGCTACGTCGCCACCGCCACCCAGCTGTCGAAGGTCGCCGAGGCGATGCGCGACGCCGACACCTTCACCGAGCCGCAGGCCTGGGAGTCCCTGGTGCGCGGCTGGCACCTCGAGGGGCTGGCCGTCCGCCCGCAGCACCGGATGCACGGCCACACCGGCTTCCTCATCACCACCCGGCGCCTCGCGCCCGGGGTGACGCCGCCGCTGCGCAAGCGCCGCCCGGGCCGCGGCTACGTCACCGGCGAGGACGCCGAGGAGCAGGACTGGACCGCCGAGGCCATCGGCGAGCGCACGCCGTCGGAGAAGCGGGTTCGCCGGGTTCGACGCTCGATGACCGAGACCTCCCCTCAGACCTGACCCCGCGGGGTTATCGTCGAGCATGAGCACCGACGAGCCCAGGGCCGACCAGTCCGGCACCCGCGAGCGCCTCGAGGCCGAGCGTGAGTCGCTCGAGGCCGAGATCGCCGCGCTCCGGGCCCGCGGCCAGGCCTCGCCGGCGCAGCTGCGCGCCCTCGAGCGCGACCTCACCGGGCTGCGGTCGCAGCTCGCCACCGTGTCGGCACAGAACGAGCGCCTCGTGCGCACCCTGCGCGACGCCCGCGAGCAGATCGTCACCCTGAAGTCCGAGGTCGACCGGCTGGCCCAGCCCCCGGCGGCCTACGGCATCGTCATCGAGGCCTTCGACGACGGCACCGCCGACATCCTCACCAGCGGCCGCAAGATGCACGTCGCGGTCAGCCCCTCCCTCGAGGAGGGCCAGCTCGTGCCGGGCCGCGAGGTCATGCTCAACGAGGCGATGAACATCGTCGCCGCACACGGGTACGAGACCACCGGCGAGGTGGTGCTCTGCAAGGAGATCCTCGACGACGGCCGGGTGCTCGTGGTCGCCCAGGCCGACGAGGAGCGGGTCTGCCGGGTCGCGGCATCCCTGGACGGCCAGACCATCCGGGCCGGCGACGCGCTGCTCCTGGAGTCGCGCTCCGGCTTCGTCTTCGAGCGCATCCCCAAGGCCGAGGTCGCCGACCTCGTGCTCGAGGAGGTGCCCGACATCGACTACACGGACATCGGCGGACTCACCGGCCAGATCGAGGCGATCCGGGATGCCGTCGAGCTGCCGTACCTGCACCCCGACCTCTACATCGAGCACCAGCTCAAGCCGCCCAAGGGCGTGCTCCTCTACGGCCCGCCCGGCTGCGGCAAGACGATGATCGCCAAGGCGGTCGCGGCATCCCTGGCCCGCAAGGTGGCCGAGAAGGAGGGCCGCGAGCCGGGGAAGTCCTACTTCCTCAACATCAAGGGCCCCGAGCTGCTCAACAAGTACGTCGGTGAGACCGAGCGGCACATCCGGCTGATCTTCCAGCGGGCCCGCGAGAAGTCCAACGAGGGCTACCCCGTGGTCGTCTTCTTCGACGAGATGGAGTCGCTGTTCCGCACCCGTGGCTCGGGTGTCTCGTCCGACGTCGAGACCACGATCGTGCCGCAGCTGCTCGCCGAGATCGACGGGGTCGAGGGGCTCGAGAACGTCATCGTCATCGGGGCGTCGAACCGCGAGGACATGATCGACCCGGCGATCCTGCGACCCGGCCGGCTCGACGTGAAGATCAAGATCGAGCGGCCCGACGCCGAGGCCGCCCGCGACATCTTCGGCAAGTACCTCATCCACGGGCTGCCGCTGCACCCCGACGACGTCGAGCAGAACGGCGGCTCCGAGGACGCCACCCTCCAGGCGATGATCGACGCCGTCGTGCTGCGGATGTACACCGAGGAGGAGGAGAACCGCTTCCTCGAGGTCACCTACGCCGGTGGCGACAAGGAGATCCTGTACTTCAAGGACTTCAACTCCGGCGCGATGATCCAGAACATCGTCGACCGCTCCAAGAAGATGGCGATCAAGGACTTCCTCGACACCGGCCAGCGCGGCCTGCGCGTGGAGCACCTGCTGCAGTCGTGCACCGACGAGTTCCGCGAGAACGAGGACCTGCCGAACACGACCAACCCCGACGACTGGGCGCGCATCTCCGGCAAGAAGGGGGAGCGGATCGTCTACATCCGCACCCTCATCAAGACCAAGGAGGGCACCGAGCCCGGCAAGTCGATCAACACGGTCGCCAACACCGGCCAGTACCTCTGACCCGACCCGGGCACCCGCCGGGGCACGATGGTGCGATGCGGCTCGGACTCCAGGTCAACCGGTTCACGTGGCCCGACGCGCCCGCCTCGACGGGCGCCACCTGGCGGGCGGTGGCCCGGGACGCCGACCAGTGCGGGCTGGCCTCGCTGTGGGTGATGGACCACTTCTTCCAGATCGGGGTGGTCGGCCCGCCCGAGCTGGACATGCTCGAGGGCTACACGACCCTGGCGCACGCGGCCGCCGTCACCGAGCGGATCGAGCTGGGCACCCTGGTCACCGGGGTCACGTACCGGCACCCCGGCATCCTGCTCAAGACCGTCACGACGCTCGACGTGCTGTCCGGTGGCCGCGCCTGGCTGGGCATCGGGGCGGCGTGGAACGAGGAGGAGCACCGCGGGCTCGGGGTGCCCTACCCCTCGACCCGTGAGCGGTTCCGCCTGCTCGAGGACACGCTGCGCCTCGCCCGCCAGATGTTCGCCGACGACGACAGCCCGTTCGAGGGGGAGTCGATCAGCCTCGAGCGGCCGCTGAACCACCCGCAACCGGTGCGCCGCGTCCCGATCATGGTCGGCGGTGGGGGAGAGCAGCGCACCCTCAAGCTCGTCGCGCAGTACGCGGACGCGTGCAACCTGTTCGACCTCGGGCTCGGGCCGAAGGGCATCCCGCACAAGCTCGACGTCATCCGCCGGCACTGCGAGGACGTCGGGCGCGACTACGACGAGATCTCGAAGACCTGCCTGGCCCGGCTCACCATGGACACCGGCGCCGACCTGCCCGGCGGGGTGACCGGGCACTCGGTCGACCAGGCCGTCGAGCGGCTGTCGCTGCTGCGGTGGTGCCGGCATCGACCAGGTCATCTTCTCGATGGCGAACACGACGGATCCGGCGGCCTACCCGCTGGTGGCCGAGGTGGTCCGCCAGGTCGCCTGACCGCAGGCGCACCGCTCGGCGGATCTGCACACAACCTCCACAGGTCGTCCACCTGCCGGGCGCGCGCGCTGTCCCTAGCGTTCGACCCATGATCAGCGTGCGAGGACTGACCAAGCGGTACGGCGACGTGCGGGCCGTGGACGACCTGACCTTCGACGTGGAGGCCGGGAAGGTCACCGGCTTCCTGGGCCCCAACGGCGCCGGCAAGTCGACGACGATGCGGATGATGATGGGCCTGGACCGCCCGACCGCGGGCACGGCGACCATCAGTGGGCGGCGCTACGTCGACCTGTCGCCGCCGCTGCGGGAGGTGGGCGCGCTGCTCGACGCCGGGGCCGTGCACCCCGGCCGCACGGGTCGGGCGCACCTGCGGATCGGGGCGCGCACCAACGGCATCCCCCTGTCGCGGGTCGAGGAGGTCATCGACCAGGTGGGCCTGGGGTCGGCGGCCGGGCGGCGGGTCAAGGGCTACTCGCTCGGCATGCGCCAGCGGCTCGGCATCGCCGGTGCGCTGCTGGGCGACCCTCGCGTGCTCCTCTTCGACGAGCCGGTGAACGGCCTCGACCTCGACGGGGTGCGGTGGATCCGCGCGCTCCTGCGCGGGTTCGCCGACGAGGGCCGCACCGTGCTGGTCTCGAGCCACCTGATGAGCGAGATGCAGCTCGTGGCCGACCGGGTCGTCGTCATCGGTCGCGGTCGGCTGATCGCCGACGCGGACATCGACGAGGTGTTGCAGGGCCTGGGCGGCCGGCGGGTGCGGGTGCGCACCCCACGCGCCGAGGACCTGCACCGTGCCCTGACCGACCGGCCCGGCGGCCCGGTGCGCCCGGAGGTCGAGCGCACCGGCAGCGACGAGCTGGAGGTCAGCGGGCTGGGCGCCACCGAGGTCGGCGACCTCGCGCACGCGCTCGGCCTCCCGGTGCACCACCTGGCGGACGTCGAGCAGTCGCTCGAGGACGCCTACCTCACCCTCACCCGGGACAGCGTCGAGCACCACGGCCACGGTGAGCAGCCCGTGGTGAACGGGGCGAGGCGATGAGCACCCTGATGGCCCCGAGGACCACGACGACGCCCTCCGCGCTGGCGCGTACCGGCCGGGCCGAGTGGAGCCGGGTCTGGAGCGTGCGCTCCAGCTGGATCCTCGCCCTCCTGACCGCCGCCGCCGTCGTCGGCCTCGGCACGCTCGTCGGGCTGGATGCCGCGGGCGACCCCTCGGGGCCCCCACCCGACGCCACGGCCTGGGACGGCGCCAGGCCGAGCGCCATGTTCGCGCTGTTCGGCATCCTCGCGTTGTCCGTCGTCACCAGCACGGCCGACCACGCGACCGGAGCCATCGTGCCCACCCTGCAGTGGACCCCGCGCCGGGGCGTGCTGCTCGCCGCCCGGGTCGGCGTGGTCGTCGGCGTCGCCACCCTGCTCGGGGTCGCCCTGGTGGCGGCGGCGAGCGGGGTGGTGTGGGCGTTCGTGCCCGTCGTGGGACTCCCGCCCGGGCAGGGTGCGGTGACGCTCGGGGGTCTCGCCGTGGTCTACGCCTGCTGCTCGTTGCTGGCCGTCGGGCTGGGGCTGGCCCTGCGCAGCACCGCGGGTGCACTGGTGACCGTCATCGCCCTCGTGCTCGTGCTGCCGCCGCTGCTTGGCGAACCTTCCCTACGACTGGGCGGTCGACCTCTCGGCCCTGATGCCGGGCTCGAACGCGCTCTACCTGATCTTCGGGGAGGGTCCGCGCGACGACATGACGGCCACGTCGTCGCGGCTCACCCTGACAGCCTGGGCGCTCACCGCCCTGGCGGCGGGTGGCTGGCGGCTGCTCCGCACCGATGCGAGCCGATGACCACGTCCCCACGAAGGAGGCCCCCGCCATGACGTCACGCACCTACTACCGGCTCGGCACCGCCGTCGCGCTGCTGACCGCCCTGTTCCTGGTCTGGTCGATCGGCGCCCTCGGCATCATCGGTGAGGGCGGGAAGCCGGACCGGATGTACCTCGGGGTCCTCCTCACCCTCGTCGTCGGCGCCGCGGCGGCCCGGCTGCGGCCGCGGGGTATGGCGTACGCCCTGGTGGCGACGGCAACGGCCCAGGTGGTCGTGGCGGTGGTCGCCCTCGCCACGGGACAGCAGGACACTCCGGGTGCCTCCACCGCGGAGATCCTCGGCCTCACGGCGATGTTCGCCGCGCTCTTCGCCCTGTCGGCCTGGCTCTTCTGGCGCTCGGCCGAGCTCGAGACACCGCCGGCACGGGTATGACCGTGACGAGCGCCGAGGGTCACGGTGCCTTCGGTGCCTTCGGTGCCTTCGGTGCCTTCGGTGCCTTCGGTGGCAGTCCCGACACGTGGGTGTGGGCCCTGGCCACCCAGTCGGCGGCCTGCCCGGGGTCGCTCGCCCAGGCCTCGGGCAGCCCGACGTAACCGCCCATCGGCCTGCCCTCGGGACCGAACGGCCCGGTGCCCTCGACCTGCTCGAGGCTCGCGCGGTCCTCGTCGGACAGGCGCACCCCCACCGTCGCGCCGAAGAGCCCGGCGAACATGTTCCCGTTGACGAACGCACCGAGGTTGCCGAACATCGGCTTCACGACGACGCCGGGGTCGTCGGGCACCAGCGACCGGAAGTAGTCCTTGTCATGGTCCGAGGCCTTGGGCATCTGCACGACCCCACGGTCCAGCCTGACGCGTCGAGAGTCCACGACACGCTGACCACCGGCGCCGACCGTCAGCGTGTCGTGGGATCTCGACTCGCGGGGGCTGCGGGTCAGGCGACGAGGCGGGCCACGAGGCGCCAGCCGAGCAACAGCACGGACAGCACACACGTCGCCACGATGACGAACGAGAGCGCGGTGCCCTCACCGGCCACCCGGCGGAACAGCATCCCGAGCACCACGGTGCACACGACGACGACCGCGCCGAACGCGAGCGACCGCGGGCCGCTGTCGAGGGTGAGGCTCGCGAGCAGCCACCCGGCGGCCGTGCCGACGAGGAAGGGTGCCGCGGTCCGCAGGATGCCGGCGACATCGACCCCCTCCGCGTGCGACCGGCGCCCCACCGCCGCGAAGAGCAGCACCAGCACGACGTCGAGCACGGCCGGGAGCGCTCGGCTCACGAGCGCACCCGGTCGAAGAGGGACCGCTGGCGGGGCGGGGCGTGTGTCGGGTCGACGCCGTCGAACAGGCTCGACACCGACTCGCCCTCGTGGATGCGCTTGATCGCCTCGGCGAAGAGCCCTGCGACAGAACGCACCTTGAGCTCGGGCCAGTCGGCCGGTGCCGGCACGGTGTCGGTGGTGACGACCTCGCTGATCATCGGGTGACCACGCAGGCGCTCGACGGCTCGCCCGGCGAACAGCCCGTGGGTGCAGGCGACGGCCGCCTCGGTGACAGCCACGGTCGGCGAGCCGGTCGAGCAGCTCGACGATCGAGCCACCGGTGGCGATCTCGTCGTCGAGCACGATGGCCCGCTTGCCCTCGACGTCGCCGACGATCGAGTCGATGACCACCCGGTCGTCGCCGAGGCGCCGCTTCGACCCCGCCGCGACGGGCAGGCCGAGCAGCCGCGAGAACTGGGTCGCGTCCTTGGCGTTGCCGAGGTCGGGCGAGATGACGACCGCGTTGCTCGAGGTCCTGCTCGCGGAAGTGGTCGGCGAGCACACCGAGGGCGGTGAGGTGGTCGACCGGCACCGAGAAGAACCCGTGCACCTGGGGCGCGTGCAGGTTCATGGTCAGCACCCGGTCGGCGCCGGCCGTCGAGATCAGGTCGGCGACGAGACGCCCCCCGAGCGAGATGCGGGAGGCGTCCTTCTTGTCGCTGCGCGCGTACGCGTAGTGGGGGATGACCGCGGTGATCATCGCCGAGGAGGCGCCGCGGGCCGCGTCGATCATCAGCAGCAGCTCCATGAGGGAGTCCTGCGTCGGCGGCACGAGCGGCTGCACCAGGTAGACGTCGCGCTGGCGGCAGTTCGCGAGCAGCTGCGCCTGCAGGCAGTCGTTGCTGAACCGGCTGATCAGGGTCTCGGAGAGGGTCACCCCCAGCTCGTCGCAGATCCGATGGGCGAGGGCTGTGTGGGCCGACCCGGAGAACACGACGACCTCGCGCATGTCCGCAGCCTATCCGCGGTCGCCCGCGCCGAGCGCGGCGGTGAGCTCACTGGCCAGCTCCCACCGCTGCTGCCGCCCCACGGCCGGGGCCGCGCCCGGCATGAAGGCGAAGCCGTGGGGCATCTTGAGGTAGTTCGTGAGCCGGGTCGGGCACCCCGGCATCGCGCAGCGCGGCGGCGTAGCGGATGCCGTCGTCGCGGATCGGGTCGAGGTCCGCGGTCTGGACCAGGGCCGGGGGCAGCCCGTCGAGCCGGCCGAACAGCGGTGAGAGCAGGGGGTCGTGCAGGTCGTGCCCGGCCGGCACGTAGTGGTCACGGAAGGCGTCCATCGAGCGCTTGGTGAGGACCGGGGCGTTCGCGTGCTCGCGGATCGACGGCGACGCCATGGTCAGGTCGGTGGCGGGGTAGATCAGGGCCTGGTGGCGCAGCCGGGTGTCGCCGTGGTCGCGCAGCACCTGGGCCACGACGGCCGCGAGGTTGCCCCCGGCCGAGTCGCCGGCCACGGCCATCCGCGAGGTGTCGGCCCGCAGCACGTCGCCGTTGACGCCGACCCAGGTCGTGGCGTCGACGCAGTCCTCGACGGCCACCGGCGCTCGGTGCTCGGGCGCCATCCGGTAGTCGACCGACACCACGACGCACCCCACCTCGGCCGCGATGAAGGAGCAGACCGGGTCGTAGCCCACGACGTTGCCCAGCACCCAGCCGCCACCGTGGAACCACATGACCACCGGCACGTCGGTCCGCGAGTCGCGCAGCGCCCTCGGGCGGTAGATGCGCAGCGGGATCTCGTGCTCGTCGCGCGCCGGGGCGGTGCCGTACGTGATGCCGACCGCGTGGTCGACGCCGCCGGTCACGAGGTCCGTGACCCGGTTGCGAGGGAGCGTGGCCGCCCGCGCCCGCTGGATGCCGTCGAAGTCCAGCTCCTCGACCGGCGGGCCGAGCCGGTCGCCCACGAACGACACCAGCGCCATGAGGGGGGACAACCCGCGGTAGCTGCGCACGCGGTCAGTATGGTCGAGACATGACCGTGCGCCGGGTGATGGGGATCGAGACCGAGTACGGCATCGTCGTGCCCGGCAACCCGGCGGCGAACCCGATGGTCGCCTCCGGCGACGTCGTCACGGCCTACGCCGCCTCGCGCGGCATCCGGCCCGCCCGTGCCAGCTGGGACTACGCCGACGAGGCGCCGCTGCGCGACGCGCGCGGCTTCGACATGGGTCGTGGCACCGCCCACCCCAGCCAGCTCACCGACGTCGAGGACCCGACCCTGGCCAACGTCGTGCTCACCAACGGCGCCCGGCTCTACGTCGACCACGCCCACCCCGAGTACAGCTCGCCCGAGGTCACCACCCCGCGTGCCGCCGTCACCTGGGACCGGGCCGGCGAGCTCGTCATGCGCGAGGCCGTGGCGCGGCTGGCCACCGTGCCGCCGGGAGTCAACCTCTACAAGAACAACACCGACGGCAAGGGCGTCTCCTACGGCACCCACGAGAACTACCTGATGGCGCGCTCGACCCCGTTCGCGAGCATCGTGCGGCACCTGACGCCGTTCTTCGTCGTCCGCCAGGTCATGTGCGGGTCCGGACGGGTCGGCATCGGCGTCGACTCGCGCATCCCCGGCTACCAGATCGCCCAGCGCAGCGACTTCTTCGAGGTCGAGGTCGGGCTCGAGACCACGCTGAAGCGCCCGCTCATCAACACCCGCGACGAGCCGCACGCCGTCGCCGACCGCTACCGCCGGCTGCACGTCATCCTCGGCGACGCCAACCACTGCGACGTCGCGAACCTGCTCAAGATGGGCACGACCTCGCTGGTGCTCGCGATGATCGAGGCCGACGCGTTCCGCGACGACCTGTCGGTGCGACGGCCGGTGGCGACGCTGCACGAGGTCTCGCACGACACCACCCTGCAGGCGAAGGTCGAGCTCGTGGACGGTCGCCGGATGACCGCCCTCGAGCTGCTCTGGGAGTACCACGACCGGGCCGCCGCCTTCGTGGCGGCGCAGTCGGGCGGCGAGCCCGACAGCGACACGGTCGAGGTCATGTACTGGTGGGGCACCGTGCTCGACAAGCTCGGCCGCGACCCGATGGAGGCTCGCCGCGAGGTCGACTGGGTCGCCAAGCTGGCGGTGCTCGAGGGCTACCGCGAGCGTGACTCGCTCGGCTGGGGCGACCCGCGCCTGAAGGCCGTCGACCTGCAGTGGTCCGACGTGCGTGCCGACCGGGGTCTGGCCCACCGGCTGGTCGCCACCGGCCGGCTCGAGGTGCTCGTCGACGAGGCCGACGTGCGGCGCGCCGTCGAGGAACCGCCCAACGACACCCGCGCGTGGTTCCGGGGGACCTGCCTGCGGCTGTTCCCGGACGACGTCGTCGCGGCGTCCTGGGACTCGGTGATCTTCGACGTCGCGGGCCAGCGCACGCTGCAGCGGGTGCCGATGCTCGAGCCGCTCAAGGGCACCGAGGCCGGCGTCGGTGACCTGGTGCGCAACGCGCCCGATGCCGCGTCGCTCCTGCGCGCGCTGGCCGCGAACGGCGAACCGGGCGCCTAGCGGGCGGGGACGATGAGCCCGACAGCCACCCAGACCACGCCGCCCGGGGCAGAACCCACCGGCACTGCAGCCTCGCGCGCGTCCGCGGCCCTGGTCTTCGTGGCGGTCGTCGTGCTCGCCTCGGGAGTGCTGGCACAGCTCGTCGGGCCCTTCATCCGACGCGACGACTGGCCCTTCCTGCTGCCGGCGGGGACGCCGGGTGCGGCCGACCCGATCCTGAAGGTGGAGGGGGAAGGACGGTGGCTCAGCTACGCGTGGTGGTTGGTGGTCGGGCAGCACGGCACGCCGACGACGGCGGTCGTGGTGTTCTTCGCGGCCTACGTCCTCTTCGTCGTCGGCCTGTGGCGGCTGTTCCGGGTCACCGGTCGCGTCACCGGCGTCCTCCTCGGCGCGGCGCTGCTCGTGTCGCCCCTGTGGATCCGGCTCATCTACTGGCCGGGCACGCTGTCCGCGTGCGCCGTCGTGGCGGCTGCGGGGGTGTGGACACTGCCCTGGGCGGCGACGCGGCGGCGCGGCCTCGCGGCGTGGGTGGTCGTGGTCGCGGTGCTCTCCGTGCTCACCTACCCTCCCGTGGGCGGCCTCCTGCTCATCGCTGCCGCTGTGCACCTGAGGGACCGGCCGTGGAAGGACCTCCTGTTGCTCGTCGGAGGCTTCCTGGTCGGCTTCGCCACCGGCATCGTCGTGGTCTCCGTGGCGAACCTGGTCGCCTTCGGGAACTTCGGGCCCGAGATCGCCGCCTGGCGCAACCCCAACCAGCTCGGGAGCCTGGGTGACCTGCTGGTCAACGCCCGGCGCTACAGGAGGCAGCTGCTCGGGATCAGGACGACCCTGGGCCCGGCCGGCGTCGTCGGGCTCGTGTCCGCGGTCCTGGCGCTCCTCGACCCCCGGGTCCGACCGGTGCTGCTCAAGGTCTTCCTCGCGGTCGCGGTCGTCGCCGGTCTGGAGTGCGCCCAGACCCTGGTCACCGGCGTGCGCACCAACGTCCGCGGGTCGCTGTGGGCCTGGCTGGCCGTCGTCCTCCCGGGAGCGCTCCTCCTCGCCGGGTCGACGTGGTCCCGCCGTGCGGGGCAGGCGTCACTCCTCGTCCTGGCTGTCATCGGCCTGTTCGCCTGGCGGTCCGACATCGGCGTGCACCAGGCGACGAAGCGCGGCTACGACGAGATCGTCGCGTCCGCCGTGCAGAGCAGCGCTTCCGATCCTGCCCGCGAGGTCGTCTTCTACCAGGACCCGGCCGAACGGCGGACGGCGCGCGGGCAGATCACCGCGGGGACGCTGCGGATGATGTTCTACGAAGAGGCGGGCGTCGTCGTGCGCTGGTGCCGGGCGTCGGAGTGCACGCGGCTGGCGAGCGGGGCGGACCAGGGACCGGTGCGCGACCTCGGGTCCGTCACGGGCGTCGTCGTGCCGTCGCCCCCGGCCGTGCTCTGACGCGGCCGCCTGCCCGGACGCCCGTCCCACGTGGTGACTCCGTGCCGTGCCCTCCGTCGCGGACGCGGGCCCGCCGACTAGGCTCGCAACAAGTCCACCTTTGAGGAGGGGTCACCATGGCCGGTCAGGAGCAGGTCCGCCCGCAGCGTCGTGACGACGGCGGTGCCGACGACGCCCCCGAGCCCGCAGCGGCCGCGGCCGCGCAGGTGCAGTCGAGCGAGATCGACGACATCCTCGACGAGATCGACGGCGTGCTCGAGTCCAACGCCGAGGAGTTCGTGCGCGGGTTCGTCCAGAAGGGTGGCCAGTGACCCCCGGAGCCGACAGCGGACGGCTGCCCGCGGCCTACCTCGTGCCCGGGTCGTCGTCGTTCACCGAGTTCCTCTCGGCCCAGGCACCCACGATGCTGCCGTCCGGCCGCACCCTGCCGCCGGGCGCCGCCATCGACGCACCGCACGGCACGACGATCGTCACGCTGACGTATGCCGGCGGAGTCGTCATGGCGGGCGACCGGCGGGCCACGATGGGCAACCTGATCGCCAACCGCGACATGGAGAAGGTCTTCGCGACCGACGAGTACAGCCTGGTCGGCATCGCCGGCACGGCGGGCCTGGCCATCGAGCTGGTCCGGCTGTTCCAGGTCGAGCTCGAGCACTACGAGAAGATCGAGGGCACCCTGATGTCGCTCGAGGGCAAGGCCAACCGGCTCGCCTCGATGATCCGGGGCAACCTCGGGATGGCGATGCAGGGGCTGTCGGTCGTGCCGCTGTTCGCCGGGTTCGACGCCGGCACCGGCATCGGCCGGATCTTCTCCTACGACGTGACCGGCGGCTGCTACGAGGAGCACGACCACCACAGCGTGGGGTCGGGCTCGCTGTTCGCCCGCGGCTCGCTGAAGAAGCTCTACCGCCGGGCCGGCACCCTGGACGACGCCGTGCGCATCGCCGTCGAGGCGCTCTACGACGCCGCCGACGACGACTCCGCCACCGGTGGCCCCGACGTCGGCCGCCGGATCTGGCCGACCGTCGGCATCGTCGACGACGACGGGGCGCGGTTCGTGCCCGACGACGAGATCGCGCCGGTGGTCGACGCCATCATCGCCGCGCGCGTCGACAACCCGGGAGGTGCCCGATGACCGCCGGGATGCCGTTCTACGTCTCGCCCGAGCAGCTGATGAAGGACCGGGCCGACTTCGCGCGCAAGGGCATCGCCCGCGGCCGGTCGGTCGTGGTGCTCGCCTACGACAACGGCATCGCGTTCGTCGCCGAGAACCCCAGCCGGGCGCTGCACAAGGTCTCCGAGATCTACGACCGGATCGCCTTCGCCGCGGTCGGCAAGTACAACGAGTTCGAGAACCTGCGCGTGGCCGGGGTGCGCTACGCCGACCTGCGCGGCTACTCCTACGACCGCTCCGACGTCACCGCCCGCGGCCTGGCCAACGCCTACGCCCAGACCCTCGGCACCGTGTTCACCCAGGAGTCCAAGCCGCTACGAGGTCGAGATCGTCGTCGCCGAGGTCGGCATCGACCCCGGAGAGCGACCAGGTCTACCGGCTCACCTACGACGGCTCGGTCGCCGACGAGCACGGCTTCGTCGCCATGGGCGGCGGAGCGGAGCAGATCGAGAACGGCCTGAAGGAGCAGTGGCGCGAGGGCATGAACCTGTCCGAGGCGCTGGTGCTGGCCGTCGGGCTGCTCGGCACCGACCCGGCCGGCGGCCCGGCCCGTGCAGCTCACCCCGACCCAGCTGGAGGTGGCGGTGCTCGACCGGAACCGGCCGCGGCGCACCTTCCGCCGGATCACCGGCCAGCTCCTCGAGCGACTGCTGAGCACCGACGACCCGACCCGTGACGCCCCGCCGGCCGATGACGGCCACGACGAGCACTCGGCCCGCGACGCCACGACCAACCCGCAGACCCAGCGCCCCACCGCGCAGGACGGCCCGCCCGAGTGAACACTCCCGGCGGACGGCGCATCTTCGGGATCGAGAACGAGTACGGCATCACCTGCTCGACCGGTGGCCAGCGCACGCTGACGCCCGACGAGGTGGCCCGCTACCTGTTCCGCAAGGTCGTCGCGTGGGGCCGCTCGAGCAACGTGTTCCTCACCAACGGCTCGCGGCTCTACCTCGACGTCGGCTCGCACCCCGAGTACGCCACCGCCGAGTGCGACTCGCTCGCGCCAGGTCGTCGCCCACGACAAGGCGGGGGAGCGGATCATCGAGGGCCTCGTCGTCGACGCGCAGCAGCGGCTGCGCGAGGACGGCGTGGCCGGCGACATCTACGTCTTCAAGAACAACACCGACTCGGCCGGCAACTCCTACGGCTGCCACGAGAACTACCTCGTCACCCGGGCCGGCGAGTTCGCCACGATCTCCGACATGCTGCTGCCGTTCCTCGATCAGCCGCCAGATCACCTGCGGCGCCGGCAAGCTCGTCGCGACGTCCAAGGGCGCGACGTACTGCCGTGAGCCAGCGGGCCGACCACATCTGGGAGGGCGTGTCGTCGGCGACCACCCGCAGCCGGCCGATCATCAACACCCGCGACGAGCCGCACGCCGACGCCGAGCACTACCGCCGGCTGCACGTGATCGTCGGCGACTCGAACATGAGCGAGACGACGACGATGCTCAAGGTCGGCTCCGCCGACCTCGTGCTGCGGATGATCGAGGCCGGCGTGGTCATGCGCGACCTGACCCTGGAGAACCCGATCCGCGCGATCCGCGAGATCTCGCACGACACCACGGGCCGCCGCACGGTGCGGCTGGCCAACGGGCGGCAGCTGAGCGCGCTCGACCTGCAGCGCGAGTACTACGCGAAGGCCGTCGAGTTCGTCGCCCGGGAGGGCTCCAGCGACCCGCTGCACAAGCCGCGTGCTCGACCTGTGGGACCGCACCCTGACCGCCGTCGAGACCGGCGACCTCGGCCTGGTGGCGACCGAGATCGACTGGGTCATCAAGTACCGGCTCATCGAGCGACTACGCGACCAAGCACGGGCTCGACCTCGACCACCCGCGGCTCGCCCAGATCGACCTCGCCTACCACGACATCGACCGCAGCCGCGGGCTGTTCTACCTGCTCCAGCGGCGTGGCCTGGTCGCCCGGGTCGTCACCGACCTGGAGATCTTCCAGGCCAAGGTGCGCCCGCCGCAGACCACCCGCGCCAAGCTGCGCGGCGACTTCATCCGGGCCGCCCAGGAGCACCGCCGCGACTTCACCGTCGACTGGGTGCACCTCAAGCTCAACGACCAGGCCCAGCGCACCGTGCTGTGCAAGGACCCGTTCCTCGCGCAGGACCCCCGGGTCGAGCGCCTCATCGAGGGCATGAGCGGCTGACCCGGGGATCACCGGGCATGCAGGGTGCTCCCAGCCGGCGATGCGGAAGTTCACACGAGCCGCCGTTATCGTGTTTGTTGCTGTCCGCTGCACGACAGCCCTCCGACCAGAAGGTTCCTCCCCGTGTCACGTCGTCTCACCACCGCCCTGTCCGCCACCGTCCTCGCCTCCGCGCTCGTGCTGAGCGCCTGCGGCGAGGAGGCGGCCACCACGCCGTCCCCGACGGCCAGCGGGGTCACCGTCACCGGCAGCGACCCCGCGAAGGCCCCGACGGTGTCGGTCAAGGCCCCGCTCACCGTCACCAAGACCGGGTCCCAGGTCGTCACGGACGGCACCGGCGCCCCGGTGTCCGAGGACGACCTCGTGTCGATCCAGGCGGTCATCGTCAACGGTCGCGACGGCAAGGTCGTCAACTCCACGTGGGAGACCGGCACCGTCGGCCTCGACCTCAGCGCGGAGGCGCTGTTCAAGTCGTTCAAGAGCGAGCTGCCGGGCAAGAAGGTCGGCTCCCGGTTCGTGATCACCTCGACCGCCGCCGACGCGTTCGGTGACACCGGCAACGAGGGCCTCGGGATCCAGAAGGACGACCCGATCGTCTTCGTCGTCGACGTCGTGTCGGCCACCAAGCCGCTCACGGAGGCCCAGGGCAAGGCCGTGGCGCCGAAGAAGGGCCTGCCGACGGTGACGATGAACGAGGGCAAGCCGGCGACCATCACCGTCCCCAAGGGCGCCAAGGCCCCCACCAAGACCATCGTCCAGCCGCTCATCGAGGGCACCGGTCCCGAGGTGAAGAAGGGTCAGACCGTGCGGGTGGCCTACACCGGCGCGCTCCTGAAGGACGGCAGCGTCTTCGACTCCAGCGCCAACAACCCCGAGCAGCCCTACTTCGCCTTCCCGATCGGGCAGGGCCAGGTCATCAAGGGCTGGGACAACGACCTGCAGGGCGTGAACGTCGGCAGCCGCGTGCTCCTCGTCATCCCGCCGGCCGAGGGCTACGGCACCGCCGGCAGCCCGCCGAAGATCGCCGGCACCGACACCCTGGTGTTCGTCGTCGACGTCCTCGCCGCGTACTGATCCGCCGTAGCGAACCGCAGTACCCGAACCCGCACCGTCTCCTGGAGGTCGTCAGATGAGCCCGCAGCCCACCCGCCCCGAGATCGACTTCCCGGGCGACCAGCCGCCGACCGAGCTGGTCATCGAGGACATCACCGTCGGTGACGGCACCGAGGCCACGGCCGGCAGCACGGTGTCGGCGCACTACGTCGGCGTCGCGCACTCGACCGGCGAGGAGTTCGACGCCTCGTGGAACCGCGGTGCGCCGCTCGACTTCCGGCTCGGCGTGGGCATGGTCATCGCGGGCTGGGACCAGGGCATCGACGGCATGAAGGTCGGCGGTCGCCGCCGGCTCACCATCCCGCCGCACCTCGGCTACGGCGACCGCGGAGCCGGTGGCGCGATCAAGCCGGGCGAGACGCTGATCTTCGTCGTCGACCTCATGGACGTGCGCTGAGCCGAGGGGTGATCAACGCAGCGGCGTGAGCACCCGCGGCGGCCGCCGCGACGAACGGGGCGGGGTCGTGGTCGAGACCCCGCCCCATCGTCGTCAGACCCACCGGTGAGGTGCGCAGCGCGTCGAGCAGCCCGTCGGCGGGCACCTCGACCACGGTCAGGGTCGCCCGCGCCGTGCTGACCAGCTCGACCAGCTGGGCGCGCACCAGGGTGTCGAGCTCGGGGTCGGGCAGCGTCGTGACCGGCACGTCCGCGGGCGTCAGCAGGGCCCGACCGTAGGCCGTGCGGCTGTGGTGGCTGATGCCGCGGTGCCGCTCGCGGCGGTCCGCCCCCGACACGCGCAGCGACGCGACACCGCCGGCCGCCGAGCACGTCGGCGGCGTGCAGGGCGTCGGCGCAGGCCACCCCGGAGTAGCCCCAGCGGGTGCCGGTGCCCACGTTGCCCGGCCCCTGGGCGACGACGGTGACGTCCGCCCCCACGACGTGCCGCGCGGCGAGCAGCCCGGTGTGGGTCGTGACGGCCTCGTGGTCGCCCCCGAAGGCCTGCCCCACGGTGAGCGTCGCGGCGAGCCACCCGGCATCCGCCAGCCCGGCCACCGCACGGGAGAAGGCCGCGGGCAGCGCCCCACCGTCGGTCATGACGTAGGCCACCCGCGCATCCGGGTTCACCGCGCGGATGCCGGCGAGCACGGCCGGCAGGGCGGAGTGCAGGTCGGCGACCACGACCGGCATCCCGGCCAGGTCGTCGGCGTCGGCGAGGGCGTCGTGGTGCGGGCTGTCCTGCTCGTCGACCGCGAGCAGCATCTGCTGCATGGGCGTGTAGCGCGCCTTGACGATGTGGCCGAGGCCCGGGCGGTGGGTCCGCGGGGAGGTGGTCGGGGCGGGCGACGACGAACGCCAGGCCGCCGGTGCCGAGGCCCTTGAGCAGGGCCGACGCGTTGAGCAGCACCCGTTCACCGGGCTGCGGGGTGCCGACCATCGCCGTGTAGGCGAGCGCGCGCACGGGGGTGTCGGGAGCCTCGTCGAGCACCACGGTGCACTCCACGGCCCCCGGCCAGTGGCGCACCTGCTCGATGACCGTCCCGGCTCGCCACTGCATCACGGTCGGCAGCGTATCCGTCGGGTAGCGTTCGGCGGGTGAGCAGCGAGCCCGGCACGGCCGCCCCGTCGGCGGCGCAGGTGAAGACCGAGCGACTGCTGAACCTCGTGCTCGTGCTGCTCTACACGCGGCGCCCGCATGTCCAAGGCCCAGATCCGCCAGCTCGTGCCGCAGTACGGCCAGTCGGCGTCGACCGAGGCCTTCGAGCGGATGTTCGAGCGCGACAAGGACGAGCTGCGCGAGCTCGGCATCCCGCTCGTCACCGAGGACATCGACCCGCTGCACGAGGACGAGCCCGGCTACCGCATCCACCAGCGCGAGTACGCCCTGCCCGACATCTCCTTCGAGCCCGACGAGCTGGCGGTGCTCGGCCTGGCGAGCCGCACCTGGGCGCAGGCCAGCCTGGCCGGCCCGGCCGCGCAGGCCCTGCGCAAGCTGCGGGCCGCCGGCGTCGAGCGCGACGTCGACGCCCTCATCGGCATCGAGCCGCGGCTGCGCACCACCGAGCCGGCGTTCGACGCGGTCAAGGACGGCGTGCTGCGCCGGGTGCCGCTGCGCTTCTCCTACCGGCGACCCGAGGCCGCCGAGGCCGCGCGAGCGCCACGTGCAGCCGTGGTCGCTCGTGTCGTGGCACGGACGCTGGTACCTCAACGCGTTCGACGTCGACCGGGGCGCGCCCCGGGCGTTCCGCCTGTCGCGGATCGTCGGGGGAGTGCGCACCGCCGGCCGGCCCGGGTCCTTCGAGGTGCCCGACGACCACGAACCGCGAGCTGATGGTGCAGCGCGTGGCCCAGCCGCCGACCCAGCCGAGCCCGGCGCGTGCTGCGGGTGCGGCACGGCGCCGGCCACAGCCTGCGCCGGCGGGCGCGCACGGTCGGCGAGGTCGACGGCACGTGGGACCTCGCGCGACCTCGACTACACCGACCTCGACGACTTCGCCGAGGAGCTCGCGGGCTACGGCACCGACGTCGTCGTCGAGGCGCCACCGGAGCTCGTCGACTCGGTCGTCCGCCGGCTGCAGGGGCTCGCTCGCCGCGCACGGGGGTGCGCGCTGATGGCCGGGTTCACCCAGGAGACCGCGACCGCCCGGCTGTCGCGTCTGCTCACGATGGTGCCGTGGCTGGTCAACCGCCAGGGCATCGACCTGCAGGAGGCCGCCGACGACCTCGGCGTGAGCGTCCGAGCAGCTCGAGGCCGACCTCAACCTGCTCTTCCTGTGCGGCTACGGCCAGATGCCCGACGAGCTGATCGAGGCCGACTGGGAGGAGGGCCGGGTCTTCGTCGGCAACGCCGACACCATCGCCCGACCCCTGCGGCTCGGCGTCGACGAGGCCGTCACCCTGGTCGTGGGCCTGCGGGCGCTGCGCGAGGTACCGGGCCTGGGCGAGCGCGACGCGGTCGACCGTGCCCTCGCCAAGCTCGAGGATGCCGCCGGTGCGGCCGCCGCTCCGGCCCGCCGGGTGCGGGCGGAGGTCGCCGAGGGCGGCTCGCCCGAGGTGCTGGCCCGGGCGCGGCAGGCGCATCGCCGACCACCGACGGGTGCACCTGCGCTACCTCGTGCCCGGCCGGGACGAGACCACCGAGCGCGACGTCGACCCGATGCGGGTGGTCGGCATGGACGGGCGCTGGTACCTCGAGGGGTGGTGCCACCGCGCCGAGGACACCCGGATGTTCCGGATCGACCGGGTCGAGGAGCTCACCGTGCTCGACGTCGACGGCACCCCGCCCGCCGGGCGCCCGCGAGCGCGACCTCTCCGAGGGCACCTTCCGCCCGGCCCCCGACGACCTGGTCGTCACCCTGCGGCTGCTCCCCGGAGCCACCTGGGTGGCCGACTACTACCCGGTGGAGTCGGTCGAGGACGTGCCGGTCGACGACGGTGGCGGGCTGCTGGTGCGGATGCGCACGGCGGACACCGCGTGGCTGCTCCGGCTCGTGTGGCGCCTCGGCGGCCGCGGCATGGTGCTCGACCCGCCCGAGGTGGTCGCCGAGGTCCGTGACGGCGCCGCGGCGGCGCTCACGGCCTACCCGGCGACGGCCGACGAGGGCTGAGCCGTGCTGCCCTGGTGGGGCTGGGTGCTGCTCTGGGTCGTGCTGCTGCTCGGCTCGGCCGGCGTTCCTCGGGTGGCGTGCCTGGCTGGTCTGGGGGAAGACCAAGGGCCTCGGTCGTGAGGTGCAGCGGGCGAGCGAGCTCGTGGCCGAGCTCGAGAGCCGCGCCGACGAGCTGCGGGACGTCGACCCGGCCCTGATCGCGGTCACCCAGCCGACTCACAGGATGCGCGCGCAGTATCGGGAGCAACGGGCCGCTGCGAGGGCCGCCCGGCACGTACGCCGTACCGACCGGCTGCCGCCATGGGCGCGCGTACACTGACGCCAGACCTCGCACGACACGTCACAGACGTCACACGACATCACAGGAGATGGACCCCATGGGCAGGATCGGACCCACCGAGATCATCATCGTCGCGGTGCTGATCATCGTCATCTTCGGCTGGAAGAAGCTTCCTGACGCCGCGCGCAGCCTCGGCCGGTCGGCCCGTGTCTTCAAGTCCGAGGTGGACGAGATGAAGAAGGAGAACGAGGCGACGAAGTCGGAGGCGTCGACGACCACCGTGCGCAGCGAGCCGATCGAGCCCGCCGCCCCGGTCGACCGCACCGTGCCGACCAGTGACGGCAACGCCGTCCACGAGAACGCCCCCCGCACTGACAACCAGTCCGGTCCCGTGGCCTGACCCACCCACCGCTCCACCCGACACCAGACTCCATGGCCCGACTCCGCCGGCGCCCTCGCGACCCCGAGGGCCGCATGACGCTCGGCGAGCACTTCCGCGAGTTCCGGCGGCGCCTGTTCATCGCGGCGGCCTCGGTGCTGGTCGCGTCGATCGTGGCGGGCCTGTTCTACGACCAGGTCTTCGCCTTCCTGTCGGAGCCGTTCAACGACTACAAGCGCGCCAACCCGCAGAGCACGATCAGCCTCAACTTCGGCGAGGCGACGTCGGCGCTGTCCAACTTGATCAGCCTGTCGATCTTCGTCGGTGTCCTCGCCTCCAGCCCGATCTGGCTCTACCAGATCTGGGCGTTCATCGTGCCCGGGCTGACCCGCAAGGAGAAGCGGATCTCGCTGGTCGTTCCTCGGCGCCACCATCCCGCTGTTCCTGCTCGGCTGCCTCCTGGGCTACGTCATCCTGCCGCAGTCGCTGTCGATCCTGTACGGCTTCAGCCCCGAGGGCACCTCGAACATCCAGCAGGTGTCGATGTACTTCTCCTTCGTCACCCGCTTCATCCTCGTCTTCGGCATCGGCTTCCTCTTCCCCGTCGTCCTCGTCGGGCTCAACGCCGTCGGTGCCATGCCGGCCACCCGGCTGATCAGGGGCTGGCGGGTCGCCGTCGTGCTGATCTTCGTGTTCGCCGCGGTCGCGACGCCGACCGCCGACCCGTTCACGATGTTCGTGTTCGCGGCCCCGCTGACGGTGCTGTACTTCGCGGCCTGGTTCGTCTGCCGCATCCTCGACAAGCGCAAGGAGGCGTCGCGGCCGGACTGGCTCGACGTCGACGACAGCGAGGCCTCACCCTCTGAGCAGTCGGCTCGAACCCAGAAGGAGCCATGGAACGGCCGCCCGGTGTCCCGGAGTCCTTCGACGTGCGCACCGTCGTCTACCTGCGCCGCGGCGCCAACCCGCCCGAGCTGAGCGGAGGAGTCGACCGCCCTGCACCACGCCCATCTGGCGCATCTGGCCGAGCTCGGCGGCGCGGCATCATCGCCGCGAACGGTGCCGGGCGGTTTCGCGTCGACGTGGCCCGCTGGGCCGTGGCGTCGGGCCGGATCACCTTCCCGGAGCAGCAGGCCCCGGTGGGGGAGCAGGTCCGGTTCGAGGACCTGTAGCCCCGACCTCGTGCGGTTGACCGGCGGTCAGAGGCCGGCGAGCACCTGGGCCACGACGATCTTGCCGATCATCGCGACCGGGTAGACCAGCGCGTACGCGACGCCGACGCGGGTGTCGTAGCCGGTCTTGTCGTTGACGTAGGCGAGGATCGCCGGCTGGGTCTGGCTCCCGGCGAGCGCACCCGCCGTCTCGAGCCACGACATCCGTGCGCAGGACGTGCACCCCGAGCACGCAGCAGGGCCGCGGCGGAGGCGGTGAGCACCAGTCCGAGCACCAGGACGCGCCACCCGGCGCTCGAGGTGAGCGCCTCAGTGATGGTGCGTCCGGCGTTGACGCCCGCGTAGGCGAGGAAGGTGACCATGCCCAGGGACGACAGCGACTGCGCGGCCCCGTGCGACATCGAGGTGATCACCGGCCCGACCCGACCCAGGCGCCCGAAGACCAGCCCCACGACGAGGGTTCCGGCCGCGGCGCCGACCGTGAAGCCGCCGCCGGGGGTGGGCACGTGGATCAGCCCGATCGCGATGCCGACCGCGAGCCCGAGCGCGAGCCCGCCGACGTTGATGTCCGACATGCCGCGGTCGCTGTCACCGAGGTACTTGCCGACCTCGGCCATCTTGTCGCGCGGCGCGATGACCCGGAGCCGGTCGCCCATCGCGAGCACGAAGGTGTCGTGGGCGACCATGTCGACGTCACCGCGGCGGACCCGGCTGACGGTGGCCCCGAACTTGCCGTCGAGGTCGAGCTCGCCGACCGTGTGACCGACCAGCGGCTTGTTCGACAGGGTGATCCGGCGGAAGTCGAGGTCGTGACGGTCCTCCACGATGTCGTGCGAGGACACGTGGCCCAGCCGCTCAGCGACCTCGTCGAGGGTGGCGCGGGGGCCGACGATGGTGACGAGGTCGTTGTGACCGATCGTCTCGGTGCCGGGCGGCACGATGGTCGGGTTGGCCGCGTGGGCGTGCTTGAGCCGCGAGACGCCGATCTGCCGGTCGTGGGCCTCGGTGAGTACCGACACGGTCATCGGCTCGTCCACCTCGACGCGGACCGTGAGGTGGCCGATCTCCTCGCGGCGCGGGTGCGCGCCCGGACGGCGCAGCGCCCAGGCCGCGACCGCGAGCATCACGACGACGCCGCCCAGGTAGGTGATCGAGTAGCCGATGGTCGGGGCCGCGGGGTCGGCTGCGCGGGCGGATGCCGCCGCGAGCGCCGGTGTGTTGGTGAGCGCGCCGGCGTAGGCGCCGGCCACGGTGCCCGGACGCGAGTCCCAGGGCCCGCCCGAGCACGACGGCGAGGGCACCGACGAGGGCGAGCGCGCCGGCCACGACGAGCATGCTCGGCCAGCCCCGGCGCAGCGAGGCGAAGAAGTGGGTGCCGGAGACCACTCCGACGGTGTAGGTGAAGAGCACGAGCCCGAAGATGCCGAGGACCTCGGGGATCTCGAGCTCGACGCCGGTCGACGTGGCCCACGCCGAGACGCCCAGGGCCGCGAAGAGCACGGCGGCCGGCCCGAGGCGCACCCCGGCCACCCGCACGTGGCCGACCGCCGCGCCGAGGGCCAGCAACACCGCCAGGAGGAGCAGGGGAGTGGCGGCCAGCTGCTCGAAGATCGCGGTCACGCTGATGATCCTTCCACTCCGCGCCGGGGCCGTCTCACCGGCCCCGGGCCAGAGGCTCGCCCACCCCGGCGGGAGGCCGCGGGGGTGGGCGAGGTGGTGCCTCCGTCAGGGAGCCGGAGTCACCGTCTGAGTGCCCGACCATCCGGACTGGCCGAGGACGTTCACCGCAGCCATCCGGAAGTACCAGTTGGCGGTACGGCTGATGTTGCCGGTCGTGTACGTGGTGACCGACCCGACGGTGGCGCTGGTGACGCCGGTGGCGAACGTGGCGTCCAGGCTCCGCTGGATGACGTAGCTCGTCGCCCCAGGGACAGCCGACCAGGTGATGGTCGCCCGCTGCTGCGAACCGGCACGGACCGCAACCCCGGTCAGGATCGTGGGTGCCGCCGGAGCCGCGACCGGGCACGGTCACGGGGGTGCTCCACGCCGAGGTGCCGGCGACGTTGTCCGCCGCCACCCGGTAGACGTAGGTGCTGTTCAGGGCGACGGTGCTGTCGGCGTAGGTCACCGAACCGGTTCCGGTCCGGGGGCCGACGGTGGCGAGCTGGGTGAAGGTCGCACCGTTGTCAGTGGACCGCTGGACGATGAAGCGCGACTCCGTGGTGGCCGTGTCCTGCCAGGTGAGGTTCACCCGCGGGGCGGCGCTGGTGCCGGCGAGGGCCGCTGCCAGGCCGGTCGGAGCCGTTGGTGCGTTGACACCGAGGACGGCCGTGGTGGACGACACCGTCATGGACGGCATGCCCGAGCCGTAGCCGACGACGTTCTCGGCGACGACCTGGTACTTGTACGCCGTCGTGCCGTTGGACGTGGTGTCGGTGTAGGTCAGGACGCCGTGGGTGTTCCCGTTGCCCAAGGGCTGGTCCACGGTGTTCACGGTCGTCCACGTGGTCCCGTCGGTGGTGCGCTTGATGACGAACCTGGTCTCGGTGATCGAGTTGTCGTTCCAGGTCAGCTGGACGTCCTGGCCCACGACCTTGCCGTTCTTGTCGAGCACGTTGACGAAGCTGGAGGCCAACCCGTCGGGCTTGATCGGTGGCAGCGCCAGCGAGACCGGCCGCATCATGTCCATCTCCTCGTGGCTGAGGATGTGGCAGTGGCAGACGTACTCCCAGCCGAAGTTGACGGTCTCGTTGGTGATCGGCGTCGTGACGGGTTGCCCTGCGGGTCGGTGTTGATGAACATCGCCGCTCGAGGCGCTCGGCATCATCGGGTTGAGCGGCCGGATCGCTGTTCGGGCACCTCGAACGGCAGCTTCGGGATGATCGGCCGCAGCGCGACGATGGTGTCCTCGAGCGGGCTGATCCGCACGGTGTCCTTCCAGCCGAGCTCGTCGGCGTCGGGCGGGATGATGATGTTGTCCCACGTGACCCGGTTGAGCACCTGCACGTCGTAGAGGTGGAAGTGGATCGGGTGGGTGTCCACGCCGTTGTGGGTGATCTTCCAGATCTGGGTGCCGTCCGTCCGCCGATGCGATCGGCGTGACGTTGACGTCGCCGCTCGGGCAGGTTCGTGCGCGTCGATGAGCTCGGTCGGCGGGTTGACGTACGGGTACGAGGATGACGTTCTGCGCACCGGGTGTCGCCGGCGACGCCTCGAGGCCGAGGTTGGCCGTCATCCGGCCGAACTCGTCGAAGTTCGTCGAGTTCATCTCGTCGTGGATGCGCCTTCGGCTCCATCGGGATCGCCAGTCTTGCTGGTTCGGGGCCTTCAGGGTGTTGAAGCTGAACGTCGTGCCGCCCTGTCTGATTGATCCGGGCCACCCGTCGCACGTGTGCTCGGTGCCGGTCGGGCGTTGCAGCCGCCGCTGGCGGCGAAGGTCGGTGCCGTAGGCCGAGTTGTAGGCGGCCTGGCCGACGATGATCGGGTCGCTGGCTGGACTCGAACACGCCGGAGCCGTCGGCCTTGATGGCGTGAACGGCGTTCTTGAAGCTCGGTCACGTTGAAGGCCGGCAGCCGGCGGGGCGGCGGCGATCTTGACCTGCATGACGGTGCGGGTGTTCGGGCCGTAGCCGGGCAGGATGGTCGGCGCGCCGGCCGGGCTGAGGTCCGGGGCGCCGGTGTAGTAGTCGTAGCCGGGGACGCGGGCCGGGAAGGCCGCCGGCGCGTCGTTGTAGAGGATCAGCGTCTTGCCCGCGAACTTCGAGAAGTCGACGATCGACGTCGGCTCGCTCGGCCGGTGCCAGCAGCAGCGAGTGCTGGTCGACGTTGCCGACGTCGAACCGGGTCGGGTCGGTGATCCAGGTGGTCGGCTGCTGGCCGTCGACGACGGTCGGGGCCGGCAGGAAGCCGCCCTCGGTGCCGATCTGGACCCAGTCCGGACCGGCGGCGTCGTTGTGCGCGTCGGCCGGCGTCGGGAAGACGTTCGGGTCGGTCTGGGCCGCCGCGAGCTCGGCCGGGTTCGAGCTCGACCTCGGTCGTGCCGTTGCCGCTGGCCGGGTCGGATCGGCGGCGTACCACTGGAGGTTGAAGAACCGGTCGTTGGCCGCGTTCAGCATCCGGAGCCGGTACGCCTTCGGCTCCAGGGTGACCTTCGGGTAGGCCATGCCGTTGACGATCGGCGTGTCGTTGAACTGCTCCATGCCGACCGAGATGTTCGGCGTGCCGGGGATCAGCTGCGGCTCGCAGAACGGGTCGGTCTGGTACGTCCAGGTCGACGGGACGTCGACCTTGCAGGTCGCGTCGTAGTACGGGTTCGGCGATCGGCCCGTACTTGGCGCCGGTGGCCGGCGGCCAGAACCACGGGCCGTACATCCAGCGTCCGTAGGCGCTCATGCCCGACGGGGTCGCCGGGGTTCTGGGCGGGCATGTACACGTGGTGGTACCAGAGGTTGCCCTCGCCGCCCCACCGGGCCGTGTCCCAGGTCGGGTCCTGCGCCGGCCAGCTGGCGCGTCGTCGGGCACGAAGGTCTTGTCCTGGACGATCGAGCGGGATGCCCGTCGGCCGCGCCGGGGACGGTCCCGTCGTGCCGATCGAGCTTCTGCTCGGTCGGCGTCGGTGATCAGGTAGCCGGCGGCCTCGCCGGCGTACACGTTGAGGCGGGTGATGCCCCACGCGTGGTCGTGGTAGAACATCAGCCGCGCGCTCTGCTGGTTGGTGTAGAAGAACGTCTGGCAGCCGTCGTCGCGGCGTCGCAGTCGGGAGCCGCGCGTCCCATGTCGGGGACGTTCTGGACGCTGACGCCCTGCGGCCACGGCGGTGGTCTCACCGGCCGGGGTGATCCACTGGTGCGGGGTGCCGTCGCTGATCCACGGGGTGATGCCGCCGTGCAGGTGCAGGGTCGGCCCGGTTGTCCTTGAAGCAGCACGGCGGGCTTCGGGTGCTCGCGTGCACACCGGGTTGCGGACGTCGTCCATGACGGTGCCGTCGTCGGTCGGCGTCGGCCATCGCTCATCGGGCCCATGCCCGAGCCCATCAGCGTCGATGTCGATCGGCAGGAACAGGTCACCGTCGGCACCGGTCGGCAGCAGGTTGCGGAAGACGATCCGGACCGGCTTGTCCTTGGTGGCCGCGATGATCGGCCCGAGGTACTGCGGCGGAGTCACGCCGTAGGCCTGGACTCCGTTGACCAGCACCGGGGTGTCGGCCTTGGTCGGGTCCACGCTCGCGTTGGTGCAGCGGGAAGTGCTTGCTCACACTGGCGTTGGCGGGCGTCTCGAGCTGGACGTAGCCGCGCACCAGGGTGGGCGGCAGGTCGGAGGAGAACGAGGTCCGGTACTGCACCAGGCCGATGACGTACTCGTCGGCGGCGACGTCCCGGCTGGGGGTCACGCTGGTGTCGGTGTACTTCTTTGCCTCCGGCAGGGCGGTCGGCAGGTACTTGCCCGTCGCGGGACAGTCAGCCGGGCTGCAGAGCATCGGCAGCTCGTCGACGAACTTGCGCATCCCCGGGGTCAGGTAGCCCTCACCGGGGGTGTCGACGGTCACGGCGGTGATCGCGCCGCCGTCGGTCACAGCCGTGGCCGAGGCGCCGGTGCCGGTGCCCTGGGGGTCCGTGATGTCGACGGTGGGTGCACTGGCGTACCCGGTGCCGAAGTCCAGCACGTTGACCGCGCTGAGCGCGAGGGTAGAGGTGGCCGTGGCCTGCCGTGCCGCCGGTCGCCAGGGCGATCGGGTCGGCCTGCGTGCCGTTGAGGATCGCGACCCCGGGGGCGCTGGTGTAGCCGGAGCCCGGGTGTCGACGACGACCGAGTCGACCGACACGGTGACGTCGGCGGCGTGGGTGCAGTCCGCCGCCACGTCCGGCGTCACGACACAGACGACGTGTGCCGTCGCCTGGGTGCCGTTCGGGTCGTCCGGGAAGTCGAAGTCGACGGTCGGCATGCTGTAGCCCGAGCCGCCGGCCGTGACGTTCACCGCGTCGACCCCGCCGGAGCCGATGGCGGTGGCTCCGGTGCCGCCGCCCCCACTGAGGGCCACCGCGAAGGTCGTGTAGTCGGCGCCGGCCGTCACGTTGGTGAAGCCGGTGACCACGGTGGACGTGCTCACCGTGGCGGTGGCGGTCGCGGCGGTGGTGCCACCACTGATCGTCACCGTGGTGCCCGGAGCGTAGTCATGTCCGGGTGAGGTGATGTCGATGGCCGATGATGCCGTTCGGGGACGTCGGGTCGACCTGGGCGACGGCAGTGGCCCCGGTGCCCGTTCCGGAGAACGTGACCGAGGCATTGTTGAGCGTCAGGGGGCTGTTGGCCCAGTTGGGCCAGGGCCCGAAGTAGTGCGGCACCTTCGCCGGATCCGGGGGTGTCGCAGCGACGGCGGCTCCGGAGCCCAGTGCGGCGGTCGCCATGGCGATCACCATGGCGAGAACCGTGAGGAGTACTGTGCTGATCCTGCTTGGTGACCTGGACATTCCCTGACCTCTTTCTGCCCCTGCGGACCACGTCTCATGGGAGACCTGGGTTTGGGGGCAAAGTTCCTCCCTTGCGAATTCCCGCACAAGAGAACCTTTTTTGCCGAAATCCGATTCACGAATCACCGCGTCCCTGGCGCCCTGACACCGCGCAGCCGGTTCAGAACCGCGGGCACCGACGGGGCACCGTTCCGTGGTGAAGGACGCCGGGTGAGGCGTACGTCATGAACGGCATCTCGCGAATGTCGATCGCCGTATCGTGGTTCACGTGACAAGGGACTACTGGACGTTCCTGACCAACCACGGGCACGTGCTCGTCAGCCTGGCGGCCGACCCGGACGTGGTGCTGCGCGACGTGGCAACGCGCGTCGGCGTCACGGAGCGGGCCGTGCAGCAGATCGTCAGGGACCTCGAGCTCGCGGGCGTCATCGCCAGGGTGCGGGTGGGACGCCGCAACCGCTACGTCATCTGCAGCGAGCGAGGGTTCCGGCACACCCTCGAGGCCGACGTCACCCTCGGGGCGTTCCTCGACCTCGTCGCGGAGGATGGCGCGCGTCCGGACTGTCCAGCGACGGTCCCGGCCACGGCCGGCTCGTGCCCGATCGCCACTGGCTTCGGCTGCCCCCTGGCGGAGGAAGAGCGCGTCGAGTTGGATCGGCGCTCCACCGTGGCACCACACCGTCAGCCGGCGCCGTAGCGGCGAAGGATCGGCGCGGTCGCGGGCTACCCTTCGGCCATGTCGCGCCTGGGTCTCATCGTCAACCCGACCTCCGGCAAGAACACCGGGGCCCGGATCGGCACCGAGGCCCTCACCCTGCTGCGGGCGGCCGGGGTGGACATCCTCGACCTCAGCGCGGCCGACGCCCGCAGTGCGATGGAGCAGGGTCGAGCTGCCATTTCCGCAGGCGCGGTCGACCGCATCGTGGTCGCCGGGGGTGACGGCATGGTCCACCTGGGCGCAAACCTGTGCGCGGGCACGGGGGTGCCGCTCGGCATCATCGCGGCGGGCACCGGCAACGACATCGCGCGCGAGCTGGGCCTGCCGGTGCGCAACGCCGCGAAGGCCGTGGAACGCATCCTCGACGGCGGCACGCGCGCGGTGGATGCGGCCAGGCACACCATGGCGACGGGTGAGCACCGGTGGTTCCTGGGCGTTCTCGCGGCCGGGTTCGACGCCGTCGTCAACGAGCGGGCCAACCAGTGGCGCTGGCCCAAGGGCCCGATGCGCTACAACCTGGCGATCATGCGCGAGCTGCCGCTGTTCCGCGCGATCCCCTACGTGCTCGAGCTCGACGGCACCCGGATGGAGACCGAGGCGATGCTCGTGGCGGTGGGCAACGGACCGTCCTACGGCGGTGGCATGCGGGTGACCCCCGACGCCGAGTTCGACGACGGCCTGCTCGACGTGCTGGTGCTGCACAAGATCTCGACGCCGGAGTTCCTGCGGGTCTTTCCCACCGTGTTCAGGGGCACCCACACCAGCCACCCGAAGGTGCAGGTGCTGCGCGCCCGCACCGTGCGCCTGGAGGCCACCGGCATCGTGTCGTACGCCGACGGGGAACGCTTCGCCCCGCTGCCGATGACCGTGGAGGCCGTGCCCGGCGCGCTCACCGTGCTGGCCTGATGTGCTGACGTAGCCTGAGGCCATGCCCAGCCCCGCCGAGCGGTATGCCGCTGCTGCCGCCCGGAGCCGCCAGGACCGGTCCGAGCTCGCTCGGTTCACCGCCGGTCTCGACTTCCCCCTCGACGACTTCCAGCTGCGCGCGTGCGCGGCGGTCGAGGAGGGCAAGGGTGTGCTCGTCGCCGCCCCGACCGGGGCCGGCAAGACGATCGTCGGCGAGTTCGCCGTGCACCTGGCCCTGGCGACCGGCCGAAAGGCGTTCTACACCACGCCGATCAAGGCGCTGTCGAACCAGAAGTACCACGACCTCGTGCGCGTCCACGGCGCCGACAAGGTGGGCCTGCTGACCGGTGACTCCTCGGTCAACGGCGAGGCGCCGGTGGTCGTCATGACCACCGAGGTGCTGCGCAACATGATGTATGCCGGGTCGCGCACGCTCGACGGGCTCGGCTACGTCGTCATGGACGAGGTGCACTACCTGGCCGACCGGTTCCGCGGGGCGGTGTGGGAGGAGGTCATCATCCACCTGCCCGAGCACGTGCAGGTCGTGTCCCTCTCGGCCACGGTGAGCAACGCCGAGGAGTTCGGCGACTGGCTCGCCGAGGTGCGCGGCAACCACGAGGTCGTCGTCTCCGAGCACCGACCGGTGCCGCTGTTCCAGCACATGCTCGTCGGCACGACGATGTTCGACCTCTTCGCCGGCAACCGGGTCAACCCCGACCTGCTGGCCGCCATCCGCACCTCCGAGCAGCGCGGACGCTGGGACGACGAGCCGCGCCGCGGGGGATCCGGTCGCGGCGGCCCACCGGCCCGGACTCACCGCGGTGGCCACCGTCGCGGCGGTGGCGGCGGTGGCGGTCGGGGGCCCGGTGGGGGAGCCGGCGGCGCCGGCTTCGCGCGCGGTGGGCGCCCCGGCGGGGGCGCGACCCGGGCCGAGGTCATCGACGAGCTCGACCGCGACGGGCTGCTGCCCGCGATCACCTTCATCTTCAGCCGGGTCGGCTGCGAGGCCGCCGTCGGCCAGCTGCTCGCCGCCGGGACCCGCCTCATCCCCGAGCGCGATGGGCTGCGGATCCGCCGCCACGTCGAGGAGCGGGTCGACTCGCTGGCCGACGAGGACCTGTCGGTGCTCGGCTACTTCGACTTCGTCGAAGGGCTCTCGCGCGGGTTCGCGGCCCACCACGCCGGGATGCTGCCGCTGTTCCGCGAGATCGTCGAGGAGCTGTTCACCGCCGCGCGCATCCGAGCCGTGTTCGCCACCGAGACACTGGCGCTCGGCATCAACATGCCGGCCCGCACCGTGGTGCTCGAGAAGCTCGTCAAGTTCAACGGCGAGGCACACGTCGACATCACGCCGGCCGAGTACACCCAGCTCACCGGGCGCGCCGGACGGCGCGGCATCGACGTCGAGGGGCACGCGGTCGTGCAGTGGTCCCGTGGCATCGACCCGCTCGCGGTCGGCGGACTGGCCTCCACGCGCACCTACCCGCTGCGCTCGAGCTTCCGGCCGACCTACAACATGGCGGTCAACCTCGTCGCGCAGGTCGGGCGGGAGGTGGCCCGCGAGATCCTCGAGACCTCGTTCGCCCAGTTCCAGGCCGACCGGGCGGTCGTCGGCATCGCGACCGCGGTGCGGCGCAACGAGGAGGGGATGGAGGGCTACACCGAGGCGATGCACTGCCACCTCGGCGACTTCCGCGAGTACGCCGCCCTGCGCCGCTCGCTCGCCGACGCGGAGAAGGAGGGGGTCAGGGCGCGCTCCGCCTCCCGTCGTGCCGAGGCCGCGGTGTCGCTCGAGGCGCTGCGCATCGGCGACGTCATCCGCATCCCGGCCGGTCGACGCGCCGGCTGGGCCGTCGTCGTGCAGCCGGCCCGCACGGGCAAGGGCAGCCCGACCGGGCCGGCCGTCGTCACCGAGGACAAGCAGTTCCGTCGGCTCACCCTGGTCGACGTCCCCGAGCCGGTCGAGTCCGTCACCCACGTGAAGGTGCCCGCGAACTTCAACCCGAAGTCGCCGAGGTCGCGCCGCGACCTGGCGACCTCCCTGCGGATCGCCGTGCCCCACGGGTTCGAGGACTCCCCGCGCCGCCGGGCCCAGAAGGCCACTGCGGGGGAGTCCGAGCGGGTCGAGCGGCTGCGCCAGGAGCTCAAGGCGCACCCGTGCCACCAGTGCCCCGACCGCGAGACGCATGCCCGCTGGGCCGAGCGGTGGTGGCGGCTCAAGCGCGAGACGGTCGGCCTCCAGCGCAAGGTCGAGGGCCGCACCAACACGGTGGCGCGCACCTTCGACCGGATCTGCGACGCCCTCGAGGCCCGCGGCTACCTCGCCGACGGCGGCACCGTCGTCACCGACGCGGGGCGAGCGGTTGCGCCGGCTCTACACCGAGAAGGACCTGCTGGCCGCCGAGTGCCTGCGCCACGACGTGTGGAAGCGGCTCGACGCGGCCGGCCTGGCCGCCGCCGTGTCGGCGCTGGTGCACGAGCCCCGGCACGAGGAGGCCGAGGTCTCACCGCGGATGCCGAACGAGGACGTCGCCGAGGCCCTGACCCGGATGTCGCGGCTCTGGTCGGAGATCGAGGACCTCGAGGCCGAGCACGACCTGCCCTCGACCTCGATGCCGGACGGTGGGATGGCGTGGATGGTGCACCGCTGGGCCTCGGGCGAGCGGCTCGACACCGTGCTGCGCGGGCAGGACATGGCCGCCGGTGACTTCGTGCGCCGGTGCAAGCAGATCGTCGACCTGCTCGACCAGGTCGCCAAGGCGGCCACCGACGGCGAGCTGCGCCGCACGGCGCGCACCGCGGTGGATGCCGTGCTGCGCGGCGTGGTCGCCGCCGACCGCCTCGACTGACTCGTCGATCAGACGTCGGTCAGACATCGGTCAGGCGTCGGTCAGGCGTCGATCAGGCGTCGAGACCGAGGGCCTTGAGCACCCGCCCGACCGGGTTGGTGACGCCGTAGGCCTCGCCGAGCTGGTCGAGCAGCTCGGGGTCGGCCACCTCGCGGGGGAGCGCCAGGTCGACGTCGGCGACCGGGGCGTCGCGGGCGACCCGCACCACCGTGGGGGCGACGTCGAGGTAGTCGGAGGCCGCCTCGAGGTTGGCGCGGCGGGCGCCCTTGAGCGCCGGGTCGCCGCTGGCGACGGCGGCCCGCAGCCCGGCGAGGGAGCCGTAGGTGGCGATCAGCTGGGCGGCCGTCTTGTCACCGATGCCCTTGACCCCCGGCAGGCCGTCGCTGGTGTCGCCGCGCAGCACCGACATGTCGAGGTACGCCTCCCCGGTGGGCACGGCATACCGCTCGTGGAGGTACGCCTGGGTCGCGAGGTCGGGGTCACGGACCCCGCCCTTGCCGGTGTACAGCACGCGGATGCCGTTGGCGTCGTCGACGAGCTGCAGCAGGTCGCGGTCGCCGGTGACGACGTCGACCGGCATCACGCCGCGGTGCCGCGCGGTCAGGGTGCCGATGACGTCGTCGGCCTCGAATCCCGGTGCGCCGAGCCGTGGGATGCCGATGGCGCGCAGCGCGTCGCGGATGATGGGCACCTGCGGGGTGAGGTCGTCGGGGCTCTCCTCGACGACGTCGGACCCCTCGATCAGCCGGTGCGTCTTGTACGTGGGCACCAGGTCGACCCGCCACTGCGGCCGCCAGTCGTCGTCCCAGCAGGCGACGAGGTGCGTGGGGCGGTGGGTCGTGACCAGGGTCGCGATCATGTCGAGGAAGCCGCGCAGCGCGTTGGTCGGGGTCTCGTCGGGGGTGCCGCGCTGGTCGGGTACGCCGAAGAAGGCGCGGAAGTACAGCGAGGCGGAGTCCAGGAGCATGAGGCGGTCCGGCATGCGCCCGAGAGTAGCCGCCCGCGACGACGACGCCCACGGGGCGAGCCCTCCCGGTTCGCCTGCTCGCGGCGCACTACCCTGAGGACGTGGAAGACCTCGATCGTCGCATCGTCGACCTCCTCGCCAAGGACGGCCGGATCAGCTTCACCGACCTCGGCAAGGCCCTGGGCATGTCCACCTCCGCCGTTCACCAGCGGGTGCGCCGGCTGGAGCAGCGTGGGGTCGTCAAGGGCTACACGGCCAAGCTCGACTACACCGCCATCGGCCAGCAGATGACCGCGTTCATCTCGATCACCCCGCTCGACCCGGCGGCGCCCGACGACATCCCCGAGCGACTCCATGCGGTCCCGCAGATCGAGGAGTGCCACTCGGTCGCGGGCGACGAGAACTACATCCTCAAGGTGCGCGTCGCGACGCCGGTCGAGCTCGAGGAGCTCATCGCCACCGTTCGGGGCGTCGCGAACGTCTCGACCCGCACGACGGTGGTGCTCTCGACGCCGTGGGAGTGAGTGGTCCCACGGGTCTGTCGGCCGACCTGCAGCGCTACCTCCAGCAGGGGCGCGACGGTCTGCTGCGGTCCCTCGAGGGCGTGTCCGAGTACGACGCCCGTCGCCCGTTGGTGCCGTCGGGCACCAACCTGCTCGGCCTGGTGAAGCACGTGGCAGGCGTCGAGCTCGGCTACCTCGTCGAGTCGGTCGGGCGTGAGGCACCGGTGCTGCCGTGGAACGCGGACGGCTCGGTCTGGGAGGGCGCCGACATGTGGGCGCTGGCGAGCGAGAGTCGCGAGTACCTCCTCGACCTCTACCGCTCGGTGTGGGCGCTCACCGACGCCTCCATCGCCGAGCTGCCGCTCGACGCCCCCGCCACGGTTGCGTGGTGGCCGGCCGAGCGGCGCGAGACGACCTTCGGGCACCTGCTCGTGCGGTGCGTGGCCGAGACGGCGCAGCACGCGGGCCACGCCGACATCCTGCGGGAGGGACTCGACGGCCAGGGCGGGCGCGACCACGACGACGTGGGCGACGCCGACACGTGGTCCGCGTACGTGGCGCGGATCCAGCAGGCGGCGGACGAGCACCGCTAGGTCCCGAGGGCTCAGCGCCCGATGTCGGCCACCACGGCGTGCGTGACTCGCACCAGGTCGGTGGGGGACAGTCCGACGTCGAGACCGCGCCGGCCTCCCGACACGTAGACGACGTCGAACAGCTCGGCGCTCTCGTCGACGACCGTCGGTAGCGCACGCTTCTGCCCGATGGGCGAGATGCCGCCGACGACATAGCCCGAGGATCGCTGTGCTGCAGCCGGATCCGCCATGGTCACCCGCTTCGCGCCGAGTGCCGAAGCCATCGCCTTCAGGTCGAGCTGGCCCGCCACGGGCACGATCGCGACGGCGAGGCCGGCGCCGGTGTCGACGAGCAGGGTCTTGAACACCTGCTCCGGCGGCAGCCCGAGCACCTCGGCCGCCTCCAGCCCGAAGGACCGGGCGCCCGGGTCGTGCTCGTACGCGTGCTGCGAGAAGGTGACGCCCGCCGCGGTGAGTGCCACCGTGGCGGGCGTCCCGGAAGGATCGCGGCGCGGCACGTGACGAGAGTATGCCGCCGGGCAGGTCAGGCCAGGTCGGCGACGGATGCCGCGTGGCTGGCACCGGCGCCGACGAGCGCGGCCTCGTGCACGGCATCCATGTCGTGGCTCTCCCGCCACCAGCGCTGCCCCGCCTCGGGGAGGGTGTAGATCGGGTCGTAGTAGACGTACTCACGCGACAGGGCCTGGTCGTCGCCGGCCTCGAGCGAGGTGCGATAGTGCTTGCGCCAGAACGACATTCCGCGTTCGGTCTCGTAGGTCTCGGCCTGGTGCACCCAGCGCTTGCCGACGAAGGGCACGTCGCAGACGATGCGCGGGGTCGCGAAGCCGGGCAGGTAGCCCATGATCGCCTGCTGCAGGTCCTGGGCCTCCTTGAGCGAGAGCCGCCAGTGCTCGGCGAACGGGATCATGTCGCACATGTAGAAGTAGTAGGGCGTGATCGACGCCTCGTCCTGCAGCGCGAAGCAGAGGTCGAGCAGCGCCTTGGGCGAGTTGTTCACCCCACGCATCAGCACGCCCTGGTTGCGCACGTCGCGCACACCGGCGTCGAGCATCGCCCGGGTCGCCTGCGCCACCAGCGGGGTGACCGACTGGGCGCTGTTGACGTGGGTGTGGATCGCCAGCGACACGCCGCGCGAGCGGGCCTTGGCGCAGACGCGGGCCACGCCCTCGACGACGTCGTCCTGCAGCCAGTGCTGCGGCAGGCCCATCAGCGCCTTCGTCGCGAGCCGGATGTCGCGGATGTTGTCGACCTCGAGCAGCTTGTCGAGGAACCCCTCGAGGTTCTTCCACGGCATGTTGGCCACGTCGCCGCCGGACACGACGACGTCGCGCACCTCGGGGGAGCGGTGCAGGTAGTCGAGCATCGCGGCGTAGCGGTCGACCGGCTTGCCGGCCAGCTTGAGCTTGGTGAACTGGGGCGTCGAGTTGCCGACCAGGTCCATCCGCGTGCAGTGGCCGCAGTACTGCGGGCACGTCGGCAGCATCTCGGCCAGCACCTTGGTGGGGTAGCGGTGGGTGAGCCCCTCGACGGCCCACATGTCGTGCTCGTGCAGGCTGTCGCGGGTCGCGAACGGGTGGCTCGGCCAGTCGGTGCGGCGGTCGGAGAACACCGGGAGCATGTAGCTGCGCACCGGGTCGGCGTAGAACGCCTCGGTGAACGCCGCGCCGGCCGTCGGCACGACGCCGTCGGTGCTCGGGACCATCGTGTTCATCATCTGCGGGGGGACGAGCATCGACATGGTCGCGCGCTCGGCCTGGTCGCGCTCGAGGTCGGCGTAGAAGCGGTCCTCGAGCAGGTCGCCCATCAGCGCGCGCAGCTGCGCGACGTTCTTCACGCAGTGCGCCCGCTGCCACTGGGCGTCGGCCCACTGCTCGGCGGTGACGTCACGCCACCCCGGGAGCCGGGTCCAGTCGGGCTCAATCAGCTCACGGCGCCGGTAGGCGTAGGGCTGGTCGATGTTCGTCGTCATGCGTGGCAGGATACGCAATGGATGACGCCCGCGTCACGTTCAGGCCGCAAATACTGCGGTGGCGTGTCGGATGACAAGGAGATTCTTGTGCGCACCACTCCGTCCTCCCCGGTCGGCCTGCACCGTGTGACCGACCCCGAGGGCGCGGCGCTGCCCCAGGCCGCGCGGGTCATCGACGCCACGCCCGAGCTCTGGCCCGACGAGGTGCTCATCGCGGTCGAGACGCTCAACCTCGACGCGGCCTCGTACCGCCAGCTCTCCGAGAAGCACCGTGGGGACGGGGACGGCCGTGCGCACCGAGGTGCTCGACATCGTCGCCACGCGCGGCAAGATGCAGAACCCGGTGACCGGCTCGGGCGGCATGCTCGATCGGCACGGTCGCGCAGGTCGGGCCCGAGTCGCCCCTGGGCCTCAGCGTCGGCGACCGGGTCGCCACCCTGGTCTCGCTGTCGCTGACCCCGCTGCACCATCACCGACGGACTGGCCCGCTGGGACGGTCGCTCCGAGCGGGTGCCCGCGCAGGGCACGCGCGGTGCTGTTCGGTCGCTCCATCGCCGCGCGCCTGCCCGACGACCTCTCGCCCGACCTGGCCCTGATGGTCATGGACGTCTGCGGCGCTCCCGCCCTCGTGGCGCGCGTGGTGGGGGAGTACGTCGAGCGCGGTGTGGCTCCGACGGTGGCCGTGCTCGGCGGCGCCGGGAAGTCCGGTTCGCTGTCGCTCGCCGCGGCCCGCGCGGCGGGTGCCGGTCGCTGCCTCGGCGTGGTGCCGTTCGAGCGCGAGGCCGAACTACTCCGCGAGAGCGGGCTGGCGGACGAGGTCGTCATCGCCGACGCCCGCTCACCGCTCGGGTTGTCGGATGCCGTGGCGGCCGCGGGCGGACCGGCCGACGTCACCGTCGTCTGTGTCGACGTGCCCGGCTGCGAGCAGCCGGCGATCCTCGCCACCGCGCAGGGCGGCACGATCATCTACTTCTCGATGGCCACGAGCTTCTCCGCCGCGGCGCTGGGCGCCGAGGGACTGGCCGCGGACGTGCGCGATGCTGGTCGGCAACGGCTACGTGCCCGGTCACGCCGACCTCGCGCTCGACCTGCTGCGCCGCACCCCGGCCGTGCGGGCCCTGTTCGAGGCGCGCCTCACCGAGTGAGGAGGCGGGCGTCGCGGCGGGCGGTGGACGGATGCTCACCCGCTGCGGGTGACGCGTTCGGCACCCGTCCGAATTAGCGTCGGAGGGCTCGACACCCCCGCGTCCTCCAGGAAGCTCGCCATGACCCGAATCGCCGTCCGCAGCCTCGCTCCCGCCGTGGCCGTCGCCCTGGCCCTGCTGGCCGGCGGATGTTCCTCCGACGACTCGACCGACGAGACGGCGAGCGGCTCGCCCGCCGCCAGTGCCGTGGCCTCCGCGTCCGCCGAGCTGTGCAGCAGCTTCGCCAGCCTGAAGACCGACGCCGCCGACCTCTCCTCGACCACGATCGACACGACGAAGAGCGCCGACGAGGTGAAGCAGCAGGTCGACGCCCTCCAGGGCAAGGCCGACAAGCTGCGCGACGACCTGAACACGATGATGAGGGAGTCCAACGGTGGCCCGGCGGCCGCGGTGATCGGCGCGCTGAACCAGAAGGCCGACGCGCTGAACGCCCAGCTGACCATCGCCAAGACCGAGGCGCAGGCCGACCTCGGCCCCAAGATCACGGCCGCCCAGGAAGAGATCACGACGGCGCTCGAACCCGTTACCGTGGCCGTGGACAAGCTCTGCCCCTCGAGCTGACCGACCACCCCGGGCTCGTGCCCGGCGCACCTTGTCCCACCCCACCCCGCGGCGCCGCCGGTGCCGCGACCCACCACCGAAGGGAAGCACCATGTCCGACGACACCACCGAGACCCCACCGAGTTCACCGCCGATGTCACCGCCGTGAGCGACGGCGCCAGGACCCTGTTCATCGCGGACTTCAACGACACCTCCGCGGCCCACGAGGCGTACGAGGCCCTGAAGTCGCTCGAGGACGGCCGTCACTTCGCCATCGACGGCGTCGTCGTCGTCAACCGCGACGCCGACGGCAAGCTCGAGATCGAGAAGGCCACCGACCACTCCACCAAGCGCGGCACGAAGTGGGGCCTGGTGGGCGGCGCCGCCCTCGGCCTGGTCTTCCCGCCGTCGATCATCGCCAGCGCCGTTGCGCTGGGCGCCGGCGGTGCGGCGCTCGGCAAGGCCCACCAGCTGCACGACAAGATCGAGCTCGAGAAGGACCTCTCGGACGCGGTGGCCCCCGGCCACTCCGGCATCATCGCCCTCGTGTCCGACCCCGGCGCCGTCGAGATCCGTGAGGCCCTCGCCAAGGCCAACGGCATCGTCGAGTCGGCCGTCAGCGACGTCGTCGCCAAGGACATCCACGCGATCGCGGACGAGGTCGAGAAGGGCTGACCTCGTACCTTCCACACCGAGTGCGCCGGCTCGTTCCCGCTCAGCGGGGCCGAGCCGGCGCATCTGCGCCTCGGGCGCGCATTCGGTTCAGGTGGGCCTGGGTTGCCCGAGGCGCGGCACGGAGTTGGGTTGGGTCATGCGCGCACGCAACAGCACGGCATCCACGACGTCCGGCCCACGCTCGTGAGAGGGCTCTACCTCGCCGGGACCGAGGCGAGGTCCGGGAAGTCCGCCGTCGCGGTGGGTCTCGTCGCGAGGCTGGCCCGCCGCCACGCGCGAGTCGGGGTGTTCCGGCCGATCGTGCGCGGCGGCGCCCCCGACGAGCTGCTGCGCGTCCTGCTCCAGGAGGCACCCACCGACCTGACGGCCGACCAGGCCTGGGGCGTGACCCACGACGCCCTGCACGCCGACCCGTCCGCTGCGCTCGAAGCCGTCGTCGACCGGTACCACGCCATCGCCGCCGGCCACGACGTCGTGCTCGTGGTCGGGTCGGACTTCACCGACGTGGCGGCCCCGACGGAGTTCGGGACCAACGCGACCATCGCCGCCGACCTGGGCACCCCGCTGGTGCTCGTCGTGCCGGCCCGCGACCGGGACACCCGCGAGCTCGCGGCCAGCGTGTCCGCCGCCGTCTCGGCGGCCCGGGCAGGCCATGCCCACGTGGCCGGAGTCGTCGTCAACCAGGTGCCGGAGGGTGGGCACGACGACGTGCTGCTCGAGGTGCGGGGGCGGCTCGGCACGGTGCCGGTCCTGGCCCTGCCCGAGTCCGGCCTGCTGCGGGCGCCGACCGTGGCCGACCTCGTGACGGCCTGCGACGGCACGCTCGTGCACGGTGACGCCGAGCTGCTCGACCGCGAGAGCCTCGGCCTGGTCGTCGCGGCGATGTCGATGCCGCACGTCATCGACCGGCTCTTCGAGGGTGCCACCGTGATCGTGCCGGGTGACCGCGACGACGTCGTGCTCGGCGTGCTCCTCGCGCACCATGCCCACACCCTGCCGACGCTGTCCGGGGTGGTGCTCAACGGTGGGTTCCAGCTCTCGCCGCAGGTCGACCTGCTGATCGACGGCCTCGACGTGCGGCTGCCGATCGTGTCGGCCCGTCAGGGGACGATGGCGGTCGCGTCCGCGCTCGACCGCGTCGAGGGGCGGATCACCGCCGAGTCCGCGCGCAAGATCCGGGCTGCCGTGGCGCTCATCGACCAGGCCGACGACGCCGAGCTCGACGCGCTCGTCGGCGACGGGGTCGGTGCCGCCGAGGGCGCCGTCACCCCGCTGATGTTCGAGCACGACCTCGTCGAGCGGGCCCGGGCCGCGGGCGCCCACATCGTGCTGCCCGAGGGCAATGAGGAGCGCATCCTGCGTGCCGCCGACCAGGTGCTCTCGCGCGGCATCGCCCGGCTCACCCTGCTCGGTGACGAGGGCTTGATCCGGGCCAGCGCCCGCCAGCTCGGCGTCGACATCGACGCGGCCGCGGTCGTCGACCCGGCGACCAGCCCGTGGCGCGAGAAGTTCGCCGACGACTACGCCGAGATGCGGGCGCACAAGGGCGTGACCGTCGACCTGGCGTACGACCGGGTCGTCGACCCCTCGTACTTCGGCACGATGATGGTGCACGCCGGGCTGGCCGACGGCATGGTGTCCGGCTGCGTCACGACCACGGCCCACACCATCCGGCCCGCCCTCGAGGTGGTGCGCACGGCGCCGGGCGTCTCGGTGGTCTCCAGCGTGTTCATCATGTGCCTGGCCGACCGGGTGCTCGTCTACGGCGACTGCGCCGTCAACCCCGACCCCTCGGCCGAGCAGCTCGCCGACATCGCGATCTCCTCGGCCCACACCGCGGAGCGCTTCGGCATCGAGCCGCGCGTGGCGATGCTGTCGTACTCGACGGGGGAGTCGGGCACGGGCGCGGACGTCGAGAAGGTGCGCGCCGCGACGGCGCTGGTGCGCGAGCGTGCTCCCGAGCTGCTCGTCGAGGGTCCGATCCAGTACGACGCGGCCGTCGACCCGCGGGTCGCCCGCACCAAGCTCAAGGACAGTGCCGTCGCGGGCCATGCGACGGTGCTCGTCTTCCCCGACCTCAACACCGGCAACAACACCTACAAGGCGGTGCAGCGCAGCGCCGACGCGGTCGCGATCGGGCCGGTGCTCCAGGGCCTGAACCGCCCGGTCAACGACCTGTCCCGCGGCGCACTGGTGCGCGACATCGTCAACACGGTCGCCATCACGGCGGTGCAGGGGGGCCAGGCGTGACCGCGCGGCCGCACGTCCTCGTCGTCAATGCCGGGTCCTCGTCGCTGAAGTACCAGCTGATCGACGCCTCCAGCGGGCACACCGGGGCCGTCGGGCTGGTGTCCGAGATCGGCGGCGCGAGCCGGCACCGTCACGAGGTGGACGGGCGCCGCCACGAGAGCGAGCTCGAGTGTGCGGACCACGGGGCCGCGTTCGCCGCGGCACGCGCCGCCCTCGCCGAGCACGGGCCCCTCCTCGACGACGACGACCTCGTCGCGGTGGGCCACCGGGTCGTGCACGGCGGCCGCCGGTTCACCGAACCCGTCGTGGTCGATGACGACGTGGTCTCGGCCCTGCGGACGCTCTCGCCGCTCGCCCCGCTGCACAACCCCGCCAACATCGAGGGGATCGTGCGCGCGCAGGCCGCGTTCCCCGGCATCCCGCACGTCGCCGTCTTCGACACCGGCTTCCACCGCACCCTGCCGCCGGAGGCGTACACGTACGCCGTCCCGCGCGCCTGGCGCGACGAGCACCACGTGCGCCGCTACGGCTTCCACGGCAGCTCGTACGCCTGGGTGTCGCGCCGCACGGCACAGCTGCTCGGCCGGGAGCCGGAGGACGTGCGGATGGTCGTGCTCCACCTCGGCAACGGAGCCAGCGCGTGCGCCGTCGACGGCGGGCGGAGCGTCGAGACCTCGATGGGGTTGTCGCCGGCCGAGGGGCTGGTCATGGGCACCCGGTCCGGCGACGTCGACCCGGCCCTGGGCGGTTACCTCGCGCGGGTGGCCGGGCTGTCCGCGCAGGACTACGACCGGGCACTCAACCGCGAGAGCGGGCTGCTCGGCCTGTCCGGGGTCTCCGACTTCCGCACGCTCGAGGAGCGGTTGGAGGCGGGCGATGGCGACGCGCAGCTCGCCTTCGACGTCACCGTGCACCGCCTGCGCAAGTACGTCGGCGCGTATGCCGCCGTGCTCGGCCGGCTCGACGCGCTCGCCTTCACCGGTGGCATCGGTGAGCGCAGCCCCGTGCTGCGGACCGCGGTCGTCGACGGGCTGGGCGTGCTGGGGTTGCGGCTCGACGCTTCCGCCAACGAGGAGGGGCCGGCCGAGCGCCGGGTGTCGTCGGCGGAGAGCTCGGCGCCGGTGTGGGTCGTACCGACCGACGAGGAGCGCGAGATCGCCCGGGCCACGCTGACCGTGATCGGCGTGCCGAACGCGCTCTGAGCGCTGGCGCACGCGGGACGGCTGGGGTTCGCGGAGATCGCGGCGATCCTGAGGTCGGCCGGCTGACCGCTGGGTGGCGAGTGGCGCCGGCGTGGGCTCGGCGTGGCGTGGGTGTCGAGTGGGTGGCTCGCCTCGAACACGGTTGTCCACAGGGCGTGTTCGCGATCGCGGTTGTCCACAGCTGACCTTGGCCTGGGGAGTGCTGTCGGTGGACATGCGTACGATTAGTGCATGGATGGGGGATCGCTCAGGGCCGGGTCGTGGACCCGGGTTCGGTTGCGCCGCAGTGGGGTTGCGACGGCGTGGCGGATGCCGTGAGCGGGTCTGGCGGTGCGGCGGTGTCGCTGCGCGGGGCCGGAGCGCGGCGCGCCGTGCGGAGCCGCGGTGGCGAGGGTGTGACCGATGGTGGCGCGGTCGCGACGGTGGCTGGCGTTTCGGGGGTGGCTGTCGAGCGGTGGATGTGGGGTCGTTGTCGGATCGGGAGCGGGTGGATCTGGTCGGCGTGTTTGGAGGGGGTGAAGGGGGCGGCGTCGGCGGCGCAGGCGCGGGCGACGGATGCGCTGCGCTGTTCGCGGGAGGTGGTGGCGCCTCAGGACGTGGGCCGGTCGGTGGGGTCGGTGGTGGCGTTGGCGCGGCGGGAGTCGCCGAGCCTGGGGGACCGGTTCGTGGGGTTGGCCCGGGCGTTGGTGCACGAGATGCCGCACACGCATGGCCGCCTTGAGTCGCGGGCTGTGCAGTGAGCGGGTCGCGGTGGCGGTGGTCCAGGCCACGGCGACGTTGAGCGTGGCGGACCGGGGTGTGGTGGATGCTCGGGTCGGGCCGTTGCTGGGCCGGTTGGGGGTCAAGCAGGCCGGTGCGGCCGCGGCCCGGGTCGCGGCCGAGCTGGACGCCGCCTCGGTGGTGGCCCGGATGGAGGCGGCGGTCAAGAGCCGGCGGGTGACGGTGCGGCCGGCGCCGGACGGGATGGCGTACCTGAGCGTGCTGGGTCCGCTCAAGGACGTGGTCGGGGCGTACGCGGCGGTGCAGGCCCGCTCCCGGGCCGTGGTGTCCGGGCAGTGCGCCGAGGAGGGCCCGCAGGGTCGGGGGGTGGGTGCGGTCGCGGCGGACACCGCGCTGCGGTTGCTGTCCGGGCGGGAGGTGGGTCAGCTCCAGCCGGTGGAGGTGCACCTGGTGATGACCGACCGGGCCCTGCTCGGCAGCGGTGACCCGGACCGGTCGGTGTTCGAACCCGCGCGGGTCCCCGGCCACGGCAGCGTCCCGGCCCCGGTCGCCCGGGCCTGGCTGCGCGAAGGACTCGACCGCCCCGCGACGACCGGCTCCTCGATCGATCCCGTTGCCGGTGACCGTGCACCCGCGACGGACCGGCCCGGCGCGACCTTGGTCGCCGGTGGCGCCCCGCCGTCGGGTGACCACACGAGACAGGCCCCGCACTCGACCCCGGTCGCCGGTGGCGCCCCGCCGTCGGGTGACCATCACGGGACAGGCCCCCTCGAGCAGCGGTGGTGAGGCGGCTCGGGTGTGGGTGCGCCGGTTGTACACCACCCCGGACGGTCGGGACCTGGTCGCGATGGACTCGCGCCGGCGGCTGTTCGGCGGCCTGCTGCGCCGGATGCTGGTGCTGCGTGACGACGTGTGCACCACCCCGTGGTGCGAGGCGCCGATCGTGCACGCCGACCACACCACCCCGGCCCGGGACGGCGGCCGGACCGCGCTTCGAGGACGGCAACGGCAAGTGCGCCCGCTGCAACCAGACCAAGGAAGCCCCCGGCTGGCGCACCCGAGTGCTCCTGACCGCAGGCAGTCACAGCGTCCACAACGATGTCCGTGACCGTGACCGCGCCCGCTGACCTCAACGGCGTTCGAGACCCCGACGGCGTTCGTGACCGCGACGGCGAAGGCGAGCGGCCTGGCTGCCGTGACCGCGACGGCGATCGGCTCGCCGAGCGGGCGGGGCGGGCGGAACGGGTGACCAGGCGAGTGGTGCAGGTGACCACCCCGCTCGGGCACCAGTACGAGTCCGAACCGCCGCCGCTGCTCGGCTGGGGCAGCGAGAACCTGGCACGCGGCAGCTGGGCGGGAACAGGGTTGACTCCCCAACTGACTCCCCAACATCGCCCGTGATGGGAACCTGGCGATCCCCGTCGGCCCTCGGCGGGAACAACAGGGGCGGGAGGCTTCGCGCGCCGACCTCTGACAAGCACCGAACAGGCCAACCTGGACCTGCGCACCGACGCAAGCGACCGCTTCGACGCGAGCGAGTGAACCTGCGCGGGTCGGTTCCGCGACGACCGCGACGACCACGCGTCACCAGCCACCTCGAACGGCAGCTGTGCCGCTACCTGACCTGACGGGTCGTGGCGCTCGGGCCCTCGCTGTCAGCTGGCATCGACCGCAGAGAGCACCGGCATCTCGACGAAGCGCTCCACCCGGGTCAGCCGCAGCACGACTCGGGCCGGTGCCGGCATCCGAGCCATTCCGACGTCGGTCGACAGATCCACCGGCGCACCCAGGGTGAGGATCTCGCGGCCGATCCGTGCGCGGCATCCGCCAGCCGCCCGGACGTTGCGCAGCCAGTCGACGCGTGGGCCGTAGGTGCGTGCGAAGGTCACGGTGTCCCCGGTACGGAAGGCGTTGAGCGGCACCCGGTAGACGCGCCCCGAGCGCCGTCCCACGTGCTCGAGCTCGATGAACGGGCCGTGCCCGGCGAGGTGCACGAACACCTTGTTCGTGACGACCTTGTTGAACCTCCCGACGGCGTGGGGGATGGCCATGCCCCACGGTAGGCCCGCCGCGGGCAGGATGCCCGGCGTGGGCTGTCGACCTGCCCGCTCCTAGAGTGTCGCCATGGCGACGACGCTCTACCGCCGCGGGCGGGTACGCACCCCGGACCGTCCGGACGCGACGGCCTTCGTGGTCGTCGACGGCCGCCTCGGCTGGGTCGGCGACGAGCAGGGGGCCCTGGCCCACGCCGACGTCGTCGATGCCGTCGTCGACCTCGATGGTGCGTTGGTGCTGCCCGCCTTCGTCGACGCGCACGCGCACCTCTCGCACACCGGCATGGGGCTGCGCGGCGTCGACCTCGCCGGCACCACCTCGGTGACGCAAGCGCTGCGGGCGATCGAGGATGCCGGGCGCCGGCGCGGTGGGCGACCCGTGTTCGCGCTCAACTGGCAGGAGCACGACTGGGCCGAGGACCGCGCGATGACCGCCGCCGAGCTCGACCGGGCGAGCTTCGGCGGAGTGGTCTACGCGTCGCGGATCGACGGCCACTCGGCCGTGGTGTCCAGCGCGCTGGCCATGATCTCCGGTGCCGACCGCCTCGACGGCTGGCTGGGCGAAGGGCGCGTCGCCCGCGACGCGAAGAACGCCGCGCGCGCGGCCTTCGACGCCGCCCGCAGCGCCGACCAGCGACGCGAGGACGTCGCGGACGCCCTGCGCGCCGCCGCAGCACAGGGCATCGCCGTCGTGCACGAGTGCGGTGGGCCACTGCTCACCTCGGCCGGCGACTTCGCCGACGTCCTGGACCTCGGGCGCCGACCCGACCTGCCCCGCACCGTGGGCTACTGGGCCGAGGCGGTCACCGACCCCGAACAGGCCCGTGCCCTGCTGGCTCTGCACGGCGCGGCCGGCCTCGCCGGCGACCTCAACATCGACGGCTCGATCGGCTCGCACACCGCCCACCTGCGCTCGGCGTACGCCGACGACCCCGGGTGCCTCGGCACGGCGTACCGGTCCAGCGCCGACGTGCGCGACCACGTCGCGGCCTGCGCCGTGGCCGGCATCCAGAGCGGGTTCCACGTCATCGGTGACGCCGGCATGGACACCGTGCTCGAGGGCTACGAGGCCGCCGCGGAGCTCGTGGGGCTCGACGTCGTTCGGGCCTCCCGGCCGCGGCTCGAGCACGCCGAGATGGTCGACGCCGAGGGCATCACCCGGATGGCGCGCCTGGGCATGGTCGCGAGCGTCCAGCCCGCGTTCGACGCCTTCTGGGGAGGCGCGGCCGGCATGTACGAGGCGCGGCTGGGTCGCGAGCGAGTGCCCGGGACGAACCCGTTCGCCGCGATGGCATCCGCCGGGGTGCGGCTCGCCCTCGGCTCGGACTCACCGGTGACCTCCTTCGACCCGTGGGCCGCGGTGCGCGCCGCCGTCGAGCACCACGAGTCCGGCCAGCGGCTCGACGTCGCCACAGCCCTGGCCGCGCACACCGAGGGCGGTCACGCCGCCGCGCGCGAGGACGGGGGAGGGGTGCTCCGGGTCGGCGGCCGCGCGACGTTCGCGGTGTGGGAGGGGGCGGAACCCGGAGACGACGGCCTGCCCGAGGTGCGCTCCGGTGCGGCGCTGCCGACCTGTCGGCTCACGGTGCGCGACGGTGTCGTGCTGACGCCGGCCTGACGCAGGCCGCGCGAGCAGCATCAGCCCGAACGCTCCGACCAGCGAGCTGGCGGCTGCCGCCTCGATAGATCCTGTCGCCGAGGACCCGAGGTGCCGCAAATACTGTCGTCCGACTTGCTAGATTGGCGCCGTGTCTTCACGTGCGCGTCCCCTCCTCGACCTCGACCCCGCGGCCGTCCGGCGTGCCCGCAGCCTGGCCCGGCGGGCCGGCAAGCCGGTCGTCGACCTCGCCCGCAGCCACACGACGGTGTCCGTGGAGCGCGCGACGCTGCGCCTCGCCGGCCTGTCCGGGGCCGACCACGAGAACGTCCCCTGGGTCAACCACCTCGTCGACGCGGTCCGCGACGGCGTCGGCCTCGAGCACGGTGTCACGACCCCGGTGTGGGACGCCCTGCGCCGCGGCGAGGCCCCCGACCTGCTGACCCTGGCCCAGAAGTCGGCCAGTGGGGCGGTGACCTTCCGCCTCCCGGAGGGCAAGGACGCCACCGCGGGCCGCAAGGCAGCGCGCTCGTCGGTCGCGCGCGGCATCCGCGAGATCGACCGGCAGCGCGCCACGCGCGACCGGCTGGTGCGCCGGTTCGGCGACCCGAAGCAGAAGCCGTGGATCTACCTCATCGTCGCCACCGGCGACATCTACGAGGACATCCCGCAGGCGCAGCAGGCCGCCCGCGAGGGCGCCGACGTCATCGCCGTGATCCGCTCGACCGGCCAGAGCCTGCTCGACTTCGTGCCCGAGGGAGCGACCCGCGAGGGCTACGCCGGCACCTACGCCACCCAGGAGAACTTCCGGCTGATGCGGGCCGCGCTCGACGAGTCGAGCAAGGAGCTCGGCCGCTACGTGCGCCTCACCAACTACGCGAGCGGGCTGTGCATGCCCGAGATCGCCGCCCTGGCCGGCCTCGAGCGGCTCGACATGATGCTCAACGACTCCATGTACGGCATCCTCTTCCGCGACATCAACCCGATCCGCACCTTCGTCGACCAGCGCTTCAGCCGCCAGGTCCACGCACGCGCCGGGATCATCATCAACACCGGTGAGGACAACTACCTCACCACCGCGGATGCCGTCGAGGCGGCGCACACGGTCACCGTGAGCCAGCTGCTCAACGAGTACTTCGCCAAGGAGGCCGGGCTCGAGGACTGGCAGCTCGGCCTGGGCCACGCCTTCGAGATCAACCCCGAGATCCCGGACAGCTTCCGGCTCGAGCTCGCCCACGCACTGCTCGCCCGCCAGCTCTTCCCGGACGCGCCCCTGAAGTGGATGCCGCCCACCAAGCACATGACCGGCGACGTCTTCCGTGGCTACCTGCTCGACGGCTTCTTCAACCTGGTCGGGGCGATGACCGGCCAGGGCATCCTGCTCGTCGGCATGATGACCGAGGCCGTGGTGACGCCGTGGCTCTCCGACCGCGACCTGGCCCTGCAGAACGTGCGCTACGTGCTCAACGCCGCCGGCGGGCTCACCGAGGACTTCCACCCGCCGCGCGACGGGCTGATCCAGACCCGGGCCCGCCAGGTGCTCGGCGAGGCCGTCGACCTGCTCGACGCCATCGTCAGCGACACCAGCACCCGCGGCACCGCGCACCCGCAGCCACTGCTGGCCGCCATCGCCGACGGCACCTTCGGCTCGATGAAGCGCCCGCCCTCCAAGGGCAAGGGTCTCGACGGGGTCGTGGTCAAGGCCGACGGGTACGACAACCCCGCGACCACCCTGCTCGAGGAAGGGGCCACCCGATGACGACGGCATCGCCCACCCCCGGGCCGATCGTGCGCCCCTACGGCGACACCACCGGCGACGGCATGGTGCAGGTCTCGTTCACCCTGCCGCTGCCGCACGACAAGCGCGCCGAGGGTGCTGCGCTCCAGCTCGCCACCAAGATGGGCCTGGAGCCCGCGCTCCTCGTGCACGCGAAGGCGATGGGGCCGAACTTCACCTTCTTCGTCGTCTACGGCTCGGTCACCCACCTGGTCGACGTGCGCGAGGTCGAGGTCATCGAGCGTGAGTTCCCGCTGCTGACCTCCAAGGAGATCAACTCCGAGATCAAGAAGCGGCTGCGCCGCAAGCTGGTCGTGGTCGGCGCGTGCATCGGCACGGACGCCCACACCGTCGGCATCGACGCCATCCTCAACATCAAGGGCTTCGCCGGCGAGAAGGGGCTGGAGTACTACCGCGAGATGACGGTGGTGAACCTCGGCGCGCAGGTGCTCGTGCCCGACCTGGTCAACACCGCCCGCGAGGTGCGCGCGGATGCCGTGCTCGTCTCCCAGGTCGTCACCCAGAAGGACGCCCACATCCACAACACCACGGCGATGTCGGCGGCCTTCCGAGAGGCCTTCCCGGCCGGCACGGTGCCGTTGCTCGTCGTGGGTGGCCCGCGCTTCGAGGAGGGCTCCGCCGGCTCGCTCGGGGTCGACCGGGTCTTCGGCCGGGGCACCACCCCCGGCGAGGTCGCGTCGTACCTCGTCCACCAGCTGGTCGCGTCCCGCACCGACCCAGACCCCCGAGGAGTGCAGCGATGACCCGTGCCGAGGTCGGCTTCACCGTCACCCACCGCCGCTACGTGCCCTACAGCCACGCCCACTACGCCGGGAACCTCGTCGACGGGGCGTACTCGCTGGCGGCGTTCGGCGACGTCGCCACCGAGCTGTGCATCCGCACCGACGGCGACGAGGGCCTGTTCGCCTCCTACTCCTCGGTGCAGTTCCTCGCGCCGGTACGCGCCGGCGACGTGATCGAGATCGAGGCCCGCCTGGTGCGCGTCGGAACCCGTTCCCGCGAGATGGAGTTCGAGGTGCGCGTCGTCGGCCGGGGCGCCCCGGAGCGCGGCGTGTCCGCCGCCGACGTGCTCGACCCACCCGTCGTGGCGACCACCGCCCGTGGGGTCGTGGTGGTGCCTCCCGCGGCGTGACCTACCGTTGGCGGGTGCCCACCCCGCTCCGGTACGCCGCCCGCCCGGCTGCCGCCGTCGCCGCCGGTCTCTGCCTCTGGCTGTCCTTCCCGGACGCGAACCTCTGGTGGCTCGCACCCGTCGGGGTGGCGCTGCTCGCCGGGGCGACGCTGACCGCCGGCGCCCGCCGCGGGGCCCTGCTCGGGCTGCTCGGTGGTCTGGCGTTCTTCGTGCCCGTGCTGTCGTGGTCCGGTGTCTACGTCGGCGCCCTGCCCTGGTTCGCCCTGGCCACGCTCGAGGCGCTCTACATCGCGGCGATGTCGGCGGTCGTCGGATACGTCGGTCGGCGGCTCACCGCGGCCGGGCGCACCGGTACGGCCTACCTGGTCGTGCCCCTTGCCTGGGTGGTGCAGGAGTGGGCCCGCGCAGCCACCCCCTACGGCGGTTTCCCCTGGGCGCGACTGGCGTTCAGCCAGGCCGACAGCCCACTGGCCCACGTCGCTCGTTGGCTCGGAGCGCCGGGCGTGACGTTCGCCGTGGCGGTCGTCGGCACGCTGCTGCTCGCCGCGGTCACCTCGGCCGTGCACCGGTCCTGGGCCCGTGCCGCGGGGGCCGCGGTCGTCGCCGTCGGGCTCGTCGCCGTCGCCCCGCTGGTCATCGCGCTGCCGACCGACGGGCGCGCCGTGTCGGTCGCGTTCGTGCAGGGCAACGTGCCGCAGGCGGGCCTGGACTTCAACGCCCAGCGTCGGGCCGTGCTCGACAACCACGTCAGCGGCACCGAGCAGCTCGCCGCCCGCGCGCCCGACGACCTCAGCCTCGTCGTGTGGCCGGAGAACTCCTCCGACATCGACCCGTTCCGCAACCCGGACGCCGCCGCCCAGATCGACAACGCCCGCCGGGCGGTGGGGGTGCCGCTGCTCATCGGCGCGGTCCTCGTCCAGCCGCCGGACCACAGCGCGAACGTCTCGCTGTTCTACCTGCCCGGGGTCGCCGAGCCCCAGCGCTACGTCAAGCTGCACCCGGTGCCGTTCGCCGAGTACATCCCGAGCCGGGAGTTCTTCCGCAAGTTCACGCCGGCGGCCGACCTCGCGGGCAACTTCGTCGCCGGCCACGAGGTCGGCCTCTTCCGGGTGCCGGCAGCCGGCGGGGACTACGTGGCCCTGCCGACGATCTGCTTCGAGGTCGCCTACGACGACCTGATGCGCGACAGCGTCCGGGCCGCCGGTGACGACCCGAGCCTGCTCGTGGTGCAGACCAACAACGCGACCTTCGGCTACACCGCCGAGTCCGAGCAGCAGTTCGCCATCTCCCGGATCCGGGCCATCGAGCACGGCCGGTCGGTCGTGCACGTCTCGACCGTCGGGGTGTCCGGTTTCGTCGCCCCCGACGGCTCGGTCACCGAGAAGACCGCGCTGTTCACGGCCGACCAGCGGGTGGCCGGCCCGGTCGTGCGGACCGAGCGCACCCCGGCCGACCGGCTCGGCGCGGCCCCGGAGTGGGTCGCCCTGATCGGCCTGCTCCTGCTCGTCGTCGGGAGCACCCGGGCCGCCCGGAGCGTTAGTGTTCACGAACCATCCGACCGAGCACCCGAGGACCCGACACCGTGACCGAGATCGCCCGACCGCCGCTGCGGCGCGTCGCCGTGCTCATCCCGACGTACAACGAGCGGGACACGCTGCCCGTCATCGTGCACCGGGTGCGCGAGGTCCTGCCGGACGTCGACGTCGTCGTGCTCGACGACAACTCCCCGGACGGCACCGGCGACGTCGCCGACGTCCTCGCGGCCGCCGACCCGCAGGTGCACGTCCTGCACCGGGAGGGCAAGGAGGGCCTGGGCGCCGCCTACCTCGCCGGGTTCCGGTGGGCCCTGGACGCCGGGTACGACGCGGTGGTCGAGATGGACGCCGACGGCTCGCACCGCCCCGAGCACCTGCCGACGATGCTCGCCGCGGCCGAGCACGCGGATGCCGTCATCGGCTCCCGGTGGGTGCGTGGCGGCTCGGTCGTCAACTGGCCGGTGTACCGCAAGGCGCTGTCCGTCGGCGGCAACCTCTACATCAAGGTGCTGCTCGGGATGCCGGTCAACGACGCGACGGCGGCTACCGGGTCTACCGCAGCGACGCCCTGCGCGCGATGGGTCTGGACGGCGTCGCCTCGCAGGGCTACTGCTTCCAGACCGACCTGACCTGGCGGGCCGTCAAGGCCGGGCTGACCGTCGTCGAGGTGCCGATCACCTTCGTCGAACGCGAGGTCGGCGACTCCAAGATGAGCCGCGACATCATGACCGAGTCGCTGAGCCTGATCACCCGCTGGGGCGTGCGCCACCGCGCCCGCCAGGTCCGTGACCTGGTCGGCGGCACCCGCGAGCCGAGGTGGCACACCCTGTGAGCCGCACCGGCGCCACCCCGTACGCGGCCGGCCGCCGGCGCCCGCGGGTGCTGCGCTGGGTCTTCCTCGCGCTGCTGATCGTGCCGATCGTCGAGATCGCGGCGATCATCGCGGTCGGACGGGTGATCGGGGGCTGGCAGACCCTGCTGCTGCTCATCCTGGAGTCCCTGCTCGGCGCCTGGATCGTCAAGCGCGAGGGGTCTCGAACCTGGGCCGCCCTGCAGGACGCGCTGCGCAGCGGGCGGATGCCGAGCCGTCAGCTCTCCGACGCGGCCCTGGTGCTCATCGGCGGCACGCTGCTGCTCACCCCGGGCTTCGTCACCGACATCGTCGGCTTCTTCTTCATCCTGCCCCTGACCCGCCCGATCACCCGGATCTGGCTCGAGAGCGTCGTCGCCCGGCGGCTGCTCGGGCCGATGGGGGAGTGGCCCACGAGCGGACCGGGCACGCCCACCGGAACCGCAGGCGGACCGGCATCCGGGCCGTTCCCGCCGCGCCCCGGCGGCGGCGGACCCGACGTCATCCCGGGTGAGGTCGTCGACCGCGAGCCGTAGACCGACCGCGAGCCGTGCACACAGCAGTGCCGGGCACCCACGAGGGGTACCCGGCACCGAGGTGGTCGGTCAGGCGGACTTGCGCTTGCGGGGGCGCTCGCCGCGCGACTCGCGCAGGAGGGTCAGGCGCTCCTCGAGGAGCTCCTCGAGCTCGGGGATCGAGCGACGCTCGAGCAGCATGTCCCAGTGGGTGCGGACGTGCTTGACGGGCTTGGCCTCGGGCTCCGGGCCCCCACCCTGGAGCTTGGCCTCTGCACCGCAGCGGCACTCCCAGGTGTGCGGGACGTCGGCCTCGACGGAGAACGGGAGCTTGATGGTGTGCCCGTTCGGGCACAGGTACGTCGTGATGTTGCGCTCGCTGGGGACGACGTTCGCGTCGGTCTCCATGCTCAGGGCGCCGAGTCGGCTGCCGCGCAGGCTACGTTCTGCCATGGGATTCTCCCGGAGTCTGTGGTGTCCCGATCGGCAGGTCGCCCCGACCGGGTCTGTCGCGTCCAACGACCGGACGAGTGGCGTTGTTCCGTCGGTAGCCAGTCCTGTGGAGGGTTCGGTGTGAGAGCCCTCACAGATTGGTACGTGGGAAGGCGTCCCACAGTTCGGACATCCGGGAGATCAGACCACGCGGGGGATCTCGTTGCCGGCGTCGAGGATGCCCTGGCGCACGTCGACGCGGCGCAGCAGCACGTAGCCGAGCACGAAGAAGATGATCAGCGCCACGATAGCGGGTCGGTAGGAGTGGGTGACCTGGTGCACGAAGCCGAACAGGAAGGCCCCGAACCACGACGTGCCGCGCTCCATCGCCTGGTAGAGCGCGAAGAACTCGGCCTCGCGGGTGTGGGGGACGAGCTGGCTGAACAGTGACCGGCTCAGCGCCTGGCTGCCGCCGAGCACGATGCCGATCAGCACGCCGAGCACGACGAAGGGCACGAACGCCTCCGCGGGCAGGAAGAACGCGGCGACGACGATCGCACCCCAGGCGATGAGCGAGCGCAGGATGGTGCGCCAGGCACCCCAGCGGCCGGCGAGCCAGCCGAAGAGCAGCGCCCCGCCGAAGGCGACGAACTGCACCACGAGGATCAGGGCGATCAGCTGGCTCTGGCCGAACCCCAGCTGCTCGGAGCCGTACAGGCTGCTCGAGGTGATCACGGTCTGGATGCCGTCGTTGAAGAACAGGTAGGCCAGCAGGAAGAGCAGCGTGTTGGGGTAGTTGCGCAGGTCGCGGAAGGTGTGGCCGAGCTGCGCGACGCTGCCCCGGACCATCCCGGCCCGGGGGGCGTCGAGCTCGCCGGCCGGCGTGCCGCGCAGGCTCCACATCCCGATCACGGGGATGAGCGTGAACACGCCCCACCACAGCCCGGCGGAGAGCAGGCTGACCCGCACGGCGGTCTCGGTCGAGGCGCCGACGAGGTCCGGCGCGCTGACGATGACCAGGTTGATGGCGAGCAGCAGCCCGCCACCGAGGTAGCCCAGCGCCCAGCCACGGCTGGACACCTTGTCGCGGTCGTCGGGGCTGGCCACGCGGCACAGGATCGCGTCGTAGACGACCAGGGAGCCGCCCAGGCTGATCGAGGCGATGATCATCATCGCGGCACCGAAGCGCCAGTTGGTGCCGACGAGGAAGAACAGGCCGATCGTGGCGGCCGACCCGACCCAGGCGAACAGCCCGAGCAGCCGGGCCGGGCGGCGGGACCGGTCGGCGATCGCACCGATGACGATGAGGATCAGCGCCGAGGCGATCGTCGCCAGGGTGACCGTGTACGGGGCGATGGATCCCGGGTCCAGGGGAGCGGTGAGCACCAGCACCACGGCCGCCAGTGCGAGGGGTACCACCACGGCCGCGGGGCGCACCGGAACCCGCGTGCCGCGCACGTAGGCGACGATGCCGACGACGAGGAGGGCGAGCAGCACCGTGACGGCGACGAGGGCGAGCGTGGACACCCAGCCGGGAAGCCCTTCAGCGGCCGGGACGACGTACAGCGGCGTCGAGCACTTGTCGTCGGACGAGATGCCGGGGCAGGCGGCCTCCTTGGCCACCGTGGTGATGTACGGCCCGAACAGCACCGTGCCGACCGTGGTGACGAAGGCCGAGTTGGCCCAGTCGTACCAGTACCAGGGGCGGTGGTAGCGGGCGGTCTCGGCATACGCGTCAACCCGCTCGGACTGCGTCGTCATGCGCGAAGCGTTCCACACCGCGTGCGCTCAGCACTGTAGGTAGCGGTACTCGGTCTCGCTCGTGTCCGGCCGGGCGTCAGCCGGCGAACTCGAAGTGCCACGGCTCGGGCAGCGACCCACCGGCAGCGGCCCACGACGGGTGGAACCAGCCGTACAGCGGGGCGTTCTGCCGCATCCAGCGGTGCGCCGGTGAGCTGAAGTCCTGCACGCCGCCGCACAGGTCGACCGCCCGGCCCAGGCCGTGCCGGCTGGTGCCGGGGGTGGCGGCGAAGCGGCCCCGCTTGGCCTTGATCGAGATCTGGTCCGGCAGGGAGCGGTAGGAGTCGGTGATGCACAGCGGGACGCCGGTCTGCGCGGCGTACGCCTTGCTCATCGCGTTGAAGCTGGCCGCGGCACCGGGGGAGAGGCTCTCACCGGGGGCGCCCCAGATCGGGCACAGCCCGCTGGCGGGGATCATCCCGTTGGGGTACACGGCGGTGTCGTTGGTGCACGGCTTGCCGATCGACGCGCCGTCGACCGCGGCGGCCGACAGGGCGTCCCGCAGCCGCTGCGCCGCGGCCTTGGCGGCCGGGGTGCGCGCGCCGACGAGGATGTTGGCCACCGGGCCGGCCTTCTCGACCTCGGCGATCTGCAGCTTGCGCAGCTCGCCGACCCGGGCGCGCTGGGCCGAGACGGCCTTGTCCAGCTCCCCCTTGTCTCGCTGGATGACCCGGGTGGCCCCGGCTGCGGCGTCCTCCGCCGCGTCGGCGGCGGCGCTGAGCCGCACCTGCTCGGCGGTGAGCACCTTGCACGTCCTGCATGGCACGGGTGCGCTGCTCGGTGAGGTAGGACAGGTCGCCCAGCGGGTCGCCGACGTCCTCCGGCGCGGCGCTGAGCGCATCGAGCATCCCGGAGATGTCGGAGTCGCCGCCCCCGCCGGAGTAGACCGAGAAGACCCACTCGCGCAGGATCTGGCGGGCCGCAGCGAGGCGTCCCTCGAGGACGACGAGGTCGGCGCGGGCGTGGCTGGCCTCGTCGGTCGCGGCCAGCTCGGTCTCGCGGGCCGCCAGCAACGCCTCCAGCAGGGCGTTGGACTTGACCGCGAGGGCGTCCATCTCGCGGGTGGCGACCGCGACCTTGGAGTTGCTCGCGGTCAGTGCCGCGGTGATGCGGTCGGCCTCGGCGATCTGCGCCGACAGGAACGCGCCCGTCAGGCCGACGGGGTGGGCCGGCTCGCCGTGGCCCTCTCTGGGGGAGGTGGTCCTGGGCGGGTCGTTCGGCTGCGGGGGTGCGGGCGTCGAGGAGGCGCGTGGGGTGGGTGTCGGCCTCGGGGGTGGTCTTCGGGGTGGTGGTCGGCGTCGGGGTCGGGGTCGGGGTGGGCGTCGGGGCCGAGCTGCGCGTCACGCTGGTGGAGGGCGTGGGCACGGGCAGCGGTTCGCCGACGGCGGTCGTCGCCGTCGCGGCCACGACGGCCGCGAGCACGGCCGACCCGGCCGTCACGCGCATCAACGGTGCCCAGCGCACGACTCACATCTTCCTGTGAAGTTCAGCGACACCTCGCAAGGCGCCCGGTTCGAGCCCCTGCTGCCCCAACCACCTGCAACGATAGGCGGACAATGGCCGGTGGAACACCTCGATGCCCAAATACCACCCAAATTGGTGGTAGCGGACCCGTCCACAGGGCCGACCCTGGCGGGGTCGTCGTCCACAGGCGCGGCGGGACCCTTGTGGCCGCTGATCCCCGTGGGGAGGGTGGGTCATGGGGGCAGGTCGCTCCCGTCAGGGGGAACGACGATGGATTATGTCAACTCGGTGCACCTGGTGGGTCGGGTCACCGCGACGGGGGAGCCGCGCGAGCTGCCGAGCGGCGACACCGTGCTGACCATGCGGGTCGTGGTCCCGCGTGCCGAGCGGCGCCGCGACCGGGCCCGGGCGGGGGTCGACACCATCGACGTCGCCTGCTGGACGCCGGCGGCTCGGCGGTCGGCGTCGCGGTGCCAGGTCGACGACCACGTCGAGGTCGAGGGCGCGCTGCGACGTCGGTTCTTCCGGGCCGGTGGTGCGGTGGCCAGCCGCTACGAGGTCGAGGCCCGCCGGGTCACCCGACGCCGTGCGGAGACCGGCTGAGCCACCTCAGGAGCGGGCGGCGAGCATCTGCTCGAGCAGCTGGACCTCCGAGGTCTGGCTCGACACGATCGCACCGGCCAGCGTCTTCACCTCGGGGGTGCGCGCTTCGGCCACGGCAGCCTGCGCCATCGCGATGCCGCCGGTGTGGTGGGCGATCAGCAGGCGCAGGAAGATCCGCTCCGCCTCGACACCGGTGGCGGCCCCGAGCTCGGTGATCTGGGCCGGCGTGGCCGTCCCGAGCATGCTGCCGTCGGGGGCGGTGTGGGCCGCGGCGTGCTCGCCCCCGACCCAGGCCATCGGCGGCCGCGAGCCGGTCTGGTCCAGCCCCCACTGCACCAGCCAGCCGAACATCTGGCCGGCCTGCTGCTGCTGGCTGGTGATGATGTCGTAGGCGACGGTGCGCACCTCCTCGTCGTCGGTGCGGTCGCGCACGAGGAAGGCCAGCTGCACGGCCTGGGCGTGGTGGGTCTGCATGTCCCGCGCGAAGCCGGCATCCGCACCGAAGTCCGACGGGGCCGAGCTGCGGGCCTGCACGACCCACAGCGTGCCGAGCACCCCGACGAGCAGCGCGGCCAGGCCGATCAGGAGCAGCCGACCGCGACCCGGCTGCTGCCGGCCGGGCTCGGTCGCGACCTCGTCGGGGGGGTCACCCGCGAGGTCGTCGGAGTCGTCCAGCTCGGTCACCCGGTCGCCGGCTGGTCGCCCTGGCTGCCGCCGGTGCAGGCGGCGCCCGGCTCGGGCGTCTGCGCGCCCTGCCGGTACTCCTTGATGAACTCCTCGAGGCGCGGGTCGTCGACCCCGGTCAGCACGAGCTGGGTGCCCCAGGCGCTGGCGACGACCGGGCCCGGCAGCCCGTCGAACGGGGAGAGCACCATGTAGGTGTCGGGGATCGACTCAGTGAGCGTCTCGACCTGGTCGGCCGGCAGGTCGGGGTCGTAGGTCACCCACACCGCGCCGTGCTCGAGCGCGTGCACCGCCAGCTCGTTCTGGACCGGCTCGGCGTAGACGCCGCAGTTCAACCAGGTCGGGGCGTGGTTGCCGCCGACCGGCGGGGTCTGCTCGTAGGTCACCGGGTCGCTGGTGTGGTCGCGGGTGACGGTGTACGTCTTCACGGCGTCGAGCGTCGGGCGGTTCGAGACGTCGTTGTACACGGTGAACCCGACGATGCCGGCGATGAGCAGCACGACCGCCGACACGGCGGCGACCAGGATGATGCGCGACCGGCGTTCCTTGGCGCGCTGCTCCAGTCGCAGCTCGTCGACCTTGGCCCGGCCGGCCCGGACACCACCCTGCGGCCTGGACGACTTGCTCACCCTCGTGCTCCTCACTGCTGGCGGTCCTGCCATGACGAGCGCTCATTGTCACCCATCGACCCGGGCGGACGTATCAGGGTCCGGCAAACGACCTCCTGAGACACAGCGAGAAGAACCGACCCGGGAGGAGTCGCCATGCAGTGGATCGAGTGGACGCGGTGCCCGCAGTGCGGTCAGATCGCCGAGGTGGTCGACCGCGACGTGCTGGCCGAGCACCGACGGCCCGGTCGAGCACGTGCACGTGCGCTGCGTCGCCAAGCACCGTTTCGTGATGCCGGTGGTGTCGCTGGCCCGCGACCACGAGGACGTGTCGCCGGCAGCACCGCAGCGCGAGCTGGTGCGGGTTCGGGCGCGTCGGGCGGGCGACAGCGGCCGCTGCTGACGGTCACCGCCGGAAGGGGTCTCGCTCACCGGTACTAACGCCGATAATCAACATTATGTCAATTACCGTGGATCCGACGGGTCAGCGGGGCGTGCCCGCCACTCCCCCCGCTCAGGCGCGCAGGGCCTGGGCCAGCTCGCGGAAGTCGTCGACCAGGGTGGCCATGTCGGCGTCGGTGGTGCACCAGCGACACCAGCCACTGCTCGTCGAGGCCGGGCGGGGTCAGGATGTCCCGGTTGACGCCCCACAGCCAGGACAGCTCCGCCAGGGCGAAGTCGGTGGCCTTGTAGTCGCGGTAGTTGCGCACCGGGGTCGTCGACCAGGTGACGCAGCCCTTGACCCCGAGCCCGACGGTGTGGGCCGGCAGCTCGTACTCGTCGATGATCGCGTCGATGGCCTGCAGGGCGCGCACGTTGACCGCCTCGGCCTCGGCGAGCGCCTCGTGGGTGCAGATCTCGTCGACGGCCTGGGCGGCCGCCATGACGAGCGGGTTGCCGTTGTAGGTGCCGAAGTGCGCCATCCGGCCGTCGACGACGACCTCCATGACCTCGCGCTTGCCACCGAACGCGGCCAGCGGCAGCCCGCCGCCGATCGACTTGGCCAGGGTGATCAGGTCGGGGGTGACGCCGAGCCGCTGGGCCGCACCGGCGTAGCCCGCGGTGAGCCCGGTCTTGACCTCGTCGAAGATGAGCACGACGCCGTGGGCGTCGCACGCCGCGCGGACCGCCGGCGAGGTAGCCCTCGTCGGGCACGACGATCGACGAGGTTCTCGATGACCGGCTCCACGACCAGCGCCGCGATCTCGCTGCCGTGCTCCGCGAGCACGCGGTCGAGCTGCTCGAGGTCGTTGTAGGCGATGACGTGCACGGTGCCGGCCTCGACGTCGAAGGGCACCTGCGGGGTGGGCGCGTCGGCCGGGCCGATCTCGTCGAGCCCCGGCTTGACCGAGACCTGAAGCGCGTCGTAGCCGCCGTGGTAGCCGCCCTCGATCTTCACGATCGCCTTGCGCTCGGTGTAGGCGCGGGCGCAGCGGATGGCGTACATCAGCGACTCGGTGCCGGAGTTGGTGAACCGGATCATGTCGAGCTGGAACCGGTCGCAGAACCGCTCGCTCATCTCGGTCGCCTGCGGCGACGGCGTGACGAACAGCGTGCCGGTGTCGGTGAGCGCCTCGGTGACCGTCTCGACGACGTGCGGGTTGAGGTGCCCGACGAGCATCGCGCCGAACCCCATCGACAGGTCGAGCAGCCGGTTGCCGTCGACGTCGGTGAGCCACGCGCCCCGGGCCGAGGCGATCGAGATCGGGTACGGCTCCCAGTGCTGGAACGAGCTGGTGACCCCGAGCGGCAGCGACTTGCTCGCCCGCTCGTTGTGGGCACCCGACTCGCCCGACCACGAGGTGAACCGCGCCCACTCGGCGGCGAGCAGCCGCTCGACGACCTCGGGGTCGACCGGGCGGGTCCGCACCGGGAGGCGTCGGTAGGTGCCGGGGTCGTGCGCGGGCACGGCGGGTGCGGTCTGCAGCTGGTCGGTCATCGGGGCGCCTCCTCCCCCACCCTCGGGCGGGGACATGGTCTCAGGGGTTCGGATATCGCTCGGCTTCACCCTACCTGCCTTCGGATTCCGCTGCAAAGCGTCGATCACACGACCGGAACCGCGCTCATCCCGACTGCTCGCCGAAGCTGACCTCGTCGGTCGACACGACGTCGCCACGCCGCCCCGGGGCGCTGGCCCACTGCCAGTACAGGTTGGCGTGCGAGATGACCAGGTCCGGGCTCGGCGCGCCGTACTCGGTGAGGTCCTCGGTGGTGTGCGCGTCGCTGATCAGGGTGACGTCGTAGCCGCGCACCAGGGCCCCGTGCAGCGTGGCGCGGATGCACTCGTCGGTCTGCGCGCCGGTCACCACGACCCGGCCGACGCCACGGCCGGAGAGGACCTCCTCGAGGTCGGTGGCCTCGAAGGAGTCGGGGTAGCTCTTCTGCACGACCGGCTCGCCGTCGCCGGGCGAGAGCTCGTCGACGATCCGCCAGTCGTCGCTGCCCTTCTCGAGGCCGTCGTCGGAGTGCTGGACCCAGACCACCGGCACGTCCTCGGCGCGGGCCTTGTCGACCAGGGCGTTGATGTTGCCGATCACGCCGTCGCGGTCGTGGGTGCCGGCGACGACGCCGTTCTGGACGTCGATGACCATCAGCGCGGTGTTCGGGCGGTCGTCGAGTGTCGTCATGGTGATCTCCTTCGATGGCTCGGTGCGACCTGGGCGTCCCACGCTAGTGCGGGCCGGTGACACCCGCGCTGCGCACTCCGCGCTCCTTGCCGACCTGGGCTCGACGTCCTAAACTTAACGATATTGTGAAGTATGAGACCCCCTCCCCCGACGACCTCGACGAGGTCTTCACCGCGTTGGCCAACCGCCACCGCCGTGAGGTGGTGCTGCTCCTGGCGGTGCGACCGGCCACGATCGGGCAGCTCGCCCAGCGGGTGGGGCTGACCCTGCCGGCCATCCACCGGCACATCAAGATCCTCGAGTCCGCCCACCTCGTGCGACGCACGAAGGTCGGCCGGGTCAACCTGCTGGCGCTGCAGCGGACGGCACTGCGCCGGCTGCAGGACTGGACCGACCAGTTCGCCCCGTGGTGGGGCACCGACGCCGAGACGCTCGACAACCAGGCGACCGCCGCCGGACGCGGCCGCCGACCACGCCGGGACCCCCGGCGGGAAAGGCACATCGACATGAGCACCTTCCTGTTCCTCTACAAGGGCTACGTGACCCCGACCCCGGAGATCGGCCGCGCCTGGATGGCGTGGTTCGAGAGCGTCGGGGCGCAGATGGTCGACAGCGGCAACCCGCTGAGCCGCGGCGCGGAGGTGACGGCGGAGGCCACCGCCGACCTCGAGCTCGGCCCACAGTCCCTGACCGGCTACTCCATCATCGAGGCGGCCGACCGGGACGCGGCGCTGGCCCTGGCCCGCACGAACCCGATGATCACCAGCGTCGTCGTGCACGAGCTGGCGAAGATGTAGCACCTACGCTGGCCGCACCATGCAGTGCGACTACTTCGACGCCGGCCGGTGCCGCTCGTGCACCCTGATGGGCACGCCCTACGACGAGCAGCTGGCCGCCAAGCAGCACCGCGCCACCGTCGCGCTCGCCGACGTCGCCCCGCGGCTGGAGTGGCTCGACCCGGCGCGCAGCCCGGCGTCGCACTACCGGAACAAGGCCAAGCTGGTCGTCGGGGGCCGCGCCGGGCACCCGACCCTCGGCATCCTCGACGAGCGGGGGCGCGGCGTCGACCTGCGCCGCTGCGGCCTCTACGAGCCGGGCCTGGCGGCCACCTTCGACCCCCTGCACCGGTTCGTCGCCGACCTGGGCCTCGAGCCGTACGACGTGCCGGCGCGACGCGGTGAGCTGAAGTACCTCATCGTCACGCACTCCCCGGACGGCGAGCACCTCGTGCGGTTCGTGCTGCGCTCGGAGCGCCACCTCGCCGACCTGCGGGCCGCGCTGCCCCGCCTGCTCGCCGACCTGCCGTCCGTGCGGGTGGTCACCGCGAACCTGCACCCGGAGCACAAGGCGGTGCTCGAGGGCGAGACCGAGGTTCCGCTCACCGAGCAGACCCTGCTTCCGATGCGGGTCGGCGACGCCACGCTGCTGCTCGGCCCCAGGTCGTTCTTCCAGACGAACACCACGGTGGCAGCCGCCCTCTACCGGCAGGCCCGCGACTGGGTCGACGCCGCCGACCCCACGACCGTGTGGGACCTCTACTGCGGCGTGGGTGGGTTCGCCCGGCACGTGACGGCGCCCGGCCGCACGGTGGTCGGCGTCGAGACCTCCGCCGACGCGGTCGACGCCGCGCGGGCGGCGGCGCGGTTGCCCGCGGATGCCGCGATGCCGGCATCCGCGCCCGCGCCCACCTTCGTGGTGGGGGACGCGACGACGGCCCGCCTCTCCCCCGCTCCGGACCTCGTCGTCGTCAACCCGCCCCGGCGCGGCATCGGAGCCGACCTCGCGGCCTGGCTCGACGCATCGCCCGCGACCGACGTGCTCTACTCCAGCTGCAACGTCGACTCGCTGGCCCGCGACCTGGCGAAGATGCCGTCGCTGCAGCCCGTCGCCGGTCGGGTCTTCGACATGTTCCCGCAGACTCCGCACACCGAGGTGATGGTGCGGCTCGCGCGCGGCTGAGCGCACTGCTGGTCCGCGGTAGTCCTCGCCTTGACCCGCTCCGTCGCCGATCCACACCGAGCTCTTCGACGTCGTCTCGAGCCGCACCTACCCTGTCGCCATGACCTTCTCGATCGCCGCACGGGACGGGGACGCCTGGGGTGTCGCCGTCGCCAGCAAGTTCCTCGCCGTGGGGTCGGTCGTGCCCGCGGTGCGACAGGGTGTCGGGGCCGTGGCCACCCAGTCGCTGGCCCGCGTGGCCTACCTCGACGAGGTGATCGACGCGCTCGCGGCCGGCACCGAGGTGGGCACCGCCCTGTCGGCCGCCGTCGCCGCGGACGAGGGCCGGGCCCAGCGCCAGGTGGGTGCGGTCGGCCCCTCCGGTGCAGCCACCTTCACCGGGGAGGAGTGCTCTCGCGTGGGCCGGTGGCGTGGCCGCGGGAGACGAGCGCACGGCCTACTCGATCCAGGGCAACATCCTGACCGGGCCCGAGGTGGTCGAGGCGATGGAGGCGGCGTGGCTCGGCACCGAGGGTCAGCCGCTCGACCACCGCCTGATCGCAGCGGTTCTCGCCGGGGATGCCGCCGGCGGCGACTCCCGCGGTCGGCAGAGCGCCGCCATCCTCGCGCTCGCCCCCGGTGCCGGCTACGACCGCTGCGGTGTGCTCGCCGACCTGCGGGTGGACGACCACCCCGACGCACCGCGCGAGCTGGCCCGCCTGCACGACCTGTCGACCCTGCTCTTCGGCGGGCCCGAGGACGTCGAGCCTCTCGAGGGGAGCCTGCGCGAGGAGGTGGCCCGCCTCCTCGACGCGGTGGGGCGCGGCGGCCCCGACGTCGGGAGCGCCCTCGACGCCTGGATGTCGGAGGTCAACCTCGAGACCCGGCGCTCCCCCGGCGGCATCGACGCCCGGGTGCTGACCGAGCTGCGGGCGGCGGCCCAACGGCGTCGACCCGGGCTGAGCCGGCGTCACTCGAAGCGCGAGGGGTCTCCGGACCCGACGCGCACGACTTCCGCTGCGCCGCTGGAGAAGTCGACGACCGTGGTGGGTTCGCTTCCGCACTCCCCCGAGTCGATGACGACGTCGACGACGTGGTCGAGCTCCTCCTTGACGGCCCAGCCGTCGGTCATCGGCTCGTCCTCATCGGGCAGCATCAGGGTGGAGGACAGCAGCGGCTCACCGAGCTCGGCGAGCAGGGCCCGCACCACCGGGTGGTCGGGGATGCGCACACCCACGGTCCGCTTCTTGGGGTGCTGCAGCCGGCGGGGCACCTCGTGGGTCGCCGGGAGGATGAAGGTGAACGGCCCGGGCGTGGACGCCTTCACGGCCCGGAACACCGCGTTGTCGACGTGCACGAGCTGGCCGAGCTGGGCGAAGTCGCGGCAGATCAGCGTGTAGTGGTGGCGGTCGTCGAGCCGGCGGATCTCGCGGATCCGGTCCTTGCCGGACTGGTTGCCGATCATCGCCCCGAGCGCGAAGCCCGAGTCGGTCGGGTACGCGATCAGGCCGCCGTCGCGCAGCACCGCCACCGCCTGGGCGATCGCCCGGGGCTGCGGGTCGACCGGGTGCACGTCGAGGTAGCGGGCCATGCGCCGCAGGCGGGCATACCGGATGCCGTGCCGCGGCCTCAGGTTCGACGCAACCCGCGGTTCCACAGCTCGGTGGTCTGGACGAGCCAGAACACCGCGAAGAGCGTGATGAGGACGACCTCGACCCAGAGCACGATCTGGGCCGAGGAGGTCGCCAGGTTGATGGCCACCGTCGCCGCGAGGGCGACCAGCATGGCGACGGCGATGGTGCGGTAGATCGCGACGTACCGGCCGTGCGTGGCGGGAGCCGAGCCCTGGCGCACGGCCGTCCGCACGCCGCGGGCGTTGAGCCAGACGACGCCGACGATCGCCAGGAACATCGGGATGGCGGACGCGTCGTGGCCGTGTGCGACGAAGGCGTCCCGGGCGACGAAGAACCAGACCACGCCACCGCCGAGCACGACGAGGGTCAGCGCGATGCCGAGCCGGTCGGCCGTGCTGACGCCCCCGACCCCACCCTGCCGACGCGCGATCACGACCGCGGCGACGCCGACCACCGCACCGGTGACGAACAGCGCGGCCATGTTGTTGGCCACGCCCGCCGGGACGTCAGGGGTCAGCAACGGTGCCGAGCTGCACTGCTCGGCACCCGGGGTGGGGATGAACGCGACGCCCGCGGCCAGCATCCCGGCGAGGTTCATCAGCACGTCCTCGCCGTCGGTGTTGCCCTTCAGGGCGACCAGGCAGACCCCCATCGTGACGAGCACGCCGATGAAGACCGCGTGCACCGGCGTGTAGTAGTAGGCGCTGATCGAGCCCTGCAGGCAGCGACCGGCGGCCCACCACTCCAGGACGACGGCCGTGTAGAGCAGCAGGACCAGGGCTGCCAGGGCGATGCGCAGGTAGTTGTAGGTCTTGACCGCCGCCAGCGCCGGATCCGGCTCCACCATGGCCCCTCCCCCGGTCGGCTCAGCCCTCGTGCATCGCGATCGGCGCTCCACGCTGCACGGTTCGCGACACGGTGCAGAGCCGGTCGCGGCTCTGCTCGATGGCGCGCGGCAGCCGCTCGCGGGCCCGGTCGCCGGCCTCGCCGTCGGGGAAGCGCACCGTGAAGCGTGACCTCGATGTCGCCGAGGTGGTTCTCGACGCCGTCGCGCATCTTGACCCCCTCGGAGGTCACGTCGAACTGCGTGGGCTCGGCGATCCGGCTGGTGATGAAGTCGACGTCGGTGGCACTGCACGCCGCCATCGCGGTGAGGAAGAGCTCGACGGGAGTGAAGTCGGCGGAGTCCCCGCCACCGCCGACGCTCAGGGTGCCGCCACGCACGTTCGTCACGAGGTAGGTGCCCTTCTCGGTGCGGGTCATCGTGACGCTGCGGTGGCCCAGGCCGGTGCCGCCCGTCTCCTGCTCGTGCTGCTGGGCCATCAGGCTCCCCACTTCTCGTCGATGGCGCGGACCACCTTGAGGTCGCGCCAGGTGGTCGTGCGGCCGGTGATCCGCTCGATCCGGGTGTTGGTGAGTTTGGTGTTCTGGAAGCCGCCGGTCATCTCGGCGAGGATCTCGGAGCCGAGCACGAGGCACCGCTCCCCCGGCGCGTCCCACGCGTCGAGCTGGGCGGCGGCATCCGAGGGCACGGGGCCGTCGGCGAAGGCGACATAGCGCTTGCCGCCCTCGACCAGCGGGGGCACCGCATCGACCGCGGCGAGGGCCGACCGCAGCTGGGCGGGGGTGCGCACGACGCAGGGCACGTCGAACCCGGCCCACTCCCCCAGCACCCGGGCCATCTCGGTGCCGACGGCACCGGTGGAGCGGCGCCCGCTGCGGACGAAGACGTTGCCGGACTGGATGTGGGTCTCGACGTCGGTGAAGCCGGCGCCCTCGAGCTCGCTGCGCAGCTCGGCCATCTTCACGAAGCGGCCGCCCACGTTCACGGCGCGCAGGAAGGCGACGTAGGACGGCATGCCGCCCATCCTTCCACCGGGATGCCACAGTGGTGCGCATGTCGCCAGCAGCCGAGCCGACCGGCCGTCTCGTCCTCCTTCGCCACGGTGAGACCGAGTGGAGCCGCGACGGGCGGCACACCGGGCGCACCGACGTCCCCCTGACCACCGTCGGTGAGCGCGACGCCCGGCAGCTCGCGCCCCGACTGGCGGGCTTCGACCTCCGGCTGGTGCTCTGCTCGCCACTGTCGCGAGCCCGGCGTACGGCCGAGCTGGCCGGGCTCGACCCGGTCACCGACGACGACCTGATGGAGTGGGACTACGGCGGCTACGAGGGGCGCACGACCAGCGAGATCCGTGAGGACCTCGGCGACCCGGGCTGGACGGTGTTCGGCGACGGCGTGGTGCCCGGCGCCACCCCGGGAGAGACCGTCGAGGAGGTCGCCGCCCGGGCGTCGCGGGTCCTGACCCGGGTGGCCGAGCCGTTGCGGCGCGGCGACGTGGCCCTCGTCGCCCACGGACACCTGCTGCGCATCCTGGCCGCCACCTACCTCCACCAGGACGCTCGCTTCGGGGCGCAGCTGCTGCTCGACGCGGGCGCGGTCTGTGTGCTCGACCACGAGCGCGGGGTGCCGGCCGTGCGGTCGTGGAACGAGACCGCCGGCTGACCCTCAGCCGTCGAGGCCGGGGCCCTCGATCACCGACAGGACGTTGCCCGACGGGTCGGTGAACCAGGCGATGAGCGGGCCGCCACCGCGGAAGACGCCGTCGTCGTCGGTCTCGACCGGGGTGCCCTCGTAGTGCTCGAAGGCCACGCCGCGTTCGGTGAGCCACGCCACGACCGCCGCGACGTCGTCGACCGGGAAGTTGAGCACCGTGTAGGCGGCCGGCACGTGGTCGGGCTTCGGGTAGAGCAGGATCGGCCGACCACCCGTGGGGCGCAGCACCAGCATCCCCATGTCGCCCTCGTCGACCTGCAGGCCGAGGACCTCGCCGAAGAAGTGCTTGGACTGCGCGACGTCCTTCACGGCGATGCCGCTGAACGCCTTCGATGTCTCGAGCATGCGTTCCACCGTACGCGCGGACTCAGGGCAGCGGCCAGGTGTGCACGGGCTCGTTGGAGTCCATGTGCACGGTGTACAGCTCGAGCATCCGGCGCAGCGCCTCGCGGCGGTCGCAGCCGGCGTCCTCGAACGACTGCACCGCCCGGCTCTGCCACTCGGCGCCGTTCATGCCGGTCTTGCACCGGCCCTCGATGACGCCGAGGAAGCGCTCGCGGACGGCATCCGAGACACCCCACAGGCGCAGGCCCTCGTGGGCCAGCGGGAGGAGGTGGCGCAGCATCAGCTCGTCGGCCGACAGCTCGCCGAACCCGGGCCAGTACAGCCGGGCGTCGATGCCGTCGCGGGCGGCCCGGCGGAAGTTCTCCTCGCAGGCGGCGAAGCTCATCTTGGTCCACACCGGACGGTCCTCGTGGGCCAGCATCCGGATCGCGCCGTAGTAGAACGCCGCGTTGGCGAGCACGTCGACGATGGTCGGACCGGCCGGCAGGACGCGGTTCTCGACGCGCAGGTGCGGGGTGCCGCCGACGATGTCGTAGATCGGCCGGTTCCAGCGGTAGACGGTGCCGTTGTGCAGCCGCAGCTCGGCCAGCTGGGGCGCGATCCCGGCCTCGAGCGCCGCCATGCGGGTCCTCGTCGCTCGTCTCGGCGAGCAGCGTCGGGAAGTAGCGGACGTTCTCCTCGAACAGGTCGAAGATCGAGGTGATCCAGCGCTCGCCGAAGAAGACGCGGGGGCGCACGCCCTGGTTCTTCAGCTCGACCGGCCGGGTGTCGGTGGCCTGCTTGAACAGCTCGATGCGGGTCTCGGCGTGGAGCCGCTTGCCGAAGAAGAACGGCGAGTTGGCCGCCAGCGCGACCTGGGGCGCCGACAGCGCCTGCGCGGCGTTCCAGTGCGCGGCGAACTCCGAGGGCGCCACCTGCAGGTGCAGCTGGACCGACGTGCACGCCGACTCGGGGGCGATCGAGTCGCAGTAGGTGGCGACCCGCTCACCGGTGGGCCCGTCGATGTCGAGGTAGATGTCCTCGCCACGGGCCACGAAGATCGAGTCGTTGAGGGCGGTGTAGCGGTTGTTGCGGCTGATCCACTCGCCCTCGTAGTGCTCGGGCATGATCGTCGGGAGGATGCCGATGGCGACGATCTTCGAGCCGACCTCCTTGGCCGCGCGGTCGGCGGCGTTGAGGCTGTCGCGCAGCTCGACCTCGAGCTCGAGCGCGGAGTCGCCGGGCAGCGGCCGTGGCGGGACGTTGAGCTCGATGTTGTACTGCGCGAGCTCGGTCTGGTAGCTCTCGTCGGCGATGGCGGCGAGCACCTGCGCGTTGTGGAAGTGCGGCTGCATGTCGGCGTCGACCAGGTTGAGCTCGATCTCGAGACCGGTCATCGGCTTGCTCGAACTCGAACGAGCTCGTGTTGAGCATCTTCTCGAAGACGTCGAGGTTCTGGCGCACCTTCTCGCGGTAGCGCTGGCGCTCCTCACGGCTGTAGCTCTGCGCCTCGACCTCGACTCCCATGCCGTCAGCCAACCACGGACCGCCCTGAGCCGGTAGCCGGAACCGCGTTTCGGTCACGGGCGGTGTCGCACCTCGCTCGTAGCGTGGGCACCGTGCGACTGATCCACACCTCCGACTGGCACCTGGGACGCGCGTTCCACCAGGTGGGGCTGCTCGACGCCCAGGCCGCCTACCTCGACCACCTCGTCGACGTCGTGCGCACCGAGCGGGTCGACGCCGTGCTCGTCAGCGGCGACGTCTACGACCGGGCGATGCCCTCCCCCGAGACCGTCGAGCTGCTCTCGCAGAGCCTGCTCCGGCTCGTCGACGCCGGTGCGCAGGTCGTCGTCAGCAGCGGCAACCACGACTCCGCGATCCGGCTCGGGTTCGCGTCGGGCCTGCTCGAGCGCGCCGGCCTGCACCTGCGCACCTCGGTCGCCGACGTCGGCCGGCCGGTGCTCCTCGGCGACATCGCGGTGCACCCCCTGCCCTACCTCGAGCCGGCCCTGGCCGCCGATGCCCTGGGCGCCACCGAGCGCACCCACGCCGGCGTGCTGCGCGCCGCGATGACGCGGGTGCGGGCCGACGCCGAGCAGCGTGGCGGGCGCACCGTGGTCATGGCCCATGCCTTCGTCACCGGCGGGGTCACGACCGAGTCCGAGCGCGACATCAGCGTCGGCGGCGTGTCCGCCGTGCCCCCGGAGGTGTTCGCCGGGGTCGACTACACGGCCCTGGGCCACCTCCACGGCCGCCAGGAGGTCGCGCCCGGCGTGCGCTACAGCGGCTCCCCCGTGGCGATGTCGTTCTCCGAGTGGACGCACCGCAAGGGCAGCCTGCTCGTCGACCTCGCCGGCGACACCCCGGTGGTCACGCACGTCGAGGCTCCCGTCCAGCGGCCGCTGGCCGTGCTCCGCGGCACCCTCGACGAGCTGCTCGCCGACCCCGCCCACCACGGCGCCGAGACCGCCTGGTGCCAGGTCACCCTGACCGACCCGCAGCGACCGCTCGGGGCGATGGACCAGGTGCGCCGCCGGTTCCCGTTCACCCTCGAGCTGCGCTTCGACCCGCAGGGCGCCACCGTGCCGCTGCGGCCGTACGCCGCTCGGGTCGCCACCGCGACCGACGTCGAGGTCTGCTGCGACTTCCTCGGCCACGTGCGCGGCGGGCGCGGTGCCAGCGACGACGAGCGGGCGCTGCTCGCCGAGGCCGTCGAGGCCAGCCGGGTGGCCCGCCAGGTCGGCGACGACGAGGGTGTCGCCTCCGGGTCGGCGGGCGCCGCGTGAGGGTGCACCGGCTCGAGATCGAGGCCTTCGGGCCGTTCGCCGACCGGGTCGTCGTCGACGTCGACGCGCTCTCGGCCGAGGGGCTCTTCCTCATCCACGGGCCCACCGGCTCGGGCAAGACCAGCCTGCTCGACGCGATCTGCTTCGCCCTCTACGCCGACGTGCCCGGCTCGCGCTCCAAGCGCGGGCTGCGCAGCGACCACGCCGGGCCGGATGCCGTGCCCCGCGTCACGCTCGAGCTCACCGCCGGCACCCGGCGGTTCCGGATCACCCGCTCGCCCGAGTTCCTGCGCCCCAAGAAGCGCGGCACCGGTGTCGTGTCGGTGCAGGCCCAGGTGACGCTCGAGGAGCGCCGCGGCGTCCGGTGGGTCGCCCTGAGCACCCGCCACGACGAGGTCGCCGACGTCGTCAAGGACGCCCTCGGCATGGGGATGGCGCAGTTCGCCAAGGTGGTGCTGCTCCCCCAGGGCGACTTCGCCGCCTTCCTGCGGGCCACGCCCGAGGACCGCCGTGAGGTGCTCGAGCGGCTCTTCGACATCTCCGCGTTCAGTGACGTCGAGGCCTGGCTGGCCGAGGCGCGGCGCACCGCCGGGGCCGATCTCGAGGCGGCCCGCTCGGCACTGGAGAGCCTGCTCGCCCGCGTCGAGGACGTGCTGGCCGACGCCTACGACGCCGCGGGTGAGCCGGTCACGAGCCCGTCCGAGGTGCCCCCCGAGTCCGTCGGCGCCCACCTGCGCGCCGTCGCCGACCGGCTCGACGCCCGGGTGAGCACGACGATGGCCGCCTTCGACGCGGCATCCGGGGCCGAGCGGGCGGCGGCGGAGGCGCTGGCCGCCGCACGCGCCCTCGACGACCTGCGCACCCGCGGCACGCGTGCCGTCGCACGGCTGGAGGGGCTCGAGGCCGCCCGGCCGAGCCACGTCGAGCGGGTGGCCGCCCTCGCCGCCGCCGAGCGGGCCGCCGGCCTGGCCGGCCACCTCACCGCCCTGGCCCGGGCGACCGACGACGTGGCCACCTGCCGTCGCCAGGTCGGGCGCACCCGCGACGCCCTCCCCGCCGGCCCGCTCGCCGCGCTGCCCGACGGCGAGGTGGCCTCGATGCTCGCCCGTCTGCTGGCGCTCGACGGCACTGCCGCCGCGCTCTCCCGGGAGGCCGACGACGAGGCGCTGCGGGCCCGCCAGCACGCCGAGCTCGACGAGCGCGCCGCGCAGCTCGCGGCCCTGGCCGAGCGCGTCGGGGCCCAGCTCGCCGAGGCCGAGGCCGAGGTCGAGCAGCTCACTGCCGACGTCACTGCACGAGCCGCCGGCGCCGGTCGGGTGCCCGAGCTCGAGCTGCTGCTCGACGCCGCTCGGGCCAGGGTCACGGTGCTCGACGCGGCCGAGCACGACCTCGCCCGTGCCGAGGGGCTGGCGCCGCACCACGCCGACCTGCGCACCACCGCCCTCGACCGTCGCGGCGAGCTACTCGACCTGCGGCAGCGCCGGCTCGACGGCATGGCCGCAGAGCTGGCCCGCGCACTGACCGACGGCGACCCGTGCGCGGTCTGCGGCGCTCTCGAACACCCCTCTCCCGCAACGGTGGCCGACCCGGTGCTGCCCGACGACATCATCGGGGCCGAGCACCGGCTCAGCACCGCCGAGGCCGAGCTGCGGTCGCTGGAGGCCCAGATCGAGTCGCTGCGCACCCGCGCCGGCACCCGGCTCGCGAGCCTCGACGGCGCGGACCGTGAGGCCCTCGACCGGGCGGTGGCCGAGGCCTCGGCCGCGCTCACGACCGCCCGCGCCGACGCCGACGCCCGCGTCGAGCTCGCCGGCCGGCTGCAGGTCGTCGCGCAGGCCGTCGAGGTGCACCGCGCCTCCCTGGCGAGCACCGTGGCCCGCCTCGAGGCGGTCGCGGCCGGCCGCGACGACCTCGCCACCGCCGAGGCCGGGGCCCACGAGCGCCTCGTCGCCCTGCGCACCGAGCACGCCGGCTGCCCCTGCGGCTCCCCCGACCCGGCCGAGCACGTGCGGGCCGGGCGGGCGCTCACCGACCACGCGGCGGCCGTCGCCGACCTCGGCGGTGCCGACGGCCGGCTGGCCTCGGTGACCACCGATCTCGACGCCGCGCTCGAGGCTGCCGGCTTCGACGACGCCGAGACCGCCCGGGCGGCCCTGGTCGGTCCCACCGAGCTGGCCCGCCTGCGGGCCGCGGTGACCGCCCACGTCGAGGACACCGCCGCGGCCCGCGCCGTGGCGCAGGACCCCGACGTCGTCACGGCCCTGGCCGCCGACCCGCCCGAGCTCGCCGTCCTGCAGGCCGCCGACCGGGCGGCGCGCGACACGCTGCTGACGACGGCGGCCGCCCAGGACGACGCCGCCCGCGCCCTGCGCTCGCTCGAACGCCTGCTGCCCCTCGTCGACGAGGCCTGCGCGGGCGTCGCGCTCGGCGCCGAGCGCGACGCCCGGGTGCGCGAGCTCGCCGACACCACGAGCGGCATCGGCCCCGACAACACGCTGCGGATGCGGCTGACCGCGTACGTGCTCGCGGCGCGCCTCGAGACGGTGGCGACGCTCGCCAACGAGCGACTCGCGGTCATGGGCGGCGGGCGCTACCTGCTCGAGCACTCCGACGAGCGAGCCGCTCGGGGCGCCCGTTCCGGCCTGGGCCTGCGGGTGCTCGACCAGTGGACCGGACGGGTCCGCGACACCGCCACGCTGTCGGGCGGGGAGTCCTTCATGGCCTCGCTGGCCCTGGCCCTGGGCCTGGCCGACGCCGTGCGCGAGGAGGCGGGCGGGCTCGACCTCGGCACGCTGTTCATCGACGAGGGCTTCGGCAGCCTCGACGACGACAGCCTCGAGCAGGTGCTCACCGTGCTCGACGGGCTGCGCGAGGGGGGCCGCGCCGTGGGCGTCGTCAGCCACGTCGCCGACCTGCGCACCCGCATCACGCACCAGGCCGTCGTGCACAAGGGCGCCAGCGGCAGCACCGTCGAGGTGCGGGTGGGTGGAGCGGCGGCCGAGCCGGCGGCTTAGTCCTCGAACGCCTCCGGCGACGGGCACGAGCAGACCAGGTGGCGGTCGCCGTAGGCACCGTCGATGCGCCGCACCGGCGGCCAGTACTTCGCCGTGGGGTCGACGCCCTCGGGGAAGGCGGCCGCGTTCCGGTCGTAGGGGTGGTCCCACTCGCCGGCCAGGGCCTGGGCCGTGTGCGGTGCGCCGCGCAGCACGCTCTCGTTCGCCCCGACCGCACCCGAGCCGACCTCGTCGATCTCGCCGCGGATCGCGATCATCGCGTCGCAGAACCGGTCGAGCTCGCCCTTGTCCTCGCTCTCGGTGGGCTCGACCATCAGCGTGCCGGCCACGGGGAACGACATGGTCGGTGCGTGGAACCCGTAGTCGATGAGCCGCTTCGCCACGTCGTCGACGCTGACGCCGGTGTCCTTGGTGATGCCGCGCAGGTCGAGGATGCACTCGTGCGCGACGAGCCCGTCGTGGCCCGAGTAGAGCACCGGGTAGTGCTCGCGCAGCCGGGCCGCGACGTAGTTCGCGTTGAGCACGGCCACCTCGGTGGCGCGACGCAGGCCGGCGCCGCCCATCAGCCGCACGTACGCCCACGAGATGGGCAGGATGCTCGCCGAGCCGTAGGGCGCGCCCGAGATCGGGCCGACCCCGGTCTCCGGCCCGGCCGCCGGGTCGAGCGGGTGGTTGGGCAGGAACGGTGCCAGGTGCTCACGCACCCCGACCGGGCCGACACCCGGGCCACCGCCGCCGTGCGGGATGCAGAAGGTCTTGTGCAGGTTCAGGTGCGAGACGTCGGCCCCGAACTTGCCGGGCCGGGCCACCCCGACGAGGGCGTTGAGGTTGGCACCGTCGACGTAGACCTGGCCGCCGGCGTCGTGCACGAGCGCGCACAGGTCGGTGATGGTGTCCTCGAAGACGCCGTGCGTCGAGGGGTACGTCACCATGATCGCCGCGAGGGTGTCGCGGTGCGCCTCGACCTTGGTCTTGAGGTCGTCGAGGTCGACGTTCCCGGTGATCGGGTCGGTCTTGACCACGACGACGCGCAGGCCGGCCATCACGGCGCTGGCGGCGTTGGTGCCGTGCGCGCTGCTCGGGATGAGGCACACCGTGCGCTGGTCGTCGCCCCGGGAGCGGTGGTAGGCGGCGATGGCGAGGAGCCCGGCGAGCTCACCCTGCGACCCGGCATTCGGCTGCAGCGAGACCGCGTCGTAGCCGGTGATCTCGCAGAGCCAGCCGGCGCAGCTCGTCGACCAGGCCGCGGATGCCGCGGGTCTGCTCGTGCGGGGCGAACGGGTGCACCTGGGCGAACTCGGGCCAGGTGACGGCGACCATCTCGGTGGTCGCGTTGAGCTTCATCGTGCACGAGCCCAGCGGGATCATGCCGCGGTCGAGGGCGAAGTCGCGGTCGGCGAGCCGGCGCAGGTAGCGCAGCATCGCGGTCTCGGAGTGGTGGGCCGAGAAGACCGGGTGGGTGAGGTAGTCGGAGGAGCGCACCAGCGCGTCGGGCCACGAGGGCTTCGCGACGCGCACCTGCTCGGGCGCGACGACCCCGAACGCCTTGGCGACCCGCCCGAGGTCGACCAGGCCGGTCGTCTCGTCGACGCTGAGCTGCACGGTGTCGTCGTCGATGCGCCACAGGTTGACCCCGGCGGCCAGCGCCGCGTCGACGACCTCGCCCGCTCGACCGGGCACCCGGGCGCGCAGGGTGTCGAAGACCGGGCCGTCGGCCACGTCGACGCCGCCCTCGCGCAGGGCGTCGCGCAGCGCCTCCGCATGGGCGTGCACGCCGAGCGCGATCGCGCGCAGGCCCGCCGGGCCGTGGTAGACGGCGTACATGCTGGCCATCACGGCGAGCAGCACCTGGGCGGTGCAGATGTTGGACGTCGCCTTCTCGCGGCGGATGTGCTGCTCACGGGTCTGCAGCGCCAGGCGGTACGCCGGTGCCCCGACGGCGTCGACGGAGACGCCGACGAGCCGCCCGGGCATGGTGCGCTCGAGGCCCTGCCGCACGCTCAGGTAGCCGGCGTGCGGCCCACCGAAGCCCATCGGCACGCCGAAGCGCTGGGTGGTGCCGACGGCCACGTCGGCCCCCCACTCCCCCGGCGGGGTCGCCAGGGTGAGGGCGAGCAGGTCGGCGGATGCCGCGACGAGCGCCCCCGCGTCGTGCGCGGCGGCGGTGAGCGCGGACAGGTCGTGCAGCGTGCCGCCCATCGCGGGGTACTGCACGAGGACGCCGAACACCTCGGCGCCACCGGCGGCCTCGCGCAGCTCGTCGGCGGTGGTGACGCCGGTGAGGTCGGTGACGACGACCGGGATGCGCAGCGGGAGCGCCCGGGTGTGCACGACCCCGAGGGTCTGCGGGAAGACCTCGCTGTCGACGAGGAGCACGGCATCGGCCGCAGCCTTGCTCGAGCGGCGCATCAGGGTCATCGCCTCGGCCGCGGCGGTCGACTCGTCGAGCAGGGACGCGCCTGCGATCGGCAGCCCGGTGAGGTCGCTGACGACGGTCTGGAAGTTGAGGAGCGCCTCGAGCCGACCCTGGGAGATCTCCGGCTGGTACGGCGTGTAGGCGGTGTACCAGGCGGGGTTCTCGAGCACGTTGCGCTGCACCACGGCCGGGGTCAGGGTGCCGTAGTAGCCGAGCCCGATCATCGAGGTGACCCGACGGTTGCGGGCGGCGACCTCGCGCAGCTCCTCGAGCACGGCGGCCTCGGAGGCGGCCGGCTCGATGTCGAGGGCCTCGGCCCCGCGGATGCCGCCGGGGACGGCGGTGTCGACCAGGTCGGCGAGCGAGCTGCGGCCGACGACCTCGAGCATCGCGGCGACGTCGTCCTCGCGCGGGCCGATGTGGCGGGCCGCGAAGGCTGGCAGGTCGGTGGTCGGGGTGCTCACGGTGGCTCCTGGAGGGCAGACGGCGTCGACGTCTCCCCCTCTGTCACGTGACCGGCGGGCGCCGGGTGCTCCAGAGGTGCCTGTCCCGTGTGGTCCTTTGCGCCTGAGAGGTTCCGGGGAGGTTTGCCCCTTCGGCGCCCCGGCGAACTGCGTCGAGGTCTCTCCCACACGGTGTGAGCGGCGGGCGCCAATCTACCACCGGGGACCCGGTGGGTCGGGGCTCAGGCCAGGCGCGCGGCGCGACGGGCACCGAGCTCGTCGCCCGGCTGCGGGCGTGGCGTCGACCTCGTGCTCGGCCCGCTCGCTGGGCAGGCGACGCGAGCTCGCCCTCGACCTCGCGCCACACCTTGCCGAGCGCGATGCCGAAGACACCCTGTCCGCCCTGCAGCAGGTCGATGACCTCTTCGTTCGAGGTGCACTCGTAGACCGAGGCGCCGTCGCTCATCAGGGTGATCTGGGCGAGGTCGTCGACGCCGCGGGCGCGCAGCACCTGGATCGCCCCGCGGATCTGCTGCAGCGAGACGCCGGTGTCGAGCAGGCGCTTGACGACCTTGAGCACGAGGATGTCGCGGAAGCCGTAGAGGCGCTGGGTGCCGGACCCGCCGGCGGGGCGCACCGAGGGCTCGACCAGACCGGTGCGGGCCCAGTAGTCGAGCTGGCGGTAGGTGATGCCGGCCGCCTTGCACGCGGTGGGGCCGCGGTAGCCGGCCTCCTCGTCGAGCTCGGGAAGGTCGCCCTGGAACAACACGCCCTGCGCGGGCACGGGGTGACCCCCGGACTGCCGCGCTTCTCCGGTGGAGACCACGTGTACCTCCTTGATCGACCTGCTGGTGCGACTGTACGCCCACGAATGACATCGACGTCACTTACTCGCCACGGGTGTGACAGGTGTGACGCTAGGGGCAGGTGTGACTCGGGTCAACGACCCTGAGCCCGCACGCTCACCGGCGTGTCGTGGCCCTCAGCTGTCGGTGTCGGCCTCGGTGTCGAAGTCGTCCGCCGAGACGTGGTCGAGGAACTCCTTGAACTTCTCGACCTCGTCGTCCTCGGTCTCGGCCATCTCGACCCCGGCCTCGTCGAGCAGCTCCTCCTCGGCGACGATCTCGGCGCCGGCCCGCAGGGCCAGGGCGATCGCGTCCGACGAGCGGGACTCGATGTCGGTGCCGCCGGCCGCCGCTCCCCCGTCGATGTCGAGCATCGCGTGGAAGACGCCGTCCTTGAGCGCCACGATCCGCACCCGGGTCAGCTCGTGACCGAGCTCGTCGATGACGTTGCGGAGCAGGTCGTGGGTCAGCGGCCGGGGCGGTACGACACCCTGCTGGGCGTAGGCGATGGCCGTCGCCTCCGCCGCCCCGATCCAGATGGGCAGGTACCGGTCACCGTCGCGCTCCCGCAGCAGCACGATCGGCTGGTTGGTCGGCAACTCGACCCGCACCCCGAGCACGTCCAGGACCTTCATTGCGTCACCGTACCCCGCCCACCTGCAGGTGGGTCAGCCCGCGCGGCCGGACAGTCCACCACGCACCAGTGCGGCGTGCAGGGCGAGGCACAGGTGGGCCACCTCGGCGGCGTGCCGCTGCGCGTCGGCGCCCCGGCGTGGGCCGGCGACCTGCTCCACCAGACCCACCTCGCGGTCGGCGGCCGCCCGGAAGCCGCGCAGGTGCCGCGGCTCGACCCCGTACGCGCCCAGGCCCGCTGCGGCGTGGGCCACCTGGAGGTCGGCCTCGTCGTGCAGCCCCGACGGGTCGGGGCGCAGCAGGCCGTGCGCCGCGAGGTCGGCGACCTCCGCCGGCGCCAGTCCGGTGGCCCGGGCCAGCTCGGCGGCGGTGAGCCGCAGGTCGCGGCGCGCGGCGAGGTCGACGGCATCCGGCACGTCGGGATCGGGGACCGGCGCCGGGGCCCGCGGGCGTCCGTCGCCGGCGTCCCCGGGGGCCAGCCCACGGTCGATCGCCTCGAGGTTGTCCTTGATGACCCGCAGCGGCCAGAAGTGGTCGCGCTGCGCGCGCAGCACGTAGCGCACCCGCTCGACGTCCTCGGGCGTGAACTGGCGGTAGCCGGACGCGGTGCGGGCGGGCGTGACCAGCCCCTCGGCCTCGAGGAAGCGCACCTTGGAGATCGTGACGTCGGGGAACTCCTCGGACAGGTCGCGCACCACCGCACCCACGGTGAGGCGCCGCCCGGCCTCGGTGGTCACCGTGACGCTGCGGCCTGGCTCGCGTAGAAGACGAGCCGGAACTTGCCGATCTGGACCTCGTCGCCGGTCTTCAGGACGACCTCCTCGACGAGCTCACGGTTGACGTAGGTGCCGTTGAGCGAGCCCACGTCGCGCACGACGAAACCGCTCTCGGTGCGGCGGAAGATGGCGTGCTTGCGCGAGACGGTGACGTCGTCGAGGAAGATGTCGCTCTCCGGGTGGCGGCCGGACATCACCTCGTCGTCGTCGAGCAGGAAGCGCGCGCCCGTGTTCGGGCCGCGCAGCACCACGAGCAGTGCGGTGCCCGGCCGCAGCGCCTCGACGGTCGCGAGGTCGGACTTGGTGAGGACGTGGTCGCTCTCGTGCACCGCTTCGGTCGGCTCGGCGCCCTCGACCGCCCGGAGCCGCATCGTCGTCGGCTCAGGGCCTCGAGGGTCCTCGCGCTCGTCACTCATTCGCCTGTCAGCCTTCCGTCGTCGGTGTCCCGCGAGGGTCAAACCCTAGATCACGGCACCGTCGTTGGCCCACCCTTTCCGGTGGTCTGACCCCAAGGATGTCAGGAGAGCTGCGCGGTGTACGCGTCGACGTCCATCAGGGTGTCCAGGACGCCCGCGTCGGAGACGCGCAGCTCGTACATCCAGCCCTCGCCGTAGGGGTCGGAGTTGACCAGCTCAGGGGTGGCGTCGAGCGCTGCGTTCACGGCCGTCACCTCTCCGGAGACGGGGGCGTAGAGGTCGCTGACCGACTTGGTGGACTCGACCTCGCCGCACGTGTCGCCCGAGACGACGGCGTCGCCCACCGCCGGGAGGCTGACGTACACGACGTCGCCGAGGGCCTCCTGGGCGAACGACGTGATCCCCACCCGCACCGTGTCGCCGTCGGCGCGCACCCACTCGTGCTCGGCGGTGTACCGCAGGCCGGCGGGGTACTCGAGGTCACTCATGTCGCTCCTTGGTCGGGTCGCGGGCGACCCATCAGGGGGTGGGGGTGGGTACGGGCCGAGCGTACTGAGGCGAGGTCGGGGTCAGCAACGCGTCGACCTTCACCTCGTCCTCGATCTGGACGTCGGTGTCGCCGCCGACCCGGCGGACGGTGGCGGTGACCCCGCCGGGGATCTCCATCGCCCCGGCCAGCGTGTTCGCGTCGCCGATGGCCTTGATGACGTAGGGCGGGCGCACCTCGGAGCCGGACACCGACAGCCCGTTCTCGGTGTCGGCGAACCAGGTGTCGGCGATCACCCGCTCCCCGTTGATCTGGATCGCCTCGGCGCCGGCATCGCGCAGCTCCTGCACGGTGTCGAGGATGGTCGGGGCGTCGACCTTGTTGTCCGGGTCGCTGACCGTGAGGACGATGCCGGGGCCGGTGGCGGCGACGGTGCCGGCGAGGATGCCGAGCGCCTCCAGCCGCTCACGGGCGGCGCGTTGCGCCTCGGCCTCGTTGGTCGACTGGCTCTTGAGCAGCTCGAGGGAGGTCTGCAGGCCGCGGATCTCGTCGGCGAGCCGCTCGCCGTCCTGGTCGACCCCGGCGAAGATGCGCACCAGCTCGTCCTCGCGCAGGTTCTCCAGGCCCTCGAGCGAGGTCTGGCGCACCTGGGCGATGATCGCGAAGCCCAGGGCCCCGGCGAGCACCATCGCGAGCACGTTGGCGCGGGTGGCGCGTGGGGAGCCGGCCCGCAGCAGGCGGTGCCAGGCCCGTTGGGGGCTGTCGACCGGGCCGGGGCCGCTGGGCGGCGCCGTCGGCGCCGTCGGCGTCGTCGCGGGGGCGCAGCCCGTCGAACAGGAAGGGCTCGACGCCGCGCGGAGCCGGGGCCGGGTGCCGGACCGGCTCGTCGGGTTCGCGCGGGGTCTCGGTCATGCGTCGAAGAGGTGGCGACGGATCGCGGCGACGTTGGAGAAGATCCGCACGCCGAGGACCACGACCACCCCGGTGGAGAGCTGGGCGCCCACGCCGAGCTTGTCGCCGAGGAAGACGATGAACGCCGCGACGATGACGTTGGACAGGAAGGAGATGACGAAGACCTTGTCGTCGAAGATGCCGTCGAGGATCGCGCGCACCGCACCGAACACCGCGTCGAGCGCGGCGATGACGGCGATGGGCAGGTACGGCTGCAGCCACACGGGCACCGCGGGCTGCAGGAGCAGGCCGATGATGATGCCGAGCGACAGGCCGATGGCCGGGATCACGAGGGGGCTCCTCTTCTTCAGCTGGCGGTCGGCGACGGGGTGGTGCCGGGTGACGGAGTGGCGTCACCAGTATCCCCGCTGCGGGCGTAGCGCGTCGTCAGCCCCACCGCGGCAGGCACGGTGAGGTCGTCGGACACCTCGGTGTCGACCCGGATGCCGAAGGTGCTGCGCAGCGTGGACAGGTAGGTGCCGCCGGACGCCGTCGGCGAAGGCCGCCGGGAAGCGCTTGGGGTCGCCCAGGGCGGTGACCACGTAGGGCCGGGTCAGCGGCCGGTAGTCGACGACGAGCGCCGACCCGGCGAAGCGGATCGCCGAGGTCGCCGTCAGACGCTTGCCGTTGATGCTGACCGCCTCGGCGCCGGACTCCCACAGCGCGTTGGTGACGTACTGGAGGTCCTTGGCCAGCACCCTGCCCTCGTCGGCCTGGCCGCCCTCGGCCGCGTCGTCCGACCCGGACGCGGGCGCGTCGTCCAGGGTGAGCGTGAACCCCGGGCCGTGCAGCGGGACGGCACCCGACCGCGGTCGCGAGCTCACGGGTCCGGTTGGCCAGCGCGTCATTGCCCAGCTGCTCGGTCTCCAGATCGGTGAGCTGTCCCTGCAGGGTCGTGGCCTGCGAGGTCATCGCGTCGACCTGCGAGCGGCGGTCCTGGATCTGCTCGATGAGCTCGGCGCGGGCCTGGGAACGGGGCTTGTTCGGCCGTGGTGAGGTTGTAGGAGGCGACGCCGACGAGGAGCCCGATCAGCACCGTCGCGATGACGAGCAGGGGTGAGCGCAGCGAGGTGGACCGGCGGCCGTCCCTGCGCCTCGCGCCGGTCGGCGGCGGCGGCGTAGCTCGGGTCGAGCGGTCGCTGGAGCATCGAGGTCAGCAGCGTCATCGACGCGTCCGGCCGTCGGTCGGTCGGTGCGGGGCGGCTCATGCGGGCACCGTCCGCTCCTCCGCCGCGATGAGCTGGCGCAGCTGCACGGCGTACAGGATGCCGGCCACCCAGTACAGGGCGGTGCCCCACCAGGCGAACGCCCAGCCGACCGGCTCGGCGATCGTGGCCAGCGTGCCGGTGCCCTCACCGAGGAGCAGCAGCGGGAACGCGTAGAGCAGGTTGAAGGTGGCGGCCTTGCCGGCGAAGTGCACCGGCAGACCCACCCAGCCGTGCCGCTTCGCGATGAGCACGACGACGCCCATGAACAGCTCGCGGGCGAACAGCACGGCGACCAGCCACCACGGGATGATCTCGCGCCAGGCGAGGCCGAGCAGGGTCGAGACGATGTAGAGCCGGTCGGCGACCGGGTCGAGCAGCTGACCCACCCGCGACACCAGGTTGTACTTGCGGGCGATCATGCCGTCGAGGTAGTCGGTGAGCCCGGCGAGGAAGAGCAGGGCCAGGGCCAGGCCGTCGTGCTCGGTGAGGATCGCCCACAGGAAGACGGGTACGCCGAGCAGCCGGGCGGCGGACAGTGCGTTCGGCACCGTCAGCACCCGGTCGCTCACCTGCTGGTCGGGCGCCCCCGTCGACATGGTCGCCACTGTATGCGGTCGGGCTGGAGGTCCGCTGACAGGTGGCTCGGTGCGGCGGCCCTAGGGTGGCGGCATGTCGACTCCCGTGCTCGGCGCGACCGTGGCCGAGCTGCGCCGCGACCGCACCAGTGTCAAGTGGGTGGCCTACCCGCCCGACGTGCTGCCGCTCTGGGTGGCGGAGATGGATGCCGCGCCGTGCCCGGCGGTCGCCGAGGCCGTGTCGGCCGCCGTGCGGCGCGGCGACACCGGCTACGGGTGGGGCCCGCGCTACGCCGCGGCGGTGGCGCGCTACGCCCAGGAGGAGTGGGGCTGGGAGATCGACACCTCGGCCGCGATGATCGTGCCCGACGTGATGATCGGCGCCGCCGAGCTGCTCCGCCTGCTCACCGACGAGGGCGGCCCGGTCGTGGTCTCGCCCCCGGTGTACGACTCGTTCTTCGGCTTCGTCGACGCCATCGGTCGCCGCCGGTTCGATGCCCCGCTGACCCCCGAGGGACGGCTCGACCCCGAGGCGCTGCGCACGGCGTTCCGGGCGGCGACCGCGGGAGGCGAGCGGGCGGCATACCTGCTGTGCAACCCGCACAACCCGACCGGCACCGTGCACTCCCCCGCCGAGCTCGCGTCGCTCGCGGCGCTCGCCGAGGAGCACGGGGTGCGGGTGGTCGCCGACGAGATCCACGCGCCCGTCGTGTACGCCGGGGGGCCCGGGTTCACGCCGTACCTCACCGTGCCGGGGGCCGAGCGCGGCTTCTCGGTGTTCTCGCCCTCCAAGGGGTGGAACCTGGCGGGCCTGAAGTCGGCGTTGGCCATGGCTGGGCCGGGCGCGGTCGACGACTTCCGGCGCCTGCACGAGGTGAACACGCACGGCTCGTCGCACATCGGCGCGATCGCCCACGTGGCGGCGATGGTCGACGGGCGGGGTTGGCTGGAGCAGCTCGTCGGCGAGCTCGACGCGAACCGGGCGCTGCTCGGGCGGCTGCTCGCCGAGCACCTGCCCGGCGTGCGGTGGCAGGCGCCGCAGGCGACCTACCTGGCCTGGCTGGACTGCCGCGACCTCGGGCTCGGCGACGACCCGGCGCGGGCCTTCCGCGAGCGGGGGCGGGTGGCGCTCGGGTCGGGCCCGAACTACGGCCGCGAAGCGGGGCGCGGGTTCGCCCGGCTCAACTTCGCCACCTCGCCGGAGATCCTCGAGGACGCCGTGCGGAGGATGGCCTCGGTGCTCTGACGCCGGATCAACGGGTGAGCTCCACCGCCGCCGCCCCGCGTGGCACCACGGCGGCCAGGGTCGCGACGTAGAGCTCGTCCGCGTGGTCCGCGGTGTGGCCGATCGCCGTGACGCCGAACCGACCGTCGACGGCGAGGCAGCCGAGCATGTGCAGCACGACCCCGCTGCCGGTGGCGCTGTCGAACTGCAGCCCCGCGTCGCGCACGGCGTCGATGACCGACTGGGGGCTGCGCTCGGCCAGCGACGGGTCGATGACGTTGTCGCTGGAGCGGTAGGCCCGGGTGCTGCCGTCCGCGTCGGCCAACCAGGTGCCCGACCCCGCGTCGTAGCGACCCGGGACCAGGTTGCGCAGCGCCGAGAACGGGTGCGTCGTGCCGCCCTTGCGCAGGTTGACCTCGAGGGCGGTGACCGACCACGGGCCCTGCCCCGAGCGGGCGGCCATGAAGTCGACCCCGATCCGACCGACACAGCCGCGCGACTGCAGCTCGTGCCCCACGGCGTCCCCGTGGCGGGCGAGGTCCGCGGCGTACGCGCGGTCGGCGGGGAACCGGCATCCGAGGTAGACCTGCCCGTGGTGGCCACCGAGCACCTGGTCGTGGGTGGCGAGCACCTGCACGTCGCCACCCGGCATCAGGTCGACCTGGACGCTGGGGCTGCGCAGCTGGTCGCCCACGACCATCTCCTCGACGACTCCCCCACCGGTGGCGAGGTCCCCGAGGAACCAGTCGGGCAGGGCGGCGACGTCGGCCAGTACCTCGTGCGGGTCCCGAGCGGTGCCCGACTCGTCGCGCAGGTCGAGCACGAAGTTGCCGTCGCCGGCGCCGCTGTCGTCGTGCTTGATCACCACCGCCGCCACGTCGGGGCGTGACGCCCTGATCCACTCGGCGGCAGCGGCCACGTCGTCGACCTGGTGCACGTCCTCGCGACCGAGTGGTACGGGGACCCCGGCGCGGTGGAACAGCCGGCGCCCGGCGCTCTTGAACGCCTCGGACCGCAGGTCTGGCGCGCTGCCGTTGATGGGCAGGCCGAGCTCGAGGGCGACCGCGACCTCGGGCTCGGTGACGTTCCATGGCTCGATCACGGCGGTGCGCCCACCGACGAGGCGGCGGACCTCGGCCAACAGGTCGGGGCGGTCGAGCAGCTTCTCGGCGAGCGGGCGCGGAGACGGGTCGTCGACCGCGACGACGTGCACCTTCGCGCGCATCCGGGCGGCGACGTCGGCGGGCACGAGGCTGCGGTAGTACTCGAGCACCTCGGGGCCGGGGTGGATCGAGCAGACGAACACGATGTCGGTGTCGATCCGGTTGAGCATCAGCGAGGCGTTGAGGTAGCGGTGCTCCATCGCGGGGATCCGCTCGCCGTAGTGCGCCAGCAGCGACTCGCTCAGGCTGAACGACGCCATCGCGACGACGACGTGGTCGCACCCGGAGCCCGGCACGTTCGCCGCGAGGGCGGCGGGCAGCGCCTCCTGAAGCCGCTCGAACCCGCCCATGCCAACCTCCTGGCGCCCATCATGACCCCAGCGGAGCCGCCGCGCGACGCCCGCAGCGGTCGAGAGCCCGCTGCGGGCGACGTCAGGGGAGGTCAGGACGTGGGGACCGCGGCAGTCCTCGGCACCAGTCGGCTCCCGGCGGGAACGGGGAACGGGTGGCCCAGGACGGCCAGCCGGCCGCGCACCTGGTTCTGCGCCTGGCACTGGCTGGTGCAGTCGGTGGGCGGGTTGGCGACCTCGGTCGCGTCCTCACCGGTGACGAAGCCCAGCCGTCCGCCGCTGGCGACGTCCCACACGGACATCCCGCCGCAGTGCCGGACGCTCGGGGTCACCGGGGTGGCCGTGTTGCACGCGGGCTGCGGCACCCGGTCAGCCACCTGGGAGCTGTCGCGGGCCACGAAACGCCGAGAGAGGTCGTTGGCGATGTTGACCCGGGTGCTCACCTGGACGCAGAACGTGCTCGGGGGGCCGGTCACGATGCTGGTGCAGTCGTCGCCGAGGAACTGCCCGACCCGTGCCCGGAAGTTCGGGTTGTCGAAGTAGAACGGCGTCAGCCCGGGGGTCGTGGACTGGGCGAGCGTGTGGGTGACGCGGGTCCTCGTGCCGTCACCGCGCTCCGGCTCCATCTGGAAGATCCCGCCCTGGGCACAGTCCTTGGCCTGGATCTTCATCGACAGACCGGTGCCGGTGCGCGACAGCTCGACGCTCTCCTCGTCGAGCTCGACGGAGATGGCACTGCTCAGGACGAGCCCGCGATGGTCCGGAACCTTGCTGGCGAAGACCGGCGTGAACCGACCGCCGGTGATGTCGAGCGGGTTGGCCGCGCCGGTGAACGCCTGGTTGAGCACGGCGAAGTCGTTGGCGCGCACGTCGAACTGCGCGTAGCGGCCACGAACGGCAAACGTGGACCCGAACTGCGCGGCGGGGATCGTGGTGCGGATCCGGTCCTCACCCGGTTGGGCGACGGTGGCCCCGGTGGCCAGGTTCACCAGCCGGAAGCCGCCGTTCTCGCAGCCATCCGATGACGCGGCCTGCGCCGGTGCCGTCGTGGAGGTGACGGCTACCAGTGCGGCTGCCAGCACCCCCATCCTGACGATGTTCGCTGTGCGTGGCATGTAGTGACTCCTTTGTCGGTGCCCGGGAGGACCCGCGCGCCCCTCACCCTCAGTGAGGGGAGGAGGACCGACAAGTGCACGTTGGTCGTAGGACCACCGTGCTTGCACCGTGACCCGTGGCGCAGCACCGAACTCGCTACAATTCTTGGCCCGTCGGCTGCTCGCCGTGGGCCTTTGCCCGTCAGCTGCTCGCCGTGGGCTCCGGGCTGACCGACGCCGACGGGCTGGCCGAGGGGGCGGCACCCGCCTCGGCGATGGCCTTCTCGAGGGCCGCGATCGTGGCTGCGTCGACGGTGCCCGTGACCTTCACCCCGAGGTCCTTCTGCAGCTCCTCGAGCGCGTCGGTGAGGGCGTCGGTCCACTGGCCGTCGACGGGGCCGTCCCAGTAGCCGGCGAGCTTGAGGGTCTGCTGCACGGCGGCGGTCGACGCCGTCTCCTCCTGCGCCGCTGCGCCTCCCTTGGCAGCGAGCTCGGAGCGCAGGGCCTTCTCGGTCGCCTTGTCGAGGGTCCCGGTCTGCGGGAGCCCGTTGGCCTTCTGCAGTGCTTCGACCGCTGCCACCGTCTTGGGCCCGTAGACGCCGTCGACCTCGGCCTCGTAGTAGCCGGCGTCCGCGAGGGCCTGCTGCAGCGTCTTGGTGTACGCTGCTCACGGCCTTGGCCGCCTTGTCCTGCTGGGCGTCGCTGAGGCACCCGCTGTCCCCGATGAGCTGGAGCCAGGCCATCTCGAGGGCCACGGCAGCGGCGTTGAACTGCTCGGCTGCCTGCGCCAGCGGGGTCTGGTCGGTGATCCCCGCCTGGGCGGCCGCGAGCTCGGTCTCCGCCTCCTGGACGCGCGTGACGCTGGCCGGCGTCGGCGACGGGCTGGGGCTCTTGCTCGACGGTGCCGCCGAGGGCGTCGTGCCGGAGGCCGAGGCCTGGGCCGTCACCAGGGCCGCCTGCGCGTCCGCGAGCTCCTGCTCCGCCGTGGCGACGCCCTTACGGCTGTCGGCCACTGCTCCGGCCGCCTTCTGTGCGTCCTCCCCCGGCTGCGCGAGGTCGCTCCCGGCCTCCTTGACGTCACCGACGGTCGGGGCCGTGGCGTTGAGGACGTCGCCGTAGCGGTCGATGGCCGTGACGTACGTCGCACTCGCCGTGCAGAACTCGGCTGCGGCTGCCTTCGCTGCGGCCTCGGCCTCGGTCAGCGCCTTCTCCTTGGACGTCACCTTGCGCCTGGGCCGCCTTGAGGGAGGACTCCCCACTGTCGCCGGAACAGCCCGTCAGGGCCAGGAGCAGGATGCCGGCCACGGCGAACCCGATGTGGCGGGGCTGGGGGCGCAGGTGTGCGGTCATGGGCGGACCTTACTGTGAGAGACGCGGTGGGCGATCACGTCGTCCGCCCGGCACGGTCGCGACTGCTCTTCCAGAGCAGGTCGGCCGCCGTGGCCAGGACCACGATGGCGACCAGGGCGGTGGCCGTCGCGGGCTCGTCGGCGAGGGTGGTCCCACAGAACACGAGGAACGTCCCCACGGTGGCGACGAGTGCCACGGCGAGCACGACCACGCTGGCGCCGGTCTCCTGGCGGAGCTTGAGGTGTGCCACGGTGACCATCGAGAAGACCAGCAGTGCGACGGCGCTGCCGATCGAGGCGATCTTGTTCAGGTCGAACAGCAGGACGAAGACCAGCGTGATGCCCGCGAGGAGCAGCAACCCCACGCCCGCCTTCCGCCGGCCGACCGTCCGGCCGAGCGCAGGGGGGAACTGCCCCACCGAGGCGAGGTGCTGCGTCATCCCCGTCGCCGGGTAGAGGCCGGAGTTGGTGGCCCCCGCCGTGGAGAAGAGCGCTGTGATGACCATGAGGACGTAGCCGAACTGGCCGAGGGTGGGCTTGGCGGCCTCGGCCAGGGCTGTCGGTCCGTACGCCACGACCTGGTCCGCGGTCAACGTCCCGAACACCCCCAGCGACACCCCGACGTAGACCGTGGTGGCGATCCCGAGGGCGAGGTACATCGCCTTCGGGAGCTGCTTCGCCGGATCCGGTAGGTCCTTGGCCGTGAAGGTGATGACACCGAAGCCGAGGAAGGCGAAGAACGTCAGCGCGACGCTCGCGATGATCTCCCGCCAGCCCGGGTAGCCGGACGGCGCGAGGAGGCTGAGGTCGATGTTGACCAGGGTGGTGATCGCGAACACCGTGAGGATGGTCAGGACGACCTTCACGATGAGCGACTGCACCCTGGCGACGGCCGAGGAGCCGACGACGTTGAGCGCCGCCATCACGACGACGACCAGGACCGCGAACACCTTGGTCCACGTCGGGTCGTCGTCGGTCAGCACCGAGCTCGCGTAGCCGCCGAACGAGCTGGCCACCATCGCGGTCACGATTCCGGCGGTCGTGTAGAAGAGCCACGACGTGATGCCGGTGAGGTGACCTTCGCCGAACCCCTTGGACAGGTAGGTGAGCATCCCGCCCCCGGAGGGGTACACCGATCCGAGCTTCGCGAACGAGTACCCCTGCAGCCCGGCGATCGCGCCCGCCACCAGGAACGACACCCACACGGCGGACCCCGCGACGGCCCCGGCGGCACCCAGGAGGGCGAAGATGCCGGCGCCGACCATGGAACCCACGCCGATGAACGTCGCTTGGATGACGGTCATCCGCTTCTCTCCCGCGGAGGAGGTCACCGCTGTTCGGCCTCCGTCGCACCGTCGGCCGCCTCTCCCACAGGCTGACCGAACGCCTGCTCCAGCGTGGAACGCCTCATGACCGACTTCCTCTCGTTGCGTTCCCACAGCGTCCAGCCCGGCCGTCATCGACCTCATCACCCCCACCGAGTGAGTCCGCGCCGCGATCCCTGCGTGTTCGACCGCACCGCCGTCGTCGGGAGGGCGCAGACGGTCGGCATCCAGGTGATCCTCGATCGTGCGCGTCGCGGCGTGGTGCGCGCGGTCACAACCGGCCCGATACCGCGTCCGAACAGCGAGGATTGACGGCATGACTGCGAGGCGGCACGAGGAAGTGGAACGCAAGTACACCGTCGGGCCGGACACGTCGCTGCCGGACCTCACGGCCGTGGATGCCGTCGCGGAGGTGCCTCCCGCTCGGCGGTCCGACCTGGTCGCGGTGTACTTCGACACGGCGGAGCTGGACCTGCTGCGCAACGGGATCACGCTGCGGCGTCGGGTCGGCGGGGCCGACCAGGGGTGGCACCTGAAGGAGCCCTCTGGCCCCGATTCGCGGTCCGAGACCCAGGTCCCCCTCGGGCGTGCCGTCCACACCGTCCCGAAGCGGCTGCGCAACCTCGTGGAGCGCTGGACAGCGGGACACCCACTGGTTCCGGTCGCGCAGACCACGACCCACCGATCAGAGGTCACCCTCGTCGGCAACGACGGCACCGCGATCGCTGTCGTCGCGGACGACGACGTCCACGCCGAACGGCTGCTGCCGCCGACCCTTCGTCAGCACTGGCGGGAGTGGGAGGTCGAGCTCGCGGATGCCGCACATGACCTGCTCGGTCAGATCGAGACCGAGCTCGTCGCCGCAGGCGCGCGACCAGCGGGGGTGTCGTCGAAGCTTGCCCGCGCTCTCGCCGAGGAGTCACCCGGCCGCGAGGGCGCTGCCGGCCCCGAGACCCTGCACCCGCGCCGCTCGAGCGTGGGGGACGTCCTGACCACGTACGTCGCCACGCACCTCGCCGTCCTCGAGGAACACGACGCCGGGCTGCGGGGCGAGACGGTGCACCGGCTGCGGATCGCGGCACGCCGCCTCCGCTCCGCGCTGGCCACCTACAGACCGGTCTTCGAGCCCGGCGCGATCGACGCGCTGCGGGACGAGCTCCGCTGGCTCGGGCGCGAGCTCAGCGACGCGCGCGACTCCGAGGTCCTTCGTGGCCACCTCGACGCCGTCGTCGCCGACGAGGTGCCGTCGGTCGCGGTGACGACGCTGCGCCAGCGCATCGACGACGACCTGTCGGACGCGCACCGCCGGGGCCACGCGGCGGCGGTGGAAGCCGTCGCCAGCGAGCGCTACCGCCTGCTGCTGAAGGCACTCGACGCCCTCACCCAGGCACCGGCGCTGCGCCCCAAGGCCGCCAAGCGCGCGCGCAAGGGCCTGCCCAAGCTCCTCGAGCGTGACGCCCGCCGGCTGCAGCGAGCCGCCCGGGCCGCCCGCCGGACCGACGCCGGGCGCGACCCGCGATGAGGCCCTGCACGAGGTCCGCAAGAAGGCGAAGCGGCTGCGCTATGCGGCGGAGTCCAGCACGCCGGTGCTCGGCAAGCGGGGCAAGCGGCTGGCGAAGCGCGCCAAGGCGATCCAGGATGCGCTCGGCGCCCACCAGGACACCGTGGCGTCCAGGGCGTGGTTGGAGGGACTGGCCTCGAGAGCCCACGGCGACGCAGCCGTCGCGTTCGGCGCCGGACGACTCCACGCGCGCGAGGAGCAGCGCGCCGACGCCGCCGAGCGTGGCTACGACAAGGCCCTGCGACAGCTCCCACGCAAGAACGTCGACCGTTGGGTCAGTGCGAAGGGCTGATGAACCCACAGAGGCGGCCGTACCGGATCAGACGGTCGCGCCGCGCCCCCATCCACGTCGTCATCGAACCTCGTGCGGTGATGACGTGGGTCCGCCTCCCCCAGCGGTGCCGGTCTCGTCCACCAGCCAGGAGGCGGTGGGTGCAGGCACCTCGGTGTCGGCGCTGCTGTGCGGGCAGCTCGCGAGGATCGGCTGGTGGATGGGGCACGTCACGCTCTCGTCCCGGATGGGCATGCCTTGCACGTCGAACGCCCGGCCACACTCGCTGCACCGTCCGGGTGGAGCGGTCTGGTGGCTCCACGCCTCGGAGTTCCGGGTGCATTCGGTGCACAGCCTCATGAGCGCACGACCTTCCTGATGCGATCCGCAGCGGATGACGGGTGCCGACGACGTGGCTGGTGCCACTCATCGCCCCGACACCCATGAAGACGCGCTCGCCGCCCCGTCATGACGCGGCGACAGGTTTGAGCGAGGTGGAGCGATGACCAGCACCGACAAAGTTGGGTACGAGGGCCAAAGAAAGTCGGAAAGGGTTTGGCCCAGAGGACCGCTCACGACCGGCACGGCTATCGCGCTGCTTGGTGCGAATGTCCTCGTGATGTTGCTGACAACCCTGCACCTCGCCCACCGTCTCGACCAACTGGACATGGACGTGGACGTGGGCAGCATCAGCGCGAATCTGTAGGGTTTGCACGGCGGGTAGTGCGCCATCCACATAGCCGACGGCCAGGTTGCGTCTCTGCGCCGAGAGCGGCAGGTCGGTCCAGTCCCCGTCAGCCACGGAGACGGTCGAGGACGTGAAGATGCTGAAGGTCCCGCTCGGCGTTGGACTGGCGCTGGTCGTTGTTGGCGTGGCACTCATTCCGCTGCCGGGGCCCGGGCTCGTCGTCCTCTGCCGTGCTGGTTGACGACACTGACGCCGTCCCCAACGATGAGCCGATGACGACGCTGCGGCCATGGGCATTGGTGGGTGGCCTGGCAGCGGCACTCCTCGTCGTGTTCCTCGTGGTGGAGTGGGCGGAGGTTCCGCTCCTCGTGGATCCCGGGCCGTCGCTGCACACCGTGTCGGTGCTGGCGGCGGTGATCGGCGTGGGGTTGCTCATCGGTGACGCCGTCCTGCCGGTGCCGTCCAGCGTCGTCATGGTGGCACTGGGGGCGACGTTCGGTCTGGCCGGCGGAATGCTGCTGTCGGTCGTCGGCAGCATGGGCGGGTTCACCCTCGGCTACGCACTCGGCCGGCGGTCCCAGGGCGCGGTCACCAAGGCCGTCGACGCCGGCGACGTCGAACGCGGGGCTGCTCTGGTGCAGCGCTGGGGCGTGCTCGCCATCGTCGCCAGCCGGCCGTTGCCGCTCGTCGCCGAGACCGTCGCGATCTCGGCCGGCGCGTTCGGCCTGCGACCGGCATCAGCGTTCGCCGCCGCTCTCGCCGGCACCGTTGGCCCGGCAGCCCTGTTCGCGTACGCCGGATGGCGCGGCGCCTCGACGGCCGACGGTGCCGTCATCTTCGTGCTGGTCGCCCTCGCATCCGCCCTCTGCTGGGCGGTCGGGCGGCGGCTCTCGGGCGCCGACCAGTCGGAGTGATCGCGACGACCAGCCGGGACGCGCGACCGCGTCGCCGTCTGCTGACGGCGCGTCGGGCACAGGCGAGCGACGGCTGGACGCGAGCCCGCTTCGCGACCCGCGCCGGGCGGATCAGGGTGCGGCCGGCAGCAGGACCAACGGTCCGTAGTAGCCGACCGAGGCCAGTACTGTCCGAAAGCCGTTGAGGAGGTAGTCGGACCGCATCTGCGCCGACGACGGCACCACGACGAGCGCCACCTCGCTGCCGGCCTTCTGGTACGTCGCCGCCTCCGCGTTGGAGAAGGCCTGCCCCTGCGCGGAGACGTAGCAGAGCAGGTCAGGCGCGGTGGCGAGCACCTGCGGCGTCTGCCCGGAGAAGGCGAGGAGGTTCTCGTTGACGTTCACCACGGTGACGGAGCTCGGATTCGTCCCGGATGCAGTGATCGTCACGTGGCCGGTGTCGAACCCGCCGCCGGTCACCTCCCCGATGTCTGTGATCGTCCCGCGAACGAGGACGGATCCGCCCAGGTGGGCGGCCACATCGTCGACCGGGTCGCTCGAGGTGGCCAGCAGCGACCCCACCTCCAGGGCCCGGGTCGTCGTTCCCCGAACGGCGCCGGCGGCGATCTGGGTGCCGCTCATGGCCCACATCGCCGATCCCGCGTCCTGGTCGAACACGTCGCCGCCCAGCAGCACCCGCATCCTCGCGTCCGCCGTCTCCGGAGCCGAGCCGGCGAACCGCAGGACCAGGTCACTGTTGCCGAGCACCACGGTGCCCAAGGGGACCCCCGCCGAGGCGAAGGTGCACAGCTGCAGCGCAGGAACGGCGCGGTCTGCTCCGGCGCCGTCGATGACCGGGGACCCGGTCTGGGCCGAGAGCAGGAACGGGATGAACGTGTTGCCCGCGCCGATCTCCGCCGGGACGATGTGATCGAGGTCGTCGCCGACGACCCTTTGCAGCTCCTGCCACGCGACGCCTGCCGCATCCGCGGGGAACCCGGACGAGGCAGCTGCTGGTGACCCCACCCCGGCGGAGATCGCCCCACGCGCGTCGGGCGGGACGCTGGCGACGTCGACGACCCGGACCGGGTTGGGACCCTTCGCGATGTCGCCGATGAACTGCTGGCCCAGCGCGAGTGGGCCGCCGCCGCCGGAGCCGAGGAAGCAGGCTCCCTGCAGAATGAGGGCGAGCTCGTCGGTCGACAGAGTGCGTGTGTCGGTCATGGTCGGTGCTCCTTGGACTCGGGATGTGCTTCGGGCTGGGGCAGGGCCTCTACCGCCTCGACGAGTGACCGCACGTGGGTCTGGCCCATGCTCGCGGCCAGGGAGCTCGAGACCTCCAACTCGTCCTGCCGGTCCCGACCGGTCGAAGCCCGGGCCCGCAGTAGGTGCAGCAGGGGCGTCATGACGACCTCGCCCGTCCGCTCGGCGAGGAGCAGGGCCGAGGCGGTCACCTCGAGGGCCCGGGCCGGGTCGCCCGCCGCCAGGGCGGCGTCGGCATGGAAGCACCTCATGAGGGTCTGGCCCAGGATGACCCGCATCGCCGCGAGCTCGTGGACCGCACGACCGGCCTGCTCCGCCTCGTCGGCAGATCGGTTCTCGGTGGCTCCCGCCCAGCCGAGGACGGCCCGGGCCATCAGGGCGTACACGGGGAAGGGCTCCGACTCCGCCAGGTCGAGCAGCTCGCCGGCGCTGCGGCGAGCCCTGGGCGCGTCCCTCGACAGCGCCGCCAGGAAGGCAGCCGTCTCGAGGACGATCGCCTCGCTGAACCGGTGGCCGAGGGCGCGCGCCTCGTCGACGCCCTGCTCCGCGGCGAGGATCGGTCCGGCATCCCCCGTCGTCAGCCACTGCGAGAGCAACAGGGGGAACAGCGCGGTGAGCCGGCGTTGCTGGACGAAGTCACCATGGCTGGTGCGCGCCTCGGCGTCGCGCACCCGCTGCAGGGTGGCGATGGCCTCGTCGAGCCGGCCGTACCAGAACTGCATGTTCCCCACCATGAGCATCGCCTCGAGGACGAGGTCCTCGTCGCCGATGTCCGTGGCCATGGCCAGGGCGCGCTCGCCGAGGGTGGTGGCCGCGCGCAGGTCACCCCGGAACGCCGCCGCCATGCGGAGCCCGAAGAGCGCCTGGAAGCTCTGGCGCGTGGGTGGGAGTGACTCGGTGATGGCATGGGCCCGCTCGTACGCGGCGTACGTCTCGGGGGCCGACTGGCCGCGCGTGATCATCCGCCCGGAGCCCAGGGCGAGGACCAGGGACAGCTCGAGGTCCGCGGGTGGTGGACCCTCGGCGTCCTCGAGGTCGGCCAGGTCTCGCAGGCCGAGCTCGGCGTGGTGCTCGGCATCGCCGTAGGCACCGAGGAGCAGGGCCTGCTCGGAGGCCCGGGCCTCGTAGCCTGCGCTCCTCGTGCGGTTCCCGGCGGCACGGTGGTGCAAGGCCAGCCGGTTGACGTACCGGCCGGTTCCCTCGTCCGGGGTGTTCTCGAGGGCCTCGGCCACCGCCGCGTGGAGGGAGCGCAGGGTCGCGGTCAGTGGCATCTCGCTGGCTGCGGCCCACAGCAGCTCGTGGGTGAAGGCGACTCCCTCCCGGTCGGCCGTCCACAGGCCGGAGGCCAGGACCTCCTCCTCGGCGACGACCGCGCCCTCGACGCCGAGGACGGCAAGGGTCCGGTGCAGGATGTCCCGCTCGAACCGTCGCCCGAGCGCCGCCCCGGCCTCGAGGGCCTTGCGCGCTGGGCTCGACACGCCGTCGATGCGGGCCACCAACAAGCCCCGCAGGTCCGGAGGAACCGCGAGGTCCGCAGGCGGCTGAGCGCCGTTCGCGGCCTCGAGCAGGCCCTCACCCGCCAGGTACGACACGAGCTGTTCCGCGAAGAGGGGGTTGCCCTCGGTGCGCCGGAGCAGCCAGCCGCCGAGCCAGGGCGGCGGCAGCCGCCCGAGCAGGGACCGCGCGAGCTGCTCCATGTGGTCCAGGTCGAACGGCCCGATGGTGACCACGAGCTTCGGGTCGCCGTCCACGGGGTGGGGCAGCTGGTCGAGCTCGTGGCACGTCGAGATGACGGTGACCGGGGAGTCGGCGAGCGCCCCGAGCACCCGGACGAGCAGGTCCCGGGAGGTCGAGTCCAGCCATTGGACGTCGTCGAGGACCAGGACGAGTGGTCCGGTGCTCGCCATGGCCCTGAGGAGCACGGTGAGGGCGTCGACCATCCCGTCGAACCGGTCCTCGGGCGGGGTGGCGGCCCACGTCGACCCCGGGACGGGGAGGTCGAGCAGGGCGGCGAGGAAGGACCCCCGGTCGAGCAGGGAGGAACCCAGAGCGGGCGGCACGGACCGCGCCAGCCCGTCCAGCCGGCCCCAGAACCGTTCGGCGTTGGTGCTCACGTCGTCGACGCCGGACACCCCCGACCACCGGCGCACGAGGTCGCGAACGGGGTGCAGCCAGCGGGTTCCGTGGCTCTCGCTGCGGCACACGGCCCACTGCAGGCCGTGCACTCCCTCCTCGCGCCGCCGCAGCAAGTCGAGCAGCACGGTCTTCCCGCAGCCGGGCTCCCCGACGAGCGCCACCCGGTGCAGCCCCCCTTCGGCGGCGGTACGCCGAACCACGTCGTGGAGGGCTGCCAGCTCGTCCTCGCGGCCCACGATCCGGTGCTCCCGGGGGACCACCCCCGTGGCCAGCGGCTCGAGCTCGAAGACCTCGACGGGCGTCCCCACGCCCTTGAGCTCCAGGCGTCCCAGCGAGGTCCAGGCGGCGACGCCGGCGGCGTTGCCGAGGACGCTCGAGTCCACGACGAGCGACCCTGGCGGGGCGCTGCCCATCAGTCGCGCGGCCAGGTTGATGTGGGAGCCGTAGCAGCTGAAGCCGACCTGCACCGGGGCCCCGACCAGCCCGCTGAACGCGGTGCCCACCGTCGTCCCGGCACGGAACACCACCGGGCTCTGCGCCCGCAGGGCCAACAGGAGTCCCAGGGCCCGCTCGACGTCCCCCGGGAAGGAGACCGGAGCACCCCAGTAGAGCAGGATCACCCACCCCTTCTCGGCGCGCTCCACCTGGTGCAGCACGCCACCGTAGGTCTCGATGAGCCGGAAGATTTCACTGACGAGGCGGCGGACGTCTTCGATCGGCGCCTCCTGCTCCAGCCCGAGGAAGGCGGTGACGACCGGACGCAGCTCGCCGCGGCGGTCCCAGGTCAGCAGCCGCTCGGGCGCGAAGCGGGCGGCAAGCACATGCGCGGATGCCGGTGGCGCCGGTGACGTGGTCCGTGGCCGGGCGAGGTCCGCCGTTCCGAGCAGCTGACGGCCGGCTTGGTCCTCGACGGGCACCGCGTCGGCGAGGAGTGCTGCGGCGGTCGGGTCGAGCAGCACCTCGCCGGCGGTGCCCGTCGCGGCGAGCCCGGCCGCCTGCTCCACGGCCGCACCCCACGCGACGTAGGTCGACCTGGCCGACTGCGCGTCGTCGAGGACGTCCCAGCGGACCTCGCCGACCGCCACGGCGACCTTGACGCCGACCTCGAATCGCCCGAACCCGGTTCGGATCGGACCGCGCTCCCGGGCGGACGCGGCGATGGCGGCCGCGGCGGCCGCGGCATTGAGGATCGTGTCCGTGCCCGAACCGGCGGGAAAGATGCCGAGGATGGCGTCGCCGCCGAACTCCGCGACGTAGCCGCCGTACCCGTGGATCGCCTCGACGATGGGGGCGAAGACCGCGTCGGCGATGTCGGCCAGGGCCTCTGCCCCGCGGTTGCCGTTCGCGGCCAGGGTCCACGCCATCGACGTGAACCCCACGAGGTCGACGCTGAGGGCCGGGCCCACCGAGCACCAGGACCCCGCTCCTCCCGCGACGGCGTCGAGGAGCGGTCGGGGCACGAGCTCATGCACGTGGTGCGTCCGGTGGCTCGACGAAGGGGACCGACAGGGTCCCGCTCACGTACCCGCAGAGCGTGTCGACGTCGTACCCGCCCCACCACATCTTCAGCTGCCAGGTCTGCGACGTCCCGACCGTGCCGCCCAGGGCGTGCACCGGGTCCTCCACGTGGGGCGTGCCGTCGAGGGCGAAGTCGTAGGTCACCTGCATCCCGAGGAACTGCTCGGCGGCGAGCCGCACCCCGGTGAGGATGGCGTCGTCGTCGAGGCCCATGATCCGGCGGTCGAGCGCCGCGAGCTCCGTCGGGTCGGTTGCTCCCTCGCGTCGAGCGGTGAGGTCCGCCAGGCGCTGGCGGCGATAGCCCGCGTAGTCGAGGATGCCGGTTGCCTCCGCCACGACGGGCGACTGGACGGCGACCGTGTTCATCCGCGGCGCGATGAGCGCCTCGTCGAGGAAGACGTCCTCGACGCCCAGGTCCGGCCGGGTCACGTCCCAGAGGGCCTGCCGCCGCAGCATGACGGAGTCCGGGGTGCCCACCTGGAGGTCGAACGGGTCGATGAGCACCTGGAACGGCTGGCCGACGAGCACGAGGTTGCGCTGGTGGAACTGCGGGTCTCCGCGAAGGTCGACGGGCCGGCCGACGAGAACACTGTCGGGGCGCGGGTCGCCGTGCACCGTGACCGCGCGCACCGCGACCCCGAGCCTGTCCGTGAAGGGCCACCGGGGGGAGACCGGCGACTGGAACCGGATGACCCGGTCGAACACCGGTTCACCCGCCGTGATGAACGTCGGCCCGCTCACACCACGGGGGTCGTCGGTGGGGTCGGGGTCCGTGGCGAACCGGCACTGCCACCAGCCGTCGAAGTGGATCTCCATCATGGCGTGGCCTCCGAGACCTGGGCAGTGAACCGTTGCCCGACCAGCGCGATGGTCCGGGCGACGAACGCCAGCCGAGGCGGCGCGCCCGGCATCCCCGAGACCTCCAGCGCGAGAGCCGCGAGGTCGGTGAGCTCCTGGCTCAGCACCGCCCAGGCCGCCTCCCGGTGCGGCAGGAAGCCCACGGAGCCGTCCATCGCGAAGGGCGGCCCCGCCCGACGCCCGTCGTCGGGGCTGTGCGCGGGCATCGAGGTCAGGACCTCGGCCAGCGGCCGGATGACCATGGTCATCATCGGGAAGAACCCGACGGCGGTCAGGGCGGCGGACTCCTGGGGGGACTCGTCCGTGCTCATCAGCAGCCTGAGGAGGAAGCGCAGCATCGTGCGGTACGACGCATCGAAGAGCCCGGCGACTGCCAGGGCCGTCGGATCGGTGAGGGTGCCGCCCCCGGGACCGGCTGTCGTGGTGGGGTTGTCGATCACCGCCCGGGCCGGCTCGAAGGACGGGTCGGCGGCCTGGAGGGCGGCGTACTCGGTGAGGATGTTGCGGAAGGCGACGAAGTGGCCCTCGTCGCCGGCGACCTCGGCCGCCTCGCCCTGCTCGATGATGAGGTCGATCGCCGTCAGCGCGCTCCTGAGGTCGGTGACGGTCGACATGAAGACGTCGTAACCGCCACCCATGGCCCCCACCCGGGGGAAGTCGGTCCCGAGCGCCTTGCCGCCGAGCTGCTGGTCGCCGCCGACGAGGAACAGCGGCTGCTGCGCCGCCGCCAGCGTGACGAACCCCGCGCGGATCTCGTCGTAGAGAGCGACGATGCTCGGCGGGCCGGGCACCGACGGGCCGAGCGCGGGGGGGCACGCCACGGTGTCGTCACCCTCCGCCTGCGGCTTCTCGAAGCAGGCGAACCGGTGGACCGTGCTCTGCGAGAAGGGAGTCAGCTCCATGACGTGGCCGTAGAGGGACGTGGCGTAGGGGAACGTCGGGCGGGTCAGGCAGGGTGCGGCACCGATCGCGGTCAGCAGGTTGGCGACGAGGCCCAGGTGCTCCATCTCCTGCCGTGCGACCGCCAGGACCAGCTTCTCCCAGTGCGCGACCCGGATCAACTGCTCCTCGGTGAGGCCCTCGTCCGTGCCCTGCTTCATCGTCAGCGCCGCGAACAGGTACTGGACCATCAGCGAGTGCTCGACCTCGGCGGCGGTGGTGAGCAGCGACACCAGGTCGGCTCGGGTGCGTACGGCTCCCTCGGCCATCGGAGGCCCCTTCGATCGACGGCCGGCTCGCCTGCCGTGGCGGGTGCCGGATCGTCCGAGTATGGAGCAGGCGGCCCGGTGCCCGCCGGACAACCGGCGCCAAGGGAGGCGCGGCTCAGTCGCGCAGGTCAGTAGGGTGCTGGCATGGCTGCAGCGGGGAAGAGCTTCGAGGCAACGATCGGCGTCGAGGTCAAGGGGGACACCTGGAGCTGCGTCGAGATTCCCGACTCGGCCGAGTTCTTCGCTACCGGCAAGACCGTGAGGGTCGATGTGACGGTCGACGACGTGAAGCTCGAGAACGTCGGGGCGATGGTCACCGGAACCGGCGGGCACATGGTGTCGCTCAGTGCGAAGGTCCGCAGGACGCTCGGCAAGGACATCGGCGACAGAGTCACGGTCACCGTCACCAAGCGCTAGCCCTGCGCTGCGGCGGGTCCGGTGAAGAAAGTGACATCCGGCCCAACGAGCAGGCGTTGTCGGCGGCGAGAGCAGGATTGTCATGCAGGCCGCATCTCGTGTCGAGAGGGTGTGGCGCTCGACTGGCAGGGCCCACGCTGGGAATCGCCCTCGTCCGGATGAGATTGCGGCTCACCAAAGAGAACGCTCGGGCGAAGCCTGACGCGGCGATGATTGCGTTTCCCCCGGTCAGCAGGGGTGTGCTGCCGGTCAGCGTGCCCAATCCCCCAGCGCGGCCACGCCCCGCATCGGCGATGCGCCAACGTGCCCTTGGCGCACGTATGTTGCACGAAACACGGTGCTCACGACCTCGCAGGTCTCTGACCTGCATAAACAACAGTCGGGCTGACAGGATTTGAACCTGCGACCCCTTGACCCCCAGTCAAGTGCGCTACCAAGCTGCGCCACAGCCCGTGGCTGCCCCCTTGCGGGAGCGACGAAACCTTATCCCATGCGCGCCGGGGCCACCGAATCGCCCACGGCGGTCACGGCATCCGACGTCGGTCAGCGGCGGGCGCGCTTCTCGCGCACCCGCACCGAGATCTCGATCGGGGTGCCGACGAAGCCGAACTCCTCGCGCAGCCGGCGCTCGACGAACCGCCGGTAGCCGGCCTCGAGGAACCCCGACGCGAAGAGCACGAACCGCGGCGGGCGCGTGCCGGCCTGGGTCGCGAACAGGATGCGGGGCTGCTTGCCACCGCGCACCGGGTGCGGGTGCGCCGCGACGATCTCGCCGAGGAAGGCGTTGAGCCGCCCGGTCGGAGATGCGGGTCTCCCACGAGTCGAGCGCGCGTCTCGAGCGCCGGCACGAGCTGGTCCATGTGCCGGCCGGTCCGCGCCGAGACGTTGACCCGCGGCGCCCACGGGATCTGCACGAGGTCGCGCTCGATCTCGCGCTCGAGGAAGTGGCGGCGCTCCTCGTCGGTGAGGTCCCACTTGTTGTAGGCGATGACCAGGGCGCGCCCGGCGTCGATGACCTGCTGGATGACGCGGATGTCCTGCTCGGAGATCGGCCTCCGACGGCGTCGACGAGCACGACGGCCACCTCGGCCTTCTCGAGCGCGGTCTGGGTGCGCAGCGAGGCGTAGAAGTCGGCGCCGCGGGTCTGGTGCACGCGGCGCCGGATGCCGGCGGTGTCGACGAAGCGCCACGTCTTGCCGCCGAGCTCGACCATCTCGTCGACCGGGTCGCGGGTGGTGCCGGCGACGTCGTCGACGACGACCCGCTCGTGCGCCGACCAGCTTGTTGAGCAGCGAGGACTTGCCGACGTTCGGGCGGCCGAGCAGCGCGACGCGGCGCGGGCCGCCGCGCTCGTAGGCGCCGCCCATGGCGGACACCTCGGGCAGCACCTCGAGGAGCGCGTCGAGCAGCGTCACCGCTCCCCCGCCCGTGCAGCGCGGAGACCGGGCACGGCTCGCCGAGGCCGAGGCTCCACAGCGCCGCGGCGTCGGCCTCGGTGCGCTGGTCGTCGACCTTGTTGGCGATGAGCACGACCGGCTTGCCGGCCCGGCGCAGCAGCTTGACGACAGCTCTCGTCGTCGTCGGTCGCGCCGACGGTGGCGTCGACGACGAAGAGCACGACGTCGGCGAGGTCGACGGCGATCTCGGCCTGCTCGGCGACGCGCAGGTGGATGCCGGTCGCGTCGATCTCCCAGCCGCCGGTGTCGACGAGGGTGAACGCGGCGCCCGACCCACTCGGCGTCGTAGGCGACGCGGTCGCGGGTGACGCCCGGCACGTCCTCGACGACGGCCTCACGGCGGCCGATGATCCGGTTGACCAGGGTCGACTTGCCGACGTTCGGGCGGCCGATGACGGCGACGACCGGCAGCGGCCCCGGCCGGCGTCGGCGTCGAGCGCGTCGTCGCCGCGCTCGAGCAGGGCGCGGTCCTCGTCACTGAGGTCGAAGTCCTCCAGCCCGGCCCGCAGCGCGCGCTCGACGGCGGCGGGGTCCTGGGTCTGCGTCATGGGGTCCTCGGTGCTCATCGCACCATTCTCCCTCACCCGCGAGGTGCTTCGGTCCAGCCCCGGGCCGTGCTCACTCCACCGTCTCGGCCGCGACGACGTCGAGCACGGCCTCGACGCTCTCGTCGAAGTCGAGGTCGGAGGTGTCGACGAGCACGACGCCCTCGGCGGCCTCGGTGAAGGTCGAGACGGTCGAGTCGTCGCGGTCGCGGCGCACCACCTGGTCGCGGGTCGCCTCGACGGACGCGGCGTCGTCCGTGCCGTGCAGCTCGGCCGAGCGGCGGCGCAGCCGGGCCTCCTCGGAGGCCGTGAGCAGCACCCGCACGCCGGCGTCGGGCGCGACGACCGTGGTGATGTCGCGCCCCTCGGCCACCACTCCCCCGGCCCGCTCGGCGATCCGCGCGATCAGGTCGCGCTGCAGCTGCTGCAGCACCGCGCGCACCTCGAGGTTCGTGGCGACCGCCGAGACGGCGGTGCTCACCCGCGTGGTGCGGATCGCCTCGCTGACGTCGGTGCCGCCCACCGACACGGTGGGCGCGTCGGGGTCGGTGCCGATCTCGAGCGGGAGGTCGCGCGCGGCGGCGGCCACGGCGTCCGTGTCGGCGAGGTCGAGGCCCTGCTCGAGGCACCACCAGGTGAGCGCGCGGTACATCGCTCCCGTGTCGAGGTAGCCGACGCCGAGCCGGCGGGCCACGGCCTTGGAGACACTGCTCTTGCCCGAGCCGGAAGGTCCGTCGATCGCGATCGTCAGGGGTGCGGTCATGGGGCGTCAGCCTAGTGGTGGCCTCAGCCGTGCAGCCGCCAGCCCCGCTCCTCGAGGGCCAGGGCGAGCCCGGCCGCGGCGGCCGGGACGACGTCGACCTCGGCGAGCCCGAACGGCTGGCCGAGCCCGTGGTCGAGGTGGAACTCCTCGATGTTGGTGCCGATCGTCGCCGATGTCGGCGAACAACCGGCCCAGCTGCCCGGGCTCGTCGGGGATGAGCACCCGCACCGTGGTGTACGAGGTGGGGGCGGCGCCGTGCTTGCCCGGGATGCGGGCCTGCCCGGCGTTGCCCGCGGCGATCGCCCGCGCCAGCGTGCCGCGCGCACCTGGGGCGTCGGTGGAGGCGCTCAGGTCGTCGAGGGCGTCCGACGACGCTCTCGAGGTCGGCGACCAGGGCGCCGAGCACCTCGCGCACGGCTGGGGCGTTGCCGGCGAGGATCTGGGTCCACAGGCCGGGGTCGCTGGCCGCGATCCGGGTGACGTCGCGCAGCCCCTGACCGGCCAGGGCCACCGCGGCCTCGTCGAGGCCCTCGAGCCGGGCGGCGACCAGGCTCGCGGCCAGCTGCGGCACGTGCGAGACCGCCGCCACGGCCGCGTCGTGGCGATCGGGGTCGAGGCGGCTCACGGCGGCACCGGCCGATCGCGCCACGGCCGTGACCAGCGCGATGACGCCCGGGTCGGTCTCGTCGGTCGGGGTGAGCACCCAGGCCCGCCCGTCGAACAGGTCGTAACGGCCCGACACCGCGCCCGGAGCGCTCGCGACCGGCCATCGGGTGGGAGCCGCAGTAGCGGGTGAGGTCGGCCCCGTCGGCCCGCAGGGCGTCGAGCACGGCGCCCTTGACCGACGCGACGTCGGTGACGGCGGCCGTGGGCCAGCGGCGCAGGGCCGCGGCCACGCACACCGCGGTGACGTCCGGCGGCGTCGCGACGACGACGAGGTCGGGCTCGACCGGGCCGTCGGGCAGCCGCCCGGCCCCGAGGTCGCGGGCCAGGGCCGCGTGGGTGGGGCTGATGTCCTCGAGCGTGACGTCGTCGCCGAGCGGGCGCAGGGCGAGCCCCAGGCTGGTGCCGACCAGCCCGGTGCCGACGATGTGGACCCGGGTCACAGCTCCGCCGCGGCGTAGAGGGCCCCGACCTCCGCGCTGGTCAGGTTGCGCCACTTGCCGGGCTTGGTGTCGCCGAGGTGGATCGGGCCGACCTGCACGCGCACCAGGGTGATGACCGGGTGGCCGACCTCGGCGAGCATCCGTCGCACGATGTGCTTGCGGCCCTCGTGGAGCACCACCTCGACCAGCGCCTTGCCGGGCGCGGAGTCGACGACCCGGAACGAGTCGACCTGCACCGGCCCGTCGTCGAGCTCGATGCCCTCGCGCAGCCGGCGCCCGAGGTCGCGCGGCACCGGGCCGGGGATCTGGGCGAGGTAGGTCTTGAGCACGCCGTAGCGGGGGTGCTGGAGGCGGTGCGCGAGGTCGCCGTCGTTGGTGAGGATGAGCAGGCCCTCGGTGTCGGCGTCGAGACGGCCGACGTGGAAGAGCCGCTCCTTGCGGTTGGCCACGAAGTCGCCGATGTCGACCCGGCCGAGCTCGTCGCTCATCGAGGTCACGACGCCGATCGGCTTGTTGAAGGCGAGGTAGACCCGCGACTCGTCGAGCTGCACGCGCACGCCGTCGACGTGCACGGTCTGGGTGGCGCGGATGCGCACCCCGAGCTCGGTCACGACCTGGCCGTCGACCTGCACCCGGCCCTGGCTGATCAGGTCCTCGCAGACCCGCCGCGAGCCGACGCCGGCCGCCGCGAGCAGCTTCTGCAGGCGCACGCCGTCGGGGTCGTGCACGTCGACGGCCGGGCGACGGGGCCACTGCGGCGCCGCCGTCGGCTGGCTGGGCTTGGTGTTGCCCGAGCTCCCGCGCTGCGGCTTGCCTCCGCGCTGCGGCTTGCCCCCTTTGGCCTTCCCGGCGGATGCGGGCGGGCGCTTCTTCCCGCCGGGCGGGGGTCCAGACTTCTTGGCCGGCGTCATCCGCGGCCTCCTTCAGCGATCTCGTCGAGCACGTCGACCTCGGGCAGGTAAGGGGCCAGGGCGGGCAGGTCGTCGAGGCTCTGCAGCCCCAGCCGCTCCAGGAAGTAGGAGGTCGTCCCGTACAGGATGGCGGTCGACTCCTCGTCGTGCCCCATCTCCTCGATCAGGCCGCGGGTGAGCAGGGTGCGGATGACGCCGTCGACGTTGACGCCGCGCACCGCCGCGACCCGCGACCGGGACACCGGCTGGCGGTAGGCGATCACGGCGAGCGTCTCGAGCGAGGCCTGGGTGAGCCGGGCCTGCTGACCGTCGAGCACGAACTTCTCGACGACCGGGGCGTACTCGTGGCGGCTGTACATGCGCCACCCCCCGCCGACCTGGCGCAGGGTGAAGCCGCGGTGCTGCTCGGCGTAGCCCGCCTCGAGCTCGGCCAGGGCCGCCTCGACGTCGGCGACCGGCTGCTCGAGCACCGACGCCAGCGCCATCGTGGTCACCGGCTCGTCGACGACCATGAGCACCGCCTCGACCGCGCCGTGGATGCCGCCCGGGAAGTCGGCGACGTCGAACGCGAGCTGCTCCTCGACCGCGGCCGGCGGGCTCCTCCGCCGTCTCGGGCTCGGGCTGGTCACTCATCGGTGCTCTCCTCGGGGGCGGTCGCAGGTGCGGGCGGGTCGTCGGAGCCCGGTGGCGGGTCGTCGAACTCGTCGTCGACCTCGATGTCGCCCTCCTCGGAGCCGGTCCACCGCACGGTCAGCTCGCCGAGGGCTTCGGCCTGCTCGAAGCCGATCGCGCGACTCGCGGAACAGCTCGAGCAGCGCGAGGAAGCGGGCGACGACGACGAGCGTGGAGTCGGCATCCGCCACCAGGGCGCGGAACGACGCCACCCGCTCGCGGCGCAGCCGGTCGCCGATGATGACGGCCTGCTCGCGCACGCTCACCGCGGGCGCGTGCAGGTGGGCCAGCCCGACGGTGGGCACCTGCTTGGGCACCATCGCCCGGGCCGCGATCAGGGCGAGCTGCTCCGGGGTCACCGTCATCAGCAGCTCGGGCAGCAGCGCCGCGAGGTGGGGCTCGAGGGATGCCGTGCGCGGCTGCATCCGCCCGGCCGTCGCCATCCGCTCGGCGAAGGTGTGCGCGATGTCCTTGAAGGCGCGGTACTGCAGCAGGCGGGCGAAGAGGAGGTCGCGGGCCTCGATGAGCGCGAGGTCGTCCTCGTCCTCGGGGCCGGACTGCGGCAGCAGCCGGGCCGCCTTGAGGTCGAGCAGGGTCGCGGCGACGAGCAGGAAGTCGGTGGCCTGGGACAGGTCCCACCCGCCCGGCTTGGCCTGCTCGACCTTGATGTGCGCGATGAAGTCGTCGGTGACCGTGGCCAGCGAGATCTCGGTGATGTCGAGCTTGTGCTTGCTGATCAGGCCCGAGGAGCAGGTCGAACGGCCCGGTGAAGTTGTCGAGGGTGACCTCGAAGGCCGTCGCGGGGGCTCGGCGGGTGAGCACCCCGCCGGGCACGACGTCGGCGTGCTCAGGGGCTCGCGGCACGCCGCCCCCGGCCTCGTCGGGGGCCGTGGTCATCGGATCAGGCCGCCCCACCGCGGGCGATGAGCTCGCGGGCGAGCTGGCGGTAGGCAGTCGGCACCCTTGTGGGTGGCGTCGTAGGTCGTGATCGGCTCGGCGGCCAGGCTCGCGTCCGGGAACTTCACCGTGCGCGAGATGACGGTGTGGAAGACGTCGTCGCCGAAGTGCTCGACGACACTCGCCACGACCTCGCGCGAGTGCAGGGTGCGCCCGTCGTACATCGTCGCGAGGATGCCGTCGACCTGCAGGCGGGGGTTGAGCCGGTCGGTGATCTTCTCGATCGTCTCGACGAGCAGGGCGACGCCACGCATCGCGAAGAACTCGCACTCGAGCGGGATGATCACGCCGTGCGCCGCCGTGAGGGCGTTGACGGTGAGCAGGCCGAGCGAGGGCTGGCAGTCGATCAGCACGACGTCGTAGTCGTCGACGACCGGGCGCAGCACGCGGGCCAGGATCTGCTCGCGGGCGACCTCACCGACGAGCTGCACCTCGGCGGCGGACAGGTCGATGTTGGCCGGCAGGACGTCCAGGCCCTCCCACTTGGTGTGCTTGATGACCTCACGGATGTCGTGACCGCGCTCGATGAGCAGGTTGTAGACGGTGACGTCGAGCTCGTTGGTGCGGACGCCCAGGCCCACCGACAGGGCGCCCTGCGGGTCGAAGTCGACGAGCAGCACCCGGCGGCCGACCTCGGCCAGCGCGGCGCCGAGGTTGATCGTGGTGGTGGTCTTGCCGACGCCACCCTTCTGGTTGCACATCGCGATGATGCGCGCCGGCCCGTGCGACGTGAGGGGCTGGGGCTGAGGGAAGTCCGGCAGCGGGCGACCGGTCGGGCCCACCTGTCCGGCGGTGCGGATCTGGAACGCCGCGTCGGAATCCAACTGTCTCTCCCCGGTGCCTTTCGTGCTGTGACGGTCAGCCTCGCGCTGATCGGCCCCGACCCTATCAGCGCGCACGGGGGTGGCTCTGGGCATACACCTCACGGAGTCGCTGGACCGTGACGAGCGTGTAGATCTGGGTCGTGGTGACCGAGGCGTGCCCGAGCAGCTCCTGCACGACCCGCACGTCGGCGCCGCCCTCGAGCAGGTGCGTGGCGAACGAGTGGCGCAGCGTGTGCGGCGACAGGTGCCCGCCGACGTGGGCCCGCTCGGCGCAGGCCCGCAGCACCGACCAGGCGCTCTGCCGCGACAGCCGACCGCCGCGGGCGTTGAGGAACAGGGCGGGCGTTCCGACCCCGCGGGCCGCGAAGTCCGGGCGCCCCCGCACCAGCCACGCGGCCAGCGCCTCGGCCGCGTACGACCCGAGCGGCACGATCCGCTCCTTGCCGCCCTTGCCGCGCAGCCGCACCACGCCGTCGTCCCCCTCGACGTCGTCGACGTCGAGGCCGACCGCCTCGGAGATCCGGGCCCCGGTGCCGTAGAGCACCTCGAGCAGCGCGCGGTCACGCAGGGATGCCGGCGTGTCACCGACCGAGGCCGCCTCCAGCAGCCGCTCGACGTCCTCGACCGGGATCGCCTTCGGCAGCCGCGAGGGCGTCTTCGGCGGGCTGACCCGGCGGGCCGGGTCGGCGTCGAGGACCCCCTCCAGGGCCAGGAACCGGTGCAGGCCGCGGACGGCGACCAGGGTGCGGGCCGCCGAGGTCGCCGCGAGGGGATGGTGCTCGTCGTCCCCCTCGCGCAGCCGGGCGAGGAACTCGCTGACGTGCGCCTCGCGGACCTCCTCGGGGCGCTCGACGCCCACCGAGGCGAGGTAGGCCGACCAGCGGCCCAGGTCGCGGCGGTAGGCCGACAGGGTGTGCCGGGACGCGCCGCGCTCGACGTCGAGGTGGGTCAGCCACGCGTCGACGGCCCGCACCACTTCAGTGGGGCGGGCCGTCGGCTCGGTCGGTGCTCCGGTCAGGACAGCGCCTCGTCGAGGGTGATGCTGTCCATGCCGAAGGCCTCGGCGACGGCGGCGTAGGTGATGTGGCCGCCGTGGGTGTTCAGGCCCAGGGCCAGGGCGGGGTCGGCCTTCGAGGCGTCCTTCCAGCCGTGCTCGGCCAGCTTGATCGCGTACGACATCGTGGCGTTGGTCAGCGCCCAGGTGGAGGTGTGCGGCACGGCACCGGGCATGTTCGCGACGCAGTAGTAGATCGAGTCGTGCACCTCGAACGTCGGGTCGGCGTGCGTCGTGGGGCGCGAGTTCTCGAAGCAGCCGCCCTGGTCGATGGCGACGTCGACGAGCACCGAGCCCGGCTTCATCTGGGCGACCATCTCGTCGGTGACGAGCTTGGGGGCCTTCGCGCCGGGGATGAGCACGGTGCCGATGACCAGGTCGGCACCGAGCACCTGCTCCTTGATCGACATCGCCGACGAGGCGATCTGCGCCACGCGGTTGTCGTAGCGCCAGAAGCTCATCCGCAGCTTGTCGAGGTCGGTGTCGAGCAGGGTGACGTCGGCACCCATGCCGAGCGCGATGTTCGCGGCGTTCTGGCCGGCGACGCCCGCGCCGATGACGACGACCTTGGAGTTCGCGACACCGCCGATGCCGCCCATGAGCACCCCGCCGCCGCCCTGGGCCTTCATCATCGAGTGGGCGCCGACCTGGGGGGCCAGGCAGCCCGCGACCTCGGACATCGGGTAGAGCAGCGGCAGCAGGCCCGAGGGAAGCTGCACCGTCTCGTACGCGATGGAGGTGACCTTCTTGTCGACGAGCTCCTTGGTGAGCGGCTCGTCGGCGGCGAGGTGGAGGTAGGTGAACAGGGTCAGGCCCTCGCGCAGGCGGTGGTACTCCTCCGCCACCGGCTCCTTGACCTTCATGACCATGTCCGACTCGCCCCACACGTCGTCGGCGGCGTCGAGGATCTTGGCGCCCTGCGAGACGTACTCCTCGTCGTTGATCGAGGAGCCGAGCCCGGCACCCTTCTGGACGAAGACGTCGTGACCGCGACGCACCAGCTCGTGCACCCCCACCGGGGTGATGCCGACGCGGAACTCGTTGTTCTTGACCTCGCTGGGGATCCCGACCTTCACGGTTATCTGTCCCTGTCTGACTCGTCGGACACCGCGGCACCGTTGCCGCAGGCGGCTGCGCCCCGATGGAGCGCGATGCGAGTCTAGACCCGGGCCGCGGTGCGGCCCGACGACCCACAGGAGCGCCCATGAAGCTGTACAGCGACATCCCCCACCGCCGCGGGGTGCAGGTGGCGACGGACGTGGGGATCGTGCTGTGGGTGGTGCTCTGGGTGCGCATCGCGCAGCGGGTGCACGACGCGACGATGGCGCTCGCCGAGCCCGGGCGGAACCTCGCCGGTGCCGGGCGCAGCTTCCGCGACACCCTGACGAGCGCCGGGGACAACGTCGACGACCTGCCGCTGCTCGACGACCGGGTGGCCACGCCGTTCCGCTCCGCGGCCGGGGTGGGCACCGAGATCGAGAAGGCCGGCACCGACCTCGTCACCGCCGTCGAGCGGGTCTCGCTGCTGCTGGCGGTGACGACCGCGCTCGTGCCGATCCTCATCGTCGGTGCGATCTGGTTCGTGCTGCGGTGGCGCTTCGTGCGCCGCGCGAGTGCCGCGCAGCGCTTCATCGACGCGGCCCCGGACCTCGACCTGTTCGCCCTGCGCGCGATGGCGAACCAGCCGATGCCGCGGCTGGCGAAGATCTCCGACGACCCCGCCGGTGCCTGGCGGCGCGGTGAGCTCGACGTCATCCACGCCCTGGCCCTGCTCGAGCTCAAGGACAGCGGGCTGCGCCCACCCCCGCCCGCCACGGCCTGAGCCGGGGGTGCCTGCGCCCACCGACATGCAGTCGGCCTCGGGCAGGGGCCACCTGAGCGTGAGGCGCCCCCTCAAGGTGGCCTGCTGCATGTCCTCAGGCGCACCCGACGGGGCTGCCGCACTCCTGCAGGGGCCCCCGATCCCGTTCGGGCCCGTACGGGGTGACGACCGCCGGGCGCAGGTCCTCCGGCGGGCACTGCCACGTCTGCGGCGTCGGCGTCGACCTGCTCACCCGAGCGGATGTCCTTGACCTGGTCGACGCCCTCCCCGGCGCCCGGGAACCAGACGAACGGGATGCCGCGCCGGTCGGCGTAGCGGATCTGCTTGCCGAACTTCGCCGCGCTGGGCGCCACCTCGCACGGGATGCCGCGCGCCCGCAGCGCCGCGGCGACCCGCCGGGAGGCCTCGCGGGTCTCCTCGTCGACGACCGCGACGAGCACGGCGGCCGGGGTGGAGCGGCTCGCGGTGAGCCCGCGCTTGGTGACGAGCAGGTGCACGAGCCGGGACAGCCCGATCGAGATGCCGACCCCGGGGTAGGTCGTGCGACCGTCGGTGGCCAGCGAGTCGTAGCGTCCGCCCGAGCAGACCGAGCCCCACGACTCGGACCCGACGAGCTGGGTCTCGTAGACCGTGCCGGTGTAGTAGTCGAGCCCGCGGGCGATCTGCAGGTCGGCCACGAGCACACCGGGTGCCTGCTCCATGCCGACCGCGATGACGGCGGCGAGGGCGTCGAGCCCCTCGTCGAGGGTCGGGTGCTGCACGCCGAGGGCGCGCACGGCATCCACGAAGGAGAGGTCGGTGCTGCTGATCGAGGCCAGTGCCAGCACCTGGCGCGCCTGCTCCTCGGTGGCGCCGGACTCCAGGAGCATCGCGGTGACCTTGTCGGCGCCGAAGCGCGCGAGCCGGTCGACGATGCGCAGCGTGCCGACGACGTCGCTCGAGCCCGATGCCGAGGTAGAAGCCCTCGGGGATCTTGCGGTTGTTGACCTGGATGCGGAACTCCCCCACCGGCAGGCGGCGGAACGCCTCGGCGATGACGAGCGGCATCTCGGCCTCGAAGTGCGGGGCGAGCTCGCCGACGTCGACGACGTCGATGTCGGCCTGGGTGAACTCGCGGAAGCGCCCCTCCTGCGGCCGCTCGCCGCGCCAGACCTTCTGGATCTGGTAGCGGCGGAACGGGAAGGCGAGCCGGCCGGCGTTCTCGAGCACGTAGCGGGCGAAGGGCACGGTGAGGTCGAAGTGCAGGCCGAGCGCGGCATCCTTGCCGCTGTCGTCGCCCGCGAGCCGGCTGATGCCGTAGATCTCCTTGTCGGCGTCACCGCCCTTGCCGAGCAGCCGCTCGACCGGCTCGACGGCCCGGGTCTCGAGCGGCGCGAAGCCGTGCAGCTCGAAGACCTCGCGGATGACGTCGAGGAAGTGCAGCTCGAGGAGCCGCTCGGCGGGCAGGAGCTCGGGGAACCCCGAGATCGGGGTCACCTTGGTGGCGGGGGCGTTCACGTGGTCAATCCTCGCAGGTAGGGGTTGGTGGCCCGCTCCCGGCGCATCGTCGTGGCGGCCCCGTGGCCGGTGAGCACGAGCGTGGAGTCGGGCAGCGGCAGCACCACGTCGCGCAGCGAACGCTGCATCGCGTCGTGGTCGCCGCCGGGCAGGTCGGTGCGGCCGATCGAGCCGGCGAAGAGCACGTCGCCGCTCACCATGGTGCGGTCCAGCCCCTCCTCGGGCGGCAGCCCGTCCGGCACCGCGTCGAGCCCGAACATCACCGAGCCCTCGGTGTGGCCGGGCGCGTGCAGCACCTCGACGTCGAGGCCGGCCAGGGACAGCACCTGGCGGTCGACGACCTCGACGACCCGGTCGGGCTCGCGCCACGTGGCCCGCTTCCCGAACTGCTGCTCGAGCATCTCGAGCAGGCCGGGCATGACGTTGCCCAGCGGGTCGTGCAGGCGGTAGCGGTCGTCGGTGTGGATGTACGCCGCGGTGTCGCCGCCGCACACCGGGGTCACCGAGTAGACGTGGTCGACGTGCCCGTGCGTGAGCAGCACCGCCGCCGGCCTGAGCCGGTGCTCGGCGAGCACGTCGCGCAGGGTCTGCTCGACCCCGATGCCCGGGTCGACGACGACGCACTCCTCCCCCGGCCCGGGCGCGAGGACGTAGCAGTTGGTACCGAAGGCGGCAGCGGGAAACGCGACGGCGAGCACGGTGGGAGCGTAGCCGTCCGGCCCCTGCCTAGACTGGGCCGCCGTTGCCGCTGTGATGGAGGGACCGAGAGTGACCAAGGAGCAGGAACGCGCACGGGCGCGCCGGCGCTACGAGCGCCAGCAGGCGGGCCTCGTCCAGCGCGAGTCCGACCACGCGCGGCGGATGCGCGTCGTGGCGATCGTCAGCACCGTGGTCCTGGTGCTCGGCATCGCCGGGGTGCTGGGCGCCATCTACGCGAACACCCCTGAGCCGGACGCCCCGACGACCACCGCGGCGGGCTGCGAGCCGCCCCCGACCGCGCTGGGGACCGGCGCCCAGCTGTCCCTGCCCGACGCCTCGACCGCCGCGGGGAAGACCTTCGTCGCGACCGTCACGACGAACTGCGGCGACATCGAGCTCACCCTCGACGGCGAGAAGGCCCCCCAGGCGGTGGCGTCGTTCGTCGAGCTGGCCAAGCAGAACTACTACCTCAACTCGCCGTGCCACCGGCTGGTGACCGACGAGTCGCTGAAGGTGCTCCAGTGCGGCGACCCGACGGGCACCGGCCAGGGCAACCCCGGCTACGGCTTCGCCGTCGAGAACGCCCCCAAGGACGGGGTCTACCCGCGGGGCACCGTGGCGATGGCCCGCACCAGTGACCCGAAGGAGGGCAACGGCGGCCAGTTCTTCCTCGTCTACGGCGACTCCACGCTGCCGGACCCCGATGGCTACACCGTGTTCGGCACGGTGACCGTCCGGGTTGGATATTGTCGACAAGATCGCTGCCGCCGGGGTCGCCCCCGGCGGGACCAGCACGACCGACGGGTTCCCCGCCGCACCGATCAGCATCCTGCGGGTTGCTGTCACCGAGAAGAAGGCCTGACCGTGTCCGACGACAAGCCCACCCCCCGCCCGACGATCCCCTCGCCGGCCGCACTGGCCCGGCTGCACCCGCACCCGGTCGCCGCGCCGCCCGCCGTGGCCCACTCGGAGTCGGCGCGGTTCGGCCGGGTCGACGACGAGGGCCACGTCTTCGTCACCGTCGGCGAGGAGGAGCGTGAGGTCGGCTCCTACCCGGGCGCCACGCCCGACGAGGCCCTGCAGTACTTCGCCCGCAAGTACGACGAGCTCGCGGCGTCGGCCGACCTGCTCGAGGCGCGGCTGGCCAACCCCGACGTCTCCGCCAAGGAGGTCGCCGACGGCCTGTCCACCCTCAAGGAGCACGTCGAGACCACCGGGGTCGTCGGCGACATCGCGGCACTGCAGGCCACCATCGAGCGCGTCGAGGCCGGCCTGGAGGCCAAGCGGGCCCACGAGGCCGAGCACCGTGCCGCGGCCCGGGCCGAGGCCACCGTCGCAGCGCGAGGCCATCGTCGCCGAGGCCGAGCAGATCGCGGCCCAGCCGGCCGCCTCCACGCAGTGGAAGACGAGCGGCGAGCGGATGCGCGCCCTGCTCGACCAGTGGAAGCAGCACCAGCGCTCCGGCGCCAAGCTCGACAAGGCCACCGAGTCGGCCCTGTGGCAGCGCTTCAGCCACGCCCGCAACTCCTTCGACAAGGCCCGGCGGGCCTGGTTCGCCGACCTCGAGACCAGCCGCGCCGAGGCCCGCGCCACCAAGGAGGAGCTCGTCGCCGAGGCCGAGGAGCTCGCGACGAGCACCGACTGGACCCCCACGGCCCGCGCGTTCAAGCAGCTGATGGACCGGTGGCGCGCCGCCGGGCGGGCCTCGCGCGCCGAGGACGACGCCCTGTGGGAGCGGTTCCGCACCGCCCAGGACGCCTTCTTCGCCGCCAAGGACGAGGTCGTCGGCCGCCGAGGACGAGGAGTTCCGGGCCAACCTGGCCGTCAAGGAGGAGCTGCTCACCGAGGCCGAGGCCCTGCTGCCGGTCACCGACGTCGAGGCCGCGAAGGCGACCCTGCGCGGCATCCAGGACCGGTGGGAGACGGCCGGCAAGGTGCCGCGCGCCGACCTCGAGCGCGTCGAGAAGCGGATGCGGCGGGTCGAGACCGCCGTGCGCGAGGCCGACGAGCAGCGCTGGACCCGCACCAACCCCGAGGTCGCGGCCCGGGCCCGCTCGCCTGGTCGACCAGCTCGAGGCGTCCGTCGCCTCGATCGAGGCCGACCTCGCCAAGGCCGAGGCCAAGGGCGACGCCAAGGCGGCCGAGGCCGCCCGCGGGCGGCTGGCCGCCCAGCAGGAGTGGCTGACCCAGGCGCGCGCCGGTCTGGACGAGTTCGGCGGCTGACCGCCGCTCGACGGGTCAGTCGGTGCGCCGGCCCGCCGGTGACCCGGTAGACGTCGAAGACGCCGTCGACCTTGCGCACGGCCCGCACGACGTGGCCGAGGTGCGCCGGGTCGCCCATCTCGAAGGTGAAGTGCAGCTGGCGACCCGGTCACGCGAGGTCGTGACCGACGCCGAGAGGATGTTGACGTGCGTGGTCGGAGAGCACCCGGGTGACGTCGGAGAGCAGCCGTGACCGGTCGAGCGCCTCGACCTGGATCTGGACCAGGAAGACGCTCGCCGAGGTCGGCGCCCACTCGACCTCGACGATCCGCTCCGGCTGCGAGCAGCAGGGAGTCGACGTTGGTGCAGTCGCGGCGGTGCACCGAGACCCCGTTGCCGCGGGTGACGAAGCCGAGGATCGTCGTCGCCCGGCACCGGGGTGCAGCAGCGGGCCAGCTTGACCCAGACGTCGGACGCCCTTGACGACGACACCGGGGTCGCCGTGGCGGCGGCGGCTGGGGCGCGCGGTGCGGGCGTGGCGGCCTCGGCGAGGTCCTCGCTGGCGCCCTCCTCGCCGCCGAGCGACTGCGACCAGCGCGTGACACGACGTGCTGGGCCGAGACGTGGCCCTCGCCGATCGCGGCGTAGAGGCCGTCGATGTCCGGCGTAGCGCAGCTCGCTCGGCGACGCCGGTCAGCGACTCGTCGGACATGAGCCGCTGCAGCGGCAGGTCCTGCTTGCGCATGCGCCTTGGCGATGGCGTCCTTGCCCTGCGTCGATCGCCTCCTCGCGGCGCTCCTTGGAGAACCACTGCCGGATCTTGTTGCGGGCCCGCGCGGCTCTTGACGAAGCTGAGCCAGTCGCGCGACGGCCCGGCGCCGTCGGCCTTGGAGGTGAGCACCTCGACGACGTCGCCGTTGTCGAGCGTGCTCTCCAGCGGCACGAGCCGGCCGTTGACCCGGGCGCCGATGCAGTGGTGGCCGACCTCGGTGTGCACGGCGTAGGCGAAGTCGACCGGGGTCGAGCCGGCCGGCAGCGCCGATGACGTCGCCCTTGGGCGTGAAGACGTAGACCTCGCTGGCGTCGATCTCGAAGCGCAGCGAGTCGAGGAACTCGCCCGGGTCGGCGGTCTCCTTCTGCCAGTCGAGCAGCTGGCGCAGCCACGCCATGTCGTTGACGGCTCGCCTGGCCGTCGCGCACCTGCACGCCGCCCTGGTCGCCCGTGCCGGCGCCGGGTCCTCCTTGTACTTCCAGTGCGCGGCGACGCCGTACTCGGCCCGGCGGTGCATCGTGTGGTGCGGATCTGGATCTCGACCGGCTTGCCCTCGGGGCCGATGACCGTCGTGTGCAGCGACTGGTACATGTTGAACTTCGGCATCGCGATGTAGTCCTTGAACCGCCCCGGCACCGGGTTCCACCGCGCGTGCAGCGCGCCGAGCGCCGCGTAGCAGTCGCGCACCGAGTCGACGAGGACGCGCACCGCCGACGAGGTCGTAGATGTCCGCGAAGTCGCGGCCGCGCACGATCATCTTCTGGTAGACGGAGTAGTAGTGCTTGGCCGGCCGGTGACGGTGGCCTTGATCTTGGCCGCGCGCAGGTCGCCGCCGACCTGCGTCGCGCACGCCGGCGAGGTACTCCTCGCGGGCCGGGGCGCGCTCGGCGACCAGGCGGACGATCTCGTCGTACACCTTGGGGTAGAGGGTCGCGAAGGACAGGTCCTCGAGCTCCCACTTGATGGTGTTCATGCCGAGCCGGTGGGCCAGCGGCGCGTAGATCTCGAGGGTCTCGCGGGCCTTGCGCTGCGCCGACTCTCCTGCGAGACGTAGCGCCAGGTGCGGGCGTTGTGCAGCCGGTCGGCGAGCTTGATGACGAGCACCCGGATGTCGCGGGCCATCGCGACGACCATCTTGCGGACGGTCTCGGCCTGCGCCGCCTCGCCGTAGGTGACCTTGTCGAGCTTGGTCACGCCGTCGACGAGCATCGCGATCTCGTCGCCGAAGTCGCGGCGCAGCGCGTCGAGGCTGTAGTCGGTGTCCTCGACGGTGTCGTGCAGCAGCGCGGCGGCCAGCGTCGGCGGGGTCATGCCCAGCTCGGCGAGGATCGTCGTCACGGCGAGCGGGTGGGTGATGTAGGGGTCGCCGCTCTTGCGCATCTGGCCCTCGTGGGCGCGCTCGGCGACGGCGTAGGCCCGCTCGATGAGCGCCGAGGTCGGCCTTGGGGTGGGTGGTGCGCGACGGCCTGCAGCAGCGGCTCGAGCACCGGGTTGCGTCGGGCACGCTGGCGTGCGCCGCGACCGACCGGGCGAGGCGCGGCGCCGGCGCCCTCGGCGGCGCGAGGACGAGCCCGGGCGGGCGGGCGTTGCGCCCCGCTCGCGGCCGTCGTAGGTGTCCTCGGCGCCATGTCCGGAGCGCTAGTCGCCGGTCACGGGACGACGAGGAGCGCTCGCGTCACCGGCCGGGACCCGCATCCGGGACCGGCCGCCGAGGAAGGCCGAGCTCGACGACGCACTCGAACGCGACGACCTCGGCACCGGCCCGCTCGAGCAGGTCGCAGGCCGCGGCGGCCGTGCCGCCGGTGGCCAGCACGTCGTCGACGACGCAGCACCCGCTCGCCCGGCCGACGAACGCGTCGGCGTGCACCTCGATCTCGGCCGTGCCGTACTCGAGGTCGTACGACGCTCGACGCCGTCTCGCCCGGCAGCTTGCCGGCCTTGCGCACCGGCACGAAGCCGACGCCCAGGCGCGTGGGCCACGGCCGCGCCGAGGATGAAGCCGCGCGCCTCGATGCCGACGACGAGGTCGACGTGCACCGTCGTGGCGGCCGGCGATGGCCTCGACGACCGCCGCGAAGGCGCGCGCCGTCGGCGAGCAGCGGCGTGATGTCCTTGAACGACGACCCCGGGCTGCGGGAAGTCGGGCACGTCGCGCAGCCCGGCGGCGACCAGCCGCGGCCACCGCCGCGGCATCCGTGCCGTCGACGGTGCCGGGCGGGGTCGGCATCCGGGTCAGCGCTTGGACTTCGGCGTGCGCCGCGGCTGGTTGCGCGGGCCCGCCTGGGTCGGCTGGGCGTACTTGTGCACGGCCCGACCGGTGAGCGTCGCACGCCTCGCCCGTCGGCGGCCGCCGGGGCCGCCGCTGCCGACGGCCACCGGCTCGCCCGGCGCTCGCCGGCGGCCTGCGCCGCCTCGGCCGCCGCGACGTCCTTGGCCTTGCGGGCCTGGTAGCGCGGCGGCCTTCTTGTCGAGCTCGACGACCGCGCGTCGCGCTCGCGCAGGGTCGACCAGCAGCGGGGTGGCGATGAAGATCGACGAGTAGGCGCCGATCAGCGATGCCGACGAAGAGCGCCAGCGACAGGTCGAGCAGCGTGCCCGGGCCGAGGCAGACCGACGCCGACGACGAGGATCGCGGCGATCGGCAGCAGGGCGACGACGGAGGTGTTGATCGACCGGACCAGGGTCTGGTTGACGGCGAGGTTGGCGGCCTGCGCGTAGGTGACGCGACCGTTGGCGAACGCCTCGTCGGTGTTCTCCCGCACCTTGTCGAAGACGACGACCGTGTCGTAGAGCGAGTAGCCGAGGATGGTGAGGAAGCCGATCATCGTCGCCGGCGTGACCTCGAACCCGACCAGCGCGTAGATGCCGACCGTGATGATCAGGTCGTGGAGCCAGCGCGATGAGCGCCGGCGACGGCCATCTTCCAGTTGCGGAAGTAGATCGCTCATCACGAGGGCGACGAGCGACGAGGAAGATGACCAGCGCCGCGCAGCGCCTGCCGGCTGACCGACGCACCCCACGACGGGCCGATGAACGTGCCGCTGACCTCGGACTCCGCCACGCCGAAGGCCTCGGCCAGGTCGGTGCGCACCTGCTGGCTGTCGGTCGTCGGAGAGCCGCTCGGTCTGCACCCGCACGGTGTCGTTGCCGACGAGGGTGACGTTGACGCCGCGCTCGCCCTCGCCGGCGCCGACGGCGTCGCGGGCGATCTGCTCGTAGTCACTCGGCGTCGCGGTCGTCGCGACGCGGAACTCGGAGCCGCCGCGGAACTCGAGGCCCAGGTTGAGCCCCTGGGTGACCAGGCCGAGCGACGGCGAGGATCATGACGGCCAGCGAGACCGGTAGAACCAGTCTTCGCTGCGGCCGACGATGGGGACCGACCGCTCGCCGGTGTAGAGGTCGTTGCCGAGGTGGCGAAGCTGAAGCTCATGCCACACCTCCTTCGGTGCCGGCGGCGCTCAGGTGCCGGGTGGCGTGAAGCGGCCGCGGCCGGCGTACCGGGGCGTCGTCGTGGCGCCGAGGCGGCGCGGGTCGAGACCGGACCACGCGTGGCCGTCGCCGAAGAACTTGGTGCCGCGCCAGGAGCGAGACGACCGGGTGGGTGAACAGGAAGACGACCAGCGAGGTCGATGAGCGTGGTCAGGCCGAGCGTGAAGGCGAAGCCGCGCACGCTGCCGAGCGGCCAGGACGTAGAGCACAGCGGCGGCGAGGAAGTTGACGCGCGTCGGCGACCAGGATGGTGCGCTGGGCGCGGTTCCAGCCGGTCTCGACCGCGGCCGCGAGGGAGCGGCCGTCACGCAGCTCGTCACGGACTGCGTTCGAAGTAGACGATGAACGAGTCGGCCGTGATACCGATGGCGACGATGAGGCCGGTGACGCCGGCCATGTCGAGCCGGTAGTCGTGCGACCAGCCCAGGATGGTGATCGTCAGGTAGGTGATCAGGCCGGCGACGAGGATCGAGGCGACCGTGACGAAGCCCAGGGCGCGGTACTGGAGCAGCGAGTAGACGACGACGAGGAGCAGGCCGATCAGGCCCGCGATCAGGCCGTAGCGCAGCTGCTCGCTGCCCAGGGTCGGGCTGATGTCGATGCTGGTCTGCTCGATGAACGACAGCGGCAGCGCGCCGAACTTCAGCTGGTCGGCCAGGCTGCGGGCGCTGTCGAGGGTGAAGCCGCCGGTGATGCTGGCGCGGCCGTCGAGGATCGCCTCGTTGAAGCGGGGCGCGACGATGACCTGCGAGTCGAGGGTGGCGGCGAGCTGGTTCTGCGGCTCGGCCAGCGCGACCATCTTGCGGCTGATGTCGGCGTACTGCTTGGCGCCGTCACCGTTGAGCGTGAGGGCGATCTCGACCTCGCTGGTGACGTTGCCCTGCTGGTTGGACTGGTAGCCCGGAGGTGGCGTCGGAGATCTTGTCACCGGAGACCGCGACCGGGCCGAGGATGTACTTCGCCGTGCCGTCGACGTCGCAGGTGACCAGCGGCTTGGTCGGGTCGTCGACGATGTTCTCGACGGCGGCCGGGTCGCTGCAGTCGAGCGCGGCGTACTGCGCGGTGACGTCGTCGGTGATCCAGGCGAGGTCGGTGGGGTCGGTGGGGGTGGCGCCCGCGGGCGCCGGGCTCGGCGCCGGGCTGGCCGAGGCGCTGGGCGACGGCTTGGGCGCCGTCAGGGCGTCCGGCACCGCGCTGTTGCTCGTCGGGGAGGCGCTGCTCGCCGTGGTCGGGGTCGCGGACGGCTTCGGGCTCGCCGGGGCCGTGCCGCTCGGCGACGGGGTGGCGGCCGACTGGGGGGTGCCGGCCGCGACGGCCAGCACCGGGCGGAACTGCAGCTGCGAGGACTTGCTGATCGCGTCGCGCACTTCCTGGGTGGGGATCTCCGGGATGCTCACCACGATGTTGCGGTCACCCTGGGTGGTGACCTCGGCCCCGGACACACCACCGGCGTCGACGCGCTGGACGATGATGTCGCGCGCCTGGTTGAGCTGCTCGGTGGCGACCGTCTGGCCGGCCGTGGTCTTCGGCTCCAGGATGATCTGGGTGCCGCCCTCGAGGTCCAGGCCCAGCTTGGGCTCGGTCTTCGCGTCGGAGAGGTAGACCGCGCCGGCGAGCAGTCCGACCAGGACGAGCACGATCGCCAGGAGGAACAGGAGGGACCGGCGCGCCGCGCTCTGCTGGGTGCTCGCCATGATCAGGCCACCTCGGTGGCGCGCATGCCGATGGCCCGCCGGTCGTAGCGCAGCGTGCTGCCCGCCCCGGTGTCGAGCGTGACGACCGTGTCGTCGAGCGCGACGATCGTGCCGTAGAGGCCCGACGTCGTCACGACCTCGTCACCCACGGCCAGCGAGTTCTGGAGTGCCTGGACCTGCTGGGCGCGCCTGCCGCTGGCTGAACACGATGAAGATCAGCAGCAGGAACGGGAGGAGCAGGACGAGCAGATAGCCGAGGCCGGAGCCGGAGAACATGAGTGTGGTCGGTCCTTCGTGTCAGGTCGCCCGCTCGTGGCAGGCAGTGGTTCGGCCCGGACGCGCCGGGCCGAGGAGCAAGTCTAGGCGACGCCTTCCTCACCCACCAACGGGGCTGGGCCCGGCATCGTGCCCTTTTCTCAGCCTGAGAACCGCCCGGGTCCGGCGCCGGCCTCCGGACCGCCCTCGAGCGGCAGGGCCTCCTGCTGCAGGAACCCGGCCGGCGCCTCGAGGCCGAGGTGCCGCCAGGCCCGCGCCGAGGCCGCCCGGCCACGCGGCGTGCGCACGATGTAGCCCTCGCGCACGAGGTAGGGCTCGGCGACCGTCTCGACCGTGTCGGACTCCTCCCCGACGGCGACGGCGAGGGTCGACAGCCCGACCGGGCCGCCGCCGAACCGGCGGCACAGCGCCTCGAGCACCGCACGGTCGAGGCGGTCGAGCCCGGCGTCGTCGACGTCGAACAGGGCCAGCGCCGCGTGGGCCGCCTCGTGGTCGACGTGCCCGTGGCCGTGCACCTGGGCCCAGTCGCGCACGCGGCGCAGCAGCCGGTTGGCGATGCGGGGCGTGCCCCGGGAACGGCTCGCGATCTCGGCGATGCCCGCCTCGTCGGCCGCCACGCCGAGCAGCCGCGCCGAACGGTGCAGGATCGTGATGAGGTCGGCGGTGTCGTAGAAGTCGAGGTGCGCCGTGAACCCGAACCGGTCGCGCAGCGGGGCCGGGCAGCAGCCCGGCCCGGGTGGTGGCCCCGACGACGGTGAACGGCGGCAGCTCGAGCGGGATGGCGGTGGCGCCGGGCCCCTTGCCGACGATGACGTCGACCCGGAAGTCCTCCATGGCGAGGTAGAGCATCTCCTCGGCCGAGCGGCTCATCCGGTGGATCTCGTCGAGGAAGAGCACCTCGCCCTCGTCGAGCGAGACGAGCACCGCCGCGAGGTCGCCGGCGTGCTGGATGGCCGGGCCGCTCGTGACCCGGATCGGCTTCTCGATCTCGGCCGCGACGATCATCGCCAGGGTCGTCTTGCCGAGCCCGGGCGGGCCGGACAGCAGCACGTGGTCGGGGGCGCTGCCGCGGCGCTTGGCCGCCTCGAGCACCAGGCCGAGCTGGTCGCGCACGCGGGGCTGGCCGGGGAACTCGCTGAGCCGCTTGGGCCGCAGGGCCGCCTCGACGAGCCGGTCGTCGTCGGAGCCGGCGGCGTCGACGACCCGGGCGGTGGCCTCGTAGGAGCCGTCGGCCTCGAGCATCTCGCTCGCGAAGCCGCGCTCGGGCTGGGGCTGGGGCTGGGGCGTGCTCACGGTCGCAGCTCGCGCAGGGCCAGGCGCAGGTAGGCGGCGATGTCGGCGTCGGCGGGCGCGGACGCGGCGACGCGCTCCACGGCATCCCCGGCCTGCTTGGCCGACCAGCCCAGGCCGACGAGGGCCTCGGTGACCTGGCCGCGCCACGGCTCGCGCCCGGCCGGGCCGGTGGGGCTGCCACCGGTGGCGGGCGTGCCGGTGCCGCGCACGGCGCCCACCTTGTCGCGCAGCTCGAGCACGAGCCGCTCGGCCGACTTGGCGCCGATGCCGGGGATCGTGGTGAGGGCCTTGGTGTCACCCGAGGACAGCGCCAGGGCGAGCTGGTCGGGGCCCATGACCGACAGCATCGCCAGGGCCAGCCGCGGGCCGACGCCCGAGACGGTCTGCAGCGGTCTCGAACATGTCGCGCTCGGCCGGCGCGGAGAAGCCGAACAGGGTGAGGGAGTCCTCGCGGACCACGAGGCTGGTCGCCAGGGACGCCTCGCTCCCCCGGCGGCAGGTGGATGCCGTGGCGGGGGTCGTGTGCACGAGCATGCCGACACCACCGACCTCGACGACGACGTGGTCGAGCCCGACGTGCGCGACCGGGCCGCGGACCGAGGCGATCACCGGCGGGCCTCCGCCGCGAGGGCGTCGAGCCGAGCCACCTGGGCGCCGCGCCAGGCGTGGCAGATCGCGAGGGCCAGGGCATCGGCGGCGTCGGCCGGCCTGGGCGCGACCTCGAGCCCGAGGATGCGGGTGACCATGGCCGTGACCTGCGCCTTGTCGGCGCGGCCGGAGCCGGTGACCGCCGCCTTGACCTCGGTCGGGGTGTGGAAGACGACGGGGATGCCGCGCTTGGTCGCCGTCAGCAGGGCGACCGCGGTGGCGTGCGCGGTGGTCATCACCGAGGCGACGTTGACGTCGGCGAAGACCCGTTCGATCGCGACGACGTCCGGGACGAACCGGTCGAGCCACGCCTCCAGCTCGCGCTCGAGGAAGACCAGCCGCTCCCCCGGGTCGGCGTCGCTCGGGGTGCGCACGACGCCCACGGCGACCATCGTGGCGCGGCCGGGTGTGCCGTCGACGACGCCCAGACCGCACCGGGTCAGGCCGGGGTCGACGCCGAGCACGCGCACGAGGAACCCCTTCCTGGTGTGACGGTCGTGGTTAGAACACCTGTTCGGGATGCCACGCTACACAGCGCCGGCCGGGCTGCGGCGGAGCAACACGCGCGTTGGCCAGTCGGCGGGCCGCCGCTCGGGTTGCTTCCCGGGCAGGCCCGCGCCTTGGTGCACGTCATCGCGGAAGTTCCGCGCCGTCAGGGCGGAGGCGCCGAAAGCCACCCGTCGTTACGGGGCGGGGGCGCAGCCGGTCCCTCAGATGGGCTGCACGACAGCACATTTCGTTGTGGACAAGGCTATCGTTCGTACGTGTGTTCGAGTATGATGAGGTATGTCGACCAGCCAGCTCCGGGACCGGATCGCCGCGCTGCGCGCCGAGGCCGCCGCGGTCGGTCAGCAGCTGGCCGCGCAGGGGGCCGGGATGGACCCGGAGGAGCTGTTCGAGCTCACCGGTGAGCTGCAGGGCGTGGCGAACGCGGTCGAGGGGGCGCAGCTGGTCGCGATCGCGCACGCCGGGTGCCACGAGACCCGGCTGACCGAGCGCGGCCCCGTCGAGATTCACCACGATCTCGGGTTCGTCGACGCGATGACCTCCACGCGAGGTCTCGCTGGCCACCGGGGTCGGTCAGTGGGCCGCCGGGCGCAAGGTCGGGCTGGCCGCGAACCTGACCGGCCGGTTCACCGCAGCTGCTCGGCAAGGTCGTCACCGGTGAGCTGGCCACCGTCAACGCGAGCAAGGTGGTCGCCGCCTGCGACGGCCTGGACGACGCGGCGTGCGCCGCCGTCGACGACGTCCTGGTGGAGCGGGTGGTCGGGATGGACCCGGCCCGGATCACCACCCTCGCCCGCAGGGTCGCCACGAGGATCGCCGCCGACCAGGTCGCCGCCGCCACCGCGCAAGAACAAGCAAGGACCGGGCCGTGCAGGTCACCCCCGGCCCGGACGGCACCACCGACTGGTGGGCCCGCCTCCCCGCCGGGCGCTCGGCCGCCGCCTGGGCCGCGATCCGCGACCTCGGCCAGGAGTACGCCGGCAAGGACCCCGCCCTGACCCTGGACCAGGCCCGCGCGGACGCGTTCATGGACCTGCTGCTGACCAACGTCACCGTCACCGCCAAGCTCACCCTCGGCATCCCGGTCATCACCGGCCCTCAAGGCCAGGCCGCCCGCGACGCCGCCGGCGGTTGTTCCGGGTGGAGATCGCGGAAGCTTCATCGCGCCATCGTCGAAGCTCCCCGAGCGAGAGCTCGCCGTGGTCGAACCTCCACCCTTCTGAGGCGAGATCGTCCGGCACCGGTCAGGGGTGCGCCACGACCAGGTAGCGCTCGTCGGTGATCTCCCGGCCCCACAGCCGCGGGTCGGGCAGGTGGCGCACCTCGACCCGGGCGCACGACTCCCCCACGATCTCGGCGCAGCGCGCCGCGGTGAGCCCGGCCCCCGTCGACCAGTCACCCTCGACGAGCACCAGCCGCCCGCCGGGACGCAGCGCCGCCACCCAGCGGCGCACCGCCAGTGCCGGGTCGGGCAGCGCCCACAGCACGTGCCGGCAGAGCACGACGTCGACGGATGCGGGTGCCAGCCCAGGGTCGGCCGCGTCCCCGTCGCGCACCGTCACCAGGTCGCGCACCCGGCGCGGCGCGCCCGCGAGCTTCGCGCAGGCGAGGCGCACCATGGCGGGCGAGAAGTCGAGCGCGTCGACGGCGTACCCCTGCTCGGCGAGCAGCACCGCGAGGGTGCCCGTGCCGCAGCCGAGGTCGACGACGTCGGCCGGCGCCGGAGGCAGCACCCCGAGCAGCAGGTCACGCCAGGCGGCGCGCACGTCGGCGTCGAGCAGCCCGTGGTCGGGCGCCTCGTCGAACGCGGGCGCCTCGGCGTCCCAGAGTGCGACGGGGTCGACGCTCACTCCTCGTCGAGCTGGGCGAGGACGTCGTCGGAGATGTCGCCGTTGGCGAAGACGTCCTGCACGTCGTCGGAGTCCTCGAGCGCCTCGATGACGCGGATCATCTTCTTCGCGCCGTCGAGGTCCAGCGGCACCTGCAGGGTGGGCACCCACGACGCCTCGGCCGAGTCGTAGTCGACGCCGGCCTCCTGCAGCGCGGTGCGCACGGCCACGAAGTCGGTGGCCTCGGAGACGATCTCGCAGGTGTCGCCGTTGTCGTTGACCTCCTCGGCACCGGCGTCGAGCACGACCTCGAGGAGGTCGTCCTCGCTCTGCTCGGTCTTGGGCACGATGACGACGCCCTTGCGGTCGAACACGTAGCTGACCGAGCCCGGGTCGGCCAGGGCGCCGCCGTTGCGGGTCAGGGCGGTGCGCACCTCGGCGGCGGCCCGGTTGCGGTTGTCGGTGAGGCACTCGATGAGCACGGCGACCCCACCGGGCGCGTAGCCCTCGTAGGTGATGGTCTCCCAGTCGGACCCGCCCGCCGTCGGCGCCGGAGCCGCGCTTGACCGCGTTGTCGATGTTGTTGTTGGGGACCGAGGACTTCTTCGCCTTCTGGATGGCGTCGTAGAGGGTCGGGTTGCCCGTCGGGTCACCGCCGCCGGTGCGGGCCGCCACCTCGATGTTCTTGATCAGCTTGGCGAACAGCTTGCCGCGCTTGGCGTCGATCGCCGCCTTCTTGTGCTTGGTGGTCGCCCACTTGGAGTGGCCGCTCATGAACGCTCCCTCTGGTCGTGCCTGGCGGTGTGCTGCCGAACGATGTCGACGAACAGCTGGTGCACCCGGTGGTCACCGGTCACCTCGGGGTGGAAGGAGGTGACGAGCAGGTCACCCTGACGCACGGCGACGATCCTACCTGCGGCCGGGCCGTGCTCGACGCGAGCCAGCACCTGCACGGACTCCCCCGCCTCCTCGACCCACGGCGCCCGGATGAAGACCGCGCGCACCGGCTCCCCGCCGAGCTCGCGGATGTGCAGGTCCTCCTCGAACGAGTCGACCTGGCGGCCGAAGGCGTTGCGCCGCACGGTGATGTCGAGCCCGCCGAGGGTCTGCTGGTCCGGCCGGCCGTCGGCGATCCGGTCGGCGAGCATGATCATCCCGGCGCACGAGCCGTAGACCGGCATCCCGCCGGCGATCCGCTCGCGCAGCGGGCTCCTGCAGCCCGAACGCGCGCACCAGCTTGTCCATCGTCGTCGACTCCCCGCCGGGGATGACCAGGCCGTCGACGGCGGCGACCTCGCTCGGGCCGGCGCACCGTCGTGGCGCGCGCGCCGCCGGCCGCCAGGGCGGCGAGGTGCTCGCGCACGTCGCCCTGGACCGCGAGGACGCCGATGTGGGGGATGCCGGTCACGGCCGACGATGCTACGGCCGCGCGCGCCGGACACTCGCCGCGTGCGCCCCACTCCGGCTGCCCGGCGACGGCGCTACGGTCGTGCCATGTCGTCAGCGCTGACCGAGCGGGCCCGCGAGCTCGACGCCGCCCACGCCGCCACCGACCTGCGCGGCCGCGTTCCGCGCTGCCCGGCCGGCGATGTCTACCTCGACGGCAACTCGCTCGGGCGCCCTGCCCGCGCGGCGTCGCCGAGGCCGTCGCCGACGTCGTGCACCGCCAGTGGGGCAACGACCTCATCGCCAGCTGGAACGACGCCGACTGGTGGGGCGCACCGACCCGCGTCGGCGACCGCGATCGGCGTCGCTGATCGGCGCCGCGCGCGGGCCAGGTGGTCGTGCACCGACTCGACGTCGGTCAACCTCTACAAGGCGGTCGTCGCGGCCGCCCGGATGCGGCCCGGTCGCCGCGTCGTGCTCACCGACCCCGACTCGTTCCCGACCGACCTGTACGTCACCGATGCCGCCGCCCGGGATGCCGGGCTGGCCGTCGAGCGGGTCTCCCCCGCCGACGCCGTGGCCCGGATCGCGCAGGTCGGTGACGACCTCGCGCTCGCCGTCGTACTCGTCGGTGGACTACCGCACCGGCGAGCTCTGGGACCTGGCCGGCGATCACCCGGGCGGCGCACGACGTCGGGGCGCTGGCCTGCTGGGACCTCTGCCACTCGGCCGGCGTGCTCGACGTCGGGCTCGACACCCACGACGCCGACCTCGCCGTCGGCTGCGGCTACAAGTACCTCAACGGCGGGCCCGGCGCCCCGGCCTTCCTCTACGTCGCCCACCGGCACCAGGACGACTTCGACCAGCCGCTCGCCGGGTGGAACGGGCACGCGACGCCGTTCGCGATGGCCCCCGACTACGAGCCGGCGCCGGGCATCACCCGCGGCCCGGGTCGGCACCCCACCGCTGCTCGGCATGCTCGCCCTCGAGGCCGCGCTGGCCGCCTACGACGGGGTGGAGATCGCCGCGGTGCGAGAGCGGTCGCTGTCGCTCACCGGCTTCTTCCTCGAGTGCCTCGACGCCCTGCTGCCCGACCTCGAGGTGGCGACCCCGCGCGACCCGGCGACGCCGCGGCTCCCAGGTGAGCGTGCGGCATCCGGAGGCGTATGCCGTGGTGCAGGCACTCATCGCCCGCGACGTCGTCGGCGACTTCCGCGAGGCCGACATCGTGCGGCTGGGGTTCGCCCCGCTCTACCTCACCCACGCCGACGTGCTGCGGGCCGCGGAGCACCTGCAGGCGGTGCTCGAGGGCCGCGAGTTCGAGCGGGCGGAGTTCCGGGAACGCTCCACCGTGACCTGACGGCCTCCGCTCAGAACGGCCAGCCGAGGTCGACGCCGCCGTGACCTGGGCGCGACCAGTGTGACCTCGGCTCGCCCAGGACCCTGGCGCCACCGGCCCGCAGGGCGAGCACGAAGGCGTCGAGGGCGACCTGGCCCCGCACGTCCGGGGCGTTGCCCCCACCGCTGACCCATGGCCCGCCCGGCGGGTCGACCGCGACCCCCACCGTGCCCGTCACCGGGGACTCGAGCCACAGCTCGAATGCCGACAGCGCGCTGGCCGCACCACCGATGACCTCACCGACCGGCACGTGCCACACGGGGGCGCCCCAGCCCGCGGGCTGCCACGACCACGTGCCGTCGACGACCCGCATCGTGCCGCGCGGGCTCGTCACCCCGAAGGCGTCACGCTGGTCCAGGCGAGCCGCGCCCTCGAACGCGCCGGCGGCCGGGTCACCAGCCGCGCTCGGCCAGGCGGTGCGGCTGCGGGATCTCGTCGACGTTGATGCCGACCATGGCCTCGCCCAGGCCACGCGAGACCTTGGCGATGACGTCGGGGTCGTCGTAGAACGTCGTGGCCTTGACGATCGCCTCGGCGCGCTCGGCCGGGTTGCCCGACTTGAAGATGCCCGAGCCCGACGAACACGCCCTCGGCGCCGAGCTGCATCATCATCGCGGCGTCGGCCGGGGTGGCGATGCCGCCGGCGGTGAACAGCACGACGGGCAGCTTGCCGGCCGCGGCGACCTCCTTGACGAGGTCGTAGGGCGCCTGGAGCTCCTTGGCCGCGACGTAGAGCTCGTCCTCGGGCAGGTTCTGCAGGTGGCGGATCTGCTGGCGGATCTGGCGCATGTGCGTCGTCGCGTTGGAGACGTCACCGGTGCCGGCCTCGCCCTTGGAGCGGATCATCGCCGCGCCCTCGGTGATGCGGCGCAGGGCCTCGCCGAGGTTGGTGGCGCCACAGACGAAGGGAACCGTGAAGTTCCACTTGTCGATGTGGTTGGCGTAGTCGGCCGGGGTCAGCACCTCGGACTCGTCGATGTAGTCGACACCGAGGCTCTGCAGCACCTGCGCCTCGACGAAGTGGCCGATCCGGGCCTTGGCCATGACCGGGATCGAGACGGCCTCGATGATGCCGTCGATCATGTCCGGGTCGCTCATCCGGGACACGCCACCCTGGGCGCGGATGTCGGCGGGCACCCGCTCGAGGGCCATGACGGCGACGGCGCCGGCGTCCTCGGCGATCTTGGCCTGCTCGGCGGTGACGACGTCCATGATGACGCCGCCCTTGAGCATCTCGGCCATGCCGCGCTTGACGCGGGTCGTGCCGGTGCCCTGGGCGTTCTGCTGCTCGCTCATGCCGCACAGTGTAGGTCGGCGCAGCACCCTCGCGAACCACCGCTCGCGGTCGCCGGGGCGCCGCTCAGGCGGCCAGCGCCGGGGGCAGCTCGTCGTCGAAGGTGACCGGCTCGGGCAGCTCGGCGTAGCCCGCACAGCCGGAACAGGCGCACCGAGCGCTTGGCACGCACCCGGCGCACCTCACGGGTGGCGTCGTTGTGGAACCGCCGGGCCAGCTGCACCCGCAGGCCGCTCGACGCGATCCGTTCGAGCGAGTCGGCCACGAGGTCGGCGTCACTGTCCCGCAGGTCGACCACGACCTCACCGGTCAGTGCCGCCCGCAGCGCCGCGCTGAGGTCGCTCTCGACCTGCTCGCGCCCGCCGAAGTGCTGTCCGTCGAGCAGGTCGTCGGTCACCGGCTGCTCGGTCGTGCGCTCGATCGACTCGGTGGCGGCATCGGCGATGAGCAGGGCGCTGGCGGGGTCGAGGACGCCGCTGTTCGCCAGCTCCAGCGCGGCCTCGGCCCGGCGCACCAGCGCGGCGTCGAGGGCGCGACATCGCACCCTCGACCTTGGCGTGCAGGCGGTCGAGTCGCGCGGCGGAGTACGACAGGTACCACGCGATCCCGATGACGAGGATGACGAGGAAGGTCGCCAGCTGCAGGACGTCGACCATCAGTTGCCCGCACCCGGGACGCCGCGGACCAGGCGTCCCCACAGGCCGTGGGGTGCTGCGTCGGCCGGCTCGCCGTCGGCGCCGGCGATGACCGTCTCGTAGACGGCCATGATCCGGTCGGCGACGACGCCCCAGTCGAACACCCTGGCCCGCGCGAACCCGGCGGTCCGCAGTGCCTCGCGGCGCTCGTGGTCGGCGAGCAGGTCGAGCACGGCGCGCGAGAGCCCGTCGGGCGACCCGGTCTCGAACATGACGCCGGTGCGGCCCCCGTCCAGGACGGCGGCGAAGGCGGGCAGGTCGGACGCCACGACGGGCGCCCCGGCGGCCATCGCCTCGACGAGCACGATGCCGAAGCTCTCGCCGCCGAGGTGCGGGCGCGACGTAGGCGTCGACCGAGTGCAGCAGGGAGGCCTTGTCGTCGTCCGAGACCGTGCCCAGCACCTCGGTCGCCGCCGCGGCGCGCGGGTCCGCCGCCTTCAGCAGGTCCGTGGCGTCCCCCGGGCCGGCGACGAGCAGCCGGGCACCGGGGTGCGCGTCGAGCACCGCCGGCAGCGCCGCGAGCGCCACCGCGAGCCCCTTGCGCGGCTCGTCGACCCGCCCGAGGAAGGCGAGCGTCGGGCCCCTGCGGGCCGCCGCTCCACTCCGGCGTGCGCACCGCGCCGCGGAAGTCGTCGACGTAGACGCCGTTGGGGATGATGAACGCCTCACCACCGAGGTGGCGCTGCACGGTGGCCCGGGCGTCCTCGGAGACGGCGATCCGGCCGCGGATCTTCTCCAGCGACGGCCGCAGCAGCGGGTGGGCGGCGTGCAGGGCGCGCGAGCGCAGCATCGCCGAGTGGAAGGTGGCGACGACCGGCTCGGTCGAGGCCCACAGCGCCATCAGCGACGCCGAGGGGTTGAGCGGCTCGTGGATGTGCAGGACGTCGAACTGCCCCGCCTCGAGCCAGCGGTTCACCCGGGCGGCGGTCGACCGGCCCGAAGGTGACCCGGGCGACCGAGCCGTTGTAGCGCACGGGCACCGGCGCGGCCGCAGGACGTGAGGTAGTCGGGCAGGGCGGTGTCGTCGTCGGCCGGCGCGAGCACCGCGACGTCGTGGCCCGGCGCGGATGAAGTGCTCGGCCAGGTCGCGGACGTGGAACTGCACCCCGCCCGGGACGTCCCACGAGTACGGGCAGACCAGACCGATCCTCATGTCGCACTCTCCGTCGCCTTGGCGAGGCGGTCGTGGTCGAGGTCGTCGAGGAAGACCCGCTGCAGCATGTGCCAGTCGCTGGTGTGCTCGCGGATCGCGGCCCCGAGCACGTCGGCGCAGGCCTGGGTCATCGCGGTGGCCCGCTCGCGGGTCGTGCCCGCCGCGGGCACGTCGACCGGCGGGTGGAAGGTGATGACGATGCCCCACCCACGACCGCGCCGCTCGTGGCGGATGGAGACCGGGTGCAGCGGCCGCCGCTCGGCCAGGGCGAGCGCGGCCGGGCCGGGCGCCATCCGGGCGGTGTGGCCGCACAGGTCGACCTCGACGCCCCGGGCGGTGAGGTCACGGTCGGCGAGCAGCGGGATGATGCCGGGCCGGCGGGCGGCCTCGCGCAGCGCCGGGAAGGGGTTCACCCCACCGGTGAGCGGGATGATCGTCATCCCGAGCGACTCACGGAAGGCGAGGAACTCCTCGAACACCTCCTCCGGCTTCAGCCGCTCGGCGACGGTGGTGACCGGGCCGAGGTGGGTGGTGCCCCAGGCCCCGGCGAGGTCCCAGTTGCCGAGGTGGCCGAGGAACGCGATGACCGAGCCGCCGCCGTCGATGACCTCGCGCACCGGGCCGTCGCCCTCGACCCGGACCCGTTGCGAGGACGCTCGTCGGGGGTGAGCACCGGCAGGCGGAAGGCCTCGCAGTAGTAGCGCAGGTAGCGCCGCATGCCGTCGCGGACGAGGGCGTCGAGCGCGGCCTCGTCGAGGTCGGGGCGCACCTTGGCGTAGTTGGACCGCAGCCGCGCGGCGCCGCCACGGGCCACGGTGAGGTCGGCGACCCGGTCGAACATCGCGTAGGCGGCGCGCTCCGGCATCAGGCGCAGCGCGGCCCACCCGACGCGGAACCCGGCGACCGTGAGCGCGTCGCTCACCTGCGGCGGGAGCACCCTCACACGAGGTCCAGGGCTTGGCGACGCACCTCGAGCATGCGCTGGACCACCGTGACCAGGCTGGCGAGGGCGAGCAGCCCGAGCACCACGGCGAGCACGACCTCGGGCAGGAACCAGCCGACCAGGCCGGTGGCCACGAGCACGACGACGAGCCGGTCGGCGCGCTCGGCGATGCCGACGTTGGCGGTCATGCCGAGCCCCTCGGCGCGCGCCTTGGCGTAGGACACGACGCTGCCGAGGATCAGGCAGGCCAGGGCGAGGGCGGCCATGTAGGCCTTGCCCGGCTCGTCGGCGTAGAACAGCACGAGCCCGCCGAAGATGGCGGCGTCGCCGACCCGGTCGAGCGTGGAGTCGAGGTAGGCGCCCCACTTGCCGGAGCGACCGATGCGGCGGGCCATGATGCCGTCGAGGGTGTCGGCGAAGACGAAGGCCGTGATGACGAGCGTGCCGATGAGGAACTCGCCGCGCGGGTAGAAGGCCAGGGCGCCGAAGCACACCCCGAGGGTGCCGATGATCGTGACGACGTCGGGGCTGATGCCGAGCCTGATGAGCACCGCGGCCACCGGGGTCAGCAGCTTGGTGAAGAAGGCGCGCGCGTATCGGTTCAGCATGGTGGGTCCAGCGTAGGGGTTTGTCGCAGCCGAGCCCGTCACACTCGAGGCGGCGCGCTTGTGTGGCGACCCGAACAGGTGAAATGTAGGCGGCATGAACGGGACGACGACCCAGGCCCCCACCGTCCACGGCACGACGAGCATCCGCAACGTCGTCCTCGTCGGTCCGAGCGGGTCGGGAAAGTCCAGGCTGTTCGACCACGTCGTCGACACGGTGGTGCCCGGGCGGGCGGCACGGGGCCAGACCGAGCCCACGACCGGCCTGCGGGCCGCCACGCTGTCGAGCGGGTCGGTGGTGGTCACCCTCCTCGACGCCCCGGGCAACCCCGACTTCGTCGGGGACGTGCGGGCGGGGCTGAGGGCGGCGGATGCCGCCCTCTTCGTCGTCTCGGCGGCCGACGGTGCCGACGCGCAGAGCCGTGCGCTGTGGCACGAGTGCGAGATCGTCGGGATGCCGCGTGCGGTCGTCATCACCCAGCTCGACGCGCGCGACGCCGACTTCGCGGCCACCCTGGCCGACTGCCAGGCGCACTTCGGCGCCGGCATCCAGCCGCTCGGGGTGCCGGTGCCCGGCTCGGAGGGGGCCGTCACCTCGATCGCCGACCTGCTGCTCGGCGAGGTGCACGACTACTCCGGCGGCACCCGCACCGTGCGCCCGGCCGGCGCCGAGCACGCCGAGTACTTCGACACCTACCGGCCCGCGCTCATCGAGGGGATCATCGAGGAGTCCGAGGACGGTGGCCTGATGGACCGCTACCTCGAGGGCGAGACGCTCGACTTCGAGACCCTCGAGAAGGACCTGCTCACCGCGGTCGCGCACGGCACCTTCCACCCCGTGCTCCCCCTGTCGGCCGAGACCGGCGCCGGTGTCGGGGTGCTGCTGCACCTCATCGAGGCCGCCTTCCCGCACCCGGGGCTGCACCCGCTGCCGACGGTCACCCCGGTGGGTGGCGGCGCGGAGGTCGAGGTCAGCCCCGACCCCGAGGGCCCGCTCGTCGCCGAGGTGGTGCACACCCAGTCGGACGCCTACGTCGGGCACCTCTCGCTCGTGCGGGTGTTCTCCGGCACGCTGCGCTCCGACCGGGCGGTCCACGTGTCGGGCCACCTCGAGCTGCTCGGCGTGCCGACCGGCGAGGGGCACGCGGCCCACGACGACGACGTGCGGCCGGGCGCCATCGCCGCCTCGTTCGACGGCGACCTGCTCACCAAGACCGAGGCGATCGCCGGTGAGGTCGTGGTCGTCACCAAGCTCGCGACCGCGCAGACCTCCGACACGATCTCCTCCCCCGACGCCCCGCTCCTCGTGACGCCCTGGGCGCTCCCCGAGGCGCTGCTGCCCGCGGCGGTCGCGGCCGGGAGCCGCGCCGACGAGGACCGGATGCCGGTCGCGTTCCGCGAGCTCGCCGCCGAGGACCCGTCGCTGCGCATCGAGCACGACGCCGAGACCGGCCAGGTCGTGCTCTGGACCACCGGACCGGCCCACCTCGACCTCGTGCTCGGCCGGCTGCGCAGCCGCTTCAACGTCGGGGTCGAGCAGGTGCCCGTGCGGGTCGGCATGAAGGAGACCGCGCTCACCCGTGCCGAGGCGCAGGGCCGCCACGTGAAGCAGTCCGGTGGCCACGGCCAGTTCGCGGTCTGCCACCTGGTGATGGAGCCGCTCCCCCGCGGGTCCGGCATCGAGTTCGACGAGGTCGTGGTCGGCGGCGCCGTGCCGCGCCAGTTCTTCAGCAGCGTCGAGAAGGGCGTGCACCACCAGCTCGAGAAGGGCCTGCTCGCCGGCTGGCCGGTCGTCGACGTCAAGGTGACCCTCACCGACGGCAAGGCGCACTCGGTCGACTCCTCCGACGTCGCGTTCCAGACCGCTGCCGGCCTGGCCCTGCGCGAGATGGCCTCACCGTCGACGATGTGCCTGCTCGAGCCGATCGACACGGTGACCGTCACCGTCGACGACGAGCACCTCGGCGCGGTGATGACCGACATCGGCACCCGCCGCGGCCAGATCATCGGCTCCTTCGCGGCCGAGGACCAACCGGGCCGCTCGGTGCTCGAGGCCGCCGTGCCGCAGCTCGAGCTGCTCGACTACGCGATCACCCTGCGGTCACTGGCCCACGGCACGGGCACCTTCCACCGCGAGCACCGCGGCTACGAGCAGCTTCCCGACCGCCTGGCCAAGGACCACGTGGGCGAGAAGGGCCGACACGCCTGACGACCCGGGGCGCTCAGGCCCGGTGGGCCTCGTGGGCCTCGTTGGCCTCGGGTGACCGGTGGGTCTCGAGGGTGGCGGCGTGGTCGGGCACCTCGTGCTGCAGCGACCGGTCCGGGCGCACGTAGCCGCGTGACGGCGGGCGCTCGGGCAGCACCAGCGTGGGCTCCTCGACCTGCTCGTACGGGACCTGCGAGAGCAGGTGGGCGATCATGTTGATCCGCGAACGCCGCTTGTCGTCGCTCTCGACGACGTTCCAGCGCGCCTCGGCGATGTCGGTGTGCACCATCATGTCGTCCTTGGCGCGGGAGTAGTCCTCCCACCGCTCGATCGACTCGACGTCGGTCGTCGACAGCTTCCAGCGCCGCATCGGGTCGGTCAGCCGGGACTCGAAGCGCGCCTGCTGCTCGGAGTCGCTCACCGAGAACCAGTACTTGTGCAGCCGGATGCCGTCCTCGACGAGCATCCGCTCGAAGATCGGGCACTGGCGCAGGAACCGCTGGTGCTCCTCGGGGGTGCAGTAGCCGAGCACCCGCTCGACCCCGGCCCGGTTGTACCAGCTGCGGTCGAAGATGACGATCTCGCCGGCGGAGGGCAGGTGCTCGACGTAGCGCTGGAAGTACCACCGGGTGCGCTGCCGCTCGGTCGGTGCCGGGAGCGCGACGACCCGGGCCTGGCGTGGGTTGAGGTACTGGGTGACCCGCTTGATCGACGAGCCCTTGCCGGCGGCGTCGCGCCCCTCGAAGACCAGGACGATCCGCTCCCCCTCGCGTCGTACCCATTCCTGCATCTTCACCAGCTCGGCCTGCAGACGAACCAGCTCGGCCTCGTAGGCCGACTTCTTCAGGCGCGGTTGCTTCGACATGCTCGCCATCGTGTCACGCGGGCCAGTGCTCGACGAGCCGGGAGCGGACGTCCTCGAGGAGCATCGGCAGCGCCTTGGTGCGCGCGATGATCGGCAGGAAGTTGCTGTCCCCGCCCCACCGCGGCACGACGTGCTGGTGCAGGTGCGCCGCGACGCCCGCGCCGGCGACCGCGCCCTGGTTCATCCCGAGGTTGAAGCCCATCGGGGCGGAGGCCGCCTCCAGAGCCCGGATCGCCGCCTTGGTCAGGGCGGTGAACTCGGTGGTCTCGTCGTCGGTGAGGTCGACGTACAGCGGCACGTGCCGGTACGGGCAGACGAGCACGTGACCGGGGTTGTACGGGAAGAGGTTCATCACGACGTAGCAGTGCTCGCCGCGGTGCACGACCAGGCCCTCGGCGTCGTCCTTGCCGGGGGCCGCGCAGAACGGGCAGCCGGTGCCCTCGTTCGAGTCGGGGCGGTCGCCCGCGATGTAGACCATCCGGTGCGGCGTCCACAGCCGCTCGAACGCGTCGGCGTCGCCGGCGAAGTCAGCGGGGTCCTCGTGCGCCGGCATACCCCGATCCTAGGCCGGTGGCGAGTTCCGGTGAGGGCGTGCGATCGTCGGCCCGGCGGGTGCGGGAGCGGGAACGCCGCGGTGACACACCCCGGCCTGCCAGACTCGGTGGATGCCGGTGCCCCCGAGCCGCCACCTCCTGCGCGCCAAGGACCTCGCCGACGGGCGCTACGCCGACCCGCTGACCGTCGCCGACCTCGCCGCGGCCGCGCGGCTCTCCCCCGCGCACTTCAGCCGTGAGTTCCGTCGCACGTTCGGGGAGTCGCCCCACCAGTACCTGCTGACCCGCCGGCTGGAGCGGGCCGCGTCGCTGCTGCGCTCGACCGACTGGTCGGTGGCCAGGATCTGCGTGTCGGTGGGCCTGAGCAGCGTCGGCTCCTTCACGGTGAGCTTCGGGCGGATGTTCGGGATGCCGCCCACGGCCTACCGCGCCGCGCACCCACCGGCCGTCGAGGTGGCCCGGGTGCCGGCCTGCGTGATGCGGGCCTACACCCGGCCGCAGGTGCGCACGTTTCGAGAAGACGCCGCGCGCCCGGTCGCGGTGGACTGGGTCGAGCCCGCAGACAGGGCCCCGACCCGCGAGACACGAGGAGCACCAGCATGATCACCATCGCCACCACCCAGCTGTGGGTGCACGACCAGGACGAGGCCCTGAAGTACTGGACCGAGAAGGTCGGCTTCGAGGTGCGCAGCGACGTCACCGTGCCCGAGATGGGCAACTTCCGCTGGCTCGCGGTCGGCCCGCCCGGACAGCCCGACGTGGCCATCGTGCTGATGGCCATCCCCGGGCCGCCGATGATCGACGCGGCCACCGACGAGCAGCTGCGCGACCTCATCGGGAAGGGGCTGGCCGGCACGGTCTTCCTCACCACCGACGCCTTCTGGGACAGCTACAAGGCCATGAAGGACCGTGGCGTGGAGTTCGTCGGGGAGCCCGAGCAACAGATGTACGGCGTCGACGTGGGCTTCCGCGACCCGTCCGGCAACAACGTGCGGATGGCCGAGCTCAACGCCGACTTCGGTCGCTGACCCGCAGCTCCATCAGCCGCTCCGACGGGGGGCCGAACCCCATCCGCTCGTAGAGGGTGCCGGCCTCCGGTACGGCGTTGAGCTGCACCCGGGTCACGCCGTCGACCTCGGCCCACGCCAGGAGCGCCTCCAGCAGGCGCTGCCCGATGCCGTAGCCCCGCGCGTCCTCGGTCACGAAGAGCAGGCTGACGTGGAACCACGCGTCGGCGGGGCGGTGCGCGCTCGGCAGCTTCTGCACCCGGCTGCCGTGCAGCACACCGAGCGGTCGGCCGCGGGCGTCCTCGGCGACCCAGGTGCGCCGGGCCCGGTCTCGCAGCCAGGCATCGGACAGCGCGTCGAGGAAGCCGGGTGGCACGGCATGGCCCTGCTCGCGCTCGTCCTGGATGTGCAGTGCACCGACGGAGAACGCGTCGGACGGGCGCGCCTCGCGCACCGTGATCTCGTCGCCGTCCATGCCGCAAGCATGACCCATCAGGGACGGCCTCGGCAGGCACATGGGTGAGGCCCCGGGAAGTATGAGTTCCCGGGGCCTCTGGTGACCCGGCATGATGCTCCGCGTCTCACGAGTCAGATTCCGGTCGCCTACCACCCTCATCACCGGGTGGCTCCGTGCGGTAAACCGCTCGGGCTGGCGCTCGGCCTTCTCTCGATCCCTCCGCCACCGAGGTGGTGAAGTAGGACTATTTGTAGTCGTGGATCCGGTGCGCCGCAAGTGGTTTCGCCAGGAAAGTTCGGAGCAGTTCGGTCGGTCGGCGTGTCGTCGGCGTGTCGTGTGACGCGCGGGACGGAGCCCCCGCGACCCCGGTTTCGCCGCGTCTCGACGAGTGAGACGCGACGAGACCCAGGACCTCTCCGGTCGGGTTCAGACCTGGCGGCGGTCGGCGATCGCGGCGGTGATCTCGGCGATCGCGTCGTCGACCGGCACGCCGTTCTTCTGGATGCCGTCGCGGTAGCGGAACGAGACCGCACCGGCCGAGCGGTCGTCCTCCCCCGCGATGAGCACGTAGGGCACCTTGGCCTTGCTCGCGTTGCGGATCTTCTTCGGGAACCGGTCGTCGACTCGCGTCGAGCTCGGTGCGGATGCCCGGCCGCCCGCATCCGGTCGAGCACGCCGCGCAGGTAGTCGTCGAACTCCTCCGCGACCGGGATGCCGAGCGACCTGGACCGGAGAGCAGCCACACCGGGAAGGCGCCCGCGTAGTGCTCGACGAGCACCCCGAAGAACCGCTCGATCGAGCCGAACTTCGCGGAGTGGATCATCACCGGCTGCTGGCGGGTGCCGTCGGACGCCTGGTACTCCAGGCCGAAGCCGCGCCGGCTGGTTGAAGTCGTACTGGATGGTCGACATCTGCCAGGTGCGGCCGATCGCGTCGCGCGCCTGCACCGAGATCTTCGGGCCGTAGTAGGCGGCGCCGCCGGGGTCGAGCACGAGCTCGAGGCCGGACTCGGTCGCGACGTCGCGCAGCACGTCGGTCGCGATCTCCCACTGCTCGTCGGACCCGATGAACTTGTCTCTTGTCGCCCTCGGTCTCGCGGGTGGACAGCTCGAGGTAGTAGTCGTCCAGCCCGAAGTCGCGCAGCAGCGACAGCACGAAGTCGAGCAGGTGCTTGATCTCGGCCGGCGCCTGCTCGGCGGTGACGTAGCTGTGCGAGTCGTCCTGGGTCATGCCGCGGACCCGGGTCAGGCCGTGCACGACGCCGGACTTCTCGAACCGGTAGACCGAGCCGAACTCGAACAGGCGCAGCGGCAGCTCGCGGTAGGAGCGCCCGCGGGAGCGGTAGATGAGGTTGTGCATCGGGCAGTTCATCGCCTTGAGGCGGTACTCGGTGCCCTCGAACTCCATCGGCGGGAACATGGTGTCGGCGTAGTAGGGCAGGTGGCCCGGAGGTGTGGAACAGCCCGTCCTTGCTGATGTGCGGGGTGCCGACGTACTGGAAGCCCTCCTCGATGTGCCGACGGCGGACGTAGTCCTCCATCTCGCGCTTGATGACGCCGCCCTTGGGGTGGAAGACCGCCAGGCCCGAGCCCAGCTCGTCGGGGAAGCTGAACAGGTCGAGCTCGGCGCCGAGCTTGCGGTGGTCGCGCTTCTCGGCCTCGGCCAGCCGGTCGAGGTAGGCCTTCATCTCGTCCTTGGTCGGCCACGCGGTGCCGTAGACGCGCTGGAGCTGCGGGTTCTTCTCCGAGCCGCGCCAGTAGGCGGCGGCGCTGCGCATCAGCTTGAAGGCGTTGCCGAGCACCTTGGTGGTCGGCACGTGCGGGCCGCGGCACAGGTCGCCCCAGGCGCGGGTGCCGTCGCGGCGCACGTTGTCGTAGATGGTCAGCTGGGCGCCGCCCACTTCCACCGACGGCGCCCTCGGCCGCGCTCTCCGACGCGCCGCCCTTGAGGCCGATCAGCTCGCACTTGTACGGCTCGCCGGCGAGCTCGACGAGGGCGTCGTCGTCGGAGATCTCGCGGCGCGGAAGGTCTGGCCCTCGTTGACGATGCGCTGCATCGACCTTCTCGAGCGCCCGCAGGTCCTCGGGGGTGAACGGGGTCTCGACGTCGAAGTCGTAGTAGAAGCCGTCACGGATCGGCGGGCCGATGCCCAGGCGCGCGTCGGGGTGCACCTCCTGCACCGCCTGCGCGAGCACGTGCGCGGCCGAGTGGCGCAGCACGTCGAGGCCGTCCTGCTCGCCCGCGGTCACCGGCTCGACGACGTCGCCGTCGGCCAGCACGTGCGCGAGGTCGCGCAGCTCGCCGTTGACCCGGGCGACGAGCACGCTGCGGTCACCCTCGAACAGCTCGCCGGCGGTGGTCTGCTCCGGCACCGATCGCTCGCTCCCGGCGACGTGGACGGTGATCTGGGCAGACATCGAGGAACTCCTGGTGGTGTCGGTGCGTCGGGCCACGACGGCGGCCACGCCCAAGGGTATCGAGGGGGCCGCGACGGCTGCGACGCAGATACCGCGTCCACCGTCCTGCGGGCCGGCCGGGCGGGTCGACGTCGCCCTGACGCGTCATCCGAGCGCGGGTGAGCGGCTGAACCGGCCCGTGGAGAGCCACCCGCGCAGCCGCTCCACGGTGAGGTCGAGATAGCCGGTGGCCTCGGCGCGCAGGGACGGCGTGCTGCTCGCCAGCAGGCTGTTGGCCAGCAGCAGCTGGCGGGCCGCCACGAGCGCCTCGAACTGCTCGTCCGACACGTCGGGCAGGTCGCGCACCTGCGCGTAGCCCTCGCGCAGGGCCTGCTCGACGCCCGGCGGTTCCGAGCGCAGGTAGAACGTGGAGATCGCCAGGTCGAGCGCCGGCACCCCGAGCCCCGCGTCGTCGAGGTCGAAGACCGCCAGCCGCCCCTCGTGCCACTTCAGGTTGCCGCCGTGCAGGTCGGCGTGGAGCACGATCGGGCGCTGCCCGGCGCACACCTCGTCGAACCGTTGACGGCACCGCGCGAGCGACTCGGTCACCACGCGGGCGTGGCCGTCCGGCATCGGCACGGCGCCCTCGAGGAGGGAGGGGTCGTGGAAGAGGGGCTCGTCGAAGAGCGTCAGGCTCGCACCCGGCGGCAGGGCGAACCCCTCGGCGTGGTCGTGCAGCGTCGCCATGGTGCGCCCGAGGGCGTGGGCCTGCTCCTCGTCGCACTGCCCCACGTCGTCGCCCTCGAGCCACGACGCCACGGTCGTGTGCAGCGGGGCACCCCACGGCGGGCAGTCGACCGCGACGTCCCACCCTCCCCCCGGAGCGGCGAGCGGGTCGGGCACCCGCACGTCGGTCTCGGTGGCCAGGGCGTGCAGCCAGGCCTGCTGGGCGGCGATGTGGGCAGGGGTGCTCATGGAGTTGGTGTTGACCCGCAGTGCCAGGCGCCGCCCGTCGTCGGTGTCGACGCGGAACGTCGTGTTGAACGCGTGCAGCACCAGGGCGAGGTCGCGCACGACCAGGCCGAAACCGTCGGCAGCGGCCAGCGCGACGTGCCGCAGCACCTCGACCTGGCCCTCCTCGTCGAGGGCGGCGTACTCCGGCTCCATCCGTCATACGGTATGGCGATGCGCCTTCCCCACGGCACCTGGCCCTCCCCGATCACGCCGGAGTCGCTCGCCACGGGACAGGGCTCCGTCGACGAGGTGCGGGTCGACGGCCGCGACACGTACTGGCTCGCGGGTCGCCCGAGCGAGGGCGGGCGCACCACCCTGGTCCGCCACGACGGCACCCGGGTCCAGGAGGTGCTGCCGGCGCCCTGGGACGTGCGCACCCGGGTGCACGAGTACGGCGGCGGCGCGTACGCCGTGCGGAACGGCACGCTGGTGTTCTCGCACGTCGGTGACGACCGCGTGCACCGGCTGGATGCCGGCGCCACCGACCCGGTCGCCATCACGCCGGCGGGACCGTGGCGGTTCGGTGGGATCGTGCTCCACGGCGACCACGTGTACGCGGTGCGCGAGGACCACTCCCGCGACCCCGAGCCCGCCAACGAGGTCGTCCGGCTCGACCTGCACGGCGACAACCCCGACGGCGGGGTGGTCCTGGCCACCGGCACCGACTTCGTCTCCCGACCCGCGGTCTCCCCCGACGGCCGGTCCCTGGCCTGGGTGGCGTGGCGGCACCCGAGCATGCCCTGGGACTCCACCGAGCTGCTCCGGGCCGCGCTGACCGAGCAGGGCGCCGGCGACCCCGTGGTCGTCGCCGGCGGGGACGACGTCTCGGTGGTGCAGCCGACCTTCGGGCCGGACGGCGCCCTGTGGTTCCTGTCCGACGAGTCGGGCTGGTGGGTCGTGCACCGCGACACCGGGTCCGGCCCGGTGGCGCTGCACGAGGCGCGGTCCGACCACGCCGGCCCCCAGTGGGCCCTGGGCATGGTCGACCTCGCCGTTCTCGACGCCGACCGGGCGCTGGTGCGCTGGTGGGACGACGCCACGGCCGCGCTCGGGGTGCTCGACGCCCGCAGCGGTGAGGTCGAGCCGCTGACCGTCGAGGGTGTCGCCTTCGACCAGCTGCAGGCCGTCGACGGCGAGCTGGCGCTGCGCCGCGGCCTGGCCGACCGACTGCCCGAGGTCGTGCGCGGCCCCATCGGGGAGGTGCCGCGGGTGCTGACCAGCACCGGCTCCCCCGTGCTCGACCCGGCCGACGTCTCCCCGCCGGAGGCCTGGTCGTGGACCGACACCGAGGGGCTGACCGTGCACGGCCTGCTGCACCAGCCCCGGGCCGCCGGGGTCGAAGGGCCCGAGGGTCAGCTGCCGCCCCTTCTCGTCATGGTCCACGGCGGTCCGACCGGCCGCACCGAGGCGTCCTTCGCGACCTCGACTCAGTTCTGGACGACCCGCGGCTTCGCGGTGCTGCACGTGAACTACTCGGGCAGCAGCGGCTACGGGCGCGCCTACCGCGAGCGGCTCCTCGGCCGCTGGGGCCTGCTCGACATCGACGACTGCGTGACCGGGGCCATCTCGCTGGCGCTCGCCGGTCGCGTCGACCCGACCCGTCTCGCGATCCGCGGTGGCAGCGCCGGTGGGTACTCCGTGCTGCGGGCGATGACGACCAGCCGCGCCTTCGCTGCCGGCACCAGCCTCTTCGGCGTCGCCGACCTGGCGGCCCTGGCCGCCGAGACGCACAAGTTCGAGTCCCGCTACCTCGACCGGCTGGTCGCGCCGTGGCCGGAGGGTGAGTCCGTCTACCGCGACCGGTCCCCGATCCACCACGTCGACCGGCTGCACGGCGAGCTGCTGCTGCTCCAGGGCGCCGACGACATGGTCGTGCCGTTGGCCCAGGCTCGCGACATGGCCGAGGCGATGCGCGCGGCGGGCCGCGACGTCGAGCTGACCGTCTACCCGGGCGAGGGTCACGGGTTCCGCCGGGCCGAGTCCATCGCCGACGCCCTGACCCGCGAGCTCGCGTTCTACCAGCGGGCGCTGCACCTCGGCGACGACACCCGCGGCGTCTAGGGACCGCGCAGGCCGCGCAGCGCGGCGCGGATGGCGGCGACCGCCGGCGCGTCGGACATCGAGGCGCGCCAGTGCACATCGACGCGACGGGTCGGCTCGGGGTCGTGCACCGACACGGCGACGACGGTGTCCGGGAGCCGGCCCCGGCCGAGCCGAGGCACGAGGGCGACGGCGAGCCCGTGCGACACCAGCTCGACCTGCGACGCGAACTCGACGCACCGGTAGGCCACCCGCGGGGTGCGCGCGGTGTCGCGGAACATGTGGCCGAACCACTCGTGGCAGATGGTGCCCTCCGGCGTGGACACCCAGACGTGGTCGAGCAGGTCGGCGGGCACCACGGCGCTGTTCGAGGCCAGCGGGTCGTCGCGGTGCACGAGCAGGTCGGCGACGTCGGTGAGCACCGGCTCGCCACGCAGTGACGGCGGCACGTGGAAGCGCATCCCCTCCCACCGGTGCACGATCGCGACGTCGGTGCGACCCGCTGCCACCTCGGCCACGGCATCCCAGGGCTCGGCCTCGTGCACCACGACGTCGAGGTCCGGGGCACGGTGGGCGAGGTCGCCCAGCAGCGGCGGGACGATGCCGCGCACGGCGGTCGAGAAGGCCGCCAGGCGCAGCAGGCCCGACGGTCGCCCGACGTCGCCCTGCAGTCGCGAGCGCAGCCGTTCCACCTGCTCGCCGAGCACCCGCCCCTCGTCGACCAGGCGGCGGCCGGCCGCGGTGAGCACCACCCCGCGGCCGGCGCGCTCGAGCAGGGTGGCCCCGACCTGGCGCTCGAGCCGCTTGACCTGCTGGGAGACGGCCGACGGGGTGAAGCCGAGCTCGGCGGCGGCCCCACCGACGCTGCCGCAGCGCTCGACGGCGACGAGGGACTCCACGGCGGCCAGATCGATCATGCAGAGATGCTACCGAGAACAGTCAAGCAACTATCGCTGGTGCTTCACGATGGGTGTGCGTGAGGATCGGTGGATGCCACCTCGCCACATCGCCCTCGCCGTGCTCGTCGCGGTGATCTGGGGCGCGAACTTCGTCGTCATCGACCTCGGTCTGGGCGACCTGCCGCCGACCCTGTTCGTGGCGCTGCGGTTCGTCGTCGTGCTCGTCCCGGCGATCTGGCTGGTGCCGCGCCCGCAGGTGCCGTGGCGCGACGTCGTGGCCGTCGGGGTGTTCATGAGCCTGGGCCAGTTCGCCCTGCTCTACACGGCACTGGCCGTCGGGATGCCGGCCGGTCTCGCCTCGCTGGTGCTCCAGGCCCAGGTGGGCCTCACCGTCGTGATCGCGGCCCTGGCGCTGCGGGAGCGGCCCAGCCGGCCGCAGGTCGTCGGGGTGCTCGTGGGCGCGGTGGGGCTCGGCGTGGTCGCGGTGGGGCGCGCCGTGACGACCCCGGCACTGGGCCTGGTCCTCGTCCTCGCCGCGGCGACCTCGTGGGCGGTGGGGAACGTCGCGGCCCGCCGTGCCGCGGGGCGGCGCCACGCGCCCGTGGGACCCGCCCCGGCCGGGGCCGGACCCGCCGGCGGCTTCGGTGCCGGGCTGTCGATGACCGTGTGGTCGGCCCTCGTGGTGCCGCTGCCCCTCCTGGCCCTGTCCCTGGCCATCGACGGGCCGGATGCGGTGGCCCACGCGCTGACCCACCTCACCGGCGCCGCGGTGCTCTCGACCCTGTACACCGCCTGGCTGGCCTCGTTGGTCGGCTACGGCATCTGGAACACGCTGCTGGCCCGGCACCCGGCGGCGGCGGTCGTGCCCTACACGATGCTCGTGCCGGTGGTGGGGCTGACCACCGCGTGGATCGTGCAGGGCGAGGCCCCCAACGGGTGGGAGGCCGCGGGCGGCGCACTGCTGCTGCTCGGGGTGGCGATCACGACGGGCGTGCTGGACCCCCGACGGCGTCGGAACCCGCCCCCGCCGGCTCAGGTGGCGGTGGCGGTGGATCCGCCGGGGGCGGCTGGCCCAGCGCCGACACCCGCTCGATGATCCGGGGCAGCTGCTCCCCCACGGCAGGCACCTGCTGCTGGAGCTGGGCCACGGCGGGCACGCTCTCCGCGAGCGGCATCCGGAGCGGGCCGGTGTCCGTCGGCACCGACGCCTCGGCGTTGCTCGTGAGCAGCTCGCGGGCCAGCCGTTCGCCCTCGAGCACGAGCGCCCCGTACGCCGGCCAGGCGTGGGGGTCGTCCAAGGGCGTGCTCCGCACCTTCTCGCTCATCGCGTCGAGCACCTCGAGGGCCCGGCCGACGTGCTCGCTCCACCGCGGCCCGGGAGTCGTCGGTCCACACACCGAAGTGCGAGATCGCGTTTCCCACCTCGTCGAGGACGTCCGCGTAGGAGTGCAGCCAGGCCGCGGACGGCGTCGGGTGCCGGTCCGCGTCGTCGGCGGCGTCGACGAGGGTGCGCGCGATACCGGCCACCTGCCACTGGGCGCGACGCACGGCCTCGACGGTGCGCACGTAGCCGTCCCAGTCGATCCGGGCCGGGCGCAGCCGGTGCCGCCAGTTCCATCGGGTGCTCTCCCGGCCGGTCTCCACGGCCTGCAGCGCCTCGGGGACGCGGTCGCCCAGGTCGGTGGCGTGGTGGTACCACCGCCGGGCCCGGTCGGCGTCCCAGCCCTCGCGCAGGCCGACGGCGATGTCCCCGATCACGTGCTGGACGCGCGACGTCAGGTCGCGAAGGGCGTCGCGCGGCTCGTCGAGGTGCATGGGTGCGAGCACCACGGCGTTGACCGCGACCCCGACGGCACCGCCGAGCACCGTCTCGACGATGGTGAGGTAGGTGAACGCGCCGTCGGTGCCGTTGACCGTGATCAGCGAGAGCAGCACCATCGACGGCACCTGGATGCCGTGGTCGCCCAGCCGCCGCCACCGGCCGATGAGCAGCGCCACGAACATCACGACCACCATCGACCACCAGGTCACGCCGACCACCGACCCGACCAGCCAGGCGATGCTCATGCCGACGACGACGGCGGCCACCCGTCGGGCGCTGGCCCACAGCGACCGCACCATGGTGCGGTCGACGACGAGGAGGGCGGCCATCGGCGCGTAGAACGGTGCGGGGCTGTCGAGCAGGTGGACGGCGAGCTGCCACGCGAGCACCGTGGCGACGGCCGCCTTGAGCAGCAGCACGGCCTCGAACCGCTCGGCGCCGGGTCGGGTCAGCGCCGCGCGGACCGCCTGCGCCCACCCCCGGAGGGTCGCCATGACCCGGCTCGGCAGTCGGCGCGCGTCGACGACGTCGATCTCGCGGCTGACCACCTGCCGACCCTAGCCCCGGGCACGCGCCATAATGGGGCGCGTGACCGAGATGCTCGAGCTGTGTGCAGACCTGCCGCTGGAGCAGCTGACGGCGGGTGACGTGCTCATCACCGAGGGCTCGCCGCCGTCGCGACTGCTGGTCCTCGTCTCGGGCACGGTGACCGTCGAGCGCGACGGCACGCCGTTCGCCCGGATCGACCACCCCGGCGCGGTCTTCGGCGAGATGTCCTGGATCCTCGACAAGACCGCCACGGCGACCGCGCGGGCCACCACCGACGTCACCGTCCACGTCATCGACGACCCGGAGACCTTCTTCCGGGAGCGTCCCGGCGCCGCGCTCGGCGTGCTCCAGATGACCGCGGCCCGCCTCGACGGGCTCACCCAGTACCTCGTCGACGTCAAGCGGCAGTTCGCCGGCAACGAGGACCACATGGCGATGATCGACCGCATCCTCGACACCCTGGTGCACCACCAGGCGCCGCGGCCGCGCACCGGGTCCGCGCGCGACCCCGAGGGCACGCCCTGACCCCGCGCGGCGGTCAGCCCAGGTCGATCGTCTCGCTGTCGAACACCCCGAACCAGTGCGCCGTGCGCGCCTCGGTGTCGAAGGTGATGTGCGGCGGCACGTGCCCGATCTGCTTGCCCGCGTTGAACACCTGGGTGCGGCCGAGGCGGGCGTGCCACGAGCCGCCCTTGGCCCACGGGGCCTGGTGGATGTGGCCGCAGATGACGACGTCCGGCTGGTACTGCTCGATCCAGGCGGCGAGCTCGTGGTCGGGGAACTCGCGCCGACCGTCGCGGCACAGCACCGTGCCGGCCGGGGGCGAGTGGTAGACCCACACCCAGGTCTCGGGCCGGTCGACGGCCGCGGCCGCCAGCTGCGCGTCGACCTCGTCGCGGGTCAGCGAGCCGTCCCACCAGGGGCAGACGGTGAACCGGATGCCGTCGACGTCGACGGACGCGCCGTCGACGACCACGCGGTCGTCCGGGACGCGCTGCAGCCAGCCGGCCACCTGCTCGCCGTTGGCGCCGGGCCCGTCGAGGTCGTGGTTGCCCGAGGCCGCGAGCACGAGCGACGTGCTCGGCGAGGCGGGACGAGGTACTGGTCGAGCACGACGGCCTGCACGTCGATGCGGAACCGGGTTCACGACGTCGGCGAGGTCTCCGGCCAGGACCACGACGTCGGCATCCGCCGCGGCCTTCACGAGCCAGTCGTAGTGCGGCAAGCCGGTAGTGCAGGTCCGAGACCGAGAGGATCCGCACGGAGTCGCACTCTACGGGACCGTTCGCGCGCTCTCGCGCACCGTCCACGCCCGGGCGCGGTCAGGCCAGGTCCAGGCCCAGGCCCTCGGCCGCGATCACGATCGGGATCGACGCCGTGAACTGCCGCGCCGATCTCGTCGAGTGCGTCGTCGGTGCGGTGCGGACCGTGGTGGAAGAGCACGACCGCGCCGGCACCCACCCGCTCGGCCAGCCGGATCGCGTCGTCGACGGTGGCGTGGCCGTAGTCGACGGCCCGAGGGCGCTCGTGCTCGAGGAACTGGGCGTCGTGGATGAGGACGTCGACCCCGTCCAGCGCCGCGAGGGCGTCGTCGGACACGCCGAGCTCCGGTGCGTGGTCGGGCACGTAGGCGATCGAGCTCGACCCGGCGCGCACGCGGTAGCCGAAGGTGCGGCCACCCTTGTGGGCGACCTCGAAGGCCGCGCACCGAGAAGCCCTCGACCTCGAGCTCGCCCGGGGTGCACGGCGTCGAAGGTCCAGGCCCCCTTCAGGCCCTCGGGCGTGATCGGGAAGGCCGGCGGCGACATCATCTGGGCGACGAGGTCGCGCCCGGACTTGCCACCCTGGGCCGGCACGACGAGCCGCACCGACGCGCCGGCCCGGTCGCCGGCCGCGAAGAACGGGATGCCCTGCACGTGGTCCCAGTGCAGGTGGCTCACGAGGATGGTGCCGCGGAAGGGTGCCCCACCGAGCATCGTGCGTGACGCCGCGGATGCCGGTGCCCGCGTCGAGCACGAGGGCGGGGGGCGTGTCCCGGTCGACGGAGACCGCGACGCAGGAGGTGTTGCCGCCGTAGCGGACGAAGTCGCGACCGGGGGCACACATCGAGCCACGCACTCCGAGGAAGTCGACGCGCACAAGTCCTCCTTGCGCGCCCGCCTTCGGTGGATCCGTCGGCTCGACGCCCTGAGCGTGTGGGAGTCTAGCGATTCCGAGTGCGCCCCGCGCACTGATCTGCCCAAATGGAGCACGCCCGATGACCGACCTGCGCCGCCACGTCCCGCCCCTGACGCTGGTCTGGGACGACGAGGCGCCCGGTGCGCTGTAGCGCGTCGTCGACGGCACGCTCGTCTTCGCCGACGTCTCGGGCTTCACCGCGCTGACCGAGCGGCTGTCCCGGCGGGGCCGGATCGGGGCCGAGGAGATCGTCGAGACGCTCAACCGGGTCTTCGGCCCGATGCTGACCATCGCGGCGACCCGGGGCGGCGAGCTGCTGAAGTTCGGCGGCGACGCGCTGCTGTTCCTCTTCCGGGGTGAGGGCCACCCCGAGCAGGCCTGCGACGCCGCGGTCGAGATGCGGGCCTCGCTGCGCGCGGCCGCCGCGGTGCCCACGTCGGTCGGGCCGCTTCTCGCTGTCGATGTCGGTGGGCGTCCACTCGGGCGACATCGAGCTCTTCCTCGTCGGCTCGCCCACCCGCGAGCTGCTGGTGCTCGGCCCCGGCGCGAGCGCCGTCGCCAACGCCGAGAAGGCGGCCGAGGCAGGGCAGGTCGTCGTCAGCCCGGCCACCGCGAGCCGTCTGCCGGGCGGGTCCACCCGCCCACGCGACGACGGGGCCCTGCTGCTGCGACGCCGTCCGTCCGCGCACGGTACCCGGGCCACCCCGCACCCGTCCCGCCCGACGTCGAACGACGGATGCCGACGCTGTTCCCGATCGCGCTCGGCGAGTACCTGGCACCGGGCCCCCCGGACCCCGAGCACCGCGTGGCCACCATCGCGTTCGTCAGGTTCTCCGGAACGGATGCCGTTCTCGCACAGCGCGGCCCGCAGGCGCTGGCCGAGCGGCTGCACGAGCTGGTGACGTCGGTCGAGGCGGCGCTCGAGGTCGGAGGGCGTCACGCTGCTGGCCACCGACCTCGACACCGACGGCGGCAAGTTCTTCCTCGGCGCCGGCGTGCCGACCACCCGCGAGGACGACGAGGGCCGGATGCTGCGCGCCCTGCGGCGGATCGCGGATGCCGACCCTTCCCTGCCGCTGCAGCTCGGGGTCAACCGCGGCCACGTCTTCGCCGCCGAGGTGGGCGTCGACGGGCGCGCCGCCTACTCCGCGATGGGCGACACGACCAACACCGCGGCCCGCATCACGTCCACCGCTCCGCCGGGCTCGATCCACGCGCACCCCGACGTGCTCGAGCACTCCCGCACCCGGTTCGCCGTCACCCCGGCCGGGCCCTTCGCGATGAAGGGCAAGGCACTGCCCCTGGCCGTCTACGCCGTCGGCGAGGAGACGGGCACGCGAGAAGGGGTGGACGACGCGCGGCTGCCCCTCCTCGGCCGGGACGAGGAGAGCGCCACGGTGCGGCAGGCCCTCGAGGACGCCCTGGGCGGCGCCGGAGGCGTCATCACCGTCGACGGAGCCACCGGGATGGGCAAGTCACGGCTGGTCCATGACTCCCTCGCGTCCTCCACGGCTGCCACCGGTGCTCAACGCATCGTCATCCGGGCTGAGCCGTACGGTGCGTCGAGCACCTACCGGATGCTGCGCGACCCGCTACGGACCCTGCTCGAGGTGACCCGCGCCGAGCCGCAGGTCATGGGGCGTGCGCTCCTCACCAGCCTGCAGCGTTGGGCGCCCGACCTGCTGCCCATGGCCTCGCTGCTGGCGGACGTGGTCCAGGTCGAGGTGCCCTCGACGCCGGAGGCCGACCGGATCGACCCGCAGTTCCGCGCCGACCGGACGGCTGACCTCGTCATCGACGTGATCGGGCGTGTCGTTCCGGGCCCGCTCGTCATCGTCGTCGAGGAGGCCCACTGGGCGGATGGTGCGTCGGTCGCACTCCTCAACCGGCTCGCGTTCGCCACGGACGGCCGACCCTGGGCGGTCGTCGTCGTACGGCGAGGCGAGACAGGTGGTTTCGCCCCGGGGTCCGGTGTTCGCGTGGACCTGCAACCCGCTGCCCCGGGAGGTGATCGAGCACCTCGTCCACGCAGCCACCGAGGCCACCCCGCTGCGACCGCACGAGGTGGCCGCCATCGTCGAGCGCGCCGAGGGGAACCCGCTCTTCGTCGAGGAGGTCACCCGGCTCGCCGTGGGGTCGGGCTCCATGGTGCAGCTTCCCGAGTCCGTACACGCGGCGATGAGCACCCAGATCGACCGACTCGCCCCCACGACGCGGCGCATCCTGCGCTTCTGCGCGGTGCTCGGCCGCAGCTTCCGTCGGGAGGTGCTGCAACGCATCCTGGCCGTCGACGACCTCACGCTCGACCAGAAGATGCTCACGGCGCTCGCGTCGTTCATCGAGGACGACGGCGAGGACCGGCTCCGGTTCCGCAACAGCCTGGTTCGCGACGCGGCCTACGAGGGCCTGGCCTTCCGGGTGCGCGTCACGGATCCACCGGATGGCCGGCGAGGTCCTCGAGGACGTCAGCACGGACCTCGACGTCGACTCGCCCACGCTGGCGCTGCACTTCGAGCGAGCGTCGGACGCTCCGCGTACCTGGCGCTACTCCCTGATGGCCGGAACCCTCGCCGAGCGCTCCTACGCGAATGCCGACGCCGCGCGCCACCTCGAGAACGCCATCGACGTCAGTCGGCGGGTGCCCGGTGTCTCGGATGACGACCGCGCCACGCTGTGGACCCGCATCGGTCGGCTGAGCGAGCTGGCCGGGATGTTCGAGGCCTCGGTGAACGCCTACCGACGCGCCGAGCGACTGCTGCAGGCGGACCCCCTGGGTCGCGCCAAGGTGCTCGAGCTCAGGGCGACCGTCCACACCCGAACCGGCGAGCTCGCGGCCGCCACGCGAGCCGTGGGACGGGCGCGGCGGCTCCTCGACGAGGCGGACGACGGCGGGCGGGTCACCGTCGTCCGGCTCGACGGACTCACGGCGCGCATCCGCGTCGAACAGGAGCGGCTGGGCGACGCGATGGACTGGGCGGAGCGGGCGGCCGCCGGGGCGCGGGCCACCAACGACCCGGAGCGACTCGTCCTGGCGCTGGTGTTCCTGGACACCGTGGAGATCTACATGGGCGTCCCCGGCCTCGGGGCGCGACACCTGGAGGCGCTCCAGATCTGCATCGACGAGGACCTGCGCCCCCTCGAGGAGGTCGTCAGGGGAAACCTCGGGACGCTGTCCTACTTCGCCGGCCGCTGGACCGAGGCCGCGCAGTGGTACCGGACGGCGCGGGAGGTCGCGATGGAGGTCGGCAAGGACTTCGGCGCCGCCGAGACGGGCGTCAACCTCGCCGAGCTCCTCATCAACCAGGGTCACGTCGACGACGCGGAGCTGCTTCTCACCGATGCCCTGCGCGTCCTGCGCGCCTCCGGCGCCGCGCTGTTCATCGCGCAGGGTGAGGTGCAGCTGGCCCGCGTCCGACTGATGCGCGGCGACAACGCGGCGGCAGAGGAGCTCGGGGCGGCCACCGCCAAACGGCTCCTCGAGCTGGACAAGGCGACCAGCGCCCTTGAGGCATCGCTGGTCCAGGCGGACGCCATGACCCGCGAAGGGCGAGCGCAGGAGGCCCTCTACACGATCGACGCGGCGGAGCGTGCCGCGAGCACGGAGGCGGCCTCGGCCCTTCCGCGCATCTGCCTCCAGCGGTCCCGAGCACTGCTGGCGCTGGGTCGGTTCGCGGAGGCGGAGGAGCTCGTCACCACGGGCATCCTCGCTGCGCGAGAGACACAGGTCCCCTATGACGAGGCGCTGCTCATGCGCGTGCTCAGCCGCGTCAGGCGACACCAGGGTGACGACACCGGGGCGCTGCGTGACTGGGTGGACGCCGAGCAGATCCTCGAGTCGCTGGGCGCCTCCACCATGACCGCCGCGGGCACCGACGTCGAGGCAGCCGCCACGCCCACCTAGCGGCGCATCGTCGCGTCGCCGTAGACGTAGACGAGGTCGTTGACCTGGACCCGGCTCGGCGTGCCCGTCGCCGCCTGCGCCGACCGCGAGATGAGGCAGGCGTACTGGGTACCGGCCGCGTCGTCCTGGTCGTCGTTCAGCGCCTCGACCTGGGCCTTCGTGTACCCGGCGAACCGGCCGTCAGCCCCGTAGGTCGGGTTCGGGCACCACCCGAGCTCGACGTCGGGCGAGTTCCCCTGGGCGTCCGGCGTGTCGTAGTTGATGGTGATCGGGAGGTCGGTGGTCCCCGCCGTCGGCGTGACCGGTCCCCTGATGTCCCAGATGAACTGGGCGCTCGTCTGGCTGTTGAGCGGCTTGACGAACTGCGCGAACTGCGGGCCGTTGCCGATGGCGTAGGGCACCACGCGGCACGGCTCCGTGCCGTCGGCGTTGGGCAGCCGGAAGACGGTGACCTGCGGGGCGTCGCCGTTCGCGACGGCCGCCTTGCTGGTCGCGCCGCAGTCGAGGGTGTCCGCCGCGATCTCGAGGATCGAGGCGTTCGGGGTGGGCACGGGGGCGGCGGGCAGGACGGCGCCGTCGGCACCACCCTCGATGGAGAAGGACCCCACGAGGGCCTTGAGCGTGAGGGTGTCGAAGAAGACGCCGTCGTCGGCGCCGAGCCACGACGGGGCGCTGACCGGCCAGCGGCAGTTGTCGTTGACCCCGCTGTCCGGCCCGGAGTCGGACGACGAGTTGCAGACGAACGGTGTGTGGTCGGCGACGGGAGGCTTACCGATGCTGGAGCCGCTCTGCAGCTCGTAGGTGCCGACGACCGCTGCCGCCGAGCCGGGCCGTCGCGAGGATGCGGGCGCTGCCCTTGAGCTCGACGTCGAGGTAGGCGGAGGTCGCGACGGCGTCGGGGCCCAGGGCCGTGCGCAGCCCCTGGCCCAGGCCGAGCTCGAGGGACTCCGAGGGGGCGCCGACCTGGTAGCAGGACGTGCCGCTCTTCTTCTCCTTCACCCCGATCGACCCACCGAGGTACGAGGCCAGCGTGGCGCTGGCGGCTCCCCCGGTCGACCCGCGCAGGGTGAGCAGCTGGCTGGTGGCCGCGCCGAGGTTGACGCCGCAGTCGGCGGCCGGGGCCAGGGTCTGCGCCGCGCCCTGCTGACCGTCGGCGGTGTTGAGCGTGATCCGGGAGGTGGCGCCGGTCTGCACGGCCACCCAGGCCGGGGCGAAGCTCGGCGTCACGATCCCCGCGGCGGGCTGCGCGGTCACGGCGCCGGCCTGGCGGTCGGGCAGGTGACCCACCACGAGCGCCAGCGGGACCACCGCCACGGCGAGCACGGCGCCGGCAGCCTTGAGCGCCGAGGCGCGGTGGGGGGTGGAGAAGTCGTCGGGTCCGGGGCGTTCGGGCATGTCCAGCTCTCCCTGCAAGGCGGTTCGCGCCTGGCCCCAGCGCAGGCCTGCCACAAGAGCGGACCGGCCGGCGATCATCGCTGCACGACCCCGGACCACGGCGCCCGAGTGAGGTCACCGTATCGGCGGTCCGCCGTGCCCCGCCATGGCCCGATCGGGCCATTGCGTCGTCAACTACCGTGCGCTAGCGAAGCGGGTCCCGGCCCTCGAGGGTGAGGACGAGGTGCCCCCGGTCCGCGTCCTTGGCCGACCGCAGCCCGGCGGTCACCATCTCGGCGTCGCGGTCGACGACGAGCTCGACGGTACTCGGCAGGAACACCGGCGTGGTGAACCAGACGCTGCTGCTGGAGGGCCCGAGCGACGTGCGGCCCAGGGCCGCCAGGGCGCGGGCGTAGGTCCACATGCCGTGCGCGATCGGGCGCGGGAAGCCCATCGCCTTGGCGCTGAGGGCGTGCAGGTGGATCGGGTTGACGTCGCCCGACACCCCCGCGTACGAGCGGCCGAGGTCCTCGGGCAGCCGCCACCGGGCGACCGCCGTGCCGACCGGCAGTGCGGGGGGCGCGTCGCGGCGTGGGGCGCCCTCGGTGCCCTTCCCCCGGCTCAGGTAGACGCTGTCGCACTCCCAGACCAGCTCGTCGCCCACCCGCGCCTCGCAACCGCACGTCGAGGGTGCGGCCCCGCCGGTGCGGGCGCAGGGCACCCGCGGTCACCGACAGCGTGAGCGGGTCCGCGGCATCCAGCGCTGCGGTGCGTCGTGACCCGGTTGCCCAGGTGCACCATGCCCGGCAGCGGCACCGGGAAGTCGCGGCGGGCCATCAGCGCCGTCTGCACCGGGAAGGCGAGCACCCACGGGTACGGCTGCGGGAGCGTGTCGTCGACGGCGTAGCCGGTGAGCCGCTGGTACGCCGCGAGCCGGTCGCGGTCGACCCGCACTCCCTCGACGACGAGGGTGCGTTCGGGCACCGTGTCACCGCGCGGGAGCCTGGCCGTCAGGGCGGCCCGCAGGAGCAGCGGTGCGGTCGACGGCATCCCGGAGCAGGATCTCGACGGCCACGTCAGGCGCCCGAGCAGGCTCTGGCCGCAGACCCGCACGACGTTGCCGCTGACGCCCGCGCTGCGCGTCCGAGGCGAAGCCAGGCGATCGTCTCGGCCACGTCGACCGGCAGCCCGCCCTGCTGCAGCGAGTTGAGCCGGCGGCCGACCTCGCGGGTGGCGAACGGGATCCGGGCCGTCATCTCGGTCTCGATGAACCCGGGCGCGACGGCGTTGACGGTGACGCCGCGGCGCTGCAGAGCCGGCGGCGCGCGTAGCGCGCGACCAGCCCGATCACGCCGGCCTTGGACGCCGCGTAGTTGGTCTGGCCGCGGTTGCCGGCGATGCCGGCGATCGACGACGACGCAGACGACGCGGCCGCCGTCGGCGCAGGCCGTCCGTGCCGAGGAGCGCCTCGTTGATCCGCAGCAGCGAGCCGAGGTTGACGTCGAGCGACCGACTCCCAGCGGTCGGCGTCCATGTTGGCCAGCAGCTTGTCGCGGGTGATGCCGGCGTTGTGGACGACGATGTCGAGCCCGCCGTGCCGCTGCGGGCGTGGTCGAGGATCCGCCGCCGGCGTCGTGGCGCCGTGACGTCGAGCTGCAGCGCGGTGCCGCCGATCTCGTTGGCGACCGCGGCCAGGGGCTCGCCGGCCGCCGGGACGTCGACGCCGACGACGGTGGCGCCGTCGCGGGCGAGGGCGTCGGCGATCGACGGCGCCGATGCCGCGGGCGGCGCCGGTGACGACGGCGACCTTGCCGGCCAGCGGGCTGTCGCCCAGTCGTCCGGCAGCGACGCCGGCCGCCGGAGCCGACCCGCGAGCACCTGGCCGTCGACGTACGCCGAGCGCGCCGACAGGAAGAACCGCAGCGCGTCGCCGACGGCGGCGCGTGCCTCGGAGCCGTCGGCGACGAGCACGAGGTTGGCCGTGGCGCCGGCCCGCAGCTCCTTGGCGACCGAGCGGACGACGCCCTCGAGGGCCCGCCGGGCGGCACGCTGCGCGGGTGCGGTCGCCGGCGCCGCGGTCGCGCGCCGACGACGACGACGCGGCCGCCGCGGCGCGAGCCGCTTCAGGGCCGGCGCCGAGGGTCGGCGCGCAGGGCCTCGAGGTCGGTCGGGTCCCTCGGCGGCGGTGAGGTCGACGAGCACGCCGCCGAGCCGGCCCGTCTCGGGCACCTCGTCGACCGGGTGACGTCGCGGCGTCGCCGTCAGGCCGTCGCGCAGCGCGGCGCAGCGGCCGGCGGTCTCGGCGTGGCCGCCGACGAGCACCGGGCCCGTCGACGCAGCGGCTGGCCCGGGCACGTAGCGGCGCAGCGCGCACCGGCTGGGGCAGCCCGAGCTGCGTCGCGAGCTTCTTGCCGACGCCGGCTGTTGACGAAGGTCGTGTAGGTGTCGCGGTCATCAGTCAGGCCGCCTCGAGGATCGCGACGACGCCCTGGCCGCCGGCGGCGCAGATGGAGATCAGGCCGCGCGAGCCCGGACCCCTTCTCGTGCAGCATCTTCGCCAGGGTCGCGACGATCCGCCCGCCGGTCGCCGCGAACGGGTGACCGGCGGCCAGCGACGAGCCGTTGACGTTGAGCCGGGCGCGGTCGATGGCGCCGAGCGGCGCGTCGAGCCCGAGCCGGTCGCGGCAGAACTCCTCGTCCTCCCACGCGGCCAGGGTCGTCAGCACGGTGGCGGCGAACGCCTCGTGGATCTCGAGAAGTCGAAGTCCTGCAGCGTCAGCCCGTTGCGGGCGAGCAGCCGCGGCACGGCGTACGCGGGCGCCATGAGCAGGCCCTCGTCGCCGTGCACGTAGTCGACCGCGGCGGTCTCGGCGTCGACGAACGAGGCCAGCGGGGTCAGGCCGTGCGCCGCCGCCCACTCGTCGCGAGCCGAGCAGCACGGTGGAGGCGCCGTCGGTCAGCGGCGTGGAGTTGCCGGCGGTCATCGTCGCGCCCTCGCCCTTGCCGAAGACCGGCTTGAGCGTGGCCAGCTTCTCCAGCGAGGTGTCGGCGCGCAGGTTCGGGTCGCGGGTCAGGCCCGAGGTAGGGGGTGACGCAGGTCGTCGAAGAAGCCGGCGTCGTAGGCGGCGGCGAGGTTGCTGGTGGCTGGCCAGGGCCAGCTCGTCCTGGGCCTCCCGGGTGATGCCCCACTGCTGCGGCGGTGATGCGCCATGTGCTCGCCCATCGACAGGCCGGTGCGCGGCTCGGCGTTGCGCGGGGCCACCGGGACCGAGGTCCTGGGCCGGACGCGCGAGCGACCGCCTTGGCCGCTGGTCCGGCGGTCTTGGCGCGGTTCAGCTCGCAGCAGCGTCTGCGGCGCAGCCCCTCGCTCACGGCGATCGGGGCGTCCGACGCGGAGTCGACGCCGCCGGCGATGCCGGACTCGACCTGGCCGAGCGCGATCTTGTTGGCGACGAGGATCGCGGTCTCGAGCCCGGTGCCGCAGGCCTGCTGCACGTCGTAGGCGGGGGTGGTCGGCGACGAGCGCCGAGCCGAGCACCGCCTCGCGGGTGAGGTTGAAGTCGCGGCTGTGCTTGAGCACGGCGCCGGCGGCGACCTCGCCGATCCGCTCGCCGGCCAGGCCGAACCGGGCGACCAGGCCGTCGAGCGCGGCGGTCAGCATGTCCTGGTTGCGACGCCTCGCGCGTACGGCGCCGCTGGCGCGGGCGAACGGGATGCGGTTGCCGCCGAGGACGGCGGCGCGGCGGGTGGAAGTCACCGGTCTGGCTCCTTGGTTGCGCTGATGGGTGGTGGTCCGTGGTGGTCCGAGGTGCTGCGGGACGGCGTCCTCGTCGAGGACGTGGTACCCGGTACGGAAGGTAACAGGTACTGGCGGTTCCTGCTACCGTCCGGGGCGTGGGAGCGACCGACACGACACCGGACGGACGCAGCTCCCGCTGGGACGAGCACCGCCTCGCCCGGCGCCAGGAGCTGGTCGAGGCGACCCTGCACGCCATCCGGGAGCACGGCGCGGGCGTCGGGATGGACGAGGTCGCGGCCACCGCGAGAACGTCGAAGACCGTGTTCTACCGGCATTTCACCGACCGGGCCGGCCTCTACACCGCCGTCGCCGAGCGGGTCGACGCCACGATCATCCGCGACCTCAGCCGGGCGGCCGGGGACCCGGCCCCCGACGACGCGCGGGCCGTCATCCGGGGCGTCATCGCGGCCTACCTGCGCCTGGTCGCGGACGACCCGGAGGTCTACCGGTTCATCGTCAACGCGCCGATCGTGCCGCCCGGCGAACGGCCCCAGGGGGACGTCGCCGCCGGGATGACCGGCCGGATCGCCGCGCACGTCGCGGACCTCGTCGCCGGCGGTCTCGGCGAACCATCCGCCCCGAGGCTCTGGGGCGTGGCCCTCGTGGGCATGGTGCGGGCGACGGCCGACGCGTGGCTCGCGGCCGGTGGTGCTGCCGCCGGCCCCAGCATCGACGAGCTCGCGGACGACCTCACCGCCCTCGTCTGGGACGGACTGTCGAGCGTCGCGGTGCCGGCACCGGGGAGCTGACCGGCTCAGCCCCCCCACCACGGGCGCAGTGGCAGCCCGCTGGACCCGTCGTCGTGCGGCCGCACCGCCAGCACCTGGTGCAGCTGGATCTCGTTGCGCTCGAACCCGAGTCGCGACCCGGCCATGTACAGGCCCCAGACCCGCGCCGTGCCCTCGCCCACCTCGGCGACGCACTCGTCCCAGTGGTCGACCAGGTTGCGGCACCACTGGGCGAGGGTCAGCGCGTAGTGCTCACGCAGGTTCTCCTCGTGGAGCACCTCGAGCCCGACGTCCTGCGCCTCGGTGATGATCCGGCCCGACCCGATGAGCTCGCCGTCGGGAAAGACGTAGCGGTCGATGAAGTGCCCGGTCTCCTGGCGGCGGTTGTGCGGCCGGGTGATGCAGTGGTTGAGCAGCAGCCCGCCGGGGCGCAGCCGGCCTCGGATCCAGCCGAAGTAGGCCGGGTAGTTGCGCACCCCGATGTGCTCGGTCAGCCCGATCGAGGACACGGCGTCGAAACCGGTCTCGGCGACCTCGCGGTAGTCGGAGTGCCGCACCTCGGCCAGGTCGGCCAGGCCCTCGTCGGCGATGGCCTTGTTCGCCCACAGCGCCTGCTGGCGCGACAGCGTGACACCGAGGACCCGCACGCCGTGGCGTGCCGCGTACCGGACCATGCCGCCCCAGCCGCAGCCGATGTCGAGCAGGCGGTCACCGGGCTTCAGGGCGAGCTTCTCGAACACCAGCTGGTACTTGTTCTCCTGGGCCTGCTCCAGGGTCGCCGCGGCGTCGGGGTAGCACGCGCACGTGTAGGTCATCGACGGGCCGAGCACCATCTCGTAGAAGCGGTTCGAGACGTCGTAGTGGTGGCTGATCGCCCCGGCGTCACGGGTCATCGAGTGCCGCAGGCCCTCGGCGGCGCGTCGCCAGCGCGGCAGGCTCTCCTGCGGTGGTGGCGGCGGCGGGGTGAGCCCCTTCACCCCGAGGGTGCGCGCGAGCTCGAGCGCCGCCCCCGGGGAGGGCCGCTGGAAGCGCACGTCGGCGAGGTCGACGAGCAGGTCGTAGGGGTCGCCGGCGTGCACGCCCTCGACCGTGAGGTCACCGGCCACGTAGGCGCGGGCCAGCCCGAGGTCACCGGGTGCGGTGGCGAGGTACGCCGCCGCGCGGGGCGTGCGCAGGTGCAGGGCGCGGGGGGCGTCGGCCGGCCCCAGCGCGGACCCGTCGTAGGCGACGAGGCGGAGGGGCAGCGGGCCGGCGACGACCGACTCGACGATCTCGGCGATGGACATCTGTTCCTCTTCTCTGGGCGTGTCTGGTCCGTGGTGGTCGCGGCGGGTCAGGCGCCGCGGACCGCCTTGGCGTAGAGGTCGGGCAGCCGCCCGTCGGGGTCCCACCGCTGCTTGAGCGCGGTGTACTGCGCCCCGCCGTAGAGCCGGCGGAACTCGTCCTCGTCGTAGAACGACTCGGAGTACAGCGACTTGTGGCCCCCCAGGGCGGTGACCTCGTGCTCGATGCGTCGGTTCGTGGCACCCGGCTCGGCGCCCGGGTCGGAGGGGACGGAGGACCAGAAGCCGACGTTGACGTAGGTCTCGCCGGGGTGCAGCGGGTAGAGGGACCACGCCTGGTCACTGCGAAGGCGCAACGGGCAGAGCCAGATCGGCTCGATGGGTACCTCGCGCAGGAACCAGCGAAGGAACTCTGCGGTGGCGGCCAACGGGATCTCGACGTCCTGGACCACCCGCTCGCGCGGTGGCCTGCCCTGGCGGGCCTCGAGGCGGTCGGCGACGGCGAAGCGCCGGTCGAGGGCGATCAGCTTCCAGTAGACGCTGCTGCGCAACCAGCGCTTCGGCCAGACCGCGCGCACCCGGGGGTTCTGGGCCCCGAACGCCCGCGAGCACCAGAACCAGTCGGTGTCCCAGCGCCACAGGTAGTCGAGGGTGGTGAGCCGGTCGCGCCGCGGCGCGGGTCGTCGTGCTGGATCGAGCGGTAGTAGATGTCGCGGCCGGTGTAGTCGCTGGTCGGCCCCGGCTCGTCGCTGCGCCGGCCGAGCACGAGGTAGGACTCGGTGGCCGAGAACACCACGCCGTCGACGTAGTCGACCGGCTCGCCGTCGAACGCCGCGTCGGCGACGACCGCCCCGAGAGCGGCGACGAGCGTCGTCGAGGTCGTGGAAGCGCACGTGGCGCAGCGCGACCGCGCGACCGACCGGCTCGAGCTCGATGCGCAGCCGGGTGGCGTAGCCGAGCGTGCCGTAGGAGTTGGGGAAGCCGCGGAAGAGGTCGGGGTGGCGCGACCCGGCATCCGTCGTGACCACCTCGCCTGACCCGGTGAGCACGTCCATCTCGAGCACCGACTCGTGCGGCAGCCCGTTGCGCCACGACGTCGACTCGATGCCGAGCCCGGTGACCGCCCCGCCGAGGGTGATGGTGCGCAGCTGCGGCACGACGAGCGGGGTGAGCCCGTGCGGCAGCGTCGCGTCGACGAGGTTCTCGTAGGTGCACATGCCCTGGACGTCGGCGGTGCGGGCGTCGGCGTCGACCTCGACCACCCCGGTCAGCCCCGAGGTGTCCAGCCCCGGCACGGTGCTCGCCGTCCGGGCGCGGAACAGGTTCGATGTGCGCTTGGCCAGGCGCACCCGCTCGCCCGCGGGGATCGCGCGGTAGCTGTCGAGCAACCGCTCGACCCCGGCCTCGTGGGCCGCCCCGACGACCGTCGTCATGCGGTCTCCACGCGGTCGCCGACGTGGATGCTGCCCGGCTCGCCGACCGCGGCGTAGAGCCCGGGGCAGGACGTGCCGGTGGTCTGCACGGCCAGCAGCACCTCGCCGATGCGCACCACGGACCCGTCGAGTGCCTCGACCCGCTCGGTCGGGGCGTCGAGCACCAGGTTGGCCCGGGTCTGCGGCGCATCGGCCCCGACGAGGGAGACCGCCGCCTTCTTGTGCCGGTCGCCGGCCAGACCGGCCACGCCGACCTGCACGCTGGCGTGGTCGACCCCCGCCTCCCCGTGCACCGGGAAGGTGTGGATGGCCAGGACCCGCATGACGTCCATGCCATATCAATACACCCGAGGGCCGACGGCATTCCCGGTCATCCCGGCGGATCCCGCGCTTCTCGGCGGACCGGGGCTGACCTGCGCACACGCCGTCCGCACAGGTCGGGCACAGGGTCCGGACGGGGTCCCGAAAGGCAACGTCCCTAGCGTCCCACCCGTGACAACCGCCTCCCTCTCGTCCACACCCTGGCGACGGCGCGCCCTGGGTGCCCTCGCTGCCGTCGTGCTGGTGGCCGCCGGCGCCGTCGGGGGGTGGTGGTGGAGCAGTCGGGCCGCCGCGAGCCCCACCGCCGCGACCACCACCAGCACGGCGCTCGTCGCCGCCTCGCTCGGCACGGTCAAGGAGACCGTCTCCGCGTCGGGGACGGTCTCGCCCGCGAACACCTCGACGGCGTCGTTCACCTCGTCCGGCACGGTGACCGCCGTGGACGTCGAGGTCGGCGACACCGTGACGAAGGGCCAGGTGCTGGCGACGATCGACGACAGCGACCTGCGGGATGCCGTGACGCTCGCCGCAGCCGAGGTCACCGCCGCGCAGGACCAGGTCGACAGCGCCTCCACCTCCGAGTCCCTCGCCGCGGCCAGGGCCCAGCGTGCCAGCGCCCGCAGCCAGCTCGCCGACGCCCGGGCCGCCCTCGACGGGGCGACCCTGCGCGCCGCGATGTCCGGCACCGTCGCGAGCGTCGGTCTGGCCGTGGGCGACTCGACCGGCTCGGGGTCCGGCGGTTCCGGGGCGTCCGGCGCCACGGGTGGCACCGGCGGCACCGGCAGCGCCGGCGCGGGCAGCAGCACCGACAACGTCGACGGCCACCTCGAGCACCGGCATCCAGGTCGTCGACACCTCGACCTGGGTCGTCGAGGCCAGCGTGTCGAGCAGCGACCTCGGCCGGCTCACGAAGGGGCTGCAGGCGACGATCACCCCGAGCGGGGCCCCCCAGAACGTCTTCGGCACGGTGAGGAGCGTCGGCGTCGTGGCGTCGTCCTCCTCGTCGGGCACCGCCGCCTTCCCGGTGGTCATCGACGTCACGGGCACACCGGAGGGGCTGCACGCCGGCACGACCGCCACCGTGGCGATCACCGTCAAGCAGCTCACCGACGTGCTGACCGTCCCCACCCAGGCCGTGCGCACGACGAACGGGGCCACGACCGTGCAGCTGAGCACGAACGGCACGGTCACCACGACCCCGGTCACGGTGGGAGGCGTCTACGGCACGTCGACCGTCGTCACCACGGGCCTCTCCGAGGGCGACACGGTGGTCGTGACCACCCGCACCCTGCCCCGCACCTCCACCGGCACCTCGTCGGGCTCGCCCCGGCAGGGCCAGGGCGGGCTTCCCGGGCGGCGGCTTCGGCGGCGGCGCTCCCCCGGCGGGCGGCCCTCCGGCCGGGGTCGGCCCGTGAGCGGCATCCCGATCCTCCGGCTCGAGGACGTCGGCAAGACCTACCGCTCGGGCAGCCTCGAGGTCGCGGCCGTGCGCGGCGTCACGCTCACCGTCCGGGAGGGCGAGTACGTCGCGGTCATGGGGCCGTCCGGCTCCGGCAAGTCGACGCTGATGCACATCATCGGCTGCCTCGACGTGCCCGACCACCGGCCGCTACCACCTGGCCGGCGAGGACGTCAGCACGATGTCGCGAGGACGCAGCTCGCCGACGTGCGCAACCGGCGCATCGGCTTCGTCTTCCAGCAGTTCAACCTGCTGCCGTCGCTGTCCGCCTGGCGCAACGTCGAGCTGCCGCTGGTCTACGCCGGCGTGCCGCCGGGCCGAGCGGCGCGGCGCGGGCGGTCGACCGCCCTGGACCGGGTCGGCCTCGCCGACCGGGTCGAGCACCGCCCCGGCGAGCTGTCCGGCGGCCAGCAGCAGCGGGTCGCGGTGGCCCGGGCGCTGGTCACCGAGCCCGCAGCTGATCCTCGCCGACGAGCCGACCGGCAACCTCGACTCGGCCTCGACCGCCGACGTGCTCGGCCTGTTCGACGAGCTGCACGCGCAGCGGCCGCACCATCGTGCTGATCACCCACGAGCACGACGTCGCCGCGCCGCGCCCAGCGCGATCGTGCGCATGCGCGACGGCCGGCTGCTCCGAGGATCCGACCGCGGTGGCGGTGCACCGTGACCTGGCCGGAGACCCTGCGCACCGGCCTGGAGGCGATCCGCACGCACCGGCTGCGCTCGGCGCTGACCATGCTCGGCATCCTGATCGGCATCGCCGCGGTGATCCTCACCGTCGGGCTCGGGCAGGGCGCGCAGCAGCAGGTGGCCGAGCCAGATCAACTCGCTCGGCAGCAACCTGCTGATCGTCTCCCCGGGCGAGCGCGACCAGCCTGACCGGCGTGCGCGGCGGCTTCGGCTCGGCGACCACGCTGACCACTGCGGACGCCGCGACGCTCGCCGACACCGCCGTCGCGCCGGACATCGCGCGCGGTCGCCCCCACCTCCAGCACCGTCGACGTCGCTGACCGCGGCACGGCACCAACTGGACCACCACCGTCGTCGGCACCACGCCCGACCTGGCTGTAGGTCCGGGCCCGCACGCGTGTCCGACGGGCCGGTTCTTCACCGCGGCCGAGCTGACGACGAGCGCGGCCCGAGTCGTCGTGCTCGGCGCCGACGACGGCGCAGCGAGCTGTTCTCCGGCGCGCAACCCGGTCGGGCAGACCGTCACCATCAACGGCGCCAGCCGTTCGACCGTCGATCGGCGTGCTCGACGCCGTCGGGCTCGACCGTCCGGCGGCGACCAACGAGGACGACCAGGCGCTGGTCCCGCGACGACCACGCCGACCCAGCAGTCGTCGGCGCGTCCAGCGGCACCGCGGTCTCGACGATCTACGTGGAGGCCGACTCGCTCGGACACCCTGTCCGCCGCCTACCAGGAGGCGACCAACGCGCTGCTGCTCAACCTGCACGGCGTCACCGCGCGACGACGCCGACTTCACCATCACCAGCCAGGAGTCGCTGCGTCGAGACCGCGACGACTCGGCGAACAAGACGCTGACCGTGCTGCTCGGCCGGCATCGCCGCGCATCTCGCTGCTGGTCGGCGGCATCGGGGTCATGAACATCATGCTGGTCTCGGTCACCGAGCGGATCCGCGAGATCGGCCTGCGCAAGGCGCTCGGCGCCACCCCGCGGGTGATCCGCCGGCAGTTCCTGGTCGAGGCCATCGTGCTCGGGCTGGCCGGCGGGGTGCTCGGGCGTCGCGCTCGGCATCGTCGGCTCGCGGTGCTGCTGCCGCACCTGCATCGACCAGCCGGTCGACGCGTCTCGCCGCTCGCGGCGGCGCTGGCGCGCTCGGCGATCGCCCTCGTCATCGGCCTCGGCTTCGGCGTCTACCCCGCCAGCCGCGCCGCCCGGCTGGCCCCCATCGACGCCCTGCGCAGCGAGTGACCATGACCACCGTCCGTCCCCTCCCCCGAACCGCCCTCGTGGTCGCCGGCGCCTGCCTCGGCGTCCTCGCCCTGGCCGGCTGCGGCTCCTCCCCCGGGTCGACCGCCACCGCGACCACCTCCTCGTCGGCGTTGGCCGGCGGTGGGGCCTCCACCGGCCAGGCCGGTGGTGGGCGTACCCCGGGCGTCTCGGGCACCGTGGCGGCGCTCGACGGCACGACCCTGCAGGTGCAGAGCAGCACCGAGCAGACCGCCGTCGTCTACACGAGCAAGACCACCATCACGGCCCGGGTCGCCACGACCTCGTCGGCCCTGGCGGTGGGTGACTGCGTCAGCGTCCGGACCGCCGCGACCGGCTCGACGCCCTCGACCGCTCCGACGGCCGCGAACGCCGGCACCGGCACGCTGGCGGCCTCGACCGTGACGATCCTGTCCACGACGGGTGGCTGCGACACCGCCGCCGGCGGTGATGGTGGCGGCTTCCCCGGGGGCGGTGGTCTCCCCGGTGGCGGTGGGGGGACGCCGTCCGGCGCCCCGTCACGGATGCCGTCCGGCGCCCCCTCCGGGAGGCCGACCGGTGGCCCGCCCGGCGGTGGCGGCTTCGGCACGACGGGCGAGGTGACGGCGCTGGCCTCCGGCACGTTCACTGTCGCCTCGCGACGGCCCGACCGCGCGGCCGGCGGCTCGGGCGCAGCAGCCGGCTCTGCGACCCCCACCACCGCGGCATCCGCGACGACCACGCCGGTCACCGTGGGCTACGCCGACGACACGACGTTCCTCACCACGACGACGGCCAAGGCCGCGTCGATCAAGGTGGGCTCCTGCGTGCGGGCCACCGGGACGACCGACGACACCGGTGCGCTCACGGCCACCGCCCTCGTGCTCAGCCAGCCGGTCGACGGCTCCTGCACCTCCGGGGTGCGCGGTGGCTGAGCGACGCACCGTCCCCCGCTGGGCGCGTTGGACGGCCGTGGGCTGCAGTCTCGCCGTGCTGGGTGCCGGCACCTACCTCGTGGTCGACGCGCTGCCGAGCCAGGCCGCGACGTCCGGGATGCGCACCGCCACCGTGGCGACCGGCTCGGTGACCCAGTCGATCTCGCTGTCCGGGTCGGTCGAACGGGTCGACCAGGTGACGGCCGCCTTCCGCACCACCGGCCCGGTGACCTCGGTCAAGGTCACCGTGGGCGACGAGGTCGAGGCCGGTGACGTGCTCGCGGCGATCGATACCGCCGACCTGGAGCGCGCGGTCACCGTGGCGCAGGCGAACCTCGTCGCCGCGCAGGCCGCCCTCGACGCCGCCGGCTCGACCAGCAGCTCGTCGTCCACCTCGACGGCGACCTCCTCGGCGTCCACGCCCAGCACCTCGACCGGGTCCGGCTCCGGCTCCGGCTCGTCGCCGGCCCGGTCCGCGTCGACGGCATCGGCGTCGCCCGCGCCGCGGGTCGACACCTCTGGCGTCGACCATGCCGTCGACGACTACGACTCGCTGGTGCGGGCCGCGGTCGCCACGTGCCAGCCGCTGATCGACGCCGGCACGAGCCCCGACCCCACCCCGACGCCGACGCCCTCCCGCACCGAGAGCACGTCGCCGACGCCCTCCCCCAGTGCGAGCACGTCGCCGGCGCCCAGCCCGACGCCGTCGCAGACCTCGACCGAAGGGTCGTCCGCCCCCGCGTCACCGACCGCCGAGCAGGTCGGTGCGTGCATCCACGCGCTCACGAGCGCGCTCACCTCGGCCACGCACACGGCATCCGGGATGGACCGGCTGGCCAAGGCCCTCGACGCCGCCGCCAAGGCCCTGACCGAGCAGCAGCAGAACGCAGCCACCCAGGGCTCGAGCGGGCAGACCGGCACCGCGGCGGGTACCGCTGGTGGCACCGGCAGCACCGGCACGACGGGGGGCGGCGGCTCGGGCGGCGGCGGATCCGGCGGCGGGGGCACGCCGTCGACCGCGAGTCTCGAGGTCGCCGTGCTCCAGGCCACCCAGGACCTCGCCGGCGCCGAGCAGGACCTCGACGGTGCCGTGCTGAGGGCACCGATCAACGGCCGGGTCGGCCAGGTCGACCTCGTCGCGGGCGAGCCGGCGAGCACGTCGGCCGGCGTGGTCATCGTCGGGGCCGGGGGCGCAGTCGTCACCGTCGCCCTGCCGCTGGCCCAGCTCGGTCACGTCCGGGTGGCCCAGGACGTGACCGTGACCCCCGCCGGCACCACCGACGCAGTGCCCGGTCTCGTCCAGAGCATCGGGGTGCTGCCGTCGTCGACGACCAGCTCCACCCCGACCTATCCCGTGCGGGTCACCGTCCCCGAGGCGCCCGTCACCCTGGCCGCGGGCTCGACCGCGACGGTCTCCTTCACGCTGGCCACGGCGAGCGACGTCCTGACCGTGCCGGTCTCGGCGGTCACCGGGGTGAGCTCGGGCAGCGGTTCGGTGCAGGTGCTCTCGGGCGGCACCGTGCAGACGGCGAGGGTCACCGTCGGCGCGGTCGGCCAGGGCAGGGTGCAGGTCGAGCAGGGCCTGACCGCCGGGCAGGTCGTCGTGCTCGCCGACCCGACGACCGCGCTCCCGAGCAGCACCGGCACCACCACCCGTCGGTCGACGACGGGCGGCGTCGGCGGCCTGACCGGATCGGGCGGCGGCCTGGGCGGCCCCCCGGGCGGCTGAGGCCCTGCGCGTCGCCTCGCAGCGAGCATGGTCCTTCGCACACACTGGAGCATGAGATTCGGGGTGAGCTACAACACCGCCTTCGGGGGCACCGACCCGGTGGCCCTGCGGGCCGTGGCCCAGCACGCCGACGACCTCGGCTTCGAGTCGTTCTACCTGCCCGAGCACGTCTCCCTCCACCCGGGTGCGCGGATGGGCGCGTTCGAGCTCGCCCCGGACCTGCCGATCGCCGACCCCCTGGAGTGCCTGGCCTTCGTCGCCGCCTCGACGACCCGGCTCCTGCTCGGCACGGCTGTGCTGCTGCTGCCGTACCACCACCCGGTGGTGCTCGCCAAGCGCCTGGCCACCATCGACGTGCTCTCCGGTGGCCGGATGCGCCTGCTGACCATCGGAGTGGGCAGCCTGCCCGGTGAGGCAGCTGCCGTCGGCGTCGACTTCGCGACGCGGGGGCGTCGCGCCGACGAGGCGATCGACGTCCTGCGCGCCCTGTGGGCCGCGGACACCTCGGGGGCGAGCTTCCACGGCGAGTTCTACTCCTTCGACCACGTGGCCAGCTTCCCGAAGCCGGTGCACGTGCAGACGCTGCCCATCCACATCGGCGGCTCGAGCGCGGCTGCCGCTCGCCGGGCCGGGCGGCGAGGCGACGGGTTCTTCCCGGGTGGCTGGCTTCCCCCGGCCGAACGGGTCGCCCAGCTCGAGCTGATGCGCACGACCGCCGAGGCCGAGGGCCGTGACCCGGCGGCCTTGGAGTACACCCGGTGGGGCTCGGTCGACATGGGGCCGGGCGCGGTGCACTCCTACGCGGACCAGGGCGTCGACCGTCTGGTGGTCTCCGCGAGCTCGCCCGACCTGGCCGAGCAGCTCCGCCAGCTCGAGGCCTTCGCCACCCGTCACGACCTACGGCGCTGACGCGGCCCGCAGCTCTACGGTCGGCGCAGCCAGCCGTTCTCGTGTGCCGCCCAGCCCAGCTGGATGCGGCTGCTGGCCCCTGTGGCGTCCATCAGCGAGCGAACCCGGCGCTGGATGGTGCGCAGGCCGACGTCGAGCTGGCGGGCGACCAGGGCATCGGAGGCGCCGGCGATGAGAAGTGAGAGCACCTGGAGGTCGATCTCGTCCGGCCCGGGCGGCGCCTGCACCACCTCGTCGGCATCCGGTGAGGCGAACTTCAGTGGCCAGGCGTCACGCCAGACGGCGTCGAAGAGCGACAGGAGGGACCGGACGAGGCCGGTCGAGTGGATGACCAGGGCGGCCGGGTCCGGCGAGTCCGCATCGATGGGGACCATCGCGGTTCGACGGTCGGCGATGACGAGCTTGGTGGGGACGCGGTCGCTGACCCGCACCTCTTCGTTGGCGCGCATGACCGCCACGAGCTCGCTCTGGGACGTCTGCTCGAGCACGTCGCGCTCGAGCACGATCCGGTAGCGAACGCCGCGGGCCGCTGCGATGTCCTCGGCCTGGTTCTCCGTCGCGGGCACCGCCGTGGGGTTGTCGGTGACGAGCACGCACACTTCTTCGCGGGCGCCGAGCTGCAGCTGGTGGAACCGCTGGCCGACCGCACTGGCCCCGACCACGACCTCGATGAGGTCGTGGAGGTCACCCGCTGCATCGGTGTGGTGCGCCTCGGCCAGCCGCGCGGCCACGAGCTCGGCCTGCTCCAGCTCGTGGCGCCGCTCGTTGACCAGCGCTCGCAGCGCTATCCCCGGTGGCGCCGCCACCCATCGGCCCGGCGCGGCGGCTGACTGCGCCACCAGTCCCTGCTGCTCCAGTGCCAGGAGGCTGCCCCCGACCTCCTGGCTCGGGAGCTGGCACCGACGGGCCAGGTCATCGACGCCCGTCCCGCCCAGACCGACGAGGGCGCGGTAGAGCTTTGCCTCCTCGGGACTCAGCCCCAACGCTGCAAGCGCTTCCACACGCGTTCCTCTCGCCTCGTCCGTCGCATCAGTTCGCCGGTGGCGCACCCGCGCCATGGCAGGTATCCGCCGCTCGGCATTCTTCCCGACGACCGGTGCCACAGGCACTCTGGCACCCGGCGCCGGTGTCCACCCGGCGTCGCCCCCTGCAGCGTGACCCCGAACAGCGGGCTCGCGCACCACCTCTTGGAGGACCAGCATGCGCCCCATCTGGCGTAACACCCTAGGGGTGGCAACGGTTGCCATCGTTGCCGCCACCGCGGCCGCCCCGACCTCGGCCTTCGGCCTGGGCTCAGGTGCCGAACCCCGCCCCATCGTCGGATCGTCGGCGGCCCAGGCGTCGAACGGCTCGCCCAAGACCGTCACCCTGATCACCGGCGACAAGGTCCTCGTCACGGGCGCAGGCACCAGCTCGCCGGTCGTCACGGTCCTCCCGCGCGAGGACGGCTCGGTGCCGAGCGTGGAGACCCGACGGGTCGGCAAGGACGTCTACGTCTACCCCGCCGACGCCGCGGACGCACTGTCCTCCGGCACGGTGGACGAGGAGCTCTTCAACGTCACCGGCCTGGTCACGATGGGCTACGACGACGCGAGCACCGACACCGTTCCGGTCATCGCGCGCTACACCACGGACCTCAGCCGGGCGCGCTCAGCACCCACCACGCCCAAGGGCGCGGCAAAGGGTCAGACACTGCACTCGATCGACGGCATCGTGCTGAAGGCCGACAAGGACCAGGCGAGCGACTTCTTCGCCGACGTGACCGACCCGTCCACCGCGGCCGGGGCCAAGATCGAGAAGATCTGGCTCGACGCCAAGGCCTACGCCAGCCTCGACCAGTCCACCAAGCAGGTGAACGCCGACCGGGCCTGGGCCGACGGGCTCAAGGGCGACGGGCACCAAGGTCGCCGTCCTCGACACCGGCGCCGACGCCGAGCACCCCGACCTGCAGGGCCGGATCGTGGCCTCCCAGGACTTCACCGGCTCAGCGGGTGGAGCGCTGTCGGACCGAGCACGGTCACGGCACGCACACCGCCTCCACGGTCGGCGGCTCCGGGGCGGCGAGCGATGGCGCCAAGAAGGGCGTCGCCCCCGAGACGCAGCTGCTCATCGGCAAGGTGCTCGGTGACAACGGCGGTGGTTCCGACTCGATGATCATCGGCGGTATGGAGTGGGCGGTCGCGCAAGGCGCCGACGTCGTCTCCATGAGCCTGGGCAGCAATGCGACGCCCGCCGCCTGCGACGACCCGATGTCGTCCGCCGCGCAGGAGCTCGCCACGCACCAGTTCGAGCCTCTTCGTGATCGCCGCCGGCAACACGGGCTCGGCGAACAACACCGTCTCGGCGCCCGGTTGTGCTCCCGCCGTGCTGACAGTCGGCGCGGTGGATCGCCAGGACGTGCCGGCGTGGTTCTCCAGCCGCGGGCCCACAGCGGTCGACCACACCCTCAAGCCGGAGATCTCGGCACCCGGCGTCGGCATCTCCGCCGCGCGCTCGGGCGGGCGCGGCGACAACGCGTACGCCGCCATGTCGGGCACGTCGATGGCGACGCCGCACGTCGCCGGTGCTGCCGCCATCGTCAAGCAGGCCCACCCGACCTGGACCGGGCAGCAGCTCAAGGCAGCCCTCGTCTCCTCCGCGAAGTCCGACGTCCCGGGTGACGTGCGCGCGCAGGGCGCGGGCCGTCTGGATGTGATCGGCGCCGTCAACGAGCCGGTGACGACCATGCCCGTGCAGGGCGGCACCTTCGCCTGGCCGCACACCGAGCGCCCAGGTCACGACGGTCGACGTGCCGTACACGAACGTCTCCGACAAGCCCGTGACCCTGCAGCTCTCGATCGCCGGGGTCACCGGTAACGACGGTTCCGCCGTCAAGTCGGCACCTGCACGGCTGGGCGCGTCGACGGTCACCGTTCCCGCCGGGGAGACCGTCAAGGTCCCGCTGAAGCTCGACCCGACCGCGAAGCTCGAGGCCGCGCAGTACGGCGACGTCACGGGCCGGATCGTGGCCACCGGGGGCGCCACGGTGTCGACGCCGTTCTCGCTCTACGTCAGCCCCGAGACGGTGACCCTCACGGTCCGCATGAAGGACCGACTCGGCAACCCGGCCAATCTGGGTTCGAGTGTCGACGTGGTCAACATCGACTCGATCAAGGCGCAGCGCGCCTTCAACAACGGCGCCGCGGAGCAGACGTTCCAGGTGCGTCCCGGCACCTACTTCCTGTCGAGCTTCGTCAGGACCCCGGACCCCACCTACCTGACCCCGGGCACGACCGGCTCCATCGCCTACTTCGCTCGACCGGAGCTCACGATCACCGGCAACACGACCGTCGACTTCGACGCGACCAAGGCGCACCTGCTGTCGGTCAAGACGGACCGGCCCAGTGAGGCCAGGGCGAGCGTCCTGTCGTTCTCCCGCACCTGGGACGACACGTGGATCCACGCCGGCTCCCTCACCACTGGCCCGACGGCGACCGCCGTCTATGCCGACGTGCAGGGAAACCCCCAACAGGGCACCTGGGAGTTCGGTGACTGGTCGCGTCGCTACGCGCCCGCGGTGGAGTCCATGTCGGTCGTCGACGGCCCGGTGCTGCACCCGATCGCTGCGCCGAACGCGGCGCCGGGCCTCGACGGTGTCGGCACCGCCGGCCTCGTCGACGGCGGCACCGGCTCGTTCTTCGACCCCGCACGCGTGGGTGGCAAGGTCGTGCTCGTCAAGGTGAGCACCAGCGGAATCTCCCCGGCCATGGTGAACCGGGCCCGCACGGCCGGCGCCAAGGCGCTGCTCGCGTACGCCCCGGCTCCCGGCAAGTGGATCCCCGTGACCGGCCTCACGCCGCTCACCGTGGCCACCTACTCCCTTCCGATGGCCGAGGGCGACCAGCTCCAGGCGCTCCTCGCAGCCGCCCCCGGTGGTGAGCTGACGCTGTCCTGGAAGGCGACGGCCAGCAGCCCGTACGTCTACAACCTCGGCTTCACCCAGTCGACCCCGGTGACCGACGACAAGACGTTCGTCGCGCAGGACAAGAAGCTGGGCCGAACCGAGGCGGACTACAAGGGCATGGGCGTCGACACGCCGTTCCTGGACTACGTCCTCGCGGGTCGCGCCAACGGCGTCACCATCGGTGTCTCCGCCTTCGAGTCGGTCCAGGTGGCGACCAAGCGCACCGAGTTCTACACCGACGGCGGCACGAAGTGGCTCCACTACCTGACCTCCAGCTTCCCCTTCGGAGAGGCGATGAGCGAGGCATGGCGCACCTACCCGGCCGGCAGTGTCCGCACCGACAGCTGGTACGGCGGCATCGTCGCACCCGCCGCCATCAAGAACGACCAGGGCGTGGAGCAGCTGACCGCGGAGCGGCAGGGTGAGCTCATGGGCTTCGCTCCCCAGATGTGGGGCGACGACTTCGGCCACGTCGCCTACCCGGGCAGCTTCGGCGACGAGGGCAACCTGACGCTGCGGCGCAACGGCGAGCAGATCGGGTACAGCTACTACCCCTCGCGGCGTCTTCGAGGTCCCGGCCGAGGACTCGGCCTACGAGCTGGAGATGAACACCGGCAAGTACGGCGGTCCGGCGAGGCAGTGGGCCCGATCCACCGAGATCAAGACGACGTGGGGCTTCCGCTCGGCGCTCGACCCCGACACGTTCTCGGTCGGCCTCCCGCTGCTCTTCCCGCGCGTCGGCCTGCCGGAGGAAGGCAGCAAGACCCTCGCGGCCTCGGCCGGGCAGGTGCTCCCGATCCGGGTCACCGGTCACGGTGGCTACACCCCCGGTGACATCGTCGTCCGTGAAGTTCGCCTACTCCTACGACGGCGGCACGACGTGGACGGACGCTGCGGTGTCCAACAACGGCGGTGCGTGGGCCGCGACGGTCGACCACACCGGCGCGAGCGGCAAGACGGTCGCCACGCGCGTGGAGGTGGCCGACAGCAAGGGCGCCACGGTGACCCAGGTCGTCAAGGCGGCCTACGCGGTGCGCTGACCAAAGAGAGCAACAGCGTTGTCAGCGTGACGGATGCCGTCCCCCTCCCAGGAGGGTGGCGGCATCCGTCGCCACTGGCGTGTTTGACGGTTCGTTCACTCTCCGACGAGAGGCTGCGCAGCATGACCTCGGACTCCGCCCCAGAGCTCAACGACCACGCACTCGCAGAGGAGATCACGCTCCTCGGGGAGCTGGTGCTGGCAGCATCCAGCGTGACGCGACACCTGACCTCGGCCGAAGTGGATCACGTCCTCGAGGTGTCGAAGCATCCGACGAGTACGTGACCCGCACCGCGCTGGGCCGCCGGATGCCGACTCGTTCACGCTTCAGGCATCGTTGGTGGAGGAGTCGTGCCGGTACCTCTTGGTCGCATACATCGAGGCGTCAGCGCGCCGGAGAGTCTCCTCGACGCTCGTCGTGGCCGGATCCAACATCGCCACACCGATGCTCACCGTCACGCGTAGCACGCGGCCATCGTGGTGGACCTCCTCCGCCACACGGTCGCTGATCCTCCGGACCAACGAGTCGACCGCCGGGCCGGCCAGCCCCCACGCCACGACGACGAACTCGTCGCCCCCGAACCGCGCGACAAGGTCCCCGGTCCGCACGCAGTCGACGAGCCTGGCGGCCGTGGCCCGGATGACCGCGTCACCCGCTAGGTGGCCGTAACGGTCGTTGACGTCCTTGAGGTCATCGACGTCACAGAACAGCAGCGCCCCAGCTCCCCCCTGAGCAGATCGTTGATCGACCCGGGCCTGAAGGCGTCGCTCCAGGCCCTCGCGGTTGAGCACCCCGGTGAGCGCATCGTGGCGCGCCGCCTCGGGAAGGGAGTCGACGGCCGGGCCACGACCTCTGGACCTGGTGCAGTCGGATCACGGCGCGGGTGGTGCTCCCGAGGTCGTCCGGGACCGGGGAGCAGGTGACCTCCACCGACAGGCTGGCGCCCTCTGCCGTGCGGCACCGCCGCTCACTACGGTCGGCGTCACCACCCGCCGTGCTCAACCGGTCCAGCAGCCCCAGCCAGCCGTCGACGTCGTCGGGTCCGGCGAGGTCGACCACCGACAGGGCGACGAGCGCCTCTGGCGCATGCCCCGTCAGCGTCGACATGGCGGCGTTGACCCGCAGCAGGCGCCCCCGCCCGGAAGGCTCGAGGTCCACCAGGGCCATGGCCTCGCCGGAGGCCTCGAAGGCGCGACGCAGGAGCACCTCCAACGTGCGGTCGTCCAGCGCCGCCACCTCGCCTCCTCCGAAAGGCCGCCGTGGCGTGATCCACGGGTCCGGCCCGCCCAACCTGCGTGAACGCTACAACGACACGCCCGACCGGACGTCCGGACCACCGACCGGTGCGGTGGTGGCGGCCCTCCCACGGGTACCCCAGGACGAGTCGCCGGGGGTGAACAGCGCCCTCATCCGCACCGGGATGAGCAGGGCAGCGTGGAGGAACCCGTAGACCGCGATGAGGAGGAACCTGGGGTCGCGGGTGCGGACCGGGCCGTAAGCGCAGTGGACCAGCGACATCGCCGCGACGACGACCGCGTACCGAACGAGCACCTGCGGATCCTCCGTGACCGCCCCGCACCCGGTGGCTGCGGTGGACCCGAGGGCAGCGGGGGAAGTTCTGCCCGCGCGGTCGGGCCCGCGGCTGGGTGGTGGAACGCCGGGGCCCGCCCGGCGGGTCGCCGGGCGGGCCTTCGGTTGGAGCAGCGGCGGGCTACTTGAGCTTGAAGAGCGCCGTAACGTCGCGGCCGCCCTCGGGCGACATCTTCAGCTCGTAGCAGGTGCCCGCACCAGTCGGGAGCTTCCAGTTGTACTGGAACTGCCCGGCGGCCGTGTCGTACCTCAGCACGGTACTCCCGCTGGCGAGGACCTCGATGTCGTCGACCTGCCCCGCCGAGGAACAGGGGACCTTGCTAGCCGAAAGCTTCACGAGGCCGGTGTCGATGAGCTCCTTCGTGCCGTCGAAGAGCTCGAACTTGACCGGGACGGTGCTGCCTCCCTTGACGGTGTTGAACACGCCACCCATGTCAACCGGAGCGGTGAAGCCCTTGGTGGACCAGGGCACGACGACCTCGTAGGCCAGCGTCGCCGTACTCGTGTGGCCGGCGTTGTCGGTGGCCGTGGCGGTCCATGCGTGCGCGCCAACCGTGCTGCCCCCGCCGGTTACAGCGCACGAGAACAGGCCGGAGCCGCTGTCGGAGGAGGTGCAGGTCGGCACGGCCACGGCGTCGCCGAAGTAGACGCTGCCGGACGGTCCGCCGACGAAGGTCGGCACGACAGGGGCCGTCTTGTCGATCTTGAAGATCTTCGTGACGGCGCCGGCCGGGGTGGTGGTGTTGCCAGCGCGGTCGGTGAAGGCCGGGCTGGACACCTCGACCGCCGCTCCCTCACCGGAGCTCCTCACCGTCTGGGTGGCGCTGTCGAGCCCGGAGAGCGGGTCGGTGGCGGTGAACTGGACGTCGACGTCGCTCGTGTACCACTCGTTCTGGCCGGCAGTGCCGGAGGCGACGACGGTCTCGGTGACGACGGGGGCGCCTCGGTCGAGCTTGACCGTCACCTCCGTCGCGTCGCTGACGTGCCCGACGTTGTCGGTGCAGGTGCCGGAGACGGTCTGGCCCGCGGTGTCCACGTCGATGGTGACGGGGGTGGTGCACGTGGCGACGCCACTTCCCTCGTTGTCCCCTTCAGGGGCGAAGGTGACCGTCACCGGGTCGGTGTGCCAACCGGTCCCGCCGGCGTCGGTGCTGAGCGAGGTGCTCGGCGCGTTCGGGGGGGTCGCGTCGACCTTGACGGTGCGCGACTGCGCGCCCACGGCCGAGGAGTTGCCGGCCCGGTCGGTGAACGCCGGGCTCTTGACCGTGAGCTCACCGTCGCCGCTCGTGCGCACGGTCTGCGAGGTCGTGACCACCGCACGGTCGTCGACGAGGAACCTCGACGTCTCGTCGGTCGCCGTGAAGGTGACGTCGACGGGGCTCGTGTACCAGCCGCCGACGAGGGGGCCAGCCACCGCCCAGCGTGCTCGTCGGGCTGACGGACGGAGGGGTCGCGTCCCGGCGGATGTTGATGGTGTTGTTGTTGTTCCCGCCGGCGCTCGTCGCTTCGCAGGTGAAGACGGTGAGCGGCGTGTCGGAGGTGACGATCTGGTCCTCGCAGCCCGTGGTCTTCAGCGAGCTCGGGGACTGCGCCTCGGTGACGGTCCAGTCCAGGGACACGTCCCCTCGGAACCAGCCGCTCACCGCGGCGGGGTCGACCACGCGAGAGATGACCGGAGCCGTCTCGTCGACGATCGACCAGCCCTTCGAGGCGAGGACCTGCGCACCGCTCCCGTCCACGTAGGAGCACATGGCGTAGCGCGTGCCGATGTTGTCGACCTTGTAGGGGCCCTCGATCTCGGTCAGGGGGGCGAGCCAGGTCTTGGTGTGCGGCGGTGTCGGGAAGTCGTCGACGTCCGTGGCCACGCACTCGGGTCGGGCCAGCTCACCCCTGACGTACGTGCCGCCGTCGTTGACACCGACGACCTCGAGCGTTGGTGGCGTGTTGGCCACGGCGGTGACCTTGGCCGTGAACGACGAGTTGGCGTAGTGGAAGACCCCGCCCGTCTTGTTGCCGAACGGCGCCAAGGTCGTCACCATCGTCGCCGACCCCACGCCCACCGGCGTGACCGTGACGGGCTGGCCCCCGCCGGGGCCGCAGGCGCTGAGGACCAGGGTGCTGGGGGACACGGTGGCGACCGCGGGGTTGTCGGACGCGATGTTCACGGTGAGGGTCTCGTTCGGCCCGTCGAAGTTGCACCCCTCGTCGGTGTCGACGGTGTCCGACACCACGACGTAGATGGTCGTCCGCCCCGGTGCACCGCCCAGGGCCAAGGGCATCAGCTCGACGGTCGAGTCAACGGAGTCGTCGACGCCGTTGACGACGAGGTCGGCGCTGGCCGTGCTGCTCGCCGCGACGGCGAGCGCGCCGGTGGCCACGAGGGCGGTCAGGGTGCGGACACTTCGGTGGCGCCAGATGCGCATGTTCAGGTGCTCCTCGGTCAGGGATGGGGTCTGGCACCCAGCGTCCGACAGGGTCGTGACATGGTCGTGAAACGGCATGACAAAGGGACCGCGCGCAGTGACAGCCCTCTTCAGCAGGGGCGGCGGGGCGGCGGTCATGGCGGCAGGCCGGCGGTCACGTACGGGTCAGGCGGCTCGGTCCCTTCTCGATCTGTGGGCACGCTTGGGCAGCGGGTGCCCCCGGGCGGGGTGCTCCCAGTGAGCACCGTGCCCGGGGGGTGTGAACACGGCGTGGAAGGCACGGCCGCCGTGCTCGCCGCGGGGGAACCCTGCGGTTCGCGCCGGCACCGCGCCAGGGGCTGGATTTCACGGGCTGCTCACGGCCGCGTCGCACCGTGGTCACCAGGCCCGTGCAGGACGGCGCCCGTACCGCCCGAGATCCGTGGGAGCCAGCATGACGCCGTCGCGACGCTTGAAGAGCTCGTCGCCGCCCCGGCGGCACAGCCGTGCCCGGGGTGGGGCCGACGTCCTGGCCTGCACGGTGTGGGCGCTCGTCGTCTGGGGCGCCTGCCTGGCCGCGACCCTCGTGGTCAACGGTCCGGGCGGCCGACCGAGCCTCGCGGTGGCACTCACGCTCCTGCCCGGGGCGGTGGCGGCGTCGTGGGCCGCGCACGCACGGACACCGGCCGGTGACGCCGGCGCAGGACCAGCGCGCGCGTACCGCGGTGTTGACCCCACCGGTCGTGAGGGCACCCCCGGTGCCGCCCGCGCCACCGGCGCGCTGTACCGAGCTCTCGCGGCAGCGGCCGCCGTGCTCGTCGTGGGTGGGCCCGTGCGGTTCGCGACCGCCGGCACCGAGGAGGGGGCCGTCACGGCATCCCTGGTGCACCTGCCGCTGCACGCGGTGGTGGCGATGGTCGTGCTCGTGGTCGCCACCGGACGGGGTGCCGGGGCCTCGCGCCTGCGTCGCTCGCCGCGCCGCGCGATGACCGCGGTGGTCGCCGCCGTCCTCGGCGCCTCGATCGTCGGTGCGGCTGCGCCGTCCGCCATGGCCGCCCCCGCTCCGGCGCCCGACGCCCCCACGACGTGTGTCGCGGGCCAAGAGCACCGCAGCTACGCCGTGGCGGCGGCCACGGTAGACGTGCCGTTCAACCGGTGGGGCGCGACGCTGAAGAGCGCTCGCATCTTCGTCCTGGAGCAGGACCTCATGGCCACGAAGCACTGGTCGCGCCCGCTGGCGTCATCCGCCGAGCTCGACCCCGCGAACAACCGTCGCCTCCGGCCGCGCCCGCTGGTCCTGCGGGCCAACGAGGGCGAGTGCGTGAAGGTGACGCTCACCAACCGGATGAGCACGTCAGCGGCCCACGGCCAGTCGAGCTCCCCACGCGTGGGGATCCAGGCGGCCGGCGTGGTCGTCGACGCGCGTCGTGCGGGTGGTGCCAAGGTCGGCTTCGACGACGACCCGACCGTCGGCATCGGCGGCTCCATCGCCTACTACTGGCGCGTCCCGGCCCAGGAAGGGCTCTTCCTCTTCCAGGACATGGCCGCTCCCGCGGGCGGGGAGCACGACGCCGGGTCCCGGGGCATCGGGCTGTACGGCGGACTCGCGGTGGAGCCGGCCGGGTCGGTGTGGACCGACCCGCGCAGCGGTGCCGTGCTGTCGGGCACCCCTGGGGTGCCCACGTCGGCCTACCAGGCCGCAAACGGGCAGAGCGGCGAGCTCTACGTCGAGGCCGATATCCACCCACCGGGGGCGCCCTCCTTCCGCGAGAGCGTGCAGCTGGCCCAGGACGAGATCCCGGGCATCGGCATGGGCTTCAACTACGGCTCCGAGCCCATGTCCGCCCGCGAGGGAAAGGCGTGCCCCGACTGCCTCGGGGAGGAGACCTGGCTCTCGTCCTGGCCGTACGGCGACCCTGCTCTCGTCAAGCTGGCGAGCGGACCGGGGCCGTGGCTGCCGCCCACCGACGGCAGCCACAAGGAGTCCGAGAACTGCGGGCTCGCCGAGTCCTGCTACGTGTCCAACGTCATGCACGCATACACGGGAGACGCGACGAAGATCCGCTTCGGCCTGTCCGGGGTCAAGGAGACCCACGTCTTCCACCTGCACGCCCACCAGTGGCTGGCTGACCCCCGGGGCGACGCCATGACAGGGGAAGGGCCGGACGCCAAGCCCGAGTCCACGACGATCGACTCCCAGAGCTTCGGGCCGGGTGAGGCGTTCAGCGCCGAGCTCCTCTACGGCGCGGGCTCGCGCAACGGGACCTTCGGCGACTCGATCTTCCACTGCCACCTCTACCCCCACTTCGCCGAGGGCTTCTGGGCGCTGATGCGGGTGCATGACGTGCTCCTGGACGGCACGACCGCGACCCCGGACGGCGTGGGCGTCCGCCCGCTCATCCCTCTCCTGGGCAGTCCCCGTCCCCCGATGCCGACCGCGGACAACCCCGGGTATCCCGGCATGATCCCCGGCACCTTCGGGTGGCGCGCCCCCCAGCCCCGCGACTCCATCACCGAGGGAGGAGTCGACGGCACTCCGGTGCGTCCGGCACCGCGGCTCGTCGCGGGTCAGTCGATCGACGAGGCCAAGCTCGCGGTCGAGGACGCGGTCATCCGGCGCCACAACGGCGGCGGTGCGGCCAAGGCCGGTGCCCCCTTCGCGAACCCGTGTCCGACGGGTGCCCGAGAGGTGGACTACGCCGTGACGGTCCTGCAACGCGACCTCGTGTACAACGAGGCGGGCCACCATGACCCCCAGGCGCGCGTCATGGTGCTCACCAAGGACGTCGCCGAGATCCTCGATGGGCGCAAGAAGGTCGAGCCGCTCTTCATCCGCGTCAACGCCGGTGACTGCATCAACTTCTCGCTGACCAACATGGCGCCCAACTGGACCGGCGGCGACGCCTTCCAGGAGCTGACCCAGACCAACATGGCGGGCGGGCACGTGCACCTCGTCAAGTTCGACGTCACAGCGTCGGACGGCGGGTCGAACGGCTGGAACTACCAGCAGGCCGCGTTCACGAAGGACCAGGCCGAGCTGACCGCACGGCAGGCCTCCGGTGAGCTCGAGTGCCGGGCCGGCGCCGGCTTCCACGGAGCCGAGAGCACCGGCTGCCGCATCCCGCAGAAGGACTCCTGGACACCGCCGGAGGACTCGTCGGGGCTGTGGGGTCAGACGATCCACGAGCGGTGGTACGCCGACTACGAGCTGCGGACCGCCTTCACCCACGACCACCACTTCGCCGCCCTGGTCCAGAACCACGGCCAGTTCGGCGCGCTCATCGTCGAGCCCAAGGGCTTCGACATGCGTGACCCCCGCACGGGCGCCTACCTCCAGCCGGTCAACGACGCGAGCCACGGCACGGCGTGCGGGCCACGATGTGCCGGCGCTGCCGACGGCGAGGCGGTGGACCTCGTGGGCCCCGGTGCCAACGACGACTACCGCGAGTTCGGGTTGGCCATCGCGGACTTCGTCCCCCTCGTGAAGCGCGGGGGCGACCCGCGGGTGGCCCGCGACGTCGTCAGCGCCCCCGCCGCTCCGGAGCACTACCCGGACCAGGACCCTGGGACCTACGCCGTGAACTACCGCAACGCACCCCTGGTGGAGCGCGGTGCCGTCGACGGCGCCCCGGTCGACCCCGCCTTCCGGTTCAGCTCCTGGGTGCACGGTGACCCCATGACCCCCCTGCTCGAGGGCTACGCGCGGGACAACGTGAAGCTGCGGGTCATCCAGGGCTCGCAGGAGGAGCAGCACCTCTTCCAGGTGCACGGCCTGCGCTGGCGCGAGGAGCCGGACGACCCGGGGTCACCCCTCGTCAACGCGCAGACCATCGGCATCTCCGAGGCGTTCAGCGCCGAGATGCCGGGGTACGACTGCAGCGCGACCGACACCCCGTGCCGTGGTGACTACCTCTACGGCGGCACGTCGATGGACGACCTGTGGAACGGGATGTGGGGACTCATGCGCGTGCACGGCCGGCCCACGCCGGGCCTGCTGGCTCTGCCCGACAACCCGGCCACCGGGACGCCGATCCCGGCCCCGACGCCGCGGTCCCGGCTGGTCCCGCCGCGTGCTGCCCGGACGGGCGAGCCGTGCCCGACGACAGCCCCGGAGCGGCGCTACGACGTCGTCGCGATCACCAAGGACGTCGTCTACAACGAGTTCGGCGACCACGACCCCAACGGCCTGATGTACGTCCTGGCGGAGGACGAAGCGGCGGTCCGCAGCGGTTCCCGCAAGGCCGAGCCGCTCGTGCTGCGGGCCAACGCGGGCGACTGCGTGCGAGTGACGCTGCGCAACGGGCTGACGGCGGCCTACGGCAAGCTCGTCAACGGCGTCGACGGCGACCCGGGGCTGGTACTCGAGCCGATCCTGGGGACGAAGATGGGGACCAGGGTCTCGCTGCACCCCCAGCTGCTCCGCCACGACGTCCGCCTGTCCGACGGCGCGGCCGTCGGATTCAACCCGGACTCGACCGCAGCCCCCGGCAAGACGGTGAGCTACGAGTGGTACGCCGACACCGAGCTGGGTGCGACCAACCTGCTCGACTACGGCGACGTGCGCGGCCACCGGCAGCACGGGCTCGCGGCCGCCCTGGTGGTCGAGCCCAAGGACGCGACCTACCACGACCCGGCCACGGGTGGCCAGGTCCGCAGCGGCGTGACCGCCGACATCCGGGTTCCCGGGCAGGAGGACTTCCGCGAGACGGCGCTGGTCTACCAGGACGGTCTCAACCTGCGCACCACCACCGGAGCCCAGGTCCCCGACTTCGACATCGCAGACGTGGGGCCGGACGGTGAGGCGATATTCGAGCCGGAGCCCGATGGCGGCGACGTCCAGGCCGGCGGCAACGAGGACGCGGGAGAGAAAGGCGTCAACTACACGAACGCCCCGCTGCACCGTCGGCTCGGAGCCGCACCGGGAGCGCTGAAGGTCGGTGCGAGCAGCCCGGCGTGGGCGTCCGTCTTCTCCTCCGTGGCCCACGGCGACCCACGGACCCCGCTGGCCCGCGCCTATGCCGGTGACCAGCTCAGGGTGCGGGTGCTGGGAGCGAACCGTCCACGCCAGATGGGCTTCCAGCTCGACGGTGCCTCGTGGCGCCAGGAGCCGTATGACACCGAGTCGCCCCTCGTCGGCGTGCAGGGTGGCATCGGCACCGGCAAGGCCGTCAACGCCCACGTGCGGCTCGCGGCTGCCGGGGACCACCTCTGGAGCTCGCCGACGACGATGGCCCTGGCCCAGGGTGTGTGGGGGATGGCCCGGGTCTACCCGAAGCCGACCGACGGCCCGGGGTTCGTCCCCACTCCCCTGCCTTCGCCGGACAACCCGTTCACGAACGGTACGGCACCCCTCCAGCCGCTCGAGCGGCGCTCGCTGTCGGTCCAGGCCTTCACGGACGCGAACGGCGACGGCACACGCGATGCCGCGGAGTCCGTGGCGACCGGGACCGAGGTCCGGCTGCTCACCACGTCGGGCGCGCGGCTGGCCACGACGACGACGTCCGCGGACGGCACGGCCGTCTTCTCGCCCCCGCCCGGGAGCTATGACGTGGAGGTCGTGCCGCCGCCCGGGACGGCGGTGGTCGGCGACGTGCGCCGACGGGTGGACCTGTCGGCCGACGGAGCCCGGGCCGACCTGTCCGTGGCGATCGCGCCACTCGGCCAGCTGCGCGCCACTGTCTTCCACGACACCGACGCCGATGGCGTGCGGGATGCCGGCGAGGGGGTGGCCTCCGGGTGGAGCGTGACGCTTTCCGGCTCGTCCACCGTGACCCCGGTCACCACAGGTGCCGCGGGCACTGCTGACTTCTCCGGCCTCCGGGCCGGGTCGTGGGCCGTCTCGGTGGCACCGCGGTCGGGGTGGCGGACCACCACCGGTGAGGTGCAGGCCATCGTCGGTGCCGCCCGGGCTGAGGTGGCCATCGGGGTCGCTCGCCGTCCCGGGTTCACGGTGCGCCCGGTCGACGACTCCGACGGCGACGGCGTGGCCGACTCGGGCGAGCGCACCATCGGTGGGCTCGTCGTGGAGGCAGCTCCCGAGGGCGCTGCGACCACCCGCTCGCGCACCGACGACGAGGGGACGTCGGTCGACCCGGGGTCTCGGCCCTCGCGGGTGCGTGTCCTGCGCCCCGACAACGGGATGCCGTGGCAGTGCACGAAGGCCTCCGTCGTGACGGCCGCCGGCTCCGTGAGCGCGGCGTGCGACGCCGACGGCTGGCTCTCGGTGCCCGCCGACGCCCTCGAGGTGGTGGCCGTGGGCCCCTTCCCCGACGGTGTGGTGAGCGCCCGGCTCTTCGACGACGCGGACCGGGACGGTTCGCAGGACCCCGGCGAGGCGCCCCTGGCTGACTGGCCGGTCGCCCTCGTCACCACCGACACCCGTACCGAGGTCATGCGGACGACCAGCGACAGCACCGGTGTTGCCGGGCTGGTCACCGCGCCGGGCAGCTACGAGGTCGTTCCCATGCCGCCCACCGCGCGAGGTGCCGTGGGTGTCGACCCCGGGCGGGTACGCCGTCACGATCACCCGTGCGAGGGCACGTCACGGTCACCGGGGGCTGGGTCCAGCCGGGATCGGTGTCGGTCGGGATCTTCCACGACCTCGACCAGGACGGCACCCGGGAGGCGGGCGAGGTCCCGCTGGCGGACCGCTCCGTCAGCCTGCTCGACGGCTCCACGGGCGCAGTGGTCGCGACCCAGCTGAGCGACGGGACGGGCCGTGCGGCCTTCCCGGCCAAGGCCGGGACGACCTACCGGGTCTCCGTGGACCTGCCGACGGGGTGGCGTGCGACGTCGCCGCTGTCCAACGGCACCGTGCAGGCGTCGCCCTCGGTGACGGCACCGGCGGACGGCGGGCAGGCCACCGTCGAGGTCGGGCACTACAACACGGTCGACCGCACGCCGCCGGCTGCACCCACCCTCGGCACGGGCAGCGGTGCCCTCGCGGCCGTGACTCTCGTCCCGATCACCGCCGAGACGCGGCGCGACGATCCGCTACACCCTCGACGGGACAGCGCCCACCGCCTCGCGCGGCATGCTCTACTCCGGGTCCGTGCGGATCTCGAGGGACCGGGTGCTGCGTGCTGTCGCCGTGGACGCGGCCGGCAACACCTCGGCCGAGGCGGTGGCGTCCTACACGCTGCCCTGGACGGGCAAGCGCTCCGACCTCTCACCGAGCTCGTGGTCGGTCACGACGGGGGGCGCCCCACGCGGCGGCACCGTCGAGACGGCCTCGGACGACGGCCGGTACATGGCGGTCGGGTCGGCACCTGTGGCCTCGCGCCCCACGGTCGACGTGACGGCGACACTGACGGTCCCGTTGGACATGCGCTCCGCCGCGTCGGTCAGCGTCTCCACGTCCCTGCGCTCGACCATGCGGGGCACGAGGCTGCGGGCCCAGTACTGGGACGCCTCGACCGCGACCTGGCGGGCGGTGGAGACGACGACCGAGGGGCTCGACGAGTCCAAGGTCGACGTGGACCTCGGCGCGGTGGCGAAGCTGGTCGACGCCGACGGCAAGCTGCGCCTGCGCTACATCGCAGACCTGGGCAAGCCGTTCGACCTGGCCATCGACCGGGTCGCCGTGACCCTGGTGAACCGCCGATGAGCGCCGCCGTCATCCGCCCGCGGTCCCGGCAGGACCAGCACCGACCGCCCGGCCTCGCGGGCGCAGGACGACCCTCCCGGCAGCTCCTCGCGGCGGCCGCGGCCGCCGCGGGGGTGCTGCTGGTGGTCCTCGCGGCGGTCTGGTCGGTGTCGTCGGCGCGGTCGCTCACCGCGCCGCCCGGGAGCATCGTCGTGGGCTCCGGTGTGGCGCGGGTGGACCAGGTGCTGTCCGCCGCCCGTCCGCAGCACGCGATGCCGGGGATGGGGTCCGACGACGACCCCGTCGCCGAGGCCGAGCGCCGGGTGTCGGTGGAGGTGACCCTCCAGGCGACGGGCGGCGAAACCCTGCACTTCTCGGTGGCCGACTTCGCCCTGCGTGTCCCGGGGGGCGTGGAACGTCCGCCGCACCGCTCGCTGCTGCCCGAGACGGAGATGCCGGCGGGGACCACCCTGTCCGGCGTCCTGGTCTTCGACGTCCCGCGTGACGCCACCGTCGGCCTGCTGATCGTACGGCGACGGCGGCCGCTCCACGGAGCTTCGCCTGCCCGCGGAGGAAGGTGTCGGGCCGGCGCCGTCCGCGACCGGGTCGGCCACCGGCAACCCTGACCACCCCACCGACCACGCCACCCCGTGACCGCGGGCTGACCACTCCGGCCGCCCTTTTCACGGACCGATCACGTGCTGCGGACAGTCTTGGGTCGAGACTCGACAGGGACAGGAGCACCAGACATGACGACGTCGGTTGACCTCGAGCAGCGGGACCTGACGCGACGGGATCGCGCTCCTCGGCCCGCGACCGCGGCCCGGCTGACGTCCGCGCCCGGACGGACCGGCCTGGTCGTCGCTGCGGCCGCCATCGGCACGACCGCCCTCGTGGTCGCCGCCGTGGTCGGGAAGGCCGCCGAGGCGCCCGTCTTCGCCGACCCGGGGATGGTCAGCCGCTGGGGACTGCTCGTGTCTCGCGCCGTGTTCGACCTCGCGGGCATGGCGACGATCGGTGTCCTGGTCGTCGCGGTCGTCCTGCTGTCGGCCGCCTCCGGTGAGCTCTCCACCCAGAGCCAAAGGCTGGTTCGCATCGCGGGCCGGTGGTCCGCGGTGTGGGCGGCCGCCGGGGCGCTCAGCGTGCCCCTCGTGCTCTCGGACGTCGCGGGGCTGCCGGTCTGGCAGGTCCTGGCGCCGGACGTGCTGCCCCTTGCCGCGGACCTGCCGCAGACCCGGGCGCTGATGTCCTCCGCGTGGCTCGCCGCCCTGGTCGCGATCGGCTCGCGCCGGTGCCGCTCCGGAGCCGTGGGCTGGCTGCTGCTCGTCACCGGCGTCGGCGCCTTGCTGCCGCTCCTCCTGACCGGCCACACCGGCCACGGCGACCAGCAGGCGGCCGCCGTCGTGGGGCTGGCGACGCACGTCATCGCGGCCTCGGTCTGGCTCGGCGGCCTGCTCGCACTCGGTGTCCACGTGCGCTCGACCGACCTCCTCGCCGAGGCACTGCCTCGGTACAGCCGCGTCGCCCTGGCCTGCTTCACCCTGGTCGCCGTCTCGGGCGTCGTCATGGGCTGGGTGGCCCTGACCGAGCCGCGCGAGCTGCTGACGACGCCCTACGGTCAGCTGCTGCTCGGCAAGACCGCGGCGCTCGGGACGCTCGGTGTCCTGGGTCACCTGCACCGGCAGCGGACCCTCCCGGCGGCCGCGGCGTGGCGCCCGCGCGCGTTCCGTCGCCTCGCGGCCGTCGAGCTCGTCGTCATGGTGGCCACCGCGGCGTTGGCCGTCGGGCTGTCCCGCACGGCACCACCCGACGGCGGCGACCACGCCGCAGCCATCGCCACGACGGTGGTCCGCGGCATCGGGAACGTCTCCCCGCCGACGGCCTGACGTCCGACCCGCGTATCGCCCTGAGGTCCCCCGCCGGCGCCCACGCCGCTGCGGGGTGCGCATCCCCCGCCTGAGCCCGACGGCCAGCGGCCCCGGCACGACCCTCCCGCGACAGACGTCCGTCTCTCGCGTGGCCGTGAAGCCCACACACCGACGGCGGTGACGCGCGACGGATATTGCAGTGACCCCGGTGTGACAAAGGCGGTTTCACCCTTCTGTCACGCCAGTCGCGGACAGTCGAGCCAACGCCGGCACACAGGAAGCCGGTCCGTCGAAGATGGCAGGGAGAATCATGAGATCCACGACAAAGCGTGCCAGCGTGGCGCTCGCGGGTGTGGTGGCGCTGGCAGCGCCGCTCGCACTCGTCGCGCACGCCACGGTCGTCCAACCCTCGACGGCACGCGGGGGCAGCCTGGTCCAGGTCGGGCCGATCGCCGCCAACGGCTTCCCGAGCTGGTACCGCGACAGCAACGGCATCCGTCTCGAGGGGTGCTGGCAGACCGGGGACCCGCTCTGCGAGCCCCTGGCAGACGAGATCCCGAACCCGGACATCCCGTCGAGCTACCCCGACAACTTCCCCGGCGAGCACTTCTACCAGATGGCCGACGCCAGCCTCACGGCCGGCGCTGCCGGCACGGTCGACGTCGTCATGAACCTCGAGGGCGCCTTCGCGACCGACCAGGTCATCAACGGCGACGAGGTCGTCTTCGGCCGCATCCGCATCCGCGCCAAGGACGCCCCGAACGGGACGTACCGGATCACCCACCCGTACGGCATCGACGAGTTCACCATCACCGACGGTGCCGGCATCAACTCCACCGAGGACATCGGCATCGCCCCCGGGGCGTTCGGAGGCGCCCTTCGCAGCCGGGTCGGCCCCTACCTGACCTGGGACACGTTCGGGAGCACCGGCCCCGATGCACCGCCGGCGGGATACATCGGTGACCCCGCAGTCCCGCACAAGGTCAAGGGCAGTCCGTACGACACCAACGTCGTGCGCGTGGAGCAGCAGAACGCGGGCGTGTGGCAGACGATCGGCACGACGGACCTGTTCAACGTGCAGGGCCGCCTCGCGCGCAACGGCGGCGTCGACGTGCAGCAGGCGACCTACCGCACGATCGAGGACGGGACCACGGTGCTCGAGGTCTTCGCGTCCTCCGAGACCGGAGAGGCGATCCGGTTGATCGCACCCGACCTCGGGTACAAGGGCATCACCCTCGAGGAGGACGACTTCACCGTTGAGGATGGTGGCAGCAGCCACCAGGAGGGCCACTACTACGGGCGCTTCGCGGTCAAGCCCGGCGTCGCCGTGACCGGTGGCGCGGATGCCACGAAGATCGTCATCCAGAACGCCGGCGACGTGCCGGTCAGCAGCAAGACCGTCTCCCTCTCGGACGTCGTCACCGTCACGGACGCGTCCTACGACGGCACCACCCTCACCGTCGCGGCGAACTCCAGCGACCCGGCTGCGACGCTCACCGTCAAGGGGTACGGCGACCTGACAGCAGGGGCAGCCAGCTTCACCGGGGTCGACGCCCCGCCGCACGTCATCACCGTGACCTCGAACGAGGGTGGATCGGCCACCGTGCCGCTGGCCACCTCGGGCCCGTTCACGGCCCCGGACCTCCCGGTCGCCGCCGTCGTGGCAAGCCCGACGCGCCCGATCGCCGGCCAGCCGGTGACCCTGGACGCCAGTGGTTCGCTCGATGCCACGTCGTTCGAGTGGACCCTCGTGAGCAAGCCGGCACTGGCCGACGCGATCCCCGCGCTGACCGGAGCCACGCCGACGTTCACGCCCTCGAGGGCCGGCCTCTACGAGTTCTCGGTCGTCGCGATCGGGGACTCCGGACGCAGCCCGGCGCAGTCCATCAGCGTGCAGGTGGTCAACCCGCTGGCCGTCGTCACGGCACGCCCCGGCGCAGCCCAGACGGTGCAGCGTGGCACGAACGTCACGCTCGACGGCTCGCTGAGCATCGGTGCGGCCTCGTACAAGTGGGAGCAGATCCCCAACGTCGAGGGGCAGGTCATCCCGGCCGACCACGTCGTCACGCTGAGCAGCACCACCGCGGTCAAGCCGACCTTCCGGTTCCCGCTCATGGCGCTGCCGACGGCCCCCGGTCCCAACGCGACGTACACGGCCGTGGCCGCGACGCCGCTGAGGTTCAAGCTCACCGTCACCGGAGTCGACGGCACGACGACGAGCACCGCCGAGACCGTCGTGCGGCCGGCGGCGGAGACGCTCACCGTCAACCTCGCCCGGTACCGCACTCGCGGTGAGTGGCGCGTCGACGGCACCAGCGACATCAAGGCAGGCCAGAGGGTCGCGATCGTCCTGGGCAGCAAGGTCAACGCGACGGGCGGACCGACGCTCGCCTCGGCCCGCGGGCGTCGTCGTCGGCTTCGCCACGGTCGACGCCCTGGGTGCGTGGTCCTACGTGGGCACCGGGCCCAACCCGACCAGCCCACTGGTCACCACGACGGTGACCGTGGTCTCGGCCCAGGGCGACCAGATCATCGCCCCCATCACGGTCACCAGCTGACCACACCGGGTCCCGACGCATCGGGTCGGGCCCCCGACCGGGTCGCACCGCTCACGCGGTGCGGCCCGGTCGCTGCGTTTCACGTTGTGTTGACTCCCCACCGGGACAGTGGAACTGGCTTTCCGGATGCAGGGTCCGGAAATCACGAGAGGAGCACTGTCATGCGGATGAGTCGACGCGAGGCCTTGACGGCCGGGGGTCTGGGGATCCTGGGGGTGGCCGGCCTCGCGGATTCCCCTGGGCGCCGGCCTGCAGGCCAAGTCCATCAGCAGGCTGGCGACGCGCAACATGCCCGTCCCGTTCGCCACCACGTTCGTCCGACCGCCGGCCTTGCCCTTCACGGCGATGGAGGACGACGAACGGCCCGTACCGTCTCTACACGGTGACAGAGCAGCGGTCCACGGCTCGCATCGTCCCGGGGCTCGACACACCGGTGTACGGCTACAACGGCAAGGTCCCCGGCCCGACCATCCGGGTGAACCAGGGCACGCGGGTCAAGCTGCGGGTGCGCAACCAGCTGCCGGCGCTCGCACCCCACCTTCGGGCACGAGTTCAACACCTCGACCCACCTGCACGGGTCGGCGTCGCTCTCCGCAGTTCGACGGGTACGCCGACGACGTCACGCACCCGGGCGACTACAAGGACTACTGGTACCCGAACTGGCAGCCGGCACGCACCCTCTGGTACCACGACCACAACGTGCACACGACCGCGCAGAACGCGTACTCCGGCCTGGCTGCCCAGTACCACATCTCGGACAAGGCCGAGCGAGAGCTGCTCCCGCAGGGTGTGTACGACGTGCCGCTCACGATCTCGGACGCGATGTTCGCCGCCGACGGCTCGCTCGCGTACGACGACAACAGCCACTCCGGGCCTGTGGGGAGACGTCATCCTCGTCAACGGCCGGCCCTGGCCGGTGATGCAGGTCAAGCGCAAGATCTACCGCTTCCGCGTCCTCAACGCGTCGATCGCTCGGTCGCTGCGGCTGCGTCTGAGCAACGGCGCACCGATGGTCATGGTGGCGACGGACGGCGGGCTGATGCCGAAGGCACAGCCGGTGACCGAGTACCGGCATGCGGGAGCGGAGCGCTACGAGTTCCTCATCGACTTCTCGCGGTACACGCCGGGCACCGTGTTCGAGCTGCAGGAACCTCAGCAACGACAACAACGTCGACTACGACCACACCAACAAGGTGATGCGGTTCCACGTCGTCGACGACGCCAGCCTTCCGCCGGACAGTGCGAGCAGCAGGACGCTCAGCACCATGCCGACGACGCTCGTCGGGAGCGAGGCGATGGGCCTCACCGAGAGCATGGCCACCGGTCGTCTCGACCTCCGGCTCGAGCGCAACGACGTGACCAACCTGTTCGAGATCAGCGACAGGACCTGGCACGACGTCGTCGACAGCGGGTACCAGGACGTCCTCACGGTCGCCAAGCCGGACGAGGTGCAGGTCTGGGAGATCGAGAACCGCAGCGGCGGCTGGTTCCACCCGCTGCACATCCACCTCGTCGACTTCAAGATCCTCAGCCGCAACGGACGGCCCGCGTACGCCTGGGAGCAGGGCCCCAAGGACGTGGTCTACATCGGCGAGAACGAGACCGTCCGACTGGCCATGCGGTTCACGCTGCAGAAGGGCGGGGGAACTCCGTCAACGCCGGAGGTCGCTACATGATCCACTGCCACAACCTCCCGCACGAGGACCACGACATGATGCAGCAGTTCGCCGTGGGTGAGGTCAACGTCAACGACCCCATCGCCACGGCGCCGTGCAAGCTCGACACGGGCGAGTACGACGACGGGTGGCCAGCCGGGACGTCGCCCGACGACTCGCCCGACAGCGCCTGATGGACGGTCGGCGGCGCGGCAGGGCGCAGTCACGGGTGCGGCTCGCGGCCGCACTCGTGGCCGTCCTCGGTGCCGTCGTCCTCGTGCGCGCCGTCGTCGTCGAGCCTCGAGCGGTCGCGAGCGAGAGCATGGAACCGACCCTGCACGACGGGTCCGTCGTCCTCGTCGACAAGATCGGGCCGCGGCTTCGGTGGAGTGCACCGGGAGGACGTCGTCGTGTTCGCGAGCCCGCAGGACGGCCGGGACGCCATCAAGCGCGTCGTGGCCGTCGGCGGTCAACAGGTGGCCATCCGCGACGCCGAGCTCTACGTCGACGGCGCCCTGGTCCGCGAGCCGCAGGTCGACCGGAGCCGAATCGACGGTCTGTGGTTCGGCCCGGTGACCGTCCCCGAGCGCACCGTCTTCGTGCTGGGCGACGCACGGTCCGGCTCGGTCGACTCGCGCGTCTACGGGTCCGTGCCACTGGGCTCGATCGTCGGCCGGGTCGCGGTGGTCTGGTGACATGGAGCCGCTCGTGGTCAGGCACCTCGCGCCCGGCCGTCGGCGCCGTGTTGTCGCGTTTTCGTCCCGCGCCGGGTCCGCCCCCGGTAACGTGCATTCCTCGGAGAGGGGACGTCCATGCGTGCTGGGGAGCGATGACGTGGTGGCGTCACCGACCCGAATTCTGATCGCGGACGACCACCGCACGTTCGCGGAGCTGTTCGCCCTGGGACTCGAACGCGAACCCGATCTCGAAGCGGTGGGGCACGCCCGCACCGCGGCCGAGGCCCTGCAGATGGCGGACTCGCTGCGCCCGGACCTCGTGATCATGGACGTCCGCCTCGGCGACGGCGACGGCATCGAGGTCACGGCGCAGCTGACCCAGCGGTACGAGGACCTCTGCGTCATCGTCCTGACCGGTCACCCTGACCCTGTGGTCGTCAGCCGAGCGGCCAAGGCAGGCGCGTGCGGCTTCCTCCCCAAGGACGGTGCCCTGGACGCGATGCTGCACGCTCTGCGCAGTGCGCGCCGCGGCAGCCTGGTGCTGCCGCCCGAGATGGTCGACCTGATGGCGCAGGCCGCGGCCGCTCCAGCCGCCACGACTGCGGCCGTCCCCAGCCTGACCACGCGGCGAGCTGGAGGTCCTCGAGCTGCTGGGACGCGGGCTGAACCCACGCACCATCGCCCATCGCACCGGCTTGTCCGTCGACGAGTGCCGCACCCTGCTGCGCAGTGTGATGACCAAGCTCGGAGCCACCTCGCAGCTCGAGGCGGTGGTGAGCGCCAACCGCTACGGTCTCATCTCCCTCGGCGCGGACTGATGGCCGCCAGAGCCAGACTGCGCCCTCGCCGAGGACCGCACCCGATGCCGCGCCCCGACTCCGGCGAGGTCGACCGCGACGGCATCGGCACCGATCCGCCGCGGAGCCGGTCGCAGGTGTGGGCGGCGCTCGCCCGCTTCGCCGCCTTCAGCGTCGTCGCCCTGCTGGCGGTCCTCGCCGGGACCGTCGTCATCGCGGAGCGGGCGACCCGGGGCGAGATCCTCCGGCACGCGGAGCGCACGGCAGGTGACATCGCCCAGACGATCATCGCCCCCCGGGCCGACGACGCCCTGAGCGACGGGGACCCCGAGGCCCTGGAACGGCTCGACTCGGTCATGGCGGCACGGATGGCCGACGGCTCGCTCATGCGGGTCAAGGTCTGGTCCCCGGACGGCAAGGTCATCTGGTCGGACGACGAGCGGCTCATCGGCCGTCAGTTCGAGCTCGAACCGCAGGACGCCGCACTACTGACGACGCTCGACTCGACCTCCGAGTTCACGACGTTGGACCGTGCGGAGAACGTCTACGAGGCACAGGTGGGCGAGGTGGCCGAGATCTACCTCGGGTTCGTGGACCGGACGGGCAGGCCGTTGCTGCTCGAGACCTACGTCCCGGTCGCCCAGGTGGAGGCCGAGTCCAGGGCCCAGGTCCGGACCCTCCTGCCGCTCACCCTGGGGGGTCCGGCCCTGATGCTGGTCATCCTGCTGCCCCTCGCGCTGTCGATGGCCCGAAGGATCGACGACGCCGGTGCGGAACGCGCATCGCTCCTGCGGCACGCGGTCGCGGCGTCGGCCCTCGAACGTCGTCGGATCGCCGGGGACCTCCACGACGGTGTGGTGCAGGACCTTGCGGGCATCGGCTACGCGCTGCCGGTCATCCGTCAGTCGCTCCCGGACGGGGCGGAGGCCGACGACGCGCGGCAGAAGCTGGATCGGGTCAACGAGATCGTCAAGGGCGACGTCGCCGCTCTCCGTTCGGTGATCACGGACATCTACCCGCCCGACCTGCACGAGGGCGGGCTGGTGCCTGCGAGCCAGCTGCTCTTCAGCGAGGTGCGGTACGCCGGCATCGAGGTCGACGTGCACATCGACGCAGAGGTCAGCGACGAGTCACTGCCGATCGACGCGGCCGTCCTCGGGTACCGGGTGCTGCGGGAGACCCTGCGCAACGTGGTCAGGCACTCCGGCGCGGCCAGAGCGGGCGTGTCGCTGCGAACCGACGACGGTGACCTGGTCATCGTCGTGGAGGACGACGGGGTCGGTTTCGACCCGACCCTCGGCGCCCCCGAGGGACACTTCGGTCTCCGGCTGCTCGGGGACACCATCAGCGACGTCGGAGGGAGTCTCACCGTCGACGCCCCACCGGACGGCGGCGCCAGGGTGGTCGCCCGCTTCCCCATCAGGTGGGGGGAGCCGTCATGATCCGGATCCTGCTGGCCGACGACAACGAGGTCCTTCGGTGGGGTCTGGTCCAGAACCTGTCGAGCGAGCCGGACCTGGTGGTGGTCGGAGAGGCGGACGAGGCCGGTGCGGCCGTGGCGGAGTTCGACCGGCTGGCCCCGGACGTCCTGATCCTCGACCTGTACATGCCCGGCGGGGGCGGATGGGTGGCCCTGGAGCAGGTCCTCGCGAGGCACCCCGAGGCGCGTGTCGTGATCCTCAGTGCCGCTGACGACGTCACCACGGTGGAGGCTGCGACCTCCGCGGCGCGAAGGCCCACGTGTCGAAGTCCGACGGGATCACCCGGCTGCTCGAGGTGCTGCGGTCCGTCGCGGGCGCAGCGCCCCCCGACGTGGGTGTGTCCGCCTCGTCACCCGACCGTGCCGGCGGCCCGCAGGCACCGAGCAGCGCTGGCGGTGGCGACACGGGCACCCGCTGACCAGCCGCCCTCGAACAGGTACTGCGCCTGGGTCAGGTAGGCCTCGGACGCCAGCAGCACCAGACCGCTCTCGCGAGCGATCCGTGCAGCATTGGCTGCGGCGGCTGCGGCCCGGTCGAGCTCCTGGCGCCCGGCCCTGACGGCCGCGCGGGCCAGGAGACGGAGATACCCCTCGCGTGGGTGGCCGACCTCAGAGCCCACCGCCCAGTCGAACATCTCGAACAGCGCGATCGCGGCGTCCGGGTCGGAGGGTGCGGTGAGGATGACCATCTTCGCGGTCACCTCCGGCAGCAGCAGGGAGCACCCCTCCTCCTCGGCCTCGGACACCGCGTTCTCGAGCCCGCGGATCGCCTCGGGGGCTCGGCCCGAGGGCAGCGTGCAGGCCGGCGGTCGAGATGGCTCGGAGCTGACGCCCCAGCGGAGTGGCCTGGGGACTGACCGGGCGGCGGTCCTCCTCGATGGCCTCGGCGAGGGACCCGCGCTCGGTGAGCATCCGCACCCGCGCCCACGTCCACTCGACGATCTCCGAGTCGGGAGGCGCCAAGGTCAGCGCCTGTTTCCAGCGGGTGTCGAAGTCGCGGCGTCCCAGGTCGTGGCCGACCAGGCAACGCAGGACCGCGAGGTGGCCGGCCTCGGGCCGCTCCCGGTCGACGACGGCCCACGCGGCGTCCATCGGGCGCTCGGCGACCAGGGAGTTCCCCAGCAACACGTCCGGCAGGTGGTACATCGACACCGCGGGGGCGTACGCGAGGCTCTCGCGGGCCAGGGCCATGGCTTCCGCGCTCACGTCACGGGCACGCGCGAGCCGGCGGGACGGCAGCAGGTGCTCGCGCACCAGACGCAACCTGGTGTCGATCCGGTCCGCGGGGCTGCCACTCGTGTCGGCGCCGCTCACCGCCGCCCACGCTGCGCGCTCGAGGGCCTCGTCATCCGGCTCGGTGTCCGTGTCGGGCGTCACCGGCGTCGGGGCCTCGGGCTCCGTGGCCGAGGTCGAGGCGGCCAGCGATCGCTGCGCCGACGCCGCCTTGTCACGCAGCCGCGAGACGGCCGGGTCGGCCGCGTCGGCCGGGTCAGCGAGCCACTCCGCGGCGCGACCGTAGTGCTGCACCGCCTCGTCCACCCGCCCGGCGGCAAGGCACACGTCGGCCAAGGACTCCTCGAGGTCCGGCCAGGTCCGCGGAGGCGGCATCGGTGCGCTCGGCCAGGTCGGTGACGACGAGGAGCTGCAGACGAGCCGCGGAGACGTCGCCGGCCGCCATCGCGTCGCGGGCCGCGTCGATGGCCGCCGCGGTGGCCAGCTCCACCTCGCCCGCCGCGCGCCAGTGCCGCCCTCGTTCGGCAGCCGGGATGCGGGCTCGTTCCGCGATGAGGGCGTGCAGGCGCCGTCGCACGCTCGGACGCAGCCAGGACTCCACGGCGTGGCGGAGGAACGGGTCGCGGACGACGTACCCCTCGGGCGAGGTCACCAACAGCTGGAGGTCCACCAGACGGTCCAACGAGGCGAAGACCGTGGCCGTGTCCTGCACCTCGACCCCGTCGTCGGCGCGCTCGCGGGCGGGCATGAGCGGGTCGAGCAGGGTCGGCCTCACCGGACGGTCCAGGAGCGCGACCAGGTGGAGCACGTGCTGGTCGCGGGCGCTGGTCGCCTCCATCGCCCGCACCAGGAGGGCGGTCTGCTCGGTGCCACTGCTCGGTGGAGCGGTCATGGGGAGGAACGAGCTCCAGGCCATGGGACGTGACCGCGATCTCACCCGCGTGGCACCAGGCGTCGATGGTGGAGAGCACCCGCCCCGGAAGCACCTTCACTGCGTGCGAACAGCTCGTCGAGCAGGCTCGGGCTCGGGGGTCCGCAGAACTGCGCGGTGGCCAGCTGCTCGACCGCAGAGGGGGCGAGCGGCAGGAGGTGCAGGGCCAGCGTCGGCGTCGCAGCCTCACCCGCCTCGGCATCGTCGCGCACGACTGCCGCCCTGGCGTTGGCGGACAGTCGCAGCACGATCGTGAGCGGGCCCTCGAGCGAGCCGAGGGAGCTCAACAGCTCACCGCGCAGACGATCCGACAGACGCTCCGCCGTGCGCACGAGCACGATCACGCCATCCCCGCCACGCACCGGGTCGCCGCCCGTCGCCGGCTCGTGGTGGCGGCGCGCCCACGCCGCCGCGACGACCGCTGCGAGGTCCTCCCCTGCCTCGACGACCTCGACCTCGGCGCCCAGGGACCGTGCGGCCTCGTGGACCAGGCGGGTACGTCCTGACCCTTCGGGCCCGGAGAGGTACACCACGCCAGGGGTGCCGGTGGCTCGCCGTTGCGCACACCAGGTCAGCAGCGTGCTCAGCTCGCGGTCCCGTCCGGTGAACGGAGCCACCGGTGGGTCGTGGTGCTCGGACGTGAGGATCTCGAGGTGGAGCGAGCGCGACTGCGCACTCGGGTCGATGCCGAGCTCCTCGGCGAGCACCGCGCGGCACCGCTCGTAGATCCGCAGGGCCCGCTCCGTCTCCCCGAGGCCCGCGAACCCCCTCATGAGCACCCGGTACGCGCGTTCGGACGTGGCATCCGCGTCGAGGGCCCGCTGCCCGAGCTCGAGGGCGTCGCGCATCCACCCGAGCTCGACCGCGTACTCAGCGGCGTCGAGCGTCATCTCACGGAACCTCGCCTCGAGGTTCTCTCGGATCGGGACCGCCCACAGCGCGTCCGGGTCGTGGGCCCTGAACTCCCCGAGGTGCAGCGCTTCGGCCTCGCGGGCCACGTTGACGGCCAGCGCGAGCCGGCCGTGGCGTGCGTGACGCCGAGCCTCGTCGGCGAGCTTGAGCAGTGCCGCGGTGTCGACCCACGCGTCGCGCAGGACCAGGCCGTCGCGTTGGCGCTCGATCGCGGTCTGTCCGAGCAGCTTGCGCAGCTGCCCGAGGGCGTTGCGCAGACTGCCTCGGCCTCGGTGCTCGTCGACGTTGGGCCACAGCGCCTCGAGGATCTCGTCGACGGAGACGGCTTCGCCTGACCGGGTGGCCAGGAGCCGGAGGAGGTCCACCGTCTTGCCCGTCCGCCACTCGCGAGGGTGGACCAGCGACCCGTCCGCCCGGCGCACCTGCAGAGGACCCAGCAGGCGCACCTCGATGCGGTCCGCTGGGTCGACGTCCCGGTCCGGCTCAACCCGTGGTCCACGCGTGAAATCACGCACGCGCGGCGGCCTCGACGAGCTCGCTCATGCACACCTCCCCCGAGTTTGCACGCAATTCTTTACCCACTGCATGCACCATCATTGCAAAGCCTTGACCATGCGCGGGACGGGTTTACGAATTTGCCCCCTTCGAGACGGTCCCAGAAGCGCTCTGGCCTGCGTGTTTTCACATTCCGATTGCGTGGCGTGGCGACGATCGCTTCATGTGGAAGGCGACGCTGAGCGCGTACGACGGCGACCGGTACCGCACCGGCCGGCACCGGGCGGGGCGCCCCGGTCGTCGGCGTCGGGGACCGCACCTGGTGGTCCAACAGGGTCCGCGTGGCGCTGCTGGGGACGTCGGCGACCCAGAGTGTGTCCGGCCCCTGGCAGGCCCACGCGATGTGGCAGGTCTGCGGGATCTCCCGGATGCCGTCCGGGACCGCGGAAGGCAGCGAGCGGGCTGTGGAGCGCTGACCGTGCCCGGTGAGAGCGGGCGAGCACGGTCGGGACCTGCACGATTCCTGAGAAGTCACCCGCGACGAGGGATGTACAGCCCGGCCCTCGCGCTGCCATGGTTCAGGCAGGTCAAGGAGCGGCCTTCCGACATTCGTGGACGGAGGTTGTCCCCCATGCGTTACGAGTTCATCGTCAGAGACACCGTGCCCGACGACGTCGCGGAAGAGCTGCCCGAGCTGTGTGGCACCTCGTACCCCACCGGCGGCACCGCGCTCTTCGGCCCGGTCCGGGACCAGGCGGACGTCGAGACCCTGCTGGTTCGCCTGGGCGATCTCGGGCTCACGGTCGTCGAGATGCGACAGCTTCCGGACTAGGTGCGGGACGCACCACGGCCCGACCACGGCACACCGCTCGGCCTACCCGGCGCGCTCCTCGGGCGTGGCGCGCCGCACGACGAGCCGGGTCCAGGCGCCGACGTAGATCCGGTCGTCCTCGGCGAGCTCGCGGCGCTGGCCGGGCGGGACGGGGTCGTCGGCAGCGGGCCGCTGGCCGGGCCGACGTAGGTGCCGTTGGAGGACTGGAGGTCCTCGACCCACCAGCGCTGGCCGTCGGTGGTCAGCTGCGCCTGACGACGGCTCACCCCGGTGTCGCCGCTGCAGTCGATCTCCGGGTGGATGTTGCGGCTGCGCCGACGGGCGGCCGACGAGCACGCTCTTCGCGGCCAGCGGCGACGACCGACGGGCAGGCCCGGCGACGGGCAGGGGTCGTCGCTCTCCTGCGCGTCGTACCAGTCGGGGTCGACCCACACCTCGGCCACCCACTCGACGGCGATCGGCCGGGGCCAACGGCGCCGGCGCCTCCGCGCCGTCGCGCCGCGAGGTCCGGGCCCGTTCCGGTCGTGGCGTCGGGCGGGCGCGGCATCGTGCCCGTCGTGAAGTCGTAGCCGCAGGCCTCGCAGAACAGCGCTGCCGCGTCGCGTCGGCGCGCCGCAGTTGGGGCACGTCCGGTGCCGGTCGCACGGCTCCGCCGGCGTCGCCGGACGCGCGCCCTGCGGTGCCGGCCGCAGCCGGCGGCGGTGCGGAGGCATCCGGCGCGGCGGGCCGTCCGGCGCACCGGCGGGGATCGGCACGCCGCAGGTGTCGCAGTAGTCGCTCGCGGTCGACGCGTGCCCGTTCGGGCAGGTGAAGGTGCTCACGGCCCACCCTGCGCCATGCGGGCCGAGCCGTGGAGGGCGCTCACTTCTTCACCCGGGTCGTCTTGGTGGAGGCCGTGTCGAGCGCCATCTCGTCGAGCTTGTCGACGCTGCGCTTGAGCCGCACGGTGCCGGTGTCCGGCGTCGTCGATCTCGACGATCTTGCGCAGCCGGGTCGTGGCCTCGTCGTTGCCGGTCTCGGCGGCGAGCTGGACGGCCCGGCCGAGCTTCGCGGTCGCCGTGTCGGTCGTCGCCCGACGGCCTTGGCCGCCAGACCGTCCTGGATGGCCTCGGCCAGCTCGGCCTGGCCGGTGTAGTGCGCGACCGCCGGGTCGATGCGCGTCGTCAGGGTGTCGTCGTCGGACCACATCGCCTTGACCAGGCCCTGGGCGACGACCGTCGTCGCCGACGACGAGCTGCACCCGCGCGGCCAGCTGCTCCTGGCCGACCGCCTTCGCCGGCAGCCGGACGGCGACGTGGTAGTCGCGCGACTCGTCGCCCCACGCGCCGGTCGGGTACGCCGCCGGTCAGCGCGTTGACCTCGCTGCCGGCGCGCCGTGAGGTCCTCGACGGTCGGCGCGACCTGGCGGACGAACAGCACCTGCGGCGCCCTGCGGCGCCCACACCCGCAGCGCGGCGTCGGCGACCCCGCGGCCCATCGACTGCCGCATGATCTGCTCGAAGTCGGCCGCCATCTCTGCGGGCTCGGCGATGAGGTCGACGCGTGCCGAGCAGGGCGGTGGCGATCCGGCGCAGCTCGTCGACCTGCCAGTCGGCGCCGACGCCGCGGCAGTCGCACTGGAAGCTGCCCGCGCGCGGCCTCGATCGCCGCGGTCAGCTCGCTCGGGCGTCTCGTGCTGGTTGATGCCGTCGGTGAGCAGGATGGCGTGCCGCTGGGTCAGCGCTGGGCACCGCGGCGAAGAGCCGGGTCGGCCAGCGCGCAGCCAGGTGCCCATCGCCGTGCCGCCGTCGGCCCGGAAGCCGGCGACCGCGCGCCTTGGCCTCGGCGCGCGTCCGCGTCGTCCATCCGCACCATGGCGGCTCCGTCCGTGGGGGTAGGCCAGGCGCGCCTCGTGGCTGCCGGCGATGACCGCGAACCACGCGCCGTCGAGCATCTGGTCGAGCGCGGCCGCGGCGGCGCTGCTGGGCCGCCGCGATGTTCGTCGCCGCCCATCGAGCCGGAGGTGTCGACGATGACGATCTCGGCGGCGTCGCCCGCCCGGACTGCCCGGCCTCGCCCGCGCCGCGTGCAGGCGACCGTGACGATCGCGTGCACGTCGGTGCCGCCGTCGGGCAGGAACTCGTTCTGGTAGACGTCGGCTGAGAACGTGGCCATCGTGGCTGGACTTCCTCTCGGTGTGCCGCGGCATGCCGCGGTCGCTGCGGCGGGCGGTGCGTGCGGTGGCGTGTCGACGGGGTCGACGCGGGCGAGCGCCACGGTGATGTTGTCGCTGGCCGCCCTGGGCGTTGGCCCAGTCGACGAGCGCGCCGGCCAGCGGCGAGCGGGTCGGCGCCCGTGCGTCCGGCTCGCGGTCGCCACGCAGGGCGGCCAGGTCCGTGCGCCTCGGAGCAGTAGTTCCACAGGCCGTCGGAGCAGACCAGGACCCAGCCCGGGCACGTCGAGGTCGAGCGACACGGTGCGCGGCGTGTGGTCGGGCGCGTCGATGCCGAGCCACCGGGTGATCGCGTGCGCCTGCGGCCCGCTCTCCGCCGTCGGCACGCGGCACCCCCTCGGCGATCTGCTCGGCCGCGCACGAGTCGTCGGTGGTCAGCAGACGGGGCGCTGCCGTCGTCGGGCAGCCAGTAGGCCCGGCTGTCGCCGACCCAGCCCGACGACGAGGACGCGGTCCGTCGACGACCGCGGCGACGAACGTGCACGACGCCGGGTTGCCCGGTCCGCCGGCGGTGTCGGCGATGACGGCCTCGTTGGCCGCGTTCGCCGCGGCGTCGAGCGCCTTCGTGCTCGCCGCGACCCGGGTGGCGGCGGTGCCCGATCCCTCCGGGCCGGCTGGCGGCCAGCACGTCGCGGGCGGCGCGGGCCGCCGCCAGGCTGGCGACGTCGGAGTCGGTCGCGGACGAGACCCCGTCGCAGACGACGAGCACGGCGTGGCCGCCGGGCTCGGGGTCGGCGGCGAGCGCGACGGCGTCCTCGTTGCGGGTGTGGCGCACGCCGCGGTCGCACACGGCGGCCACCCAGGGCGGCCGGCTGCTCGGTGAAGTGGTCTCGCGGGCTCGGCGCGCCTGCGCCCCGCACTCGGTGCAGTAGCCGTCGTCCGCGACGTCGCCGCCGCACTCCCGGCAGGTCCCGGGTGTGGCGTCGAGCTCCGGCGCGCCCGGCGGCGCCGCGGGCGGGGCGTCGCGGGCGGGGCCGGCGCGGTGGCGGTCGGCGGGCCCAGGTCGGCGCCGCAGGCCTCGCAGAAGCGTTCGCCGGCGGCGACCGGGCTGGCGCACGACGGGCAGAGCAGCACCTCGGCCACCGGGTGCTCGACGGCCGCGCCGGCCGCGCCTCGCCCTCCGATGGCGTCATCGCAGCGTCCAGCGACGCACCGCGTTGGCCTGGTCGACGAGGTGCGACCCGCTCCTCACGGCTCGCGGCGTGTCCGGCGAGGTCGCGGTAGGCCGCCTCGAGCCCGTCGCGCAGCGCCGGCTCGGCTGCGGGGCGCCCGGCGATCGCGCACCGTCGTGTCCGCCCCGTTCGACTGCACGAGATCGAGCGCGGCGCTGAGCACCTCGACGCGGAACCGGGCCCGGTCGACGCGGGTCGATGGTCAGGCTCTCGATGCTGTCGAGGGCCGCGGCCAGCGACGGCAGCCCCCCGCCCGACCCGGCGAGCAGGCCGGCCCGCCGGCGTCGCGCCTGGGTGAAGGCCCGGCTGGTCGCGGGGCACCAGGTCGAGCGCGCGCGACCGCGCCGGCGACGTCGCCCGCGGCCCGCGCGGATCCGGGCCAGGCCGAACGCGGCCGGCGCGATGTAGTTGGCGTCGGTGCGGGCGCAGACGACGTAGAGCGACTCGGCGACGTCGGCGTCGCCGCCGGTCTCGCAGGCGAAGGCCAGCGCCAGCTTGGGCGCCAGCTCGCCGGGCACCTGCCCGTAGACGGCGTTGAACGCGCTCTGCGCCTCGGCCGTCTGCCGGCGCGCGAGGGCGACCAGCCCGACATCCAGACCGCGCGCCACTCCCACGGGTCGTCGGCGAGCAGCGCGCGGACCGCGTCGTCGACCCGGTCGAGCTGCCCGGCCTCGAGCGCGGCGCGCGCCCGGGCCAGCAGCACCTCGGCGCTGATCGCCGGGGCGCCCTCGAGGGCAGCCAGGCGCTGGACCGGGTCGCTCGACGCTCACGGTGCGCAGCCAGCGGCATCTGCGGGTCGCTGTCGTCGGTGCGCAGGCGAGGGCAGGTCCTGCCAGTCGAGGGCGTCGTCGGCGACCGTCGGGACGTCGAAGAGCAGGGACGACGTCGAGTGCTCGGCCGCGCCGCTCGCGGTCGGCCGGCGACGACCTCGCGCAGCACGCCGAGGAGCTGCACGCGCAGCTCGTCGGCCGAGTCGAACCGGTCGGCCGGGTCGGGGGCGCAGGCCTTGAGCAGCAGCCGGTAGAGCGAGTCGTACTGCTGGAACAGCGGCGTCTCGCCGACCGGCGGCAGCGACGCGACGTAGGTGCGTCTGGTAGCCGCGGAACTCCATGGCGAGCACGGCCAGCGTGCGCCCGATCGTGTAGATGTCGGACGCCACCGACGGGCCGACGTCGGGCACCTCGGGCGCCTGGTAGCCCGACCGTGCCGTAGATCGCCGAGTCGAGGTCGTCGAGCGCGGCGCACGCCGCCGAGGTCGATCAGCTTGACCGCGTCGCCCGACCTGGATGACGTTGTCCGGCTTGAAGTCGCAGTAGAGCAGGCCGAGGTCGTGCAGGTACTGGAACGCGGGCAGGATCTCGACGATGAAGGCGATCGCCTGGTCGACCGGGAGCGGGTCGTACACGCCCGCCGGCCGCGCGCATCCGCTCCTTGAGGAGCTGCTTGAGCGAGGTGCCGCCGACGTACTCCATGACGATGTAGCCGGCGCCCTCGTGCGTCACGAAGTTGTAGATCTCGACGATGAGCGGGTGCTCGACCTGCGGCGAGGAACTGCCGCTCGGCGATGGCCGCCGCGAGGGCGTCGGGGTCGCCGGAGTTGAGCAGGCCCTTGAGCACCACCCAGCGGTCGGACACGTTGCGGTCGCGGGCCAGGTAGATCCAGCCGAGGCCGCCGTGCGCGATGGCGCCGGCGACCTCGTACTGGCCGCCGACGAGGTCGCCCGCGCTGCAGCTTGGGCGTGAACGAGAACGGGTTGCGGCACTTCGGGCAGAAGCCCTCGGTGCGGCCCGGCTGGCCGTCGCGGGAGCGCCCGACCGGCGACCCGCACGACGGGCAGATCCGCCGGTCCTCCGGCACCATCGGGTCCGCCAGGACCGCCTTGCGCGGCGTCGACCGCCGGCACCGGCGGGATCGAGGTCAGGCCGGCGCCGAGCCGCGCCCCGCGCAGCCGGGTCGAGGACGTGCCGACGCGTCGGGTGACCCTGGTGCCGTCGGCGGTCGCCCGGGCCGAGCCGAGGGCGGTCGACGCGAGCCGGTTGGACGCCCGCGAGACCGTCGAGGGTGACTGGCCAGGCCGGCGGGCATCGTCGCGACCGAGACCGGTCGCGGTCGACCGGTCGCCGGCGCGCCGGGGCCGACCTCGGCCGGGCGACCCGCAGACGTCGCAGTAGCCGTCGACGACGGTGCCGCTGCAGCCCGGCTGCGTGCACGCGGCCGACGCCGCGCCGACGGACGAGGCGCTCGTCGAGGTGCCGTGCGCGGCGGCCGGGCGACCCGCAGACGTCGCAGTACCCGTCGAGGATGGTGCCCGTGCAGCCGGGCTGGGTGCAGGCGGTCGCGCGTCATGGTTGGCCTCCTGCGGCGGGGCGTGCGCGGTGGCGGCGGTCCCGCGGCGCTGCCGAGGTAGGCCCGGTAGGCGGCGACGAGGGCGCGGGCCCGGACCAGGTCGGCCGGCGCCCGGTCGAGCGACTCGCCGGCCGCGTCGCTCGAGCTCCGCGAGGTCCGCCTCGGCCTGCTGCGACCGCGGTGAGGTGCGCTGGTCGGCGGCCTTGGCGGCGTACGCCCCCAGCGTGAGCCTGCAGCTCGTCGCGCTCGGCCAGCGCCGCGGCGTAGGCGTCCTGCGCCATCGTCATCGCCCGGCCGACGGCGTCGAGCCGCGCCAGGTAGGCGTCCACGGCCGCCGGGCTCCGTCGGCACCGGCCCGAGCGCTGACACGTCGGGCACCGCGAGCCGGGGGCCGGGGCGACCTCGGCCACGCACCGCGCGGCGAGGTCACGCAGGGCCGCGCCGCGCGCCTCCAGCTCGGTGCGCAGCGCCCGGGCCCTGGCCTCGTCGTGCGGCGTGGGCGCGCCGGGTGGCGGCGCCGACGATCAGGTCGCGCTCGGCCCGGGCGGCGTCCTGCTCCAGCGGGCCGAGCAGGCCGCCGACGTCCGCGCCGCGCTGTGGCCCGGGCGAGCGACGTCGGCGACGCGCGCGTCGAGCCGGTCGAGCACCGGCGAGCGCGGCGTCGCGCGCCTGGGCCGGCTCGCGGTCGACGAGGTCGCGCACCCGCTCGACCGAGGCGCGCAGCTGCGCGCAGGCGCGCCTGGAGGTCGGCCTCCGACGGGTCGAGCCCAGCCGGGCGCGCAGCGACGCGGCGAGCGCGTCGGACAGCCGGCAGGCCTCGGGCAGCGAGACGGCCAGGGCTCCGACGGGACGCGCTGCCGCGGCGCACCCGGCGTCGCGGCGGCTGCGCGGGCGGCGTCGAGCCGCCCCAGACCAGGGTGGAGAGTCGCTCGAGCTCGGTCGGCCCGACCCGGCCGGAGTCCCAGGTCGCGACGAGCAGGTCGTGGCGGTCGGCGACCGCCTTCCACAGCGCCATCGAGAGCAGCACGTCGCCGGTGTACGCCGCCGCGTCGGGCGGCCGCCAGGGCCGCCTCGTCGAGCCCGTCGAGCTCGGCCTTGCGCTCGTCGCGCCAGGTGCCCGAGCGCCTCGAGGTAGCGCAGCGCGTCGCTGGCGACGAGCGGCTGGCCGAGCCGGCCGGGCGCCGCCGGTGCCGTGGCGCTCGTTCGGCCGCGGAGATCACGGCGTCCGTCCGTACACGGGCTCGGGCGGCGCCGGCGCCCGCCCAGGGCGTCGGCCAGCCAGGTGTTGTAGCTGCCTGGTCCACCGGCCGTCGGCGCGCATCTCCTCGAGGACGCCGTTGACGAACCGGACGAAGTCGACGTGCGTCCTGGTTGACGCCCGAGGCCGTACGGCTCGGCGGTGAACGCCGGCGCCGGACGACCTCGGCGTACGGGTCCTGGGCGGCCAGCCCGGCGAGCACCGTGTCGTCACCGGTGATGGCGTCGACCTCGCCCTGCTGGAACAGCACCAGGCAGCCGGTGTGCGTGTCGGCGCCCGACCGCCTCGACGCCCTGGAAGGTCCGCAGCTTGTCCAGGCTCGTCGAGCCGTTGGGCGCGCAGACCTTCTTGCCCGTCGAGGTCCTCGATGCCGCTGATCGGGCCGCCGCTCTCGGTCGTCTCGCCGAGGCGCACCAGGACCTTCTGGCCGGAGCGGTAGTACTCGCTGGAGAACGCGATGTCCTCCCAGCGGTCGCAGTTGATGGTCATGTTGCGCGCGACGATGTCGACGCTGCCGTCCTGCAGCGCCGGGCAGGCGCTGGGCGGCGGTGATGACCCGCAGCTCGATCTTGTTCGGGTCGCCGAAGATCGCCTGCGAGACCGCGTGCAGCATGTCGATGTCGAAGCCCTCGATCTGCCCGGAGATCGGGTTGCGGGCGCCGAGCAGCAGGGTGTCGGCCGAGACGCCGGCGATGAGCCGGCCGCGCTCCTGGATCTTGCGCCATGGTGGCTGCCGGCCGGCATCTGGCCCGGGGCCGGCAGGGTGTCGGCCGGGGCGTAGGACTGCAGGCAGTTGGCGGTCGCGACGTCGGTGCCGGACGGCGCCGGCGACGGGGCCGGTGCGGCGCTGGCGCGACGGCGACGGCGCGGCGCTCGGCGGCGGTGACAGCGGCGTCGGCGTCGTAGTCGCCGGCCGACGAGCAGGCGCCGAGCAGCCAGGCTCGCGGCCAGCGACGGCGAGCGACGGCGAGCGGTCGCCGCTGGCGGCGGCTCACCGGTACTCCTCCAGTCGCTGCGAGACGCCCCACCAGGCGCAGCAGCGGCGGCGATCAGCCCGGCCAGGAGCCCGAGCGCACCGGCCGACGGGCAGCCAGCCGCCGGCGTCGTCGAGCTGCTGGCGCGGTCTGGCCGCTCAGCGGCGACCAGCTGCTCGCCGGAGCTCGTCGTCGAAGGCGGCGAACGTGGCGTTGCCCGAGTCCGGCGCCGTGCCCGTGGCGAGCGCGACCGCGCCGTCCCAGTCGCCGCCGTCGTCGAGCGCGCGGATCTGCTGCGTGCACCGCGGCGTAGTCGTCCCAGGGCAGCGGGCTCGAGGTCGGCGGACGCCGGGTTCTGCCCGAGCTCGGTGAGCTCGGCGCTCGACCGCGTCGGCCGAGGCCTGCCAGGCCTTCTCGAACGCCGCGCCGGAGCCGCGGGCGATCAGCGTGAGGCTCTCGTTGGACTTGGCGTCGAAGCCGGCGATCCGCGCCTGGGCCGTGGACAGCGTGGCGGCGTAGACGCCGTCGCGGGTGGTGTCGACGTTGCTGCCGACGCGCCAGCAGCCCGACCGCGCCGACCACCAGGGTCACGCAGCACGACCAGCGCCGCGGCCGCCAGCGGGACGTTGACGTAGCGCCGGGTCCGGCGGGCCAGCCAGACCAGCGCGAGCACGAGCACGGCGAGGGCGAGCAGGCCGGCGACGACGAGCCACAGGGCCGCCCGTGCCGGCGCTGTCGAACTCCTCGGCGACGCGGGCGTTGTTGGCCTCGCACCAGGTTCTTCAGCAGCGGCAGGGCGTCGGCGCGCAGGTCGGCGCTGGCGTTCCTGAGGTACTGCGCGCCGACCGGGAGGCCCTGGCGGTTGTTGGCCCGGGCCTGCTCGATCTGGCTCGGTGTAGGTGACGAGCGCCTGGTTGAGCGCGCCCAGCGCGTGCACCGTCGGCCGGCTGGTGCTGCGCGGCCTCGGCGATCGAGCCGCGCGGCCGACGCGATCGCCTCGGTGTAGTCCGCGCGCTGGTCCGCCGGCTCGAGGCCGCCGACGAGGAAGGCGTTGGTGGCGTCGGCGTCGGCCTGGACCAGGTTGGTCTGGATCGCCTGGATCCGGACCAGCTGGTCGGTGTTCGCCGCGGCCCGGTCCAGGGCGCCGTCGGCGGACCGGAACGACTGACCCGCCGCGAGCCCGAAGAGCAGGGCCGCGACGACGCGACGATGCCCACGGCCCTGAGCCGACCCGGGGTGCCGGACATGCCCGCCCGCGCGAGGCCGACCGACTCAGCCGACCGCGGATGCCGATCGCGGCCCGCAGCCGGCGTGGGCGGCGCCGACCGGTGCGGCGTGGGCGCGCCGGCCGGGGCCGGCGCGGGCGCGCGGCGGACGCGGCCGACGGCGGAGGGCCGGCAGCGGTCGCCGGGGGCGGCGGCTGGTCACGAGGTGCCTCCGGGGTCAGGGCGCGGTCACCGGGGTCCTGGCTCGCCGGCGCCGGTCCTGCGTCGGACGCAGCGACGGGGGCCTCGGCTCCCTCGTCGAGCGGCTCCTCGTCGAAGTCCCGGGCCACGAGCTGGCGCAGCTGCTCGACGGTCGGGTGCGCCGTCTCCGCAGCCGCCAGGCGTGGTGGCCGATCGCCGCCTCGAGGACGTTGCGGGCGAACCGGCCGTTGCCGAAGCCGCTCGTCCGCGTGGGGTGCGGCCGAGCACCTCCGGAACCGCTCCACGGCCTCGGGCACCAGCTCGTAGTCGGCGCCCGCGGCGAGCTGGTCGAGGATCGCGACGAGCTCGTCGTCGGTGTAGTCGTCGAACTCGATCGTGGTGCGGAACCGGCTGGCCAGGCCGGGGTTCGCCGCGATGAAGGCCGCCATCGGCGCCGGGTAGCCGGCCACGATCACCACGAGGTCGTCGCGGTGGTCCTCCATCTCCTTGACCAGCGTGTCGACGGCCTCCTGGCCGTACTGGTCGCCGCCGGGCCGATCCCGGTCAGGCTGTAGGCCTCGTCGATGAACAGCACGCCGCCGGCGGCCGAGGCGACGACCTCGGCCGTCTTGGTCGCGGTCTGGCCGAGGTAGCCGGCGACCAGCTCGGAGCGGTCGACCTCGACCAGGTGGCCCTTGCGACAGCAGCCCGAGCGCCTGGTAGATGCCGCCGACGAGCCGGGCGACCGTCGTCTTGCCGGTGCCGGGGTTGCCGGTGAACACCAGGTGCCGGGTGAGCGTCGGGCTCTTCAGGCCGGCCTCGGCGCGCAGCTTCTCGACCCGCAGCAGCGGCGACCTGCCGGTGGATCTCGCGCTTGACCCGCTCGCAGCCCGATGAGCGCGTCGAGCTCGGCCAGCAGCTCCTCGAGGCTCTTCGCCGGCTCGTCGGCGGCGTGCCGGCGCGGTCCGGCGCTGTCGCCGCGGCCGGCGTCACCGGCGGCCGGCGCGCTGGCCCGGGTGGCGGCGGTCCGGCGTCGGCGGTCGGCGGACGCCGCCGTCGCCGAGGCCGGCGGTCGCCGCGGCCGGTCGCACGGCGGCCAGCTGCGCGGCGGCCGCGACCGAGGCGTTGCCGATGACGCGCATCGTCGGCTCGCCGAGCTCGCAGGCGGCCGAGGCGACCTCGGCCAGCGCCTCGGCGTACGCCGCGGCGTGCGGGGAGCCGCTGGGCCGCCAGCGCGCTGAGCGTCGCGGTCGGCGCCCCGCGCCAGCGGCGGCCCGCGGCTCGCCGCGTCGAAGAAGTCCTGGGTGGTGGCGCCGGCCACCGGCGGCGTCGCCCAGTCGGCGGCGGCCCCGGGCGCGGACTCGGCCACGGCGGCGGCCAGGGCGAGCGCCTCCTCGCGCGCGGCCGGCGGCGTCGGCACCGGCGGTCGCGGCGACGGCGGCCACCGCGTCGACGGCCTCGGTCAGCGCGGGTGCGCGGAGGGCTCCGGCGGTCGCGAGCTCATGCGGCTCCCGTCCGGCGGGCGGCTGCAGCGGCCGAGCTCGCCATCCGGTCGTCGCGGCCGCGTCGGGTCGCGGCCGGCGCTGCCGGGCATCGCGGGCAACGGGGCCGACCCGACGTCGAGCGCCCCACCGGTCGAGGCGATCCGAACTTCTCCGCCAGGAACCGGCCGTGGGCCACCAGGGCGTCGGCGTCGTCCCGGCACACGGCGTCGAAGACCTTGTCCATCGTCGCGGCGAGCAGGTCGAGCTGGTCGATGAGGACCATCAGCGAGGTCTTGCCCCGGTCGACCGGGCGGTTGTCGGCGAACTGGCGGGGCAGCCGCAGGTAGCCGCCGACCGCCTCGGGCAGGTAGTCGGTGGCGGTCGCCATCACCGAGTACGCCTGCGGGCTGCCGGCACCGAGGCTCGCCGAGCCGGGGGATGGTGTCGCGCACGACCCGGTCGACGCGGCGGACCCGCGAGGCGACCGGCGCCGGCACCGCGCCGGCGGCGACCATCGCCTCGACCCGGTCCAGCGCCGCGAGCAGGTCGTCGCTCGTCGGCACGGCGGGCACGACGAACCGATCGTCGCGCTCCGACGTGCTCGACCGCGGCCGAAGAGGCGGCCGAGGAACCCACCCGCCATGTGCTCACTATGCCCGCAGCGGCCTCGTCAGCGCCCAGTCACTTGCGGAGTCGCCGAGGTCGAGGGACCCGTGGGCCACCCGGTCGTCCTGCCGCTCGACCCGGTCGAGGTAGGCCCGCGACTTGGTCGACCTCGGTCTCCAGGGTGCCGATCGTGGCGGCCATGGTGTCGAGCGCCTGCACCTTGAAGGTGTCGATCGCGTCCATCGTCGCGTAGATGTTCGCGAACGCCGCCTGCAGCTGGGGCAGCCCGATCGGTCGCCGACGCCGCCTGCTGCTGGATCTGCACCGAGTTGTCGCGCAGCATCTCGCTGGTGCGCTCGATCATCCCGCACGTCGTGGTGTTCAGCGCCGTGATCTGGTCGAGGACGAGCTTCTGGTTGCCCAGCGCCTGGGCGACGATGACCGCGGTGCGCAGCGCCGAGACCGTGGTGGTCGACGCCCGGTCGACGCCCTTGATCAGCTCGATGTTGTTCTTGATGACGATGTCGATCGCCAGGTAGTTCTGGATCGAGACGGCGAGCTGGGTGAGCAGGTCCTGGTGCTTCTGCCGGACGTAGAACAGCACGTCGTCGCGCAGCGCCTTGGCCCGCTCCGGGTCGGTGGCCTCGAGGTCGGCGATGCGCGCGGCGAGGCGGGCGTCGAGCCGCTCGGCGACGTAGACGTACTGGTTGAGCCGCGCCATCGCGTCCCAGAGGTGCTGCTTCTCGAGGTTGAGCGCGGCGTTGTCCTTGCGGAGCTCGTCCTGGCCGTCGCGCAGCGCGTGCAGGATGGCGTCGAGGTGCTTCTGCGCGGACTCGTACTTGCGGAAGTAGTCGGTCATCTTGTCGCCGAACGGGATCATGCCCGAGCAGCTTCTTGGCGCCCGTGGCCTCCTTGGGGTCGAGGTCCTCGACCGTCCGGCGCAGCTCGAGCAGGGTCGTGCCCACCTTGGACCCCTCGGACGAGGCCGCCCTCCTGCAGCGCCTTGACCGGCGACTTCAGCAGCCGGTTCGAGGTCTCGGCGGCCCGCGGATGTCGGCGTCACCCATCGTGCGCACGTCGGTGGCCTTGGCCGCGAACTCCGGCGACCGGGGCGCCGCCGTCAGCAGCGACGTCGAGGTAGCCGTCGACCTTGGCGTCCAGCCCGGGCAGCGCCGCGGCCTCGACGGCCGGTGCCATCCGGGGGGCGGCGGTCGTGGCGACGGGCTGGGGTGGCGGCGGGGCCGTGAGGGTGAGCGCCGCCGCGGTGGCCGGTGGGCGGCTGCAGCGGGGCAGGCTGTGGGTCGGTCATCGTGCTCCCTTGTCCTCGAGGGTTCACCAAGCGTTGCTCGGTCCCATGTCGACGAACGGTCAATCTACGCGGTTCCCCGCGGCGGTGATCAGCGAATCGTCTCCGCCACGTGCTGGGTCGCCCGGGCCGTCGACACGCCGGAGAGCGGCACGGCCCCCGATCCTGCGTTTCCGCAGGTCAGGGGCCGATCGTGGTGGTGGATGTGAAGGGACTCGAACCCATGGCCTCTCGCGTGTGAAGCGAACGCTCTAACCAACTGAGCTACACATCCGGGTGCCTGACGGCCTGCCGAGGATATACGGACCTCCCGACCCGGCGGAAATCGGCCCGCCCGACCTCGGCCGCCGTCCAGCCTACAGACCGGCGTTGGCGTGCAGCCACGCCTCGATGCCGTCCGGGAGCAGCCCGGGCACCCCGGTGAGCCACATGGTCAGCCAGAACGCGAACCCCACGAAGAAGAGGGTCGCCAGCCCGACCACACCCTTGACCGACCAGTGCTGCCTCCTGACCCACTGCTCCCAGGCGCGCACCTTGTCCTTGACGAAGTCCAGCAGCCGCGCGGCCGGCTCGAACTCCGAGGACCAGACGGCGATGCCGAGGATGACGATGAGCCACCCCGGACCGGGCAGCGGCACCAGCACGAGCCCGCCGAGCACCACGACGAGCCCGGCGAAGAGCACCGCGCCCTGGTACACCGGGCGCCACCGCGGGCTGGCCCGGACCCGGCGACGCCACTCCCAGTCGTCCTCGTCGTCGGGGTCGCGCAGCAGGTGGTGCTCGTGGGGCTCCTCCGCGTCCCGGTGCCCGTGCGGCGTCACGGGTCGACACCCAGGGCGGCGTGGGCGGCCCAGACCTGCCGCACCCGTGTCGTCAGCGGGCCGGGGGCGGGCAGGGCCCGTCCGTCCACGACCGACACGGGGAAGACGTCCTTGATCGAGGAGGTGATGAAGACCTCGTCGGCCCGGGTGAGCACGTCCAGTGGCAGCGCCTCCTCGACCACCTCCACCCCGTCCGCGGCGCACCACTCGAGCAGGAGCTCGCGGGTGATGCCGGCCAGGCAGCCGCTGTCGAGCGGCGGCGTGCGCACGACCCCGTCGACGACGACGAAGACGTTGCTGCCGGTGGCCTCGCACAGCTCACCGCGGGTGTTGGCGAGGATCGCTTCGAGCGCCCCCTGCTCCTTGGCGCGGGCCAGGGCGATGACGTTGTCGGCGTACGACGTCGTCTTCAGGCCGGCCGTCGCCGCGCGCTCGTTGCGCACCCACGGGACGGTGACGACCGCCCCGTGCTCCTCGGGCCGGGTGTGCGGCACGGCCGTGACGATGTGGGTGAGGTCGGAGTCGTGCCGGTCCGAGCCGAGCGGGCCACGCCCACCGGTCACCGTGAACCGCAGGCGCCCGAAGCCGATCGGCTCGCCGTCGAGCACGGCCTCGATGCCCTCGCGGATGCGGTCGTGGTCGGCCACCGGCAGGCCCAGCCCGGCGATCGTCCGGTCGAGCCGACGCAGGTGGCGGCTGACCGCGAACGGCACCCCGTGGTCGATCTTCGCGGTCTCGAAGGCGCCGTCGCCCACCGTGACACCGTGGTCGACGGCGCTCACCGCTGGGGTGTCGGGCCCGACGAGCGCGCCGTCGACCCAGACGCGGATGTCAGTCATGCGTCACACCCTCGCATGCCCGGGCCGGTCACCCGTGGCCAGTGCCACGAGGCGCGCCGCCTTGAGCTCGGTCTCGCGCCACTCCCCCTCGGCATCGCTCCCCCACGTGATGCCGGCGCCGGTCCCGAACCGCAGCACGCGCCGCCCGGCGTCGTCGCGGGCCGCCCAGAAGGTGCGGATGCCGACGGCCAGCTCGCGCTTCGTCGCGGTCGGCGTCGACCCAGCCCACCGCGCCGCAGTACGGGCCGCGCGGCACCGGCTCGAGGTCGGCGATCGCCTGGAGCGCGGTGTGCTTGGGGGCGCCGCTGACCGACCCCGGCGGGAAGCTCGCGTCGAACAGGTCGAGCCAGCTCGTGCCGGGCCGCAGGGTGCCCGACACGTCCGAGACGAGGTGCACCAGCCCCGGGTGCTCCTCGACGCGGCACAGGTGGTCGACCTCGACGGTGCCCGGCAGGCTGACGTGCCCGAGGTCGTGCCGTACGAGGTCGACGATCATGACGTTCTCGGCGTAGTCCTTCGGCAGCAGCTCGGCCGACGTCGGGGCCGTGCCCTTGATCGGCCGTGACGTCACCCGGTCACCGTGCCGCACGAGGTAGGCCTCCGGCGACGCACAGGCGAGCTCGAGCCCCACCTCGGGCAGGTCGATCGTCGCGGCGTACGGCGCGGGGTTGCCCGCCGCCAGAAGACTGCCGAGGTCGGACAGCCGGGCCTCTTCGGGCAGGTCGTGCTCCATGACCCGGCAGAGGTTCACCTGGTAGACGGTGCCCGCCGCGATCCGGCGGCGCACCTCGGCGACCCCCTCGACGTAGGCCGCGTGGTCCAGGCTGGTGCGCCACGCGCCGGTCAGCGGCGGGCCACCCGGGGCGGACCCGCGCGCCCTCGGGGACGGACACGGCATCCGGGCCGCGCTGCACGTCGTCCATCCGCACCGCGGTGAGCTCGCCCTCGAAGGTGGCCACGACGACCCAGAACCCGCTCGTGAGGTCTTCGACGTCGTGGCTGACGGCGCGGACGCCGCGGGCCACGAGCGACCCGAACCTCGCCTCCGACACGCCCCGCATCGTATGCGGCGGCCGGCGAGGTCAGGTGCCGTCGATGACCAGGTCGGCCCGGGCGAAGGTGGAGCGGACGAACGCGGCATTCGGGTCGTCGACCGCGGCGACCCAGGCCGCTGCCCGCTCGGGCGGCTTGCCGAACTCGACGTGTCGCGCGACGAGCCGGGCGGTGCGCACCTCAGGGGCGACCTGCACGACCCACACCTCGTCGAGCAGCCGGCGCACGGCCGACCACGGCCCGTCGTCGACGAGCAGGTAGTTGCCCTCGGTGACGACGACGTCGGTGCCCGCCGGCACACCGATCGCGCCGGCCACGGACTCCTCGATCGAGCGGTCGTACGTCGGGGCCCACACCGTGTCGGGCCCGCCGTCGCGCAGCCGGGTCAGCAGCGCCGCGTAGCCGGCGCCGTCGAAGGTGTCGATGGCGCCCTTGCGGTCCGCGCGCCCGAGCGCGGCGAGTGCGACGTTGGCCAGGTGGAAGCCGTCCATCGGCACCAGCACCGCGGTGGTGTCCTTGTCCCGCAGGGCCACCACGAGGGATGCCGTGAGCGTGGACTTGCCCGCCCCCGGCTCCCCCACCACGCCGACGAGGACCGGCCGACCCGCACCTATGCGGGCCCGTAGGGCGAGCACCCGGTCGACGAGGGCGTCGAGGGTGGGGTTCATCGGGTCGCTCACTTCCGCTGCCGGTGACCGGCGAACTGCGACACGACGATCGCGACGATCGTCACGAGGAAGACCTGCCCGAGCACGGCCTCGGAGGAGACGAGCAGCCGGGACACCTCGGTGGTGGGCGCGATGTCGCCGATGCCGAGCGTCGACATCGTGGTGAGGCTGAGGTACGTGAGGGCGCTGGACTCCTGGGGCACCCCGAAGGGCGGCACCGAGCTCCAGACCTCGACGGCCTGGAACAGCGCCGCGTAGGCGACCCCGATCTGGAGGTAGGCCGTGATCGCCCCGAGCACCGTGCGAGCCGCCGACGACGGTGTGCTGGGAGATCCGGCGGATGACGATCACCGGCAGGGCGATGACGAGGATGAGCCACAGCGGGTCGGCCTGGCGGGGGTCGACCGGCCCGACACCGTCCCCGCCGAGCAGCCAGTCCGCGAGGGACAGGGCGGCGAGGCCGCCCACGGCGAGCAGGACCACCACGGTGACCACGCGCCGGGCCCGGGGTCGCATCCCGGTGGCCCGCGCGGCGGCGACCAGCGCGATACCGCTCATCGTGTGGGCGAGCAGGGAGTCGCCGAAGGAGGTCGCCCACGTTGATCAGCGAGGACACCACGATCGTGGCGATGACGAAGAAGAGCACGACCCCGAACCGGTCGACCGGGTCGGCGCGCCAGTCGTGCCACACCCGGTCGAACCACGGGAAGACGGCACGCGGGCGCGGGAGCGGGCCGGACGGAGGTGCTGGTTCGGTCGGCTCGGAGCCTTCCCGCAGGGACATCCCGGCCCCCCTTCGCACGCGAGGCGCCACCCGGTCGGCGGCGCGGCGGAGCCAACCTATCGCCACGTCCGCGCGGCCCTCCGCGGGCGCGCCGGGTGCCGCGCCGGCACGGTCGTTCCGGGCTGGTGACAGCGCGCCGCGCGCGGCGTAGCGTCGGCGGGTGGACCACTTCGCGACGAAGGGGACCGACTGATCGGAGGTTGAGATGTTCATCCAGGTCATCCAGGGGATGTGCACGGACGAGGCGATGTTGCGCCAGCACATGGACCGGTGGAGGGAGGAGCTCGCCCCCGGCGCGCAGGGCTGGCTGGGCGGCACCTACGGCATGACCGACGACGGGCAGTTCGTCGGCGTGGTGCGGTTCGAGTCGCGCGAGGCTGCGGCACGCAACTCACTGCGGCCGGAGCAGGGTGAGTGGTGGGCCGCCGTCGAGAGGTGCTTCGACGGTGACGTGAGCTTCCACGACTGCGACGACGCGATCATGATGCTCGACGGCGGGTCCGACGACGCCGGCTTCGTGCAGGTCATCCAGGGCCGCCTCGACGACCCGGCACGTTTCCGGGAGTTCATGTCCCAGCCGATGGACATGCTGCAGGAGGCCAGGCCGGAGATCATCGGTGGCACGATCGCCATCGACGCCGACGGCTGGTTCACCGAGACGATGTCGTTCCGCAGCGAGGCCGAGGCCCGCAAGGGCGAGCAGATGGAGATGCCCGAGGAGATGTCCGAGCGCTTCACCCGCGAGATGGAGCAGGTGAAGGACATGCGCTACCTCGACCTGCACCACCCGTGGTTCGCCAGCGCCGGCGCCGACGCGATGTAGCTGTCCCGGGACCAGGAGAGCCCACCACGAGGGCGTGGTGGGCTCTTCTGTTCCGGGTGGACGCGAGAGGACTCGAACCTCCGACCCCCACCGTGTCAAGGTGGTGCGCTAACCAGGCTGCGCTACGCGTCCGTGGGGTACTGCTAGGGGTACTACTCGAGGTGGAGACGGGATTTGAACCCGTGTACGCGGCTTTGCAGGCCGCTGCCTCGCCTCTCGGCCACTCCACCGTGGGGGCGGCTACACCCTCCGAGCGGATGACCGGGTTCGAACCGGCGACCTCAACCTTGGCAAGGTTGCGCTCTACCAACTGAGCTACATCCGCGCGCGCCGTGGCTCTCTCGAACCCCTTTGGCGTGCTCGCAGACATTATCCGATGGCCGCGACGATCTCCAAACCGGTGTGCCCCGGTGCTGGTCGGACACCCCTCAGCGGTCGGCGTCGACCCGGTGGCCGGCCTCGACGGGGGGCGCCGGAGGGGTCGGCGCCGACCGCCCGGCGCCGGACATCGGCGTCAGCGGCCCCCGCGCGGCCTCACGCAGGCCGGACAGGCCGAGGTCGTCGTGGTCCTCCGCGGAGCCGTAGCCGTCGAACGGGTCGTCCCAGCGGCCCGGTCGCTCGCGGCCCTCGGTGCGGCGCTGCCGCAGCCCACCGAGCCACGCGGCGAACCGCTCGTGCAGCGCGCGCTGCTCCTCGTGCGGGTAGAGCTCGCGGACCGACGCGTTGGCGGCGGCCCCGATGAGCACGGCGATGGCCAGGGTGTACAGCCAGATGAGCAGCACGATCGGGGCCGACAGCGGGCCGTAGATCGAGGTACCGCCGCCGAGCGACGCGGCGATCGTGCCGCGCACGACGTAGGAGGCGAGCACCCAGAGGAGCAGGGTCACCACGGCACCGGGCGCGTCGCGCAGCCACGGCGACCGCCGCGGCGTCGACACGTGGTACAGGCTGGTGAGGCCCCCGACCGTCAGCAGGGTGACCAGGGGCCAGTACAGGACGATCAACCAGTCCCACCCCTGCGGGAGGATGGCGGCGATCAGGTCGGGCCCCAGGAGCACCAGCGGGATCGTGACGATGCCGAGCGCGAGCGCGAGGAGGTACAGCGAGAAGGACAGCGCCCGGGTCCGGATGATGCCCCGCACGCCGGACTGGCCGTACATGATCGAGATGGTGTCGACGAAGACGTTCAGCGCGCGCGACCCCGACCACAGCGAGAGGACGAAGCCCAGCGACAGGAGGTCGAACCGCGGGCCGCTGGCACACGTCCTCGATCGTGGGGAGCAGGGTGTCCTCGATGATCTTGTCGGTGAGGAACCGCGAGGCGTAGTCGTTGATCGAGGTGATCACGGCGTCGACGGTGACCGGGCCGATGGCGTTCGCGACGTAGGCGAGGCCGCCGACGAGCCCGAGGATCAGGGGCGGGAGGGAGAGCAGGGCGAAGAAGCCCGCTTCCGAGGCCAGCCCGGTGACGCGGTAGCGCATGCAGATGCGGATGGTCGCGACGACGAGCCGGGCGAGAGCGAGCAGGCCCGGAACGCGTCCGAGCACCCGGCGCATGCGCCGCCTCGCCTCGGTCATGGTGCCAACGGTAACCGCCGTACCCTCGGGGGGTGCGGACCCACGTCGTCTCCAACGTCGTCCCGGCCCCCACCGGGCTCCACGTGCTGCGTTCCGACCCGGCCCTCACCGAGGCGGTCGAGCGCTGGGTCGCGCCGGCCGACCCCGACGGCGCTGCGGCGCTCGACGACCTGGGCGGGCTCGCCGGCACGCCCGAGGTGCGGCAGTGGGCCGACCAGGCCGACCGGGTCGCCCCGGTGCTGCGCACCCACGCCCCCACCGGTGACCGGGTCGACGAGGTCGAGTTCCACCCGGCCTACCACCACCTGCTGGAGGTGGCCGTGGGGAACGGGCTGACCGCGGAGGCCTGGACCCGCCCCGCCGACAGCGGCGCCCACGCCCGGCGCGCCGCCGGCTTCGTCGTCTGGTCGCAGGTCGAGGCCGGTCACCTCTGCCCCGTCTCGATGACGTATGCCGCGGCGCCGGCGCTCGCGGCCGAGCCCGCCGTGGCCGCGCGCTGGGTGCCGGGCCTCGCCTCGCGCACGTACGACCCGGCGCCGGCACCGATGGCCGACAAGCGCGGGCTGACCGTCGGTATGGGGATGACCGAGAAGCAGGGCGGCTCCGACGTGCGCGCCAACACGACCCGGGCGGTCGCCGACCCGGGCGGCCCGCTCGAGGGGGACACCTACCGGCTCACCGGGCACAAGTGGTTCTGCTCGGCCCCGATGAGCGACGCCTTCCTCGTCCTGGCCCGGACCGACGCCGGCATCGGCTGCTTCCTCCTCCCCCGGGTGCTCGACGACGGCACCCGCAACGACATCCGGCTGCAGCGCCTGAAGGACAAGCTCGGCAACCGCTCGAACGCGTCGTCGGAGATCGAGCTCGACGGCGCCTGGGCGGTGCGCGTCGGCGACGAGGGACGCGGCATCCGGACGATCATCGACATGGTCGCCTCGACGCGGCTCGACTGCGTGCTCGGCTCGACCGCCACGATGCGGGCGGCCCTGGTGCGGGCGGTGCACCACGCGCGGCACCGCAGCGCGTTCGGGGCGCTGCTCGTCGACCAGCCGCTGATGCGCAACGTGCTCGCCGACCTCGCCCTGGAGAGCGAGGCGGCCACCGTGCTCGCCATGCGGCTCGCCCACGCCGTCGACGCGGGTGAGGACGACTTCGTGCGCCTGGGCGTCGCGCTGGGCAAGTTCTGGGTCTGCAAGCGCACCGCGCCGATGGTGGCCGAGGCGCTGGAGTGCCTCGGCGGCAACGGCTACGTCGAGGAGAACGGCCTGGCCCGGCTCTACCGGGAGGCCCCGCTCAACTCGATCTGGGAGGGATCGGGCAACGTCAACGCGCTCGACGTCGTGCGCGCCCTGACCCGCGAGCCGGCGTCACTGGCGGCACTGGGCAAGGAGCTGGCCCTCGCCCGCGGCCACGACCGGGTGCTCGATGCCGCGATCGACGGGTGCGAGTCGGCCGGCGCGCTGGCGCTCGGCCCGGACGCACCGTGGGGTGCCCGCAGGCTGGTCGAGCGGCTCGCCCTGACCCTGCAGGCCGCCCTGCTCGTGCGCCACTCCCCCGGGCCGGTCGCCGACGCGTTCGTCGCCAGCCGCCTCGGGGGCGACCACGGCGGCACGTTCGGCACCCTGGGTGCCTCGGTCGGGCCGGATGCCGTGTCGCTGCTGCTGGAGCGCGCGCTCAGGGGGTGAGCGCCAGCCGCTCCTTCTCCGCCTCGACGTCGAAGTCGGCCGCGGGCCACTTGGGGTCCATCGCCTCGAGGTGCTCCAGGAGCAGGTTGGTGACGGCGAGCCGGGCGTACCACTTGCGGTCGGCGGGCACGACGAACCACGGCGCGACATCCGTCGAGCACTTCTCGAGGGCCGCCTGGTACGCCTGCATGTAGTCGGCCCAGTGACCGCGCTCGTCGATGTCGCCGGGGTTGAACTTCCAGAACTTGTCCTCACGCTCGAGCCGCTCGCCGAGACGGGCCTTCTGCTCGGCGCCCGAGATGTGCAGCATCACCTTGACGACCACGGTGCCGTCGTCGACGACGCCCCGTTCGAAGGTGTTGATCTGGGTGTAGCGCCGCGACCACGTCTGGCGCGGCACCAGGTCGTGCACCCGCGCGATCAGCACGTCCTCGTAGTGGCTGCGGTCGAACACCCCGATCTGGCCGGGTCGGGGCAGGGCGTTGCGGATGCGCCAGAGGAACGGGTGGCGCTTCTCCTCGGCGCTCGGCGCCTTGAACGAGGTGATGTGCACCCCCTGCGGGTCGACCGCCCCGACGACGTGGCGCATGATGCCGCCCTTGCCGGAGGTGTCCATGCCCTGGATGACCAGCAGCACCGAGCGGTGGCCACCGCCCTTGGACTCGGCGAAGAGCCGCTCCTGCAGGTCGCCGAGGCGGGACTGCAGCTCATCCATGACCTCCTTGCCCTCCGCCTTGTCGCCGGTGAAGGCGGGCGTCGAGTGCGGGTCGACGTCGGCCAGGCTGAAGCCCGGACCGACCCGCAGGGCGTCGGTCCACGTGACGGTCTGCACCGCCTCGTCCTTGCGGGCCTTGGCCGCCTTCTTGCGCTTCCCGCGGGCCTTCTCGGCGGCCTTGCCGGAGAGCTTGCGGTCGGGCGTCACCTGCTTCGCCGACGGCGCCCCGGCCTTCGCGGACGCAGCACCCTTCTTCCGGGTGTCCTTGCCCTTGCCCTTGCGCCTGGCCTTCTTCGACGTGGCCTTGGTCTTCGATCCCTTGCCCATCGCCGCATCCTTGCAGACCAGCGCGTGTGGCGGGGCCGTGGCGCGTCGGTGCTCGTGGGGTCGCGGCTGACACACTCGCTGCCATGCGCGTCCTCCTCGACCCCCGCCGGCCGGCGACGCCGGGTGGCCGCGTCACGGCATCCGAGCTCGGCGACCTCTACGCGTTCCCGCGTGGGCGGCGGTGGCTGCGCAGCAACTTCGTGTCGACCCTCGACGGTTCCGGCGTCGGCTCCGACGGCCGCAGCGGCAGCATCAACACCCCGGCCGACAACCGGGTCTTCGCCCTGCAGCGCGACCTGTGCGACGCGGTGCTCGTCGGGTCGGGCACGGTGCGCGCGGAGGGGTACCAGCGGATCACCCCGAGCCGTCGACGCGCTGACCCGCCGACGCTCGTCGTCGTCAGCGGCTCGGGTCGGGTGCCCGAGGGGCTGAGGGCGCCCACCCGGGGTCGCGGCGCCGGGCTGCTCGTGACGTGCACCGCGGCCGGGCCCCGCGCGCTCGACCGTGCCCGCCAGGACCTCGGTGAGGATGCCGTCATCGTGGCCGGCGGTGACCACGTCGACCTGCCGGCCGCGCTCGACGCCCTGGCCGCGCGCGGTCTGCGGCACGTGCTCTGCGAGGGCGGGCCGACGCTGCTCGCTGCGGCCCTCGACGCCGGGGTCGTCGACGAGCTGGCCCTGTCGCTCGTGCCCACGGTCGTCGGTGGCGACGGCACCCGGATCACGAGCGGAGCGCCGCTGGGTGGGCCGGACGGCATCGCCCTGGTGCCGCGACTGCTCGTCGAGGAGGCGGGCACGCTGCTCGGCCTCTGGCGGGTCCGCCGCCCCTGACCCCCGGCGCTCAGCCGGCGGCGAAGTCGCCGACGAGGCGCTCCCAGCGCTCGGGGTCGGTGTTCCACTCCTTGCAGTGCCGGGCGAGGTGCCACTCCTCGAAGGTGACCAGGTCGGGCCGCGCCCGCGCCAGCTCGCGCGACGGGCCGCAGGGCACGAACTCGTCGTCGCCGCTGTGGATGAGCAGCACCGGGTGGTGCAGCTCGTCGCCGCGCCGCACCCAGTCGGTCTTGGCCAGGTCGACGCCCTCGTGCACCCCGACGAGCCGGTGGCCCCACCGGTGCCGCATCAGGACCCGCGCCAGCGAGCCGACGTGCGGGGGCACCCGGTGCGCCCTGGCGTGGTGGGCCAGCACGTCGCCCCAGTCGATGACGGGGGCGTCGAGCACCACGCGCGACACGAGCGCCGACAGCGGCGAGCGGTCGAGCAGCTGCAGCACGATCGCGCCGCCCATCGACCACCCCATGAGCAGCACCTCGCGGGCGCCGCGGTCGACGGCGTAGCGGATCGCGGCCTCGACGTCGCGCCACTCGGACAGCCCGAGGGCGTAGCGACCGTCCGGACCGGGCGGCACCCCCTCGTCGTTGCGGTAGCTCGGCACCAGGCACGTCCAGCCCCGCCCGAGCAGCGGTGGCATGGCCCGGATCGTCTCCTCACGCCGGGCGCCGCGCCCGTGCACCAGCACCGCCCAGCGCTCCCCCGGCCCCTCGGGCGGGGTCACGACCCACGCCGGCATCGGGCCCAGGTCACCGGCGTACGTCACGTGCTCGGTGGGCAGGTCGCGGCTCTCGTCCGGCGGTGCGCTGTAGTAGTACGGGTTCCACCGCGCGCCCCCCGGAGCGAGGTAGCCACGGTCGACGCCGAGCAGCTCGCGCTCGACGGTGCCGGATGCCGGGTCGATCCGCACGGACGTCCCCGACCCGCGCGTGCCCGAAGCCGTTGTCGATCCACAGCCCGTAGCGGCCGGGCACGACCGTCTCCGGGGTGATACCCAGCACGACGGTCGACGACCGGGCCGCACGCACGACGACGTCGTCCGGGCGGTGCCGGTCCGGGGTGAGCACCCGCCGGGCGAACCAGGCGGCGGCTGCGACCGACCCGGCGCCCGAGGCCACCGCGGTGGTCGCGCCGACCGCCGCTCCCGCGGTCGCCGCCCGCCGGGCGCGGCTGCGGGCGGGGGTGTCGGTCACCCGCTGCCGCCGGTGAGCACCTCGGACAGGTCGTACGAGACCGGCTCGTCGAGCTGCTCGAAGGTGCAGTCGCCCGGGTCCTTGTCGGGGCGCCAGCGCGCGAACTGGGCGGTGTGCCGGAAGCGCACCCCCTCCATGTGGTCGTAGCGCACCTCGACGACCCGTTCGGGCCGCAGCGGCGTGAACGACAGGTCCTTGCCGGCCGCCCACCGGCTGCCGGCGGCGTTCTGCGGGGTGCGGGTGCCCTCCTCCTGGCGGGCCCACGCCCAGGGGTGGTCGTCGAACGTCGTGACCAGCGGCTGCAGCTCGTCGAACAGCTCCTTGCGCCGGGCCATCGGGAAGGCCCCGATGACCCCCACCGACACCAGCTGCCCCTCGGCGTCGTGGATGCCGAGCAGCAGGCTGCCGATCAGGTCGTCGCCGCTCTTGTGGGTGCGGTAGCCGGCCACGACGCAGTCTGCGGTGCGCTCGTGCTTGATCTTGGCCATGGTGCGCTTGTCGGGCTCGTAGGTGCCGTCGAGCTGCTTGGCCACGAGGCCGTCGAGCCCGGCCCCCTCGAACTCGGTGAACCAGTCCGCCGCCACGGCCCGGTCGGTCGTCGCGGGGGTGAGGTGGATGGGCGCCTGCGCGTCGGCCAGCGCCTCCTCGAGCAGCGCCCGCCGCTCGCGGAACGGCCGACCGGTGAGGTCGTCCTCACCCAGGGCCAGCAGGTCGAACACCACGAACTGCGCGGGCGTCTCGACCGACGAGCTTCTTGACCCGGCTCGCGGCCGGGTGGATGCGCTGGCTCAACAGGTCGAAGTCGAGGCGGTCCTCCCCGGGGCGCACGACGATGATCTCGCCGTCGACGACGCACTTCTCGGGCAGGTTGGCCAGCGCGGCCTCGACCACCTCGGGGAAGTAGCGGGTCATCGGCTTCTCGTTGCGGCTGCCGATCTCGACGAGGTCGCCGGAGCGGAAGACGATCGAGCGGAACCCGTCCCACTTCGGCTCGAAGCTGACGTCCTGACCGTCGAGCGCCGCGATGCCCTTGACCGCCTTGGCGAGCATCGGCGGCACCGGCGGCACGACCGGCATCCCCCAGCGCTCGCGCTCGGCGGCGTCACGCTCGGCCTTGGGCGCCATGTACTCGGCATCGGCCTTGTCGGTGCGCCGCTTGCTCGGCTGCACGCGCGGGGGCTCGCCCGGCATCTTCGGGTAGTCGGGCGGGAAGTTGAGCTCGCCGAGCCCGCGCTCGTCGACGTCGCGCTGCCACAGGGCCAGGGCGCCCGCGACGTCGCCGACCTCGGCGTCGATGTCGGCCCACGCGTCGCCGCGGTCCTCGAGCACGTCGGGCACGGTGAGCACGGTGAAGTCGCCGGGGCTCACCGTCGTGAGCTCGGTCCAGGTGACCGGCATCGACACCGGCGCGCCGGGCAGCGGGCGCGGGCTGTAGGCCGAGGCGATGGTGCGGTCGCGGCAGGCCTGGTTGAAGTCGACGAAGATGCGCTCGCCGCGCTCCTCCTTCCACCACGACGTCGTCACCAGGTCGGGCAGCCGCCGCTCGAGCTCGCGGGCGATGCCGATGACGCCGTGCCGCACGTCGAGGAACTCGTGGGTCGGCGCGACCCGGGCGTAGACGTGCACGCCCCGGTTGCCGCTGGTCTTGGCGAACGCGGTGAGCCCGATCTCGGCCATCAGCTCGCGCAGCGCCAGCGCCGCCTCGACGGAGTCCTGGAAGGTGCGCCCGGGCTGCGGGTCGAGGTCGATGCGCAGCTCGTCGGGGTTGTCGTTGTTCGCGGAGCGCACCGGCCACGGGTGGAAGGTCACGGTGTTCATCTGCACCGCCCACACCGCGGTGGCCACCTCGTCGACGACGATCTGCGCGTGCCGCCGCCCGCTCGGGTAGCGACACGAGACCGTGCGCACCCAGTCGGGCATGCCCTTGGGCGGGTTCTTCTGGTAGAACTCCTCGCCCTCGATGCCCTCCGGGGAACCGCTGGAGGGTGACCGGGCGGTCACCGATGTGGTGCAGGAGCGGGTCACCGACGGCGACGACGTAGGCCGCGAGGTCTCCCTTGGTGATGCCGGCGTCGGGCCACATCACCCGGTCGGGGCTGCTCAGGCGCACCTGACGTGGGCCGTCGGGCCCCTCGACCTCCAGCACCTGCGCGTCCGCCATGCGGCGAGCCTAACGACGGGCACCCACGAGCGGGAACCATCCGGCCGTCCACGCTGTTGGGCAGGACATGACGATGAAGCCGACCGATCGTTCCTACGCCGTCGACCGCACCGAGGAGGAGTGGAAGGCCACGCTCTCCCCCGACGAGTACCAGGTGCTGCGCCAGGCGGGCACCGAGCGCCCCTACGCGGGCGAGTACACCGACGCCAAGACCGTCGGCACCTACGCCTGTCGCGCCTGCGGTGCCGAGCTGTTCACCTCCGAGACCAAGTTCGACAGCCACTGCGGCTGGCCGTCGTTCTTCTCCCCGCTGGCCGGCGAGTCGGTCGAGCTGCTCGAGGACCGCTCGCTGCCCGGCCGCCCCCGCACCGAGGTCCGCTGCGCCACCTGCGGCAGCCACCTCGGGCACGTCTTCGAGGGCGAGGGCTACGACACCCCCACCGACCAGCGGTTCTGCATCAACTCGATCAGCCTGACGCTGCGCCCGGCGGACGGGGCCACGACGGCCTGATCAGGGCCGCCAGGCCGGGTCGCGACCGATGAAGGCGACCAGCCGGTCCTGCGCCGGGGCGTCGTCGGGAACCGCGCACCCGCGGCCCGTACTGGCCCGACGAGCGCAACAGCTCGTCGATGGGCTCCATCCCCGCCAGCAGCTCGGCGGACAGGGCCGGGTCGAGGGCGTCGTCCTGGCCGGTGGCCCGGGTGAGGTCCCACGTGTGCATGAAGACGTCGACGGTGTAGAAGCGGTCGACGGCCACGTCGAGGGGCATCTCGCCGGTGTGCGGGTTCGAGAACGCGTCGCCCGGCGTGGCCGGGTCGTCGAGCACCGCCTGCACGGCGTCGGCGTGGGTCTGCCAGGCACCGACCGGGTCGTCGTCCACCGACGGCCCCTCGGGCAGCCGGATGCCGCTGCCCGAGGCGAGGAAGCCGGGGAACCACTCGACGAGGTGGCGCACCACGTCGCGGGCGACCCACTCCGGCACGGGTGTCGGGGCGCCCCAGTCGGTGGTCCCCCTGACCGCGTCGGTGAAGCGGCCGGCGACGACCCGGTGGCGCGCCGGCGGGTCGCTCGGGGATGCCGCTCACAGCTCGCCGGCCTCGGCCATGGCCTCGAGGGCGTCGTAGCCGTCGTTGACGCCGGACTCCATGCCGCTGGCCAGCCACTGGTCGCGGGCCTCGAACGAGTCGCACAGGCTCGTCGCGTGCAGGCGGGATCCGCCCGTCGCCGAGGTCCTCGAAGGTGAGCGTCTCGAGCGCCACGCCCTCGGGCATGCCCTCCCAGGTGAAGGTCTGGACGATCCGCTCGGGGCTCACCGTGTGGAAGCACCCGCGGAAGGCCGTGGTGAACTCCTCACCCCGCGAGGCGGTGTAGCGCCACGAGCCACCGTCGCGGGCGTCCCAGTAGTCGATGTCGGCGCCGATGTCGGTCGGGCCCACCCACCTCGCGAAGAGCTCGGGGTCGGTGTGCGCCCGGAACAGCTGCGCCGGGGTCGCCGCGAAGTCGCGGTAGATGTGGATCATGGGGACCTTCTCGTCGGCCTCGATCCGTGGACTGGGTGCGCGTGGTGGTCATGATGCCTGTCCTTCCGTGTGCTGGTTCTTCCGGGTGTCGTGCTGGTCGTGCTGGTCCTGCTGCGGCAACGGGTCGCCGTGCTCGTCGAGCCCGGCGAGCACCGCGTCGAGTCGCGCGAAGCGCTCCTCGGCCCGGCCCTGGTACCGCTCGATCCACTTGGTCATGAGGTCGAACACCTCCGCCTCCAGGTGCACCGGGCGGCGCTGTGCCTCCCGGCTCCGGGTGACCAGGCCGGCCTCTTCGAGCACCTTGAGCTGCTTGGAGATGGCCTGGAGGGACACCTCGTAGGGCGCGGCGATCGCGTTGACCGTGGCGTCGCCCACCGACAGCCGGGCGACGATGTCGCGCCGGGTCGGGTCGGCGAGTGCCGCGAACACCTTCGACAGCTGGTCGCTCATGCGATGCTCCTTGTTCAACCGGATGGTTGACTACGACGATAGGCAGGGTCAGAACCGTTGTCAACCCTTTGGTTGACAACGCCGCCCGCACTCACGGCAGGGAGTCGGGATCGAGCACCGCGCGCACCGCGTTCCACGCGGTGCGGGTGTCCTCGTTCTCCGTGTGCGGCGCCCGCAGGTCGCGCACGCAGGACTCGACGTCGGCGAGGTCCCAGCGCAGGCGGAAGGCCTCGAGCAGCCGCGGGTCGAGGACGGTTCCGGTACGCGCCGCATAGGCGCCGAGGATGCCGGGGTCCTCCCCCACGAGCATCCACAGGTCGCGCTCGCGGGGGGCGAGCAGGCAGGTGTCCCAGTCGACGAGCACGACGCCGGTGGCCGTCAGCACCGTGTTGGCTCGGTGCGGCTCGCCGTGGGTGAGCACCCACCCCGCGGGGTCCACGTCGGCGACCAGGTCGCGGTAGCGGTCGACGAGGTCGGCGAGCACGGCCCCCCGCTCAACGACGAGACGCCAGGCACCGGGACCGAACGGCCCCGACTCCCACCGCTCCCCCGGGTCGGCGAGCAGCGTCCCGAGCCCGGCGACCAGCGCACTGCCGAGGTCGTCGGTGCCGGCGGCGTCACGGCATCCGTCGACGCCGTGCAGCTCGACGAGCCGGTCGAGCACGGCGTCGCGCTGGGCGGTGTCCTCGAACGCACCCCACCCGAAGCTGCCCCCCTCGGCAGCCGGGTACACCGCCAGGGCATACGCCTCGCCGAGCCCGGCGACGACCTCACCCCGGTGCCGGTGCGACGGGGAGCGACGACCCAGTCGAGACCGTGCTCGCGCAGGGCCGCCGCCGTCGTCAACGCAGCGCGAAGCCGACCGAGCGGCCCGGCGAGCGGCTCCTCAGCGCCGAGCCGTCGGGCACGCAGGTCGTCGGCGGTGGCGAACCACCGGCATCCGTCAGCGGTGGTGACCCACCAGTGGTGGCTGCCGAAGCCGACCGGCGCGTGCTCGACCGCGACGACCTCGAGACCCCAGCCCGAGGCCACGGCCTCGCGCACCTCGTCGTCGGTGAGGTCATCGGGTCGGGTGAACACCCGACGAACCTACCGACCCAACCATCCAGACCGGCTCAGCGCTGGCGGTGCACCAGGGTGCGCACGGGCACGCGCGGGCCGGTGTAGAACGGCACCTCCTCGCGCACGTGCATGCGCGCCCGGGACGCCCGCAGCTCGCGCATCAGGTCGACGATGCGGTGCAGCTCGTCGGCCTCGAACGCGAGGATCCACTCGTAGTCGTTGAGGGCGAACGAGGCGATGGTGTTGGCCCGCACGTCCGGGTAGTCGCGCGCCATCTTGCCGTGCTCGACGAGCATGTCGCGGCGCTCCTCGTCGTCGATGAGGTACCAGTCGTAGGAGCGCACGAACGGGTAGACGCACACGTAGGCGCGCGGGTCCTCGTCGGACATGAAGGCCGGGATGTGGCTCTTGTTGAACTCGGCCGGCCGGTGCAGCGCCGCCACCGACCACACCGGGTCGAGGTGCTGGCCGTAGCTCGGTGCGCAGCAGCGCGTGGTAGGCCTCCTGCAGCGCCTCGATCGTCTCGGCGTGCCACCACACCATGACGTCGGCGTCGGCACGCAGGCCGGCGACGTCGTAGGTGCCGCGCACGACGACGTCGCGCTCGGCGAGGTCGGTGAACAGCTCCTCGACCTCGGTCGGCCAGGGCGTCGCGGTCCTCGCCACCGAGCGGCTCCGCGACGGCGAACACCGACCACATCGCGTAGCGGATGGTGTCGTTGATCTCGCGGATCCGGGCGGCGCCGGGCTTGGCGGGAGTGGAACGGGTGGGCTCGCTCATGCGGGGTGCTCTCCTGTGCGGGACGCGGTGCTGCTGAGGTGCTGGACGGTGGCTCGCGGCGGCGCGGCGTGGCCGAGGCGACGACGGCCGGGATGCCGACACCGTCGTAGACCGCGCCCGCCACCTCGATGCCGGGCAGCCGCGCGACGTCGGCGCGGATCGAGGCGACCCGGTCGACGTGGCCGACGGCGTACTGCGGCAGGCCGCCGCCCCAGCGCTGCACGTGGGCGTCGACGACGTGGGGCAGCGGGCGACCGATGGCCTCGCCGACCTCGGCGACGGCGACGGCGACGAGGTCGGCGTCGTCGCGCTGCAGGTCGGCCTGCTCGCGGGCCCGGCCGAACGAGGCACGCAGGTGCACGACCTCGTCGGACAGCGCGCCGGTCCACGCCCACTTGCGGAAGCTGAAGGTGCTCGCCTTGATGGTGCGCCCCTCGACCGGCGGCACGAGGAACCCCGAGCCGGGCAGCTCGTCGACCCCGGTGCGCGCCACCGCGAGGGTGACGACCGCGCTGGATGCCGTCTCGACGCCGGCCAGCGCCTCGGCCGCGCCGGGTGCGTGCGGCGCGAGCAGCCGCGCCGCCGGGGCAGCGGGAACGCACACGACGACGGCGTCGGCAGCGACGACCTCGGGGTCGGCGGCCGAGCCGATGACCAGGCGCCAGCCGGTACCGGTGCGCTGCAGCTCGCGGACGACGGCACCGGTGCGCAGCGTCGCCCCGCGCCGCGCGACCTCGTCGGCGACGAGCTCCGGCAGTCGTCCGACACCGCCGCGCAGACCGGTGAAGGGCGACCGCGGCGCCGCGGGTGCATCGCGTCCGGCGACGGGTGCCGTGCCCGTCGCGGGCGCGGAGACCAGGCTCTCGCCGCGGGTCGCCCGGGCCCAGAGCACCGGCACGGTGGCCCGGAGCGACAGCCGGCGGGCATGGCCGGCGTAGACCCCGCCGAGCAGGGGCTCGACGAGGCGGTCGACGACGGCGGCGCCGAGGCGGGCCCCGACGTAGTCGCCGACCGACACGTCCTCGGTGAGCGCGCCCCCGGGCCACGGCTGTTCGCGGCGAAGGCGGTCGACCTCGTCGTCGGTGAGGATGCCGCGGGCCGACTCCGGGTCGCTCGGCACGCCCATCAGGGTGGCCCGCGGCAGCGGCCGCAGGGCCCCGCGCGTCCACACCGAGGCGGCCGTCGTCGCGGGGGTCACGAGGTCATCGGCCGCACCGACCAGGGTCGCCAGGTCGATGGCCTCCGGGCGCACCGCGAGCACCGACTCGGCGCCGACGTCGACGAGGTGGCCCGCGACGTGTTCGCGGCGCAGCTTGCCGCCGAGACGGTCGCTGCCCTCGAGCACCGTCACCTCGGCCGAGGGCAGCGCCACGAGCACCTCGAGGGCCGCGGTCAGGCCGGCGATGCCGCCGCCCACGACGACGACGTGGGGCCGGGTGGTCACGGCCGGGGCGGACATGTCAGCAAGCCTCTCACGCAGCATCCCCGCCGCCGACGCGGCCCCGGTCCGTGGCGATGGCACGCAGGTGGGGCCCGGCGCGAGCGCCGGGCCCCACCTCGTGGGAACGTCGGTCAGTCGGTGCTGGCCGCCCCGTGGTCGTGGGCCAGACCGCCGTCGGAGCCGGTCGTGCCCTGCGGGCCCGCCGGCGCCGGCAGCTTGAGGCCACCGGGGACCTGAACGCCGGGAACGCCGTTCACGGCCTCGGTCGAGTACGAGTACGCCAGCACGGCGAGCGCGATCGCGTCGATGTTGACGTCGAGCGCCTCGAGGTTGATGTTGTCGATGTCGTCACACGCCTGGTGGTAGCACTGGTCGTACGACTCACCGGCGACACCGCCCCAGATGGCCTGCCTGCTCCGCGGTCTTGACCACCTCGGCGCCGGTGAAGAGGCCACCGGCCGGGATGCCGTTGAGGATGAACGCCTGGTAGTCGCTGCGGCCGCTGAACTCGGCGTCGTCGTAGGGCTCGCCCACGCTCGGTGAAGTAGCTCTCGAAGAGGTCCTCGATCGCGACCGACCCGTCGGGCACCACCACGGGCGCCTCGAAACCGGACTCGTCACCGTCGTAGACCATGAAGATGTAGTTCGGCGACGCGACCATGTCGAAGTTGAGGTACAGCGCGATGCGGTCCTTCTCGGCCTGGCTGAGACCGGCGACGTACGCGGTCGAACCGATCAGGCCGGCCTCCTCCGCACCCCACCACGCGAGACGCACGGTGTTCTGCGGCTTGTTCTTCGCCAGGTTCTGGCGATCTCGAGCAGCGACGCCGACCCGCTGCCGTTGTCGTTGATGCCCGGGCCGGCCTGGACCGAGTCGAGGTGCGCGCCCGCCATCACGACGTTGTCGTCGTTGCGCCCGGGCAGCTCGGCGATGACGTTCTTCTGCGGACGCTGCTCGGGCGCCGGCACGAAGACCTGCGCCGTCGACCCGGCCTGCGCGAGCGCGACACCCTGCTCGTAGCTCGCACCGACGACGGGGATGCCGACGACGTCCGGGCCGCCGAGGGTGCCGACGATCAGGTCCTCGCGGTCGGGCGGTGTTGCCCTGGTTGAAGATGATGACGCCTCGGCGCCGGCCGCCTCGGCGTTGAGCGGCCTTGACGCGCGAAGGTGCAGCGTGCCGCGCTGGATGAGCGCGATGTCGTGCCCGGCGAAGTCGAAGCCGGCGAAGTCGGCCGCCTCGCAGCCGCTGGTGCTGGCGTTCGCCGGCCCGAGCTGGAGGTCGACCGGCGATGACGGCGGCCGTCACGTCACCCGGGCCGCTGCCGGTGAACGGACCGGTCGGGTAGGTGGCGTTGACCGGGGTGAGCTGCTGGAGGGTGGACGGCCCCACGAAGGTGAACGGGAACTCGTCGATGCTGACGTCCCAGCCGGCGGCCTCGAGGGTGTCGACGACGTAGTCGACGCTCTCCTCGTAGCCCGGGGTGCCGGCGGCACGGGTGCCGCCGTTGGCGTCGGCGATGTCCTGGAACGCCTCGAGGTGCTCGACGGCGCCTCCGGCGCGTACGCACTCGAGGAGTGCCTGGACGGTGGCGTTGGTGCGGTTGTCGCAGCCCTTCTGGGCGGGGGCGGCGGTCGCCGTGCCGCCGGGCGCGAGCGCGAAGGCGATTCCCGCCCCCGCGACGAGCGCGACGGCGCGGATTGCGCGCCGATGGGTTCGTACCATTGCTGACTCCTTTGTCAGGGGTGCCGGTCGACACCGTGGCCGCGGACGATATCGGCGTGCCGGGCCGAGGACGCGAGCCGAGACGGACCCGTGCCTGGGCGGCAGGCGACGCGTCCGCGACGCGTCTGCCGCGTACTCGTGACCGGAACGAGACCCGTCACCGGGAACCAGACCGCCGCGCTGGGCGCCACAGCGGCAGCATCCACGACGAAGGAGTCATCATGCGCACACCGGTCCGCCCCACCCGCCGACTCACCTCCGCGGCTGCCGCCCTCGCCATCGGGATGGGCCTCGTGGCCCTCGTCCGGCTGCAGCAGCGCCGACGACTCCAGCGACGCGGGTGCGGCCGTGGACTCCGCCACCACCGTCGACGAACAGGTGAAGCGGGAGGCGGACAGCGTGGCCGGCGGCCCGGTGGCCGACCAGCCCGCCAAGGCCGCGGACGGCTCGGCCACCGTCGTGGCCGTGACCTCCGACCGCAAGCTCGCCCGTCGGGCGGACATCTCCATCACCGTCGCCGACGTCGACGTCGCGGCCGCCAAGGTGCGCGCCATCGCGGCAGCCGCGAAGGGGATGGTCGTGGCCGAGGCGATCTCGAGCGAGCCCGACGACCCCTCCCTGGGCGGCTTCAGCTCGATCACCATCTCGGTGCCGACCGCCGAGCTCGACGCCACCCTCGACCGGCTGGCCGAGCTCGGAAAGGTGCACTCCCGCAACGCGACCACCGACGACGTCACGGCGCAGTACGTCGACACCGAGTCACGCGTGAAGACGATGCAGGCCAGCGTCGACCGGGTGCGCGCGCTGATGAGCCAGGCCACCAAGCTCGGCGAGATCGTCGCGCTCGAGGCCGAGCTCTCCCGTCGCCAGGCCGACCTCGAGGCCACCCAGAGCCAGCTCGCCGCGCTCAAGGACTCGGTGGCGCAGTCGCCGGTCGAGGTGCGGTTGAGCACCGACGAGCAGGTGCTCGAAGAGGCCGACGACGACACCGGCTTCCTCGCCGGGCTCGAGGCCGGGTGGACCGCCTTCACCGGCTCGGTCACCGTGCTGCTGACCGCGATCGGCGCGGTGCTCCCGTTCGCCGCCCTCGCGGCCCTGGTGCTCGTCCCGCTGCTGGTCTGGCTGCGGCGCCGCGCCCCGCGCACTCCTGCGCCGGCGCAGCCCGCGGTGCCCGCTCCGCCGGCCGCCTGAGCGGCTCGGGTCGCCTCAGTCCTGCTCGGTGACCCACTCGACGAGGAGCCGGAGGAAGCCCTCCGGCTCCTCCATCGAGGGCAGGTGGGCCGCGTCGGGACGGTCGACGCGGCGCACCTGCGGCAGGCCCGCCTCGAGGCCGTCCGCGGCCAGCCGCACCGTGTCGAGGTCGTGGCGACCGACGACGAGCAGGACCGGCCGGGTCACCTCGGCGTAGCGCTCGGCGGCCGGCGGGTCCAGCTCGACCTCGTCGAGGTCGAGCTCGAGGTCGCCCCAGGCGGCGTCGATGTCGAAGGCGCGGCGCTGCATCACCCGCACGGATGCCGTGACCTCCGGGTCGACGTCAGCGGCCGTGCGCCCCTCCCCCACGACCCAGGCGTCGACGTTCGCCTCGACGGCGGCGTCGAGGTCGCCGCGGGCCATCGCCTCGTTCTCCGCCGCGGCGAAGGCGGCGAACGCGGGTGTCCGTTCGGTGAGCAGGCTGCCACCGGGCGGGGCGAGCAGCAGCGAGCGCACGAGGCCCGGGCGGCGCAGGGCCACCTCGACGGCCACGCCGGCCCCGAACGAGGACCCCACGAGGTGGCACGACGTGACCCCCAGGTGGTCGAGCGTGCCGAGCACGTCGCCGGCCGGGTCGAGGAAGCCCACCGGCGGCCGGTCCGACTCGCCGAAGCCGCGCAGGTCGAGCCGCACGGCATCCCGAAGGCCGGTCAGCCCGGCCCACTGGGGGTCCCACATCCGGCGGTCGGCGACGCCGGCGTGGAGCAGCACCACAGGGACGGCTCCCCGCGGGCCGCCCCGGTCGTGGGCGATGCCGGACGGTGTCAGGGACGTGGCCACGGGTCTCCCGAGCTGTCGAGGTGTGAGGGCGGAGGGCGCAAGCCAGTCAACGCGCCCAGCGGTGAGGAGGCAAGGTGCCCCGTGCGCCGACGGACGTGCAACCGGCCGTCCGATGTGCGCCACCACGCTCCATCACTCCTGCCGTGGCTGCGTTCGTCCGTCCGTGGAAGCACCCGGTCGTTGCGGGCTCTGCGAGGGGTGTCCGTCGGCTCGTGGGGAATCGCGACAACGACCACGGGCCGCCGTTCGGGTCTATGCCGTGGCCGACAGCTCGCGCACCCACTCGACCTCGCCGTCGACCAGTCGGTCGGTGGGTGCCATCCCGAGGGCGGCAGCCACCCGCTGCGAGGCGGCGTGGTCGGGGTGCACGTGGGCGACGACGCGACCCGCGCCCCCGGCCCGGACGTGGTCGAGCACGAGCGCGGCGGCCTCGCGGGCGATCCCACGACCCTGCCAGGGCGGTCCGACGACCCAGGCCAGCTCCGCCGAGCCGGCGGCCGGGCGCACGGTGGCCTGCACGTACCCGACGGCCGGGCCGTCGTCTCCGAGGCGCACCACCCAGGTGCGCCACACCTCGGCCGGGTCGCCGGACCCGGCGACCTGGCGTGCGTACCGGCGCTCGAGCTCGTCGCGGCTGGGGGGCGAGCCACCGGTGAAGGCGTACAGCCCGGCATCCGAGAGCACGTCCACCATCTCGTCGGCGTGGTCGACGCGCAGCGGCTCGAGCACCAGCCGACCGTTGCCCAGCGCCGGACCGGTCACCGGGCGGACGCCTCGTGCACCAGGTCGACGACGCGGGTCAGCACGTCGGGGTCGGTGTCGGGCAGCACGCCGTGGCCGAGGTTGAAGACGTGCCCGGGCGCCGCTCGGCCCTCCTCGACGATGGCGCGGACCCGACGCTCGAGCGGCTCCCACGGCGCGAACAGCAGCGCGGGGTCGAGGTTGCCCTGCACCGCGTAGCGGCCGCCGAGCCGGGCGAGCGCGTCGGTGAGCGAGACGCGGTAGTCGACACCGACGACGTCGGCGCCGGCCTCACCCATCAGCGGCGAGCAGCTCGCCGGTGCCGACGCCGAAGTGGATGCGCGGCACGTCGAGGTCGGCGACCGCCGCGAGCGCGTGGCCGAGTGCGGCTGCACGGATGCCGCGTAGTCGGCCGCGGCTGAGCACGCCGACCCACGAGTCGAACAGCTGCACGACGCGAGGCCCCGGCCTCGGCCTGCACGCGCAGGAACGCGCCGGAGATCTGGGCGAGCTGGGCGCACAGGTCGTGCCACAGCTCGCGGGTCGCCGTGCATCAGCGCCTTGGTGTGCTCGTGGTTCTTCGACGGGCCGCCCTCGACGAGGTAGGACGCCAGGGTGAACGGCGCCCCGGCGAAGCCGATGAGCGGCGTCGACCCGAGCTCGGCGGTGAGCAGGCGCACCGACTCGGTGATGTCGGTGACGTCGTCGGGGGTCAGGTCGCGCAGCTGGGCGAGGTCGGCGCGGGAGCGGATCGGCCGGGCGACGACCGGGCCGACGCCGGCGACGATGTCGAGGTCGACACCGATCGCCGACGAGCGGAACCACGATGTCGGAGAAGAAGATCGCGGCGTCGACGCCGTGGCGGCGCACCGGCTGCAGGGTGATCTCGGTGACGAGGTCGGGCCGGCGGCACGACTCGAGCATCCCGACGCCCTCGCGGACCTTGCGGTACTCCGGGCAGCGACCGGCCGGCCTGGCGCATGAACCACACCGGGGTGTGCGGCACGTCGCGCTTCCGGGCGGCCCGCACCAGGGCGGAGTCGGCGGTGGCGGCCCGCGCGGCATCCCCGCGCGTGGTGGGGTGCGCGCCGGGGCGCGGTGCGTCCGTGGTGTCAGGAGTGGTCACGAGGCGACATCCTCCCACCCCCGCGGGTGCGCGCCGACTCGGCGTCGAGGGTCTACACGGCGGTCAGGGCCGCTCCGCCGACCGCGAGGGCCACGCCGACCTGTTGCACGCGCTTGCAGCCGCTCGTCGAGCAGGATCCGGGCCCAGATGATCGTGACGACGGGGTAGAGCGAGCCGAGCACCGAGGCGATGCTCACCTGCCCCCGGGAGGACGCGTAGGCGAACAGGCCGTTCGCGACGAGGTCGCCGCAGCCGATGGCGAGCAGGGCCGGCGTCTCGCGCGCGGTGACCCCACCGGCGCTGCGGAACACCAGCGCGACGACGACGAGGATCGTCACCGACGTCAGCCGCATGCCCCACAGGGTGAGCAGGGTCGACTCCCTCGCCCCGCGGTCCAGGCAGAACAGGGCGAGCCCGAAGCCCAGCGCGGCGACAGCCGGCCAGGATGACGGGCCGCGGCGAGACGTCGCCGCTCAGCTCGGGTCCGGACGCCAGGGTCACCCCGACGATCGCGACGAGCATCCCGATCCACGCCCACGGGGACGGGGTGTCACCGGTCGCGACCCCGAGGACGACCGGCACGACGACCCCGAGGGCGGCGATCGGCGCGACCACGCCCATCGTCCCGGCGGACAGCGCCGCGTAGAAGCAGACCAGCCCCGCCATGCCGGTGAGCCCGGCGGCGACCGCCCACGGCGGCCACCCCGACCAGGTGACGGTGTCCCACCGGAAGGCCACGACGACCGAGATGACGAGCAGCGCCAGGCCCTGCGTCCAGCCCGACGACGGCCACCGCCGGGCGCCGTCGCGAGGCCAGCCCCGCGAAGAAGTCGGAGGTGCCCCACACGCAGGGAGGAGGCCAGGGCCAGGACGCTCAGCACCGCCGAAGCGTAGCGACGCCACGCGCGACACCCCGCCGGGCTCCACCCCGCGAGGGCCGACACGGCATACATTGACGTGGTGTCAAGCCGCACCGTGACAGGTCGCGAGTCGCCCGAGTTCGCCCGGGCCCTCGAGGAGCTCCATCACGCCCGACTGCGCCCGGAGATCCGCCTGACCGAGGTCCCGGCACCGCAGCGCATCGCGCCGTACGCCGTCGCCCTCACCGCCGACGTCGTCGACCCGCGCGACACCGACGACGACCTGGCCTCCGGGCGCTTCGTCCTCCTGCACGACCCGAGCGCCCCCGAGCCGTGGGGTGGCGAGTGGCGTGCGGTGACCTTCGCGCGCGCCGAGCTCGAGCCCGAGCTGGCCACCGACCCGATGCTCGGCGAGGTCGGCTGGAGCTGGCTCACCGACGCGCTCGCGTCCCGCGGCGTCGGGCTACGTCGCCGAGGCCGGCACCGTGACCCGCGTGGTCTCGCAGAGCTTCGCCGGCCTGGCCGACCGACCCGCGAGCGTCGAGATGGAGGTGCGCGCCTCGTGGACCCCCCTCGGCCCCGAGGTCGGCGAGCACCTCCTCGCGTGGTCCGACCTGCTGTGCACCATCGCCGGGCTTCCGCCGCTGCCCGAGGGCGTCGTCGCCCTGCCCGGACCTCGGCGCTGAATGGGCTCCGAGACCTCAGCCACCGCCCCCGAGGGCCCCGCGCCCTCGCTGGTGGTTCCGCTCGACGAGCCGGCTGACGGCGTCCCCCACGTCGTCGAGACCGAGCGTGAGCTGGCCCGCGCCGCTGACGCCGTCGCGGCCGGCGAGGGCCCGGTCGCGATCGACGCCGAGCGGGCCTCGGGCTACCGCTACGGCCAGCGCGCCTACCTCGTGCAGGTCCGTCGCGAGGGCGCCGGCACCTGGCTGATCGACCCCGTCGGCTGCCCCGACCTCTCCCCGCTCGACGAGGCGATCGGTGCCGCCGAGTGGATCCTGCACGCGGCCACCCAGGACCTCGCCTGCCTCGCCGAGGTCGGCCTGCGGCCGCGGCAGCTGTTCGACACCGAGCTCGCGGCGCGGATCCTCGGGCTGCCCCGGGTGGGCCTGGCCGCCGTGGTCGAGCACTACCTCGGGCTGAGCCTGGCCAAGGAGCACTCCGCGGTCGACTGGTCGACCCGGCCGCTGCCCGAGCCCTGGCTGCGCTACGCGGCGCTCGACGTCGAGGTGCTCAACGAGCTGCGCAACCTGATGGGCGTCGACCTCGCGGCCCAGGGCAAGTCGGAGTGGGCCCGCCAGGAGTTCACCTCGCTGCTGTCCTGGGCCCCCACCGAGCGCGTCGACCCGTGGCGGCGCACCTCGGGCATGAACACCCTGCGCTCGCGCCGCGTCGGTCGCCATCGTGCGCGAGCTCTGGTACGCCCGCGACGACATCGCCCGCGACCGCGACACCTCGATCGGCCGGGTGCTGCCGGATGCCGCGCTCGTCGAGATCGCCAAGGCCGTGCCGAGCACCGCCGCCGACCTGCCCCGCGGGCACCGGGCCATCGCCCGCTACGGCCGCCAGTGGGTGGAGGCGGTTCGCCGCGCCGTCGAGATCCCCGAGGACGACCTGCCGCCGCCGCACGCTGCCGTCGGACGGGCCGCCGCCGCCGCGGGTCTGGGCCGAGAAGAACCCGTTGGCCGCCGACCGGCTGGCGGCCACCCGGGCCGCGCTGACCGCGTTCGCGCAGGAGCACGTCATCCCGGTCGAGAACGTCTGCTCCCCCGACCCGTTGCGCCGGGTCGTGTGGCAGCCACCGTCCGACCACGACGAGGCCGCCTTCATCCGGGCCCTGCTCGACCAGGGCTGCCGGCCGTGGCAGGCCGAGATCGTCGCGCCGCTGCTCGTCGCGGCGTTCGAGCAGTTCCCCGGCTGACCCGGCCGCCGCGCGCCCGGTCTCGCCCGGCATCCTCGGGTCCGTCGAGGTCCCGCGACACGCTGATCCCTCGTCGGGATCATCAGCGTGTCGCGGGACGTCGACCGCGGCGAACCGTTGACAGGCAAGTAGACACTTGCCTATTGTCGGACCCATGGATGACGCGGATGCCGTGTTCAAGGCGCTCGCCGACCCCACCCGGCGGGCCCTGCTCGACGGCCTGGCCGAACGCGACGGCCAGACCCTGTTCGAGCTCTGCGCCCGGATGGCGACGACGCACGGCCTGACCTCGAGCCGGCAGGCGATCTCGCAGCACCTCGACGTGCTCGAGGCGGCCCGGCTCGTGCACCGGCGGCGCGAGGGCCGCTACACCTTCCACCACCTCGACACCACTCCCCTGGCCCCGCTGCGCGAGCGGTGGCGCCACCCCGACGACAGGACCTGACGATGAGGATCACCCTGACGAGCGTGCTCGTCGACGACCAGGCCAAGGCGCTCGACTTCTACACGCGCGTCCTCGGCTTCCAGAAGAAGTACGAGGTGCCGATGGGCGAGTTCGCCTGGCTCACCGTGGTCAGCCCGGACGCCCCGGACGGCGTCGAGCTCGTGCTCGAGCCCGACCAGCACCCCGCGGCCCGGCCCTTCAAGGACGCGCTCGTCGCCGACGGCATCCCGTTCACCGCCTTCACGGTCGACGACGTCGAGGCCGAGCACGCCCGGCTGAGCGCGCTGGGCGTGGTCGTTCACCCAGCCCCCGACGTCGATGGGCCCGGTGACCACGGCGGTGTTCGACGACACCTGCGGCAACCTGATCCAGATCCAGTCGCCCGTGGCGGCGTGACCCCTCTCACCCTCGACCCCCCTAGGGGACTAAGCGTCCGCTTAGTACGGTGGACCCCCACAGGCCCGGATGACCGGGCCGCTCCACCCCACCCCCGGGAGGCCCCCCGTGCCCCGCGCGCTCCATGAGGTCGTCTTCGTCGACGGCGTCCGCACCCCGTTCGGCAAGGCCGGCGAGAAGGGCATGTACGCCCAGACCCGCGCCGACGACCTCGTCATCAAGTGCATCCGCGAGCTGCTGCGCCGGCACCCCGAGCTGCCCACGGACCGCGTCGAGGAGGTCGCCATCGCCGCGACGACCCAGATCGGCGACCAGGGCCTGACCCTCGGCCGCACTCGCCGGCGCTGCTGGCCGGGCTGCCGAACACCACGCCGGGCTACTCCATCGACCGGATGTGCGCCGGCGCGATGACCGCGGTCACCAACGTCGCGTCGTCGATCGGCGTCGGCGCGTATCGACGTCGCCATCGCCGGCGGGGTCGAGCACATGGGCCGCCACCCGATGGGCGAGGGCATCGACCCCAACCCGCGGATCATCTCCGAGCGCTCGTCGACCGAGTCGGCCCTGGTCATGGGCAAGACCGCCGAGAACCTGCACGACCGCTTCCCGGACCTCACCAAGGAGCGCTGCGACGCCTATGCCGTCGACAGCCAGCGACAAGCTGGCCGCGGCCTACGCCGACGGCAAGATCCAGCCCGACCTCGTGCCCGTGGCGACCCGGCACGTCGAGAAGGGCTGGGGCCTGGCCACCACCGACGAGCCGCCCCGACCGGGCACGACGCTCGAGGAGCTCGGCGCCCTCAAGACCCCGTTCCGCCCGCACGGCAACGTCACCGCGGGCAACGCCGCCGGGCTCAACGACGGCGCCACGGCCTGCCTCCTGGCCTCCGAGGCGGCCGCCGCCGAGCTCGGGCCTGCCGGTGCGGATGCGCCTGGTCTCGCTACGCGTTCGTCGGCGTCGAGCCCGAGGTCATGGGCATCGGCCCGGTGCCCGCCGCCGAGAAGGCGCTGCGCAAGGCCGGCCTGACCATCGAGGACATCGGCCTGTTCGAGCTCAACGAGGCGTTCGCCGTCCAGGTGCTCGCGTTCCTCGACCACTTCGGCATCGCCGACGACGACGCGCGGGTCAACCCCTGGGGCGGCGCCATCGCCATCGGCCACCCGCTCGCGTCCTCCGGCGTGCGCCTGATGACCCAGCTCGCCCGCCAGTTCGAGGACCACCCCGAGGTGCGCTACGGCCTGACCGCGATGTGCATCGGCATCGGCATGGGCGGCTGCGTCATCTGGGAGAACCCGCACCACGCCGACTACGGCACCGACGGCACGGAGGCCTGAGCCATGACGACCACCACCACGACCCCGGTCACCGCTCCCGGCATGCCCGAGGAGGTCGTGACCCGCACCCCGGTGCAGGACGTCACGCTCCCCGGCGGTGCCGGCATCCTCGCCCTGGTCACGCTCGACAACGGGCATCGACCACACCCGCCCCAACACCTTCGGGCCGCAGACCATCGCGGGGCTGCAGGCCACGATCGACGGGCTGCGGACCCGCGCCGAGGCCGGCGAGATCCAGGCCGTCGGCATCACCGGCAAGCCGTTCGTCTTCGCCGTCGGCGCCGACCTGTCGGGCGTGCCCTACGTCACCGAGCGCGAGCAGGCCCTCGACCATCGCCCGCGCCGGCCACGCCGCGTTCGCGTCGATCATGGACCTGCCGGTTCCGACCTTCGCCTTCGTCAACGGCGCGGCCATGGGTGGCGGCGTGGAGATCGCCCTCGCGCTGCGACCACCGCACCATCTCGTCCGGCGTCGCCCGCGTTCGCCCTGCCGGAGACCTTCCTCGGCCTGGTGCCCGGCTGGGGCGGCTGCTACCTGCTGCCGAACCTCATCGGCGCCGCCGACGCCCTCACGGTGATCATCGAGAACCCGTTGTCGCAGAACCGGATGCTCAAGGCCAAGGAGGTCGCCGCGCTCGGCATCGCCGACGTGCTGCTCGAGCCGGCCGACTTCCTCGAGGACTCGCTGCGCTGGGCCGCGGCCGTGCTCGCCGGCGCTGTCACCGTGCAGCGCCGCGAGGTCGACCACGACGAGGCCGCGTGGGACGCCGCGTGCGACGCCGCCACGAAGGTCGTGCTCGCCAAGACCGGCGGCCGTGCCCCCGGCGCGCTGCGCGCCGTCGAGCTGGTGCGGGCCGCGCGCACCGCGACCCGTGACGAGGCCTTCGCCGCCGAGGATGCCGCGCTCGGCGACCTGATCATGGCCGACGAGCTGCGGGCCGGCCTCTACGCCTTCGACCTGGTGCAGAAGCGGGCCAAGCGCCCCGCCGGCGCCCCGGACAAGTCGCTCGCCCGACCGGTCACCAAGGTCGGCATCGTCGGCGCCGGCCTGATGGCGAGCCAGCTCGCGCTGCTCTTCGCCCGCCGCCTCGGGGTGCCGGTCGTGCTGACCGACCTCGACGAGGAGCGCGTGGCCAAGGGCGTCGGCTGGGTGCACGCCGAGATCCAGGGCTGCTCGCCAAGCGGCGGCTCTCCCCCGACAAGGCCACCGTTCCTCACCGGCGCTGGTCACCGGGTCGACGTCGAAGGACGGCTTCGCCGACGCCGACTTCGTCATCGAGGCGGTCTTCGAGGAGATCGCCGTCAAGCAGCAGGTGTTCGCCGAGGTCGAGGCCGTCGTCTCGCCCGAGTGCGTGCTGGCGACCAACACCTCGTCGCTGTCGATCACCGAGATGGCGAGCCGGCTCGAGCACCCCGAGCGGGTCGTCGGCTTCCACTTCTTCAACCCGGTCGCCGTGATGCCGCTGCTCGAGATCATCCCCGGCGAGGCCACCGACGACGCGGCCCTGGCCACGGCGTTCGCGACCGGCCGCACCCTGGGCAAGACGACGATCCGGGTCAAGGACTCGGCCTCCTTCGTCGTCAACCGGCTGCTCGGCCGCTTCATGGGCGAGTTCTCGCGGATCGTCGACGAGGGCACCCCGGTGACCACCGCCGACCGGGCCGTCGCCGGGCTGGCCCCGATGCCGCCGTTCGTGCTGCTCGGGCTGGTCGGCCCGGCGATCGCGCTGCACAACAGCGAGACCCTGCACCGCGCCTTCGGTGACCGCTTCCACGTCTCGCCGAGCCTGCGCCGCCTCGTCGAGGCCGGCAAGCGCGGCTACTACCGGATGGAGGGCGGCCGCCCGGTGCCCGACCCCGAGGTGCTCGCGATGGCCGAGCAGCCCGAGCACCCGGTCGAGCTCACCGTCGAGCAGGCGCGCGAGCGCATCCTCGGCGTGCTCGCGCGAGGAGGTCGGGCGGATGCTCGCGAGGGTGTCGTCGCGGCGCCGATGGACATCGACCTGGCCATGATCACCGGCGCCGGCTTCCAGTTCTGGAACGGTGGGCTCTGCCCGCTGCTGGACCGCGAGGGCGTCTCCGAGCGGGTGCTCGGCCGGCGTCTGCTGCCCCCCGGCGTCGCCAGCGTCCCCGCCTGAGCCACGCTGCACCACGCGTCCCGCCCACCGGACAGCACGCCGGGTGGGCGGGTCGCGCTTTCCCGATATCTCACAGGTGATATACGCTCGACCGGTGACTGTCACCACCACGTCCGACACCTACCTGACCCGGATCGGCACCCTGATCCGGGACGCGCGGCGCCACCAGGGGCTGACCCAGAGCGAGCTCGCCGACCTGCTCGGCACGAGCCAGAGCGCGGTCGCCCGCATCGAGCAGGGCAAGCAGAACCTCGTCGCTCGAGATGCTCGCCCGCGTCGGTGAGAAGCTCGACAGCGAGTTCGTCTCGCTCGGCCACAGCGGCCCCCAGCACCTGCGGATCGTCGGCGGGCGCAAGCTCTCCGGCTCGATCCCGGTCAAGACCAGCAAGAACGCCGCGGTCGCCCTGCTGTGCGCCAGCCTGCTCAACAAGGGCCGCACCACGCTGCGCAGCCTGGCCCGCATCGAGGAGGTCAACCGGATCATCGAGGTGCTCACCTCGATCGGGGTCCGGGTGCGCTGGCTCCCCGACAGCAACGACCTCGAGATCGTGCCCCCGGCCCGCCTGGACCTCGCCAGCATCGACATCGACGCCGCCCGCCGCACGCGCACCGTCATCATGTTCCTCGGCCCGCTGCTGCACGAGCTGTCCGCCTTCGAGCTGCCGTACGCCGGCGGCTGCGACCTCGGCACCCGCACCGTCGAGCCGCACCTGTCCGCGCTGAAGGCCTTCGGCCTCGACGTCGCCGCCACCCACGGGTTCTACGAGGCCACCGTCGAGGCCGGCCGTCGAGCCCGACCCGGGCGATCGTGCTCACCGAGCGCGGCGACACCGTCACCGAGAACGTCCTGCTGGCCGCGGCCCGCCACCCGGGGACGACGCGTCATCCGCAACGCCTCCCCCAACTACATGGTCCAGGACCTCTGCTTCTTCCTGCAGGCGCTGGGCGTGCGGATCGACGGCATCGGCACGACCACGCTGACGCGTCACCGGCGTGCGCGACATCGACATGGACATCGAGTACTACCCGTCCGAGGACCCGATCGAGGCGATGAGCCTGATCGCCGCCGCGGTCGTCACCGAGTCGACGATCACCATCGAGCGGGTGCCGATCGAGTTCCTCGAGATCGAGCTGGCCACCCTGGAGGAGATGGGGCTGAAGTTCGACATCACCCCGGAGTACACGGCGCGCAACGGCCACACCCGCCTGCTCGACCTCACCATCCACCCCAGCCCGCTCAAGGCGCCGGTCGACAAGATCGCCCCGATGCCGTTCCCCGGCCTGAACATCGACAACCTGCCGTTCTTCGCGCTCATCGCGGCGTGCGCCGACGGCACGACGATGATCCACGACTGGGTCTACGAGAACCGCGCGATCTACCTCACCGAGCTGACCAAGGTCGGCGGCCAGGTGCAGCTGCTCGACCCGCACCGGGTCATGATCACCGGCCCGACGCCGAAGTGGCGGGCCGCCGAGGTGATGTGCCCGCCGGCGCTGCGCCCGGGCGTGGTCATCCTGCTCGCGATGCTCGCCGCGCCCGGCACCTCGGTGCTGCGCAACGTCTACGTCATCAACCGCGGCTACGAGGACCTCGCCGAGCGGCTCAACGCGCTCGGCGCGCACGATCGAGACCTTCCGCGACATCTGAGCCCGCGGGCGCCGCCGCCGACGACACCTGCGGTGCCCAAGCGTGTGCCCTGACCACATAGGGCGACGTACCCGGTCTTCGTAGCGTGGGCGCCATGCTCGTCCTCGTCACCGGTGCCGCCAGCGGCATCGGCGCAGCCATGGTCCGTCGTTTCGTCGAGGACGGCGCCGACGTGTGTGCCCTCGACCTCGACGGGGAGGCCCTCGACGTCATGCGCGCCGCCCTCAAGGACGACGGGCTGGATGCCGGTCGCGTCGAGCCGCTCGTCGCCGACCTCGCCGACCCCGACGCCACCCGCGGGCTGCCCACCGCGGTCGACGTGCTCGTCAACAACGCGGGCCTCCAGCACGTGAGCCCGATCCACGAGTTCCCCGTCGAGGTCTTCGAGCGGATCCACCGCGGTGATGCTCCTGGCCCCGTTCCGGCTGGCCCGGCACGTGCTGCCGCACATGTACGCCACGGGCTGGGGCCGCGTGGTGAACGTCTCGAGCGTGCACGGGCTACGGGCCAGCCCGTTCAAGGCCGCCTACGTCAGCGCCAAGCACGGTCTCGAGGGGCTGAGCAAGGTGATCGCCCTCGAGGGGGCCGAGCACGGTGTCACGAGCAACTGCATCAACCCGGCCTACGTGCGAACGCCGCTGGTGGAGAAGCAGATCACCGACCAGGCGAAGGCGCACGGCATCCCCGAGTCCGAGGTCGTCGAGACCATCATGCTGGCGCCCGCCGCGCGCAAGCGGCTCATCGAGCCCTCCGAGGTCGCGGCGTTCGCGAGCTTCCTCTGCACCTCCGACGCCGACTCGATCACCGGCGCGTCGCTGACCATGGACGGCGGCTGGACCGCCCACTGAGGCGGCCGGGGCGCCCGCCTCAGGCGCGGCGCGCCACCCAGAGCTCCTCGGCGGGCCAGCGGCTCGCCCAGTGCGGCGAGACGATCTCGTAGAAGGGGTGGTCGGTGCGGTCGGCCGGCGCGAAGAGCTCGTGCAGCGCCTCGACGACGAAACCCGAACGCGCGCAGCAGTCGCACCCAGTCGCCGTGCGACGGGTGGAACTCCACCCCGCCCCCGGCCCACTGCACGCGGTAGGCCTGCGAGTACCCCCGCAGCAGCCGCTCCCCCGCCACCCCCTCGTCGGGCGGGACGCACAGTGCCGACAGGTGGCTGTTGGTGAGGAACACCAGGCGTCCACCGGGGCGCAGCAGCCGGGCGACCTCCGGAAGCCAGCGCTCGGGGTCGCACCACGCCGCGGCGCCGTGCTCGCTCACCACGAGGTCGACACAGCCGTCGGCCAGCGGCAGCTGCTCGCCGTCGCACTGCACGAGCGGGAACACCGGGCCGAGCCGGCGCTGCAGCCGGCGGGCCGTCGCCAGCTGCTCGCCGGAGAGGTCGACCGCCACGGGCCTGGCCCCCTGGCGCGCGAGCCACGCCGAGACGTAGGCCGTGCCGCAGGCCAGCTCGAGCACGTCGAGCCCGCGCACGTCTCCCAGGACGCCGAGCTCGCCCTCGGGGACGGCGAACAGGCCCCACACGGCATCCGGCCGGGCCCACAGCTCGTCGGCGGCGGCATCGGTGAAGCGCTCGTTGACCACGGCCCACAGGGCCCGGTTCAGGGCCACCTCGTCGGCGCGTGAGTCGGTCACGCGCCTCATGCTAGGCGCGGCGGCACCGGTGCGGCTCAGCGCCTCCGGCGCCGGGCGGCCGCGGCGCGGGCGATCAGGTCGCGCGCTGTACCCCAGATGCCGTGCCGGAAGAGCAGCACGATGACGATGAAGATCGTGCCGGTGACGATGCCGACGCCGTTGAAGCCGCTGGACGCCATCCGGTCCTCGAGCAGCACCACGACACCGGCGCCGATCGGGCCGCCCCAGAAGGTGCCGATGCCGCCGAGCACGGTGATCAGCACGACCTTGCCGGACGTGGTCCACGACAGCTCCTGCAGGGACGCGAAGCCGTGGCTGGCGGCGAACACCCCACCGGCGAGCCCGGCGACGCCGGCGGAGATGACGAACGCCATCACCTTGTAGCGGTCGACGTCGTAGCCGAGCGCACGGGCGCGGGCCGGGTTGTCGCGCACCGCCACCAGCACCCGGCCGAACGGTGAGTGCACCACGCGCCAGGCGATGGCCACGCCGATGAGCACGATGGGTGCGGCCGCGTAGTAGAAGTAGAACGGGTCGGTCTCGATGCTGGTCAGGCCGAAGAACGACTTCTGGATGCCCTGCAGGCCGTTCTCGCCGCCGGTGACGGAGCGCCACTGGTTGGCGACGAAGTAGAGCATCTGGGCGAACGCCAGCGTCACCATCGCGAAGTAGATGCCGGCGCGGCGCACGGCGAGGTAGCCGGTGGGCACGGCCAGCAGCATCGCCACGACCACCCCGGCGATGACGGCCAGCGGGAACGGCAGCCCGGAGTGGATGGCGACCAGGCCCGTCGCGTAGGCCGACGCACCCCAGAACGCCGCGTGGCCGAACGAGAGCAGGCCGGTGAACCCGAGCAGCAGGTCGACCGAGATCGCGAACAGGCCCCACGCGAGGATGTCCATCGCGACCGGCGGGTAGATCAGCCAGGGCAGGGCGACGACGACCACGAGGCCGACGAGGAGCATGGCGGCCCGCACGAGCGGGCGCTCGGCGAAGCGCACCGGCTCCGCCGGCAGGTCGACGTGCTGGGCACGGGTCAGCTCGTCGGTGCTCATGCGGTGTCCTCACGTCCGAAGAGTCCGGCCGGCCGCACGAGGATCACCGCGGCCATCAGGACGAAGATGAGCACCTGCGACAGCGCGGGCACGTAGGCCTGGCCGTAGGCCTCGACGAGGCCGACGAGGAAGCCGGCGACGACGGCGCCCATGATCGAGCCGAGGCCGCCGATGACGACCACGGCGAACAGGATGATGATGAAGTTCGAGCCCATGTCGGCGGTCGACCGCCCGGAACGGCGCGGCGAGCACCCCGGCGAGCCCGGCCAGGGCGATGCCGAAGCCGAACACCGGTGTGACCCAGCGGCCCACGTTGATGCCCAGCGCGCGGGTGCGCTCGGCGTCCTCGGTGGCGGCACGCACGATCATGCCGACCCGGGTGCGGGTGATGGCCAGCCAGACGAGCACGCAGACCACCAGCGAGAACGTGGCACGCGAAGACCTGGTAGGTCGACAGGCTCACGCCCGGCCACCTCGATCCGGCCGGCGAGCAGCGCGGGCGGCTCGTACGGCATCCCGACTGACGCCGTAGCGGCGCTTGACGAGGTCGACGAGCACCAGGGTGAGCCCGAAGGTGAGCAGGAAGTTGTACAGCGGGTCGAGCCCGACCAGCCAGTGCACCAGCGCCCGCTCGATGAACACCCCGAAGGCGAACATGACGATCGGGATGACCACGAGCGCCGCCCAGAACCCGATGCCGAGCTCGTTGAGCAGCAGCGCCGTGCCGACCGCGCCGAGCATGTAGCAGGCACCGTGGCTGAAGTTGACGACGCCGAGCACGCCGAAGATGACCGCCAGGCCCAGGGCCGCGAGAGCGTAGAAGCCTCCCGCGGCCAGGCCCTGGAGCGTGTACTGGATGAGGGCACCCATGAGTGGTCGCCGTTCCTCGAAGTGGTTGCGTGTCTGGTGACCGTCAGGTCACATCGTGCAGGAGCCGTCCGCGGGCTTGAACGCCTCGGCCGCGGGGATGGTCTTGATGATCTTCTGCAGTCCCACTCCTCGGTGACCTCGTCCTTGGACTTGACCTCGTCGAGGTAGGCGTCGTGGATGACGTTGTGGTCCTCCTTGCGGATCTCACCGTTGCGCAGGAAGACGTCGTTGATCTTCTTGCCCTCGAGGTCGGCCACGATCTTGTCGGCGTCGTCGGTGCCGGTGGCCTGGACGGCCTCGAGGTAGTTCATCGCCGCCGAGTAGTTCGCAGCGTGGGCGAAGGTCGGACGGGTCTGGGTCTTGGCCGTGAACCGGTCCGCGAAGGCGCGGTTCTGCTCGTCGAAGTTCCAGTACCAGGAGTCGGTGAACTGGGTGCCCTCGAACTGGTCGACACCGAGCGAGTGGATGTCGGTGATGAAGAGCAGGCCGACGGCCAGCTGGGTCTTGCCCTTGAGCCCGGACTGGTTGAACTGCTTGACGAAGTTGATCAGGTCGCCGCCGGCGTGCATCGAGCCGATGACGTCCGGGTCGTCGGCCGCGGCCTTGGTGATGTAGGTGGCGAAGTTGTCGTTGGGGAACGGCGTCGGGATGCTCTGCCCGATGGTGCCGCCGGCCTTGGTCACCTCTTCGGTGAACGACTTCTGCATGTCCTGGCCGAAGGCGTAGTCGGGGTAGACGAGGTTCCACTTCTTGCCGCCCGCCTTGGTGATCGGTGGCGCCGGTGCCGTGCGCCAGCATCCAGGTGTCGTAGGCGTAGTGGAACGTGTACTTGTTGCACTGGGCACCGGTCAGGGCGGTCGTGCCGGCGGTGATGTTGATGTGCAGCTTCTTCTTGGCCTTGGCCACCCCCGCCACGGCCAGCGCGGCCGACGAGGTCGGCACGTCGAGGATGATGTCGGCCTTCTGCCGGTCGTACATCTCCTGGGCCTTGGTGTTGGCGATGTCCGGCTTGTTCTGGTGGTCGGCGGTGACGATCTCGATGGTCTTGGCGACGGCCTTGTCGCCGTACTTCTTCTTGTAGTCCTCGATGGCCATCTCGACCGCGACCTTGCTGTTGGGGCCGGAGAGGTCCTTGTAGATGCCGGACTGGTCGTTGAGCACCCCGAGGACGATCTTGTCGTCGGTGAGCGCTCCGCCACCGGCGGCGGGGCCACCGCCACCGCACGCGGTGAGGAGGAGTCCGGCGCCGACGGCTCCGGCGGTCAGGGCGAGGGACGTGCTGCGGGTCATGCGGTCTCCCAGGGTGCGGTGGTGCGGTGGACGGATGGCGTGGCAGTCGTGGTGGGCATCGGCCTCGGTCACATCCCGAGGTGGTCGAGCAGCTCCTCGCGGCGGGCCCGGAACTCGTCGTTGTCGAGCGACTCGACGACCTGGCCCTGCGCGAGGAGGTGGTGGCGGTCGGCCACGGTGGCCGCGAACGTGACGTTCTGCTCGACGAGGAGCACCGAGGTGCCCTGCGCCTTGATCGTGCGGATGATCTCGCCGATCCGCTGGACGATGACCGGGGCGAGCCCCTCGCTCGGCTCGTCGAGGAGGAGCAGGGTGGCGCCGCTGCGCAGCACCCGGGCCATGGCGAGCATCTGCTGCTCGCCACCGGACAGGCGGGTGCCCGGGAAGTCGGCGCGCTCGCGCAGCACCGGGAACTCGTCGTACACCTGCTCGAGCGACCACGCCGACTCCGGCCGGGTGACCGGCGGGAGCAGGAGGTTCTCCTCGACCGACAGGCGAGGCGTAGATGCCGCGGTCGTCGGGCACCCAGCCCAGGCCACGGCGGGCGCGGGCGTCCGGGTTGTGGCGGGACACGTCGGTGCCGTCGAGCACGACCGAACCCGTCGACGTGCCGGTGCAGGCCCATGACGGACCGCAGCAGGGTGGTCTTGCCGGCGCCGTTGCGCCCGACCAGCGTGACGACCTCGCCGTGGCCGACGGTGAGGTCGACGTCGCGCAGGGCCTGCGCCTCGCCGTACCAGGCGGACAGCCCTCGGACCTCGAGGCGGTCGGTCGGCTCAGCCATGGTCGTCGCCACCCTCCGAGCCCAGGTAGGCCGTGATGACCCGTTCGTCGGTGCGCACCTGCTCGTAGGGGCCCTCCGCGAGCACGGCACCGGACTGCAGCACGGTCACCCGGTCGGCGAGCGAGCCGACGACGTGCATGTTGTGGTCGACGAGCACGACGGTGCGCCCGTTCGCGACCCGCTTGATCAGCGCGATGGTGCGGTCGACGTCCTCGACGCCCATGCCGGCGGTCGGCTCGTCGAGCAGGAGCAGCCGCGGGTCCAGCGCCAGGGCCAGGGCCAGCTCGAGGGCCCGCTTCTGCCCGTACGCGAGCGAGCCGGCGAGCACCCCGGCCCGGTCGGCCAGGCCGACCTGCTCGAGCAGGTCCATGGCGCGTGGGCGGAACTGGCGCATCTGCTTCTGGGAGCGCCAGAACCGGTAGCCCGAGCCCGGTCGGCGAGGCCAGGGCGAGCTCGACGTGGTCGACGAGGGACATCTGGTCGAACAGGCTGGTGATCTGGAACGAGCGGGCCACGCCGAGGTGGACGATCTGCTCCGAGCTGCAGCCCGGTGATGTCGCGGTCACCGAGGTGGATCGTGCCCGAGGTGGGTGTCAGGAAGCCGGTGAGCAGGTTGAACAGGGTGGTCTTGCCGGCGCCGTTCGGCCCGACCAGGGCGTGCACGCTGCCCTCGGCGACGTCGAGGTCGACCCCCTGGACCGCGGCGAAGCCGCGGAACTCCTTGGTCAGTGCCCGGGTGCGCAACAGCGCGGTCGAGGGCGCCGTGCCCTCCGGCACGGGTGCGGTCTGCGTGCTGCTCTGCACGGACTGCCTCCACGGTGGTCGGGTGATGTGTCAGGGGTCGAACAGAGGCCGACACTAGGGGCCGACGGGGGGTCAGAAGGTGTTGCGGCCCGACACAGCGTGTGACGATCGCTGGGCTCGGCCCACATATGCCGTCCGGCTACGCTGGCCGACATGGCGACGACGGCGACCCAGGAGTCACGGCTGCTCGAGCTGCTCGCGGCCGGCGCCTCGGCCGCGGACATCGCGGCGGTCGACACCGACCCGGTGCTGCGCGACCTCGCACTGCAGGTCAGGGCGGTGACCGACCTGCGGCGACGCCGCGAGCAGGAGCTCGAGGCGCTGGTCGAGACCGCCCAGGACCTCGCCACCATGGACGACCCGGCACTCGTGCTCGAGGCGATCGTGCTGCGGGCCCGCACCCTGCTCGGCACCGACCTGTCGTACCTGACGCTCTACGACGCCGCCGCCGGCGACACCTTCATGCGGGCCACCGCCGGCTCGGTGTCGAGCGCGTTCCAGCAGCTGCGCCTCGAGCTCGGCGCCGGCCTGGGCGGGCTGGCCGCCTCGACGCACCGGCCGTACTGGACCGCCGACTATGCCGCCGACGAGCGGTTCCAGCACACCTCCCCCATCGACACCGCGGTCGGCGACGAGGGCATCGTCGCCATCTGCGGCACCCCCCTGCTCGTCAAGGACGAGTTCGTCGGGGTGCTCTTCGCCGCCAACCGCTCGCCGCGCACCTTCACCCCGGACGAGGTCTCCGTGCTCGGCTCGCTGGCCGCGCTCGCCGCGGTGTCGCTGGTTCAGGTGGGGGCGCTCGACGCGGTGCGCCGCCACACGGAGGGCCTGGAGCGCGCCGCGGCCGCCCACGACCGGTTCGCCGGCATCGTGCTGCGCGGCGGCGGCGTCGGTGAGATCACCGAGGCCCTGCACAGCCTGCTCGGGGTCTGGGTCGTGCTCGTCGACGACCAGGGCATCGAGCGCAGCGCGGCCGGCCCGGTCCCCGAGGTGCCCGGTGAGGCGGCCGCGTCCGCAGCGGCTGCGGCCCGACGGCACCCGTACGCCGTCGACGCCCCGCTCGACACCGCCGGTCGGCTCATCCGCACCGGCGACCGCTGGGTCGTCCCGGTCTCCGCCGTCGACCTGCCCCTGGGTCAGCTGGTCGTCGGCGGACCGGTCGACCTCGACGAGGCCGACCGGCGCACCGTCGAGCGGGCCGCCGTCGTCACCGCACTCGTCCTCCTCGGTGAGCGCCAGCGCGCCGACGCCCAGCTGCAGGTGCGCACCGACCTGGTCGCCGACCTGCTCTCCGGACGGGCCGACCTGCGGGCCGTCGTCGACGCCGCACGCACCCAGGGCGTCGACCTGCGCTCGCCGTGCTGCCTGCTCGTCGCCACCACGCCGGATGCCGCCACGTCACGCCGCTCGCTCGTCATGTCGGTGACCGCCGCGCTCGGCGGCGCGGCCCTGGTCGCCGAGCACCGCGGCGAGGTCGTGGCCATCGTGCAGCGCGACGACCCGTCGGCGGCGGCCGTCGAGCTCGCCCAGCGGATGTCCGCGTCGAGCCGGCTCACCGTCGGCGGGTCCGGGCCGGTGCCCGATCCACGAGCGCTGCCGGAGGCCTACCGCGAGGCCCGGCGCACGGCATCCGCGCTGACGGCCCTGGGGCGCACCGGATGTGGCGGGAGCGCCGCCGACCTCGGGTTCGCCGGGCTCATCGTCGGCTCCGACCCCGAGGTGCGCGACTTCGTGCGCTCGGCGCTCGGCCCGCTGCTCGACTACGACACCCAGCGCGGGGCCGACCTCGTGCGCACCGCGGAGGCGTACTTCCAGGCCGGGTCGAGCCCGCGGCACGCGGCCACCGCCCTCCACGTGCACGTCAACACCGTGGCCCAGCGGCTGCACCGCATCGGCGAGCTGCTCGGCGCCGACTGGCAGGAGCCGAGCCGGGCGCTGCAGATCCAGCTCGCGCTGCACCTGCGCCACCTCACCGGCTGAGGGCGGCCTCCTGCACGCGGCGCTCGTCGTCGTCGGACAGGCCGGCCCGACGCGGCACGGTGCGCGTCTCCTCGAAGGCCAGCGTGTCGCGCAGGGTCTCCTCGAGCGGCCGCGTGACCAGACCGGCCGCACGCGACCGGGACGTGTCCATCGTCGCGAAGCCGCGCCAGTCCGGGTCGTCGATCCACAGCGGCAGGGAGGCCGGCCCCATCCAGGCACCGACCCCGAGCTCGGCCAACAGGTCGCGCCCGACCGGGAGCGGCTCGGCGGTCGACCCCGCGACGTGCGCGGCGACGGCGAGCACCTCGGCCAGGGGCGCGGTCGGGCCGGTGGCGTTGAAGGTGCCGTCGAGCCGGCGCTCGGCGACCGTGACCAGCCAGGCCGCGAGGTCGCGCACGTCGACGATGGCGCACGGGAAGTCGAGCTCGTCGGGCACGACGACACGCTCCCCCACCGGGTGGGCGAAGCGCCACGGCCAGTAGCCGGTGCGACCGGACCAGTCGCCGGGGCCGCCGATCAGGCCGGAGCGGACGATCGTCACCGTGCTGCGCGGCATCACGAACTGCGTTCTCGCAGGCCACTTTCGCCTCGCCGTAGACCTCCATGTCGGTCATCAGGTCACCGTCGAGCGGGTCTCGCAACGCTGAGTCCTCCGGTTGCTCGAGGGCGTCGAACCGCGCGTACACGTTGCCCGTCGACACGAGCACCCGGTGCCGCGCCGCGAGGTCACGCACGGCCCGGCGCGCGTGGCCCGGATGCCGGGTGACGTCGACGACGGCATCCCACGCCTCGCCGGCGACCGCGGCCAGACCGTCGTCGAGGTCGCGGTCGGCGGTGACGAAGGTGGCACCGGGCGGTGGTTCGGAGCTCCCCCGCGCCAGGCAGGTGACGTCGTGGCCACGGCGCAGCGCCTCCAGCGCGACGGTGCGGCCGAGCCACGCGGTTCCCCCCAGCACCAACATCCTCATCGGCCCAGCCAACCGTCACGAGCGGCCCGGGTCCAGCGAGTTCGCCACGGGCGTAGGCGTCAAACGCGCCGTCACACGCGGCCCCGGTTTCGTGGTGTCACCCGGGCGGCGACGAGCGTCGTCCGACCAGAAAGGAACACCACACATGGCACTGTTCATGGACTCCCACACCATCGAGGGCGGGGTCTCCGCGAGCGACGTCGCGGCCGCCCACCAGGCCGACCTCGCGACCCAGGACCCGCACGGCGTCAGCTACCTGCGCTACTGGGTCGACGAGGGCGCGGGCAAGATCTTCTGCCTCGTCGAGGCGCCGGACGCGGAGGCGGCGAACACCGTCCACCGCGAGGCCCACGGCCTGGTGGCCGAGGAGATCTACAGCGTCAGCGAGCACTCCTGAGCCCGGTGACGACACCCACCGCGCACGGGCCGGGTCGGGCGGCACACGTGCCGCCCGACCCGGCCTGTGCCACGCTGACCGGATGACGGTCCGGGTGGCCAGCGACGAACGGCGGGTCGGTGCCCCGGCGCTCGTCGTGCGGCTGCTCGGCCGACCGGCCGTGGAGCGCACCGGTGGTCAGCCCTACCGGCTCCGCAGTCGCAAGAGCTGGGCGTTGCTGACCTACCTGATCCTGACCGAGCGGCCCACCAGCAGGGGCCGCCTCGCGGAGCTCCTCTTCGCCGAGGCGGACGACCCCCTGCGGGCGCTGCGCTGGAGCCTGGCCGAGATCCGACGGGTCCTCGGCGACGACGGCTCGATCGACGGCGACCCGGTGGCACTGACCCTCGCCGACGACGTGCTGGTCGACGTCGTCGAGCTGTGCCACGGCTCGTGGGCCGAGGCCATGGAGGTGGCCGGCGCGGGTGGGGAGCTGCTCGAGGGTCCGGTGGTCCGCGGAGCGCCGGCGTTCGAGTCGTGGCTGCTCTCGGAGCGGCGGCGGCTCGCCTCGACCACCGAGTCGGTGCTGCACGAGGCCGCACTGGGCCTGCTCGCCCGCGGTGAGCTCGACCGGGCCCGGGGCTTCGCGGTGCGCGCGGCCGCCATGAGCCCCCTCGACGAGAACCACCAGGCACTCGTGATCCGGCTGTACCGCCTCATCGGCGACGAGGACGCGGCCGAGCGGCAGTACGCGGCCTTCGCCCGGCTGCTCGATGCCGAGCTCGGGGTGAGTCCGAACGCCGCCGTCGAGGCGGCTCGGCACGAACGACCCCGCGCCGCCGTCGAGGTCACCACGGACCGCGCGGTCGACGCGGTCATCGAGGCGGGCTCGGCCGCCATCGCGGCCGGAGCGATCGACCCCGGCATCACCTCGCTGCGCAGCGCGGTGCCCCTCGCCGACGCGGCCGGCACGACCCACCTGCGGGTGCAGTCACGGCTCGCCCTGGCCGAGGCGCTGATCCACTCGGTGCGGGGACAGGACGAGGAGGGTCAGGCCCACCTGCACGAGGTCGACCGGCTCGCCCTGGACGACGGCGACCTGGCCACCGTGGCACGGGCCCGGGCCGAGCTGGGGTACGTGGACTTCCTGCGCGCCCGCTACGACCGTGCCGAGCTCTGGCTCACCGACGCCATCGAGATCGCGCAGGGCTCACCGGAGGTGCTGGCGAAGGCCACGACCTACCTCGGGTCGGTCCACAGCGACCGCGGGAGCTACCCGCAGGCGGTCGCCCTGCTCGACGAGGCCGCCCGGCTGGGCCGGGCGGCCGGCGACCCGCGCCGCGAGGCGTACGCCCTCGCGATGCGCGGGCGGGTCGACCTCCTGCGCGGCTGCCTGGACGACGCGGCCGCCCGGCTCACCGAGTCGGTGGCCCTGGCCGAGCGCGGTCACTGGCTGTCGTTCCTTCCCTGGCCGGAGGCCCTGCAGGGCGAGGTGCACCTGGCCCGGCACGAACCCGCGTTGGCGGCGCAGACCCTGGAGCGAGCCTTCGCCCGGGCCTGCCACCTCGGTGACCCGTGTTGGGAGGCGATCTCCGCCCGCGGTCTCGCCCTGGTGGCCGAGGCCGCCGGCCGCACCGGCGAGGCCTTCGACACGTTGCTCGACGCACGCACGCGCAGCACCCGGGTCGCGGACCCCTACGTCTGGGTGCACGTCCACATCCTCGACGCCCTGTGCACCCTCGGCCGCACCCACGCCCACCCGGAGACGGCGCACTGGGTCGGCGCCATGCGCGAGCTGGCCTCGCGCACCGGGATGCGCGAGCTCACCGTGCGTGCGCTGGTGCACTCCGCGGCCCTGGGGAATGCCGGTGACGCCGCAGCCGCGGCGCTCCTCGCCACCGAGGTCGACAACGACAAGCTGTCGACCCTGTTCCACTGACCGACGGGCTTTCCGACCGGGGTGCAGCCATGCCCCTGGCCCCGCCGGAACCGGCGGGGTGCGGGGCGGGGTCACGCTGGTTGTCGAGCCGCGCCGATGGCCAGGAGATCGGCTCGTCGTAGGAGCCGACCCGACGGTCCCATTCCACCCGCGGGGCGAGCTCGTCGCCCCCCAGCCGCCCGGCGTAGCGGCGCTGGTGCACGATCGTGTGGTGCCGCTCGCACAACAATGCGGCGTTGTCGAGATCAGTGGGGCCGGCGTCAGCCCAATGAACCAGGTGGTGCGCGTCGCACCAGCTCGCAGGCATCGTGCACCCCGGATAGGTGCAGTGACGGTCACGCAGCCAGAGGCGCTTGACCTGGGCGGCACTGAACAGCCGCACGTCCATGCCGAGGTCGACCACCGCGCCGGCGGCTCCCATCACGGTCGGGATGATCGTGGCGTCACAGGCCAGCCGGCGCACCGTCTCCGGTGCGAGCAGGACGCCGGCCTCCGGCCCACCCACCGTCACCCCGGCCCCGCGAACCCCGTTGCGCAGCGTCTCCAGGTCGACGGTCACGAAGAGCTGGCTCTTGGTGTGCCGCGGCCCCTTGTCCGCCGCCGCGACACCTCGGCGCACCAGCGTCACCAGTGCCTCGCCGCGCCGCCGGTCACTCGAGCGCAGGTCTCGTTATCAGTCACCCTCGACCGGTTCAGGCGCCGACAACGGGCCCAACGCCGCCTCCAGCACCGCCTTGCCCTCCGGGTCCAGGGTCAGCCGGTACTCGGCCACGCCCACTTCGTCAACGAACGGCTGAGACAGCGCCACGAAACGCTTCGCGGCATCCTGCTCATTCTGCAGCTCACCATCGAGGCCGTACGTCGCCAGCAGCTGCGCACGCAGCTTGCGGCACTCCCGCGGCCCCTCCTGCGCCGCGATCCGGATCAGCCCGTCCAACACCGTCGCCCTGGCCTCCTCCACCAGCAGGGGCAGCAGCTTGTCGGCCTCGGACACCACCACCGCGGCACTACGCACCGGCAACGCACCCGACAGCACGGCATCCTTGACCGGCGCGTTGCCCGCGACCGCGAACGCCTCCGCGACGGCCACCACCTGACCGGCCCCGCCTGCCACCGTCGACGGAGCATGCCGACGCACCCACGCCACCGGGGACAGCGCCGCCGGGCCCGCCCCCGTCTCGCCCCGGCCGATCGCCTCCGCAGTGACCACCACCCGCGCCGACTCCCCCGCCACCACCATCGCATCGACTACGCCCAACACGTCCTCGAGCCGGCCCCGCACCACCATCGCATCGACTACGCCAACACGTCCTCGAGCCGGCCGAGCCGGCCCGCCACAGCTCACCCTCGATACCGCGGCACGCCTGCGCGCCGGCCGCAATTCGCGCCAGCCGCTCGTCGAGTGAAAGCTCCTCCGTCATGCGTTAATCGTACAAGTGTCCACCGACACGTCATCGGAGCCGTCCACAGCCCCACGATGGGCTCGCGTGCCGGGTGCTTCCGGGGCTCGCCCGCGAGGACGCCGTCATCCGCGACGAGCACGAGCTGCTCGCCCCGACCCTGCTGCGCTCGCACGTGCTGTCGCTGCTGTTCCAGGCGGTGCAGCGCGGCGAGCTCACCCAGCCGGAGGCCGAGAACGCGCTCGGCTACGTGCGGCGCCTTCGCCTGCGGCTGCTCGGTGACCGCGTGCTGCAGAGCGTCGCGTGGGACGTCGCCGACCAGCTCGGCTGGCCCGACACCTACGACGCCGAGTACGTGGCACTCACCCGGCTCCAGGCGGACGCCCTCGTCACGCTCGACGACAGGCTCGCCCAGGCAGCCAAGCGGCTCGTGCCGGTCGCCTCGATCGACGAGCTGACCTGACCGTCGGTCAGCCCAGCCGGGCGCGGAGCCGACCCGCGACGGCATCCGGCGTCAGCCCGACCCGGTCGAGCACCTGCCCGCGGGAACCGTGGTCGAGGAACTCCTTGGGGATGCCGAGCTGGTCGAGCGGCGTGGTGAGGCCGGCGTCGCGCAGGGCGAGCTCGACCTGGCAGCCGATGCCGCCGACGACGACGTTGTCCTCGACGACCGCGACCCGCCCGGCCGAACCCGCCAGGGCGACGAGGTCGTCGCTGACCGGCAGGGCCCAGACCGGGTCGACGACGCGCACGCGCACGCCTTCCGCGGTGAGCTTGTCGGCCGCGGCCAGCGCGGTCACGACCATCGAGCCGATGCCGACGAGGAGCAGGTCGACGTCGTCGCCGTCGGGCTCGGCGAGCACGTCGACGGTGCCGGAGGTGCGCACCGCGACGACCGGGTCGGCGACCGACCCCTTCGGGAAGCGGACGACCGACGGCGCGTCGGCGATGTCGACGGCGGCCCGCACGGCGCGCGCCACCTGCTGGCCGTCGCGCGGGGCGGCGAGGTGCAGCCCGGGCACGACGCCGCTGATCGTCATGTCCCACATGCCGTGGTGCGAGGCACCGTCAGGGCCGGTGATGCCGGAGCGGTCGAGCACGACGGTGACGCCGGCCCGGTGCATGGCGCAGTCCATCAGCAGCTGGTCGAAGGCGCGGTTGAGGAACGTGGCGTAGACCGCGACGACGGGGTGCAGCCCGGTGAACGCCAGCCCGGCCGCCATGGTGAGGGCGTGCTGCTCGGCGATGCCGACGTCGAAGGTGCGGTCGGGGAAGCGGTCGCCGAAACTCTTGAGCCCGACCGGGATCATCATCGCGGCGGTGATCGCGACGACGTCGGGCCGGTCCTCGCCGATGCGCACCATCTCGTCGCTGAACTCGTCGGTCCAGCTGCGGCCGGCGATCTCGAGCGGCAGCCCGGTCTCGGGGTTGATGACCCCGACGGCGTGGAACTGGTCGGCCTCGTCGGTGATGGCCGGGTCGTAGCCGCGGCCCTTCTGGGTGAGCACGTGCACGAGCACCGGCCCCCCGAAGGCCCGCGCCTTGCCCAGGGCCGCCTCGATGGCCTGCTCGTCGTGGCCGTCGACCGGGCCGACGTACTTCAGGCCGAGGTCCTCGAACAGGCCCTGCGGCGCGACGATGTCCTTGATGCCCTTCTTCACCCCGTGCAACGTCTCGTACATCGCGCCGCCGACGACCGGCGTGCGCGCGAGGGTGACCTTGCCCCAGTCGAGGAACCGCTCGTAGCCGCGCGTCGTGCGCAGCGTCGAGAGGTGCTCGGCCAGACCACCGCGGGTCGGGGCGTAGGAGCGCTCGTTGTCGTTGACGACGATGACCAGCGGCAGGTCGGGCTCGGCCGCGATGTTGTTCAGGGCCTCCCAGGCCATGCCGCCGGTGAGGGCGCCGTCACCGATGACCGCCACCGTGTGCCGGCCGCGCTGACCGCTCACGACGCGGCCCGCGGCGATGCCGTGCGCCCAGGACAGCGAGGCGGACGCGTGGGAGTTCTCGACGACGTCGTGCTCGGACTCGGACCGGCTCGGGTAGCCGGACAGGCCACCCTGGGTGCGCAGCCCGGTGAAGTCGTGCCGGCCGGTGAGCAGCTTGTGCACGTAGGACTGGTGACCGGTGTCGAACACCACGGTGTCGCGCGGCGAGCTGAACACCCGGTGGATGGCGATGGTGAGCTCGACGACCCCGAGGTTGGGCCCGAGGTGGCCCCCGGTGCGGGAGACCTCCTCGACCAGGAACTGCCGGATCTCGTCGGCCAGGGCCGGCAACTGGTCTGGGCGCAGGGACCTGAGGTCGTCGGGTCCCTCGATGCGCTCGAGCAGGCTCACCGGTGCCTACCTCCCTGGTCGTGTGCGGCTACGAAACCACCCGAGTCTAGGCGCTCGCAGGTCGACGCCGGTGTCGACCTCGGCCGGCACCGGCGACGCGCGCACGATCTCCACACTTCCTCCACCCGGCACACTTCCTCCACCCGGCGAGCCGGGTCAGCCGGTGTGGTTCACCTCCTGGAGCCGGTACACCGGGGTCTCGAGCCCCTCGAAGCGGGCCTTGAGCTGCAGGGCGAGGAACTGCGAGTAGTGGCGGGACTGGTGCAGGTTGCCGCCGTGCATCCACAGGTTGGTCACCTGGGTGGGCTTCCACATGTTGCGCTGCTCGCCTTCCCACGGCCCCGGGTCCTTGGTCGTGTCCGACCCCAGGCCCCAGCACTTGCCGAGCCGGTCCGCGGTCTCCTGGTCGATGAGGTCGGCGACCCAGCCGTTCATCGAGTTGTAGCCGGTGGCGAACACGACGACGTCGGCCGGCAGCACGGTGCCGTCGGCGAGCACCACGGCATCCTCGGTCAGGTGGTCGACCTGGCCGTGGACGAGCCGCACCTCGACCGTCGGCCACCAGGTCTGCGGCGCCGACGTCGATGTAGTAGCCCGACCCGCGCCGCAGGTACTTCATGAACAGGCCGGAGCCGTCGTCGCCCCAGTCGAGCCAGAAGCCGGCCTTGGCGAGGCGGTCGTAGAAGTCCTTGTCGACCTCGGCCATCTTCTCGTAGGCCGGGATCTGGAACTCGTGGAGGATCCGGTACGGGAGCGACGCGAAGATCAGGTCGGCCTTCTCGGTCGTCACCCCGGCGTCGAGCGCCCGCTCCGAGTAGAGGTCGCCGAGGCCGTACTCCATCAGGCTGCCGCTCTTGACGATGTGCGTCGAGCTGCGCTGCACCATCGTGACGTCGACGTCGTTCTCCCACAGGGCGCCACAGATGTCGAAGGCGCTGTTGTTGCTGCCGATGACGACGGCGCGCTTCCCGCGGTACGCGTCCGGACCGGGGTGCCGCGACGAGTGGTGGACGTCGCCGCGGAAGACGTCGAGGCCGGCGACGTCCGGCATCCGTGGCTTGCCGCTCATGCCGGTTGCGAACACGAGGTGGGTGGGGCGCAGGGTCAGGGGCCGGCCCTCGCGCTCGACGTCGACGGTCCACTCCCCTGTCTCGTCCGACCAGGTCGCCGACGATGCCTCGGTGCTCGACCAGTAGGGCACCTCCATGACCTTGACGTACGACTCGAGCCAGTCGCCGATCTTGTCCTTGGGAGAGAACACCGGCCAGTTGTCGGGGAACTTCAGGTAGGGCAGGTGGTCGTACCAGATCGGGTCGTGCAGGCAGAGCGACTTGTAGCGGTTGCGCCACTGGTCACCCGGGCGGGGGTGCTTGTCGATGACGAGGCTCGGCACCCCGAGCTGGCGCAGCCGGGCACCGAGGGCGATGCCGCCCTGGCCGCCACCGATCACGAGCACGTAGGGCTGGGTCGTCGAGCCCAGGCTCTCCGCTTCCGCCTGGCGCCGCTCCTTCCACGTCGCGCGCCCCTTGTCGGCGCCGTGCTCGGCCCCGCGCGGCCGCCGGGTGCGCTTGGGCTCCTCGAAGCCCTTGAGCTCGTCGAGGGTCGTGAGGAACGTCCACGCGCGGTCGGCGCCGTCCTCCTCCTTCAGGCGCAGCAGGCCCGTGCCGCGGCCGACGGCCGTCTCGAAGGTGAACCACGCGGTGACGACCCCGCCGTCCTCGGTCGGCGGCTCGCTCGTGGCGAACCCGGACGGAGCGGTGCGCTCGAGGGTCGCCGTGAGCAGGTCACGCACGCCCTCGGGGTGCTCGACCGTGGTGATGTTCCACGAGAACGACACCAGGTCGCGCCACCAGCTCCGCGCCGCGAACATCGCGGCCGCCCGGTCGACATCGCGCGCCGTCAGGGCCTCCTCGAAGGCGGACAGCCAGGCATCCGCCCGGTCAGGGGCGGACGAGGCACCGGCGGCGGGACGCTCGAGGATCTCGGTCATGGCGTGCTCCTTCTGGCCCGGCGGGGCGACGTCGACCCGCGCACCCGCCCAGCACACCCCACTCCTGCCGCGCGCGGAAGGGTTGCACGACGTTGCACCGCGGGCGCAGCCCTCCCCACCGGGGCTACCCTGACCGGAACGTCACCCCGACCACCCGGGGTGGGAGGAGTCGACGATGACGTCGCACGCGGGCAACGCCGTGGCACCGGGCACCGACCTGGGCCAGCACGCCCGGGCCCTGCAGCGGGTGCACGACGCCGTGATGGGCGGTGCCGAGCCCCCGGCGCGCCCCCGAGCGCTCGTCTCGAGGTCGTGGTCGCGGGCGCTGTCGTTCGGGCTCGACCCCACCCGCGCCAATGCCCGCGACCCGCTCCCGTGGGTCGAGGTCGAGCGGCGGCGACGGGCCTCGCCGCTGGCCCTGGTCGTCGACGAGATCCGGGCGGTGCTCACGTCGGTCGCCGACGCGTCGCGGTTCATCGTGGTGGTCACCGACGCCGACGGCACCATCCTCTGGCGCGACGGGTCGGCCGGCGTGCTCCGCCGGGCTGACGCGCTCGGGTTCACCGAGGGCGCGACCTGGACCGAGGACCACGTCGGCACCAACGCCATCGGCACCGCGCTCGCCGAACAGGCTCCGGTGCAACTGTTCTGGCCGAGCACTTCGAGGAGGGGCAGCACCCTTGGTACTGCACGGCATCCCCCGTGCACGACCCGCGCACCGGCGCCCTGCTCGGCATCGTCGACGTCAGCGGGCCCGCCCTGACCCTGCACCCCGCCCTCGTCGCCCTGGTCGACACCGCCACCAAGCTGGCCGAGGCCCGGCTGTGGCGGCACCACGAGCAGGCGCTGGGCCGGCTGCGCCGCTCGGCCGAGCACGTGCTCGCGACGACGACCGGGCCGTTGCTGCTCGTCGACGACGACGGGTGGGTCGCCCACCATGCGGGGGTGCTGGTCCGCGACCGGATCGCGGCACCGCGCGCCGACCGACCGCTCACCGTGCCCGGGTTGGGGCTGTGCGTGCCGGAGCGCCTCGGCGACGGCTGGCTGGTGCGCCCCGACGAGCGGGCCGTGCGCCTCACCGCCCGGCTGCGCACGGTCGACGGCCAGGGCGTGCTCGAGGTGTCCGGGTCGTCGGATGCCGGTGAGGGCTGGCGCGCCTCGCTCACCCCACGCCACGCCGCGATCCTGCGGCTGCTGGCGCAGGCAGGCCCGGAGGGGCTCTCGGCCGCGCGGCTGAGCCGGGCCCTGTTCGGTGACGACGAGCACCTCGTGACGGTGCGTGCGGAGGTGAGCCGGCTGCGCCGGGTCGTCGGCGCAATCGTCGGCACCGCCCCCTACCGGGTGGCGGACGGTGTCCGGCTGGACTGTGACGACCGAACCGCGTGATCGACCGCAACCGCGTGACGACCGAACCGCGTGACGACTGACTTCAGCCTCGGCACGAAGTCGAGGCCCGGCTACTCCACGGCGCGGCTGCGGAACCGCTCCAGCTCCGAGACGGGCAGGCGTGAGCCGGCGACGTCGAGCAGCGAGACGACATCGTGCGTGCGCCGGTCGAGCCGTACCGCGAGCACGGACGCCATGTCGGCGACGATGGCGGTCGCGAGGCGTTCGTGACGGGCGAGGCGGCCCGGGACGTCGTCCGCACCCCACGTGATCATCCGCACCGCGGAGCTGGCCCGGGCGGTGGCCGTGCGCGTGGCGGACGGCACGAAGACCGAGACCTCGCCGAGAACCGACCCCGGACCGAGCGTCGCGAGCACCCGGCCCTGCCTGACCACCTCGACCCGTCCCTCGAGGATGGCGGAGACGCCGTCGGCCGGGTCACCCTCCTCGAAGAGGGTCGAGCCGGCCACCGCGTCGCTCAGCGTGGTCTCGGCGTCGAGCTGGTCGAGGTCCTCGTCCACGACGAGCCGAAACGGGCACACGGCTCGGATCGCTGCTCGTTGCTCCGCACTCAAGAGCGTTCTCCGTGGGTGTCGATGGGATCCGCGGGAACGAACCTCGCACCATGGGGAAGGGTCGCCGACCATCACGGTAGCCCACCCTCGCTCCCGCACTCCGGAGGTGCTGTTACCGTTCCCTTGCGAGTGCCCATCCGGACTCGCGCTGAGGAGCTGGGCCGACAGGAGGCCGGGATGGGCGCAGTCGGGTCCCGGTTCATCGAGCGTGCGTCGTGGCTGCTCCAGCTGCCCCTCGAGACCCCGACCATCCGGTACGAGGACGAGGCGAGCGGCTGCACGCTCTGGTTGAAGCTCGACTACCTGTTGCCGAGCGGATGCACCAAGGATCGGATGGCGACGAACATCGTCGCGCACGCGATCGCATCGGGCGAGGTGTCTCCCTCCACCGTCGTCGTCGAGGCGTCGAGCGGGTCGACCTCGATCGCCCTGAGCATGGTCTGCGCCACCGTCGGTGTGCAGTTTCGGGCGTACATGCCCAAGACGGTCAGTGGGGAGCGGGTCCTGATGATCCGCCGGCTCGGTGGCGACGTGGTGCTCACCCCTGCCGAGCAGGGCATGGACGGGGCGATCGCGGCGCTGCTGGGCGACTCGGGCACGCAGGCCGACGTGTACGCCGCCCGGCAGTTCGAGAACCCGCGCAACGTGTTCGCCCATCGGCACTCGACGGGGCCCGAGCTGATCCAGCAGGTCGGCGGTCGCCTCGACGGCTTCGTCGCCGGTGTCGGTACCGGCGGCACGCTGATGGGCGTGGCGCACGCGCTGCGGGACCACGGCTACGACACGCACCGTCGCTCGGGCGATGCCGACCGCGACGTTCACCGCGCAGGGCGACCCGGAGGTCGTCGGCGGGATACCGGGCGTCGTCGACGGCATGAGCCGGCTCCTCGACCCCGAGGCCGTCGGACTCGACGATCCGGTGCTGGTGCCGGAGACCGGAGGCACTCGCCACCGCGCGCGAGTTCGGTCGTCGCGGCCTGGGCATCGGCCCGTCGAGCGGGCTCAACATCGCCGCCGCACGGCGGCTCGCCGCCCGCCTCGGCCCGGGGCACCACGTCGGCACCGTCCTGCCGGACCGCATGGAGCGGTACTTCTCGACCGCGTTGTTCGACGACGTGGCGGCGGAGCTCTAGACGGGCTCGTCGACCCGACGCCGGGCCGGCCTGTCTACTCGTCGAGGAGCGACGTGTCGAGCTCACGCTCGGGCAGGACCTGGATGAAGTACTCGACGCCGAACATCTCTCGCAGGATGCGATCGGGGAACATCTCGGATCGATCGGATACTGCGAGCGATGCGCGGCCGTGGCCCGGATCTTGTGGCCGACGAAGTCGGAGACGTCGATGCACGTGCTCACCCTCGGCGTCGATCTGGTCCCCCGAGGGCAGCGATCTGGTGAGCCGGGGCTGCGCCTGGTCCCCGCGCCCGTCGAAGGAGTCGGGTCGACGCGAGGAACGTCAGGCTCGTGACGTCATCCACGGCCACCACGTGCGCGTTGCGCGGCTGGCCGGTGGCGATGCCCTCCTCGCCGATGAACTCTCCCGGGCCCGACCGGTCGACCACGGCACCCGACCGTCCGTCGTCCTCTCGCCGGATCTCCACCTGCCCGGACAGGAGGAAGTGCATCGTCGTCGCCGGCCTCGCCCTGTTCGATGAGGTAGGAGCCGGACGGAAACCAGTCCGACCTTGACGAAGTCGGCGGCGTATCCGAGCGCGGTCGCCTCGCGCGAGAAGACCGTCAGGGCGCGGACGAAGTCCTGCGTGCCCTTGAAGCGGGTCGTCAGCTCGACGACCCACTCCGCCAGGCGGTCGCGCAGCAGCATCCTGCTTCGCGGCAGGTGGCAGTGGAAGAGCCGGATCGGGCGGGTGGATCGCATCTCGTAGCAGGCCGCGGTGACCGCTGCTCCGACGGCTACGTGGTCCGGATGACCGGAGAACCCGTCGGGACCGAAGGTGATCACCACATCGGGGTCGACCTCGCTGAGCAGCTCCGACGCGAGCGCGACCAGGACGCCCGTCGATCGTCGGAGCGCAGGCCGCCGTCGGGATGGTCCAGGCATCTCGTCTCGGTGAGCCCGAGCTCGGCTCCGGCCGCAGCGAGCTCCTGCTCCCGAACTGCCGTCAAGGTCGACCGGGTCGCCGCGCTCGCGTCGCTGATCTGGCCGGCTCCGCCCTTGGTCAGCGAGACCACCCGGACGTCGGCGCCGTCACTCGCGTACTTGGCGAGGGTGCCGCCGGCGCAGATGGTCTCGTCGTCGGGATGGGCGAAGATGCCCAGCACACGGACCGGCCGTCGATCCGAGGCGTCCAGTGGGGTGTCATGAGCCACGCTGACCATCGATCCGCTCGTAGGTATCGCGATGGTAGTGGGCGGCCCGGTGCCGGGCGAGGTCGGGTACCCGCGACCGGGAGCAGCCGCGGGTCAGAGCTTCGGCACGAAGTCGAGGCCGCGCAGGGCGTCGAGGAGCAGGCCGGCCGCCCGCCGCGCGGACAACAGCCGCACCCCCTCGCACTCGAGGTCGGCGAGCACCTGGGCGACACCCTCGGGGCCGATGTCGTCGACGAGGTCGACGCGCACCTCACGGTAGGCCGAGCGCATCGCGTCGAGCTGGGCGTCGAGGTGGCGCACCGTGAACCACGCCAACGCGATCGGATGCCGCCGCCAGGCCGGGTAGAGCCGGTAGTCCGGCGGGCAGTGGTCGAGCAGCCAGGCGCTGGCCCGGTGGTCCCAGCCACGCTCCCCGGGCGGGGGCACCCCGGGCGGCCAGCCGGGCGGACCGCCCACCGCGTTCGCCCCGGACGCCGACCGCCGGCCGGCCGGTGAACCCGGGGTACCGGTGCGCAGCGGAGGACCGCCGGGCGCACTGGAGTCGAACACGTGTTCGATGATACGCAGGTCCACGGTCGCACGACAGCCCGTCCTCGACCTCCCACCAGGCCGGTACTCGACCTCCCACTGGACCGGTAGGAGTTCGGCCCGCATCGTGGACCGAGCATCCGAAGATAATGGCGCGTTATACATTTGATAAGCCAGCATCCGACCTGCCGTGGGGACCCCGATGACCACTCAGCCGACCGAGACCTCGACCGCACGGGCCCTGCGCCCGCCGCGGGCCGGGCGCTCCAACGGTCAGTGGGCCGTCGACGGACGCGAGCCGCTCAACGCCAACGAGGTGTTCAAGCAGGAGGACGACGGCCTCAACGTCCGCGCGCGGATCGAGCACGATCTACTCCCGCGAGGGCTTCGCCTCGATCCCGCCGCACGACCTGCGCGGCCGGTTCCGCTGGTGGGGCCTCTACACCCAGCGCAAGCCCGGGCATCGACGGCGGCCGCACCGCGCCGCTCGACCGACAGGAGCTCGACGACGAGTACTTCATGCTGCGCGTCCGGCTCGACGGCGGCGCGCTGACCACTCGCGCAGCTGCGGGTGCATCGCCGAGATCGCCAGCGACTTCGCCCGCGACACCGCCGACATCACCGACCGGCAGAACATCCAGTCCACTGGATCCGCGTCGAGGACGTCCCCGAGATCTGGCGACCGCCTCGAGGCCGTCGGCCTGCAGACCACCGAGGCCTGCGGCGACACCCCGCGCGTCATCCTCGGCTCGCCCGGTCGCCGGCATCGCCGCCGACGAGATCATCGACCGGACGCCGGCGATCGACGAGATCACCGAGCCGCTTCATCGGCGACCCCGAGTTCTCCAACCTGCCGCGCAAGTTCAAGACCGCGATCACCGGGTCACCCGAGCCACGACGTCGTCCACGAGATCAACGACATCTCGTTCGTCGGCGTCGTGCACCCCGAGCTCGGCGCCGGCTTCGACCTCTGGGTCGGCGGCGGCCTGTCGACCAACCCGATGCTCGCCGAGCGGCTCGGCGTCTGCGTGCCGCTCGACGAGGTCCCCGACGTCTGGGCTCGGCGTCATCTCGATCTTCCGCGACTACGGCTACCGCCGGCTGCGCACCAGGGCCCGCCTGAAGTTCCTCGTCGCCGACTGGGGCGCCGAGAAGTTCCGCGAGGTGCTCGAGACCGAGTACCTCGGCCGCCCGCTGCCCGACGGCCCGCCGCCCGGCGCCCCCCAGCGGCCCCGGCGACCACGTCGGCGTGCACCTGCAGAAGGACGGCCGCTTCTACGTCGGCGCCGCCCCGGTCGTCGGCCGGGTCACCGGCGACGTGCTCGCCGGGCTCGCCGACCTGATCGCCGCCGCCGGCTCCGACCGGGTCCGCCTCACCCCGCAGCAGAAGCTGGTCGTGCTCGACGTCGCGCCGGAGGCGCGTCGACGCCCTCGTCGCCGGGCTCGACGACGCTCGGCCTGTCGGTCGCGCCCCAGCCCGTTCCGCCGCGCACACGATGGCCTGCACCGGCATCGAGTTCTGCAAGCTCGCGATCGTCGAGACCAAGGCCACCGCGCGCCACGCCGATCGCCGAGCTCGAGCAGCGGCTCGCCGACGTCACCGACCGGCTCGACACGCCCGTCGACCCTCAACGTCAACGGCTGCCCCAACTCCTGCGCCCGCATCCAGGTCGCCGACATCGGCCTCAAGGGGCAGATCGTCACCGACGCGACGGCAAGCAGGTCGAGGGCTTCCAGGTCCACCTCGGCGGCGGCCTCGCCTCGCCGACCGCGACGAGGCCGGCTTCGGCCGCAAGGTGCGCGGCCTGAAGGTCACCGCCGCCGAGCTGCCCGACTACGTCGAGCGCGTCGTGCGCCGCTGGCTCGACCAGCGCGCGGCCGGCGAGACGTTCGCCGCCCTGGGCCCACCGCGCCGACGAGGAGGAGCTGCGATGACCGCCGACACCACCCCGACCGCCACGACCGCCGCGCACTGGCGGCCGCGGCACCCGCCGCGGCGCCGACGAGCTGCGCGCGCTGGCCGACGCAGGGCGCCGCGGCGAGCTCGGCCCGGACGCCGACGGCCGACGAGGTCGCCGCCTGGGCGGCGCGCACCTTTCCGGGACGCCTCGCCGTCGCGTCCAGCATGGCGGACGCGGTGCTGCCGGCACGTCGCCGCGAAGCACGCCCCGGGCGTCGACGTGCTCTTCCTCGACACCGGCTACCACTTCGCCGAGACGCTCGGCACCCGCGACGCGGTCGCGCAGCGACGCTCGCCGATCACCATCGTCGACGTGCTGCCGCAGCAGACCGTCGCCGAGCAGGACGCCGAGTACGGCCCGCGACCTGTACGACCGCGACCCCGACCGCTGCTGCGCGCTGCGCAAGGTCGAGCCGCTGAAGCGCGGCGCTCGGCCGGCTACGAGCGCGTGGGTCACCGGCATGCGCCGCGACGAGGCGCCCGACCCGCGCCGACACCCCGCTCGTCGCCTGCGACGAGCAGCTCGGCATGGTCAAGCTCAACCCGCTCGCCGCCTGGACCGACGAGGACGTCGACGCTACGCCGACGACGCACGGCGTGCCGCGTGAACCCGCTTGTCGCCGACGGCTACCCGTCGATCGGCTGCGCGCCCTGCACGCAGCGCGTCGCGCCCGGCGAGGACCCGCGCGCCGGCCGCTGGGCCGGGTCGGCCAAGACCGAGTGCGGGCTGCACACATGACCGCTCTCCGTACGCACCGACCGAGCTCCGCGTGACACCGACGCGACCCCGACGCTGCCGCCGACTCGCCGACCAGCCGGTGCTGACCACCTCGACGCGCTCGAGAGCGAGGCGATCCACATCATCCGCGAGGTCGCCGGCGAGTTCGAGCGGCCGGTGCTGCTGTTCACCGGCGGCAAGGACTCCGTCGTCATGCTGCACCTGGCGGTCAAGGCGTTCTCGCCGGCGCCGGTGCCCGTTCCCGCTGCTGCACGTCGACACCGGCCACAACTTCCCCGAGGTGCTCGACTACCGCGACGCGACGGTCGAGCGGCTCGGGCTGCGGCTCGTGGTCGCCCGCGTCCAGGACTGGATCGACGACGGCCGGCTGCGCGAGCGCCCCGACGGCACGCGCAACCCGCTGCAGACCGTCGCCGCTGCTCGACGCCATCACCGCGCACCGGTTCGACGCGGTGTTCGGCGGCGGCCGGCGCGACGAGGAGAAGGCCCGGGCCAAGGAGCGGATCTTCAGCCTGCGCGACGACGTTCGGCCAGTGGGACCCGCGCCGCCAGCGCCCCGAGCTGTGGAACCTCTACAACGGCCGGCACGCGCCCGGCGAGCACGTGCGCGTCTTCCCGCTGTCCAACTGGACCGAGCTCGACGTGTGGCGCTACATCGAGCGCGAGGGCATCGAGCTGCCCGAGCTCTACTACGCCCACGACCGCGAGGTCTTCCAGCGCGACGGCATGTGGCTGGCCGCCGGCGCCGTGGGCGCAGCCCGCGAGCCGGCGAGACGGTCGAGACCGCGCCGGTCCGCTACCGCACCGTCGGCGACATGTCCTGCACCGGCGCCGTCGAGTCCGACGCCAGCATCCGTCGCCGACGTCATCGCCGAGGTCGCGGCGTCCCGGCTCACCGAGCGCGGCGCCACCCGCGCCGACGACCGGATCTCGCGAGGCCGCCATGGAGGACCGCAAGCAGGAGGGCTACTTCTGATGGACGCACGCGACCTGCTGCGCCTCGCCACCGCCGGGTCGCGTCGACGACGGCAAGTCCACCCTCGTCGGCCGCCTGCTGTACGACACCAAGTCGGTGCTCGCCGACCAGCTCGACGCCGTCGAGCGGGTCAGCCGCGACCGCGGGCCTGGCCACGGCCGACCTCGCGCTGCTCACCGACGGCCTGCGCGCCGAGCGCGAGCAGGGCATCACGATCGACGTCGCCTACCGCTACTTCGCCACGGCCGCAGCGCTCGTTCGTGCTCGCCGACACCCCGGGCCACGTGCAGTACACCCGCAACACGGTGACCGGCGCGTCGACCGCCGAGCTCGCTCGTGCTGCTCGTCGACGCCCGCAACGGCGTGGTCGAGCAGACCCGCCGGCACCTCGCCGTCGCCGCGCTGCTGCGGGTGCCGCCACGTCGTCGCTCGCCGTCAACAAGATCGACCTCGTCGACTTCGACGAGGACGTCTTCGAGCACGGTCGCGCGCCGACGTTCGCCGCCGTCGCCACGCGAGCTCGGCATCGCCGACGCCGCACGCCGTCCCGGTGTCGGCGCTGGTCGGCGACAACGTCGTCGACCGCTCCGCCGCACACGCCCTGGTACGACGGGCCCGACGCTGCTCGAGCACCTCGAGACGGTGCCCGGCCGGCACCGACCCGGCGCACGAGCCGTTCCGGATGCCGGTGCAGTACGTCATCCGCCCGCAGGGCGCCGCGCGCCCCCGAGCACCGCGACTACCGCGGCTACGCCGGTCAGGTCGCGTCCGGCGTCGGTGCGCGTCGGCGACGAGGTCGTCGTGCTGCCGTCCGGCTCGCGCACGACCGTGGCCGGCATCGACCTCGGCGAGCGACTCGCTCGCACGGTCGCCGTCGCGCCCCAGTCGGTGACGCTCCGGCTCGCCGACGACATCGACGTCTCCCGCGGCGACCTGCTCGCCGCGGCGAGCGACCCGGCGCCGCTGCGCCAGGAGGTCACCGCCCTCGCCTGCTGGCTCGGCGACGACGCCGCTGCGCCCGGGCGCCCGGCTGCTGGTCAAGCACGGCACCCGCACCGTGCTCGCCGTGGTCGCGCTCGATCGACGGCCGGCTCGACCTCGACGCCCTGCGGCTCGACCCCCACCGACCGGCTGGCGCTCAACGACATCGGCCGGGTCACGGTGCGCTTCGCCGCGCCGCTGCCGGTCGAGACGTACTCGACCTCGCGCCGCGGCGGCGCCTTCCTGCTCGTCGACCCCGACGACGGTCGCACCCTCGCCGCCGTCATGGCGGATGCCGTGGCTCCCGGAGAGCACCCGCGGTGACCCTGCCGCGTCGGGCTCGACCTCACCGGGCGCCGGGCGCTCGTGGTGGGTGGCGGCGCCGGCCGTCGTCGGCGGAGCGCGCGCGCTCGTCGGCGCCGGCGCGCTCGTGCACGTGGTCTCCCCGTGGCTCTGCGAGGAGCTCGAGGAGCTGGCGGTGTCCGGTGGCGTGACCTGGGCCGCACGGGAGTACGCCGGTGCGGCCGACCTCGACGACGCCTGGCTCGTCGTCGTCGGGTCGGGCGACTCGGCCGTCGACGAGGCCGTGCGCGCCGACGCGCTCGCGGCCCGGATCTGGTGCCTCGACGCCGCGGACCCGGAGGGCGGCACGGCGACCCTGCCGGCCACCTCCCGTCGTGGCCACCGCCGACGGCACCGTCACGGTCGCGGCACACGCCCCCGGCGACCCGGTTCTCGCGACCGGCGTCGCGCGCACCGTCGACGGGTTGCTCGCCGGCGGCGCCGTCGACCTCCGGCGGCGCACCGCTCGACCCGGCCCCGGCTGGGTCGCCCTCGTCGGCGGCGGCCCCGGCGCCGACGGCCTGCTCACCGGCCGCGGCCGCGAGCTGCTCGCCGCGGCCGACGTCGTGGTCGTCGACCGGCTGGCCCCGCGCGGGGTCGTCGACCGGTTGCCCTCGACCGTGCGCGTCGTCGACGTCGGCAAGGCCCCGGCCGACACGCCCTGGCCCAGGACGCGATCAACGACCTGCTCGTCGAGCAGGCCCTGGCCGGCCGCGCCGTCGTGCGGCTCAAGGGTGGCGACCCCTACGTGCTCGGTCGCGGCGGCGAGGAGCGGCTGGCCTGCGAGGCGCACGGCATCCGCGTCGAGGTGGTGCCCGGCGTGACGAGCGCCGTCGCCGTGCCGGCGGCCGCCGGCATCCCGGTCACCCACCGGGGCGTGGCCCGTGGGTTCACCGTCGTCACCGGCCACGACGAGCTGCCCGCGGTGCCGCCCGGCACCGACCACACCGTCGTGCTGCTCATGGGGGTCGGGCGGCTCGCACGGTCGGCACGGTCGCTGCTGGAGGCCGGGCGCCCGGCATCCTGCCCGGTGGCTGTCATCGAGCGCGGCTTCCTGCCCGACCAGCGGGTCACCTTCGGCACGCTCGCCGACATCGCCGAGCGCGCCCGCGAGGTCGGCGTCGAGAACCCGGCGGTCGTCGTCGTCGGCGACGTCGTGCGGCTCAGCCCCGACTTCCCCCGCTGAGCCCTCAGAGCTCCGGCGTCGTCAGCACGGTCGGCGGGGACCAGGTCGACACCAGCCCCGAGAAGCTGGCGCACCGCACGACGTACGACACCGTGGTGGCCGGGTCCTGGTGGCCCTGCCACGACTGGTCGACGACGTAGTTGGGCAGCTGGGTCACGGTGGCGAAGGTGCCGTCGGGCAGTGCGACCGCGAGCTCGTAGGTGTAGCACCCGAGGCCGCCGCCCCACCAGAGCTTCACCGTGTCGGCGTAGACGGCGTAGCCGTTCGGGCTGCCCGGGCCCTCGGGCGCCAGGCTCACGTAGACGTAGTCGCTGCGGCCCGACGGCTGGTTCCGCTTGGTCTCGGCGCTGACGGTGAAGGCCACGTCGTCGCCGGGGTAGAGGTCGGTCACGGTGGCCGTGGTCGCCGAGGTGTAGAGGCGCATCGCGGGTGCCCACTCCAGGACGTAGTGGTCGGCGCCCTTGACCGGCGTCCAGGTCACGATGGCTGTCTGCGTGTCGACGGCGACCACCGACGTGATCTGTGGGGTGGCGAGCGACGGCTTGGCGGCCGAGGCCGGGGCCACGCCGATCGCCCACAGCACCACGGAGACCACGACGAGAAGGATGACGCGCAACGACCTCATGAAAGCACCCCCAGGTAGGCGCGGGGCTCCCCTGCCGGCCCCGCTGGCGAGAGATTAGACCTTCACGCACCGGCGTTGTGGGGTGCTGACCACTGGTGTCTGTCCGATGCGCCGAACGGCCGCACCCACGTGGGGGTGCGGCCGTTCGGGTGCGTCGGCGTCAGCCGACGAGCGAGCGCAGCACGTACTGCAGGATGCCGCCGTTGCGGTAGTAGTCGGCCTCGCCGGGGGTGTCGATGCGCACGACGCGCGTCGAACTCGACTCGGAGCCGTCCTCGGCGGTCACCGTGACCGTGACGGTCCTCGGGATGCCGCCGTCGTTGAGCGCCGTGACGCCGGTGATCGCGAACGTCTCGGTGCCGTCGAGCCCGAGCGACTCGGCGTTCTCGCCCGCCGGGAACTGCAGCGGCAGCACGCCCATCCCGATCAGGTTGGAGCGGTGGATGCGCTCGTAGGACTCGGCGATGACGGCCCGCACGCCGAGCAGCGCGGTGCCCTTGGCGGCCCAGTCGCGCGACGAGCCGGAGCCGTACTCCTTGCCGGCCAGGACGACGAGCGGGATGCCCGCCTCCTGGTAGGCGGCCGACGCGTCGTAGATCGGGCGTCTGCTCGCCGCCGGCGAGGAAGTTGCGGGTGAAGCCGCCCTCGACGCCGTCGAGGAGCAGGTTGCTCAGCCGGATGTTCGCGAACGTGCCGCGGATCATCACCTCGTGGTTGCCGCGGCGCGAGCCGTAGGAGTTGAAGTCCTTGCGCTCGACGCCGTGCTCGGCGAGGTACGCGCCGGCCGGGCTGTCGGCCTTGATCGAGCCGGCCGGGCTGATGTGGTCGGTCGTGACCGAGTCACCGAGCTTGGCCAGCACCCGGGCGCCGCCGATGTCGGTGACCGGCGACGGCTCGAGCTGCATGCCGTCGAAGTACGGGGGCTTGCGCACGTAGGTCGAGTCGGCGTCCCAGTCGAAGGTGTCGCCCTCCGGGCGTCGGCAGCGACTGCCACCGCTCGTCGCCGGCGAAGACGTCGGCGTAGTCGCGTGGTGAACATCTCCTCGCTGATGCGACTGCGTCGATGGTCGCGCTCGACCTCGGCCGGCGTCGGCCAGATGTCCTTGAGGAAGACGTCGTTGCCCGTCGGTGTCCCGACCCAGCGGCTCGGTCGTCGAAGTCGAAGTCCATCGTGCCCGGCCAGCGCGTAGGCGATGACGAGCGGCGGGCGACGCGAGGTAGTTCATCTTCACGTCCGGGTTGATCCGGCCCTCGAAGTTGCGGTTGCCCGAGAGCACCGAGACGACGGCGAGGTCGTTCTCGTTGACCGCCGCCGAGATCTCCTCGTGCAGCGGGCCGGAGTTGCCGATGCAGGTGGTGCAGCCGTAGCCGACGAGGTGGAAGCCGAGCTTCTCGAGGTAGGGCCACAGGCCGGCCTTCTCGTAGTAGTCGGTGACGACCTTCGAGCCGGGCGCCATCGACGTCTTGACCCACGGCTTGACGGACAGGCCCTTGCTCGACGGCGTTCTTGGCGAGCAGGGCCGCGCCGATCATCACCGACGGGTTCGAGGTGTTGGTGCAGGAGGTGATCGAGGCGATCGACACGGCGCCGTGGTCGATCTCGAACGTCGCGCCCTCGGGGGTGGTGACCGAGACCTTGCGCGACGGGCGACCGTTGCCGTCACCCTCGTCGGCGGGCTTGTCCCCACCGTTGGTGCCGTCGGTGCTGCCCTGCGGCGAGGGGTCGCTCGCCGGGAAGCTGGACCCCACGCCGGCGTCACCCTCGTGGTGCGTCGACGTAGGTGGGCAGGACCTTGCGGAACGCCTCCTTGGCCTCGGGCGACGACGATCCGGTCCTGCGGGCGCTTCGGGCCGGCGATCGACGGCACGACCGTGGACAGGTCGAGCTCGAGGTACTCGCTGTAGCGGGACTCGGGCTCGGTCGGGCCGGCGTCGTGCCACAGGCCCTGCTCCTTGGCGTACGCCTCGACGAGCGCGACCTGCTCGTCGGAGCGGCCGGTGAGGCGCAGGTAGTCGCAGCGTGACGTCGTCGATCGGGAAGATCGCGCAGGTCGAGCCGAACTCCGGGCTCATGTTGCCGATCGTGGCGCGGTTGGCCAGCGGCACGGCGGCGACGCCCTCGCCGTAGAACTCGACGAACTTGCCGACGACACCGTGCTTGCGCAGCATCTCGGTGATCGTGAGCACGACGTCGGTGGCGGTCGCGCCGGCGGGGATCGCGCCGGTCAGCTTGAAGCCGACGACCCGCGGGATGAGCATCGACACCGGCTGGCCGAGCATGGCCGCCTCGGCCTCGATGCCGCCGACGCCCCAGCCGAGCACGCCCAGGCCGTTGACCATCGTGGTGTGCGAGTCGGTGCCGACGCAGGTGTCGGGGTAGGCCACGCCGTCGCGGACCATGACGACGCGGGCGAGGTGCTCGATGTTGACCTGGTGCACGATGCCGGTGCCCGGCGGGCACGACCTTGAAGTCGTCGAACGCCGTCTGGCCCCAGCGCAGGAACTGGTAGCGCTCGCGGTTGCGCTCGTACTCGAGCTCGACGTTGCGCTCGAACGCGTCGGCGCGGCCGAAGACGTCGATGATCACCGAGTGGTCGATGACCAGCTCGGCCGGGGCGAGCGGGTTGATCTTGGCTGGCGTCGCCGCCGAGGTCGGCGACGGCCTCGCGCATCGTGGCGAGGTCGACGACGCAGGGCACGCCGGTGAAGTCCTGCATGATCACGCGGGCCGGCGTGAACTGGATCTCGGTGTCGGGCTCGGCGTTCGCGTCCCAGCCGCCGAGCGCGCGGATGTGGTCGGCGGTGATGTTGGCGCCGTCCTCGGTGCGCAGCAGGTTCTCGAGCAGCACCTTGAGGCTGTAGGGCAGCGTCTCGCTGCCCTCGACCGCGGCGAGGCGGTAGATCTCGTAGCGTCTGCTCACCCACCTCGAGCGTGCCGTGGGCGCCGAAGCTGTTCGTGCTGGCCACCGGGGCTCCCTTCAGATCGTGCGTCGTCGCGCGATTCCCGTGATTTATCTTGACGTCAAGATATCTAACCACACGGGGTCGGTCACGTCGAGCCTATGCCGCGTCGTGCCGACCCGCGAGAGCGGCGACCGGGCCGGGATCAGGCCGGGACGAACCGTGCGACGCACTCCACGTGGTGGGTCATCGGGAAGACGTCGAAGGCCCGCAGGCCGTCCAGCCGGTAGCCGAGGTCGGCCAGGTAGGCCATGTCGCGGGCCAGCGCCGCCGGGTCGCAGGCGACGTAGACGACCGCCCGGGGACGCAGCGCGGCGATCTCGGCGCACACGCCACGGCCGGCGCCGGTGCGCGGCGGGTCGAGCACGACGACGTCGCCGCCGTCGGCATGAGCGCGAGCGTGACGCCTTGCGCGGACGGCTCCCCGCTGCTTGGCGCTCCCCCGGCGGGACGGCCGTGCGACTCCGAAGGCGTCGTCGACCCGGGCGGTCAGCACGGCGACGTTGGGCCGGTCGGCGAGGTTCGCGCGGGCGAGCTCCGCTGCGCCGGGGTCGGCCTCGACGGCGACGACCTGGCCCGTCGCCGCCCACGGCGTCGGCCAGGGCCGCCGCGAACAGCCCGACCCCGGCGTACAGGTCGAGGGCCCGCTCGCCGGGTCGCGACCCGGGCGGCCCCCAGGACGGCCTCGACGAACGTGCGGGCGGCGCCCGGGTGCACCTGCCAGAAGCCGCGGGCCGCGACGGCGAGCTCGCGCGAGCGCGACTGCTCGCTGCCGTCGTGGGCCTGCCAGGTCGCGTCGACCTGCTCGTGCACCACCGGGACGACCGGGCCGGGCACGACCACGGCGAGCGGCTCGCCGACCGACGGCGCGACCGCGTCGACCAGCTCGACGCCGGGCCACTGCCCCTCGGTGACCCGCAGCAGGTCGATGCCGGGTGCGGCGATGCGGCAGTGGTCGACCGGGACGACGTCGTGGGACCGGTGCCGGCGCAGCCCGGCCCGCCCCTCGGCGTCGACCGCGAACTCGACCCGGGTGCGCCAGCCGAGCCCCTCGGCATCCCCGGGCACCGGCTCGACGTCGACGTCGCTGTCGAGGTGGGCCAGCCGTGCCATCTGCTCGCGCACGACGTCGGCCTTGAGCGCGCGCTGGCGGTGCAGCGCCACGTGCTGGAAGTCGCACCCCCCGCACCGCCCCGGGCCGGCGTACGGGCACGGCGGCGTGACCCGGTCGGGCGAGGCGTTCAGGACCTCGACGGCATCGGCGCGCACGAACCGCTCACCGGCGCCGGTCTCGGTGACCCGGGCGACGCACCCGCTCGCCGGGCAGCGTGTGCCGCACGAAGAGGACCTGCCCGTCGTGGCGCGCGACGCAGTGCCCGCCGTGGGCGACCGGCCGTGACCTCGACCTCGACCTCGTCGCCGACCGCGAGGCCGGGTGCGCTGTCCTCTCGGAGCTGCGCCATCAGCCTTCGCCGCGGCGGACGTCGCCGACGACCGGGCCGTCCAACCGGTCCTCGACGCCCTCGGCCGAGGCCAGCTGCCACGGGCACCGCCGACGACCATGACCCCGGGCGTGAACAGCAGGCGGCCCTTGAGCCGCAGCGCGCTCTGGTTGTGCAGGACCTGCTCCCACCAGTGCCCGACGACGTACTCGGGGATGTAGACGACGACGAGGTCGCGCGGGCTGCCGCGGCGGATCGACTTGCACGTAGTCGACGATCGGGCGGGTGATCTCGCGGTACGGGCGAGTCGAGCGACCTTGAGCGGCACCGGGATGTCGCGCCGGTCCCACTCGGCCTGCAGCGCCTCGGTCTCGTCGGGGTCGACGTCGACGGTGAGCGCCTCGAGGATGCGACGGGCGCGTCGCCCGCGCGTAGGCCAGCGCCCGCAGCGTCGGCTTGTGGATCTTGGAGACCAGCACGATGGCGTGCACCCGCGACGGGCAGCAGCTGCTGCTCGGTCGTCGCCCTCGTCGACGGCGCAGCTCGTCGCGGACCCGGTCGTAGTGCTGGCGGATGCGCGTCATGAGCACGAAGAGCACGGCCATCGCCGCGATGGCGATCCAGGCGCCGTGCGGTGAACTTCGTGAGCAGGACGACGACCAGCACGGTGCCGGACATCACGGCGCCGAGCGCGTTGATGACCCGGCTGCGCACCATGCGGCTGCGCGCCTGCGGGTTCGCGCTCGACCGCGCAGGTGCCGGGTCCAGTGCCGGACCATGCCGATCTGGCTCAGCGTGAACGAGACGAAGACGCCGACGATGTAGAGCTGGATCAGCCGGGTGACCTCGGCGTCGTAGACGCACGATCGAGCAGCGGCCGCCGCGGCGGCCAGGATGATGATGCCGTTGCAGAAGGCGAGCCGGTCGCCGCGGGTGTGCAGCTGGCGCGGCAGGTAGCCGTCGCGGGCGAGGATCGAGCCGAGCACCGGGAAGCCGTTGAACGCGGTGTTGGCGGCGAGCACGAGGATGAGCCCGGTGACGATCGAGACGAGCACCACGCCGAGGGGGAAGCCGTCGAACACCGCCTCCGCCACCTGGCCGATCACGGTGTCCTGCACGTAGCTGTCGCCGACCGGGACGCCGTCGCGGGTGAGCTGGGTCGCGGGGTCCTCGGCGATCTTGACGCCGGTCCAGCGCGACAGAGCCGATCATCGACACCAGCATGGTGATCGCGATGGCGCCCATGAGCAGCAGCGTGGTGGCGGCGTTCTTGCTCTTCGGCTTCTGGAAGGCCGGCACGCCGTTGCTGATCGCCTCGACGCCGGTCAGGGCCGCACAGCCGGACGAGAACGCCCGCAGCAGCAGGAAGACCAGCGGCGACGCCGCCGATCGTCTCGTAGCCCGGCTCGGGCATGCAGCTCGAAGCCGGCGCTCTCGGCGACGGCGGGAGGTCGCCGGTGACGCTGTCGGTAGACGCCGAAGAGCGCCATGCCGATGATCGCCGACCATGAACAGGTAGGTCGGGATGGCGAACGCCGTGCCGGACTCGCGGACGCCGCGCAGGTTCATCGCGGTGAGCAGCGACGACGAGCACCGACCGCGACCGGCACCTCGTGCCCGCGCGACGAACGGCGAACGCGGACGCGGCGTTCTGCACGCCCGAGGAGATCGACACCGCGACGGTCAGGACGTAGTCGACGAGCAGCGCGCTGCGCCACGGTGAGCCCGGCCTTCGGCCCGAGGTTGACGGTGGCGACCTCGTAGTCGCCGCCACCGGAGGGGTAGGCGTGCACGTTCTGCCGGTAGCGACGCGACGACGACGACCATGACGACGACGACCGCGAGCGCGATCTGCCACGAGTGCGTCAGGGCCAGCGCGCCGCCCGGCGAGCGCCGAGGGTCAGCAGGATCTCGTCGGGCGCGTAGGCGACCGACGACAGCGCGTCGCTGGCGAAGACGGGCAGGGCGATCCGCTTCGGCAGGAGGGTCTCGCCGAGCCGGTCGCTGCGCATCGCGCGGCCGAGGAGCAGGCGCTTGACGACACGTCCGGGTGAAGACACGACAGACACTGTATGCCGCGGTCTCCGGTGCTGCGCAGCCGTTGCGGGACACGGCCACCGCGCCCTCGACGTCGGTGTAGCGTCGGCACCGTGCACTTCGTCATCATGGGCTGCGGCCGCGTCGGGCTCGACCCTGCGCCCGAGCCATCGAGCGCGCCGGGCACGACGGTCGCCGTCATCGACCAGGACGAGTCCGCGTTCCGCCGGCTCGGCACCGCGTTCGAGGGGCGCACGGTCACCGGGGTCGGCTTCGACCGCGACACCCTGCGAGGCCGCCGGCATCGAGCACGCCTACGCCTTCGCCGCCGTCTCGCAGCGGTGACAACTCCAACATCCTCGCCGCGCGCGTCGCGCGCGAGACGTTCGGCGTCGAGAACGTCGTGGCCCGCATCTACGACCCCGGCCGCGCCGAGGTCTACCAGCGGCTCGGCATCCCCACCGTCGCCACGGTGCGGTGGACGAGCGACCAGATGCTGCGCCGGCTGCTCCCCCAGGGCCACGTGCCCGAGTTGACGCGACCCGTCGGGCAAGGTCGTCATCGCCGAGATGCCGGTGTCCGCGGGCTGGATCGGGCAGGCGGCTCACCGAGCTCGAGGCGGCCACGGACGGTCGCGCTCGCCTTCCTGACCCGGCTCGGCGACGGGCATGCTCCCCGGTCCCGAGACCGTCTTCCAGGAGGGCGACCTCGTCCACGTCGCGCTGCAGCGCGAGGACCTCGCCATCGCGGAGCGCGTCCTGGACGCGCCGCCGCGGGCGCACTGACCCGAAAGGCCATCCCCCATGCGCGTCGTCATCGCCGGAGCCGGCAGCGTCGGGCGGTCCATCGCCCGCGAGCTGCTGCGCAACGGCCACGAGGTGCTGCTCATCGACCGCGACGCCGACGGCGACCGGGTGCAGAAGGTGCCCGACGCCAGCTGGCTGCTGGCCGACGCCTGCGAGATCGCGGCGCTGAGCGAGGCCGGGCTCGCCGACTGCGACGTCGTCGTCGCCGCGACCGGTGACGACAAGGTCAACCTCGTGCGTGTCGCTGCTGGCCAAGACCGAGTTCGGGGTGCCGCGCATCGTCGCCCGGGTCAACAACCCCAAGAACGAGTGGATGTTCGACGAGGCGTGGGGCGTCGACGTCGCCGTGTCGACGCCGCGCCTGATGACCGCCCTCGTCGAGGAGGCCGTCAGCGTCGGCGACCTCGTGCGCATCTTCGAGTTCCAGCAGGGCAAGGCGATCATGGTCGAGATGACGCTGCCGGTCGGCAGCCCGTATGCCGGGAAGCGCGTCGGTGACGTGCCGCTGGCCCGGGCAACACGGTGCTCGTCGGCATCATCCGCGAGGGCCACCCGATCGCCCCCAGCCGGGACGACGCGCTCGAGGCCGCTCGACGAGCTGCTGTTCATCACGACCACCGACGTCGAGGCCGAGCTGGAGTCGCTGCTCAGCCCCGGTCAGCGCCACAAGCGCGACACCGACAACGCCGACGACGACGAGGACGCCTGAGGGGTTTTCCGCTCTCGGCGGCGTAGTGTCGGTGGACGGAGCCGTCCAGGTTCCCTCACGCTGGGAGCAGCTCATGGCCGACAAGTCACCCCGACAGCACATGGCCAAGAAGCCCACCAAGTCGATCAAGGAGAAGCGGGCCGAGAAGCACGCCAAGGCCGACGCGAAGAACCACATCGATCTCGGGAAGAAGTAGCCACACCTCGCAGGACGTCACGGCCCGGACCCGACCGCCGTAGTCTCGGCCCATGGGTGACGAAGCGAGAACGACGTACGTGCTCATCGACGGCGAGAACATCGACGCCACCCTCGGCACCTCGATCCTCGGCCGGCGGCCCCGACCCGAGGAGCGGCCGCGCTGGGAGCGGCTGCTCCAGTTCGCCCGGGAGCGCTGGGACCAGCCGGCCCAGGGGTTGTTCTTCCTGGCCGCGAACACCGAGCTGCCGATGACGTTCGTGCAGGCGCTGCTGGCCATCGGCTACCGGCCCGTGCCGCTGTCCGGCGGGCCCGGCGAGAAGGTCGTGGACATCGCGATCCAGCGCACTCTCGTCGAGCTCGGCCGCCGCGAGGCGGACGTCATGCTCGTCAGCAACGACGGCGACTTCGTCGAGCAGGTCGGCGACATCCTCGACGGCCGGCGCGTGGGTGTGATCGGGTTCGTCGAGTTCCGCAACAGCGCCTTCGTTCCGCTGGCCGAGCGCGGGCTGGAGACCTTCGACCTCGAGTACGACGTGCAGGCGTTCAACGAGCGGCTGCCGCGCGTGCGGATCATCCCGATCGACGAGTTCGACCCGGCCCAGTTCCTCTGAACCGGTCACTCAGAGCGTGACGACGACCTTGCCGCGGGCGTGCTCCACCTCGACGTGCCGCATCGCGGCGGCGGCGTCGGACAGCGCGTAGGTCCGGTCGATCACGCAGCGCAGCTCACCGCGGGCGGCCATCGCCGCGATCTCGGTGAGCCGCTCCGCATCCGGCACGGCCATGGGGATCTGGACGCGCAGACCCAGGAGGCGCCCGAAGATCGTGCCCCGTGCCATCAGCCCGACCGGCCCGAGGTACCTGCCCTCCCCCGCGTTGCCGCCGCCGGACAGCACCAGCGTGCCTCCCGGGGCGACGGCGCGGCGCAGGTCTCGCAGCCTCCGGTTCCCGACCAGGTCGAGGACGCAGTCGTACGACGCCCCGGTGCGGGTGAAGTCCTCGTGGGTGTAGTCGACCACCTCGGTGGCCCCGAGGGAGGTCACGAGGTCGATGTTCCGGGTGCTGCAGACGCCCGTGACGGTGGCACCACGCGCCGCGGCGAGCTGGACGGCGAACGTGCCCACCCCGCCCGACGCCCCGATGACGAGCACCCGGTCCCCCTGCTCGACCCCACCCCGCGTGAGGCAGAGGTCCGCCGTGGTGGCGGCCAGTGGCAGCGCGGCGGCATCCACGAACGACAGGGCCTCCGGCTTGCGCGCCAGGCAGCCCACGGTGACCGTCGCGTACTCGGCGAAGGTCGCGGCGGCCTCACCGAGCACCGGGTCGCCGACCTGCCAGCCGGTGACGCCGGGCCCGAGGGCCTCGACGGTGCCGGCGAAGTCGCGGCCGCGGATGCGCTCGCGCGGACCTGTGCGGCCGAAGATGCCGCGATCCATGAGCCGGGCGATCCGGGGCTCCCCGCGCATGATGTGCCAGTCGGCGGCGTTGACCGCCGCCGCGGCGATGCGCACGAGCACCTCCCCGCCCTTCGGCTCGGGTCGGTCGACGTCCTCGAGCCGGAGCACGTCGGACGTGCCGTAGATGTCCTGCACCAGCGCCTGCACGGTTGCTCCCTCGCCTCTGGGTCCGACCGTTCGAGGCTAGTCAGGGCGGGCCCGCACCCACATCGGGATCGACCCTGACCCGTCCCCGAGCCGGCCGACGCCACTGGGTCGCCTTCGTTGTCGCGGATGCGTGGCCGGTCGGTCAGTAGACGAAGGTGAAGGTTCCCGACGCGACGACTCCCACTCCGTTCTGGGCCAAGGTGTAGGACGCCGTCCAGGTCACGCCCGGCGCACCGGCGTTGTTCTTCAGGACCACGCTGGTGATGGGTCCTCCCGTGTAGGTGAACGTGGTCACGTCCGGCACGGTCCACGTGGTGCCGTTGCCGACGGTGTTGGTGATGGACGAGATCACGAGCGTGTACGTCGCGCCGACCACCAGGTTCTCCGCCGGGATGACCAGCTCCACCGACTTGTTGCCCTCCGATCCCTCCCCCGCCTCCGCGACCGGACCCAGCACTGGTGCACCGCTGGAAGCCGTTGCCGCGACTGCAGTTCCAACCACGATGATCGGCACGGCCCAGGCGACCCCGCCCGCTACCCGCCTCCGGGAGATCTCGCTCATGGTGTCCTTCCACGCTCACGGATGCCGTGGGCCGCGCCAGCGAGCCCCTGCTCAGGAAAGCGGACCTCTCACGTGGGCCGCGGCGGCAAGTATGCCCACGCTCAACGATCTCTCCCGTGCACACGCAGCGTGTCGACCGAGGTTCCTTCGGGGTCACCGCGCAACGGCCGTCGAGCCGTCGCACCCCCTGCCGGTACGACGGTTCGACGACCGTCGGGGCCCGTAGCAGTGAAGGTTCCAGGCCCTGGGCCGTCGTCCATCGGTGCGTCCCCTGCGACGCGCCCGCGCACGGCGGCCTACGAGCGGCGTGGGACGGGCGGACGAGCCCACAGCCGGTGATCAGCGCCAGCTCCTTCAGCGCCTACGCCTCTGCCCGAGGCGATCATCCATTGGAGCGCATGTCCGCCACGCGTGTGGTGCGTTTCGAAGAATCCGCGCCGGGTGCGCAGGGACCGGGCGTTCCTCAGGAGGCCTCGTCGGCGTCCTCGGACGCCTCCACGCCCGGGCCCTCCCCCGGCTCCAGCGGGGTGTGCCCGGACAGCAGCATCCAGCCCATCACCGCGAGCGACGCGACCCACAGGGGCCAGCCGAGGGCGATCTTCGCCACGCCGAGCCAGGCCACCTCGGCAGCCAGGTACAGCGGCACCATGATCATCAGGCGCAGGGCGTACACCCCGATGAGCACCCAGGTCAGCCGGGTGCACACGCGCACCATGCCGCGGTCGCGCCGCCAGGCGAACGGGTCCTCCTGGGCACGGGGGTCACCGGCGCCGACGATGAAGCCGACCGCCGGCCACCGGGTGGCCACCGACACCAGCGTCGCCGCGAGGAAGGCGGCATTGGTCAGGATGCCGGGCAGGAACGCCGCCTCGGCCCGCCCCGACCGCACCGCGAAGAACGCGGCGATCGCCGTGGCGAAGACGGCACCGGCGACGTGCGAGAGCGACGAGTGCTGCACGACCCGCACCAGGGCGAGCACGACGGCGACGGCCAGCGCCGCCCCGGCCGCGATCCTGACGTCCTGCTGCCACGTCCAGAACGCGACGAAAACGACTGTGGGAAGGGCGGTCTCGATCGAACCGCGCCAGCCGCCCAGGGCCGTCGCGAGCCGGTGCCGGATGAGGGCCTCGACCGTCTCGGGAGTCGCCGCGGTCAACGCCACGGCAGGCTCCTCCGTCACGTGCGAGGCACGATCTCGTACGCCGGGTTGAAGATCGTCGGTGTGCCGCGCACCGAGGTGACCCGTCCGCGAGCGCGCAGGAAGACCCCGGGCTCGATGCCGCCGATGGTGCGTCGCCCGACCCAGACCAGGTTGACCGACCCGTTGCCGTCCCAGACCTCCGCCACCAGGGCCGGAACGCTGCGGCGCGGCGGCAGGGTCACCGTGCGCACGGTGCCGCAGACGCAGGCCGGATGCCGTAGCGCGAGGGCGGTGAGGTCGTCACCGCCGGCGGTCTCGGACTGCTCGCGCAGCGACTCCGCCTGGTGCTCCGTGGGGGTCTTCGTCAGGTCGTGCAGCCGCTCGCGCAGGCCCATCACCGCACCTCGGTGATCTCGGGGCCACGCTGGAACGGGTCGAGGGAGGTGCGCTCGGCCTCGTCCTCGGCATCCAGGGCCGCCGTCTCGGCCGCCGCGGCCGCTTCGGCGTCACGGGGCAGGGCGAGGGGAAGCAGCTCGCGAGGGGCCATCGGGTCGGTGCCACGCACGACGACGGCCGCCTTGAAGACCTCGAGCAGTGCCGTGGCGGCGCTCTCGTCGATCGCGGCGCGGCCGGAGAGCACTCCGCGCAGGAACCAGCGCGGCCCGTCGACCCCGAGGAAGGTGGCGGGCGCGAAGACGGTGCGGCCGTCCGGGCCGGCGGACGGCATCCGGGTGCGCAGCTCGACGCCGAGCGAACCCACGTGCTCCTCCGCGGTGCCGCCCTGCGTCTCGACCGCGGCGGCGATCTCGGCACGGATCTCGTCCCAGAGCTGCCCCGAGCGCGGAGCCGCGAAGGCCTGCAGCTGCAGGGCGGAGTCCTCGAGCACGGCGGTCGCCGCGTTGACCAGCTGGGTCGCCTGGTCGATCTCGAGGCGCAGCTCCATGCCAGGCACGCCACGCAACCACAGCGCGCCCAGGTCGACCCGCCCGTCGCGACCCCCGACCTCGGTGACGTCGAACGGGCCGTCGGTGCGGTCGACGGGGGCCGACGTGGCCTCCTCGACCTCCGTCTCGTCGTGCGTCCAGCGTCGTCCTGGGCGGCCTCGACGTCCGGGTCGGCGGGAGCCGGTCGGTCGGAGTCCTTGGATCTCTTGAAGATGCTCACGTCTGCCGTCGTCCTCGATGTGGTCTGGTCTGCTGCGGGTCAGCGGGGGGCGGCGAGGCCGAACCCTCCGGTGGACCCGTGCCCAGTCTCCCCCCGGTCGCTGTCCGGAAGCGAATCCGTGACGCCGAAGTCGGCGTGCAGGTAGTGCTGCACGACGAGCTGGGCGATCCGGTCGCCGACCCGCACGGTGAACGACTCGCGCGGGTCGAGGTTGACCAGGTTGACCAGGATCTCGCCCCGGTAGCCGGAGTCGACCGTGCCCGGCGCGTTCACCACGGTGATGCCGTGGCGCGCGGCGAGGCCGGACCGGGGGTGCACGAGACCCGACCGTGCCGGGCGGCAGCGCGACGCAGATGCCGGTGGGCACCAGGGCCCGCTCCCCCGGCGCGAGCGTCACCTCGGCGACGCTCGTGAGGTCGGCCCCGGCGTCACCGTCGGTGCTGTACGCCGGGACGCCCGCGTCCGGGTGCAGTCGCCGGACGGCGACGGGGACGCGGGCGGCGGCGGTCACGATGTGGTGCGTGCGTCGAGCGAGCGGCTCAGGCGGCGCACTCCCGGCAGACCAGCACGCCGGACTTCTCGCTGGCGAGCTGGCTGCGGTGGTGCACCAGGAAGCACCTGGAGCACGTGAACTCGTCGGCCTGGCGCGGGAGGACCCGCACCGAGAGCTCCTCGCCGGACAGGTCGGCGCCGGGCAGCTCGAAGCCCTCCGCCTGCTCGGTCTCGTCGACGTCGACGCTCGAGGCGCGCTTGTCGACGCGACGGCTCTTGAGCTCCTCGATGGAGTCCTCGGACAGCTCGTCGTCGGTCTTGCGCGGTGCGTCGTAGTCGGTTGCCATTGCTTGTGTCCACCCTTCGTCGTATGACCCGGCCCTGACAACACACGGTTGGCCGTGTTTGTGCCCGAGGGATCGCCGTGCGCCGTGATTGTGCACCATCGCGACGCGCGGCGCCACGCCGGGTCCACCGGGTGGCCTTGCGTGGGAGCCGTGCAGCCCTCGCCCAGCGTGCTCCCGGATGACGTCCAGCCCGCGTCCGGGGGCCTTTCGTGCGCCTCGCGGCCGCCGTTCCGGCGCCGTCGGGTGCGCGTCGCCGCCGGGTCGCACTGTCGAAGGTTCAGTCCAGCGGGCCGACGTGTCGCGCCGAGAGCTCGCGCACGAGGTCACCGAACACCGCGGCCAGACCGGGCGCCGCGCCCCAGACCAGGTCGCGGGTCGGAACGTCGTCGACCGGGCCGCCGACGACCGCACCGGCCTCGCGCGCGACGAGCTCACCGGCCGCGCGGTCCCACGCGTTGAGCGCCGTCTCGTAGTAGGCGTCGAGGCGGCCGGCCGCCAGCCCGCACAGGTCGAGGGCCGCACCACCGTGCCGCCGGATGTCGCGCACCCGGGGCAGCAGGTCGACCAGCAGGGCCGCCTGGCGGGCCCGCACCGATGCGACGTACCCGAAGCCGGTGCCGACGAGCGCCATGCCCAGCTCGGTGGCCTCGGTGGCCCGCAACGTGCGGGTGCCCACGGGCGTCGTCAGCCGGGCGCCCCCGCCGAGGTGGGCGTGGAACAGCTCTGACGTCACGGGGTTCAGCACCGCGCCGGCCACCGACTCCCAGTGGCCCGGTCGCGTGGGGTCGCCGGTGACGACCGCGACGGACACGGCGTACGACGGGATGCCGTAGAGGTAGTTGACGGTGCCGTCGATCGGGTCGACGACCCAGGTGAGCCCGCTGGTGCCCGTCGCGCTGCCCTCCTCCTCGCCCATCACCGCGTCGTCGGGTCGCTCCTCACCGAGCAGGCGCAGGATCAGCTCCTGGCTGCGCTGGTCCATCATCGGTCACCGGGTCGGTGTCGGTCGACTTCGACGTCACCCTGAGGTCGGCGGGTCGCTCGTCGACGACGAGCCGCCCGGCGGCTCGGGCCACCCGGCAGGCGACCTCCTCGAGACCGGCGAGGTCGACCCCGTCGGGCAGGACGGATGCCGTGGCCATCAGTCGCTGCCGCACAGCGCCGGCTTCACGGCGCGCAGGTTGGGGCAGCAGCCGGGCGCGCAGACCGACGGACGCACGTCACCGGGCAGCCAGGTCTCGGGCACCACCACCTCGCCGCGCGCCTCGGCGGCGCGCTCGAGCAGCAGGTCGACCAGGCCCTCGACGAACACCTCGTCGGTGCCCGGGGTCGCCACCCGCACGAACGGAACGCCGAGCCGCTCGGCGGTCTCGGCGGCCTCGGTGTCGAGGTCGTGCACGACCTCCATGTGGTCGGACACGAACCCGATCGGCGCGCAGACGACCGTGACGCCTCCCTGGGCGGCGAGCTCCTCGATCCGGTCGTTGACGTCGGGTTCGAGCCACGGCTGGGTGGGCGGCCCGGACCGCGAGCAGAACACCAGCTCGCCCTGCACCGCCAGACCGAGCTCGCGGTTCAGCTCGTCGGTGAGCCGGCGGGCCAGGCGTACGTGCTGGTCGGCGTAGAGGTTGCCCTCGCCGTCACCGGGCCCGGACGTGTCGTCCATCGCCTCGGGCACCGAGTGCGTGACGAAGAGGAGGTGGGCGGATGCCGGGTCGGGCAGCGCGCTCACCGACGCGACCAGCGCGCGCAGCCAGGACCGCCCCACCCCGGGGTGCACGGCGTACGGCCGCACCTTGTCGACGACGAGGCCGTCGGCGGCGGGGCCGAGCTCGTCGACCGCGGCGGCGAGGTCCTCGCGGTACTGCCGGCACGACGAGTAGCACGAGTAGGCGCTGGTGAGCACGGTGACCACCCGGGTCGCGCCGAGGTCCAGCGCCTCGTGGAGGGCCTCGGCGAAGAACGGCGCGGAGTTGCGGTTGCCCCAGAGCAGGGGGGTGTCGAGGCCGCGCCGGTCGAGCTCGGCGCGAAGGCGCACCAGCAGGTCACGGTTGAGGTCGTTGATCGGGCTGCGGCCGCCGCGGGCGAAGTAGTGCCCACCGACGGCCTCGAGGCGGGCGTCGGGGATGTCGCGGCCGGCGGTGACCCGCCGCAGGAACGGCACCACCTCGTCGGGGGCCTCGGGACCCCCGAAGGAGCCGAGGAGCACCACGTCGTAGGGGGCGAGCGCATCCGCGGCATCAGACATGCGAACAGCGTATGCGGGCAATTCGCGGGGACTCGGCGTGGGATGCGTCACCCGGCGCCTCGGGATGGCACAGTCGTGCCGACGACGAGCAACTCCGGGAGCCCGACATGCAGGACCTTCGCCTCATCGGCGTCCACGAGGACGGCCAGCACCTCCTGCTCGCGGACGCCGACGGCGGCCGCTACCGCCTCGGCCTCGACGAGGCCCTGCGGGCCGCGGCCCGTCGTGACCGACCCCGGCTCGGCCAGCTGCAGATCGAGATCGACGGTGGGCTGCGACCGCGCGAGGTGCAGGCGCTGATCCGTCGGGGCCTGTCCGCCGAGGAGGTCGCCGACCGCGCGGGCTGGACCGTCGAGAAGGTGCGCCGCTTCGAAGGACCGGTGCTCGCCGAGCGCGAGCACGTCGCCCAGGTCGCCCAGAAGTGCGCCGTCGGCAGCCGCGGGGCGGGCCCGGTGACCCTCGCGGAGCGGGTGTCGGAACGGCTGCGCGACCGAGGGGTCGACCGCGACGACGTCGAGTGGGACTCCTCCCGCGACGACGAGGGCGTCTGGCAGCTGACCCTGACCTTCGCCGCCGGTGGCCGGCAGCGCACCGCGACCTGGCGCTTCGAGCCGCTCGGCGGGTCCGTCACCGCCACGAACGACGAGGCCCGCTGGCTCAGCGAGGAGGCCGCGCCGGGCGCGATCCCCACGCCGCACCGAGCGACCCAGAGCGGTGACTCCGACGTGTACGACATCGACGCCGACGGCGGGGTCGATGTCTCCGTCCACCACCGCGCGCCCCACGAGCCGATCGACCTGATGGCCGCCATGCGCGAGCACTCCACCCGGGGCCGCCGGCGTCGCCGACCCTCTCCCTCGGGCACGCCGGGCGACGACCGCCCCCGCGCCGACGCGCTGCCCATCGAGGACCTCGCGACCGACGTCTCCCAGGCTCCCCCGCCGCCTGCCGCGCGCGGGCGCAACCCGGTGTCGGCCCACCTCGAGGAGGTGCCCGACGGCGACGACGTCGTGGGCGGCTGGCCCGAGCACGACCAGGGCACGAGCGCCCAGGGCGAAGCCGCGCCCACCGGCGACGGGCCTGCGGACGGCGACGCCCCCGACGACGCCGCACCGCCCCGGTCGGCACCCGCCCGCAAGGGTCGCCCGAGCGTGCCGAGCTGGGACGACATCGTCTTCGGCACCCGCGGCGGCGGCTCCGGCTGACCGGTCCGCCGTGCCCGTCCGCACCGCCGTCGCCGACGACCTACCGGTACTGCGCCGGCTCTTCCGGCGCGCCTCGTTGTCGAACCCCGGCGACGCGCCGGCCCTGCTGGCCCACCCCGAGGCGCTCGTGCTGCCCGACACCGAGGTGCTCGCGGGGCACAGCCGCGTGGCCGTCACCCCCGATGGCACCGTCCTGGGGTTCGCGACGACGCTCGGTGCCGGCCCGGTCCGCGAGCTCGAGGACCTCTTCGTCGACCCCGAGCACCAGGGCCACGGCATCGGCGCCGAGCTGGTCGCGGATGCCGCGTCCCTCGCCCGACAGGACGGCGCGGCACGCCTCGAGGTGACCGCCAACCCGCATGCGAGCCGCTTCTACGGTCGGGTCGGTTTCGAGCGCGACGGTGAGGTGGCCACCCAGCTCGGGCCCGGCATCCGGATGCACCTCGACCTCACCACAAGCGGTCGAGAGTAGAGAACACGCCGTGTGCGCAGAAGTCGCAGGCGGCGTGTTGTCTACTCTCGACCGGCTCAGGGGCGAGGCGGCACCGGGCAGACGTCGAGGTCGAACGGCAGGGTGTCGGGCGAGGGCGACGCGGCCCGGGCCGCGTGGCTGTTCATCCGCCGCATGTAGTGCCGCCGGCAGAGCACCTCGTACTCCACGAGCCCGGTGCTCGCCGCCGCCGTGTCACCGACGACGACCTGCTCGCCCTCGACGACCATGACGCCGTCGACGATGCGGGCGTTGTGGGTGGCCTTGCGGCCGCACCAGCACAGCGCCTCGACCTGGAGCAGCTGCACCCGGTCGGCCAGCTCGATGAGCCGGCGGCGAGCCGGGGAAGAGCTCGGTGCGGAAGTCGGCGGTGATGCCGAAGGCGTGCACGTCGATGTCGAGCTCGTCGACGACGCCGGGCGAGCTGCTCGACCTGCCCCGGCGTGTAGAACTGCGCCTCGTCGCAGATGAGGTAGTCGACCCGGGCCCCGGCGGTCAGCCGCTCGACGACCTCGTCCCAGAAGTCCAGGTCGTCGTCGACCTCGATGGCCGGTGTCGACAGGCCCAGCCGCGACGACAGCACCGACTCGCCCATCCGGTCGAGCTTGGTGAAGATCAGGCCCTCACGGCCGCGGACGGCGTTGTTGTGGTCCATCTGGAGGGCAAGGGTCGACTTGCCACAGTCCATCGTTCCCGAGAAGAAGACCAGATCCGCCACGAGGGGACACCCTAGGCGACGCGGGCCGCCGGCACGTGGACGACGGGCACCGCCACCTCGTCGTCGCTCAGCGACCCGTGCAGGCCGCGCAGGGCGAGCAGCTCGGGGCGGGCGCGGCGCGAGTCGACGACCGCGAAGCGGCCGCGCATCGCGACGACGACGTCACCGATCCGGGCCAGGTTCTCGGGGGCGACGGCGCCGAACCAGCCGGCGGCCACGGCGTCGTCGCGGGTGAGCACGATGCCGCGGTCGCCCAGCACGCGCGGTCCACGCGGCGTGCACGTCGTCGCGGGCGCCCGGCTCGACGTGGAGCTGGGGCGCGCGCGCCTCGTTGGTGACCTGCCGCACGCCGGCCGCCAGCAGCGGCTCGTGCGCCACGTCGAGCCGCAGCTCGTGCGGGGAGTCGACCATGCCGTGGTCGGCGGTGACCGTCAGCGAGCAGTCGTCGGGCAGCCGCGCGGCGAGCCGGGCGAGCTCGCGGTCGACGCTCTCGAGCTCGTCGCCCCACTGCCAGGAGTCGCAGCCGTGCACGTGGCCGATCTTGTCGAGGTCGCCCCAGTAGAGGTGCACGAGCGCTCGCGGGGCCGACCGCACCGCGGCGAGGGTCGCGTCGACCCGCTGCGCCAGGGTGGCCGCGACGACGAACCGGCCTCCCCGGATGGCGGCGTTGGTGAGCCCCGAGCCGTCGAAGTGCGCGGGACCCACCCGCGCGACCTCGACCCCCGCCGCGGCCACCGCCTCGAAGACCGTCGTGTGCGGCTGCCAGGTGCGCGGGTCCGGACCGTCCTCCCAGGACAGCTCGTTGAGCAGCCGGTCGGTGCCGGGCACGAGCACCTCGTAGCCGAGCATCCCGTGCGCCCCGGCGGCCAGGCCGGTGCCGAAGGTTCCCATCGCGGTCGCCGTGGTCGACGGGAAGCCACTGGCCACCCGCCGGGTGCCGGCGAGGTGCGCGCGCAGCCACGGCGCGTGGCCGGCCCGACGCACGAGCAGGTCGTGGCCCAGCCCGTCGATGAGCACGGTCACCGCGCGGCGGGTGGGCGGCAGGTCGAAGCCCGGGCGGGCCGGCGCCTCGCCCGCTCCCCCGCCCCACGGCACGCCGAGGCTGTGGGCGACGCTCGGGAGCACGTCCGCGAGCGCGGGTCCGGGGCCGACCGGCGGGTGCGCGGACGGGTCGCCGGTCGGCGGCATCCGGCCGGCTCAGCCCTGGCCGATGGCGGCGGACAGGTCGCGGGCGAAGCCGAGCGCCTGGGAGAGCGCGTCGTCGCCGTCCGCGGCCGCGGAGATGCGCAGGGCGATGTCGTCGCCGGTGATGGTGCCCTCGTAGCCGTGGTCGGCGTCGCAGTCGGGGTCGGCGCACGAGGCGGGGACGAGGTCGAGGCGTGCCACGGTGCCCCAGCCCAGGGTCAGCGAGATCTCGCGGCCCAGGCTGCCCGGCACGTAGGTCGACGGGTTCTCGACCACGTGGGTGAGCATGACGCCACGGACCGCCGACAGCGGGATCGACTCGGTCGTCGCCGTCGCGACGTCCTGGGGCGCCGGAGGCTCGTCGGCGTGGTCGTCGGCGTGCGCGATGAGCAGCCGCGTCGGGGTCAGCACGAGCACGGTGATGTGCCGGCGCACGACGTCGCGGTCGAAGGTGGTCTCGAGGTGCACGAGGTGGTTCTCGATGGGCTCCCGCACCAGGGCCGCGGCGACGACGTCGGCGACGAGGGCGGGGTAGTAGCCGGCCCGGACGATCGCGTCGGTGAGGTCCGCGGGGAGGACGGGGGCGTCGGAGGTACTGCTCATGCCCACCATTGTGCCCGTCCCGCGCCCCGGGGACAGCAGCGCGCGGCGAGTGGGACTCGCCGCGCGCTGGTCAGGCTGTCGAACCGGTCAGGGCGCCGGCTCGCCGCCGCCGCCGGAGAAGAAGCCGGTGTGCCCGTTGCAGGCGTCACCGGGGTGCTCGCCCTGGGCGGCCAGGATCGGCCGCAGGTCCCTGGGGACGTGTCCCCAGTTCTGGGGCGCGACGCCGGGACCGGACGGGCCGCCCTCCGCCGCCGTCCTCCAGACCGGAGAAGACGCAGATGGAGTTGGCGTGCGCGGGGCCCTGGGTGGGCTTGCCGCTGCCACCGATCTCACCGGCACTGGCAGAGGACACGCCGAGGAGGATGATCGCCCCGGCTGCTGCCGGGACGGTGAGGAGATGAGTCAGACGCATGGTGCTCCTTGGTTGACGCTTCACGGATTGCCCACGTTAGAGGCGGCGAATCAGGTTGCGATATGGCTCAACCGGGCTATGGCCGGCGCCACGCAGTCGGGCTCCGTACGGCGGCGACCCCGCGCCCCTACGTCAGCGAGCGACGGCCCGGATCGGCCCGGCGCGGGGCCGGCGCGAGGACGATCTCGGCGCCGAGCACCTCGACGCCCCCGGGGTGGGCGTTGACGGGGTTCAGCACGAGGGAGGCGACCTCCGGCTGGTCGTCGGCGAGCACCGAGACCCGGGCGATGAGGTCGGCCAGCGCCGCCCGGTGCACCGGGGTCGCGCCGCGGTGCCCGTGCAGCACCGGGGCGGCCTTCACCGACGAGATCAGCTCGGACACGGTGACGTCGGTGAGCGGTGGGATGCGGTAGGCGATGTCGTCGAGCAGCTCGGTCGGCATCCCGGCGACGCTGAAGCCGATCACCGGGCCGAACAGCGGGTCCTCGTCGGAGGTGATCACGCAGGGCACCCCGGGAGTGGCCATCTTCTGCACGACGAGCCGGTCGGCGTCGAGCGGGGCGAGTCGCTCGGTGAGCGACTCCCACGCGGCCCGCAGCGCCGACTCGGTGCGCAGGTCGACGCGCACGCCGCTGACGCCGCCCTGGTGGCGCAGCATCGGGGCGGTCGACTTGAGCACGACCGGGTAGCCCACCCGCTCGGCGGCGGTCACCGCCTCGTCGGCGGAGAACGCCTCCTCCTTGCCCCAGACGTCGATGCCGTAGGCCTGCAGCAGCGCGAAGGCCTCGTCGTGGGTGAGCCGGCGGCCCTTCGGGTCGACCGAGAGCACGGTGTGCACGACGTCCTCGGCGATGCGGCGGTTGATGCCGGCGGGAGCCACCGGGGTGCCGTGGTCCTTGGCGCGCCACTGGCCGTAGCGGGTGGCGGCGGCGAGCGCGCGCACGGCGTCCTCGGGCATCGCGTAGACCGGGATGGCGCGGGTGGAGCCACCCGTGCCCCTCACCGACGCGTGCCCGTCGTCGACACCGCGCATGCCGAGGAACGTTGCCGCACAGGGCTTCCCAGAACCATCCGCGGCATCGCGCACTGCGGCGGCGACGTCCTCGTCGTTCGTCACGAGGGGCGGGATGAAGCAGGTCAGCACCGAGTCGACCCTGGGGTCCGCGAACGCCGCGGCCAGGGCCGTGCGGAACTGGGCGGCCGTCGCCTCGGTGGGCAGCGAGACCGGGCCGTGGGAGACGGTGAGCCCCCAGCTGGTGCAGGCGTCGGCGGTGAGCGTGCCCAGGGCGGTCGAGTTGCCGACGACGGCCACCCGTTCACCCGCGGGCAGCGGCTGGTGGGTGACCAGCTGGGCGATGTCGAAGAGCTGGTGGACGTTCTCGACGCGCATCACCCCGGCCTGCTTGAGCATCGCCGAGAACACCTCGGGGCGCGCCTTGGTGCGGCGCACGCGGTGGCCCGGGGGGACGCCGAAGGCGGAGACGCCGGACTTCACGACGATGACCGGCTTGATCAGTGCCAGGTTGCGCGCGATGCGGGAGAACTTGCGCGGGTTGCCCATCGACTCGAGGTACAGGCCGACCGCGCTGGTGGAGTCGTCGTCGATCCAGTACTGCATGAAGTCGTTGCCGGACACGTCGACCCGGTTGCCGGCCGACCCGAAGGTCGAGACCCCCAGGTTGCGGCGGGCGGCCGATGCCAGCACCGCGATGCCGAGCGCCCCGGACTGGGCGAACAGGCCGAGATGTCCGTGCGGTGGCAGGGTCGGGGCGAGCGAGGCGTTGAGCCGCACCGCCGGGTCGTTGTTGATCAGCCCGAAGGAGTTGGGCCCGACGACGCGCATGCCGGCGGTGCGGGCGCGGCGCAGCAGCTCGGCCTGCAGGCGTGCCCCGTCGCGACCCTCCTCGGCGAAACCGGAGGACAGCGACGAGCAGGGCCTTGACCCCGGCCTCGGCGCACTCGTCGACGACCTCGAGCACCGCGTGGGCGGGCACGGCGATGACGGCGAGGTCGACCTGCCCCGGCACGTCGGCGACCGACGGGTAGGCCGTGCGCCGCCGCAGCGTGCGCACGTTGGGGTTGACCGGGTGGATGCTGCCGGTGAACCCCGCATCGACCAGCCGGTCGAGCATGTGGCTGCCGATCGAGTTCCTGCGCCGGCTCGCCCCGATGACCGCGATGGTGCTCGGGTGCAGGATCGAGCGCAGGCTCAGCGCCTCGGCGCGGTGCTCGCGCGACATCGCCACGGCCTTGGACGAGTCGGTCGGCTCGATGTCGAACCCGACCTCGACGACGCCGTCCTCGATGTGCCGCTTGACGTCGTAGCCGGCGTCGGAGAAGACCGAGAGCATCTTGCGGTTCTGCGGGAGCACCTCGGCCGTGAACCGGGCGATGCCGAACTCCGGCGCGATGGCGGCCAGGTGCTCGAGCAGCACCGAACCGATGCCCTTGCCCTGGTAGTGGTCACTGATGTTGAAGGCCACCTCGGCGCTGCGCGCGTCGATCCGGTCGTAGCGGCCGATGCCGATGATCTCGCCGCGCATCGTCGCGACGAGGGCGACCCGGTCGGCGTAGTCGACGTGCGTGAACCGCAGCACGTCGGCGTCGCTCAGCCGGCGCAGCGGCGCGAAGAAGCGCAGGTAGATCGACTCCTCGGACTGGGCGGCGTGGAAGCGGTGGATGCCGTCACCGTCGGCCGGGCGGATCGGCCGGACGTGGGCCACCGTGCCGTCGCGCAGGACGACATCGGCCTCCCACTCCACGGGGTACCCCGGTGGGAGCGGCTCGTCCTCCATGGGCCCATCGTGCCACCCTGCCGATCCGGCCCCGGACGCGGCACACTGGGCCCCGTGGAGCTACGTGAGACCGTCCTGCACCGCCGCATGGTGCGCCGCTTCGACCCAGCCGGGGCGGTGGCACCCGAGGTCGTCCGTGACCTGGTCGCCCTGGCCGTGCGCGCCCCGAGCGCCGGGTTCAGCCAGGGCTGGGACTTCCTGGCCCTGCTCGACCCCGCCGACCGGGAGGCGTTCTGGTCGGCCACCGACGACGGCACCCCTCCCGACGCCTGGCGCCGCGGGGTGTCCGCCTCCCCCGCCCTCGTGCTGTGCCTGTCCGACCCCGGCGCCTACCTCGACCGCTACGCCCAGCCGGACAAGGGCTGGACCGACAGGTCGACCGACCACTGGCCGGTGCCGTACTGGGACACCGACATCGCCATGGCGGCGATGGTCATGCTGCTCGGCGCCGAGGACGCCGGCCTGGGCGCGCTGTTCTTCGGGGTGCCCGTCGAGCGGCACGACGCGGTCCGGGAGGCGTTCGGCATCCCCGAGGGTCGCCGCCTCGTCGGGGTCGTCGCGCTGGGCCACGAGGCCGAGCGGGTCGGCGGCTCGCCGCGCACCCGTCGGCGCCGCCCGCTCGACGAGGTGCTCCACGTCGGGCGGTTCGGAGTGTCGTGAGGGCAGCGGCAGCGCTGTTTGTGAGGATGGTGAGGACCGCCGTCGTGGCACCCCCGCGACCCTGATCGACCCGGAGCCGAGCCCCACCCCATGGCCAAGCGCAGCAGCACGCCTCCTCCCGCCGAGGACTTCGCCGAGCGGATCGTCGACATCGACGTCGAGGAGGAGATGCGCAGCGCCTTCCTCGAGTACTCCTACAGCGTCATCTACTCGCGCGCCCTGCCGGACGCCCGCGACGGCCTGAAGCCCGTGCAGCGCCGCATCCTGTACGGGATGAGCGAGCTGGGGCTGCGCCCGGACCGCCCGCACGTGAAGTCCAGCCGGGTCGTCGGCGAGGTCATGGGCAAGTACCACCCGCACGGCGACCAGGCGATCTACGACGCCCTGGTGCGGATGGCCCAGCCGTTCACGATGCGCCTGCCCCTGGTCGACGGCCACGGCAACTTCGGCTCGCTCGACGACGGCCCGGCGGCCTCGCGCTACACCGAGGCCCGGATGGCGCCGGCCGCGCTGCTGATGGTGGCCGGCCTGGACGAGGACACCGTCGACTTCGTCCCGAACTACGACGACTCGCTGACCCAGCCCGGGGTGATGCCGGCCGCCTACCCCAACCTGCTGGTCAACGGCGCCGTCCGGCATCGCGGTCGGCATGGCGACCAACATGGCCCCGCACAACCTGGTCGAGGTGATCGGCGCGGCCCGGCACCTCATCGCCCACCCGGACTGCTCGCTGGACGACCTGATGAAGTTCGTGCCCGGCCCCGACCTGCCCGGCGGCGGGCGGATCATCGGGCTCGACGGCATCCGCGACGCCTACCTCACCGGCCGCGGCAGCTTCCGCACCCGCGCCACCGCCCGCGTCGAGAAGCTCACCCCGCGCCGGATGGGCATCGTGGTCACCGAGCTGCCCTACCTCGTCGGGCCGGAGAAGGTCATCGAGCAGGTCAAGACCCTCGTGCAGTCCAAGAAGCTGCAGGGCATCTCCGACGTCAAGGACCTCACCGACCGCAAGCACGGCCTGCGCCTGGTCTTCGAGGTCAAGAACGGCTTCAACCCCGATGCCGTCCTGGAGCAGCTGTACAAGCTCACCCCGATGGAGGACTCCTTCGGCATCAACAACGTCGCCCTGGTCGACGGCCAGCCGCGCACGCTGGGCCTGAAGGAGCTGCTGCGCATCTACGTCGACTTCCGGATCGGGGTGGTGCGGCGCCGCACCGAGTACCGGCTGCGCAGGCGCAAGGAGCGGCTGCACCTCGTCGAGGGGCTGCTGGTCGCGATCATCGACATCGACGAGGTCATCCAGCTGATCCGCGGCTCCGACGACACGGCCATGGCCAAGGCCCGGCTGATCTCGGTCTTCGACCTGTCCGACGCCCAGGCCGACTACATCCTCGAGCTGCAGCTGCGCCGGCTGACCCAGTTCTCCCGGATCGAGCTCGAGACCGAGCGCGACGAGCTGCAGCGCCAGATCGCGGAGCTCGAGGCGATCCTCGCCGACGAGAAGCTGCTGCACCGCACCGTCTCCACCGAGCTCGCCGACGTCGCCAAGGCCCACGGCACCCCGCGCCGCACCGTGCTGCTCGAGTCGGCCGGCACGCCGGCCTCGGTCGCGCACGCCGCTCGAGGTCACCGACGACCCGTGCTGGGTGCTGCTCTCCTCGACCGGGCTGCTCGCCCGCACGTCCACCGCCGACCCGGTGCCGAGCGAGGGCGGACGGGCCAAGCACGACGCCGTCGTCGGGGCCGTGCGCACGACCGCCCGAGGCGAGTTCGCGCTGGTCACCTCGCGAGGGCGGATGGTGCGGATGTCGGCGCTCGAGCTGCCGACGCTGCCACCGCTGGGCGGCTCGCCGAGCCTGTCGGGCGGGGCCCCGCTGGCCGTCTACGTCGACCTGCCGTCCGGCGAGGAGCCCCTGACGATCGTGCCGCTCGACGCCGACGGCCCCGGCATCGCCCTGGGCACCGCCCAGGGAGTCGTCAAGCGGGTCACCACGGACTACCCCGGGCGACCCGACTGGGAGGCCGTGGCCCTGCGCGACGGCGACACCGTGGTGGGCGCCGCGGCGCTGCACGACGGCGCCGAGGACCTCGTCTTCGTCACGAGCGACGCCCAGCTGCTCCGCTTCCCCGCCGCCTCGGTGCGACCGCAGGGGCGCACGGCCGGCGGGATGGCCGGCATCCGGCTCTCTGCCGGGTGCGTCGGTGACCTTCTTCGGGGCCGTCGACCCGGCGGCCGACAACGTCGTCGTCACCTCGGCGGGCTCCTCCGACGCCCTGCCCGGCACCCAGCCCGGTGCGCTCAAGGTGACGCCGTACGCCGAGTACCCACCCAAGGGCCGCGGCACCGGCGGCGTTCGCGCCCACCGGTTCCTGCGCGGCGAGGACGCCCTGGTGCTCGCCTGGGTCGGCGCGCAGCCGGCCCGCGCGTCCGGCCCCAACGGCGTCGCCGCTCGAGCTGCCGGACGCCACCGGCAAGCGTGACGGCTCGGGCACCGCCTACCCGGCGGTCATCGCCGGGGTCGGTGCGCCGGTCCGCTGACGGCCGACATACCGGCGCGGGACGGTCGCCGAACGGCCCTGTTACGCAATCGTTACCGGCTGGCGGCGCGGGAACGTTGCGCTGCTGCGTAAACGCTTTTACTTTGGTCCCGGTTCCCTCATCGCCGAGGCCGACAACCCGTCTCGGCGCGACCAGTGAAATGGAGGCGGGCAATGGCCCTCAACTCAAAGCGCCGCATTTTGGCGTTGACCGGAGTCCTCGCGGTGGCCCTGACCGCGACGGCCTGCGGAAGCAGTGACGACGACGGCGGCAGTGACAGCGCCAGCAGCAGCGGCACCAGCAGCATCGACTGCGCGCCCTACAAGGCGTTCGGTGACCTCACGGGCAAGACGGTGAGCGTCTACACGACGATCATCGCCCCCGAGGACGGCCCGCACATCGACGTCGTACAAGCCGTTCACGGAGTGCACCGGCGTCACGATCAAGTACGAGGGCTCCAAGGAGTTCGAGGCCCAGCTGCCGGTGCGCGTCAAGGGCGGCAACGCCGCCCGACATCGCGTACCTCCCGCAGCCCGGTCTGCTCAAGACCATGGTCGCCACCGGCGCCGTCAAGGCGGCGCCGCCCGAGGTCGCGGCCAACGTCGACAAGTACTAGGCGCGGACTGGAAGACCTACGGCACCGTCGACGGCAAGTTCTACGCCGCCCCGCTGGGCGCCAACGTGAAGTCCTTCGTCTGGTACTCGCCCGCAGATGTTCAAGGACAACGGCTACGAGGTCCCGACGACCTGGGACGAGCTGCATCGCCCTCACCGACAAGATCGCCGCGACACCCGGCGACGTCAAGCCCTGGTGCGCGGGCATCGAGTCCGGTGACGCCACCGGCTGGCCGGCCACCGACTGGCTCGAGGACGTCATGCTCCGCACCGCCGGTCCGGACGTCTACGACCAGTGGGTCAACCACGAGATCCCGTTCAACGACCCCGCCGTCGCCACGGCGCTGGCCGAGGTCGGCAAGATCCTCAAGAACCCCAAGTACGTCAACGGTGGCTTCGGCGACGTCAAGACCATCGCCACGACGTCCTTCCAGGACGCCGGCCTGCCGATCCTCGAGGGCACGTGCTACATGCACCGCCAGGCGACCTTCTACGCGGCCAACTGGCCCGGAGGGCACCAAGGTCGCCGAGGACGGCGACGTCTTCGCCTTCTACCTGCCGTCCGTCGACGCCAGCACGCAAGCCGGTCCTCGGTGCGCGGCGAGTTCACCGCGGCCTTCGCCGACCGTCCCGAGGTCAAGGCCTTCCAGACCTACCTGTCCATCGACGGAGTGGGCCAACGAGCAGGGCGAAGACCATGCGGCACCGGTGGCTGCGTCAGCGGCGAACAAGAACGCTCGACTCGCCAACCTGGCTCAAGCCCGATCGACAAGCTCGTCGGCGGAGATCCTGACCGGACCCAGACGGCGACGTTCCGCTTCGACGGCTCCGACCTGATGCCGGGCGCCGTCGGCGCGGGCACGTTCTGGAAGGGCATGACCAACTGGATCACCGGCACCGACGACAAGGCGACGCTCGACAACATCGAGCAGTCCTGGCCGACGAGCTGACCCAGACCTGACCCCAGGTCACCCGAACCGGGGTGGGGCGGATGCCCTCCGCCCCACCCCGGTTCTCCTTTTCTCCACTGCTTCGGAGGTGAGTCCATGACGTCGCACGTCATCGTCGAGTTCGCCGGGGAGATCCCCGAGCCGCTCCTGCGTGCCCAGAGCGTTGCTGGCAAGTTCTTCCTGATGTTCTTCGCGATCGCGCTGTTCGCGGTCGTCTTCGGCCTGGTGCTCTTCCTCGCGTCGTTGTTCAAGGGCCGAACCGGTGAGAAGTTCCAGGGCGCCGCTGTTCGTCGGCCCCGCGGTCCTGCTCCTCGCGGTCGGCCTGATGTACCCCGCGATCCTCACCATCATCCAGTCGTTCCGACGCGAAGTCGGGCGACGAGCTTCGTCGGCCTCGACAACTACAGTCACGATCTTCACCGCAGCCCGAGCTGCTGCTCGTGCTGCGCAACACCGCGCTCTGGGTGATCCTCGTGCCGTTCGCTCGCCACCGGCGATCGGCCTGGTCTACGCGGTCCTCGTCGACCGGGCCCGCGGTCGAGGCGTTCTCCAAGGCGCTGATCTTCCTGCCGATGGCGATCTCGCTTGGTCGGCGCCTCGCATCATCTGGAAGTTCGTCTACGAGTACAAGCCGACGTCACGCCCGCAGATCGGCCTGCTCAACCAGATCCTCAAGGCGCTCGGCTTCGAGACCCACCAGTTCCTGCATCAACGCCCCGCTGGAACACGTTCTTCCTGATCGTCGTCATGATCTGGATCCAGGCCGGGTTCGCGATGACGGTGCTCTCGGCCGCGATCAAGGCGATCCCCGACGACATCATCGAGGCGGCCCAGCTCGACGGCGTGCAGGCGGCTTCAAGATGTTCCGGTTCATCACGCTGCCGAGCATCCGGCCCGCGCTCGTCGTCGTCCTCACGACGATCGGCATCGGCACGCTGAAGGTCTTCGACATCGTGCGAACGATGACCGGCGGCAACTTCGACACCCGCGTCGTCGCCAACGAGTTCTACACCCAGAGCTTCCGCTCCGACGACCGGCGGTCTCGGCGCAGCGCTCGCGGTGCTGCTGTTCGTCCTCGTCATCCCGATCGTCGTCTACAACATCCGTCCAGATGCGGCAAGGAGGCCGAGCCGATGAGCACCTCGAGCCCCGCAGCCGAGACCGTCACCGGCGACGGAGCCGACGCCGACGTCCCGCCAAGGCGGCCGAGGCGTCGCGCGCCGGCGACGCAGCCGGCGCTCACCTCGCCGTGGGCGTCGCTCGCCGCGATCGTCATCGCGGTCCTGTGGACCATCCCGACGTTCGGCCTGCTCGTCACCTCGTTCCGCGCCGCAGCGCGACATCACGACGTCCGGGTGGTGGACGTCTTCTCGCGAACCCCGAGCTTCACCCTGGAGAACTACCAGGAGGCGCTCGTTCGGCCGGCACCTCGCAGCCTCGCGCACGTACTTCATCAACTCGATCGTCATCACCATCCCGGCGGTGATCATCCCGATCTTCCTCGCCTCGCTCGCGGCGTACGCCTTCGCCTGGATGCCGTTCCCGGGCCGCGACGCTGCTGTTCGTCGCGGTCTTCGCGCTGCAGATCGTGCCGCTCCAGGTCGACGCTGATCCCGCTGCTCGACATCTACGTCAGCAAGCTCGGGATCGGGGCCTCCTTCTGGAGCGTCTGGCTCTCGCACACGATCTTCGCGCTGCCGCTGGCGATCTTCCTGCTGCACAACTTCATGAGGGAGCTCCCAGCCGGAGCTGATCGAGGCGGCGCGCGTCGACGGCGCCGGACACGTGACGATCTTCTTCCGGATCCTGCTGCCGCTGCTGACGCCGGCCATCGCGGCCTTCGGCATCTTCCAGTTCCTGTGGGTCTGGAACGACCTGCTCGTCGCCCTGGTGTTCCTCGGCGGCACGCCCGACGTCGCGCCGATCACCGTGCGCGTCGCCGAGCTGGCCGGGTCCCGCGGAAGTGCCTGGCACCTGCTGTCCGCCGGTGCGTTCATCTCGATGATCGTCCCGCTCGCCGTGTTCCTCGCCCTGCAGCGGTACTTCGTGCGCGGACTGCTCGCCGGTGGGCTGAAGGGCTGACGCCCCCAGCCCGGGGAAAGGAATGACAGATCAGCACCATCACCGATGTGGCGCGGGTGGCCGGGGTCTCGGTCGCCACGGTCTCCCGCGCCCTTCGGGGTCTCGACCGGGTCTCCCCCGAGACCCGTGAGCGCGTGCTGCGGGTGGCGGAGGACCTGCACTACGTGGCCTCCCCCACCGCCACGTCGCTCGCGTCCGGGCGCACCCGCGTCGTCGCGGTCGTCGCACCGTTCCTGACCCGCTGGTTCTTCGCGACCCTGGTCAGCGCGATCGAGAAGAGCCTGCGGGCCCGCGGCCACCACGTCATCCTCTTCGACCTCGAGGACGACAACTACGACCAGCGGCTCCCCCTCTCCCAGAACATGCTGTGGAAGCGGGTCGACGGCGTCATCACGCTGAACATCCCGATGACCGACGGAAGAGGTCGAGCTCGTCGACCGGCTGGGGCTCCCGCTGGTCGCCATCGGCTCGCCGGTGCCCGACCGTGCCTGCGTGCGGATCGACGACCGGGCCGCCATGCGCACCGCCGTCGACCACCTCGTGGGACTGGGCCACACCCGGATCGGCTACATCGGGGCGGTGCCCCAGAACGTCGCCCACATCCAGACGCCCCAGGACCGGCTCGAGGCCTTCCTCGAGGCCGTCGGTGACCTCGGCCTGGAGTGCGACGACGCCTGGATCCTCGGGTCGGACTGGACCGCCGAGGCGGCCGCCCGCGACAGCGCCGAGCTGCTCTCGCACGAGAACCGGCCGACCGCCATCGTCGCGGCGTCGGACGAGATGGCGATCGGCGTGCGCGAGAGCGCCCGTCGGCTCGGGCTCGGGGTGCCCGAGGACCTGTCGATCATCGGTATCGACGACTTCGTGCTCTCCGGGGTGCTCGGCCTGACCACGGTGCGCCAGGACGTCGCCGGTCAGGGGCACGCCGCCGCCGACCTGCTGCTGCGAGCGCTGCTCGACGACGACGAGTCGATCGAGACGATCGTCGTTCCGACCGAGCTCGTCGTGCGCGAGTCGACCGGCCCCGCCCCCCGCTAGTTCCTCGGGGCGTCCTCGCTCGCGAGCTCCTCGGGCTCGCGCAGGTAGGTCTTCTTGCCGAAGAAGAGCCGGTTCGCGGTCCAGGTGAGCGCCCAGAGCACCACGCCGATGCCGAGCAGCCAGGCGGCGATCGTGTACTGGATCGGGTCGCGTCCGGTGACCGGCAGGGTGAAGTAGAAGCACACGGCGGCACCGATGAACGGCAGCACGGTCGGCGTCACGAAGTGCGCCCGGTCGATCGGGTCCTTGCGCAGCACGAGCACCGCGATGTTGACGATGGTGAACACCCCCAGCAGCAGCAGTGCGGTGGTGCCACCCAGGGCCGGCACGACGTCGCTGTCGCTGGTGCTGACGAAGTAGATCAGCCCGAAGGCGATCGCCGTGGTGAAGATGATGGCGACCCACGGCGTGTGCCGACCCTTGTGCACCCACCCCAGTGCCGGGGGCAGCACGTCCTGGCGGGCCATGCCGTAGAGCAGCCGACTGGCCATCAGCATGTTGATCAGCGCCGAGTTCGCCACCGCGAACATCGCGATGAACGGCATCACCTTGTCGACCGGGAAGTCGGGCAGCCCCGCCGAGACGACCTTGGTCAGCGGCGTGTCGCCCTCACCGAGCTCCTCGACCGGCACCAGCGCGACGGCGAAGATCGCGACGAGGACGTAGATGACCCCGGTGATGCCGAGGCCGGTCAACATCATCTTGGGGAAGTTGCGCACCGGGTCCTTGGTCTCCTCGGCCATGTTCACGGCATCCTCGAAGCCCACCATCGCGAAGAACGCGATCGAGGTCGCCGCCGTGATCGCGAGGAAGACGTTCTTCTCCCCCGAGGTGTCGAACACGGTCACCTGCGAGAAGTCGGCCTTGCCTCCCGTCGCGGCGTAGACACCGACGAAGATGACCAGGAGCAGGCCGGAGAGCTCGACGAGGGTGAGCACCACGTTGGCCTTGACGCTCTCCCCGACCCCGCGGAAGTTCACCGCGGCCACGAGCAGCATGAAGCCCAGCGCGATGCCCAGCACCAGGGTGTTGCTCTCGGCATCGAGCCCGAAGCCGTCGGCGAAGTTGGCGGCGAACGCGTTCGACGCCGTCGACGCCGAGGTGATGCCCGAGCACATCACCGTGAAGGCGACGAGGAACGTCACGAAGTGGATGCCGAAGGCCTTGTGCGTGTACAGGGCGGCACCGGCCGCCCTGGGGTACTTCGTGACCAGCTCGAGGTAGCTGAACGCCGTGACCAGGGCGATCGAGAAGGCGACGATGAACGGCGCCCAGGCCGCTCCCCCGACCTCCGACGGCGACCCGGCCGGTCAGGGCGTAGACCCCCGTGCCGAGGATGTCCCCCACGATGAACAGCAGCAGGAGCCTCGGGCCGATGGCCCGCTTGAGCTCGGTCTGCTCCTCACCCTCGACGTGTCGCTCGTCGTCCACCGTCGCGCTCATGGTGCCTCCCGGGCCGGCCCGGGCGTCGGACGACGCCCTAGCGTCCCACTCTGGCGCGACCGGCGGGCCCGCGGCGGGCCTTTGGGTGCGGCCGATTTCGTGCATCAGACGTCGATGCGCTCGCGGTCGAGGGCGTGCGCGGAGTCGATGATGAAGTCCTTGCGCGGGCCGACGTCGCCACCCATGAGCAGCTCGAACACGCCTGCGGCCGAGTCGAGGTCGGCGGCGGTGACCTTGCGCAGCGTGCGGTGGTGCGGGTCCATCGTGGTCTCGGCGAGCTGGTCGGCATCCATCTCGCCCAGGCCCTTGTAGCGCTGCAGCGGCTTGGTCTTCTTGCCGCGCTTGGTCAGGGCCGCCATGGTGCGCCGCATCTCGGCCTCGGAGTAGGTGTAGATCACCTCGTTGGCCTTGGACCCGGGGTTGATGACCTCGATGCGGTGCAGCGGGCGGCACCGCGGCGTAGACCCGGCCGGCCTCGACGAGCGGGCGCATGTAGCGGAAGAACAGGGTGAGCAGCAGGGTGCGGATGTGGGCGCCGTCGACGTCGGCGTCGGTCATGATGATGACCTTGCCGTAGCGGGCCGACTCCAGGTCGAAGGTGCGGCCCGACCCGGCGCCGATGACCTGGATGATCGCGGCACACTCGGCGTTGCCGAGCATGTCGGTGACCGAGGCCTTCTGCACGTTGAGGATCTTGCCGCGGATCGGCAGCAGCGCCTGGTGGTCGCTGCTGCGGGCGAGCTTGGCGGTGCCGAGCGCGCTGTCGCCCTCGACGATGAACAGCTCGGTGCGCTCGACGTCGGTGCTGCGGCAGTCGGCGAGCTTGGCCGGCAGCGTCGAGGACTCCAGGGCGGTCTTGCGGCGCTGGGTCTCCTTGTGCAGCCGCGCGCTGATCCGCGACTTCATCTCGGAGGTGACCTTCTCGAGCAGCAGGGCCGCCTGCTGCTTCTCGCCCCGCTTGGTGGACAGCAGCCGCTCGGTGAGCTCCTTCTCGACGACCCGGGCCACGATGGCGCGCACCGCGTTGGTGCCGAGCACCTCCTTGGTCTGGCCCTCGAACTGCGGCTCGGCCAGGCGCACGGTGACCACGGCGGTCAGGCCCGCCAGGGCGTCGTCCTTCTCGAGCTTGTCGCTGCCGACCTTGAGCCGGCGCGCGTTGAGCGCGAGCTGGGTGCGCAGCACCTTGAGCAGCGCCTGGTCGAAGCCGGCCAGGTGGGTGCCGCCCTTCGGGGTGGCGATGATGTTGACGAAGGACGTGACCCGGGTGTCGTAGCCGGTGCCCCAGCGCACCGCGACGTCGACGGCGCACTCGCGCTCGACCTCGGTGGGGCTCATGTGGCCCTTGGCGTCGAGCACCGGGACGGTCTCCTTGAAGGTGCCGGTGCCCTGCAGCCGCCACACGTCGGTGATCGCCGGGTCGGGCGCGAGGAACTCGCAGAACTCCGAGATGCCGCCGTCGTGGAGGAAGACCTCCTCGGTGGGCTCCTCACCGCGCAGGTCGCGGATGACGATGGTCAGCCCCGGCACCAGGAAGGAGGTCTGGCGGGCGCGGGCGACCAGTCCGTCGAGGTCGAAGGCGGCGTCGCGCAGGAAGATCTGCTGGTCGGCCCAGTAGCGCACCCGGGTGCCGGTGACGCCCGCGGCGGGTCGTGCCGATGACCTCGAGCTCGCTGATGTCGACGTAGGGGGTGAACTGGTGCTCGGGGTCCTTGGTGCCCTTCGCGCCGGCGACGTCGGAGAACACCCCGGGCTCGCCCCGCCGGAAGCTCATCGCGTAGGTCTTGCCGCCCCGGTCGACCTCGACGTCGAGCCGGGAGGAGAGCGCGTTGACCACCGACGCGCCGACGCCGTGCAGGCCGCCGGATGCCGTGTAGGAGCCGCCGCCGAACTTCCCGCCCGCGTGCAGCCGCGTGTAGACCAGCTCGACACCGGTCAGGCCGGTGCGCGGCTCGATGTCGACGGGCACGCCGCGGCCGTTGTCGCGGACCTCGACCGACCCGTCGTGGTGCAGGGTCACCTCGACGTGGTCGCAGTGCCCGCCCAGCGCCTCGTCGACGGCGTTGTCGATGATCTCCCACAGGCAGTGCATCAGGCCCCGCGAGTCGGTGGAGCCGATGTACATGCCGGGACGCTTGCGGACCGCCTCGAGACCCTCGAGGACCTGGAGGTGGTGGGCGGTGTACTCGGACGCGGACTTGGTCGTCGCGGCCTTCTTCGCAGCGGTCGTCGGCACGTCAGGAAGGGTAGTCGCCGGGTGCGACGCCCCCCGACAGGCGCACCGGGTGCCCACGAGACGCCCGCCGGACCCTCGTCCGAACGGCTGACGGCACGGCATCCACAAGGTCACGATCCGGACATGACGAGGCACACATGGGCACACCCTGCACGGAGGGAAGCATCGGACGTGCTTGACTGTTGCAACGCCTGCCATCCACCACGGTGGTGGGCACCGAACACCGAGCAGGACCCTAGCGAGCCGAGGAGGCCCGACGTGAACGCCGCACTGGCACCGACCCTGACCGCAGCGGACCGTTGCGACCGCTGCAGCGCCCAGGCATACGTGCGCGCCACGCTCCACGCGGGTGGAGAGCTCCTGTTCTGCGCGCACCACGGCCGTGAGCACATCCCAGCCCTCGTCGGCCTGGCCGACATCCACGACGAGAGCGAGCGGCTGATGGAGCCCAGCTCGATCGGTGGTAGCTCCGACTGACGTGGACTCCGGCTCACTCGCCGACGCCGTCGGCACCGTCGTCCCGCCCCTGCTCATCATCGTCGGCCTGATCGGCATCGTCGTCCCGATCCTGCCCGGTCTGCTCCTGGTCCTCGGCGGGGTCCTCGTCTGGGCCCTGATCGAGGGTTCGACCCTGGCCTGGGGGATCTTCGCCGCGAGCGCGGTGGTCACGGTGGTGGGCTACGTGCTGCAGTACACCCTCCCCGGGCGCCGGATGCGCGAGCGCGGCGTCAGCTCGTCGACGCTGCTGCTGGCCATGGCCTTCGGGATCGTCGGCTTCTTCGTGATCCCGGTCGTGGGGGCGATCGTCGGTTTCGTGCTCGGCATCTTCGTCGTCGAGCTGGGCCGCAGCCGCGACGGGTCGATGGCCTGGACCCGCACCAAGCACGCCCTGGTCGCCGTGCTGCACAGCATGGGCATCGAGCTGGCCGCCGGTCTCGCCATCGCGGCGCTGTACGTCGCGGGCGTCGTCGCGTCCTGACGCCCGGCGCGGCTCACCAGTTGTTCTGGCGGCGCTCCCAGCGCTCGTCGAGGCGGTCCATGAAGGAGCGCTGCCCCTTCTTCTTGCCCTTGGCGCGCGGGTCGGTGCTGCCGTCGCTACGGACGACCCCGAGGCGGGCCCGTCTGGGCGGGGTGGCCGCGAACACCGCGGAGGCGACCATCAGCGCGAAGCCCCCGGCCCCGACCCACATCGTGGTGTTGACCCCCACGAGCACCAGAGCGAGCCCGGCGATGACTCCGATGGCCCCGACCAGCCATCGCCGCCGCTGCAGTGAGGCGAGCGAGCTGCCCTGCATCTGCGAGGCGAACTTCGGGTCCTCGGCAGCAAGAGCCTGCTCCATCTGTTCGAGCATCTTCTGCTCGTGCTCTGAGAGGGGCACAGATCCTCCCGTGGTCGGCCCGAGACGCCCGGTGGGCGCCCCTATGTTGTCCTCTGAACCCTCAGGATAGGTCCCGCGGTCGCCGGGCGGAAGCGGATGTGTCACCTTCGATCAGACTGGCCGGCCGAACCGACCCGGAACCGAACCTGGAGCGGGCCCGGTCGACGGCCCGGTCGGCCTCGCGCCAGCCGTGCTCGCGCTCGCCGATGACCCCCTGGATGGGGGCCTGCGAGGCCTCGACGAGCTTCTCCAGGCGCACCCCGACCAGCCGGATCCGGGCCCGTTGCAGGCCCAGGGCGTCGAACAGGCCGACGGCCGCCTCGTGGATCGCCCGGCCGCTGTCGGTCGGCTCGCGCAGGGTGCGCGAGCGGGTGATCGTCGTGAAGTCGCTGAACCGCACCCGCAGGGTGACGGTGCGCCCCGTCATCCCGGCCGCCCGCATCCGCGCCGCGGTGCGCTCGCTGAGCGCCAGCAGGCGACGGTGGATCTCGGCCGGCGTCGTCGATGTCGTGGTCGAAGGTCTGGTCGCTGCCGATGCTCTTCTCGCGCTGCTCGCGCTCGACCGGCCGGGGGTCGCGGCCCCAGGACAGCTCGTGCAGGTGGTGGCCGGTGGCGTCGCCGAGGCCGCGCACCAGGGTGGCCAGCGGGGTGTGCGCGATGTCGGCGACGGTGCGCAGGCCCAGCCGGACGCAGGGCCTCCTCGGTGCGCTCCCCCACGCCCCACAGGGCCCCGACCGGCAGCTGCTGGACGAACGGCACCACCTCGTCGCGCGGCACGACGACCATCCCGTCGGGCTTGGCCAGGCCCGAGGCCAGCTTGGCGACGAACTTCGTCGGGGCGACGCCGACCGAGCAGGTGATGCCCTGCTCGTCGTGCACGGTGTCGCGGACGTGCTGGCCGATGACGGCGGGGCTGCCCATCAGGCGCACCGCGCCGGAGACGTCGAGGAACGCCTCGTCGAGCGAGAGCGGCTCGATGACCGGGGTGACCGAGCGGAAGGTCTCCATGACGGCCGCCGAGATCGCGCTGTAGAGCGCGTGGTCGGGCGGCAGGACGGTGGCCTGCGGGCAGAGCCGCCGGGCGCGGGCCATCGGCATCGCCGAGGTGACGCCGAAGCGGCGCGCCTCGTAGGTGGCCGAGAGCACCACGCCGCGGTTGCCGCCGCCGATGATGACCGGGGTGCCGACCAGGTCGGGGTGCGAGAGCAGGGTCGCGGACGCGTAGAAGGCGTCCATGTCGACGTGCAGCACCGTGCAGCCGGTGTCGTCGGGCGGCTCGCTGGAGTCGCGGGTCGGGAGGGCGAACTGTCGACGGCTCATCGGTGGCCCCCGGCGGCGTCAGTCCCGGGTCGCGAGGACGTGCCGCACGCTGCCCAGGTCACCGAGCAGCGGGTGGTCGGGGTGGTGGCTCGCGACGTCCTCGAGCTCGAGCAGGGCGACCCGGTCGCCCTCGGAGTCGACCAGGGCCGAGGGGACGAGGTCGCTGAAGATGCGCACGCCGTGGCTCTCGACCGTGGTGAGCCCGTGGGCGGTGAGCAGGTCGCGCACCGTGGTCTCGTCGAACCGGCGCGGCGCGGGGTCGTCGTCGCCCCAGCGCCCGTCGGGGCGCTCGAGGATCGCCCGGGCCTGGGTGAACTGCCCGGCCAGGGCGCGGGCCAGGGCTGCGGGGAGGCGCTGCGCGACGACGAGCGAGAGGGTGCCGCCGGGAGCGAGGACGGCCGCGATGTTGGCCAGCGCGGCATCCGGGTCGTCGACGACCTCGAGGGTGCCGTGCAGGCAGACCAGGTCGTACGCCGGGCGCTCGCCGTCGGCGCCGAGCTCGCCGACGGTGTCGGTGTCGCCCTGCACGGGGTGGATGCGTGCGGAGGTGTCGGTCTCGGCGGCCCGGCGCGCCAGCGAGGCCAGGGCGTCGGGGCTGGGGTCGACGACGGTGACGTCGTGGCCGGCCGCGGCGAGCGGGACGGCGGTGCCGCCGGTGCCACCACCGAGGTCGAGCACCCGCAACGGCCGGCCGAGGTCGGCGCTGCGGCGGGCCGCGAGGGTGTCGAGCGCCGTCTGGACGGCTGCCGTGCGCAACCCGGGCTGGGCGCCCGCGCGGCGGTGCCGGCCACGCTCGTCGGACACGGCGGTCCTCCTCGGGTGCTGGGTGTCGTGGTGGGTCGGTCTGAGGCCACCACCCTAGTGTCCGGAGCTGCCGGGGCTGGCGTGCCACAGCTTGCGCGAGGGCAGTGCGGCGGCCGGGGCCTCGGGCACCACGACCGGCGAGGCGCCGCGACCCGCGCGCGGGTCGACCCCGGGCGGCCTGGTGTCGGCGTACGGCGACTGCCTGAACCCCGAGGCGTGCACGAGCACCCGGCGGCCGGTGCGGGCGTCGTTCTCCCGGGCGGCCGCCTCGGCCGCCTCGGCGCGGGCCACGGCATCCGCCTCCCCCGCCGCGATCGCGGCCCGGGCGGCGGGCAGGCCGCCGAGCTGCCAGGCGTCCCACAGGGCGGCGAGCTCCCACGCCCCGGTGGCGCGGATCGAGACCCCGCGGTCGCCGGTGCGGCGCAGCACCCCGCGCACGAGGAGCAGCCACGAGTGGAAGACGACCCCGGCGTAGGGGCCCTGCACGTCTTCGAAGAAGGTGCAGTCGGACGGGCCGGTGGAGTCGTCCAGGGTGAGGAAGACGACCCGGCGCCCGGAGCGCACCGGCGGGGTCTGGGTGGCGACCTTGACCCCGGCGACCCACACCTCGCTGCGGCTTCGGGCGGCGAGCAGGTCGCGGCTGCGGGTGACCCCGAGCCCGCGCAGCAGGGGGGCGTAGAACTCGACGACGTGCGCGGACACGTCGAGGCCGAGCACGTCGAGCTCGGCGCGCACCCGCTCCGGGCCGGTCATCTCGGGCAGCCCGGCGCCGGCGCCGAGCTGCGGCCGGTCGCCGAGGTCGAGGGTGAGCTGGGTCGGCTGCTCGGCGGCCGGCACGACCTCGCGGGCCGCCTGCGACTGCGCGGCCGCCCGCTCGCGGACGTCGACCCGCTCCCCCGCCACCTCGCGCGGCGGCGCGATGCTCGGGATGACGAGCCGCCGGCTGCTGCGCGGCGCCGCCCCGCCCCCGCGCTCCCACCGCTCGAGCTCGGCGACGTGCAGCAGCAGGTCGCGCCGGGTGACCCGGCCGCGCCGCCCCAGCCCCCCGCCGCCCATGCCGTGCAGGCTGTCGAACGCCCCGGCGAGCACGAGCCGCTCGGTGACCGGGCGGCTCACCCGGGCGCGGGTCCAGAAGTCGCCGAGGTCGGCGTAGGGCTGCCCGGCCACGACCCGGGCGACCTCGGCCCCGCTGATCCCCTTGACGTCGGCGAGCGAGAGCCGGATGCCGTAGGGCTGGTGGGGGCGTCGCCAGGCCGGCAGCCCGGCATCCGGGTCGGGGGCGTCTGGTCTGACGTCGGTGGCGTCGGCGGCGTCGGCAGTCCGGCGTCGGGGTCGGCACCGGCATCCGGCGCGTCGACCCGCTCGATGCGGTAGGTGTCGCGCGAGGCGTTGACGTCGAGGCCGAGCACCGGGATGCCGAAGGAGCGGGCGTCGTCGAGGAGCAGCCGCTTGGGGTACATGCCGGGGTCGTGGGTGAGGATGCCGGCGAGGAAGGCCGCGGGGTGGTGGGTCTTCAGCCAGGCCGAGTGGAAGGTGGGCAGGGCGAAGGCCGCGGCGTGCGCCTTGCAGAAGCCGAAGCTCGCGAACGACTTCAGCACCTCCCAGATCCGGTCGCGGTCGTCGGCGGAGTAGCCGCGGGCCGTGGCCGCCGGCCGCCACCACGCCTCGACGTCGGTCTGGCCCTGCGGGGTGCCCATGCTGCGGCGCACCTCGTCGGCCTGGGCGAGGGTGACGCCGGTGGTCTCGGCGACGATGAGCAGCACCTGCTCGTGGAAGACGACGACGCCCTCGGTCTCCTCGAGCGCCGGGATCAGGCTCGGGTGGAGGAAGCGGCGCTCGCTCCAGCCGTGCCGGCTGTTGAGGAACGGCGTGATCATGTCGGACTTGACCGGGCCGGGGCGGAACAGCGAGATGTCGACGATGAGGTCGTCGAACCGGCTCGGCCCGAGCTTGCCGACGAGCTCGCGCTGGCCCGGGCTCTCGATCTGGAACATGCCCAGGGTGCGGGTGGTGCGGATCAGCTCGTAGGTGGCGGGGTCGTCGTGCGGCACCTGCGCCTCGTCGTCGAGGTCGATGTGCTCCCCCGAGACCCGCTCGACCTCGGCGACGGCGTGGGCCATCGACGACTGCATCCGGATGCCGAGGACGTCGAGCTTGAGGAAGCCCAGGGTCTCGACGTCGTCCTTGTCGAACTGGCTCATCGGGAACCCGATCCAGCTCGCCTCGACCGGGGTGCGGTCGAGCAGGCCGGCGTTGGACAGCACCACACCGCACGGGTGCAGCGCGATGTGCCGGGGCAGGCCGTCGAGGGCCTCGACGAGGTCGAAGAAGGCGGCCATGCGTGGGCTGTCGAGGCCGCGGCTGCGCAGCTCGGGCAGGTCGGCGATGGCGTGCCGGGCGTCCCTGGCCCGGATGTGCGGGAACGCCTTGGCGATCTCGTCGACCTCGATCGGCGGCAGCCCGAGCGCGGCACCGACGTCGCGCACGGCGTGGCGCACCTTGTAGGTGTCCATCATCGACACGCAGGTGACCCGCTCGCCGCCGAAGCGGGTGAGCACCGCCTCGTAGATCTCGGTGCGGCGGGCCGACTCGACGTCGACGTCGATGTCGGGCAGCTCGGCGCGCAGCGGGGAGCAGAACCGCTCCATGAGCAGGCCGGTGCCGGATCGGGTCGACCCCGCTGATGCCGAGCAGGTGGTTGACCAGGCTGCCCGCCCCCGAGCCGCGGGCGGCGACCCGCACCCCGCGGGCCCGGATCAGGTCGGTGACCTCGGCGACGGTGAGGAAGTAGGTGGGGTAGCCCAGGGTGTCGATGACGGCCAGCTCGTCGTCGAGCCGGGCGAGCACGACCTCGCGCTCGGCCTCGCCGGCCCCGGGGTAGCGCCGGCCGACCGCGTCGCGGCAGCGCTGCGCGAGCACCTGCATCGGGTCGGTGCCGGGCGCGATGCCGAGCACCTCGGCCTCGGGCAGGTGCACCGCGCCGATGCCGAGGTCGGGGCGGGCCTGCTGGGTGCACTCGTCGGCGACCAGGGAGGTCATCGCGACCAGCCGGTCGGCGCGGGAGCGGTCGCCGCCGGTGACCTCGAGGGCGCTCGCGTGCATCGCCGCGGTGCTCGCGAGGTGCCCGGCGTCGGTGACCCGGTCGAGGTGGCGCGAGTCGAGCACGACGAGCCGGCGGGCGGCGTCGAGCAGGTCGACGGTGCGCACCTGCTCGGGGTCGGCGTGGCGCACCGCGGCGGTGAGCACGGCGGGCAGGCCGGCGGCGTCGGCCAGGCCGAGCAGGTGGGCCGCGTGCGAGCGGCAGCCGGGGGTGCCCTCGGGCCCGCCGTGGTGGACGACCTCGACGGCCAGCCCGTCGCGCGGGCAGCAGCGCCTGCCAGGCCGCGAGGAGGTCGCGGGCCCGCTCGCGGCGCCCGGCGAGCACCGCCCGGCCGACGTCGGAGTCGGGGCCGAGCAGCACGAGCAGCCGGCTCGGTTCCCCCTGCCCCGCTGCACCGACCTCGTGCGACTTGCCTGCGGTTTCGCCGGCCCGGAGGGCGCGAGAACCGTGCGCACGTCGCACGAGGTCGGAATCGGGGGGTCGGGGTCGGGGTGGGACCACCGCGCGAGCAGGTCGGGGCTGGTGACCGGCACGCCCCGCTCGCCGCGCAGGTGGGTCTCGGTGACCAGCCGGCACAGCGCGGCCCAGCCGACCCCGGGGGCGGTGCCGCCACCGCGGCCCCGGGCGAGCACGGTGACCCGGGGCCGCCGGGGGTCGACGATCGCGCCACCGCGCGCCGGGGTGCGTGACCGCGGACGCGGGCGACCGGCATCCGGGCCGTGGCCCGACCCGCCCACCGCGCCGAACGCGAGCGGCTCGACGGCGAGGTCGACGCCGAGCACCGGCGCGATGCCGGCCCGGCCGCACGCCGTGGCGAACCGGACCGCGCCGTAGAGCCCGTCACGGTCGGTGAGCGCGAGGGCGCCCTGGCCGTGGTCGGCGGCCCGCTCGACGAGGTCTTCGGGCATGGAGGCGCCGTAGCGCATCGAGAACCCCGAGGCGACGTGGAGGTGGGCGAACCCGTGCATCGCGCCCTCAGGCCGAGCGGACGGGGACCAGCCGCCGCGGCCGGTGCACCGACGGCACGCCGAGGCGGCCCGCGGCGAGGTCGACGAAGGTCTCGGCGTCGCGCAGCAGGTCGTCGGCCTCGCGGGCGGTGACCCGCACCAGGCCGGTCTCGACCCCGACCCGCTGCCCGGTGGCGGCGGCGAACCGCTGCGCCCACTCGGTGAGCTCGGGTGCGACCCGGGCGGTGAGCGCCCAGACGTCGTGCGGGCCGTCGCCGCCGGAGGCGAGCCCGGCGCCGGGCCGGGCGGCCGAGCGGGCGGCGACGATCGCGGCCCCGGCCCGCAGCGCCGCCAGCGAGGCGGCGAGGTAGCGCGCAGAGGCGGCCGAGGCGGCATACCCGCTGGTGAGCGACTCGCGGGAGCGGTCGAGGAGGTCGAGGGTGGTGGCGGCGTGACTCATCGGGGTCTCCTCAGTCGTGGGCTCGGAGCAGGAGCCAGTGGTCGTCGTCTCGGCCGAGGTCGAACACCCCGGCCGTCCCCGACGGTGGGCAGGCCTCGACCCGCCAGACCCGGCGCTGCGGGCTCGGCAGGCCGGGCCCGGTGGGCTGGTCGCCGACCTCGCGCCACCAGGCCCGGCGCTCCTGCCACGAGTCGAGCACCGCGCACACGGTGTAGCGCCGGCCCCGCCAGACGAAGTCGCGCGGGCCGTCGACGGCGGTGTCGGCGCCGCGGACGACGACGGGGTCGTGGTGACGACGCGTCACGGGAACCTCCGATGGGCAGGACGGAATCGCCACCCGACCCCCGGAAGGGCCCTCGGGTGCGACGAAAACCGGTGGATGATGTCGAACACCTGTTCGACTTCGACCACTGTAACCCCGGGTCCCGACACCACGTCAAGCCCGTTCAGCGCGCCGTCCACCACACGCCGGAACACCGACGTCGAGGAGTCACGACACGCTCAGGCGAGGCGAACGGCATCCGCATGTCATGACCCCTCGACCCGGGTGGCGCGCTCCCGGCCGGACGTCGTGGTCAGAACCGGGATGCTGCGGGGTGGTCGTCACTACGCTGGATCCATGACCCCGGAGCCGGGTGACAACGCACCGTCGCGCGACCTGTCCGAGCACGCCGGTGTGCGCTCGGTCATGGACACCCTGGCCCTGCACCACGTGACGCCCGAGGTGCGCCACCTGCCGCTGGCCGTGCGCACCGCGAAGGCCGCCGCCGAGGCGCTGGGCGTCTCCCCCGCCGAGATCGCCAACAGCCTGGTCTTCGTCTCGACGACCCACGACGGCGACGTGCAGCCGCTGCTCGTGCTCGCCTCCGGTGGCCACCGGGTCGACACCGACAAGGTGGCCGCCCTCGCCGGTTTCGCGAGCGTCGAGCAGGCCGACCCGGACTTCGTGCGCGAGCACACCGGCTTCGCGATCGGCGGGGTCGCCCCGGTCGGCCACCCCACGCACATCCGCACCATCATCGACGTCACCCTCGGCCGCTACGCCACGGTCTGGGCCGCCGCCGGGCACAGCCACTCGGTGTTCGCGACGACCTACGACGAGCTGATCCGGATCACCGGCGGCCAGCCGATGGACGTCGCCTGAGTGCGGATGCCGTGCCAGCCGTGCCGCTTGGCCGGCCGGTCTCCGGCCGGACCGCACCCGGTGTCGCCACCCGGCGCTAGCGTGCCCACATGGCCACGCACTGGACCCTGGGATGCGACGCCGGCGACCCGCAGCGGATCGCGGCCTTCTGGGCGCAGGCCCTGCGCTACGTGCCCGAACCGGGCTTCGACGGCCCCGACAACGCCTCGATCGTCGACCCCGAGGGTCGCGGCCCGGCGATCGGCTTCCTGCGGGTGCCCGAGGGCAAGACCGCCAAGAACCGCATGCACATCGACATCCGGGTGGCCGGCGAGCCGCCGTGGGACCGCGTCGAGCGTGACCGGCTCGTGCACGAACGGGTGGCCGAGCTGGTCGCCGCCGGGGCGACCCGGGTGCGCGAGGAGCTCTACGACGGCGAGCTCGGCCACGTGGTCATGCTCGACCCCGAGGGCAACGAGTTCTGCGTCGCCTGACCCGGCCCGTCACTCGCGTGGTGGTCAGTGGGTCAGGAGATCGCGGCCCTGACCAGCGCGACGACCTGCTTCTCGACGGTCGGGCTCCACCTGAGCATCGCGTAGGAGGTCGGCCAGAAGTCGCCGTCGTCGAGGTTCGCGGCGTCCTGGAACCCCAGGGTCGAGAACCGGTACTTGAACTTGCCCGAGTCCTGGAAGAACACGACGACCTTGCCCTCGGCGTTGGCCCAGGCCGGCATGCCGTACCAGGTCTTCGGCTCGAGCTCGGGGGCGTTGGCCGAGATGGCCACGTGCACCCGCTCGGCCAGCGCCCGGTCGTCCGGGGCCATCTTGGCGATGGCCTCGAGCAGGGCCTCCTGGCCGTCGGCCTTCTTGGCGCCCTTCTTGCCCTCGGCGCGCAGCTCGGCGGCGCGCTCCTTCATCGCGGCGCGCTCCTGGGCGCTGAACCCGTCGCCGCTGGTGGCCTTGGTCGCGGTGGTCTTGGTGGCAGCCATGGTCGTCTCCCTCTCGACACGGCCGGCTCGGTGGTGGCGCCGACCTCTTGGACGAAGGCTATGGCGCGCCGGCGTCGCACGCTTCTTCGATCCTGACCGGATCGGAGCCGGTGGACCGACGACACGACGTGCGCACGGATGCCGTGCCGCGTGCGTGGCGCGGTGGCCGCGCGCCCGTTCGTGTCGTCGGTTCGCACACCCGCAGGCCCCACGACTCGACGTCGGCACGGCGTACGGTGGGCGGGCGGCGCGACCTCGCGGCGGTGCTCTGGTGGAATGAGGACTCGTGGCACGTCCGCTGGTGGCGACCAAGCTGTACGTCCCCCGGCTGCGCCGCGGTCTGGTGGCCCGCCCCCGGCTCGCTGGAGCGGCTGCGCGCGGAGCCGACGCGCCGGCTGACGCTGGTGTCCGCCCCGGCCGGGTTCGGCAAGACGACGCTGCTCGCCGACTGGCTCGGGCGACGGACGCCGGACGCGGCGCGTCGCGTGGCTCTCGCTCGACGCCGTCGGACAACGACCCGTCGTCGTTCTGGACGTACGTGGTGACCGCCCTCCAGCGGCGCCGTGCCCGGCGTCGGCGCGAGTGCGCTGGAGCTGCTCGCGGCCTCCCCGCTGCCGACCGACCTCGTGCTCACCACGCTGCTCAACGAGCTGGCCGCGGCACCCGGACGAGGTGTGGCTGGTGCTCGACGACTACCACCTGGTCGACGAGCCACGACATCGGCCGAGGGGATGACCTTCCTGCTGGAGCACCTCCCGCCCCACGTGCACGTCGTGCTCAGCACCCGCGCCGACCCCGACCTGCCGCTGGCGCGGTGGCGGGTGCGCGGCGAGCTGGTCGAGATCCGGGCCGCCGACCTGCGGTTCACCTCCGACGAGGCCGCCGCGTACCTCAACGAGGCGACCGGACTGCGACGCTCACCGCCGAGCAGACGTCGCCGCCCTGGAGGAGCGCACCGAGGGGTGGATCGCCGCGCTGCAGCTCGCCGCGCTCTCGCTGCAGGGGCGCGACGGACGTCAGCGGCTTCATCGCCCGGTTCGCCGGCGACGACCGCTACATCGTCGACTACCTCGTCGAGGAGGTGCTGCACGCACCAGCCCGACGCCGGTGCGCGACTTCCTGCTGCAGCTCAGCGGTGCTCGACCGGCTCACCGGGCCGCTGTGCGACGCCGTCACCGGCCGCGACGACGGCGAGCCAGATGCTGCAGGCCCTCGAGCGCGCCAACCTGTTCCTCGTCGCCCTGGACGACCGGCGGGAGTGGTACCGCTACCACCACCTGTTCGCCGACGTGCTGCGGGCGCGCCTGCTCGCCGAGCAGCCGGACCTGGTGCCGCTGCTGCACCAGCGCGCCAGCCAGTGGTACGAGCGCGCACGACCTGGCCGAGGAGGCGGTCACGGCACGCCCTGGCGGCGCGGGACTTCGACCGGGCGGCCCACCTGATCGAGCTGGCCGTGCCGGCGATCCGACGCCACCGGCAGGAGGCGATGATGCACGGCTGGCTGAAGGCGCTGCCCGACGACACCGTCCGGCGCAGCCCGGTGCTCAGCGTCTTCTACGGCGTGCATGCTCGATGGTCTCCGGCGACCTCGACGCGGTCGAGCCCCGACTCGACGACGCGGAACGCGCGCTGGCCGCCGTGCCCGACGGGCGCGGCTCCGCCCTGGGCCGACACCGAGGAGCTGCGCACGCTGCCGGCGACCATCGCCATCTACCGCGCGTCGCTCGCCCAGGCCCGGGGCGACGTCGGCCGGCACGGCGGAACACGCCCAGCGCGCCCTCGACCTGGCCGGCCCGGACGACCATCTCGCGCGCGGCGGTGCGGCCGGGTTCCTCGGGCTCGCCGCCTGGGCGGAGGGCGACGTGTCGCAGCGCGCTGGAGACGTTCACGCAGGCGGTGGCCAGCCTGCACGCGGCCGGCAACCTCGTCGACGAGCTGAGCAGCACCGTCGTGCTCGCCGACCTGTGGCTCGCGGCCGGCCGACCCAGCAAGGCACGCCGGCTCTGCGCAGCGGGCGCTGCGGCTGGCCGAGGCCCACGGCGAGCCCGTGGCGCGGGCGACCGCCGAGCTGCACGTGGGGCTGAGCGAGCTCGACGTCGAGGTCGGAGACCTCGAGAGCGCCAGGCGACACCTCGAGGCCGCCGCGGCGCTCGCCGACCGGGCCGCGATGACCGAGAGCCGCTACCGCTGGTTCGTGGCCATGGGCCTGCTCGCCCGAGCCGACGGCGACCCGGAGGCGGCCATCGACCTCCTGGACCAGGCGGAGCAGCTCTACCGGCCGGGCTTCTTCCCGGACGTGCGTCCCATCGCGGCCATCAAGGCCCGGGTCTGGATCGCGCAGGGCAACCTGGCGGAGGCCGCGGACTGGGCCCGCGACCGAGGCGTGTCCGCCACCGACGACGCCAGCTATCTGCGCGAGTTCGACCACCTCACCCTCGTGCGGCTGCTCCTCGCGCAGCACCGGGCGCACCCGGACACCGGCGCGCTCGACCGGGCGGCCGGCCTGCTGGACCGGCTGCGCGACGCCGCCGAGACCTCCGGACGCGCCGGGAGCCTCCTCGAGATCCGCCTGCTGCAGGCCCTCGTCCACGACGCGCAGGGGCACCGGCCGCGGGCCCTGGCAGTCCCTGGCCGAAGCCTTGGACGCTGGCGCCCGAGCCCGAGGGCTACGTCCGGCTCTTCCTGGACGAGGGCGCTCCCGATGCTCGAGCTGCTGCGCGACGCCGAGCACGCAGGGCGTCGCCGGCGACCACGCGCGTCGCCTGCTCGCGCCTCGCGCGCACCCGGCCGACGCCGAGGCCGCCGACGCCGGGCCAGCCCGGCATCCGCCGTCTGGCCGACCCGCTGAGCGACCGGGAGCTGCAGGTGCTCCGGCTGCTCGACAGCGAGCTGAGCGGGCCGCGAGATCGCCCGCGAGCTGTTCGTCTCGCACAACACGCTGCGCACCCACACCAAGCACATCTTCACCAAGCTCGACGTCACCAGCCGCCGGGCGGCGGTGGCCCGCGCCCGCGAGCGCGGCCTGCTGGCACCGACCGACGGCTGACGATCTCACCCAGTCGGTCACATCGTCGGGTGACGCCCGGTCACCCCACCGGTTCCTACGTTCGAGTCAGTCCCGCGGCGCCCGCCGCGGACACCCACGAACCAGGGAGGCCGACATGACCGATCACCACCACCACGCTCACCCGGGCGGCCGGCCTGGCCGCCGTCGCCGGCGGGACTGCTGTTCATCGCCGTCCAGGTCAAGCACCCCCACCTCGACGCCTCGACTTCGTCACCACGACCGAGTGCACGGTCCGCGAGAGCATGAAGATCGCTCATGGCCGTCCTGTCGCTCGTCGGCATCACCGGGATGTACCTGCGCCAGGTGCGGCAGATCGGCGTGCTCGGCCTGATCGGGTACCTCCTCCTCGCCGTCGGCTACCTCGCTCATGCTGAGCATCGAGGTCGATCGGCCGTGTTCGTCCTCCCGACCCTCGCGCCAGAGCTCGCCCGGCTACGTCAACGACGTCCTCGCCGTGGCCACCAGCGGCACCCCGATCGGCGACATCGGCCTGTTGCAGACCGCTCAACAGGCTCGCCGGCTTCGCCTACATCGCTCGGCGGCCTCCTCTTCGGCATCGCCCTGTTCCGCGCCGGCGTCCTCGCCCGCTGGGCCGCCGCCCTCCTCTCCGTCGGCGCCGTCGCGACCATCGCGACCCTCCTGCTGCCGCAGGTCAACCAGCGGCTGTTCGCCATCCCCGTCGGCATCGCCCTGATCGGCCTCGGCTACTCGCTGTGGCGCGAGCAGCGCACCGCGGCCGCCGAGCCCGTGGCCAGCTCCGTCGAGCTCGCAGCTCGACCCGGCCGGCGCCCGGTGACCCTCCACCGCGACGCACGCCCCACCCGGTCGGCCCGGCCGACCGGGTGGGTGCCGTTCGCGCTGGTCGCCCTCGTCGTGATCCCCGCCGTCGCCGGGTCGCTGCGCCTGGTCGAGCTGGCCGGTGGCCCGCTCCTGCTGCCCGCCAACCCGCGGATGACCGCCTCGCCCGCTGCCGGTGGTCGTGCACATCATCTGCGCCGTCGCCGTACGCCGTGCTCGGCGCCTTCCAGTTCTCCGCCGCGGCTGCGGCGGCGCCGGCCGCGCTGGCACCGGGCCGCCGGGCGGGTCCTCGTGGTGCTCGGCCTGGCGGTGGCGCTCTCGGCGCTGTGGATGACGCTGTTCTACCCCCGCCAGCCCGGCACCGGCGAGCTGGCGTACCTGTTCCGGCTCGCGTTCGGCTCGGGCCTGGCCGCCAGCATCGTCCTCGGGTTCTCCGCGATCCGGCGCGGCGACGTCACGACGCCACCGGGCCTGGATGACCCGCGCCTACGCCCTCGCCCTGGCGCGCCGGCACCCAGGTGTTCACCCTGGGCATCGGCAGCGCGGTGTTCGGCACCTGCGGTGCTCATCACGGACCTGAGCCTGGGCGCGGGCTGGGTCATCAACCTCGCGGTCGCCGAGTACGTCATCCGCCGTTGGGCCGCCCGACCGGCCCCGCTCGCGATCGCCCCCGTGGGTGCGTCGTGACCCGCGTCGTGGCCCACCCGGCGCCGGTCGCCTACGTGCTGCGGGTCAGCGGCCACCTCGACCCCCACTGGTCACCCTGGTTCGGCGGCCTCACCCTGACCCACGAGGCCGACGGCACCACCAGCCTCACCGGTGCCGTCGCCGACCAGGCCGAGCTGCACGGCATCCTCACCCGGATCCGCGACCTCGGGGTCACGCTCATCTCGCTGGCTCCGGCCGAGCCGACCGAGCCGACCGGGTCAGCGACCTGACGTCGACCGGACGGGCAGCGCTGCTGCGTCCGACGCGCCCAGAGCGAGGTTCTCGAACACCTCGAGCGTGGCCGTCGACCGGTTCATGGTGATGAAGTGGATGCCGGGTGCCCCCTCGTCGAGCATCCGCTGACCCAGCTCGGTCGCGATCTGCACACCGACCGAGCGCACCGCCGCCGGGTCGTCCTTGACCGCCTCGAGCCGCCCCACGACCGCCGGCGGCAGCGGGGTGCCCATCAGCTCGGACATCCTGGTGATCTGGCGCAGGTTGGTCACCGGCATCAGGCCCGGGGTGATCGGCAGCTCGCGGCGGGCGGCCACCCGGTCGCGCAGCCGCAGGTAGGTGTCGGCGTCGAAGACCATCTGGGTGATCGCGAAGCTCGCCCCGGCATCCGCCTTGCGCACCAGCACCTCGACGTCGTGGTCGAGGTCGGGGCTGTCGGGGTGCACGTCCGGGAAGGCGGCGACGCCGATGGTGAAGTCACCGAGCCGGCGGATCAGGGCGACGAGCTGGTCGGCGTGGTCCAGGCCCTCGGGGTGCGGGGTCCACTGGCCGCGCACGTTGCCCGGCGGGTCGCCGCGCAGGGCGAGGATGTTGCGCACTCCCGAGGCCGCGTAGGACCCCACCACCTGGCGCACCTGGTGCAGCGAGGCCCCGACGCAGGTGAGGTGCGCGAGCGGGGTCAGCGAGGTCTCGTCGGCGATCCGGCCGGTGACCCGCACCGTGCGGTCCTGGGTGGTGCCGCCGGCGCCGTAGGTGACCGACACGAACGCCGGGCGCACCCGCTCGAGCTGGCGGATGGCCAACCACAGGGCCGCCTCGGAGTCGTCGTCCTTGGGCGGGAAGAACTCGAAGCTGATCGACGGCCTGGTCTCCGCGAGGAGACCCGGAATGGACCTGACGAGGTGCTCGGGCCGTCCCCCTCCTCCGTAGTGCGCCATGGCGGTGAGGGTAGCCCAGCGGCCACGCCGTAGGCTTCGGGCACCCATCATTCGACCCCCGTTGCCGGGGTCGCGGCAGGAGGTTCTCCCGTGTCCAGCCCGCTCGACGGCGTCGACCTGCGGCGCCGGGTGCAGCTGTGCCTCGACGCCGAGCTGGCGACGCAGGCAGCCGTGCTGGCCGAGCTGGGCCCGGACGTCGACGACCTGCTCACGGTGGTGGCCGACCTGCTGCGCGGCGGGAAGCGGCTGCGGGCCGCCTTCCTCTACTGGGGCCACCGGGCCGCGGGCCGCCCCGACTCCGACGCCCTGGTGCGGCTGGCCAGCGCGATGGAGCTGTTCCAGGCCGCCGCGCTCATCCACGACGACGTGATGGACGAGTCCGACACCCGCCGCGGGATGCCGGCCGCGCACCGCGCGCTCGCCACCCGGCACACCGACCGGGGCTGGGCGGGTGACCAGGACCGGTTCGGCCTCGCGGGCGCGGTGCTCGCCGGCAACCTCTGCCTCACCTGGACCGACGCGGTCTACGCGACCTGCGGACTGACGGTGGCCGACCTCGAGCGCGGGCGGCCGGTCTTCGACCTGATGCGCACCCAGCTGATGGCCGGCCAGTTCCTCGACGTCGTCGAGGCGATGCGGCCCTGGGACGGCCTCGCCGACGGCGAACGCGTCGAGCGGGCCGGTCGGGTGATCCTCTACAAGAGCGCGAAGTACACCGTGGAGCACCCACTGCTCATCGGGGCCACCACCGGCGGTCTCGATGCCGCCGGCCAGGCGGCGCTGTCGCGGTACGGCCTGGACCTGGGCCGCGCCTTCCAGCTGCGCGACGACCTGCTCGGGGTGTTCGGCGACCCGGGTGAGACGGGCAAGCCCGCCGGCGACGACCTGCGCGAGGGCAAGCGCACGGTGCTGCTGGCCCACACCCTCGCGGGCACCGACGCCTCCGGCCGCGCCCGGGTCGAGGCCCTGCTCGGGCGCCCCGACCTCGACGCGGCCCAGGTCGACGAGCTGCGCGACGTCATCGAGGGCTCCGGCGCGGTGGCCCGGCTCGAGGTCGAGATCGACCGGCTCGCGGGCACGGCCCGTGCGGCGCTGGACGGCGCCTCGACGGTCGACCCCGGGGCGCGCGAGGCGCTGCTCGACCTGGTCGGCATCGCCACCGCCCGCTCCTCCTGACCCCGGCACGTGAGGTGGTGGCTAGAAGGCCACTTCCATCGCGCGGCGGCGCACCTCGGTCTTGAACCCGGCCCGGATCGCGTCGATCGGCGCGCCCGCGACCGGCAGCGTGTCGTCGACGGTGTGCAGCCAGCGCAGGATCTCGGTGTCCGACATCCCGCCGTCGGCCAGCACGGTGAAGGTGCCCTTGAGCGCGTGCAGCGGGCCCTCGTCGTCGACGAAGCCGGCCGGCACCGAGACCACCCGGCGCTCCCCGACCCGGTGGGCGAGCAGCTCGCGGTCCTCGACGAGCTTGCGCACCGACGCCAGGGGCAGGCCGAGCCGCTCCGCGATGTCGGGGATGGTCAGCCACGAGCCCACGAGGGCCTCGAGGTCGTCCACGGGGTCGGGTCCGGCGTCCTGCGGTGCGTCGCTCACGGTGCACAGGGTGCCACAGCCGGCGCTGCCGCGGCCGGTGCTTCCGGATGCCGTAGGGGCACGGCCGCTGGCCGGATCCCGTCGCGCTGCCCGGACACGCGGGAACCCCGCAGGTCGAGAACCTCTCGCGGATCAGGGTCACTCCGGTACCGTGTGTCCCAAGGGTCACAGTCACTACAGCAACCACCTGAACCACAGCAACCACCTGAACCACAAATGCCACAGCTGTCACAGGCTCGCACAGGCAAGGACGCGCCATGGTCATCGCAGCACCTCCCGCGACGGTGCCCCCCGTCACCCTCCTGCCGCCTTCCCAGGTCTCGGCGTCGAACCCGGCACCGCACGGGTGGTCCAGCTACCGGGTCCGGCCGGGCGACACGCTCATCGGGCTCGCCGCCCGGTTCCGCACCACGGTGGGCACCATCGCGGCCCGCAACGAGATCCGCGACCACTCGCGGATCATCGCCGGCACCGTGCTCAGCGTGCCGCGCACGTCGGCGCCCGCGAAGTCGGCGTCGTCGGGCGCCTCATCCCGCGTCTACGTCGTGCGCAGCGGCGACACGCTCGGCGGCATCGCCGGGCACTTCCGCGTGTCGCTCGCCTCGCTGCTCAAGACCAACCACCTCTCGGCCAGCGCGTTCATCCACCCCGGCCAGAAGATCGTCGTGCGTGGCGCCGCCTCGAAGGCCGCCGCCCGCCCACAGCAAGGTCACGACCACGGCCTACCGGGTGCGGCCCGGCGACACCCTCGGGTCGATCGCCCTGCGCTACCACACCTCGGTCGGCGCCATCGCCCGCGCCAGCAAGGTCTCCAGCCGCGCCCTGATCTACCCCGGCCAGGTGCTGCGCGTGCCCGGCACGACGAAGTCGAGCTCGAAGAGCTCGGTGCCCGACACCTTCAACGGCGTCAAGTACCCCCGCGCCGTCGCCGAGGCCGCCGCGCACAACCGCGCGATCCTGGCCCGGCGCTCGGTGCCCAGCCGCAGCGAGACCAAGGCGATGATCATCCGCATCGCGCGCCAGCAAGGGGTCGACACCCGCCTGGCCCTGGCCATCGCCTACCAGGAGTCGGGCTGGAACCAGCGGGCCGTCTCCCCCGCCAACGCCATCGGTGTCATGCAGGTGATCCCGCAGAGCGGCAAGTGGGCCTCCGACCTGGTCGGGCGCCGGCTCGACCTGCTCAGGACCACCGACAACATCACCGCCGGCGTGGTCATGCTGCGTTCCCTGGGTCGCTCCACGAACAGCATGGAGAAGGCCGTCGCGGCCTACTACCAGGGCCTGGGCGCACTGCAGCAGCACGGCATGTACAGCGACACCAAGCTGTACGTGCGCAACGTCATGGCGCTGCGCAAGTCCATGTGATGACCGACGGTGGGTGACGGGACCGTGTCCGGAACTACGTACACTCCTACGGTGTCATCCACCGGCGACGCGCTGATCGGGCGCACCCTCGACGGGCGCTACCGCGTGCTCCGTCGGCTCGCCGACGGCGGGATGGCGACGGTGTACCTGGCCGTCGACGAGCGGCTCGACCGCGAGGTCGCCCTGAAGGTCATGCGCCAGCACCTCACCCACGACGAGAGCTTCGTCACCCGTTTCCGCCGCGAGGCCCGCTCGAGCGCGCTCGCTCTCGCCACCCGAACGTGGTCGCCGTGTTCGACCAGGGTGAGGACGACGGCTGCATCTTCCTGGCGATGGAGTACGTGCCCGGCCAGACCCTGCGCGACGTGATGCGCGAGGAGGGCCTGCTCTCCCCCCGGGCCGCGCTCGACGTGCTGGAGCCGGTGCTGCTCGCGCTCGCCGAGGCCCACGCCAAGGGCCTGATCCACCGCGACGTCAAGCCCGAGAACGTCATGATCAACGACAACGGCACGGTCAAGGTCGCCGACTTCGGGCTGGCCCGGGCGGTGACCAGCCAGACCGTCACCAGCACCCAGGGCGTGCTGCTGGGCACCGTCGCCTACCTCTCCCCCGAGCAGGTCGAGCGCGGCATCGCCGACGCGCGCAGCGACGTCTACGCCGCCGGGCTGATGCTCTTCGAGATGCTCACCGGCACCAAGGCGTTCACCGGCGACACCCCCATCCACGTCGCCTACCAGCACGTGCACGGCGGGGTGCCCACGCCGTCGAGCCGGGTCGCCGGCCTGCCGCCGGCACTGGACGACCTCGTCGCCGTCGCCACCGCACGCGACCCCGACGACCGCCCGGCCGACGCCGGGGAGTTCCTCGACCTGGTGCGGCGCACCCGGGCCAGCCTGTCCGTCGGGGCGCTCGACGCCCGCCCGGCCGGCCTGGCCGCGACGGCGGCCGCCGCCCAGCCCACCTCGACCGCCGCCCTCCCGGTGCAGGGGTCGCGGGCGGCATCGGACCGCGCCGCTGGTGGTGTCGCCACGCGCCCGCGCTCCGAGACCGTCGCCATCACGATTCCCCCACCCCCGCTCGAGGGCCGGGTCGTCGCCGACGGCACGGGTGGGCGGCGACGTCGGCGCTGGTGGCCGGCCATCGTGGCATCCGCGCTCGTCGCCGGGCTCACGGCGTGGTTCTTCCTGGTCGGGCCCGGCGCCACGGCCACCGTGCCCTCGGTGCAGGGCCGCACCCAGGCCGAGGCGGTCAACGCCGTGCGCACCGCGGCACTCGACCCGACGGTGACCGAGACGTTCAGCGAGAAGGTTCCCAAGGGGGTCGTCATCTCGGCCGACCCGATCCCGGGCAGCAACGTGAGCCGTGGGTCCGACGTGGCACTCGTGGTCTCCAAGGGCCCCGAGCGGTATGCCGTGCCGAAGGTCGTCGGCATGACGCTCGCCGAGGCCAGGGAACGGATCCAGGAGGTCAACCTCAAGGTCGGCAAGGTCACCAAGGCGTTCAACGAGAAGGTGCCCGAGGGCCAGGTGGTCACCGCCAAGCCGGGCCCGGGCGCGAGCCTGAAGAAGGGCACCGCGGTGGCGCTGACCGTGAGCCGGGGACGCCAGCCGATCGACGTGCCCGACCTCACCGGCAAGGACGCCACCAATGCCGCCCGCCAGCTGAGCAACCTCGGCTTGAAGGTCGATGCGACCGAGCAGCAGAACAGCGACACCGTCGCCAAGGGCAGGGTGATCAGCCAGAGCCCGCGCGACGGGACCGCGTTCCGGGGTGACCCCGTGACGCTCGTCGTGTCCAAGGGGCCGGTGCTGGTCGCCGTGCCCGACGTCGTCGGCCAGCAGCTGGAGCAGGCTCGCGGCACCCTCGAGGCCCAGGGGTTCAAGGTCGCCGTGCGGCGGGCCCTCGGCGGGTTCTTCGGCACCGTGCGCCTGCAGGACCCCTCCGGTGGCAGCAAGGTACCCAAGGGCAGCACCGTCACCCTGACGATCGTCTGACCGGGCGGTGACCGCCCTCACCGGGCCGGCCCGGCACGCCCGGCTCGCCACGCTCCTGCTCGTCTGCGTCACCGCGGTGTGGGGATCGACGTTCTTCCTGATCCACGACCTCGTCGAGCACGTGCCGCCGGCCGACTTCCTCGCCGTGCGGTTCGGCATCGCCGCGATCGTGATGTTCGCGCTCTTCCGGCGCCAGACCCTCGCGCTCAGCCGCCACCAGCTGCGGGTCGGGGTGGTGCTCGGTGTGCTCTACGGCGTCGCGCAGGTGCTGCAGACCACCGGCCTGCAGCACACCGACGCGTCGGTGTCGGGCTTCATCACCGGCACCTACGTCGTGCTCACCCCGGTGCTCGGCGCCGTGCTGCTGCACGACCGGATCGGCCGGGTCACCTGGTTCGCGGTGGGCCTGGCCACGGTGGGGCTGGCGCTGCTCTCGCTGCAGGGCTTCTCGGTGGGCATCGGCGAGGCGCTGACCCTGCTGTCGGCGGTGCTCTACGCCGGGCACATCGTGGCGCTCGGCCGGTGGTCGACACCCGGCGCGGCGGTCGGGCTGGCCACCGTGCAGGCCGGCGTCATCACCGCGGTGACGGCGGTCGTGGCGGTGCCGGACGGGCTGACCCTGCCCGCGGACGGCCGCCAGTGGGCCTCGCTGCTCTACATGGCGCTGGCGGCCGGTGCACTGGCGCTGTGGGCGCAGACCTGGGCGCAGGCGCACCTCACCGCGACCCGCGCCGCCATCGTCATGGCGCTCGAGCCGGTCTTCGCCGCCTTCTTCGCGGTGACCCTCGGCGGTGAGAGCCTGACCGGCCGGATGTTCCTCGGGGGTGCGCTCGTCGTGGCGGCGATGTACCTCGTGGAGCTGCGGTCGACGCCGCGCGACCCCACGGCGTCGGCGGCCGACGACCCACCGGTCGAGGCGCTCCACCACGACGTCTGACCAGCGGGGATGTCCGGGAGGTTGTCTCGCCCGGCGGCGGGGCGGCCCGCAGATCTCCGCGTCGATCAGCCGAGCTCGCGCAGGCCAGGGAGCCGCTCGGTGACCTGCTCGGCGACGGTCACGGGGTCCTCGCCGCGCACGATGAGCACGACGTCGGTGACGCCGACAGCCACATAGGGCTCGACGACGGCCCGGAGCCGGTCCACGTCGTCGGCGCCGGCCCCGATCTGCACCGAGCGGCGGATCTCGCCGGGGTCGCGCCCGACGTCTGCGCAGTGCCGGTCGAGGATCTGCGAGGACGCGGCGACCTCCTCCGGAGTGCCCCCGGCCGCATTCCAGACGTCCGCGTACTCCGCGGCGAGCCGCAGCGTGCGCCGGGGACCGGAGCCGCCGATCCAGATGGGCGGGTGCGGCCGCTGCACCGGCTTGGGCTCGGCGACGGCATCCTGCAGGTGGTAGTGCTCTCCCGCGAAGGTGGTGCGCGGCTGGGTCCACAGCCCACGGATGATCTGCAGGCTCTCCTCGAGCCGGTCGGCGCGGTCGCCGCGGCCACCGAACTCGAGGCCCAGCATGGTGTGCTCGTTCTCGGCCCAACCGGCGCCGATACCGAAGTCGAGCCGCCCACCGGACAGGTGGTCGACCGTCACCGCCATCTTGGCCAGCACCCCCGGATGCCGGTAGGTGTTGCCGACGACCGCGCACCCGATCCTGGTGCGGGTCGTCAGCTGCGCCATCGCCGCCAGCATCGTCCAGGTCTCGAAGATGGGTCCGTCGTCGTGCGGGCCCAGCGTCGCGAAGTGGTCCATCACCCAGCAGCTGTCGAACCCGCCGTCGTCGGCCAGGCGCCACACGTCTCGCAGCTGGTCGATGGTCGCGTTCTGACTCAGCTTCAACCCGAAGCGCACGGTCGTCATCCACCAGTCATACCCGATGTCGTCGCCCGGGACCGGATCGGGTCGTGGGGGTCCGGTCGGGCCATTGACCGCCCCTTCGCGGCGAACCTACGCTGGCGGCGCCGACCGGGCGGCGGTCGCCCGGTCCGCGTGGGAGGTGCCATGCTCGGCGACCACGACACCATCGCGACACTCGCGGTGAAGGACCTGCAGGTGGCCCGCGACTTCTACGAAGGAGTGCTCGGCCTCTCGCCCCGCGGTGATGCGCCCGAAGGGGTGCTGTACGGGGCCGGCTCCGGCGCCTTCCTCGTCTACCCCTCGTCGTTCGCCGGCACCAACCGGGCGACCGCGATGTCGTTCCAGGTGGCCGGGGCCGCCTTCGACGCCGAGATCGCGGCGCTACGCGACAAAGGGGTGACCTTCCAGACCTTCGACGCCCCCGGCATCAGCTGGGACGACGGCGTCGCGGCGATGGGCGGGGACGCCCGCGGGGTGTGGTTCGCCGACCCGGACGGCAACATCCTCAACGTCGAGACGGGTGTCTCCCCCGGCTGAGCAGTCGCTGGCCTCAGGCGGCGCGCGAGCGGAGCAGGGTGCTCGCGGCGTCGACCGCGGCATCCGTGCCGGCGTCGTCGACGTCGAGGTGCCACACGGCGCGCACCCGCCCCGGGCCCACGGCGTAGGTGCGCACGCCGTGCTCGAGCAGCGCGGCGACGAACTCCGGTGCCTGCCAACCGACCTGGCCGACGTCGAGCACCACGATGTTGGTCTCGACGGTGGTCGCGTCGATGGATGCCGGTGCCGCCTCCGCGCACGCCGCCGCGAACCGCGCCGCGCGGGCGTGGTCGTCGGCGAGCCGTTCGATGTGGTGGTCGAGGGCGTGCAGCCCCGCAGCAGCGAGGATGCCGACCTGCCGCATCCCGGCGCCGTAGCGCTTGCGCCAGATGCGCGCCTCCGCCATCTGCTCGGCCGAGCCGACCAGCACCGACCCGACCGGCGCCCCCAGGCCCTTGGACAGGCAGACACTCACCGTGTCGAACTGGCTGCCGTAGTCGCGCAGCGCGACGCCCGATGCCACGTGGGCGTTCCAGAGCCGCGCGCCGTCGAGGTGCATCGCGACGTCGACCGCCCGGGTGGCCGTGCGCACCTCGCGGATCGCGTCGATCGGCTGCACCGTGCCGCCGCCGAAGTTGTGGGTGTTCTCGAGGACGACGAGCGCGGTCTCGACCTGGTAGGGCCCGACCCCGGTCGTGACCAGGGACATCGGGCCGGCCGGGTCGAGCAGGCCGCGCTCGCTCGGCCACGAGCGGCTGGTGATGCCGGAGAAGACCGCCCCGGCGCCCATCTCGGCCCGCAGCACGTGCGCCTGCTGGTCGGCGACGAGCTCCTCGCCGGGGCCGACGTGCAGCCGGATGCCGAGCTGGTTGGCCAGCGACCCGGTGGGCGAGAAGAGCCCCGCCTCGTGGCCGAGCAGGTCGGCGACCTGCTCCTCGAGCGCCCGGACCGTGGGGTCCTCGCCGAAGACGTCGTCGCCGACGACGGCGTGCGGCCATCGCCTCGCGCATGCCGGCGGTCGGAGCCGTCAGGGTGTCCGAGAGGAGGTCGGCGAGCACCGGGTCAGTCCTCGTTCAGCATCTCGGCGACGAGGAACGCCAGCTCCAGGCTCTGCTGGTGGTTCAGGCGCGGGTCGCACACCGACTCGTACCGCAGGTTGAGGTCGGCGTCGAGGATCTTCTCCGACCCGCCGACGCACTCGGTGACGTCGTTGCCGGTGAGCTCGACGTGGATGCCGCCGGGCACCGTGCCGAGGCTGCGGTGCACCTCGAAGAAGCCCTCGACCTCCTCGACGACGTCGTCGAAGTCGCGGGTCTTGTAGCCCGAGGCCGACTCGTAGGTGTTGCCGTGCATCGGGTCGCAGACCCAGGTGACCGGACGCGCCGGATGCCGTGACCTTCTCGACGATGGTCGGCAGCGCCTCGCGGATGCGGCCGGCCCCCATCCGGGTGATGAAGGTGAGCCGGCCGGGCTCGCGCTCGGGGTCGACCTTGTCGATGATCCGCAGCAGGTCGTCGGTGTCGGCGTTCGCGGACACCTTGACACCCACCGGGTTTCGCACCGAGGCGACGAAGTCGATGTGCGCGCCGTCGAGGTCACGGGTGCGCTCCCCCACCCACACGAAGTGGCCGGAGGTGTCGTAGAGGTTGCCGGTGCGCGAGTCGATGCGCGTCATCGGGCGCTCGTAGTCGAGCACGAGCGCCTCGTGCGCGGAGAAGAACTCGGTCGTGCGCATCGCCTCGAAGTCGGCGCCGCAGGCCTTCATGAACTTCATCGCCTTGTCGATGTCCTTCGCCAGGCGCTCGTAGCGCACGTTGGCGGAGTTGGCGATGAAGCCCTTGTTCCAGTCGTGCACGTGGCGCAGGTCGGCGAAGCCGCCGGTCGTGAACGCGCGCACGAGGTTCAGCGTGGCGCTGCTCGCGTGGTAGGCGTGCACGAGGCGCTGGCGGGTCGGGGGTGCGCGAGTCGAGCGTGAACTCGAAGTCGTTGACCATGTCGCCGCGGTACGCCGGCAGGGTGACGCCCTCGCGCGTCTCGTCGTTGCTCGAGCGGGGCTTGGCGTACTGCCCGGCCATCCGGCCGACCTTGACCACCGGCACCGAGGCGCCGTAGGTGAGCACCGCCGCCATCTGCAGGATCGTCTTGACCCGGTCGCGGATGTTGTCGGCCGTCGCCGAGGCGAACGTCTCGGCGCAGTCGCCGCCCTGGAGCACGAACGCCTCACCGCGGGCCACCGCGGCGATCCGGTCGCGCAGCACGTCGCACTCGCCGGCGAAGACGAGCGGCGGGTAGCTCGCGAGCGTCGACACGGCCGCGTCGAGGGCGGCGCGATCGGGCCAGACCGGCTGCTGGGCGGCCGGCAGGTCGGCACCGGCGGCGAGCCGCTGGCGGGGGTCGGGATCGGTGGTCGTGCTCACGAGGGTCAAGGATAGGTGCCGCGCCGGTGGACCCCCCGTGAGGCCCGCATGCCGGTATGCGTCAGGGGGCGGCGGAGGTGGCCGGGTCGTCGTCCTCGAGGCCGCGGGCCAGGGCGAACCGCACCAGCTCGACCCGGTTGTGCAGGTGCAGCTTGCCCAGGGTGTTCTGCACGTGGTTCTGCACCGTGCGGTGCGACAGGAACAGCTCGGACGCGATCTCCTTGTACGACATCCCGGTGGCCACGAGGCGCAGCACCTCGGTCTCGCGGGCGGTGAGCTCGGGGATGGGCCGTTGCGCGCCCGGAGCCGCCGCCTCCGGTGTCGGGTCGGGCTCGGTGGCCATCCGGCGGAACTCGCCCAGCACCAGCCCCGCCAGCCCCGGCGTGAACACCGCCTCGCCGCGGGCGGTGGCGCGCACGGCATCCACGATCTCGGCGGCGGACGCCGACTTGACCAGGTAGCCCGTGGCGCCGGCCTTGATCGCCGCCAGCACGTCGTGCTGCTCCCCGCTCGCCGAGAGGATGAGCACGCGGGTGGGCAGGTCGCCGAGGGCGCGGCAGACCTCGTCGCCGCGCATGCCGGGCAGGTTGAGGTCGAGCACGAGCACGTCGGGGCGGGTGGCGCGGGCCCGGCGCACGGTCGCGGGCCCGTCGGCGGCCGTGGCCACCACGGTCAGGCCGTTGCCGGTGAGGTCGCGCTCGAGCGCCGAGAGCCACAGCGGGTGGTCGTCGGCGACGAGCACGGTCGGGGCCGCGACGTCGTCGCCCCCGGAGCCGGCCGCCCCCGTCGCGGTGCCGTCGGGCGGGGTCGGGTGGGTCATCGAGGCTCCTGAGGGGCGTGGGAGTGAGCATGGCGAACGGTCGGGTGGGGCGCGGCGGTGCGCGGCACCGTCATCCGCACGACGCAGCCACCACCCGGGCGGGTCGACCAGGTGACGGTGCCACCGAGGTCCTCGACCCGGCCCCGGATCGAGGCGCTGACGCCCATCCGGCCACGTTCGGCGGCCCCGAGCAGGTCGGCCAGGTCGGCGCCGGCGCCGTCGTCGCGGATGGTGAGCTCGATGCCGTCCGAGTCGCCCTCGAGCAGCACCCAGGCGTGGGCGCCCGGGCCGGCGTGGCGTTCGACGTTGTCCAGGGCCGCGGCGACCGCGGCGTCGACCTCGGCGGCGACGAGCCGGTCGACCACGACGGGGTCCGCGGGCACCGCGACCCCGACGTCGGGCCGCTCGTGCGCCGTGAGCAGCATCCGCAGGTCGACCTCTGCGCCCTCACCGCCACGCAGGTCGGCCGGGTCGGCGACGGCGTCGGGCGCTCCGGTGCCCGAGACGAAGCGGCGCAGCGAGCGCTCCTGCTCGGCGGCGATGACCGACAGCTCGACCGCCTCGCCCCCGATCTCGTCACCGCGGCGGTGGATGTACGCGAGCGACTGGAGGACCCCGTCGTGGACGACCCGGGCGATCCGCTCCCGCTCGTGCAGCCGCTCGCGCTCGAGCAGCACCTGCTCCTCGCGCTCGAGCCCGGTGCGAGCGAGGTCGACCGCCAGCCCGATCAGCCCTCCGAGCAGCACGACCAGCACGATGTTGTGCACCGTCGACTGGGTGGGGTGCCCCCCGACCTCGACCAGGTCGGCCACCACGATGACGGCGGCGGCCGCGAGCCCGCCTCGCACCCCCGCCACCACGGCTCCCCCGGCCACCGACCCGGCGGCCCAGATGGTCGGGATCGTGAACTGCCCGGCGGCGATGGCCTCCGGCGTCTCGGCCAGCATCGTCGCGAGGATGCCCACCGCCGCGATGGTGACCTCGATGACGACGACCCGCACCGTGCGTCGCCGGTAGAACAGCAAGCCGATCGACCAGGCGAACATGACGCCGATGACCAGCGCCGCGACCCACGGTCGCACCATCGTGTCGTGGCGCTGCCAGGCCAGCCCGGCCGCATACAACGCCGCCAGCGGGCGGAAGACGTCGAGGCCGCGGTGGAAGGACTCCACGACGACCGGCTCCCGCCGGCCGGTGCGCTCCGAGCGCGGGCCGAGCACCCCCATCGGCGGACCCGTCAGCTCGCGCGGCGCTGCGGGCCGGTTTCGCCGTCGTCGGCGTCACCCGGGTCGTCGAGTCCGTCGAGGGCGTCCTCGAGCTCGGACGCGGCCCGACCCGGCTGGGCGGCCTCGGCGGCCTCCTTGGCCTTGTTCTTCTTCTCGCGGGCGATCCGGTCCTTCATCGCCGTGGCGTACATGTCGACGTACTCCTGGCCGGACAGCTCCATCAGCGCGTACATGATCTCGTCGGTGATCGAGCGCAGGACGAAGCGGTCGCCCTCCATCCCCTCGTAGCGCGAGAAGTCGAGCGGGGTGCCGATGCGCACGCCCACCTGGATCAGCTTGGGGATCGTGGTGCCGGTGGGCTGGGCCTTGTCGGTGTCGATCATCGCCACCGGGATGACGGGCACGCCCGCCTCGAGCGCCATCCGGGCCATCGCCGGTCTTGCCCTTGTAGAGCCGGCCGTCGGGGCTGCGGGTGCCCTCGGGGTACAGGCCGAGCAGCTCGCCGCGATGGAGGACCTTCAGGCCCGAGCGCAGGGCGGCCTCGCTGGCCCGGCCGCCGGAGCGGTCGACGGGCAGCTGGCCGACGCCCTTGAAGAACGCCGCCGTGAGCCGGCCCTTGATGCCCTCACCGGTGAAGTAGTCGGACTTGGCGAGGAAGGTCATCCGCCGCGGCACGACGAGCGGCAGGAAGATCGAGTCGGAGAACGAGAGGTGGTTGCTCGCGAAGATCGCGGCCCCGGTCTCGGGGATGTTCTCGGCGCCCTCGACCCAGGGCCGGAACAGCAGGCGCATGATCGGTCCGAGGATGACCGTCTTCAACACCCAGTAGAACACCGGACCACCCTTCGTTGCGCGACGCACAGACTCTAGTGCACTGGGTCACACTGCCTCTCGGGCACGCTGCCGTGCGAAGATCGTTGTCCCACCCCGCAGCACCCGAGGAGACCCCGTGCCAGACCGGCCCGGTGACATGGACGAGCGCGACGTCGACGCCCGCTTCGCCTCCATCGTCGCGCGCTGGGACGGCCCCGTGCCCGACGCCGACCAGCCCCCGGTCGACGACGAGCCCGTGGCCCCCGGCGCAGAACCCGTTCCCACGGACCTCGCCACGGAGGTCGACGCCCCGGCCGACGACTCCCCCGAGACGGATGCCGGTGAGCCGGCCGCGCCGCCGGTCGCCCCGCGCTCCCCCTGGGTCAACCCCTCCCCGCTCGACGTCGTGGTGCCGCCGTCGGCCTGGCGGGCCGCCGAGCCCGACGACCCCGCGACCCAGGCCGCCGCCGAGCAGGCCGAGGCCGCGCTGACCGAGGACGAGGCTGCGCTGGACCAAGAGCATTTCGAGCCGCCCGAGGTCGTGCTCCCACCGCAGGAGGACCTGCACTTCTGGGGTGCCGTGATCGGCCTGGTCGCCGGCCCGCTCATGCTGCTCTGGGTCGTCTTCGCGCGGCCGTCGCACAGCACCCGCTGGTTCGTGGTGTCGGTCCTGGTGTCGCTCGTCGGTTTCGCACTGCTCGTCCTGCGCCAGCCGACCCACCGCGACCCGACCAGCGGGGACAACGGCGCACGCGTCTGACTCCCCCGGACGGACGTACCCTCGGTGCATGATCCACGGGGCCCACGTCATCCTGTACAGCACCGACGCCGAGGCCGACCGCGCCTTCTTCCGTGACGTCCTGGAGTACCCGTCCGTCGATGCCGGCCACGGCTGGCTGATCTTCGCCCTCCCACCGGCCGAGCTGGCGGTGCACCCGGCCGGGAGCAGCAGCCACGAGCTGTACCTGATGTGCGACGACCTCGGCGCCTTCCTCGAGCGGATGTCCGGGCTCGGCGTGCCGTGCGGCGAGCCGAGCACCGAGCGCTGGGGCACCATCACCCAGGTGACGCTGCCCGGCGGCGGCAGCCTCGGCGTCTACCAGCCGACCCACCCGTCCCCGATAGCGCCCTCCTGAGGTTCTTACCTGTCGAGGTCCCGCGACACGCTGATGCCGGGTCGCATCGGTCAGCGCGTCGTGAGACATCGACCGGCTCGACGCGCGGGTCTGGTTCGAGGTGATCCGCGTCGAACCGGCGCCGAGGTTGGTCAGCCGCCGAGCTCGAGGTCGACCCAGGTGGGGCGGTGGTCGCTGGCCGCCGCGTACACGGCATCCGGCACGCTGACCTCGCGGTGCGGCAGCACCCGCAGCTCGGGTGACGCGAACACGACGTCGAGCCGCCGCCGCGGGGCCCGGGCCGGGTAGGTCGGCCGGTCCGGCGACACCAGCCGCAGCCGGTCCGGCACGTCGATCAGCCGCCAGGCGCCGCCGGTGTGGTCCTCGTTGAGGTCCCCGGCGAGCACGAGCGGCCCGCGGTCCGCGATCGCCTCGAGGATCCGCTCGGTGTGGCGGACCCGCTCGCTCGCCTTCAGGCTCAGGTGCACCGACACCGCCGTCAGCTCTTCACCGCCCGGCAGCGCGACGCGCAGAACGGCGTACCCCCGGGTGCGGTCCGGCCAGCGCACCGGCAGCCGCAGGTGCTCGGACCCGACGACCCGCACCCGCTCGGAGGTCAGCACCGTGGTGCCGCCGCTCCCCCGGTGCCGCCCGGGCCGGCTCAGCCCGCAGGCGGCGGCGAACCGCTCGACCCGCCAGCCGCCGAACAGCCGTCGCGGCACCTCCTGCAGGCACAGCACGTCCGGGTCGACCGCCCGCACGACTCGGGCGGCGAGGTGGTGGTCGTCGAGGAAGTCGCGCGTGTTGTAGCTCGCGACCCGCACGACCGGCACGGGTGGGCTCAGCCGCCGACGGCGTCGGTGCGGGCGAGGTCGGCGGCGCCCACGAGCCCTGCCTCGTTGCCGAGCTGGGCCGACACGATCGCGGCCTCGGGTCGGTAGCCGCGGCCGGTGAGCTGGCGACGGAAGGCCTCGCGTGCCGGGTCGAGGAGCAGGTCGCCGGCGGCGCTCACCCCGCCCCCGATGACGAAGGTGCCGGGGTCGAGCGCGGCGGCCAGGTCGGCCATCCCGATGCCGAGCCAGCGGCCGATCTCGCTGATCAGCTCGCGCGCCAGCGGGTCGCCGTCGCGGGCGGCCTCGGTGACCAGCGGCCCGGTGAGGTCCTCGGGGCGGCCCTCGACGCGGTCGAACAGGTCGGAGACGACGGGGCTGCCGGCCGAGATCAGCGCGCGGGCCTCCCGGACGAGGGCGTTGCCGGAGGCGTACTGCTCCCAGCAGCCCTTGTTGCCGCACTCGCACCGGATGCCGTCGGGAACCACCTGCATGTGGCCGAACTCGCCGGCGATGCCGTAGCGACCGCGGATGACGCGCCCGTCGAGCACGATGCCGCCGCCGATGCCGGTGCCGAGGTTGACCATGACGAGGTGGCTCTCGCCGCGGCCGGCGCCGAAGCGGTGCTCGGCCCACACGGCGGCGTTGGCGTCGTTGTCGACGAAGATCGGCAGGGACACCCGCTTGCCGAGCGCCTCGCGCAGCGGCTCGTTGCGCCACGACAGGTGCGGCGCGAAGACGACCGTCGCCCGGTCGGTCGCGACGAACCCGGCGGCCCCGATGCCGACCGCGGAGATGTCGTCGGCGCGACCGGTGAGCAGCTCGTCGACCAGCGAGACGATCGTGTCCTCGACCACCCGGGGGGTGGTGGACCGGTGCGGGGTGTCGCGCCGAGCGCGGGCCAGCACGTTCCCGTCGGAGTCGACGATGCCACCGGCGACCTTGGTGCCACCGATGTCGATGCCGATGGCGAGCGAACCGTCAGCCACGGGGTACCTCCTGCGGGTCGTCGGCGTCACTGACCGGGATGGGCCGGCTGGGTGCGGTGGTCGTTCGGCGAGGTCGGGCCGCGGAGCGCGGCGGTGCGGCGGCCCGCGTCGGGTCGTCGCTTCGCGGGGACGCTGCGGCGTCGGCGTCGTCGGTGGATGCCGGTGGGCCTCCCTGCGGGCGGCTGCCGGCGAGGTCGGTGAGCACCGTGGCGGCCAGGCTCGCGAGGTCGGCGAGCCGCGTCAGGGTCTCCGGGCTGAGCGAGCGGATGACGGCCGCGCCCCGGCACAGCGGGCACCAGGTGCAGAACGGGTCGTGGGCGGCGCCGTCGGGTCCCGCAGCGGCACCGGCACCCGGCATCCCGGCCGAAGGTGCCCCGGAACGCGGTGAGCCGGAAGCGGATCCCGACGCGGCGGCATCCGGGCCGTCCTCGCCCTCGGGCGGGCGCGCGGCCGCCTCGGCCGCGGACCGGCGCAGGCTCTCGAGGAGCCGGCCGGCCTCGTCGGCCACCGACCCGACCTGCTCGTCCCAGCGCTCAGCGCCCACTGGCCCACAGCTCCTCGTCACGCTCGAACCGCACCCGCAGCTCACCGCTGCCCACCGCTGCATTGCTGGACGATGCAGCGGCGCAGCACCGACGGGAGGGTGACGACACGGCGCTGGCCACCGACCTCGAGGAGCAGGTCGTCCTCGCGGCGGGCCATGCCGACCATCCCGGCCGAGACCAGCGGCAGCGGCAGGGTGAGCACGAAGTCGGCACCGTCGGCCTCGACCCGCATCCGGGGCACGTCGACGTCGTCCATCAGCGCCGGGGCGGGCCGGCCGTCGGCGACGGTGGCGACGGCGAGGGCGTCGAGCGCGTCGACGCCGATCGGCTCCCCCGCGAGGTAGGGGGCGCACAGCAGCGGGATGCCGAGGAATGACTCGCGCACCTGCTCCAGCCCGCTCGCCTGCGCGCTGGTCCATGCCGTGCGCCACGGGTCGACGTCCCCCGGGAGCGCGTCGGGCAGGACCCGGTTCACGACGACGGCGTCGACGGCATAACCGTGCAGGGACAGCGAGGTGAGCACCCGCCGGCTCTCGGCGATGACCACGCGCTCGGGGGTGAGCACGACGCGCACGCTCGCGCGCGCGGAGGTGAGCAGGGTGCGCACGCCGACCATCAGCTCGCGCCACGCGCGCAGCACGAGCAGCACCTCGGGGCCGGGCACGGGCACGCCGGTGGCCGCCGACGCCGCGGGGCGCAGCACGGTGAGCAGGCGGCGCTGCGCGGGCAGCAGCCGGTCGAGGTGCCAGCCGAGCACCTCGGGCAGGGCGAGCAGGCGCAGCGTCTCGGCCGTCGGTGCGCAGTCGACGACGACGAGGTCCCACTGCCCGCTCTCGGCCTGGTGGGCGAGCGCCGCGAGCGCGGTGACCTCCTCGGCCCCCGGGAGCGAGGTGAGCTCGTCGGCGACGACGGCGTCGACACCCATCGCGTCGAGCACCCCGAGCAGGTAGTCGCGCACGACCTGCCAGTCGGCCTCGACGGCGGTGTGCGCCCCGACGGCGAGGGCGTGCAGCCCCGGCTCGACCTCGGTGGTCTCGCGCCAGGTCGACGCGGTGGTGAGGGCGACGTCGAGGGCGTCGCCCAGGCTGTGGGCCGCGTCGGTCGACATGACCAGGGTGCGCAGCCCCGAACGGGCGGCACGGACCGCGGTGGCGGCGGCAGTCGTCGTCTTGCCGACACCGCCCTTGCCGGTCACGAGGACGACGCGGGTCATGGTGGGCGTCAGCCCTCCGCGCGCTTCTTGAGCTCGGTCAGGGCGGTGTTGATGATGTGCTTCTCGGCCTTGCGCTTGAGCATGCCGATCATCGGCATCGTGAGGTCGACCTCGAGGTCGTAGGTGACCTGGGTGCCCGTGGCGGTGCGGGCCAGCGCGTACGTACCGTCGAGACCCTTGAGCAGGGTGGCCCGAACGAGGTGCCACGAGACGCTGCCGGTGCCGTCCTTGGCGACGTCCCAGTTGTACTTGAGCACGTAGTTGTCCTTGATCGCACCGGCGTTCAGGTGGAACTCGACCTGGTCGGCCCAGCCGTCGCCGTCCTCGCTCAGCACCGTGGCCGAGGTGACCTCCTGCGCCCACTCCGGGTACCGCTCGAAGTCGGCGATGACGTCGAGCACGGCGCCGGGCTCGGCGGCGATCTCGACGGAGGACTGGGTGCGGTCTGCCATGGCAGGGAGGCTACCCGTCCCGCGGGGTCCTAGAGTTGCGGTGTCCCATGTGGGGCACCGACCGAAGGAGTCGATCGTGCTCGAGAAGTCCACGCCGCTCGTCCTACCCGAGACCACCCAGGGAAGTCTCGCCGACGTGCCGCTGCGGTGGGCGAGCGCCGAGCCGGGTCGCGTCGCCTTCTCCGTGCGGTCGGGCGCCGGCTGGACCGACGTCACCGCGGCCACCTTCGCCGCCGACGTCGCCGCGCTCGCCAAGGGCCTGATCGCCGCCGGCATCAGCGTCGGCGACGCCGTCGCGATCATGAGCCGCACCCGGTACGAGTGGACCGTCGCCGACTTCGCGCTGTGGTCGGCCGGTGCCGTGCCGGTGCCGATCTACGAGACGTCCTCGGCCGAGCAGGTCGAGTGGATCCTCGCCGACTCCGGCGCGGTCGGCGTGATCGTCGAGACCGACACCCACCTCACCTCGGTCGAGAAGGGTCGCCCGCGGCTGGCCGGCCTGCAGCACGTCTGGGTGATCGACCAGGGCGACATCGACAGCCTGAGCCGCGACGGCGACGACGTCGACGACGCCGAGCTCGACGCCCGCCGTGCGGCGCTCGACCGCAACAGCCTCGCCACGATCATCTACACCTCGGGCACGACCGGCCGACCCAAGGGCGTCGAGCTCACCCACGGCAACTTCCTCACCCTGGCCGAGAACGCCGCCGAGAAGCTCTCCGAGGTGGTCAAGGCCGAGGGCGCCTCCACCCTGCTCTTCCTGCCGCTCGCGCACGTGTTCGCCCGGTTCGTCGAGGTGCTGGCGGTGACGGCCGGGGTGCGGATGGGGCACTCGTCCGACATCAAGGCGCTGCTCGACGACTTCGCGGCGTTCCAGCCGACCTTCATCCTGGCGGTGCCGAGGGTCTTCGAGAAGATCTACAACTCCTCCGAGGCCAAGGCCGAGGCCGGCGGCAAGGGCAAGATCTTCCACGGGGCCGCCGCGGCCGCCATCGCCTGGTCGGAGGCGCAGGATGCCGGCGGCGTGCCGTTGGGCCTGCGGCTGCGCCACGCCGTCTTCGACAAGCTGGTCTACGGCAAGCTGCGTGAGGCGATGGGCGGCAAGGTGCAGTACGCCGTCTCCGGCGGCGCTCCGCTCGGCACCCGCCTCGGCCACTTCTACCGCGGCATCGGGGTCACCATCCTCGAGGGCTACGGCCTCACCGAGACCACCGCCCCGGCCACCGTCAACCGCCCCGGCGAGATGCGGATCGGCACGGTCGGTCCGCCCCTGCCCGGCGTCGACGTGCGCATCGCCGACGACGGCGAGATCTGCCTGCGCGGCATCAACCTGTTCACCGGCTACCGCGGCAACGACGACGGCGACCGCCGAGGCCATCCGCGACGGCTGGTTCCACACCGGCGACATCGGCGAGCTCGACGACGACGGGTTCCTGCGGATCACCGGCCGCAAGAAGGAGATCCTGGTGACCGCCGGCGGCAAGAACGTCGCCCCCGCGGTGCTCGAGGACCGCCTGCGCGCCCACACCCTGGTCAGCCAGTGCATCGTCGTCGGCGACGGCCAGCCGTTCATCGCCGCGCTGATCACCCTCGACGAGGAGATGTACCCCGGCTGGGCCCGCAACCACGGGCTCGAGGGCGTGCCCTTCGCCGCGGCCCGCACCGACGAGCGGATCATCGCCGAGGTCCAGCGGGCCGTCGACGACGCCAACGCCGCCGTGTCCAAGGCCGAGTCGATCCGCAAGTTCGCGATCCTCGACTCCGACTTCACCGAGGAGTCCGGCCACCTCACCCCGTCCCTGAAGCTCAAGCGCAACGTCGTCATGCGCGACTTCGAGGACGAGGTCGACGCCCTCTACGGTGGCTGACGCGAGCGCGGCCACCACGGCCGCACCCGCCTCCCCCACCTCCGCCGTCACCGGGCCCGAGCCACGCACGTCCGGGCCGGTCGCAGCCGTGGTGCTCGGTGCCGCCTGGCTCGCCTGGTTCGGCGTGCTGCAGTGGAGCGTCGTGCGCTTCCGGGTGCCGATCGTGCTCACCCTCACGGTGTGCGCGGGGCTGCTCGCCTGGTGGCTGGCCCGTCGGCTCGTGCTCAGCGTGCCGCGATGGCTCGCCCCGGCCGTGGTGGTGGCGTCGCTGGCGATCACGCTCACGGTGCCGCTGTTCACCTACCTACGCGGCGGATGGCTGACCGCGGCCCTCGCGGTGCTCACCACCGGTGGCCTCGCCTGCGCCGTGCTGCTGACCCGCCCCGGCCGCCGAGCCGCCGTGGCGGCCTACGCCGTTGCGGTGCTCACCCACACGGTGCTGGCGGTGGTCGCGATCGTCGGCGACAAGGCCCCGCGCATCGACGTGTGGGTGGTGCTCCAACAGGGCGCCGACGCCCTCGCCCGCGGCGACAACGTCTACACCCAGCAGTGGACCGACTCCCCCGGCGTGCAGGACTTCTTCCCCTACCTGCCGTGGATGGCGGTGCTCACCGCTCCCGGTCGCTGGCTCGCCGGCGACGTGCGCTGGATGGTGCTCCTCTGGTCGTTGGTGCTGTTCGCCGGGCTGTGGGCGCTGGCCCGCGGCCGGGTCGAGCGGGCCGCTGCGGTGACCGCGGTGCTCGTGCTGGCGCCCGGCACGCTGACCCAGGTCGACCAGTCCTGGACCGAGCCGGTGCTCGCCGCCCTCATCGTCTGGTGGGCGGTGCTCGTGCGGCGCGACCGCGCGTGGTGGGCGGTGCTGCCGCTGGCGCTGGCCTGCGCGAGCAAGCAGCACCTGGCCCTGCTCGCCCCGGTGCTGCTCGTCTGGCGGCCGTTCGGGGCGTGGCGCACCCTCGCGACCGGTGGCCTGGCCGGGCTGCTGATGCTGCCGTGGGTCGTCGCGGATGCCGGTGCGTTCTTCGGCGACACGGTCACCACCCTGCTCACCTTCCACCCGATCAAGTTCGCCAACACCTGGTACCTCTACGCCCTCAACGAGCACGGGGTGACGCTGCCGTTCTGGGTCACCGGGGGCGGCCATGGTCGGGGTCGTCGCCATCGCGTCGTATGCCGTGTGGCGGCGCCGTCCCGGAGTCGACGAGCTGCTGCGGTGGCTGGCGCTGGTGCTCGCCGTGGCCAACCTGGTCAACAAGCAGGCCTTCTACAACCAGTTCTGGCTCGTCGGCGCCCTCGTGGCCGCCTCGCTCGCGCTCCCCCAGGGCGAGCCAGCGGTCGAGAGCGACGACGGCCGCGGCGCTGCCGACCCGGCACCCCCTCGCGACGTCAGGAGCACTTCGCCGGCTCAGGGCCGCACGCGATCCTGACTCGCGGGAGCCGGGTCAGTCGGGGTTCGTGGCGAGGTGCCCCAGGCGGGTGAGCCACCGGTCGGTCAGCTCCGCCCGGGTGGTGCCGAGCACCGACGCCAGGGCAGCGTCGGTGGCGGCCTCGGCGTCGGCGTCCGAGCCGGTCGACGAGCCCGCCGTCACCAGTCGCCGCAGGGCGGCCTCGCCGTGCTCGGCGGCGATCAGCTCCACGGCCTGCCACCCCGCGAGGTAGGGCACCTCGATGTCGCCACTCGCCGGCTGCAGGTCCGCCGCGCTCGGCAGCTCGCGCGGGCCGTTCCCGGCGCGGATGGCCGAGACGAGCGGGGCGACGAGCCGTCGGGTGGGGACGTCGGCCCGGGCGTACCCGACGTGGTCGGCGTACCCCTCGGCGAGCCAGGCGGCCGGGCGCCCCGGCACCGTGGAGCGCACCGCGACGTGCGCCAGCTCGTGCGTCAGCACGACCTCGCGCCCGCTCGCCGTGAGCCGATCGAACGCCGTGGGGTCGAGCACGACGCGGTCGCCGGTCGCGGTGCCGGCGGACCCGGTCGGGCCCTCGGTGGTGGCCGCCACCGGTGCGGCCCCGGACCCCGCCGGGCGCCCGAGCAGCGCGTCGGCCTCCGACGCGGTCGACGGTGCCAGCACCAGGACCCGGGCCGGGGTGCCCGACCACTGCTCGCGCAACGGGGGCACGGCGCGGTCGACCACGGCGGCATGCTCGGCGAGCCGCGCGGTCGGCACGGTGCCGGCCACGACCGCGTGGTCACCGCGGCGCACCTTCAGCGCCGGCATCGCCACCCACGGGGCGGTGGCCCCGGCCCCGACCGGCCGCTCCGCCTCGACCTGCCAGCCGGAGCCGGAACGCACCAGGTCGTACTCCAGCCGGGCGACCCGGTCGCCGAGGTCGAGGTCGTCGACCCGGTAGCGCACGTCGACCTGCGCCGTGGCCCGGAGCGGGCTCGTCGGGCTCGCGCTCGGCTCGATCGTGGTCACCGCGGTGCGCTGCGGCGTCGGTGCCGCGTGCGTGCCCGGCTCGGTCGCGACGAGGTCGACGACCGGCTCACCGACCTGGAGCCGGGAGACCCGCAGCGCCCGGGCCGCGGCGTAGGAGTCGAGCTGACGGCGCCCCGAGGCGGCCGTGCTGTCGGCGACCGTGGCGGCATACGCCGACTCGTCTCCCGCGATGACCGCGGCGGCACGGCGGCGCAGCACGTCGGCGATCGCGGCGCTGACCTCGGGCGACGAGGTCGCTGCGGCCGCCGCAGTCGAGGTCGACACCGAGGTGAGGGGGGAGGACCCCGACGGGTCCGCGACACCGGTGCACCCGCTCACCCCTGTCGCACCGGACAGTGCGATCAGTACGAGCAGCACGATCCTCACGCCCCACCCGCGCCGGGCACGGCGTCGGCTCGGGGTCAGCGGGCTCGGCACCGGGCCATCGTAAGGATCCACGCCGTGAGCCCCCACCGAACCGCCCGACCCCCGGGACCAGCGGGTCACCCCACCGCGGCTCACCCGACGGCGCGGCCACCCTCCAGCACGGCGGCGTCACGGGCACCGGACGCCGCGACGACGGCCCGGGCGCGGGCCGCGGTCTCGGGGGCGACCAGCCCGGCCTCGACGAGGCGGGTGACGACCGCTCGCTCCTCGGGGTCGAGGGCGTGCTCGAGCCGCACCGACGGCGCGGTGAGGTCGAGCAGGACGGGCACCATGCAGTCACCGCAGTGCAGCTCGCGCACCGGGCAGGTGCGGCACTCGACGGTCATCGTGGTGTCGTGGCTGGGCATCGGCTCTCACCCCTTCCAGGTGGTCTACGCCCACGCTAGGGGCGACCACCGACACCCCTCCGCCACCCCGCCTCGTTCCAGGAGGGGCCGACCCACCGCGGCCACGTCATGGCCCGCCACCGCCCGACGACCGCGCCCACCGCGCGCCTCACCGGGGGTGTCGGTGCGGGAGCCTACGGTCGGCGGCATGACGATGGTCCAGGGCACGTTCGACGACCTGGGCACGCCCCTGTCGTCGGTGACCTTCGTCGTCGTCGACCTCGAGACCACCGGCGGGAGCCCGGCCGAGTGCGGCATCACCGAGATCGGCGCGGTCAAGGTGCGCGGCGGCGAGGTGGTCGGTGAGTTCCAGACCCTGGTCAACCCCGGCGGCGCCATCCCGGCCTTCATCTCGGTGCTCACCGGCATCACCGACTCGATGGTGGCCGGCGCCCCGCGCATCGAGTCGGCCCTGCCCGCGTTCCTCGAGTTCGCCGCCGGGTCGGTGCTCGTCGCCCACAACGCCGGCTTCGACATCTCCTTCCTCAAGGCGGCCGCGCGGCGCACCGAGCACGCGTGGCCCGGGTTCGCCGTCCTCGACACCGTGCACCTGGCCCGGCAGCTGGTGCACCGCGACGAGGTGCCCAACCACCGGCTGGCCTCGCTGGCCGTGCTCTTCCGCGCCACCACCAGCCCCGACCACCGGGCCCTGCACGACGCCCGCGCCACGGTCGACGTGCTCCACGGCCTCATCGAGCGGGTCGGCTCGCTCGGGGTGCACTCCCTCGAGGAGCTGCTCGACTACACCGCCCGGGTCTCCCCCGCCCGGCGTCGCAAGCGGCACCTCGCCGACGACCTGCCCGACCTGCCCGGGGTCTACCTGTTCAAGGACGGCCAGGGCCGCGTGCTGTACGTCGGCACCTCGGTCTCGCATCCGCACCCGGGTGCGCTCCTACTTCACCGCCTCCGAGCACCGGCGCCGGATGGGCGAGATGGTGCGCATCGCCGAGTCGGTCAGCCCCATCGTCTGCGCCACCACCCTCGAGGCCGAGGTGCGCGAGCTGCGGCTCATCGCCGAGCACAAGCCCCGGTACAACCGCCGCTCGCGCAACCCGGAGCGGGCGCTGTGGGTCAAGCTCACGGTCGAGCCGTTCCCGCGGCTGTCGATCGTGCGCGCCGTGGCCGACGACGGCGCCCGGTACGCCGGCCCGTTCAACTCGCGCTCGGCCGCCGAGGCCGCGGTGGCCGCCGTGCACGAGGTGCTGCCCCTGCGCCAGTGCCTCGAACGGCTGTCCCCGACCAAGCCGAGGTCGGCCTGCGCGCTGGCCGACATGGGCCGCTGCGGCGCGCCGTGCACCGGGGCCCAGTCGGTCGCCGACTACGCCCTGGTCGCCGACCGCGCCGTCGACCTGCTCGTCGGCGACACCCGCGACCTGCTCGACGCCCTGCGCTCGCGGATGACCCACCTGTCCGACGTCGAGCGCTTCGAGGACGCCAAGGTCGTGCGCGAGCGGCTGGTCGCCCTGGTCCGCGGCACCTCGCGCTCGCAGCGCCTCGACCCGCTGGCGCGCATCGCCGAGCTGGTCGCCGCCCGGCGCTCGCTGCTCGGTGGCTGGGAGGTCGTCTGCGTGCGGCACGGCCGGCTCGCCGGCAGCACCACGGCGCCGCGCGGCGCCGACCCGATGCCGTACATCGAGGCACTGCGGGCCAGCGCGGAAGTCGTCGCAGCGCCGGTGGCCCCGTGCCCGGCCGCCACGGCCGAGGAGAGCGAGAAGGTCCTGCGCTGGCTCGAGTCCCCCGGCGTGCGCATCGTCGAGATCGATGGTGCCTGGACCTGCCCGGTGGGCGGTGCGGCCGCGGTGCGCGCCGAGCTCGAGCCGCTCGAGACGGCCCGGCGCGAGGTCGCCGGGTTCGCCGGGGTCCGCTGACCCGACGTCCACGTAGCGCGGCAGCCGGCGTCGTGACCACGCGGACCCGCCGCGAGGTGATGCAGAGCGCGCGCCAGATCGCGCCCTGTGCATCACCTCGCACGACCTCGGCCGACGGCGGTTGCGGCCCGGGGCGCACGAGGCGAGGCCACGGCTAGTCTGGCCCGGTGATCACCGCCATCGTCCTCATCACCGCCGACGTCGACCGCATCCCCGAGGTCGCGCAGGAGATCGCCGACCTCGACGGCGTCACCGAGGTCTACTCCGTCGCCGGCGACGCCGACCTCATCGCGATGGTGCGGGTGCGCCACCACGAGGACCTCGCCGACGTCATCGCCGACAGCCTCAACAAGGTCACCGGGGTCACCGGCACCAACACGCACATCGCGTTCCGCACCTACTCCTCGCACGACCTCGAGGCGGCGTTCAGCCTCGGCCTCGAGGGCTGACCGCCCAGGCGGTACTGCGGCGGCCGTCGGGGTCGCTCAGGCGGTGTACGCCGCCGTCGTGCGCACCCACTCGGCCAGCAGGGCCTGCGCCGCACCGGAGTCGATGGCGGCCTCGGCGCGGTCCATGCCCTCACGCACCGCCGTCGTCAGCGCCACCCGCGACACCGTGGGCTCGGACAGCCCGGATGCCGTCGCCAGCGCGATACCGCTGTTGAGCACCACCGCGTCGCGCACCGGGCCGTGGGCGCCGGCCAGCAGGTCGCGGGCGACCTGCGCGTTGTGCGCCGCGTCGCCGCCGCGCAGGCTCTCGACCGGGTGGTGCTCGAGCCCGACGTCGGTCGGGTCGAGGGTCAGCTCGGTGACGGCGCCGTCGCGCACCCACCACACGGTGGAGGTCGTGGCCAGGGTGAGCTCGTCGAGGCCGTCGTCGCCACGGAAGACGGATGCCGCGCGGCCGCGGCTCGCGAAGACCCCGGCGATGATCGGCGCGATGCGGGCGTCCGCCACGCCGACGGCCGCGTAGGTCGGCTGCGCCGGGTTGGTCAGCGGGCCCGAGCGCGTTGAAGGCGGTGCCGACCCCGAGGTCGCGGCGGGTCGACCGAGGCGTGGCGAAAGGAGGGGTGGAAGGCGTTGGCGAAGCAGAAGGTGATGCCGGCGTCCTGCGCGACCTCGGCCACCTGGGCCGGGGTCAGGGTCGAGCGAGACCCCGAGCGACTCGAGCACGTCGGCCGACCCCGAGCTCGACGACGCCGATCGGTTGCCGTGCTTGACGACCCGCAGGCCAGTGGCGGCGACGACCATGGCCGCCATCGTCGAGATGTTCACCGAGTGCATGCGGTCGCCACCGGTGCCGACGATGTCGATCGTCTCGCCGGCGACCTCGATCCGGTGGGCGTGCTCGAGCATCACGTCGGCGATGCCGCGCAGCTCCTCGACCGACTCGCCCTTGGCGCGCAGGCCCACGAGGAAGCCGGCGAGCTGCACCGGGCTGGCCTCGCCGCTCATGACCTCGGCCATCGCCCAGCCGGCCTGCTCGGTGGTGAGGTCCTCACGGCGCAGCAGCGCGGCGAGGAGGTCCGGCCAGGTGAACCGGGCCGGGGTCGGTGTGGTCACGCCGCTCAGCCGACCGCGACCCGGGTGCGCGCCAGGCCGGCGATGGCCTCGGAGACGGCGATCGGGTCGAGGGGGTGCGACACGGCGTCGTCGGCGAGCGACCAGCCGGCCAGCCAGCCGTCCTGCGGGCGCCCGGTCAGCACCAGGATCGGGGGGCAGCGGAAGATCTCGTTCTTCAGCTGCCGGCACAGCCCCAGACCACCGGCGGGGGTCGCCTCGCCGTCGAGCACGACGACGTCGAAGCCACCGGCATCCATCGCCTCGATGACCGCCTCGGGAGTCGCGCACTCGCGCCAGGAGACGATCTCGACGTCGCGCGCGGGGCGACGGCCGGCCGCCGCCCGCACCGCGTCGCGGGTCGTGATGTCGTCGCTGTAGAGGAGGACCGACACCCGGTGGACACCGTCGGTCGCCGAAGCCTGCACCGGGGTGCCGGCGGGGTCGAAGAGGTCATGCGGGCATCGTACCGGTGGCCTGTTTCGAGACTTGTCGAGCCTTTCGGGGGGTCACCGCAGCGCCCGTCGCCAGTTCCGGCCATAATGTCGTGCGTGGCGACTCAAACTGCACCTCAGACCCGGCCTTCGGGGCCCGTCCCCTCGATCCCGGGGCAGGGGCCTGCGACGCGTCCCAACATGGTGGCCGTCGGCACCATGGTGTGGCTGTCCAGCGAGCTGATGTTCTTCGCGGCGCTCTTCGCGTTCTACTTCACGATCCGCGGCCACGAGACCCAGCTCTGGGACGAGCGCACGGTCATGCTCAACGTGCCCTTCGCCCTGGTCAACACCATCGTGCTGGTCGTGTCGTCGGTGTGGTGCCAGCTCGGCGTGCTGCAGGCCGAGAAGGGCATCGTCTCCCGCCCGGCCGGCACCTCCGTGACCAAGGTCGCCGCGTGGGGCATGCGTGAGTGGTACGTCCTCACCTACGTCTTCGGCTCCGTCTTCATCGCCGGCCAGATCTACGAGTACGCCAACCTCGTCACGCGAAGGAGTCAGCCTCTCCTCCGACGCGTACGGCTCGGTCTTCTACCTGGCCACCGGCTTCCACGGCATGCACGTCACCGGTGGTCTCATCGCGTTCCTGCTCATCATCGGGCGCACCTTCACCACCCGCCGCTACTCGCACGCGCAGGCCACCGGCGCGGTCGTCACGTCCTACTACTGGCACTTCGTCGACGTCGTGTGGATCGCCCTGTTCATCATGATCTACGTCCTGAAGTGACGTCAGCCGCACCCGGTCCGACCACCGAACCCGCACCAGACGACAGGAACGCACCGTGAACTCACTGGCAGCCCGCCGCCGGCACCCGGCGGCGATCGCCGTCCTGCTGATGCTCGGCCTGTTCCTGACCGGCGCCGTGTATGCCGCCATCGCGCCCAAGGACGCCGACGCCACGACCAAGGCGCTGCCGGCCCAGTCGGTCGAGGAGGGCAAGCAGCTCTTCCTGGCCAACTGCGCCTCGTGCCACGGGCAGAACGCCGAGGGCCGGGCTACCGGCAACGGCGACAAGATCGCCGGTCCGGCGCTGGCCGGCGTCGGCGCCGCGGCGGTCGACTTCCAGGTCGGCACCGGCCGGATGCCGCTGTCCGGCCCGATGGTGCAGGCGCCCGACGGCGAGCCCAAGTTCACCGACGAGCAGATCGCCTCGATCGCCGCCTACGTCGCGTCCCTCGCCCCGGGCCCGGAGGTCCCCTCCGACGAGGCGGTCGATCCCACCCAGGGAGACCCGGCCCGGGGTGGCGAGCTGTTCCGCGTCAACTGCGCGATGTGCCACAACTTCGCCGGTGCCGGTGGTGCCCTGACCCGCGGCAAGTACGCGCCGGCGATCGGCGAGATCACGAACAAGCACATCTACGAGGCCATGACCACCGGCCCGCAGAGCATGCCGGTGTTCAACGATGCCAACCTGACCCCGGAGAGCAAGCGCGACGTCATCGCCTTCCTCAACACCATCGACGAGCAGGAGAACCCGGGCGGCATGGCCCTGGGCTCGATGGGCCCGGTCAGCGAAGGGCTCTTCGCCTGGGTCTTCGGCCTCGGCATCCTCGTGGGCTGCGCCGTCTGGCTCGGCTCCAAGTCGGCCTAGCACCCACCCGTCCACACCCGCACATCGACGAGAAGATCGGCATCCCGATGAACGAGCAGGGCACCACCCACCCCGGCAGCGAGGTGGCCCCCACCTCCGAGCACGGCACCGCCGTGCGGCTCGACCAGGGCCACATCGTCGGGGACGGCGGCCTCCCCGAGCGGTTCACCAACCCCGGTCTGCCCGACCACGTCGAGCGGATGGCCGACCTCGACGAGGCCGCGGCCCAGCGAGCCGAGAAGCAGGTCGCCGCGCTCTTCGCCGTCTCGATCATCGGCACCCTGGCCTTCATCGTCTGCTACTTCGCGATCAGCCTCGAGACCACGATCTTCGTGCCGGGCATCGGCGAGACCAGCGCGTCCAACTTCGCTCTCGGCGTCACCATGGCGCTCGGCCTGCTGGGCATCGGCTTCGGTGCCGTGCACTGGGCCAAGACCCTGATGCCCGACGAGGAGGTCGTCGAGGAGCGTCACCCGCTGCGCGCCACCGACGAGTCGCGCGACCGCGTCATCGAGGAGCTCACGGTGGGTGGCGGTAGCTCGCAGATCACCCGGCGCCCGATGATCAAGTACACCCTCGGCGGGGCGCTCGGTCTGTTCGCGGTGCCGCTCGTGCTGCAGGTGGCCGGCTCGCTCGGCCCGATGCCGCAGAACAGCCTGTCGCAGACGTTCTGGAACGGAGGCCCCAGCGGCCCCGGCGACGACCCCACCTTCGTGCCGCTGCGCCTGATGCGCGACCCGGAGAACACCCCGATCAAGGCCGAGGAGGTCACCATCGGGTCGGTGTTCCACGTGATGCCGCAGGGCCTGCTCCCCGACCCCGTCACCGGCGACGGTGGCACCCCGCACCTCCTCGAGGAGGCGGCCAAGGCGGCCGTGATCCTCATCCGCCTCGACGAGGACAAGATCGAGTCCCAGAAGCAGCGTGACTGGGGCTACCACGGCATCGTTGCCTACTCCAAGATCTGTACCCACGTCGGTTGTCCGGTCGGCCTCTACGAGCAGCAGACACACCACCTGCTCTGCCCGTGCCACCAGTCCACCTTCGACGTGACGCAGGACGCGAAGGTCATCTTCGGTCCCGCGAAGCGGCCCCTGCCGCAGCTGCAGATCACCGTCGACGACGAGGGCTACCTCGTCTCCGCCGCCCCGTTCCAGGAAGCGGTCGGCCCGAGCTTCTGGGAGCGCGACTGATGAGCACCGAGACCCCCGCACGTCCCGCGGACGCCCTCCGCGCGGGCGACACCCCCGCCCAGGCACCACCGCCGGCCGCCGTCCGAAAGATCGGCGGGGTCGCCGGCTGGGTCGATGACCGCACCGGCGCGGCCAAGCCGGTCGGCTACCTGATGAAGAAGGTCTTCCCCGACCACTGGTCGTTCATGCTCGGCGAGATCGCGATGTACTCGATGATCGTCTGCCTGCTGACCGGGGCGTTCCTGACCTTCTGGTTCATCCCCAGCGCCGGGCACGTCGTCTACGACGGCTCGTACGTGCCCCTGCGGGGGGTGAGCATGTCCGAGGCCTACGCCTCGACGTTGGACATCTCCTTCGACATCAAGGGCGGCCTGATCATCCGCCAGATCCACCACTGGGCCGCGCTGATGTTCATCGTCGCCCTGTCGGTGCACATGTTCCGGGTGTTCTTCACCGGCGCGTTCCGCAAGCCCCGTGAGATCAACTGGGTCATCGGCTCGGTGCTCGCCCTGCTCGCGATCATCGAGGGCTTCGCCGGCTACTCGCTGCCCGACGACCTGCTGTCCGGCACCGGCCTGCGCGCCATGGAGGGCTTCGTGCAGACCGCCCCGGTCATCGGGTCCTACCTGGCCTTCGCGATCTTCGGCGGGCCGTTCCCGGGCGAGATGATCATCCCGCGCCTGTACAGCGTCCACATCCTGCTGATCCCGGCGATCCTCATCGGGCTGTTCACCGCGCACATCGGGCTGGTCTTCGTGCAGAAGCACACCCAGTTCCCCGGGCCGGGCCGCACCAACGAGAACGTCGTCGGGTACCCGGTGATGCCGGTCTACGCCGCCAAGGCCGGTGGCTTCTTCTTCATCGTCTTCGGCGTCATCGCGATGATGTCCGCGCTGGTCCAGATCAACCCGATCTGGGCCTACGGGCCGTACGACCCCTCCCCGGTGACCGCCGGCTCGCAGCCGGACTGGTACATGGGCTTCGCCGACGGTGCGCTGCGACTGCTGCCGGGCTGGCTCGAGGTGAGCGCCTTCGGGTTCACCCTGTCGCTCAACATCGCCCTCGGCGCGCTGGTGCTGCTGCCGCTGGTCTACACCGTGCTCGGCGCCTACCCGTTCGTCGAACGCTGGGTCACCGGTGACAACCGCGAGCACCACCTGCTCGACCGGCCGCGCAACGCCCCGACCCGCACCGGGCTGGGCATGGCCGCGATCACCGCCTACTCGGTGTTCTGGTTCGCCGCCGGCAACGACATCATCGCGATCAAGCTGGGCCTGTCGATCAACGACATCACCTGGTTCTTCCGGATCGGCCTGTTCGTGCTGCCGCCCCTCATGTTCTGGGTGACCAAGCGGATCTGCCTGTCGCTGCAGCGTCGTGACCGCGACACCGTGCTCCACGGTCGCGAGACCGGCACCATCGTGCGCACGCCCGACGGCAAGTACTTCGAGCGGCACGAGACCACGACCGCGCTCACGCCCGAGCAGTGGATCCTGGTGCAGCACGAGGCCGTGGCCCCGATCGAGATCGCGGCAGCCGTCGACGACAACGGCGTGGCCCGCAAGGCCAAGCGCTCGGAACGCGCGCGGGCCTGGTTCTCGCGGTTCTACTTCGCCGACGCCGTCAACCCGGTGACTCCTGCCGAGCTCGCCGCGGCCCACCACCACGGGGCCGAGCACGAGGCCATCGAGCCGTCGGCCTCCGGTGGCGCCGAACCGATCGAGGCGGCGCCGACCGACGAGATCGAGTCCGGGGAGCCCGCGGGCCGCCACTGACCTCCTGCTCCAGCACGACGCGTGCCGCGCACCCACCGGGTGCGCGGCACGCGTCGTCTCCACCGTGATGCGGCCCGGCAGCCGTGACGTACAGAACGCTCAGGTGCCGGAGAGGAGGCGGGCCAGGGTCGCGCGCCCGGTGACGTCGTCGACGCCGACCTCGAACACCTTGGTGCGCGACCGCTCGCCCGCGACCAGGGTGACGTCGCGGGCACGGACCCCGAAGGCCTCGGCCACGGCGGCGCGCACGGCGGCCGTGGCGGCCCCGTCGACCGCCCTGGCGGCCACGGACACCCCGAGCACCTCCTGGTCCCCCCAGCGGCCGCCGACGCGCGTCCTGGAGGCCCCGGGCCTCACCCGCACGGTCACTCGCACGCGCCCATCGTGCCAGCCGGTCCACCGGTGCCCCCGCGCGACCCAGCCCCTACGCTGACGACGTGAGCCACACCGAGCCGTCCGCCCCGGCCACCGTCGCCGACACCGCACTCCCCCGCAGCACCCCGGAGGAGCAGGGCGTGCCCTCCGACGCGGTGCTGCGGATGGCGCGCCGCTGGGAACGTGAGGGCAACGAGCCGCACGGCGTCGTCGTCCTCCGCCACGGCCACGTGGTCGCCGAGGGCGCGTGGAGTCCCTGGCCGCGCGACGGCATCCGGCTCGCCTACTCGGTGAGCAAGACCTTCCTCGCCATCGCCGCGGCCTTCGCCGAGGCCGAGGGCCTGCTGGCTCGCGAGGAACGGCTCGTCGACGTCTTCCCCGAGGCGGCCCACGCCGCCGGTCCCCGCGCCGCCCGGATCACCGTCGAGGACTGCCTGCGGATGTCGACCGGTCACCGCGTGGACACCATCGACTCCGCGCGAGGCCTCGCCGGCGGCGGTGAGGAGTCGGTGGCGTCGTTCCTCGCCGCTGAGCCCGAGGAGGAGCCCGGCTCCTGGTTCCTGTACCACAACGGTGCCAGCCGGGTCCTGGCGCTGGCGGTGCAGCGCCGCACCGGGGAGCGGCTGGTCGACTACCTCCGGCCTCGGCTGCTCGACCCGATGGGGGTGACGGAGGCGGTGTGGATGACGTGGGCGGGCACCGACCTGGGTTTCAGCGGGCTGCACGTCAGCACCGGCACCATCGCCCGGCTGGGCCAGCTGCTGCTGGACGACGGGGTGTGGCAGGGGCGACGGCTGCTCCCCGACGGGTGGGTCGCGAGGGCGTCGAGCGCACTGGCCGACACCACCCACCATCCGGAATCGGCGGACTGGACGTCCGGCTACGGCTACCAGATGTGGCGCAACCACCCCCAGGGCTTCCGGGCCGACGGCGCCTACGGCCAGTTCGCCCTCGTGCTGCCCGGTCACGACCTCGTCGTCGCCGTCACCTCGTGCACCGAGACCACCCAGGAGGTGCTCGAGGCCGTCTGGGAGGAGCTGCTCCCCGCCCTCGCCGACGCGCCGCTGCCGGCCGACCCCGACGCCCACGCTCGTCTCGTGGCCGCCCTCGACTCCGCGGCGGCTCCCGCCACGGGGTCGACCACCGCTGCGCCGACCACACCTGCGCCCTGGGCCTTCGCGCACACCCCCACCACCGAGCACCCCGCGCTGAGGTCGGTCGTGGTGCGCCCCGGCGAGCACGGCTGGGTGCTCGACGTCGACGACGGCGAGCGGCTGACCATCGCCTGCGGCGACGGTCGCTGGCCGGATGCCGGTGGCTCCCCCTGGGTCGCCAGCGGCGGCTGGGTCGCACCGGGGGTGTTCGAGGCGACGGTCGTCGCCCTGGAGACACCGCACTCCCTGCTGCTGCGCTGCGCGGACGGCACGGTGACGGCGGCCTGGCGTGGTGTCCCCCTGCACGGCCCCGGCCTGGCCCGGCTGCAGGCACCCCGCGACTGAGCCCTGTCCACGAGTGGCAGGGTGGTGACGTGCAGCCGCTGACCGACGAGCAGTTCGACGCGATCATCGAGGACGCCCTCGACGACGTGCCGGGCGAGCTGATGGCCATGCTCGACAACGTCGTCTTCCTCGTCGAGGCCGAACCGCCGGCCGACGACCCCGACCTGCTCGGCGTCTACGAAGGCACCCCGCTCACCGAGCGCGACGGCTGGTGGGACCAGGGCTCCCTGCCGGACCGGATCACCCTCTTCCGCGGCCCGCTGACCCGGATGTGCGAGGACGACGAGGACCTGCGCGAGGAGATCGCGGTCACCGTGGTGCACGAGATCGCCCACCACTTCGGCATCGAGGAGCACACCCTGCACGAGCTCGGCTGGGGCTGAACCGACGGCATCACACACGACGGCGGGCCACCCGGTCTCCCGGGTGGCCCGCTCGTGGGTCGTGCGCGCTCAGAGCGCGGTCTGGCCCTTCCAGTACTCGAAGGTCCACCCGACCAGCGCCGGGATCGCGAAGAAGGCACCGATGATGAACAGCCACCAGCCGACCGCCAGGCCGGCGAAGCAGATCGCCGCGGAGGCGCCGAGGAAGAGCGGCCACCAGCTGTGCGGGCTGAAGAAGCCGTACTCGCCCTGGATCTCGTCGATGTCACCCAGGGGGTCGTCGGACGGGTCGCGCTCCAGGCGCCGCCGCGTCATCCAGAGGTACCAGGCGATCATGAACCCGAGCAGCCCGCCCAGGATCAGGCCGATGACGCCGACCCACTCGATGCCGAGTGTGGTCGACGCGGTCCAGAACCCGTAGATCGTCGCCATCGTGAAGGCGAAGACCCCCACGAGGATGCCGATGCGCTCCATGGCCCGCATGGGTCAGCTCTCCTTCTCGTCGACGAAGGCGTTGCCCTCCAGGTCGGCCGGGCCGAGCGCGGACACGACCGACCTGCCGTCGGCCCACTGTGCGTCGTGCACGCCGGCGGACGTCGTCTCGGGGTGGTGCAGGTCGAACGCGGGACGCTCCGAGCGGATCCGCGGGATGCTGTCGAAGTTGTGCCGCGGCGGCGGGCACGAGGTGGCCCACTCGAGCGAGGCGCCGTAGCCCCACGGGTCGTCGACCTCGACCAGCGGCGCGGTGCGCCACGTCTTCCACACGTTCAGCAGGAACGGGATCATCGACACCGCGAGGATCACCGAACCGACCGTCGAGATCCGGTTGCCCAGCGTGAAGCCGTCCTCGGGCAGGTAGTCGGCGTAGCGCCGGGGCATGCCCTGCATGCCCAGCAGGTGCTGCACGAGGAAGGTCGTGTGGAAACCGATGAACAGCAGCCAGAAGTGGATCTTGCCGAGCCGCTCGTCGAGCATCCGGCCGGTGAACTTGGGCCACCAGAAGTAGTAGCCCGCGAACATCGCGAAGACGACGGTGCCGAACACGACGTAGTGGAAGTGGGCCACCACGAAGTAGCTGTCGGAGAGCTGGAAGTCCAGGGCGGGGCTGGCCAGGATGACACCGGTCAGGCCGCCGAACAGGAAGGTGACCAGGAAGCCCAGCGCCCAGAGCATCGGGGTGTCGAAGGACAGCTTGCCCCCCCACATCGTGCCGATCCAGTTGAAGAACTTCACCCCGGTCGGCACCGCGATCAGCATCGTCATGATCGCGAAGAACGGCAGCAGCACCTGGCCGGTGACGTACATGTGGTGCGCCCAGACGCTGACCGACAGGGCCGCGATGGCGATCGTCGCGTAGACCAGGGTCTTGTAGCCGAAGATCGGCTTGCGCGAGAAGACCGGCAGCACCTCGGAGATGATGCCGAAGAAGGGCAGGGCGATGACGTAGACCTCTGGGTGCCCGAAGAACCAGAAGATGTGTTGCCAGAGCATGGCTCCGCCGACGCTCGGGTCGAAGACGTGCGCACCGAAACGCCGGTCGGCACCGAGGGCGAAGAGCGCGGCTGCCAGGGCGGGGAAGATGAGGAGCACGAGGATCGAGGTGACGAGCACGGTCCAGGTGAAGATCGGCATCCGGAACATGGTCATGCCGGGGGCGCGCATGCACAGGATCGTGGTGATGAAGTTGACCGCACCGAGGATGGTGCCGAAGCCGGCGAGCGCGAGCCCGAAGACCCACAGGTCGCCACCCAGGCCCGGGGTGTAGGTGTTGTCGGACAGCGGGGCGTAGGCGAACCAGCCGAACGCAGCCGCGCCACCGGGGGTGAGGAAGCCCGCGCCGGCGATGAGACCGCCGAACACGTACAGCCAGTAGGCGAACATGTTCAGCCGCGGGAACGCGACGTCGGGGGCGCCGATCTGCAGCGGCATCAGCGCGTTCGCGAAGCCCGCGAACAGCGGGGTCGCGAAGAGCAGCAGCATGATCGTGCCGTGCATCGTGAACATCTGGTTGTACTGGTCGGGGGTGTCGACGACCTGCAGCCCCGGGCTCACCAGCTCGGCGCGGATGACCAGCGCCATGATGCCGGCGAGCATGAACCAGATGAACGAGGTGATGAAGTACAGGTTGCCGATGACCTTGTGGTCGGTCGTGGTGACCCACTTGACGACCGTGGCGCCCTTGGAGGGGCGGCGGGTGTGGGTCGGGGTGCGGGTCGGAGCCGGCGCGGTCTGCACCTTCGCGGCTGCTTCGGTGTCGGCGCTCATGGTCAGTTACCTCCGTCGGTGAGCGCGCCCTGGTCCTGCATCAGCTGCTGACGGCTGAGCGTGTTGTTGAGCAGGCCGGTCTGACCGGCTGCGCGCAGCTCGGACAGGTGCTGCTCGTACTCGTCGCGCGAGACGACCTTGACGTTGAAGAGCATGTGCGAGTGGTAGGCGCCGCAGAGCTCGGCGCACGCGCCCTTGAAGGTGCCGGTCTGGGTGGGAACGACCTGGAACTTGTTGACCCGTCCCGGGATCATGTCCATCTTCTGCAGGAAGGACGGCACCCAGAACGAGTGGATGACGTCGCGCGAGGTGAGCACGAACTCGATGCGCTCCCCGACCGGGAGGTACATCGTCGGGATGGTCTCCTCGGCGCCGGGCCCGCCGGTCATGATGGCCTGTTCGCCGGTCTCGTGGACGTCGTCCTCGACGTAGTTGAAGTCCCAGCTCCACTGCTTGCCGACGACGTTGATCGTGACGTCGGCCGGCTTGCGAGGTGTTGAGGAGCTCGGACTCGTCACGCGCGGTGTAGTAGAAGAGCACCACGACCATGAAGATCGGCACCACGGTGTAGAGGATCTCGATCGGGATGTTGTAGCGCAGCTGCACGGGCAGCTCGTTGTCGTCCTTGCGGCGCCGGTAGGCCACGATGCACCAGATGATCAGGCCCCACACGAGGGCGCCGACGGCGAGCGCCGCGATCCAGGCACCGATCCAGAGCGAGGTGACGGTCTTGCCGCCCTCGGTGACGGCCGGCGGGAGCCAACCGGTCGAGGCGTCGCCACGCAGGTTGCCGCTGGCACAGCCGCTCAGGGCGGCGACGGACAGCGCACCGATGAGGGCACCGGCACCGAGTCGGCGCCGGGTACGACGGGGCGATGAGAGGTCGTGCTGGCGCACCGCTGCACCCTTCGTCTGGAGGAGGTCACGAACAGAGCCAAACCCTACTGCACCACCTGCGAGGAGGTCAGTCAGGGCGGGGCTACCGTCTAGGCGTGGCGCGCCCCTCGTTCGACCCGCAGGTGACCGGGCTGCTCGACGCCGCCCGGGGCCCCCTGCACCCCGTCGCCGCGGAGACCTTCCGGGCTGCCCTGGCCACCGGCTGGGCCGACCCCACCCGCCTCCACCCGCCCGGCCGCGAGGCCCGCGCCCTGCTCGACACCGCCCGGGAGGTGCTGGCCGACGCCCTGGCGGTGCGCCCCGACGAGCTGTCGGTGCACCCGAGTGCGGAGGCGGCGCTCGAGGTCGGGATCACGGGCCTGCGGCACGCCCGCCGCCGCACCGGCCAGCGGGTGGTCGCCGGGGCCACCGAGCGCTCGGTGCTGCTGCTCCAGCCCGGGGCAGAACAGCCGGTGCCGGTCGACGCGGTGGGCCGGGTCGACACCCACGCGTATGCCGTCGCGATCGCCGGCGGTGACGTCGCGGCCGCGGTGCTCCAGACCGCCAACGCGGAGGTCGGCACCCGCCAGCCGGTCGCGGAGGTCGACGCGCTGTGCCGCGAGCACGGCATCCCGTTGCTGCTCGACGCGACGGCATCCCTCGGGCGCGACCCGCAGGGCATCCCGCCCGCCGCGGGCTCGGTCGTCGTGGCCGACGCCGCGTCGTTCGGCGGGCCTCCGCTCGGCCTGCTCGTCGTGCGCACCGGCACCCGGTGGGGCCTGCCCGGTCCCCGGCGCGAGGCGGAGCACGGCCGCGAGCACGCACGCCCCGTGGGTGCCGCTGGTGCTCGCCGCGGCCGAGGCGTGGCGGCAGACCGCCGCCGTGGCGGCCGCAGAGCAGCGCTCCGCCCGCGCGCTGGTCGAGCGGGTGCGGCACGCCGCGGCATCCGTGTCGCGACGTCGAGGTGGTCGGCGACCCCGACGACCGGCTCCCCCACGTCGTGACGTTCAGCGTGCTCTACGCCGACGGCGAGGTGCTGCTCGAGGAGCTCGCCCGACGCGGCCTGGCCGTCGCGTCCGGCTCCGCGTGCACGTCGAGCGCGCTGCGCCCGAGCCACGTGCTCGCCGCGATGGGCGTGCTGACCCACGGCAACGTCCGGGTCACCCTGCCCCTGGAGGCGGTGTCACCGAGCCGGGTCGACGACGTCGAGCGGCTGTGCCGAGAGCTGCCGGATGCCGTCGCGACCGTGCGGCGGCGGCTCGGGACGGACGACCTGTGAGCGGGTCCGAGCCCCGGCAGCCGTCGGACGGCCGTGGGCGGCGGGGCGGGCCGCCGGTCGTCGACGCGCGCGGTACGCGGTGCCCGGTGCCGGTCATCCGGCTGGCCCGAGCCGCCCGCGGGCTCGCCCGCCGGCACGACCGTGGTGCTGCTCGCCGACGACGTGGCGGCCTGGTCGGACGTGCCGGCCTGGGCCCGGATGAAGGGGCACACCGTCACGCTGCTCGAGGACGACGACTGGACCGAGTACCGCGTCGTGCTCGGTGAGCCCCGCACCGACCGCGGTCAGGCCGACAGCTCGACCTGAGGGGCGTGCAGGGCCTCGACGAGCCGGTCGAGGTAGACCTCGCGCGGCCACTCCTGCGCCCCGAGCCGGCGCAGGTGGTCGGTGGCCCACTGCACGTCGACCAGCCGGCGCGGGTCGCCGTCGGCGTGGAAGCGCTCGACCAGCCCGACGAGCGCGACCTTCGACGCGTCGCGCACCGCGTGGAACATCGACTCCCCCGCGAACAGCCCACCGATCGACACGCCGTAGAGGCCACCGACGAGCACGTCGTCCTGCCACGTCTCGACACTGTGCGCCCAGCCCAGCGCGTGCAGCCGGCCGTAGGCGGCGGCGACCTCCGGGGTGATCCACCGGCCCTCCCGGGACGGGTCCGCGCAGCGTGCGACGACCTCGTCGAAGGCGGTGTCGACCCGCACGTCGAACCGGTCGCAGGCCTTGCGCAGCGAGCGGCTCACCTTCAGTGCGCCGGCCGGGATGACGCCGCGCGGGTCGGGCGACCACCACCCCATCGCGCCGCTGCCGTGCGGGCCCAGGCCCATGGGGAACAGCCCGAGGCGATAGGCCGCGAGCAGGGTGCCCGGCTCGAGGTCGGCTCCGGCCGCGACGAGGTCGTCACCGCGCTCGGCACGTGCCGCATCGAGCAGCCAGGGGGTGCTCGGGGGCTCGACCGGCGGGTGGACCATCGCGGTGTCGGTGCGTGCTGTCAGTCGCGGGCGCACCGCACGAGCGGCGCGATCTCCTCGGCGGCAGCGTCGCCGTAGGCCTGCGCTGAAACGGTCGAGGAAGCCGCTCCGGGTGACGAGGTACTCCTGGGTGCCGACCGTCTCGAGCACGTGGGCTGCGAGCACCGACCCGATCTGGGCGCACCGCTCGTGGCCGAGCCCGCCGGCCAGGCCGACGAGGAAGCCGGCCCGGAACGCGTCGCCGACGCCGGTCGGGTCGACCCGCTCGACGTCGCCGGCAACGGGCACGTGGATCGGCTCGGCGCCCTTGGTGCGGATGTCGGCGCCGTCCTTGCCGCGGGTGATGACCCTGGTGGTGACCCGGTCGTCGATCTCGGCCTGGCTCCATCCGGTCTTGGTCTCGGTGAGGTGCGACTCGTACTCGTTGGTGAACAGGTAGTCGGCGCCGTCGATCAGCTTGCGGATGAACGGGCCGTCGGCGAACGCGAGCTGCTGCGAGGGGTCGGCGATGAACGGGATGCCGCTGCTGCGGCACTCCTGGGTGTGGCGCAGCATCGCCTCGGGGTCGTCGGCGCCGACGAGCACGAGGTCGAGGTTCCACTGGGAGTGGATCGGGCCGAGCTCGATCATCCGGGCCTCGGCCATCGCCCCGGCGTAGAAGGTGGCGATCTGGGCCATCGTGTCGTCGGTGGTGCAGACGAACCGCGCCGTGTGCCGCGACTCGCGAGATGTGCACGTGGTCGGTGACGACGCCGTGCCGGGTCAGCCAGCTGCGGTAGTCGGAGAAGTCCTCGCCCGCGGCGCCGACGAGGATCGGCCGCGCGCCGAGCACCGCCATCCCGAAGCAGATGTTCCCGGCGACACCGCCGCGGCGGATCTCGAGGGTGTCGGCGAGGAAGCTCACCGAGATCTTGTCGAGCTGCTCGACGACGAGGGAGTCCGAGAAGGCACCCCGGAAGGTCATGAGGTGGTCGGTCGCGATGGACCCGGTGACGGCGATCTGCACGTGGACGAACCTACCCCGCGCTGGCGGGCCGACCGGTGCCCGGGACGCCGAGAGGGCCCGTGCCGGTGGCACGGGCCCTCTCGGCAGGTGGCTGCGTCAGCTGAAGCTGTCGCCGCAGGCGCAGGAGCTGCCCGCGTTGGGGTTGTCGATGGTGAAGCCCTGCTTCTCGATGGTGTCGGCGAAGTCGATCGTCGCGCCGTCGAGGTAGGGGGCGCTCATCCGGTCGATGACGACCTCGACACCGTCGAAGTCGCGCACGAGGTCACCGTCGAGGGTGCGCTCGTCGAAGTAGAGCTGGTAGATGAGACCGGAGCAGCCGCCGGGCTGCACGCCGACGCGAAGGCGCAGGTCGTCACGGCCCTCCTGCGCGAGCAGGGACTGCACCTTGCCGGCGGCGACGTCGGTGAGGACGACACCGTGTGCCGGGGTCTCGGTCGCCGGGGCCTCGGTGGTGGGGGCCTCGGTGGTCTGGAGCTGGTCGCTCATGGATGCACTCCTCGTGCTGGCGGTGGCCTGACATCGACCCGTTCGCGGTGGTCAACCCGTGGCGGGCCGCCGGTGTTCCCGGGCTCTCGAACAGGATACGTCGCCGAGCCCACATCGCCGACTCCCGCCACCCCGGCTGGACTTTCTCGCCCGATCCCGGGACCTTGACGTTCGCACGGGAACGGTTCAGGTGCGATCGTGAACCTTCCCGCACCGGGCGGGAAAGTTGGGATGCCGGTCAGCGCGGCGGTGACCAGGTGCGCGCCACCCGCGCCGTGCGGGCGGCCAGGGTCTGCACCGGGTCGGCCACCATCGCCTCGACCTCGGCCCGGCTGTCGGCGACCGCGTACGTGCCGGCCAGGCCCAGGGTCATCGTCTCGCGCCGCCCCACGAGGCACTCCCCGGCGACGAGCACGGTCGGCCGCCCGGTGTCGAGCGTGGCGGCCGCCACCCCGGCGACCACCGACCCGCGCAGCGTGCTCCAGTCGACCCGCCCGGCACCGGTGACGACGAGGTCGCTGCGGGCCGCGGCGATGCCGAACCCGCACTCGCGCAGCACCTCGGCGACGCCGCCGACCCGCCGGGCGCCCAGGGCGAGCAGTCCGTAGCCGAGCCCACCGGCGGCCCCGGCGCCCGCCTCGCGGTCGAGCCGGCGCGGCATCCCGCTGAGCAGCTCGACCGGGGCCGAGGGCAACGCCCGTCCGACGACGTCGGTGAAGTGGCCCAGGGCCCCCTCGAGCGCCTGGGCGAGCTCGGGCGAGGCGCCCTTGCGCGGCGCCTCGACGGCGCTGGTGCCCTGCAGGCCGAGCAGCGGGGTGTCGTCGTCGGTCGCGATCACGATCTCGACGCCGGCCAGACGGGCGAGCACGTCGGCGAGACCGGGCAGCGCGTCATCGCCCGCCGAGGCCAGGGCCAGGCCCCCGCGTGCCAGCACCGACGCCGGTCCGGCGCCGAGCGCGGCCAGCATGCCGGCCCCGGCGTCGTTCGTGGCGCTGCCCCCGACGCCCAGGACGACCTTGGTCACGCCCTGCTCGACGGCCGCGTCGAGCAGCTGACCGACCCCCCACGTGCTGGTCAGGCCGGGGTCGCGCTCGTCGGCGCCGAGCAGGTGCAGCCCGCTGGCCTGGGCCGCCTCGACGTAGGCCGTGCGCCTGCCGTCGCGCTCGACCACCAGCACCGCGGCGGGCACCTCGCGGCCGAGCGGGTCGCTGACCGTCGTCGCGACGGTCGTGCCGCCCAGGGCCCGGGAGAGCACGTCGAGGAAGCCCGGCCCGCCGTCGGACAGCGGCAGCAGCTCGACCTCGTCGTGCGGTGCGCCCTGCGACCAGCCCTGCGCCATCGCGGTGGCCGCCTGGACGGGGCCGAGCGTGGATCCGAAGGAGTCCGGGGCGATGAGGACGCGCACGCGGTGAGGCTATCGGTGCCGCCCCTCCCCCGGCTCCCCGGCGCCCGGGCGGCCTCGGTTCGCGCGGCCGTCGTCGGTCCTCGGTAGCGTCGGACCGAACCGTCGACCGACCCCACGAGAGGACCCGCGATGACCGCCACGCCCGAGACCGAGCTCGACCCCGAGCGCGTCGCCATGCTCGAGGCGCTCGCCCAGCAGCGCTACTTCTTCCTCCACACCGTCGACGGACTCACCGACGAGCAGGCGCGCCTCACGCCCACGGTCAGCGAGCTGTCGCTCGGCGGGCTGGTCAAGCACGTCGCACTCACCGAGCGCGGCTGGACCGACTTCGTCGAGCACGGCACGATGGCCGGCGGCGACGACGCGGACTACGAGGCCCGGGCGAACGAGTTCCGCCTCCTCGAGGGCGAGACGCTCGCGTCGGTCGTCGGTCTGTTCCAGGAGGTTGCCGCCCACACCGACGAGCTGATCCGCACCTGGGACCTGTCGGCGAGCCAGGAGCTGCCGCCGGCGCCGTGGTTCGAGCCCGGTGCACGGCGCAGCGCCCGGCGCACCTTCGCCCACCTGCTGTCCGAGCTGGCCCACCACACCGGGCACGCCGACATCCTGCGCGAGACGATCGACGGCCAGAAGTCCATGGGCTGAGCCGGCGCGCGACCCCCGGCCGCGGCGGGTCGTCGCGGCCGGCGGGACACGGCGGCCCGAGCGCTCCGCGACGGCATACGATCGACGGTGTGACGACGACGACCGGTCCTGCGCACGCACCGCTCCCGCTCCTCGTGCTCGGCCAGGGGCGCGACCTCGCCAGCGAGCGCGGCGTCGAGTGCCCCGGCGACCTGCCCGCCCCCTCCGACCCCGACCTCGTCGCACGCGCCCGCGCGGCCAAGGCGGCGCTCGGTGACCGGGTCTTCGTGCTCGGCCACCACTACCAGCGCGACGAGGTCATCGAGTTCGCCGACGTCACCGGTGACTCCTTCAAGCTGGCGAAGGAGGCGGCGGCACGTCCGGATGCCGAGTGGGTCGTCTTCTGCGGCGTGCACTTCATGGCCGAGTCGGCCGACATCCTGACCGGCGACACCCAGACCGTGGTGCTGCCCGACCTCGCGGCCGGCTGCTCGATGGCCGACATGGCCGCGATCGACCAGGTCGAGGAGTGCTGGGACGAGCTCGTCGAGGCAGGCGTCGCCGACGTCACCGTGCCGGTGACCTACATGAACTCCTCCGCGGCCATCAAGGCCTTCACCGGCCGGCACGGCGGCACCATCTGCACCTCGTCGAACGCGAAGACCGCCCTCACCTGGGCGCTCGACCGGACCGGCGACGGCGGCAAGGTGCTCTTCCTGCCCGACCAGCACCTCGGCCGCAACACCTACGCCCGCGACCTCGGCCGCCCGCTCGAGGACTGCGTGGTCTGGGACCCGCACCGCCCGATGGGGGGCCTGACCCCCGAGCAGCTGCGCGACGCCACGATGATCCTGTGGCGCGGGCACTGCTCGGTGCACGGGCGCTTCTCGGTCGAGGCCGTCGAGGCGGCGCGCCGCGAGATCCCCGACGTCAAGGTGATCGTGCACCCCGAGTGCCGTCACGAGGTCGTCGAGCTCGCCGACGAGGTCGGGTCGACCGAGAAGATCATCAGGACCATCGCCGCCGCTCCCGCCGGCACGGCGTGGGCCGTCGGCACCGAGCTCAACCTCGTGCAGCGGCTGGCCGCCGAGTTCCCCGAGCAGCGCATCGTCTTCCTCGAGAAGAACGTCTGCTACTGCTCCACGATGAACCGCATCGACCTGCCCCACCTGGTCTGGGCCCTGGAGTCGCTCGTCGACGGACGGGTCGTCAACGCCATCCGGGTCGACGCCCAGGTGGCCGAGCAGGCCCGGGTGGCGCTCGACCAGATGCTCGCGCTGCCCGGCGAGACCGCCAAGGACTGAGCTGCATCCACGCGGCGAGTGCGGGAACGGTCGCCAGGGCGACCACTCCCGCACTCACGGCGGGCGCGTTGTTCAGCCCGCGGCGGCGGCCCGCTTCTCGGCGGCCGACCAGGGCCGGAACGACTCCGCCGAGGCCTCGTCCCAGAAGCCCTGGAACCGGGCGTTGGCCGTGCCCTCCACCAACGAGTTCGGCTCCAGGAAGTCGTAGATCTCACTGAAGGCGAGCGCCTGGAACTGGGTGACCCTGCGCACCGCGTGGTACGGGCGCAGCTCACTGGTGTGGTCCAGCCCCATCGCGGCGATCATCTCGGCCAGGGCGTGCACCGTGTTGCGGTGGTAGTTGTGCACCCGGGTCGCCTTGTCCGGCACGTCGAGGGCCCGCTGGAGCTTGGGGTCCTGGGTCGTCACGCCCACCGGGCACTTGTTGGTGTGGCAGCGCTGCGACTGGATGCAGCCCACCGCGAACATGAAGGCCCGGGCCGAGTTGCACCAGTCCGCACCCAAGGCCATCGAGCGTGCCATCGCCGAGGCCGTGACCATCTTGCCGCTCGCGCCCACCTTGAGCCGGTCGCGGATCCCCGCGCCCACCAAGGTGTTCTGGACAGCCAGGAGGCCCTCGTTGAGCGGTGCGCCGAGCGAGTCGGAGAACTCCAACGGGGCGGCGCCGGTGCCTCCCTCACCGCCGTCGACGACGATGAAGTCGGCATAGATCCCGGTCTGGATCATCGCCTTGACGATGGCCATGAACTCGCGGGGGTCGCCGATGCACAGCTTGAAGCCGACCGGCTTGCCACCGCTGAGCTCGCGCAGCTGCGCGATGAACGCCGTCATCTCCAGCGGCGTCGAGAAGGCCTTGTGGTAGGTCGGCGAGAACACGTCCTGGCCCTGTGGGACGAGCCGCGCCTCCGCGATCTCCGCGGTCACCTTGGCGGCCGGCAGGATGCCACCATGGCCCGGCTTGGCCCCCTGGGACACCTTGATCTCGATCATCTTCACCTGTGGCAGGGTCGAGTTCTCACGGAACTTCTCGGGGTCGAAGTCACCGTCGGCGTTGCGGCAGCCGAAGTAGCCAGTGCCGATCTGCCAGATCAGGTCGCCGCCGGCCTCCCTGTGGTACCTCGACAAGCCACCCTCACCCGTGTCGTGGGCGAAGTTGCCCGCCAAGGCGCCCTGGTTCATCGCGCGCACCGCGGACTTCCCGAGGGCGCCGAAGCTCATCGCCGAGATGTTGAGCACCGATGCGGAGTAGGGCTGGCTGCACTGCTCGCCGCCGATGAGCACCCGCAGGTCCTGCTCGGGGTCGGCGACCATCGGGCGCGGGGCGATCGAGTGGTTCATCCAGCTGTAGCCGGAGTCGTACACGTTCAGCTCGGTACCGAACGGCTTCTTGTCACCGACGTTCTTGGCGCGCTCGTAGATCACCGAGCGGGTGTCCCGGTCGAACGGGCGGCCGTCGGTGTCGTTCTCGACGAGGTACTGGTGCAGCTCGGGCCCCATCCCCTCGAGCAGGAACCGCATCCGCCCGGCCAGCGGGTAGTTGCGCAGGATGCTGTGCTTGCGTTGCGTGTAGTCGTAGATCCCGAGGACGACCAGGGGGACGAAGAGGATCTCCAGCAGCCACCACCAGGGGCTGACGAAGACGGCGAGCGGCACCACCAGCACGGCCAGGACGACGAACGTCCACAGCGCCTTGGTGCGGATGCTCTCGATCATGACGGTTCTCCTTGGTGACGGCGGGTGGGGCGGACGGGAACAGGGCCAGTCAGTCGAAGACGTGGCCGTGCTCGTAGCGCTCGTCGGCCCCTGCGGCGGCGGTGAGCGCGGCGACGTTGTCGCGGGTGAAGAAGCCCTGGTAGCCGTGGCATCGCTCGATGTACTCGGTGATGAGCAGCGAGTACGGCGAGCTCTTGGAGAAGATCTGCTTGAGGTTGGGGTCGTCCTTGCACTCCCCCACGACGTGCGCGAGGAACGGGGTGCCCATCTCGCGCCAGCTGGCGCACCACGTAGTCGACGTTCTTCTCGTCGACGACGTGGCCGTCGATGACCGCCATCGCCAGGTGGTGCATCCGGCGCCCGAAGTTGCGCACGAAGTCCTCGGTCGGCATCGGCAGGTTGTCGAAGGAGTTGACGATCGACGGCGTGTTGTTCGCGGTGAACACCCGCGCCGGCGACTTCTTCTCGTCGTCGAGGTCGGGGTGCCGGGTCACGTTCGTCGAGGAGTTCATCTCGTGGATGTTGTAGGCACCCCAGAAGTAGTAGGGCACCACGGTGAGGTACTCGAGCAGGGCGTGCTCGCGATCGCCCGCCAGGATGCGGGTGGCGGCGTGGTCGACGCCCAGGACGAGTCCCTTGATGCCGTGCTCCTCCTGCAGCGCGTCCGCCCGGTCGAGCATGCCCCGTTCGTCGGCGGTCAGGCTGATCGTCTCCCCGAGGCCGAGGGCGTCCAGGTCGTCGAGGTCGACGTCGACGTAACCGACCCGGTTGTAGGTGAAGTCGGACATGAACGTGAAGGTCAGGTGCTTCATCGTGTAGAACGCGCTCACCGTGTCGCCCGGGTAGGCGAACCGGATGTTCTGGGGCTCCAGCGCCTCGCGCACCGCCTTGGTGGAAGAGGTCTTGTAGACCTCGCCGATGTAGCGGGCGTTCGCCTTCTTCTTGGCCAGGGGGTAGAGGTTGTTCCAGCGGGTGACGTTGTCCTCGTACGACGCCGACAACGGCTCGAGCACGATGAGCCTCGGGAACTCCGGCTGCGACTGGAGCACGTACACCCTGTGGGTGTCGGTGAGGCGGGCCGCCTGGAACCGGTAGGGACCCATGGCCGCGAGCTCGGCCATGTAGGGGACACCGTCACCGTGCTCGACCTGGACGACCATCGCGGCCATGTTCCCGACGATCTGGTCCAGCCCGGAGGCCTGACGTCGCTCGTAGACCCTGGGCAGGTACTCCTCGAAGAAGTCGGAGTTCTTCTTGTCGCCCATGGTGGTGTAGGTGGCGAGATCGATCATGACGCGGGGTTCCCTTCGCTGACGACGTGCACGGTTCTACTCCTCGGACTCGGCGATGACTTCGGCCTCGTCGATGCTGGCCCACTCCGGACGCCGGAGGCGGTACAGGATCTGGGCGGGGATGGCCAGGACGGCGACGCCCACGATGACGATGAGGGCGTGCACCCACCCCGGTGTGGCGCTGTACCCGGACGGCGGGGTGAGGCCCAGGACGATGGCGGACATCGCGGCGGCGATGCCGACGCAGGCGATCGGGGTGAGCCCCGTGATCCGGATCGGCCGCTCGACGTCGGGCTGCGAACGACGCAGCCTGATCGCCGACGCGAACATGCACACGTACATGCCCATGTACAGGATGATCGAGATGTCCTGGAGCACCGCGAAGGCCGCCGAGGTGTTGGGGGCCACCACGAACACCAGCGACAGGATCGTCACGATGACGCCCTGGAAGAGCAGGATCGGCATCTGGACGTCGTTGCCGTTGACCTTCTGGAAGCGCTGCGGCAGGTAGCCCGCCCGGCCCACCAGCCACATGCTCCGGCTCGGCCCCGCGATCCAGGCGATGGACGCGGCCACCGCACCGAGGACGAGCAGGCCGGACAGGACGTTGGACAGGCCCGGGATGCCGAAGCCGTCGGCGTACACCGTGAAGGCCTGCGAGGCACCGGAGGTGAGCTCCAGGGTCGCGTCTGGAACCGCCACCGAGATCGCGATCGAGCCGAGCATGTACATCACGAAGACGAGTGCCGCGGCGGACAGGACAGCCTTGAAGTACGACTTCGGGCGCCCCTTGAGGTGCTTGATGTGGACCGCGTTGACCTCGAGACCGGCGAAGGCGACGAAGGTGCCCACGACCAGGGCGATGCTGGACAGCCCGGTGAACGGCGGGACCAGGTCGCTCACCTCCAGGGGGGCCGCCGACGGCTTGCCGTCGACCAGCCACGCGAACATGAAGAAGATCAGGGCGAGCGCCGGGACGATGGTCCCCAGACCGACGCCGAGGTTGCTGAGCCCCGCGGTCGTCTTCATCCCCTTGGAGACCACGAACGTCGCGAGCCAGAAGCCCACGAGCACCACGGTGCCCATGTAGAGACCGTTGCCCGCCAGGTCGGGGCGACCGAACGCGGTGGCCAGGGCGGCGGCGCCGAACGAGAGCAGCGACGGGTAGAGCGTCACGCTGTTCATGAAGACGAACCACGTTGCCTGGAAGCCGGTTCGGTCACCGAACGCCTCGCGGACCCAGACGAAGATGCCGCCCTCGTGGCTGGTCGCGAGCTCCGCCGAGACCAGGCCGACGGGGAGCAGGAAGAGCAGGGCCGGGATCAGGTACACCGTGACGGCACCCAGACCGAAGGTTGCCGAGTCCGAGAGCTGGGCGATGCTGCCGACACTGGCGACCATCATCATCGCCAGGGCCGGCCACGCGATCAACGAGATCGGGGTCCGTCCGACGTCGCCGGACGTCGGCGGGCCACCCGTGGGTGCCTGTGCTGCCATGTCGCCCGCCTTGTCGGTGTGGCCGTGGTGGTGCCGCGAGCTCAGCTCGTGGTCTCGGTGCCGTCGATCTCGGAGACGAGGTCGTCGTAGGTCGACAGTTCGTCGGGGCAGTACGTCTGGACGACGAGCCGCTCGTAGGCGATCGCGTCGGTGGTGATGAGCTTGGCGCGGCGACCGGACGGGTTCAGGGTCAGCAGCATCGACTCCGCCGAGCTGACACCCCCGTCAAGCGCGTCACAGACCTGCGCGGCCGAGCCTCCCGTACAAGGACTCCGCCACCGCCGACGCTCATCCCCGGCGCGACGCCGGCGGCCTGGGCGGCGGACACCAGCTGCTCGGCCAAGGCCGCGTCCCCGCCCTGTTCGTCGGTCGTTGACGACGAGCACGCGGTCAGGAGTGCGACGGCGCAGAGCACCGTGGTGAGTTGCCCTGCACGCTTCCCGCGATCGGTCACCACCGCAACCTACGACCGGGTGAGGGTGCCTGCGCATCACGCAATTCGCGTGATGTTGCTTCACCCGTCGGTGTGGTCTCGTAGGCGGGTCGGGCGTGACAACGCACAGATGGAGGATTCGGGACCATGGCTTCACAGGGGTACACCGTCGGAGCGGGACCGGATGCGTCCCCCCACGTCGAGATCCATGCGCGCGGCATGGCGGTCCTCGACGACCCACAGGTCAACCGCGGCACGGCCTTCACGATGGCCGAGCGGGACCTTCTCGGGTTGCACGGGCTGCTCCCCGCCGCGCTGGAGACGCTCGAGCAACAGGTGGCGCGCTCCTACGAGCAGTTCAAGGCCACCGAGTCCGACGTCGAGAAGTGGACCTTCCTGACCAACCTGCACGACAACAACGAGGTGCTGTTCTACCGCCTCGTCGGGGAGCACGTCCACGAGATGCTGCCCATCGTCTACACCCCCACGGTGGGGGCGGCCATCCAGGAGTTCAGCCACCTCTTCCGCCGCCCCCGCGGCGTCTTCCTCAACATCGAGGACGTCGACGGCATCGACCGGGCCCTGGACGCGACGGGCCTGCGCCCGGACGACGTCGACCTCGTCGTGGCCTCCGACGCCGAGGCCATCCTCGGCATCGGCGACTGGGGCGTCGGCGGCATCGACATCTCGATCGGCAAGCTCGCGGTCTACACCGTCGCGGCCGGGATCGACCCCCGCCGGGTGCTGGCTGTCGGCCTGGACGTGGGCACCAACCGCGAGGTGCTGCTCAACGACCCCCGCTACCTCGGGCTGCGCCGTTCCCGGGTGCGTGGCGAGGCCTACGAGGCGTTCATCGACGCCTACATCGCCAGCGCATCGGCGCACTTCCCGAAGGCGATCCTGCACTGGGAGGACTTCTCCGGGCCGCCGGCCCGACGGATCCTGGCGCAGTACGGCGACACCCTGTGCACCTTCGACGACGACATCCAGGGCACGGCCGCGGTCGGCCTCGCGTGCGTGCTGGCCGGGGTGCGCGTCTCCGGGGGCCGCCTGGTCGACCAGAACATCGTCGTCTTCGGCGCGGGGTCGGCAGGAGTCGGCATCGCCGACCTCATCGCGCTCGCGATGACCGAGGACGGGCTGACCGCGCAGGAGGCGGCCGACCGGATCTTCCTGCTCGACCGGCCGGGTCTGCTCACGAGCGACATGACCGACCTGTACGAGTACCAGCAGCCGTACGCCAAGGACCCCGCCAGTGTGGCCGGATGGCGCGCAGCCGACGGCACCCTGGGCCTGCAGGAGGTCGTCGACGGCCTGCACCCGACGATGCTCGTCGGCACGTCCGGCGTCACCGGGATCTTCTCCGAGCAGGTGATCCGCTCGATGCACGAGCACTGCCCCAGGCCCATCATCCTGCCGATGTCGAACCCGACCGTGCTCGCCGAGCAGACCCCGGAGAACCTGCTCGCCTGGACCGACGGGCAGGCGCTCGTCGCGACCGGCAGCCCGTTCGGACCGGTCGAGCGCGACGGCGTGACCTACCGGATCGGCCAGGCCAACAACGCGCTGATGTTCCCCGGGCTGGGGCTCGGGGTCATCGTCTGCCGCGCGGCCACGATGCCCCCGTCGCTGTTCATCGCGGCCGCCCGTGCGCTCGCGAAGCTCGCCGACCCGACCGACCCGGCGAAGGGCCTCCTCCCCGACATCTCGAGGCTGCGCGAGGTGTCCGCGACGGTGGCCGTCGACGTCGTCAACACGGCGACGGCTGCCGGCATCGCGCAGGTGCAGGTCAGCGACCCGATCGAGGCCGTCCACGAGGCGATGTGGGAGCCCGAGTACCTCCCCATCAAGCAGTAGCCCGACCGACCCAGTCCAGCCAGCACACAGGAGCACCCCCATGGCCCAGACGGTGGCAGAGATCCTCGTCGACCAGATGGTCGAGGTCGGGATCCGCAAGGTGTACGGCATCGTCGGCGACTCGGCGAACCCGATCGTCGACGCGCTGCGGCGCCACGAGTCGGACATCGAGTTCGTCCACGTGCGCAACGAGGAGGCCGGCGCCTTCGCCGCCGGTGCCGACGCGCAGATCTCCGGCCGACCGACCGCCGTGCTCGGGTCGTCCGGCCCCGGCAGCCTGCACCTGGTCAACGGGCTCTACGACTGCCAGCGCAACGGGGCCGCGGTGTTCGCCATCGCGACCCACATCCCGAGCACCGAGATCGGCAGCGGCTACTTCCAGGAGACCAACCCCGAGGCCATCTTCTCCGGCTGCACGAACTACTGCGCCCTGCTGTCCACCCCGGGTCAGATGCCGCGCATCTCCGAGCTGGCCCTGCAGGCAGCGGTGCTCGAGCGCGGCGTGGGCATGGTGATCGTGCCCGGGGACGTCGCAGCCCAGACGGTCGAGCACGAGATGCTGCGCCACCCGGTGCTCACCGACCGACCGGTCAGCCGACCCACCGATGCCGCCCTCGCCAAGGCGGTGGAGCTGGTCTCCCATGCGAAGAAGATCGTCATCCACGGCGGGGAGGGGACGCGGCGGGCGCGCGAGGAAGTGCTGGCCCTCTCGCGCAAGCTGCAGGCTCCCGTGTCGTTCGCCTACCGCGGCAAGGACGTCCTCGAGGCCGACAACCCGGCGTCGGTTGGCATGACCGGCCTGCTCGGATGGGGCGCCGCCACCGAGGCGCTGTCCGACTGCGACCTGCTGTTCATGCTCGGCACGGACTTCCCGTACCACGCGTTCCTGCCGTCGGGTAAGACGATCATCCAGATCGACGACAAGCCGCTGCACCTCGGCCGGCGGGCCGCGGTCGACCTGGGTCTCGCCGGCGACGTCGGCGAGACGCTGAGGGCCCTCATCCCCCTCCTCGAGCAGCGGGGTGACTCCTCGTTCCTCGACAAGATGGTCAAGCACCACCGGACCATGGTCAAGGGAATCCAGACCTACGTCACCCACGAGGGCAGCGGCGAAGGACTGCGGCCCGAGATGGTCGCCACCGCGATCAGCGACCTCGCCGCCGACGACGCCGTGTTCACCGTCGACACGGGGATGTGCAACGTGTGGGGCGCCCGCTACCTGGCCATGCGCCCCGGCCGTCGGATCCTGGCCTCGTTCAGCCACGGGTCGATGGCGAACGCGATGCCGCAGGCCATCGGCGCCAAGGTGGGATCTCCCGAGCGCCAGGTCGTCGCGCTGTGTGGGGACGGTGGCTTCACGATGCTGATGGGCGAGCTGCTCACCGCGGCCGGCCTCGACATCCCGGTCAAGCTGATGGTGTTCAACAACTCCACCCTGGGCATGGTCCGCGCCGAGATGATGGTGGTGGGGTACCAGCCGTGGGGCACCGACGTGAAGAACCCCGACTTCGGGGCGCTCGCGACGGCCGCCGGCATCCACGGGGAGCGGGTCGAGACGGCTGACGACATCCGGCCGGCCATCGAGCGCGCCTTCGCCCACCCGGGGCCGGCGCTCATCGACTTCGTCACCGACCCACGGGCGCTGGCCGTGCCGCCCCACACGACGGTCGAGGAGGTCAAGGGCTTCGCGCTGACCACGGGCAAGCTCGTGTTCACGGGACACGTCGCGGAGGCGTGGGGGCAGGCGAAGTCCAACATCCGCGACATCGGACAAGCCCTGTAGCCGTGGACCTCAGCCAGCTGGACCTGTCGCGGCTGCAGTTCGCCACCACGACGATCTACCACTTCCTGTTCGTGCCCATCACGATCGGGCTCAGCTGGCTGGTCGCGGGGCTGCACACGTGGTGGCACCGTTCGGGCAACCCGGAGCTGCGCCGGCTGACCCGGTTCTTCGGGACGATCCTGGTCATCAACATCGCCATCGGCGTCGTCACGGGGCTGGTCCAGGAGTTCGAGTTCGGGATGAACTGGTCGGAGTACTCGCGCTTCGTGGGCGACGTCTTCGGTGCCCCGCTCGCGATGGAGGGCCTGGCCGCGTTCTTCCTCGAGTCGACCTTCCTGGGGCTGTGGTGGTTCGGCTGGGACGTGCTCCCCAGGCGAGCTGCACCTCCTGACGATCTGGGCGGTGGCGGTGGGTGCCACGCTGTCGGCGGCCTTCATCATGGCCGCCAACTCGTGGATGCAGCACCCAGTGGGCTACGAGCTCGACGCCGAGACCGGTCGGCCGGTGCTCACCTCGATCAGCGCCCTGTTCGCCAACCCGGTGTTCGTGTGGGGCTACACGCACGTGGTCCTCGCGTCGCTCGTGACCGGCAGCCTGGTCATGATCTCGGTCTCCGCGTGGCAGATCCGACGCGGAAAGACACCCGAGGTCTTCCTGCGCTCGATGAAGCTCTCGCTCGGAGTGCTGCTCCCGGTCTCGATCCTCATCCTCCTGGTCGGCAGCCAACTCGGCGTCATCGAGACCAGGTATCAGCCGATGAAGGTCGCGGCGATGGAGGCGCAGTGGGACACCTGCCAGCCGTGCTCCTTCTCCGCCGCCCAGACCGGCGGCTGGACCACCTCGGACGAGGACCCGAACAAGATCATCGAGATCCCGCACCTCCTCTCGATCCTGGCCACCCTGCAGTGGGACGGCAAGGTCGTCGGCATCAACGAGCTGCAGGCCCAGTACGAGCAGACCTACGGCCCCGGCGACTACATCCCCAACCTGTTCATCCAGTACTGGTCGATGCGGGTGATGGCCTACCTCGGTGCGGTCCTGCCGGTCCTGGCCCTGTGGGGCTGCTTCCTGTGGTGGCGGGGCCGGCTGCTCAAGGCGACGAGCTTCCTCTGGGTCGGCACCTTCGCCTTCCTGGCGCCGTTCGCGATGAACACGGCCGGCTGGCTGCTGACCGAGAACGGCCGCCAGCCGTGGGTCGTGCAAGGCCTCCTGCTCACCGAGGACGGGAACTCGCCCTCCGTCAGCGTGACCGAGGTCGCCGTGACCCTGGGCACCTTCGTCGTCCTGTACCTCGTGCTCGGCATCGTGTGGGGAATCCTGATGCTGCGCTTCGCCAAGCGGCCGCTGGAGCCTCACCGAGACCTGTCCGACGCCGACGACGGGCCGGCTCCTCGACCCCGACACCGGCGCTCGCGTCCGAGGTGTACTGATGAGCCTCGAGGTGGCCTGGTTCGTGATCGTCGGGTTCTTCTGGACGGGGTTCTTCGTGCTGGAAGGTTTCGACTTCGGGGTCGGCATGCTGCACCGGCCCGTCGGCCGGACCGAGGCGGAGCGGCGCGTCGTGCTGGGCAGCGTCGGGCCGCTGTGGGACGGCAACGAGGTCTGGCTGGTCGTCGGGGGGGCAGCGATCTTCGCGGCCTTCCCGGCCTGGTACGCGACGTGGTTCTCCGCCGGGTACCTCGCCGTGATGCTGCTCCTCGTCGCGCTCATCATCCGGGGGGTCTCGTTCGAGTGGCGCAGCAAGTCCGACAGCCAGCGGTGGCGTGGCTCCTGGAGCTGGACGCTCACGATCGGGTCGGCACTGATCCCCTTGGTGCTGGGGATCGCCCTGGGTGACCTCCTGGTCGGCCTGCCGATCAACGACGAGGAGCTGTTCACCGGGTCCGTCTGGGACCTGTTCACGCCGTACGGCATCTGGATGGGTCTCACCCTGGTCACCCTGAGCCTGCTGCACGGGTCGACCTTCCTGGGCCTGCGCACCGCGGGGGTGGTGACCGAGCGCGCCCACGCGACGGCCAGCAGGATCAGCTGGCCGGCCGTGGCGGTCGTGGCGGTGTTCGCGGTCTGGACGGTCGTCATCTCCGACGGCGGCGCGTGGCGTTCCGCCGCCGCTGCCGTCCCAGTCCTCGGGGCCCTGGCCGCGGCCGTGCTGCTGCGCGCGGGCCGCGAGGGGGCCTCGTTCGCCGGGACGGCCGTCGCGATCGGCGGCACGGTCGCCGCCCTGTTCGCGAACCTCTACCCCAACGTGCTGGTCTCGTCGACCAGCACGGCCAACTCCCTCACCGTGGCGGGCGCGGCGTCGAGCGAGTACGCCCTGAAGGTGATGACCGTCGTCGCCGCGGTCGTCACCCCCCTCGTGCTGCTGTACCAGGGGTGGTCCTACTGGGTGTTCCGGGCGCGGGTCACCGCGAGCGTGGATGCCGTCGAGGTCAGCTCATGAGCCCGCCGGCAGGGGCCGCTCCCGGCGGCCGTCCACGAGTGCTCATCATCGGCGGTGGCTTCGGAGGGCTGTTCGCCGCGAAGTTCCTCCGACGCGCCGACGTCGACATCACGTTGGTGGAGCGCACCAACCACCACCTGTTCCAGCCGCTGCTCTACCAGGTCGCCACCGGCATCCTGTCTCCCGGCGCCGTGGCGCCGCCGCTGCGTGAGGTGCTCAAGAAGCACGCCAACGTCACCGTGGAGCTCGGTGAGGTCACCGGTTTCGACCTGGCCGCCCGCACCGTCCACGTGCAGCACCCCCTCGTGTCGAGCGACCTCCCTTATGACTACCTGATCTTCGGCATCGGGGTCGGCAGCTCCTACTTCGGCCACCCCGAGTTCGGCCTGCACGCGCCGACGATGAAGACCGTCGACGACGCGCTGGCGTTGCGCACCCGGATCTTCGGCGCGTTCGAGATGGCCGAGCTCGCCCAGGACGACGCCGAACGCCGCGCCTGGCTCACGTTCGCCATCGTCGGCGGCGGCCCCACGGGGGTGGAGGTCGCCGGACAGATCGCCGAGCTCGCGCATCGCTCCCTGCGGCGCAACTTCCGGCACTTCGACCCGAGCACCGCCACGGTGCTGCTCTTCGAGGGCGGCGACGAGATCCTGCCGACCTTCGGGGACCAGCTGTCCGGGAAGGCGACCCGGGAGCTGACCCGCCTGGGTGTCGACGTGCGCGTGAAGACCCGGGTCACCGACGTCACCCACGACGAGATCGTCGTCGCCGGGTCCGACGGCGAAGAACGGCTCGCCTGCCACACGAAGGTCTGGGCCGCGGGGGTGGCAGCGAGCCCGCTGGCCCGATCGCTCGCCGACGCCACCGGCGCGGAGGTCGACCGCGCGGGCCGGATCCAGGTCCTGCCCGACTGCACGCTGCCCGGTCACCCCGAGATCTACGTGGTCGGCGACGTGATGGCGCTCGACGGGCTCCCGGGCGTCGCAGAGGTCGCCATGCAGACCGGCATCCACGCCGCCGCCTCGATCAAGCGCCAGGTCGTCGGGGCACGGTGGTCCGCGCCCGTTCAAGTACCGCGACCTGGGCAGCATGGCCGCCGTCTCCCGGTTCCGGGCGATCGTCGACTTCAAGGGCATCCGGGTCGCCGGCTTCATCGGCTGGCTGATGTGGGCGTTCATCCACCTGACCTTCCTCACCGGCTTCACGAACCGCTTCGTCGCGGCCGTCCGCTGGGTCCTCAGCTTCGTGGGCCGGTCGCGCACCGAACGCGCCCTCGGTTGGGACCGCACCCGCGCGACGTTCGCCGCGCCGGAGGCCTGGGTGGACGCCTCGCCCCCGGACCCTCCGAGACGCTCCAGACAGAGGTTGACCACGGTGGACGACATCGATCGGCTGCGACGCCTGACCTTCAACCAGACCGGCGGGGACGCCCAGGCGCCCGACGGCGACGAATGCGGCTGGCTGGAACCTTCCCTCGACCCGAAGACGGTGGCACTGGTGCGGCTCGGCGCGCTCGTCGCGATGGGCGGTGGCGCCATCCCCTCCCTGGGTGCGCTCACGGACGACGCGCTCAATGCGGGAGCGAGTGTCTCGGACGTCGTCGACGTCCTCGTCGTCGTCCTCCCGATCGTCGGGACCGCGCGGGTGGTGGCGGCCGCCCCCGGGCTCGCACTCACGCTGGGTCACGACACCGATGACACCTGAGTCGGGAGCGACATGACAACCCAGAGCGTCCTGATCAACGGGTTCGGCGTGCTCTTCGTGATCCTGAACGCGTTCGGGTTGGGCCTGCGGATCACCGTCGGCAAGCAGCTGGCACAGGCCTTTGCCCACTGGAAGATCGCCGTGTGGGCGTTGGTGATCAACTTCGTCATCATCCCGGCCCTGTTCGTCGGCTACCTGCTGACGATCGCCTCGTCCATTCCCGACGAGATCAAGGTCGGGTTCTGTGTCGCAGCCCTGTGTGCGGGCATGCCGTTCGCTCCCGTCCTCGCCCAGTTGGCCAAGGCGGATGCCAGCATCGCCACCACGCTGCTGGTGGTCCTGACCGTCGCGACCGTCATCGCCCTCCCGCTCGGGTTGCCCCTGGCCATCGATGCGGTCGACGCGCAGCTCAAGACCTCCGCCTGGGACGTGGCCTGGCCGCTGCTGCTCTTCCTGCTCCTGCCGCTGGCTCTCGGGTGCGCCTTCAGGGTCTGGTGGCCCGACCTGACACCGCCACTGACACGGTGGGTGGTCCGAGTCGCCATCCTGTGCCTGCTCTTCAACCTCAACTTCACGCTGGTCGCGTACTGGGATCTGTTCGTGCAGGAGTGGGGCACCGAGAGCTACCTCGCGGCCATTGCCGGCCCGTTCATCGGCCTCGGGTGTGGCTACCTTCTCGTGTACCGGTCTTCGAGTCAAGGACGTGGGAATCAGGCACGCAACCGAGTCGACCACGGCGGTCCGCAACATCGCCCCGATGCTCCTGATGATGATCTTTCCCTTCGGAGCCGACCCGCTGGTCACGGTGTCGATCACGATCCTCAACACCGTCGGCATCACGATCGTTCTGCTGTTCGTGCTGATGTGGAGGCGCGCTGCGTCACCGTCGGACGCTGATGCCCCCAGCGCGGCAGCGGACGCTGGGTGAGAGCGCACGGCCCGAGCCCCGCACACGACGCTCGAGGAGGTCAGGTGCTTCGTGGTCGCCACGGGCGAGCTCGCCTTCACGACACACGTCTCGGAGGCGTGCGGACGGCCGAGGTCCAACATCCGCCACGTCGGCCAGGCCCACTGAGTCGAGAAGCCGCCCGGTAGGCACTGCATGACAGGACGAGACAGCAGGGTCGCGACCGCACGCCGCGACCGCGCGCACCCCGGTCAGGGTGGGCGGTGTCGACATCAGCGACCTGCCCCACCTCGGCCGTCTCCTGAACGCGCCCGGCAGGCGACTGACCTGGCTGACCATCGTCAAGGCTTCGGTGGCCGTCGCACTGGCGTGGCAGGTCGCCAGCGCACTGCCGGGCGACGATGCGCCGGTGTTCGCCCCGATCGTCGCCTTGACGACGGTTCAGTCCAGCCTCTACGGCACCCTCGCCCAGGGGTTCCAGACGGTGGCGGGCAACATCATCGGCGTCGCACTGGCCACCCTCTTCGTCAACGTCGCGGGCCGCACCGCGGTCGCCCTGTTCGTGGCAACCTTCCTCGGTCTGGCCATCGCGAAGCGCCTGCCGATCGGCTCCGGCGCCGGAGGCCAGGTGACCTTCGCGATGATCGTCGTGATCGCCCTGGGGCCCACCTCGGGATACGCGTCGGCACGCCTGATCGACTGCGCGATCGGTGGCGCCATCGGCATCCTCGTCGCGCTCGTCGCTCCAGAGCGCCCTCACCTCGCCCCGGGACGGTCGGCGGCCGCCGCCTGGGCGGATGACCTACGGTCGTCCCTCCAGGAGATCGCAACAACCCTGTCGACCATGGGCACGGCTCCGGTCCCCACCGGGGTCCAGCACGACTACGTCGACCGCACGCTCGACCGCCTGCGCACGGCGGACCAGGACCTCACGTCCGCGGTCGCCGGCGCCGCCGAGTCGATTCGCTTCAACCCTCGCGGCCACCGACATGCCGACCAGGTGCAGGAGCTGGCGGACGCCCTCACCTGGCTCCGCCGCGTGTCCCTCCAGGTGCAGGCTCTCGCCCTCGGGGTCGATGCGTTGTACGACCGGTCATCCCACCTGCCGCGCTTGGATCGGCGGACCCTCAGCGACCTGCTCCTCGCCGTGGCCGGACTCGTCCCGGACGAGACAACGACCGAGGACGAGTCGGTCGTCGACCTGCGGCGGACGCTGGCGCGCACTCTCGCCGAAGCCACCGAGGACCAGGTCTCGGTGGCCAGCGTGCTCGACAGCGTGAGCCTCCTCGGTCGAGTCGACCACCTGGTCGTCGAGCTCACCGACCCGGCGGTCGTGCCCCCGGCAATGCGCAGGCACGGTTCTTGACGACGAACGCCGGACATCGGGAGCCACTGCCGTACAGGCGGCGCACGCCCGGGCCGACCACGAGGGGTGAACGCCTTCGGGTCAACCGTCGTAGGGCACCTGGGCGGTCCAGCCGTCGTCAGGACGCACGGTGGCGGCGTACAGCGCCTCTGCCACTTGTGGCGGCGAGAAGGGCCCTTCCTTCGCGAGCACGCCGTTCACCTGGACAGCGACCGCCCGGATCCCGTCGGGTGCGAGCGTCGCGTCCAGGCTGGTCACGAGGTTGCGCACCGCCGCCTTCTGCATGCCCAGCGACGGCGCCTCGTGCCACGGCGTGTCGGCTGCCTGGCTCCCGGTGACCAGCACGCGGGCCCCGGCCGGCATGAACGGCTTGGCCGCCTGCACCGCCGGCAGCACCGGGGCGACGCCGACAGCGAGGTCCTCGAAGAGCTGAGCGGTGGTCAGGTGCAGCGCGTCCACCTGCCGGAAGGCGCTCGGGTTGAAGTGGAGCACGTCGATCCGTCCGTGCCGCTCGCCGATGCCGGTGATCAGCCTGGTGACGTCGTCGGCGTCGGTCAGGTCCACGGCGTCGGCCTCGGCGTCGAAGCCCTCGTCGCGAAGAGCCTGGGCCAACGGCTCCATCTGCTCCACGCTCTGGCCGACCAGCGTCACGGCGTACCCTCCACGCGCGAAGCGGCGAGCGGCCGAGAGCCCCAAGCCCGGGCCGGCACCAAGGACGACGTACGCAGCAGAGGTCATGCAGGCAATCGTAAAGTGCCAGGCCTGGACGGATCGCGGTGCGACTCAACGCCGCGACAGGACATGCGCATCCCGTCGAGCGCGTCTGGCGGGGCGCTGCTTCTGGCCGGTCAATGGCCTCAACCGTGCCGCAGCGCGTCGGTCAGCGTGGCGGACGTCCCTTCCTGCGGGCCGGCCGGGCCCTGCTTGTTCCGGGCCAGCTTCGGGTTGGGAGCGCATTCGGGGCTGACCTGCAGGCAGCCCGATCCGGCCTCAGCCTCCGAGCAGCCCGAGGGAGGTGGCCTGGCGAACTGCGTCGCCACGTGAGGAGACGCCCAGCTTGCGGTAGATGGCGGACACCTCGGTGCCGACCGTGTTTCGCGTGATCCGCAGTCGCTCGGCGATCTCGGCAATCGTGAGGTACGTCTGCAGGTACGGAAGGAGCCGCAGCTCCGCAGAGGTCAGGGGCGACACACCGGGACCTTTGGTCGCCGTCGCGGACGCCAGCCGACGGAACTCGTCGACCTCGTCGCCCAGCGCGCCGAGCATTGGTCGGCGACGTAGAACCTCGTCGATCTCCCGCAGGAGCAGCCGCGAGGCGGCCAGGTCACCGCGGGTCGTGTACACCTTCGCCAGCTGCAGCCGACCCCGGGTCGCCAGGAACGGGAGCACGAACGTGCACGCCGGACGGGCCCGCATGGCCCGGGTGAGCCGGCGGTCGGCCCGGACGAGGTCCCCCTGGTGGACGGCATGACGGGCCGCAGCCGCGAAGGCGAGCAGGCTGATGGCGTAGTCGTGCATCTGGTGCTCCGCGATGATGTCCAGGGCGACCCCGACGTGACCGGCCGCCTCGCCCCACCGGCCGCCCTCCATCGCGAGCAGGGCCAGCTCGGACTCGCTGATGACGACCGTGTCCGTGTGCCCGAGCGCCAGGCCGAACGACGTCGCCTCCTCGAACACCGCCACGGCGCGGTCGACGTCGCCGGCGAGCAGGTGCGCCTCACCGAGCATGCAGAGCGCGGTGTCCCGCCAGGTGCTCGAGGGTGTTTCCTGTTCAGCGGCGAACGCAGCGTCGGCCATCATCTGCTCGGGCCCCGTGGCACACATCATGGCGCGCAGCATCGAGCGGGACGAGTCAAAGGATGCCGGCCCGCCCGGCGGCGACCCGTCGTACGACGCCTCGTCGACGATCGCCGCCCACCGTTGGGCATCGGCCGTCTCGCCGACCAGGGCGGTGACCCAGCCGGCCAGCACGGCCAGGGGCGGGTACGCACTGATCGCGGAGTCGCCGAGCGCGGCCATCCACCGCTGGACCGTCGAGATCTGCCCCGCGCCGTAGGTCACCGGCACCAGGTCGGCCACGAGCTGCGCACACCGGTCTCGGTCGGCCGTGGACAGCAGGTGATCGACAGCCATCGCCGGCGAGCCGTTGGCCAGGAACCAGTCCGCGGCGCGCACGTGCAACGTCTCGACGAGCTCCGGGTCGGTCCGTCGGAGCTCGCCGAGCAGGAAGTCCCGGAACAGCGGGTGGTAGCGGTACCAGTCCCGCCTCCGGTCGAGCGGGACCAGGAAGGAGTTCGACGCCTCGAGGGCCTCGAGCCGGTCCTGCGCGCCAGACTCCCCCAGGACCGCGTCGCACAGCGGACCGTTGAACCGCTCGAGCACCGCGGTGCGGCGCAGGAAGTCCTGCATCACCGGGTCCACCTTGCTGAATGCCTCCTGGTGGAGGTAGTCGGCGACGTAGCGGTCGTCTCCCGACACCCCCCACGGCTGGGCCTGCGCGTCGCGCGCGATCATGGCCGCCAGGTGCAGACCCGACCGGCCAGCCCTCGGTCCGCCCGGTGACCTCGATCGCCTGCTCCGGCGTGATCGCGACCCGGGCCGTCGCGAAGATCTGTTCGGCCGCCCGGACGTCGAGCGCCAGGTCGGCGGCACGGAGCTCGACGGCGTCCCCCGACGCACGGAGTCGGGCCAGGTGCGGCTGTTCGTCACGGCTCGCGGTGACCACCTGCGAGCCGGGAGGGATACCGGACAGCACGACGGTCAGGACGTCCTGGCACGCGGGCGAACGGAGCTCGTGCAGGTCGTCGATCAGGAGCGCGAACGGGACCGGGGCGTGGCTGAACATCGACGCGACGCGCGGCGCTCCCCGACCGAGCGCCGAGACGCCCAGACCACTGATCGCCGAGGCCAACCCGGCCTGTTCGGGCACGGCCCGCTCGAACGCGGACGCCAGCAGGAAGAGCAGGGCGCTCGGGTCGTCGTCGACATGGTCGAGGGACACCCAGGCGACGGGCCGACGCTCGCTCCTCGCCCACTCGACCAGCAGGGTCGACTTCCCGTACCCGGCGGGCGCGGTGATGCCGACGGCGACGGCACCGCTGGTCCGGACCCTGTCGATGAGCGCCGCCCGGCTCACCAGGCCGGGACGAAGCGGCGGCACCGAGAGCTTGGCGTCGAGCAGGACCTCGTCCAGCCCTGCGTCAATCTGCGCTGTTCCGGAATGGCCGTCGGTCACCCGCCCGAGTGTAGAGAGCGCGCCCTTTTGGCCGGGTCACCCCTTTGGGGTGGCCACGGGCCCGCACGAGTGGTGGCGCGGAGCCTCCCCCTCAGCCCGGCAGCGCGCCGAGCCGGGCCAGGAGCAGGGCCTCGGCCACGCAGACCTTCTCGAACTCGCCCAGGTGCAGCGACTCGTTGGCACCGTGCGCCCGCGCGTCGGGGTCCTCGACGCCGGTGACGAGGATCGCGGCATCCGGGAACTGCTCGGCGAACGCGGCGACGAACGGGATCGAGCCGCCGACCCCGATGTCGACCGGCTCGACGCCCCACGCGTCGTGGAAGGCCGCCCGGGCCTGCGTCGTAGACCGGCCCCTGCGCGTCGGCGGAGAACGCCGAGCCCGCGGTCGTCGAGGGTGACCTCGACCTGCGCGCCCCACGGGGCGTGCTCGACGAGGTGGGCCCGCAGCAGCGGCGAACGCGTCGCAGGTCGTGCTCGTCGGGCGCCAGGCGCATCGAGATCTTCGCCGGCGGCGCTGGGCACCAGGGTGTTCGACGAGGTCGCCACCGAGGGTGCGTCGATGCCGATGGTCGTGATCGACGGCTTGGTCCAGATCCGGGAGAGCAGCGACCCGGTGCCGATCGTCGAGACCCCGTCGAGCAGCCCCGACTCCTCGCGCAGCCGGGCCTCGTCGTAGTCGAGGTCGGCGGCGACCCCCGACTTCAGGCCGGCGACCGCGACCTCGCCGTCGTCGTCGTGCAGGCTCGCGAGCAGGCGCACGAGCAGCGGTGAGCGCGTCGGGCACGGCCCCGCCGAACATGCCGGAGTGGACGCCGTGGTCGAGCGTGGTCACGGTGACGACGACCCGGATCATGCCGCGCAGGGTCGTCGTGAGCGCCGGCTCGCCGATCGCCCAGTTGGTGGAGTCGGCCAGCACGATCGCGTCGGCCCGCAGCTTCTCGCCGTGCCGCTCGAGGATCGTCGGCCAGCGAGTCGGAGCCGATCTCCTCCTCGCCCTCGACGAAGACCGTCACCCCGACGGGCAGCGCGCCCGAGTGGGCGCGCAGCGCCGCGACGTGCGCCATGACGCCGGCCTTGTCGTCGGCGGCGCCGCGGCCGTAGAGCCGCCCGTCGCGCTCGGTCGGCTCGAAGGGCGGGCTGTCCCAGCAGCGCGTCGTCGCCGGGCGGCTGCACGTCGTGGTGCGCGTAGAGCATGACGGTGCGCGACCCGGGCGGCCCGTCGACGTGCCCGATGACGGCGGGGCGGCCGCCCTCGCGCACGATCTCGACCTCGAGCCCCTCGGCGCGCAGCAGGGCGGCGGTCGCCTCGGCGCTGGCCTCGACGTGCGCCTGGTCGAACGCGTCGAGGCTGACGCTCGGGATGCGGGTGAGCGCCTCGAGGTCGTCGCGAACGGCCGGCATCAGGGCCGGCGACCCGGTCGCGGAGGGCGGAGATCTGGTCTGGCGGGGAGCACGTCGGTCACCCGACCGACCCTACCCACGCGGAGCGGGCGACGGCGCGCTGCGCGTGCACGGCATCCGGCCGCCAGCGCTTACAGTGGTGACGTGTTCGGACGCAGCAAGACCACCAACGAGCAGCTCGCCGACGAGCTCCACCCCGCAGCGCGACGGGGCCAAGAACCGGCCCACGCCCAAGCGCAAGGAGCAGGAGGCAGCGCGACGCCAGCCGCTGGTCGTCGCCGACCGCAAGCAGGCCAAGCAGATCGACAAGGCCAAGCGCAACGAGCAGCTGGCCAAGACCCGCCAGGCGATGATCACCGGCGACGACGCCGGGCTGCCGGCGCGCGACAAGGGCCCGGTGCGCCGCTACATGCGCGACCACATCGACGCCCGCCGCAACCTCGCCGAGTTCATGCTGCCGGTGATGCTCATCGTGCTGGCGCTGAGCTTCATGCGCACGAGCACCATCCTGTTCTTCGTCACGATCCTCACCTACGGCGTGCTGCTCACCGCCGTGGTCGACACCTTCCTGATGTGGCGCAGCCTGCGCAAGAAGCTCGCCGCGAAGTTCGGCGACGAGGCCGCCTCCGCCAAGGGCAACGGCATGTACGCCGCGATGCGCGCCTTCCAGATGCGCCGCTCGCGGATGCCGCGCCCGCAGGTCAAGCGCGGCGAGTACCCCGCCTGAGCGGTGTCGTGAGCGGCCGTCCGACCGACGGTCAGGCCGGGCCCTCGAGGCTCATCGGCCCGTAGACCTTCTGCCCGTCACGGTGCAGCGTCACCGCCGCCACCCCGGCCGCGGACAGGTCGTGCCACACCTCGCCGAACCACGACTCGGCGTCCGACTGCGTCGGGAAACGCCGTCTCGCCCAAGCCCTCTGCCGGCATCGCGGAGCCGTCGGGGCCCTGGTAGGTCCACGTCCACTGCTCGCTCACTTCTCGCGCACCCCGACCTCGACGAACGGCGGCTTCGACACGGTCGCGGCGACGTCGCGGCCGCGCACGTCGACCGACGACGTCGTCGCCGAGGGTCACCGACCGGTCGAGCAGCGCCAGCGCGATGCCCTGGCGCCGGGTCGGCGAGAACGTGCCGGAGGTGACCTCGCCGACGACCGCGCCGGTGGCGTCCTTGACCGCGCAGTGCGACCGCGGGATGCCGCGCCCGCTCACCACGCAGCCCGCGCATCAGCCGTGACTGCTTCGGCCGCCCGCTCGGCGGTGAGGGCCTCCCGGCCCCAGAACTGCGGCTTGTCCCAGCCGACGGCCCAGGCCGGCGCCGGCCATGCACCGGGGTGATGTCGAGCGAGAGGTCGTTGCCGTGCAGCGGGTAGCCCATCTCGGTGCGCAGCGTGTCGCGGGCGCCCAGCCCGGCCGGCAGCCCGCCCTCGGCGGCGACCGCCGCGGCGAGGGCGTCCCACACCGAGCCGGCGACGTCCCACGGCGGCACGATCTCGTAGCCGCGCTCGCCGGTGTAGCCGGTGCGGCAGACGATGACCGGCAGCCCCTCCCAGTCGGTCTCGACGAAGCTCATGTAGTCGTGGTCGACCGGGAGGCCGAGACCGCGCAGCACCTCGTCGCGAGCGCGGGCCCTGCACCGCGATGACGCCGTACCGGTCGTGCAGGTTCTCGACGGTGATGCCCTCCGGCGCGGCGGCCGCGAGCAGCGCGACGACCTCGGCGGTGTTGGCGGCGTTCGGGATGAGGAAGACGTCGTCGTCGGAGCGCAGGTACTGGATGAGGTCGTCGACGACTCCGCCGGTCTCGGTGCAGCACATCGTGTACTGCGCCTGGCCCGGGCCGATCCGGCGCAGGTCGTTGGTGAGGCAGGAGTTGACGAAGTCGGCGGCGCCCGGGCCCGGAGACCCGCGCCTTGCCCAGGTGCGAGACGTCGAAGATGCCGACCCGCTCGCGCACCGCGGTGTGCTCGGCGACGACACCACCGCCGGGGTACTCGATCGGCATCGACCAGCCCCCGAAGTCGGCCATCTTGGCGCCGAGGGCGACGTGCCGGTCGTGGAGCGGTGAGTGCAGCGAGCTCGGTCATGGTCGGCACGTTACCGCGCTGCGAGCCGGGTCGGCCCTCGGTCGATAGTCTGCCCGCATGACCTCTGTGGCCCTCACGACCCGACCCCCCGCCGAGCTCGCCGTCGACACCCTCGTCGTCGGCTCGGTGCAGACCCCCGACGGCGCCGACCTCGCGACCGGGCACCACCTGCCCCGCAAGGCCGTGGTGCACCTGCAGGCGGTGCTCTCCGACGTCGAGGCCACCGGCAAGGCCGACGAGGTGGTGCGCGTCGTCGCGGTGCCGGGCGTCAAGGCGCACCTCGGTGGTCGTCACCGGGCTCGGCGACGGCACGTCGCGCCGCTCGACCTACCCGCACGCCGCGCTGCGGTCGGCCGCCGGGGCCGCCCTGCGCAGCGTCCGCGGCAAGCGCAGCGTCGCGGTCGCACTGCCGACGCCCGACCTCGCGAGCCTGTCGGCCGTCGCCGACGGCGCCTACGCCGGGTGCTACGCCTACGACAAGTCCGCTCCCCTCGGCGCCCGCCGCGGCACGGGCCTGCGGGCCAACGCCAAGGCCGCGACGACCAACGGCGCCGGTCCGCGAGTCCTGGTCGTCTCGGGCGCCGGCCAGGGCAAGGCCGCCAAGGATGCCGTCACGCGCGCCGGCGGTGCTCGGTGCCGCTCGCGACTGGGCCCGCGACCTGGTGAACCTGCCGCCGAACGTGCCTGTTCCCGCAGTCGTTCGCCGACGACGTCAAGAAGCGGGTCGCCGCCTCCGCCGCCAAGGTCACCGTGTCGGTGCTCGACGACAAGGCGCTGGTCAAGGGCGGCTTCGGCGGCATCGTCGGCGTCGGCCAGGGCTCGGTCGAACCCGCCGCGGATCGTGACCATGTCGCTACGCCGCCGGCCAGCCCCGAACGCCTCGGTGGCCCTGGTCGGCAAGGGCATCACGTTCGACTCCGGCGGCCTGTACATCAAGCCGGCCACCGGCATGGTGACGATGAAGTGCGACATGGCCGGCGCGGCCGCCGTCGCCGCGACCGTGCTCGCCGCCGCCGAGCTCGGGCTGCCGGTCGCCGTCACCGGCTACCTCTGCCTGGCCGAGAACATGCCGCAGCGGCACGGCCCAGCGGCCCAGCGACGTCGTGACGATGCGCAACGGCACGACGCGTCGAGATCCTCAACACCGACGCCGAGGGCCGGCTGGTCCTGGCCGACGGCGCTCGTGCCTGGCCAGCGAGAAGCAGCCCGACTGGGTCGTCGACATCGCCACCCTCACCGGCGCCCAGGTGGTGGCGCTCGGCACCGACATCGCCGGCGTCATGGCCAACGACGACGCCTTCCGCGACCCGCGTGGTCGACGCCGCCGGTGCGGCCGGCGAGGGTGCCTGGCCGATGCCGCTGCCGGTCGAGCTGCGCGCCAAGCTCGACACCCCCGATCGCCGACATCGCCCACAAGGGCGACCGCGACGGCGGCATGCTCACCGCCGGGCTGTTCCTCAAGGAGTTCGTCGGCGAGGGCATCCCGTGGGCGCACGTCGACATCGCCGGCCCGGCCTTCAACGACAAGGGCCCCACGGGTCACCACCCCAAGGGCGGCACCGGCTTCGGCGTCGGCACCCTGCTCACCCTGGTGGAGTCCTCCGCCGGCTGACCCTCGCCCACGCCCGACTTATTGCGAAATACCCACCCGGAAGGGGCTGCTCGGGCCCCGTTCGAGGTGGGTATTTCGCAATGAGTCGGCTGGTTCCCGGGCGGTCAGCCGCCGCTCTTGCGGCGGAACATCTGCTGCGTCGCGCTGGCCTCGGGGCCGTGGGCGTGGTCGACCTTGGCGTGCTCGGAGTGGTCGGACACGTCGGCGCCCCCGTGCGACTTCTTCGCGTCCAGCGCTGCGCGGAACTTCGCCTTCACCTCGTCGTCGACCGCGGGACGCGGCTTCTTCGGGGCTGACATGCGTGGGTCCTTCCGTCGACTGGCAGGTCACCTCCTACCCTCGCAGACGCAGCGCACCTGCTCCACCCGATTGCGCCGCCCGGCAGTGCTCCCGGGCGGGGTGGGTGCGGGTCAGCGCCCCTTGGGCCGGCGCTGGCGCGAGGTCCACTGGCGCATCCGCGCGGGGTAGCCGGTGAGGTTGACGTCGTAGACCGGGATGTCGAACGAGCGCGCGACCTCGAAGGCGGCGCGGGCGCGAGGGCAGCGCCCGACGGGTCCACTCGCCGTCGTGCGCGATGAGGACCACCGTGGTCGCCGTGATGTTCGTGGCCGGCTCGACGTAGGCCTCCACCCCGCGCCGGGTCGCGATGAAGTCGGCGAAGTGGGCCTTCGCGCTCGCCAGGTCACCCCCGCCGTGCGGGGCCTGCTTCGCGTGCCCGCGTCTCCACCACGCCATGCGGACACGATAGGGCGTGGACCTCGGCCGTTCTCGACGGCCGGGTCCGTCCCGGTGTGTGCGCGCGGTGTGTGAGCAGCCGGTCGGGAGTGACAAGATGCTGGGCAGCGTCCGGACGACCCACCGCGTCGCCGGCGCTCACGACCCGCCACAGCAAGGGAGCACCAGGGATGCCGGCCACCGCCGAGACCACCCATGACGTCGTCGTCCTCGGCGGAGGCAGCGGCGGCTACGCCTGCGCGCTGCGGGCCGCCGAGCTCGGGATGACGCGTCGCCCTCGTCGAGAAGGACAAGCTCGGCGGCACCTGCCTGCACCGCGGCTGCATCCCGACCAAGGCGCTGCTGCACGCGGCCGAGGTCGCCGACGAGGCCCGCGAGGGCGTCGCAGTTCGGCGTGCAGACCACGCTTCGACGGCATCGACATGCCGGCGGTCAACGACCTACAAGGACGGCGTCATCGGCCGGCTGCTACAAGGGCCTGCAGGGTCTGGTCAAGTCCCGCAAGATCGACTACGTCGAGGGCGAGGGCACGCTCGCGGCGACCGACACCGTCGTCGTCGGCGACCGACGCGCTACATCGGCCAGAACGTCGTGCTGGCCACCGGCTCGTACGCCCGCACGCTGCCCGGCCTCGAGATCGGCGGCCGGGTCATCACCAGCGACGCAGGCGCTGCGCGCTCGAGTGGGTCCCGGAGCGGGTCGATCGTGCTCGGCGGCGGCGTCATCGGCGTCGAGTTCGCCTCCGTGCTGGCGCTCGTTCGGCGCCGACGTCACGATCGTCGAGGCGCTGCCCCGGCTGGTCGCCGCCGAGGACCCGCGGTGCGCACCAAGCGCTCGAGCGGGCGTTCCGCAAGCGCGGCATCGCGTTCAAGACCGGCGTCCGGTTCGCAGGGCGTCGACCGCAGGACGACGACGGCGTGACGGTGCACGCTCGAGGACGGCACGACGCTCGACGCCGACCTGCTGCTCGTCGCCGTCGGCCGCGGCCCGGACACCGACGGCCTGCGGCTACGAGGAGGCCGGCGTCACGCATGGACCGCGGCTTCGTCATCACCGACGAGCGGCTGCACACCGGCCTGACGGACGTCTACGCCGTCGGCGACATCGTGCCCGGCCTGCAGCTCGCCCACCGCGGCTTCGCGCAGGGCATCTTCGTCGCCGAGGAGATCGCCGGGCTGAACCCGGCGCCGATCGTCGAGTCGAGCATCCCGCGGGTCACCTACTGCGAGCCCGAGGTCGCCTCGGTCGGGCTCACCGAGGCGCAGGCCAAGGAGGTCCACGGCGAGGTCGAGACCTACGAGTACAACCTCGGCGGCAACGGCAAGTCGCCAGATCCTGCGCACCGCAGGGCTTCGTCAAGCTCGTCCGGGTCAAGGACGGCCCCGTCGTCGGCGTCCACATGGTCGGCGCCCGGATCGGCGAGCTGATCGGCGAGGCCCAGCTCATCGTCGGCTGGGAGGCCTACCCCGAGGACGTCGCAGCCGCTCGTGCACGCCCACCCGACGCAGAACGAGGCCCTCGGCGAGGCGCACCTGGCGCTCGCCGGCAAGCCGCTGCACGTCACGCGACACAACTGAGACCGTGATGACCGCCACCGCCCGACGAAGGAGAGCTGCACCGCATGTCCGACACGCGTGAAGATGCCGGCCCTCGGCGAGTCCGTCACCGAAGGGCACCGTCACCCGCTGGCTGAAGGCGGGTCGGCGACCGCGTCGAGGTCGACGAGCCGTTGCTCGAGGTCTCGACCGACAAGGTCGACACCGAGATCCCGTCGCCGGTCGGCCGGCGTGCTGGAGGAGATCCTCGTCCAGGAGGACGAGACCGTCGCGGTCGGCGCCGACCTCGCGGTCATCGGCGACGGCGCGGCCCCGCGGGTGGCGACTCCGGCGGCGAGCAGTCCGACGAGCAGGGCTCCGGCCCGAGCGACGAGATCTCCGACCAGTCCGACGGTGACGCCGTCGCGCAGGCGGCCGACGAGGGCGGCCAGGAGCCGGCCGAGCCGCAGCCGAGGCGCCGCGCCGCAGGCCGAGCCCGCGCAGCAGGAGCAGCCGGCCGCCGCGCCGGCCCCCACGGCATCCGGTGACGCGGGTGGCTCCGGCGACGGCACCACCGTGACGCTGCCGGCGCTCGGCGAGTCCGTCACCGAGGGCACCGTCACCCGCTGGCTCAAGGCCGTCGGCGACGAGGTCGCGGTCGACGAGCCGCTGCTCGAGGTCTCCACCGACAAGGTCGACACCGAGATCCCCTCCCCCGTCGCCGGCACGCTCAGCTCGAGATCCTCGTCCAGGAGGACGAGACCGTTGCGGTCGGCGCCGACCTCGCGATCGTCGGCGGCTCCGGTGGCGGCGGCGCAGTCCGCCCCCGAGCCGGCCGCCGAGCCCGCGCCGGCAGCCGCCGGAGCCCGAGCCCGCTCCGCAGGCCGCAGCGCCCGAGGCGCCCGCCCCCAGCAGGAGGACTCCGCCCCGGAGCCGGCCCCCGCCCCGGCTGCCCCGACCTCGGCGGCTCCGGCCGCCTCCGAGGCCCCGGCCGCCGCCGCGCCCGCCGCCCCGGCCGCCTCCGACGAGCGCGACGCCGCCGCCTACGTCACCCCGCTGGTGCGCAAGCTCGCGGCCGACAACGGCGTCGACCTCGGCTCGGTGACCGGCACCGGCGTCGGTGGCCGCATCCGCAAGCAGGACGTCCTCGCCGCCGCGGAGGCCGCCAAGGCCCCGCGAGCCGGCAGCCCGCCGCCCCAGCGGCCGCAGGCACCGGCCGCAGCCGGCTCCGGCCGCCGCACCGTCGGACAGCCTCGAAGCGGGGCACGACCGAGAAGATGTCGCGCCTGCGCCAGACCATCGCCGCCGGATGGTGGAGTCGCTGCAGGTCTCGGCCCAGCTGACCACCGTCGTCGAGGTCGACGTCACCCGCATCGTCGCGGCTGCGCGACCAGGGCCAAGGGCGACTTCGCGCCAGCGCGAGGGCGCCAAGCTCACCTTCCTGCCGTTCTTCGCGCAGGCCGCCGTCGAGGCCCTCAAGGCCCACCCGACGGTCAACGCGAGCATCGAGGACGACGAGATCACCTACCACGGCGGCGAGAACCTCGGCATCGCGGTCGACACCGAGAAGGGCCTGCTGGTGCCGGTGCATCAAGGACGCCGGCGACCTCAACATCGCCGGGCCTCGCCCGCAAGATCGCCGACCTCGCCGAGCGCACCCGGAACAACAAGATCAGGCCCGACGAGCTCGCCGGCGGCACCTTCACGATCACCAACACCGGCTCGCGCGGCGCGCTGTTCGACACCCCGATCATCAACCAGCCGCAGGTCGCGATCCTCGGCACCGGGGCGATCGTCAAGCGACCGATCGTCGTCACCGCCGAGGACGGCGAGACGATCGCCATCCGCTCGATGGTGCTACCTCGCGCTGTCCTACGACCACCGCATCGTCGACGGTGCGGACGCCGCCCGCTTCCTCACGACGATGAAGCAGCGACTCGAGGAAGGCGCCTTCGAGGCCGACCTCGGTCTCTGACCGGTCGCCTCGGCACCTCATGAGCGCGTCGCCGTCACCGGGTCGTCCGGCCTGATCGGCACCGCCCTCGTCGCCGCGCTGCACGAGCGCGGCGACGAGGTCGTCCGGCTGGTCCGCCGCAGCCCGCGCTCGGCCGACGAGGTGCAGTGGGACCCCACCAGTCGCACCCTCGACCCGGGCGCGCTCGACGGCGTTGACGGCGTGGTCAACCTGGCCGGGGCGGGAATCGGCGACAAGCGCTGGACACCGGCCTACAAGCACGAGATCCTCGCCTCGCGCGTCGACGCCACCCACGCGGTGGCTGAGGCGATTGCCGCGGCCGATCACCCGGTGCGGCTGGTGTCAGGTTCGGCGGTCGGGTTCTACGGCGACCGCGGCGACGAGGAGCTCACCGAGGCCAGCTCGCCCGGCACCGACTTCCTCAGCGACGTCGTGCGGGCCTGGGAGGCCGCCACGCAGCCCGCGGTGGATGCCGGGGCGTCGGTCGCGCTGCTGCGCACGGGCATCGTGATGGCGCCCGAGGGCGGTGCGATGAAGCCGATGCTGCGGTTGGTGCGGTTCGGGGTCGGGGGTCCGCTGGGCTCGGGTCGTCAGTTCATGCCCTGGATCACGCTGCCCGACCAGGTCGGCGCGATCCTTCACCTGCTCGACCACCCCGACATCACCGGGCCGGTCAACATCTCCGCAGGGCAGCCGGCCCGCCAGAAGGAGATCGCGCAGGCACTGGGCAAGGCGCTGCACCGTCCTGCCGTGCTGCCGGCGCCGTCCGTCGCCCTGCGCGTCGTGCTCGGCGGGTTCGCCACCGAGGTCCTGGGCGGCCAGCGCATCACGGGTGCCGTGCTGCGCGACAGCGGGTACCAGTTCACCCACGGCGACCTCGACAGCGCGGTCCGCTGGCTGGTCGCCTGACCCACCGCGCTGGCAGGTCGCCTGACCCACCGCGCTGGCTGGTCGCCTGACCCATCCGGGGACAGGTGGCGCCGCTCCCTCGCGCCTGGCCACGAGAGGTGGCCAGTGGTTGCAGACTCCGGCCGGCGCACAGCCACGAGCCACCTCTCGCTCACCTGAGGGCCGGTCACCTCGCTCAGGGCGCGGGACGCAGGTCGGAGATGCGCCAGCCGGCGTCGGTGCGCACCAGGTCGACGAGCACCGGGGTGCCGGGCACGGCCGGGTGTGACGCCGTGCCCGTCGCACCTGTGGCGCCCGTAGCGCCCGTGACGGTGTAGGCACCGGCGTCGATACGGGCGCGCAGGACGGCCCGATCGGGTGTCGCCGTGACGGTGACGGCCTCGGCCACCGTGTAGCGCAGGCCGGTGTAGCGCACCCCCGCTCGCGCCACCTCGGCGACCGCGGCGGCATCGCGCACCGCTGCGGCCGACCGCGGGGCGTCGGCCTCGGCGAGCAGCGCCGGCGTCGCCTCGCGCCACGCGGCGGCTCGCGCGTCGGCGAGCACCTCGAGCAGCTGGGCGGGCCGTGACCGCGGCGACTCCACGTCGGTGCGCGGGTCGGTGCGGATGCTGCCCGGCGTGGCGCCGGCCGCGTCGACGTGGCGCCCGCCGTGGACGTCGGCGGCCGCGCCGTCGTCGGGCCGGCCGTGGGTCGGGCCTGCGCGGTGCCACCGTCTCGGCCGAGCACGGCGACGGTGAGCACCAGCAGCACCACGAGCGCCAGGCTCAGCAGGGCCGACGCGACGGCTGCCCGCGGCACTCGCGGGATTGCCACTGCGCCATCTCGTTCGGACCGGCCGGACCGGCCCAATCCGGCGGACCGGCCGGACCTGCCGGCCGAGCCCCACCCGCGACGTACGGCATTGCCGGCGTGTCGGCCCGACGCCCCGCCTCGAGTGCGGAACTGGTTGTCCGGGCGACCACGTCCGCACTCGAGCCGGGATCGCGAAGCCCGGGCTAGCCACGGCATCCGAAGGAACCGCCACGGCCGCGTCGCGGGCGCCGACGGGGGCCGCCCCGCCGCGGCCCGCAACCGGTAGGTCACCGCGCTGACCTCGTCGTCACCGGCCACGAGCCGCAGTGGCTCGGGCTCGGCGGCGCCGAAGAGCAGCCAGGCCAGCTCGTGGGCACCCGGCCGGTCGGTCGGCTCGGCAGAAACTGCGGCCGCCAGGGCGGCCACCACCGGCTCGGACCCCTCCCCCGCCAGGCACACCTGCGCGAGCTCGGGCCGCAGGCCCGGCGGCCCCGGCACGGTGCCCGACAGGCACAGCCAGCCCACGGCCCCGAGCGCGTAGACGTCGGCGGCCGGGCCGGGTCGGCGCCGAGCAGCACCTCTGGAGCGACGTAGCCGTCGGTGCCCCACACCCCGGGTGAGACGTCACCCACGACGTGGCCGAGCCCGAGGTCGCCGAGCACCGGACGCCCGTCGAGGTCGAGCAGCAGGTTGCCGGGCGAGACGTCGCCGTGCACCACCCCCATGTCGTGCAGCCGCCCCAGCGCGGAGGCCACCGGCGCCAGCACGGTGACCACCTCCCCCGGCGACAGGTGGCCGCGAGCCCGCACGAGGGCGTCGACCGCGCCGCCGAGCAGGTGCGGCATCACGACGGCCACCCGCCCGTCGGGCAACGGCACGCACGCCTCGACCGTGACGACGTGCGCGCTCGCCGCCCGGGCGGACACCGCGGCCTCGCGAGACGCCGCCTCGAGCGACTCGATGTCGGCGTGAACCACCTTGACCGCCACCCGGCGACCGCCGTCGAGCGCCACCCCCGCCCACACCTCGCTCGTGCCGCCGCGGGCCAGCAGCAGCCCGAGCTCGTACCCGGGCACGTCGGGCACCGCCCCCACGTCACCACCGCCGGGCTCGTGCCCCGCCGTCACCACGGCATCCCCCTGATCGACCATCACCCCACCCTGCCCGGACCCGGGTCCGGGGCCGCCGGGTTTTCCACAGGCCCCTAGGGTGGTCGCCATGCCTGCCGACGCCCCGACGATCCTGGCCACCTCGGGTGGCTACCGCTACGGACGCCGCACCCAGCTCGAGTTCGACGCCCTGGTGCACCACGCCGTCGAGCTGTCCGGCGCGCACGGCCGGCGACCGCGCGTGACCTTCGTCGGCACGGCATCCGGCGACCCGCGCCACATGAACTACTGGGCCACCGAAGCCGGCCGCGTGGCCGGGTTCGACGTGACCTGCCTGGACCTGTTCCCCATGCCCAACCTCGACGACGTGCCCGCCCACCTGCTCGAGGCCGACGTCGTGTGGGTCAACGGCGGGTCGGTCGCCAACCTGCTCGCCGTCTGGGACGTGCACGACCTGCGCCCGGCCATGCGTGCGGCGTGGGATGCCGGGGTGGTGCTCGGCGGCGTCTCGGCCGGCTCGATCTGCTGGTACCTCGGCGGGTGCACCGACTCGTTCGGCCCCGAGCTGCGCGCGGTGACCAACGGGCTGGGCCTGCTCCCCTACGGCAGCGGCGTGCACTACGACTCCGAGGAGGCCCGCCGCCCCACCGTGCACCGGCTGGTCGGCGACGGCACCCTGCCCGAGACGCACTGCACCGACGACGGCGTCGGCCTGGTCTACCGCGGCACCACGCTCGTCGAGGCCGTCAGCGAGGTCGACGGCAAGGGTGCGTACCTCGTGACGCGTGGCGATGACGGCGTCGTGCACGAGGAGCGCCTCGAGCCCCGCCGCCTCACCTCCCCCTGACCCCGACTTCGTGCGACTTGCCTACGGTTTCGCGCGCCTCCGCGCCCCTGCAAACCGCGTGCACGTCGCACGAGGTCGGAGCTTGTCGCTCAGCGGGTCGGGGTCTGCACGGTGACCACTCGCCCCTGGGCGGCGGACACGCGCGCCGCGTCGATCACGGCGAGGGTGTGCACGGCGTCCCACGGGTCCACCGGCATCGCGGCCTGCGGGTCGGGCGACTCGAGCGCGGCCGAGACCGCGCGGTAGAGGTCTGCCTGCGTCGTCGCGCCGCGCGCCACCGGCTCCCGCTCGTCGCCGCGGTAGAGCCAGCCGCTGTGCGCGGGGTCGGCGTCGGCCTGCCCGTTCCACACGTGCACCTCGCCGGTGAAGTCGGCCATCACGTACGCCGCCTCGGTGCCGAGCAGCCGCACCCGCGGCCCCGGAGCACCCGCCAGCGAGGTCGCCCCCAGGTGCGACACCACCCCGCCGGCGTGCCGGCAGACGAGGAACGCGTCGTCCTCGGCCGGGGTGGTGCGGGCGTCCACGGTGGCGAACACGGTCTCCACCGGCCCGAACAGCTGCACCGCGGCGTCGACGAGGTGGCTGTGCAGGTCGAGCAGGATGCCGCCCCCCTCGGCCGCGCTGGCCTGCTCGCGCCAGCGCTCCTTGGGCACCGGGCGCCACCGCTCCCAGCGCATCTCGTAGCGGAACGGTGTGCCCACGAGACCGTCGGCCACCACCCGCGCCACCGTGGCGTGCTCCGGGTCGTAGCGCCGGTTGTGGAACACCGTGAGCGGCACCCCGGCTGACGCGGCGTACCGGACGACCGCTGCCGCCTCGGCGGCGTCCACGGCGAGCGGCTTGTCGACGAGGCAGGCGATGCCGGCGTCGACGACGGCCCGCACCTGGGCGGCGTGTCCCCCGCTCGGCGTCGCGAGGACGACGAGGTCGACCCCCGGCGCGGCGAGCAGGTCGTCGAGACGGGGCACCACCTCGGTACCCGGGAACTCGGCCCGTGCCGCGTCGGCCCGCGCACTGTCGGACGTCGAGACCGCGACGACGTCGCAGCCCGCCTCGTGGAGCAGCGGGGCGTGGATGGTCTGCCCGGACGACCCGAAACCGGCGAGTGCGACACGCATCATGCCGGCCAGCCTAGGACCCGGTCGACGCACCCTCCGGCTCCGCGACGTCATCCGGCTCGGTGACCGGATGCCGGTCGGCCGCCAGGTGGCGCGGCCACCAGATCGGCGCCCCGATGTCGTAGGCCGCGGCCGGCACGAGCAGCGAGCGCACCACGAAGGTGTCGAGCAGCACGCCGAACGCGACGATGAAGGCGATCTGCACCAGGAAGACCAGGGGCAGCACTGCCAGGGCCGAGAACGTCGCTGCGAGAACGATGCCCGCGCTGGTGATGACGGCGCCGGTCACGGCCAGGCCGACGAGGATGCCGGGTCTGCGTCCCGCGCACCTTGGCCTCCTCGCGCACCCGCGTCATCAGGAAGATCGAGTAGTCGATGCCGAGCGCCACGAGGAACACGAACCCGTAGAGCACGATCGACGGGTCGCTGCTCTGGAAGCCGAAGCACGTGCTGGAAGACCAGTGCCGAGATGCCGATGGTCGCCGCGAACGAGAGGACGTTGGACACGACGAGGAGGAGCGGCGCGACGATCGAGCGCAGCAGCAGCGCGAGCACGACGAAGATGACGAGCAGGATCGTCGGCACGATGACCAACAGGTCGCGCGCGCTCGCCTCGTGCACGTCGAGGTTGGTCGCCGCGTTGCCACCGACGAGCGCATCCTCACTGACGGCGTCGAGGTCCGAGCGCAACCGCTGCACGGTGGCCTCGGCCTCCGGGCTGTCCGAGGCCGCCTTGGTCGTGGCCTGGACCAGGACGTTGCCGTCGACGACCTTGGGCGGCACCGCCGGCTGGCCGGGCTGAGGCGGCACGAGGCCGATGTAGGCGCTGTCGATGCCGGGGTCGCTGGTCACCACCTGCAGCGCCGCCTCGGCGTCGCCCTGGGGCACGATGATCTGGACCGGCGTCGCGGACCCGGCCGGGAAGTGTTCGCCGATCACCTTCTGCGCGATGATCGAGTCGGTGTCGTCGAGGAAGGTCTCGTCGATGGTGGCGCCGCTGGCCTTGAACGTCGGAGCGAACGCCGCGGCGGCCAGGAGGACGACGACCGTGATCACCCAGGTGCGCCGCGGGTGCCGGCCGACGAGGTCCGCGACCCGGCCCCACAGCCCCTTGGTGCCGACGACGTCCTCGGCGTGCACGTGGTCGAGCTTGGGGGCGAACGGCCAGAACACCTGGCGGCCGAAGAGCAACAGGACCGCCGGGAGGAAGGTCAGCGACGCCAGCAGCGCGCCCGCGATGCCGAGTGCGCCGACCGGCCCGAGGCCGGAGGTGCTGCGCAGCTCGGCGAGCAGCAGGCAGAGCAACGCGAGGATGACGGTCGCGGCCGAGGCGACGATCGGCTCGACCGAGCCGCGCCAGGCCCGCTTGAGCGCCACCCACGAGTTCGGCTTGTCGTGCAGCTCCTCCTTGAAGCGGCTGACCAGCAGCAGGGCGTAGTCGGTCGAGGCGCCCACCACGAGGATGAACAAGATGCCCTGGGACTGACCCGACAGCGTGATCACGTCGTTGAGGGCGAGCTGGTAGACGACGAGCGAGGCTGCGCTCAGCCCGAGCACGGCGCTGAACAGCACGGCGAACGGCAGGATCGGGCTGCGGTAGACGATGAGCAGGATGACCAGCACGACGAGCAGGGCGACGCCGAGCAGGATGCCGTCGATGCCGGCGAACGCGGCCGCGAAGTCGGCGATGAGCCCGCCCGGGCCGCCGACGTAGCCGTTGAGACCGGCCGGCACCAGGGTGCTCGCGATCTCGTCGCGCATCGCCTCGGCGCCCTCGACGAGCGCCGAGGTGTCCCCGCTGGCCTCGGTGCCCTTCTCGGCATCGAGCGGCACGGAGACGAGCACGGCCTCGCCGTCCTGGGACGGGATCGGGACGATGGGCGAACCGGCCACGAGGTAGTCGCCGAGGGTCTTCCCCTCCCCCATCTCCGGCAGCGCCAGGCCGGGCAGGCTCTGCGCCAGCGTGGTGACGGTCTGGAGGTCCTGGGGGGTCAGCGCGCCGCCGTCGGTGCGCTCGACGACGACGAGGTAGGGCAGCGTGTCGCTGTCGATGAAGGTCGTGACTGCGTTGCTGACCAGTGTCGACTCGGCACCCTTGGGCAGGAAGGTCGAGTTGTCGTTGGACTGGACACCGGCGAGCTTGCCCTGCGCGGCGCCGCCGAGGGCACCGACGAACAGCCACACGATGGCGACCAGAACCGCGCCCCAGATGGCGATGCGGGGGCGTCGGGAACTGGCACGGACCTCGTCGGGTTCCTGGCTCATGCGCCAGAGCCTAGGCAACACCGCGAAGGGTGCAACAGCCCGGGTGTCCACGCCGCGCCGCGTACCGTGGGCCCATGCGTTTCGTGCACCTCGGCTTCGCGCCCGACCTCGTCGACTACGAGCAGGGCTGGCAGACCCAGCGTGAGGTGCACGCCCAGGTCGTCGACGGCGCCCTCCCGGACACCACGCTGCTGCTCGAGCACGCCGCGGTCTACACCGCCGGCAAGCGCACCGAGGCCCACGAGCGGCCCACCGACGGCACCCCGGTCATCGACGTCGACCGCGGCGGCAAGATCACCTGGCACGGCCCCGGCCAGCTCGTCGGCTACCCGATCGTGCGGCTGACCCAGGTGCCGATCGACGTCGTCGCCCACGTACGACGGCTCGAGGACGTCATGATCCGGGTCTGCCGCGACTTCGGCGTCGAGACCGTGCGCGTCGACGGCCGCAGTGGGGTGTGGGTGCTCGCCGACGACCGCGGCCCCGACCGCAAGCTCGGCGCCATCGGCGTGCGGGTCAGCCGCCGGGTCACCATGCACGGGTTCGCGCTCAACTGCGACGCCGACCTGTCCTGGGCCGACGCGATCATCCCGTGCGGCATCGCGGACGCCGGTGTCTCGTCGCTGACCCTGGAGTCGGGCCGGCCGGTGACCGTGCACGACGTGCTGCCGTACGCCGAGAAGCACCTCAGCGACGTCCTGGGCTGAGCCGGCACCGGATTCGGGACCCGTCGCTCCCCCGGCGTAGGCTGGCGCGCGTGACTGTCGCACCCGAGGGACGCCGCATGCTGCGGGTCGAGGCACGCAACGCCGAGACCCCGATCGAGCGCAAGCCGGAGTGGATCCGCACGACCGCGAAGATGGGTCCGGAGTTCACCCAGATCCACGCCATGGTCAAGGGTGAGGGCCTGCACACGGTGTGCCAGGAGGCCGGCTGCCCCAACATCTTCGAGTGCTGGGAGGACCGCGAGGCCACCTTCCTCATCGGCGGCGACACCTGCACCCGGCGCTGCGACTTCTGCGACATCGCGACCGGCCGGCCGCAGCCGCTCGACCTCGACGAGCCCCGCCGGGTCGCCGAGTCGGTGCGCTCGATGGGCCTGCGCTACTCCACCGTCACCGGGGTGGCCCGCGACGACCAGCCCGACGGCGCCGCCGGGCTGTACGCCGAGACGATCCGCCAGATCCACGCGCTCAACCCCAACACCGGCGTCGAGATCCTCCCGCCCGACTTCGGCGCCGTGCCCGAGCTGGTCGGCCAGGTCTTCGACGCCCGCCCCGAGGTGTTCGCGCACAACCTCGAGACCGTGCCGCGCATCTTCAAGCGGATCCGCCCCGCGTTCACCTACGACAAGTCGCTGCGCGTGCTCAGCATGGCCCGCCAGGCCGAGCTCGTCACGAAGTCCAACCTCATCCTCGGCATGGGCGAGGAGGACCACGAGATCGAGGCGGCGCATCCGCGACCTGCACGACGCGGGCTGCGACATCCTCACGATCACCCAGTACCTGCGCCCCTCCCCCAAGCACCACCCGATCGACCGGTGGGTCAGGCCCGAGGAGTTCGTGCACTGGTCGGACGTCGCGCAGGACATCGGCTTCAAGGGCGTCATGGCCGGCCCGCTGGTGCGCAGCTCGTACCGCGCCGGCCGGCTCTGGGCCACGGCGATGAACCGATGGGGCCGCCCCATCCCCGAGCACCTGTCCCACCTCGCGGCGGCCACGGCCGACCCGGCCCGCCAGGAGGCGGCGTCGTTGGTGGCGCGCGCGGCGCGCACCGTATCCTGATCACCTCAGCCCGCGACATCCCCCGGGCGCAGTCCCACTGATCCAGGAGCTCGACCTCCCGTGTCCGACCAGCCCGAAGCCAAGACCGGCCGCATCGCGCAGATCCGCCAGGCCTACACCGCCATCCACCGGCTCGACCCCAAGATCGGGTGGTGGATGGCCGGCGCCGCGGTCCTCGCCGCCGCCGTCATCATCGGGATCGGCTTCCTCCTCGGCGGCTTCTGGCTCTGGTACAGCGTGATCATGTCGATCGGGGCGGCGCTGCTGGCGGCCGTCGTCGTCATGAACCGCCGCGGCAACACCGCGATGTACCGCGCGCTCGAGGGTCAGCCCGGTGCCGCCGGGGCCACCCTCACCGGGCTGGGCAAGCGGGGCTGGTACGCCACCCAGGAGCCGGTCGCCATCGAGGGCGCCCGCGGCACCCGGCCCAGCGACATGGTGGATGCCGCGATGGTCTTCCGCGCGCTGGGACGCCCCGGCATCGTGCTCATCGGCGAGGGCCCGACCCCTCGGGTCACCAAGCTGCTCAAGCAGGAGGAGAAGAAGGTCACCCGCGTCGCGCCCGGTGTGCCGGTGCACCTCTGGGTGGTCGGCGAGGGCGAGGGCCAGGTGCCGATCAAGAAGGTCTCCAGCCGGCTGACCCGGATGCGCCCCGTGCTGACCAAGGAGGAGGCCTCGGTCGTCAACAAGCGACTGAAGTCGCTCGGCGGCATGAAGCCCCCGATCCCCAAGGGCGTCGACCCCACCCGCGCCCGCGTCGACCGCAAGGCGATGCGCGGGAAGTGACCCGCATCTGAGGAAGGACCCCGGCCGCTGCGGCGCCGGGGTCCTTCTCGTCGGTGGGCTCTGGTCCAACTGCTGGAGTGGCGGTGGTCTACGGGGTTGCGACCCGGGTGCGACGCAGATGCGCTCAGGGGCGCACGATGCGGGTGCCCGCCGCGACGTCGTGGAAGCCACGCCCGTCGCGCGAGGTCAGCACCGCCGGCACCACGAGGCAGAGCAGCAGCGGTGCGGATGAGGACCTGCAGCGGGAACGCGCCCGGCCGCACCTGCCACACCTGCATGCCGAACAGCCGGTGCCCCAACGTCGACCCGGTGAGCGACACGAGCAGGAGGTTCTCGAGGGCGAAGACCCCGACGGGCACGAGAGCGGGCGTTCCCCCGGCCGTGGTGTCGATGCGCAGCAGCACCACCACGATGAACTGGGCGAGCATCCAGTCCACGAACAGGGCGCCGAATCGGCGCAGGAAGGTGGGCGTCTCTGGGGCACCCGCGGGGCCCGTGGCGCCATCGGTGGACGCGGGCGGCATCCCGGGATCGGTGGGTGCGGGGTCGACGGGCGCTGGCACCACGACACTGTATGCCGCGTGCTCGCCGACCCGGTCGCCGACCAGCCCGGCCGGTCCCACCCCCCCGTCGACGGCCAACGGCGTGCGAGCCCCGTCCCACCGTCGTCCGCCTGTCGGGCGGGGCATCTCACCTACCGATACGGTGGGCTGCGTTACACCGGCGAAACACATGGGTCACGGTCGGTTAACCGCTTCTCCCTAGAGTCGTCCCGAAGCCCCAGGGCTGGCTCTTCATAGCCCCTTGTCCCGAACCAGGAGGTTCATAGTGTTCAGCTCCGCTGACGAGGTCCTCAACTTCATCAAGGACAGAGGACGTCAAGTTCGTCGACGTCCGGTTCTGCGACCTGCCCGGCGTCATGCAGCACTTCAACGTGCCCGCGCAGACGGTCGACATCGACTTCTTCACCGAACGGCCAGATGTTCGACGGCTCGTCGATCCGCGGGTTCCAGGCCATCCACGAGTCCGACATGAAGCTCATGCCCGACCTCGAGCAGCGGCCTACCTCGACCCGTTCCGGGTCGAGAAGACGCTCATCATGAACTTCTCCATCGTCGACCCGTTCACCGACGAGCCCTACAGCCGCGACCCGCGCAACATCGCCGCCAAGGCCGAGGCCTACCTGCAGTCCACCGGCATCGCCGACACCGCCTACTTCGGCGCCGAGGCGGAGTTCTACATCTTCGACGACGTGCGCTTCGAGACCAAGCAGAACGCCAGCTACTACTTCATCGACTCCGTCGAGGCGGCCTGGAACACCGGGCGCGTCGAGGAGGGCGGCAACCGCGGGTACAAGACGCCGCTACAAGGGCGGCTACTTCCCCGTGCCGCCGGTCGACCACTTCGCCGACACCCGCGACAAGATGTGCCTCAACCTCGCCGACGTCGGCCTCGCTCGTCGAGCGCAGCCCACCACGAGGTCGGCACCGCGGGCCAGCAGGAGATCAACTACCGCTTCAACACGCTGCTGCAGTCCGGCGACGACATGATGAAGTTCAAGTACGTCGTCAAGAACATCGCGTGGGAGCAGGGCAAGACCGCCACGTTCATGCCGAAGCCGATCTTCGGCGACAACGGCTCGGGCATGCACACCCACCAGTCGCTGTGGAAGGACGGCGAGCCGCTCTTCTACGACGAGCGCGGCTACGGCGGCCTGTCCGACCTCGCCCGCTGGTACATCGGTGGCCTGCTCAAGCACGCCCCGGCGCTGCTCGCGTTCACCAACCCGACGGTGAACTCCTACCACCGCCTGGTCCCCGGCTACGAGGCCCCGGTCAACCTGGTCTACTCGGCCCGCAACCGCTCCGCCTGCGTGCGCATCCCGATCACCGGCGACAGCCCCAAGGCCAAGCGCATCGAGTTCCGCGTCCCCGACCCGTCGTGCGAACCCGTACCTGTGCTTCGCGGCGCAGCTGATGGCCGGCCTGGACGGCATCAAGAACCGCATCGAGCCGCCGGAGCCGGTCGACAAGGACCTCTACGAGCTGCCGCCGGAGGAGCACGACGCCATCGCGCAGGTCCCGGGCTCGCTGCCCGAGGTGCTCGACGCCCTCGAGGCCGACCACGAGTTCCTGCTCGAGGGTGGCGTGTTCACCGAGGACCTCATCGAGACCTGGATCGAGTGCAAGCGCAAGAACGAGGTCGACCCGATCCGCTTCCGCCCGCACCCGCACGAGTTCGAGATGTACTTCGACATCTGATCAACGCACGTCCCTGACCTACGTCAGCGCTGCATGACAAGGACCCCCGGAGAGCCTCTCCGGGGGTCCTTCGTGTCGTCGAGCCCGGCCGATCAGCGAACGCAGGCACCGCGCCACCGGCGCCCACTCCATGCCCGAACCAGATGGCGCGCGCTCGCGACCGCCCAGATCACCCGCGAGCAGCTGTCCGGGGGCTGCTCCAGGTGCTACCCCACCCCCTGCGCCTGGGTGGGCTTCCGGCTAGAAGCCACCGTCGCCCGTCCCCCACCCACCGCCGGGGCCACCGAGCTGCTCCCCGGAGTGCGCGTCATCGGGTCGATAGCTGGGATCGCCCTGGCCGCGCCGGTTCAGCACCACGACCATCGCGACGATCGCCGCCAGCGCGATGATGACCAACAACCACCACATGGCCCGCTCCCTCCACAGGCCGCGGCAGAGCGACGACCTGGCCCCGAGTGTCCCGCCGCCTTGATCCCCTGTCCACATCCCGCCCCGACGACGCTCCCGACCTGGGTCACGGCACGTCAGGATGCCGAATCGCCGTAGCGCGCCGCCTCCGCGGGCGCCCATACTCGATGCGTCATCCCCGCGTCGGAAGCTCAGACCAGACGCTGGGTCCACAGGAGCGAGCCGGCCGCAGCGAGAAGCGCGGTCAGGAGGGCGACGCCTGCGAAGGCTGCGGTGAGGTCACGGGTCTGCACCGTGTAGGCGACGTCGCGGCCGATCTGGTCGTAGATCGAGCCGAGCTGGTCGGCGCTCTCCGCCGTGAAGGACCGTCCACTGCTCTCCTGCGCGATGCGAGCCATGGCCTCGGGGTCGTACGGGACCGCCACGTCCTGGCCCTGAATGGTCACCGTGCCACCCGAGGTGCCGAACGCGATCGTGTTGATGGGCACCTTCTGCGCCTGCGCCTCCTGCGCCGCAGCGTCGGCGGCCTCGGACGGCGAGAGCTGGCCGTCACCGATCGTCGGCGACCCGTCGCTCATCAGCACGATCGCCGCCGGCACGGGCTTTCCGGTGGTGCCCTTCGGCACGGATGCGATCGCGCCGAGCGACTCGCGGATTCCCGCCGCCGTCGCCGTGCCCCCGCCGACGGACAACGACCGGATGGCTGCGGTGAGCTGCGCCCGGTCGGTGGTCGGCGCCACCAGCAGGCGGGCGGAGGCGTCGAAGCTCACCAGGCCGACCTGGATCCCACGCGGCAGGTTCTCGACGAACTGCGACGCCTGGGTCTCAGCCGCGGCCAGCCGGCTCGGCGCGACATCGGTCGCGGTCATCGACGCGGACGTGTCGAGGGTGAGCATGATGGTGGCGTTGTCCTTGGGGGTGCGCATCGCCATCGCAGGCTCGGCGAACGCGAGGGTGAGAACGACGAGTGCCAGCAGCATCGCCGCCGCCGGGACGTGCCGCTGCCAGCCCTGCCTACGCGGCGCGACCGAGTCGAGAAGGTCGACACTGGTGAACCGCAGCACCTGGGTGTGGCGGCGTCGCTGGACGAGCAGGTACCCGACGAGAAGGGCGACCGGCAGCACGAGCAGCAGCAGCCGCAGTGGCGAGAGGAAGCTCATCGAGTCACCGCCGGGCTGAACCGTGCGATGACGGCGTCGGAGGGGCGGGCACGACGCGCCCGGTGCAGCCGCGAAGCGAACTGCACCGTGTCGGCCAGCCAGTCCCGGTCGGTGGACAGGTGCAGGTACGCGGCACCCGCGCCCTCGATCCGCGTCACGATCTCGGCGATGGCGCGCGGCCGCAGCCGACGCGTACCTGGCGCGAAGACCGGGAGATCCGGACTGGACGTAGCGCTGTCGGCCGGTCTCGGTGTCCACCACGGCCAGGACACCGACCGCCGGGAGGTCGAGCTCGCGCGGGTCCGTCACGTGGACCGCGATGACGTCGTGGTGGCGGACGAGGCCGCCGAGCGCGCCCGCCCAGGGGTCGTCGCCCAGGAAGTCGGACACGACGACGACCTGGCTGCGGCGCGGCTGGATCACGGGCAGGCGCCGCAGGGCGTCGGTCACGGTGGCGCCGTGACCCGGCGCGCCGGGCTCCCGCGGGGAGTCGTGGACGACGGCCAGCGACGCCAGGAACGCGCTGCGCCCGCGTCGCGCGGGGAGGTGCCGCAGCCGCTCGGTGCCGGCGACCAGCACGCCGAACCGGTTGCCACCGCGCACGGTCAGCATGCCGAACGCCGCCATGGCGCCCAGCGCCACGTCGCGCTTCTCGCAGTCGGCCGTGCCGAAGTCGAGGCTTGCCGACCGGTCCATGACGACCCAGGTCTCCAGCTCGCGGTCGGCCTCGGTCTGCCGGACCCAGACCTGGTCGGAGCGTGCGCGTCAGGTTCCAGTCCACGAGCCGCGCGTCGTCGCCGGGTGCGTACGGTCGGGCGCCCGCCCGCTCGCTTCCCGGCCCATAGGTGTAGCTGGCGTGGTCGCCGCTGTCCCGGCCGTCGAGCCGGTGCGTGATGGCCAGCTCGAGACGCCGCAGGACCTGGGCGCGGGACGCGGCGTCCGACGCGGCCATCGACAGCAGCGGGGCGCTCATCCTGCCGCCATCGGGGCCGTCATCGGGACCGGCATCGTGTTCTGGTGGCCGCCCTGCTGCGGGGAGATGCTCGGTGCCGGCACCCTGCGCAGCAGCGACTCCACGACGGCCTCGGGGTGCACACCCTCGGCGAGCGCGTCGTAGGTGAGCGTGATGCGGTGCCGCAGCACCTCGGGCGCCACGTCGTACACGTCCTGCGGGACGGCATACCGCCGGCCGCGGAGCACGGCGAGCGCCCGAGCCGAGGTCAGCAGGCCCAGCGTGCCGCGCGGGCTGGCGCCGAGTGCGATCATCCGGGCCAGGTCGTCCAGGCCCCAGCGCGCGGGCTCGCGGGTCGCCATGACGAGGCGGACGGCGTAGTCCTGCACGGCGTGGTGGACGAAGACGTCTCGGACGACGCCCTGCAGGTCGACGAGCTGTTCGCTCGTCAGCACCTGCTCGGCCTGCGGCGTCCGGCCGGACATGCGATGGGCGATGGCGACCTCTTCCTCGTAGGTCGGCTGCTGGACCACGACGTGCATGAGGAACCGGTCGCGCTGCGCCTCTGGCAGGGCGTAGACGCCCTCGGACTCGATCGGGTTCTGCGTGGCGAGGACGAGGAACGGCCGCGGGAGCGGGCGCGTCTCGCCGGCGATCGTCACGTGCCGCTCGGCCATCGCCTCGAGCAGCGCTGACTGGACCTTCGCGGGGGCGCGGTTGATCTCGTCGGCCAGCACGATGTTCGCGAACAGCGGGCCCCACTCGATGGCGAACTCCTCCCGGCGACGGCCGCCAGGTGCGGGTCCCGACGAGGTCGGCGGGCACCAGGTCGGGCGTGAACTGCAGCCGGGCGAAGTCGCCACCCACGGCCTGCGCCATCGTCGACACGGTCAGCGTCTTGGCGAGGCCGGGGAAGCCCTCGATCAGGCAGTGGCCGTCGGCCAGCAGACACACCATGACCCGCTCGACCAGGCGGTCCTGACCGACGATGACCTTCTTGACCTGGAACAGCGCGTCGGCGAGCAGCGCAGCGTGATCGGCACCTGGGACGGTGAGGGTGGGGCTGGGGGTCGGCTCCGGGTACTGGCCATTGGTGGTCACTGCGGTGTCCTCTCGTTTGCGGAAGGTGGTGGGTCAGCCGACCGGGCCGGAGCCCAGGCGTACGCGGGCGGAGTGCTTCTTGCCGGACGCGTCCGTCCAGGCGACGGTCACGGTGTCGCCGGACCGGTGCGGGTCCAGAGCGGTGTGCAGGGCAGCGGCCGAGGCCACGTCGTGGCCGTCCACCGCGGTGACGACGTCGCCTCGCTGGATGCCTGCCCGCTCCGCGGGGGATCCGGGCACCACGCCCGCCACCTGCACGCCCGCGGTGGACGTGCCCTGCGGGCTGCCCGGAACCAGCTGCACGCCCAGGAACCCGGTGACGCCGATGTGGACCGTGCTCGACGAGCGCCCCTCGATGATCTGCTGAGCGATGGACCGTGCCTGGTCGATCGGGACGGCGAAGCCGTCGACCGCCGTGGTCGAGTCGCCGGACGCGGCGCCGGCGGACCCAGCCGTCACGACGCCGACGACCTTGCCGGCGGAGTCCACCACCGCGCCACCGGAGTCCCCCGGCTGGATGGCGGCATCGAACTGGATCAGCCCGGTGAGTCGCTTTGGCGAGCCGTCGCGCTCGTCCTGCACCGTGATCTGCTGGTCGAGCGCGCGCACGGTCCCGGGGACCGCCCTGGGAGTCCCCCCGACTCCGCCGGCGTTGCCGACCGCAACGACGTCGTCGCCCACCTTCACCGTCGACGAGGCGCCCAGCGGTGCGACCGTGAGCCCCGACGCGCCCTTCAGCCGAAGGACCGCCACATCGTGCGTGCTGTCGTAGCCGAGCACCGTCGCGTCGTACGTCTGCCCGTTGCCGACGTCAGTGGCGCGGATGGCGGTCGAGCCGGTGACGACGTGGTGGTTGGTGAGCACCAACCCGTCGGCGGACAGCACGATGCCCGTGCCGGCGCCCTGCGCGCCGTCGTACCCGATGGTCGTGTTGACGTCGACGAGACCCTTGGACACCGCCGCCGCCGCGGCTGCCTGCTGAGGTGTGAGGGTGCCCGGCTGCTGCGCCCCTCCGGGTGGCGACCCGGGCACCACGCCGGGCGGCGCGCTGGGCGCGGCGCTCGGCGGGGCCGTGGGGCTGGGGGCAGTGGGGCTGGGGAGCGGGGGTGAGCTCGGCACGGTGGGCAGCGCCGTCGCGGAGGGCTTCGGCGGTGCGGCCGAGGTGTCACCCGGAGAGCGCAACGTGTTCGTGAGCGCCGCGGCACCGGCCAGGAGGAGAGCCAGCAGGACCGCGGTGACCACGACCAGTCCCTGGCGGCTCGGCCGACGCGGCCGGTCCGGAGGTGGCGGAAGAGCGGGAGGTGGCACGTCCCGCGGTGGGGCGTAGCCGCCCACCGTGTCGGCGCGCGCCCACAAGGCCGATGTCCACGGGTCCGGCTCGCCCCATGGCGGGCCGCCGGACACCGAGCGGACACTCTGACCTGGGTCGCCATGGACCGACATGGACGGCCCCTTCCGTGATCGGGCCGGCCACCGCGGCCGGAGCGCACAGTGTGCGGTCACGAACCTGAGAACAGGTCCGGCTGATCCTGAGAAAAGGCTGTGGATGTGCGGCCAGGGCGGTTCGCTCCTGACAGGATCACGTGCGCACTACAGCTGTCCTCACTCGCATTCCCGACGGGAAATTCCTCCCGGGTTGGTTGACCATGCGCCGTGGGGCTCGTTCATGGTCAATTGCCCTACAACTTTGGTACTAGTACCTTCGCCGCGTCGTAGCGGAGAAAGGTGCACAGGGTTCACCTTCCACCGCTCGAGAAGCTAGCCGTTCCAAGGATTCTGCGGGCAACAGCGCGGCGCTGCGCGCGGTGCACGATGCATGAACCACGTTCTCCCTCTATGGTATTGCCAGTACTGGACGCGTCGGCTCGCATCGTGGCCCTCGCCGTCGTGGCGTCGATTGGCCCGGTCCACGAATCATCCCGAAGGTCGTCGAAAGGCGTCCTCAGAACGTTCGTTCGGGATATTTGTCAAACGCGCCTCCCTTGACCCGTTGCGTGCCCGGTGCAACATTCTAATTACCGCACGTCAAACGATTAGAACGGTTTGTGCGCTACACCCTTTTGTGCACGACTGCTCCGTGATTCTCGGGGACCGCAAGGTGCGAGCACGCCATCGTCGCGTCAGGCCGGTACACGTCACCGGCAGCGCCGGTGCTACTGATCGGGCCCTTCACGTCTCGCCAGGCGGCAGAACCTTCCGCGACCGCCTTCGCCCAGGGCCCGACGCATCGGAGCCCGCCAACCTCAAGGCTGTTGATCACCCATGGCACTGCACGAATCCGCCCTTCGCGGTCTGGACGATCGCACGTCACATCCCAATCGCCGAGAGCTGCTGGCCGGGCTCGCCGCCGGCACGCTGACCGTCGCCACCAGCGCTGCCCTGGCCTCGGCACCCGCCAGCGCCGCGACGACGAGACCGGTCACCCTCGACGAGTTCATGGAGCTGTCCCGCATCCTCACGGACAACGAGTTCAGCCTCGAGGACGAGCCCGGCGCCCTGTACCTCGCCTCGCTGGCCGCCGACCCGGCGTTCTCCGCACCACTTCGCCAGCTGGTGCAGGACACGGTGCGCGCCGACAGGGAACCCAGGACCTTCACTGACGTGATCCGCAGCGGTGCCCTGCGCAGTGACGCAGCCGCCAGGACGGCACAGCAGATCCTGGTGCTCTGGTACTCGGGACTCGTCAACGACCGTACGGCCGACTACCTGGAGGCCCTGGCCTGGGAGTCGCTGCCGTTCCCCAAGCCACCGAGTACCGAGCTCGGGTTCTCGAAGTGGGATGAAGCGCCATGAGCGTCGTCGCCAGCGCAGACGTCGTCATCGTCGGCTCCGGAGTCGCCGGTGCCCTGGTCGCCGACCGCCTGGTCAAGAAGGGCGTCAGCGTCGTGATCCTGGAAGCGGGACCACCGGTCGATCGAGACCGGGCAGTCGAGATCTTCCGGCAGGCCACCGCCAAGGTCCCGGAGTCCCCGTACCCGTCCACCGCCCACGCTCCTCGACCCTCCGTGCTGGACATCGGCGTACCCGGCACCGGGTACTTCGTGCAGGAGGGGCCCGAGGCCTTCGGCTCCACGTACGAGCGGGTCGTCGGCGGCACCACCTGGCACTGGCTCGGGAGCACGCCGAGGCTGCTGCCGAGCGACTTCCGGATGAAGACCCAGTTCGGCGTCGGTCGGGACTGGCCGTTGACCTACAACGACCTGGAACCGTTCTATGTCCAGGCCGAGAAGGAGCTCGGCGTCGCCGGCGACGGCGACGAAGACCAGGGGTCGCCCCGAAGCGCGGGCTTCCCGATGCCAGCGGTGCCGATCTCGTTCCTGGACAAGGTGATCGCCAAGTCCGCGGCGACCATCGGATTGAGGGTCCTGTCCACTCCGCAGGCCCGAAACACCGAGACCTTCAACGACCGGCACCACTGCGTCGGCAACAGCAACTGCATCCCGATCTGCCCGATCGGCGCGAAGTACGACGCGATGATCCACATCGACCGGGCCGTCGAGAACGGCGCCCGGCTGATCTCGAACGCCGTCGTGCGCCAGGTGCTGCTGCGCGCGGACGGCACGGCACGCGGGGTGCGGTTCCGTCGCCCGAACGGATCCGACGACGAGGTGACGGCCCGCGCCGTCGTCCTGGCGGCCAATGCCATCGAGACGCCGAAGATCCTGCTGATGTCCGGTGGTCCCCTGGGTGTCGCGAACCGCTCCGGTCAGGTCGGCCAGAACCTGATGGACCACCCGATCGCGCTGTCCTATGGCTTGTCGGCGCAGGACGAGCCGGTGTACCCGCAGCGCGGACCGCTGTCGACCGCGGGCATCGAGTCACCCAGGGAGTCCGCGGCGCGCGGCCAGAAGTCCGCCTTCCGGGTGGAGATCGGCAACGACGGCTGGCGGTTCCCGATCGGTGACCCCACGTTCGAGTTCACGCAGGGCCCGTTCCCCCGGCTGCGGGAGGGTGGCGCGGCGCTCGCTCGGCGCTGGGAGGACCACGTCGCGCACGAGATCCGGTTCGCCTCGCTCCTCGAGCAGCTGCCGGACCGCACCAACACGATCACCCCGGCCTTCGACAAGGTCGACGACATCGGTATCCCCCGGCCCCGGATCACGTTCTCGATCGACCCCTACACGATGGGCGGGTTCGTCGACGCGCAGGCGCTGCACGAGCGACTGTTCGTCGCGATGCGGGCCAGGGAGCGGACGCATGTCACCTTCACGTTCGGCGCGGGCCACATCATGGGCACGACGATCATGGGCACCGACCCGGCCACCTCGGTTGCGGACGGGTTCGGACGCAGCCACGACGTGCGCAACATGTGGATCGTCGGCAGCAGCCTGTTCCCGACCTGCGGCACCGCCAACCCGACCCTGACCCTGGCCGCGTTGGCGCTGCGCACCGAGGTTGCGCTGCGCGCGGCACTGCCGGGTCTGCCCGCGGCGGCGGCGTAGGAGGGCGTCAGCAGGTCGATACAGGCACCCGCTCTCGGGCCCCGCGCGGACGGTCTGATGCCGTCCGCGCGGGCCCGGGCCTGAGCACGTTCTCTTGCCTGTCGGGTGGATCCTGCAGTTCCTGTCGTCGCTGAACGTGCCGCCGCTCCCCGGACCGCTGCCCGAGAGACGGGCGCGGGTGGTCGCCAGACCATCCGGCGACCGGGAGCGCTGACGAACAACCCCAGCATGGGGCGGGCCCATGGTCCGACCTAGCCATGGCCGGCCGCCGCCGAACCATCACAACGGGCCATTCCGCCGCGGGTCCGTGGGGCCGACACTCAGGTCACGGGAAGCCGGGCTCGTTCACTCGCCCAAAGAGAGGGTCGGCGCACCATGGACTCAGACTCCGCCGGCGAGCTGCACGACGACGCGCTCTCAGCGGAAATCAAGCTCCTCGGGGCACTGATGCTGGCAGCATCCAGCGCGACGCGACACCTGACCCAGGCCGAGGTGGATCAGGTTCTCGAGGTGGAGACTGCACCTCGCAGCGATGGCGGGCCGCCGCCGTCTCCCCGGCCGACGAAGTCGGGGCCCCCTCGCCAAAGGTCCCACTGGACGCCCTGACGAGGGCCCCGTCCGCGGTCGTCCAGGGTCAGCCGGTGACGACGGACCCCAGTGGGTAGCTACCGTCCGCACGACGGGAGTAGTTGGACAGGTACATGGGTGTGGAGTACCTCAGCTTGTCCAGGACGGCGATGGTCGCGGTGTACGTCCCCCGGGGCAACGTCGTCGGCACCGTGAGGTACGTCGTCGTCGTCTTCGAACCCGGGAGGATCTTGCGCGGATCGACCGCCAGCGCCTTGGCCCACACCTTCTGGCCCGAGGAGTTGATGAGCCACAGCTGCACCGACCAGCCGTCATACGTGGGAGCCGCACCGAGGTTGGCGACCGTGGTCGTCACCGCGACGGACTTGCCGCGGACGATCGGCCCGATCGTCACCTTGTTCAGGACGTAGCGGTAGCCGGAAGCGCGGATGGCGCCCGTGTAGGCGGTCTGCTGGGTGGGCGTCATCGCGGCGTACTTCAGCCGCATGTTCTCGCTCGAGGTCGTGGACACGTGCCACTTGGTGACCTGTCCCTGACCGGCCACCGGGTCGCCGGACGTGCACCACTCGCTGAAGAACGGGCGGGTCTTCCACACCTGGCTCAGGCGGGTGTCGACGGGGTCGGTGACCATCGAGTACATGTTCGGGCAGCCCAGGGAGTCGGTGCGGATGCCGAGGTTGGGGTTGGCGTTGATGGCCGCCATCGTGAAGGCGACCGGGGACATGGTGTTGAGCAGCACGTGCTTGGTCGGGAAGGCGGTGGCGACGGCCTTGATCATCCGCTGCCCGTTGGCGTCGGTGATGTGCACGGCCGCGCCGTCGACCCACCACTCGCCGTACTTGCCGTAGCCGCCGACGTCGACGTAGCCCAGGCGGGGGTCGTTGGCGTAGCGCTTGCCGAGCTCGGCCATCAGCGCCTCCCACCGGGACAGGAAGGCCTCGTTGTTCCAGTCCGGGGCGGTGGAGATCAGCCGGTTGTTGGGGCCGTAGACCTTTCCGGTGCCGGGCTGGACCGGCAGGTAGGTGGGCGTCACCGGCGGGAACGCCGCCTGGTCCTCGCGCAGCTCCATCCAGCAGCCCGGGCAGTAGGCGAAGACCCGGAAGCCGAACTTGCCCCGGGCGTCACCGGCCTTCTTCAGACCGGCATCGATGGACGAGAAGTCGTAGACGCCCTTGGTGCGCTCGAGCCGACCCCAGTAGACCTGGTCGCGGTAGTACACGTCGGCCGGCGCCCGCCATGGGGCTGCCAGCTGGCTCGGATACCCCATCCAGAGGTACTGGCCGCGCATCGAGTTGGCCAGGTCGGTGCTCGGGGTCCAGGTGGACTTCGAGAAGGTCTTCGTCGCGGGCGCGACGGTGGCCGCGGTGGCCGTGGGGCCGTGGTCAACGGCGCCGCGAACAGGAAGGCGGTGCTGGCGAGGGCGATCGTGGCGGCGGCGAGGCGCCGGCGGGCGGAGGCGTACAACGTCCATCCCCTTCGGTGAATGCCCTGTCCAGGACATCCAGCCGGGGAGAGGCGTTGCAGGCCTTCGGCGGGACCTCACGGAGAGGACCGAACGGTGCGCCCCCTGACGCGGTTACTGGTCCCGGTCGCCCGGTTCCAGACCTGAGTGTACGGACCCGGGGTGTCGCTCGCGCAGCGAACGGGCCAAGATCACCGCGACCTGCGCAGCGGACGACGGGTGCCGAACCCACCGGAGAGCACGAGTGCGACCGCCAGGATCAGGGCGGCGACGCCGATGATCGGGACCAGCGGCGCGGAACCGGACGCCGCCAGGTCCGCGTCGGTGGCGTCGCCGATCGGCGCCGGCACGGTGTTCGGGTCGCTGGTCGCCGCGGCACAGCGGGCCGTCGAGACCACCGCGAGGTCGATCGGCGAGCCGTCCGCCGGCACCTCGTCGGCGTACACCCTCAGCCGCTCGGCGATCGGCAGGTGCAGTCGCAGTGTTCGAGTCTCCCCCGCGCCCAGGACGACGTCGGGGTGGGCCGGTAGGTGGAAGCGCAGCCGTGCGGTGGTGCGGCTGTTGTCGAGGATGACCGGTGCAGACACGTCGGCGCAGTCCACCACGCCGAACGACGCGCGGGGGCTCAGGAGGAACTGGCCGCACGCGCGCCACTCACTGGTCGCCACGAGCGTCGTGTCGCCGACCGTGACGTCGACCCTGACCCTGGCGCCGTCGACCAGGGGCACGTCGATGTCGGCGACGGCCCCGGCAGCCACCTCGACGCTCCCGGAGGCGACCTGGCCGGCGGCGTCCCGCTCGACCCACCGGTACCGCGTCGCCCTGGAGCTGGTGTTGTCCAGGTGCAACCCGAGCCGCAAGGCCTCGCAGTCGCTCCGTCGCGAACACGGCCCCGGGCGCGTCCCCGCAGGTGCCCTGCGAGAACACGTGCTCGCTCCCTGGCAGGCGGACCGTGACCAGGGTGCGGGCGTCGTCACGCACCCGCAGCACCACGACCGTCGACTCGCCCGCCGCGACATCGACGCCCGTCGGGCCGTCCTTGCCTCTGTACGGCGGAAAGAGGGGGCTCTGGTACGACGCGGTGTACCGGAAGGTCACGCCCTCGGTCGAGCGACTGTTGTCCAGGGTGAGGTCGACCGTCAGCCGCTCGCAGTCGAAGGGGCCGATCGACGCGGTGGGCACCCCGACCGCTGGTCGCTCGGCGGTGCTCGGACGCGGTGACGACCGCGGCGTCGGCCCCGTCGAGGTCGGGCCCGGGGTCTCGTCCGCGGACCGCGTGCCGCTGGGGATCGCGGCCCGGGAGGCGTCCGCCGGCAGCGGCGGCACCGCGAACAGCAGCAGCGCGACGACGGCCAGCAGACCCGCTCGTGGCGCCAGTCCGTGCATCACCCACCACCATCGTGGTCTCGCCTCGCCCTACCCTGCCCATGGTCCTCCCGCCCGCCGAGCACGGCCACCACCGGCATCCGAACGTCGTACCGGGGCCGAGGAGACGCCCGGCGTCGCCTAGCCTCGCTCCATGGGTTCCGACCCCCGCCGCCTGGACGGGCTGCGCGCCGACGAACAGGTCGCAGCCCGCCTCGTCGAGCGCGCCACCGGCGCGACGGCCCGTGCCCACGACGTCGGCCACCGCCAGGGCGCCTACGACGTGCACCTCACCTACCCGGGTGGCCGCACCGCGGCCCTCGAGGTCACCACCCACGCCGGTGCGGCCTCGCGCAACGGGCTGGTGCTGCTCGGTCGCGACCGACTGGCCCGGTCGAAGCCGGCGAGGCCACCGCACCCGGAGTCGCCGTCCAGCGACGCAGCACCGCCCGTCGACCCCGCGCTCACCGCCCTGCCGGATGCCGTGAGCGACCTGCTCGTCGAACCGCACGTCGCGCGGCGGGCCGCGAAGGTGGCCGGCGCCGGCCGGGTCGACGAACGTCACCTCTTCGTCGGAATCGCCGAGGGCGGGCTGCCCCCGACGCTCTACCAGCGGTTGAGCGCCCCGCTGGGCCCACTGCCCGACCATCCGCCGGAGGTGCCCGACGGCCTCACCCACCTGTGGCTGACGACCGAGTGGCCCGGATCCCCCCTCATCGGGTGGCATCGCGACCGGGGCTGGACGGCCTACCAGGTCTGACGGGATCGACCCGGTCAGAAGCCGCCGAAGTCGCCCCCGCCGAAGTCACCACCACCGAAGTCGCCGCCACCGCCGCCGTAGTCGCCACCGCCGGCCCAGTCACCACCGGTGTCGGTGCCGGAGGTGTCGCCCCCGAGGCCCGGGTCGCCGGCATCCCCCGAGCCCGTGTCACCCGAATCGGTGCCACTGTCGCCCGAGCCGGCGGAGTCCGTCCCGGTGTCGCCACCGGTGTCGCCCGCCTCCTGCGCTTCAGGGCTCTGGTCGTAGCCGTCGAAGAGCATGTCCGCGATGGCCGAGCCGATGACGACGCCGGCGATCGTGCCCATCATCGAGCCCGCGAACATCCCGCCCATCCCGGTGCCGCCCCCGAAGGAGCCCCGCGAGAAGGTGTTCTGCAGGGTGCCCGGCTGGCGCATCTCGGCGCGGGTCGCGGCGCGGGCCAGGTCTGCCGGCTCGGCCGAGGTGCCCGCCTCACCCGGGGAGGCCGTCGACAGCTCGCGCAGCAGCTGCTGGCGCTGCTCGGGCGTCAGCTTCGCGAACGCCTCGGCGTGGAGGGCCTCGAGCTGCTCGGGCGGCGCGGTGCGCAGCAGGTAGCGGTACCGGGCCACCGCCCGCTCCTCCTCGCTCGCCGCCGGTCGCGGTGGGGCGGCTGCCGGCTGGGTGTTCCGGCCGCTGTCCCACCCGGCCTCCTGTCGGTGCTGCTCGGTCGGCGTGCGGCCCAGGAGCCGGTCGAGAAAGCCCATCGTTGCGTCCCCTCCGTCTGCGGCCCCGTTCGAGGCCGTCACTTCTCCCAACGGTGACACCCCGAGGTGGCGTTCCGGACGTTCCGCTCCCGCGACTTTGCCGGGCGACCCCTGGCGGTGCCTTCGGACAGGCGGCTGGGGGTTCGCGCTACCGGGCGGCCGGTTCACGGGCCGGCGCCCGGCATGCGCGAGAATCGCGACATGACGACCCAGCGCGAGACCCTCACCGCCGAGCTGATCGACGCCGGACGCCACCTCGTCGAACGTGGGCTGGTGCAGGCGAGCGGCGGCAACCTGTCGGTGCGGCTGCCCGACACCGACCGGTTCCTCGTCACCGGGTCGGGCACCTGGCTGGACCGGCTCACCCCGGACGACTTCGCCGAGCTCACCCTCGACGGGGAGCGGGTCGGCGGTGCGGAGCGCCCGTCGATCGAGTGGAAGCTGCACGAGCGCACGTATGCCGTGCGCCCCGACGTCGCCTGCATCGTGCACCTGCACCCGCAGCACGTGCTGCTGGTCGACATGCTCGGTGCGCCACTGCGGTTCACGACCCTGGACCACCAGTTCTACCTGGGCAGCGCGGGACGGGTGCCCTTCCACCCGTCCGGCTCGCAGGAGATCGCGGACGCGGCCGCCGAGGCCGCGCGCGACCACGACGCGGTGGTGCTCGCCCACCACGGCTGCTCGACCCTGGGCGACACGGTGTCGATGGCGCTGCGCCGGGCCCTGAACCTCGAGGAGGCCGCGACGATGACCTACCGGCTGCTGCTCGCCGGCGACCGGACCTCCGACTTCCCCGCCCGGTGGAAGGGCAACATCGTCAGCGTGTGACGGCGAGGCTCACCAGGGCCACCAGCCACGAGACGAACGACCCGACGAGGAAGTACTCGGTGACGGCATCGATGCCCACGCCGTCGACGCTGGTGCTGTCGTCACGCTTGGCCTGCAGCTCGGGAAAGCGGATCAGCCCCTTCGCGGCGATGACCAGCCCGGCGGCCGTGAGCTGACCGGCGAGCCCGAGCCCGATGATGAGCACCCGCTCCATCGGGCCGAGAAGCCGCCCGCCACGCAGCTGGTCGGAGGGCTGCGGGTGGCCGTCGGGGTCGAGCGGCAGCACCGGGCGCATCGCCCCGACCCCGACCAGCACCAGGCGCACCACGACGTTGGCGGTGGCGAGGTTGACGAGCAGCAGGCCGACGACCAGCAGCACGCGGGTCGGCGACGCCTCCGGACCGACGAGGGGCAGGTCGGCCCACTGCAGCCAGCGGCCGAACGGCCCGCCGGCCGGCGACGCCCAGCCGCTCAGCGCGACGAGCCACACCGCCCCCGCGGCCAGGGCCGCCAGGGCCGGCCAGTGGCCGTCGCCGGTGGTGACCGCCTCGGCGGACCACCGGACCCAGAGCACCAGCGGCACCAGGGAGGCGGCGAGGCAGACGAGGTCGACCGGCGCGGTGAGGTCGGTCAGCACGGCGAGCACGGCGACCGCAGCGGCCCCCGCCGCCATGGCGAGGCGCAGCGCGGTGGCGCTCGCCCCCGCGCCGGCGCGCACGAGGTCGGCCAGACCCACCCCGATGAGCCAGACCGCCAGCCACGTCACGCGAGACCCCGCAGCAGGTCCTCGGCGGCGAGGACCGCGCCGATCCCGTCGGCGCGCACGCGCTGCGACACGGCCGAGGCGCTGATGCCCTCGAGCGTGGCCAGCTCGCTCTGGGTGGTGTGCGGATCCATGAGCCCCCTCAGTAGTCGGACCGACCGTTGTGACAACGAGCCAACCAGATGGTCCCGACAGAGCAGCGCCGCGTTGACCGCATCCGCGCCACCGCCACGGCCGGTCGCGTCCGGTTCGACCGCGTCGCCGGCAGCGGCGAGCTGCGGTGCCGGGTGGTAGGCGGTGCGCAGGTGGCGGGTGGCGGCGCGGCCGGCGGCCTGCTCGACCGCCTCGATCGCGGACCGGGCGGCCCACCAGCCGGGGCCGTCCTCGATGCCACGCTCGGCGTCGAGCAGCTGCACCGGCCCACGGCCGATGCCGACCCGCACGTCGGCCGCGGGCAGCAGCTCCAGGCGCACCCGCAGGGACGCCTCGATCGCGGCCCCGAGGGTCGCGTAGGACCCCTGGAACTCGTCTCCCACGGTGATCCGCAGCTCGGTGACGGCAGGGACGGCGGCGTTGACGCCGGCCAGCGCCTGCTCGACGGCGCGGTGCAGGGCGCGCCGGTTGGGCGCGCCCCGGGACCCCACGAGGTCACCGATGACGACGCAGCGTGAAGCCTGGCTCTTCATACCGCTCATGTGAAGATCATACCTTCACTATGGACAGATGAAGCACACCACTTATGCCCGATGTTTCGACCCCGGACGCCAGGTCGGCCGCAACCCCGAGACTCCCACCGCTTGCGACTGACCGGGGGTGCCCCTACGTTGATCCGGTCCGGTGCCACCCACCGGCGTTCGTCCCCACTCCACAGATCGGGAGTCCTCGTGATCCGTGTATCTCGTTCCAGAGCCGCCGGCGCAGCCGCGGCCGTCCTCGTGGCCGGCACCCTCGTCGGCGTCACCAGCACCCCCACCATGGCAGCAGGTACCGAGTCGACCTACGTGGTGCTCAGCCCGCAGGGCCAGTCCACGGCAAAGGCCGCAGCACGGGTCGCCGCCGCCGGTGGGCGGGTTGTCGCCGACTACCGACAGATCGGCGTGCTCGTCGTGCGCTCCACCGACCCGGCGTTCGCCGGGGCGGTGACCGGGTCCGGAGTCGAGTCGGTCGCATCCACCGACGGTCTGGGCACGGCTCTCGAGGACAGCGCCACCACGGTCGTGGCTGCTCCGGACGTCGCGGCGGCCACCGGCGACCCCACCGCCGAGCCGCTGTGGGGCCTGCAGTGGGACATGGCCCAGATCGACGTCCCCGAGGCACAGGCCGTCACGACGGGCGACCCGTCGGTCGTCGTCGGCGTCCTCGACAGCGGGATCTCCAGCACGCACCCGGACCTCGCGACGCAGATCGCCAAGGACCAGAGCGCCTCGTGCCTCGGCGGCGTCGTCGACACGGCCGAGAGCGCGTGGAACCCCACGACCTCCGACCACGGCACCCACGTTGCGGGCACCATCGCCGCCGCGATCAACGGTGTCGGCATCGCGGGTGTGGCGCCCGGCGTCAAGGTCGCCTCGGTGAAGGTCGTCAACGACGACGGCTTCATCTACCCGGAGGCCGCGGTCTGCGGCTTCATGTGGGCGGCCACCCACGGCATGCAGGTCACGAACAACAGCTACTTCATCGACCCGTGGGAGTTCAACTGCCGCAACGACGCCCGCCAGCGTCCGGTGTGGCAGGCCGTGCAGCGCGCGATCCGCTACTCGCAGAGCCAGGGCGTGCTCAACATCGCCTCGGCGGGTAACTCCAACGTCGACCTCCAGCACAAGTTCGTCGACGCCTCGAGCCCGAACGACGGCAGCTTCCCCATCGAGGACCGCACCATCACCGGTGCGTGCGTCGACCTGCCGGCCGAGGCGCCCGGTGTCGTCACCGTCTCGGCGGTCGGCACCGCAGCAGCTGAAGAGCTACTACAGCTCCTACGGCCAGGGCGTCGTCGACGTCGCGGCCCCCGGAGGAGACAGCCGCCAGCCCAACCCGGCGGTCTCGACCCCCGCGAACACGATCCTGTCCACGGTCATCAACACCACCACGAAGGTGAACGGGTACGGCTACAAGCAGGGGACGTCGATGGCCAGCCCGCACGCCGCGGGTGTCGCGGCGCTCGCGCTGTCGGCCCACCCGGACCTCTCGCCCGGCGCCCTCGCGTCGATGCTCGAGCGGACCGCCGTGGCCCTGCCGTGCCCCGAGGGTGTCTACGACCCGCGCCCGGGTCTGCCGATCTACCAGGCCGAGTGCACGGGCGGCGCGCGCAACAGCTTCTACGGCGCCGGCAACGTCAACGCGTTCAACGTCGTCCGCTGACGTGACCGCCTGACGCCACCGCACGCCGGACGGCCGGCCGGCATCCTCGGATGCCGGCCGGCCGTCCGCGTGTCCGGCGCGCTTTCGCGCTCAGGCGAAGCTGCGCAGGTCGGCACCGGTGCGGGGCTCTGCCACGCCGCGCTCGGTCGTGACGGCGTCGACCAGGCGCGCCGGCGTGACGTCGAAGGCCGGGTTGAACCCCGGCGACGCCTCGGGTGCCAGGCGCACTCCCCCGAGCACCGTGACCTCCTCACCCGGTCGCTCCTCGATCTCGATGTGCGAGCCGTCGGCCATCGACAGGTCGACCGTCGACCACGGCGCCGCGACCATGAACGGGATGCCGGCGTCGCGGCAGGCGAGCGCCACCCCGAGGGTGCCGATCTTGTTCGCGGCGTCGCCGTTGGCGGCGATCCGGTCGGCGCCGACGACGGCGAGGTCGACCAGCCCGCGCAGGATCGTCGAGGCGGCGGCGCCGTCGGCCTGCACCCGGTGCGGGATGCCGTCGGCGGCCAGCTCGAACGCGGTCAGCCGCGAGCCCTGGAGCAGCGGGCGGGTCTCGTCGGCGTAGACCAGCTCGATCCGGTCGCGGGCGTGCAGCTCGCGGATGACGCCGAGGGCGGTGCCCCACGCCGAGGTCGCGAGCGAGCCGGTGTTGCAGTGGGTGAGCACCCGCAGCCGCGGCCGGTCGATCCGGGCGAGCAGCCAGTCGGCGCCGAGCCGGGACAGCTCGCGGTTGGCGGCCTCGTCCTCGGTCGCGACCCGGCGGGCGGCGACGAGCACGGCATCGCGGCCCGCGCCCATCAGCGGGCGCACCTGGTCGACCCCCCACGCGAGGTTGACCGCGGTCGGGCGCGCGTGCCGCACGCGGTCGACCGCCGCCTGCACCTGCGCGTCGCCCCAGTCCTTGCGGGCACCCTCGTCCATGGCGAGCACGACCCCCAGCGCGCCGGCGACACCGAGGGCGGGGGCACCGCGCACGGCCAGCTCGGCGATCGCGACGACGAGCTCGTCGGTGGTCACGATCTCCCGGTACGTGGTGGTGCCGGGCAGCAGGGTCTGGTCGAGGAGCCGTACCGCGCCACGCCCGTCGTGGCCGGCCTCGTCGTCCCACTCGATGGCGATCAGCGTCATGGCCGCAGCCTATGCCGCTCCCCCACACCGAGGTCGCGCACGGCTCGACGGGCGCACCGCCGCGCTCTTGGCTAGGTTCGCGTCCATGACCCCGGAACCTCGCACCCGTCGTCGCACCCTCCGCCGCAGCACCGCTGCCAGCCTGCTCACCCTGGCCGTCGTCGCCGCTCCGGCGGTCGTCACCGCCGGTGCCGTCGGCGCCGAGCCGACCGTGCTCACCCCGATCGGGGGTGGCTACGAGGACTCCACCCTCACCGGCTTCGCCCGGGCCGCCGCCGAGGGTGCCAGCGGCCCGACCATCGACATCGTGGTCGTGCCCGCCGCCTACGGCGACACCGACAAGGAGCGCAAGGCCAACCTGGCTCTCGCCCAGCAGCGCACCGACCAGGTCGACGCGGCGTGCGAGACCACCGTCGCACCACCGTTCACCGGCTGCACCGCGACCCTGGCCGTGCTCCTCGAACCGGGCCGACGCCCTGGACCCGGCCAACTCCGCGACCATCAACGCCTCCACGACCGACGGCATCTACGTGCTCGGCGGCGACCAGGAGATCGCGATGGACGTGCTCGCCAACACCCCCGCCGAGACGGCCATCACCGCCGCCGTGCGGCAGCGCGCGGTGGTGCTGGGCGGCACCAGCGCCGGGGCGGCCGTCGAGTCGCGCAACATGATCAACGGCTACACCACGCTGGTCGACAACCCCGAGCTCGGCCTGCAGCGCGACTCGACGCTGATGTGGTGGGACGACGGCGACGCCGACCTCGAGCGCGGTCTCGCCGTCGGGTCGTCCCGGGCGATCTTCGACCAGCACTTCTACCAGCGCGGCCGGTTCGGCCGCACCCTGTCCACCCTCGCGACCGCCGACGAGCGGTTCGACGGGGCCAGCCCGGTCGGCGTCGGCGTCGACTACGCCACCGGCGTCCGCGACACGGGTGACGTCATGCTCTCGGACCTCTTCGGGGACAGCTCGGCGGCGATCGTCGACCTCGAGACGCTGCAGCGCCACCCACTCGTGGGTCGGCAGCCCGGCCACGCTCTCGGCCCGCAGGGTGCTGACCCACCTGATGACCGACGGCGACACCTACGACCTGACCTCGCGGGTGTTCACCCACAACGGCTCGGTGCCGCCCACCCCGAGCGGCGGTCCGTGGTCGGCCCCGGCATCCCCCTCGACCGTCGGCGGAACGGTCTTCCTCGGCGGCGGTGCGCTCGGCAGCGACGTGATCGGCGACGTCGTCACGGCGGCCCGCGCCGTGAGCACCTCGAAGACCGCCAGGCTGGTCGTGCTCGGCGGCGGCGCCGGCTCGAGCACGCTGGTCAACGCCTACGGCCAGGCCGTCAAGAAGGCCGGCTGGACCGGCACCGTGACGACGGTGGTCTACGGCAGCAAGGGGTGGTCGTCCAAGACCCTCGACGGGCGCCACGGCGGTCGTGCTCGCCGGCGACGACCCCGCCGCCCTGGCCTCGACGATGGCCGACCCCGCCTTCCGGGATGCCGTGACGACCGCCGTGCGCACGACTCCCGTCGTGCTCGCCGACGGTGCGATGACCGCAGTACTCGGCGCCCGCTGGTCGGCGAAGGCGAACGCGCCGGAGACCGACGGCGACGCGATCGAGGCGGAGGGCGTCGCGGCCTTCCGCGCCGACGACGCGGCCTGGCAGCCCGGGCTGGCACTGGTGCCGGCCACACTCGTGCCGCACCTCACCGACGACTACCGCTGGGGTCGCCTGTACGCCGGCGTCACCGCGGCACCGGCGCAACCGGCCGTCGGTGTCGCCGCCGGCTCGGCCGTCGTGCTGACCCCGACCGGTGCGTCGGTGGCCGGCCCGTCGGTCGTCGTGGCCGACGGACGGCAGGGCACCTTCTGGACCGGTGCGAACGGAGCCATGGGTGCGAGCGGCGTCGTGCTCGACGTCTTCGGCGACGGCGAGGCACTGCAGCGCTGACCACTGCGACGTGCAGTCGCACCGCGGCGGGACCGCGCGTCGGCCGCGGTGGCGGACATGCGGGCGGCGGCCCTTGCGCGGCGCCGCGGGCCGTGCCACGGTCAAGGTGTGGGGAGCACCGATCCCCACGACGACGGACGACGTCAGCGCTGACACCCCTGGCGACTCCGCCGCCGCGACACTCTCGCGATCGGAAGGAAGCCGTGATGACCCAGCAACGAGTCGTCGTCGGGGTCGACGGGTCCCCACTGTCCATGGCAGCCGTCGCCCGGGCCGCCCAGGTGGCGAGCGCACGCGGGTTCACGCTGCACGTGCTGCACGCCTTCGCGCCCGACCTGCCGATGCTCGGCTTCGGCGAGCTCACCGACGGGTCGGCGATGGTGTCGAACCACGCCAAGCGACTCGTCGCCGACGGCGTCGCGCGCGCCCACGCCGTCGACCCGGCGCTCACCGTGACCACCGGCATCCGCGACGGCTACGCCAGCCAGGCCCTCGTCGACGCGTCCCGCTCGGCCGCCCTCGTGGTCGTCGGGGCGATGGGCCACGGGGTGTTCAGCCGGACCAGCGTGGGCGCCGTCGCGATGCAGGTCATCACCCACGCGCGCTGCCCGGTGCTCGTCGTCGGCCACGAGACCGCCGGCGGCTCCCCCCTCAGCGGTCGGGTGGTCGTCGGTGTCGACGGCTCCAAGCCGTCGCTGCGCGCCCTGGGTGTCGCGTTCGACGAGGCCGCCCGCACCGGCGGCTGGCTCGACGTGCTGCACGCCTGGGAGGCGCACAGCGCCACCGACCCGACCCTGTCGACGAGCTCGAACTGGAGCACCTACGAGGCCAACCTCGAGAGGATCGTCGAGTCGGCCATCGCGACCCGCCGCGCCAAGAACCCCGACGTCAAGGTCGACTACGAGGTGGTGCGCTCCGAGCCCGTCCAGGCCCTCGTCGACCGCACCGAGGGTGCCGCCATGCTCGTGGTGGGCAGCCGCGGCTCCGGTGGGTTCCAGGGCCTGCACGTCGGGTCGACGGCGCTGCGGCTGATCAGCCGCTGCCACTGCCCGATGCTGATGACCCGCTGACCCGCTGACCGGACGCGGGTCAGAGGCGCTCGGTCGCGTCGAGCTGGTCGAGCACGAACGCCCACTCCCAGGCGATCTGCTCCCACGCGGAGTACCGCCCGCTGCGCCCGCCGTGCCCGGCCGCGAGCTCGGTGCGCAGCAGCACCGGGACGATCCAGCGGGTCGCTGGTGACGGTCTCGCGCAACCGGGTGACCCACTTGGCCGGCTCGGTGACGTAGACGCGGGTGTCGTGCAGGCTCGAGGTCGCCAGCACGGCCGGGTAGTCGGCCGCGCGCACGTTCTCGTACGGCGCGTAGGCGCGCATCGCGGCATACACCTCGGGGTCGGCGAGCGGGTTGCCCCACTCCTCCCACTCCCCCACGGTGAGCGGCAGGTCGGGCTGGAGCATCGTCGTGAGGGCGTCGACGAACGGCACGGCGGCGTGCGCCACGCGGAACTTCTCCGGGGCCAGGTTGAGCACCGCCCCGACGAGCAGCCCTCCGGCAGAACCGCCTTCGAGCCCGAGGCGGTCGGTCGCCACCCATCCCGATGCCACGAGGTGGTCGACGGCGGCGAGCGTGTCGGTGAAGGTGTTGGTCTTCGCGAACAGCTTGCCGTCGTCGTACCAGCGCCGGCCCATCTCGCCGCCGCCGCGCACGTGCGCCACGGCGTAGACGACCCCGCGGTCGAGCAGGCTGAGCCGGGCCACCGAGAAGTACGGGTCCGACGAGATCTCGTACGAGCCGTAGGCCGTGACGACGCCCGGGTTGGTGCCGTCGGGTTCCAGGCCGACCCGGTGCACCACCGAGACCGGCACGAGCGTGCCGTCGGATGCCGTGGCCCACTCCCGGTGCTCGGTGTAGTTCGCGACGTCGAAGTCGCCGAGCACCGGCTGGCGCTTGAGGAGCGTGCGATCGCGGGTCGCGAGGTCGACGTCGAGCACGGTGCGCGGGGTGGCCCACGACTCGACGACGACCTGGATGGCGCGCTGGGCCGGCTCGGGGTTGTCGCCCAGGCCGATCGAGTGCACCGCCTGCGTCGACGGCGACGTCCCACGGCTCGCCGTGCCCCGAGGGCGAGGACGGGTCGCGGGGCAGCACGCGCAGCGCGGTGAGCCCACCCGTGCGCAGGCTGAGCACGGTGGCGTCGTCGAACGCGTCGACGGCAACGAACCGCTCGCCCTCCCCCGAGCCCAGCCACGGCACCCACTGCTCGTGGGTCGTGGCGTCGAACGGAGCCCAGGCGAGGTCGGCGTCGGGCGTGTCGGTGTTGTGCACGATGAGGAAGCGGTCGGCGGCCGGCTCGACGTCGTACTCGACCCCCTCGCGGCGCGGGGCCAGCACCCGCCACTGCCCCTGCGGGTCGTCGGCGTCGAGCACGTGCACCTCGGAGGTCGTCTTCGACCCCAGCCCCAGCAGCAGCCACCGCTCGTCGCGGCTGGCGGCCACGCCCATCCAGAAGCGCTCGTCGTCCTCCTGGTGCACCAGCACGTCGTCGGCCGGGTCGCCACCGACCCGGTGACGCCACAGCTGGTACGGCCGCCACGCCTCGTCGAGCCGGGTGTAGAACACGAACTGCCCGTCGCGGCTGAGCTCGACGCCGTAGCCGATGCCGGTGATCGAGGTGTCGAGCACCTCACCGGTGGCGATGTCGCGGATGGTCAGGTCGAAGCGCTCGTCGCCCGCGGTGTCGACCGCGAACGCCACGAGCCGGTGGTCGGCGCTGACGGTGAGCGCCCCGAGCGAGAAGAACTCGCTGTCACCCGCTTCGACGTTGCCGTCGACCACGACCTGCTCCCCCGGCACGGCATCCGCCTCGGGGTCGGGTCGCACGGCCGGGTCGGTCAGCGGCGCGCGCACCTGGGCGGCGTACTGGAGGCCCTCGACGGTGCGGGAGTAGTACCACCACGGGCCGCTCGCGACGGGCACCGACAGGTCGGTCTCCTTCACCCGCGAGCGGATCTCCTCGACGATCGCGCTGCGCAGCGGCGTGAGGTGCTCGGTGCGGGCCTCGGCGTAGGCGTTCTCGGCCTCGAGGTGGGCCAGCAGGGCGGGGTCGTCGAGGTCGCGCATCCAGGCGTAGGGGTCCTCGACCCGGTCGCCGTGGTGCTCCCGCACGTGGGGTCGGCGCTCGGCGGTGGGTGGGGTGGGGCTCGGCATGGCGTCACTGTATGCCGGTGCACGCGCGGGCCGCGGGCAGCGGCACCACCCACCGCGGCCCTCGTCCACGGGCCCGGACACGGCGAGGGCCGCACCCCGGGTGGGGTGCGGCCCTCGCGGTGTCGGCCGGAACTGCGCCGGGGTCAGAGACCCGCGATACGGCTCGGCGGCGCGGTCAGACCCGGGTGGGTCTTGAAGTACGCCACGAGACCCTCGAGGTCACCGATGCCGCCGACGCGGTTCGTGCCCGACTTGAACGCGGTGAACAGGTCGCCACCGTCGGCGAGGAAGTTCAGCGTGCCGACGCGCACGGTCTGGGTGTCGCTGATCGGCGAGCCGTTGAGCATCATCGAACCCGGAACGACGCGCGAGCCCTGCGGCTGCGCAGCGTCCCAGCCGTAGGTGAAGCCGTCCGAGACACCCAGCGCCAGCATGGGACGCGAGCCACGAGCCGGCACCGGCTGGTACTGCTGCTCGAGCACGGTCTTCAGCTGGGCGCCGGTGAGGTCGAGGGCGACGTACACGTTGCCGAACGGCGCGATGTCGAACGCCTCGGCGTAGGTGATCTCGCCCGGGCCCTCGCCGTACTTCTGCGCGTTCAGGCTCGCTCGCACGCCACCGACGTTCATCAGGCCGATCTGGGCGCCGATGGACTCGGTGTTGTCGAGGATGGCGTCGGCGACGAGGTCACCCATCGGGGTCTCGATGCCGCGGTTGCCGGTCGAGTCACCGGTGATCGGTTCGACGTGCGTGCCGACGACCTGCGACTTCAGCGGGCCCGGCCAGGGTGTTCCACTTCGCGATGATGGCCGTCTGCGACGGGTCGTCGGCCAGGGTCTGCGGGACGAGGTGGTTCGTCGCGGTGGAGAGCCCACGGTCGACCTCGCCGGTGGCGACGTCGACGACCAGCGTTGGTCTCGGTCACCGTCATGCCCTGGGCGGCCGAGCTGGTGACCAGGCGCGGGTTGCCAGCCGGGTCGGGGATGGAGCAGACGTACGGGTCGTGGGTGTGACCGGTGATGATCTGGTCGATCTCGGGGCTGAACTGGGTCGCCATCGTCGCGATCGGGTCGGAGATGCCGACGCACTGGTCGTACCGTGCCGGCGTTGATGCCGCCCTCGTGCAGGAGCACGACGATCGCCTCGACGCCCGCGCCTCTTGAGGACCGCCGCCTGCGCGTTGGCCGTCTCGACCTCGTCCTTGAAGTCGACCGGTCGAGACCCCGCTCGGGTTGACGATGGTCGGAGTCGCCTCGAGGGTCATCCCGATGAAGCCGACCTTGCGCACCTTGCCGACCTTCTGCACCGAGGTCGCCGGGCAGCAGCGGCTGCCCGCTGGTCCTTCTTGACGACGTTGGCGGCGAGCCAGGGGAAGTCGGCACCGGCGTAGGGCTCGTCGGGGAAGTAGCAGCCGTCGACCGGGTGACAGCCACCCTGCTGCATGCGGAGCAGTTCCTCGGTGCCCTCGTCGAACTCGTGGTTGCCGACGCTGGAGACGTCCAGGCCCATCGCGTTGAGCGACTCGACCGACGGCTCGTCGTGGAACATGCCCGAGATGAAGGCTGACCCGCCGATGAGGTCACCCGCCGCGACGGTCAGGCTGTTGGCGTCGCCCGACTGCGCGCGCAGCTCGGCGAGCTTGGTGGCGAGGTTCTCGCGCTCCGCCGGCGGGGATCAGCGCTGGCTCGCGGTTCGGGCTCGAACGTCATGCCGCCGAGTGCCTCGAGGTTGCCGTGGTAGTCGTTGATCGACAGCAGCTGCACCGTCTGGCTGAGCTGTCTTCTTGGCCGAGGGCTGCTCTGCGGCAAGGGCGGGCGTGCTCGTGACGAGCGCCGCGATCGCGGTCGCCGCGATACCGGCGCCGAGGATGCGCCGATGGGTCATGGTCATGTTCTCTCCTTGTGGGGGGTCAGGCGCCGCCCACCATAAGCGCTGCACCGGCCCTGTCAAGCCGAGCGAAACGCCGGAATCCCGATGGTCGCCCGGGCATCACCTGCCGGTCACCACCGGGGCCCCTTCCACCCCAAGGATCACGACCGTCCCGCCGTCGTCAGATCAGGCAGCGCGGGCCCGAGGAGCACCTTGAGGTCGCCGAACAGCGCCTCGGTGGCGTTGACCCGGTAGGCCGGGTCGAGCCGGATCTCGACCGACCGGCCGGGCTTGACCAGCTTCAGGTGCACCTCGGTGGTGCCCGGGTGGTTGGTGAGCACCGTCTTGAGCTCCTCCACCCGCTGCGTGGTGGCCCGAGCGGTCTCCATCGTCACCACCACGGGCCCCCGCGGGCCCTCGCTGACGTCGGGCAGGGTGAGCTCCTGGGCGTAGATCGACACGGTGTCGTCGCGCCGGTTGACCTTGCCGCGCACGACGGCGACGGTGTCCTGCTGGAGCATCGGGCCGACGGTCATGTAGGCGCTCGGGAAGAACAGGCACTCGATGGCGCCGGCGAGGTCCTCGACCGTGGCGATCGCCCAGAGGTCGCCCTTCTTGGTGCGCTTGACCTGCAGGCCGGTGATCAGCCCGGCGATGGTGACCATCGAGCCCTCGGGCTTGCCGGCGTCGTCGCTCGGTCAGGGCGGCGATCGGGGTGTCGGCGTGCGCGGCGAGCACGTGCTCGACGCCGAACAGCGGGTGGTCGGAGACGTAGAGGCCGAGCATCTCGCGCTCGAAGGACGAGCAGCGTCGACTTGTCCCACTCGACGCCGGGCACGGCGGTCAGGCCCATCAGGTCGCCGCCGGAGTCGCCGGCCGAGTCGTCGCCGAACGCCCCGAACAGGCTGTCCTGCCCGATGGCCTCCTGGCGCTTGACCGCGACGAACGCGTCGACGTACTCCTCGTGGACGCGGAGCAGCCCCATCCGCGTCTCGGCGAGGCCGTCGAAGGCACCGCCCTTGATGAGCGACTCGATGGTGCGCTTGTTGCAGACCACGGCCGGCACCTTGCGACATGAAGTCGCGGAAGGAGGTGAAGCGGCCCTTCTCCTCGCGGGCCGCGATGACCGCCTCGACGACGTTGTGGCCGACGTTGCGGATGGCCTGCATCCCGAACCGGATGTCGGTGCCGACCGCGGCGAACTGGCCGATCGAGTCGTTGACGTCGGGCGGCAGCACCTTGATGCCCATCCGGCGGCACTCGCCGAGGTAGAGCGCCGACTTGTCCTTGTCGTCGCCGACCGAGGTGAGCAGGGCGGCCATGTACTCGGCCGGGTAGTTGGCCTTGAGGTAGGCGGTCCAGTACGACACCAGGCCGTAGGCGGCGGTGTGCGCCTTGTTGAAGGCGTAGTCGGAGAACGGGACGAGCACGCCCCACAGCGCGGCGATCGACGCCTCGTTGAAGCCCTTGGCCTTCATCCCCTCGGAGAACGGGACGTACTCGGCGTCGAGCACCGACTTCTTCTTCTTGCCCATCGCGCGACGCAGCAGGTCGGCGTTGCCCAGGGTGTAGCCCGCGAGCTTCTGGGCGATCTCCATGACCTGCTCCTGGTAGATCACCAGGCCGTGGGTCGTGCCGAGGATCGGGCCGAGCGCCTCGATCATCTCGGGCTGCAGCTTGCCCTCGAGCTGCGGGTCGAGCGGGGTCAGCTCCTGCTTGCCGTTCTTGCGCAGCGCGAAGTTGGTGTGCGCGTTGACGCCCATCGGGCCCGGCCGGTAGAGCGCGAGCGCCGCCGAGATGTCCTCGAAGCTGTCGGGCTGCATCAGCTTGAGCAGCGTGCGCATGCCGCCGCCGTCGAGCTGGAAGACGCCGAGGGTGTCGCCCCGGGCCAGCAGGTCGTAGGTGGGCTGGTCGGTCATGTCCTTGGACAGCGCGTCGAGGTCGATGTCCTCGCCACGGTTGCTCTTCACGTTGGCGATGGCGTCGTCGAGGATGGTGAGGTTGCGCAGCCCGAGGAAGTCCATCTTGACCAGGCCGAGCGCCTCGCAGCTCGGGTAGTCGAACTGGGTGATGATCTGGCCGTCCTGCAGCGCGGCGCATGATCGGGATGACGTCGATGAGCGGCTCGCTGCTCATGATGACGCCGGCCGCGTGCACGCCCCACTGGCGCTTGAGCCCCTCGAGGCCCTTGGCGGTCTCGACGACCTCCTGCAGGTGCGGCTCGCGTGGCCACCAGGTCGCGGAACTCCTTGCCCTCGCCGTAGCGCGGGTAGGTGGGGTCGTAGATGCCCGACAGCGGCACGCCCTTGCCCATGACGTCCGGCGGCATCGCCTTGGTCAGCTGCTCCCCGACCGCGAACGGGTGGCCCATCACCCGGGCGGCGTCCTTGACGGCCTGCTTGGCCTTGATGGTGCCGTAGGTGACGATCTGCGCGACCCGCTCGCTGCCGTACTTCTCGGTGACGTAGCGGATCACCTCGCCGCGCCGGCGCTCGTCGAAGTCGACGTCGAAGTCGGGCATCGAGGGTCGCTCGGGGTTGAGGAACCGCTCGAAGATCAGGCCGTGCGGGATCGGGTCGAGGTCGGTGATCTTCATCGCGTAGGCGCACATCGACCCGGCGCCCGAGCCACGACCGGGCCCGACCCGGATGCCGTTGTTCTTGGCCCAGGTGATGAAGTCGGCGACGACGAGGAAGTAGCCGGCGTACCCCTTGCTGACGATGACCTCGGTCTCGAACTCGGCCTGCTTCTGCGCGTAGTCGGGGATGCCGCCGGGGAAGCGCTCGCGCAGGCCGCGCTGCACCTCCTTGACGAACCAGCTCTCCTCGTTCTCGCCGGTCGGGCAGGGGAAGCGGGGCATGTAGCGCCCCTCGTCCTCGGTGAACGAGATCGTCGCACATCTCGGCGATGAGCAGGGTGTTGTCGCAGGCCTCGGGCAGCTCGCGCCAGGTGTGGCGCATCTCGGCCGGGCTCTTGAGGTAGAAGTCGTCGGCGTCGAACTTGAACCGGTTGGGGTCCATCATCGTCGAGCCGGACTGCACGCACAGCAGCGCCGAGTGCGCCTTGGCGTCCTCGGGGCTGGTGTAGTGCAGGTCGTTGGTGGCGACGAACGGCATGTCCAGCTCGCGCGCCAGCCGGATGAGGTCCTTCATGGACCGGCGCTCGACGTCGAGGCCGTGGTCCATGACCTCGCAGTAGAAGTTCTCCTTGCCGAAGATGTCCTGGAAGTCGCGATGCCGCCTGCTTGGCCGCGTCGTACTGCCCGAGCCGCAGCCGGGTCTGGATCTCGCCCGACGCGCAGCCGCTGGTGGCGATCAGGCCCTTGCCGTAGCGGTCGAGCAGCTCGCGGTCGATGCGGGGCCACTTGGCGTAGACCTGGTCGAGCGAGGCCTGGCGAGTCCATCCGGAACAGGTTGTGCAGGCCGGTGTTGTCGCGGGCCAGCAGGGTCATGTGGGTGTAGGCGCCCGAGCCGGACACGTCGTCACCGGGGCTGGTGCGCTCGTCGCCCCACTTGACCCGGGTCTTGTCGGTGCGGTGGGTGCCGGGGGTGACGTAGGCCTCGACGCCGATGATCGGCTTGACCCCGGTGCCCTGGGCCTTCTTCCAGAACTCGTAGGCGCCGAAGACGTAGCCGTGGTCGGTGGTGGCGAGGGCCGGCATCCCCATCTCGGCGGCCTCGGGTGAACAGGTCGCCGATGCGCGCGGCGCCGTCGAGCATGGAGTACTCGGTGTGCACGTGCAGGTGGACGAACGAGTCGGAGCCCTTCCCCGGCGTCGTGGTCGTCACGCGGTTGGGGGTCGTGGCTGGGGGTGGGGAGGCGTTCGGGGACATCGCGGACCATCCTAGGTCGGTCCGAGGACACCGCTCGGCGTGTCGGGGTCCGTGTCGCCGACCCGGTGCTCGCGCCGCCGTCGCAGGCGGCCAGAGTCCAGGTCGCTCCGGGGTCACAGCCGCTCGAGCGCGATGCGCAGGTCCTCGGGGTAGGGGCTCTCGAAGGTGACCCACTCCCCCGAGCCGGGGTGCTCGAAGCCGAGCCCGACGGCGTGCAGCCACTGCCGCTGCAGCCCGAGCCGCGCGGACAGGGTGGGGTCGGCGCCGTAGGTGAGGTCGCCGACGCAGGGGTGGCGCACCGCGGCCATGTGCACCCGGATCTGGTGGGTGCGGCCGGTCTCGAGGCGGATCTCGAGCAGCGACGCGTGCCGGAACGCCTCGAGCAGCTCGTAGTGGGTGACGGCGTGCTTGCCGGAGTCCATGACGGCGAACTTGTAGTCGTGGCCGGGGTGGCGGCGCGATCGGGGCGTCGATGGTGCCGACCAGCGGGTCGGGCAGGCCCTGCACGAGCGTGTGGTAGGTCTTGTCGACCCGGCGCTCCTTGAAGGCGCGCTTGAGCACCGAGTAGCCCCGCTCGCTGGCGCAGACCACCATCAGGCCCGAGGTGCCGACGTCGAGCCGCGAGACGATGCCCTGCCGCTCGCTGGCCCCGCTGGTCGAGATGCGGTAGCCGGCGGCCTTGAGGCCGGCGAGCACGTTGGGGCCGGTCCAGCCGACGCTCGGGTGTGCGGCGACGCCCACCGGCTTGTCGACGACGACGATGTCCTCGTCGGAGTAGACGACCGACATGCCGGGCACCGGCTCGGCCACGACCTCCAGGGTCGGGCTCGTCGGGGGATGCCGGGAGCTGCACCTCGAGCATGTCGCCGGCGCTGACCCGGTGGCTCTTGCCGACGTTGGCGGCGTTGACGCTGACCCCACCGGCGGCGGCGAGGTCGGCGGCGCGGGTGCGGGAGAGGCCGAACAGGCGCGCGATGGCGGCGTCGACGCGCTCGCCCTCGAGCCCGTCGGGCACGAGGACGGTGCGGGCGTCACTCATCGGCGTGCTCGGGGCGGTGCACCGGTCCCGCGAGGGAGGTGCCGCGGAAGGACAGCACCATGATGATGCCGGCGCCCACGACGATCGCGATGTCGGCGACGTTGCCGATGAACAGGCCGAAGTAGTCGATGAAGTCGACGACGTGACCGCGCCCGGGCCCGGGCGCCCGGAAGCCCCGGTCGATCAGGTTGCCCACCGCGCCGCCGAGGAGCAGCCCGAGGGCCACCGCCCACGGCATGTTGCCCACCTTGCGGGCCCCGATGACGACCCACACGAGGATGCCGAGCGAGACGGCCGTGAGCACCCACGTCGAGCCGTTGCCGATGGAGAACGCCGCCCCGGGGTTGCGGATCAGGTTGAGCTTGATCACCGAGCCCGACGAGGTCGACCGCCTCGCCGGGCGTGAGCGCGCGCCAGGGCCCACACCTTGGTGGCCTGGTCGAGCACGAGCACGGCGGCGGCGAGCCCGAGCAGCACGGCATACAGCCGCCGCCGGCCGCCGGTCGGGACCGGGGCCGGCGTGGACGGGGTGGGGTCGGCCGCGCTGGTCAGCGGCGCTCCTGCTTCATCTTGCATGGCATGCATAGGGTCGCACGAGGAGCCGCCTGGAGCCTAAGTTTGCCGATCGGGTTGCCGCAGGACTCGCAGATGCCGTAGGTGCCGTTGTCGAGCCGCTCGAGCGCGTGCTCGTTCTGCTCGAGCATCTCGCGGGCGTTGTTGGCCAGCGAGATCTCCTGCTCACGCTCGTAGGTCTTGGCGCCGGCGTCGGCCTGGTCGTCGCCGGCTCCGTCGCCGGAGTCGCGCATCAGGTCGACCAGGTCGCTCTGGGCGTGGGCCACCTCCGAGCGCAGCTGCGCGATGTCGTGCTCGAGCTCCGAGCGCACCGCCCGCAGCTCCTTGGCGGTCCAGGGGGTCTCGTCCTCGCGGACGACGAGGACGGCCTTCTTGGCAGCGGCACGTTTCGTCGGGGCCTTGGTCGCAGCGGGTGCGTTCGTCACGGGGGCCGCCTTCCTGGTGGTCGTGGGTGCGGTGGGTGCCGTCGTCGTGGCGGTGGCCTTCTTCGCCGGCGCCGCCGCTTCGCCGGCGCAGCCTTGGTCGCGGCCTTCTTGGCCGGAGCAGCCTGGGCGGCCGGCGCAGCCTTCGTGGCGGCCCGCTTCGTCGGAGCTGCCGTGGTCGCCGCCTTCTTGGCCGGTGCAGCCTTGGTCGCGGTCTTCGTCGCGGGTGCCGCCTTGGTGGCCGCCTTCTTCGCCGGCGCCGCCTTGGTGGCCGTCTTCTTCGCGGGCGCCGCCTTGGTGGCCGCCTTCTTGGCCGGCGCCGCCTTGGTGGCCGTCTTCTTCGCCGGCGCAGCCTTGGTCGCCGCCTTCTTGGCCGGCGCCGCCTTGGTCGCCGTCTTCTTCGCCGGCGCAGCCTTGGTCGCCGCCTTCTTCGCCGGCGCGCCTTGGTCGCCGCCTTCGTCGGCGCCGCCTTGGTGCCGCCTTCTTCGCCGGCGCCGCCTTGGTCGCCGCCTTCTTCGCCGGCGCGGCCTTGGTCGCCGCCTTCTTCGCCGGCGCAGCCTTGGTCGCCGCCTTCTTCGCCGGTGCGGCCTTGGTCGCGGTCTTCTTGGCCGGTGCCTTCGTGGCCGTCTTCTTGGCCGGCGCGGCCTTGGTCGCCTTCGTCGTGGAGCCGGTCGTGGTCGCGGCCTTCGCCGTCGACCCCCGGGTGCCGACGGCCTTGCGTGCCGTCGCCGCAGCCTGCCTGGCCACGGACAACGCCAACTTGGCAACCATGTGAACCCACTTCCGGGTGTGTGGTGGTGGACCCCGTCGGCCGACCGGTGGGGTGAGGATACGGCCTCTACCCCTGCGCCTCAACGGCGAAACGCAGATGTGGCGAGGTCGTTCCCGCCGGGCACGACGAAGGGCCCGGCACGCGGCCGGGCCCTTGCGTCGTGCGGGGGTCAGCCCTGGCGCTCGGGCTGCGGCTCGGAGGCCGCCTCCTCCTGCTCCTCGCTGGCGGGCTCACCGTCGACACCGGTGTTCTTCAGCTCGGCGAGCTGGCCCTGGATGTAGGTGTGCAGGCGCGAGCGGTAGTCGCGCTCGAAGCCACTCAGCTCCTCGATCTTGCGCTCGAGCAGCCCGCGCTCACGGCCGAGCTCCTCGAGGATCGAGGCCTTCTTCTGCTGCGCCTCGGCCACCATCCCGGTCGAGCGCTCACGCGCCTCGGTCAGCATGTCGTCACGCTTGGTCGTGGCCGTCGACAGCATCTCGTCACGCTGGCTCGTGGCCGTCGACAGCATCTCGTCACGCTGGCTCGTGGCCGTCGACAGCATCTCGTCACGCTGGGCCGTGGCCGTCGAGATGAGCTCGTCGTGCTGGGACTGGCCGGTACCGATCAGCTCGTCGTGACGCTTCTGGCCGGTGTCGACCAGCTCGTCGTGCCGACGCTGCCCCTCGGAGACCAGCTCGTCGCGGCGGGACTCACCGGCGGCGACGTGCTCGTCGTGCAGGCGCTGGGCGAGGGCGATGACACCGGCGGCACTGGCGCCACCACCGGCACCGGCGAGGGCTGCGGCGCCGAGCGCGTGGGCGTCCTCGGCCTGGGGGCGCTGCGCGGCTTCGCGCGCAGCTTCCTCGGCACGCTTGTCCGCAGCGGCGATGCGCTCCTGCGCGTCACGCTCGGTCTCGGCGAGGCGGGCCTGGAGCGTGGCGATCTGCTCGTTGGTGTCGGCGCCGGCCTGGTCCGTCGGCGGACGCGAGCGCGGCCGCGCCTCCTGCTCGCGCTCGGCCTGCAGGGCGGCGAGCTCGCCGCGGCTGTCGCCGAGCTGGCCCTCGGCCTCGACGACGCGGGCCTCGAGCTGGCCGGCGCGCTGCTCGGTCTCGGCGAGCGTCTTCTCGAGCTCGCCGTTGCGGTCCTGGAGCTCGACCAGGCGGGCCTCGGCCTCCTGGGCCTTGCCCTGGGCCTCCTGGGTCAGCGCCTCGAGCTCGGCGTTGCGGTGCTCGAGCTGGCCGACCTTGCCCTGGAGCTCGGCGTTGCGGCCCTCGATGTCGCCGTGCTTGCCCTCGAACTCGCCCAGCCGGGCGGTCAGCTCGCTGCGGGTGCCCTCGAGGTCGGAGACCTTGGTCGTGAGCTCGCTGCGGGTGCCCTCGAGCTCGGAGACCCGAGCGGCGAGCGTGGCGTTCTTGCTCCGCAGCTCGTCGAGGTCACGAGCGGAGGTGTCCGGCTCGGCCTTGGTGACGACCGGGGCCATGCCCTTGCCCTCGCGGCAGGTGTTGAGGTCGCCGCGGAGGTCGTCGGACTCCTTGGTCATCCGTCGCATCTCGGCGACGATGTCGTCGAGGAAGTCATCGACCTCCCGCTCGTCGTACCCGCGACGGAACTGTGTCTGGGTGAACGTCTTGTTGAGGACGTCCTCGGGCGTGAGAGCCATGTTCAACTCCTGTGGGTGGCCGACGGGTCGCGATCCCACTGACGTACCGCACGACAATGCGGTCCGGCAGGGTCCGGTCTTGTCAGCGTACGCGATGCCGGGGCTGCCGTGACAGGTGTTGCGTCACGTGGACGGCGACCCCACGGTCGCACCCAGCCCCCGACCCGGGCCCCCGCACCGACAACCGTTGGCGCACAGGGCAGCTCAGAGCAGGATCAGCAGGATCCAGACGATGAAGAACAGCACCATGAACGACAGGTCGATGCTCACCCCGCCCAGCCGCAGCGGGGGGATGACCTTGCGCAGCGCTCGCAGGGGCGGCTCGGTCAGCGTGTAGATCGGCTCGGCCACGAGCAGCGCCGCGCCGCGCGGCCGCCACTCCCGCGCGAAGATCCGGATCCAGTCGAAGACGACTCGGCCGATGAGCACGAGGAAGTAGAGGAAGACGACGAACCTGAGGACGTCGCGCACGGCATTCATGGCAGGAAGTGTGACCCACGCGGCCCGAGACGCCGAATGCGGGTGCTCAGCTCTGGTTGAAGACGCTGCGGCCGGGGACGACCGGGCCGTCCTCGGCGTTGACCTCGACCGTCTCCGGAGAGAGCAGGAAGACCTTGCTCGGTGACGCGCTCGATCGACCCGCGCAGACCGAAGACCAGGCCGGCGGCGAAGTCGACGAGCCGCTTGGCGTCGGCGTCGCTCATGTCGGTGAGGTTCATGATGACCGGGATGCCGTCGCGGAAGTTCTCGCCGATCGTCTTGGCCTCGTTGTAGGTGCGCGGGTGGATCGTCGTGATCCGGGAGAGCCGACCGCCTCCGGGGAGCGCACGACGTGCGCCACCGGCTGCCGGGTCTGCAGGTGCGTGACCTCGGCACCGCGGTGCTCGGGCTGCTCCTCGACCTCGGCGTGCTCGTCGTACGCCCTCGTAGTACTCGTCGTCGTAGCGAGCCTGGTCCTCGGCGAGCCCCAGGTAGACCATCGTCTTGCGCAGCGCGCCAGCCATTGAGTGCTCCTCGGTCGTCGGCCCCGCCCAATCGGCGCCGTGCGTCGTGATTGAAGTTACCGGTGTGACTGCCGAGAACCGAGGATTGCCGACCCGACACGCAGGTGTGTCGCGCCTTCCGCCACCGCGGCCTCGAGGTCCCCGCTCATCCCGGCGGACACCCAGGTGGCGCCCGGGTGGTCGGCCCGGATGCCGTCGGCGACCTCCCGCAGCCGCGCGAACGCCGCGCGCGGGTCACCTCCCAGGGGGGCCACGGCCATCACGCCGCGCAGCGTCAGCGCCTCCGAGCCGGCGACCAGGTCGGCCAGCGAGCCGCGCCTCCCGCGGCGCCACCCCACCACGGCCCTGCACCTCGTCGAGGTTGACCTGCACGGTGACCTCGAGCCGGCGGCCGGCCTGGAGCGCGCCCGGTCCAGCGCCCGCACCACCTTGGCCCGGTCGACCGACTGCACGACGTCGGCGTAGCGGGCGACGGAGCGCGGCCTTGTTGCTCTGCAGCTGACCGATGAAGTGCACCGTGAGCCGGTCGCGATGGGCGAGCTCGGCGCACTTGGCCGCCGCCTCCTGGTCGCGGTTCTCGCCGATCGCCGTGACGCCGAGGTCGGCGAGCAGGTCGACGTCGGTGGCGGGGAAGAACTTCGTGACCACGACCAGGGCCGGCTCGTCCGTGCGCCCCGCGGCCGCCATGGCACTGCGGATCCGGCGTGCACGCTCGCCGAGCCGGGCTGCGATCTCGTCGCGACGCGACGCGGCCGCCGGCCCGCCGCTCACGCCTCGCTCCGCGCGACGACCCCGGCGAACCGTCCGGTGCCGGCCGTCACGACGGTAGGAGTAGAGGTCGTCGCGCTCTCGCGAGCAGCCGGGCACCCAGCGCACCTCGACGCCGGCGTCGCGCAGCTGGGCCGACGACCCCGGCCGCGACGTCGATGGCCGGCGTGCCGGTCCACGACACCGTGGCGCTCACCGGCTGGACCGCGCGCGGCGACGTCGCGCATCGCCTCGGGCACCTCGTAGCAGCGCCCGCAGACCGACGGTCCGACGACGGCATCCACCTCGCCCGCACCCAGCTCGCGCATCACGTCGAGGGTGCGCGGCACGACGCCGGCGACCAGCCCGGGCCGGCCGGCGTGCACGGCGGCCACGACCCCACCGGTGCCGGACAGCAGCACCGGCACGCAGTCGGCGACGAGCACGGCCAGGGCCACCTCGCTCGACCGGGTCACCACGGCGTCGCAGCTCGGCGGCACGTCGGGCACGCCCGTCGACGACGGCGACCTCGGCGCCGTGGCACTGGTCCATGTAGACGATGGGCCGGCCGAGGCCGCTCGGTGAGCAGCCGGCGGTTCTCGGCCACGGCATCCGGCGTCGTCGTCGACGTGCGCGCCGAGGTTGAGGCCGGCGTACCGGCCGCCGCTCACCCCGGCCGAGCGGTCGGTGACGGCCCGGACGACACCGGATCGGTCCTCATGCCAGGCGAACACCCCATCACCGTAGACGCGCGAGGGGCGGGCCGGATGACCGGCCCGCCCCTGCTGTGCGTCGAGGACTACTTGAGGAAGTCCGGGACGTCGAGGTCGTCGTTCTCGTCGAAGGTGACCGTGCGCGGCGGCGGGGGCTGCTGCGCACGGACCGGCTCGACGTGGGCCTCGCGGTGCTCGGTGAGGACGGCGTCGTCGCTGGACGGGGCGGCCGGCTCGGGCCGCTCGACCGGCGCCGGCGGGGTGGCCGGGCGCACCGCGGGTGCCGGGGCAGCGGCCGCCGGGGCCGGCGCGGACCGGCCCTGGACGGTGCCGAGCGCCCGGTCGTCGGCCGCGGTGCAGCGGCGCCGCCGCCGTCGAACCCGGCCGCGATGACGGTGACCCGCACCTCGTCGCCGAGGGCGTCGTCGATGACCGCGCCGAAGATGATGTTGGCCTCGGGGTGCGCGGCCTCCTGGACCAGGCGGGCCGCCTCGTTGATCTCGAACAGGCCGAGGTCGGAGCCGCCCTGGATGGAGAGCAGCACGCCGTGGGCGCCGTCGATGCTGGCCTCGAGCAGCGGGCTGGAGATCGCCAGCTCGGCGGCCTGGACGGCGCGGTCCTCGCCGCGGGCCGAGCCGATGCCCATGAGCGCGGAGCCCGGCGCCCTGCATGACCGACTTGACGTCGGCGAAGTCGAGGTTGATCAGGCCGGGCGTGGTGATCAGGTCGGTGATGCCCTGGACACCGGAGAGCAGCACCTGGTCGGCGCTGCGGAACGCGTCGAGCATCGAGACGCCGCGGTCGCTGATCGACAGCAGCCGGTCGTTCGGGATGACGATGAGGGTGTCGACCTCCTCGCGCAGCTGCGCGATGCCGGTCTCGGCCTGGTTGGCGCGGCGGCGGCCCTCGAAGGTGAACGGGCGGGTGACGACACCGATCGTCAGGGCGCCGAGGCCCGGGCGATCCGGGCGACGACGGGCGCGCCACCGGTGCCGGTGCCGCCGCCCTCGCCGGCGGTGACGAAGACCATGTCGGCGCCCCTTGAGGACCTCCTCGATCTCCTCCGCGTGGTCCTCGGCGGCCTTGCTTGCCGACCTCGGGGTCGGCGCCGGCGCCGAGCCCACGGGTGAGCTCACGGCCGACGTCGAGCTTGACGTCGGCGTCGCTCATCAGCAGCGCCTGCGCGTCGGTGTTGATCGCGATGAACTCGACGCCCTTGAGGCCGACCTCGATCATCCGGTTGATGGCGTTGACACCGCCGCCGCCGATGCCGACGACCTTGATGACGGCGAGGTAGTTCTGCGGTGCTGCCACGATGCGGGCCTTCCACTGGGTTTCACTCGCGTCCGCGGCTACCGCGGCGGACGAAGTCGGGCGTTGTGCTGGTGTCCTGCACCGAAACCCTCAACATGAGGTTGACAGTCACGGTTTGGTCACGGTTCGATGGGACGACGCTAGGTCGGCCCGGGAGGTCAGGCAAAGACGCCGTGGGCGTGTCGCGGCATCCCTTGGGGAAATCCTGCCATGCGAGTGGACAAGCGCCTCACTCGCCCCACCAGTCACACCAGCCACACGACGGCAGGACGGGGTCAGCGGGTGACCGGGGTGTCCGGGGCGCTGACGTCGACGACCTTCGCCTTGGTCCGCAGCAGCACGGTGAGGATGGCGACCTTGCGCGCCGAGTCCTCGCCGCCGCCCCAGACGACCGTGCGTGAGCCCAGGGTGAAGGTGACCAGGTTCGCGCTGCTCACCTTGATGCCGGAGACCTTGTCGGCCAGCTCGGAGGGCAGCGCGTCGAGCAGGGCCAGCGAGGACAGCAGTGCCTCCCGGGTGGTGCCCTCGGCTCCGGTCGCGGTCACCACCGGCACGCCCTTGGGCACGGCCCGCACGGTGCCGAAGGTGACCCCCTCGGCATCCACGACCTCAAGTCGACCTTGAGGGTTTCGCACCACGAGGGCGGCGCTGCGCGGCACCACCTCGACGGTGAGCGTGCCCGGCCAGGAGCGGCGCACCGACACCTCGGCGACGGTCACCCGCTCACGCACCCGGGCGCCGACGGCCTCGGTGTCGACCCGGGCCAGGGGGGTGCCGACCGGCACCCGGACGAGCCGCGCGACGGCCTGCGCCTCGGGGCCGGTGACACCGGTGACCTCGACGTCGTCGAGGCCGAGCCAGGTGCTCCAGCCGACGACCCAGACGAGCAGCCCGGCCACCGCTGCCGCGAGCAGCGACGAGCAGCGGCCCGTCGCCACGGGCGTCGCCGGTTGGACAGCGCCCGCTCGCGGAAACGGTTGGCCGAGGACGCGACGCCCTGGTCGTCGTGACGGCGCGTGGTGCCCAGGCTCATCGCGGCTCTCCTCCGGTACGGGCGTGCAGTGCCTCGACGAGCAGCGGGGCGAGGGCGGTGACGTCGCCGGCGCCGACGGTCAGCAGGAGGTCACCGGGCCGGGCGGCATCGACCAAGGCCGCGACGGCCTCCTCGCGGGTCGGCCCGACGAGCACCGTGCGCTGCCCGGGCAGGGCGCGCAGCGGGTCGCCGACCAGGGCGGAGGTGACCCCCTCGACCGGCTGCTCGCGCGCGCCGTAGACGTCGAGGAGCACGACCTCGTCGGCGGGCGCCAGGGCCGGGCGAACTCGGCCGCGAAGTCGCGGGTGCGGGAGTACAGGTGCGGCTGGAAGACGACGCGGAGCGACCCGGCCCGGCCCGGCGGACGATCTCGGATGCCGTGCCCACGACCGCGGCGACCTTGGCCGGGTTGTGGGCGTAGTCGTCGACGACGGTGACCCCGTCGACCTCGCCGCGCACCTCGAAGCGGCGGCGGGCCCCACCGAACCCGGCGAGACCGGCGAGCACGGCCTGCGGGTCGGCGCCGAGGCCGACCACTGCGGCGAGGTAGGCGGCGCAGGCGTCCAGGACGTTGTGGTCACCGGGCACCGCGAGGTCGAGCACGTGCTCGACCCCGTCGTGCACGAACACGGACCGGGTGCCGAGGTCGTGCGAGCTCACCGTGCCGACCCGCAGGTCGGCGCCCTCGTCGTGGCCGTAGGTGAGCACGGTGCGTCCGGCGGCCCGCGCCGTGTCGGCGAGGCGCCGCGACCCGTCGTCGTCGTGGCAGGCGACGAGCGAGCCCGCCGTCGGTGACGGACTCGACGAAGGCGGCGTAGGCGTCCTCGACGGCCTCGCGGGTGCCGTAGAAGTCGAGGTGGTCGGGCTGCACGTTCGTGACGACGGCGACGTCGCGGGCGGTAGGCGAGGAAGGAGCCGTCGCTCTCGTCGGCCTCGACGACGAAGGCCGGCCCGTCACCGAGGTGCGGCGTTGGTGCCGAGCTGGGCGATCTCGCCGCCCGAGGCGAACGACGGGTCGGCCCCGGCGGCGACGAGCGCGACGACGAGCATCGACGTCGTGGTGGTCTTGCCGTTGGCGCCGGCGACGGCCACCCGGCGCGACCGGCCCATGAGCGACGGCGAGGGCCTGCGACGCGGTGCAGGACCCGCAGGCCCGCGCTCGCGCGCGGCGACGAGCTCGACGTTGTCGTCGCGGATCGCCGACGACACGACGACGGTGTCGACGTCGGCCGACGTGCGCCGGCGTCGTGGCCGACGTGGACGCGGGCGCCCGCTGTCGCGCAACGACGTCCAGCGTGGGGCTGTCGGCGGCGTCGGAGCCGCTGACCGGGAGACCGCGCGCGAGCATCAGCCGGGCGACCGCGGACATCCCGGCGCCGCCGATGGCGATGAGGTGCACGCGACCGAGCAGCTCGAGGGCGGGAACGGTCGCGGTGAAGTCGAAGCGCGGGGTGGGGGCGGTCACGGTCGGCCACCTCGCGCGGCCGCGACGACGAGGTCGGCCAGCAGCTCGTCGCCACCGCGCTCGCCCACCGACGCGGCGGCCGCGGCCATCGCGGCCAGCCGGGCCTCGTCGAGCGGCGAGGGGGAGCACGACGTCACCGACCCACGCGGGGGTGACGGCGGCGTCGTCGACGAGCAGCCCGCCGCCGGCCGCGACGACGGCGGCGGCGTTGAGCCGCTGCTCGCCGTTGCCGATCGGCAGCGGCACGTAGACCGCGGGCAGCCCGACGGCGGTGAGCTCGCACACGGTGTTGGCGCCGGAGCGGGCGACGACGAGGTCGGCCGCGGCGTAGGCGAGGTCCATCCGGTCGCAGTACTCGAGCACGACGTAGGGGCGCCGGCGGTCACCGCGTCGGGGACGAACCCCTTGCCCGTGCCCGCGACGTGCAGCACCTGGACCCCCGCCGCCGACAGCGCCGCGACCGCCGCCGGCGAAGGCGTCGTTGAGCCGCTGGGCACCGAGCGAGCCGCCGGTGACGAGCAGCGTCGGGGCGTCGGTCAGCCCGAACCGCTCCCGCGCCTCGGCCCGGCGGGCGGCGCGGTCGAGCGTCGCGATCTCGCGGCGCAGCGGCATCCCGGTGACGGTGGCGTGGGGCAGCCTGGTGCCGGGGAAGGTGACGCCGACGCCGGCGGCGAACCGGGCCCCGAGCCGGTTGGCCAGCCCCGGGCGGGCGTTCTGCTCGTGGACGACGATCGGGGTGCCGCGGCGCCGGGCCGCGAGGTAGGCGGGCGTCGAGACGTAGCCACCGAAGCCGACGACGACCTCGGCCCCGGTGCTCGTCGATGGCGTCCTCGGCGGCCCGCACGGCGCGGCGCAGGTTGCGCCGGCAGGCGGAGCAGGTCGCCGGAGGGTCGGCGCGGGAACGGCACCTTGGGCACCTCGAGCAGCGGGTAGCCCGCGCTCGGGCACGAGCCGGGCCTCGAGCCCGGTGGCGGTGCCGAGCGCGGTGACCGACACCTCGGGGTCGCGGCGGCGCAGGCAGTCGGCCAGGGCCAGCAGCGGCGAGACGTGCCCGGCCGTGCCGCCCCCCGCGAGGAGCACCGACCGGGGACCCTCCGGGGTCATGAGCGCGTCCGGCGCGAGCGCGCGACGCCGGGGATGACCGCCAGCGAGCGGCGCAGGGCCGAGGGTCGCGCCGACAGCGCCTCGGCGCAGCCGGGTTCGGCGCGCGCGAAGGAGAGCAGGATGCCGAGGGCGAACATGCGTCGTGATGAGCGCGGACCCGCCCGACGACACCAGCGGCAGCGGCACGCCGATGACCGGGCAGCAGGCCGATGACGGCGCCGATGTTGATGAGCGCCTGGACGATGATCCAGGTCATGATCGCCGGCCGTCGCGATCCGCACGAAGAGGTCGTCGGTGCGCGGCGACGAGGCGGTAGCAGGCCAGCGCCAGCACCGGCGAAGAGCAGCGAGGACGGCGAGCGTGCCGGGCAGCCCGAGCTCCTCGCCGATGATCGCGAAGATGAAGTCGTTGTGCGGCCTCGGGCAGCAGGCCCCACTTCTCCCGGCTCGCCCCGAGCCCGACGCCGCACCAGCCGCCGTCGGCCAGGGCGTAGCGGCCGTGGATCGGCTGGCAGGCCGGCGCCGAACTCGTTGGTGTCGCGGCCCAGCCAGACGTCGATGCGGCCCAGCCGGTTGGGGCTGGTCACGACGAACGCGATGGCCATCGCGGCGAACGGCAGGCCGGCGAAGGCGAACCAGCGCAGCGGGATGCCCGCGGCGAAGAGCACGCCCGCGACGATCGCCATGAGGATCAGCACGGTGCCGAGGTCGTGGCCCGAGCACGACGACGCCGATGCTGACGGCGGCGACCGGCACGAGGTAGGGCACGAGCACGTGGCTCGAGGCGAGTGCAGGCAGCTTGCGCTTCGCGGCCAGGACGAGTCGCACCGACGAGCGACCAGCCCGAGCTTGACGATCTCGGAGGGCTGCACGCGTGACCGGGCCGACCCGCAGCCAGTTCTGGTTGCCGTTGACGCTGACGCCCATCGGGCGTGAGCACGAGCAGCTGCAGCACGAACGCGACAGCGAGGATCGGCAGCGCCAGGCGCTTCCAGTCCGCACCGGCACCCGCGAGGCGACGACGAGCGCGACGGCGCCGACCAGCCGCGAAGACCGCCTGGCTGAGGAAGATCGAGTAGGCCGACGCCGTCGTGCCGATGGACGACGATCGACGACGCCGACAGCACCATGACCAGCCCGATGACGACGCAGGGCGACCGTCGCGCCGAGCGAGCAGGTAGTAGGTGGTGACCGGGCGAGTCGAAGCGGCCCGAGCCAGCCACCGGGCCAGGCGGGTCGTGCTGCGGGCTGCTCGCGCGGGCCGGTGCGGTCGCGCTGCTCACCCGCTACTCCCCCGCGGCGAGCCGGCGCACCGCTGCGACGAAGGCGTCACCGCGCGCGCCGTAGTCGGCGAACATGTCCATCGACGCGCCGCGGGGGCGAGCAGCACGACGTCGCCCGGCGCGCGCGAGCGCGCGGGCCTCGCCTCACGACGCAGGTCCATGGCTCCAGTGTCGGTGCGGTCGACGTCGACGACCGGGACATCCGGCGCGTGTCGGGCGAGCGCCTCGCGCGATCGCCGCGCGGTCGCGGCCGATGAGCACCACGCCGCGCAGCCGCTCGGCGCGCGCCTGCGACGAGGTCGTCGACGTCGCCCCCTTGAGCAGGCCGCCGGCGACCCAGACGACGTGCTCGTAGGCGGCCAGGCTCGCCGCGGCGGCGTGCGGGTTGGTGGCCTTGGAGTCGTCGACGCAGCGGACGCCGTCGACGGTGCCGACCTCGGCGATGCGGTGCGGCTCGGGCACGAAGGCGCGCAGCCCCGCCCGCACGGCTCCGGCGGGCACGCCGTGGGCCCGGGCCAGCGCCGCCGCGGCCAGCGCGTTGGCGACGAGGTGCGGGGCCGGGCTCGGTGCGTCGCCGCGCAGGTCGTCGAAGGTGCCGAGCTCGGCTGCGGCGGTGCGGCGCTGCTCGACGAACGCCCGGTCGACCAGCACGTCGTCGACGACGCCCGAGCATGCCGAGAGCGCCGGGATGCCGAGGGTGAAGCCGACCGCACGGCAGCCGTCGACGCACGTCGGCCTCCTCGACGAGCCGCTCGGTGCGCGGGTCCTGCGACGTTGTAGACGCAGGCGACCTCGGTGTGCGCGTAGACCTGGCCCTTGTCCGCGGCGTACTCGTCGAGCGAGCCGTGCCAGTCGACGTGGTCGGGGGCGACGTTGAGGCACGCGGACGCCCGCGGCGGCCAGCGAGTGCGACCAGTGCAGCTGGAAGCTGGACAGCTCGACGGCGATGACGTCGTACGGCTCGGGGTGCAGACCGCCTCGAGGACCGGGGTGCCGACGTTGCCGGCGCTGCACGGCCCGCAGCCCGGCGGCGCGCAGGATCGACGCGAGCATCTGCACCGTGGTCGTCTTGCCGTTGGTGCCGGTGACGGTGAGCCACGGCGCCGCGCCCTCGCGGGGCCGCAGCCGCCAGGCGAGCTCGACCTCGCCCCAGACCGGGATGCCGGCCGCCGCGGCCGCCGCGAGCAGCGGCTGGTCCGGGCGCCAGCCCGGCGAGGTGACGACGAGGTCGACGGCCGTGCGGCCGGTCGGATGCGCGGCGACGGCGTCCTGGCCCGAGCACGACGGTGCGCGCCGAGGATGTCGAGGATGCGCGCCCGTTCGGCTGCGCGGCCGTCGGCCGGCTCGACGCCGTCGACGACGGTGACGACGGCCCCGCGCTCGAGCAGCGCGTCGGCGGCGGCGAACCCGCTGACCCCGAGCCCGGCGACGAGCACGCGCAGGCCGGCCCAGTCGGCGTCGCGGTCGGTGAGGTGCGCGAGCCGGTCGGTGGTGCCCCCGCTCATCCGGCGCCCACGACCCACTCGGCGTAGAAGAGCCCGAGGCCCGAGGGCGACGAAGAGCCCGGCGATGATCCAGAACCGGATGACGATCGTGACCTCGCTCCCAGCCCGAGCAGCTCGAAGTGGTGCTGCAGCGGCGCCATCCGGAAGACCCGTTTACCGGTCAGCTTGAAGGAGCCGACCTGGATGATCACCGAGAGCGTGATCGAGGACGAACAGGCCGCCGAGGATCGACGAGGAGCAGCTCGGTGCGGGTGAGGATCGCGAGGCCGGCGAGGGCGCCGCCGAGGGCCAGCGAGCCGGTGTCGCCCATGAAGATCTTGGCCGGCGAGGCGTTCCACCACAGGAAGCCGAAGCACGCGCCCATCGCCGCGGCCGCGACGACCGCGAGGTCGAGCGGGTCGCGCACCTCGTAGCACTTGGTGCCCGGGTTCCACTGGCAGTTCTGGTTGAACTGCCAGATGCCGATCAGCACGTAGGCGCGCGAAGACCATCACCGAGGCACCGGTGGCCAGGCCGTCGAGGCCGTCGGTGAGGTTCACGCCGTTGGACGGTGCCGGCGATCGATGATGTTCGCCCAGATGACGAAGAGGATGACGCCGACCGAGCGGCCCCGGCGAAGGCCAGGTCGAGCGGGGTGTCGCGGACGAACGAGATCGAGCGTGGAGGCCGGCGTGCGGAACGTGCTCGTTGGGGAACTGCAGCGCGAGGATCGCGAAGATGACGGCGACGAGCGTCTGCCCGGCGAGCTTCTCGCCGGCGCGCAGGCCCAGGCTGCGCTGCTTGGAGATCTTGATGAAGTCGTCGAGGAAGCCGACCAGGCCGAGCCCGGTCATGAGGAACAGCACGAGCATGCCGCTCACGGTCGGCGGCGTCTGCGGTGACCAGGTGCGCGACGGCGTACGCCACGCAGCGAGCCGCCGACGATGACGGCGCCGCCCATCGTCGGGCGTGCCGCGCTTGGTGTGGTGCGAGGTCGGGCCGTCGTCGCGGATGAACTGGCCGTAGCCGCTTGCGCACGAGGAACCGGATGAACAGCGGGGTGCCGAACAGCGCGATGACCAGCGACACGACTGCCGCGATGAGCACAGCCCTCACGTCAGCTCCTCACTCGGCCGGGCCAGTCGGTCACCGAGCAACCGTAGCCCGGCGTCGCGGCTCGACTTGAACAGCACGACGTCGCCGGGGCGCAGCTCCGCGTCGAGCAGCGCCTCGGCGCGCGTCGGCGTCCGGCACCTCCCGCACGCGGGTGGCCGTGACGCCGGATGCCGTGCCGGCGTCGCGCGCCCCGGCGGCCAGCGCCGCCGCGGCCGCGCCGACGACGACGAGCTCGGTCGACACCGCGCGCGACGACCTCGGCCGCCGACCTCGCGCGTGCGCGGCGTCGGACTCGGCGCCGAGCTCGAGCATCTCGCCGAGCACCGCCCAGGTGCGGCGCCCCGCGCCCCATCGCGCGCCAGCGCCTTGAGCGCGGCCCGCATCGAGTCGGGGTTGGCGTTGTAGGCGTCGTTGACGACGGTGACGCCGTCGGCCCGCTCGACGACCTCCATCCGCCAGCGGCTGACCGGTCGGGCCGCGGACTCCAGTGCGGCGCACGATCGACGTCGAGCGACATGCCGAGCTCGAGCGCGACGGCGACCACCGCGAGGGCGTTGCCGACGTGGTGCTCGCCCGACGCAGCCCCAGGTGCACGGCGCCGGCTGCCCTGCGGGCGCGTGCACGGTGAACGAGGCGCGGCCGCCGGCGTCGAGGCGCGACGTCGGCGGCGCGCACGTCGGCGTCGTCGGCCTCGCCGACGAGGACGACCCGGGCCGATGGTCACGCGAGGCCATCGCCGCGCACCGCGGGTCGTCGGCGTTGAGCACCGCCAGCCCGTCGCGGCGGCAGCGCCTGCGACGAGCTCGGCCTTGGCGCGTGGCGATGGCCTCGCGCGCGCCGAACTCGCCGACGTGCGCGGTGCCGACGTTGAGCACGACGCCGACGTCGGGCGGCGCGATCCGCGTGAGGTAGTCGACGTGGCCGATGCCGCGGGCGCCCATCTCGACGACGAGGAAGCGGGTGTCGGCGGTCGACCCGGCAGACGGTGAGCGGCACGCCGATCTCGGTGTTGTAGCGAGCCCACCGGGGCGACGGTCGGCCCGGCCGTGGCCAGCACCGGTGCCGAGCAGGTCCTTGGTGCTCGTCTTGCCCGACGAGCCGGTGATGCCGACGACGTGCAGGTCGCCGGCAGGCGACGCACGACCTCGCGGGCGAGCGGCCGCGAAGGCGTCCTGGACGTCGGCGACGACGACGCACGGCACGCCCTCGACCGGCCGCGTGACCAGCGCCGCGACGGCGCCACGCTCGACGCGCGTCCGGCGACGAAGTCGTGCCCGTCGGCGTGCTCCCCGACCGCGGGCGACGAACAGCCCACCGGGGCCGGCCTCGCGCGAGTCGGTGACGACCGGCCCGTCGACGACGACCGCGGCGGGGTCGACACCGGGCGGCGCGACGACGGAGCCCGCCGGTGACCTGCGGCGATCTCGGCGAGCGGTCAGCGCGATCACGCGGCGCCCTCCCCGGCCGCGCGGCGGAGCGCCTCCGCCAGCTCGGCGCGGTCGTCGAAGGGGTGCACGACGCCGCCGATCTCCTGGCCGCTCTCGTGGCCCTTGCCGACGACGGCGACGGTGGCGGCCGCGCCCTGCGCCCAGACGGCGTCGACGGCGTCGCGATGGCGGCTCCGCCGGTCACCGACCTCGAGCACGCTCGACGGTCGCGCCCGCCGGCTCGCGCCGCCTCCGACGCCCGCGAGGATCGCGGCGCGGATCGCGGCCGGGTCCTCGGAGCGCGGGTTGTCGTCGGTGACGACGACGACGTCGGCCACCTCGGCGGCGGCGGCGCCCATCGCGGGCGCTTGTCGCGGTCGCGGTCGCCGCCGGCGCCGAGGACGACGACCAGGCGGCCCGGCGTCGTCGGTCGCAGCGCCCGCAGGGCGGCCCGGACCGCGTCGGGGGTGTGCGCGTAGTCGACGACGGCGCGGGGCGAGTCGGCCCCCTCGGGTGCGGCCGACGCGCCTCCATCCGGCCCGGGCACGTGCGGGTCGGTGAGCACCGCCTCGCCCACGGCCGCGGCATCCTCGCCGAGCAGCACCAGGGCGGCGGCGGCCATCGCCGTGTTGGTCGACGTTGAAGTCCCCGGGCAAGGCTCGACCTCAGGTGGAGGTCGACCCGCCGGTCCGGTGAGCCGGAAGCGCCGCCGGGTCGCTGCCGTCGACGCGGATCCGCCAGTCGGCGTCCGCGGCGCGTGCCGATCGTCGTGACCGGGCATGCCGGCCGCCTCGCGCCAGGCGGCGCCCCCACTCGTCGTCGACGCAGACCAGCCCCGGCGCGGCGCGCTCGGGCGTGAACAGCGACGCCTTGGCGTCGAAGTAGTCCTCCATGTCCGTCGTGGAAGTCGAGGTGGTCCTGCGACGAGGTTGGTGAACACGGCGACGTCGAAGACCACGCCGTCGACCCGGTGCAGCGCCAGGGCGTGGCTCGAGACCTCCATGACGCAGGTGTCCAGCGCCCCGCTCGCGCCATCACGGCGAGCAGCGCGTGCAGCTCGGGCGCCTCGGGGGTGGTGCGCACGCTGTCGAGCCGCTCGTCGCCGATCCGCGTCTCGACCGTGCCGATCAGCCCGGTCCGCCGGCCGAGGGCGCGTGAGCGCCGAGTCCACGAGGTAGGCGGTCGTCGTCTTGCCGTTGGTGCCGGTGATGCCGACGCAGGCCAAGCGCGAGGTGCTCGGTGCCGAGCACGTGCGCCGCGACCGCCCCGAGCACCGCCCGGGGGTGCTCGACGACGACCGACCGGCAGCGCGAGCCCCGCGGCCGTCATCCGGTCGACGCCCTCGCGGTCGGTGAGCACCGCGACCGCTCCGGCCGCGGCCGCCTGGCCGGCGAAGTCGGCACCGTGGGCGCGCGCACCGGGCAGGGCGGCGTACAGGTCGCCGGGCGAGCACGGCACGGGAGTCGAGGGTCACCCCGGTCACGGCCGACCTCGGACGCCGGGTCGGCGGCGCCCACGAGGGCTGCGAGGTCACGGATCGGGGTGCTGCGGAGCTTGGTCGGTCGGGGGACGGCCACGTCGGACGACCCTACCGTCCGCTGCGCTTGTGCCCGTTGCGCAGGACGGTGGGGTCGGCCAGCGCCTTCTCGGGCGAGACCTTCAGGGTGACCTTCGGCGGCCTTCTTGCCGGTCGGCGGGATCTTCAGCTCCTGCAGCGCGTAGGTCGTGACGTCCTTGAACACCGGGCCCGCGACGTAGCCGCCGAAGAACGGGCTAGGTCGGCTTCTGCATGATGACGGCGACCACGATCTGCGGGTCGTCGGCCGGGGCGTACCCGATGAAGCTCGCGGTGCGCCCGCTGTAGCCGCCGGCGGCGGCGTCGTAGTAGTCGGCCGTGCCGGTCTTGCCGGCGACGCGGTAGCCCGGGATCTGGGCCTCCTCCGCGGTGCCGTCGGGGCTGACGACGCCCTCGAGCATCCGGGAGACGTCGGAGGCGGTCTGGTGCGACACGACGCGCGTCGAGGTCGACGTCGGGGTCTGCGTCACGGTGCCGTCGGCCTCGGTGACGCTCTCGACCAGGCGGGGGGCGACGCGCACCCCGTCGTTCGCGATCGTCTGGAACACCGACGCGGCCTGGATGGCGGTGACCGAGATGCCCTGCCCGAACGCCACGGTGGCCTTCTTGGTGCCGCTCCACGTCTTCGACGGCGGCGAGGATGCCGCGCGACTCGCCGGGGTACCCCGTGCCGGACAGCGAGCCGAGCCCGAACTTGCGGAAGTAGGACTCGAGGGTCTTGGGCTTCATCGTCTCGCTCACCAGGATCGTGCCGATGTTGCTCGACTCCGCGAGCGTGCCGGCCACCGTGCGGTACTCCGTGGGGTGCTCGTGGCTGTCCTTGAAGTTCGCGTCGTAGCGCGGCAGGCGGTTGGGGATGACGACCGGCGTCGACGGCGTGACGGTGCCCTCCTCGAGCGCGGCGGCCATCGTCATGATCTTCGAGGTCGACCCCGGCTCGAACACGTCGGAGAAGGCGACGTTGCTGAGCCGGGCGCCCTTCTTGCCGACGTCGGTGTTCGGGTCGAACGACGGGTACGAGGCGACGGCGAGCAGGTTGCCGGTCTTGACGTCCTCGATGACGACGGTGCCGGACTTCGCCTTGGTCTCCTTGATCCGCTGCGCCAGGGCGTTCTGGGCGTACCACTGCAGGCTCGAGTTGACCGTGAGGGTGACGTCGTTGCCGTCGACCGCCGGCACCAGCGAGTTCTGCCCCACCGGGATGATCGTGCCGTCGCGGCCCAGCTCGAAGGTCTGCTTGCCCGGGCGTGCCGACGAGGTGCTTCTGCATCATCAGCTCGACCCCGCCGCCGGGCTCGCCGTCGCGCCGGTCATGTAGCCGACCAGGGCGGCCGTCGTGCTGCCCTGCGGGTAGGTGCGCTCGGAGCGCGTCTCGCGGCGGTCGCGGTAGATGCCGGGGATGCCCAGCTCGGAGATGGTGTTCCACGTCAGCGGCGTGACGTCGCGGCTGAGGATGCGGTAGCGGCTGGTGCCGGTGAGCTCGCGCCACCAGCTCCGAGACGGTGGTGTCGAGCAGCGGGGCCAGCTTGGTCGCCGCCTGCTGCACGGCCTCGGCGGAGGTCGCGGAGTCGCAGGTGTTCTCGTCGGTGCCGTAGGTGCACACCGCCTGCTGGTCGGCGACGACGACCTCGCGCACGACGCTGGAGGCGAGCACGGTGCCGTCGGCGGCGAGCACCTGGCCGCGCATCGCCGGGATGATCTGGGCCGCCTCGCGCTTGAGCTGCGCCTCCTGGGCGACCGCCGTGGCGTCGAAGCCCTGGATGCGGACGAGCTGGGCGGCGAAGATGCTGAGCACGAACAGGCAGGCGACGGTGAGGAAGCGCATCCGGCGACGGGGGTTGCCGGCCGGCGTGCCGCCGACGCGCGGCGGCGCTGCGGCGGCCGGAGCCACCACCGCTGCCGCCGCCGGTGCGACCGCGGGTCGCGCTGGTCGGACCGCGACCGGCGGGGCCCGACCGGGCGTTGGTGGGCGCGGCGCGCCGGAGGGGCGACCGGCGGAGGGTCGCGCGCCGTTCGGGCGGGCGCCGGCGGAGCGACCGGTGGCCCGCGCGGTCTGACCGGTGCCGGATGCCGTGCTCCCCGTCGCGGCCTTGCCACCGGTCGCCTTCGCCGTCGGCGTCGGTGTCGACGCGGTGCGTGGGCGCGCGGCCGTGGGGGTGCGCGTCGGGGCCGACCCCGGCCGCGCGCGCCCCGAGGGCGGTGGCGTCCTGCGCTGGGTCACGGCTCTCTCCGTCGGTGTCGTGTCGGTGGTGCGGGACTGCGGTGGGTCAGGGGGCGGGAGCCGGGGCGGCGGCCGGCGGCTTCGTGCCGCCGGTGTTCTTCGTCGTCGTGGGCTTCTGTCGTCTCGGGCTTCTTCGTGGTCGGGGACGTGCTCGGGGTGGCGGTCGTGGGGGCAGTCGGTGTCGCCACGGGGGTGCTCCTCGTCGGGGCCTTGGACTCGGTGACCACGCTAAACGTGCTGTCGTCCTTGGCCTTCTTCGCCACGCCGAGCACCTTGCCGTCGGACAGGCGCAGGAACGCCGGGCTCGCCGCGGGCACCATGCCGAGCGCCCGGGCCCGCTGCGCGAGGGGGCCGGGCCCGGAGACGCCGTCGATGGTGTGCCGCAGGGCGTCCTGGGTGTCGGTCAGCGCGTCCGAGCGGCGCTGGAGGTCGCGCATCGTGTACGAGCCCTTGGCCATCGCGGTGTTGAGCATGAGCACGCCGACGAAGCCCCCGAGCAGCAGCGTGACGCACAGGGCGAGGAACAGGCCGTTGCCCTGCACCTGCGGGTGGCGCGCACGACCTTGAGCTGGCGCGGGGTCGGCGCGGCACGGCGGGGGCTGGTGCGCGGCAGCGACCGGACCGGGGCGAGCTGGCTCATGACGTGGCTCCGTTCGGGGAGAGTCGTTCGGCGGCGCGCAGGCGGGCCGAGGCGGATCGGGGGTTGGCGTGCTGCTCCTGCTCGTCGGGCACCTCGGCGCCACGGGTGAGCAGGCGCAGGTAGGCGGCGTGCTCCGGCAGCTCGACCGGCATCCCGTGCGGGGTGCGGCTGTGCGCGCCGGCGGCGAAGGCCTGCTTGGTGATGCGGTCCTCGAGCGAGTGGTAGCGACAGCACCGCGATCCGACCGCCGGGGGCCAGCACCTCGATGGCCGAGGTCACGGCGCGCTCCCAGACCTCGAGCTCGGCGTTGACCTCGATGCGCAGGGCCTGGAAGGTGCGCTTGGCCGGGTGGCCGCCGCTGCGCTGCGACGCGGCGGGCACGGCCCCGCGCAGCAGCTCGACGAGGCGGGCCGACGTCGGTGAACGGCTCCTTCTCGCGCTCGCGCAGCGATGGCCGACGGCGATCCGGCCGGCGAAGCGCTCCTCGCCGTAGGTCTTCAGGATCCGGGCCAGGTCGCCGTGGCTGTAGGTGTTGAGCACGTCGGCCGCGGTGATGCCGGTGCGACTGGTCCATCCGCATGTCGAGCGGTGCGTCGTGCCGGTAGGCGAACCCGCGCTCGGGCTCGTCGAGCTGGAGGGAGGAGACACCGAGGTCGAACAGGATGCCGAGGGCGTCCCCGTCCGCGTGCTCCGCGAGCACGGTCGGCGATGTCGTCGTAGACGGCGTGGACGCCGACGAAGCGGTCACCGAAGCGGGCCAGCCGCTCCCCCGACAGGGTCAGGGCCTCCTCGTCGCGGTCGATGCCGATGACCCGGGCGTCCGGGCAGCCGCTCGAGGATCGCCTCGGCGTGGCCCCCCATCCCGAGCGTGCCGTCGACGCAGACCGCACCCGGCGTCTGCGAGCGCCGGCGCGAGCAGGTCGACGATGCGGTCGCGCAGCACGGGGACGTGCCGTGCGGCGGCGTCTCCTCGGCTGCTCATCGTGTCCTCCGTCGGTGCTGCTGTGGTGGGGCGGTCTGGTGCTGGGCTGCGGCGTTCGGCGGGTCCGGCTGCGGGGCGACCCGGCGGCTGGTCCCCATCCGATCCGGGCCCGGCACGGGGGAAGTCGCGTCGGGAGTCGGGTCGGCTGGAGGCCGGCAGTCGGGTCGTCGGTCGGGTCGTCGGTCGGTGCGTGGCGGTGGCGGGACGGCGGTCGAGCGGTGGGCGAGCGGGCGTCAGAGCCCCGGGACCACCTCCTGCGAGTCCACGGAGTACGAGGAGTAGGCGGGCATGACCTCGACGAGGTAGTCGTTCCAGGCGGCGGAGTCCCAGACCTCGAGCCGGTTGCCGTTGCCGATGACCGTGCACTCCTGTCGAGGTCGGCGTACGTGCGCAGCGGGGCCGGGATGGTGACCCGGCCCTGCTTGTCCGGGGTGTCGGGGTGGGCGCTGGCCCGGAAGACGCGCACGAAGTCGCGCACCACCCGCGACGAGCTCGGGGCGGACTGCATCGCGGCGGAGATCCGGTGGAACTCGGCCGTGGGGTAGACGTAGAGGCAGCCCTCCTGGCCCGTGGTGACGACCAGGCCACCGGCGAGGGCGGCGCGGAAGCGCGCGGGGAGGAACAGCCGCCCCTTGTCGTCGAGCCGGGGCGTGTGCGTGCCCAGGAACTCGTCCATGGGCGCCACCTCCTCGACCCTTCGCACCCTCCCGGCTGCACCGGTTTCCCCCACATTACTCCACCGTGACTCCATCAGGTGCCAGATTTCGACGGATGAATGGCGATATCTGCAGCATTTGTGCAGATCAGAGCCGGTGGTGCGAAGTGGAGGAGATCGACGGCTCGCCAACCGGGACGGCTCGGATCGACGATCCGGCCCCGAGGCGCCCGCGCGGCGCTCCGGAGACGGTGCCGCTAGCGCGGTGGGGCGGTTCCGTCCGCAGTGGTGGAGCGCGGTGGGGCGGCATCCGCCCGCGGTGGTGGAGGGCGGTGGAGGGTGCCTGGTGCACCCGCGTGGAGCCCGGTGGAGGGTTCGACATCGAGGTCACGTCCCGGTATCCGAACCTCCGCAGGGCTCCCCCAACCCGGCGTCGGTGAGGCAAGATCGAGGGCACCCCGCGCCGTCACCGGTCGTGGGCTGGGCACCCACGAGGAAGGGACGCGCCGTGAGCGAACTGGAGAACCCCCGACGCACACCGACCGACACCGTGGCCGACACCACCTCGCGGGGCGCGTCGCTCGACCAGGTGCTCCAGGTGTCGGCCTCCCTGGCCGCCGCGATGAACTCGGTCATCGAGGGCAAGCAGGCCGTCGTGCGCACCGCGATCACCGTGCTGCTCGCCGAGGGCCACCTGCTCGTCGAGGACGTGCCGGGCGTCGGCAAGACGCTGCTCGCCAAGACCCTCGCCCGGTCGATCGACTGCACGGTGCGCCGGGTCCAGTTCACCCCCGACCTGCTGCCGAGCGACATCACCGGCGTCTCGCGTCTTCAACCAGGACGTGCGCGACTTCGAGTTCCGCCCGGGCGCGATCTTCGCCAACGTCGTCGTCGGCGACGAGATCAACCGCGCGTCGCCGAAGACCCAGAGCGCGCTGCTGGAGTCGATGGAGGAGGCGCCAGGTCACCGTCGACGGCAAGACCTACACGCTGCCCAGGCCGTTCATGGTGATGGCCACCCAGAACCCGATCGAGATGGAGGGCACCTACCCGCTGCCCGAGGCGCAGCGCGACCGGTTCATGGCGCGCATCTCGATGGGCTACCCCTCGGCCCGCTGCCGAGCTGACCATGCTCGACCTGCACGGCGGGGTGTCGCCGCTGGAGCGACCTGCAGCCGGTCACCGACGCCGCCACGGTGTCGTCGATGGTCGCAGGCGGTGCGCGAGGTGCACGCCGTCGCAGGCCGTGCGGCAGTACATCGTCGACCTGACCCACGCCACCCGCTCGAGCACCGCCCTGCGCCTGGGCGCGTCGCCGCGAGCCACGCTGCACCTGCTGCGCGCGTCGCGGGCCCACGCCGCGCTGGCCGGGCGCGACCACGTGCTGCCCGACGACGTCCAGCAGGTCGCCGTGCCGGTTCTCGCGCACCGGCTCATCCCCACCGGCGAGACGCAGATGGCGCGGCGCACGACGGCCGACGTCGTCGGCGACCTGCTGCAGCGCGTCCGGGTACCGGCCCCCACCCGCTGAGCAGCCGTGCACCAGCTCAGACGATCCCTGACCACGCGCGGCGCGGCGTTCGCCGGCGCGGGCCTCGTGCTGGTCGCGGCCGGCGTCCTGCTGGGTCAGCACGACGTCACGCGGGTCGGCGTCCTGCTCCTCGCCCTCACGACCATCGCCCTGGTGCTCGTGCGACGGCACGGCCTGCACCTCGACGTCGTCCGCACCGCCACACCGGCCCGGGTCGCGATCGACGAGCGGGCCGTGGTCACCGTCCGCATCCGCAACGTCGAGCCGACCCCGTCGCCGGTCGTCATGGCCGAGGAGTCCATCGACTACGCCCTCGGCGACCGGCCGCGCTTCGTGCTGCCGTCGCTGCGACCCGGTGACGTGCAGGAGGTGCAGTACACCGTGCGCTCGCACACCCGCGGGGTGCACCGGCATCGGCCCGCTCGGCGTGCGGGTGCGCGACCCGTTCGGGCTCACCCTGCGCACCGCCGCCGTGAGTGGCGACGCGGAGATCGTCGTGCTGCCCAAGGTCGTGCCGCTCCCCCACGGACGGTCGCTCGGCAGCGGCATCGGGTCGGAGGGCTCGATCCCGCACATGGTCGCCCTGCACGGCGAGGACGACCAGACCGTGCGCGAGTACCGCGACGGCGACGACCTGCGCCGCATCCACTGGCCCGCGACCGCGCGCACCGGCGAGCTCATGGTCCGCCAGGAGGACCGCCCGGCGAAGCGACGGGCCGTCGTCGTGCTCGACACCCGCACGGCCGGACACGGCGGGTCACGGGCGCAGCAGCTCGCTGGAGTGGTGCGTCACCACGGCCGCGTCGGTCACCGCCCACGTCGTCGACGCCGGGTACGCCGTGCACCTGCTCACCGCCGACGCCCGCGCCGACAACGGCGTGCACCACGACGAGAGCCTCCCGGAGGCCCTCGACTCGCTGGCCCGGGTCGGGCTCGGGGCCGAGGACGGCCTGCGGGCCGTGCTGCACGCCGCGAACGCGCTGACCTCGCAGGGCGGCCTGGTGGTCTACGTCGGTGGCCCGGTCGGTGACGACGACGCCCGCACGCTGTCCGCCCTGCGCCAACCGGGGTCTGCCGGTGCGGCGATGGTCGTCGACCCGGAGGCGTTCGCCGGCCGCACCCGGCGCAACGCGGCAGCTGCCGGCCGGGCCGACGCGACCCTGGCGATCCTGCAGGCCTCGGGCTGGATGACGACCCCGGTCGACGCGCGCACCACCCCGGCGCTCGCGTGGGCGGCCGTCGTCGGCGGCCAGGTCGTGGGGGCCCGGTGAACCGGGTCCGGCCCGTCGAGGCCCTGCTCGCCGCGCTCGCCACGCTCGCGGTCACCCTGCCGCTGACCACCCTGTTCACCCCCTCGACGTGGTTCCGGCCCAGCGTGATCCTCGTGGCGGTCGTCGCGCTCGTCGGGATGGGCCTGCGACGCATCACCGCGAACCGCCCGCTCGTCGTGGTGGGCCAGGTGGCGCTGCTCGTCCACGCGGCGTCGCTGCTGCACGGGCGGGGACACCTCTTCGGCGACCTGCTGCCCACCCCGGAGACCGGACGGGCCTTCGGGGTGCTGCTCCAGGAGGCGCAGTCGACGGTCACCAACTACACCGCGCCGGCGCCGTCCAACCGCGGCACGATCCTGGCCATCAGCCTGCTCATCGGCCTGACGGCCGTGGCGGTCGACGCGATCGGCGTGACGTACCGCAGTCCGGCGCTGGCCGGCATCCCGCTGCTGTCCGCGTTCCTCGCCTCGGCGACCAACTCCGGCGACGGCCTCGGCGCCTGGTACGCCGTGCCCGGCGCCCTCGCGCTGGCTCGCGCTGGTGGGCCGGCAGGGGGTGCGCTCGCTGCGCGCCTGGGGCACGGCATCCCCGCACTCGTCGTCCGGCCCGCTCGCCGACCCGACCACGGCGTTCGCGACGCTCGGCCGGGTGGTCGGCGTCGGCGCCCTCGGCGTGGCCATCGTGCTGCCCGCACTGGTCCCCCACTTCCCGACGACGTTCCTCGCCGACGGGCTGGGCCGCAGCGCCAACGGCCGCGGCGGGTCGGGCTCGGAGGTTCGCCTGGCCTCGAGCATCGACATCGCCCGCGACCTCGGCAACCGCTCGACCGACCCGGTGTTCCGCTACCGCAGCACGTCCGACCGCCTCGAGCCGCTGCGCGTCGGCATCCTCGACAGCTACCGGCGCGGGGTGTGGCAGGCGAGCACCGACTTCACCTTCGTGCCGGTCGACGGCCAGATCCCCGGGCCGCTCGCCGGGCCGGAGGTACCGCGTCGGGTGGAGCGGATCTCGGTGGTCGACAACGCGATCGGGGTACCGCAGGTCGCGCTGCCCCCGGGCACGGTCGGCAGCCCGTTCCCCGCCGGCACCTGGAACATGACCGTGCCCGGCCTGGTCCAGCTCACCGCACCGTCCACCTCGTACTCGGCCGAGTTCGTCGAGCTCGACCCCGAGGACGGGCAGTTCGCCGCCGACCTCGACAACCCCCAGGCCCCGGGCAACGAGCTCGAGGTCGACCCGCGCGCGGAGACCGAGGTGCGCGCCGTGCTCGACCAGATCACCGACGACGGGGACACAGCGCTCCAGATCGCCCGAAAGGTGCAGGCCTACCTGCGCGGCGCGCAGTTCACCTACTCCCTCGAGCTGGCGGCCCAGGCAGCCGACGGAAACCTGTCCGACGAGCCGCTGGCCCGCTTCCTGCAGACCAAGCGCGGCTACTGCGTGCAGTTCACCTCGGCCATGGTCATGCTCTCGCGGGCCGCCGGCATCCCGGCCCGGATGGTGTGCGGGTTCCTGCCCGGCTCCATCGAGGGCGACGACCGCGTCGTGCGCGTCTCCGACGCCCACGCCTGGCCCGAGCTGTACTTCCCGCGGCTGGGTTGGGTGCGCTTCGAGCCCACCCCGGGCACCCGCAGCGGGGTCGCGCCGGAGTACAGCATCGTGCCGCTCGGCGGCGGGTCCTCCTCGAGCGCCAGCCCGACCACCTCGCTGTCCACGTCGTCGGCCACCCCGTCGACCGGGCCGTCGCGCGACGTGACCGACGACCTGACCGGCACCACCACCGGGACCACCGGAGCCGGTGCCCTGAGCTTCGTCACCCGGCACTCGACGACGATCCTCGTCGTGCTGCTCGCGCTCCTCATCGCCGCGATCGTGCCGTTCGGGGCGTGGCTGTCGCGACGTCGCGCCCGGGCGGCCGCCCTCGACGACGCCGACCGCGTCGAGGCGGAGTGGCAGTCACTGCTGCTGCGCCTGCAGGACATCGGGTTCGTGCCGCCCGACGGGGCCACACCGCGCCAGGCCTCCCGGACGATCGGGCACGACGCGTACCTCACCCCCGACGAGAACGACGCCCTCGGACGGGTGGTGACGACCCTGGAGCGAGCCCGCTACGCCCGCCCGGGCGCCGAGCTGGTCGACGTCACCGACGACGCGCGCACCGTCTGGCGCGGGGCGCTGTCCCGGCGCCGCCGCACCGACCGGGCGCGGGCGCTGCTGCTTCCTGAGGAGGGAAAGCAGATGTGGCGCAGCCTGGGCCGCTCGCTGCTCTTCTGGCGCCGCCCCGAACCGGCGGAGCGCTCGGACGACTGACCGGCCCCACACCGCCGTTGGGTGCTCACCCGGCTGCCCCGGCAACCCCCTGAGCACCGACTCCACCCCCGCAGACGACGGATGCCGCGCCCCTTGGGTGCGCCGCGGCATCCGGTGTCGGGCGGGGTCGGTCAGCCGAGGTGACGCACATTGGGTACGACTGAGCACTGCGCATCCGTGCCTGACGGACGTTCAGGTCAGGAGCGCTGTGCGTGAGCTGTGTCGACTGAACTGGTGGTCAACACACGGCTGACGGGCCGCCGCGGAGATCGAGGAGCTGTTCCCGCGACGGTCACTGAGCTCTCGGCGCGGCAGGTCGGGCCGATGTCAACAGGGCCGCCATGTCTTGCCGCCCGGCGCGTAGCAGCGTGGGCCCGTGTAACCGGAGTCCCCGCCCGAACCGCCGCCACTCGAGGAGTCGTCCTCGTCTGCGGACTCGTTGCGGCGCGCCTCTGCCTCGGCCTGGGCACGGGCCTCTGCCCGGGCGCGGGCCTTGGCCTTGGCCTTGGCGCGAGCCGCTGCCTCAGCCTTGGCCTTGGCTGCTGCCGTGGCCTTCGCGCGGGCCGCTGCCTGGGCCTTGGCGCGGGCCTGAGCCTCGGCGCGGGCCTTGGCGTCTGCTCGCGCCTTCTCCTGCGCTCTCAGGGACGCCTCCTTCTTCAGCAAGGCGTTGTAGGTGGCGGCGCTTCGGCTGGCCAGCCCCGCGACCTCGTGGGTCAGGGAGGACAACACCGGCTGGGGCAGTGCAGCCACCTCGGAGGCCGTCCTGGCCAGGAGAATTTTGTGCAGGGTCGACGCGTCTTCGGACACCGCTTTGGCCACGCCGACGGCTGCCGCGGCATCGGAGGCCTGCTGGGGAGCCGACGACTCGGCCAGACCCGTCACGTCATTCTTCAGGATCTGCACCTGCCCGGGAGCGGTGCACGGTGCGATCGGGTCGAAGAGACCAAGGCGCTTGTCGTTGGCGGCCCGCCACGAGGCGTCCACCTCCGCTCGGAACCTGGTGTTCGAGCCAACTGTCACCGGGACCGCCAAACCCTCGGAGGCCATCCGTGCGTTGACGAGCTCACCCTTCGCGTACACGCCGGCCAGAGTCCGGCCGTACCGGTCGGTTCGCTCGACATCGAACGCAAGATCCACCGGTGAACCCACGGGCAACAGCTCCGTCAGGCGCTGCGACGCCTCGGGACCCAAACAGCCGACCGGACGACTCGGGTCCACCGTCTCCGGGGCGTCCACGTTGAGCAGCCGCACCCGGGTGGTCGTGGTGCCCCAGGCGCCGGAACTGACATCGACCGTGTCGCCGTCGACAACCCGCACGACGGTGTACTCATCCGCCGTGGCCTCTTGAGTTGCCACCAGTGCGACAGCGACGATCGGGAGGAGCGCCGCTCCCAGTGCGAGCAGTCGATCCTTCCTGCTCCGGCTCGGCACAATCCGAGTGACCTTCTGTCGGAGTGTCATTGGGTGTGCTGCCCTCCAGCCGGAGTTGTCTCCAGCGAACTGATGATGTGGCCACGATCGTTTCGGGCGCGGGTCTCTCTGCGCGTGCCGGCCCGCGGGTGTAGCGCCCACGAGCTCCACGTTCCACGTCGAGTTGGTGTGGCGCTGCGGTGTGCGCTGCTGCGCATCATTTCACGTATCTATGAGGGTACCTAATCGACCCCTATGGGCCGCTCCGCGTCGCGGTCCCGGGTTCGCCCCTGGCGCGTCCCAGTGGACACCCTGCCGAGGTCGAGACCTCACCGGTCCCGGCTGGATCCCCCGTTCACACCCTGGACGCGAAGATCGTGATGGGAGCGGCCGGCACCGGCCTCCCCGGACCGATCCCCATCGTGCTGCTGCCCGGGTTCGAGTACGGGATGAGCGAGTGGCAGCACCCGCAGGCTCACGAGATCCCTGGCGGCTGGAGCGAGGAACGGCCGCCATTTTCGGCGACGACGACGAGAAGCACCCACTGAAGTCCGCGCCGTCGCTCGGGCTCGCGAACCAGCCTCCCGTCAGCAGTGGTCCGAGCCGGCAGGTTGGTTCACCCATCGGCCCCGCTGGACCGATGGTGACGTCGACCCGTGTTCAGTGGCAGCGCCCGACCGTTCGCCGCCGCTGCGTGGTGTGCCAGCGGCAGGCAGTGCGCGCCACACACGGCGCACGTCGCCAGGGCGTCCGAGGCCCTGAGCCAGGCCTCGACCGCTGCTGGTCGCCAGAGCCGGCGCCGTGCGGTCACGAAGGCCGTTCTCGTGGCGCGCCGCCGCCGGCCGCAGGCCCGCCACGTCGGGCGGGCCGCCGTGGGCCGCCGGCCCGCCCCGGGGGCGGGATCGACGGACCCAGCAGCACCCAGCGTTGGTGGTTCTGAACCGAAGCTCAGTGCCGAGGCTGAGGGCGCCGTCGTAACACCAGAAAGGTGCCTGACCTACGGCGATACCCGAGGGCAGCCGGGGTCAGTCGAGGTAGTCGCGCAGCACCTGCGACGCGGCTGGGGTGGCGCAGCTTGCTCATCGTCTTGGACTCGATCTGGCGGATCCGCTCGCGGGTCACGCCGTAGACCTTGCCGATCTCGTCGAGCGTCTTGGGCTGGCCGTCGGTGAGGCCGAAGCGCATCGAGACCACGCCGGCCTCGCGCTCGGAGAGGGTGTCGAGCACCGAGTGCAGCTGCTCCTGCAGGAGCGTGAAGCTGACCGCGTCGGCCGGGACGACCGCCTCGGAGTCCTCGATGAGGTCACCGAACTCGCTGTCGCCGTCCTCGCCGAGGGGGGTGTGCAGCGAGATCGGCTCGCGGCCGTACTTCTGGACCTCGACGACCTTCTCGGGGGTCATGTCGAGCTCCTTGGCGAGCTCCTCCGGGGTGGGCTCGCGGCCCGAGGTCCTGGAGCATCTGGCGCTGCACGCGGGCCAGCTTGTTGATGACCTCGACCATGTGCACCGGGATGCGGATGGTGCGGGCCTGGTCGGCCATCGCGCGGGTGATCGCCTGGCGGATCCACCACGTCGCGTAGGTCGAGAACTTGTAGCCCTTGGTGTAGTCGAACTTCTCGACCGCACGGATCAGGCCGAGGTTGCCCTCCTGGATCAGGTCGAGGAAGAGCATGCCGCGACCGGTGTAGCGCTTGGCCAGCGAGACGACGAGGCGCAGGTTGGCCTCGAGCAGGTGGTTCTTGGCCTTCTTGCCGTCCTGGGCGATCCACCACAGCTCGCGCTTGAGCTTCATGTCGATCTTCTCGCCGGAGTTCAGCTTCTCCTCGGCGAACAGGCCGGCCTCGATGCGCTTGGCGAGCTCGACCTCCTGCTCGGCGTTGAGCAGGGCGACCTTGCCGATCTGCTTGAGGTAGTCCTTGACCGGGTCGGCGGTGGCGCCGGCGGTGACGACCTGCTGGGCCGGGGCGTCGTCCTCGTCGTCGTCGCGCAGGACGAACCCGCTCGACTCGGTCTCGTCCTCGGCCGGCTTGGCCGGGGTCTCGCCGTCGTCGTCGTCGCTGTCACCGAGGTCGACGACCGCCCCGTCCTCGGCCACGACCTCCGCGACGATCTTCTCGATCCTCGTCGAGCTCCTCGGGTGCGACGTCGTCGTCGGCACCCTCGGCGCCGTTGGCGGCCTTGCTGGCGGCGGTCTTGCGGGCGGCCGTCTTCTTCGCGGCGGCGGTCTTCGCCGGTGCGGCGGCCTCGCCGGCAGCGGCGCCGGCGGCCGCGCGCGTCGTCGTCGCCTTGGCCGGTGCGGCCTTGGCGGTCTTCGCCGCGGCCGTCTTGGCCGCGGTCGGCGGTCTTGGCCGCCGGTGCCGCCTTGGTGGCGGCGGCCTTGGTCGCCGCGGCCTTGGCGGCGGCGGCCTTCGTCGGCGGTCGGCCTTCGTGGCGGGGGCCTTGGCGGCCGTCTTCGCCGCGGGCTTGGCCGTGGTGGCCGTCGCGCGGCTGGACGCCGCGGCCTTCTTGGTCGTGCTCGTCGCGGCGGCGACACCGGTGGCCGACGGGTCCATGGTCACGGTGATGCCCTGGCTCTCCGAGCGCTCGCAGGACGACCCGGCCGCGGGCGGCTCGCACGTCGGCGGCGCGCATGGCCTCGGCCACCTCCGCGCCGGTCACCGAGCCGGTCGTGGAACCCTTGCGGACGAGGGACTGCAGGGCCTTGTGGGAGAACTCCGGCGGGAGTGCACTCGTCTCGGAGGGCTTGTTGGACACAGGCGACACCGACTACCTTTCGTCGCGGATGGCCGCACTCCGAGGGCGCGCTGGGCGGCCGTTCGGAAGCGGCGGGGAAGGTCCTGTGCGACACCGGGTCGAGCGGGCCGGGTGGTGCTCGGCCGGGGTGGTGACGAGGTGCGCACACACATTATAAAACGCGCAGGGCCGTTCGAGCACATCACCCCGCCGAATCGACGCCGTGGTGCGGATCGTTCGCCGGGCCTCGCGGCCGGCGACGAGCAGCGGCTGGCGCGGTCAGCCCTTGACGGCGAGGACCGCGCACGGGGCGTCGAGCAGGATCCGCTGGGCGTTGGAGCCGAGGATCAGCTTGCCGACCGGGGTGCGACGACGCAGGCCGATGACGATGAGGTCGGCGTCGGTCTCGTTGGCCACCGAGATGAGGTCCTCGGCCGGTTCGTTGCCGCGCACCAGCTGACGGACCTCGAGCTCGAGCGCCGTCACCGCTCAGCTCGTCCTTGACCCGCTGGAGCTCGGCCTCGGCGGCCTGGCTGGTCTCGTCGTCGAAGTCACGACCGCCGCGGTTGGAGTTGATGACGACGAGCCGCGATCGGCGCAGTCTTCGCTTCCTCCACCGAGCGGGCGAGCGCGGCGCGCCCCTCCTTGGTGGGAACGAACCCGACGACGATGGTCACGATCTCCTCCTGAGGGCAGACGGATCGGTGTCTACGTTCCCGCACGCTACCGCAGGACGCGCCGCGTCAGCCGGTCGCCCAGCGCGCGGTGCGATGACGACGCCCGACCTGCTCGGTCTCGATGAGGAAGCCGTCGTGGCCGTGCCGCGAGTCGATGACCGACAGCACGGACCCCTCGTGCGGCGGCCGCGATCTCCTCGGACAGGCGCAGCGGGTAGAGCCGGTCGGCGTCGACGCCCGACGACGTGCAGCGAGCCGGCGTACCCGGCCAGGGCGGCCGCGAGCCCCGCCGCGACCGCGGCCGACGTCGTGGCTGTTCATCGCCTCGGTCAGCACGACGTAGCTGTTCGGGTCGAAGCGGCGGGCGAGCTTCGCCGGCGTGGTGGTCGAGGTAGCTCTCGACGTCGTAGCGCCCGCCGCCGCCGAGCGGGTCCTCGCCGACCCGGGGCCTGCCGGCCGAACCGGTCGTCGAGCTCGGCCTCGTGCCGGTAGGTCGTGTGCGCGATCCGCCGCGCGATGCCCATGCCGGTGACCGGCCACTCGTCGTGGCCGTAGTAGTCGCCACCGCGGAAGGCCGGGTCGGACCGGATGGCGAGCAGCTGCGGCTGGCACCACGCCATCTGGTCGGCGGTGGCGTACGGCGGTGCGAGGCGAGCACGAGGGCACGCTCGACGCGGTCGGGGTGGCTCGCCACCCACTCGAGCACCCGCATGCCGCCCATCGACCCACCGAGCACGCCGTGCCAGCGCCGCGATGCCGAGCGCGTCGGCGAGCGCGACCTCGGCGGCGACCTGGTCGCGGACGGTGATGAACGGGAACCGGCCGCCCCACGGCCGCCCGTCCGGGTCGGCGGATGCCGGCCCGGTCGTGCCCTGGCAGCCGCCGAGCACGTTGCTCGCGACGACGAACAGCCGGTCGGTGTCGAGCGGGCGCCCCGGGCCGATCAGCCCGGCCCACCAGCCGGGCGACGGCGTGCCCCGGACCGGAGTCGCCGACGACGTGGCTGTCGCCGGTGAGGGCGTGCTCGACGAGGACCGCGTTGTCGCCGGAGGGCGAGAGCGTGCCCCACGTCTCGTAGGCGACGGTCACGTCGGGCAGGACGCCGCCGCGCTCGAGGGCGAGGGTCGCCGATGGCGGCGAACCGGCGGTCGCCGACGGGGTCACCGGGACGCCAGACCGCTGCGGTCGACCTCGTCGGGGTGGCCGTCATGACAGGAAGCTCCTCGTGCTCGCGCTTGCCACACCGTGCGTGCGGCCAGGTCATCACCCGGGGCACCCCACCGCGAGGAGGGTTGCCGCCCAGCAAACCGGGGTTTGGCACTGGGACTCATGACCGGCATCCATGCTACCCGCGCCGCAACGCGCCACGTGAGCCGTTCCGAGTGCCGAGCAGACGGCGTCAGCCGGCCTGCCCGAGCGTGCCCGCGTGACGCCCCTGCCCGGTGACCGGCGGCAGTCGCAGCCCCGTGTCGACGAGGCGCTCGAGCAGCCTGGCCAGTCGGTAGTCGGGAGCCAGTCGCAGCGGCCCGGTCGACGGCCGCCCGCGCGATGGCACCGTCGCCACCGACCCAGGCGACGTGCGCGGCCACCGTGCACACGGCTGCCGCCTCGTCGGGGCACTCGTCCGGCACGGACCGGCACAGGGCCAGCAGGCGGTGGAGCAGCTCGTCGCGCTCGCCCGCCAGGGCGGAGCCCTCGCCCGGCACGACCCGCAACGCACGCCGCTCGCCGGCGCCGGCCCCATCCCGCCCCACGTCGGCAGGGCCGCACAGCAGCAGCGCCATCACCCTCGGGTCGATCGTCCTCGGTCGGCAGCACGCTGGGCACCAGCCACGCGATCAGCCCGTCGCGCCAGGGGATGTCGGCCAGACCGAGTGCCAGGTCAGCGACGGCGCGGCGGTCCGGCGGCCGCCGCCCCGCCTCCCCCGGGTCGAGCAGCCCCTTCCACGCCGCCACGGATCGTCGGCGACCACGCGGCATCCGGGACCGCGAGTCGACCGCTCTCGCGACCCCGAGGCACCGCCACGGCTCGGGCGCGACCAGCTCCTCCACGGCGCCGCGCGACCGCAGCGGCGAGCGACCCAGGGCGACGTACTCGGCCACGCCGGGCACGTCGGCGGGGTCAGGCAGCGCGACGCCCTCCGGCGGGCAGCACGGCTCGGAGCAGATCGGCGAGTACCGACGCCCGTCGCGGACCACGGCGACGTCGACGACGTCGATACCGGCCCGCTCGAGCTGCTCGACGAGGGCGACGAGCAGGGGCTGGCTGGTGTCGGGCTCGTCCTCGTAGCCGACGACGATGACCGAGGTGGCCCCGTCGCGGACCAACGGCCCCATGAGCGAGGACACGACCTCGTCGACGAACTTCTCCGGCGGCAGGTCGGTGCGGGCGACCAGGCCCACCCGTTTCCCCCGCAGGGAGATGACCACGGCGCTGTCACGCGGGTGGTACCCGAGCTGGTAGGGCAGGATCGCGACGACGTCGCCGGGGCCTCGGAGGGTGATGTCTGCTGTCATGCCGTCCACCGTGGCGGCGCCGTCACGACAGCGACAGGACGGCGTCGTTCCTGTGGACGACGGGGTCGCGGTACGGGTGCCTGTGGACGACGGCCGCCCTGCCGCGGCGTCAGCGGGTCAGCGGGTCAGCGCGCAGCGGTCAGCGGGTCAGCGGATCAGCGGGTCAGCGGATCAGCGGGTCAGCGCACGACGTCGCCGGGCACGGTCTGGGCCGCGGCCGGGCGGGTCGCCCCGTTCTGCCCGCCGGCCCCGCCGGTCGCTCCGGTCCCACCAGCCGAGCCGGGGTAGGCCGCGCCTCCGGAGCCATCGCCCGTCGAACCGGTCGGCGCGCCCATGGTGCCCTGCTCCCAGGCCAGGAACGCCTCGGTCTCCTCGACCAGCTTGGTGGCCAGCCAGCTGAGCACGAGCGCGTCGTCGGCCAGGCCGACGATGGGCAGGACGGCCTCCGGGATGATGTCGAGCGGGGAGACCAGGTAGCCCGCGGCGGCGAGCATCAGCATCAGCCGGCCCTTGGACACCCCGACGTACTCACCGCTGAACGTCGCCCGGACCATGCGGGGCACGGCGCCGGCACGCTCGCCGATCGACGGGCCACCGGGACGCACCGCGAGACGGACCGCGCGGGCGACGGCGACGACCGACGCGATACGGGCGTTCCTTGACATGGGTTCCTCCTGGGCTCACCTCGGGGCACCTGCGGCCCCGGTTCCACAACGAACGACGTCCGACGGGAGATTCCCGTTCCCTCAGGCGGGGCCGACCTGCGCCGCGGTGGTCGGCGCGGCCACCTCGGGTCGGGTCGTCGGGAACTCACGCTTGGCACTGACGGCGACCCGGTGCTGCATGAACCCGTCGAGCCCGGCACCGATCACGCCACCGACGATCGGCACGATCTTGCCCAGCCGCACGAACATGTTCTTGCCGACCGTCGCGAGCAGCCGGAAGCCGACGCCCTTCTGGATGACCATCATGCGCCGGGCCGGGCAGGCGCTGGGCGGCGAGGTTGCTCAGCGTGCCGCCGGGTGACGCCATCCCGGCCTTCTTGAGCAGGTCGTCGGCGTCGGCGCCCGACGAGGGTGAGCAGCACCGCCGTGCGGATCTCCTCCTGGCGCAGGTCGTAGCCACGCACCTTGGCGATCGCGGCCGTCATCCGGGTGGCGATCAGGTAGAACCCGAGGACGTTGGTCGGCAGCGCGAGCGGCAGCGTGATGAACCCGCCGACGCTGGTGACGAAGCCGGATGCCGCGCCGAGCGTGATGTGGCTGCGCACGATCGCGTCGACGGCCGCCTCCGGGTCGCGGTGCTCCGCGAGCGCGTGGGCAGCCACCCTGTCGGCGGAGTGGAAGAAGCCCTTGCCGTCGATGCCGAGGTCGAGGATGTTCTGGACCAACCGGGTCGCCTGGTTGCCGAGCACTCCCTCGTCGCGAGGGCCGTCCTCGGCCTGCGCGAGCGCGCCTCGGACGTCCTTGACCGCCTGTCCCGTGCGGCCCCCACCGATGCCGAGAAACTCCACGTCGTCCTCCTCGGACCGTTGCCGGCGGCCCGTGCGGCCACCTCGTCGTCTCGTCATCCTGCCACGCCACGGGGCCGATCCGACCGGGCGTGACCAGCGGTGACGGACCGCCCGCCTACGCTGCTCGGCATGATCCCCGGTGACGTCGCGGTGCTCGCCGTCACGCCTCCGGGGCGCGGCGAGCCGTGCGCCGCGCTCCTCCACGACGGCGGCTGCACGACCGGCCCACTCGCAGAGGTCGTCGAGGCCGCACGGCGGCTCGAGGCCGACCGCTCCCCCCGCTGGGTGTGGTGGTCGGCCGAGGCGGCGGCCGCTCCCCTCGTGGATGCCGGGGTGCCGGTCGCGAGGGCCTGGGACGTCGCCGAGGCCCACCGGCTCCTCCACGGCGGGTGGAGCGCGACCGCCGGCCAGTGCTGGGCGGTGGCACACGGCATCCCGGTCGAGGACGTGCCGGCTCCGCCGACCGGTGACCTGTTCGAGTTCGCCGCGGACGCCCCGCCCACCGCGGCCGACACGCTCGTCGACGCGGGCGGGCACCTGCGCGGCGACCACGAGGAGTGGCTGCGCGACCCCGCCCACCTGCGCGCCTGGGCGGAGGCCACGCTGGAGACCGCCCACCTCCAGCACGACGCGGCCGCGGCGACCTCGGTGCGCCTGGTCGGCACGGTGCTCTCGGAGTCGGCGGCGGCGGTGCTGTGCCTCGAGCTGCGGCGCGACGGGCTGCCGATCGACCGGGCGCGCACCGAGCAGCTGCTCGCCGAGGCGGTCGGGCCGAGGCCGACGACGGATGCCGAGGAGCTCGCGACCCGTCGAGCCCGCGACGCGCTCGTGCTGCGTCACGTGCCCGGCCGGGAGTCGACCGACCTGCGCAACCCGGCGCAGGTGCTCGAGATGCTGAACGCCGTGGGGGTCGACGTGCCGAACACCCGCAAGTGGGTGCTCGAGCCGTACCGCACGGTGCACCCGGTGGTCGACGCCCTGCTCGACTGGCGCCGGGACGAGCGGATCGCCACGACGTACGGCTACCGGTGGCTCGACGCGCACGTCGGCCCCGACGACCGGCTGCGCGGGCGGTGGACGGCCTGCGACGGTGCGGCCGGCCGGATGACCGCCGAGAACGGCCTGCACAACCTGCCGACCGTGCTGCGCCCGGGCGTCGCCGCGCACGAGGGGCACGTGTTCGTGCGCGCCGACCTCGGCCAGATCGAGCCTCGGGTGCTGGCGGTGGTGTCCGGCGACACGGCGTTCGCGGCCGCCACCCGGGCCGACGACCTCTACGCACCGGTGGCGCAGCGGCTGGGCGTGGAGCGGCCGGTGGCCAAGGTGGCGGTGCTGGCCGCGATGTACGGCCAGCGCAGCGGGGCGGCCGGCGAGGCACTCAAGGGGCTCGAGCGGGCCTACCCGGTGGCGATGGCCCTGCTCGACCGAGCGGCCGGCGCGGGGCGGCGCGGTGAGCCGCTGCGCACGTACGGCGGGCGGCTGATCCCGACCGGCCGGTTCCTCGCCGCGAGCCCGGTCGGCGTCGACCCGGCGCTGGATGCCGCCCGGGGCCGGTTCGCGCGCAACGCGATCATCCAGGGGGCTGCGGCCGAGCTGTTCAAGGCCTGGGCGGCGACGGTGCGCGCGACCACCCGCGACCTCGGGGCGCAGGTGGTGCTGTGCCTGCACGACGAGCTGCTGGTGCACGCCCCGGCCGAGCACGCCGACGAGGTGGCGGCGCGGGTCGACCGGGCGCTCGACGACGCCGCGCGGCGGTGGGCCGGGGGCGCGCCGGTGCGGTTCGTCGCCGACACCTCGGTCATCGCCCGCTGGTCGGACGCCAAGGACTGAGCTCGCGCCGGTCCTCCCGTGCCTTCACGCAGGAACCTTCACCTGTGCAGCGGAATGGTTCCGGTGCGGAGGTGAAGGTCCCTGGATCGGGCGAGAAAGTTGTGGGTCAGGCCTGCTCGTCGTCGTTCACGGCGCGCAGGAAGTTCTCGAAGTCCTCGCCGAGCTCGTCGGCCGAGGGGAGCTGCGAGGCCTCGGTGGCGAGCAGGCTCGGCCGCTGGCGGCCCTCGAGGTAGGTGTCGTACTGCTGCTCCAGCGCCGTGACGACCGCGCGGGCCTCGTCGTTGCCGTCGACCTCGGCGGCGATGGCCTGCTGGTTGGCGCGGGCCCGCATCACGAGGTCGTCGTTGGGCAGGTTGAGCCCGGTGACGTCGACGATGGCGTTGAGGGAGGCGAGCGCGCCCTCGGCCCACTCCGAGCCGGCGAGGTAGTGCGGCACGTGGATCGCGAACCCGACGGCGTCGTGGCCGGCCTCGCCGAGGCGCAGCTCGAGGAGGGCGCCGATCGAGCCGGGCACCTGCACCCGACCGAACGGGGACTCGGCGTCACCGATCAGCGCGGCGTTGGTGGCGTGGGCGGTCATCCCCACCGGGCGGGTGTGCGGCACGCGCCATCGGGATGCCGTGCGTGTGCACGACCAGGGTGACGCCCAGCGGCCACGACGAGCTCGCGGATGGCCTCGACGACGCGCTCCCACTGGAAGTCGGGCTCCGGGCCGGTGAGCAGGTAGTAGGTCTGCCCGTCGCGGTCGGTGAGCCGGTGCAGCAGCATCGCCGGGTCGTCGTACTCGACCCACCGGTTGGTGTCGAAGACCATGGCCGGGCGGCGGCCGCGGTAGTCGAGCAGCTGGTCGATGTCGAAGGACGCGACGACCTCGGGGTCGCCGGTCTCGAGCAGGTGACCACCCAGGACCGACTGGATCTGGCCGGCGTCGATGAAGGCGCCGAGAGCCACGACGAGCACACCGGGCCGGAGCAGGGTGAGATCGGCGTCGGTCTCGAAGCGGTAGAGAGCTGAGGGGTTCTGCACGGCACAAGCCTTTCACGGGTGGAGCGCGTACCCCCTGAACGCCCGGGATGCCCCCTCGGATTCCCGGTTCGACCGGTGTCGCCGACCCGCACGGCTCGACTCGCCCCCAGACCCACGACTTCGTGCGACTTGCCCACGGTTTTCGGCCGGCGGGTCGAGCAGAACCGCACCCAGGTCGCACGAAGTCGGCTGGCCCCGGGCTGCGTGGTCAGCGGGATGCCGTGACGGCCGCGATGGCGGCCCGCACCCGCTTCTCGGAGACCGGGCCTGCGGTGCCGAGCGACTGGGCGAACAGGCTGACCCGCAGCTCCTCGACCATCCAGCCGATGTCGGTGACGTCGGCCGCGGCCCGCCGGGTCGGGGGCAGCGACTCGAGCAGGTCGGCGTAGGCGGCCTCCACGGCATCCACCTGCTCCTGGAGCACGGGCTCACGCGGGTTGGTGGCGGCGCGCTCCAGCCGGTGCTGCATCGCGAGCAGGTAGCGCCGCACGTCGCGCAGCCGGGCCACCCCGGTCGCCGCGACGAAGCCGGGCCGCACGAGGCTGTCGAGCTGGGCCCGCACGTCGGCGCGGGTGGCGGCCGTGCGTGCCGAGGCGGCGCCCCGCTCGAGCGCCTCGAGGGTGCGGCGCACCTGCGCGGCCAGGGCCAGCACCGGCTCGACCGCCTCGACGACGACGAGCACCCGGGTCGCGGCGTGGGTGCGCACGGCGGCCAGCGCGGCGGCGTACGCCTCCTCGGTGCGCACCTCGCCGGCCACGTACTCGGCGACGATGTCGTCGACGGCGGCGTCGAGGCAGTCCTGCAGCAGCGCGGGCATCGACCCGTGCGGGTTGTCGGCGAGGCGCGAGCTTCTGGGCGTTGGTGAGCCGGGCCAGCACCCGCTTCCACGGCGCGGTGGTGTTGAGCAGGAGCAGCCGCCGCACCCCGCGTCGGTGCGCGGCCCGCGCCGCACCGCGGTCGGGCAGCACGCGCAGCGCGACGCGAGGCGCCCTCGTCGACGAGGGCGGGGTAGCCCTCGACGGTGAGCCCGCCGGAGCGCCCCTCGAACGTCTCGGGCACGGCGCCGACCGACCACGTCGTCAGGCCGGTGCGCTCCAGCGACGCCCCGGCGCGCGCCATCCCGGCCCGCACCGCACCTCCGGCGCGGTCGCGCAGGGCGTCGAGGTCCTTGCCGCGGGCCACCACCCGCCCGCCGGGGCCGTCGACGCTGAAGGTGATCCGCAGGTGGTCGGGCACCCGCGACAGGTCCCACTCCTCCGGCGGGATGCGGATCCCGGTGCGCTCGTGGAGCACCCGGGCCAGCTCCTCGGTGAGCGGCCCGCGCGCCGGGTCTGCCTGGGCGAGCGCCGCCATCGCGTGGTCGGGGGTCGGCACGAAGTGGCGGCGGGTCGCCTTCGGCAGCGACTTGAGCAGGGCGATCGCGAGGTCGTCGCGCAGGCCGGGGACCTGCCAGTCGAAGCCGTCGGAGGTCACCCGGTTGAGCACGGCCGACCGGCACGTGCACGGTGACGCCGTCGGCCGCCTCGCCCGGCTAGAACTGGTAGGTGACGTCGAGGTCGAGGTCGCCCTGCCGCCAGGTGCGCGGGTAGTCGGCGGCCGAGACCTGCTCGCCGGCCTCCGACGGTGAGCAGTCGTCCTCGGTGAGGGTGAGCAGGTCGGGGCGCCGACGGCGCTCGCCGCGCCACCAGCGGTCGAAGTGCCGCTCGGTCAGCACGTCCGGCGGGATGCCGGCTGTCGTAGAACGCGAACAGCACCTCGTCGTCGACGACGATGTCGCGCCGCCGGGCCCGCTCCTCGAGCTCGGCGACGCCGGGCGAGCGTGGCCGAGTTGTCGCTTCCAGAAGTCGTGCTGCGGCTCCCAGTCGCCCTCGACGAGGGCGGAGCGGATGAAGATCTCACGGGCGGCCTCGGCGTCGATCCGGGCGTACTGGATCGTCCGGTCGGTGACGAGCGGCACCCCGTAGAGCGTGACCCGCTCGGTGGCGACCGCCGCCCCGGCCTTGCGGCTCCAGCGCGGCTCACTGACGGTGCGGGCGACGACGTGGGCGCCGACCTCCTCGGCCCACTCGGGCTCGATCGCGGCGTTGACCCGGGCCCAGAGCCGGCTCGTCTCGACGAGCTCGGCCGCCATGACCAGGTCGGGCTGCTTGCGGAACAGGGCCGAGCCGGGGCTGATGCCGAACCGCGCACCGCGCGCCCCGGCGTACTCGCGCTTCGCCTGGTCGCGGGCGCCGACGTGCGAGAGCAGCCCGGCGAGCAGCGCCTTGTGGATGGTGTCCCAGTCCGGCTCGGCGTCCCGCGCGGACGTCGCGACGTCGGGGTCGATGCGCACCGAGCGGCAGGCGGCGCGCAGCTGCGCGTGCAGGTCCTGCCACTCGCGGATGCGCAGGTAGTGCAGGTACTCGGCCTTGCACATCCGGCGAAAGGCGCTGTGCGACAGCTCCTTCTGCTGCTCCTTGAGGTAGCGCCAGAGCTTGTGCAGGGTGGCGAAGTCGGACCGCTCGTCCTTGAAACGGGCGTGCGACTGGTCGGCCTGGGCCTCCTTGTCGACGGGGCGCTCGCGCGGGTCCTGGATCGACAGGGCCGCGACGACGACGAGCACCTCGCGGGTGCAGCCGAGCCGACCGGCCTCGATGACCATCCGGCCGAGCCGCGGGTCGAGCGGCAGCCGCGCCAGCGTCCTGCCCGGATGCCGTGAGCCGGCGCCCGCGGCCACGGTGCCGCCCGCGCCCCTGCGTCACCGGTGGCGAACGCACCGAGCTCCTCCAGGAGCCGGACGCCGTCGGCGACCTGGCGCTCGTCGGGCGGGTCGACGAACGGGAACCGGCTGACGTCGCCCAGCCCCAGCGAGGTCATCTGGAGGATGACCGAGGCGAGCGAGGTGCGCTGGATCTCCGGCTCGGTGAACTCGGGGCGGGCCTCGAAGTCGTCCTCGGAGTAGAGCCGGATGCACACGCCGGGCGGCGACGCGACCGCAGCGGCCGGCGCGCTGCGCGGCGCTGGCCCGGCTGACCGGCTCGATCGGCAGGCGCTGCACCTTGGTGCGCTGGCTGTAGCGCGAGATGCGGGCGGTGCCGGTGTCGACGACGTAGCCGATGCCGGGCACGGTCAGCGAGGTCTCGGCGACGTTGGTGGCGAGGATGATCCGGCGGCCGCTCCCGCGGTGGAAGACCCGGTGCTGCTCGGCCGCGGACAGCCGGGCGAACAGCGGGAGCACCTCGGTGTTGGGCAGCTTCAGCGCGTTCAGGGCGTCGGCGGCGTCGCGGATCTCGCGCTCGCCGGAGAAGAACACGAGGATGTCGGTGGCCTCGGGGCTGGGGGGCGCCTCGGTCCACAGCTCCTCGACGGCCTCGACGACGCCGGTCACCTGGTCGCGCTCGGCCACGACGTGCCGGCCGTCGGGGTGCAGCTCGACGAGCGGGCGGTAGCGCAGCTCGACCGGGTAGGTGCGGCCGGAGACCTCGATGACCGGGACCTCGCGCACGACCTGGCCGCGCTCGTCGGTGGCGAAGTGCTCCGCGAAGCGCACCGGGTCGATCGTCGCGGAGGTGACGACCACCTGCAGGTCGGGGCGGCGCGGCAGCAGCTGCTTGAGGTAGCCGAGGATGAAGTCGATGTTGAGCGACCGCTCGTGGGCCTCGTCGATGATGATCGTGTCGTAGCGACGCAGGTCGCGGTCGCGCTGCATCTCGGCGAGCAGGATGCCGTCGGTCATCACCTTGCAGCCGCGTCGCGTCGCTGCTGTGGTCGGTGAACCGCACCTGGTAGCCGACGAGGTCGCCGAGCTCGACCTGCATCTCCTCGGCGATCCGCTCCGCGACCGACCGCGCGGCGATCCGCCGGGGCTGGGTGTGCCCGATCTGGCCCGCTCGCCCCACGGCCGAGCTCGAGGCACATCTTCGGCAGCTGGGTCGTCTTGCCCGACCCGGTCTCGCCGGCGACCACGACGACCTGGTGGTCGCGGAGCGCCGCGAGGATGTCGTCGCGGCGCTCGACGACGGGCAGGTGCTCGGGGTACCGCAGCCGGGCAGGGTCGACCACGTCGACGGGCTGGGCAGGCATGGCGCCAAGGATAGGTCGGCACCGTCCCGCACCCCGACCGGTTATCCGCCGGGCACCGTCCGCACCTCCGACCGGCGTCGCGCGCCGACCGGGTCGTCGGCCGGAGCCGATCGCTCCCTGCACCGGCGTCGGACTCTCGGTGGAGGCATCGCTCTCGGTGGAGGCAGCGGCCTGTCAGTGGAGGCATCGATCACCGCACATTCCCACCTCCCTCCGGGCGGCCGCGCCAGCGCCGGTCCTGGCCGCCCCGGTGGCCGCGACCTCGAGCGTGGCGCCGGCGGTGTACATCCGCTGCGCCTGCGGCCCGTTGGCGCTCGCCAGCCGCCAGTCGTCGAGGAAGGCCCGGTCGACCCGTTCGCGCGCCGCCGCGTGCGCGCCGGCCGCGGCACGCCGGGCACCGGCCTCGAGGCGGCCCACCACGGCGGGCACGGTCAGCCCGCGGCCGAGGCCGAGCCGGTGGGCACGAACGAGCGCGGCGCCGGACCGCCCAGCCAAGCACTCGGCGTGCCCCGCGCCGGAGGCACCCGGAAGGTCGCGCGCAGGGCGTCGCGACGGGCCCGGGCCTGCTTGACCACCCCCAGCGCCACCCGCTGCTGAGCCGTCAGCCTCGCCGTGGACACGACGCCGGCCGCCGTGCGCTCCGCCCCCGCGGTCGCGCCCAGCCGAAGCACCCCGCCGAACGTCCCGGCGACGCTGAGCCCGGCCGCCAGGGCGAGCTGCCCGGCATCCCCCTCGCCGTAGCCCGCCAGCAGCGCCGCGTCGGCCGCCACCGCGGCCCCGTCGGCGACGGCGACGACCGGTTTCAGCTCGGGGACGACCGCGGCGACGGGCCCCAAGGTGGCCACGTCGTGCCCGACCGAGCTGACGCCGGCGAGCACTCGGTAGGGCAGCGAGTCGGCGATGCCGTCGACGCTCAGCGTGCGCAGCACGGCCGCACACCGGGCATCGGCCTCCCGGAAGCGCTCAGCGGCCGCCGCGTGGCGGGCGCGGGCCACGCGCTGCGCCTCGACCTGCTCGATCTGCAGGTGACGCACGACCAGCAGCTCGGGAGAGCTCTCCCCGGCCCCGGCGCTCACCAGCGCCGCCGCGCGGTCCTCGAGCACGGCATACGCGTGCTCCGCCTCGTCGACGTCGAGCACCGCCGCGGTGACGACCGCCTGCGCCTCCTCCATGGCGGCGGCGAGCGCTCGCAGCGGTGCGGCCGCCCCGCCCAGTCGCACGGCGACGGCATCCAGCACCGGCCCCACGTCGCGCAGGCGGGCGCCGAAGGCCTCACCGGCCGGACCGTCCCAGGTGGCGCCGTCTCGCAGTCGCGCCAGCACCGAGGCCAGCGCGGACAGCCGCTGCGCCGTCGACGCGAGCCGGTCGGCGAGCAGCCGCACCGCCCCCGGGTGACCGGGCAGCGGCGGCAGGCCGGTCACCACGACCCACCGAACAGCGAACGCGACACCCCGGCCTCCGTGTCGACGTAGAGCGCGCCGGCGTCGACCGCCGCGTCACCCAGCGCGGTCAACGACTCACCCAGGGCGAGGCGCACCCGGCGCCACCCGCCGAGCAGCTCCTCGACGGCGGGCCCGGCGGCACCCGGCCCGAGGGCCCACCGCTCGGCAGCGGGGTCGCCCATCAGCAGGAGGTCGGCCCCGGTCTCGGCGAGGGCGACCCCCAGCTCGGCCACCTCGGCGGCGTCGACCCGGATCGTCGTCATGGCCCAACGCTAGGCATCCGGGGCGACAGCCCGGATGAGTTATCCACAGGGTCGGCCGAGGTGAGGAACCGAACTGAGGACGCCGACGAACGGACCCTCAGCCCGATGCCCGGCGGGCGGCGCTTGGCGCGCCGAGCCCCGCAACGTCTAGATTGGCGGCCGAAACGGGTCGCGACGGCGTGGCCCCGAGGAGGATGCACCCGCATGGCTGAGGTCCAGCACAGCTCGACGACGACCGAGAACCGGTCGGACTACTGGGACGAGTACTACGCAGCGCGGGCGACCACGCGCCGCCCCCTGCCCTCGCAGTTCGCGACGTTCGTCGCCGGCGAGCTCGACCGGCCGCACCGCGTCATCGAGCTGGGCTGCGGCAACGGCCGCGACTCGATCTTCTTCTCCTCGTTCGGGCACGAGGTCATCGGCATCGACGGCTCCGAGGCCGCGGTCTCGGCCTCCTCGGCCCTCTCGGAGGCGCTCGGCGAGACGGCTACCTTCATCCGCTGCGCCATCGACGACCCCGACCTGGCCGACCGGCTCAGCGACGGCGACGGGCCGAAGGCGCTCTACGCCCGGTTCTTCATCCACGCGATCACCGACGACGAGGAGCAGGTGCTCCTCGACCTCGCGGCCAAGGTGACCAGCCCCGGGGACCTGCTCGCCGTCGAGTACCGCACCATCCGGGACCAGGTGGGCGCCAAGGAGACCGAGACGCACTACCGCCGCTTCGTGCTGCCCTCCACCTTCCAGGCGCGCGCACTCGAGCGCGGCTTCGAGGTGACCTATGCCGTCGAGGGCTTCGGCTTCGCCAAGTTCCGCCACGACGACGCCTACGTCGCCCGCACGCTCTTCCGCAGGGTCTGACATGACGGCGGTCACCGCCGAGGAACGGGTCGCACCCCTGCGCGCCCTCGTCGACGACATCTCGGGTCGGTTCCCGGAGCTCGGTTATCTCGGCCCCGGGGGTGTGCTCCGCGTGCCGGTCGACGTCGGCGGGGTCACCCGGGTACGCATCGAGCTTCCGAAGCAGTTCCTGCACCTGCAGTCGATCGGCCTGGAGACGGCCGACGGTTCGGACGCCTCAACCGGTGCCGAGGTCACGGCGTCCTCCTGGTACGGCGGCTACGGCGAGAAGTTCGACCCGGCGCGGTTGTTCGACTGGGACCACCCGGACGGCACCGTCATCCACACGGAGAAGGACGAGCTGAGCTGGGTCGAGCTGCGGTTCGCCCGACCGGTGCAGCTGACCGAGATCCGCCTGCGGAACGTCCGAAACGCCACGGCGACGCGGGCCCAGCGGGTCCGTGTGGTCGTGCGCACGCGCTGGCGCCAGCGCGTGCTGTTCGACGGCGCCGCCCGCCACAAGGAGCTGCGCGCAGCGTGGCGGCACACGACCTCGGCGACGCCGACCCGCAGGTGCAGGCCCTCGTGCCGGTGCTCGTCGACACCTTCCGGGGCGCCTACGCGGCCGCCCGCAAGGCCGTCCACGACGCCGACCTCGACCCCGACCTCGTCAAGGCCTTCCGCGGGGTCGTCAACGCCGAGCTGCTGCCTTCGCGGCAGCTGCTGTGGACCATCCACGGGCCGACCCGCTCGTTCCGGTTCTGGACCTCCGGCTGAGCAAACCGCCTACGTGCAGTTCGCGGCCGAGGTCGCCGAGGCGCTGCGTGAAGTCACCCCGCACGTGTGCTTCGGCTTCGGCGCGGTGCTGTCGGTGGTGCGTGACCGGGCGCTCATCCCCCACGACGACGACCTCGACATCATCATCGGCTTCGAGCCGGACGAGGCGGCCACCCTCGCCGACGGCCTGGCCGTCGTGACCGAGGCACTCGAGGAGCGAGGCTTCTCGGTGCGCGGCAACTACTCGGCGCACCGTCAGATCGGTCGCAACAACCGGGGCAAGCACGTCGACGTGTTCGTCGGGCTCTTCGAGGGCGACGCCATCTCCTGGTACCCCGGCACCCGGGGCGCCCTCGACCGCGACACGATGTACCCCACGACCACCGCCCCCCTGCTGGGGGTCGAGTGCCCACTCCCGGCTCGGCCCGAGACCTACCTGGCGGCGCTCTACGGCGAGGGATGGCACACGCCCGACCCGAACTTCACCCACCGCTGGGACCGCTCGTCCTACGCCGACCTCGCCGGCGGCCCGGCCAAGGCCTGACCCACTGCCACCGGTTGACCCGGTACGGCTCACGCCACCGGTTGACCCGGTACGGCTCACGCCACCGGTTGACCCGGGCCGGCCGAGTGGACGACGACGGCCGCCCCCACCAGGAGGGCGGCCGTCGACGTACGCGGTGTGCGACGGCCGGCTCAGCCTGCGCTGACCCCGGCCCCGGCCAGCTCCGGCTCGGACACCTCGTCGGCGCTACCGCCGTCGCCCGACCCACCGGCCGCGGCGAACCCGGCATCGAGGTCGGCGAGGATGTCCTTGATCGACTCGATGCCGACCGCGAGGCGCACCAGGCCCGGGGTGACGCCGGCCGCGAGGCGGTCCTCGTCGCCGCCCTGGCTGTGCGTCGTCGACGCCGGGTGGATGGCGAGCGAGCGCACGTCCCCGATGTTGGCCACGTGGCTGTGCAGCGACAGCCCCTCGACGAACCGCTGCCCCGCCTCGAGGCCGCCGGAGATCTCGAACGCGAGCACCGCACCGGCACCCTTGGGGGCGTACTTGTCGGCCAGCGCCTTGCTCGGGCTGCTGTCGAGCGACGCCCAGCGCACCGACTCCACCTGCGGGTGCGCCTCGAGGTAGGCGGCCACCTGTCGGGCGTTCTCGATGTGCCGCTCCACGCGCAGGCTCAGCGTCTCGACGCCCTGCGCGATGAGGAACGCGTTGAACGGCGAGATGGCCGACCCGAGGTCGCGCAGCAGCTGCACCCGCGCCTTGAGGATGTAGGCGAGGTTGGCGCCCAGGCCACCGCCGACGCCGAGGTCGCGCGCGAACACCAGCCCGTGGTAGCTCTCCTCGGGCGTGTTGTAGTTCGGGTACTTCTCCGGGTCCTTGCCGTAGTCGAAGGTGCCGCCGTCGACGATGACGCCGGCGATGGAGCGTGCCGTGGCCGCCGAGGTACTTGGTCGCCGAGTGGATGACGACGTCGGCGCCCCACTCCAGCGGGCGGATGAGGTACGGCGTCGCGATCGTGTTGTCGACGACGAGCGGCACGCCCGACCTCGTGGGCGACGCCCGCGACGCCGTCGATGTCGAGCACCTCGGCCTTCGGGTTGGCGATGGTCTCGGCGAAGAACGCCTTGGTGTTCGGGCGCACCGCGGCGCGCCAGGCCTCGAGGTCGTCCTGGTCGTCGACGAAGGTCACGTCGATGCCGAGCTTCTTGAAGCGTGTACTTCAGCAGGTTGCACCGTGCCGCCGTACAGCGCCGAGCTGGACACGATGTGGTCGCCGGCCTCGGCGATGTTGAGCAGGCCGATCGTCGTCGCGGCCTGGCCGGACGACACGAGCAGGGCCGCGAGGCCGCCCTCGAGCGCCGCGATCCGCTGCTCCACGGCATCCTGCGTCGGGTTCATGATCCGGGTGTAGATGTTCCCGAACTCCTTGAGCGCGAACAGGTTTGCCGCGTGGGCGGTGTCGTTGAAGACGTAGGACGTGGTCTGGTAGATCGGCAGCGCCCGGGCGCCGGTGGCGCTGTCGGGCACCTGTCCGGCGTGGATCTGCGTGGTCTCGAAGCCCCACTGCGAGGGGTCGGTCATCGGTGTCTCCCTGTGATCAGGTGCGCCGGTCGTGACCGCCGGCGCACGTCAGACGTCGCACTGCGGGGCCACCGGTAGCAGTCCCGCGCTTGCGCACGGCGGGTGCCGCGCGCCAGGTCTTCACCCGGGGCACCCCACCGCGGTTGGAGGGTTGCCGGCCAGCGAGCCGGGGCTTGTCGCTGACACTCATGACCTGGGGCGAATATACGACGAGTCGGGATGCCGGTCACCCCCCTCCCCGTGACGTCTCACCTCGCGAACCACCAAGATGGGGGCATGACCTTCCACGCTGACGAGTACAAGGCCGCCGCCGGACGCTACCGAGCGGGGATGCCGTACCGCCGGGTCGGGCGCTCCGGCCTCGACCTGCCCGCCGTCTCCCTCGGCCTGTGGCACAACTTCGGCGACGACGTGCCCCTCGAGCGCCAGCAGGCGACCCTGCGGCGGGCGTTCGACCGTGGCGTGACGCACTTCGACCTGGCGAACAACTACGGCCCGCCCTACGGCGCGGCCGAGCGCAACTTCGGCAGCCATCTTCGCGCGCGACTTCCGGCCCTACCGCGACGAGCTGGTCATCAGCTCCAAGGCCGGCTACGACATGTGGCCGGGCCCCTACGGCCAGGGCGGCGGCTCGCGGAAGTACCTCATCGCGTCGTGCGACCAGTCCCTGCAGCGGATGGGCCTGGACTACGTCGACATCTTCTACAGCCACCGGTTCGACGAGACCACGCCGCTCGAGGAGACGCATGGGGGCGCTCGACTCGCTCGTGCGCGCGGGCAAGGCGCTCTACGTCGGCATCTCGTCGTACTCCGGCGCGCGCACCCGCGAGGCGGTCGAGATCCTGCGGTCGATGGGCACCCCGCTGCTCATCCACCAGCCGTCGTACTCGATGCTCAACCGCTGGATCGAGGAGGACCTGCTCGACGCCGTCGGCGAGACCGGCCTCGGCCTCATCGCGTTCTCCCCTCTGGCGCAGGGCATGCTCACCAACAAGTACCTCAAGGGCATCCCGGCCGGATCGCGTGCGGCACAGGGAAAGTCGCTCGACCCGTCGCTGCTCACCGAGACCTCGCTCAAGCACATCCGGGCCCTCGACCGGATGGCGAAGGCGCGCGGCCAGTCCCTCGCGCAGATGGCCCTGGCGTGGGCGCTGCGCGACAAGCGGGTCACCTCCGTGCTCATCGGGGCGTCGTCCGTCGAGCAGCTCGACAACAGCCTGGATGCCGTCAAGAACCTCACGTTCACCACGGAGGAGCTGGCCAAGATCGACAAGCACGCCGTCGACGCCGGCATCAACCTGTGGAAGACCTCGAGCGAGAAGTGAGTTGCACCTGAAGGACCGCGGGCGCACCCGCCGCGACGGTCGTCAGCGTGAACCCACCGACCCCGAGGAGATCCCCCATGTCCGACACCGACTACCTCCCGAGCCCCCGCGGCTGGGTGCGCGCCCAGGTGGAGAAGATCGAGGCGACCGGCGACACCCGCTCGGTGCACATCATGAACCGGCCGGTGGTCATGCTCACGATGCGCGGCGCGAAGACCGGCGGCATCCGCAAGGTGCCGCTGATGCGGGTCGAGCACGACGGGGTCTACGCGGCGGTCGCCAGCCAGGGCGGCGCGCCCGAGCACCCGAAGTGGTACGGCAACCTGCGGGCCAACCCGCAGATCACCCTCCAGGACGCCACCGAGTCGTGGCCCGCCGTCGCCCGCGAGATCACCGGCGCGGAGCGTGACGAGTGGTGGGTGCGGTGCGTCGCGGCCTACCCGCCCTACGCCGACTACCAGCTCAAGACCGAGCGGCTCATCCCGGTGCTGCTGCTGGAGCGGGTCGAGCAGGACGAGCAGGACGGCGCCGAGGGCTGACGGTCAGCCGGCCGCCGAGGTCCTCGTGTCCGCCTGGGCGCGCTCGGCGGCCGCGGCGTCACGCTCGACCTTGCGGAACCACAGCAGCCCGAGGACGGGGAGCACGAGCGGCACGAACCCGTAGCCCTGCCCGAAGTGCGACCACACCGTCTTGTCGGGGAACGCGTCGGGAAAGAGGTACGACGCCGCGCCGACGACCAGCACGCCGACGAGCTCGACCGTGCAGGCCCAGGTGCCGACGCGCACCCACGTCCCGCCCCGGGCGAGGCACCAGGTCGCGAGGATGTAGACGGCCGCGGCCACCGCCGAGAGCGTGTAGGCGAGCGGGGCCTGGTCGTAGTCGCTCAGGATCTGCAGCACCGAGCGACCGGTGGCCGCCAGGGCGAGCAGTCCGTAGACGACGACGAGCACCACGCCCGGGCCGCCGAGGGCACGACGGGTCGGATCAGGCATAGGTGTTCCAGATCTGCTGCAGGCGCACGGCCATCACGGCGACGCCGAAGGCCCCGACGGCCATCGAGCCCATGGCCCAGCGCGACTTCTCCTTGATGGTGAGCAACGAGGTGCCGATGGGGATCACCGGCAACGTGATCAGGTAGGCCACGAAGGTCGCCTTCTCGGTCGAGTCGGTGATCTCCCCGAGGCCGGTGAGGCCGAGGACGAGGAGCACGAGCAGCCCGATCTCGACCAGCCCGGCGACCGCCAGCAGCCGGTCGTCCACCAGCCGGTCCTTGACCGCGTAGTAGACCGCCCCCACGAACAACAGGCACGCCAGCGCCACGACGACGTAGGTCAGCGGCTCGATCACGCGGCCAACCCTAACCCGCTGGCGGGTCGCCTCCGCGATCGGCTCCGGCCAGTGCGACACTCGCTCCATGACCAGTGCGCAGCTCGGTGACGTGACGATCGAGTACGAGGTGGACGGGCCCGACGACGGCGTGCCGATGCTCCTCGTGATGGGCCTCGGGGCCCAGCTGGTGGCGTGGCCGACCGACGTGGTCAGCGGCCTCGTGGACCGCGGCTTCCGCGTCATCCGGATGGACAACAGGGACATCGGGCTGTCGACGAAGACCGAGGGTCCGGTGCCGAGCCGGGCTGCGCTCTTCAAGGGCTTCGCGCACCGGCGGTACGCACGCTCGGAGTACCTCCTCTCCGACATGGCCGCGGATGCCGTGGCGCTGCTCGACCACCTCGGCGTCGACGCCGCGCACGTGGTCGGGGTGTCGATGGGCGGGATGATCGCGCAGCAGCTCACGATCGACCACCCCGAGCGGGTGCTCAGCCTGTGCTCGATCATGTCGAACACCGGCGACCGCCGACACGGCAGCGTCTCGCCCCGGCTGCTCCCCACGGTCGCGATATCGATGTCGACCCCGCGTCCGGAGGACCCCGCCGAGGCCGAGCGGCTCGCCGTCGAGGGGTTCCGGCTGATCGCCGGGCCGCACTTCGACGCCGACGAGATCGGCGGCATGGTGCGCACCGCCATCAGCCGCAACGTCAACCCGCTGGGCACGATCCGGCAGCTCGTCGCCATCCAGGCCAGCCCCGACCGCACGGCCGACCTGCACGAGGTGCGGGTGCCGACCCTGGTCATCCACGGCCTGCGCGACCAGCTCGTGATGCCGAGCGGCGGCATCGCGACGGCCCGTGCGGTGCCGGGGGCGCGGCTGGTCGCCTTCCCCGACATGGCGCACGACCTGCCGGGGCCGCGCCGGGCCGAGATCGTCGAGGAGATCGCCCGCAACGCGGCGCGGGCCCGGGCAGGGTCGTCGAGCGGCAGCGCCGAGGACCTGCAGCGCGCCGACTCGGTGTAGGTCGCCGGAGGTCCGCTACGGGTGCAGCAGCGAGTCGGCGACCGCGTCGACGAGCATGCCGACCTCGTCCTCGGTGACGACGAGCGGCGGCGCGATGCGGATCGTCGACCCGTGGGTGTCCTTGGCGAGGATGCCGCGGCTCATCAACCGGTCGCACAGCTCGCGACCGCTGGGGCCGCCGGGCTCGATGTCGAGGCCGGCCCACAGCCCGCGGACGCGGACGGCGGCCAGGCCGTCGCCGCCAGGTCTGCCGACGAGGGGGGCGAGCCGGTCGGCGAGCACTGCGCCGAGATGTGCTGCGCGGCGCTGGAACTCGCCCTCGGCGAGCATGGTGACGACCTCGTGGCCGATGGCCGCGGCGAGCGGGTTGCCGCCGAAGGTGGAGCCGTGCGAGCCGGGGGTGATCACCTCGAGCACCTCACGGTCGGCCGCGATGGCCGACACCGGGTAGAGGCCGCCACCGAGGGCCTTGCCGAGGACGTAGATGTCGGGGACGACGTCCTCGTGGTCGCAGGCGAAGGTGCGCCCGGTGCGGGCGAGGCCGGACTGGATCTCGTCGGCGACCATCAGCACACCGGCGTGGTCGCAGATCGCCCGCACCTCGCGCAGGTAGCCCTCGGGCGGGATGACGACGCCGCCCTCCCCCTGAACCGGCTCGAGCAGCACGGCGACCGTGGTGTCGTCGATCGCGCGACGCAGCGCATCGGCATCCCCGTAGGTCACCGTGCGGAACCCGGGCGTGTAGGGGCCGTACTCGTCGCGCGCGACCTTGTCGTCGCTGAAGCTGACGATGGTCGTGGTGCGGCCGTGGAAGTTGCCCTCCATGACCACGATGCTGGCGGTGTCCTCGGGGACACCCTTGACGCGGTAGCCCCACTTGCGGGCGACCTTCAGGGCGGTCTCGACGGCCTCTGCTCCGGTGTTCATCGGCAGGATGAGGTCCTTGCCGGTGAGGCCGGCCAGCGCTTCGGCGAAGTGGCCGAGCTGGTCGTTGTGGAAGGCGCGGCTGGTCAGGGTGAGCCGGGTCAGCTGCTCCTGGGCGCGGGCGACCAGGCGCGGGTGGCCGTGCCCGAAGTTCAGCGCCGAGTAGCCGGCCAGGCAGTCGAGGTAGCGCCGGCCGTCGACGTCGGTGACCCAGGCGCCCTCGCCGTGGGTGAGCACCACCGGCAGCGGGTGGTAGTTGTGCGCGGCATACCGCTCGACCAGCGCGATCTCTGCGGCGGTGCGGGCGTTGTGGCCGGTAGGCCCCGGGCTGACCTGGCTGTGCTGGGACGTCATCGTCGCCTCCTCGCGGCCGAGCCTAGCGAGGGGTGTGGCGCCCTCGCGCCGGTCCCCCTGGGCGGGTGGTGGCTCGGCGGGTCGTGGATGCGCGGGGTCGTGGCTGGGCGGCCGCGGGTCCGGGGTCAGGCGGAGGTGCCGCTCGGGGCGAGCAGCAGATAACCCTGTGCCGCGAGGATGATGACGACGGCGGCGAGCTTGCCGGCCGGAAGTGAGCTGTCGAAGGCGATGCGGTCGATGACCAGGATGCCGACCTGCAGCAGCACGATCCAGCCCATGGTGACGACGGCCAGCTCGGCGTACTGCAGCGATGACGCGTAGACCCAGAAGAGCACGAGGAACGACAGGGCACCCAGGCCGAGGGCGACGGTGTTCTGCTTCTCCGCCCACTCCTTGGCGGCGAAGGCGCCGAACAGGTCCAGGGCCGCCAGTGCCGCCATGCACAGGGTCGCGACGACCGGCAGCGGCCAGGAGGCAGGCAGCTTCAGCAACGGCAGCGCGTCGAGCATGGCCATGGGGTCCTCCGAGGGGCAGCGGGCCACCCGGGTACGTGGCCTCACTGGTCAGGAGGCGTGGGCCGTCGCGCTGATACACAGCGCGGCCGTCTCCGGCTCGGAGCCGCTGCCCACCCGCTCTGGTCCGTCTGCCCGAGCTGGCGGTGGTCTCCGAGGCCGGCGGTGCCGCCGCCGTCTGCGGTTCCGGGCGGCTGGTCTGCGGGGCCGGCGGTGCTGTGGCACCGCCACCCCCGCAGAAGGGCATGACCCAGCCAGAGGAACCCGAGCCGAGCGGAACGACGTGACTCGGGGCCGGGCGACCGGTCAGTCGGCCCACATCTCGCCGACCCGGTCGGCGATGCGGGCGCCGTGGGCGCGGGCCGTCTCGAAGCTGCCGGCGCCGCGCGACATGTCGAGCGGGTTGGCACCCATCGCCCGCAGGTCCTTGGCGTCCGGGACCACCAGGTGGGTCCTGGCCTTGGGCTTGAGGCTGAGCAGCTGCACGCGCGGCAGGTCGCGCAGGCGCGAGCCGATCGGGTAGGGCGACAGCACGAGCACCCGACGGTGGCCTGCGGCCAGGTCGGCGTTGGCGATGCTGCGCAGCCCGCCGTCGACGTAGCGGCGCCCGCCGACATCGACGGCCGGGAACACGCCGGGCACGGCGCAGCTGGCCGCGACGGCCCGCTCGAGCGGCACGTCGCTGGTGTTGTCGAACACCACGGAGGTGCCGGTCTGAGCGTCGACCGCGGTGATGAACAGCCGACCCTCGGGCCACGGCTTGCCGACCAGCCCGAGGCCGATCGCCTTCAGCCAGTCCTCCTCGGTGGTGGTGCGCGCGCTGAGGGCGGCTTGGCCGACGAGGGCACGGCCGCGCCGCTTGTCGAGGTTCACCTGGGCGCGCAGGTAGCGGGCGGCGTCGGAGGTGCCGAGCCGGCCATAGCTCGCCAACGGCGCGCCCTCCCGGATACGCGCGAACGCGTCGCCCTCGTCGGTGCCGACCCGCAGGTGCGCCGCGACCATCGAGCCCGCCGACGTGCCGATCATGGTGTCGGCGTCACGCACGTCGATACCGCCGTCGCGCAGGCCGATGATGACGCCGGCCTCCCACGCGATGCCGGTGGCTCCCCCGCCCGCGAGCACGACGGCGCGGTCGATGCCCTCGGTCGGCGGGTGCCAGTCGTGGAACTCCTCGCCCCCCACGATGGGTCGCGCGTGGTCGTCGGTCGGTCCTTCGACGTGGACCACGTTCTCGCTCACCACCCCATTGTCTCGTCATGAGGAGACGTCCACGCCACCGGGCGGATGAGCGTGCTCATCCGCCCGGTGGATCCTCGCCCGGTCGAAGGTCGGCACTGGACTGGTGGCAGCCATCGTTCAAGGCGGCAGTCGCTCGGTCGAGGAGGCTGCCGTCGGCAGGGCGGCAGTCGCGCAGTCGATCGGGGCTGCTGTCGGTAAGGGCGGCAGTCGCTCGGTCGAGGCTGCCGTCGGCAGGGCGGCAGTCGCGCGGTCGGTCGGGCCGCTGTCGGTCAGAGCGGCGTCGCTCGGGCGGGCCGCCGTCGGTCAGGGCGGCAGTCGCTCGGTCGAAAGAGGCTGCACGTACCGCAGGGCTGCAGTCGCCGTCAGTGGAGGCTGCCGCTGCTCGAGCGACGTGCAGCGCTGGCCGGCAGCACCCGGACGGCCTCGATCGGCACACTGACCAGCTCGTCGTCGTCGACCCGCACCTGGCACCGGACCGCGCCCACGAGCTCGACCTCCCCCGCCAGCCCCTGCCACGGGCCGGCCGACACCTCGACGAGGTCACCGACCAAGGGGGTCGCCGTGAGCTGCTCCGCCGGGCGGCGGGTCGCGGCCAGGGCTGCGAGCTGCGCGGCATACGTGCTGGGCAAGGTGGCCGGGCGACCGCGGTAGGTCCAGCTGAAGAGATGGCGCGGGTCGAAGCGGCGGGAGCACTCACCGCACGACATCAGCCGGGCGGGCGCACGGTGCCGGTGCTTCTCGTGACCGGCCGGACAGCGGCCCACCCAGTCGCCGGGCACCCGGGGTGAGTCGGAGGACACGCAGCGCTCACCGCTGCAGCCGATCTCGCGGGCCTTGGCCCGCCAGACCGCGTCGTGCCCGTGCTGCGGCCCGACCAGCGCGTGCGCGATCTCGTGGAGGATCGTGTCGAGCACCTCGTCCTCGGAGTGCAGGGTCGTGAGCGGCGCACTCAGCCCGATCTGCCGCTTCGTGAAGCGGCACACGCCGGCACGCGTCTTGGCGCGGTCGGCGACGATGGTCCAGTCGTCGAGGCCGTGCTCGCGCAGGAGGCGACGGCCGGTCGACAGCGCCCTCGTGACCTCCATCGTCGCCTCCTCTCGTCGTGCGGTGCCGTGGCCGGCGGTCAGGTCGTGTGCTCGTGGATCGACCCTAGGCGGGCGCACCGACATCACCGAGGAGCGACGCCCGGGATCGACGGATCTGTGGACAGCCGAGCCGCGCGGGAGCGCCTGTGGACGAGTGGCGACGCGCGCGGAGGCTGGTCAGTGGGTGTAGAGCCGCGACGTGGCTTCCCGCGCGGAGGCGGGTCAGTGGGTGTAGAGCCGCGACGTGGCTTCACGCACGGTGAGGGTCACCGGAGTGCCGGGCAGGTCGACGTCGCCCGGGATGTCGAACCACTGGCTGCCACCCACCCTGAACTGGCCGGTGTAGACGATGTCGGCCCTGACCTCGTGGGTACCGGGCTGGGCGTACGTGGCGCGGATGTCACCCGTCGGGTGCGGGCCGCCGAGGGACGTCGTGGGCCCGATGGTCGTCGTGCCGAGGTGGTAGGTGATCGACTTCAGACGCGGGCGGACCTCGATGTGGTAGCCCAGCAGGCGCGCGGGATCGGGGGTGTCGACCTCGTCAGGGCCGAAGCCTGCCGCGGGGAACTTCACCTCGAAGTAGGTCGGCAGGTTGACCAGCGTGACGTCGCCCTCGGGCTGGATGTTGACCGTCGGCACCGAGAAGTCCGTGTCATGGAACGCGTCCCTGATCATCGCCATGGTCAGCGCCTGACCGCGCACCAGGCACCAACTCAGGGAAGCACGTGATCGCCAGTCGACTCCAGCTTCTGCCAGGCCGACCTGGCGACGGCGTGCCCGGTGCGATCCAGCTTCCGCCGAGAAGACAGCGACGGCTGGTCCCAGGCCTCTGGCTGGGTCGTTGCCCTGACACAGCGACGACCGCTCGCGTGCACAGGTTGTCGGAGCTGGCTCGTCCGGGTTGGCCTCCGCAGACCGAGGCGGAGCGCGAACTCGTACCAAGGCCCCTTGGCGTTGGTGTGCCGAACGTGGCCAGCTGAGCTTCTTGCAGGTCTCGCGCTGGTCAAGACCTCGAGCTGAGCAGCCCGTCTTGGACCGCGTTCCCACCGATCCCGCCGTGACCACAGGCTGTGCCGCGGGAGTGGCAGCCGCCGAGCATGAAGCACGACCACCGCTGCAACCAGCGACGAGCTCGCATCACGCGAACCTCGACTCCCAACGACGCGCCATCCGCCCTCGCTGTCCACTATCAGGCCGCATGTCGCTCGAGCTCGTCCGCGCCTGATCCGTGCTGACTACCCGTCCCGCTGCATCGACCACATCGACCGGTTCTGAACCATGATCGACGCTCGCGAAGTACTGCCCTTCAGGCGCCCCGGCATGGCGTCCACTCGACTTGCGAAGTGAGACGGGCTCTGTGCGGTACCGCTGGCCGGCCCTGCGCAAGCTTGGCGCTGTCTGCTCGGTGGTAGCGCAGAACTGGCACATGAGTCACTGCTCATCGAGGCGATGAGGCCGGGTCTGCGGTTCGCATCCACGCCGTGTTGACTTGGTCGAAGAAGTAGCGGACGAAGGCTTCGGCTCCCTTGTCCGACTTCACCCGGGCGGCCGCGGGGATGTCCACCGACGCGCTGGCCGACGGGGACGGGGACGACGCACTCGGGCTGGGCGACGCACTCGTCACCGACGCGGACGGGCTCGTCGTGGCCGAAGGCGTCCCCTCCGACTGACACCCGGCGAGCACCCCCGCCACCGTGACCAGCCCCGCCAGCGTCACCGCAGCGGGCCGCCTCACCCGGCCCGACGGCATCCGGATCGTGCGTCGCTCCATGCGTCCCTTCCTGGCCGCCCCTCGTCGACCCCGCACCAAAACGCTAGCCAAACCCGCCGATTTCGCCACTCGAGTTATCCACAGGGAGGAGACTCCCCGGTCGGCGGTCCACCTCCCCCAGCCGCCGGAGCCGGGCCACGGCACAGCCGAGGCCCGCGCCCTGCCCGGCCACGAAGCCCCCGCACGCGACCACCCGAGGCGGCAGACTGTCCCCCGTGCACCTGCCAGCGCCGGGCCTCCCCATCGGGTTGCGTCTGCTGCGCGGGTACACCGGCCGCCACCTCCCCGCCGACATCCTCGCCGGCCTGCTCGTCGCGGCACTGGCCATCCCCCAGTCCCTCGGGTACGCCGTGGTCGCGGGTGTACCGGTGCAGGTCGGCCTCTACACCCTGCCGCCCGCCCTGCTCGCCTACGCGCTGTTCGGCACCTCGCGGCTGCTGTTCGTCGGGCCGGTCTCGACGGTCTCGGTGCTGTCCGGCTCGATCGTGCGCGCCCTGTCCGGCGGTGACACCGAGCTCGCGGTGCAGCTGACCTCGGTGCTGGCGATCACGGCCGGTGTCGTGCTCGTGGCCGTCGGCCTGCTGCGCCTGGGCTGGGTCGCACAGTTCCTCAGCGAGCCGATCGTCACGGGCTTCGTCGCTGGCCTGGTCGTGCTCATCGTCGTCGGCGAGATCCCCGGTCTGGCGGGCCTGGCCACACCCGTCGGAGGCATCTTCGAGCGGATCGCCGTGCTGCTGCGCGACTCCGGCGACTTCCACGGCCTCACCCTGGTCGTCGGCCTCACCTCGCTCGCGGTCCTCTTCGGCGGCTCCCGCCTCGCGCCCAGGGTGCCGTGGTCGCTCATCGTCCTGGTCGGCGGCATCGTGGCGTCGACCCGGCTCGACCTGGCCGCCAAGGGTGTCCGTGTGGTCGGCGACGTGCCCACCGGCATCCCGATCCCATCGTTCCCGATCGTCGACATCTCGCTGTGGAGCGGCATCGTCACCGGCGGTCTCGCGATCGCCGCCGTCGGCATCGCGGAGGGGCTGGCCGCCGTGCGCACCTTCGCCCCGAGCGGCGCGGTCGACCCCGAGACCGACAACCAGGAGTTCGTCGCCCACGGCGCCGCCGACGTCGCGTCAGGGCTCTTCGGCGGGATGGGCGTCGGCGGGTCACTGTCGAAGACCGCCGCGAACGCGCGGGCCGGCGCCTACACCCAGATGAGCGGGGTCGCGGCCGCGGTCGTCGTGATCTGCTTCGTCCTGTTCGCCGCCGGACTGCTCGCGAACCTGCCACGCACCGTGCTGGCGGCGATCGTCATCCACGCCGTGTGGGGGCTGGTGAGCGTCTCGTCCTTCCGTCGGTATGCCGCGGTGCGCCGCAACGACTTCCTCGCCGCCGTCGTCGCGTTCCTCGGCGTGCTGGTGCTCGGCCCGCTCAACGGGCTCCTGGTCGCCATCGGGCAGTCGCTGCTGGGCCTGGTCTACCGCTCGCTCCAGGTCGGGGTCGACGAGATGGGCCGGGTCGACGGCGAGAAGGCGGCCTGGGGGTCGGTGGCCAACGACCCGTCACGCCGCACCTACCGCGGTGTCGCCGTGCTGCGCCCGGACGGGCCGCTGTTCTGGGCGAACGCGAACGCCGTGGTGCAGCGCATCGAGACACTGGTGCGCCGGCCACCGACCACCTGCACTCCGTGGTGCTCGACCTCGAGGCGACCAACCAGATGGACACCACCACCGCCGAGCGCCTGCAGCAGATGATGCAGCGCCTGCGCCGACAGGGCATCGACCTCTACCTGGTACGCGTCTTCGGCAACGTGCGTGACGTGCTGACCCGCTCGGGCTTCCTCGACGAGCTCGGCCCCGAGCACGTCTGGCACTCGATCGCCGCCGGGGTCAAGGCCGCCCGGTCGGCGCCGCCGATCGCCGTGGTGCTCCCCGAGGGAGCCGTGCTCCCCGGCGGCGCCACCGAGGGCCCGGACGCCGACATCGACGACGAGCCCGAGCCCGACGAACCGGACAACGGGGTCCATGGGGAGCAGATCGCCTCCAAGCGCGTGCCCGACGAGGAGCCCGGCGCGCACCCGCAGAGGTAGACGCTTGCCACACTGGCTGCATGACCACCCTCCCCACCCTCGCCGTCACCGGCTCCACGGGTGCCCTCGGCGGCCTCGTCGCACGCGACCTGGCCGACCGGGGCGTGCCCCAGCGGCTCCTCGCCCGGTCGCCCGAGCGGACACCCCGGCTGCCCGGCGCGGTCCCCGTGGCCGCCTCCTACGGTGACCGGGATGCCGCCATCCGCGCGCTGCTCGGCGTGCGGACGTTGCTCATGGTCTCCGGCTCGGAGTCCGCCGACCGGCTGGAGCAGCACCGCACGTTCGTCGACGCCGCGGTGGATGCCGGCGTGCAGCAGATCGTCTACACCTCGTTCTTCGGCGCCTCCGCCGACTGCACCTTCACCCTGGGTCGCGACCACTGGGCGACGGAGGAACACATCCGTTCCCGCGGAACGGCATTCACGTTCCTGCGGGACAACCTCTACCTCGACTTCCTGCCGCTCACGGTCGGCGAGGACGGCGTCATCCGTGGCCCGGCCGGCGAGGGACGCGTGTCCGCCGTGAGCCGCGCCGACATCGCCCGAGTCGCCGTCGCGGTGCTGCTCGACCCCGAGTCGCACCGCGCCGCGACCTACGACCTCACCGGTCCGGAGTCCATCACCCTGACCCAGGCGGCCGGCATCATCGGGGAGGCGACGGGCCGCGAGGTGACCTTCCACCACGAGACGGTCGCCGAGGCCTACGAGTCGCGCAGGAAGTGGGACGCCCCGGACTGGCAGTACGACGCGTGGGTCTCGACCTACACGGCGATCGCCGCCGGTGAGGTCGAGGCGGTCACCGATGACGTGCGCCGGGTGACCGGGCGGGCGCCGATCGGGCTGCGCGAGCTGCTGAGCGCCACCACCGCCTGAACTGCCGGTCGCCCGCGCCGCTGGACGGTGACGGCCGACCCGCGGCGCGTCAATGGTTCGTCCGGGTCATTGACGCGTCAACGACCTCGCCCGACAGGATGCAGGACCGGCTGTCGGCGCGAAGGGATGCAGTGGCGACCCAGACCGAGCACCCGGCCGACCCCCGCCGCAGTGGCCGCGCGGCCCTGGCCGAGACGTGGCGGGCGCTGCGTGCCGTCTTCGCGAAACCGACGCTGCGGCGAATGCAGCTCGCCCTGGCGGCATCACTCGTCGGCGACTGGGCCTACTCCACCGCCGTGACGGTGTGGGCCTACCGCGAGGGAGGCGCCGAGCTCGTCGGGCTCTGGGCCGGCATCCGGCTCGCGCTCGTCGCCGTCGCGACACCGCTCGGCTCGTCGGTCGTCGACCGCCTCTCGCGCAAGGCCGTGCTGCTCGTCTCCACCCTCGTGCGGGCCGCCCTCGTCGCGGCCGCCCTGGTGGCCCTGCTCGTCGACGCCCCGGCGTGGGTCGTGCTCGTGCTCGCGACCCTGGCGCCCCTCGTGGGGTGCGTGTTCCGGCCGGCACAGCTCGCGTGGATGCCGGCGCTCGCCGCGCACCCGGGCGAGCTCACCGCGGCCAACGGTGCCTCGAGCACGATCGACAGCCTGGCCTTCCTCGTCGGTCCCGCGATCGGCGGGCTCGTCGTCGCGACGACCAGCGTCGAGACGATGTTCGTCGTGACGGCGGCGATGTTCCTCGCGTCGGCCGGGCTCGTCGCCCGCATCCGTCCGGAGGACGGCGACGGTTTGGCGGGCGGCGAGAACGAGCGCAGAGAGCGGGAGCGGGGGCGATGCCCCGCCCCGGCCGAGCCTCGTGCGCGACCTCGCAAGCGGCTTCACGACGATCGCCCGCGACCGGAACCTCGGCATGGTCATGGTGCTCATCTGCGTGCAGATGGTCGTGTCCGGGGCGATGGTCGTGCTCGGGGTCGTCCTCGCCGTCGACGTCCTTGGCACCGGGCCGGCCGGGGTCGGGCTCATCGACTCGGTGCTCGGCATCGGGGCGGTCGTCGGCGGGTTCGTCGCCATCGCCCGCTCGATGCGCAACTCCATCGCCGTGGACCTCGTCACCGGCACGCTCCTCTGGGCGGTCCCCCTGCTGTTCGTCGTCGCGGCCCCGTCCCCCGCCACGGTCTTCGCCATGGTGGCGGTCATGGGCTTCGGCCTGCCGCTCGTCGACGTCAACTACGCGACGCTGACGATGCGCCTCACCCCCGACGACCGGCTCGGCCGGGTGTTCGGCGCCTTCGAGGGCACCTGCATCGGCGCGATGGCGCTCGGGTCGGCCGTCACTCCGTTCCTGCTCGACCAGCTCGGCATCCGTGGGGTACTGGGTGTGCTCACCCTGGTCGTGGGACTGCCCGCCCTGGCGTGCCTCCCGCGCGCCCGCCGTCTCGACGCCACGCTCCGGCCGCCGCCGGAGACCGAGCTGCTGGCCGGCATCCACATGTTTGCACCACTGGCACCGGCATCCCTCGAGTTCCTCGCGCGCCGCCTGGTGGCCGAGGAGGTCGACGCCGGCACGGTGATCGTGCGCGAGGGCGACCCGTCCGACCGCTTCTACGTCATCGCCCGCGGCCGGGTCGACGTCACCCAGGGCGGCCGGCAGCTGCGGATCGAGGGCCCCGGCGAGTTCTTCGGCGAGATCGGCCTGCTGCGCGAGGTGCCGCGCACCGCGACCGTGACTGCCGTCGAGGACGCCAGGCTGCTGACCCTCACCCGCGAGGACTTCCTCGCCGCCGTGCACGGCACCGACGCGTCGATGGCGGCGGCGTACGACATCGTCACGGCCCGGATGGGGTGAGCCCGCGGCCCCGCTGAATCGGCCGGACGACACCTCACCTAGTCATTTCGGGCTATGGACAGTCCGTGACCGCGCCCCGACATGGTGACGGCATCAGATCAGGGCGCCGGCCCTGCGATGGAGGGAGCCTTGATGGGAGTCGAGGCGGAGCCTGACGTCGCGCCACCGCGGGGGGTCCGGGGCTGCCCTCCGGGACACGTGGGCCTCCCTTCGGTCGGTCTTCGGCAACCCGGCCCTGCGCCGCATCGAGCTCGCCCTCGCGGGCTCGATGATCGGCGACTGGGCCTACGCCACCGCGGTCGTCGTGTGGGCCTACGGCGTCGGCGGCGCGCGCCTCGTCGGCATCTGGATGGCCGTGCGCTACCTCCTCATGGCGATCGTCGTCGCCCCTCGGGTGCGATCGCTCGCGGACCGGCTCCCGCGCAAGGTCGTGCTCATCGGCCGCGACCTGATGCGGGCGTGCTCGTCGATCATCGCGGCGATCGCGCTCATCACGCGACGCGCCGGACGCTGTCGATCATCGTCGTCGCGACGCTGAGCTCTCCCTCGTCGGCTGCGTCTTCCGCCCGGCCCAGATGGCCTGGATGCCGTCGCTCACCCGCCGCCCGAGGAGCTCACCGCGGCCAACGGCGCGTCCAGCACGATCGAGAGCCTGGCCTTCTTCCTCGGCCCGGCCCTCGGGGCCCTGCTCGTGACCGCGACGAGCGTCCAGATCGTCTTCCTCCTCAACGCCGCCACGTTCCTGCTGTCCGCCGTGCTCGTGTCGGGCATCCACCCGATCGCCGGCCCGAGGACACGACCCGAGGGCGAGGACGCGGACGACGACGACGAGCCGGAGCCGAGAAGGCGGCATGCTCGGCGAGATGGCCGGCGGCTTCCGGCACATCGCCCGTGACCGGGACCTGGTCATGGTCGCGATCCTCGTCTGCACCCAGACCATCGTGGCCGGTGCCACGGTCGTCTTCGGCGTCGTCCTCGCCGTCGACATCCTCGAGACCGGCCCGCAAGGCGTCGGCATCATCGACTCGGTCTTCGGGGTCGGGGCCATCGTCGGCGGCTTCTACGCGATCGCCCGCTCCACCCGAAACCGGCTCGCCGGCGACCTCGCCCTGGGCACGGTGCTGTGGTCGCTGCCCCTGCTCCTCATCGTGGCCTACCCGTCGCCCGTGACGGTGTTCGCTGCGGCCATCCTGCTGGGCTTCGGCAACCCGCTCGTCGACGTCAACTTCGCGACGATCGTCCAGCGCCTCACGCCGGATGCCGTCCTCGGTCGCGTGTTCGGGGCCTACGAGGGTGCGCTCATCGCCGGAATGGCCCTCGGGTCCGCGGTCACCCCGTTCCTGATCGAGCAGCTTCGGGCTGCAGTGGACCCTCGCGATCCTCGCTCTCGTCGTGGGGATCCCGGCGCTGGCCTTCATCCCGCGCTGCCTGCGGCTCGACGGCACGCTGCGCGCGCCCGAGGGGACGGCCCTGCTGCGCGGCATCTCGATCTTCTCGCCGCTGTCCCCGGTGAAGATCGAGTCCCTGGCCAGGCTCGCTCACGACGGAGACCGCAGCCGCCGGCACGGCCATCGTGCGCGAGGGCGACGTCTCCGACCGCTTCCTGGTCATCGTCAGCGGCCGGGTCGAGGTGACCCAGGACGGCGAGCACGTGCGATTCGAGGGCCCCGGCGAGTTCTTCGGCGAGATCGGCCTGCTGCGCGACGTCCCTCGCACCGCGACGGTCACGGCCGTCGAGGACACGACGCTCTACAGCCTGGCCCGCGACGACTTCCTCGACGCGGTGCGCGGTGTCGACGAGTCGCTCGCGGCGGCGGACGACGTCGTCATGCGCCGGCTCGCTCGGGCCTGACCCCCTCGTCGCTCCGCGCTTCCTCAGGCATCACGTCTCGGGCAGCCGCTTGCGCATCCGGAACAGCCCGTAGTCGGCCACGTAGCCCAGCCGGGCGTTGACCCGGCGGATGCCGTGGTTGTTCTGCTCGTTGTCGGTGTACAGCCGCCGCACGCCGAGCTGGGCCGCCTGGTGGTGCAGGTGCTGCTTGGCGAGCCGACCCAGGCCACGGCCACGGAACTGCGGGTCGACCCCGGTGTAGCCGACACCGCCGATGCCGTCGGCGGGAATGACACCGCCGAACGTGACCGCGGCGGGGATGCCGTCGACCCGCACCAGCGTGCCCAGCGGCACCTCCCCCTCGTCGATCCACCCGTGCATCTCGCCCCGGGTGATCACGTGGCTCGTTCGGGCCTCGGGGTTGGTCTGGCTGGCCGTGAGCATGGCGTCGAACGCGTCCGGGTCGGACGGGTCGAGGTCTCCGCACGGCTCGGCGGTGATGCCCTCGGGCAGGGCGGGGTGCGGCGCCGTCGCGGGGTCGATCTCGGCGACGCTCGTGATCGACAGCTGTACCGTCTCGAACCCCCAGTGCCCGGCGATCGCCATCGACCGCTCGTCGTCGTCGAAGACCTGAGCCCACAGCTCGGTGGTGGCCGGAGCGACAGCGGCGAGGCAGTCGGCGAGCACCTCCGCCGCCACCCCCCGGCCCTCCACCTGGTGGTCGACGAACACGTTCAACCAGCGCTGGTGGTTCGGGCGGCCGTGCCGATGGGTCACCGCGCCGAAGGCCACCGGGGCACCGTCCGCCGACTCCACGACCCGGGCCACGTCGACGTCGACTCCGTCCGAGAACAACCCGGTGACCCACCAGGCCTGCAGGTGCGGGCAGCGCGCCATGGCGAGCTCGACCAGGGCAGGAACGTCGTCACGGGTGACGTCACGGCGGCGCATCACCTGATGTTGCACCGGGCGCGACGCCGCGGGCAACAGGACGGCCCGCTCGTCAGACGATGTTGCCGACTCCCGGCGTGTACGAGGAGGAGATGACGGCCTCCGCGATGAGCGTCTGGCACTTGACCACCCCGGCGAACTCGGCCGACCCCGCCTCGACCGTCACCAGGGGAGCCCGGACCTTCAGGGATGCCGCGCTCGTGACCGTCTGGTTCGCGGCCAGCGCTGTCTCCCAGACGCGTTCCGACCCACACCGGCCGGCTGCGGTCACCGTCCTCGAACTGCACCCACACCGTCGAGCCGACCGCGGGGAACGCCAGCAGCACCATCGGCACGGGCGGCAGGCAGGCCTCCGCCCAGCACGCGGTCACGCCGACGTCGGGCACGCTCACCTGCAGCCGACCCCGGCGCAGGGGGTCGTGGTTCTCGTCGACGTTCGCGCGATACACATCCCGGCTGCGGCCCATGACGTCCTCCTGCTCGGTCGGGTGGTCCACCACCTCGTGCCGAGCGTCCCACCCGGGCACCGCGCGCGACAGGGGCGCAGGGTGTCGTGCCCGGCATCCGAGTGTGGATGCCGGGCACGTCCGCTGCGCTGGTCGGTCACCCCAGCGCGTGATCGGGCGTGGCCGATCGCGGATCGCGTGATCGGACGGTCAGGCGACGCGGCCCTTGGGGGCGCTCTCGGCGGTCATGCCGGGGTCGCGCACGACGATGTCGCCGAGCGCCTCGTCGATGCGCTGTCAGCAGCTCGGGCTCGAGCGTGACGCCCGGCGGCCTTGACGTTCTCGCCGACCTGCTCCGGGCGCGAGGCGCCGACGAGCGCGGCTGCGACGTTGGGGTTCTGGAGCACCCAGGCGACGGCGAGCTGGGCCATCGTGAGCCCGCGCGTCGTCGGCGATCGGCTTGAGGCCCTGCACCCGGGTCGAGCACGTCGTCGTTCATGAAGCGGCTGATCATGTCGGCGCCGCCCTTCTCGTCGGTGGCCCGCGAGCCCGCCGGGAGGCGGCTGCCCCGGCAGGTACTTGCCGGTGAGCACGCCCTGCGCGATCGGGCTCCAGACGATCTGGCTGATGCCGAGCTCCTCGCAGGTCGGCACGACCTCGTCCTCGATGACCCGCCACAGCATCGAGTACTGCGGCTGGCTCGAGATCAGCTGGACGCCGAGGTCCTTCGCCAGCGCGTGGCCCTGCGCGGATCTGGTCGGCCGTCCACTCGCTGACCCCGATGTAGAGGGCCTTGCCCTGCCGCACGACGTCGGCGAACGCCTGCATCGTCTCCTCGAGCGGCGTCTCGGTGTCGTACCGGTGCGCCTGGTAGAGGTCGACGTAGTCGGTCTGCAGGCGGGTCAGCGAGCCGTTGATCGACTCCATGATGTGCTTGCGCGACAGGCCGGTGTCGTTCTTGCCCGCCGGGGCCGGTCGGCCAGTAGACCTTCGTGAAGATCTCCAGGCTCTCGCGCCGCTCGCCCTTGAGGGCCTCGCCGAGCACGGTCTCGGCCTTGGTGTTGGCGTAGACGTCGGCGGTGTCGAAGGTGCTGATGCCGTGCGTCGAGCGCCGCGCGCACGCACTGGGTGGCGATGTCGTTCTCGACCTGAGAGCCGTGGGTGAGCCAGTTGCCGTAGGTGATCTCGGAGATCTTGAGTCCGCTGTTGCCGAGGTATCGGTAGTCCATCGCCCCACCGTATGCCGGGCCGCAGGGGCCTCATCCCCCGGGGCGTGCACCCGTGCCGTGAGCGTCGACAGCTGCACCGGCGCGGTGTCGATGCACGAGTCGGGTGCCACCGGCCGATCGGGGGATGGACCGCCCACCCCGTGAAGCGCGATGATGCTCGCAGGCCGGGGTCACGCGGCCCGGCGAGTGTCCCCGGACACGGCGCGAGCAGGTCCACGGAAGAGCCCCAAGGGGGTGACATGGCGCAGTCGTTCACGGCGGCGACCTGTCCCGCCTGCGGGGCCGGAGACCAGCCCGAGGGAGCCAACTTCTGCGGCCAGTGCGGGTCCGCCCTGCGAGCGACGTGTGGCGCGTGCGGGTCCACCCTCGCTCCAGGCGCGCGGTTCTGCCAGGCGTGCGGCGCACCGGCAGCGACCGATGCCGCGGTCGGCACGTCGTCGTCCGCGGACGGGGGCCGCAGGCCGGGCTCCCCGGTCGCCGAACGACGTGTGACCAGCGTGCTCTTCTGCGACCTCGTGGGCTTCACGACGCTCTCGGAGACCCGCGACCACGAACAGACCCGTGAGCTGCTGACGGCCTACTTCGATGACGCCCGAGCCATCGTCGCCCGCTACGGGGGCATCGTCGAGAAGTTCATCGGTGACGCCGTGATGGCCGTGTGGGGTGTGCCCGCGGCGCACGAGGACGACGCGGAGCGAGCCGTGCGCGCCGGGCTCGAGCTCGTCACCAGGGTCGCGAACCTCGGTGAGGACCAGGGGGTCGCGGGTCTGAGCGCACGGGTCGGCATCGTGACCGGCGAGGTCGCGGTCACCGTCGGAGCGGTGAACCAGGGCATGGTCGCCGGGGATGCGGTGAACACGGCGTCGCGGGTGCAGTCGCTGGCCCAGCCCGGTCAGGTGTGGGTGGACGACACGACCCGGTTGCTGTCCTCCGCCGCGATCACCTACGTCGATGCCGGCACCCACACGCTGAAGGGCAAGGCCGACCCGATGCCGCTGTGGAGTGCTCGAGCGGTGGTCGCGGCCCGCGGCGGCGCCCAGCGCGCGGACGGGCTCGAGGCACCGCACGTCGGCCGTGACCGCGAGCTGCGCCTGGCCAAGGAGCTGTTCCACTCGTCCGTGGCGACGGGTCGACCGGCCCTGTTGCTCGTCGACGGGGAGGCCGGCGTCGGGAAGACGCGGCTCGCCTGGGAGTTCGAGAAGTACATCGACGGGCTCACCGACCCAGTGAAGTGGCACACCGGGCGATGCCTCGCCTACGGAGAGGGGGTGGCCTTCTGGGCCGTGGCCGAGGCGGTGCGCGGCCGGTTGTCGGCCGACAGCGACGACCCCGACCAGGAGGAGGGTGCCCTGCTCGAGGCGACCCTGAGCAAGCACGGCGTGAGCGGTGACGAACGGGAGTGGATGACGCCTCGCCTCGAGGTTCTCCTCGGCCTCGCCACCCACCACTACCCCAAGGAGGACCTGTTCGCCGCGTGGACGTCCTTCTTCGAGCGGGTCGGCGACGGGACCAAACCGGTCGTCATCGTCATCGACGACGCGCAACACGCCGAGGACGGGCTGCTCGAGTTCGTGGAGCACCTCATCACCTGGGCCACGATCCCGCTGCTCGTGCTCATGATGACCCGGCCGGGACTGCTCGAGCGCCGCATGTCCCTTGCCACACACCGGAACTCGACGGTGATCCACGTGTCGGGGCTCGACGACACCACCATGGCCAGCCTGCTCGACGGCCTCGTGTCCGGCCTGCCGGACGGCACGCGCACCGACCTCGTCCTGCGGGCGGAGGGCATCCCGCTGTATGCCGTGGAGACCGTCCGTTCGCTCATCGACCGCGACCTCGTCATCCCCCGAGGCGGCGTCTACGTGCTCGCGACGACCAACCGGCTCGACCTCGAGTCGATCGCGGCCCCGGCCTCGCTCCAGGCCCTGGTGGCCGCTCGACTGGACGCGCTCACCCCCGACCAGCACCACGTCGTCAGCGTCGCGTCGGTCCTCGGTCCGACCCTGAGCAGCGACCGCATCGCCGACCTGTGTCCCGACGTCGAGGACGTCCCCTCCGTGCTCGGGCAGCTCGTGCACCTGCAGATCCTGGAACGCCAGTCGAGCCGGCTCAGCTCCGAGTTCGGGCGGTATGCCTTCCGCCAGTCCGTCGTGCACCAGGTCGCGTACGCCACCCTGTCGATGCGCGAGCGCAAACGCATCCACCTCGCCGTCATCGCCTCGTACGGAGCCATCGAGGACAACGCCAGCGACCAGTCGTCGGTCCTGGCGCAACACCACCTCGACGCCATCGCCGCGCTCCCCGGTGACGTCGACGTCCCCGAGCTTCGTCGGGCGGCGATCTCCCTCCTCCTCGTCGCGGCGCGCCGAGCGCGCTCGCTGGGGTTGCTCGACGAGTCGATCGACCACCTCCGCACGGCGATGGGCCAGGAGACGCAACAGGCCTCGTTGGCGCGGCTGCGCGCCATGCTCGCCGACGCGCTGGTCGATGCCACTCTCTACGAGGAGGCCATCGGCGTGGCGGCGGAGGCGTCGCGGGCCCTCCTGGCCGAGGGGGACGAGATCGCCGCAGCCTCGGCGGCCGCGAAGGGTGCCTCGGCCCTCAGCCGGCTGCACCGCAACGACGAGTCGTACGAGATCGCCTGGCCCCTGTGGCTCAAGCACAAGGACGATCCCCACGCCACCCGGGCGGCGCTCGACCTCTCCGAGGCGCTGCTCACCCGGTTCGTCCGGGAGGACTACCCCGACGAGATGGTGCGCATCCTCGACGACCAGGCTCGACTCGCGGAGAAGCTCGGGGACCCCGTGGCCGTATCGAACGTCACCCTGAGCCTCGGCCTGCGCTACCAGGACGCGGGGGTCTACACCGTCGCGGACACCCTCATCGACTGCGCGGCCCGCATCGCACGCGAGCACCAGCTCCCGCTCCAGCTCGCGAAGTCGTTGGTCAACCGCTGCGCTGCCGCGATCGGGACCGATGCCGTCAAGGCCGTCGAGACCGGGAGGGAGGCCGTCGTGGCGGGCCGGCGGACCGGCATCCGTCTGTGGTCCTCGGTCGCCGACCTCAACTTCGCCCTCGCCCTGTGGGTCCGCGGTGAGTGGCCCGAGATGGACGAGTTCATGAGCGGTCGCCGCCAGTGGAATGCCGGGGGCGACGTCGCGTCGGCGGCGGCGATCGACGCGATGCTCGCGCACGGCTTGGGTCGGGAGTACTCGGACACCTTCGACCTGCCCGGCGAGAGCGACCTCCCGGTGGCCTTCGACCGCGCCTGGCTGCACTTCGCCCGTGCCTACCGCAGTGTCATCGACGACGACCCGACGAGCGCCCTGGTTCACGCGGTCCGCGCCGTCGAGACCTACGTCGGGGTCGCCGACGACTTCCACCACATGTGGGCGCTGGCGATGGATCTGGCGGTGCAGGTCGGGGACCCGCAGGAGGAGTCACGGGTCCTCGCCCTGGTCGACGGGGTCAACGTCGCCCTTCCCGTCGGCCTGCGAGCACACCGGGCTCGCCATGCCGCTGTCTCGGCCCGCCGCGATGGCGCCCCGCCCGAAGAGGTCGAGCACCTGTACCGGGCCGCCATGGCGCTCTATGACGAGTGGGGTGCCGTGGCCTTCACGGCACGCGCGCAGGGCGAGCTCGGCGCCTGGTTGAGCCGGGAGGGTCGCACGATGGAGGCGATCCCGCTGCTGGACGCGGCCCGGACGACCTTGTCGGAGGCCGGTGCCCGACGCTGGCTCGACGAGCTCGACCTCGCGCTGGTGCGCGTCGGGTGAGCGCCGACCCACGGCTCACCGGTTGTCCAGGACCTTCGCGAGCGTCCCGGTGATGACCGCCTGCGCCCCGGCCACGGTTGAGGCCAACCCGCCGCCCTGACCGCCCGCCCATTCCGGGTCACCGGGCATCGGGCCGAGCGGGTCGCGCTCGGCGGGCGGCACGGTCTCGTCCGGTTCGGCCAGCGCCCGCGCGAACGACTCCTCGACCCCGATCAGCTCGTGGTCGGCGGGCAGCAGGTCGGAGGTCCAGTCGACGTCGTGGCAGACCATGTCGTGGGCGAGGCTCTCGACGAGCGCCTCCACGGTGGTGCCGGGAAGGTCGGTGATGGCACCGGCGAGGGTGCCGACGAGGTCGGTGGGCAGGCCGGGGACCACGACCTGCGGGCGGTTCAGCCCGGCGACGGCCGCGTACACGTCGAGGAGGCGCGTGTACGGCATCCGCTCGGGTCCACCGACGTCGTAGGAGCGTGACTCCGACCCCGGACGCAGCGCACCGGTCAGCGCCTCCACGACGTCGACGACGGCGATCGGCTGGACCCGGCTGTCCATCCACGCAGGGATGGCCTGCACCGGCATCCGCTCGCTGATCTGGCGGACGACCTCGAAGCTGGTCGACCCCGAGCCGGTCACGATCGCGGCCCGCAGGGTGATGGTGCGGATGCCGGAGCTCGCGCCGGCGAGGATGCGCTCGACCTCGAGCCGGGAGGCGATGTGCTCGGACAGCTCGTCCTCGGGCACGTCCGGCACCAGGCCGCTGAGGTAGACGATGGTCTCGACGCCCGCCGTCGCGCACGCGTAGGCCATCGTCTCGGCCGACTCCCGGTCGCGGACTGCGAAGTCCTCGCCGCCCATCCCGTGGATCAGGTAGAAGACGGCGTCGACGCCCTCCACCGCGACATCGACGGTGTCGGCGTCGAGCACGTCCATCTGCACCAGCTCGACGTCGTCGGCCCACCACCGGTCGCGTGCCTTGTCGAGGTCCGTGACGGCGGCTCGCACGGTGTGGCCCTCGCGCAGCAGCCGCGGGATCAGCCGGCTGCCGACGTAGCCGGTGGCGCCGGTGACGAGGACCGTCTTCGGCTCGGCCGGGTCACTGGGCGTCGAATCGGAGGCTGGCATGCGCCAAACGTAGGTCGCCGGCGCGCGCCAGCCGGCATCCGGCGGTCAACCTTCGACAGGCGCAGCCGAAGGCGAGAGATCGGTCAGGGACCGACGTGCGGGCGGGGCGCCTCTTCCTTCTTGGGGGCTCGGCGACGCTGGATCCAGTCCCACAGCAGCGTCACGACGACGGCGCCGAAGATGGATCCGATGAGCCCGCTGGGGTGCAGCTCGAGGCCGTGGCCCGCGACGAAGCTGAAGAACAGCCCACCGACGAACGACCCGATGAGGCCGGTGACGAAGGCCAGGGGCCAGTTGATGCCAGTGCCGCGCTGGAGCAGCATCTGGGCGCCGGCGCCGGCGATCATGCCGAGCAGGATGATTCCGATGATGAGCATGGGGGAAGCGTAGTCGCGGCACCCCGTGGGCGTCAGCGTCCCGGGCCGTGTCGTGGACGCGTCTCGGTCCGGGACGGGGCCGCGGCGTGGCAGGCGCCGGGCCGGGTCGCGGCCGTGGCGTGGCCGCGTGGCGCCGGGCCGGGTCAGGCGTCGGCCGTGGCGTCGGCGGGCGACCGGGCTGGGTCGACGGCTGGTAGCGCTGAGGATGCCGTGGCACGCGTTCCACTGCTGTAGCCGCTGTACGCAAGCCAGCAGGCACGGTTGCGACCCCGCCCGCGGGCGGGGTGCGGAGCGGGGTCACGCGGGTTCCTGGGCAGCGAGCCGGGCGAGGAGCTCGTCGTAGGAACCGGGCCGCAGGTCCCACTCGACCCGAGTGCCCATCGGGTCCTGCACGAGCCGCCCCGCGTATCGCCGCTGTGTGCACGATCGTGTGGTGTCGTTCGCAGAGCAGGGCGGCGTTGTCGAGGTCGCTCGCGCCGCCGTCCGTCCAATGAATCAGGTGATGCGCGTCCGCCCACTGCGCGGGCGTACCGCACCCGGGATAGGTACAGCATCGGTCGCGGAACCACAGCCGTTTGGTCTGCGCCGCCGTGAACAGCCGGACGCCCCGACCCAGGTCGACCACTTCGCAGGCCACACCCATCACGGTGGGGATGATCGTCGCGTCGCAGGCCAGCCGGCGCACCGTCTCGGGCGCGAGCAGGGTGCCCGACTCGGTGCCGGCCAGCGTCTCGCCCGCCCCTCGGAGCCCGTTGCGCAGGGTCTCGAGGTCGACGGTGACGAACAGCTGGCTCTTGGAGTTCTTGGGCGTGGCGTCGGCAGAGGCCACCGCACGCTTGACCAGGGTGACCAGGGCCTCACCCCGACGCTGGTCGCTGGGCCGAAGGTCGCGCTCACCGTCGACCGGCTGCGGCGCGGACAGTGGGCCGAGCGCCGCCTCGAGGACGGCCCGCCCCTCGACATCGAGGGTCAGCCGGTACTCCGCCAGCCCGCACTCGTCCACCCGTGGCTGGGACAGCGCCACGAACCGCTTCATCGCGTCCTGCTCGGCCTGCAGCTGACCGTCGAGCCCATACCGAGCGAGCAGCGCCGGCCGCAGCTGACGGCACCCGCGCGGGCCCTCCCGGACCGCCATCTCGATCAGACCCTCGAGCACGGCCGGCTCTGCTTCGTCGACGAGGAGAGGGCGCAGCTTGTCGGCCTCGGACACGACCACGGCGGCACTGCGGGAGGGCAGAACGCCGGACAGCACGGCATCCTTGATCGGCGCGTTGCCGGCCACTGCGAATGCCTCCGCGACCGCCACCACGGACGCCGCTCCCCCCGCCTTCAGCGATGGCGCATGACGCCGCACCCACTGAACCGGAGTCAGTGCCAGGGCACCGGAACCGGTCTCGCCGCGGTTCATCGCCTCGGCCGTGACGACCACCCGGGCGGCTTCTCCGGCCACGACGAGCCCGTCGATCTCGCCCATCACCGCCTCGAGCTCGGCCGACCCACCGCGCCACAGCTCGTCTCCGAGACCGTCGTAGGCCTCACGCGCGGCCGCCCACAGCTCGCGTCGCTCCTGAAGCGTCAATCCCCCTGCCATGCACTAATCGTACATACGTCCACCGACACATGGCAGAGTTGTCCACAGGCCTGAACACCCACCAAGGTGCCTCGAAACTCAGCCAGCCGCAACGGTTCCCGCCCGCGCACACGCGCCAGCGACGTCACCGAGGAGTGCGCGACGAGCTGGGCTCGCTCATCCAGATGGGGGTGCTGCCGGCGCCGACGATGCCGGCGAGCGTCGACGCCTGAGCTGTCAGCGGCCTCGGCGTCGAGGAAGCTGAGCGGCATCCGACCAGGTCGGGTGCCGCTCAGCCGTTTCGGCACGTTGAACTCATTGACGTCATTTCAGCGACAACACGCCCCCTCCACCGCTATCGTCAGGTTGAAGCGACGCGCAGGGGTGCGACGCAGCGGGCTCCGGCTCGTGGCGATCGGGTCGACCGAGCACACTGCGCGGGAGGTTCGTCAGTGCCTGACATCATTGCGATGCGGCTGCACGATGCCGTGCTGTGCAGCTGCGGCGCCGAGGTCACCTCTCGCGATCAGCAAGTGCTGCACGGCTTTTCAACGCCGGCCCAGTGCGCCACGTGCCGTGACGCAGAGGCCGCCGAGGGCGCACTGCTCACCCGCCGCACCCTGACCGAGCTGGTCGCCGACGAGCGCGGCTACGCCCTGCACCGCCGGACCCTCCCCGAGATCGGCACCAGCGTCGACCACCTGTTCGTCGGCGCCACCGGGGTCTTCGTCATCGACCTCGTGCACGTCCCGGATGCCGACGTGTCCGTCGCGCGCACCGGTGGACGTTTCACTCCGGGCACCGAGGTGCTCACCGTGGGCGGCTCTCGCGCAACCCATCTCGTGGATGCCGTGCACGAACAGTGCGCTGAGGTCGCCGCCGGATTGGCCGACCACGGCCAGGGTGCGGTGCCGGTGACCCCGGTGCTCTGCTTCGTGGAGGCGCAGCTGCCGCGGCGGGCGAGGAACCGCCGGTTCGGCAACGTGCGGCTCGCGAATGCGCTGAACCTGGCGGACGAGGTGGGCGTCGAGGGCCCGTTCGACGGAGACCGTCGCTTCGCCCTGGCGATGTCGCTGGTCTCGTTCCTCCCCTCCACCGCCTGAGCTTCTCCCGGTGTCGCCACGACGGCAACCGGGTTCGTGCTGCCCCGATCGACAGCACCCCCGGACTGGGTCCCAGTCGCCCGGCCTTGCACATCAGCGGACGACCTGTGCGTGACGATCGCGTCCGGAGTCATCGCGGACGGAGCAGGCCGCGCGCGTCCGGTCCTATGGTGGGCATCCGTGCTCAGTCAAAGGGAGGCCAAGGCAGTCGCCAACGCGCACCTGCAGGCGCGGGGCAGCGACCTCGTAGCCGTGCGGGCGACGCGAGAGTCGGGGCGTATGGGTCGTCTCGTACCACGACCCCGCCGAACCTGACGCAGCGCTGGACGCCGGGAGAGCTCGTCGTCACCGGCAGCGGCGACGTCCACAGCCTGTCGTCCGCACCCGGGTCGCTTGGACAGACTGCTGATGGAGCTTGGCATCTGGTCACCCCATCCGGACACGGACGCCGAATCCCTTGAACTGCTCGCCGACACCGACCCCGAGGAGGCTGAGGGGCTCCGGGCGTACAAGGAAGCGCGCCAACGCGAGCGAGGCGAGATCTAGCGCAGGTCCTGCGGCGAGTGCGTTCCAGGTCAGGGGCGACGGGTCGCACTCCCCGGTCTTCGCAACAGCGATGCCGTCGCTCGCGCCCACGCTCAGCGGTCGCCTCGGAGGATGGGCGGCGACAGGGTGGCCCGCGGGTCGCCGCGGTAGACACGGGCCGGGCGACCGCGAGCCCCTTCGCGCACCTCCCCGGTCGGAGTCAGGAACCCCTCCACCCCGGTGACCTTCCGGTGGAAGTTGGCCTTGTCGAGGTCGATCCCCCACACCGACTCGTACACCGCGTGCAGGTCGGCCACCGTGAACGTCTCGCCGCACAGCGCCGCGGCGTAGCCGGAGTCCTCGAGCTTGGCCCGGGCCCGCTCCACCCCGTCGGCCAGGATCCGGTGGTGGTCGAAGGCGAGCGACTCCCCCAGCCCACCAGACTCACCCAGACTCGCCCGAGCCCAACGCCGACGCCACGGGCACCCACCGCGCCTCCGCGGCATCCGACCCCGCCGTGGGCTCAGGAAGGTCAGCGCCCAACGCCAGCCACGCGACCGTCACCACCCGGTTCCTGGGGTCGCGTCCCGGCTCCCCGTAGGCGGCCAGCTGCTCGAGGATGACGTCGTCGCGCCCGACCCCGGCCTCCTCGCCCAGCTCGCGGTACGCGGCATCCTCGAGGTTCTCGTCGACCTCGACGAACCCTCCCGGCAGCGCGAAGCACCCGGCGAAGGGCTCCCCGCCCCGCCGCACCAGCAGCACGTGCAGCGCCCGCGCCCGCACCGAGAGCACCACCAGGTCGCACGTGACATAGAACGGAGGGAACTCGCTGGCGTGGGTCACGCAGGGCATCTTAGTGGTCAGAGTGACAATTTATCGATGATAGATTGGGGACGAAAACACAACACTGCCGCGCCGGGCTCCGTGCCGTCTCGACACCACCACCCTTGGAAGGGATCGCGACATGGCCATCATCTCGTGCGCCAACTGCCAGTCCGACAACGACATCCACCTCGAGGGCAACGGTCCGAACGGCGAGCGGGTGCTGCGGTGCGGCGACTGCGGCCACACCTGGTCCCCGGTCGTCGTCACGCACGCGCCGACCTTCACCCGCACCCCGTTCGAGATGGCCCAGGGCCGCTTCGCGAACGCCGAGATGGTCGACCCGGCACTCGCCGCGCGCGTCAAGCGGCTGAAGACCAAGTTCCTCAAGGCCGGAACCGGCGCCGAGCCCGACCCCGCCGTGGACGCCTACTACGCCCGCTGCCGTGAGCTGTTCTCCGTCGAGGGCCTCGAGAGCTGCACCCCGCAGGACCTCAAGGACTTCGTCAGCACCCCGATCGGCGCCAGCATCGGCAACACCTCGATGTTCAGCCGGGCCTGGAAGCGGCTCGGCGAGGACGTCGCCGCCGACCGCACCCGCGCGTCGATCAGCTACCTCCTGCGCGGTCCGGATGCCGTGCCCCTCGAGGACCGCCTCACTCACCTCATCGAGGACCACGCCGGCACCGGGATGCCGGGCTTCAAGGAGCCCGTGCTCACCAAGGTGCTCTGCATCATGGAGCCCGAGCGCTTCCTGCCGATCACCACGTACGCCACCGAGGAGACCGGCAAGCAAGACCTCACCCGGGCCGTCTACGGGCTGCACCTGCCCAAGGTCGACCTGACCTCGATGCAGATCGGCCGGCTCGCGGTGTGGTCGAACGACCTGCTGCTCGAGCTCGCCGGCGACGAGTTCACCGGGCCGCAGCACGTGGCCGAGTTCATCTGGTGGGCCAAGGACCGCGTCGAGCACACCGCGCTGGCCTCGGTCCGCTAGCGCGACCGACTGGTCGGGAGCGGCTGCGCCGCAGTCCGATTCGGCCGGCGAGGTCCAGCGCGCGAACGCTGATCCCTCCCGGCGGGTCAGGCCCACCGTTGACGAACCTCACCGCTCCTGTCGGTGACGGCCGCTACCGTATGTAGTGGCTCATGAATGGCAGCGACAAGCCCTGGCTAGCTGTCTGGCAACCTCCTCCGCGGAGGTGCCCCAGGTGACGAGCCGGTCATCCGATGACAACAGCGGATCTCCACGGCAACCACCGAGGGGTCCGACGGACCCCGGAGGAGCTTGCCGTGCCCAACCGATTCGAAGAGACGGACCGCCGAAGCCCTGTGGCTCGGCCGATGCCGGCGCGGGGCCCGAGGTCCTGCGCGTGCTGGTCGACGACGTGCGCGACTTCAAGGACGGCCGTGCCGCGGTGGTGCTGCGCACCTCGGCCGACGCCGTGGCCTACGTGCAGGGGCTGGCCGGCGCGCGCATCGACGAGCTGTGGCTCGACCACGACCTGATCGGCGAGGACACCGTCCAGCCCCTCGTGGACCTCCTCGTCGCGGAGGCCACGCAGGGCCGACCGGTGCCGGTGGGCCGGATCTGGGTGCACAGCTCGAACATCCGCGAGGGCCACCGCGTGGTGCAGGAGCTCGAGGCGGCCGGCTACCCGGTGCAGCGCAACTACGCCGCGAACCTGTGGCGGCACTCATGGTGAGGGACATCCCGCAGCCGCCGCCCGGGCTGCTCGAGCTGGCCACCGACCTCGCCCGGCACGCCGAGCTGGACCCGCGCCGAGGTCGCGAAAGGCGACGCCTGGATGGCGTCCGGCTTCTCCCACTCGCTCATCGCGAAGGCACGACTGGTGGAGGCCGGTGTGCGCGGCTGGGTCGGGTCGATCCCGCCCACGCCCGACCCCAACGTCAACCCGCACGGACCCGTCCGGCTCGTCGGCCCGACGATGACCGTGGCGCTGCACGGTCTGAGCGACGCCGAGCTCGTCGAGTTCGACCGACAGCTCCAGTGGGACCACCACAACGACCACCGCCGCGGTGGTGCGTGAGTGGCTCGAACGTGCCCGGGCCGACGTCCGGCGGAAGACCGCCGCCCGACTCGCAGACCGGACCCCGAACGGCGGAGAGGAACAGTGATGCACGCTGCGTTACCTCTGCATCTACCCCTCGCGCGACGGCGACCGGTGGTCCGTCTTCTGCGACGACTGTGCCCGCGGCTCGCGAATGTCAGCCGACCACAGCGCCGTTCGTGACCTTCTCGCCGCCCACCTCATCGACCCGGACACCACGCCGGTGCACGACATCGACCCCGATCAGTTCGTGCCACCGGCCGAGATCGCCAACAGGTCGACCAGCTACCTCTGACAGCACCGTCGACGCCGGTGCGTACCCCCGGGCGGAGTGTGGCGTACGAGACACCTCGTTGCGTCGTTAACTACTACGCGCAGTAGTACGTTGTGGTTGCAGGAAAACAACAGAGGGCCCACCACCCGAAGGGCCCATGGACGGACAAGAGAGACCACCATGCGCAGCTCATTCGACAAGCTCATCTCCTGGACCGGCATCGTCGTTGCCGGCGTCCTACTCGTGGCCGGCGGCCTACTGGTGTGGGCCTCCTCGTTCGCCACCCAGAACGTCCACGACCAGCTCAAGGCCCAGCAGATCACGATGCCCGTCGCCGCGGCCCTCAGCACCCCCGAGATGAAGGACCAGCTCACCCAGTACGCCGGGCAGGACCTGACCACCGGTGCGCAGGCCAAGGCCTACGCCGACTACTACATCCTGGCCCACATGGACGAGTCGTCCGAGGGCAAGACCTACTCGCAGGTGTCCGGTGAGTACATGGCCGCCACGAAGGCCGACCCGACCGCCCAGGCCACCCAGGACCTCGGCCAGCTGCGTCAGTCCCTCTTCATGGGCACCACCCTGCGCGGCATGCTCCTCAACGCCTACGCCTTCGCCACCCTCGGCACCATCGCGATGTGGGCAGCGATCGCCGCCTTCATCGGCGCCGGCGTGATGTTCGTGCTCGGCTTCCTCGGCATCCGCCACGCCCACAAGGTCGAGGGCATCGACGCCCCCGCGATCGAGAGCATCCCGGCCACCGTCTGACACCAGACCTGCTGCCCTCGCAGGACGGGGCAGCACCCGGGGCCCCGGTCGGCACCAGCCGACCGGGGCCTCACTTTGCCCCGAACGACCCTGCGACGCAGGCCTTTTCGGGCTGCCTGGAGCGCACCGCGGGGAGCAGCTGGTCGCGGGGCGCGTGGCGGAAATGTGTCGTACCAGACATCGCCAGCAGCACCTAATTGACCGTTCTACTACTACTCAACGTAGTAAAGTGGGCCCTGTCAGAAACCACAAGGGAGGGTCCACCATCCCCGGGCCTTCGAAAGGAAAACGAACCACCATGCGCAGCTCATTCGACAAGCTCATCTCCTGGACCGGCATCATCGTCGCCGGCGTTCTCCTCGCGGCCGGTGGGCTGCTGGTGTTCGCGTCCTCGTTCGCCACCTCGAACGTCCACGACCAGCTCGCGGGCCAGGAGATCACGATGCCCCTCGACGCGGCCCTGACCACCCCGGAGATGAAGGCGGAGCTCGGCCAGTACGCCGGCCAGCCGCTCACCACCGGTGTCCAGGCCAAGGCCTACGCCGACTACTACATCCAGGCGCACATGGACGCTCAGGCCGATGGCCGCACCTACAACGCAGGTGTCCGGTGAGTACATGAAGGCCGTCGAAGGCTGACCCGACCGCCCAGGCCACCCAGGACCTCGGCCAGCTGCGCCAGACCCTCTTCATGGGCACCACGCTGCGCGGCATGCTCCTCAACGCCTACGCGTTCGCCACCCTGGGCACCATCGCGATGTGGGCAGCGATCGCCGCCTTCGCCGGCTCGGCCGTGATGTTCGTCCTCGGCTTCCTCGGCATCCGTCACGCTCACAAGGTCGAGGGCATCGACGCCCCCGCCATCGAGAGCATCCCGGCGACGGTCAACGCCTGACACCGACTACCGCGAACCTCTGACGCGGTCCAAAGTCAGGGCACGGAGCCCCGGTCGGCACCAGCCGACCGGGGCTTCGCCGTGCCCGGATGCCGCCGCGCCCGGCCCCGCTCCCTCACCTCGCGTTGGGCCGGGTGCCAGCGCCACCCGCATCACGAACCCGCGGAGGACGACTCCCGCGCGGGGGTGGCGTGCTCGAGGGCCCAGTCGAGGGCCTGGTCGGCCACGGCCTCCCAGCCCGGGGCGCCGCAGGTCCAGTGGTCGCGTCCCTCGAACTCGTAGTACTCGGTCACGGCCGGCGACTTCTTGTAGTGCTTGGCGTTCGACTTGTTCACCGACGGCGGCATGATGTGGTCCTTCTCGCCGCCGATGAACAGCAGCGGCGCCCGGTCGGCGTCGTAGTCGACCCAGGTGTCCTGGTGGCCGGGCTTGAAGTTGGCGAACAGCCCGAACTCCCACACCCAGTTGCCGGGCGCCGCGATGGCGTAGCGCTCCCAGACCGCCTTGCGACTCCTCCTCGGTGAGCGTGTTGGTGAACGCGTAGTGGAACTCCTCCGGCGGTGAACCCGACGGCCTTGTGCCGGTTGGCCGGGTTCTTCAGCGCCGGGAAGAGCGACCTGGCCTGCGAGATCGGGTTGACCCGCACGCCCTCGGTGGGCGCCGAGTCGATGACCACGCCCGCCGACCCGAGGCCGCGGGCGAGCAGCAGCTGGGTCAGGGTGCCGCCGAAGGAGTGGCCCATGATGATCGGCGGCGCCCCTCGACGGTCTCGATGACGGCCTGGAGGTGGTCGAGCGTCTCGGGCACGGTCAGGTCGGCGATGATCTGCGGGTTCTCGCGCAGCGCCTCGACCTCGATCTCGAAGCCGGGGTAGGCCGGCGTCGAGCACGGTGAAGCCCTTGGCCTCGTAGTACTCGACCCAGCCCTCCCAGCTGCGGGGCGTCATCCACAGGCCGTGCACGAGCACGATCGTGTCGGGGCGGTCGGTGTCGGTCATGGTCGTCTCTTTCGGTCAGGAGTTGATGAACTCGAGCAGGTCGGCGTGCAGCCGGTCGCGGTCGGTGTCGGGCAGGGCGTGGCCGCTGCACTCGTAGACCTTGAGCACCGCGCCGGCGATGAGCTCGGCGGACCGCTTGCCGCCGACCTCGAACGGGACGATCTGGTCGTCGTCGCCGTGGATGACCAGGGTCGGGACGTCGACCTTGGCCAGGTCGGGCCGGAAGTCGGTGGCCGAGAACGCCGCGATGCACTCGTACGCGGCGCGGTGACCACACGCCATGCCCTGGAGCCAGAAGGCGTCGCGGAGCCCCTGGTCGATGTCGTGGTTGCGGTTGTGCCCGAAGAAGGGCCCGTCGGCCAGGTCGCGGTAGAGCTGGGACCGGTCGGCGGCCTCGCCGGCCCGGATCTCGTCGAAGACCTCGATCGGCAGGCCCTCGGGGTTGTCGTCGGTCTGCAGCATGAGCGGCGGGACGGCCGAGACGAGCACGAGCTTCGCGACCCGTGCGCTGCCGTGCCGCCCGACGTAGTGGACGATCTCGCCGCCGCCCGTCGAGTGCCCGACCAGGGTGAGGTCGGTCAGGTCGAGTGCCTCGATCAGGGTGGCGAGGTCGTCGGCGTAGGTGTCCATCTCGTTGCCGTGCCAGGTCTGGGTGGAGCGACCGTGGCCGCGGCGGTCGTGGGCGATGACCCGGTGCCCGTGCTCGGCGAGGAACCGCGCCCCGGCATCCCAGGCGTCGGCGTTGAGCGGCCAGCCGTGGCTGAGGATCACCGGCGAGCCGCTGCCCCCAGTCCTTGTAGAAGATCTGCGCGCCGTCGTCGGCGGTGACGAATGGCATGCGGGCCTCCTCGGTTGCGGGTCGCCCCGAGTCTCGGTCGCGGCCTCGGCGCGCGGACCACGTGCCGCGCGTAGTCGTCGACGACGCTCGGATGCCGTCAGTCCGCGGGCGTCCAGCCGGTCGGCGAGCTGGCGGCGCGAGGAGATGCCGAGCTTCTGGAAGACCTTGCGCAGGTGGTAGTCGACCGTGTTGGCGCTGATGAACAGGGTCGCGCCGATCTCGGCGTTGGTGCTGCCCGAGGCGGCGAGCCGGGCCACGGTGAGCTCCTGCGCGGTCAGGCCCGAGGCTCTGCGGCTCGGCGGCCGACTCGGCCTTGAGCCCGGTCGCGGTCAGCTCGCTGCGGGCTCGCTCGACGAAGGCCGGTGCGGCGCTGCGCTCGAAGAGGTCCAGGGCGGCGTGCAGCTGCTCGCGGGCGTCGCGCCGGCGCTTGCGGCGGCGCAGCCACTCGCCGTAGAGCAGGTGGGTGCGGCCGCGCTCGACGTCGATGTCGGTCGGGCTCGAGCGTGTCGATCGCCGGCCTGGAAGTGCGGCTCGGGGTCGTCGGCGACCAGGGCCCGGCACCGCGCGCGCGACGCCCCGGGCCCACGCCGACCCGTTGGCCGCCGCCAGCTCCTCGACGCGGCGCACGAAGGGCTCGGCCTCGGCGACGCGCCCCGCTCGCACGGCGGCCTCGACGAAGTCGGCGTACTCCAGCGGGGTCACCTGCAGGAACGGCTCGTCGACCAGCGGCTTCAGCCGGCGGTACGCGTCGCGGTAGTGGCCCTCGGCCAGGTCGCGCACGGCGAGCGCGGCCACCCCGGAGGCGTGAACGCCCCCGAACCCCATCGCCAGCGCGGCATCCGAGATGGCCTCGACCTGCGCGCGCGGGGCACCGCTCCAGGCGAGGTAGGCGCCGTTGACGACCTGCTCGGCGTCGTAGCCGATCGCCCGGCGCAGCTCGCGCACCTGCTCGATGTGCCGCTCGGCGGCGCGCGGGGTGCCGCCACTGAGCTCGGCCAGCGACATGATCCACAGGGTGGTGTCGAGCACCTGCAGGGCGCCCGCGTCCCGGGCCGCAGCGGCAGCCCGCTCGAGGCAGCGCACGGCGGGCGACGGCATCCCACAGCGCCGTGGTCAGCGCGACACTGACCGCGGCGTAGCTCATGCAGCTCGGCGGCGGGCAGCGCGCTGATGTCGTCGACGGCGCGCCGCATCAGCGGGACGGCCTCGTCGTACGGCAGCACGATGAACGCGCCGAGCGCGGTCAGGATGGTGGCGGGCAGGCCGTCCTGCAGCGCGGCGCCCTCCGCAGGCGGCGCGCCGAGCTCGGGCAGGGTCAGCCCCTGCGCGAGTCGCTCGGCCGGGAGGGTGAACTCGAACGCCCGGATCAGGGCCGCCTGTTCGGCACCGGCGTCCACCCCGTGGAAGCAGTCGGCGGCCTCGAGCATGCTGCGCCGCTCCGTGCACGAGCGCGGGGTCGCCGGTGAACACGGCATGGATCGCCCGCAGCGAGATCACCCGGCCGCGCAGCGGCGGCGAGACGCTGGCCGGGTCGACGTCGTCGAGCAGGGTGTTCGACACCTGCACCGCGCCCGCCGCGAGCGCCGCCTCCGCGGCCCCGACGAGGCGGGCGTTCCTGGTCTCGCCGGGCGGGGTCAGCGCCGCTGCCTGGGCCAGCACGCTGGCGCGGGAGAGGAAGCCACCGCGTTGGCCGGCGAGGTCGGCGACGCGCTCGAGCCGGTCGGCGACCTCGGGGTCCGTGCCGAGCGTGGCCTTCGAGGCGTGCCAGGCCTCGAGCTCGACCAGGCGCAGGTCTGCGGCCGCCAGCGACAGCGCGCGATGCACGCGCCGCCGGTCGGGCCCGGGCGCGGCGTTGTAGACCGCCGACCGCACGAGCGGATGCCGGAACTCGACCGTCCCGCCCAGCGTCACCAGCCCGGCGAGCTCGGCGCCCTCGCCCAGGACGTCGCCCGACCCCGAGCTCCTTGGCCGCCGACCGGATGAGGTCGACGTTGCCGGTGGAGTCGGCGGCTGCCACGAGCAGCCACTGCTGGACGTCAGGGTCGAGGTGTCGCACGCGACGCAGGTAGAACGCCTCGAGGTGGTGCCCGACCGGGATCGGCTCGTCGGCCAGGCTCGACTCGGTCAGCCGCCTCGCGTCCAGCTCGCTGGCCAGGTCGAGCAGGGCCAGCGGGTTGCCCCCGGTGGCGGTGGCGATCTGGGCGGCGGCGGCCGGGTCGATGGGCTCGGGCAGTGCGGCCTGCAGGAGGCTGGCCGCGGCATCCGACTCCAGGCCCGACAGGTGGAGGACGGGGACCCCGGCCACCCGCTCGGTCAGGCGCGGTTCGTCGCGGCCGGCGAACACCAGTGCGACCGACTCGGCCTCGAGCCGGCGGGCGACGAAGGCGAGCGCCTCCAGCGACTCGGCGTCGAGGTGGTGGGCGTCGTCGACCGCGCAGACCAGCGGCGTCGAGTCGGTCGCGGCGGCGACGCAGGGCGAGCACCCCCATCCCGACGAGGAAGCGGTCCGGCGGCGGGCCGGGCTCAGTCCCGGACGCGACGCGTAGCGCCTGTTGGTGGAACTCCGAGAGCGACGCGACGTGTCTGCGCAGGGGGAGCATCAGCCGGTGGAGGGCCGCGTACGGGATCGTCGACTCGGCCTCGTAGCCGGTCACCCGGAGCTCGCGCATCCCGCGGTTCGACGTCGACCCGAGCAGGGTCGTCTTCCCGATGCCGGGCTCGCCGAGGACGAGCAGCGAGCCGCCGCGGCCGTTGCGCGCGGCCGTCAGCAGCGCGCCGAGCTGACGCTCCTCGGCTTCGCGGCCCAGGAGCCGGGGGGCGCCGTCCATGCGGCGACGCTAGCGGCACACGGTGATTCAGCGCTAGGTCGTGACTACGCGCCGCACGTGGTTCCAACCGGGTCGGACGCGCCCACGCTGCAAGGGACCGTTTCCGACCCGAGGAGTGCCTCATGCCCGTTCATCGCCCACGCCGGCTCCGCCTGCTCGTCGCAGCCGTGGCCAGCCGTCCTCCTGCTCGACCGGCACCACCCTGGCCGCCGCCGCGTCGCCCGAGTCGGCACAGCTCGGCAAGGCTTCCGGCACACCGAAACCCACCATCGTCCTGGTCCACGGAGCCTTCGCCGACTCCAGCGGCTGGAACACCGTCGCCGGTCGCCTGCTCGGCGACGGCTACCCCGTCATCGCGTTCTCCAACCCGCTGCGCGGGCCGATCGCGGATGCCGAGTACCTGCGCCAGTTCCTGTCGACCATCGACGGGCCGGTCGTGCTGGTCGGGCACTCCTACGGCGGAGCGGTGATCACCAACGCCGCCACCGGCAACCCCAACGTGAAGTCGCTGGTCTACATCGCGGCCTACGCCCTGGCCGAGGGCGAGAGCCTCGCCGCAGGCGAACAGCCTCGGCGGCGGCCACACCGACCTGGCCGACCACCTGGTCTTCCGGCCCTACCCCGGCGCGGCTCCCGGTGACGCCGATGCCTACATCGACCCCGCGTGGGTCCCCATCCTGTTCGCCCAGGACCTGCCGAAGGCGACCGCTCGGGTCATGGCCGCGACCCAGCGCCCCGCCGCCGTGTCGTCGCTCTTCACCCCGTCAGGACCGCCGGCGTGGGAGGACATCCCCAGCTGGTACCTCGTGGCCCGTCAGGACCGCACCATCCCGCCCGAGGCGGAGCGCGCGATGGCCGAGCGCGCCGGCTCCACCACCGTCGAGATCGACAGCTCGCACGTCGCGATGATGAGCCACCCGTCCGCGGTCGTCTCGCTGATCAAGGCCGCCGCTCGCGGCTGAACCTCCCGTCCGCGCCATCAGCCGGTGCGGTCGCGGCTGTGCCACGACCGCACCGGCCAGGGCCGGCCGGCCGGGCCGGGGTCAGGAGATCGAGAGCTTCAAGGTCGCGCTGACCCCGGTGCCGTGGTCGGTGTGTGACGGCAGCACCCAGCGGTACGAGTTCGTGCCCCGCTTGGTCGGCTTGACCGATGCCGAGGCCGTGCTGGTGCTCGACAGGGTGCGGGTCGCAACGGTCGACCACGCCGTACCCGTCCACCGCTGCAGGGAGATCGTGCGGCCCTTGTGGTTCGGCCCGACGGTCGTCGACAGCGTGGCACTCCCGCCGAGCGCGAACGACGAGCGGCTGGCCCTGATGCTCACCGACGGCGCCACCGTGACGGTGCTCGTCGCACCGACAGCTCCCCCGTTGGTGGTGGTGCCCAGGTACACCACGCGGTAGCGGGTGATGGCGCTGGGCTTGAGCGTCACGGCGTAGGTGCCGGTGGTGCTGGTCGTCGTCGTCGCCACCTTCGTCCAGCTCGTGGCACCGGGTGCTTGCCCCTGCACGATGAGCGCACGACCGGCGAGCGGCTGCCCGCGCCAGCGCAGCGTCCCGGTCGCGCGGGTGGTGCCCGGGTAGGTCACCTTGGTGCCGATCGACATCGTCACGGTCGACTGGGTGACCTCGACGGCCGACGGCTCGGCGGCCGTGTTGCCGAAGGCGTCGTAGGCGGCCACCACCAGCCAGTAGTGCCGCCCGTTCACCAGGGCGCCGACCCGGGCCGAGGTGCCCTTGCCCGTGTAGAGCACCGCGGTCTCGGCGGCCGTGTCGCCGTAGCGGGTGACGACGACGTGGTCGAAGTCGAACGCGGTGGGGTTCACCCAGGTCACCGTGGGGCTGTCGTAGCTCGGAACGGTCGTGAGCTTCGTGACCGGTGCGGGCGCCGTGTCGTCGTCGACCCGCACCGACGCAGCGGTCTTCGTCGGCCCGACGCCACTCGCGTTGCGCCCCATGACCGACACCGTCCAGTCGAGCCGGCCCGGCACGTCCAGGAACCAGGCAGTCAGCTGGGTGCCGGGCACGACGCTCGTGCGGGTGAGCGCACCCGACGTGGCCGTGACGACCCAGTCGACGGGACGAGCGGTGTTTGCCTGGACACCCCAGGACACGTCGATCTCGTTGTCGTAGTTGGAGTGCACGAACAGGAGCGCGGGTGCCGCCGGCAGCTCGGTCGGGGTGAACGCCCCCGCGACCGATGGGATGAGCGATCGCCCACGGTTGCCGTTGAAGTCCCAGACGTAGAGCACCAGCTGGTATGCCGTGAGCGGCTTCGGCAGCGTGATCGTCGCCGTGACGGTGGCCGCGCTCGTCAGCGGGGTCACCGAGGTGACCGTGTCGGGGTCGGCGCCCACCTCGGTGATGGCATATGCGAGGTTGCGCAGGTCCGGGATCGTGGGCCGGGGGAACGAGATCGACACGGTGGAGCTGGTCTTCGGCGTCACCGTGACGGATGCCGGGTCGATCGGGTCCGGTCCCCCGTTGGCGTCGGCGTTGGTGTCCGTGGCGGCCGTCGCCACCTCGGAGACGTTGCCGTTGACGTCGGTCGCGGTCACCCGCACCTCGAAGTGGTGACCACCCGGCTGCTTCGGCCACCCGTAGCCCGTCGCGGTCTTCGCGAGGGTCGTCGGCGTGCCCGTCGTGCCCTTGGTCGTGTCGACGAGGGTGACCTGCAGGTCCTTGACGTCAGGGTCGACCGGAGGGGTCCAGGTCGCGTCGACGCGGTAGTCACCGCCGATGGCGACGAGGCTGCCCACCGTGCCGGGCGCGGTGGAGTCGAGGGCGCTGCGGAACGTGGTGAGCACCGGCTCGGAGATGTTGCCGACGTCGTCGTGGGTCCACACCGCGAGCGTGTAGTCATGGTCCATGGCCAGGCCGTAGACGGTGAAGCTGGTGTCCTTGCTGGGCCCGTTCGGCGGCAGCTCAGGCACGGTGTCACCGGCCGCGACCGCGAAGGTGATGCCGATGAAGTCGGCGTCCGTCGGCATCGTCACGGTGGCCGCGGCGGTGCTGAACGAGGGGGTGACGTGCACGTCGGTCACCGGCCCCGGAGGTCGCACGTCGACCCGCGTCACGGCGCTCCACTTCGAGTAGTTGTCGTGGATGTCGATCGTGAAGACGCTGATCGCGTAGTCCTTGTCGGGCTCGGCCCCGGGGACCGGACCGTCGAGCAGTAGCCCGTCGGTGGGCGTCGCCGGCGCCGTCGTGCCGGGGAGGTAGCGGGCCACCGAGTGTGAGAAGTCGTCGCCCCAGGGGTCCGACCACTGCACCCCGGTCGCCGTGCGGGTGCGCCAGGTGTGTGGCTCGATCGGCGGCGGCGGGGGGTCGCTGTCGAGCAGGGAGGCCGCGCTCACCACGACCGGCGCGCTGAGGTTCAGCGGGGCCCACGGGTCGGGCCACGGCACCGCCTCGTAGAAGAAGACCGAGAACACCCACTCCTCGCCGGGCACCAAGGTCGAGCTGCCGACGTGCAGCACGGTCCTGGTGTCGTCGACGGGCAGGCCGTCCCACTGGTCGACGGGCGCCGAGCCCTTCTTGGCGCGCACCACGGCGCTGGCGACGTTCGGGCCGGTCCCAGTCGAGCACGACCCGCCCGCTGCCCGGAGTCGCCGTGACAGCGATCGGGTCGGGCTGGGGCGCCAAGCCCGGGTCCGAGACGAGGCGCACGGACATCCCGCCGGACCTCAGCAGGTCGTCGCCGACCGCCTGCGTCTGGCTGGCGGAGTCGTTGTCGGCGGCGCGCATCGGCGCCAGGGCGCCACCCGGCAGGAGGACGACCCGGCCGTTGAAGCTCAGCCCGTTGTCGAGGAAGGTGCCCTCGGCGATCCTTGCCACGCCCTGGAAGCTGCCACCGGTGAGCAGCGTGGTCACCGTGCTGCCCGGGACCACGCGGTGCAGGCCCTCGCCGGCGATCAGGATGCCGGTGCCGTCGCGCCCGATGTCAGTGGGCGTGGTGGGGAGCGTGGCCACCAGGCTCGAGGAGCCGCTCGCGAACCGCAGCAGTCGCTTGCCGGGGCCGTCGGCGACGAGCAGGCTGCCGTCGGCATCGACCTCGACGTCGACCGCACCGGTCGCCGGTACCGCCGCCGTGGGCGAGCCGGTGGCGGGCACCCGGGTGACGCCACCGGCATCCGTCACGACGTAGGCCGTGCCGTCGGCGGCGAGGGCCACCTTGCCGCCGGACTTCAGCGCCGGGATCGTGGCGCGAGTGCGCAGCAGGCCGTCGGAGCGCACCTCGTAGACGCGTCCCGTGTCGGTCGTGAACACCGTCAGTCCGCTGGGGAGGGCCGCGCCACCTCGCACCACGTCGAGGTAGGCGTCGGCGGCCGACACGCCGTCGGGCGACCACGGCTGCGCGGGGTCGCGCCCGACGAGCCGGCCGGCGTAGGAGCCGTCGGCCGCGAACCGATGAACACCCCACGAGTCGGACCCCTGCTCGTAGCTGGCCACGGCCAGGCCGGTGCCGAGCCGCTCGACGGTGTCGACCCGCCGCCCGGCCGCGGCATCCGCGGTCGTCCCGCCCGCGATGGGGACACGCACGACCTTCCCGTGGGCGCGGGAGCCGAGCCACAGGGTGGTGCCGTCGGTGGTGAGGGAGTGGACGGAGTCGAGGGACACGAGGGTGGCCACGGACCCGGCCGGGATGCCGGAGTCCGTGCGCAGGCCGTTGCCCGCGATCCGGGCGCCGAGCCCTGCGGCGGTGACTTGGTAGACGCCGACGCGGTTGTCGCCGCCGTCCATGACGTAGAGGCGCTGACCGTCGGGCGACACCGCAATGTCACGGATCGCCACGAGCGTGTCGGGTGCGGTCGCCTCCTGCACGGTGCCGTCGGTGAGGATGCGCACCACCTGTCCGTAGCTCGCGGCCCAGACGACGCCGTCGCTGCCGACGTCGACCCGACGCACGGTGGTGTCGGTCGACAGGGTCGTGCGGGTGCCGTCGGCGGCGATGCGGACCACGCCGGCCGTGGTGGCGAGAACGATGCCCGTGCCGTCGGCCGCGACGTCGCGGACCTCGAGCGGGTCGCCGTCCGCGGTGCCGGGCACGACGGTGAGCCGGTCGCTGGCGGGGTCGACCCGCAGCACCTCGGAGCGCTGGGTCGACGCCACCAGGAGCGCGCCGCTCGTGGTCGCGTCGGTGCGCAGCTCGCCGAAGACCCGCGCCCGGCTGGCGGGCCCCGTCCAGCCGTTTCCGCCGCCGGCGATGAACCGGGACGCACCGTAGGTCGGGTCGATCGCCGCGATCGCGTCGTCGCCGCGGTCGCTGTTGCCGCCGCGGTCGCGGTCGTCGCCGCGGTCGTGGCGGATGCCGGCACCTGGGCAGAGCCGACCGCCTCGGGGCTGTTGGCGGCCTGGGCACTGGGGGCGGCGATGACCAGCGTCAGGGCGAGCGTGCTGAGCGCGAAGGCCCTCACGGCGGGGGTGGTGCGAGGCACGTTCGGCTCCGGAGCTGGGCGAGAGAGGCGCCTGACTGTAACGCGGCCGGCTGGGCGCCACGGGGCGATTCCGGTGAGGTTGCGAGAAGTCACAGCGTTCGAGGCCGATGCCCGTCCCCATGGCCACCCGAATCCACATCACGGCCGTTGCCCGGCGTGACGATGCACCGCGCTGCGGTGAGCAGGGCAAGGGGCGGGGTGGAGATCGAGAACTCGCACGTCGCGATGATGAGCCACCCGTCGGCGGTGGTCTCACTGATCAAGGCCGCCGCCCGTGGCTGACACCTGCCCAACCTCCGCCGGGCGTTCGGGGTAGATCCCGAGCGCCCGGCTGGGCAGGCGCCCGGCGGGTCCAGCGGCGTCAATCCGGGGAGTATGTACCCGGTGCACACCGGGACCGAGGTCTCCCCTGTCTGAGAACGCCTGGGTGTCACCGCCAGTCGCCTCGTCCTGGCATCGAAGGATGCGCCTCTCTGGAGCGGACAGCCGTCCAGCCACCGCGGTGCGCACTGCACGTTCGACGACGTGCTGTGCGTCCCTGCACCGCTGCAGCAGCCACGAATCCCCGTCAGGTCTCCGCGTTGGTGCGCAACGAGCACTGGCTCGGCGGGCCGCACGTTGGGACGGCGTCATCCTCGGGGCGTTGGCCGACAGCGGCATCGAGACGCGGCTTGCCGACGCAGGTGCCGAGGTCGCCGCCCGAGCGGATGCGCCTGCCGACATCATGGTCGCGGCGCCCGTCGGTGCCGACCGGTCGGCGTAGAAGGAGCGTGCGCCACCTGGGTTCTGACCACCTGTTGGCTCGACCCGCTCCGCGAGATCGCCCCGGCACCACCACCCGCTGCCGGCAGTCGCCGATCGACGTCAGTTCTGTGCGGATGAACTGGTCCGCGGCTCGGGGGTGGTGCCGCCGCGCGGCTCAGCCCACTGACCGCGCATGGCCCTACGGCCCCCGCCCAGTGAGCGGTGGCACCACGCGGCTCAGCCCGGTGAACGTCGGGCCCTGCGGACCGGCCTGGTGAACGCCATCGCCGTCCGGTGCGGTCCTGAACTCGGCACGCCCATGGCTGTGACCCCGTCTGCCTGAGGCGGGGTGCGGGGCAGGGTCACGCTGGTTGTCGCGCGGCGAGCCCGGCGAGCAGTTCGTCGTACGAGCCGACCCGTCGGTCCCACTCCACCCGCGAGCCTCCCTCGTCCTCGACCAGGCGCCCGGCGTACCGCCGCGTGTGCACCACCGTGTGGTGCCGTTCGCACACAGCGCCGGTCTGAGGCAACGGAACTAAAGCAGTCGGGCGCTGTTTGCACGGCCTGACACAGAAGGGCTCCTCACTCGTGACGAGCGAGGAGCCCTCTGCTGCTCATCGACACGTCTCCTCCTGGTTCACGAGACGGCGCGGCCCTCGATCACGATGGTGATCGAGGGCCGCGCCCGCTGGTCAGCTGCAGCCGCTGGTGCTTCCGCAGCCTTCGCAGACGTAGCAGGAGCCGGCCGGGCGCATCTTCGTCCCGCAGGTCATGCACATCGGCGCGTCGGCGGCCTTGGAGTCGCCGAACATCTCGAGCAGGTCGGCCGAGGAGTGGATCTCCGAGGAGACCTCACGGGCCGAGGCTGCGCCGGCGCCGGACGAGACCGACGAGGCGTCGAGCTCCTTGGCCTCGGCTGCCACCCGCGGCCGCAGCCGCCGGGGCCTCGGCCGCCGGAGCGGCAGCCTCCGACTTCTTGGACGAGGCACCGATGCCCTGGCTGAAGGACTCGATCTCCTCCTCGAGGTCCTCGCCCGACTCCTCGTCGACCGGGGCGTACGACCCGGTCTCGAGCTGGCGAGCCCGCTCGTCGGCCGAGTGGATGCCCATGTACGACCGGGTGTCGAAGTCGAGGTAGTCCAGCGCCAGCCGACGGAAGACGTAGTCCATGATCGACTGCGCCATCCGCACGTCCGGGTCGTCGGTCAGGCCGGCCGGCTCGAAGCGCATGTTGGTGAACTTCTCGACGAACGTCTCGAGCGGCACGCCGTACTGCAGCGCGATCGAGATGACGATCGAGAAGGCGTCCATGACACCGGCCAGCGTCGAGCCCTGCTTGCCGAACTTGAGGAACATCTCGCCGAGGCGGTCGTCCTCGTAGGAGCCGGCCGTGAGGTAGCCCTCGGCGCCACCGACGGCGAACGACGTCGTCTGCGACGCCGCGACGCTTCGGCAGCCGCTTGCGGGTCGGGCGGTACTCGACGACCTTCTCGACGATCTCGGTCGTGCAGCAGCGCGCGGCCGAGGCCTTGTCGGCAGCGGCGTCCTTGGCGGTCGAGCCACCGTCGGACAGCGGCTGGCCGACCTTGCAGTTGTCGCGGTAGACCGCGAGCGCCTTCAGGCCGAGCTTCCAGCCCTGGAGGTAGACGTCCTCGATCTCCTCGACCGTCGCCGTCTCCGGCAGGTTGACCGTCTTGGAGATCGCACCGGACAGGAACGGCTGCACCGCGGCCATCATCCGCACGTGGCCCATCGGCGAGATGGCCCGCTCGCCCATGGCGGTGTCGAAGACCTCGTAGTGCTCGGGCTTCAGGCCGGGGGCGTCGATGACGTGGCCCTTGTCGGCGATGAACTCGACGATCGCCTCGACGGTCTCCTCGGTGTAGCCGAGCTGGCGCAGCGCCCGCGGGATCGTCAGGTTGACGATCTGCATCGAGCCGCCACCGACGAGCTTCTTGAACTTCACCAGCGAGAAGTCGGGCTCGATGCCGGTGGTGTCGCAGTCCATCATGAAGCCGATGGTGCCGGTCGGCGCGAGCACCGACGCCTGCGCGTTGCGGTAGCCGTTCTTCTCGCCGAGCTTGACCACGGCGTCCCACGCCTTGGTGGCGACGCGGTGGACGTCCTTGTCCATCGTGGTCGACGGTGCGGATCGCGTCGTTGGCGGCGGCGTGCTTGCGCATGACCCGCTTGTGCGCGTCGGCGTTGCGGGCGTAGCCGTCGTACGGGCCGACGACCGCGGCGAGCTCGGCGGAGCGCTTGTAGGCGGCACCGGTGAGCAGCGAGGTGATCGACGCGGCGAGCGCGCGGCCACCCTCGGAGTCGTAGCCGTGGCCGGTGGCCATGAGCAGCGCGCCGAGGTTGGCGTAGCCGATGCCGAGCTGGCGGTAGTCGCGCGTGGTCTCGCCGATCGGCTCGGTCGGGAAGTCGGCGAAGCAGATCGAGATGTCCATCGCGGTGATGACCAGCTCGACGACCTTCTCGAACGGTCACCGCGTCGAAGGTGTCGTCGTCCTTGAGGAACTTCAGCAGGTTGAGCGAGGCCAGGTTGCACGAGGAGTTGTCGAGGGACATGTACTCCGAGCACGGGTTGGACGCGGTGATCCGGCCGGTCTCGGGGTTGGTGTGCCAGTCGTTGATCGTGTCGTCGTACTGGATGCCCGGGTCGGCGCACTCCCACGCGGCCTCGGCGATCTTGCCCATCAGCTCGCGGGCGTCGACGGTCTCGATGACCTCGCCGTCCTTGCGCGAGCGTGCAGCCCGAACTCCTTGCCCTCCTCGACCGCACGCATGAACTCGTCGGTGACCCGCACCGAGTTGTTGGCGTTCTGGTACTGCACGGAGATGATGTCCTTGCCGCCGAGGTCCATGTCGAAGCCGGCGTCGCGCAGCGCGCGGATCTTGTCCTCCTCGCGCGCCTTGGTCTCGACGAACTCCTCGATGTCGGGGTGGTCGACGTCGAGGACGACCATCTTGGCCGCGCGACGGGTGGCGCCACCGGACTTGATGGTGCCCGCGGACGCGTCGGCGCCGCGCATGAAGCGAGACCGGGCCGGAGGCCGTGCCGCCGGAGGACAGCAGCTCCTTGGAGGAGCGGATGCGCGAGAGGTTGAGGCCGGCGCCGGAGCCGCCCTTGAAGATGAAGCCCTCCTCCTTGTACCAGTTGAGGATCGAGTCCATCGAGTCGTCGACGGCGAGGATGAAGCAGGCGCTGACCTGCTGCGGGGCTGGCGGTGCCGACGTTGAACCAGACCGGCGAGTTGAAGCTGAACACCTGGTGCAGCAGGGCGTAGGTCAGCTCGTGCTCGAAGATCTCGGCGTCTTCCGGCGGTGCGCGAAGTAGCCGTGGTCCTTGCCGGCCTTGACGTAGGTCAGCACGACCCGGTCGATCAGCTGGCGCAGCCCGGTCTCGCGGGCCTCGGTGCCGACGGCGCCGCGGAAGTACTTGGTCGTGACGATCGTGGAGGCGTTGACGCGACCAGAAGTCGGGGAACTCGACGCCGCGCTGCTCGAAGATCGTCTCGCCGGTCTTCCAGTTCTGCTGGACGACGTCGCGCTTCTCCCAGGTCACCTCGTCGTAGGGGTGCACGCCCGGCGTCGTGAAGATGCGCTCGACGAACACCCCCTTGGCGCGGGTGGACTTGCGAGCACCTGCACGTGCTCCTGCGGTCTCGGTCATGCTGTCCCTTCCTTCTGCCCCACCTGCGGGGGCCGTGGTGACCGTTCATTGTCCTGCTGGGGTCCGACAGGCTGGTGACCTGCGGAGCTGTCCGGTGCTGGTGGCACTGGTGGTGCTGGTGCTGCTGGTGGCCGCGTGGCGGCCGTCTCGGCGGATGCCGGTCAGCCGGCGCCGCCGGCGTCGCCGCCTCGGCTGCGTGGCCGGCATCCGGCCCTGCGGCTCCTCCCCCAGTCGCGTCGCGCTCGGCGCGCAGCAGGGTGATCGCGGCCTCGAAGTCCTCGAGGCTGTCGAACGCCTGGTAGACGGAGGCGAAGCGCAGGTAGGCGACCTCGTCGAGCTCGCGCAGCGGCTCGAGGACGGCCAGGCCGACCTCGTGCGCGTCGATCTCGGCGCTGCCCTGGCGCGGATGGTCTCCTCGACCCGCTGGGCGAGCAGGGCGAGGTCGTCCTCGGTGACCGGGCGGCCCTGGCAGGCCTTGCGGACGCCGACGAGGACCTTGGCGCGGCTGAACGGCTCGGTGGCGCCGGAGCGCTTGACGACCGACAGGCTCGCGGTCTCGACCGTGGTGAACCGGCGGCCGCACTCGGGGCACTGGCGACGGCGGCGGATGCGCCGTGCCGTCGTCGGTGGCGCGGCGAGTCGACGACCCGCGAGTCGGTGTGGCGGCAGAACGGGCAGTGCATGTGGACCCCCTCGCGTGGCGGTTCGGCTCGGTGCTTGTGGACGAGCTGGTGGACGATGTGTTAACAACCTGTGGAGAACCGGCATTTCGTGTGCACAACATGTGGACGAACTACATCGGTGTAACCACTAGATGTAGTGGCTATCTTGTCCCGTTGTGACCCAGACCGCAAGCAGTTCGGAGAAAGTCGGCAGGTCGGGCGTGTTTGCGCAGGTCAGAGGGGTCGGATGCGGTGTGGGCGGGTTCGCTTGGGCGTGTCGCCGGCGTGACGGGGCACCATTGGTGGGGCTGGTGTGACGTGAGAGGCACCAGATCTGGGCCCCTGGACCTTTTGAAAGGCCCCACATCTGGGGACAACATCTGGGGACAACGACGGCACGGCATCCGACGGGTGTGGACCAGGGCCGTGGCCCGTGCGGTGAAGCCCCCTCAGCCGTTCGGACAGACCTTGGGGACGAGCCGCGACACGCGCCCGAACCTGCACCTGACGAGCGGTCGCCGGACCCTAGGGTCTGCTTCGCAGTCAACGACCAGGCAGGGCAGGACGCGGGTGCAACGGTGCACCCAGAAGGGCGCGGGACATGACCACGCAGACCGGCACCAAGGCGCACTTCCACTGCAACGACGTCGTCGTGACCCTCGGCGTGGGCGGCTCGCACGACGAGCTCGTCGACGAGCTGCGCCGCGTCGCCCTGGCTCGCACGCCCGAGCGCCCCCGCACGCTGCGCAGCTGGCTGCAGCACGCCGCTGGGCGGAGCTGACCCCACCGGGTCGCAAGGCCGGGCTCTCTCGCCCGCGCGCCGGGCAGGATCAGGCCAGGTGGTGCTCGAACGCGTACGCGGCAGCGGCGGTCCGCGAGGTCACGCCGGTCTTGCCGAAGATGTTGCTCAGGTGCCGCTGGACCGTCTTCTGGCTGAGGAAGAGGTCCTGCGCGATCTGCGGGTTGCTCCGACCGCTCGCCACGAGCCGCAGCACCTCGACCTCCCGGGCCGTCAGCCCGTCGGGTAGGTCACGCCCCAGCAGCCGCTCGACCTCCACGCGGGCCGGCTCGGCGCCGATCTCGGCAAAGGTCCGGCCGGCCACGGCGAGCTCGGAGACCGCCGAGTCCTCGTCACCGAGGGCCCGGCACGCCAACCCGATCCGCACCCTCGCCCACGCCGCCTCGTACCGTGCGCCGAGGTCGATCCACAGCTTCCACGCGCGCCGCAGGTGCGGGAGCGCCTCTGCCGCCCCACCGACCGCACCCGGGTCCCCGGGGTGGCCGGCCGCCATGAGGACGGACCCCGCCGCGTAGGCACGCCGCCGCCTCCAGCGCCTCACAGCCGAACACCCCGCGCCAGCCCGCGCGAGCTCGTCCGCCGCCGCCCGAGCGGCAGCGACGTCGTCCACGGCGAGGAACACCTCGACCGCGGCGGGCAGCATCGCGGTGCGCTGGACCGGATGCGGCGTCTCCTCCAGGAGCCGCCGCATGGTCGCCGCGGCCACGGCGCCGTTCCCCTTCGCCAGCGACAGCAGGGACTGCCCCGGCTGCGGGTCGCGTCCGAGCGCCGCGGCCTCCCGGTAGGCGTCGGCCGCACCGGCGAGGTCGCCCTGAACCCGCAGCACCTCACCCCGCTCGTAGTGGACGAGCCCGGCTGCCGGCGTCGAGCCCTCGGCTCGGCATACCTCGTGAGGGCCAGCGCGAGCTCCTCGAGCGCCTCGGGCAGGGCACCTTCGGGACCGCATGATCTGCGCCCGGTGGACGGCACACTGCCCGGTGAAGGGCACGAGCTCCGGCTGCATCCGGCACCAGCGCGTCAGGGACGTGGTCCACTCGGCCATCCGCCGGTAGTCGGCGATCTCCTGGCAGGCTTCGACCATCGAGCAGTACGACTGTCCCGCGAGGATCGGCGAGACGTCCGGATCGGCCAGCCCGACCATCGCCTCGTCGAGCAGGGCCAGGCCCTCCCGCACCGACCGAGAGTAGATGAGGAGCCGACCCTGGCTCGCCAGCCCGACGCGACACGAGGTTGGGGTCGCGGCACCGCTGACCGGTCTCGGTGACCTGCCCCGCGAGCTCGAGGGCGCCGGGCATGTCACCGGCGAACACGTGCTGGTACATCTCGGTGCATGGCGAGGTAACCGTGCTCGACCGCGTCCGGTGCGACGTCCATGCAGGAGCCGTTTCCCCGCGGGCCACCCAGCCGCTCCTCCGACCGAGACGTTCCCGGTCATGAGGTGGAGCAGCCCCAGCCAGAAGGTGTCGCGAACCGCGGCCCGAGTGTCGACCTGACTCGACGTGGCGGCGGAAGGACTCCTGCGGAGCCCAGGTCGGTCGCATCGCGGTCGCCGGCCAGGTAGGCCGCCGTGGCGAGGGCCGAGGCAGTCCTCGTCGTCGAGGGCGCCGGGATCGAGGGCGGACAGGCGCTGGTATGCCGTGACCCACGCGCGCTCCTCGTAGGCCCGCCTGCCGTCGACCAGCTGCTGCACGACGTCCATGAGGCACCACTCCCTCGTCTGGAGGGTACGCGCGCTCGTCGGCGTCCCGGCGCGGTCCCGGGCGACCCACGAAGCCGCCGGGACCGCGACCGGCACGGCGGTCAGGCGGCCTGCTCGACCCGGTGACCAGCCGTCCTCTGGCGCCTAGCGATGCAGCCCGGCGACGTGGGCGGCGTCGCGGCCCACACCGTGGATGACCATGGAGGCCGCTGAGTACTGGAACTGGATGCCGCAGAAGAACAGCCCGGGCACGCCGTCGACGACCCCGCGGTACTCGCGGGGCCACCCGTCCTCGCCGAAGGCCGGCAGGTCCACCCAGTCGAAGACCTGACGGAACCCGGTGCACCACACCACGGTTCCCGGGTCGACCACCCGACCGTCGTCCAGCACCGGCCGGCCGTCGACGACCCCCACCACCCGGCCCCGAGCCCAGTCGACGCCCCGTTCGGCGAGGTCACGCTCCTGGACCCGCAGCCGGGGACCGCCGTGGCTGAACTCGCCCCGGGCCTTGCGGCCGAGCGGGTTCGACCGGGTCAGGACGTGGGTGAAGGCGAACAGCATCATCGGGTACACGACCATCATCAACGGTGAGGTGAACGGGACCGGGATCTGCCCTCGATCCGGCCCGACCATGACCGTCGGGTGCGTCTCGGCGGCCTCGTACGCGATGTCGCACCCGGAGTGCGAGGCACCGACGACGAGCACCGTGCCCTCGGCCAGCTGCGCCGGTCGCCGGTACTCGCTCGAGTGCAGCTGCCTGATGGACGGGTCGAGCTGGTCCGCGAAGCCGGGCACGCGCGGGGTGCGCCCGAAGGTACCGGTGCACACGACGACGTTGTCGCACTCGATGCGCGCCTCACCCGTCGTGACGACGAAGCCGGCGCCGTCGGCCGTCACCGATGTCACGCGCGACGCGAGGCGCACGGGCAGGCCGAAGGTCGCGGCATACGTCTCGAGGTAGTCCGCGAACTCGTCCTTGGACGGGAACGACCAGCGCGGTGCCGGGTTGGGCAGGCCGGGGAGGCTGTCCGCCCAGGCCGGGGAGAACAGGCGCAGGGTGTCCCACTGGCGGCGCCACCCGTCGCCGACACGGCTCTCGCCGTCGAGGATGACGAACGACCTCCCGGCCCGCTGGAGGTGGTAGCCGGTGGCGAGGCCGGCCTGGCCCGCCCCGATGATGACGGTTTCGACGTACTCAGTGCGCATGGCGAACTCCTGGTGAGGTGGCGGTGCTGACCGCGGGGGTCTCGGCAGTGCCAGGACGTCGGCCGTAGCGCAGGCTCCAGACGAGCATCAGTGCCGAGGAGATGACATAGAAGGTGTGCAGCAGCCAGATGGGGCCGGGTGGCAGGCTGAAGACGTAGACCGAGTAGACGGCGTTGCCGACGTTGGCGAGCACGAGGTTGCTGCGGCTGTAGGACGCGAGGTCCTTGCTCCGGACGGCCTTGCCCAGCATCGGCAGCGCGCTGCACGCGAAGACCACGCTGGCCACGACGCCTGCTGTCACGGGGAGGGAGCTGTCCATGCCCTCGACGGTAGGAACGGCCCGCCCTCGGCTCATCGGGCGTACCTGCCCATCGTGGGATCGGGCGACGTGGGTGCATCCACCCATCCCCCGGCCGACGCCCTGCGCGCCGGACCGGTCACACTCGACCAGGTCGCCCGGTCACTCCCCCGGGCACGCGCCCTGGTGCACGAGAGCCGCGGTGACCATCCAGTGCCAGTCGGTCGAGGCAGCCCCGCCGCGGGCGCCTGCGCCGCACGTGCACTCCCAGTGCCAGCGACCGAGCGCGTCGCACGAGACGGCCGGGTGGTGGCTGCGGCGGGCGGTCCGCCTGCGGGTCATGGTCCTCATACCCCTGAAGAGGAGCGAGGGGGTCGGTTGATACGTCGCCCGTGGGGCGAGTCGGGCTGGACAAGAGCGGATCCCGGATGCCGCGGCACGGCATCCGCGCGTGCTGTCGCGCCCCCTCGCTACGGTGAGCCCGTGAGCAGCGACGAGGTGGGCCCGGCCGGCGACGAACCGCCGGCGGTCGACCTGCCCGAGGTCGAGCGGCACGCGAGCTGGTCCGAGCTGTTCTTCGACCTCGTCGCCGTCGCCGCGGTGGCCTCCCTCGCGCACCTGCTCGCGACCGAGCTCGACTGGGCGTCGCTGGGGCTGTATGCCGTGCTCTTCCTCGCGGTGTGGCTCGCCTGGACCACGTTCATGCTCTACGGCAACGTCGCCGGCAGCCGCACCCACGTGCTGCGGCTGCTCATCGGGATGTTCGGGCTCGGCGTGATGGCCGCGTCGGTGCCGGGCGTGGCCCACACCCTGCTCGACGGCGGCCACGAGGAGCGCGCGGTCACCGTGTTCGCGGTGGCGTACATCCTCACCCGGGTCTACGGGGCGCAGTCCTGGCGGCCCGGCGAGGTGCTCCTCGACTTCCCGGTGGCCCAGCACACCATCGGGGTGCTGCCCTGGGTCGTGTCGCTGTGGACGCACCCGCCGGTGACCGTCGCGCTCTGGGCGCTGGGCGTGGCGCTCGACCTCTGGCTGGTTCTCGTCGTGTCGGGCGACGACATGCTCGAGCGCTACTCGAGCCGGATGGACCAGCTCACCGCACGCGGGGACAGGGCCCGGGACCGCTCCACCGGTCAGGGCGGTCGGCGAGGTGGACGACCGCGGCGTGAGCCGGCATCCACGGCCGATCGGGTGGCGACCGTCGCGGAGGGGGCTGGCGAGGTCGAGGGGGGCACCCGCGGGGCGGCGGGTTCGCGGGGCGCGGGGGCCGGGTGCGCCAGGTGCTCAAGCCGGTGCCGGTCGCCACCGACCCCGGGCACCTCGCGGAGCGGCTCGGGGGGTTCGTCATCATCGTGCTCGGCGAGGGCGTGGTGCAGGTCGTGAACGCGGCGTCGAACACGGTGCCCGAGTCGGGGCTGTTCGTGGCCGGGCTGGCGTCGTTCGTGCTGCTTGCCGGGATGTTCGGGCTGTCCGTGCTGTACGGCTTTGCCGGCGTGCCGCACCTGCGCGGGGATGCCGTGGTGGCGCGGGTCGGGCTCGCCCTGCACTGCGTCGTCACGGGGGTGATCGCGACGGTGTCGGTGGGCCTGGCCTCGGTGGTCGAGCACGGCAGCGAGCCGCTCGGCACCGGCCCGCGCTGGCTGCTCTGCGGCGCCGTGGCCGCGTACTTCCTCATCGGCCAGGTCGTCGCGATCGTGGTCCTCGGGCGGGCGGCCGTCGTGCGCACCCTGTGGATCTCGAGCGGGGTGGTCGTGCCGCTGCTGCTCGGGCTGCTCGGCGGTCCGCTGCCCGCATCGCTGCTGACCGCGGTGATCGCGCTCGTCGTCGTCGGCCAGGTCGCCGTCGAGGCGCGGTTGGAGGGCCGGCGGGGCGACGCCAGCGTGGACGAACCGGGGCCCGGGCCGGGTTCGCCCGCCGCCGGGTGAGTCTCGGCCGGGGATGCCGTCGGCCGCTCACCGGGCCAGGCGCACCTCGTGGCCGAGCCGGGTCAGCTTGTCGGGGTTGCGCACGAAGTAGAGCGAGGCGACCACGCCGTCGACGGCCTCGATGGTGATGACGCTGTCGACCACCCCGTCGATCACCGCGACCAGGCCGGGCTGGCCGCCGACCAGCTCGACGCGCAGCTCGACGTCGACGTCCTGCGGGGTGACCGCCTCGAGGAAGCGCAGCACCTTGTCGCGGCCGAGGATGGGGCGCAGCGCGGCCTTGCGCACGCCGCCGCCGTCGGTGACGAGCAGGACGTCGGGTGAGAGCACGTCGACCAGCGCCTGGAGGTCGCCGGTGTCGGCGGCGACCCGGAACCGCTCGAGCACGGCGGCGTGCTCGGTGCGGTCGACGCGCTGCCGCGGGCGCCGGGCGGCCACGTGCTCGCGGGCCCGGTGGGCGATCTGCCGCACCGCCGCCGGGGTGCGGTCGACCCCCTCGGCGATCTCGTCGTAGGGCACGTCGAACACCTCGCGCAGCACGAACACGGCGCGCTCGACCGGGGTGAGGGTCTGCAGCACGAGGAGCATCGCGGTCGACACGCTGTCGGCGAGCTCCACGTCATCCGCGACGTCCTTGACGGTGAGGAGCGGCTCGGGCAGCCACGGCCCGACGTAGGTCTCGCGCTGGCGCGACAGCGTCCGGAAACGGTTGAGCGACAACCGGATGACGATGCGCACCAGGTAGGCGCGGGGGTCGCGCACCGTCGAGGGGTCGACCCGCGACCACCGCAGCCACGCCTCCTGCACGACGTCCTCGGCATCCGCGGCGACCTCGAGCATCTCGTAGGCGACCGTGAAGAGCAGCGGCCGCAGCGCCTCGAACTCCGCCGCGTCGGGACCCTCGGTCATGCGTGCGAGGGTACGGCCAGCGGCAGCTCGCAGACGTCGGAGAAGCCCTGCGACTGCAGGCCGGCGGCGCTGTTGAACCGCGAGCGCATGTTCTCCAGCGCGATGAGCTGGGTGAGCTCGACGACGGCCTTGACGCCGAGGGCGTCCTGGAGGCGGTGGCTGAGCTCGTCGTCGACGGCGCAGGGCGTCGCGCTCATCGCCTCGGCGTACTCCAGGACGTCGCGCTCGAGCGGGGTGAACACGTCGGACTCGCGCCAGCGGGGCACCTCGCGGACCTTGGCCTCGTCCAGGCCCTCGTCGTGGGCCATGAAGTAGCCGAAGTCCATGCACCAGCTGCAGCCGATGACGGCGGCGCTGGCGATCTGCGCGAAGGAGGCCAGGTGCGGGTCGAGGGTGTCCCACCTGGCGACCTTGCGCTCGAAGCCGAGCACGGCGTTCATCACCTTCTTGTGGTGCCAGACGACGTACGCGGTGTCCGGCACGTCGCCCCAGGTGCGGCGGGCGTAGGCCTTGAGCAGGCTGGCGTAGGGGCCGCTCATCGTGGCGGCTGGGATGCGGAAGGTGCTGGGCACGGTGCTTCTCCTCGGGTGCTGGGGCGGCCCGGGTGGCCGTCCACCCCTTCAGACACCGCTCGACCCCGCCGTGTGACACCGATGGGTTCCGACTTCGTGCGACTTGTACGCGGTTTCGACGGCGCGCACTCGCGAGAACCGCTGGTACGTCGCACGAAGTCGGGGTCCTTCCGGTGTGCCACTGGCGGCGGACCTGGAACTACGGGCGCATGGGCCGCCCGGGTGTGCTGGCCGAGATCGCCGCCTTGTCACTGCGCGGTGGTTCGCTGGGGTCATGACCACTGAGCAGACGTGGGAGACGCACCCGGTGACGCCGGACCGGTTCGAGGACTTCGCCGACGTCATCAACCCCAACCGCCGGGCCACCCACTGCTGGTGCCTGTCGCACCGGATCAACGCCGCCGAGATCGAGGAGCTGGGGCACGGCAGCCGCGAGACGGCGATGCGTGCGCTGTGCACGCGCGAGCACCCGCCGGGCGTCGTGACCTACCTCGACGGCACGCCGGTGGGGTGGTGCAGCATCTCGCCGCGCTCACAGATCCCGCGGCTGGAGAACTCCAAGCTGATCCGGCCGGTCGACGACGTGCCGGTGTGGAGCATCATCTGCGTCGTCGTGCGCGGCGGCTATCGGCGCAAGGGCGTGATGGCGCACCTGCTCGAGGGGGCGGTGGACTACGCGGCGTCGAAGGGTGCGCCGGCGGTCGAGGCGCACCCGGTCGACCCGAACGGGCGGATGGACACGACCATGGCCTTCGTGGGGACGCGCTCGATGTTCGAGAAGGCGGGCTTCTCGGTGGTGGGCACCACGGATGCCGTGGCGAGCCGGATGCCGCGCCTCGTCATGCGCCGCACCCTCCCCTGACCCCTTGGCTCGAGTGGGGTGCTCGGTGGTTGCCCTGGCGACCACCTGAGCACCCGATCCGGTCGCCGGCCGCCCCGGGGTCCCCGACCTATTGCGGATCACCCACCTTCCGCGGCCCGATTGGGGGTGAGCGCGTGGGTGATCCGCAATAGGTCGGAACACCTTGAGGACGCGTCAGGCCTCGGTGACGGTGATGACGACGTTGCCGAGCTTCTGACCGGTGTCGACGTAGCGGTAGGCCTCGACGATGTCCTCGAGCGGGTAGGTCGTGGGGTCGAGCAGCGGCACGAAGGCGCCGCTCTCGAGACGCGAGCGCAGGTGCTCGAGCACGTCCGGCGTGGTCATCGGGAAGGGGAAGACCACCCGGCGACCGCGGCCGACCTTCGTGACCAGCGGCAGGGCGAGGTTCTGGGCGAACGGCCCGAGGTCGCTCGAGATGTAGACGCCATCGGGGGCGAGGATGCGTCGGCATGCCCCGAAGGTGCTCTTGCCGACCATGTCGAGCACGGCATCGACGGTCTCGTCGATGGCGGTGAAGTCCTCGACCTCGAAGTCGACGACGCGACGAGCCCCCAGCCCGCGCACCAGCTCGACGTGCGCCGTGGGTGCGGTCGCGATGACGTCGACGCCCTGGTCTGCCAGCAGCTGCACCGCGGCCGACCCGATCGCGCCGGTCGCGCCGTGCACGAGGACCCGGTCGCCCGGCTCGATGCCGGCGCGGCGGATGCCGCTCAGGGCGTAGTGGCTGCCCTCGGTCGCGGCTGCGGCGTGGTGCAGGTCCACCCCGTCGGGCACCGGCGCCACGAACGAGGACTCGGCCACGGCGACCAGCTCGGCGTGGGCACCGAAGCGACCCTCGGCGTAGCCGAAGACCCGGTCGCCGGGGGCGAAGCGGGTCACCTGCGGCCCGACCCGCTCGACGACCCCGGCGTACTCGGTTCCCCAGACGGGGACCTTCGGCCCGCGCCAGCCGGAGACGGGGCGGATGACGAACGGGTACGCCCGCCGGTAGGCGGAGTCGGTGCGGTTGACGGTGGTCGCGTGCACCCGCACGAGCAGGTCGTCGGGAGCGACCTCGGGCTCCGGGGCGTCGTCGACGACGTGGACGACCTCGGGTGGGCCGTACCTCGTGCTGACCGCGGCCCTCATCCCCGGAGGCTACTCCCGGGCGCTCACGCTCCCGGGCACTCACCGAGCCAATCGCCCTCCCGCCGAGACCTCGCACGTGCGGGGATATTGCTGTGGTTCGGCGATCTGACAGCGACGACCCCGCACGTGCCGGGTTGTGCCGCAACGGAAAGCGGCCCGTCGCCTCCAGTGGAGGTGGCGGGCCGCTCTCGGTGAGTCGGGCGCGGTCGGGTGCACGCGGCATCCGGGTGCTCATGGCTGGTGGCTCAGAGCTCGGGGCCCTTGGCGCGCAGCTTGTCGACCTCGGACATCTTCTCGCGCAGCTCGGCGAGCCAGGTGTCGGCGTGCTCGCCGACGACCCGGACCGACCAGGCGAGGGCATCGCTGCGAGACCGGGCGACGCCGGCGTCGACGAGGGTGTCGAGCACCGCACGCTCGGGCTGGCGCAGCCGGGTCATGACCGGCACGGCGAGGTGGGTGAACAGCGCGGTGGTGTCACCGACGCGGGCGCCCCACGAGACGGTGCGCTGGTAGCGGCCCTGGGCCTCCTGTGCGATGCCGATGCGCTGCTCGCGGGTCTCGGCCCGGAAGCGGCTGATCCGCCCCTCGGCCTCGGCCGCGTCGGTGCCGGCGTCGACCCCGGTGAGGGTGCCGATGACGGTGATCTCCTCGCGGTCGACGGTGACGTCGACGTCGTCGAACCAGCCGTCGGGCAGGCGCCCGGTGAACCACTTCTGGGCGTCGTCGGCGCTGGGCAGGTCGCCCTGCTGCCAGCCACCGGGGCGGCCGAAGCCGCGCCCGCGGCGCATGCCCTCGGGCCCGTCGGGGCCACCACCGGGGCCGGGTCGGCCGCCGCGCGGGCCACGGCCGGGGCCGCGTCCGCCGCGGGGACCGCCACCGCGGGGGGTGAGGTCGTCGTCGGTCAGGGACTCGTGGTGATGGGGGTATCGCATGATTCTCTCCTTGCAGTGATTACTTGATTACATCACTGCACAACGCACGGCGGCAAGAGATCTGTTCCCGGTCGTCGGGGCGTGGCCTCGAGGAAGCTGCAGCGCAAGCGGCCGGCTCCGGGGCGCGAGCAGTCGCGACGCGCACGACGCGGGGCCCTCCTGCTCCTGCCGGAGCAAGGCCCCGCGCTGGGTGCGTCGTCGTGAGGGCTGCGCCGCTCGGCGCGAGGGAGCGGTGGCACCCACGACGACGTACGGCCCGGGAGCCCTCTGTTGCCCCCGGACCGCACGTCTACTCCCCCGGTACCTGGCTTTGGTGGACCAGCGCCGCCGTCAGCGCCCCCTGCCAGCCACTTGGGAACGAGGACCCGCGTGCGCCGCACCCGCACTGCCATTGCCACTTGCCCAGAGCTTCACAGTGAACGACCGGGTGGTGGCTGAGGCGAGCGGTGCGCCGGCGGCGAGTCCTCATGCATCCACTGTGCTCCGAGGGTGTGACAGATCACAGGATATCCGGCGCGACGGGCCGACCGGCGTACCAGGTGTGCCGGGACGGTCGATGCAGGTGTCGGCCGTTCGGCCGACCCGCGACGGTTTCGGTGGGCGCGTGCCGCCCGGATGACGGGCGACCGGCGGCGCTTGCGGCCGCTGGTGATGGCGGTCGACCCGGGGTCGGTGCCCGGTGCGAGGATGTGCCGGTGCCTGCCCACCCCCTCGACCGCGTGCACCGACGGCGACTGGCCACCCAGCGACTCTCGTCGACCGGCCTGCGGCACGGGGCGGACGTCGTGCGGCTGCTCGGCTGCGTGCAGGCCCAGGACGCGCCGCTGGCGGCATGGTCGCTCGGCATGCGGATGAAGCCCGGCACGACGTATGCCGACGTGCTCGCCGAGCAGGCGGCCGGCGGCTGGGTGCGCACCCACGTGCTGCGCCCGACCTGGCACCTGCTCGCCCCGGAGGACCTGCGCTGGATGCAGCGGGTCACCGGGCCCCGCGTCGAGAGCGGGATGGCCGGGGTCAACGTGCGGCTGGGGCTGACCGCAGAGGTGGTCACCGCGGCCCTGCGGGTGCTCGAGTCGCTGCTCGCGGGACCGACGCCGCACACGCGGCGCGAGGTGCGGGTGGCGTTCGACGCGGCGGGTCTGCCCACCGCCGTGCAGCACCTGGCGCACCTGCTGATCATCGCCGAGATGCGCGCCGTCATCTGCTCCGGCCCGCCGCGCGGCACGGAGCACACCTACGTGCTCGTCGACGAGGTGGTGCCGCCCGCGCCGTCCGACGACCTGGCCGAGGACGACGCCCGCCGCGAGCTGACCCGACGGTTCATCAGCGGGCACGGCCCGGCATCCGATCGCGACCTGGCCCGGTGGTCGACCCTGACGCTGGGGCAGATCCGCAGCGCGCTGGCCGACCTCACCGGGGACCTCGAGCGGGTCGAGGTCGACGGGCACGAGCTGTGGTTCGACCCCCGGCTGCCGGCCCGCACCACGCACGAGCACGGCGCCTACCTGCTTCCGACCTTCGACGAGGTCTGCCTGACCTACGCCCAGACCGGGTTCCCCCGGCGCAACCCCGATGCCATCCGGCAGCGGCTGCTCTCGGAGGCCGGCGGCGGCATCGTCGTCGTCGGTGGGGAGGACGTCGGCATCTGGAAGCGGGTGGTGTCCGCCAAGGAGGTGCGCGTGACGGTGTGGCCCGACGTGCCGCTCGACGCCGCACGACCGTGACGACGTCGGCGACGCCGCACAGGCCCTGGCCGACTTCCTCGAGCGTCCCTTGGACCTGGTCGTCTCCTGAGTCGAGGGATTCGCCGGTACCAGGGCGAGAACACCACCTCGAACCAGCGCGCGAACCCGCGACGGGCACAGCACGAAGGGCGCCGCTCCCCTGCACGGGGGCGACGCCCTTCGGCGTTCTGAGTCGGGTCGAGGGACTCAGGACGGTGGGACCGGCGCGGACCCCCTGCGGACCTGCGCCGGTCGTGCGGTCAGGACCGCGGGATGACGAGCTCCTGCCCGGCGCTGACCTGGGCGGTGCTCATCTTGTTGGCCATCTGGATCGCGAGGACGCCCTCGCTGATCGACATCTCGGGCAGCTCGGCGAGGGCGACCTCGGAGAGCGTCTGACCCGGGGCGACCGTGACGGTGGGCAGCTGCTCGGCCGCGCCGGCGCCACGCATGCCCATCAGGCCGACGAGCGCGGCGATGGCCACGGCCAGGCCCAGCAGGGCGAGGCGACCACGACGGGTGACGCGAACCGGGCCGGCCGGGGCGGAGTGCCCGGCGCCACCGGGGAGGACGACGAGGTGCGGGCGACGCGGCGCCGCGGCACCGGCAAACCCGATGTCGGCGGGGCTCCACTCGAGTGCGCTCATGCTCTCCTCCATCCCGGCCGCGAGGGCCACTGTCGAACCGGTGTTCGATAGAACGTCTGTACGAGTTCTAGCACGGATGTTCGAGTCGTTCAAGACACGCCTCGAAGAAATGTTTGAATTGTGTGTACGAGACTCGTACGCTGTCCTCATGCCGGTAAGCCTGCCGAGCGCCACTGACAGTCGGGCTGACCTGCGGAAACATCCGGAATCGCACCGAAACCGGCGCAATGTTCGGCCAACGCTGTTCGACGAACGCAGTGTTCGACGAACGCAGTGTTCGACGAACGCAGTGCTCGACAGACGCAGGGTCGCTTCACCAACGCAGGGATGACACCGAAGGGGTCGACATGGCACGTCCGAAGAACGCCGACATCCACGAGATGCCCGATCGTGGCGACGGCGGGGCGCTCACGCACCGCCAGCGCAAGGTGCTCGAGGTGATCCGCAACTCCATCGACCGGCGCGGCTACCCGCCGAGCATGCGCGAGATCGGCGACGCCGTCGGCCTGACCTCCCCCAGCTCGGTCGCCCACCAGCTCTCCGCCCTGGAGCGCAAGGGCTACCTGCGCCGCGACCCCAACCGGCCGCGCGCCATCGAGGTCATCTCCCCCGACACCGCCAGCGACGAGCCCGGCTACCGGGGCGCCGCCGAGCACGACGACGTCGACGTCACCGGCATCAACGACGAGCGACCCGAGGCCGACCTACGTGCCGGTCATCGGCCGGATCGCCGCGGGCGTGCCGATCACCGCCGAGGAGGTCGTCGAGGACGTCTTCCCGCTCCCCCGCCAGATCGTCGGCGAGGGCGCGCTCTTCCTGCTGAAGGTGGTCGGCGACTCGATGGTCGACGCCGCCATCTGCGACGGCGACTGGGTCGTCGTGCGCCAGCAGCCGAACGCCGACAACGGCGACATCGTCGCGGCGATGCTCGACAACGAGGCCACCGTCAAGACCTTCAAGCGGCGTGACGGCAAGGTCTGGCTGATGCCGCACAACCCGGCCTTCTCGCCGATCGACGGCGACCACGCCACCATCCTCGGCAAGGTGACGGCCGTCCTGCGCCGCATCTGACGCCGCCTCGCACCGCGAGAGGGCCCGACGTCCATCCCGGACGGCGGGCCCCTCGCGTGCTCGGTGCGGTGTCGGCCTCAGTCGTCGCGGTCGCCGAGCCAGCCCAGTGCGCGACGGCAGGATGCCGTGACGTCGTCGGCGAGGCCGGCCTCGTCCCACAGCTCCCACCACTCGTTGTCGTGCGAGCGCACCGCACGGCGCAGCACCTGGCGCGACTTCTCGACGAGCTCCTCGTCACCGGTCGGCAGCGGTGAGCCGGCCAGCCAGCCGGGCAGGTAGGGCTCGCCCGACCGCGGCCTCGGGGTTCACCGAGGCACCCACGGCCGCGGCGCCCGCAACGGCCTCACACATCAGCGGCGCCTCGACGTAGCCGGTGGCCAGCAGCACCCCGTCGAGCGCCTCGAGCACCCGGTGGCCGCGGTCGGCGGCAGGCAGCTCGGCGAGCGCATCGAGGAAGTCGAGCGCGTCGTCGTTCTCGAACGGTCCGGACCCGGTGGCTCCCATGTGGGCAGCGTATCGCCGTGGTCGAACGGGCCTCCCGCGGGGCCTGCGAGCCCACTCGCGAGGCGGTCGGCTACCCGCGCACCCGCTGCCACCAGGTGGTGTCGACCCACCGGTCGAACTTGCGACCCACCTCGCGCAGCGTGCCGACCCGCTCGAAGCCGACGGCCGCGTGCAGCGCCTCGCTGGCGGCGTTCGGCTGTGCGATGACGGCCAGGCAGACGTGGATGCCGTCGGCGTCGACCCGCGCGAGCAGCTCGTCGTAGAGCACTCGGCCCAGGCCACGCCCACGCGCCTCGGGGGCGAGGTAGACCGACGTCTCGCGGGTGCCGTCGTAGGCCGGCCGCGGACGGTAGGTCGCGGCATACGCCACCCCCACGACCCGGCCGCCCCGGTCGGCGACGACGACGTGGTCGCCCGGCCGGGTGCTGGCCACCCGGTCGGCGAACAGCTCCGGAGGCTGCGGATGGACGTCGAAGGTCGCGACGCTGTGGGCGACGGACTCGTTGTAGATGTCCGCGAGGGCGGCCAGGTCGTCGGCGGTCGCGGTGCGCACGACCACCCCGTCGGATGCCGGGTGCGAGCTCGCGCCGGACGGCGGCGGGAGGTGCGCGGTCGACATCAGGCCGCGACGCCGGCGCGCAGCACCGCGCCGAGGGTCGGAGCGAGCGAGGCGTCGACGCGCAGGGTCATCAGGTCGTCACCACGGGTGGGGCCGCGGGTGACGGCCATGACCGGGATGCCGCGCTTGGCCGCGTGCCGCACGAACCGCAGCCCGCTCATCACGGCGAGCGAGGAGCCGAGCACGAGGAGGGCCGGCGCGGCATCCGTGAGCGCGTAACAGGCGTCGACGCGCTCGCGGGGCACCGATCCTCCGAAGAAGACGACGTCGGGCTTGAGGGCATCGCCACCGCAGACCGAGCAGAGCGGGAGGTGGAAGCCCTCGACGAGCGCGTCGGCGAGCACGATGTCGCCGTCGGGGCGGATCTGGCTGCTGACCCGCGAGCCGTCGGGCGCCTCGCCGCCGGCCAGGCCGCTCGAACCCGGGGTTCGCCTCCGCCATCCGGGCCTGGAGCAGGAAGCGGTCGGAGCGGTCGCCGCAGGTGAGGCAGAGCACCTCGGCCAGGCTGCCGTGCAGCTCGGTGACGTCGCGGCTGCCGGCCGCCTGGTGCAGGCCGTCGACGTTCTGGGTGATGACCGGGCCGAGCACCCCGCGGCGCTGGAGGTCGGCGACCGCCTGGTGGGCGGCGTTCGGCTCGGCGTGGCTGAAGCGCTGCCAGCCGATGAACGAGCGGGCCCAGTAGCGCTGCCGGGCCTCGCTGGAGCCGACGAACTCGCCGTGCTGCATCGGGGTGACCCGGCGGGTGCCGTCCGGGCCGCGGTAGTCGGGGATGCCGCTGTCGGTCGAGATGCCGGCGCCGGTGAGCACGAGGGTGCCCGGGTGGTCTCCGAGGAGGGCGGCGAGCGCGGCGACGTCCGGCATGGGCACGATCTTCGCACCCGAGCCGGTCGCGGGGCGCGCCACGTCGAACGTGCCGAGTCGGCCGGAGGCGCACCCACGGCATCCGACTGATTGCGGAGAACCCACGTCGTCGGGGCACCGGAGGGCTTCGTGGGGTGGCTGATCCGCAATCAGTCGGCGGCGCCCGGGCGGGAGGAGGACTTCGTGCGACGTGCCGACGGTTCTGGCGCGGAGCAGGGCGGTGAAACCGTGGGCACATCGCACGAAGTCTGGATGTTGGCATGACAGAGCGTGTCGAGATCTGGCGGACGGATAACGTCACGTTATAGAATGCGCTGCATGATCGACGCTGCTGGCCTCCGGGTCATGAAGGCCATCTCCGACGAGGGCAGCTTCACCGCGGCCGCCGCCTCGCTGGGCTACACCCAGCCCGCCATCTCGCAGATGGTGCGCCGCCTCGAGCAGCGCACGGGCACGGTGCTCGTCGAGCGGGTCGGGCGCAACGTGCGGCTCACCGAGGCCGGCCAGGTGCTCGCCCGGCACGCCACCCCGGTGCTCGCCGCGCTCGACGCCGCCGAGGAGGAGGTCGCGGCGATCGCCGGCCTGCGCAGTGGACGGGTGCGGCTGATGGCCTTCCCGTCGGCGTCCGCCACCCTGGTGCCGCGCGCCCTGTCCCTGGTCAAGCAGCGCTTCCCGGACGTCCACATCAGCTTCACCGAGGCCGAGCCGCCGGAGAGCCTGGCCGCGCTCAAGGCCGGCGAGTGCGACCTGGCGGTGGCCTTCGCCTACGAGGGCACCGACCTCGGGCGCGGCGAGGAGGACCTCGACCAGTTCGTCATCACCCCACTGCTCGACGACGAGGTGCGCCTGGCCGTGCCGGACGGCCACGCGGTGGCCGGGCAGCAGAACGTCGACCTGGCCGACTTGGCCGGCGAGCCGTGGATCGCCGGCTGCCCGCGGTGTCGCGGTCACCTGCTGCAGCTGACCCACGACGCCGGCTTCCGCCCGGACGTGGCGTACGAGACCGAGGACTACGTCGCCGTCATGGGGCTGGTCGCCGAGGGACTGGGCGTCGCGCTCATCCCCGACCTCATCCTGCGCACGGTGCACCACGGCGACGTCGTGGCGCTGCCGATCACGCCGGCATCCCGGCGCTCGATCATGGCCGTGACCACCGCCGACCTGCAGCGCGTGCCCGCCGTCAAGGCCACCCTCGACGCCCTCGCGGAGAGCGCCAAGGCGCAGTCGAAGGCACCCACGGTGCGGGGCCAGGAGCCTGCCTTCTCGATCTGAGTCAGCTCACAGGTGGCGCAGGCGCTCGCTGGCCGTGTCGAGGATCTTGCTCTCGATGAGCGGGTTGGCCGCGAGCAGTTCCAGGAAGTCGGCCTTGGGGAGCACGAGCAACGAGCCAGCCTCCGTGGCGACGGCAGTCGCGGTGCGAGTACCCCCGAAGAGGATCGCGATCTCTCCCAGGAAGTCACCGACTCCGAGCGTGCGCAGCTGCTGGTCGTGGGCGCTGATCGTGACGACGCCGCGCTCGATGACGAAGAACTCCTCGCCCACCTCACCCTCGGTGGTGAGCACCGTGCCCACGTCGAGCGGGCGCGAGCTGGTCACCGTCGCAAGGGTCGCGAGGTCGTCAAGGGACAGCGCGGAGAACAGCGGGACGCGGCCGAGCGCGACCACCATGGGATCTTGCACGGTCTCGCTGCTCTCGCGTCCCATGCGATGCATCCACTCTCTCGGCCTGAGGCTGCCTGACCATCGCCACCACGATGAGCGCGATGCCGGCCCTGTGCTGCGCCCACCAACGAGTCTTCACGGATGACCACGCCGACCACGGCGCGGTCGAATGACAGGACCAGCCGGCTGTCGTCATCGTAAGGGAGCGGGCACGTCCCGTGCGCTTCGCGACTGGCGGGAATCCCCACGACTCAGCGGGCGGTGACCACCGCGACCGCTCCGCCGCGCTCGACGACCGCGACGTCGCCACGCTGGTCGGTGCGGTAGACGGCGTACCCGTCGTGCCGGAGCACGTCGAGGTGGTGCGCTGCCGGGTGGCCGTAGTCGTTGTCCTTGCCGACGCTGATGATGCCGACGGGTGCGGCGACGGCGGCCATCAGGTCGTCGTCGAGGTTGGCGCTGCCGTGGTGCGGGGTCTTGACCACCTCGAAACCCGTTGCGGCGAGGGCCATCGACGGCTCACGGCGGATGCGCAGCAGCAGGTCGTGGGCGGCCTCGCGCTCGACGTCGCCGAGCAGCAGGGCGTCGACCGTACCGGTGCGCACCGCCAGAACGAGGCTGGCGTTGTTGGGCACCGACCCGTCGGCGATGCGCCGCCACGGGCTCCAGACTGCTGCCGTGACCTCACCGATGGTGAGCCGGTCGCCGGCGTGCAGCACGGTGACCGGGATGCCGTGTGACTGCGCCACGCGGTCGACCTGGTCGGCCGACTCGGCCGGCTCGCGGACCGGGCCGACGAGCAGCTGCTCGACCGCGCGTCCGTCGACGGCGCCGCTGAGCCCGTCGACGTGGTCGGCGTGGAAGTGGGTGAGGACCACGGCGTCGAGGGTGTCGACGCCCAGGTGGCTGAGGCAGCGGTCGACCAGAGGCGGGTCGGGGCCGGCATCGACGAGGACGGCACGGTGCGGACCGCTGCGCAGCACGACGGCGTCGCCCTGGCCGACGTCGCACACGACGACTCGCCACCCGTCGGGAGGCCAGGTCACCGCACGGGTGGGGACGAGTGCGGCGGCGACGATCAGGGCGGTACCGACGGCAGGCACGGGGTGGGCCGCGACCCCGGAGGCGAGCGCGCGGCCGGTGAGCAGCACGGCGACGGTGAGGGCGGCGAGGAGCAGCGCGCCGGGGGCACCGTCGGGCCAGGGCAGTGTGCCGCCGGGCACCTCGGCGAACCGTCGCGCGACCTGCGCGATCCCCGTGGTCGGCACGACCCCGCCCCACGCGACCACGGCAGCCCCTCGCGCCCACACGACGGAGGTGAGGGCGGCCGCGACACCGGCGACGGTGGCCACCGGGACGAGCGGTGCGGCGAGCAGGTTGGCCAGGATGCCGACGACGCTGACCGAGCCCTGGAGCAGGACGACGACCGGCGCCGTCATGGCCTGGGCCGCCACCGGGATGGCCAGCGCGGGACCCAGACCGGCCAACCGTGACGGCAGCCGGGCGCCGATGGCGTCACCCCACGGGCGGGTGAACAGCAGCAGACCCAGGGTCGCCAACGAGGACAGCACGAAGCCGAACGACCGGGCCAGCCACGGGTCGACGACGAGCACCACGACGATCGCGGCGCCGAGCACCGGAGGCCCGGCCGAGCGCCGGGACCGGCTCAGCCCGATCAGCCCGATCGCGCCCATCACGGCGGCTCGCACGACACTCGGCTCGGGCCGGGCGAGCACCACGAACCCGGCGAGCGCGACGAGGGCCAGCACCGGTCGCAGCCGCCGGGGCACGCCGACCAGGATGCACAGCCCGAGGACGAGGCCGGTCACGACGGCGACGTTGCTCCCGCTGACGGCGGTCAGGTGGGTCATCCCGGTCGCGCGCATCGCTGCCGTGAGGTCGGCTGGAGTGCGGCTGGTGTCGCCGATGACCAGGCCGGGCAGCAGACCCCGGGCGTCGGGAGGGGCGTGGTCGACCGATGCCCGCAGGCCGGCTGCGCAGCCGCTCCGCCGCCGAGGCCACCGGACCCGGTGGGGCCAGGACCTCCGGTGGGCCGCTCACCGACAGGGTCGCGACCCGGTCGTCGGCCCGGTCGGTGGGCCCGAGCCGGCCGTGGACCCGCACCGTCGCCCGCCACCCGGGCCCGGAGATCGCCGGGTCACCGGTGAGCAGCACCGGCGCACTCGCTGCTGCGCCGGATGCCGCGCGCGTCGAGCAGCGTGGACGGTCGCCTCTCGCAACACCACCGGCCGGTCGCCGCGCCCGGGCAGCACGATCGGGTCACCGGTGACCACCGCGACGGCGGTGACGGCCGCACGGTCGGCCGCGAGGGACTCGACGCCACCGCGGGCTCGCAGGACGCCGTGCCCGGCGGCGGCGACCTGCAGCACCGCGACGAGCGCCACCGTGAGCAGCAGCGGGCCGAGCACTCCGGCCCGCTGCAGCCCTCGACGCGCCGGAGTGAGCGCGACGAGCACACCCACGGCAAGCAGCCGGTGCAGTCGCCATGACGAGGTGGCTGGCCGGCGCCAGACCCAGGGTGGCCGCCGCGACGGCCCAGGCCAGCACGGCAGGCCCGAGCAACCGGAGGTCGGTCGACGGCCGCACCCTCCGGGGCACCGATGCAGGCGGCAGGGTGGTGCTCACAGGGTCACCAGCGGGCTGAGCTGGGCGAGCAGCTTCTCGCCGATGCCACTCACCTCGCCGAGCTCGTCGATGCTGGTGAACCGACCGTGGGCGGTGCGCCAGTCGAGGATGCGTTGGGCCAGGACCGGCCCCACCCCGGGCAGCGTGTCGAGCGCGGCGAGGTCGGCGGTGTTGAGCGAGACCGGAGTTCCCCCGGCACCGCCGCGCCTGCTCCCCCTGCCGCCTCCCAGCGCCACCGGCGCCACCGGCCCGGCCCGGGCGACGACCCCGGCACGACCGGGTCGCCGACCGCCGGCACCCGCACCTGCTCGCCGTCGACGAGCGCCCGGGCCAGGTTCAGCGCGGACAGGTCGGCCTTCCCCGTGGCGCCGCCCGCGGCCTTGACCGCATCGGCCACGCGCGACCCGGCCGGTAGCTGCCGCACCCCGGGGTGCCGCACCCGGCCGACGACGTGCACCACGACCACCCCCACCGACGGCGACGCTCCCGGGGATGCCGCGGGCGCGGCGCCCGCCGACGGTGTGCCCGAGGTGCCGCTCACCCCGACCGGGACGGCCCCGGCCGCCACCGCGTCGGGTCCGGCGCGGGACCCACCACCTGGCGCGATGACGGTGCCACTGTCCGCGGACCGGGCCCAGGCGACCCGCAGCCCGAAGACCGCCGCGGCAAGGGCGACGACCATGACGACCCCGACCAGGGCCGCCCGGCCCGGCTGCCAACGGGCCCCGACGAACGCCGCGGGCAGTCGGACCCATGCCCGTGGGTGCGGGACCCGCGCGTGCCGCGCACCACCCGGCTCGTCGGCCGGGCCTCGCACAGCCGCGGCACTGGCACCCGAACCCGCACCGACGCCCCCAACCGCAGACCTGGCCGCGACCGTCGAACCGGCAGTGACCCATTGGTCGGACCGTTCCCCCGACGACCCCGCATCCGCCGAGTGCCACGGTCCTCGGCCCCGCGGCGCCGGGTGGACGGCCTCGAGGTCGAGCTCGGTCGGCACGTACGACCGCGGGCTCGCCCGCAGCCGGGCCAGCGCTCGAGGCGAGAGCGGTTCAGGCGGGTGACGTCGCGGCATCCCCCGACGCTAGGAAACGCGCGGGCCCGGCTCAGGGCCGCACCGGAATCTGTGGACGAACCGGGCCGGAAGGGCCGACCTGTGGACGACGAGCAACGGCGTGGCAGCGGCGCCCGGTGGACGAGCCCGATCTCAGCCGAGTCTGCGCTTCCACCACGCCAGGATGTTGCGACGGTGCCGCGACAGCACGAGCACCGCGATGACCACCAGCCACACCCCGACCACCGGCTCGACGAACGGCACCACCCCCAGCGCGGCCAGCGCCCCCACCACCCCGACGAGCCCCATCGTCACGACCGACGCCTCCCCGACGAACGGCACGACGGTCTTGACCAGCGCGAAGACGACCACGGCCCCGATCCCGACGAAGGGCTCCACGGCCAGCAGCGTGCCGAGGGCACACGCGACCCCCTTGCCCCCGTGCCCGCGCAGGAACGGGGAGAACATGTGCCCGAGCACCACCGCGAGCCCCGCGACCAGAGCAGGCACGGTGCCCATCGTGCGCAGCACGACGAGCGTCGGCAGGTAGGCCTTGAGCACGTCGAGCACGAGCACCAGAGCCCCCCACTTGCGCCCCAGCACCCGCCCGGCATTCGTCGCCCCGGGGTTGCCCGACCCGGACGCGCGCAGGTCGCGCCCGCGCGCCCGCGCCAACAGCGTCGCCGGGTTGATCGACCCGATGAAGAAGCAGACGACCGCGACGACCGCGACCTCCACGACGACGAACAGCACCATGGCTCAGCGCGCCGAGGCCGGCGCGATCCTGGGCACCACGGCCACGGCCAGCGTTCCCGGCCCGACGTGCGCGCCCACCACGGCACCGAGCTCGACCACCCGCAGCCCGACGTCCTCCCCCAACCGGGCCCGCAGCCGCTCGGCGAGCCGCTCGGCCCGCTCCGGGGAGTCGAGGTGGTGGATCGCGATGTCCACGCCCGACGCCCCCGACGGCAGCGCGGTGGCCGCCTCGGCCGCGAGGTCCTCGATGCGGGCGATGGCGCGGGTCGAGGTGCGCACCCGCTCGAGCGGCACGATGTGGCCGTCGCGCAGCCCGAGGATCGGCTTGATCGACAGCGCCGAGCCGAGCAGCGCCCCGGCCTTGCCGATCCGCCCGCCGCGGCGCAGGTACTCCAGGGTGTCGACGTAGAACACGACGGTGGATGCCGCGCACGTGGCGCGGACGGCATCCGCCACCTCCGCGGCCGACGCCCCACCGGCGGCCAGCCGCGCACCGGTGAGCACGGCATGCCCCATCGCCATGCCGAGCGCCCGGGAGTCGACGACGGTGACCGGTATCGGTGAGTCCTCGGCGGCGATCGCGGCACCGCCGATCGTGCTCGACATGTCGCCGGAGATGTGCACCGAGACGACCGAGTCGGCGCCGGCCTCGGCGGCCGCCCGGTAGGCGGCCAGGAAGGCCGCCGGCGCCGGCCGGGACGTCGACACCGGGGTGAACGAGCGCAGCGCCGCGGCCACGGCGGCCGGGTCGATGTCGATGCCCTCGGCGTGCTCGGTGCCCCCGACCACCACGTGCAGGGGCACGACGTGCACCGGCAGACCCTCGAGCAGGTCTGGCGGGAGGTAGGCCGTGGAGTCGGTGACGAGGGCGGTGCTCACGCGAGCAGGCTAGTGGTCACCGCGTCGCGACCCGGCATCCGTCCCGTCGCGATCGCGGCGCGCGCGACCCAGCCGTGCGCCGTACGCACCAGTCAGGCGTTCTGCCGTGCGGCGAGCTTGGCCGCCCGCTCCTCGCGCTTCTCGACGAACTTGCTGGCCTCGGCGTCGAGCGCCTTCACGGCCGCGGCGAGCTCGTCGCGGGCCGTCTCGCCGTCGGCGTCGAGCCCCTCGAGCTCCCAGACCCCCCACTGGCGCAGCAGCGGCGCGACGATGTCGTCGTGGTGGATGCGCAGGTCGTAGATGCCGGCCATCGCCATCTGCACGGCCTTGCGCCCGAACCCCGGGATGATCGAGCCCGGCATCTTGAAGTCGACGACCTCGTCGGTGATCGCCCGCATCGTCTGGCTCGGCGCCAGCTCGAGCGCCGCCTGGACGATGTTGCGGTAGAAGATCATGTGCAGGTTCTCGTCCTTGGCGACCCGCGTCAGCAGCTTCTCGGCGATCGGCTCGTCGGTGAACTTGCCCGTGTTCCGGTGTGACACACGGGTGGCCAGCTCCTGGAACGACACGTAGGCGCACACGTTGAGCAGCGGCTTGTCGCCGGAGTCGTAGCCGGTCTGCATCGTCTCCATCCGGGCCCGCTCCAGCTCGTCGGGGTCGACCCCACGGGTGACGAGCAGGTAGTCGCGGATGCAGAACGCGTGCCGCCCCTCCTCCGCGGTCCAGCGGTTGACCCAGGCCCCCCACGCGCTCTCGCGGCCGAAGGCGCGCTCGATCTCGCGGTGGTAGCTCGGCAGGTTGTCCTCGGTGAGCAGGTTGACCTCGAGCGCGGTGCGGGCGATCTGCGACAGCTGCGACTGGTCGACCGACCACGGGTCACCGCCGAGCTCCTTGAAGTCACGGCCCAGCGACCACGGCACGTACTCGTGCGGCATCCACTCCTGCGCCACGTTGATGTGCCGGTTGAGGTTGTCCTCCGCGACCGGCTCCAGCGCGGCCAGGAGCTGGGCGGTGTCGAGATCAGCCATGGGGGTCTCCTCGGTGCGGGACGTGGCGGGGGTCAGGTCCTCGGACCCTCAACCTTGCACCCTCACGGCCGGGTGGGCCAGACATCGGTGCGGAGTTTCGGATGCCGTCGCGCGCCACCGCGCTGCGCGCTCAGTCGTCGTGCGTGGACCTGGTGGGCACGCCACGCACACAGATGAGCAGCATCTCGACCTTGTCCTCGTCGTTCTCGAAGGCGACCTCGAGCCCACTGTCCTTGCTCTCCTTCTCGAAACGCCAGCCGTCCCGCGGCCGGATCGAGTCGAGCGAGATCTGCGAGCCGGTGCAGGTGGCGACCACGGTGCCGCCGTCGGAGCTGAACGACTCGGTGTCGCGCCCGTCGTCCGAGGGGGTCCGCGTGGGCGTCGGCTCCGGCTTGGAGGACGACGTGGCCTCGGGTGTCTTTCGCGTCGTGGGCGTCGGCTTCGGTGACGCCGGCGAGGGCTCCCGCGACGCGGGTGGCGGCGTGCTGCTCGGCAGGACCGCGACCCGCTCGGCGGCCGAGGCCTGCCCGACGCCGCGGCCGGCGCGGTCGACGACGAGGAAGGTGATCGCGCCGACGGCGACCACGACGGCCAGCCAGCCCAGCACCATCAGCAGGAGTGGGCGTCGTCCCATCCCCACGCCGGTCACCCCCTTCCTGCTCTAGCGTGCCCACTGTGACACACGTGCTGGTCATCGAGGACGACCCCGGGATCCGCTCCTCGCTCGTCCGCTCGCTCACCGACCGCGGGTACGCGGTGTCGAGCGCGTCCGCGGGGATGGCCGGCCTGCAGAACGCCCTCGACGAGCAGCCCGACCTCGTGCTGCTCGACCTGGGCCTGCCCGACCTCGACGGGCACAGCCTGCTCACGATGCTGCGCGCGGTGCGCCGCACGCCGGTCATCGTGGTGACCGCCCGCGACGACGACCCCTCGATCGTGAAGGCCCTGGACGCCGGCGCCGACGACTACGTCGTCAAGCCCTTCGGCATGGACCAGCTCGAGGCCCGGATCCGCGCGGTGCTGCGCCGCACCTCGTCCGACGAGCCGGACGCGCCGCTCACGGTGGGCGACCTCGTCGTCGACGCGGCAGCCCGGCACTGCACCCTCGCCGGGCGCGACCTCGAGCTGTCGCGGCGCGAGTTCGACCTGCTGCTGCTGCTCGCCCAGCGCGCCGGCGAGGTCGTCACCAAGCGCGAGATCCTCGAGGAGGTGTGGAACCAGCCGTACGGCGGCGGGGAGCGCACCGTCGACGTGCACCTGTCGTGGCTGCGCCGCAAGCTCGGCGAGACGGCCGCTCATCCGGTGTACCTGCACAGCGTGCGCGGGGTCGGCGTCCGACTGGCCGCGCCCGCGGACCCCGCTGACGGCGAGGGCTGATGGCCCGCCGCATCGCGTGGCTGGTGGCCGCCACGACCTCGGCGGTCGTCGTGGCGTTCATCGTGCCGCTGTGCTTCCTCATCGCGAACATCGCCGAGGACCGCGGCACCACCCGTGCCCGCGAGCAGGCGCAGAGCGTCGCCACCCTGGTTGCGACGCTCGACGACACGGCCACGCTCTCGCGCACCGTCGCCGACCTCAGCTCGCGCGGCCCCGAGGTGGTCGTCGTGGAGCCCGGCGGCCAGCTGCTCGGCAGCCAGACTCCGCTCGGCGCCGACTCGGCCGCCGCGGTCGAGCGCGCCCGCACCGAGCAGGGCGCCTTCACCGTGGCCCAGGACCACGGGCTGGATGCCGTGGTGCCGGTCGTGACCGCCCGCGGCCTCGAGGTCGTGGTCGCCACCGTGCCGACGTCCGAGCTGCGGGCCGGCGTGTGGGGCGCGTGGGCGACGATCGTGACGCTGGGGCTGGGGCTGGTCGCGGTGTCGGTCGCGGTCGCCGTCCGGCTGGGCCGGCGCACCGCCGTGCCCGTCACCGACGTGGCCGAGGTGGCCCATCGGCTGCGCGAGGGCGACTCGACGGCCCGGGCCGTGCCGGGTGGGCCGCCGGAGACCGCGGAGCTGGGCCGGGCGCTCAACGCCCTCGCCGACCGGATCCACGAGCTGGTGGCCGCCGAGCGCGAGCAGGTCGCCGACCTCGGGCACCGGCTGCGGACGCCGGTGACCGCCCTGCGGCTCGACACCGACCTGGTCGAGGACGACGACGTGGCGCTGCGGCTGCGCGGGCACGTGGAGGACCTGCAGCGCAGCATCGACGACGTCGTCCACGAGGCCCGGCGGTCGGTGCGCGACGAGCTGCCCGGCAGCACCGAGGTCGCCCCGGTGGTGTCCGACCGGGTGGCCTTCTGGCTGCCGCTGGCCGAGGACCAGGGCCGTCGCCTCGACCTCGTCGTCGAGGCGCGCACCCCGGGGCGATCGCCCGTGGTCGGGTTGGCGCGGGACGACCTGGGCGAGCTGGTCGACATCCTGCTCGACAACGTCTTCGCCCACACCCCTGACGGCACGGCCACCCGGGTGCTGGTCCGCACCGCCGGCGACGAGGTGCTGGTCGTCGTCGAGGACGCCGGCCCGGGGATGCCGCAGCCCTACCTCGGGCGGGGTCACAGCCCCAAGGGGTCGACCGGGCTGGGGCTGGCGATCGTCCACCGGATCGCCGACGGTGCCGGTGGCTCGGTGGAGCTCACCCCCTCGACCCTCGGCGGCCTGCGGGTCACCGTGCACCTGCCCGTGCAGCAGGACGACACCGAGCCGCGGCGCGCGAGACCGGCGGCCGGCCGCTGACCGGTGCCACGGCATCCGGTGGCGGTGGGGGCGCGGGTCAGTCGTCGTCGGGCTCGTCGTCGTCGCCGTGGCGCCCGTCGTCGTCCTCGTGCTCGTCGTCGGGCTCGTCCTCGTGGTCATCTGCCTCGACCTTCTCGTCCGGGACGGCGGTGGTGGTGGGTGGCGTGCTCCGCGGCGTCGTGGCCGGCGCGCGCGGGGTCGGGTCCGGCACGACGACGACCGGGCCCGGCTTGGTCGTGACGCAGACCCCCTTCTCGAGCACCGCCGGCGCGACGCAGTCGGCGAGCTGGGTGACCGTGGGCGTCGGGACCGGCGCGGACGTCGGCGCGGCGGGTGCGGCGACCCGGCCCAGGTCCTCGGGGCCGGCGGCGGCGTAGATCGCCAGGGCGGCGGCGGCACCGACCAGGGTGCCGGCGCTGACGGCGCGGGTGAGTGTCACGGGACCTCCGGAGCAGGGGTGGAACAGGGGCAGGGATCGAGCGGTTCGGCCGGCACGGGCCGGGGCCGTGTGCGGGCACGGTGCGGCCGGTCGGCACTCATGGTGGCGTGCGACCGGTCAACGGCGGGTCGTGACCGCCTCAAGGGAGGGTTAAGCCCGCTCGCCCTTAACCCGCTCTTGACGGGTCGATGAGGCGCACTTGGCCTGCCGGCGGCCAGAGTCGTCATCGGCTCGTCGACCCGGCGTGCCCTGAACCGACGAGAGGACCGCATCCGTGAGAGCCCTGCTGAGCACCGGTCAACGAGACCGGTCGCGCCTCGCGCTCACCGTGCTGAGCGGAACGCTCGCCGCCGCGACGGTCGCCGGCACCGGGGTCGCCACCGCGGCCGCCGCCCAGGAGTCGGCCCGCGAGAATGCCGCCAAGGCCCGGGCGAAGGCTGCATCCGACGCCGCGGCCGCCAAGGCCCACCACGACGCGCTCGTGAAATGGGCGCAGGAGAACCCCGTCGTCGTGACCAAGGCCCGCCCCACCAAGACCGTCATCGGCCCACCCACGCTGGTCAGGGCCTCCTCGGCAGGCAGCGCCAAGGTCGGTGGCGGCTCGGGCTCGAGCTCGAGCGCCGGCTCGGGCTCGAGTTCCAGTTCGAGCTCCAGCTCGACCGGCGCCACGGCGAGCCGCCCGGCACCGCCGCCCCCGCCGCCCCCGACGAGCACCGGCTCATGAGCACCATGACCCACGAGCCCGCGACCACGGCGACGCTCGACCGCGAGGGCGGCGCCGCCGCGTGGCGGTCGCTCGGTACCTACGTCGAGCTGCGCACCACGCCGGATGCCGTCGAGGCCGCCGCCGCCCTGGCAGCCGACGTGCTTCACGAGGTCGATGTCGCCTGCAGCCGGTTCCGCGACGACAGCGACCTGATGCGCGCCAACCGCTCGGCGGGCAGCCCCGTCGAGGTCTCCCCCGTGCTCGTCGGGGCCGTGCGGGTGGCGCTCGAGGCCGCGGCCGAGACCGACGGCCTGGTCGACCCGCTGCTCGGCGACCTGCTCGTCGCCGCCGGCTACGACCGCACGTTCGCGCTCGTCCCGACGGACGACCCGACGCCGGCCGCCCTCCCCGTGCGAGGTGGGTCCTGGGAGCAGGTGGTGGTCACCGAGACCACCGTCACCGTGCCCCGTGGCGCCGCGCTCGACCTCGGCGCGACCGGCAAGGCCTTCGCCGCCGACCTCGTGGCGCTCTGCGTCGCCGACGCCCTCGACGTGCCGGTGCTGGTCGGCGTCGGCGGTGACCTGCGGGTCGCCTCGCCCGACGACTCGGCGCAGGACCACCTGGTCCTGCTCGGCCACAGCCGCTCCGAGCTCGACGCCGGCGGCCCCGCCGCCAGCGTTCGCCTGGGCTCCGGCGGCCTGGCGACCTCGAGCGTCTCGGCCCGACGATGGCGCCGCGGCGGCCGCCAGTGGCACCACCTCGTCGACCCGCGCACCGGGCTGCCGGCCCGGGGCCCGCTGCGCACCGTCACCGCGCTGGGCCGCACCGCCGCGGCCGCGAACGCCGCGACGACGGCATCCATCGTGCTCGGCGACGCCGCCTACCAGTGGCTCGTCGACCGCCGGGTCGCCGCCCGGCTCGTCGGCCATGACGGCACCGTGACCCACACCCCGGCCTGGCTCGCGTCCGGCCTCGAGGAGACCTCATGACATCCCCCCTGCTCTGGTACCTCAACCGCGGCACCGGCGTGGTGCTGCTCGTCCTGTTCACCGCGACCGTCGTGCTCGGCGTGCTCGCCACCGGCCGGTCGACGACCCCGCTCTGGCCACGGTTCGTCACCCAGGGCCTGCACCGGTCCCTGGCGGCCCTGTCGGTGCTCATGCTGGCCGCCCACGTGGTCAGTGCGGTTGTCGACTCGTACGTCGACATCCGGTGGTGGCAGGCGTTCGTGCCGTTCGGGTCGACCTACGAGCCGGTGTGGCTCGCCCTGGGCGCCCTGTCCCTCGACCTGCTCGCCCTCGTCGTCGCCACCTCGCTGGCGCGCGCTCGCGTGTCGCACCGGGCCTGGTTCCTCGTGCACCTGAGCACGTACCTCGCCTGGGCGGCCGCCGTGGTGCACGGCATCTTCATCGGCACCGACTCCGCGCAGGGCTGGATGGTGGCCATCAACGTCGGTTGCGTCGCGGCGGTCGGCCTCGCCGTGCTCGCCCGCCTCGTCGCCGTCGCCCGAGGGCTGCGGGTCAACCGCCGCAGCCACACGACCGTGGGCACGCGTCGGCCGTACGGGACGCAGTCCGGGCTCGAGCCGCCGACCCGGCACGAGGCCCCCGCCCCGGTGGGCGCCGGCACCGGCGGGGGTGAGTCATGATCCACCCCCCGAACAGCGTCGACGTGCACCACGGGCCGCTCCTGCTCTCGGGCATCGACCGCGGCCCGGGCCTGGCAGCCCACCGCGCCCGGCTGGGCGCCCCGCCCGAACGCGGCATCGAGTCCCTCGTGGCGATGCTCGGCGAGGTCGGGGTCCGGGGCCGCGGCGGTGCCGGGTTCCCGCTCGCGCGCAAGCTGCAGACCGTCGCGCAGACCCGTGGCACTCGCACCGGGCTCGGCTCACGTCGCCCCTACGTCGTGGTCAACGCGGCCGAGGGCGAGCCGGCCAGCGCCAAGGACAGCGCGCTGCTCGACGTCGCACCGCACCTCGTGCTCGACGGCGCCGTCGTGGCCGCTCGTGCCCTGGGGGCACGGGAGATCCACGTCGTCAGCTCCGGGGACCGCCCCTGGGTCGGCGCAGCGGTCACCAGGGCCACCGCGGAACGTGACGACCACGGCATCCGGTGGGTGCAGCACCAGGCTGCCTCGCGGTTCGTCGCCGGCCAGTCACGCTCGATCGTCGAGCTGATGGCCGGGCGGCCGGGCCTGCCGGTGACGTCCTGGGCCCCCGAGGCCGTCGACGGCCACCGCCGCCGCCCGACGCTGCTGTCGAACGCCGAGTCGTACGCCCACCTGGCCGCGGTGGTGCTGTGGGGCGTCGACGGGTACGCCGCGCACGGCACCCCCGAGGAGCCGGGTACCAGCCTGCTGACCCTCACCACACCGCCCGGAGCCGACGGCGTCTTCACCGACGTGCACGTGGTCGAGGTCGAGCACGGCGATGGCGCTGCCGCGGTGCTGGACGCCGACGCGCTGGCATCGCCCCTGCTCGTCGGCGGGTTCCACGGGGCGTGGGTGCACCCGCGTGACGTGCCGGGGCTGGAGTGGTCGAGCGCGGCGCTCGGCGAGGTCGGGGCGCGGCTCGGCGCCGGCGCGCTGCTGTCGCTGAGCGACGGCTCGTGCCCGGTGTCGGAGACCGCGCGCTACACCGCGTACCTGGCCGGTGAGTCGGCCGGTCGCTGTGGGCCCTGCCGCAACGGCCTGCCGGCCCTGGCCGCCGAGGTGCTCGGGCTGGCCGATGGTGCCGACACCCGGCACCGGCTGCGTGAGCTGGCCGGGCTGGTCACCGGGCGCGGCGCCTGCGCCCACCCCGACGGCACCGCCCGGCTGGTCGGCTCATTGCTCACCACGCTCGAGGACCACGTCGAGGCGCACCTCGACCACGCCTGCGGGTGCTCGACCCGGGAGCCTGTGGTCGAACCGGCCGGTGGCTCGGACACCCGGCGCCTGGCGGTGCAGCGATGAGCGCGCGCGAGGCCGTGCTGAAGGTCGACTGGCCGCAGTGCCGGGCCAGGGGTCTGTGCGCGGAGCTGCTGCCGGAGCGGATCCAGCTCGACGAGTGGGGCTACCCCGTGGTGCTCGGGCCCGTGCGGCCCGAGGAGGAGCGGCTCGCCCGCGAGGCGGTGGCGGCCTGCCCCCGGAGCGCCCTGCACCTGCGCACGGCCTGACCCGCGCCCGCATCGCTGAACTTCCGCGCGATCACTGGGGTGACCCGGAAGTTCCCCCGGGCGCGGAAGTTTCCCCGCCACGCGCCACTTTCCCCGCCGTCACCGTGACGGCGCGGAAGCTCACCGCGTCACCAGGGCAGCGGCGCCGACAGCTCGCGGGTGTCGTCGACCGGGGCCCAGCCCTGCTCGGCGGTGTGCTCGTACTCCGCGCCCGGGCCGTCCGCGGCCAGCGTCGCCACGGCGGCGATGAGCCGCTCGACGTGCTCGGCCGTGCTGGCCAGGCCGGCGCTGACCCGCACCGCGGTGTCGTGCTCGTCGGACCCCTCGTCGAGCAGGGTGTCGACCAGGATGTGCGCGCAGAACTTGCCGGCCCGCACGCCGATGCCGTGCTCGGCCGACAGCGCCGCCGCCACGAGGTGGCTGTCGAGCCCGTCGACCGTGAAGGTGACGACCGGGCCGCGCTCGGTGTCGTCGCCGAAGATCGAGTAGGTGGTGACGCCGTCGATGCCGCGCAGGCCGTCGAGCAGCCCCTCGGTGAGCCTGGCCTCGTGGTCGTCGATCGCCGCGCGGTGCTCGCGGATCGTCGCGCAGGCCGCCGCGAGCGCGATGGCACCGAGCACGTTGGGGCTGCCGGCCTCGTGGCGTGCAGCACCGGTGAACCAGCGGGTGCCGCGCTCGGTGACCTGCGCGGTGGCGCCCCCACCGGCGAGGTAGGGCTGCGCGGCATCCAGCCAGTCGCTGCGTCCGGCGAGCACACCGGTGCCGTAGGGGGCGTGCACCTTGTGGCCGGAGAAGGCGACCCAGTCGACGTCGAGCGCATCGAGGTCGACCACCCGGTGGGCGGCGTACTGGGCGGCGTCGAGCAGCACCCGGGCCCCGTGCGAACGGGCGATCGCGGTGAGGCGCTCCACCGGCCACAGCTCGCCGGTGACGTTGGAGGCGGCGGTCAGCACGACCAGGGCCTGGCGCGGGCGGCGGGCGGTGCCGGTGGGCAGCGCGCGCAGGGCGGCCTCGAGCAGGGCCTCGGCGTCGCGGGTGCTGCCGGGCACGGGCAGGCGCACGGTGTCGCGGCCTCGCCACGGCAGCAGCGTCGCGTGGTGCTCGGAGGCGAAGACGACCACCGAGGTGTCGCGGGGCAGCGCGCGGGCGAGCAGGTTGACCGAGTCGGTGGTGCTGCGGGTGAAGACGACGACGTCGTCCTCGCGGGCGCCGACGAAGCGGGCGACCTCGTCACGGGCGGCCTCGTAGTGCGCACTCGTGATCCGCGAGAGCCAGCCGGTGCCGCGGTGCACGCTCGAGTACGTGCGCGTCGCCGCCTCGACGGCCCGGGCCACCCGCTCGAAGGCCGGGGTGGATGCCGCGTGGTCGAGGTTCGCGTAGTCGACGAAGTCGCCCGACAGGGTCGGGACCAGGTCGGGGCGCACGACCGCCGGCAGGTCGAGGCTGGTCGTCGCCAGGTGCCGGTGGGCCGGGGCGCTCAGTGGGGCGACGGCATCCGGCACGGCACGAAGCCGCGGGCGACGGTGGAAGGTGGGGACGGTGGTGGTGCGGCTCGAGCTCGGTGCTGAGTGGCTGGTGATCGACACGGTGGGTATCTCCGATGGTCCCGAGGACCTCGGGTGCGACCCGGGATCCCGCGCTTGCCGGCGCCCGAAGGGGTCGCCGACCAGGTCGTCACCCGGAGCACCCCACCGCGGAGGAGGGTTGCTGGCCAGCGAGCCGGGGCTTGCCACTAGCACTCATGACCTACGCCGACGAGTCTAGGGAGCCACCCGGGGGGCACGTCATCCTCGGTCCACGACCCGAGACGTGCGGTGAAGCGGGCCCGCCGCGGGACATCTCACGGCAAGGGCCCGGCTTCACCCGGAAACCTTCGCCTGTGCAGGGGTTCGGAACCCCTGCGAGCGTGAAGCTTCCGGGATCGGGCGGGAAAGTTGTGGCTCAGGCGGGGACGACGTTGACCAGCTTGGGCGCCCGGACGATCACCGTGCGGATGCCGTCGGGCACCGCCGCCTGCACCTTCGGGCTGGCCAGGGCCAGCTCGCGCAGGGCGTCCTCGGTGATGTCGGAGGGCACCTCGAACCGGTCGCGGACCTTGCCCTTGACCTGCACGACGCAGGTGACGGTGTCCTCGACGAGGAACGCGGGGTCGGCGACCGGGAAGTCGGCGTGCACCAGCGACTCCTCGTGCCCGAGCCGCGCCCACAGCTCCTCGGCGATGTGCGGGGCCATCGGCGCGACCATGAGCACGATCGACTCGGCGGCCTCGCGCGGCACGCCACCGTCGAGCTTGGTCAGGGCGTTGTTGAGCTCGGTGAGCCGGGCGATCGCCGTGTTGAACGCCAGCCCCGCGTAGTCGGTGCGCACCGCGTCGATGGTGCGGTGCAGCACCCGGGTGGTCGCGTCGTCCATCGGGGTGTCGGCGACGACCACGCCACCGGTCTCCTCGTCGACGACGTTGCGCCACAGCCGCTGCAGGAAGCGCTGGCTACCGACGACGGCCCGGGTGTCCCAGGGCTTGCTCTGCTCCAGCGGGCCCAGACCCATCTCGTAGAGCCGGAAGGTGTCGGCGCCGAAGGCGGCGTACATCTCGTCGGGGCTGACCATGTTCTTCAGCGACTTGCCGATCTTGCCGAACTCCCGGGTGACCGGCTGGCCCTGCCAGGTGAGGCTGTCCGTCGGCGCGCCTCCTCGACCTCCTTGGCCTCGACGTACTGACCGCGCGCGTCCTTGAAGGCGGCGGCCTGGATGTAGCCCTGGCTGAAGTAGGTGCGGAACGGCTCGTCGCTGCTGAGGTGGCCCAGGTCGTGCAGCACCTTGTGCCAGAAGCGCGCGTAGAGCAGGTGCAGCACGGCGTGCTCGACACCGCCGACGTAGAGGTCGACGCCGCCCGGGTCGCGGGTGCCGGCGGGCGCGCCGGCGACCGGCTCGGCGCGCGGCCCCATCCAGTAGGACTCGTTGTCGGGGTCGACGAGCGCGGCGGAGTTCGCCGGGTCGAGGTAGCGCAGGTAGTACCAGCACGACCCGGCCCAGTTGGGCATCGTGTTGGTCTCGCGGCGGTAGCGGCGGGTGCCGCGGCCGTCGCCGAGGTCGAGGTCGACGTGCACCCACTCGTGCGACCCGCGACAGCGGCGGCTCGGGCTCGCTGCTCGCGTCGTCGGGGTCGTAGGTCTTCGGGCTGTAGTCGGGCACCTCGGGCAGCTCGACGGGCAGCATCGAGTCGGGCACGCCGTGGGCGACACCGTCCTCGTCGAAGACGATCGGGAACGGCTCGCCCCAGTAGCGCTGCCGGCTGAACAGCCAGTCGCGCAGCTTGTAGGTGACCGTGCGGCTCGCCGAGGCCCTTGCTCCTGCAGCCAGGCGGTGATCCGCTCCTTGGCGTCGGCGACGTCGAGGCCGTCGAGGCTCAGCTCGTCGTTGCTCGAGTTGATCGCCGGGCCCTCGCCGGTGAACGCGGTGCTCTCGTCGTGCCCCTCGCTCGGCTGCACGGTGCGGATGATCGGCAGGTCGAACGCGGTGGCGAAGTCCCAGTCGCGCTGGTCCTGGCCGGGCACCGCCATGATCGCGCCGGTGCCGTAGCCCATCAGCACGTAGTCGGCGACGAACACGGGGATGCGGGCGCCGGTGACCGGGTTGGTCGCCCAGCCGCCGGTGAACACGCCGGTCTTGTCCTTGCCCTCGGTCTGCCGCTCGATGTCGGTGCTGCGCGAGGCGGCGCGGCGGTAGGCCGTCGACGGCCTCCTGCGGCGTCGCGGCGCCACCGGTCCAGGCGTCCTTGGTGCCCTCCGGCCAGCCGCCGGCCGGGACCAGCTCGTCGACCAGCGGGTGCTCGGGGGCCAGCACCATGAAGGTCGCGCCGAACAGGGTGTCCGGTCGGGTCGTGAAGACCTCGATCCCGGCGCCGCGCGGCGGCCGCGACGGCATCCGGTGCGCCGACGATCGGGAAGGTGACCCGGGCGCCGTGGCTGCGGCCGATCCAGTTGCGCTGCATGATCCTGACCTTCTCGGGCCAGTCGACGCCGGTCCAGGTCGTCGGCGAGCCGGTCGGCGTACGAGGTGATCCGCATCATCCACTGGCGCAGGTTGCGCTTGAACACCGGGAAGTTGCCGCGCTCGGAGCGGCCGTCGTTGGTGACCTCCTCGTTGGACAGCACCGTGCCCAGGCCGGGGCACCAGTTGACCGGCGCCTCGCTGGTGTAGGCCAGGCGCTGGCCGTCGAGGATGCCGGCGCGCTCGACGTCGCTGAGGTCGTCCCAGCCGCGGCCGTCGTCGGCGGGCAGCGGGCGGGCGCCCGAGCGGTACTCCTCGACGAGCTCGTCGATCGGCCGGGCTCGGCCGACGCCGCCGTCGGGGCGCACGGCATCCGCGTCGTACCAGGAGTTGTAGATCTGCAGGAAGATCCACTGGGTCCAGCGGTAGTACTCCGGGTCGATGGTCTGGATCGCGCGGCGGTCGTCGTGGCCCAGGCCCAGGCGGCGCAGCTGGCGCGCCATGATGACGATGTTGTCCTCGGTGGTCTTGCGCGGGTGCTGGCCGGTCTGCACGGCGTACTGCTCGGCGGGCAGCCCGAACGCGTCGTAGCCCAGGCAGTGCAGCACGTTCTTGCCGAGCATCCGGTTGAAGCGCGCGACGACGTCGGTGGCGATGTAGCCCAGCGGGTGGCCGACGTGCAGGCCGGCGCCGCTCGGGTACGGGAACATGTCGAGCACGAGGAGGTGCCCGCCGGGGTAGGCGGCGACGGCGTCCGGGTCGGCCCACGGGCCGGCCGGGTTGGGCGCGTGGTAGGTGCCCGCGCTCGGCCCAGCGGTCCTGCCAGGCGACCTCGATCTGCCCGGCCAGCTCGGCGGTGTAGCGGTGCGGGGTGTCGCTCATCTCGTCCTCGTCGTCTCGGTGTGGTCCGGGCTGGGCCCATGAAAAAACCCCTCACGCAGGAGGGGTCGCCGCGCGGGCCGGGTGGCCGACGCGGCTAGGGAAGAAGCTCGGACCTCGTCACCTGCTCAGGGTATCGCAGCACCGCCAGCGGGTTCCGAACAGGTCGCCCCTGCCCGCCCGGCGATCGAGGTCCCACGACACGCTGACCGAACGCGCTCGGCATCAGCGTGTCGCGGGACCTCGACGGGGCGTGTCGCGGGACCTCGACGGGTCAGTGCATCCCGTGGACGACCGCGTGGCCCCGGCCCCGGGAGATCAGCCACCGGTTGACCGGCACGGTGAGCACGAAGGCGACGGCGAGCGAGAACGCCAAGGCGCCCCAGAACAGGACGGTGTCGAGCCCGGCGTCCATCGCGCCCGGCACGACGAGCATCACCGAGTTGTCGACGAGCTCCATGACGGTGATGGAGACGGTGTCGGCGGCCAGGGTCACCGCGAGCGCCGCCTTCAGCGCCACGCCCGAACGCAGCACCGGGGTGAGCGTCAGGGCGTAGCCGAACGCGAAGGCGAGCACGATCGCCAGGACGATCGTGGCGCCGGTCGACAGCCCGAGGGCGGTGCCGATGACCAGCCCGAGGACCTCGCCGATGGCGCAGCCGGTGAGGCAGTGCAGGGTGGCCCGGGCTGCTCCGGACCACGATCCGCCCGTGGCGGCGTGGGCGTGCGACGCGTGGTGGGTGTGCGTGGAGGTGTCCATGACAGACAGGAACAGATACCCCCAGGGGGTATATTCCGCCGTCTGGGCGGCCAACGCGCGCGCTACCGCCCAGTACTTGCTGTGATCACACCAAGTACTGAGCGGTAGGTAGCGCTGGACCGATGCCGGGCGGCGGTGTAGGTGGCGCTGAAACGGATGCCGCTCGGCCGGGGTGGGTGGTCGGCCGCCATCAGGTCAGCAGGCCGGCGACGATGAGGGCCTGCGCGAGGTGGTAGGTCACCATGACGACCACCGAGGTCCAGCGCCTGGCCTGCACGAACTTGCCCATCGCGAGCACGGTGTCGCTGACGACGAACAGGCTGGCGCCGAGCCCCACGAGCGGGCGACCGGTCGCCCATCCGGTCACCGCCATCGCCCCGATCACCGCCATGTACGCCGCGACCGCGACCCCGAGAACCGCCCCGCCCTCGGCGACGGCTCCGGGCAGGATGCGCCGGCCCACGACGAGGGCGACGAGCAGCACGAGCGCGCCGACCCAGCCCAGCGCCGGGCGGTCGAGCCCCACGGCGACGAACGCCGCGACGTAGGCCAGGTGACCGACGAGGAAGGCCGCCAACCCACCGACGAACCGGCTCGGGGTGTCCTCGAGCAGGAGCACGTCACCGACGAGGCCGAGCACCAGCGCGAGCAGCAGCCACCGACCCGCGGTGCTGTCGGTCGCCCCGGCGAGCAGGGCCACCGTGAACAGGCCCACCATCGCGGCCGGCTTGGCCAGCCGCTCGACGTCGTGCCGTTGGCGCCACACGGCCCACCAGTCGGCGGCGAACAGCCCGGCGGTGACGACGGCGGCGACCCACACGGCATACGACACGGGTGGATCCTCGCAGCCCGGCACCCCGAGCCGCCCCGGATGCGGGCGTCACCACCCCGGCGTATCACCGGACCCCGCGCCCGCTCCTCTACCGCATGGGGCCACGGCAGGGATGGTCCCGTCGACCACGGAGGACACCATGAGGGCTACGAGGCAGTCGGGCTTCGACCAGGAGGTTGCCAAGGCTCTCGTCGAGTCGGGCCTGGTCGTCCGGCAGCTCACCCTCGACGCCGAAGGCCCGGTGGGGTGAGCTCTCCTCACGAGCTGCGACGCCGGCTCGCGTACGGCCTCCGGCTGGGCGCGGCCGCGGTCGTCACGGCGGGTGGAGCCCGGCCCGGCGTGGGCGGGGCGCGGGCGCTCGAGCCGGCCAAGGTGCTCGGCGAGACCGCCCTGCTCTGCCGCGTGGCCGGACGGCTGCTCGTCGACGACCCGTCCCTGGCGCGCTTCGAGGGCCTCGGCGCCGCGCACGCCCGGCTCGGCGACGCCCTGACCCGGGCGCTCGACCCGCACCGCGCCGCCCTGGCGGTCGCCGCCGACCCGCGGTGCCGCGGCCGCGAGGCCTTCCCGTTCGCGCTGCTCGGCGACCTCGACATCGGACACCGGTCCGTCGCGCGCCACCTGTTCGACCTCGCCGGTGACGACCTCGGCGACGAGCCCGACGCCTTCGACCGTCTCGAGCTCTCGTGGCTGCAGGGCCTGGCCGAGGGCTGCGCCTCCCCCGACGTGCCCACCGGCTCGGTGCTGGAGCGCGGTGCGGACCTGCTCCACGGCGAGCTGACCGACGCCTACGCGCTCACCCACGCCGTGCTGCACGCCACCGACTGCGGCCTGCTCCTTCCCCGCAGCCTCCGCCCGGCCACCTCGGTCGCCGACGACGCGGAGGCGCTGCTCGGTGCCGCGCTGGCCAGCCGCAACCTCGACGTCGCCGCCGAGCTGCTCTGGACCTGGCCGATGCTCGACCTGCCGCTCAGCCCCGGCGCCCGCTACGCCCTGGCCGAGCTCGACCGGGCCGAGGCCACGCCACGGCTTCCTGCCCGGCCCGGAGCACGACCCCGCCGTCGCCGCCGGTCTCCGCCCGGCCGACCGCTCGACCTACGTCATCCAGACGAGCTACCACACGGGCGTCGCCGGGGCGATCCTCGCCGCCGCCCTCCTGCGCGGCGTCGATCGTGACGGCCGCGCACCCACCGGCGGCCGTCCGGCATCCACCCGACGCACCGCGCCGACGCCGGATGCCGACCCGCTCCCCCTCCTCAGGCACGCCGACGGCCCGTGGGCCGATGCCCTGCGGGCCCGTCCGCTCGGCGACCGGGTGGGCTGCACCGAGCTGCTGGTCGGCGCCGAGCTGCGCACCGCCGCGGCCCGGCGTGACCCGGCACGGGTGCACCACGTCGTCGCGTGGGCGGCCGACCACGGCTGGGCGCACCTGCCGTCGGTGCGCCAGGGCGCGTCGCTGCTGTCCCGCGTGGCCCGGGTCGCGGCCCAGCCGGTC
>CAVUXS010000006.1:0-21417 GCA_963745545.1 uncultured Actinomycetota bacterium
ATCCGGAGCAATAGGCTCGGGCCCATGGACTTCTACAACGTCGTACGCCCACGGGTTCGCCCGCGTCGCGGCCTGCACCACCGACGTCGTCGCCGACCCGGCCCGCAACGCCGCGAGCGTGATCGACGTCGGTCGCGCGGCTGCTCGACGAGGGCGTCGCGGTCGCGGTGCTCCCCGAGCTGACCCTGAGCGGGTACGCGGTCGAGGACCTGCTCGGCCAGGACGCCCTGCTGGACGCCGTGCTCGTCGGTCTGGCCGACATCGTCGAGGCGAGCACCGACCTGCTGCCGGTGATCATCGTCGGCGCCCCGCTCCGGCACCGGGCCCGCCTGTTCAACGCGGCCGTGGTGATCCACCGCGGCGAGGTCCTCGGCGTGGTCCCGAAGGTCCACCTGCCCACGTACCGGGAGTTCTACGAGCGGCGACAGTTCGCCTCCGGCCACGGCATCAGGGCGAGTCTGAGATCACCATCGCCGGGCAGGCGACGGCGGATCCCGTTCGGCACCGACCTGCTGTTCGCGGCGACCGACGTCCGCGACCTCACGGTGGACGTGGAGATCTGCGAGGACATGTTCGTGCCGGTGCCGCCGTCCAGCGGTCTCGCGCTGGCCGGCGCGACCGTGCTGGTCAACCTCTCCGGCAGCCCGATCACCATCGGTCGCTCGGAGGACCGCGCACCTGCTGCCGTACGCAGTCGATGCGCTGCCTCGCCGCCTACCTGTACGCCGCCGCCGGGCAGGGGGAGTCGACCACCGACCTGTCCTGGGACGGCAGACCAGCATCTTCGAGAACGGGTGGACTGCTCGGCCAGGGCGAGCGCTTCGAGGAGGATCCGCAGCTGACCATCGCCGACGTCGATCTCGACCTGCTCCGCCAGGAGCGGGCGCGGCAGGGCACCTTCGAGGACAACCGCCGGGTGGCGAGCCCCGACGACGGCGGGTACCGGACCGTGGAGTTCACCCTCGGCCCGCCGACGACGATCTCGGTCTGCGGCGCGTGGTCGAGCGTTTCCCCTTCGTGCCGGCCGACGAGCCGTCTCGCCCAGGACTGCTACGAGGCGTACAACATCCAGGTCGACGGCCTCGCCCAGCGGCTGCGGGCCATCCACACCGAGAAGGTCGTGATCGGTGTCTCCGGCGGTCTCGACTCCACCCACGCGCTGATCGTGGCCGCCCGGGCGATGGACCTGCTCGGCCTGCCGCGCACCAACATCCTCGGCTACACGATGCCCGGCTTCGCCACCGGCGACGCGACCAAGTCCAACGCCTGGAAGCTGATGACCTCGCTCGGCATCAGCGCGCACGAGCTGGACATCCGGCCGACGGCGACCCAGATGCTGAAGGATCTCGATCACCCCTTCGGTCGCGGCGAGGAGGTCTACGACGTCACCTTCGAGAACGTCCAGGCCGGGTTGCGCACCGACTACCTGTTCCGGTTGGCCAACCAGCGCGGCGCATCGTGCTCGGCACCGGTGACCTGTCGGAGCTGGCGCTCGGCTGGTGCACGTACGGCGTCGGCGACCAGATGTCGCACTACAACGTCAACGGTGGGGTGCCGAAGACGCTGATCCAGCACCTGATCCGCTGGGCGGCGGGTCGGCGCCGTTCAGCGGGGAGACCGAGCAGCCTGTTGTCGATCCTTGAACACCGAGATCTCCCCCGAGCTGATCCCGGTCAAGCCCGGTGAGGTGCCGCAGAGCACGGAGAAGTCGGTCGGGCCGTACGAGCTGCAGGACTTCAACCTCTTCTACACGCTGCGGTTCGGCTTCCGGCCGTCCAAGATCGCGTTCCTGGCCCATCACGCCTGGGCGACGTCGACGGGGGCCTGGCCCCCGGCCTTCCCCGGGGCGCGCGCCGGGCGTACGACGTCGCCGGCCATCCGCGAGTGGCTGGTCGTGTTCGTCAAGCGCTTCTTCGGGTTCGCCCAGTTCAAGCGCTCCGCGATGCCCAACGGGCCCAAGGTGTCGCACGGCGGCTCGCTGTCCCCGCGCGGGGACTGGCGGATGCCGTCCGACGCCGGCGTCGCGCGCCTGGCTCGCCGAGCTCGACGCCAACGTCCCGAAGGGCCTGAGGCGCCGCTTCGACCTCGTGCGACGGCACGCGCCACTCGTCGGCCAGCGAGGGCGTAGCCCAGGCCGTCGAGCCACTCCCGGAGCGGTGCAGCGACTCCCGCAGGGTGTGGATCTCGCGCCGCATCCCGACCCGCTCCATGAGGCGCCACGACGCCTCGTTGTGCGGCGAAGCAGTCGGCCGTGACCCGCCTCAGGCCGCGAGCTCGTCGAAGCAGCAGCCGCAGCAGCGTCGCGCACGGCCTCGGTGGCGTACCCGTGTCCGGTGTGGTCGGGGTGGAGCACCCAGCCGAGCTCGGCCTGCACCGCACGGGCCTGCTCCTTGACCTCGGCCTGGGCCCAGGCGTCCCCGACCTTGACCATCAGGTCGCCGATGACCGCGCCGTCGAGCTCGACGACGAGGAGCCATGGCGAGCCGGTCGGGGTCGGCGAACCTGGCGCGGTACTCCTCGATCGGTCGAGGAGGCGGACGTGAGCCACCGACCGACCTCGGCGCAGCGCGGCGGTACTGCCCAGGTCGCGTCGAGGTCGTCGACGGTGGTGCGCCGCAGGGTCAGGCGGGCGGTGCGCACCGGCCAGGTCGACGGCATCCAGCGGGCTGCCCATCGCCCTCATGGTGTCAGCCCGGCGGTGACGTCCGCCCGAGCGCGCCGTGCCGGGCTCGCAGGCGAGCCGCGGCGGCATCCGGGCGTTGACGGGCCGGACGCGGGCTGGGACCCTGCGTGGGACGGCGGTGTCGCGCGCGACCAGCGGGTGAGCACGATGCCCGGTCACAGGGAGCACGACACGGGTTCGGCCACAGCTTCGCCCTCGAGGTCGACGGGGTGCGGGTCGCGACCCTGACCGAGGTCAGCGGGCTGGCGCTCGAGCGTGAGGTCGTCGAGGTCAAGGAGACCGCCGCGGACGGGACCTACGTCATCAAGCGGCTGCCCGGCCGGCGCCAGCCCGGCGAGGTGTTGGTCACCCGGGCGCTCACCGACGACCTCACCTTCGAGCACTGGGTGCGCGACCCCTCGCACGGGCCCGGTGCCGGCCACGGCGCGGTCAGCATCGTGGTGTTCGACGTCCAAGGGCGACCGGTCGCGACGTACGCCCTGGCCCAGGCCTGGCCGCGACGGCTCGAGATCGTCGGCCTGAAGGCAGGAGGCGGCGAGGCGCTGACCGAGCAGCCTGGTGCTGGTCTACCAGTCCTTCGAGCGCACCTGACGCGACGGCATCGGGGCCGTCATCGAGGGCTGCCGCGGGCCGGCTTCGGGTCGCGCGCGGGCCGGGTCAGGACGTCGAGGTGCCGGGCGCCCCCAGCGCGGCCATCGTGTCGAGCGCGCCGCCGTCGAGGCGGAACCGGGTCCACTCGTCCTGGGCCACGGCACCGATCGACTCGTAGAAGCCGATGCTCGGGGCGTTCCAGTCGAGCACCCACCACTCGAGCCGGTGGTAGCCGCGCTCGACGCAGATCGCGGCGAGGGTGCGCAGCAGCTCCTGCCCCAGGCCTGAACCGCGCTGCGCCGGCGTCACGTAGAGGTCCTCCAGCCAGATGCCGTGGGTGCCGGTCCAGGTCGAGAACGACAGGAACCAGATGGCGCACCCCACGACCTCGCCGTCGACCTCGGCGACGTGGGCGAAGGCGGCCGGCTCCCGGCCCACCGGGAACAGCGCGTCGCGCAGGTGCTCCTGCGACGCGTCGACCTCGTGCAGCGCCTTCTCGTACTCCGCGAGCTCGCGCACCAGCCCGAGGATGACGGGCACGTCATCCGGGACGGCGGGCCGGACCCGGGAGGAGGTGCGACCACTGTGGGGGGAGGCGGACGGCATACCGGGCAATGTACGCATCGGCGGACACAATGGGGCGCATGACCACCACCCGGCGGATCGACACCTGGCTCACCGACATGGACGGCGTGCTCGTGCACGAGGACGACCCCATCGCGGGGGCGGCAGAGTTCATCGAGGCGCTCAAGGCGTCCGGCCGCGCGTTCCTCGTGCTCACCAACAACTCGATCTACACGCCGCGCGACCTGCGGGCCCGGTTGTTGCGCAGCGGGATCGACGTGCCCGAGGAGGCGATCTGGACCTCGGCCCTCGCCACCGCCGACTTCCTCGCCGACCAGCGGCCGGGCGGCACGGCGTACGTCGTCGGCGAGGCCGGCCTGACCACGGCGATGCACGACGTCGGCTACGTCATGAGCGACCGCGACCCCGACTACGTCGTGCTCGGCGAGACCCGCACCTACTCGTTCGAGGCGATCACCAAGGCGATCCGGCTGATCGCCGGGGGCGCGCGGTTCATCGCGACCAACCCCGACCCGAGCGGGCCGAGCGCCGCCGGCCTGCTGCCCGCCACCGGCTCGGTCGCCGCACTGATCAGCACCGCCACCGGTCGGCAGCCCTACTTCATCGGCAAGCCGAACCCGCTCATGATGCGCAGCGCGCTCAACCGGCTCGAGGCCCACTCCGAGACCACGGTGATGGTCGGCGACCGGATGGACACCGACATCATCAGCGGCCTCGAGGCCGGCCTGCGCACCGTGCTCGTCTCGACCGGGTCGACCCGGCCCGAGCAGGTCGAGCACTTCCCCTACCGGCCGACGCGCGTCGTCGACTCGATCGCCGACCTGGTCCCGCTCGTCACCCAGTCGGCCGAGGAGGGACTCGAGTGAGCACCGGCCCCGTCCTCCACCTCGCCGAGGCCGCGCACTGGGACGAGGCGCTGCGCACCGGCGAGTACCGCTGGTCGACCCTCGGCCGCACGCTCGAGGAGGAGGGCTTCATCCACTGCTCGACGCCCGAGCAGGTGCCCGGCGTGCTGAGCCGCTACTACGCCTCGTACGCCGGCGACCTCGTCCTGCTCACCGTCGACCCCGAGCGGCTCACCGCACCGCTGCAGTGGGACGTCGTCAACACCGTTACCGGAGAACGGTTCCCACACGTCTACGGCCCGATCACGCCGGATGCCGTGACGCATGCCAGGTGCTCCACCCGCCGTACGGCCCTGACTGAGGCCGGTGCGATGCGGCCCCGCTTCGGAGCCGACCCACCAGCCGAGCGCGTGAACGCGGTCGTTCACGCGGTCTCTGCGGCGCTCTTGCGAGAACAGCATCGAGTCGCCCTCCGAGTCCTGGGCGTCCTCACCGGTCGGCTGGAGGTCGCAGGCATCAGCCACGCGGGTGACGTCGCCCTGGTCCGTGGCCTGATCGGCGGCCTTGCTGCGGAGCAGTCGGCGAACGACCCGGGGGCCGGGACTTCGCCGACCAGACCCGCCGCGGCATCAGGACCCTGGTCACCGGGCTGCTCGGTGACCACGACGAACCGTGAGATCGCCGCGGCCAGGTGCCGTCAGCGCGCGACCTCGCCCAGCCGATAGCGCTGCCGCCCCTCCTCGTCGAAGCTCGTCGGGGCGAGCCACGCGTCCAGCCGCTCACGCACGGCGGCCCACTCGCCGTCGACCACTGAGAACCAGGCCGTGTCGCGGTTGCGGCCCTTGACGACCATCGCCTGCCGGAACACCCCCTCGAAGGTGTAGCCGAGGCGCAGGGCGGCTGCCCGGGACGGGGCGTTGAGCGCGTTGCACTTCCACTCGAGCCGGCGGTAGCCGAGGTCGTCGAACACGTGCCCCATGAGCAGCCGTTGCGCCTCGGTGGACGCGACCGTGCGCACGAGGGGCGCGCCGAAGATGACCGCGCCGATCTCGATCGACCCGTTGTCCGGGTCGATCCGCATCAGGGACAGCACGCCCACGGCACGACCGGCCACCAGCACGGCGTACGACACCCACCCCGGGTCGTCCACCATGTCCGAGACGAGTCCGGCCACCTCGTCGGCGCCCTCGGGCCGCTCCATCGGCAGGTAGGTCCAGTGCGCCTCGTCGGTGTCGGACCAGGCCTCGGTCAGGTCGTCGACGTGCCAGGCATGCAGCGCCTCGAGGACGAGGTGCGGCCGACGAGGGGTGCGCCGGGCGGCCAGGGCCGCGGGTCCAGCCCGGCACCGGGGTCGCCGATGGGCAGCACGGAACGGCCGGTCGGGCCGGAGCCCGGCGCACCCCCGGTCATCGGGCGATCGCGCTCTCCGGCAGGTCGAACCAGCGCAGGTGCTCGAAGTCGGCGCGAGACGTCGGCCGGGTGCGAGTCAGGTCCGGCTCGGGCGCCGCGGCCAGGATCGCCGCGCCGTCGCGCAGGTGCTCGGCGAGCAGGTCCTCGCCGCCGCGGGCGTCGAGCGTCGGCACGCGCATCGACGCCGTCGTCCGCGTACGCGACGTCGCCGCAGCCGCAGCGGCGGCTCGACCAGCCCGTCGCGGTGCCGCCAGAGCCCGGTGACCGGGTCGAAGCGGTAGTCGCCGAGCAGCCGCCAGCCGTCGCGCGCGACCAGGCGCACCGCCTCGACGATGTAGTCGACGACGGCGTCGGAGATGAAGTAGTTGAAGTTGACCCGCACCCAGCCGGGCTTGATGCCCTCGCAGCCGCCGGTGATCTCGCGCTCGAACTCGTGCGAGCGCTCGAGGTCGATGCCGAGCAGCCGGTGGCCGTACGGGCCGGCGCACGAGCAGCCGCCGCGCGACTGGATGCCGAACAGGTCGTTGAGCAGCGCGACGACGAAGTTGTGGTGCAGGTAGCGGCCCGAGGGCGCGCGCACCACGAACGACACGATCGACAGCCGCGTCGGCGTCGAGGTTGCCGAGGATCTCGATGGCCGGCTCGCTCGCGCCAGGCCGTCGACCGCGCGGCGCAGGAAGCCGCTCCTCGTGCGCCCGGATCGTCTCGACGCCCGACCGCCTCCTTGAGCTGGAAGACCAGCCCGGCGCGGATCGACTCGATGATCGCCGGCGTGCCGCCCTCCTCGCGGTGCGCCGGGTCGGCGAGGTAGCGGTGCTCGTCGGGGTTGACGTAGGCGACCGTGCCGCCGCCGGGCACGTCGGGCACCCGGTTGGTGAACAGCTCGCGCCGGACGACGAGCACGCCGGGCGTCGACGGGCCGCCGATGAACTTGTGCGGCGAGAGGAAGATCGCGTCCTTGTAGGCGAGCGGGTCGCCGTCCGCGGGCGCGGTCATCTCGATGTCGACGTACGGCGCCGCGGCGGCGAAGTCCCAGAAGGACGAGCGCGCCGTGCTCGTGCAGCAGCGTCGAGATCGCCGTACGGTGTCGGTGACGATGCCGGTGACGTTGGACGCGGCGGAGAACGAGCCGATCTTCAGCGGCCGGTCGGCGTACTCCTCGAGCTCGCTCGCGCAGGTCGTCCAGGTCGATGTGGCCGTCGGCGTCCTCGCGGATGGTGACGACGTCGGCGATCGACTCGCGCCACGGCAGCTCGTTGGAGTGGTGCTCGTACGGGCCGATGAACACCACCGGCCGCTGGTCCGGCGGGATGTGCTCGGTCAGGTGCGTACCGGTCGTCGAGGTCCGACGGGATCCGCAGGCCGAGGATGCCGATCAGCTTGTCGATCGCGCCGGTGCAGCCCGAGCCGGCGAAGATGCACGACGGTGTCGTCGTCGCCGCCGACCGCGTCGCGGATGATCCGCGCGGGCGTCCTCGCGCAGCCGGGTGGTCTGCAGCCCGGTGCCGCTGGACTCGGTGTGCGTGTTGGCGTAGCCGGGCAGCACCTCGTCGCGGATGAAGTCCTCGATGAAGGTCAGCGCCCGCCCGGACGCGGTGTAGTCGGCGTACGTCACCCGCCGCGGCCCGTACGGGGTGGTCATGACCTGGTCGTCGCCGATGACGGACTCGCGGATCCGGCGCACCAGCGCCTCCTCGCGCGGCTCCGCTGCCGTGCGCTCAACCATGGCGACAGGGTCTCACGGCCGGGCCGTCGAAGGTTCGGCCTGCATCCTCGTGCAGAATTGCACTGCCGTGCAGGTTGGCGTACCGTCGGCCGGGTGAAACTGCGACCCGGCTCGGCCGGCGACGGCTGCTCGCTGCGCACCCGCAAGCGCGCCGAGACCCGCACCGCCCTGGTGCGAGGCGGCCTACGCCATCGTGCGCGACGCCGGCTTCGAGGGCCTCACCGCCGAGGCGGTGGCCGACCGGGCCGGCGTCTCCCGCCGCACCTTCTTCAACTACTTCCCCTCGGTCGACTCGGTGCTCACCGCCAGCGTCACCGAGTTCTTCGCCTCGGTCGGCGAGCGCCTCGACGCCCGCCCCGTCGACGAGGACGTCCTCGACAGCGCCGTCGCCGTGGTCACCGACCCGGGCGACGGCGACCTCCTCGAACGCATCGGCGTGCTCGCCGCCGCCGGCGAGGCCTCCCCCCATGCGCGGGGCCTGATCCTCATCGAGCTGCACGCGTGGCTCGACTGGCTCGAGGGCTGGCTGCGCCGACGCCTGGGCCCCGACGTCACCGACGTCTACGTCGCCACCCTCGCCTCCGGCCTCGTCGGGGCGGCCGAGGCCGCCTTCCGGGTGTGGCTGCGCTGCGGCACCGCCGGCGCGGATGCCGGTGCCACACCGGCCGACGCGATCGACGGTTCCGCCTCCCTCCGTGGCAGCTTCACCGCCGCGATCGGGCACGTCCGAACCGGCCTGGACCCCAAGCGCGCCACCGTCGCCGCGCACATCGCCTGACCCTCCCACACCTCGAGAAGGCCCCATGTCCTCCCTCCTGTACCGCCTCGGCCGCTGGTGCGCCACCCACGCGTGGCGCACGCTGACCATCTGGCTCGTCGTCCTCGTCGGTCTCGGTGTCCTCGCCGGCACCGTCGGCAACCCGCTGACCAGCCAGATCTCCATCCCCGGCACGACCTTCCAGAAGGTCATCGACGGGCTCGGTGAGGAGATCCCCGAGGCCGCCGGTGGCGCCGGCACCGTGGTGCTGCAGAGCACCGACGGCTCGGCCATCACCGACGAGCAGCGCGCGGCCGCCGAGGAGGTCTTCGCCACCTGGGCCGAGGTGCCGCACGTCAAGCGGGTCAACAACCCGTTCGAGGCGCAGGCGAGTCTCGACCAGAGCGCCACCGACCTCGCCGCCGCCGCCGCCACGCTCGAGGAGGGCAAGGCCAAGCTCGAGGCGGGGCGCGCCCAGCTGCTCGAGGGCGAGGGGCAGCTGAACGCCGGCCAGGCCGTGCTCGACCAGCTCGAGGCCGCCAACCCCAAGGACCCGGCCATCCCCGCCCTGCGCGAGCAGATCGAGGCCGGTCGCCCGCAGGTCGAGGCCGCCAAGGCCGACCTGGCCAAGGGCGAGGCGGAGCTGGCCGCGGGCCGGGCCCAGTACGAGGACGGCAAGGCCGTCGGCGGCGCCACCTCCGCGACCCGTCTGGTCACCGAGGACGGCACGCACGCGGTCGTCCAGGTGCAGTTCGACGACAACGCCCAGTCCATCCCGGTCGACGACCGTGCCCTCATCCCCGCCCGCGCGGACGCCCCCCTGGCCGCCGCGGGCCTCGCCGCCCACTACAGCGTCGAGATCACCCAGGACACCTCGCTCATCGGCCCCGGTGAGGTGCTCGGCCTGACCGTCGCCCTCGTCGTGCTCGTCATCACGCTCGGCAGCCTGGTCGCCGCCGGGCTGCCGCTCCTCGTCGCCCTGCTCGGCGTCGGCGTGGGCCTGGCCGGGGCCATCGCCTTCACGGCGTTCGCCGACCTCAACACGATGACCCCGGCGCTCGCCCTGATGCTCGGGCTCGCCGTCGGCATCGACTACGCGCTGTTCATCGTCAACCGGCACCGCGGCAACATCCTGCGTGGCGACGACCTGCACGAGTCGATCGCCGGCTCGGTCGCCACGGCCGGCAGCGCCGTCGTCTTCGCCGGCACCACCGTCGTCATCGCCCTCGCTGCGCTGGTGCTCTCCGGCCTGCCGATCCTGGCCCAGATGGGTCTGGTCGCCGCGGCGACCGTCGCGGTCACCGTGGTCGTGGCCGTCACGGTCAGCCCCGCGGTCCTCGCGCTGATGAAGCACCGCGTGGTGTCCACAGCGCGGGTGGCGCGCCCACGGCTTCGCCGTCCCCGGCGACCTCAGCAGCCGGATCGGCACCGAGGACGAGCACCAGGAGGAGCACGGCGGCTGGTACGTCGGGCTCGTCACCCGCCACCCGTGGCTCACGGTCCTCGCCGTCGTGGCGGTGCTCGGCGTCGCCGCCGTGCCGGTCAGCCAGATCCAGCTCGGCCTGGCCGACGGCGGCAGCGAGGCCACCGGCACCAGCGCTCACACGGCCTACACGACCATCGCCGACGAGTTCGGCCCCGGCGTCAACGGGCCGATCATCGCGGTGGCGACCCTGCCCGAGCAGAGCGGGCCTCGAACCGAGGCCGAGGTCCTCGACGCCCAGGCCGACATCGCGACCACCCTGATGGGCGTCGACGGCGTGAGCAGCGTCCTGCCCTTCGGCGTGAGCGCCGACACCTCGACGCTCGCGTTCCAGGTCGTGCCCACCACCGGCCCGGCCGACCCCGCGACCGTCGACACCGTGCAGGCGATCCACTTCTCCGCCGACACCTACGCCCGGCACACCGGTACCGACATCGGCCTGACCGGCCAGACCGTCGCGAACATCGAGATCTCCGAGCGGCTCGGTGCCGCCCTGCCGCCCTACCTGCTGGTCGTCGTCGGGCTCTCGCTCGTCATCCTCATGCTGGTGTTCCGGTCGATCGTCGTGCCGGTCGTCGCGACCGCGGGGTTCCTCCTGTCGGTGGGCGCGGCGTTCGGCGTGACGGTGGCCGTGCACCAGTGGGGCTGGTTCGGCGGCCTGCTCGGCGTGACCCAACCCGGTCCGCTGCTCTCGTTCATGCCGATCATCCTGATCGGGGTGCTGTTCGGCCTCGCGATGGACTACCAGATGTTCCTCGTCTCCGGGATGCACGAGGCCCGCTCGCACGGTGAGGACTCCCGCACGGCGGTGCGCACCGGCTTCGTGCGCGGCGCCAAGGTCGTGACCGCCGCGGCCATCATCATGACCTCGGTGTTCCTCGGGTTCGCGTTCTCGCACCTCGTGATGGTCCGGCCGATCGGGTTCGCGCTCGCCGTCGGCGTGCTCGTGGATGCCGTGCTGGTGCGGATGACGCTGACGCCGGCGGTCATGCACCTGCTCGGCGACCGCGCCTGGTACCTCCCGCGCTGGCTCGACCGGCTGCTGCCCGACCTCGACGTCGAGGGCGTCAAGCTCGCCGAGCGTCTCGAGTCCGGCGCGCTGGGTGGCGCGCCCACGGCAGCCGAGCCGAAGCCCGAGACCGAGGCCGAGACGGAGACGCACCCCGCGCCGTCCAAGGTCTGACCCCTCCGCCTCGCCTCAGCGGTCCTGGCGCTGGCGCGGGCCAGGCCGCCGAGGCGAGGAGCTCGGGTGGGCGATGAGCTCCTTGAGCAGGGCCACCGCACGCTCGGCCGGCGGGTTCGGCGCACCCAGGTCGCGCACGACCGCCGCCAGGTGGCGCACCGGTGTCGGGGCCTCGAGAGCGAGTCGCACGACGGTCGCCGGCAGGCTCCGCGCCGCGAGGCCCGGCAGCACCGAGACCCCGATGCCGGCCCCGACGAAGCCGATCGCCGTGTAGTGGTCCTGGGCCTGCACGGTGAACCGCGGCCGGAAGCCCGCGGCGTTGCACGCGGCGACCACGAGGCGGTGTCCGTAGGCGCGCGGGTAGTCGTTGCTCACCCAGGTCTCGCCCCGCAGGTCGGCCAGGGCGATCGTCCCGGCCTCGGCCAGCGCGTGGCCGCGCGGCACGATGGCCACGAACTGGTCCTCGGTGAGCTCGGTGCGGGTGTAGCCGCCCGGCAGCGCGGTGTCCGGCGGGTTGATGACCAGGTCGATGTCCAGGGGCTGCATCCGCTGCTCGACCTCGTTGAGCACCAGCTCGAGCACGAGGTCGGGGAACTCCGCGGTCAGCCGCTTGACGAGCGACGGCATCCAGGCCGCGCCGGCCGAGGCGAAGTAGCCGATCGACAGCCGCCCCGAGCGCCCGTCGCGCAGGTCGGCGACCACCTGGTCGAGCCGGCCCCACTGGCTCATCACCTCGTCGGTCTGGGCGTCGAGCACCAGCGCCGCCTCGGTGGGCGCGATGCCCCGGCCGACCCGCTGGAACAGGGTCAGCCCGGTCTCCCGCTGCAGCGCCGACAGGTGCTGGCTGACCGCCGAGGAGGTCAGCCCCAGGTTGTCGGCGGCGGCCTGCACCGAGCCGCTGGCGACGACGGACCGGAAGACGCGGACACGGTGTGGGTCGAGCATGCACTGAATCTTAAGTGATGCTTGACTACTACTAAGTAGACTGACGTTGTGCTGAACAGTTGTCGGGCGCACACTCGAGGTATGCGAAACACCTTCTTCTCCGTCGACACGGCGCGCAACATCGCCGACCGCCTGCGCACGAGCCGCCATCACGGTGGTGGCTGGAGCGCCCACGCCGACCGCGACATCGCGCGTGAGGCCAACGAGATCCACCTCATGGCCCAGTCCCGCCAGCGACCGGATCATGTGACCCCGACCCGGGTAGCAGCACCAACCAACTGACCCTCACGCCACCACGTGGCGGAGGGTCAGCGTCGTCTCCGGGGTGCGGGCCTGCAGCTCCGCGCGCTGGGCGAGGTAGAGCTCGGCACAGGCCAGGGCGTCGGTGAGCGCCTCATGGGCCCGGTAGACCGGCAGGCCGCGCCGCTCCCGGGCCGTCCACAGCCGCAGCGCTCCCGGTGCGGGCTCGCTCCCCCAGCCGCCGGTCACCGCACGCCGCTCGAGCTCGAGGGTGTCGACGACGACGCACGGCATCGGAGCGCCCCAGGCGCGTTCGCAGACCGCCGCGAGGAACCCGGTCTCGATCCGAGCGAAGTGGGCGAGCAGCACCCGCCCGGTCAGGGCCGCCAGGAGGCGCGCCACGGCATCCTCGAGCGGGACGCCGCCCGCGAGCCGGTCGTCGGTGAGCCCGTGCACGGTGGCGCTCTGCCCGACGCCGGCCGCACCACCCGCGTCGCGCACGACCACCCGGCCGGCCCCGCCGAGCACGACCCGACCGCCGTCGACCGGCAGCCAGCCGATCGACAGCACCCGGTCGCGGCGCGGGTCGAGCCCGGTCGTCTCGATGTCGACGGCGAGCAGGCCCAGGTCGGCCAGCGGCGTCTCGGGGCCCGGCGGGGCGACGGCCAGGTAGTCGCGCAGCGGGCCGGGCGCGGCGGCGCGCAGGGCCCGCTGGCGCCGCTGCTCGGCGCTGCGGCGGAACAGGTTCACGAGATGTACGGCATCGGGTACCGGTGCGCCAGCGCCGACTGCGCCGCTCGCACGATCGCGAACGCCTCGCGCAGGTGTCGCTTGTCGAAGCTGGACAGCTCGTCGGGGGAGACGAAGTTGTCGGTCGGCTCGCCGGCGCGCACCTGGGCCGCCTGGTGGCGCAGCCGGACGTACGAGATGAACTCGAACGCGTCGCGCAGGTCGTCGGCACGCGCGTCACCGAGGATGCCGGCCCCGCGGGCCGCCTCGATGCGGGCCTGCGTGTTGACGGCCGGGCTGCCGACCGACAGGGCGTGCGCGCGGGCCAGCTCGACGACGGCGCCGATGCCGCCGCGCTTGATGTCGAGGGTGTGCCGGTGGTCGCCGGCCTTCTCGAGCACGAAGCCACGAAAGAACCCCAGCGGCGGCTCGTGGGCGGCGGCCTGCTTGGCCAGGTGCGCGAGGAACACCTTCGACCCCGGGGATGCCGCGAGCACGTGCCGCTGCAGGCTCGCGAAGAGCGCCGGGTCGCCGTGCACCGGCCGCATGTCGAAGAAGATGCTGGCGCCCAGGATCGCGTCGGGCACCGGCTCGGTGCAGCCACGACGAGAACTCCTCGCGCCAGCGGGCCAGCGGTTGCCGCCACCGCGGGTTGGTGGCCATGACGTCGCCGGGGCAGCGAGGGTAGCCGCACTCCACGAGGTCGTCGGTGACCCGGGTGGCGAGCGCCTCGAACCACGCGGCGTGCTCGGGTCGCATCGCGTCGTCGATGACCATCGCGTTGTCCTGGTCGGCCGCCAGCGCCTGCTCGAGCCGGGCCCGCGAGCCGAGGATCACCCAGCAGTAGGGCACCGGAGGCGGGCCGAGGTCGGCCTCGGCGAGCGCGATGACGCGACGCTCCACGGCATCCCCGACGGCGGTGACGACGCGGCCGATGTCGTCGGCCGAGGCGTCCTGCTCGACGAGCGCCTGCACCATCTGCGGCAGCCCGTTCGAGAGCCGGGCGACGCCGGCGACGTCGGGCTGCCTGGCGATGTCGCCGGCGAGGTAGACCGGGTTGGCCTGCTCCAGGCGCAGCAGGTCGGTCGTGGTGACGACGCCGACCGGCCGGCCGTCGCCGTCGACGATGGGCAGGTGGTGGATGTGCCGCGCGACCATCTCGAGCAGCACCTCGAACGCGAGGGCGTCGACGGCGCCGGTGACGGGGTCGGAGGTCATCACCTCGGTGACCACGACGCCGGGTCGACCCCCGCGGCGAGCACCCGGGTGCGCAGGTCGCGGTCGGTGACGATGCCGGCCAGCCGCTCGCCGTCCATGACGAGCAGGGACGACACCCGGTGCTCGGACATGACCCTCGCGGCCTCGCTGACGGTGGCGGTCGTGGCCACCGCCACCGGCTCGCGGCCGACGAGGTCGCGGACCCGGGTCTTGAGGATGGCGCCACCCGTCGCCGACAGCTGCAGCGAGGCGACGGCCCCGCTCATCCGGCTGGCCCGCTGGGCGTCGAAGAAGGCGTCGACCTCGGGATGGTCGGCGCACAGCCGGTGGAAGTCCTCGGCCGGCAGGAGTAGGGCCAGGCAGTCCTCGATCGCGGTGACCCGAGGGTCGAGGGGTTGCCCTGGGTCAGGCTGGTCGAGCCGAAGCACGTCCCCTCGCCCCCGCGGTCGAGCAGGCTGCCCTGGGCGTCGTGCACCTCCGCGGCACCCGACCGCAGCACGTAGAGGTGGTGGTTGTCGCGGCCGCGGTCGATCAGCGTGGTGCCCCGGCGGAAGTACTCGACGCTCATCCGCGCCGGAAGGGCGTCGAGCACGGCGTCCGGCAGCACGTCGAACGGCTCGTGGTGCGCGAGGAAGTCGCGCGTCTCGGACAGCTCGACGTCGAGGGCCATGCCGCCATCGTGGCAGCGGTGGGCATGCCGGCGGAGTCGCCTCGGGGCGGTGGCGCGCCCGGCGAGCGGCAAACCGCGACGAACGGGGCATCTGCGCAGGTCGCAAACCCCCGACCGGTCCCCCCGACTGCTGGAATGAGGCTTCGCGCCGCCGCGGGTGGCGCTCGAGAGGAAGGTGGGGAGCCATGAGCGACAGCACCATCGAGCCGCTGCCCGACGGCGACGGCAAGCTCGGCAACGCCGAGGGCCCGGCCGACAGCGGCGCGGGTGACCGGGCTGCCCGGCGCGCACGACGGCGGAGCCGACGGAGGGGCCGCCGGCGGCGCCGAGGGCCCGGCCGACAGCGGCGCCGGCCAGCCCGCAGGCCCGGCGAGCACGACGGCGGCGCCGACGGCGGGGCCGAGGGTCCGGCCGACAGCGGCGCGGGCGAGCCCCGGAGCCCGGCGAGCACGACGGTGGAGCCGACGGCGGGGCCGACGCCTCGCAGTGGACTCCTCCCCGGAGCAGCCCGTGGCCCCCTCCTCCCCGGTGGGGGGCCACGGGTTGTCCGCCTGGTCGCGGTCGACCGCACCACGTTCGCGCAGCGGTACTGGGGCCGCGAGCCCCTGCTCACCCGGCGGCCGACCGGCCCCACGACCCCGCACCTGTTCGGCCGCGACGCCGTCGACGAGCTGCTCTCCCGGCGTGCCCTGCGCACGCCGTTCCTGCGGATGGCGCGCGACGGCCAGACCCTCGACCGCCTCGACGTTCACCCTCGGCGGTGGCGTGGGCGCGGCGATCGGCGACCAGGTGAGCGACGACAAGGTGCTGCGCCAGTTCGCCGAGGGCGCGACGATCGTGCTCCAGGCCCTGCACCGCACCTGGCCGCCCGTCGCCGACGCCGCCCAGGACCTCGCCGCCGACCTCGGCCACCCGGTGCAGGTCAACGCCTACGTCACCCCGCCGCAGAGCCGGGGCTTCGACGACCACTACGACGTGCACGACGTGTTCGTGGTCCAGGTGGCGGGCGAGAAGCACTGGCAGGTGCGCGCCGCCGGTGCGTCGAGTCCCCGCTGCGCGACCAGCCCTGGACCGACCGCCGGGATGCCGTCGCGGCGGCGGCCGAGGGCGCCGCCGGCGCTCGACGCGGTGCTCGCCCCGGGCGACTGCCTCTACGTGCCGCGCGGCTGGCTGCACTCGGCCACCGCGCTCGGCGGCACCAGCATCCACCTCACGATGGGCGTGCACGTCTGGACCCTGCGCCAGCTCGCCGACGACCTGCTGCGGGCCGCCGGCCGCCGCCTCGACGACGACCCGGCGCTACGGGCCTCCCTCGAGCTGGGCGTCGACCCGCTCGACCCGGCGGCGACGGCCCACCTGCACGCCGGCATCCGCGCGGCCGTCGTGGCCGCGCTCGACGAGGTGACCGACGACGAGCTCGCGGCAGCGCTGGCCCAGCGGGTGCGCAGCGCACAGCGCGCCGAGCCGATCGACGTGCTCGCCCAGCACGCCGCGTCCGCCGACGCGGACACGGTGTGGCGACCCCGCCGTGCACCTGGCCCCGCGCTGGGAGGACGGACCCGGCGACGGGGTGTCGACGCTGGTCACGCGGGTGGCGCGCGTCGAGGTGCCGAACGACCAGCGCGACGCCGTCACCGCGGTCCTCGACCACCGGGCGGATGCCGCGGACCTCGACCCCGACGTGCGCCGATCCCTTTGTCTGGCAGGGCCTGCTCGTGCCCGCTGACGACTCCTAGGCCGAGGCGCGCAGCACGAGCCGGGTGCGGCAGCACCGTCTCGCGCGGTACCGGCTCGCCGGCGATCCGGGCGAGCAGCAGGTCGGCCATCACCCGGCCCATCTCCTCGACCGGCTGGTGCACCGACGTCAGGGTCGGCTGGGTGTGCCGGCTGACCGCGGAGTCGTCGAACCCGACCAGCGCGACGTCGTCGGGGACCCGCAGCCCGGCCTCGCGCAGCACCCGCAGCGCGCCGACGGCCATCAGGTCGGAGGCCGCGAACACGGCATCCGGGACGGTGCCGGTCGGCGAGCACCTCACGCATGGCGCGCTCACCGCTGTCCTCGCTGTAGTCGCCGAACGCGACGACGATGCCGTCGCGGTCGACACCCGCTGCCGCCACGGCGTCGCGCGCGCCGGCGAGGCGGTCGCGGCCCGACGACATGTCCTGGGGCCCGGTGAGCACCGCGAGCCGTCGACGTCCGACGGCCGAGCAGGTGCTCGACGGCGACGCGGCCCCCGGCACGGTTGTCGGCGTCGACGACGCAGGCGGGGGCGGAGCCGACGACGGCGCCGCCGCACACGGTGGGCACGCCCGCGGGCGTCGAGCGAGGTCGAGCAGGTCGTCGCGGGCGTGCAGCGAGAGCAGCAGCACCCCGTCGACGTGCTGCTCGGTGAGGTAGGCCGTCACGCGCTCACGGTCGCGGTCGGTGTCGCGCATCATGAGCAGCAGCTGGAACGGGGAGGCGCTGAGCCGCGCACCCACCCCGCGCACGATCGCGCCGAAGTAGGGCTCCCCGAACACCCGGTCACCGGGCTCGGAGACGACCAGGGCCACGGTGTCGGTGCGCCGGGTGACGAGCGAGCGGGCCGCGCGGTTGGGCACGTAGCCGAGCGCCTCGACCGCCTCCTGGACCGCGGCGCGCGCGGCGTCCGACACCTGCGGCGAGCCGTTGACGACCCGCGAGGCGGTGCCCGCGCCCGACGCCCGCGTGGCGGGCGACCTCCTCGATCGTGGGGGGGTGTCTGGCTCCCGCGCCGGGACCGGGTTCCCGGACGGCCCCGGCGCGGGTGCCAGACGAGATGGGGCGGGTTGACCGCGCCGATGGCTCGGTGTCCGCAGGCTCCGTGGGAGCGCTCCCATCCTCCACGGCACCATTGTGCCGACACGAGGTGCCCGGCGTCCAGCGGACTGGCGGGTCGTCACCCGATCGTGACCGTGGACGGTGGCAGGGTGGGGTCGTGCGAGCCCTGACCTACGCCGCGTTCGGCGCGCCCCCGGTGGTCTCCTCGGTGCCCGACCCGACGCCGCCCGCGGGTGGCGCCGTCGTGCGCGTGCTCGCCAGCGGGCTGTGCCGCAGCGACTGGCACGGCTGGATGGGCCACGACAGCGACATCACCACGTTCCCGCACGTGCCGGGTCACGAGCTCGCCGGCATCGTCGAGTCGGTGGCGCCCGGCGTGGATGCGCGGGTGGCTGGGCGCGCGGTCACCGCACCCTTCGTGATGGCGTGCGGCACGCTGCGCCGTGTGCTGGCGGGCGCGGGCCAGGTCTGCCCGAACCAGCGCCAGCCCGGGTTCACCGACCCGGGCTCGTTCGCCGAGCTCGTCGTCGTGCACGCCGCCGCGACCGAACCTCGTCGCGCTGCCCGACGGCCTCGACCCCCTCGTCGCGGCCGGCCTGGGCTGTCGCGTTCTCCACCGCCCACCGGGCCGTGGTCACGCAGGGCCGCGGTCCGCGCGGGCGACTCGGTGTCGTCATCGGCTGCGGCGGGGTCGGGCTCGCGGCGGTGGCGATCGCCCGCAGCCGCGGTGCCTACGTCTGCGCGGTCGACGTCTCGGCGGCATCGCTCGACCGGGCCCTCTTCCACGGCGCCGACGAGGTGGTCGACGCCTCGATCGGGGCCGACAAGGTCGTGGCCGCGGTGACGTCGTGGTCGGGTGGCGGCGCCTCGGTCAGCATCGACGCCCTGGGCTCGCCCGAGGCGTGCCGCACCGGCGATCCTCGCGCTCGGCCGCCGTGGCCGCCACGTGCAGGTCGGCCTGCTGCCGCCGGCCGCGGGCCGGGCCGACGTGCCGATGGAGCGGGTCATCGGCTGGGAGCTCGACGTGCTCGGCAGCCACGGCATGGCCGCCGCCGACTACGCGCCGCTGCTCGACGACGTCGTGAGCGGGCGGCTCGACCTCGGCGACCTGCTCGCGCCCGGCGAGCCCCTCGGCCTCGAGGCGGCGGGCGAGGCGCTCATGGCGATGGGCAGCACACCGTCACAGGGGATCGTGCTCGTCGACCCGGCTCGCTGAGCCGAGCGGCCGACGGCGGCGCCCCGGGTCACGCGAGCGAGAGGAAGAGCTTCTCCATCGTCGCGACGTCCATCTCCTGGCCCTCGGGGTCGGCGATGCACTGCCGCAGCCCGAGGGCGATGACCGCGAACCCGGCGCGGTCGAGGGCCTTCGAGACCGCCGCCAGCTGGGTGACGATCTCCTGGCACTCGCGGCCCTCGTCGATCATCCGCAGCACGCCGCCGATCTGGCCCTGGGCACGCTTGAGCCGCTTGACGACGGTCTGCATCTCGTCGGGGTCGAGCTCCATGGCCGGGCCTCCTGCTGGTCGTGGACGACGCGGCGAGGATACCCCGGGCCGTATCGAGCAGTTGGGCGCGGGGCGGGCCGGAGGTCAGGCCTGCTGCGTCGCCGCGGCCTGCTCCTCGACCTGACGACGGACGTCGGCCATGTCGAGGGCCTTGATGCCGTCGATGACCTGCTCGAGGCCGGCCGGCGGGCAGCGCGCCGCTCTGGCGGAAGACCAGGATGCCGTCGCGGAAGCCCATGATCGTCGGGATCGAGGTGATCTGCGCGGCACCGGCCAGCGCCTGCTCGGCCTCGGTGTCGACCTTGCCGAACACGACGTCGTCGTGCTTGTCGCTCGACTTCTCGTAGGTCGGCGCGAACTGGCGGCACGGGCCGCACCACGAGGCCCACCAGTCGATGAGCACGATGTCGCTCGTCGTGATGGTCTGCTCGAAGGTGTCGGCGGTGAGCTCGACGGTGGCCATGCTGGGTGCTCCTCGGTCGGGGTCTGGGTCGGTCCACCGGAAGGGCCACGACACCCCGAGATGGGTGCCACCGTCCGGTGCGGACAGGTGTGGAACGCGCGCACCGCCCACATCATCCCGATCCGGCACGATGGCGACGTGCCTCACACGCTCACCGCAGCCCTCGACGCCGTGCTCGACGGCATGTCGGCCGACTCGCTGCGGGGTGCCACGGCATCCCTGCGTCGACGCCTACCGCAGCGGGGCACCGCCCACCCGGCAGGTGCTGCGCGACCCCACCACCGCCGCGGCCTACGCGGCCTACCGGATGCCGGCCACGCACGCCGCCGTCGCGCGCGCCCTGCACCATGCCACCGACCTCGCCCCCGGCCTCGCGGTGGGCTCGCTCGTCGACATCGGTGGGGGCACGGGTGCGGCGAGCTGGGCCGCGGCCGAGGCGTTCCCGGGCCTCGAGCGCGTCGAGGTGCTCGACGGGTCGGCCGACGCCCTGGCCCTCGGGGCGCGGATCGGGCGGCTCGGGCCGGCAGCGATCGCCTCGGCCACCTGGACCCGGCTCCTCCTCGGCTCCCGCCGTCGCCCTGCCCCCGGCCGACCTGGCCGTCGTGAGCTACCTCCTCGGCGAGCTGCCCGACCCGGTGCACGCCCCCGTGCGTCGAGTCGGCCGCCAGCAGCGGCGTCGACCGCGGTGCTCGTCGTCGAGCCCGGCACCCCGCGTGGGTACGCCGCGGTGCTGGCGGCGCGCTCCCGGCTCACCGCCCTCGGGTGGCACGTCCTGGCACCCTGCCCCAGGACGGGCCGTGCCCGCGTGGCCGCCCGCCCCGGCGACTGGTGCCACTTCGCGGTGCGGCTCGACCGCACGGCGCTGCACCGCCGGCTCAAGGGCGCCCGGCTCGGTCACGAGGACGAGAAGTTCTCGTACGTGCTGGCGACGCGCACCCGGCAGGGGTCCGCCGAGGGGCGGGTGCTGCGGCATCCGGTCACCCGCAAGGGCCTCGTTCAGCTCGAGGTCTGCGACGCGGGGGGGTCCACGGAGCGGGTCGTGGTCACGAAGCGCGACCCGATCGCCTACCGTGCAGCACGCGACGCCTCGTGGGGAAGTCCCTGGCCAGAGCCGGGGCCGGAGCCCCGGCCCGACGTGGGCCTTTGATAGCGTCGAAATGATCGATCCACAGCCTCAAGGGAGTGACATGACCAAGAAGGACATCGCCCAGGTCGTCGCGCAGCGCGCCGACGTCTCCGCCACCGCCGCCGAGGAGATCCTCGGCGCCGCGCTCGACGTCATCGCCGAGCAGCTGGCCAAGGGTGAGGACGTCCGTCTCGCCGGTTTCGGCACGTTCGAGACCCGCGACCGCGCGGCCCGCACCGGCCGCAACCCGCAGACCGGCGCGGAGATCGCCATCGCGGCGTCGACCTCGGTCGGCTTCAAGGCCGCCGCGCAGCTCAAGCGCGCGGTCAACGGCTGACGCCGAGCAGCACCAGCGACGCACGCCGACGGGGCGTCGACCACACCTGTGGTCGGCGCCCCGTCCGCAGCTCCCGGGCGATCGTCGGGATTCCACGCCGCTACCGCGGTCGAACTCGCTC
>CAVUXS010000007.1:0-81308 GCA_963745545.1 uncultured Actinomycetota bacterium
CATGGACGGGGACGGCGGGATGTAGCCCTGCCGGCCCGAGCCCCTGTGGCGAGCGGGATCCACGTCGGAATGGGCCCAGGGCCGTTGGTGCGGGTCCGGGAAGTGGCTGATCCGAAGTGCCGGTGTGCGGGTGTGCGGGTCGCCCTGGACTGAAGTGCTGCCCCGCTGGCGGCGGCGATGTGATCATGCCGGTCGACTGCCGGTTCCCGCACTTGTAGAGCCGGTGCCGCACGCACCCGCCGGAGGATGCCTCGATGGGGGCGCGGTGCCGGTCCAGGACGCGTATCGGTTCCGGTCGGTGAATCGGCCGTGGTGACGATCAGCTCTCCCGCTGGGATGTCGCTGGCGCGCACCGCGCGTCCGACCCCAACCTTGTTGTCGTAGTTCTCGGCGGTGTCGACGTGGCGGTACCCCACCTCGAACGCGGTTAGGCAGGACTTGCTCGGCCTGCGGCGTCCAGCATCGGCCATGTTTAGGGCCACCTGCGGGATCGACGTGCCACCGGCATGGCTCACCGTGGGTGCGACGGTCACGCCGAGCACTTATGCCACACGGCATCCACAACGGCCTGCCTCGCCAGGACCGGCTCCCCAAACCAGGGGGATCCTCGCCGACTCGAAGTCGATCGACGCGAGCATCTCTTCAGCATCGTGAGCCTGCCCAGGAAGCACCGAACACGCCTGATCGACGGTGCGTATGCAGCGGGGGCGGCGGCCGCGGGCATGCTGTCGTCCGGACCGACCCCTCTCCGAAGCCGGCCCACGCGGCTCCGGCCCTGCCACTCTGACTGCGCAATGGAGTGGGGCCCTGGCTCCCTAGCCACAATTGGCCCAACGAGTGCCATGAGGGCACGCAGCAGGGTGCGACCTATCGGCACCCCCTGATGTCAAGGGCCGAGTTGGAGCTGTTCCTTGAGTCGATGCTCGTCCGTGCCCTGATCGGCGCGCAGCGTCGATGAGCACGACCGTCGGACAAGCAAGGTGAGGGCTTGTCAGGTGGCACCTTCACGCCGATGACAGCGATGCTGCAGGACAGCTACGCGGCGGCGGGTGGGGGCGGGTGTGGTGGACAGCGCGGAACCACCGGGAGCATCGTTGGGGGCATTCGACCACCGCGTGCAGAGAGGTACCGCCATGAAGGCTGCCGTTGTTCCGGAGCTGGGCGCACCGCTGGAGATCCGCGACGTTCCGGTCCCGTCCCCGGGCCCGGGGGCAGGTTCTGGTCAGGATTGAGGCGGCTGGGCTGTGCCACACCGACATCCATGCCGCCCGAGGAGAGTGGCCGGTCGAACCGAAGATCCGCTGATCCCCGGCCATGAGGGTGTCGGCGTCGTGGAGCAAGTGGGAGACGGCGACCTGCCGGTCAACGTCGGCGACCGGGTCGCGTTGCCGTCGCTCGGCTATGCCTGCGGGCACTGCCGCGGCTGCGTGTCGGGCTGGGAGACGTACTGCGCGACCCCGCAGTACATGGGCTACACGATCGACGGCAGCTACGCCGAGTACGCCATCGGGTACGCAAGCCACGTGGTCAAGGTCCCCGATGAGGTGAGCTCGCTGGACGCTGCGCCACTGACGTGCGCCGGCGTCACGACCTACAAGGGCCTGAAGGTCGCACACCCACAACCCAGCGACACGGTGATGGTCGTCGGCATCGGCGGGCTCGGCCACCTGGGTCTGCAGTACGCGAAGATATTCGGCAGCACCACGGTCGCGGTCGACGTCGAGGACGAGAAGCTGCAGCTGGCGCGCGACCTGGGTGCGGATCATGTCGTCGACGCCCGCACGAGCCAGCCGTCGGATGCGGTGGACGGTGTCGACGTGGCGCTGGTGACGGTGCCGTCGCCGGCCGCGATGCAGGCAGCCCACGCAGCACTCGCGCCAGGGGGCCGCCTGGTCATCGTCGGACTGCCCGCCGACGACCGACTCGAGCTGCCGGTGTTCGACACGGTCCTGACCGGTAAGTCGGTGATCGGGTCACTGGTGGGTACCCGCAACGACCTCGCCGACTGCTTCTCCCTGCACGCACGAGGTCTAACGAAGGTCGTCGCCCAGACACGAAGACTGGAGGACGTGAACGAGTGCTTCGAGGAAGTTCTTGAGGGCCGTGTTCCCGCTCGGCTCGTCTTCGACATGAGCTGACGAATCGCTGTTGCGGAACCCTGCTGGCTTCATCGAAGCGTGTCGACGCAGTTGAGAGAGGGCCTGCACCAGCTCCACAACCGACGCGTTACCCCACGCTTCCAGACCGCTCGAAATGCGCTCGACTCCCCCTGGGATTGGAGAGCGAGGCAAGTTGGTGCCACCGCCCGCCACGCCACCCGGATGTCCAGGTCAGGGAGAGCCGGGCGGGTGCATCTCATCGCTGAGCTCGGCGGGCGGCAGCACCGACCACGCTATGACCGGCGGAGGGTCTACGCACCTCAGAGCCCTGAGACGTACCTCACCCCGGCCACCCCGGCGCCGGCTCCAGCGGCGCAGCGTCGACCCTCGAGGGTCATCCGCGGCACCTTGCCGGCCGCCCAGGGTGCGCCACCCCCAGGTCGCGAGCTGCGCGAGCCCAAACCCGTTCTTCGCCCGTCCCGCTTCGGATCAATGTCACGCAAGCCAGAAGCCCACACGCCAGCGATGCCGGCGCAGCCTGTCAACGTCGGCCGAAGATGAACCCCCTGGCGACGGGTGAAAACGGACCCCTCTCGTTGGGTTGTCATGTTCGGTCCTCGGCTCGCACGGTGGTGGGTACGCGGCCGAGGTCCTGGTCTTGAGGCGGTAGGAGTCGCCTTTGAGGTTGACGACGTCGGCGTGGTGGACCAGGCGGTCGATCATCGCGGCGGCCACGACGTCGTCGCCGAAGACCTCGCCCCAGCAGCCGAAGGGCTTGTTGGAGGTGACGATCAGCGAGGCTCGTTCGTAGCGGGAGGAGACGAGCTGGAAGAACAGGTTGGCGGCTTCGGGTTCGAAGGGGATGTACCCGACCTCGTCGACCACGATCAGCAGGTACCTGCCCAGGCGGCCTAGCTCGTCCTGCAGGCGCCCGTTGTGGTGGGCCCGGCGAGGCGGTGGACCCACTCGGAGGCGGTGACGAACAGGACCCGGTGCCCGGCTTGGCAGGCGCGGATCGCGATGCCGGTGGCCAGGTGGGCTTGCCGGTGCCGCGCGCCGCTGGGACGACGTACGCCGGGATGGCTGTGCCCTGTGCAGCCGCGGCGCCGATGCGCCACGCCCGCGGCCAACCGCCCGAGGCTCGGAACTCCCCGAAGGGTGCCCCATTGGCGCTTGCCTGTTACCGGACATGCCGAATTGAGGAGGTTCAGCGGAGGGCATGCGGGCCCCGTTCTGGCGCGGTCAGCGGTCGATTGTTGCCATGTTGGTTTCGTCGTGCCGCTCGCCGGCGGCGGGGTCGAGGTGGTCGAGCCGGTGCAGTTGGTCGGGTGTCAGCTCGACGGTGTCCGCCGCGGTGTTCTCCTCGACTCGTGACACGCGGCGAGTGCCGGGGATCGGGGCGATGTCTTGGCCACGGGTCAACAGCCACGCCAGCGCTGTCTGCGCGGGGGTGGCGCCGTTCTCGGCTCCGATCGCCTTCACCTCGTCGACGATCGCGAGGTTGCGCTGGAAGTTCTCGCCGGTGAACCTGGGATTGGTCTTGCGCCAGTCGTCGTCGGCGAAGTCGGCGACGGTGCGGATCTGCCCGGTGAGCAGGCCGTGGCCCAGCGGCGAGTAGGGGACGAACCCGATGCCGAGCTCGCGCAGCAGGGGCAGGATCTCGGCCTCGACGTCGCGGGTCCAGAGCGAGTACTCGGTCTGCAGGGCAGTGACCGGGTGCACGTCGTGCGCGCGGCGGATGGTGTCCGGACCGGCCTCGGACAGGCCGATGTGTCGGATCTTGCCCTCGGCGACCAGCTCGGCGAGCGTGTGCACGGTGTCCTCGATGGGCGTGCCGGGATCGACGCGGTGCTGGTAGTACAGGTCGATGTAATCGGTACCGAGCCGGCGCAGCGAGCCCTCGACCGCGGCCCGGATGTTGGCGGGGCTGCTGTCGGTGACGCCCGGGGTCGGGTCGCCCGAACCGTGTTGGACGAGGCCGAACTTGGTCGCGATGACGACCTGGTCGCGGCGGCCCTTCACGGCCTGACCGACGACCTCTTCACTGTGGAAGGGCCCGTAGACCTCGGCGGTGTCGATGTGGGTGACGCCCAGGTCCAGGGCGCGGTGGATGGTGCGGATGGACTCGGCGTCGTCGACTGCGCCTTCGGTGGTGTAGGTGCCGGCCATGGTCATGGCGCCGAGGCCGATGCGGGAGACGTCGAGGGTGCCGAGGTGGGCGTTGTGCATGAGGGTCTCAATCCTTCAGTCGTGGGTGCGGAGGGGTGCGAGGACGTTCGCGGGAGGTGCCCGCGGGCGGGGTGACAAGCGCCGAAAGGGCCGGTTGAGCGTGATCGGAGCCCGGTTTCGCGGCTCTACTGGCGCTCGATGCGCATTTCGACGTTGTCCGGGAGGTTCTCGAACGCGGCGAGGTCGGAGGTGACCTCTCCCATCTTGGTGAGGGTCGGTACCGAGGAGGTCGGGGCGTAGATGATGGTGATGCTGTCCATTGGGTTGTAGTAGACGATGTCGCCGGCCTCGACGTCGGTGTAGAACGGTCCTGTCTCGGTCATCGGGGCGGCCAACTCGGTGATGTACTCGATGCCCGCGTTCCGCTCCCAGGGCAGCGTCGTGGGCAGGGTGGCCAGGAAGTCCCGAGACACCTGACTGTCGTTGAGCGTGGCCTCGAAGGTCTGGTTCCCGGCTGTGATGGTGACGGCGGTGTCCTGCCCTGAGGTCTGCGTGGTGGTTGATGGGCTCGAGGAGGGCGAAGCCGTGGAGGGCGCGGCCGATGACTGCGGTGCGGCGGTGCCTGCCGGGGCCTCGGGGGTGGAGCAGGCGTTCAGGGCCAGCGCGGCCGTAACGGTGACGAGGGCGGCAAGGGTCTTCTTCATGGATGGTGTCTTTCGTGGAGTGGCGAGTCGGGCGGGGTGGCGGGGTTCAGGCATCGTCGTGGTCGAGGGAGGAGGAGAGCTCGCGGTGGGCGTCGGCCTGGGCGAGGAGCTCGTGCGCTTTCTGCTCGATCGCGGCCACTGCGTCGGCGCCGGCGATCCAGCGCAGCGGCGGCTCGTCGAGGGCCATCAGCTGCACCAGGGCGCGTCCGAGCTTGGCGGGGTCGCCGCCCTGCTGGCCGTTCATGGCCTTCCAGGCGGTGATCGTCTGCGCGGTGCGTGGGGCGTAGTCCTCGATCGAGAGCTCGGGCCAGATCGACGAGGCGCCTTCGACGAGCAGCTCGGTGCGGAAGAAGCCCGGCTCGACCACGGTGGTGGAGATGCCGTAGGGGGCGACGTCGAAGCGCAGCGACTCCATCCAGCCTTCGAGGGCGAACTTGGAGGCGGCGTAGGCCGCGCAGAACTCCCCGCCGACGATGCCGGCGGTCGAGGTGATGGTGACGACCTGGCCGCTGCGCTGCCGGCGCAGGACGGGCAGCACGGCGCGGGTGACGTTGAGGGGGCCGAAGAAGTTGGTCTCCATCTGGGCCCGGAACTGGCTGTTGCTGATCTCCTCGAAGTAGCCGGCGTAGAAGTTGCCGGCGTTGTTGACCAGGGTGTCGATGCGCCCGAACCGCCGACGGCGGCGGCGACGGCGGCCTGGGCGGCCGCGGCGTCGGTGACGTCGAGGGAGACCGCGAGGAGGTTGTCGTGCTCACCGAGGGCGGCGGTGACCTTGGCGGCGTCGCGGGCGGTTCCGACGACGCGGTGGCCGGCGTCGAGGGCGGCCTTGGCCAGCTCGATGCCCATCCCGCGGGCCGCGCCGGTGATGAACCAGACAGCCGCGGTGGTGGGGGTGGTGTCCGTCATGAGTGGAGTGCCTTTCTGGAGTGGTGTGGTCCAGTCAAGACGGCCCGCGACGGCGTAGGGAGTCACTACCTATGGGGTCAATGCCAGTGACTCCCTGCAGCCCGGTGCGGGTACCTAGAGTCGAACCCATGGACCCCCGAAACGACCTGCGCGAGTTCCTGACCTCACGTCGGGAACGCCTCACCCCCGCCCAGGCGGGCCTGCCCGACTTCGGTGGACGCCGCCGCGTGAAAGGCCTGCGCCGTGAAGAGGTTGCCCTCCTGGCCGGGATGAGCACCGAGTACTACGTCCGGCTCGAACGGGGCAACGGGACCGGGGTCTCCCAAGCCGTCCTGGACGGGATCAGTCGAGCCCTGCAGCTCGACGAGGCCGAGCACGCCCACCTCTACGACCTGGTCCGCGCTGCCAACCAGGGCAACAAGCCCCGGGCGCCGCCGAGGGCCGACACGTGCCCAGCAGGTCCAGGCCAACGTGCTGCAGCTGATCGACGCCATGCAGGACGTACCGGTTTTCGTCCAGAACGGGCGCCTCGACGCCGTCGCCACGAACCGCCTTGGAGCAGCGCTGTTCTCCGAGATGTTCGTGCTGCCGCAACGGCCAATGAACGCGGCCAGGTTCACCTTCCTCGATCCCCGCGCCCAGACCTTCTACCGGGACTGGGAGGGCAACGCCCACCAGATAGTCGCCCTGCTGCGAGCCGAGGCCGGTCGCGCACCCTACGACCGGATCCTCACCGACCTTGTCGGGGAACTGGCCACCCGCAGCGACCTCTTCCGCACCTTGTGGGCAGCACACGACGTCCGGGTGCACCGCACCGGGACCAAGAACGTGCACCACCCCGTCGTCGGGGACCTCGACCTCACCTTCGAGGCCATGGACCTGACCTCCGAACCGGGCCTGCAGCTGCTGGCCTTCACCGCCACCCCCGGCACCCCCAGCCACGACGGACTCCAACTGTTGGCTACCTGGGCTGCCACCGCCCAGCTGGAAGCAGTCCGCACTACCGTGGCTACGAGCAGGAAGGTCGACCAGCCTTAGCATTGAGTTGGGCATCTCTGACGAAGACATGGCGTTCCTCGACGCACTCACCGACCCATAAGCCGAGCAACCCTGAGTTGCGAGAACGAGCCCAACGAACACCGGGGAACTGATGGGCCGGAGCAGCGCGCTTCGCCCTGACAAGAAGACACAGGAACTGGCTGACCAGGCAGAGGCCGGGTACGACACCGATGCCCTGCGCCGCAAGGGCGGTCGCAAGCCCGTCGACCCCGCCGCCGCGCCGCGTCCTGCCCGCACGCCTAGTCCCCGAACTCGAACAAGCCCTCAAAGCCCGCGCCGCAGCCGACCACGCCAACTCCAGCCAAGTCTCCGAGACGCACTGCGCGCTCGGCTCACCACCCCCTGATCAACGTCGTCGCGTCGTGTGGCTGCTGTCTCGAGGGCGTCCACGATGACTGCAGCGCCTACCCAGCCAGCGCCGGCGTCGGCCGTCAGCTGCTTGCATGCGAGGGCCTGGCCACCCGAGGCGGCCCAGTCGTCCACCAGCAGGACTCGGTCACCGGGCCTCAGAGTCGACTTGCGAATCGCCAACTCGAGGTGTCGGGCCGACCGCGGTGATCGACGGTTCAGCCGGTGCCCTGCAGTCGTCGTGGGACCAGATGTCGGCCGAGGAGCGCCAGGAGCTGCTCGTGGGCGTCCGCAGCAGCGCGCACCGGCTGCGCCGCCTCGCCTCCGACCTCGCGACGGCCTCCCGGCTGCACGGGGAGACGCTCGAGCTCCGACTCTCGGAGATGTCGCTCGGGCGCAGCCTGCACCGGGCCGCCGCCCGCCGGGAGACCGCCGAGGCCGGCGTCCATGTCGACGTGCTGGTGCCCTGGGACGTCGCGTTTCGCGGGGACGAGGAGCGGCTGGACCGGGCGCTCGACAACCTGCTCGACAACGCCGTGCGCCACGGCGCCCCGCCGTTCACGCCGCGAGGCGACGTGGGCGACGACACGGTCCGGATCCGGGTCAGCGACGCCGGTCCGGGTGTCCCGGCCGACCTGGTGCCGCAGCTGTTCCAGCGGTTCTCGCACGCCGGCCCGTCCGCAGGCTCCGGCCCCGGGCTCTACCTGGTCAGGGAGATCGCCCGCGGGCACGGCGGCGAGGCGGCGTACCGGCCGCCGGCCGACGGGCAGCCCGTGACGTTCGAGCTCCGGCTGCCGCAGCGCGCGTTGGGACGCTGCTCCTCGCGGACCCTCAGTCCTCCATCGCGACGGCGAAGTAGTTGCCGAGAGCCGCCGGGTTCGTGGCGCTCCGGACGAGCACGACGGGGTCGTCGCAGTCCTTTGTCCCGCTGATGCGGTCCTCGATCAGGCCGTTGCCGTCCTCGGTCACGGGGAAGGGCCGCGTGGAGTCGACGACCATGTCGTCGCAGACGAGGCTGGCCGCCATGAAGGGAGCCGGGTTGCCGGGCACCCGGTTCGGGATGACCAGGTGCTGGAGCTCGACGCGAATGCGGCCGTCCTCACGCACCCGGGCCTCGCTGCCCTCGTCTACGACCCAGGGCGCGCCACCCGGGTTGACGCCGGCGATCACCGGACTGGGGTTGACCGGGGCGGTCAGCGGGAAGGTGCCTTGGAGATCCTCACGCAGGATCGAGTGGCCCCGAGCCACAGCCGGACTCGCGGTGGTCAGGGCGACCATCAGGGCGGTGGTGACGACGGCGGCAGGGGCCAGGATCGACCGGGGACTGCGCATGACGATTCCTTTCGACGCGCTGCGGTGATCCACACGGAGAGCGCGGACCCGAACAACGGATACACGTTGGCGACGTGCGGATGGTTCACGGCGGAGAGGACATGACTGCAGCCCGATCCCTCATTCGCCGGGGCCTGGCTGCTGTCATGTCGCGAGCCGTCACCTGCCACATCAACAGGCCCGTGTCCCGGTCCACTTGCTGGGGGCGCGACCCGTCCCCCCGCAGCGGGGCGTCGAAGTCCCCGATCGGCTCCATCGCGTCGAGCTCGTGCTCGCGCTGGCCCGTCGCCGTCATCGCGCTCCTGCGCGGTGGCAACCGGGCGCGTCGGACGAGCCGCCGCGGGGCTGATCTCGACCCGCTCACGCCGTCGCCCGGACACCGGCGGTCGGCGCCCGCGATCCCGTGTGCCGTGCGCCCGCAGAGACTCATGCGCATCACGCTGCGAGTCCCTGGTTGTCTCCTAACCGTCCTCAACTGCCGCGATCCGCGCTCGTGCCGATGAGCGTGCGTCCTACGGGCCGGGGTGGACGGGTCGCAAAAGGTGGCGCTAGGTCTGGCGTCCTCGCGTCGCTGCTGTCGATGCGCCCTGCGAGTCCGGCGTCGGTGGCGCGACGGCGGTGTTGACGAGGTCGGCGACGAAGTCCGCGGCGCGGTGGTCGAGGCCCTTGTGTTCGATGATGCTGCGGAAGTAGAACGAGCCGTTGATCATCGCGGTGAGCAGCTCCGATGTCGACGTCGGCCCGTACGTCGCCGCGGGCGATTCCGCGCTGGATGATGGTTCGCATGCCGGCCGGGAACCTGTCCAGGAATGGCTGGATGGCGCGATGGAAGTCCTCGTCCTCGGAGCTGGCGGCGACGGCGCTGGCCAGGATGCGGCGGATTCCGGCGTTGCCGTAGAGGTCTGCCCTCTCGCGCAGGAACGCGGCGACCTCGTCGCGAAACGAGCCGAGGTCGGCGACCTCGCCGGGCGGGACGAACCGCTGGGAGCACCGCGACCAGGAGTTGTTGCCGGTTGGGCCAGCGTCGGTAGATCGTGGGCTTGCTGACTGCGCCGCGCCGCGACAGCGTCGATGCTCACCGAGTGGTAGCCGCGTTCCATCCACAGCTCGAGCGCCGCATCCAGGATCGCTGAGGTGGTCTCGGTGCGGCGTGGTCGTCCGCTGCGGGTTGGCGCGGCCACGTCGGTCATGAAGACCTTCCTTCCTGGAGCGCGTGACCCACGTGGCGTGGGTCCGCCGCTCGCACGCGGTATTGGTGTCAGCGGGTCGCTGGCCCCCGAGTTGCCGTGGGGCGATACGGCATCGTATCGCTGTCCCGGTGGGGAGGGCCGCGAGGCCGCGAGGCCGCGGCGCGCACCGTTGACGGCTGCCCCACCCAACAGACATGCCTACGAGCAGTCCCTCCGGGCTGTCCCCAAAGGTCAAGCACATTGGGCTAATCGGTAAAGCGATACGAGTGCGTCACGAATATCGTCGTCGGATCGACCTGAGCGCCCGATCCTCAGTCATTGCGCCGCACGACCGAACCGAACTCTGGAGACGCACCGACATGACCACGACCATTGACCGGACCCCGCAGACGGAGGCGGCTCGCGACGCGGGCTCCATCGAGGTCCACCGACTGACCAGCTTCATCGGCGCGGAGCTGCGCAACGTCAGCCTGGCTGACGCGGCCAACGACCCGGCCGTCTTCGCGGCAGATCAAGGACCTGCTGCTGCAGCACAAGGTGCTGTTCTTCCGCGACCAGCCGATCAGCCGCGCCGACCACGTCGAGCTCGCCGAGCGGTTCGGTCCGCTCGAGGGCCACCCGGCCCTGGGCAGCGACCCGGAGCACCCCGGCCTGGTGCGGATCTACAAGGACCTCGACAGCCCGGCCGAGCAGTACGAGAACGCGTTCCACTGCGACGCGACCTGGCGCGAGGCCCCGCCGTTCGGTTCGGTGCTGCGCTGCGTGGAGGGCCCGGCCGTCGGCGGCGACACGATCTGGGTGGACATGGTTCAGGCGTACAAGCGTCTGCCCGAGCACATCAAGACCCAGATCGCCGACCTGCGCGCCCGGCACAGCATCGAGTCCACCTTCGGCGCCAAGCTTCCGATCGAGAAGCGCCACGCCCTCAACGCCAAGTTCCCCGACGCCGAGCACCCGGTGGTCGCCACCCACCCGGAGACCGGCGAGAAGGTCCTGTTCGTCAACGCCTTCACCACCCACTTCACCAACTTCCACACCGCCGCCAACGTCCGCTACGGGCACGACTACAGCCCCGGCGGCAGCGAGCTGCTCAACTACCTGATCCGCCAGGCCTCCATCCCCGAGTACCAGGTCCGCTGGCGCTGGACGAACGACAGCTTCGCGATCTGGGACAACCGCTGCACCCAGCACTACGCCGTCCAGGACTACTTCCCCGACGTCCGCAAGATGGAACGCGCCGGCATCATCGGCCAGCCGACCATCTGAGCTCGGCGCACGCCACCGCCTATGCATGCGGTTCACCCACGCGTGACCACCCGGCGCGCGGGTGAACCGCAGCACCCCACCACCAGCCCTCAGGACGAACCGCCCATGACCGCAACAGCCACCCACCCCGTCGAGGTCGCTCAGCGACCCGCTCCCTGGTGGCGGGGCGCCGCGGTTGCTGTGCTCGTCCTGGCGCTCGGGCTGGGCGGCTCGGTGCTGGGTCATCGGCGGGTGCCCCGGTCGGGATCCTGACCTGGGGCATCTGCCTAGGGACGCTGGTGGGAAACATCGGCGTGTTGCCCCGCACCGGGGCCATGCAGCCGGGCTGTTCAGCAAGACCCTGCTCCAGGTCGGCATCGTCCTGCTCGGCTGTTCGGCGTCCGTGGCCTCCATCACCGCACTCGGGCTCCCGCTGCTCGCCGTGCATCGCCGTCAGCGTCGTGAGCACCCTGCTGTTCACCACCTGGCTCGGCCGGCTGGGACTGGACCGCCCTGCCCGCAGCCTGCTCCTCGGCACCGCCTTCGCCACCAGCGGGGCCTCGGCCATCGCGGCAACACGAGCCGCAGGCGCCGACGACGAAGACGTCGCCGCCGCGGCCGCGATGGTGATCCTGTTCGGGACCGCAGCCGTGGTGCTCCTTCCGCTGTTGGCCGGGCCGTTGGGGCTCAGCGACCTGCAGTTCGGCGCCTGGGCCGGCGCCGGCATCCACGACGTCGGCCAAGTGGTCCTCGCGGCCACCCCCGCCGGCGCCGCCGTCGCCGCGATCGCGGTGGCCGTCAAGCTCACCAGGGTCGTCCTGCTCGCACCGGTCGTGGCGGTCCTCAGCCTGATCCAGCGGGCCAGGCGACGCGGCGTTGCGCCAGTGGGCAGGGCCTGGACCCCCCTGATGCCGCTCTTCATTCTCGGCTTCCTCGCCTGCGTCGCACTGCGCGCTGCCGGGTGGATGCCCGAGCCAGTGCTCAACGAGATCACCCACCTCCAGCTCGGCGCCCTAGGTGCCGCAGTGTTCGGCCTGGGCTGCAGCATCCGACTCACCTCGGTGTTCACCAAGGGCGCACCCGTCATGGTCGTCTCAGCTGTGAGCACCCTCTTCATCGGGGTGGTCACCCTGGCAGGAACCCTGCTCGTCACCCACTTGCGCTGAAGGTTGACCTTCGGTCCCGGGTACCGCAACGCACTCTCATGCCGCGGAGCGCGAGCCGCCGCCGAATCCCTCAGGACTCGCTCGGATCACCCTGGTTTCGCAGAGTCTGGTGCTCCCGGCCATGCAATCTCCACTGCATCTCCACAGCGGCTCGAGAGTTTGCTCCCGGTCGGCGTGTGAGGATCCGTGTTGTGCGCGACAACGCCTGATCTGCACGTTTGCGCAGATCAGGCGTTGTCTTGAGCACTGAACAGCGTGGGAGCGAACCGCAGTGGTGGAGGTGGCGGGAATCGAACCCGCGTCCACTGACGGAACACCAGGGCTTCTCCGGGTGCAGTGCGCTAAGGATTTTCTCGGCCCCAGCGCTCGCGCGCACACGTCCGCTGACGGGCCCAGTCGAGTAAGAGTCCCGCGCCGTCCCCCGACATGACGACGCAGCAAGATCTCTAGATGACGCTGGTTACTGAGTCGAGATCGAACTCAGGCCAACGGACTTCGAGGCTCGCTCAGGCGGCGAGGGCGAAGTCGGTGCGCTTGGAATCGGCACCTATTGATTTGCACGGATCGTTTACGAGATAACCGTGCGTCCTCGACCCGCTTCTCCATGGCCGACGACCAATGTCGAAACCGATCACCCCCCTGAGGGGGCTCACTCCCACGCTGTTCAGTTGTCACCCGGCCGCTGCCTGGGCCTCGCCCGGGTCATGGCCAGTATGCCGTGCAACGGGCCGCCGCCCTAACGGATTCCCCGCACCGTCCCGCCGGGGTCAGCGCGCGCGCGGCGGTGGCGGGGTGGGTGGCACGGTCGGCCTCGTCGGTGTGGTCGGCGTGGGCGAGTGCTGGGGGGTGGGGTGCGGCTTCGTGGGGACCGGCTCTGGCGTCGGTGTGTCCGGTGTGGTCGGCGTCGGCGCCGGCTCCGGCTCCGGCTCTGGCTCTGGCGTCGGCGTCGGCTCCGGCGTCGGAGAGTCCGGCGTCGGAGTCGTCGGCGCCGGTGTGGCGGGTAGGGCCGGAACTGGGATCGGCGACGACCCTGGAGCCGGAGAGTCGGTCGGCGGGGTGGACGGCATCCCTATCGTCCCCGCGGGGACGCCGCCGCTCGGCGCGGTCGGAACCCCGGGCGTGGGGATGTCGCTCGGGCCGGTGGTCGACCGCACCGGCACCGTGACGACCGGCTGCCCGGTGGGGCCACCGCTGCCAGCGAGGCCCTCGACACCGGTCGGTGACCCCGACGAGGTCGGGGAACCCGTCTCACCCAGGGCCGGGTCGGCGGGGCCGCCGGCCAGGATGGTCATCACGGTGACAGCAAGCAGCCCACCCCCTGCGACGCCGAGCGCCTGCAGGGCGTTGGTCGTCCCGTTGGCCCGTTTCCGGGCAGCATGACGCGCAGCCCCTGCTGCCATGCGCGCACTTTAACCCGGTGACGGCCGTCGCGTCACTGGTGCACGTGCGAGTTCTCGGGGTCGTACGGCGAGCGCGCCGAGAGCCGCACGGGATGCCGTGCGCCGGCGACGTCGACCTCGTAGCCGCCCACGGACAGCACCTCCCTGGGCACCGTTCCCCCGTCCCGCTGCCACACCCAGGCCAGCCCGACGGTGGCCCCCAGGGTCGCGCTGGGCGCCGCGCTGGTCACCTGGCCGACGGGTTGCCCGTCACGCAGCAGCAGCTCCCCACCCCAGAGCACGGCCCGCGGGTCGTCGACGACGAACGATGCGAGCCGTCGGGGCGGGCCGTCCCTGCGCTGTCGCTCGACCACCGGTGCGGCCGACGAACGCTCGGTCTCCGGACAGGTCGCAGGTGAAGGTCAGGCCGGCCTCGACGGGGGTGCGGTCCGGGCCGAGCTCCGGGCCGAACGCGCGGTAGCCCTTGTCCAGCCGCAGGGCGTTGATGGCGTAGTAGCCGGCCCGGCGCAGCCCGAGGTCGGCACCGTCGGCGACCAGCCGGTCCCAGACACCCGTCGCCAGCTCGGTCGGCACGGTCAGCTCCCAGCCCAGCTCGCCCACGTAGGTCATCCGGGTCGCGCGCACCCGCGCCGGCCCCAGGTCGACCACCTGGCTGGTCGCGAACGGGAAGGCCTGCGAGCCGAGGTCCGCAGTGGTGAGGGCGCCCAGCAGGTCGCGGGATCGCGGACCCATGACCCCGAACACGGCATACGCGGCGGTGACGTCCTCGACGACCACCCGCCAGCCCGGGACGACGTGCCGCCGCAGCCAGTCGGCGTCGCGCACCGGCGAGGCCGCGCTGGTGACGAGCAGCCACTCGTCATCCGCGATGCGGGTCGCCGTCACGTCGGCCTCGTACCCGCCGCGCGCGTTGAGGATGCCGGTGTAGACCGCCGCCCCCACCGGCTGGTCGACGTCGGCCGTACAGACGAGGTGCAGCAGGGCCAGGGCGTCCGGGCCGTGCACGCGCAGCTTGCCGAACGACGACTGGTCGAACAGTGCGACGGCCCCGCGGGTGGCGCGCTGCTCGTCGTCGACCCAGTCGTGCCAGGGCTGCCGGCCCCACCCGTAGGTGGCCGCCCGGTCAGCCGGTGAGACCCCGTCGGGAGCCACGTAGTTCGGCCGCTCCCAACCCATCTTGGAGCCGAACCACGCACCAGCCTCGGACAGCCGGTCGTGGACGGCCGAGCAGCGGAACGGCCGCGCCGAGTCGAGCTCGCGGTTCGGCCACGGCACGGAGTAGTGCAGGCCGAGCACCTCCGAGACCCGCTCGCGCAGCCAGGGGGTGCTCGTGTGGAACGGCGCGAAGCGGCGGAGGTCGACGAGGGCGAGGTCCTCCTGCGGTTCCCCGGCCACGACCCACTGCGCGAGCGCCCGGCCGGCTCCACCGGCCGACGCGATCCCCACCGAGTTGAAGCCGGCGCCGACGAAGAAGCCGGCGACGTCGGGCGACTCCCCGAGGATGAACTGGTTGTCCGGCGTGAAGCTCTCCGGCCCGTTGTAGAACTTCCGGATGCCGGTGCGCTCGAGGACCGGCAGGCGGTGCAGCGCGCTCTCCATCAGCACCGAGAAGTGCTCCCAGTCCTCGTCGAGCAGCTGGAACTCGAAGGGGTACGGGATCTCCTCGGGCGAGACCCAGGGCTTCGCCTCGGGCTCGAACCCGCCGACGACCAGACCGCCGACCTCCTCCTTGACGTAGGTCCAGCCGTCGGGGTCGCGCAGGATCGGCAGGTCGCGGTGCACCCCCTCGATCTGGTCGGTCACCACGTAGAAGTGCTCGGCCGAGTGCAACGGCACCCCGACTCCGGCCAGCGCGCCGACGGCCTTGGCCCACTGGCCGGCACAGTTGACGACGACCTCGCACTCGACGTCGCCGTGGTCGGTGCGCACCCCCCGGACCCGCCGTCCACCGGGGGCGGTCGGGTCGGCCACGACGTCGAACCCCGTGACCCGCACCCGCTCCCGCACCGTGACCCCGAGCTGGCGGGCACCCTTCGCGAGCGACTGGGTGACGTCGGTCGGGTTGGCCGTGCCGTCGCCGGGCAGCCAGATCGCGCCGGCGAGGTCGTCGGTGCGCAACAAGGGGTAGCGCTCACCGGCCTGCTCGGGGTTCAGCAGCTCGCACTCGAGGTCGTAGGCGGCCGCCGTCGCGGCCGTGCGGCGCAGCGCCGTCATCCGGTCGTCGGTGCGCGCGACGATGAGCCCCCCACAGGGTCGGTAGCCGGTGCCCAGGCCGGTCTCGGCCTCGAGCCGCTGGTAGAGCTCGGCGGAGTACTGCACCAGTCGGGTGCCGCTCTCGCTGGCCCGCAGCAGGCCCACCAGCCCGGCCGCGTGCCACGTGGTGCCGCACGACAGGGTGCCCTGCTCCAGCAGCAGCACGTCGGTCTCGCCGAGGTGCGCCAGGTGGTAGGCCGTCGACGCGCCGACGATGCCCCCGCCGACGACCACGACCTTGGCCCTGGCGGGCAGCGGGGCGGCGGCCGGGGTGCTCACCGCGCCGCCGCACGGGTGAGCAGCTCGTCGAACCGGGGGCCGGCGGCCAGCTGCTCGGCGGGCTCCAGCTTGGCCATCGACCACTGCCAGAAGTCGAACTCGATCGCGCTCGTGCCGTCCTGGATCATCCCCCACAGCGTCCAGCCGTAGCGGGCCATCCACCCCCACAGCTCGGCCCGGGCGACGAGGGCGTCGTCGTGCCGCCCGTAGTAGCTGGTGCACAGCTCGACGAGGGCGTCCGCCCCCAGGCCCGCCTCGGCGATCGCGTCGCCCAGCTCGAACGAGGGCTCGTTCATGCCGGAGTACTCGTAGTCGATGATCCGCAGGTCGCCGCCGTCGTCGAGCACGTTCGCGGCGAGCAGGTCGTTGTGGCAGGGCACGAGCGGCTCGGGAGCCAGGGCCAGGACACGCTCCACCCGGTCGGCGAACGGCTCGAGCGCGGCGTAGCCGGACGGCATCCGGAAGCCGTGCTCGCGCACGATGTCGAGGTACCAGCGGCGCAGCGCGAACATGTCGAACCGGCCGAGGAAGGCGGGCCCGGCGTGCAGTCGCTGCAGCGCGGCGGCCAGCCTCGGGAGGTTGGCGGCCACGTCGGCGTCGGTCCAGGTGCGGCCGGGCAGGAACCCGACGACCATCACCCCGCGGCCCTCCAGGTAGTCGACGACCGGGGCGCCGACGCCCGCGACCGCCGCAGCCAGGGTGTTGACGTGCTCGGCGTGGCGGTCGACGCCGAGCAGCCCGGTCTCCGGTGCCGACACCCGCACGACCACGTCGAGCCCGGCGTCGGTGCGCACCCGGTAGTTGGTGTTGGTCAGACCGCCGGGCAGGGGCGTCACGTGACGCCCCTGCCCGGTGAGGACGGGGATGCCGTCGAGCAGCTGCTCGAGGTCACTCACCGTCGAGCCTGTCAGGCCAGCGGGTCGCCGGGCTTCCAGTCGTGCGTCTCGCCGCCGTGCGCGGTCTTGCCCTGGTGCTCCAGGGCGATCTCGTCGGCGCCGGCGACGCCCTCGGGGAGGTCGATGGTCATCTTCGGGCCGGTGAACCACTTCTTGGCCGACAGGTGCCAGCCGATCCACAGGGCGATCAGCGCGCCGCCGGTGAGGATCGGCGCGTAGTTGACGAACTTCCACTCGAAGTTCTCGTTGAACGGGTTCGCCGCCGGCGTGAACGGGAGGATGAAGTAGACCGAGATGATCGCGATCTCGATGACCGCGACGGGCGCCATCCACTTCCACTTGTTGCCGAGGTTCCACTTGCCCTGGCTGGAAGGTGTCGCCGGCCCGCCAGCGCAGGTAGATCGGGATCGCGAAGGCCGTGTACAGCCCGATGACGCCGATCGACACGACCGCGTAGAACGCCGTGGGGACGATGATCGGCGCGTCATCGGTGCCGATGTTCACCTCGACGAGAGCGGGGATCGTGATGAGCGCCGCCACGACGACGGAGAGGAGCACCGCGTTGGCCGGGACCTTGCGGGAGTTCAGCTTCGCCCAGTACTTCGAGCCCGGCACGGCGCCGTCGCGGCTGAACGCGAACAGCATCCGGCTCGTCGAGGTCATGCAGGCCGTGGTGCAGAAGAACTGCCCGATGCTGGCGATGAGGAGCACCGTGCCGGCCCAGCCGGAGGTCAGCGCCTGGTTGAAGATGACGGCCACGCCGCCACCGCCCGCCGTGACGGCATCCGCGTCCTGCACCGCGAAGAGGAAGGCGAGCAGGAGCACCCAGCCGCCGATCGCGGAGTAGAAGATCGAGCGCCAGATGCCCTTGGCGGCACCGTCGGCGGCGTCGTGCGTCTCCTCGGACAGGTGCGCGGAGGCGTCGAAGCCGGTGATCGTGTACTGGGTGAGCAGGAAGCCGAGTGGGAGCACGTAGAACCAGAAGCCCCATCCGCTGGTCTCACCGCCGGCCAGGCCGCCGCTGTTGTTGACCCGCATCGTGAACACGTCGTTGATGCTCATGTGCTTCTCGGGCAGGAAGACCAGGATGGCGATGATGACCGCGGCGCCGACGACGTGCCACCACACCGAGATGTTGTTGAGCATCGCGAGGATGTGCCCGCCGAAGATGTTGATCAGCGCGGTGAGCACGAGGACGACGAGGAAGAGCCAGAAGACGCGCTGTGAGGCTGTAGCCCTCGGCCCACGACTCGCTCATCGTGCTGAACGACAGGTCGAAGAACGTCGCGGCGCCGTAGGCGACCGAGGCGTCGATGGCGAGGAGCCCGATCAGGTTGAGCCAGCCGGTGTAGTAGCCGGCCTTGGCGCCGCCGAGCTTGCTGGCCCACCAGTAGATGCCGCCCGAGGTCGGGTAGGCCGACACGAGCTCGCTCATGCAGAACCCGATGATCAGGATGAACACGGAGATGAGCGGCCAGCCGATGGAGATGGCAATCGGCCCACCGTTGTTCCAGGCCTGACCGAACGTCGTGAAGCAGCCGGCGAGGATCGAGATGATCGAGAAGGAGATGGCGAAGTTGGAGAAGCCGGACCAGGTCCGGTTCAGCTCCTGCTTGTAGCCGAGCTCGGCGAGCCTGCTGCTCGTCGTCGTTCAGTTGCACTGCCACGGTTTGCTCCCATGGGTCCGGCCGGCACGGGGTTCGACCGGCGTCAAGTGGTGCGACGAGGGCGATGCTAGGGGCAACGGCGCGCAATTGGTATGGGTTTGGGCCATTCATCGTGCCCGGGCGTGGCGGTGGCTTGCCTACGGATTCCGCAGCGTCGGGGCGGTGCAGCGCGTGTGCTCTGCACCGCCCGACGCTGCGGAGGGCCGGTTTGTCGACCTGGGTCAGGCGGCGCACTCCGCCTCGGCGCCCGCGATCCACGCGGCGACCATGTCGTCAGCGAGGGTCGAACCGGCACCGAAGTACTCCAGGCCGACCCCGTTGGCGCCGTTCGGGTTGGTCCGGCCGGTCTCCTTGGGATCCCCGATCGTCATCTTCTCGAAGATCTTGATCCCGACCGGCAGGCCGGCCGACTCGAGCGCGGCGTAGCCGGCCGCCACCCCGGTGTCGCAACCGGGGACGTAGTCGGAGATGAGCGCCGCGCCCTCCTCGGCGCTGATGACGAACCAGTTCGCCGAGACGGGGCCGCCGAGGCTGTACATCGGGACGAAGCAGTGGTGGGCCATGGCCGGAGCGGCGCCGACGGCGAGCGCGGTGAGGGCGGCTGCGCCGACGAGCGCCGGCCTGCGGATGGTGCGGATGAACGACATGGTGTTCGACTCCTGGTTTCGTTGGTGTGAAGTGGTGATTCGTCGTGCTCTGCTCAGCGTCGAGGAGGGCGCGTCCCGCCCGACAGGGGCGGGTGTCCCGTTCGCCAGGGACATCTGTCCCGGTCCCGCGATGACGCCGTCGGCCACCCCGGGCGCTGGCCCGGGCGGCATCGGCCGTCCGCAGGAAGAACACGACCGCCCCGGGTCGGCGCCGCGTCACTAGGCTGCTCGCAACCGGCCGGCCCAGCCGCCGGGTGACGTGCCCACCCCGACCGGGAGGTCCCCGTGTTCGCCAAGATCCTCGTCGCCAACCGTGGTGAGATCGCCGTCCGTGCGTTCCGCGCGGCCACCGAGCTCGGCGCGCGCACGGTCGCCGTCTTCCCGCACGAGGACCGCAGGTCCGAACACCGCCTCAAGGCCGACGAGTCGTACCAGATCGGCGAGGAGGGGCACCCGGTCCGGGCCTACCTCGACCACGAGAACATCGTGCGGGTGGCCGTCGAGTGCGGCGCCGACGCGATCTACCCGGGCTACGGGTTCCTCTCCGAGAACCCGCTGCTCGCCGAGGCGTGCGAGGCCAACGGCATCACCTTCATCGGCCCCCCGGCGTCCGCCCTGCACCTGGCCGGCAACAAGTCACGGGCCATCACCGCGGCGCGCGAGGCCGGGCTGCCCACCCTCGACAGCGCCCCGCCGACCACCGACCTCGACGAGCTGGCCGCGGCGGCCGAGGGCATCGGCTTCCCGGTGTTCGTCAAGGCCGTCTCCGGCGGCGGAGGGCGCGGGATGCGCCGCGTCGACGACCCCTCCACCCTGCGCGAGTCCCTCGAAGCGGCCCAGCGCGAGGCCGACGCCGCCTTCGGCGACCCGACGCTCTACCTCGAGCAGGCCGTGGTCAACCCGCGGCACATCGAGGTGCAGGTGCTCGCCGACTCCACCGGCACCGTGCTGCACCTGTTCGAGCGCGACTGCTCGGTGCAGCGCCGCCACCAGAAGGTCGTCGAGATCGCGCCCGCGCCGAACCTCGACCCCGCGACGCGTGACCAGATGTGCGCGGATGCCGTGCGCTTCGCCGAGTCGATCGGCTACCTCAACGCGGGCACCGTCGAGTTCCTCCTCGGCGAGGACGGCCGCTACGTCTTCATCGAGATGAACCCGCGGATCCAGGTGGAGCACACCGTCACCGAGGAGGTCACCGACGTCGACCTCGTCGTCGCCCAGATGCGGATCGCCTCCGGTGAGACGTTCGACGACCTCGACATGCGCCAGTCCGACATCTACGTGCGCGGCGCCGCCCTGCAGTGCCGCATCACCACCGAGGACCCCGCCAACGGCTTCCGCCCGGATGCCGGCCAGATCACGGTCTACCGCTCGGCCGGTGGCGGCGGCGTGCGCCTCGACGGTGGCACGGTGTTCGTCGGCGCCCAGGTCAGCCCGCACTTCGACTCGATGCTCGTCAAGCTCACCTGCCGCGGGCGCACCTTCCCGATGGCCGTGCGCCGGGCCCGTCGGGCGTTGGCGGAGTTCCGGATCCGTGGTGTCTCGACGAACATCCCGTTCCTCGAGGCGGTGCTGGCCGACCCGGTGTTCCAGCACGGCGAGGCGACCACGAGCTTCATCGACGAGCGACCCGAGCTGCTCGAGGCCCGGATGGGCGGCGACCGCGGCACCAAGCTGCTCACCTACCTCGCCGACGTCACCGTCAACCAGCCGCACGGGCCCGCCACGACCTTCCTCAAGCCCCGGACCAAGCTGCCCACGATCGACCGCGACGCGCCCCTGCCCCCCGGCAACCGCGACCTGCTGATGCGAGTCGGCCCGGCCGAGTTCGCCCGGCAGCTGCGCGCGCGCACCGACGTGCCGGTCACCGACACGACCTTCCGCGACGCCCACCAGAGCCTGCTGGCGACCCGGATGCGCACCCGCGACCTGCTCCACGTGGCCGGACACGTCTCGCGGCTCACGCCCGAGCTGCTCTCGATGGAGGCGTGGGGTGGCGCCACCTACGACGTCGCGCTGCGCTTCCTGTCCGAGGACCCGTGGGAGCGCCTGGCCCTGCTGCGCGAGGCGATGCCCAACATCCCGCTGCAGATGCTGCTGCGTGGCCGCAACACCGTCGGCTACACCCCGTACCCCACCCAGGTCACCGACGCGTTCGTGCACGAGGCCGCCCGCACCGGGCTCGACATCTTCCGCATCTTCGACTCCCTCAACGACGTCTCGCAGATGCGGCCGGCCGTCGAGGCCGTGCTCGACACCGGCACCGCCGTCGCCGAGGTGGCGCTGTGCTACACCGGCAACCTGCTCGACCCGCGCGAGCAGCTCTACACGCTCGACTACTACCTGCGCCTGGCCGAGCAGATCGTCGACACCGGTGCGCACGTGCTCGCCATCAAGGACATGGCCGGCCTGCTGCGGGCGCCGGCTGCGACCAAGCTCGTCACCGCGCTGCGCGAGAACTTCGACCTGCCCGTGCACCTGCACACCCACGACACCGCCGGCGGCCAGATCGGCACGCTGCTCGCCGCCATCGATGCCGGCGTGGATGCCGTCGACGCCGCCTGCTCCTCGATGTCGGGCACGACCAGCCAGCCGAGCCTGTCGGCGCTGGTCGCCGCCACCGACGGCACCGAGCGCCCGACCGGCCTGGACATCGACAAGGTCTTCTCGCTCGAGCCGTACTGGGAGGCCGTGCGCACCCTGTACAAGCCCTTCGAGTCGGGGCTGGCCTCCCCCACCGGCCGCGTCTACTTCCACGAGATCCCCGGTGGCCAGCTGTCGAACCTGCGCCAGCAGGCGATCGCCCTCGGCCTCGGCGACCGGTTCGAGGACATCGAGGACATGTACGCGGCGGCCAACCGCATCCTGGGCAACCTGGTCAAGGTGACGCCCTCGTCCAAGGTCGTCGGCGACCTCGCCCTCGCCCTCGTCGGCGCCGGGGCCGACCCGGCCGACTTCGAGGAGAACCCCACGAAGTACGACATCCCCGACTCGGTCATCGGCTTCCTCGAGGGCGAGCTCGGCGACCCGCCCGGCGGCTGGCCCGAGCCGTTCCGCACCAAGGCCCTGCAGGGCCGGCACGCCAAGCCGCGCACCACCGAGCTCACCGCCGAGCAGGCAGGCGGCGCTCGGCGCCGACCCGCGACGCACCCTCAACCAGCTGCTCTTCCCCGGCCCCACCAAGGAGTTCGAGGACAGCCGCGACCGCTTCGGCAACCTGTCGGTGCTCGGCACCATCGAGTTCCTCCACGGCCTGGTCCAGGGCTCGGAGTACGAGGCCGAGATCGAGGCCGGCAAGCGCCTGCTGCTCGGCATCAGCAGCATCGGCGACGCCGACCGGCACGGCATGCGCACCGTCATGTGCACGCTCAACGGCCAGTTCCGGCCCATCCAGGTGCGCGACCGCTCGGTCACCGCCGACGTCAAGTCCGTCGAGAAGGCCGACCCCGGCCAGGCCGGCCACGTGCCCGCGCCCTTCTCCGGCGTGGTCACCCCGTCGGTCGCCGAGGGCGACACCGTCGAGGCCGGCGCCGTGGTGGCGACCATCGAGGCGATGAAGATGGAGGCCAACATCACGACCCCGGTCGGCGGCACCGTCGAGCGGCTCGCCATCAGCGCTCACCACCAGCAGGTCGAGGGCGGCGACCTCATCCTCGTCGTCACCCCGGCCTGACCGCCGTAGCGTACGGCGAGCGTCGGGCGGCCGAAAGCCCCGAACGGGTGGGGCCGCTCGTACGGTGGACGTTCCGGCATCGGTCAAGAAGCGGCACGGTGCTCCGATTCACGAGTGAAGGAGAGCGACATGGGCCTTGGAGACAAGATCGAGAACATGAAGGACGACGTCACCGGCAAGAGCAAGGAAGCCGCGGGCAAGGCGACCGACAACGAGCGCCTCGAGGCCGAGGGCCGCGTCGAGCAGTCCGAGGCCGACCTCAAGCAGGCCGGCGAGAAGGTCAAGGACTCCTTCAAGAACTGACCGGATCTGACCCACGAGGGGCCGCACCCGCAGCGCGGGGGCGGCCCTTCGTCGTGGACGAGACCGGATGCCGGTCGGGTGCGGCTACCAGCTGCCGCCGGACGACCCGCCGCCGCCACCGCCGGAGAATCCCCCGCCGCCGCTGAACCCGCTCGAGCCCGAGGAGCCTGGCGTGGAGACGAAGGTGCCGGCAGCGACCGTCGAGAACGAGTCCATGCTCGAGGCGACGTCGGAGAAGCCACCGGTGGTCCAGTTGCCGACGTACCAGGTGGGGCCGGCGAAGGACTGGCCCGCTGCGGCGGCCGCCGCGGCGACCTCCTCGAAGACCCGGGCCCAGCGGTCGGCGAGACCGAAGACGATGGCGAAGGGCAGGAAGCGGCTGAAGAGGTCCTGGGCCTCCTCGAACCGGATCTGGTTGGCCTCGGCGGTCGCGATGTACTGCTCGAAGCCGCGGGCCTGCACGAGGATCGCCGACCCCGAGGCGGTGCGGGCCGCCATCCGCTTGCCCAGCACCCGGATCAGCAGGCCCGCCGCCACCCCGCCCGCCGCGAGCAGCCACGCCGGGTTGAACGGGAACCCGCCGTCCTGGTAGAGCGCCGAGAGCGGCCCGGCCCCGAAGAAGGCGAACACCACCGACGCGGCGAGCACGAAGGTGCCGAACCCGACCCAGCCGGAGCGCTGTCGCTCGGGGCTGCGACGGAACCAGCCACGCTGCACGACCTCCTCGTACATGAGGCGCTCGACGGCATCCAGGGTCGGCTTGAAGTGGTTCTTCAGCTGCGACAGCGCGATGCGGTCGCCTCCCACGAAGATCGAGTCGAGGAGCAGCTGCTCGTACGGGGCGAGGGCGCCCGCGGTGGCCGGTGGCGCGGTGCGGGTGAGCACCCAGTCGTCGGCGCGGAAGACGCCCTGGTCGTCGCGCGCGATCTGCAGGTGACCGCGCACGGCGAGGTCGACCAGCGTGGAGGTGATGTCGACGAGGTTGACCTCCTCGTCGAGGATCGTGCCGACCATGCCGGGCTGCACGCCCGGTGGCGGGGTGAACTGCACCGCGACGGTGGGGCGCGGGCCACCCACGACGACCGGCACCTGCTGGTCGACCCCGGGGCTCAGGCCCGGGGTCAGCCCGGCGTACTGCTCGTCACGGCCGCGGCTCCACACGAGCAGCCCCATCAGGGCTCCGGCGAGCAGTGGCAGGAGCACGGCGAGGCCGATCGTGAGCCAGCCGAGGGCGCGGGCCAGCCCGGGGCTGACGACGCCGCCGGACTCGGCGTCGGCGGATCCCTGGCGCAGGTCCGGGGTCAGGTCGCCGAACGCGTCGCGGGGGTAGGAGGTGAGCACGCTCGCGCCCTGCTCGGCCGCGAGGTCGGGGATGGTGAAGGTGCTCGTCGCGCCGGCCTGCGCCTCGCACGGGGTCGTCGAGCCGAGGTCACCGTAGAAGCACCCGGCCCTGGTCGCCGGCACGGGGCCGGTCACCGTGGCCGACACCTGCTGCTGCGGGAAGCCGTTCGAGGGGTCGACGACGTTGTAGAAGAACTCCGCGGTGCCGTCGCCGATGTCGTTGACGACGTGCGCCAGCCGGTACTGCACGACGTAGTCGGCCGTGCCCGAGATCGTCTGCGATGGGCTGCCGACGCGGATCTGCCGGAAGGCACCGAAGTCGGAGATCGAGATGTCGGTGGGGGCACCGGAGGGCGAGGTGACCGAGACCCCGGTGAGCTCGTAGTACCGGTACTGCGTCTCGCTGTCCTGGTAGCCCGCGCGGACCTTGACGTTGCGCAGGATGCCGTGTCGCTCCTCCCCCTCGGGGAAGCGCCAGGTGATCGTCTCGGTGACGATGACCGAGCCGTCGGTGTCGACGTCGAACTCGGTGAGCAGCCGGTCGGCCTGCTCCTGTGCCGGCACCGCCGCGACGGCCGCCCGCGTGCCGGCATCCGGTGCCCAGTCCGTGACAGCGGCGACTGATTGCGAATCTCCCACCCCGGAGGCGCGCGATCCGGGCGTCCCCAGGTGGGTGTTCCGCAATGAGTCGGGGGGTGGCTGCGAGGGCCAGCGGCGCCAGGAGGAGCACGCCGAGCGCGATGCCGAGGCACCAGAGCAGGCGCAGCCAGGCGCGACGGTCCGCGCGGTGCGCCGCCCGGACGCCGGTCACTCAGTCCTCGCCGCGGCGGCGGGCGGCGATGGCGCGGTCGGCCTCGCGGTTGTCCTGGCGCTCGCGCAGGGCGTGCCGCTTGTCGTAGTTCTTCTTGCCCTTGGCGACGGCGAGCTCGACCTTCGCGCGGCCGTCCTTGAAGTACAGCGAGAGCGGCACCACGGTGTGGCCGGTCTCGCGCGTGGCGTGCAGGATCTTGTCGAGCTCACGCTTGTGCAGCAGCAGCTTGCGGCGGCGCCGCGGCGTGTGGTTGTTCCAGGTGCCGTTGCTGTACTCGGGGATGTGCACGCCCTCGAGCCACAGCTCGTCGTCGCGGTCGAAGCCGGCCCAGCCGTCGACGAGCGAGGCCCGCCCCATGCGCAGCGCCTTGACCTCGGTGCCCATCAGCACCAGGCCCGCCTCGTAGGTGTCCTCGATGAGGTAGTCGTGGCGGGCCTTGCGGTTGCTCGCGACGAGTTTTCGTCCGGTCTCCTTGGGCACGAGCCGAGGTTACCCGGCCGCGGCACCCAGCCCTACCGAGTTGCCGCTCGGGTCGGGGTCAGAGCCACCGGCGGGGGTCGACGAAGTTGCCGTTGTTCAGCGTCTCGAAGTGCAGGTGGCAGCCGGTCGAGCTGCCGGTGGTGCCGCTGTAGGCGATCAGCTGGCCACGCTTGACCGACCCGCCGTGCTTCACGATCCGGGTCAGGTGGTTGTACGTGGAGGCCAGGCCGACCCCGGAGACGTACCCGTGGTCGATGACGACCCGGTTGCCGTAGCCCCCGCCCCAGCCGGAGCTGATGACGGTGCCGTTGGCGGCCGCGTACACCGGGGTGCCGCAGGGCACCGCGTAGTCGCGCCCGGAGTGCAGGCGCCAGTAGTGCAGGATCGGGTGGAAGCGCTGGCCGAACTCGGAGCTGACCCAGCCGGTGTGCACCGGGCGGCTGAGGTAGCCGGTCCTGCGGGTGCTGCTGCCACTGCTGCCACTGCTGCCGCTGCTGCCGCCACTGCTGGTGCCACTGCTGCTCTTGTGCCGCTTGGCGGCAGCCCGCCGGGCGGCCTCCGCGCGGCGCTTGGCCTCGGCGGCGCGCTGGGCCAGGACCTTGTGCAGGCGGTTCTGCTCGGCCTGCATCGACGGCGAGCCGGGCCTTCTCGGCCGCCAGCTTCCCGGCGACGCTCTTGGCCTGTGCGGCCTGCTCCGACGCGAGCGCGTCGAGCTCGGCCTTGGCCCTGGCGGCGGCGTCCCGGGCGCTCTGGGCCCGCTTCAGCGCGGCCTCGGCCTGCTTCTTCTTCTCCGCGGAGTCGGCGCGCAGGGCCGACAGGTGGTCCTCGAGGGCGGTGAGGCTGGCCTGCTCGGTCGCGAGCCGGTCCATCGTCTGGCTCTGCACGTCCATGACGGTGTCGACCAGCGCGATCCGGTCGGCGAACTGCTGCGGGTCGGTGCTCGACAGGGCCATGTCGAGCTGGCCGAAGCCCTGCTCCTGGTAGATCTGGGCGGCGAACTGGGCCACCCGGGTGCGGCTGCTCGCCACCGCCTTGGTCGTGGACGTGAGCTTGTCCTCGGCCTTCTTCTCGCTGGCCTGGGCGGCCTCGAGCTCCTGGGCGGCGACCGAGTTGGCGCGGTCGGCGGCGGCCGCCGCGTTCTGCGCCTTCTCGAGCACGGTGCGGGCGGCGGGCAGCTTGTTCTGGGTGGTCTGCAGCGCGGTGTAGGCGGCCGAGAGGTCGGAACTGGTCTCGTCGAGCTGGTCCTTGAGCCGGTCGACCTGGGCGTCGACCCGGCGCTTCTCCTTGCCCGGGTCGGAACCGGCGGGCACCGCCGCGGCCGAGCTGGTGGCCAGGGCGACCGCGCACAGGATGGCCGTGAGGATCGCGATCCCGCGGCGCGGAGTGCGCGCCGAGGCGCGGTCAGGTCGTCCCATGATCACCATTGGTAACACGTTTCACACCCGTTGGTGAACATTTGCGCGCAAAAGACGGGCCGACCCCTCAGCGAACGCCCGGTGGAACGACCTCATACGCGCAGGTAGCGCCGCAGGGTGATCAGGCTGGTGACCACGGCGATCACCGTCACCCCGAGGAGCATCCACGGGGCGAGGATCCAGACGTCCGAGACGCCGATGAACGCCTGGCTCAGGGCGATCTGGATGACCCCCTCCTCGAAGACGTACTTCGTCAGGGCGACCAGCAGCCCCACGGCGAGGAGCACCCCGACGCCGGAGACGATGATCATCTCGGTGAGGAACGGCATCCGGATCGTCCAGTTCGACGCCCCGACCAACCGCATGATGCCGATCTCGCGGCGTCTGATGAAGGCCGCCTGACGGATCGTGGTCGCCATCAACAGGGCCGCACAGGCCGCCATCAGGGCCGCGAGGGCCACGGCGAAGATGGTGATCCACTTGATGATGGTGAAGAACTTGCTGAGCACCTTCTCCTGGTCCTGCACGGTCGCCACCCCGGGGGCACCCTCGAACTGCTGGGTGACCACCTCGTACTTCGTGGGGTCGTTCAGCTGCACGCGCAGGCTCTGCGGGATGTCGCCCACCTGCACGTTTCCGGCGATCGGGCTGTTCCGGAACTGCTGCTTGAAGCGGTCGTAGGCCTCCTGCTCGGACTCGTAGAACACCGCCTTGACCTCCGGCAGGGCCTCGAGCTGGCGCTGGATGGCGGCCTTCTGGGCCTCGGTGACGGCGGTGTTCTCGCAGTTCGGCGAGCGGGAGTCGCTCGTGCACAGGTAGATCGACACCTGGATGCGGTCGTACCAGTAGCCCTTCATGGTGTCGGCCTGACGCTGGGCGAGCAGGCCCAGCCCGAGCAGGAACATCGACACCATCGTGACCAGGACGACGGAGACCGCCATCGACACGTTGCGGCGCAGGCCGGAGCCCACCTCGGAGAACAGGAATCGTGCCTGCACGGCTCAGACCTCCACGACCGGGTTGTAGGTGGCGTCCTGCTCGTCGCGCACGACCCGGCCGTCGTCGAGCTGGATGACGCGGCGCCGCAGGTCGTTGACGATGTCGTGGTCGTGCGTGGCCATGACGATCGTGGTGCCGGTGCGGTTGATCCGGTCGAGCAGGCGCACGATGTCGAGGCTGATCGCCCGGTCGAGGTTTCCGGTCGGCTCGTCGCACAGCAGGATCTGCGGCCGGTTCACCACGGCCCGGGCGATGGCGACACGCTGCTGCTCACCACCGGAGAGCTGGTGGGGGAAGCGCTTCTCCTTGCCGCCCAGGCCGACCATCTCCAGGGTCTCGGGCACGAGCTGGCGGATGACGTGGCCCGGCTTGCCGATGACCTGCAGCGCGTAGGCGACGTTCTCGTGGACGGTCTTGTTCGGCAGCAGCCGGAAGTCCTGGAAGACCGCGCCCATCTCGCGGCGCAGCCGGGGCACCTGGCGGCCCGCCATCGTGCCGAGGTCGTGGCCGGCGACGAGGACGGTGCCCTCGGTGGCCGCCTCCTCGCGCAGGGCGAGGCGCAGCATCGTCGACTTGCCGGAGCCCGAGGGACCCACGACGAAGACGAACTCGCCGCGGTCGATGTCGACGGTCACGTGGTCGAGCGCCGGCCGTGAGGACCGTGGGTAGATCTTGGTGACGTTCTCGAAACGGATCATGCGGGGGGATGGCCTCACGGGAGGTCGGGGGTGGAGGGCACGCCGGGCCCCGAAGGGGCGGCTCGTTTCGAGGATAGGTCGGGAACCTGAGGATGCCGGTCAGTTGCCCAAAGTCGGCGGGTCACCCGCCCGTGGCCGCCCGCCATCCGGCGCCCCGACTTTCCCGCCCGAAGCGGGAACCTTCGACATCGCGCCGGAACCGTTCCGGTGCCATGGCGAAGGTTCCGCCATCGGGCGGGAAAGTTGTCGCCTCAGAGGGCGCAGGTGTTCAGCAGGTCCCCCGTCGGGCGCGGGTAGGTGCTGTCCGCCGGCGGCTCGACGCCCTGCTCGACCCAGTCGGTGAGCACCCCGAACGCCGAGCGGGCGCACGGCAGCAGCGGGCGCAGCCGGTCGGGGAACGCGGCGTAGAGCCCGTCGGTGTGGGTTCCGTCGGCGATCCGGTAGTAGCGGTGCCGCTCCCCCGCGCCCTGCGCGTCGATGAGCCGGTCGTAGACGTCGGAGTCGGTGGCGATCGGCAGCAGGGTGTCGAGGGTGCCGTGGATCGTGACGAGCGGCTTGCCGATCCTGCCGGTCAGCTCGATGGACCGCACGGCGTCCTTGACCGCCTGCGGGCGCGAGGCGTAGTCGTAGTCGGCGTCGCAGTGGGGGGTGCCGCTCGCGCAGAAGGGGACGCCGGCCTTGAGGTCACCGTCCCAGGCGGGGTCGACCTCCTCGCGGTACCAGCGCTGGGTCACGTCCCAGTAGACCGAGTAGTGGAACGGCCACAGGAACTCGGACCCGGGCGCGAACCCGGCGTCGATCATCGCGTCGTGGGCGGCCTGGTCACCGGTCGCGGCGTACGCGGGGTAGTGCTTCAGCGCGGTGGGCAGGTACGTGAACAGGTTCGGGCCGTCGGCGCGGAACAGCGTTCCCTCCCAGTCGAGCCCGCCGTCGTAGAGGTCGGGGCGGTTCTCCAGCTGCCAGCGGGTGAGGTAGCCGCCGTTGGAGATGCCGGCCATGTACATCCGGCCGGGGCGCTGGGCCCGCACCTTGGTCACGGTGTCGCGGGTGGCGACGGCGAGCTCGGTCACCCGCTGGTGCCACTCGCGGATCGAGCCGCCGGGCGTCGAGCCGTCGTCCCAGAAGCTCGCCCCCATGTTGCCCTTGTCGGTGCTCGCGAAGGCGTAGCCCTGGGCGAGCACCCAGTCGCCGATGACCAGGTCGTTGGCGTACTGCCCGCGCACCCCCGGCGCCCCGGTGATGACGACCTTGCCGTTCCAGGCGTCCGGGATGCGGATCACGAACTGGCTGTCGTGGTTCCAGCCGTGGTTGGTGTTGGTGGTCGAGGTGTCCGGGAAGTAGCCGTCGACCTGGATGCCGGGCACCCCGCTCGGCGTGACCGTGCCGGCGGCGTGCAGACCCGCCCAGTCGGCCGGGTTGGTGTGCCCGGTCTGCACGGTGCCGGTGGTGGTGAGGTCGGCCAGGCAGGCGGTCTCGGTGCGCTCGGCGCCCTTGACGACGACCTTGTCGATGCGGGCGCAGTGGCCGGCGCCGGGCTTGTCGGCCCCGGCCGGGGCGGCGAGGGCTGCGCCCCCGACGAGGACGAGGGCCGCGACGGCGGCGCTGGCGAGGGAGCTGGCGCGACGCTGCGCCGGGCGGGTCTGGACCATGCCGCCCAGCCTCGGCGGGGCGCTGACCTGCGGCAATGTGACCGCGCCACACATCCATCCGGATGCCTTGGGCGCACCCCCCATCCCGCGCCTCCCCGCGGCACGTGCGGACGTGGTTGCCCGGGCGACCCTTCCGCACTCGAGACCGGGTCGGTCAGCCGGTGGTCGTGGTCGGCAGTACCCGGGCGTCGGCGGCCAGCACGTCGCGGAAGGTCGCCGCCACCATCGCGGCGGCACGCTCGGCCTCGTCCCGCGGCAGGAACGGGCCGAGCGGCACGTCATCCGGCCAGAACCGCACGTAGTCGTCACCGTCGGCGGGCGTCGGGTGGTGCCAGCCGAGTGCCACGAGGGCGGCGTCCTCCTCGGGCGACATCGGGAAGTGCGCACCGATCTGCTCGGCGCCGACGCAGTACCCACGCAGGAAGTCCTCGGCGCGCACCAGGCGCACCCACGGGGTCACGACCTCGTGCTTGGCCGGCACGAAGCCGCCCAGGCGCGCCTTGCGCACCCGGACCGGACGCTCTGACCCGGGCGGCCCGGTGACGGTCAGGGAACCGCGGTCGGCGAGGCGGCTGACCTCGTCGGCGAGGTGGGCTGACCACGCCGCCCACGCGACGGCATCCGGCGACTCGCTGCCGGCCGCGTCACGCTCGCTCACGGCTCAGCCCTGCGCGGCGGCAGCAGCCTTGTCCTGGCCGATCTGCCAGCGGATGCCGGCCTCGATGAAGTCGTCGATGTCGCCGTCGAAGACGCCGGAGGTGTTGCCGACCTCGTAGCTCGGTGCGCAGGTCCTTGACCATCTGGTACGGGTGCAGCACGTAGGAGCGCATCTGGTCGCCCCAGCTGGCCTTGACGTCGCCCGCGAGCTCCTTGCTTGCTCGGCGGCCTCCTCGGCCTTCTTGAGCAGCAGGAGCCGGGACTGCATGACGCGCAGGGCGGCGGCGCGGTTCTGGATCTGGCTCTTCTCGTTCTGCATCGACACGACGGTGCCGGTCGGGAGGTGCGTCATGCGCACCGCCGAGTCGGTCGTGTTGACCGACTGGCCGCCGGGGCCGCTGGAGCGGAAGACGTCGATCTTGAGGTCGTTCTCGGGGATCTCGATGGTGTCGGTCTGCTCGATGAGCGGCACGACCTCGACGGCGGCGAAGCTGGTCTGGCGGCGGCCCTGGTTGTCGAACGGGCTGATCCGCACCAGGCGGTGCGTGCCGGCCTCGACCGAGAGGTTGCCGTAGGCGTAGGGCACGTCGACCTCGAAGGTCGCCGACTTCAGGCCGGCCTCCTCGGCGTAGGACGTGTCGAGCACCTTGATCGGGTAGTGGTGGCGCTCGGCCCAGCGCAGGTACATGCGCATCAGCATCTCGGCGAAGTCGGCGGCGTCGACGCCACCCGCACCGGCGCGGATCGTGACCACTGCGGCCCGCTCGTCGTACTCGCCCGCGAGCAGGGTGCGCACCTCGAGCTCACCGACGGCCTTGCGCACGACGACGAGCTCGCGCTCGGCCTCGAGCAGGGTCTCGGCGTCGTTCTCCTCCTGGCCCATCTCGACCAGGGCCTGCGAGGTCGTCGATGCGGGCGTCCATGCCGGTGACCCGGTCGTGCTCGGCCTTGGCGCGGGACAGCCCGGAGGTGACGACCTGCGCCTTCTCCTGGTCGTCCCAGAGGTTCGGGTCGGACGCCTGCTTCTCGAAGTCGGCGATGGTCGCCTCGAGCTTGGTCAGGTCGGTCACCTCACGCACGGACGCCATGGTCGTGCGGAGGTCCTTGATCTCCTGGGAGAAGTCGACAGCCACGAGGGTCAAGCCTACGGCAGGTCCGGATGCCGACCGCCCGCCCGCCGATGGGAGGCGTCGGACGAGCGGTCAACGGGTGGCCCGGCCGAGCCGGTCTCACCCCCTGTGGGTGACGCAGGGCGGACGCGCCGGGGGAAGGTTGGAAGGCGTCCCTCGCGGCGCCGCCATGCGGCCGCCGCACAGACTGAGGGAGCGCGATGTCGCGCCGACGTGCCGCGCCCTCCCCGGGGCGGATCGACAAGGAGAACCATGGACGTCACCATCGACACGGACGTGGAGGAGCTGGGCCCGGTCGACTACCTGGTCATCGAGTTCCCCGCCGGTCACCAGAACTTCACGGGCGAGGTGGCCGAGGAGCTGGCCCGGCTCTCGGAGTCCGGGATCATCCGGGTGCTCGACCTGCTCATCCTCAGCAAGAACGAGGACGGCTCGGTCGACGCGCTCGAGATCGACGACACCCCCGAGGTCGACGCGATCCGTGCCCTCGAGGCCGACATCGCCGAGATCCTCGCCGCCGACGACGTCGAGCTGCTCGCCGAGTCGATGGAGCCCGGCAGCTTCGCCGGGGTGCTCGTGTTCGAGAACCGCTGGGCCGCCCCGTTCGCCGCCGCCACCCGCCGCGCCGGTGGGCAGCTGATCGCCAACGGCCGGATCCCGATCCAGGCCATCGCCGCATCCATCGAGGCCGAGCTGGCCTCGGAAGAGGAAGGGAACTGACATGCCACTTCGTCCTGCCCGCGCGCATGCGCCGCGGAGTGATCGGCGCCCCCGTGGCGCGCACCGCCGCCACGGTCGGCACCGCAGCCGTGGTCGTCCACGGCGTCCGCCGTCGCGGCGACCGCCGCGAGGACCGCCGCGAGGATCGGCGCGACGACCGCCGCTGAGCCGGCATCCAGCGGGGGTCCGGGTCCGGGGCGCGCCGCCGGGCCTGGGCGAGGCCGCGACCGGTCAGGGTGCGACGTCCGAGCGGGCTCGGGACTCGACCCTGATGGTCACCGAGACCCCCAGGTCGCGCAGCGCCGGGCCGATCATCGGCAGCTCGGCCTCGCCGACGACCACGACCACGGCGGTGCGACCGTCCGGGGTGCCCGTGCCCGGGGCGAGCCGCCATGCGGTGACGCTCCCGGGCCGCGGACGGCTGCCGAGGTAGACGGCTGCCCGCTCCTGCACGGACCGGTTGCTCAGCGGCACCGACTCCCCGACGCCTTGCGTCGTAGGCGGAGTCGTCCAGGGCGTTGGCCGCGCTGAGGGCCGCACCGTCGGCGACGTCGAGCAGGCGCATCCGGGACAGGTGCGCCGAGGTGACGGCCACCGCGCCGGCGATGAGCAGCATCGCGATCAGGGCCAGCCCGAGGATGAACAGGCTGATCGAGCCGCGCTCGCTGCGGCTGGTCCGGCGGAACGCGTCCGGCCCCGGGTCGCTCACGGCAGCCCTCGGAACCGGTCGACCGTGGACAGGTGGCTCGCGGTGACCGGCACCGACAGCGGGATGACGTCGCGCACGAACGACGGCACGAGGGGCAACGGCACGCGGACGGTCGCAGTGGTCTCGACGCTGCCCGTCCGGGCGCAGGCACGGGATGCCGTCGCAGGCGATCGACAGGCGGCCCGACTCCTCGAACGAGTGGTCCAGGAACGCGATCCGAGCCGCGGCCTCGGCCCGGCCCGCGGCCTGGTCGCCGGCCTCGGCGGTGACGTACGCCCGGCCCGCCTCGCGGGCAGCCTGGCTCACGGCATACGACCCGGCCTGGACTCGCGCCAGCATCATGACGAGGTACACGAGCGGGATGAGCATGAGCACCGCGAGGACGACGAACTCGACGACGGCGCTGCCCCGTTCGTCGCGCACGACCCGCCGGCGCCCGGTCACTGGTTCTCCAGGAACGCTCGGCCGACCACGTCGAGCCGGTCGTCGGGGCCGAGCAGTCCCAGCACCGGGATCGGGGCCACGACTCGCACCTCGACGACGCGCACGCCCGCGACCACCGTCTCGCGGCCGGTGACGTGGCGGGCGTACCGCGGGGAGAGCGACGCGCTGATCAGCGACTGGGTGCGTGACACGCCCTGCCCGGCGACGGCATCCGCCCTCGCGCCGAGCCGCGCCCCCTCGGAGGCACAGGAGATGAGCGTGTTGCGGGTGTGCAGGACCAGCCCCAGCTGGAACACCGCGAGGAACAGCACGACGACCAGCACCGACACCATCGTGAAGTCGGCGACGGCGGCACCTCGCTCGTCCCGCGCGCACCGCATCGGGCTCGGTCAGCCCCTCACCGACGACAGGGCGCTCTGGAACATGTCGACCAGCTGGCCCTTCGCGACGATCCACAGGGCGGTGACGAGGCCGGCGGTCATCAGGGTGATGAGCACCCAGCCGGGAACGTCACCGCGCTCGCGGCGCCGGGCGTCTCCCTCGAGCAGGCGCTGGGTGACCAGGTGGAGTCGTGTGGACAGGGTGTGGATGATCGACATCGGTCGGTCCTTCCTGGTCAGAGGGTGAAACGGAAGAAGGTGAACCCGGGGAACACGGCGAAGAGGACCGTGACCGGGAGGATCAGGAAGACGACCGGGACCATCATCGCGATCTCCTTGCGGCCGCCCGCCTCCATGAGGGCCCGACGCCCCTCCTCGCGGACGTCCTGCGCCTGGGCGCGAAGGACGTCGGCCAGGGGCGTGCCTCGCTGGACGGCGATGACGACGCCGTCGACGAACCGGCGCAGGCTCGCCAGGCCGGTGCGGTCGGCCAGCCCCTGGAGCGCGGTGGGCAGGTTGGCGCCGGCGCGGGCGTCGGCCAGGCACCGGCGCAGCTCGCCGGCGAGCTCACCGTGCGAGAGCCGGCAGACCCGGTCGAGGGCGCCGACCGCTCCCTCGCCCGCTCCGACGGCCAGGGCGAGCAGCTCGGCGACGGTGGGGAACTCGGTCAGCATCCGCGCCTCGCGGCGGGCCGCGCGGCGGGACAGGAGGTAGTCGGCCCCGGTCACTCCCAGCCCCAGCCCGATGGCAGTGAGCATCACGACGGTGACCACCCCGGCATCCCGCAGCACGAGGGCGAGCAGGCCGAGGGCGGCTCCGACGACCGCACCCAGCGCACCCCAGAGCACCTGCTCGGCCCGGAACCGGTCGACGTCGGCCGCCAGCCCGGCGCGCAGCTGGCGGCGGCGCACCGAGTCGGCGCCGCCCATGACGCGTTCGACGACGTTGCCGAGGTCGCGGATGACCGGGCCCGCCACCACCCCCAGGGCGCCGCCGGCCGGTCGGGTGTCGTCGAGCAGCCGCGACGGTCGGGGCGTGTCGCGCAGGTACGGCAGGACCCGGCCGGCCAGACCCGGGCGTCGGTGCCGGGGCAGGCCCAGCCAGACCAGCGCCAGCCCCAGCCCGAGGACGAAGCCGAGGACGGCGCCGCTGCGCGCGAGCCCGCTCACCGCAGCACCCGCTCGTCCTCGGGAAGCCGGCCGATCCGCACCATCACCCAGTAGGCGACGGCGGTGATCGCGCCTCCGACGGCCAGCACCGCCACCCCGGTGGCGCTGGAGTAGGCCGCCACCGACTCGGGGTTCGTGGAGAGCATGGCCAGCACGACCCACGGTGCGGCGACCGCGAGCCGCGCCGCGTTGACGGTCCAGCTCTGCCGGGTCTCGAGCTCGGCGCGGGTGCGGGCGTCCTCGCGCAGGAACCCCGACAGGGTGCGCAGGAGGTGCCCGAGGTCGGTGCCACCGACCTCGCGGGCGATGCGCAGGCTCTCGACGAGCCGGTCGCCGACCGGGTCGCTGAGCCGGTCCTTGAGCCGGTCGAGGCGAGTCGTGGAACCGGCCGGTGAGCCGGTAGTCGTCCGCGAACGCCCGGAACGGATCGCCGCAGCTCCTCCGGACCTCGGGTCGCCGAGCTGGGAGAGCGCCTCGGGCAGCGCCATCCCCGCGCGGACACCCGAGGTGATGTTGTCGACGGCATCCGGCCACAGGTCACGCAACCGCGCTCGGCGGCGACGAGCCCGGCTGCGCACGACCGCCACCGGGAGGTAGGCGGCCATCGCCGCGAAGCACACCGCGATCGGCAGCACGCCCACCGTCGCCTGGACCAGCGCGAGCACGAGCAGGAAGGCGATGACGCCGCCAGCTGAGCAGGCGTGCGCACCGACAGGCCCTGCGAAACCGGCCTGGACGATCTCGTCGGACAGGCGGTCGAGCGGGCCGGCCCGGTGGGCGCGCCGCACCGGGCGCTCCGGCGGGACCCAGCAGCTCCACCAGACGAGGAACAGCCCCAGACCGAGCAGCAGCCCGAGCAGCAGACCGGTCATGCGGCCGCCTGGGCGAGCAGCGCCGACAGGTCGTAGCCGGCCCGCTCGAAGCGGTCGACGTGCGGCGGGAAGCCGTCGGCGCGCACCAGGTCGCCGCCGCGGCGGACGAAGAGGTCGGCGATCTCGACGACGTCACCCTCGACCCGCCCCGGAACCGCGGCGATCTCGCGGACCGTGCGGCGGCCGTCGCGCTCCAGGGCGGCGTGCACGACGAGGTCGATCGAGGCCGCCACCGTCGGGACGACGAAGCGAGCCGACACGTTCTCGCCCGCCAGCAGCGGCAGCGTGCACATCTTGGTGACGGCCTCGCGAGCGCTGTTGGCGTGGATCGTGCACATCCCCGGCAGCCCGGAGTTCAGCGCGATGAGCAGGTCGAGGCTCTCCGCCTGGCGGACCTCGCCGACGACGATCCGCGAGGGCCGCATCCGCAGCGCCTCCTTGACCAGACGGCGCAGCGGGATCTCGCCGGTGCCCTCGAGGGACGGCTGGCGGCACTGCATCGAGGCGACGTCTCGGTGCGGGATGCGCAGCTCGAAGACCTCCTCGCAGGTGACGATCCGCTCGCGCGCCGGCACCGCCGCTGCCAGGCAGTTGAGCAGGGTCGTCTTTCCGGCCTGGGTGCCACCGGCCACGAGGACGTTCAGACCGGACGCCACGGCGGCCTCGAGGAAGCGCGCCGCCTGCCGGGTGAGCGTGCCGAGCCGCACCAGGTCGTCCATGGAGTCGGCCTTGACGACGAACTTGCGCACGTTGACGTACCAGTGGTCGCGGGTGATGTCGGGGATGACGACGTGCAGTCGACTGCCGTCGGGCAGAACGGCATCGACGAAGGGCGAGCTGAGGTCGACCCGGCGTCCCGACGACTTCAGCATCCGCTCGACGAGGTCCCGCACCTGGTCGTGGGACAGCAGCGTCGTCGTCAGCTCGGCCACACCGTTGCGTGCGACGAAGACTCGCGACGGCTCGTTGACCCAGATCTCCTCGACCGACGGGTCGTCGAAGTACTGCTGCAGCGGGCCGTACCCGGCGACCGTGTCCCACACCGCTCGTGACGCGGCCGCGACGTCGGTGAGCACCGGCATCCCACCGAGCAGCGACCGCTCGTCGTAGTCGGCGACGGCCTCACGCACCAGCCGCCGCACCTCACCCTCGTCGCGCGCCGGGTCGAGCCCCGAGCGGCGGATCAGCTCACGCACCTCGCCCTCGAGCGTGTGGACGGCGTCCACGGCCCCTCCTCCCCGGTCGGACCCTCCGCCGACCAGCGACCTCTGGGCAATAGCGAACCGGAGGTCGAGCGGTTTCGCACGCCGAGAATGGCCAGCTGTGGACAACTTGCCGCGCCACGCCGTAGTGACACCATCGGTGCTACCCGAGTAGCATTCTTCGCGTGAAGCTCAGCATCAGCCTCTCCGACGACGACCTCGCCGCGCTCGACCGCTTTGCGCGGGCCGAGGGCCTGGCCTCGCGCTCCGCCGCGATCCAGCGCGCCATCCGCAGGCTGGGCGACTCCGAGCTCGAGGACGCCTACGCGGCGGCGTGGGATGACTGGGTGGCCTCGGGTGACGCGGCTGACTGGGAGGCCACCAGCGACGCCGGGCTCACCGATGCTGCGCGGTGAGGTGCGGCTGACCGACCTGACCCCAGCCCGGGCTGGCGAGGCCGACAAGCGTCGTCCCGCGGTCATCGTGAGCAACGACCGCGCCAACACCGTTGCGGCGCAGCTGGGCCGGGGCGTGGTCACCGTCGTCCCGGTCACCAGCAACGTCGACCGCGTCTTCCCGTTCCAGGTGCTGCTGACCTCCGACGACACGGGTCTGCGGGTCGACTCCAAGGCCCAGGCCGAGCAGGTCCGTTCGGTGTCCGTGGAGCGCGTGGGCCCCGCCATCGGCCGGGTTCCCGCACACCTGATGACGCAGCTCGACGCAGCTCTCCGGCTGCACCTCGACCTGTAGGCCCGCGCGCACCTCCGTGGTGCGGGCGCACCACCCGTGCGAGCCGAACCACGCCTGTGGATAACTCGGCCGGGTCGTCGGTGGGTCTTCCTACGGTGGCGGCCATGGAGATGACACTCACCGTGCACGTGCCGCGACGCCGACCCCATCCGGTCGACGTCGTCGTCGAGTGGTCGGTCCGGTCGACGGCCGCCGACCTCTGTGCCGCGCTGGCCGAGCACCTGGGCGAGCCCGTGCCGCGGCTGAGCTGCCGGGGGCGGTTGCTCCCGCCCGACGCCGTCGTCGGGATGCCGCCCCTCCTGGACGGTGCGTCCGTCGTCGTCACCGCGGGAGACGCCACGGGCCGGCAGCCAGCGGACGCCGGGGTGTCGCGCCCGGTGCTCGACCTCGTCGTGGTCGGCGGCCCGGATGCCGGTCGCAGCCGCCCGCTGTCCCCTCCGGGCCTCGCGGTGGGGCGTGCGCCCACGGCTGGTCTCGTGGTGGACGACGACTCACTGAGCCGCAGCCACGTCTTCGTGGGCGTGGGGCCGCACGGCGTCACCGTGGAGGACTGCGGATCCACCAACGGGGTCACCGTCGACGGGGTCCGAGTGCAGTCCGTGACGACCGTCGATGCCCGATCGACGGTCGTGGTCGGGTCGTCGACCCTGCGGCTGCGACGCGCGCGTGGCCCGGGTCCTCCGGTGCGGCACCCGGGTGACGGCACGGCCCACCTCAGCCCCACGGCCGGCGCACCGCCGAGCACCGAGGACATCGAGATCCACTGTCCCGCAGCCCCACCCGAGCGCCCTCGGACGCGGGTCCCGTGGATCGCGGCCGTGGCTCCGGTGCCCGTGGCGATCGCTCTCGCGGTCTTCCTCGGACCACAGCTGCTGCTGTTCGCGGCACTCGGCCCGGTGTCGTTGCTCGCTGGTGCACTCGGCGACCGGTGGGGGTCCGGGCGCGCGCACCGCCGTGAGGTGGCGGACCATGCAGCCGCGGTCGGCGAGGCGCGAACCCGGCTTGCGAACGCACTCCGCAGCGAGACAGAGCGGATCGACCGCGCTCATCCCGACCCGGCGGCGGTCCTCGCGAACGCCGAACAGCGGCTCGCCGGAGTCTGGTGTGGGGGCGGGTCCGCGCGGGTGCGGCTCGGGCTGGGTGAGGTGCCCACTCGCGTCACGTGGGTCGAGGGGTCCACTCGCACCCACCCGGCGGTCGCGGGGGCGCCGCTGGTCGTCGACATCGGCGAGGTGGGCTGCCTCGGTGTCGTCGGAGCGACCGCCACCACCGACGGCCTGCTCTCGGGCCTGGTCGGGCAGCTGTGCACGGCCAACGCCCCCCACGAGCTGGTGGTGTCGGTCGCCTCGCCCTGCCCGGGGTGGTCGTGGGCGGCCCGCTTGCCACACGCCGCCGAGGTGTCCTTGACGCAGCCGGATGACGACGGCGTAGCTACGCGACGCGACGGCGACAGTCGTCGGGATCGAGCCGGACCGCTGCGGTTGCTCGTGGTTCCCCGGCCCGGGCCCGACACGGGTGCACTCGTGCAGGCAGCGCTGGAGGCCGGGATGCTCGTCGTCGCGGGGGCGCCGAGCCGGGCGGAGCTGCCGGCAGGGTGCGGCGCGGTCGTGCACCGGGTGGATGGTGTGCACGTCTACGACGGCGGCGGAGGACCCGTGGCGTTCGTGCCCGACCTGGTGGGCCCCTGGTGGTCCGACCGGCTCTCCCGGGCGCTCGCTCCCCTGCGCTGCTCCGGCCCGAGGACGGGAGGTCGGATGCCGTCCCGGCTCACCCTCGCCGACGCGCTCGGCGGTGGCGAGGTCACAGCGTCCCGGGTGGCCGACGGATGGCGTGCCAGGACTGTCGCCGGAAGCCCGGCGCCGCTGGCGAGGCCGACGCCGGCGGCGGTGGTCGGGTCAGGGCCCGACGGGCCGTTCGTGATCGACCTGTGCCGGGACGGCCCGCACGTGCTCGTCGGCGGGACGACGGGTTCGGGCAAGTCGGAGTTCCTCCGCACGCTGGTCACTTCACTCGCGATCTCGTCCCCGCCCGAGGAGCTCACCTTCGTCCTCGTCGACTTCAAGGGCGGGGCCGCGTTCGGTCCGTGCGCCGGCCTTCCCCACGTGGTCGGCCTGGTCACCGACCTCGACGACCACCTGGTCTCGCGCGCCCTGGCCTCGTTGCGCGCCGAGCTGAGACGCAGGGAGCGGCTCCTCGCCGCGGTCGGTGCGAACGACCTCGAGGCCTACCAGCGGGTGCGCACCCCCGACTCCGAACCCGTTCCGCGGCTCGTCGTCGTGGTCGACGAGCTGCGGGCCCTGGTCGAAGAGCTACCCGACTTCGTGACCGGGCTGGTCCGGCTGGCCGCACTCGGCCGGTCCCTCGGGGTACACCTCGTCCTGGCGACCCAGCGGCCGTCCGGGGCGGTGAGCGCGGAGGTGCAGGCGAACGTCTCGCTGCGCATCGCCTTCCGGGTTCGTGACCGGGCCGACTCGGTCGACGTCCTCGACGACGGGTCGGCGGCCGGCATCCCACCCAGCACACCGGGGCGCGCGCTGGCGCGGGGGGCCGACGGGGCCCTGGTGACCTTCCAGGCAGCGACCGTGGCGGCACCTCGGGTCCGGAGCGTCGCGGGGCTCACCGTGCGCCGCAGTACGACAGGCGGTGAGGGCGTCGACCCCGCGCAGCAGATCGACGACGCCGAGGTCGGGTCGACCCCGGGAGTGGTGGCTGCGGTGCGCGACGCCCACCTCCTCCTCGGCGGGCGGCCACCCCGGGCGCCCTGGCTGGCGCCCCTCCCCTCGCTGGTGCCTGCCCTCGCGGGGAGCGACGCCCGGTCGAGCGGCGTCCCTCGCGTGGTGGGTCTCGTCGACGAACCAGAGCTGCAACGCATCACGGCGCTCGCCTGGGACGCCGCCGGCGGGCCCTGGCTGTTCGTCGGCGGGTCGGGCAGCGGGCGCACGACGGCCCTGCGGGCGCTCGCGCTCGCGGCCGCGACAGGGTCCGGCCCGGACTGCCCTGCACCTGCACGTCATCGACGCGCACGGGTCGCTGGCCGACCTCGACGCCCTCCCCCACCTGGGAACGCGCGTGCGCACCGACGACCAGCGGGCCTGCGCTGCCCTCGTCCGGCACCTTCGCGAGGAGGTGGACCGGCGCCTGGGTGCAGCACCCGCGACGGGCCCCTCGTCGGTACCGACGCCGCGGCGCCCGACGACCCTCGTCCTGGTCGACGGCTGGGACCAGCTCGTCGAGGCCCAACCCGCGCACGACCCCGACCCGCTGATCGGCTCGCTCCTGCGGGTCCTGCGCGACGGTCGGTCGGTCGGCATCGTCGGGGCCGTGTCAGGAGGCCGCAGCCTGTTGCACCCGCGCTGGGGCGAGGTCGCCGGGCGCAGCTTCCTGCTGGGCAGCATCGACCCGCTCGACGCGGCGCTCGCCGGGCTGCGCACCATCGACCTGCCCCGCGACCCGCCACCGGGACGTGCCGTGCGGGTGCACGACAGACGGGAGGTGCAGTTCGCCCGCGCATCCCCTGACGACACGTCAACGGTCGCGCGCGGTGCAGTCGCCCGGCCGGCCGAGGGCGCTGCCTGGCGGTGGATCCCCCTGCCGGCGGTCGTCCGCCGAGCCGATGTCCAGCGCCGATCCGGGCAGACGGTGGGCGGCGCCGGCCACGCGGTGGTGACTGGCGCCGGCCACCCCGACGATCGCGTGCTGCTCGGCGTCGGCGGCGACCACGGCGGCGCCTGCTGGTGGCGGCCCGACACGGACGGACGCCGGCTGCTCGTCGTCGGGCCATCGCGGTCCGGGCGCTCCAACGCGCTACGGGTGGTCGCGGAGTCCCTGTGCGCCGAGGGTCGACTTGTCGTCGCCGTGAGCTCGGAGGCGGACGTCATCCGGATGCCGTGGCCGCCGGGGTCGGTCGTCATCGAGCCGGGCGACCCCGAGGGCCTCGTGCGACTCAGGCGGAAACACCACGACCTCGTGGTGTGCGTCGACGACGCCGACCGGCTCGGGGAACAGCGACCTTGCCCCCGTGCTGCGCGAGATCATCGGCCTGGTCGACCGGGACGGCGGGCTGGCCGTTCTGTCGACCTCCACCACCGCTCTCGCCACGCGGTTCAGCGGGATCGACGTCGAGGCGGCTCGCCACGGGTGCTGCCTGGTGCTGAACCCCACCCCTGCGGACCGCGGCCTTGTCGCGACACCCCTGCCGGACGGCATCCCGCGGCTGCCGGGGCGCGGGGTCCTCGTCACGCGCGGCGAGGCCATCGAGGTCCAGGTGCTGTTGGCCGAGGGCTCAGTCGGGCAGGTCGCTCCCCGGGAGCACCTCGGTGTCGGGGTCACGGGCGATCCACGCCGCGCCGATGGCCACGATCGCCACCACGACCACGACCCACCCGATGAGCACCCGGTTGCCCTGGATCAGGCTGATCCCGACCGGCACGAGGAGCGCGTTCCAGACGATGGTCGGGGTGCGCGGCCACGCGGAGACACCGAGCCAGCCACGGGCCAGGACGCCCAGGCCGGCTGCGCCGACGAGGATCAGCAGGGCCGACATCAGCACCCGGATGGCGTCGCTGCCCTCCCCGAGCACGAGCTCGACGACGTAGTACACCGCAAAGCCGGCCAGGGCGAGCGCCTGCACCCCGGTGAGCAGCGCGGCGAGGCGGCGGGGGCCGCGTGAGGAGGGGTCCGGCACGGCATACACCCTAGTCAGCGGGGTAGGGAACACGCGCCACCCCCGCGTCCGTTGAGCGAGGGTACGACCCACGACCTCCGTCCACTGTCGGAACTGTCACACCCCGTGTTCTTCACGGATTGGGACCGCACCGGTAGTGTGGCGGCACGGACGTCTGTGCTGTAGACGTCCGTTCTGGCTGCAACGACGCATCCCACCGCGCGTCTGCACCACCCCCAGCAGGCGCTCGACCCCCCGCATACCCCCGCGACAAGGAGCACCCTTCATGGACTGGCGCGACCGCGCTGCCTGCCTCGACGAGGACCCCGAGCTGTTCTTCCCGATCGGGAACACCGGCCCGGCGATCGCTCAGATCGAGGAGGCCAAGGCTGTCTGCCGCCGGTGTGAGGTGGTCGACACCTGCCTGAAGTGGGCCATCGAGTCCGGCCAGGACGCCGGTGTCTGGGGCGGCATGTCCGAGGACGAGCGCCGCGCGCTCAAGCGTCGTAACGCCCGCGCCCGTCGCGCCGGCTGAAGCCGACGCCCCCGCCGCTGACGGCACCGACCTACCGCAGCGGACGCAGTCTCGCCACGAACTCGACCCGGGTGCCGCTCGGCTCGTTGGGCTCCCACCTGATCCGACCCTTGCAGGTCGGTGCGCCAGCGACGGTCACGATCTGGGTCCCCAGCCCGGCCAGCGACGGCCGGAACCCGGCGGGCAGCCCGACCCCGTCGTCGGTGATGGTCACGGTCAGCTGCTCCTCGCCGCTCTCGAGGGTCTGACGGGTCACGGCCACCTCGACCTTGCCGTCGCGTTCCTCCAAGCCGTGCTCGACGGCGTTCTGCACCAGCTCGGAGATGATCATCGCGAGCGCGGTGGCGTCCTCGGCGCGCATCCGCCCGAAGCTGCCGGTGAAGGTCGACTCCACCTGGTGCTCGCGCGTGGCCACCTCGACGACCGCCCGCAGCCCCCGCACGGCGATCTCGTCGAAGTTCACCGTCTCGTCGAAGCCCTGGCTGAGCGTCTCGTGCACCAGCGCGATCGTGCCGACCCGCCGCACCGCCTCCTCGAGCGAGGCCCGGGCCGCGTCGTCGGTGACCCGCCGGGCCTGCAGCCGCAGCAGCGCCGCGACGGTCTGCAGGTTGTTCTTCACCCGGTGGTGGATCTCGCGGATCGTCGCGTCCTTGGTGAGCAGCTCCTGCTCGCGCCGGCGCAGCTCGGACACGTCGCGCACCAGCACCATCGCCCCGGTGCGCACCCCACCGAGGGTGAGCGGGATGGCGCGCATGGTGATCGTCGCGCTGGTCGTCTCCACCTCGGAGCGCCAGGCCGCCCGCCCGGTCGCCACGACCGCCAGCGACTCGTCGACGTTCGCGCCGTTGCGCGAGACGAGGTCGGTGACGACCTTGGCCAGCACCTCGCCGATGACGTCGCCGACGTGACCCATCCGGTGCACGGCCGAGACGGCGTTCGGGCTGGCGTACTTGACCAGGCCCTCGGCATCGAGGTGGATCACGCCGTCCCCGACCCGCGGGGCACCGCGCCGCATGCCGGTCGGCGACGCGGTGGACGGGAACTCACCGGCCGCGACCATCCGCATGATCGAGTCGGCGAGGTCACGGTAGGTGAGCTCGAGCCGGCTGGGGGTGCGGCCGCCGGTGAGGTTCGCGTGCCGGGTGACGACGGCGATGGTGCGGCCGCCGTGCACGACGGGCACGGCATCCTCGCGGATCGGACATGTCCTCGCGGATGGTGGGCACCGCCTTGGCCACGATCCGCCGGGAGCGGGCGGCCTCGTCGAGCATCGAGGCGCGGGAGCGGCTCGACGAGCTGCCGACGATGTCGTCGTAGAAGACCATCGGGCCGGTGTTGGGCCGCACGTGGGCCACGGCCCGCCAGCCGTCCAGGCCGCCGCGCACCCACAGCACGAGGTCGGCGAAGGACAGGTCGGAGACCAGCTGCCAGTCGCCGGCGAGCAGGTGCAGCCACTCCGACTCGGCCGGCTCGAGGGTCGTCGTGTCGCGCAGCATCTCGGCCAGGGTGCTCACGCGCGCCACCCTAGGTCACGGCTCGACGCCGGATGTCGGCCGCCCACCTCCCGGGCACCCACCCGACTCATTGCGGATCACCCACCTCGATCGGGCCCGGGAGGGCCAGCGCGGGTGGGTGATCCGCAATGAGTCGGCGGACGGCGGGCGGTCAGGTGCTGGCGCCGACCCGGATCACCGAGCGCAGCGTGCGCAGCGCGACGGACAGGGCCGCGATGTTGGGGTGGTCGAGCCGCCGGATCGCCGTCAGCGCGTTCTTGCTGCGCTGCACGGAGTCCTTGTTGGCCTTCTCCCACGCCTCCCACTGCGCGGCCGGCTCGCCGTCGGCGGGACCGACCTCGATGACCGAGCGGGTCAGCGACTCGAGCACCGAGTAGAGGTCGTCGCGCAGCGCGCCGCGGGCCAGGGCGTCCCAGCGGTCGTCGCGCGGCAGGCGGGTGACCTTGCTCAGCATCGCGTCGATGCCGAACCGCTCCGAGACCAGGTAGTACAGCGGCGCCACGTCGGTCGGCTCGCGGCCGGTGTCGGTCGCGATGTCGACGATGTCGAGCAGCGAGTACCAGTCGAGCAGGGATGCCGCGCGCATCGCGAGCTCCTCCGGCACGCCCGCCTTGGTCAGCTCGGCGGCCTTGCGCTCGAGGCGACGCTTCTCCTCACCGCGCAGCAGCGTCGGGCACCTGGGTGCGCAGGCCGCGCACGATGCCGGAGAACCGCTCGATCTCGGCGCCGATGTCGAGCGTCGACGGGCGCGAGGTGAGGAACCACCGCACCGACCGGTCGAGCAGCCGACGGAACTCGAGGTAGAGCGCGGTCTGCGCCGCGGTCGGCACGAGGTTGTCGAGCGCCTCGACCTCGGCCACGTAGTCGCTCAGCCCGAAGACCTCACGGCAGACGACGAACGCCCGGGTGACCTGCTCGGGGGTGGCCCCGGCCTCCTCCTGGGCCCGGAAGGCGAAGGTGATGCCGCCCCGGTTGACCATCGAGTTGACCACCGCGTTCGTGACGATCTCGCGGCGCAGCGGGTGCCCGGCCAGCTGGTCGGCGTAGCGCTCGCGGATCTTCGGCGGGAAGTACTCGGCCAGGGTGCGCTCGAAGTACGGGTCGTCCGGGATCGAGCTCGCGAGGATGTCCTCCTTGAGCGCGAGCTTGGCGTAGGCCACGAGCACCGAGAACTCCGGCGACTTCAGGCCCAGGCCGTCGTGCGCCCGCTTCTCGAGCTCGGCGTCGGTCGGCAGGTACTCCAGCGCGCGGTCGAGGTCGCCGCGGGCCTCGAGCCAGTGGATGAGCCGCTCGTGCACGCTCACCATCGAGTGCTCCTGCGCCCGGGCGTTGCCGAGCAGCACGTTCTGCTCGTAGTTGTCGCGCAGCACGTGCTCGGCGACGTCGTCGGTCATCGAGGCGAGCAGCTCGTTGCGCTGCTCGGTGGTGAGGTCGCCCTGGCGGACCACCTCGCCGAGCAGGATCTTGATGTTGACCTCGTGGTCGGAGGTGTCGACGCCGGCCGAGTTGTCGATGGCGTCGGTGTTGACCCGAACCCCGCAGAGCGCCGCCTCGATCCGACCGAGCTGCGACAGACCGAGGTTGCCGCCCTCGCCGACCACCTTGACCCGCAGCTGCTTGCCGTCGACCCGGATGGCGTCGTTGGCGCGGTCGCCGATCGGCGGTGGTCCTCGGTGGAGGCCTTGACGTAGGTGCCGATACCGCCGTTCCACAGCAGGTCGACCGGGGCGAGCAGGATCGCGTGGATCAGCTCGGCCGGGGTCATCGTCGTCGACGCCCTTGGAGCCCGAGCGCCTCGGCCATCTCCGGCGACACCGGGATCGACTTCAGGCTGCGCGGGAAGACCCCGCCACCGGCGGAGATCAGCGACTTGTCGTAGTCGTCCCACGAGGAGCGCGGGCAGGTCGAAGAGGCGACGCCGCTCGGCGAAGGAGGCCGCGGCATCCGGCGTCGGGTCGACGAAGACGTGCCGGTGGTCGAACGCGGCGACCAGGCGGATGTGCTCGGAGAGCAGCATGCCGTTGCCGAACACGTCACCGCTCATGTCGCCGACACCGACGACGGTGAAGTCCTGGCTCTGGGTGTCGACGCCCATCTCGCGGAAGTGCCGCTTGACCGACTCCCAGGCGCCACGGGCGGTGATGCCCATCGCCTTGTGGTCGTAGCCGGCCGAGCCGCCGGAGGCGAACGCGTCGTCGAGCCAGAAGCCGTAGGACTGCGCCACCCCGTTGGCGATGTCGGAGAAGGTGGCCGTGCCCTTGTCGGCGGCGACGACGAGGTAGGCGTCGTCGTCGTCGTGCCGCACCACGTGCTCGGGCGGCACGGCCTCGCCGGAGACGCGGTTGTCGGTGATGTCGAGCAGCGCGGAGATGAACATCCGGTAGGCCGACTTGCCCTCCTCCAGCCAGGCCTCGCGGTCGACCGCGGGGTCGGGCAGCTGCTTGGGGTAGAAGCCGCCCTTGGAGCCGGTCGGCACGATGACGGCGTTCTTGACCATCTGCGCCTTGACCAGGCCGAGCACCTCGGTGCGGAAGTCCTCGCGCCGGTCGGACCAGCGCAGCCCGCCGCGGGCGACCGGGCCGAAGCGCAGGTGCACGCCCTCGACGCGCGGGGCTGTAGACCCAGATCTCGAACTGCGGCCGGGGTGCCGGCAGGTCGGGCACGGCCTTGGGGTTCAGCTTGAGCGAGACGTACGACTTCGGCTCGCCGTCGGCGCCCGGCTGGTAGAAGTTCGTCCGCAGCGCCGGCCCGGATGACGCCGAGGAACGCCCGGATGATGCGGTCGTGGTCGAGCGAGGACACGTCGTCGAGGGCGTCGACCACCCGGCCGGCGATCTCCTCCTCGGCGGTGGTGCGCTCGGCGGTGGCGTCACCGCCGAACCGCTCCGGGTCGAACCGGGTCTGCCAGAGGTCGACGAGGTCGCGGGCGATCGCGGGGTGCGAGACGAGGGCGTCCTCGAGGTAGCTCCTGCGAGAAGGTGGCGCGGGTCTGGCGCAGGTACTTCGCGACGGCGCGCAGCACGACGACCTGGCGCCAGGTCAGCTGGGCGCGCGAGCACGAGCCGGTTGAAGCCGTCGCTCTCGGCGCGACCGTCCCAGACCGCGGCGACGGCGCCCTCGAAGAGGTCACGCAGCTTGTCGTGCGGGCACGCCTCCCAGATCGCGGGGTCGGGCACGCGCAGGCCGAAGTCGTAGACGTGCAGGGTGGTGCCGTCCGCGCGGGCCACCTCGAAGGGCTGCTCGTCGACGACCTCGACGCCCATGTGGGTGAAGATCGGCAGGATGTCGGTGAGCGAGAGCGGCTCGACCCGGAACAGCTTGAACCGGCGGATGCTCGGCGGGGCGTCGGCCGGGCGGTAGAGCGCGACACTGGTGCCCTGGCCGTCCCCGAGCTGGTCGAGGTGCGCCAGGTCGGCCTGGCCCTGGTTGACCGTGAACGTCTCCTCGTAGGCCGTGGGGAACGCCCGCCCGAACCGGTCCATGAGGCGGTCGCCGGCCTCCTCGCCGTACGTCGAGCGCAGGGCGTCGCCGAGGCGATCGGACCAGGTACGGCTGACCTCGACGAGGCGCTGCTCGACGGAGTCCAGCTCGGCCTGGTCGAGCATCCGCACCCGCCGGCCCTTCGGCACCCGGACGACGAACTGCAGCCGGGAGAGCGCCGACTCGCTGACCCGCGCGCTGAACTCGACCGACTCGCCGCCGAAGGTCTCCTTGAGGATCTCGGCCATCCGCAGCCGGACGCCCGTGTTGTAGCGGTCCCGGGGGATGTAGACGAGGCAGGAGACGAAGCGGCCGAAGTCGTCCTCGCGGATGAACAGCTTGGTGCGGCGGCGCTCCTGCAGCTGCGGTCACCGCCATGGCGGTGTCGTACAGCTGCTCGATGCTGGCCTGGATCAGCTCGTCGCGCGGGTAGCTCTCGAGCACCTGCAGGAGGTCCTTGCCGGTGTGGCTGTCGAGGGCGACACCCGAGCGGTCGAGGACCGCCTGCACCTTCTCGGCGACCAGCGGCACGCGCTGGACCGACTCGGTGTAGGCCGTGGAGGCGTACAGCCCCAGGAAGCGGCGCTCCCCCACGACCTCGCCGCGCTCGTCGTAGGCCTTGACGCCGACGTAGTCGAGGTGGGCGATGCGGTGCACCGTGGAGCGGGAGTTGGCCTTGGTGAGCACGAGGATCTGCGGCTCGTGGGCCTTCTGGGACGCCTGCGGGCTGAGGACGACGTGCTCCTGGCCGAGCGGCGGGTCGGAGCGCAGCAGCCCCCGACCCGAGCCGGTGACCGGGGCGAGCACCTCGCCCTCCGGCGTCGCCATCAGGGTGTAGTCGCGGTAGCCGAGGAAGGTGAAGTGGTCCTCGGCCATCCAGCGCAGGAAGCGGATGGCGAGCGCGGTCTCGTCGGCGTCGACGCCCGGGGGCGGGGAGCCCTCGAGCTCGGCGGCCAGCACCAGGCACTTGCTGCGCATCTTCGGCCAGTCCTCGACCGACTGCCGCACGTCCTCGAGCACGTGCCGCACCGTGCGCTCGAGCACGGCCCGGCGCTCCTCGTCGCTCTCGCGGTCGATGGACAGCAGCATCCAGGACTCGGCGAGCTCGCCGACGGCGCCCTTGGCCGTCTTGCCGGTCACGTCGCGGGGTACGACGTGCTCGAGCCCACCGGCGGCGTCGCGGCTGACGACGAGCTGCGGGTGGACGATGAGGTGGATGTCGATGCCGGCGTTGACCAGGGCGCCGGTCACCGAGTCGACGAGGAAGGGCATGTCGTCGGTGACGATCTGGATGATGGTGCGGGCGTTGGACCAGCCGTCGACCTCGGTGCTCGGGTTGTACACGCGCACGTTGGCCACGCCGGCCGGCCGGTCCCGCGCGAGCTCGAGGTGGCTGGCGGCGGCACCGGCATAGATGTCGGGGGTCCGCGAGGTGAGCTCGTCGAGCGGCACGTGGCGGAAGTAGCGGGCGACGAACTCGGCTCCCCCACCGTCCGGCGCTGCCTCCTCGAACGCTGTTGCGATCGGCGCGAGGACGTCCTCGCGGGTGCGGGCCAGGGCGGTCGACATGGTGCGGTTGCACTCCTTCGTCGCTACTCACCGGGTGCGGTGGGACACACCGTCGTGTCCGCGCCCGAGCCTATCCACTCCGGCTGGGTGCTCCGGCCCGCGCTGGTGCGCGCTGTGTCTCGCGGGCGGGACAGTTCCGCCGGCCGCTCATCGACCTCGTGCGACTTGGGTGCGGTTCCGGCGGCTCGCGCGGCTCAGAACCGCAGGTAAGTCGCACGAGGTCGAGACCCTGGGGCGGCTCCTCGGCTCTTCGGCTCTCGGCTACTCGGCTACTCGGCGATGACGTCGAGGGTGTGCACGCTCGGGTCCGCGGCATAGGCGATCCGGCTCCCGGCAGCCCGCGCCGCCCGCAGCGCCTCCACCGCCTCGAGGGTGACCTCCTCGCCCGGCGCGAGCACCGGGATGCCCGGTGGGTACGGAGCGACGAGCTCGGCACTGACCCGACCCACGGCCTGCTCGATCGTGACGCTCTCCCGAGGGGCGAAGAAGGCCTCCCGGGGGCTGGTGACCGTGACCGGGTCGACGGCCCAGACACCGGACGTCACGACCGGTCGAGGGCTCCCCCGGTGCCGGTCGACCGACTCCACGAGGGCGATCGCGAGGTCGACGAGACCCTCGGGGGTGTCGGCGAGGGTCACCATCGCGACGACGGTGTCGCGGTCGGCCATCTCGACCGGCATCCCGTGGGCGAGGAGGTCGGACTCGATCGCGTTGCCGTCAGCACCGGTGCCGGGCAGCACCAGGGTGAGCCGCATCGGGTCGACCCCGGGGCCGTCGAGCACGACCAGCCCGGGCACCCGCGCCAGCCGTTCACGCACGGTCGCCACGGCCTCGATGACCGGGCCGATCAGGGCCTCGCCGTCGCGCTGGAGCAGGGCACGGGAGGCGTCGATGCTGGCGAGGATGGCTCCTGACGGACTGGTCGTGGCGGTTGCCTCGACGGCGGCGTCGAACCGGGCCCGCCCGATCCGGCGGCTGCGAGCCAGCACCAGGGCTCCCTGGGACCAGGCGGGGAGCGCCTTGTGGGCGCTGGTCACCAGGGCGTCGGCACCGGCGGCGAGCGCGTGCGGCGGCAGGGCCGGGTGGAACCCGAGGTGCGCGCCCCACGCGGCGTCGACGACGAGCGGGATGCCGTGCCGGTGCGCCACCGTGGCCAGCCCGCCCACGTCGCCGACCGTGCCCACGTAGGACGGGTCGCCGACGAAGACCGCTCGGGCGTCGGGCTCTGCGGCGAGGGCGGCCTCGAGGGCGGCGGCGGTGACCCCGATCGGGAGCCCGTGCGTCGCGTCGACCTCCGGCCGCAGCCACACCGGTTCGAGGCCGGCCAGCACCAGCCCGAGGAGCATCGAGCGGTGCAGGGTGCGGGCCACGACCACCCGGTCGCCGGGACGGGCCACGGCGAGCGCCAGGGCCTGGTTGCCGTGCGTCGAGCCACCGACCGAGAACCGGCACAGGTCGGCCCCCCACAGCAGGGCGGCGCGCATCTCGGCGTCGGCGACGACCCCGCGCGCCAGCTTCATCGTGTCGAGGCCGGCGTAGAGCGGCACGTCCCCGGCCACGACGTCACCGACGAGGTCGCGCCGGTGCTTGTGCCCGGGGATGGTGAACGGCGTGGGCGCCTGCTCCTGGAAGCGCAGCCAGGCGTCGAGCAGCGGCGCGTCGTCCCGCAGCCGTCGTGGGTCAGTGGGCATGCTCGGCCGCCCAGCTCGCGACCGCGGTGGTGAGGGCGACGGCATACCGCCGTACCTGCTCGAGGTCGACCCACTCGTCGGCCGCGTGCAGCCCACCCCCGGCGGGCCCGCAGACCAGGGCCGGGATGCCGGCCGCTTGCCACAGCGGCGCCTCCATCCAGTAGGGCGCGTGGAAGCGTTGCGGCACAGGCTGTTCGGCGGCAGTGGCGCCCAACGCCGTTTCGAGGGCGGCCGACAGTGAGGCGGCCGGGCCGTGGGCGTCGAGGCGCCACGGCTCGCGGGCGATCAGGAGCCGTGCCGCCCCGTCGACGGTGTCGTCGCTCGCGCGCAGGTCGGCGAGCAGCTGCTCGACCTCGGTGACCGCGGCGTCGGAGCGCTCACCCGGCACCGTGCGCCGTTCGACCAGCACGCGGGCCGAGCGGGCCAGGACGAACGTGGAGTCCCCGCCGGAGGCGACCGTGGCCATCAGCGAGGCACCGCCCGCGCCGAGCTCCGCGTCGCGCTGCTCGAGGGCGACCAGGAGCCGCCCGAGGTGGGCGACGGCGTTGACTCCGAGCTCGGGCTGCGACGAGTGGGCGGCGCGGCCGGTGAGGACGACCTCGACCAGGGCATAGCCACGCAGGCTCTCGGTGATCGCCAGCCAGGTCGGCTCACCGACGACGGCGACGTCCGGGCGCACCCCGAGTCGGGGCAGGGCGGCGAGCACGGCCTCGGCACCGAGGCTGGCGTCCTCCTCGTCGGCGACGAGCGCGAGCACGACGCGGCCGGGCGCGCCTCGCCGGGAGAGCTCCTCGGCGGCGACGACCATCGCCGCGAGCCCGCCCTTCATGTCGCTCGCGCCGCGCCCGCTGAGGCGGTCCGCCTCGACGGTCGGGGTGAACGGATCGGACATGCCCTCGACGCCGACGGTGTCGAGGTGCCCGGTCAGCACGACGGTCGGGCCGGGCGTGGTGGACGGACCGATGGCGACCAGGCTCGGGCGGTCGTCGTGCCCCGCAGCGGTGACGACGTGGGTGGTGAACCCGTTGGACTGCAGCCGGTTCCGCAGGTGCGCGACGATCGCGGCCTCACCGGAGGCACCGGGGACCAGGCCGGAGTTCACCGAGTCGATGCCCACGAGCTCGGCGGTCAGCTCGACGGCGGCGGCGCCGAGGGCGCCGTCGGTGCGGGCGTCGCAGGGCGCCGTCGGTGCGGGCGTCGTGAGCGCCGTCGGTGCGCTGGTCGGGGGCGGCGCCCAGCACAACGTCGGCGCGGTCGTCGATGGCCACCCGGCGACCCTACGCCGAGACCGCCGCGGCCCGCAGGCCGCGGGCTCCGGAGGGCCTGTGGGTAACCTCGCGGCGCCCCTGCCAGAACTCCCTACAGTGGCGGGGTGCCCCTCGGACCCGACCCGGAGCTCGCCCGTGCCGCCGTCGCGCAGCTCGACGCCCTGCGCGCCACCGTGACCGCGGCCGAGGACGACGTGCTCGCCTGCCTCGTCGTCACCGGCGAGCCCAGGCCGCAGCGCGTGCTCGACGACTGGCTCGACCAGGTGGCCGACACCCTGCGCGCGATCGGTGAGCAGGCGGCCGACCTCTCCCCCACGCTGGCCCGGTTTGCCGATGCGCGCCGCGGCACGCGACGACCTCCCGGATGCCGCGGCCGTCGACGCGCCGCCGGTGGACGCGGAGGGCCGGTCGTGAGCGTCGTGCCGGGTGACCCGGCATCCCTGTCGGCCTGCGCGGGCACCGCACGCTCGGTGGCCGAGCGGCTCGGCGACCACGCGACCGGCGTGCGCACGGCATCCGACCTCCTCGGCGTCGGCTGGACGGGCCGCACCTCGGCCTCCACCCGCCGCCGCGCCGCGGACCTGGCCGCGGCCACCGACACCACCGCCGCCCAGCTCGACCGGGTGGGCCGGGTGCTGCAGGACCACGCGACCGACCTCGCCGACCTCGTGGCCCGCGGGCGTGCCCTGGCGGAGCGGGCCCGAGCCGCGGGGCTGGAGGTCCGCGACGGCAGCGTCGAGATCGGCTGGGGCGTCACCGGTGCTGCCGACGCCGACGCCGACCGGGCGCGCGCGGCGACGCGGTCGGCGTTGCAGGCCGAGCTCGACCTGGTGCTGGCACAGCACCGCCGCCGCCGCGACTGGGTGCTCGGCGTGCTGCGTGACTCGACGACGGGGCTGTCCGACGTCTCGCACCGGCTGCGCGGTGGATGAGAGGATCGGCCGCACTGACCAGCGAGAGGACCGACGGTGCGACTGACGAAGCGTGAGGAGCTGAACGGGACGGTGGACGAGGTCCACGCCCTGCTCACCGACCCGGCCTTCCAGGAGGCCAAGTGCGCCGCCACCACCGACAACGGGGTCTACAGCGTGACCGTCGGCGGTGGGCTCGACGGGCGCCGGGTGCACACCGAGCGACAGCTGCCGTCCGACGGGCTGCCCGACGTGGCCCGCTCGTTCGTCGGTGACCACCTCACGGTCATCGAGGTGCTCGACTGGAGCAGCCCCGGCCCCGACGGCTCACGCCGCTCGCTGGTCGACATCCACATCAAGGGCGCCCCGCTCACCCTCAAGGGCACCGTGCGGCTCGAGCCGGCCGGCACGAAGACCATCGAGGTGATCGAGGCCGACCTCAAGGCGAACGTGCCACTCATCGGCGGCAAGCTCGAGCGCGCGGCCGCCGACCCGATCAACGTGGCCATCCGCATCGAGATCGAGCTGCTGCGGGAGTGGCTCGCCCGCTGACCTCGACTATTGCGGATCACCCACGCCGAGAGCCCGGTCCGGCGTCCGGGTGGGTGATCCGCAATAGTCGGGTGGGCCTCAGCCCATGTGGGGGTAGCCGTGGGCCTTCGGGGGCACGAAGTTCTCCTTGATCGAGCGCACCGAGGTCCAGCGCATCAGGTTGGCCGCGGAGCCGGCCTTGTCGTTGGTGCCGGACGCCCGGCCGCCGCCGAAGGGCTGCTGGCCCACGACCGCACCGGTCGGCTTGTCGTTGACGTAGAAGTTGCCCGCGGCGAAGCGCAGCCGCTGGGTCGCGTCGGCGATGACGCGCGCGGTCCTGGGCGATGATCGCGCCGGTCAGGGCGTAGGGCGCGAAGGACTCCATCTGGTCGAGCACCTTGGAGAACTGGCGGTCGGGGTAGACGTGCACGGCGAGGATCGGCCCGAAGTACTCGGTGCTGAACATCTCGTCGGTGGGGTCGCTGCTCTCGACGACCGTGGGCCGCACGAAGTAGCCGACCGAGTCGTCGTAGGTGCCGCCGGCCACGACGTCGAGGTGGCTGGTGGCGTGCGCGCGGTCGATCGCCTTCTTGTGCTTGGCGAACGCCCGGTCGTCGATGACGGCGCCCATGAAGTTGGACAGGTCGGTGACGTCGCCCACGGCCAGGCCGTTGGTGATCTCGGCGAGGTCGTGCTTGATGGCCTTCCACAGCGAGCGCGGCACGTAGGCACGTGACGCGGCCGAGCACTTCTGTCCCTGGTACTCGAACGCGCCGCGGATGAGCGCGGTGCGCAGCACGTCGGGGTCGGCGCTCGGGTGGGCCAGCACGAAGTCCTTGCCACCGGTCTCGCCGACGATGCGCGGGTAGTGCCGGTAGCTCGTCAGGTTCTCGCCGATCTGGCGCCACAGGCCCTGGAAGACCGCCGTGGAACCGGTGAAGTGCAGCCCCGCGAACTCCGGGTGGCTCAGCGCGACGTCGGACACCTCGCGGCCGTGGCCGGTGACCAGGTTGATGACGCCGGGCGGCATCCCGGCCTCCTCCAGCAGCTCCATGGTCAGCTGTGCGGCGAGCTGCTGCGAGTGCGAGGGCTTCCACACGACGGTGTTGCCCATCAGCGCCGGCGCGGTCGGCAGGTTGCCGGCGATCGCGGTGAAGTTGAACGGCGTGACCGCGTAGACGAAGCCCTCGAGCGAGCGGTAGTCGCTGCGGTTCCACAGCCCGGGCGAGTTGGCCGGGGGCTGCTCCTCCATGATCTGGCGGGCGAAGTGCACGTTGAAGCGCCAGAAGTCGATGAGCTCGCACGCGGCGTCGATCTCGGCCTGGTAGGCCGTCTTGCTCTGGCCCAGCATCGTCGCGGCGTTGATCCTCGCGCGCCACGGACCGGCGAGCAGGTCGGCGGCCTTGAGCAGGATGGCGGCCCGGTCGTCGAAGGAGAGGTCGCGCCAGGCCGGGGCGGCGGCGATCGCGGCATCGACGGCGGCACCGGCATCCGCCTTCGTCGCACCACGGGTCACGCCGAGCACCTTGCGGTGGGCGTGCGGCTGACGGACCTCGATCCGCTCCCCCTTCCCCGTGACGCGGGCGCCGCCGATGGTGTGCGGCAGCTCGTGGCGCGTCGCGGCCAGCTCGACGAGCGCCACCTCGAGGGCGGCCCGCTCGGGGCTCCCGGGGGCGTAGTCGAGCACGGTCTCGTTGGTGGGGGTGGGGACGTGGGTCACAGCGTCCATGCGGTGGGGCTCCTCGTTCGGGTCGCGACGTCGGGATCCCCCACTCTTGCGCCCCGGCTTCGCGCGACGCAACCCGCAGGGGTCGGGGATGCCGGGAGCCGGGTGTGGCGGTGGCGGTGGCGGTGGGTCAGGGCAGGTCGACGAGGGCCCGCACGTCGGCGAGCTCGGTGACGTCGTACCAGAGCAGGTCGGTCGGCTCGGTGGACCCCGGCTCCTCGTCGACGTGGAACGACACGATGCGACGGCGTTCGACGGGAGCCGACACCTCGACGCGCGAGGGCACGTCGGGCGAGGTGGGGTGCACCACGATCGCGGCGTCGACGTCGGCCGCCGCGATGACGCGCCGCCGGCGGGCGCCTCCGGGCGCCGCGCCCGCCTCCTCGGTGGCCGCGACCCATGCGGTGTGCTCGAGCTCCTCCTCGTCGGTGACCAGCCCCGGCTTGCCGAGGGCCGGCGTGACGGCGTGGGCGTTCCTCGGGGCCGGGCCGAGCGGCCGTCCCTCGGCGAGCCCGGTGAGGTCGGCGGAGGTCAGTGGGAGGTAGACCCGGGTGAGCGGCATACCGGCTCCTGTCTGTGTCGGCGGTGGTCGGCGGAGGTCGGCTGCGGTCGGCGGCGGTCGGCCGTGGTCAGCGGGCCCCGACGCGCGGGGCCTCGAGCAGCTCGTGGAGGGCGTCGACGACGCCGCGACCGAGCACGTCGGCATCCGGCATGGCGTCGCGGTCGGCGTAGAGGCCGTAGTAGACACCGCCGTCGTAGGAGGTCAGGCCGATCGAGAGCGCCTGCCCGCGGCCGAGCGGGGTGACCGGGTAGCTCGAGACCATCTGGGCGCCGGCCGCGTAGAGCGGGGTCTGCGGGCCGGGCACGTTGGTGATGACGACGTTGTAGAGGCGCCGCGAGACCATGCCGCCGAGCCGGGCACCGAGCGCGTGCATCGTCGGCGGGGCGAAGCCACCCAGGCCGGAGAGGGTGTCGGCCGACACGGCGCGGCGCGAACCGCCCTCCATCTGCTGGCGCATCGAGAAGGCGATCTGGTGCAGGCGCATCGACGGGCCGGGCTCCCCCACCGGCAGGTCGACGAAGCACGCGGTGACCTGGGCCCCGGTCGGGGCGTCGTCGCCGTCGTGGACCGACACGGGCACCATGGCGCGGATCGTGGTGCCCGGGTAGACGGACTCGCCCCGGGTGAGCAGCCACGAGCGGAACGCACCGGCGACGGTGGCGAGGATGACGTCGTTGACCGTCACCTCGTCGGCGAAGGAGCCACGGCCCAGGCGGGTGCGGACCTTGCGGTAGTCCTCGAGGTCGGTGCCGATCATGACGTAGCGGCGGGCCCGGCCGACCGTGGCGTTCAGCGGCGACTCGGGGGCCGGCCGTGCCGAGACGCGGGCCAGGGTCGAGATGACGTCGGCGGCGACGGTCGCCACCTTGCCGATCGCGTTGGTGACGTCGGCGACGCCGTGCTGGATCGTCTCGACGACCTGGCTCGGGGTGCGGGCCGCCTCGGTCAGCGCCGAGACGACGAGCTCGGCACCGCTCGGCTCGGGGCGGGCCCGCCACGTGGTGAGCACTCCCTCGCTGGCGGTCGGGTTGCCGTCGACCAGGACGTTGCCGATGTCGACCGCGCTGATGCCGTCGACGAGGCTGTGGTGGGTCTTGGTGATGATGGCGAAGCGGTCCTCGGCCAGGCCCTCGACGAGGTAGACCTCCCACATCGGGCGGCTGCGGTCGAGCGGGCGCGGCTGGATGCGGGCGACGAGCTCCTCGAGCTGCTCGTCGGAGCCCGGCCGGGGCAGGGCGCTGCGGCGCACGTGGTAGCTCATGTCGAAGTGGGTGTCGTCGACCCACACCGGGTTCGCGAGGCCGCCGGGCACCGTCTTGATCCGCTGCCGGTAGCGCGGGACGTGCGCGATGCGCTGGCTGATGAGGGTCACGAGGCTCTCGTAGTCGAACCCCCCGATGGGTGCGTCGAAGACCATCACCGACCCCACGTGCATCGGCGTCGCCGCGTCCTCGAGGTGCAGGAACGAGGTGTCGAGAGAGCTGAGCCGGTCTGCCACAGGCCTATCGTGTCAGACGGTGGGGCGGGTCAGAGTGACCCTGTGACGAGGGCGAACCCCCTCGCCACCCAGAGCGCGCCGACCGACCCGGGATGCCGTGCGGCGGCCGCCCGCTGACGGCGCCGCCACGCGCGGGTCGAGGGCCGCCGCGAGCTCGGCCACGGCCACGCGTGAGGTCGGCCCGCGGCGCGACCTCGACGAGCGAGCGCCCGGCCAGCAGGGCCTCGTCGCACTCGTCGGGCGCCCACGGGAGGAAGCGGACGGCATCCATCCCGGCGAAGCGACGCAGGACGTCACCGATGGCGCGCTCGGGGTGACGACCCGCGACCGAGGCGCGCACCTTGGTGACCACGATCGTGGGCCGCGGCGACGGCAGCACGGCGACGTCCTGGACCGCGCGCACGAGCCGCTGCAGCCCGACCGGGTCGGCCGCGCCCACGACGACGAGCTGGTCGGACGCCTCGAGCGCGGTGAGGGTGGCGGCGTTGCGGCGTGGCGCGGCCGTGTCGTAGCTGAGCTCCTCGTCGTCCTCCACCGCGAACCCGGTGTCGACGACCACGTGGTCGGCCACCCCGCGGGCCAGCCGCAGCACGTCCTCGACGGCGGCGGTGCGCAGCTCGGGCCACCGGTCGGCCCTCGGCAGCCCGGTGAGCACCCGCAGGCCGGGCACCACCTCTGGCGCGAGCCGGGCCAGCCCGGGCACGTCGAGGGTGCCCTGCTCGGAGGCGCGGGCCGCCGCGGCCACGCCGGGTGCCTCGTCGACCAGGCCGAGCACCTGGGCCACGCTGGCGCCCCAGGTGTCGAGGTCGACGAGCAGGGTGCGCACGCCGGCAGCGGCCAGCTGGGCCGCGAGCGTGACCGCGACGGTGGTGCGACCCGGCGCGCCGGTCGGGCCCCAGACCGTGGTGACCGGGGTGGGGACGGGCGGGTCGACATCGGTGTCGTCGTCGGGGCCGGTGGCGAGGCCGCCGACGAGGCGGCCGCCGCGGTCGGCTCCCGCGCCGGCCGAGGGGGAGGCCACATCGACCACCGTGGCGTCGGCCACCGGCGTTCCCGACGTGGTGGCACCCGCGAGCGCGACCAGGGCACGGGCCACGGTGGCCGCGTCGTCGACGGGGCGCAGGATCGTCGCGACCCCGAGCTGACGCAGCCGCCGCTCGCCGTCTTCGTCGTCGGTCGCGACCAGACCCGCGACCCGTACCCCGTGACCCGCGAGGTGGCGCAGTGCGTCGCGGTCGAGGCCGCGCAGGTCCGGGGAGACCACTGCCACCCGGGCCACTCCGGCGGCGCCGGCCGACAGCAGCTCCTCGACGTCGGCGCAGCGTCGTACCAGGGTGACGTCGGCCGCACCCTCGATCACCCGCACGAACTCGGCCTCGAGGCGGTGGGTGACCGCGGTGAGGACGCTGGTCACGACGCCGCCGCCGACACCCCGCCGGGCACCGGGACGAGGGTGATGCGGGCGCCGAGGTCGACGTCGGCCACGACGTCGCGCACCGAGTCGCGCGGCACCATCACGTGCACCGCCCGGGTCTCGGCCGACGCGCCGAGCACGGTGTCCTCGCCGGCGACCCGGACCACCGACACCGACTCGAGCGCGCGCTCGGGCCCGGCATAGGTGGGCAGGCCGACGGTGGTGCCCTCCTTGGGTCGGTTGACGTAGACGTCGACGACCGAGCCCGCCGAGATCGCCGCTGCCGACGTGGCATCGACCAGCAGCGCGACCTGCTGCACGTCGACGGCCGCGGCCGAGCCGACCCCCGACGTCGGGATCAGCTCGCCGGGCCGCAGCGCCCGCAGCGACCAGGTGTCCGCCGCGAGCGGCCGGTCGGCCCGGAGGTAGCCCGCCGCACCGTCACCGAGCAGCACGTCGACGCGCACGACGTCGGCCTCGGTGAGCCGCTGGCCGGGGGCCACGCTCGCCCTTGGCGGCGTAGACCGGCACCCGGTCGTCGGCGCGCGCGACGACGACCGAGCCGAGGACGGTGGAGACGAGCACGAGGAGCAGCCCGACGAGCAGCCGGGAGTCGCGCCACGACGGGGCGCGCACCCGGGAGGCGGTCGGGGTCGGCAGGTCGCTCATGCCGCTCGATTGTGGTCGAGGATGCCGTGGTTCGCCTCCGGAGCGGGCGCGCCTGTGGACAACCTCGGCGGAGGCGGCGCCTGTGGATGGCACACTGACGACGTGTCCCGCCGCTTCATCCCGCTCACCGAGGTGTCCGAGATCCTCGACATCTCCGCGGCCCAGGCCTACGCACTGGTGCGCTCGGGTGACCTCCCGGCGATCAAGGTCGGCGGCCGTGGCCAGTGGCGGGTCGAGACGGTCGAGCTGGAGGCCTACATCCAGCGGATGTACGCCGAGACCCGCGACCTGGTCACGACCCGGTCCGACCCGTCGGCCGAGGACGACCGCCCCGGCACCTGAGTCTCGCGGTCGGCAGGGCCGGGGGTGGCCAGAGGCTCATTCCTGGGCGCGGGCCCGACCACTAGCCACCCCTCGTTCTGTCCCGGGGTGGCGAGAGGCTGATTCCGACACCCGGATCCGACCGGTAGCCACCCCTCGTTCTGTCCGGGATGGCTCGTTCCGAGGCCGGGTCCGACCGGACCACCCCTCCGGCCGCCGCCCTGGGCTCGGCGCCCACGGCATCAGCGTCGTGACTCGACGGCCACGACCGCCGCGAACGGCACCGTCGCCACGGCCCGGACGTTCTCCCGGCGCCGGGGAAGCCCCTCCGGGTGCTCGGCGAGGTCGAGGTGGTCGGCTCCCACGGCATCGATGGTCCCCAGCAGCCGCGGGCCGTCTCCGACCAGCGAGATGACCACGGTGGCGCGGTCGCGCGACAGCGCCCGCAGGGCATAGCCGAGCCCGAACCGCCGGGCGCCGCGTGCCGGCGTCGAGTGGGACCCGAGCGAGCGCAGGGTCACCACGGCCGCGAGCGGCACGAGCACCTCGTGGGCGTCGGCGGTCATCCGCACGAGCACCCAGTCCTCCCCCAGGTCCTCGAGGTCGCCGTCGACCTGGAGCCCCACCGACCAGGCTGATCCGCACGGGCGCACCGACCGCCGCCGCCAGCCGGGCCGGCAGCGTGACGAGCGCACGCTCACGCCGGGTGCGCTCGGCCACCTCGTCGTCGCGCTCTCGTCGTTGCTCCGCGGCGAGCTGCCCCTCGAGGTCCGCGAAGAGCCCCTCCCACCTCATGTCCACAGCCTAGGTGCGCGCGGTTGCGGGGTGTCAGTGACGTCATCTACGGTCCTTTGCATGCAAACATCATCAAACAGCATCAAACGACGCTTAACGCTCCTTCGTGGATTGGCGGTGCTGGTGAGCGCTGCTGTGCTGGTTCCGTGGCTGTGGAACGTCTCGGCGGATGCCGGGCACGCTGCGGTCCGCGGGGTGCCCCTCCGGCCGGACGAGTCGCTCACGGCGATCGTGGCCTCCGCGGCCGTGGCCGGGGTCGGCTGGCTGGCGGTGGGTGTGCTGCTCGAGCTGCTCTCGCTGGTGCCGGGGGCGGTCGGTCGTGGCGCTGACCGGGTGGCCGAGGTCGTCACGCCGAGGCTGGTCAGACGCGCTGCCGGGGCGCTGCTGGGGGTCGGGCTCGTGGCCGGGCTCGCGCCCGGGGCGTCGGTGGCCGCGCCGTCCACGGCGGCCACGGCGGTGCGCGGCGCCGTCCGGCCGCACCGCGCGACCTCCGATCCGGCCGTGCCCGACCCCGGTGCTCGCACCCTCTGCCCGACCCCGGTTTCGCGCCCCTGCCCGACCCGGGTCTCGCTCCGCCGCCCGACCCCGGTCTCGCGTCCACTGCCCGACCCCGGTCTCGCGCCCGTGCCCGACCCCGGGCGGGCACCCGCGGCAGAGGTGCCCACCGCACGCGGCCCTGGATGGGTGCCCGGCCCTCCCGTCGTGCGGGCACACCCCGATGTCCGGGTCCTGAGCCCGGCACCGCGACCGCGTACCACTCGCGACGCCCCTGCCGAGGTGGTCGTGCGACGCGGTGACTCCCTGTGGTCGATCGCGGCGCGCCACCTCGGGCCCGACGCTTCCGACGCCGAGATCGCGCGCGCCTGGCCGGCCTGGTTCGAGGCCAACCGCGACGTCGTCGGTGACGACCCCGACCTGCTGCGACCCGGCCAGGTGCTCCGCGCCCCGGAGGGGGTGGTCTCGTGAGTGCCGGTCTGCTCCACGTCACCCCGCCGAGCCGGCCGCTGCCACCGCCGATCTCGCTCGAGGAGGCGATCCGCCGCTCCCGGCAGGCCACCGCCGAACGCGAGGGCCGCACCCCCTACATCCAGGACACCCTGGCGGTCGACTTCGCCGCGGCCTCCGACGAGCAGTTCTTCGGGCCGCAGCGCACCCTGCGCGACGACCTTCCCGACCCCACGGCGTGGGCGGGGCGCATCACCCTGGCCCTGCTCGAGGTGATGACCGGAGTGCGGCCGGCGCCCCAGGTGCTGCGCTGGACCAGCCCCGAGGTCTACGCGGTCGTGGCACGGCGCAGCGCCCTGGTCGCCCGGAGGGTCGCCGAGGGCAACGCGCCCCGCACCCGACCGCGGCTGCGGGTCATCCGGGTGCGGGTCTGCGAGCCGGCCGACGGCGTGGCGGAGGCCACGGTCGTCATCAGCGACGGGCCTCGGGTCCGCGCCGTCGCAGTACGGCTCGTGGGCCAGGACGGCAAGTGGAGGGTCAGTGCGCTCCAGGTCGGCTGACCACGTGCGCGGGGTCCGCTTCGGGTTCGGGCTGTTGGCTGGCGAGCTCGCCGGTCCTCGCAGCGACGGGGCGCGGTGTCCCTGCTCATCCGTTCGACCTCAACGCTCTGAGGGGTCGGGTGACTCCTCGAGGTCCTCCCGACGGTAGCGGCTGCGGGTCCGGGCGTCGGCGTCGTGCTCGGGGACGGGCCCGCGAGGCTCGCTCGTGGCGGCTGGCCCCAGGGCCATGGGCGCCTCCCCCAGCAGGGTCTTGCGCTGGCTCGCGCCAGGTCGGGCGACCCAGTCGTAGACCACCCGGGTCCACAGCACGACGTCCTGGACCGACCGGCGTTCTGGGCTCACGACGCACCAGAAGAGCCCGATCGGGAAGAACACGCAGAAGGCGGCCCGCAGCAGAGCGCGCAGCGGCCCGAGCCGTCGCCCGCGACGATCCACGACGCGCAGTCCCATGACGTGGTCGCCGTAGCTGCGGCCGAGAAGCCACCACCCCAACGCCAGGTACGCGGTCGCGATGAACAGCGTGGTGGTCAGGCTCACCAGGAGGTTCCCGCTCGGCCACACGAAGCTGAGCGGGTCGAGGAGGAACTTGAACGAGACCAGCCCGAGGTAGATCGCGCCGACGATCACCCCGACGACCAGGGCGTCGATCGTGTTCGCGACGATCCGGGTCACGAGCCCCGCGGAGTGGCCCTGGTAGGGCCGTGCCTCCCGAGGGACCGGGGAGATCTCCGAGCCGGTCACTGGGGTGCACCCGACGCGTTGTGGTGCCGGCGCCGGAAAAGGGCCCGGTCGACGACCCGGCTGAGGGCGTCGTCGGCGTTGATGCCGGTCATCCGCACGCCGCGCACGGTCTCGGAGGCCATCGAGCCGCTGGAGTCGCGGATGATGGCCGGCAGGTCGATGACGTCCAGGACCTCCCCGATGATCCCGACGATGTCGATCCGCTCGATGACGGCGTCGAGGTCGGCGCGCGCCATCACGGCATCCACGTCGAGCTTGGCCGCCACCGCGTCCAGGTCGATCCGGTCGATGACGGCGTCGAAGTCGGCCCGCGCCACCACCGCATCCACGTCGAGCTTGGCCGCCACCGCGTCCAGGTCGATCCGATCGACGATGGCCTCGATGTCGACCCGTGCCACCACCGCGTCGAGGTCGACGAGCGAGACCACCCCGTCGAGGTCCACGCGCGCCACCGCGGTGTCGAGGTCCACCCGCGCCACGGCGGCGTCGAGGTCCACCCGCGCCACGGCGGCGTCGAGGTCGACGGTGGAGACGATCTGGTCGAGGTCGACGTTGTCCTCGACCAGCTGGGTGATGTCGATCCGCTCGACGATCATGGCGACGAGCGCGGGCACCCACGCGTCGAGCAGCACCTCGGCCCGCCGGCGCAGCTCCTCGCGGTCGGCTCCCCCGGTGCGGGCCAGGTCGGCGACGACGGTGGCCGGGTGGAACCGCGTCGGCACCAGCGGCGGGTGCCACAGCAGCCGGGTCAGCGGCGCCGTCACCCGGTGCACGGTGCGCACCGCCACCACGGCGGCCCCGACGGTCACGCCGGCCACCCCGAGGGCGACGTCGAGCGCCAGCCGCGCCTCGGGCCCGAGCTGGGGCACCGCGACCGGACGTCCTGACGTCGTCAGCTCCTTGGACACCAGCGTCCCTGTCTCTCGGAGGCCTCTGTCCCGGCACGCTACCGGTCGGAGGTCCGGCGCGTCAGGGGCTGCCGGGAAACGCGCGCACGGCTCACCCGGCAGGGGTGAGCCCGGCCCCGGGCTCAGCGGACCTGGGCCTCGATCCGTTTCGCCGCCAGCAGGGTCAGCGCGGCCAGCCCGGCCTTCGCCTCGTCGGCGTCACCGGACCTGACCCACAGGCTGCTGATCAGGTCCTGCGCGGCGATCACCGAGTGGCAGATCGTCACGTCCTCCTTCGCCTCGGCCATGCACCAGGCGTGCTTGGCGTCGGCCGGCGCGACCTTGGGCAGGTCGACGGCCTTGACCTTGGAGTACTCGTGCCCGTTGGCGCTGTACGTCGAGCAGGTCACCGCCTTCGCCACCTCGGCGACGATGTTCTCGGCAACCCGGTCGGGGTAGGCGACGACGGTCTGGCTCACGACCAGCCCGTCCTTCTCCCACTTCCCGTTGGTGCCGATCACCTGGCGCGACTCCGACGGAAGGCTGGGGCGACAGGTCTCGAACCAGTCCCACTTGTCGGTCGTCGGCTTGTCGGCGACGTCGAGCCCGATCTTCGCGAACGCTGCTGTCGGCAGCAGCGCCTTGCTCGTCGCGGCCTTCGCCCGCGGCGTCGCCTCGCTCGACGGGGACGGCTTCGCGGATGCCGTCGCGGTCGCGCTGGCACTCGCGCTGCCACCGCCGCTGGTCGTCGCCGCCCCGGGCTGGTCGGCCGACCCGCACCCCGCCACCAGCAGCATCCCGCCGACGACGCCCGACACGAGCAGCCCCACCGTCGAACGCGTCATCGCGCACCCTCCCCAACGCGTCATCGCGCACCCTCCCCCGAGCCCGGGCAGCACCGCCCGGGAATGGCAGGACTCTAGACCGGGCCGGGGAACGACGGAGGCCCCGCTGCGGACCAGATCCGCGGCGGGGCCTCCCACGTGCAGGGGGCCTCAGCGGCGCCCGTGGCACATCTTGAACTTCTTGCCCGAGCCGCAGGGGCACGGGGCGTTCTTCGGGGTGTTGGCCATCTGGTCCTCGGTGAGGCCGGTGGCGGATGCCGGGGCGCCCTCGTCGCGCTCGTCGACGCCGCCGGTCTCGCTCGGCGCCGTGTAGTGCAGGTGGTCGGTGCGGGGACGGCCGACGCCGACCCCGGACACGGCGACCTTGCGCGCGCCCTCGCCGGCCGACCGGGAACCGGAGCCGGCACCCACGGCGGCGTGCTCACCCTCGGGGGCGGACGGCATCCCGTCGCCGTCGCCGCCGTCGGCGGTCGCGGTACCGGCGCCGGACATCGCGCCGAGCATCTGCGAGACGTGCACCGGCTCGATGGCCGGGGCCTCCTCGACCGGCTGGTCGACCTGGACCTCGACGTTGAAGAGGAAGCCGACCGACTCCTCCTTGATGGCCTCGTTCATCGCGGTCAACAGGTCGAAGCCCTCGCGCTGGTACTCGACCAGCGGGTCGCGCTGGGCCATCGCGCGCAGGCCGATGCCCTCCTGGAGGTAGTCCATCTCGTAGAGGTGCTCGCGCCACTTGCGGTCGAGGACCGAGAGGACGACGCGCCGCTCGAGCTCGCGCATGACCTCGGCGCCGAGCGCCTCCTCGCGCTGCGTCGTAGGCGTGGTGCGCGTCGGCGAGGATCTCCTCCTTGAGCTTCGCGTTGGTGAGGCTGCCGCGCCCACCGGCCGCCTCGACGACCTCGCTCGGCGTCGAGCGTGACCGGGTAGAGCGCCGCGCAGCGCGGTCCACAGCCGCTCGAGGTCCCAGTCCTCGGGGAAGCCCTCGGCGGTCGCGGCGTCGACGTAGCCCTCGATGACGTCGTTGACGAAGTGCGGACCTGCTCGTGCAGGTCCTCGCCCTCGAGCACGCGGCGGCGCTCGTCGTAGATGACCGTGCGCTGGCGGTTGAGCACGTCGTCGTACTTGAGGACGTTCTTGCGGATCTCGAAGTTCTGCGCCTCGACCTGGGTCTGCGCCGACTGGATCGCGCTGGTGACCATCTTCGACTCGATCGGCACGTCGTCCGCGATGCTTGGCCGGGTCATGAACCGGTCGACCATGGCGCGCGTTGAACAGCCGCATCAGGTCGTCCTCGAGCGACAGGTAGAAGCGCGACTCGCCCGGGTCGCCCTGGCGGCCGGAGCGGCCACGCAGCTGGTTGTCGATGCGGCGCGACTCGTGGCGCTCGGTGCCGAGCACGTAGAGGCCGCCGAGCTCGGTGACCTCGTCGTGCTCGGCGGCGACGGCCGTCCTCGGCGGCTGGCCGAGCGCCTCGGGCCACGCGGCCTCGTACTCCTCCGGGGTCTCGTCGCGGGTCGAGCCCGCGCTGCCTTGAGCGCGGCGACGGCCAGGAACTCGGGGTTGCCGCCGAGCATGATGTCGGTGCCGCGGCCGGCCATGTTCGTGGCGACGGTGACCGCGCCCTTGCGGCCGGCCTGCGCGACGATCGCGGCCTCACGCTCGTGGTGCTTGGCGTTGAGCACCTCGTGCGGGACGCCGCGCTTGCGCAGCAGCTGGTCGGAGAGGTACTCGCGACTTCTCGACGCAGACGGTGCCGACCAGGACCGGCTGGCCCTTCTCGTGGCGCTCGACGATGTCGTCGACGACGGCGTCGAACTTCGCCTCCTCGGTCCGGTAGACGAGGTCGGCCTGGTCCGCGCGGATCATCGGCCGGTTGGTCGGGATCGGCACGACGCCGAGCTTGTAGATCTGGTTGAACTCGGCGGCCTCGGTCATGGCCGTACCGGTCATGCCGGAGAGCTTGTCGTACAGGCGGAAGAAGTTCTGCAGGGTGATCGTGGCGAGGGTCTGGTTCTCGTCCTTGATCTCGCACGCCCTCCTTGGCCTCGATCGCCTGGTGCATGCCCTCGTTGTAGCGGCGGCCGGCGAGCATGCGGCCGGTGTGCTCGTCGACGATGAGGACCTCGCCGTTCATGCACGACGTAGTCCTTGTCGCGCTTGAACAGCTCCTTGGCCTTGATGGCGTTGTTGAGGTAGCCGACGAGCGGGGTGTTGACCGACTCGTAGAGGTTCTCGATGCCGAGGTGGTCCTCGACCTTCTCGATGCCGGGCTCGAGGACGCCGACGGTGCGCTTCTTCTCGTCGACCTCGTAGTCGCCGCGGCCGCTCTCGAGCTCGCCGCGCTCGAGGCGGGCGACCATCTTGGCGAACTCGACGTACCACTTGGTCGGCTGGTCGGCCGGGCCGCTGATGATCAGCGGGGTGCGGGCCTCGTCGATGAGGATCGAGTCGACCTCGTCGACGATCGCGAAGTTGTGGCCGCGCTGGACGAGCTCCTCGGTCGACCACGCCATGTTGTCGCGCAGGTAGTCGAAGCCGAACTCGTTGTTGGTGCCGTAGGTGATGTCCCCGGCGTACTGCGCGCGGCGCTCGCTCGGGCGTCATGCGCGGCGAGGATGCAGCCGGTCTCGAGGCCGAGGAAGCGGTGCACGCGGCCCATCCGCTCGGACTGGCACTCGGCGAGGTAGTCGTTGACCGTGACGACGTGCACGCCCTTGCCGGTGAGCGCGTTGAGGTAGGCCGGCAGCGTCGCGACGAGGGTCTTGCCCTCACCGGTCTTCATCTCGGCGATGTTGCCGAGGTGCAGGGCGGCGCCACCCATGATCTGGACGTCGAAGTGGCGCTGGCCGAGGGTGCGCTTGCCCGCCTCGCGGACCGCGGCGAACGCCTCGGGCAGGAGGTCGTCGAGGGTCTCGCCGTCGGCGAGCCGCTTGCTGGAACACGTCGGTCTCGGCGCGCAGCTCGGCGTCGGTGAGCTCCTCGAAGTCGTCCTCGATGGCGTTGACCTGTGCCGCGATGCCGTCGAGCTTCTTGAGGATCCGGCCCTCACCGGCGCGCAGCAGCTTCTCGACGATCTTCACGAGTAGAACTCCCTTGGCGTGACTGCATGACGGCCGCTCGACCGGACCTGCCTAGGGTAGTCGAGCGCTGGGCGCGCGACCCACCCGGCAACGGGACCCACAGGGGCAACGCGGCGCACGGCGGCGCGAGTTCCCCCTCACCCGCGCAGGTGGTTGGGTGGAGGAATGACCGGTATGCCGTTCCCGGGCTGCGTGCCCGAGCTCACCGACGGGGTGGTGCGGCTGCGGGCCCACCGCCCCGAGGACGCCGAGCGGATCGTGGAGCAGTCCACCGATGCCGAGACGATGAGCTGGACCACGGTGCCCCGCCCCTACGACCTCGACGACGCCCGGGACTTCCTCGCGAAGATCGAGCGCGAGTGGAGCACCCCCGACGGCGTGCGCTTCTGGGCGGTCACGGATGCCGCGGACCCCGCCGCTCGCTACCTGGGCACCGTCGACCTGCGGCCCCGGGGTGGTGGCGCCGCGGAGACCGGGTTCGGCCTGCACCCCGAGGGCCGCGGCTCGGGGTTCATGGCGGGTGCGCTGCGCCTGGCCTGCCGCTGGTGGTTCGCGCGAGGGTGGCACCCGGGTGCACTGGCTGGCCGTGCGCGGGAACTTCCCCTCCTGGCGGGTGGCGTGGTCGTGCGGGTTCAGCCACCACGGCACCATCCCGCAGTCGCACCCCGACCCCGACGACCCCGCCGGCGCGGCCCTCGACGTGTGGCGCGCGAGCCTCGGGGCCGAGGACGTGATGGAGCCACACACCCCGTGGGAGGACGTGCCGGTGCTGGAGGCGGAGGACGGGCACGGCATCCGGCTGCGACCGTGGCGCGACCGCGACATCGCCGCGCTCGAGCCGCGGGACCAGCCCGACCACTACATGCCCGCCCGAGGCGTGCTCGACGCCGACACCTTCCCCGAGTGGCTGATGATCCGGCGCGAGCAGATGTCGCTCGGCAAGGTGCTCAGCTGGTGCGCCGCCGACACCACGACGGATGCCGCGCTGGGCGAGGTGCTCGTGTTCGTCACCGAGGGCACCCTCGACGACGACACCGCCGAGCTCGGCTACCAGGTGGTGCCGAGCGGCCGCGGCCGCGGCGTCGCGACCACCGGGTCGCGGGCGCTCGTCGCGCACGCGTTCACCCCGCGAAGCCAAGGGGGCCTGGGGATGCGCCGGCTGGTCGCCCAGACCGCGGAGGACAACGTCGCGAGCAACACCGTGCTCGACCGGCTCGGGTTCACGATCTGGGGGCGCGAGACGGCGGCCGACGTGCTGCCCGACGGCCGGGCGGTCGACGCCCTGCACTGGGAGCTGCTGCGCGACTGATCGCGGATCGCCCACAGTCGGCGGCCCTCCAGGGCCGCCGGCGGGTGGGTGATCCGCAATCAGTCGCGTGGTTCGGGGGCCAGGTCGAGCCAGGTCGCCAGCTGGGCCAGCTCGGCGTCGAGCTCGGCGCGGTCCTCGGGGCCACCGCGGCCGGGCTCCCAGGTGCAGTTGCGCACCCGCAGCACCCCGGCGGCCCGGTCCGACTTCAGGTCGACCCGGGCGACGAGGTCCTCACCGAGGAGGAACGGCAGCACGTAGTAGCCGTGCACCCGCTGCGCCTCGGGCACGTAGATCTCGAGCCGGAAGTCGAACCCGAAGATCGCCCGGGTGCGGTCGCGCTGCCAGACCAAGGAGTCGAACGGCGACAGCAGGGCACGGGCGGTCGACCCGACGGGGGCGCCGGGCGTCACGGTGCAGGTACACCGGCCGGTGCCAGCCCTCGATGGTGGCCGGGAGCAGGGTGCCGTCGGCGACGAGCGAGGCGATGGCCGGCCGGGCCTGCTCGGGCGCGAGCCGGAAGTAGTCGCGCAGGCACTGCTCCGACCCCACCCCGTGCGCCCGCGCCGAGATCTCGATGAGCCGGCGGAAGGCCTCGTCCTCGCTCGGGCGGGCGGCGACGTCGAGGGCCGGGCCACGCAGGGCCGGCGGGAGCACCCGGCTGGGCAGCGCGTAGCGCCGCTCGAACTGGGTGGTGCGGCCGGCGCTCGACACCTCGCCCGACCAGAAGAGGTGCTCGAGCGCGGTCTTGACCAGTGACCAGTTCCAGCCCCACTCCTCGCGCTCCCGGGGCAGGTCGTGGGCGAGGGCGACCTCGACCTCGCGGCTGGTCAGTGGGCCACGCCGGGCGACCTCGGCGAGCACGGCGGCGACCAGGTCGGGGTGGTCGCGGGCCACCCGCCGCATCCCGCCCCAGGCGTCCTCGCGGGCGCGGCGCATCCGGAAGTCGAGCAGCGGCCAGGTCGACGGCGGCACCAGCGACGCCTCGTGGGCCCAGTACTCCACGACCCGACGCGGCGCCACGTCGCGGGCCCGGTCGACCAGTCGCCGGTCGTAGGGGCCCAGCCGCGAGAAGAACGGCAGGTACTGGCTGCGGACGACCACGTTGACGCTGTCGATCTGCACCACCGCGACGGTGTCGACGACCCGCTGCACGTCGCGGGTGCCCGGCTGCGGGTGGCCGGGGCCGCGCGAAGCCCTGGGCCGCGAGCGCGATGCGGCGCGCGGCCCGTGTCGAGAGGTGCACGCCGGGCGGCGGCTCACTCATCCGTGGGGAGCAGGTGCTGCCGGTGCGCGTAGACCGCGGCTTCGACACGCGAGTGCAGGTGCAGCTTCTCCAGGATGTTGCGGACGTGGTTCTTGACGGTGTTCTCGGAGATGACCAGCTCCGCGGCGATCTCGCGGTTGGCCAGGCCGCGGGCCACGAGCCGCAGCACCTGGACCTCGCGGTCGGTGAGCAGCGGCGCGGTGCCGGTGACCGGCTCCGGCTCCTGGCTGAGCCGGGTGAACTCGGCGAGGAGGGTGGCCGCCATGCCGGGCGGGATGATCGCCTGGCCGTCGTTGACCTTGCGCACTGCCGCGGCCACCTCCTCACCGGGGAGGTCCTTGAGCAGGTAGCCGCTCGCCCCGGCCTTGATCGCCTCGAACAGGTCCGTCTCGTCGTCGGACATGGTCAGCATCAGGATGCGTGCAGCGGGCACCGCGTCCCGGATGCGGCGGCACGCCTCGATGCCGCCCATCCCCGGCATCCGCACGTCCATCAGCACGACGTCCGGGGTGACCCGTGAGCAGACGTTGACGGCATCGAGGCCGTTGGCCGCCTCGCCGACGACCTTGGCGGTGCCGTCGAGCTCGACGACCACGCGCATCCCACGCCGGTAGAGGTCGTGGTCGTCGGCGATCATCACCCGGATCGGGCGGCGCAGATCCCGCAGTCGCACCATCAGTCACATCATCACCCGGCACGAGCACATCGTCGCAGGTCGCCGGCGTGCTGCCCAGACCGGCCCCTGAAAACCCTCTCAGGAAGCAGCGGCTTCGACATCGGCCTCGGCCGGCTCCGCGACATCGGGCAGCGAGCCGTCGAGGTCGAGGTGCAGCACCCCGTAGCTCCAGCCGTGGCGGCGGTAGACGACGCTGGCCCGGTCGGTGTCGATGTCGTGGAAGAGGTAGAAGTCGTGGCCGACCAGCTCCATCTCGCTCAGGGCGTCGGACAGCGTCATCGGGGTGGAGCGGTGCACCTTCTCGCGGACCTCGACCGGGGAGTCGGTGAACTGGTCACCGTCGTCGGGCACACGTGGCCGGCCCGCCCTCGGCGGGGGTGACGATGCGCGCGGTCGCCCGCGCGACGGACTCGGGCGTACGACGTCCACGATGCACCTGTCGCCGGTCCTTCTGGCGCCTCAACCGCTCCATCAGCTTGTCGATGGCCAGGTCGAGGGCGGCGTACTTGTCCTCGACGCACGCCTCGGCCCGCACGACGGGCCCCTTGGCGTAGCAGGTGATCTCGACCTTGTCACAGACCTCGGCCTGGCGACGGTTCGGCTCGTGACTCACCAGGACCTCGACCCGCCGGGTGCGCGGCTCGAGCTGGGTGATCTTTTCGAGCTTCTCCTCGATGTGCGCCCGGAAGCGGTCGGAGACGGTCAGGTGCCGTCCGGTGACGACGATGTCCACGTGGTCCTCCTCGTAGCTGGGGGTCTCGCTGCTCAGTGCCGAACCGGCGTCAGGGGCACCACCTCCGGAGGATCGGGGCTCATGCACTGACGCTAGTCGGAGGTCCTGTGGGCCACAAGGGCGGGGTCAGTGAGTGGCGTGGCGTCGTGGCACACGTGGCTGCGACGACGTGTCGCGCCCCGGCGTCGTGCAGCGCGCGAGCCGCCTCGGAGAGGGTCGCACCGGTCGTGACGACGTCGTCGACGAGGACGCAGGTGGCGCCCCGCACCACCGCGCGCCAGGGCGCACCCACCGTCATCGAGCCGGCGAGGTTGTGGGCCCGGGCCACCCGGTCGAGGTGCGCCTGGTCGGCCACCCGCCGCGTGTGCACCAGGGCCGGCACCACGACGAAGCCCCTGTCACGCGGGCCCAGCCCCGCCGGGCCGAGGGTCGGACGCGTCGGTGACCGCTGCGCCGCCACGTTGTGTGCCACGTTGACCGCCGCGGTCGCCGCGACGGCGAGGTCGCCGACCGGGTCGTCGCCGCGCCGTCGGCGGGAGGCCCTCGCGGTCGGCACCGGCACGACGAGCACCTCCTCCCCCATGCCGAGCAACCGGCGCAGAGCCGGGTCGTCGGCGGCAGCGGTCAGCGCCGCCCCGAGCAGCCGCGCCAGCTCGTCGCGCAGGTCGCGGCGCCCCTCGTCCTTGTAGGCGGTGACCGCGAGCCGCAGTGGGCCCTCGAAGCGCGCGCCGGCCCAGCACGACGGCATCGCCGTCGGTGGCGGACCCGGACCCACAGCGGCAGCCCGCACGCCCCGCGACGCCGAGCGCACGGCATCCGTGCAGGGGCGGCACAACGGCCCGACCGCAGGGCCGTGGCACGCGGCGCACCGCGCGGGCAGCACCAGGTCGGCGGCCGCCAGCACGCAGCGCAGCACCACACCCCACACCGTCGACCAGATCCTCGCCATGGCCACCACGATGCCCGCGGCACCGCCCGGATGCCGTCGTCGGCCGCGACCTGTGGACGGCGACCGCCGCACGGACGGCCTGTGGACGAGCGGGTCAGCCGGCGGCGACGGCGAGGTCGGTCGCCGGGCCGCTGTCGACCCACTGCGAGCCGGCCCGGCTGTGCAGGCGGCCGTCCGACGAGACGACCCAGAGGTCGCGCTCGCCACCGGTGGAGGCGATGCTCACCGCGTTGGGGACGGCGGTCAGCCCGCGCACGTCACCACCGACCGAGACGACCACCGGTTGCACCGTCTTGCCGTCGAGCGTGCCGAGGGCGGCCAGGGTGCGGTCGTCGAGCCAGGTGATGCTCGTCGCCCGGCTCAGCGACGCACCGATGCGCAGGGGCTCGGCAAGCCGTTGCGGCAGACCGTTGCCCGCGCGCACGACACCCGCGATGTCGATGCGGGTGTCGGAGCCGTCGAGCTTGGTGGAGAGCACGGCGACCCGGTCGTCGTCGGCGGCCACGCGCGCCTCGACGACACGCCGCCCGTCGAGCCACGGGGCCTGCACGGCGGTGGCCGCCGCGCTGGGGTCCGCCGGGTTCGCCGACAGGTCGACCGCCCACAGCCGCGGGGCCTTGGCCCCCTTGAACCCGACGCCACCCATCCAGAGGAACCCGCGCCTGTCGTAGGAGGGGTTGCCGACGTCGGTGGCATCGAGGGGCACCTCGTAGCGGTTGGTGCCACGCCAGCGAGAGATGCCGTCACCATCGGGGTCGACGCCGGCGAGCTCGGCGCCGTCGGCGGACAGCGCGAGCCGGTGGAAGGTGCCCGGCACCTGCGGGTAGCTGCCGGACACCGTGGGCTGGCGGGGCTCGGCGTCGCCGAGCGTGCTCGGGTCGAACACGACCACGTCGTCGCCGCGGCGCACGACCGGCCGAGCCAGCACGGGGATGGGAGGCGTGGTGAACCCGACCTCGGCGAGCGTGCCGGCCGACTCGGCGAGGCCGTCGATGTTGACCGGCACCCCGTTGACCGACAGCACGACCCGGCTGACACCGGTGTCCTGGGTCAGGGTGCTGACGAACTGCGCCCAGAGGTTCTGCCGGGTGGTCTCCCCCGCGGTGAGCTTGTCCGAGATGAGGTTGACGGTCGCGACACCGGAGTCGATCGACACGGCATCCCCGAGCAGGCGGGCGCCGGCCGGCACGGCCGTGGTCGCCGCCTCGGCGAGGTGGGCCGGCACGGGGACGAGCTGGGCCCGGGCCAGCCGGGTCGCGAGCTTGTCGACGGGGAACCACCGGGTGTCGGACACCAGGCCGCGCTGGCTGGTCGAGACGTAGTGCACGTCGTAGGGCTGCACGAGTCGCGACACCTCGGGGCCGGCGATCCAGCGGCCGAAGCCCTCGGGCAGCTCGCTGATCCGCCACTCGCCGCCCACGGTCGACAGCCCGAAGTCCGCGGTGACGGTGCTGCCCGCGCGGGCCGCGGTGTAGCGACCCTCGGGGTCGACGGTGCCGGCCGCGCGAGCGGTGATGCGCACCGTCGCGGGGTCGAGCAGGGTCGCCTTGGGCGCCCCGTCGTCGGCGAGCAGCACGAGGGTGCGGTCGGGGTTCCACTTCTCGCTCGTCTGCGCGGTGAGGAAGGCCCGGGCGTTGTCATAGGCCCCGTCGCTGGCCGACCCGGCCCGCACGAAGCCGCGCACGATGCTCACCTGGTCCACCCCCGCGGCCGGGCCCGGGAAGAGCACCCGCAGACCCGGGGGGTTGCCGCTGGCGACGTCGAGGCCCGGCTCGACCGGACCGCCGCGGGAGAGCCCGCCGCACCCGGCCAGCACGAGCGCGACGAGGAACACGAGGGCGGCCCTGGTCCGCCGGCCGGTCACGGGTCCTCCGTCGGGCTGAGCGGCAGCGGCGACCCGTGCAGGGTGTCGCCCGAGCGCTGCGGCAGGGTGAGCCGGAACCGCGAGCCCGACGCCACGCTCGCCCCAGGCCTGGAGCCAGCCGTTGTGCAGCCGGGCGTCCTCGAGCGAGATCGACAGGCCCAGACCGGTGCCGCCGGTGGTGCGGGCGCGGGCCGGGTCGGCGCGCCAGAAGCGGGTGAAGACGTTGGCCGCCTCACCCGGGCGCAGGCCCACGCCGTGGTCCTCGACGACGACCGCGACGGCGTCGTCGCCGACCGCGACGTGCAGGTCGATCGGCCGCCCGTCGCCGTGCTCGATGGCGTTGACGACGAGGTTGCGCAGGATGCGCTCGACGCGGCGCTCGTCGACCTCCGCCTCGGCGGGCTCGTCGGGGGCGTGCACCGTGACGACGCTGCCCCGGCGCTCGGCGAGGGGCCGGGCCGCCTCGACGACCTTGGCGATCGTGCCGCGCAGGTCGACCGGCTCGACGTCGAGGTCCGCGGCGCCCGCGTCGAACCGGCTGATCTCGAGCAGGTCGGCCAGCAGGTCCTCGAACCGGTCGAGCTCGCCGGCGAGCAGCTCGGCCGACCGGCCCACCGTGGGCTCGAAGTCCTGGCGCGACTCGTGGATCAGGTCGACCGCCATCCGGATCGTCGTCAGCGGGGTGCGCAGCTCGTGGGACACGTCGGAGACGAAGCGCTGCTGCACCGCCGAGAGCCCCTCGAGCTGGCGGATCTGCGACTGGAGGCTGTCGGCCATGCCGTTGAACGACGTCGCGAGGAGGGCGAGGTCGTCCTCGCCGCGCGACGGCATCCGCTCGTTGAGCTTGCCGGCCGACAGCCGCTGCGCGACCTCGCCCGCACGGCGCACCGGCGTCGACGACCTGGCGGGTGACGACCCACGCGACGGCGCCGACGAGGACGGTCAGGATGACGCCGGCGATGACGAACGAGTTGCCGATCAGCCCCATCGTCGCCACCTCCTGCTCCATCGGGTAGATGAAGTAGAGGTCGTAGGCGCCGGCGTTGGGCACCTCGACGACGCTGCCGACGACGACCGCCGGAAGGGTCTCGCCCTCCGACGGTGACCTCGCTCATCTGGGTCTGCTGACGGCCCGGGGATGCCGCGACGGCCGCCTGGAGCTCGGGGCTCACCGACTCGAGGTCGAGGGCGCCGCTCGTCAGGGTGGCCAGCACCACGTCGCTGTCGTTGCCGGCGGACCGGTTCATGACGACGTAGCGGCTGGGCTGCGGGCCGGGCTCGGCGAGGATGCCGCGACATGATGTCGCGCGCGGCCTGGTCGAGCTCGTCGACCGAGGTGGACGTCGAGTTGTCCCAGCGGTTCTGCGCCTGGGTGGTCAGGTTCGAGCGACTCGTACTCGGCGGTCGCGACCCGGTCGCTCTCGAGACCGCTCGCGATCTGCTCGTGGAGCACGCCGCCCAGGATCGACACCACGAACAGGCCCAGCAGCATCGTCGTGGTGACGACGCGCAGCTGCAGGGACTGGCGCCAGCGGCGCCCGACGTACGTCACGGCATCGCGCACCGCCCTCGAGGCGTCGGCGAGGCTGCGCTGACCGCGGTTCCGACCGGACGTCAGCGCGGTTCGCACACCGAGGTCGGCGGAACCGGACACGCTCAGGCCCGGCCTGCCTTGTACCCGACGCCGCGCACGGTGACCACGATCTCGGGGTGCTCCGGGTCGTGCTCGATCTTCGAGCGCAGCCGCTGCACGTGCACGTTGACCAGCCGGGTGTCACCGGCGTGGCGGTAGCCCCAGACCTGCTCGAGGAGCACCTCGCGGGTGAAGACCTGCCACGGCTTGCGCGCGAGCGCGACGAGCAGGTCGAACTCGAGCGGGGTCAGGCCGAGCGGCGCCGCCGTCACGGGTGACCGAGTGGCCGGCGACGTCGATGGCGAGGTCGCCGATGGTGAGCCGCTCGGGCTCGGGCTCGTTGTCGCGGCGCAGCCGGGCGCGCACCCGGGCGATGAGCTCCTGGGGCTTGAACGGCTTCACGACGTAGTCGTCGGCGCCGGACTCCAGGCCGACGACGACGTCGACGGTGTCGGTCTTGGCCGTCAGCATGACGATCGGGACGCCGGACTCGGCGCGGATCTGGCGGCAGACCTCGAGGCCGTCGATGCCCGGGAGCATGACGTCGAGGAGCACCAGGTCGGGGCGGAAGTCACGGAACGCGCCGATGGCGGACGACCCGTCGGCGACGTGGTCGACCTCGAGCCCTTCGTTGCGCAGGACGATGCCGAGCATCTCCGCCAGCGCCAGGTCGTCATCGACGACCAACACGCGACCCTTCACGTCGGCCCCGATCCTTTCCCAGCAGTGTCACAAGTAGGAAACATCCTCCCACAGCAGTCTGGGAAGACCCTGTAAACGGTGAAGGCCCGGGCCCGCGGCAACTACGCTTCGCAGCGTGACCCGCACCCCCCGGATTCCCGGACTCGACGCGTCGGCCCAGATCCGGCTGGCGTTCGTCGTCCTGAGCGGGCTCCTCGCGGTGAAGAACGACGCCGTCGCCGAGGTCCTCCCGTGGATGCTGCTCGTCCTGGTGCTCGACCTGGCGATCGTCGCGCTCGACGGAACGGTCCTCCGCCGCGGCGTCATGAACTCGATGGTCCTGACGCTGCTGTGCTGCTCGGCCGCGGCGGCCGGCGCCGGCTACGCGCTGGCCGGCCCGGGGGCGGCACTGCTCATCCTCGTCCCGGCGTACCACGCGGGGTCGAAGTACGGCCGGTTCGGGTTCCTGCTCACCTGCGTCGTCGCGAGCGCCGCCTTCCTCGTCTCGACGTGGCTCAGTCCCCCGAGAATGCCGAGGGCATCCAGCTCCGGGCTGTTCGCCTGGATCGGCGCCGCGATCACTCTGGGCCTGCTCGGCGCCTGGAACAAGCGGCTCACCGACGAGCAGGATCGCGGACGTCGACCCCGGCGCGCGCGAGGCGATCGAGCTGATCCAGCGCCTGCAGGACCTGTCCGGGCAGATGTCCACCGGCCTCGACGCGCCGGCCAGCGCGTCGCTGGCGCTCGACCTGCTGTCGGCCGAGGTGCCCTCGACCCGCAGCGCCGTGCTCGTCACCCAGGACGCCGAGCACCTCGTGCCCGTCGCACTCCGCGGCTCGACCCGGGCGCCGTGGCACATCGCCGAGCACGTCGCCGACCTGCTGCGCACCAACCCCGCGAGCTGGGTGCCCACCGAGGTCGTCTTCACCGACGAGCTCGGGCGCCGGCGCGCGCTCGTCGTGCCCTTCGCACTCGGCAACGGCTCGACGACCGTCGTCGTCGCGGAGCGGCCCGACGGCAAGCCGTTCAGCGAGGCCGAGCGGCAGATCGCCCGGAACGTGACCCGTCGCATCGCCCCGACCCTCCAGGCCGGCCTGCTGTTCGGCACGCTGCGCCAGTTCGCCAGCCTCGAGGAGCGCAACCGCATCGCCCGCGACATCCACGACGGCATCGCCCAGGAGCTCGCCGCCCTCGGCTACCAGGTCGACGCCCTGCGGGCCCAGGCCGGCCCGCCCGGCATCCCGATGCGCGACGGGCTCGACAGGCTGCGCGAGCAGCTCAGCGAGGCGATGGCCGACCTGCGCATGCACATCACCGACCTGCGGGTCGCGGAGCGCCCCGGCACCGGCCTCGGCGCGGTGCTCAGCGCCGCGGTGCAGAGCTTCGGCAGCGTCACCGGCGTGCGCACGACCGTCACGGTCAGCGAGGGCCAGCGGCGGATGGACCCGCGGGTCGAGATCCTCATCCACCGCCTCGTCATGGACATCCTCGCCGACGCCCAGGCGTGCGGGGCGCGCAACGCCTGGGTCAGCCTGACGACGTCGGTGGTCGGCCCGGCCGTCGTCGACGTCTCGCACGACGGCGACCCGAGGACGTCGCGCCGCGCGTTCAAGGACCCGGCCCTGGAAGGTCTGGACGCGACACTCTTCGTGCGCACCGAGCCGAACGGTCGCACCACGGTTAACCTGACGGTGCAGGAGCCGACCCCCGTCGGCGCGTTCCGGGAACTGCGTTGACGCAAGGAGGACCCATGGGCATCAACGTCGTGCTCGTCGACGACCACGCGGTCGTGCGCGAGGCGGTGGCCGGCATGCTCGTCGCCCAGGGGGACATCGCGGTGGTCGGCCAGGCCGGCTCGCTGGCCGACGGCCACGCCCTGCTCGACCGCGTGTTCACCGCGCCGCCCGAGGGCAGCCTCGTGGCGGTCATCGACGTCACCATGCCCGACGGCAGCGGCCTGTCCCTCGTTCGCGCCGCCCGTGAGCGCAACAAGGACATCGGCCTGGTGGTGCTCACCATGCTCAACGACGACTCGACGCTGCTCGAGGCACTGGATGCCGGTGCCTCCGCCCTGGTGCGCAAGAGCGCGCCCTCGGAGCAGGTCATCTCGGCCGTGCGCCGGGCCGCCGAGATGCCGGGCGAGTTCAGCGCCAGCGGGCTGGCCGAGGCGATGCGCCGGCAGGCCGAGACCCCGCAGACCACCCTCACCACGCGCGAGACCGAGGTGCTCCGGCTGCTCGTCGAGGGCTCGTCGGTGGCCCAGGTCGGCCGCCAGCTGTTCATGAGCCCGTCGACGGTCAAGACCCACATCGGCAAGATCTACGACAAGCTCGGTGCGCACAACCGGGCGAGCGCCGTCATCGCCGCGGTGCGGCTCGGCCTCGTGGCCGACGTCGACCGCTGACGCACCGGCGACCGCTACAGGCGCGGTACGGCTCAGAGTCGCCGCTGGAGAAGGCCTGCGATGATCTGGATCGCGCCCGGGCCGATGATCACGATGAACAGCGCCGGGAAGATGCACAGCAGCAGCGGGAAGAGGATCTTGACGGTGACCTTCTGCGCCTTCTCCTCGGCCCGCTGACGACGGACGACGCGCATCTCCTTGGTCTGCTCACGCAGCACCGACGCCGACGGGCAGGCCCAGCCGGTCGGCCTGGACGAGCGTGCTGACGAAGGTCTTGACCTCGGGCGCCGTGGTGCGCTCGCCCAGGGAGGCGAAGGCCTCGGCCCGCGACTTGCCGATCTGGATCTCGGACAGCACGCGGGCGAACTCACCGCCGATCGGCCCGGTGACGGTGCGCGCGACCTGGAGGATCGCCGCGTCGAAGCCCTGACCGGCCTCGACGCAGACGGTCAGCATGTCGAGCGCGTCGGCGAGACCCTTGCGCAGCTCCTGCTGGCGCTTCGGTCCCCGCGTTGTAGACGAGGAGGTCGGGCAGGAAGAAGCCCGGCGGCCCCGGCCGCGGCGGCGACGACCAGGCCCTTGACGCTGAACCCCATGAGCAGCAGGCGCCAGCACCACGCCGATGACCAGGCCGAGGCCCTTGGCGCCCATGATCCGCTCGACGGTCCACGCTGGCGGGTTGCCCGCCCGGTCGAGCGATCGCGGCCGATCCGGCTGCCGGTGCCCGAGGGCGAGAGCCGCACCGCGAGCCCACGCATCCGGTCGAGCATCGGGCCGAGGACCCGGTCCTGGACCCCGAGCTCGGTCTTGGCCACCTCTCGGTGGTTC
>CAVUXS010000008.1:0-109087 GCA_963745545.1 uncultured Actinomycetota bacterium
GCGCAACGGCTCCGTGGAGCCTTTGCGCGGCGCACAGGCGCGCGGTTCCTTCGGACAAAGTCGCGGAGAATACATCTGCCGAAGCGCATTGGGCGGGGTTTCCCCCCATGACAAGCCGTTTTGTTGGTGGTACGTTCGCAACGGCCCGCTTTCGGGGGGGTCGTGCAGAGGGTCGCCAAGACGACAGGCTCCCGGTTGTCGTATGGCGTTACGACCGTAAGAGGTCTTTCCATGCGACTGCGTCACTTCCTCACCATGATCTCGGTAGCGGCACTCGCGCATCCACGGTGGTGGTGGGCGCCGCGCACGGCGAGCGCCGCGACCACCAACGTGGTGGCGCGGCCGGGGGCGCTGAACGGTTGGAGAGTGGAGTTCCTCACGGACTCGGTGCGCCCGGGTTTCGTCACCGGGCCGGCGACCGCGCCGTTGGGCGAGGGTTCGTTCCGGTTCGACACCGGCGCAGCCGGGGCGGCAGCCGCCGGCGCCAAGGTGGAGCTGAGCAACGGGGGGCTCAACGACCAGCCGGTGGCCGACCTGACCGGGCTGCGCTTCGACGTCGTACCTGGAGGAGAACGACGCCGGCGCGGAGGGCCAGCCGTACCTCAACCTCAAGGTCGACGCCGACGCCAACGGCAGCATCGACACCACGCTGACCTACGTGCACACCCCGATCCCGTTGAACACCTGGACGGCGGTGGACACCCAGGACGGCACCGCCACCGGAGCCAGCGGCTGGTCCTGCACCAGCACGGTGGTCACCTGCGGCGACGTCGCGCATCACCTGGACCCAGGTCCTCGCCCTGCTGCCCGATGGCGCGGTGTTCCAGAACAGCACCGGCTTCCCCAACTCGCTGATCTTCACCGCCGGGCACGACCGATAGCGCGGCCGGTGACACGGTGCGCGGTGCGGTGGACCGGTTGACCTGGAGCCTGGGCGACGAGGTCGTCGTCAACGACTTCGAGCCGGCGGAGATCAGCGCGGCCGACAACACCGGCGCCAGAGCCGGGCGCGGGTGCTCTGGTCGCCCAGATCGAGGTGAGCCTCAGCGGTCCCAACGGCTTCCGGTCGCTGGATGCCCCGCTGGCCGGCCGCCGCGGCCAGCCGGTCACGGTGAACTACGCCACCGCCGATGGCACCGCCACCGCGGGTGAGGACTACACGCCCGTCGAGGGCACCATCACCTTCGACCCGGCAGACCCGGTGACCACGCGTTCCGTGGGCATCCCGATCCTCGCCGACGCGGCCGTCGATGACGGCGAGACCGTGCTGCTGCACCTGACCGCACCGGTCAACGGGGTGCTGGTGCGTGCCACCGCGACCCTGACCATCACGCAGACGGCGCCGACCGCCCCGGTTGAGCTGGTGGTGCGGCCTGGGGCGTTGCATGGCTGGGGCGTGGAGTTCCTCACGGGCTCGGTGCGCCCGGGATTCGTGACCGGACCTGCGACCCCGCCGTTGGGCGAGGGTTCGTTCCGGTACGACACCGGCGCACCGGGGGCCGCAGCCGCCGGCGCCAAGGTGGAGCTGAGCAACGGATCGCTCAACGACCAGCCGGTGGCCAACCTGACCGGGCTGCGCTTCGACGCGTACGTGGAGGAGAACGACGCTGGCGCGAGTAGCCAGCCGTACCTGAACCTCAAGGTCGACGCCGACAACAACGGCAGCATCGACACCACTCTGGCCTACGAGCACACCCCGATCCCGCTGAACGCCTGGACCATGGTCGACACGCTTCGACGGCACCGCCACCGGAGCGACCGGCTGGCTCTGCACGTCCACGGTGGTCATCTGCGGGGTGGCGGGCATCACCTGGGCCCAGATGCTGGACCTGCTCCCCGATGTCGCGGTGTTCCAGAACAGCCTCGGCTTCCCCAACTCGCTGATCCTCATGGCCGGGCAGCACCGGCATCCGGCCGGCGACACGGTGCGCGGCGCGGTGGACCGGTTGACCTGGAGCCTGGGCGACGCGGAGGTTGAGAACGACTTCGAGCCGGCACTGATCAACGCGGCCGACAACACCGTCGCCGAGCCCACGACGGGCACGGCCACCGGGCAGATCGAGGTCACCCTCAGTGGTCCCAACAGCTTCTTCTCGCTCGACGCCCCGCTGGCCGGCCGCCGCGGCCAGCCGGTCACGGTGAACTACGCCACCGCCGACGGCACCGCCACGGCGGGTGAGGACTACACGCCCGCCTCCGGCACCCTCACGTACGACCCGGCGACTGGTCAGACGTCGGCGCTGATCCCCATCACGATCCTCGCCGACGCGACGGCCGACGACGGCGAGACCGTACTGGTCAACCTGTCCGCACCCGTCAACGGTGTGATCCAGCGAGGGACGGCGACGCTGACCATCACGGACGCGACGACCGCGCGAGCCCGGCTACGTGCCGCTCTCACCCGTCCGACTCCTCGACACGCGCAGTGGGATCGGTGCACCCGCCGCCATCGCCGCCGCGGGTAGCACCACGGAGGTCCAGGTGGCTGGGCGCGGCGGCGTCGTCGCGACCGCGAAGGCCGTCGCCCTGAACGTGACCGTCACCGCAGCCCCAGAGCAGCGGGTTCGTGACGGCGTACCCCTGCGGGCAGAGCTCGTCCGACGACGAGCAACCTGAACTACGTCGCCGGCCAGACCATCGCCAACCTGGTGGTCGTGCGCAGCTGCCGGCGAATGGCAAGGTGTGCCTGTACACGGACGACGCGACGCACCTGGTCGCCGACGTCAACGGGTACTTCTCGAAGGACTCGGACTTCGAGCCGATGGCGCCCCGCCGACTGGTCGACACGAGGACCGCGGTGAGCCCCGCAATCAAGGTGCCGGCCGGGAGCACCCTCACGGTGCCGGTGACCGGGCGGGTCGGCATCCCCGACGATGCCGCCGCGGTGTCACTGAACGTCACCGCGGTCGACGCCAGCGCCAACGGGTTCCTCACGGTCTTCCCCTGCGGCACACCCAGGCCGACGGCGAGCACGCTCAACTACGTGAGCGGGACAGACCATTCCGAATGCCGTGCTCGCGAAGGCGGGCAGCGGTGGCAACGTCTGCATCTACACCCAGGCCGCCGCGCACCTCCTCGTGGACGTGAGCGGCTGGTTCCCTGCGGGTACGGACTTCCGCAGCTTCGCGCCGGAGCGGCTGCTCGACACCCGCTCGGGCCTTGGCCACTCGCCCGCAGGGCTGCGTCCCTGCCGGGCAGGTCGTCGAGCTCGAGGTCATCGAGGTCGGCTCGTCGAACATCCCGGCAGAGGCGGGCGCGGTGGTGCTCAATGTGACGGCCGCCAATGCACAGGCGTCGGGCTTCGTCACGGTCTACCCGTGCGGTGAGGCGCGGCCCACCGCCAGCAACGTCAACTACAAGACTGGCGGCACCATCGCCAACGCGGTCATCGCGAAGGTGGGAGCCGGCGGGAAGGTGTGCCTCTACACGGAGAGCTCGACGAACCTCGTGGTCGACGTCAACGGGTGGTTCCCGCGCACCTGAGCGGCGATCACGAGCGGTGAGGAGCCGTTCGGCTGGACCCGAGCCAGCGTTGGCTCTCCGGCAGCGACGAGGCGCGTCCCGAACGGGGCGCGCCTCTCGCGTGTCGCGGAGACCGCCGAGCACGAGCTCGCGGAAGTCCCGGCGCGCACGGCATCCCGCGAAAACCGGTGCGGGCGAGCGGATCCTTCGCTACCGTCGACCGCGCTGGTCAGGGCTCCAGCGCGCCTCCCACTCGCTGGAGCGAGGAATGGCCACCCGACGCAGCCGCCGCCGCCCGGGCGACAGGAGCACCGATGAGCACGAACCAGGCGGACGTCATCGACACCCGCGACATGATCGTCGTCCACACCGCGTTCCGGCGCGAGTTCGGGCTGGCCCCGGCGCTCGTGCGCGGCGTGACCCCGGGCGACCAGAAGCGCGCCGATGTCGTGGCCGACCACCTCGACACGCTCACCGCGATGCTGCACCACCACCACGCCGGCGAGGACCGGCTGCTCTGGCCGAAGCTGCACGAGCGGGTGCCCGCCGACATCGCGCCGGTCGTGACCCTCATGGAGGAGCAGCACCACCGCATCCACGCGGCCAACGACCGCGTCGGGGAGGATCTTGCGAGCTGGCGTCACGGGGCGTCCGCGGAGGCTCGTGACGCGCTCGCCGACTCGCTCGAGGAGGTCGACGCGGCGCTGATCGAGCACCTCAGCGCCGAGGAGGAGCAGCTGCTCCCGATCGCGGCCGCGAACCTCACACCGGCAGAGTGGGAGCAGCTCGGCGAGGAGGGCATGGCCGGGCTGAGGAAGAGCCAGCTGCCGCTCGTGTTCGGGATGCTGCAGTACCAGGGCGACCCCGAGGTCATCGCGATGATGCTGTCGCACGCCCCGGGCCCGGCCCGCCTGCTCTTGCCGTTCCTCGCGCCGCGGGCGTTCGCGAGGTACTCCCGCCGGGTGCACGGCACCGCCACGCCCTGAGGGCGGCGTGCGACCCGGCTCCTCCAGCCACCGCGTTTGCGAAGGAGGACTCCCAAGGCACCCGGCCAAGGGCTAGCCTCGCGCCATGAGTCGATCCCTGTCCCTGGTCCTCGGTGGTCTGCTGGTCGTCATCGGTCTCGTCTGGTTCCTGCAGGGCATCGACGTCCTGGGGGGCAGCGCGATGAGCGGGAAGACCCTCTGGGCGGTCGTCGGCCCGATCGTGGCCCTGGCCGGCGTCGGGCTGATCCTGCGAGGGCAGCGCAGCAAGCCCGAGTAGCGCGGCGGCGGCGGAGGCGGCGCGTCAGCCGAGCCGCCAGGTCGGGCGGAGGCCCACGGGCGCAGGCGTGCCCGCCGGCTCCCAAGGGCCGGCGGGCACGCCTGCGCCGCGAGCGGCTAGTTGGTGACCTTCACCACGGTCAGGCCCACGCTGGACCCGTCCTTGGTGTGGTCGACGACCCCGTACGAGGTGCCCGCCGCTGCTCCGGACCAGGAAGCAGTCACGTCCACCGTCCCGCCGATCGTCGCCGCCGCCGTCTCCGGCTGCACGCTCAGCACCGGAGCACCCTGCACCGAGGACAACCTGCCAGCGGTCGATGCTGAAGGCCAGCGGCGGGGCCACCACCTGCCAGCCGTGGACGTACAGCGTGTACTCCCCGGCCGCAGGGTGGTCGAGCTCGATGAGCTCGTTCGTCCCGCCTGCCGTGCTCTGCGCGACCACGTCACCGGCGGCATTGCAGAGGTACAGGTCGATGTCGTCGTCGGTGTCCAGCACCTGCGACAGGCGCAGGTAGGCCGTGTCGGCCGCCACGGGAACGGGCGCCGCGGTCGTGCCCGGCTGCCCGGCACGTGCATCCGGCGAACGTCTGGTCGGGGTCCTGGCTGACGTTGCCGGTGAGCGGAGCGTTGGCCGCCAGGCCACCGGCAACCGGGGTGTACACACCCACGTAGCCCGTCGTGACCTCGATGTCGACGCTGCCGCTGGCACCCGTACCGGTGACCAGGCTCGGTGCGGAGACGGCCGTCGGGAACACCGCGATGTTGCTGCGGACCGAGGCTCCGCCGCCGCTCCAGGTCAGAGACCCGAACCGCCACGTGTCGTTCACGGTGGCGTTCACATTGGTGATCGTCACGCTGAACGTGCCGGTGGCGCCCGGGGCGAGGGTCAGCTGGGCCGGCGTGACCTGGACGCTCAGGCCCGGCGGGGCCTGCGTGCTGGCCGTGAAGGTGGTGCCCTGGCCGAGCACGTTGGTGACCTTGCGCTGCACCGTCGCCACACCGGCGAGGGCATCGACGCCGATGGTCGGGTAGTTCAGGCCCTCGATCGTCGTGGGCACGTTGGCCGCCTCGAGGGACCCGCACGTCGCGTCCGCGTCGGCGAAGACGTCGTTGCGGGCGTCGCTGCCGCAGTAGAAGCCGAGGAAGTCGTTGAACCCGGCGTTGTAGACCAGCCCGGGGTTGAACGCGGAGACCGGGTCGACGTGCCCCGCGCCGAAGTCGAACGGATCGGCATCCGTCGAACGGTCGTTGTCGAGGACGTCCTGGGATGCCGTCGTCATCGTGGCCGACTTGACCATGGCGGGGCTCCACGTCGGGTGGAGCTGGTCGAGGAGGAGGAAGACCCCCGCCATGACCGGGCTCGACATGGAGGTGCCGGCGATCGCCTGGAACAGCTGTCCGGGCTCGAAGTCCTCACCGACCGGCTTCGGTGACGCCCCAGCGAGCACCTGCACCCCCGGTGCGGTGATGTCCGGCTTGATGATCGAGCCGGCGGACGGGTTGGGCCCGCGTGAGGAGAACAGGGCCATCGACGGTGCTGGTGCGAAGGTGCGGATCGACCCGGTGTCCCGGATCGTGGCCGTGGCACCGGCGGTCGTCGCGTAGTCCGCGATGACCTCGCCCTCCGTCGCGTCGACCATGACCGTCGGCACGCGGAAGTTGTCGGTGAAGTAGTTGTCGTCGTCGCTCTGGTTGCTGAGCACCATCGCCTTGCCGCCGGCCTGCAGGACGTGCAGGCTCTTCTCGGAACGGCCGATCTCGCCGCGCCAGCACAGGACGAGGGCGCCCTTGGCCCCCGCCGCGAAGGCGGCGTACGTCGTGTCGTCCTCGAGCTGCTCCTTGGACAGGCACAGCGGGTTGCCGAGCGCCTCGGCGTCGACGAGCGGGAGGTTCGCCGCGCTGTCGAGGGTCACCGACGAGCCGAGGACCCTCGTGCCGTTCCCGAGGACGACGGTGCCCGCGTAGAACCGGGGCTGGGTGCTCGCTCCGACCGTCGTCACCCACGGAACGTCAGCGGGACCCCCGATGGTCGACGCGCCCGGGCCGTCGTTCCCTGCGGAGGCCGCGACGTGGACGCCCGCCCGGTTGGCGAACAGGAAGGAGAGCGCGTCCGGGCTGGTGAGACCCGGCCCGCCGCCGATGGAGTAGTTGATGACGTCGACACCGTCGTACACGGCCTGGTCGATCGCCCCGGCCAGGTCGGAGGTGAAGCCGCCCAGCGACCCCAGCGCCTTGTAGGCGACGATCTGGGCGCGAGGTGCGATGCCGGATGTCGTGTCCAGCGTGCGCTTCACGTCGTAGGTCCAGGCGCGGACGTTCGCGTTTCCGGCCGCGGTCGACGCCGTGTGGGTCCCGTGGCCCTCATCGTCACGGGCAGAGTCGAACTCGCCGGGGAGCACACCGATGACGGCCCGGTACGTGCCGAGCATCTGGCGTGCACCCACGAGCTTCTTGTTGCAGCTCCAGTTCGCGTCGTCGGGGTTCGCCTTCTTGTTGCCGAAGTCGCACTTGTTGGATCCGGCCTTCGCGTTCAGCTGGACCGGGTGGTAGGTGCCGTCGTCCGCGAAGCTCGGGTGCTCGGGCCAGACTCCGGTGTCGATGACGCCGAGGAGCTCACCGTCGCCCTTGGTGCTCGTCGAGTCGACGCCGAGGAACTGCTGGAGGGTCTGCCCCGCGCCGGCCTTGATCTCGTCGTCACCGGCGTCCATGGCCAGCGACGTCTTCTGCCGCAGCTCGTCGGGCGTGACCCTCAGCACGGCCGGGTCCGCGGCCAGGCGCTGGGCCTGCGAGCGCGAGGCCAGGACCGAGAAGCCGTTGAGCACGGCCGTGTAGTCCTGGACCTTCTTCCCCGCCGCGAGGCCCGCGCGTCGCACCACGGCGTCGTGGCTCGCCACGAGGGCCGCCTTGCGCTGCAGGGCAGCCGCGGAGCCGAGGGCGTCCTGGGCCAGCGTCGCCGTCAGTGGGTCGTCCTTCATGACGACGACGTAGCTTCCCCACGTGCTGGGGGCCACCTTCGCGGCAGTCTCCGCGGTCGCCTGCGCCAACCCCGGCGTCGGGGCCGCTGCGGCTCCGACGGATGCGGCCGGAACCCCGACCAATGCGAGCGCAGCAGCCGCGCCAGCGGCGATCATCCCTCTGTTCACCAGTCCTCCAATGTTCGGACGGGTGCCTCAGTGGGTCTCACCAGCACCCGATCTTGGCAGGGTAGACCGCTCTCGTCGGCCGCGGTAGGGCTCCGTGGGGTCCAAAGGGCCCTTGACCTGCGGTGATGGTGGGCCCCGTGGGGCTCGAACCCACAACCTACGGATTAAAAGTCCGCAGCTCTGCCAGTTGAGCTAGAGGCCCTGGCGACTGCGCCGCATCCAGACCCGCGCAGCGCGCGATCACTCTAACGGGCGGCGCCGGGCGGCTCAGTTCGGCGTCGCACCAAGCGACGGTCGGCGCGGGGCGCCGACCCTCACTCGACGAGGGGTAGCGCTGCGGGCAGGGCGGCCTTGCGGCGCAGGAACTCCTCGACGGTGGTCATGGTCGACGGCGCGACGAGGCCCCCGCCGCCTGGGCTCCACGTCGTCTCCGATGCCCCCAGGTATCGGTTGAGCGCCATCGTCTGGGACGCCACCGGAGCGAAACGGCGGAGCACGGTGGAGGCCCCCGCGAACACGAATGTCGGCGTCGACACCGCTCGTACCCGGCGCCCCAGCACCCGCGAGAAGATGTCGGCGACCTCGACCCAGGTGAGCACCTGCGGGCCGCCGACGTCGATCGTCCGCCCCGCCACGGCATCCGAGTCCACGGCCGCCGTGCACGCTGCCGCCACGTCGGGAACGGCGATGAACGCCTGCCGGTGGGTGGTCGGCCCCGGGACGAGCATCACTCCGTGGTCTTCGACCACCGACCCCGTGGCCCGACGGAACGTGCGGAGGAACGGCGACGGTCGGCCGATGGTCGCATGCGTCTCACCCCGCAGTGGGAGCGACGATCCGACGAGAGCCAGCCAGACCTCCATGAACGGCGGAAGCCGCAGGATGACCGACCCGGGGACGCCGGACCGGACGTGTTCCTCGAGCCGTCGGCGCTCGGCCGCGAGCGGGATGTGCTCATCGACGTGGGTGACCGGCACCGAGGGCAGGACGATGCGTGCCACACCGAGCCGACGCGCGGCGTCCACGAGTCGGTGCTCGCCTTCGGTGAACCTCCCCGGGTCGTCTCCGGCGCGTGGGGCGGCGACGTTCGCCGTGACGACGACGACCTCGATCCCGGAGAGCAGTGCGTCCAGGTCGGGATCCTGCCCGAGGTCGGCCGTGACGAGCTCGACGCCGTCGAGGTCCGTGGCGCGGGACGGGTGGCGCACCGATCCGCGCACGGCGTGTCCCGCGGCGACCAGTGCGCGGCAGCAGGCCGAGCCGAGCTGGCCGTTGGCACCCACCACGAGAACGTTCATCCGAGACCTCCTCACCCGCGCCCAACCGTTCGAGGCTACGCCGGGCCGCAGGCCGCTGACCAGCGGTGACGGACTCACCGGCAGGGCGCAGAACCTCGGGTTCAGCGGGCGATCGAGTACCAGAGGCCCACGACGGCCATCAGGGCCACGCTGAAGCCGGGCACCCAGGCCCAGTGCACGTGGCCCTTCGGCACGACCGCCACGCTCGTCGGCGTGGGTGTCGGGTCCATCCCACCGGTCCAGCGCGGCGGGGCCGCGGGCCGGTCGTCGATCGACTCCTCGGAAGCGGCGGCGGTCCCGACGACGTCCGCTGCATCCTCGGTCGCCCGGGGCAGGTCGCCGTCCGGTACGCCGAGCCGCTCGCCCAGCTCGCGCGCCGAGGCCGGCCGGTCCACGGCCTGCTTCGCCAGGCACTGTTCGATGAGCGCCCGCAGGCCCGGCGGGACGTGCGGGGGCAGCGGCGGGGGAGACTCGTTGACCTGCGCCAGGGCCGTCGCCACCGGAGTGCCCTTGTCGAAAGGCCTTCTGCCGGTGAGCAGCTCGTGCGCCACCACGCCCAGCGCGTACAGATCGGACGCACCGGTGGCGGTCTCGCCGAGTGCCTGCTCGGGTGACAGGTAGTGCGGGGTGCCGAGCACCTCGCCGGTCTGCGTGTGCCCCGACCCGTCGACGGCCCGGGCGATGCCGAAGTCGGTGAGCTTCACCGTGCCGTCCGGCATGACGAGGATGTTGGCCGGCTTGACGTCGCGGTGCACCACGCCGGCCTCGTGCGCGGCGCCCAGCGCGAGCGCGGCCTGGCCCATGATGGCGCGGACCCGCTCTGGCTCCAGCGCCCCCTCGCGCTGCACCAGCGCGGACAGCGGTTCGCCCGGCACGAGCTCCATGACGAGGTAGGCGAGGTTGTCGTCCTCGCCGTAGTCGAAGACGGTCGCGATGTTCGGGTGGCAGAGGTTCGCGGTGTACAGGGCCTCGCTGCGGAACCGACGCGCGAAGACCTCCTCGTCGTCGGTGCCGGGTCGCAGCACCTTGACGGCGACCGACCTCGAGAGCACGGTGTCGTCGGCCTCCCAGACGTCGCCCATGCCCCCGGACGCGATGCGCGTGGTCAGCGAGTAGCGGTCACCCAGCAGCAGGCCGTCCTGCAGCCGGTTCACCATGCCCTCGCGCGTCTCACGGCGAAAGCATAGGTGCGAGGGAGACCCTCCCCGACCGCTGCTGACCTGCGAGTTCGGCGAGGCGGTCCGGCGACGTCAGTCGCGGTGCTCGGCGCGGGGCTGCTCCGAGGGGAGCGGCTCCAGCTCGTATGTCGGGGTCGCCCCGTGTCTCGTCCTGTGCCGTCCGTCTTCACGCCCCGTCGACGTACCCGTTCTCGGCATCCGCAATCCCCGCTGCGGCCTCGAGCCGGAGGCGACGTCCCTCGGCGATCCGCTCGGCCCGCTTCGCCTCGGCCTTGTCGGCGCCGCTGGTGTCGCGCGGCGGTAGCTGGAGGCTCTGCTCGGCCCGGATGCCGGCCTGCAGCTCGCGGGCCCGCTCCCGCTCGGCGTCGATCTCGGCCCCGACGAGCAGCGCGAGGTTGGTGAGCCACAGCCACAGCAGGAAGATGATGATGCCGCCGACCGACCCGTAGAGCCTGTTGTACCGACCGAAGTTGGAGACGTAGAACCCGAAGCCGATCGAGGCCAGCACCCAGATCGCCGATGGCCACGGCGGCGCCGACCGAGACGATCCGGAACTTCGGGTGCTTCACGTTGGGGGTCGCGTAGTAGAGGACGGCGACCATGACGACGACGATCCCGAGGATGACCGGCCACTTGATCATGTCCCACAGCTGGGAGACCTCGTCGCCGAAGCCGATCGCCTCACCGATCGCCTGCGCGATCGGGCCGCTGACGACGAGGCCGACGAGCACCACCGCGGCCATGATGACGAGCCCGAGGGTGATGAGCAGCACGACGGGGCGGAGCTTCCAGATCGGCCGGCCCTCCTGGACCTGGTAGATGCGGTTGAGCGAGCGGCCGAACGCTCCGACGTAGCCGGATGCCGACCACAGCGCGCCTGCGAGGCCGATGACCAGGGTGACTCCCGCGGCCTGGGAGTTGACCATCGCCGTGATGGTGGGCTCGAGCTGCACCGCGATCTGGTGCTGGCCGAGCCGGTCGAGCAGGTCGAGCATGGCCTGCGGTGGTCTCCTCGCCCTGCCCGAAGACGCCGAGCAGCGAGATGAGCGCGAGGAGGGCGGGGAACACCGACAGCACCGAGAAGTAGGTCAACGCGGCGGCCATGTCGGTGCACTGGTGGCTCTGGAACTGCGCGCTCGCGGAGGTGAGCGTGAACCGCCAGCCCGGTCGCCTACCCAGGGCCACTCGCTCCCTCGCCATCGCGTGCCTCCTGCCCGGTCGGTCATGGTCGGCAGAGCCCCTCGGAGTGCCGGCCACCAGCGCGCTGGTGACGCGACCAACCTAACGCGCGCACCCGGCATCCCTGCTGGTGGACGACGTCCGGAAGCCGTGTCTCGCGCGGTCCGTGGAGGCGGGTGGGCCGCGGACATTGAATCCGAGCCGACGACTGGGAGACTGTGGCGATGAGCAGTGACGGCGGACGAGCGCTCCCGCGGCGGCCGGTGCCCTTCGGGCCCCTCGCGATGGAGACCCATGGCGGCACGCTGCCCGGGCCGGCCGAGGTCACCGAGGTCGCTCATCAGACGGCCGCGATCCTCGTCGGCACCGGTCGCGCGGCCCACGACCCCGAGGTGACGGCCCGCCTCGTCACGCTCGTCGACGACCTGGGCCTGTCCACCGTCGCCGACCTGTGGTCGGCCCGCCCGGCGCGATCGCTCCCCGGCGCGCTGTGGCGCCTCTACGCCCTGCGCGAGTGGGTGCGGCGCAGCCCGGAGCAGGCCAGCCGCGAGTACGCCGCCGGCATCCGGTTCACCGACGTCGCCCACGCGGTCGCGGGCATCGCCGAACCACCCGGCCCCGAAGAGGTGCAGCGGGTGGCCGACCTGATCCTCGCGGGGGTCTTCGAGGGGGACCTGGCGGTGGCCCTCGAGCGGGCCGCGGCGTTCTGCTCGGTCGTCGCGGCCGGGCGCGCGGAGCTCGCCCACGACCGGGATGCCGTCGACCCCGACGCCGCCAGCGACCTCACCCGGACCGGTGCCTCCATGCTCGCGACCGGCGAGGACCTGCGTGCCTGCGCCCGGCTCTGGCGCCTCGGGGACCTCGACTGACTTTCGGGTCGATCATCCGGAGGGGAACACATCCGGCGGGTCGAGGCGTTAGGGTCGTTTGTGGGTGCCGGGCCGCGGCAGCCCCGGGTCCCAACATCAGCCGCTACGAGCGGCCACGCGCCGTGAGGCGCTCCCGGTCCGGCACCCACGTTCCTCTCCTCGTCCTGCCCCAGCGCGCGGCATGGCCCGGTTGAGTCATTTTCCGGTGCACAACAGGAAACCTCGGCCATGCCGACGTACCGTGGACAGATGAAGGACGACCCGTCGCTGCGCGACGAGCAGCTCGAGAGCGAGATCCGGCTCGTCGGTGACCTCGTGCTCGCTGCCTCGCAGGGCGAGGATCGGCTGACGCAGGAGGCCATCGACGAGATCCTCGGCCTGGGCCCCCAGTCCGGGGCGGGCGACGGCAGCGAGGCGGCCGAGGCGAAGGGGTGACGAGTCGGCGGTACCCGGCTACCGGGCGTCCGGGTCAGGGCCCTAGCCTGTAGCCACTGTCTGGCCCCCTACCCGGAGACCGCCCGTGGCGATTCGCCTCACGCCCAAGGAACCGCGCTTCTTCGACCTGTTCGCCGCGTCCTCGCGACACCTCGTCGACGGCGCCGCTGAGCTCACCGCGCTGCTCGGTGCCTCGGCCGACGAGCGTGACGTCATCCTCAAGCGGATGCACGAGATCGAGTCCGCGTCCGGGGACTCCACCCACGAGATCATCCGGGCGGTCAACGGGGCGTTCGTCACGCCGTTCGACCGCGCCGACATGCACGGGCTCGCGGTGGCGCTCGACAACTGCGTCGGGCTGATCGAGGCGGCGGTCGACCTGATCGTGCTGTACCGCGTCGACGAGGTGCTGCCGCGCGTGGCGAAGCAGGTGGAGGTCATCTCGCGGATGGCCGAGATCACCGCCGACGCCATGCGACGGCTGCGGGCGATGAAGGACCTCACGGCCTACTGGGTCGAGGTCGACCGGCTCGAGAACCGCGCCAACAAGGCCTACCGGCGGATGCTCGCCGAGCTGTTCAACACCCCGGGCGCCGACCCCATCACGGTGATGAAGCACAAGGACATCATCGACGCGCTCGAGGCGGCCGCCAACGGGTTCGAGCAGGTGGCGGTCAAGGTCGAGGCGATCGCCGTCCGGGAGTCCTGAGCGGGTGGACTGGCTGCCGGTCGCGCTCGTCGTCGTGCTGGCGATGGGTTTCACCTACACCAACGGGTTCCACGACGCCGCCAACGCGGTCGCCACGTCGGTGTCGACGCGCTCGCTGACCCCGCGGATCGCGTTGGGGCTCGCGGCCGTCATGAACCTGCTCGGCGGCTTCGCCGGCGTGCGGGTGGCGGAGACGATCGGCGCCGACATCATCGAGGTGCCGATGGGTAGCACCGGTGTCGCCATCTGCGCCGGCGCCCTGATCGGTGCGACGGCCTGGAACCTGCTCACCTGGTGGCGCGGCCTGCCGTCGTCGTCGTCGCACGCCCTGATCGGCGGCCTGTGCGGGGCGGCGCTCGCGGGGGGCGCGACGGTGAAGTGGGACAGCATCCTGGACAGCGTCGTGATCCCGATGGTGGTCTCACCGGTGCTCGGCCTGGTCGGCGGGTTCGCGCTGATGGCGGCCATCCTGTGGGCCTTCCGTCGAGCGGCGCCCGGACCGACGGCGCGCGGCTTCCGGTACGCCCAGACCGTCTCGGCGGCCGCCATGGCGTTCGGGCACGGCATGCAGGATGCCGCGAAGACCGCCGGCGTCGTCGCGCTGACCCTGGTGGCGAGCGGGTACCGGCCGCCCGGGGACCTGGCGATCCCGTGGTGGGTCATCGCGCTGTCCGCTGTGGTGCTCAGCCTGGGCACCTACTCCGGCGGGTGGCGGATCATGCGCACGCTCGGCCGGCGGATCGTCGACGTGGACCCGCCGCACGGGTTCGCCGCCGAGACGGTGTCGGCGGCGGTGCTGTACGCCGCCACGGCAACGGGTGCCCCGATCTCGACGACGCACGTCATCACCTCGGCGATCATGGGCGTCGGCTCGACCCGGTCGCACAAGGCCGTGCGCTGGGGCGTGGCGCGTTCGATCGGCAACGGGTGGCTGCTGACCTTCCCGGGTGCCGGCCTCGCCGCAGCAGCAGCCTTCGCCCTCCTGACCCTCCTCTACTGACAGCCCCCACCCCCCGACCCCATACCTCCGACTTCGTGCGACTTGGGTGCGGTTCTAGGCAGCCCGAGGGAAGAAGACCGCACCTATGTCGCACGAGGTGACGGGGGCTTGGCAGCAGGTGCACGTCAGGGTCGCTCGGATGCCGCGCGGGTCGGTTCGGCGCACCTCGCCCAACCACCTCGCGTTGACCCGAAGCTGGTGCCTGGTGATCTCGTCAGTGGTCCACCGGACGACGCCCAACCCGGTCGCGCGGAGCCCGACCTCACGCTCACCGGCTGCGAGGACCCGCTCGGCGACGGCATCCGGGCTGCGGTCCAGGACCGGGTCGACGTCCCCCAGGTACTTGCCGCGACCGTCCGCCTCCGCGGCCACCCCCAACTCGGGCCAGTAGCCGTCGACGCGACCCAGGAAGCGGTCGTGGGCATCGTGGACGTTCACCTGGGGGATCCACCTCGGCAGCTCCATCCGGTGGAAGGCTGCGGCAGACCACGACTCGAGCCAACCTTCGCGGCGAGGGTCGAGAAGCCGCAGCACCTGCTCGGTGCGAAGCGACCCGGGCCAACGGCGCTCGAACTCGCGAAGGTCGCGCACGGCTTCAGCGGTGGTTGCCCCAGCACGCACGGCGGCGTCGGCGATGGTTCCAGAGGTTGGCGCTCTTGCAGCGAGCGCTCCACGACCTCGTCGAGCTGCTTCTTGCCCTTCATCCCGTTCAGCTTCAGCCCGGCGGCCACGTTGTCGCGGATCGACATGGTGGGGAACGGGTTCGGCCGCTGGAACACCATGCCCACCGTGCGCCGCACCGCCACCGGGTCCATCGACGAGGCGTAGAGGTCCTGGTCGTCGAGCATCACCGAGCCGTGCGACGCGCCCGCCGGGGATCACCTCGTGCATCCGGTTCAGGGTGCGCAGCACGGTCGACTTGCCGCAGCCGGACGGCCCGATGAACGACGTCACGGAGCGCGGCTCCACCGTCATCGTGACGCCCTCGACGGCCTTGAACTCGCCGTAGTAGATGTCGAGGTCCTTGACGTCGATGCGCTTTGCCATGGTGTCGGTGCCTTCTGTCGTTTCTCGGATGCCGTGGGCGGGTTGCGTTGTCGGGTGCGGCGAGTGCGCCGTCAGGCCTTGACCTTGCTGAAGCGGCCGATGAACCGCCCCAGCAGGTTGAGCACGAAGATGAGCAGGATGAGGGTGAGGGCGGCAGCCCAGACCCGGTCGACGGCCGGGCTGGAGGTTCTCGCCGCGGTCGTTGTTGATCATCGTCGGCAGCGTCGCCATCAGGCCGCCGAAGAGGTCGCTGGCGATGACCTTGGTGTACGGGCCGAGGATGATCAGCGGGGCCGTCTCGCCCATGACCCGGGCCAGGCCGAGCAGGATGCCGGTGATGATGCCCGAGAACGCGGTCGGGAGGACGACCTTCATGATCGTCTTCCACTTCGGCACGCCCGAGGGCGTAGGACGCCTCGCGCAGCTCGTTGGGCACGAGCTTGAGCATCTCCTCGGTGGAGCGCACGACCGTCGGGATCATCAGGATGACCAGCGCCAGGGTGACCGCGAAGCGGCACGCGCTGCAGCCCGATGCGTCGAGACCCACAGGGCGTAGATGAACAGGGCGGCGACGATCGAGGGGATGCCGGTGAGGATGTCGACCATGAAGGAGACGAGCCGGGCCAGCCGCCCGCGGCCGTACTCGACGAGGTAGACCGCGGTCAGGACACCGATCGGCACGGACGATCGCCGCGGTGACCAGCGCCATGTAGATCGTGCCCTGGATGGCGTGGCGCGGCGCCGCCGCCGACCCGTGCGGGGGGTGATGCCGCGCCTGGCGAGTTGGTCCACCACGTGCGACTCGAGCAGCATCTGGCCGCCCTTGATGATGACGCGTGCCGAGGATCCAGACCAGCGGGATGACGGCGACGAAGAACGCGGCCCACATGACCACCCGCGCGAGCGAGGTCCTTGGCGGCGCGCGAGCGGCACGACTTGGACGGCCGAGCGTCGCGGGCGGCGATCGGTCGATGCCGGGCGGAGCCGTCGCGAGCGTGACGCTCGAGCTGCACGGTGCTCATTCGGAGAAGGCCTTCCTGCGCTCGATGACGATGCGGGCGACGGCGTTGACGGCGAAGGTGAGCACGAACAGCACCAGGCCGGCGGCGATGTAGGCGCCGGTCTTCTGCGGGGTGTCGAACTCGCTGGCGCCGCCGGCGATCTTCGACGCGAAGGTCGAGCCGCCGTTGAAGACCGACCAGCGTCCAGCCGGCGGTCGAGTTCAGCGCCGGAGAGCAGGATGATCGACGGCGAGGGTCTCGCCGAGCGCGCGGCCCAGGCCGAGCATCGACGCGCTGATGATGCCCGGGCTTGCCGAACGGCAGGACCGCGGTGCGGATCATCTCCCAGTGGGTGGCGCCGAGGGCCAGGGCGCCCTCCTTGTGGGCCGTCGGCACCTGCTGCGAACACCTCGCGCGAGATCGCGGTGATGATCGGCAGGACCATGATGGCGAGGACGATCGCCGGCGAAGGCGAGCGTGCTCTTGGCGCTGAAGCCGGCGTCGTGCGAACACGCGGGATCCAGCCGAACGACCTTCGAGAGCGCGTGCTGGACGGGGGTGAAGTACTGGCCGGCGATGGTCAGGCCCCAGAAGCCGTAGACGATCGAGGGGACGGCGGCGAGCAGGTCGATCGGTCGCGGCGGCCGGCCCGCGCAGCCAGCCGGGGGCGTACTGGGTGATGAACAGCGCGACGCGCGACGCCGAGCGGCACGGCGATGACCATGGCGATGATCGAGGTGACCGTCGTCGCCCAGAACATGTCGAGGATGCCGAAGCGCGGCTCGGTCGCCGCTGGGCACCCACTCCCGCGAGGTGAGGAAGTTGACGTTGTTGTTCAGCAGCGCCGGCACGGCCTGGATCACCAGGAACGTGCCGACCAGGGCGACGATGCCGACGACGAGGATGCCGGCGCCCTTGGCGAGCCCGCCGAAGACCCGGTCGCCGAGCCGGCCGGTCGAGGCGCGGTCGCCGCTCAGCGGGCTACGGCCGTCAGGCCCCGGCAGCTCGTCGACCGTGCTGCGGCCGGTGATCGTGGGTGTCACGGCGGGTCGTCCCTCTCGTGGTGCGGGGGCGGGCCGGTTCGCGGCCCGCCGCCTCGCGGTCGGCCGGCGCGTCAGCGCCGGAGTGCGGGGTCAGGACAGGGCGTTGACCGCGGCCGCGACCTTGGTCTGGACCGAGGTCGGGAGCGGCGCGTAGCCGATCTCCTCGAGGCTCTTCTGCACGTCGGCCGAGGCGAAGTGCTTCAGGAAGGCCTTGATGCTGGCGGCCTTGGTCGGCGTCGGAGTTCTTGGAGCAGACGATCTCGTAGGTCACCAGGAGGATCGGGTAGGCGCCGGCCTCCTTGGTGGCGTAGTCGAGCTTGAGGCGCAGGTCGTTGCCCTCGCCGTCGGACGTGGCCGCCTCGACGGCCTTGCCGCACGCTCTCGGCGGTGAGCTCGACGGCGCCGCCGCCGTTGTCGACCTGGGCGATGCTCAGGTCGTTGTCCTTGGCGTAGCGACCACTCGACGTAGGTGATGCCACCGTCGGTGGACTTCACGCCCTCGGCGACGCCGGCCGACTTCTCCTTGCCCTCACCCTTGCCGGTCCACACCTTGGCCGGGCTCGGCGGTCCAGCTGTCCGGGGCCGCGGCGTTGAGGTACTTGGTGAAGTTCTCGGTGGTGCCCGACTCGTCGGAGCGGAAGAACACCTTGATCGGCGGTCGACGGGCAGGGTGACGCCGGGGTTGATCGCGGCGATGGCCGGGTCGTTCCAGGTGGTGATCTTGCCGTTGAAGATGTCGGCGGCGACGGCCGGGCGTGAGGATCGAGCTTGTCGACGCCCGTCGACGTTGTAGGCGATCGCGATCGGGCCGGTGACCATCGGGAGGTTCCAGGCGGGGGAGCCGCAGCGTCTTGGCGGCGGCGTCGGCCTCGATCACGCCGTCCTTCTCCTCGGTCTTCAGCGCCGAGTCGGAGCCGGCGAAGTCGACCTGGCCGGCGATGAACTGCTTGATGCCGGCGCCGGAGCCGGTCGGGTTGTAGTTCACGGTGCGCACCGGGGCACGCCGTCGTGGAAGGCTGGAGGCCGCCTCCTCGAAGGCGTTCTTCTGCGCGGAGGAGCCCTCGGCGTTCAGGGTGCCGCTCGAAGCAGTCGGCGCGATGCCGCGGAGCCGGTGGCGGACGAGCTCGACGCGGATCCGGTGTTGTTGTCGGAGCCGCAGCGCCGCGAGGGCGATCGAGCCGACCAGGGCGAGAGCCGCCGACCTGGCCGAGACGTTGGATCTTCACTGTGTGTACCTCTCGGAGGACAAGGGTCAGGGAGGCGGGCGACGCTGCCCGACACGAGTGAAGGTATGGATGCCGGGTGACGCGCTGGCTCGCAGCGGGTGAACGCACCGTGAACGGCATCCGCACATTCGTCGTCCGGACGGTCAGGGCGAAGTGGCGTGCGCCGGTGGGGCGCTCGGGTCCCGCAGCGGCCGTCCCGGGTCAGGGGCGGTGGCGCTCCACCGCGACGACCCGGGCCGTGTCACCGCGGCCGACGACGTGGCAGACCAGCGCCTCGCCCTTGACGAGCTTCTCGTCGCGGGCCTCGGCGAACTCCTCGACGACCTCGACCGACCCGGCGGCGTCGAGGTCGAGCCGCCCCGCGAGGTCGTCGAGCAGCTCCGGGAGCACCGGGCCGTGGGTGCACAGCAGCGACGGCTCGCCCCGCTCGAGCAGCCGCGCGAGGTGGCGGTGCGCCTTCTCGGGCGCGGCCTCGAAGCCCTCCTCGGACAGCCCGTGCGCGGGTGCGCAGAGGCGTGCCCGCTGACACGGCGTACGGCTCGACGGTGCGCAGGCAGCGCTCGGAGGGCGAGGTGACGACACGGGTGACGCCGTACGCGGTGAGCACCCCGCTCAGCGCGGCCGCGCGCTCACGACCGACGGGGTCGAGGGGCCGGGTGGTGTCGTCCGGCCCGCGCCAGGAGCCACGGGCCACGGCGTGGGCGTGCCGCACCAGCACGAGCGGCCAGGTGTCGAGCCGCTCGGTCTGCTGCAGGCGGACGAGGGCGAGCAGCTGGTCGCGGTCGCGGGCGTAGTCGAGGCGGGCGTGCGCGCTGGCGACGTCGAGCCAGACGACCTCGTCGATCTCGTTGAGGAGGTGCCCGTCGCCACCGATGACCCGGGCCGACCAGTAGCGCACGACCTTGTCGTCGGGCGTGCCGTCCCGGCCGAGCAGCGTGTAGCGCGCCTCCGGCAGCGGCGGCCCGAGGCGCACGACGCAGACCGGTCTCCTCCTCGGTCTCGCGCACGGCGGCCACCGGCCCAGTCCTCGCCGGGGTCGAGCTTGCCCTTGGCCCAGGACCAGTCGTCGTAGCGCGGGCGGTGCACGATGGCCACCTCGAGGGCGCCGTCGACGAGGCGCCACGGGAGGGTGCCGGCCGCTGGGATCCTCGACGTCGCCGCCCCCGGTCGGTCGAGTCACCGCCGGCGGGCCTTGCGGCGGCGCCGTGGCGTGCATCTCGATGAGGTCGGCCTGCAGGTCGGTGCGCGGGGCGCCGTCGTCGTCGAGGTGGTGGCGCATCCACCGGCCGTCGCCGCCGAGCTTCCAGTGCGAGTACTCGTCGCTCATGCCGCGCTCCATCAGCGACTCGAGGTCGGCGAGGTGGCGCGGGTCGATCGAGCCGCACCAGCGCCTCGACCCGGCGGTCGAGGTTGCGGTGCATCATGTCGGCGCTGCCGATCAGGGCCGACGGTGTCGCCGCCGCGCGCCGAACAGGAAGATGCGCGAGTGCTCGAGGAAGCGGCCGAGGATCGAGCGGACCTCGATGTTCTCGGACAGCCCCGGCACGCCCGGGCGCAGCGCGCAGATGCCGCGCACCCACAGCTGCGACCTGCACGCCGGCCTGCGAGGCGCGGTACAGCGCGTCGATGAGCTGCTCGTCGACGATCGAGTTGACCTTCCAGGCGATGTGCCCGGAGCCCGGCTGGCGCTGCTCGTGCTCGATCTCGGCGTCGATCAGGTCGATCAGGCCCGAGCGCACCGACCGCGGGCGCGACGAGCAGCCGCTTGAACCGGCTGCGCGGCGCGATGCCCGGAGAGCTGGTTGAACAGGCGGGTGAGGTCCTCGCCGACCTGGTCGTCGACGGTGAGCAGGCCGAGGTCCTCGTAGAGCCGGGCGGTCTTGGGGTTGTAGTTGCCGGTGCCGACGTGGCAGTAGCGGCGCAGCCCCTCGGCCTCCTGCCGGACGACGAGGCACAGCTTGGCGTGCGTCTTCAGCCCGACGATGCCGTAGACGACGTGGACGCCCGCGTGCTCGAGCTTGCGCGCCCAGCGAGATGTTGTTCTGCTCGTCGAAGCGCGCCTTGATCTCGACGACCGCGAGCACCTGCTTGCCGGCCTCGGCGGCGTCGATGAGGGCGTCGACGATCGGGGAGTCACCGACTGGTGCGGTAGAGCGTCTGCTTGATGGCCAGCACCCGCGGGTCGACCGCGGCCTGCTCGATGAACGCCTGCACCGACGTCGAGAACGAGTCGTAGGGGTGCTGGAGCAGGATGTCCTGCTTGCGGATCGACGCGAAGATGTCGCGGGCCTTGGCGCTCTCGGTGGGCGCGAGGTCGGGGTTGGTGCGGGCGACGAACGGGTCGAAGTGCAGGTCGGAGCGCTCGAGGTCGGCGATGACGTTCAGGCCGCGCAGGTCGAGCGGTGCCGGCAGGCGGTAGACCTCGGACCCGGCGACGCCGAGCTCGCGCACCAGCAGGTCGAGCACGTGGTCGTCCATGTCGTCCTCGACCTCGAGGCGCACCGGCGGGCCGAAGCGGCGGCGGGTGAGCTCGCGCTCCAGCGCGGTGAGGAGGTTCTCGGCGTCGTCCTCCTCGACCTCGAGGTCCTCGTTGCGGGTGACCCGGAAGGTGAAGTGCTCGCGCACCTCCATCCCCGGGAAGAGGTGGTCGAGGTGGGCCGAGATGACGTCCTCGAGCGGCACGAACCGGGTGTCGTACATGTCGGCCAGCGGGGACTCGTCCGGGCCGGGCTCGACGCGCAGCAGGCGGGGGAGCACCGGCGGCACCTTGACCCGCGCGAAGTGCTCCTTGCCGGTGCGCGGGTTGACCAGCACGACGGCGAGGTTGAGCGAGAGCCCGGAGATGTAGGGGAACGGGTGGGCCGGGTCGACGGCCAGCGGGGTGAGCACCGGGAAGAGGCGGGTCGGTGAACATCGCGCTGAGCCGGTCGCGCTCGTCCTCGGACAGCTCGTCCCAGCGCACGATCGTGATGCCGGCGGTCTCGAGCGCCGGGCGCACCTGCGTGCCGTAGACCTCGGCCTGCATCGCCAGCAGCTCGTGGGCGACCAGCGAGATCTGCTCGAGCACCTCGCGCGGCTCGAGCCCGGAGGCCGAGCGCACGGCGATGCCGGTGGCGATGCGGCGCTTGAGGCCGGCCACCCGCACCATGAAGAACTCGTCGAGGTTCGAGGCGAAGATCGCGAGGTAGCGGGCCCGCTCCAGCAGGGGAACGTTCTCGTCGGCGGCGAGCTGGAGCACCCGCTCGTTGAACTGCAGCCAGGAGATCTCGCGGTCGAGGAAGCGGTCGGCCTGCAGCACCTCGTCCTCGTCGACGACCGGCGCCGAACCGGGCGGCCCGACGACGAAGCGGCCGTTCGCGGCCCGCGGCTGATGGGTGCGGGTCTCGGTCGCAGCGGCGCTCGCGATGGAGACCTCGCTGACGATGCTCGCCCCTGCGGCAGCGTCGGCCGCGGCATGGCTCGCCGACCTCAGCTCGTCTACCTCGACTCTCGGATTCGCCGTCATGACCCAATCCTGTCAGGTCGCTGCAAGGGTGTACTGCCCGTCCACCGCTGCGTCGGTGAATCCGAGCCGCTCGTAGGTACGTCGGGCGGCCGTGTTGTCGCCGTCGACGTACAGCTCGACCTCGTGCAGGCCGAGCCGGGCGAGGTGCGCCAGACCGAGCCGGGTGACCGGCCCGCCGAGCCCGCGGCCCTGGTGTGCCGGGTCCACCCCGACCACGTAGACCTCGCCTGCTGGTTCCTCCGGTTCGGCCTTGGTCCAGTGGAAGGCGACGACGTCCTCGGTGGCGTCCTCGACGACGAGGATCAGGCCGGCCGGGTCGAACCACGGCTGGGCCATCCGCTCGTGCAGGTCGGCCACGGTCAACCGCCCCTGTTCCGGATGCCGTGCGAAGGCCGCCGCGTTGAGCCGCACCCAGGTCTCGTCGTCGCGGCCGGGCGCGAACGCCCGCACCGAGAAGCCCGGCGGAAGCGGCGGGTCCACGGCATCCGCATCGGTGAGCGGGCGCTTCATCAGGTGCAGGCTGCGCGTCATCTCCAGCCCCGCCGCTTGGGCGAGCGCGGCGGCGGCGGGGAGCATGCCGTGCGCCCACACGCTGCGGGCACCCTCGGCCAGCGCGGCGTCGAGCAGCGCCCGGCCGTGGCCCTGACGGCGCTGGGGTGGGTCGACCACCAGCTCGGCGACGGCATTCGCCGTGCCCGCCTCGGCGACCTGCGCGTACCCGACCACGGTGCCGTCACCGGCATCCCGCAGCAGGTGCACGACGCCGTCGCGGGGTGGGCCGACGGCCAGCCGGAACGCCTCCGACACGGCACCGACTCCGTCGACCTCGGCCGCGCGGGCCCACAGCCCGCGCAAGTTCTGCGTGGTGGGGTCGTCGACCTCGAGGACGCGCTCGGTGCGCGCCACCTCAGGCCTCGAGCTCGGAGAAGGAGTCGGCGACCTCGGGGACGAAGCGGTAGCCGACGTTGCGCACGGTGCCGATGAGCACCTCGTAGTCGGTGCCGAGCTTGGCGCGCAGCCGGCGCACGTGCACGTCGACGGTGCGGGTGCCGCCGAAGTAGTCGTAGCCCCAGACCTCCTGGAGGAGCTGGGAGCGGGTGAAGACCCGGCCCGGGTGCTGCGCGAGGTACTTCAGGAGCTCGAACTCCTTGTAGGTGAGGTCGAGCAGCTTCCCGCGCAGCCGCACCGAGTAGGTGGCCTCGTCGATGACCAGCGCCCCCGCCGTGATCGGGCCGCCCTCGTCGACGGCGGCCTCGACGGTGCGCCCCACCGCCAGCCGCAGCCGGGCCTCGACCTCGGCCGGCCCGGCGGTGTCGAGGATGACGTCGTCGACCCCCCAGTCGCTCGTGAGGCCGGCCAGGCCGCCCTCGGTGACGACGACGATCAGCGGGCTCGAGATGCCCGTGGTGCAGATGACCCGGCACAGCGACTTGGCCATCGCGAGCTCGCGGCGGGCGTCGACGATGACGACGTCGGCCTGGGGGGCGTCGACCAGCGCGGAGGCCTCGGCGGGCAGGATGCGAACATGGTGTGACAGCAGCCCGAGCGCAGGAACGACCTCGGCGCTGGGCGCCAAGGTGTTCGTCAGCAGCAGCAGATGGGCCATCGTCGATCAGGATAGGCGGTCATGCACAGCAGCGAAGGCGTGGAACGCGTCACTGAGACGGTGCTCGTCCGGTACTGGGCGGGCGCCCGTGCGGCGGCGGGCGTCGACGAGGAGCGCGTGGCCGGTGTCGCGACGGTGGGCGACCTCCTGACCCGGCTCGCGGCCGCACATCCGGCGCTCGAGGCGGTGCTGCCGGTCTGCTCGGTGCTCGTCGGTGGCCGCGCCAGTGCGGGCGAGGACCCGGTGCCGCCCGAAGCGGTCATCGAGATCCTCCCGCCGTTCGCCGGGGGATGATGGGAGGATGCCGCGCGTGGACGACCAGCCGACCGACCTGAGCCGCGAGGCGGAGCCGGGGCAGTCCGAGACCGTGGAGGGCGGTGCCGACCCGTCGTCGGCGACGGCCGAGCCGGAGGCGGCATCGGGCGAACCGGACGCAGCCTCGGGCGGCCCCGTCATCGAGACGCGCGCCCAGCGGCGCGCCCGGCAGGAGGCCGTGCTCAAGGAGCCGGTGCTGCCGGCCCTGGCCACGGTGCGCCGCCCGATCGCCGTCATCGCGACGATCGTGCTCGGCGCCCTGCTCGTCCTCGCCCTGCTCGCCGACCCCGTGCTGCTCGCCGCCGGCCTGGCCTGGGCCGGCATCGTCGTCGCCTGGGGCTGGCCCTCGCTGCTCGGGTCCTCCAGCCGGTTCGGTTCCTCGTTGGCGATCGGCGTCACCGGCGTGCTGGCGCCCGCGGCCGCCGCCGCGACCACCGACGAGCCGTACCTGCGCCTGGTGCCCGTCGCCCTGCTCATCGGCCTCGCGATCATGTTCGGCCACCAGATGGTGCGCCGCGACGGCCGTCCGCGGCTCACCGAGTCGATCGGCATCACCTCGCTCGGGCTCGCGGTCGTGGCGCTCGGCACCACCTGGATGCCGCTGTCGCGCACCGAGCGCGCGAGCGACATCGCGCTCATCGGGTTCGTCGCGATCGCGGTGGCGTCGCTGGCCGACCTGGTCGCCGGGTTCGCGAAGGTGCGCCCGTGGATGCTGCCGCTCGCGATGCTGCTCGGCGGCGCCGGCGCGATGGTCGCCGCGTCGATCATCGGCTCGCCCGCTGCGGGGCCTGCTGCGCTCGTCGGCTTCCTGTGCGCCGCGGTCTCCCACGCGACCCGCCGGATGCTGAGCGTCCTCCCGGCGGTCACCTCGGTGCGCGGCCAGCTGTCGACCGCCGCGGCATCCCTGCTCGTGCCCGGTGTGGTGGCCTACGGCCTCGCGCTGGCCATCGTCGGCTGACCCCAGTCGGTCAGTAGACGAGGGCCCGCGCTCCGGGCGCGACGACCTCCTCGACGAACGCGGCCGCCCCGCGGATCACGACCCCGGGCAGCAGGTCGTCGACGGTGAGGCTGCGCCGCGCGGCGCACTGGCCGCACACCGTGACCCGGGCGCCGTCGAGGAGTGTGTCGCGCAGGTCGGCGAGCGGCACGGCGTACGGCAGCTCCACCTCCTCGGCGCGGCCCGGCACCATGGTGAGCGTCGCGTCACCGGTGAGCCACAGGCTGACCTCGACCCCGGACGCCAGGGCGGTCGCCGCGACCGTGAACCCCTGGTTGAGCCGCTCGAGCGCCTCGGTGCCGCAGGTGACCTTGACGACGAGGGAGGTCGCGGGGGATTCCATAGACTGCAGCGTATGGTCTTCCACCTCGACACCTCCCTCCACGAGCAGCTGGCCCCCCTCGCGTGGCTCGTCGGCCGCTGGGAGGGTGCCGGCCTCGTGGGCTACCCCACGATGGAGCCCCAGCAGTTCGGCCAGGAGATCGTCTGCAGCCACGACGGCCGGCCGTTCCTGGAGTGGCGCTCACGCACCTGGCTGCTCGACGCCGACGGCAAGCAGGTGCGCCCCCTCGCGACCGAGCTCGGCTTCTGGCGCCCGGTGCCGGCCCACGAGGACGGCACCAACGTCGAGCTGCTGCTCACCCATCCGACCGGGTTCGTCGAGATGTACGCCGGCGTGGCCCAGCCGGCCAAGGTCGAGCTGCGCACCGACGGTGTCATGCGCAGCCCGGCGGCCAAGGAGTACAGCGCCGGCCACCGGATGTACGGCTACGTCAACAGCGACCTGCTGTGGGTGATGGACATGGCCGCGGTGGGTCAGCCGCTCCAGTCGCACGTGTCGGCGGAGCTCAAGCGCGTCGAGTGACCGGGTCCGGGCCGACGCGCGAGTTGGGGCCTCAGGGCGTGACGAACACGTCGCCGTAGTCGTCCATCGTGTCGGTGCGCAGCGCCTCGCCGAGGTCGGCCATGCCCTGCTTGTCGACGATGTCGATGGAGGCGCCGGCCGGCGAGGTGCCGAAGCCGGTGAACGGCGCGGTCGAGAAGACCACGTCGCCGCCGCGGATGTTGCGCAGCGAGACCGCGTAGTCCTTCAGCTGGCCGATCGTGAGGTCCTGGTCGAGGACGAGGTTCTTCGGTGGCGGCATCGGTGAACTTGGCGATCTTGAGCGGGTTGGCGACCGTGGCGGGGCTGATCGCCTTGAGCATCAGCGCCTTGATGAAGGCCAGCTGGCGGCGGCCGCGGGAGATGTCGCCCTCGCTGAGCGTGTAGCGCTCCCGCACGAAGCCCAGGGCCTGCTCACCGTTGAGGTCGTTCCACCCCTTCTTGATGACGACCGGGCCCCCGTTGCCGCTGCCGTTGCTCGCCTCCTCGGCGTACACCCGGACGCCGCCCACGGCATCCGTCATGTTCTCGAAGCCCTCGAAGTTGGTCTTGGCCACGTGGTGGATGCGGACCTTGAGCAGGTTCTCCATGGTCTGCACGAGCAGCGGCTCGCGGCCGAAGGCGTACGCGGCGTTGATCTTGTTCTTGCCGTGCCCGGGGATGTCGACGTAGAGGTCGCGGGGGAAGTGGATCATGTTGACCGTCTTGCCGTCCGCGGGGATGTGCACGAGCACGATGACGTCGGAGCGGCCCGCGTCACCGGGCCGGGTGTCGGTACCCAGGACGAGGAAGTTGGTGCCGGTGCCCTTCTCGGGGACCTCGGTGCCGTCGGGGGCCGTGACCGGGGGCCGATTCTCGGGCAGCAGGTCGGCGTGGGTGACGTTGTCGTTGACCGTGTAGCCGAGGTAGCCGACGAACGCGGTGGCGCTGCGCGAACAGGAAGACGAACAGCGCGAGCAGCACGATCAGGGCGCTCTTGACGCCCCGGCGGTCGCGTCGCTCGTGCTCGGTGCGCGGTCTCGTCCGAGTCCGCACCGCCCTGGGTCAGCGACTCCACGCCCTGGTCCGTCACGCGGTCAGTGTAGGTGCGCGGTCTGGATGGTTCAGCCGACCGGCTTACATTGGTGGGGTGAGTGATCTCGGCGAGCGGCTGCGGGCGCGCGGCAAGCGCCTGACCTCGCAGCGCGAGCGCGTGCTGGCGGCCGTCGGGCGGCTCGGTCACGCCACCCCCGACGAGATCGTGGATGCCGTCGCCGCCGACGGCGCGGACGCCGTGTCCGCGTCGACCGTCTACCGCGCGCTCGAGGCGCTTCAGGAGCTCGGCCTGGTCGGGCACACGCACGTCGACCACCGGGCGCCGAGCTACCACCTCGCCGAGCACGCCACCCACCTGCACGTCGTCTGCCGGGGCTGCGGCTGGGTCGGCGAGGCGCCCCTGTCGGTCGCGGACGAGCTGGTGGCGCGGCTCGACGAGTCGCTCGGCTTCGCCTCCGACGTCGCGCACGCCGCCGTGCACGGGCTGTGCCGCACCTGCCGCGAGGCCGACCCGGCAGAGGCCGGGCCTGCTGCCGTGGCGACCACTGAGAGCCGGAAGGGCACCCCATGAGCACGTCAACCACCACCTCCGCACTCCTCGCGCGCCACGGCGCGGTCGAGGGCCAGGGCGCCGACGCCGGGGTGGCGTCGCACTACGGCGACCCCGTGCGCGAGCAGCGGCTGCTCGCCGAGGGGCTGGCGGCGGTCGACCTGTCGCACCGGGAGGTCGTGACCGTCACCGGGCCCGACCGGCTGAGCTGGCTGCACTCGATGACCACCCAGCAGCTGCTCGGGCTGGAGCCGCGCACGTCACGAGAGTCGCTCGTGCTGTCGCCCAAGGGGCACGTCGAGCACGCGCTGCACCTGGTCGACGACGGGGAGACGACCTGGATCACGGTCGAGCCGGGCACGGCATCCGGCGCTCGTGGCGTGGCTGGAGTCGATGCGCTTCATGCTGCGCGTCGAGGTCGCCGACGTGACCGCCGACTGGGCCGTGCTCGGCGAGCCGCTGCGGCGCGGAGTCCGCGCCCGGCGAGCCGCTGGCCTGGGTCGACCCCTGGCCCGGGCTGGTCGGCGACACCGTGGCCTACGGGCCGGTCGAGGGGCACCCGGCCACCGGTCGCGCCTGGCGCGAGCTGCTGGTGCCCCGCGGCGAGCTGGCCGCAGCGGTCGGGGACCGGCCGCTGGCCGGCACCTGGGCGGCGGAGGCGCTGCGCGTCGCCGCGTGGCGGCCGCGGCTCGGGCTTCGAGACCGACCACCGCACCATCCCGCACGAGGTCGACTGGCTGCGGACCGCCGTGCACCTGCACAAGGGCTGCTACCGCGGCCAGGAGACGATCGCCCGGGTGCACAACCTCGGCCGACCGCCGCGCCGGCTGGTCTTCCTGCACCTCGACGGGTCGGGCCACGTGCTGCCGGACGCCGGGTCGCCGGTGTTCCTCGGCGAGCGCGAGGTGGGCCGGCTCACCTCGGTGGCGCGGCACCACGAGGACGGCCCGGTGGCGCTGGCGGTCATCAAGCGGTCGGTGGCGACCGACGTGGATCTTCTCGTCGGACGGCATCTCGGCCGCGCAGACCGTCGTCGTGAGCGGCTGATCGCCGCAGATCCTGCGGCCAGTTCCTGCCATAGTGGGGGCATGGCTCCCGTTGCACCCGCTGCCACCGCGCCCACCGGAACCCTGATCACCGTCGCCCCCACCGGCGCCGAGCACGCGAAGGCCGACCTGCCGCAGCTGCCGACGACGCTCGAGGAGCTCGTCGAGACGGCGCGGCGTTGCGAGGCGGCGGGGGCCTCGCTCATCCACCTGCACCTGCGCGACGGTGAGCACCGACCGACCCTGGACGCCGGGCGGCTGCGGGACGCGGTCGACGCGCTGCGCACCGAGACCGACCTCGTGGTGCAGCTGTCGACCGGCGGCTCGGTGCACGACCCGCTGGAGCAGCGGCTCACGGTGCTCGACGCCGAGCCCGACTCGTGCTCGCTGACCTGCGGCACGACCAACTTCGGCGACGACGTGTTCCTCAACCCCTGGGGGTTCATGAGCGACCTCTACGTGCAGGCGCAGGAGCGCGAGGTGGTGCCGGAGTTCGAGCTGTTCGACCTCGGCCACGTGCACGCCCTGCGCCGGCTGCTCGACACCCACGGCCTGCCGTTCGGCGGGCGGGTGCACGTCGACTTCGTGACCGGGGTACCGGGCGGGATGCCGGCGACGACCGCCGCGCTGATGGCCGGCGTCGCGATGCTCCCCGCCGAGGTGACGTCGTGGTCGGCGACCGGCATCGGCCGCGGGCACCTGCCGATCATGGCGGCGGCGCTGTCGGCCGGCGGGCACCTGCGGGTCGGGATGGAGGACAACGTGGTCTTCGCCCGGGGTCAGGTCGTGCAGCACAACGACGAGCTGGTCGCCCGGGCGGCGGAGCTCGCCACGGTGATGCAGCGGCCGCCGCTGGGCACCGCGCAGGCCCGGGAGCTGCTCGGGGTCAAGGAGCGGCGCTCGCGCTGACCCGTCGGCCGAGGCATCGGCCGCCGGCATGGTCGGGCTCGGTGCTCGGGCTCGGGGCTCGGCGCTGGGCGCGGCGCTGGGCGCATGGCGCTGGGTGCTGACGACGCCTACGGCATCCGGCCGCCTGGCTCGCGTCCGCCGTGCGGACGGCGCTGGTCAGGAGGGGAATGCGGCGTCCATAATCGCTGGTTATGGCATCCGTGCGCAGTGCTTTTGGATTCCCGGCCGTCGTCAACGAGAAGGCCGCCCGGGTCGTGGCCGGCGGAGTCGTGCTGATCACGGCGACCGCCCTGCTCACCGGGTGGCTCTGGCTGAGCGCCGTGCTGGCCGTCGGCTTCGCGCTGCGGGTCGCGGCGGGGCCGCGCTACAGCCCGCTCGGGCAGCTGGCCACCAAGGTCGTCGCCCCTCGGCTCGGTGCCCCCAAGCTCGTCGCCGGGCCGCCGAAGCGCTTCGCCCAGGCGGTGGGCCTGGTGTTCACGCTGGCCGCGACGGGCTTCCTGCTGGCCGGGATGCCGGCCGTGACGGTCGGGCTGCTCTCGGTGCTCCTCGTGTTCGCGCTGCTGGAGTCGGTCGTCGGGTTCTGTGCCGGCTGCTTCGTCTTCGCGCAGCTGATGAAGGTCGGGCTGGTCCCCGAGGCGACCTGCGCCGCCTGCGCCGACATCTCCCTGCGCCAGCGCGAGACCGCCACCGCCTGAGGCTCCGCCGCCGACCCCCGTCGCCCCACAGAAGAGCGGTGCAGTGCGCTATTGGCTGCTCGCCCCTGGTGAGCAACTTTGAAAGTTGCGCCCTGGTGGGGAGCATCCAATAGGCGCTGGAAGGGTTACCGGTCCGGCTGGACTCGAGCCCGTGACTCGCGTGTGAGGACCCTCACGCTTGCTACAGTTTGCGTTTTGCTAACTAGAGCAAGCACAATGGACTCGTGAGCAAGAACCCGCTGAACGACCTGGGCAGCAGCCTCGGCGAGTACCTGCGCGAGCAGCGCACGTCCGCCCGGCTCTCCCTTCGTCAGCTGTCCGAGCTCGCCGGGGTGTCCAACCCCTACCTGTCCCAGATCGAGCGAGGGCTGAAGCGCCCGAGCGCCGAGATCCTCCAGCAGCTCGCGAAGGGACTGGAGGTCTCCGCCGAGAGCCTCTACGTCAAGGCCGGCATCCTCGACGCCGAGGTCGCCACGCACAGCACGGCGCACGACGTCCGGGACGCCATCGCCGCCGACCCCGCCCTCACCCCGCGGCAGCGGAAGACCCTCCTCGACATCTACGAGTCCTACGTCGAGGACACCCCACGGCAATGACGCCGACCCGCACGACCCCCAGAACACCCCACCACGTCCCACAGCCACGCACCACCACGAAGGAGAGACACATGCCCGTCATCGAGGACCTCAAGAAGACCGTCGACACCACCCCGTTCTTCGCCGTCGTCGGCGCCACCGACCTCGCCGTCGAGAAGGTGCGCGAGGCCCGCCTGCGCGCCGACAAGGCCCGTGCCGACTTCGCGGTCCGCGCCGACAAGGCCCGCACCGAGCTGTCCGCCGACCTGGCCCCGGCCAACGTCCAGGCCCGCGCGACCAAGGTCGCCGACCAGGTCCTGGAGCTGCCGGCCCTGGCCCTCAACCAGACCCTGGTCGTCGGCGGCAAGTTCGCCGAGGGGTACGACGAGCTCGCCACCCGTGGCCACAAGCTGGTCAAGCGCATCCAGAACCAGAAGGCCACCAAGGACCTCGTCGCGCAGGCCGACACCACCGTGGCCCAGGTCAAGGGTGCCGTCACCTCCGCCCGCAAGGCGACCGCCGACATCGAGCGCTCCGCCAAGGCCACCATCACGACCGCCCGCAAGGAGGCCGCGAAGGTCGTCACCGTCGTCAGCGGCTCCGTCGCCGAGGAGACCAAGGTCGCCCAGGCCGAGGTCACCAAGTCGGCCAAGCGCACCCGCACCGCGGCCAAGCGCACGACCACGACGACCAAGAACGCCACCAAGAAGGCCACCACCTCGGCCAAGGGCGCCACGACCAGCGTTCGCAAGACCGCCGTCGCCGCCGAGAAGGCCACCGAGAAGGCTGCCGACAAGGTCGGGACCCCGGTCGAGAAGCCGGCCACCCCGGTCGAGAAGCCGGCCACCCCGGCCGCTGAGTGACCTCACCCCAACCACGTCGGCTGCACGCCGACCACCCGTCACCGGGTTCCCCCCTTTCCCGGTGACACCCCCGACGACCGGGGCCGCTCGACCGGCCCCGGTCGTTCGGCGTCCCGGCGGACACCCGGATGCCGCCGCGCACCACCGCCGGATGCCGCCCGCACCACCGCCGGATGCCGCCCGCGCACCAGCCGCCGGATGCCGCCCACGCACCGCCCGCGCACCGCGCGCGGATAGGGTCGGCCGCGTGCCCGACCAGACCGCATCCGCCCGCCCCGCACCCACCCCGCCCGCCCTGGCCGACGCCCCCGTCGTCGCCCACGTGACGCGCGGCGGGTTCGTGGAGTCGGCCCACCGCGGCAGCATCGCGGTCACCGCCCCGGACGGCTCCGTGACCCACGCCTGGGGCGCCACCGACGACCCGGTCCTCCCGCGCTCGTCGAACAAGCCGATCCAGGCCGTCGCGATGCTGCGGGCCGGGCTGCACCTTCCGCCGCAGCAGCTGGCCCTGGCCTGCGCCAGCCACTCCGGCCAGCCGTTCCACCTCGACGGCGTGCGCGACATGCTGGCCGCGGCCGACCTCACCGAGGCCGACCTGCAGAACACCCCCGACCTGCCCTACGACGCCGACGAGCGCGCCACCTGGCTCGCCGCCGGCCGCGCGGCCCGCCCGCTCGCCCAGAACTGCTCCGGCAAGCACGCCGCCATGCTCGTCACCTGCCGGCGTCAACGGCTGGGACCTCACCACCTACCGCGACCCCGACCACCCCCTGCAGCGGCTGATGGCCGACACCCTGGTGGACCTCGCCGGCGAGCCGGTCGCGTCGACCGTCGTCGACGGCTGCGGCGCTCCCGCCATGGCCATCTCGCTCGGCGGTCTGGCCCGGGCCGTCGGCCGGATCGCCGCCGCCGAGCCGGGCACCCCCGAGGGCGAGGTCGCCGCCGCGATGCGCGCCTGCCCCGAGTTCGTCGGCGGCACCCGGCGCGACGTCACGGCCCTGATCCGCGGCACCGAGGGCCTCATCGCCAAGGACGGCGCCGAGTCGGTCCACGTGGTCGGCCTGGCCGACGGGCGCGGCATCGCCCTGAAGATCGCCGACGGCAACCAGCGCGCCCGCCCGGTCGTGCTGGCCGCGGTGCTCCGCCGGCTGGGGGTGGAGTCCACGGCCTACGCCCGCCTCGAGGACGCCCCGACCCTGGGCCACGGCCAGCCGGTCGGCGCGGTCGTCGCCGTCGGCATCGAGGAGTGAGCCGCCCGTGAGGGCCGTGCTGCAACGGGTCTCCCGGGCCTCGGTCACCGTCGACGGGGAGGTCGTCGGCGAGCTGACCCGTCCCGGCCTGCTCGCCCTGGTCGGCGTCACCCACGACGACGGGCCCGAGCAGGTCGCCACGATGGCCCGCAAGATCGCCGACCTGCGCATCCTGCACGACGAGCGCTCGGTGCTCGACGAAGGAGCGCCGGTGCTCGTGGTCAGCCAGTTCACCCTCTACGCCGACACCCGCAAGGGCCGCCGACCGTCGTGGAACGCCGCCGCCCCCGGGCCGGTCGCCGAACCCGTCGTGGAGCAGGTCGTCGCCGCCCTGCGGGCCCGCGGGGTCGAGGTGCAGACCGGCCGGTTCGGGGCCCACATGCACGTCGAGCTCGTGAACGACGGCCCGGTGACCATCCTGCTCGACGTCTGACGTTTACGCTGGTTCCATGTCGTCGCTCGCGCAGCTCCAGGAGTGGATCGTCCTCGGCCTGTCGATCGCCGCGCTCGGCGTCGAGGTCTACGCCCTCTTCGACTGCGTCCGACGCCGGGCCGACGCGTTCACGGCGGCCGGGAAACGCACCAAGCCGTTCTGGCTCCTCGTCACCGGGGTGGCGGCACTCCTCGGCGTCGTCGCGGTCGGCGGCTTCCCCGGCCTCCTGGCCATCATCGCCATCGTCGCAGCCGGGGTCTACCTCGCCGACGTCAAGCCGGCCCTCGACCAGGTCATGGGTCGCGGCCAGGGCAACCAGGGCCCCTACGGTCCCTGGTGACCGACCTCCCGGTGAGCCACCCGCTCAACCGGGGCCACGGCATCCCACGCCAGGGTCAGCTCGCCCAGCCGCCAGCGTGACGGTCCGTCGAGCAGCGGCCACCCGGCATCGCGCATCGCCGAGGCCGTCGCGATGAACCGCTGCCGGATGCCGTAGGCCGCCTGGGGTGCCTGCCTCGCCCACGCCTCGTCGAGGTCGGTCAGCAGCCGGTGCACCCCCTCGCCGGGCACGTTGCGGTGGATCAGCGCCTTCGGCAGGCGCTCGGCGACCACCCCGGGGCGCTCCAGGCCGCGCAGCCGCCAGCTCAGCGACAGGCTCACCGGGCCGTCCGCGGTCACGGCCACCCAGGTCGCCAGCCGGCCCAGCTCGTCGCAGGTGCCGTCGACGAGCAGGCCGTCGGGGGCGAGCCGGGCCACGGTCGTCGCCCACGCGTCGGCCACCTGCGACTCGTCGTACTGGCGCAGCACGTTGAAGGCGCGCACCAGCACCGGGCCGGGCCCCGCCGGGCAGCGGCACCTCGAACCCGCCGACCGCGAAGCGCAACCCCGGGCGCTCGAGCGGTCGCGCGCCCGCCACCCGCGCCGGGTCGATCTCGACGCCCACGACCTCGACGTCGGGGCGCACCCGCCGCAGCCGGTCGTGCAGCTCGAGCGCGGTGACGGGGGACGCGCCGTAGCCGAGGTCGACCACCACCGGGGCCGCCCCGCTGCGCCGCAGCCGCCACGCCTGCGGGCCGGCGAGCCAGCGGTCGCAGCGGCGCAGCCGGTTCGGGTTCGTCGTCCCCCGGGTGATGACCCCGACGGGTCGCGGCTGCGGCACGGGGCCCAGCGTAGAACCGCTTACCCTGAAGGGGTGCGTGAGTGGTGGCGGGAGCATTCACGAGAGGGCCAGGTCAGCCTCTCGATGGTGGCGCTCGTCGTGTCGCTCGTCGCGGCCCTCTCCCTCGGCCTGACCTCCTGGGTGCCCCGGATCCTCGAGCGCGACATCGGGGTCGCCGACGTCGCGCCGGGCCTGCTCGAGGTCGCGCAGGACGCCCGCGGGGTGCAGTCCCTCGGCGCCGGGCTCTCGGTGGCCCTCTACGACTCCGGCTTCCGGCTCGCCCGGGGCAGCACGGTGCTCGCCGACACGGTGACCCGTGGCGCCCCGGTCACCGCCGTCATGGGGACCCTCGACCAGGTCAACGGCCACCCGCGCGAGGAGGTCACCGGCACGCTCATGCACGTCCGGATCAACGCGGTGCGCCGGGTCAAGGACACGGTCCGCTACAGCGGGGTGGTGCACGACGACACGACCAGCATGCCGCTGCGCATCGACTTCCAGCCGATCGACGGCCGGATCCGGATGGATGCCGCGGTGCCCGGCGCCGACGCCGTCGCCATCCACCTGGACTGGCGGCCGGCCACGGTGGGCATCGCGCCGGCCCTGCCCGAGCAGAACCTGCGCGAGGGTGCCTACTGGGTCGACCCCACCGTCGTCGAGCAGCCGGCCTTCACCTGGGTGCTCGGCACCGACGTCTCGATCGCGCCGGTGCAGGTGCCCCGGGCCGTCGACCTGCGCCAGGACGGCCGGATCGCCGTGCACGTGTGGGCCCCACGGGCCGTGGTCACCGTCACGGACACCCCTCGCGACACCGTGGCAGACTCGAACTCATGAGCACGCCGGTCAGCCCCACCCCCCTGCAGCGGGTCGCGATGGTCACCGTGCACACCTCCCCGCTGGCCCAGCCCGGCGAGGGAGACGCCGGCGGCATGAACGTCTACGTGCTCGAGGTCGCCCGCCAGCTCGCCCGTCGCGGCATCGCGGTCGACCTCTTCACCCGCACCACGAGCGCCTCCCAGCCGGCCGTGGTCGAGGTCGAGCCGGGCGTCGTCGTGCGGCACGTGCCGGCCGGCCCCTACGAGGGCCTGTCCAAGGAGGACCTCCCCGGCCAGCTGTGCGCCTTCGCCGCCGGGATGATGCGAGTCGCCGCGCACGCCCCGCCCGGCTACTACGACCTGGTCCACTCGCACTACTGGCTCTCCGGCCAGGTCGGCTGGCTCGCCGCCGACCGGTGGGGGGTGCCGCTCGTGCACACCATGCACACGATGGCCCGGGTCAAGAACCTCCACCTCGCCGACGGCGACCTGCCCGAGCCGATGGGCCGCGAGATCGGGGAGGCCCAGGTCGTCGAGGCCGCCGACCGCCTGGTGGCCAACACCGAGCGCGAGGCCCGAGAGCTCGTCGACCTCTACGACGCCGACCCCGACCGGGTCGTCGTCGCCGAGCCCGGCGTCGACCTCGCGGTCTTCCACCCCGGCGTCACAGCTCGAGGCGCGGGCCGCCGTCGGCGTCCCCTCGGATGCCGTGCTCCTCCTGTTCGTCGGCCGCATCCAGCCGCTCAAGGCACCCGACGTGCTCGTCAAGGCCGCTGCCGAGCTGCGTGCGACGCCGCCCCGACCTGCGCTCGCGGGTCGTGGTGGCCATCCTCGGCGGGGCCAGCGGCACCGGCGTGCGCAACCCGATGGGTCTGACCGAGCTCGCCGAGCAGCGCGGCATCGGTGACCTGGTGCGCTTCGTGCCGCCGGTCGACCGGCAGACCCTGGCCCAGTGGTACCGCGCGGCCGACGTGCTGGCCGTGCCCTCGCACAACGAGTCGTTCGGGCTGGTCGCCGTCGAGGCCCAGGCCTGCGGCACCCCGGTCGTGGCCGCCAACGTCGGTGGCCTGCCCACGGCGGTGGGCAGCGCCGGCATCCTCGTCGACGGCCACGACACCGCCGACTGGGCCACCGCCATCGCCGGGGTCGTGCTCGACCCCGAGCGCCGCGCCGGTCTGTCCCGCGCCTCCGCCGAGCACGCCGCCGCGTTCGGCTGGGCGCGCACCGCCGAACGGCTCGCGGAGGTCTACGCCGACGCGATGGCCCTGCCCCGCGAGGCGTCGATCAACGAGGCCGAGACCCTCACCGGCATCCCGCAGGCGGTCATCCCGTGACCGACCGCGTCCACCGTTGCGGCGACCGTCGAGGCGTACCTCGCCGAGTCCGGGCACACAGTGGGAGCCGGGCGCGCGCGACGACGAGTACGTCGTCACGCTGCCCGGCGAGCGGAAGCTCACGACGGTGGCCTCGGTCGTCGTCTCCGACAGTGCGCTCTCGGTGTCGGCGTTCGTCATCCGCAACCCCGACGAGAACCACGACGAGGTCTACCGCTTCCTGTTGCGCCGCAACCTGCGCCTGCCCGGCCTCGCGTACGCCGTCGACAAGTCCGGCGACGTCTTCGTCACCGGGCGGATCCCGGCCGCCGGCGTCGACGCCGACACCCTCGACCAGCTGCTCGGGGTGGTGCTCACCGCGGCCGACGAGCCGTTCAACGAGCTGCTCGTCATGGGCTTCCTGACCTCGATGCGCAAGGAGTGGGAGTGGCGCGTCTCGCGCGGCGAGAGCCTGCGCAACCTCGAGGCGTTCCGCGCCATCCTGGCCCGGCCGGGCGACCCGGGTCCCGCCGAACAGCCCACCTGAACCGGCCCGCTCGGGATGGATAGGCTGGCGGCATGACGGCACACACGCTCATCCTGCTGCGTCACGGCGAGTCCGACTGGAACCAGAAGAACCTGTTCACCGGGTGGGTCGACGTCGACCTCACCGAGAAGGGCCGGGCCGAAGCGGTGCGCGGGGGCCAGCTGCATGGCGGATGCCGGGCTGCTCCCGGACGTCGTGCACACCTCGGTGCTGCGCCGCGCGATCACGACGGCCAACCTCGCGCTCGACGCGTTCGACCGGCACTGGATCCCGGTGCGCCGCAGCTGGCGGCTCAACGAGCGGCACTACGGCGCGCTCCAGGGGCTCGACAAGGCCGCGACCCGCGACAAGTACGGCGACGAGCAGTTCATGCTCTGGCGCCGCAGCTTCGACACGCCGCCGCCGCCGATCGAAGCGGGCAGCGAGTTCGACCAGACCGGCGACCCGCGCTACGCCGGCGTCGACGTGCCGCTCACCGAGTGCCTCAAGGACGTCATCCCGCGGATGATGCCGTACTGGGAGAACGACATCCAGGCCGACCTCACCGCCGGCCACACGGTGCTCGTCACCGCCCACGGCAACTCGCTGCGCGCGCTCGTCAAGCACCTCGACGGCATCAGCGACGACGACATCGCCGGGCTGAACATCCCGACCGGCATGCCTCTCGTCTACCGGCTCGGCGCCGACTTCATGCCGACCGGCCCGGGTGAGTACCTCGACCCGGAGGCCGCGGCCGCCGCGGCCGCCGCGGTCGCGAACCAGGGCCGCTGACCGCCGCTCCGGCGCACCTCAGCGCACCCGCGGCCACAGGTCACGCGGGTCGCGGCGCCGGAACAGCGCCTCCCACGCGCCGAGCTTCCGGCCGCGCCGGTCCCAGGTGACCAGCCGGTACAGCGCGGCCCGCCGCGCGTCCGCGATCTCCAGCACACCCGTTCCGCCGCGCAGCGCGGTGACCTCGGAGGCCGGGTACGTGTTGGATGCCGTGCCGACCAGCTGGGCACGCGCGGCGCCCGGCGCGACCACGAGGAACCGGCTCACGTCCTCGCTGAACCCCGGGAGCCGAGTGGCGAACGGCACCGGCGTCTCGGTCGACGCGATCGCCCGGGTGGTCTCGACGTCGACCGGCCCCACCCCGCCACGGCCGTCGCCGGCGACCCGGACGGTGCGCAGCAGCGCGCCGCTCGGCAGTGTGGTGTGGGCGACCACGACGCGTCCACGCGCGGCCCGCTCGCCGGAGGCGAGCGGTACGAGGACGTCGCCGTCGACCGCCGCCTCGAGAACCACGGTGCTCTGCACCGCCGACACGGGCAGACCGGTGCAGGCCGCGACGAACGGGCCCAGAGCCTCGAGCAGTCCGTCGCCCAGGGGCGCCTTCGGGTCGTCGGGGACGGGCAGACCGAGCGACGTGGCCCCCAGCGGGCCGGCGTCGAAGCCGTCGAGGCGCACCCGGAAGGTCGGTGGCATCGGTCCGCGGAGCGCGATCGTGGCGACGCCGTCGCGCAGGCCCACCTCGGTCCACTGACGGCCGACTCCGCCGTTGCGCGCGTACGCCACGACCGGCGAGTACGACGCCTCGAGGACGGTGGGCCGCGCCAGCAGGAGCACCGCCCCCGCACCGTCCTCGTCGTCCGGGCCCGCCTCGACGGCGACCGGCACGACGTCGTCGATGAACGTGACGCGGTCGCGCACCAGGCCGGTCGGCAGCAGGGTGTCGGCCGCGGCGCCGCGCGGGCCGGTCCACATCCGCACCAGGGTGCCGCCGGTTCCGCTGGCGTCCGCCGTTGCCGCCACGACGACCCGCTGGCCGGCCAGGTCGTCGGCCCAGAGCAGGTTGGCCCGGGGTGAGGCCCCGGCCACGAGGGCGGCGACCCGGTCATCCGCGGCGAGCCGGCCCCGGGCCGGCCAGCTGCTGGTCCGCGTCCAGACGGGGTCGCCGGGGCGCGGTGGCTGCGGGGCGGCCTCGGATGCCGTGCCCGTCGCGACCCCGTCGACGAACCAGAAGGCGGCGGCGCCGGCCGCCAGCGTCGCGCCGGTGCCGAGCACGACCGAGCGGCGCCGCACCCGCCGGTGGCGCTCGTCGACCAGCGCCACGGCATCCGGCGGGTCGGCGTGGTCGGCGAGCAGCAGGTCGAGGGCGTCCTCGAGGTCGCGGTCGAGGGCCCACTCGGCGGGCTCCCACCCGGCGGCCGCCCGAGCCGCGGTGTGCGCGCCGAGGAGGCGACGGCGCACCGCGAGATCGGCGTCGCGAACGGGAGCGGGCGGCATCCCGAGCAGGTCGGCGACCCGACCCGGGTCCAGGCCCCACACGGTGGCGGCCGCGAGCACGGCACGCTCCAACGGTGCGGCGCGCCGCACCACCGGCAGCAGCGCGGTGACGACGACCTCGTCCGGGTCGGCGTCCAGGTCGTCGTGGCCCGGGCGGGCTGCCGCCGCCCGCCCGCGCCGAGGAGTGGTGGCGGGCCGCAGCGAGGGCCCCGGCGAGCACGGTGCGGCGGGCCGCGGCACCCGGCATCCCCTCGTCGAGCAGGTGGGCCCACTGCCCGTGCAGGTCGGCGAGCGCGTCGGTCGTGACCCGGCGGGCGGTCGGCGCGTCGAGGGTGACGAGCTGCGCCACCGGCTCGAGCTCGCCCCACCGCGCGATCACGAAGTCGCGGAAGTCCTCCTCGGCGGTGACGGTCATCAGAACACTGTCTGCTCACTGGGCCACAGGTCGAGGAGGTCGTGGCTGGTGCGCGGAACCCCGGTGCCGATCCGGTGCCCGTCGGGGGCACGGCGCACGAGCCGGAACGCCGCGGCGTCGTCGGCGTTGACGACGTCGACGATCGCCACGCCGCCGGCGCGGGTCGTGGTCACCTTCGAGACCGGGTACGCGTTGGGCGAGGTCGACAGCAGCTGCACCCGAGCGGCGCCGGGGGCGATGACGAGGAAGCGGCCCACCCCGGGCCGGGCGTCGTCGAGCCGCAGCACGGCGGGCTCGTCGCGGGGGGTGTCGGCGGGCAGCACCGACGGCGGCTCGAGGTCGAGCCAGTTCATCTGGCTGCGGCCGTCGTCGACGACCCGCACCGAGCGCACCACGCTGCCGTCCGGCCGTCGTCGTGCGTAGCACCCGCACCCGCCCGTCGCCGCCCTGCGCGGAGATCGCGTTGGGGTCGATGACCCCTCCGCCGACCTTGGCGTCGGTGACGACCTCGGTGCGCATCGAGTCGGCGGGCTGCCCGAGCGCCGCGGCGACGAACCGTCGGGTCTCCTCGGCGTAGCCGGCGAGCCCGTCGGTGCCGCCCTGCCCGACCCAGGTCTGCGCCGACCCGGCGACCGGCCCGTCGAACCCCGCGCACCGCACCCGAAGGGCCGGCCCCTGCTCGTCGTCCCAGCGGGTCACCCCGATGCCGGCCGTCAGGCTCATCGGCACCCAGCTGCGGCCGATGGTGCCGGCGGGGGTGGGGAACACCGTCGGCGAGTACTCCGCCCCGGTGACGGGCGGGCGGGCCAGGACCAGGAGCAGCGTGCCCGGCGAGGTCGGCACGGCGAGCGGGACGGCCCCCTGTCCGCCCGCCACGAACGGGCTCTGCACGGGCACTTCCAGCAGGGATGCCGGGACGGCACCGGCCGGACCCTGCCAGGCCTGCATGATGACGTCCTCGGTGCCCGGGTTGAGCGTCGCCGAGACGACGAGGCGCTGCCCCGCCACGTCGTCGGCGAACAGCAGGTGCCCGCCACCCGTCGAGCGGCTGATGACGAGCCCCTGCACCTCCGGGTCGGTGGCCAGCCGGCCGCGTGCGGCCCAGCGCGAGACGTTCTCCCAGCTCTGGCCGGCGGCGCTGGGCAGGGTCGACCGTGATGCCGCCCCGGAGGCGGACGCGCCGGTGGTGGCTGGTGCGCCGCGGCCGAGCACCCACCACCCGAGGGCGCCCGCGGCGACGGCGGCGGCACCACCGACGACCACCGAGCGCCGCTGCACCGACCGGCGGCGGTCCTCGACGAGGGCTGCGGGGTCTGGCGGGTCGCCCTGGCCGGCGAGCAGGTGCTCGACGACGCCGTCGAGGTCGACGTCGAGCGCCCAGTCCGCCGGGGCGAGGCCGTCCGCGGCCCGGGCCGCGTCGTGGGCCGCGACCAGCCGGGCGTGCAGGGCGGCGGCGCGGGCGCGCACGTCGGTGACCGGCATCCCGAGCAGGTCGGCGACCTCGTCGGGGCCCGTACCCCAGATCGACCGGGCCCCCAGGAGGGCTCGTTCGAGGGGGGTCGCCGCGCGCACGACGGCCTCGAGCGCGGTGAGGACCGGGTCGTCGTCCTCGGCGTCGGTCCACGGGTTCGGTGACGACACGGCATCCGGCCTGGCGGCCGCGACGGCCGCGGTCAGCACCGAACGCCTGGCCGTCGCCCCGGGCCGCCCCTCGTCGAGGGCCTCGCGCCACTGCTGGTGGAGCGTGGCCAGGGCGTCGGTGGTGACCCGGCGGGCCGTGGCGGGGTCGAGGGTGACGACGAACGCGACGCCCTCGAGGTCGGGCCAGCGCGCGGCCACGAAATCGCGGAAGTCGTCCTCGACGGTGAGGGTCACCCGACCAGTCTCACACCGGGCGGCGTCCGGCGAACAGGCCCGTTCGAGGCCCGTTCAGCATCAGCGCAGCGCTGCGGCGCCGTCCTCGGCGTCCTCGTGGCTGTCCTCGCTGGCCGGGTCGAACTCGCCGGTGACGAGCCAGATGACGCGGTGGCCGACGCTGACGGCGTGGTCGGCGAACCGCTCGTAGTAGCGGCCCGAGCAGGGTGATGTCGACGGCGGCCTCGGTGCCGTAGGGCCAGGTGTCGTCGGTCACGCCGGGCGAACAGCTCGCGGTGCAGGTCGTCCATCGCGTCGTCGTCGCGCTCGATCTGGTGCGGCGGCCTCGACGTCGCGGGCGGCGATGACCGACCCGGCCTTCTCGACGATCCGCTCGGCCACCTGGCCCATCTGCAGGATCGTCGCGCGCAGCTCGGCCGGCACGGCGGACTCCGGGTAGCGCAGCCGCGCGACCTTGGCGACGTGCCGGGCCAGGTCGCCCATCCGCTCGAGGTCGCTGCTCATCCGCATGCTCGTCACGATGACCCGCAGGTCGGTGGCCACCGGCTGCTGGCGGGCCAGCAGGTCGAACGACATCAGGTCGAGCTCGGCGCGGCGCGCGTCGATCTCGGCGTCGGCGGCGATGACCGAGTCCGGCGAGGTGGATGTCGGCGTCGAGCAGGGCGGTGGTGGCCCGGCTCATCGCCGACGACGCGAGGTGGGTCATCTCGACCAGCGTCTCGGCGACGCGGTCGAGCTCCTCGTGGAAGGCCTTGCGCATACGGGGGTGTCCTCCGGGGTTTCGGTGCGGTGACCGGGGGCGAGCGTGGCCGCCCGCGGCACTGTGGCACCCGCGGGATGAACCCGAGACGCCCCCGAGGTGAACATTCTGGAGGAGTCGCCGCTCGGGGGCCGCTGATCGTGCCGGGACGTGCCTGCACGCCCCGTACCCTGACCTCGTGGACCCGACGCTCGCGGCGATGCTCGGCGGGGCGGCCGGCCTCGTCATGGGGGCCGTGGCCGTCGCCGCCACGCGGTGGTCCGAGCACAGCGGCGCCCACGCCGAGCCCGAGCCGAGCCCCCGCTGCCCCGAGGCGTCGGCGACGTGCTCGTCCGTGCTGCGCTCGATCGCCGTCGTCGTCGACGCGAGCGACGCCGTCGTCAACACCTCGGCGTCCGCGGTCGAGCTACGGGCTCGTCGCGGCACGGCGAGCTCGTCCACCACGAGCTGCGCCACCTCGCCCGGCAGGTGCGACGCGACGGCATGATCCGCGAGGCCGAGCTCGACCTGACCCGCGGCCCGAACACGACCGGCATCCGTCGTGATGCGGGTGCGGGTCGCGCCGCTCGCGGTCGTCGCACGTGCTGCTCCTCGCCGAGGACCACACCCACGCCCGCCGGGTCGAGGAGATCCGCCGCGACTTCGTCGCCAACGTCAGCCACGAGCTGAAGACCCCGGTCGGCGGCATCTCGCTGCTCGCCGAGGCCGTGCTCGACGCCAAGGACGACCCCGAGGCGGTCGAGCGGTTCGCCCAGCGCATCCTCGTCGAGTCCGACCCGCCTGACCCGGCTGGTCCAGGAGATCGTCGACCTGTCGCGGCTGCAGGTCGCCGACACCCTGCACGAGCCCGAGCTCGTCGACGTCGGCGTCGGTGCGCGGCCGAGGCGGTCGACCGGGTGCGGCGTCGCCGCCGAGGCGCGCGCAGATCGAGCTCACCCTGGTCAGCGAGGACGGGCTGCGGGTCTTCGGGGATGCCGAGCTGCTCACCACCGCGGTCGCGCAACCTCGTCGACAACGCCGTCAACTACAGCGAGGCCGGCACCCGGGTCGGCATCGGCGCCCGCCGGGTCGAGGACGCCGTCGAGGTCACCGTCACCGACCAGGGCCAGGGCATCCCCGCCGGCCGAGCAGGAGCGCATCTTCGAGCGCTTCTACCGGGTCGACGCGGCCCGCTCGCGCGCGACCGGCGGCACCGGCCTGGGCCTGGCCATCGTCAAGCACGTCTGCGCCAACCACGGCGGCGAGGTGACCGTCTGGAGCCAGGAGGGGCGCGGCTCGACCTTCACGATGACGCCTTCCCGCGGCGGCCGACCGGCCGACTCGCGGTCGAGCACGACGACGGCCGCACGCGGCCCGACGTCGCACGAGGAGAGAGCACTGCATGACGCGCATCCTGATCGTCGAGGACGAGGTGTCGTTCTCGGACCCGCTGTCCTACCTGCTGCAGCAAGGAGGGCTACGAGGTGTCGGTCGCCGAGAACGGCCACGACGCGCTCGACGGAGTTCGACACGACCGGGGCCGACCTCGTGCTGCTCGACCTCATGCTGCCCGGGCTGTCGCGGCGTCGACGTGTGCCGGGCGCTGCGCCAGCGCTCCAACGTGCCGGTCATCATGCTGACCGCCAAGGACAGCGAGATCGACAAGGTGGTGGGGCTCGAGCTCGGCGCCGACGACTACGTCACCAAGCCCTACTCCTCGCGCGAGCTGCTCGCCCGGATCAAGGCCGTGCTGCGCCGGCTGGCCGAGCCCGAGGAGCTGCTGCCGACCACCCTCGAGGCCGGCCCGGTGCGGATGGACGTCGAGCGCCACGTCGTGACCGTGGGCGGCGCGCCAGGTGTCGTTCCCGCTCAAGGAGTTCGAGCTGCTCGAGATGCTGCTGCGCAACACCGGGCGGGTGCTGACCCGGGTGCAGCTGATCGACCGGGTGTGGGGCAGCGACTACGTCGGCGACACCAAGACCCTCGACGTGCACGTCAAGCGGCTGCGGGCCAAGGTCGAGGCCGACCCGGCCAACCCGGCGCACATCCTCACCGTGCGGGGGCTGGGCTACAAGTTCGAGGCCTGAGCCCGCGGGCGCGCCGGCCCGCGACGCGGGTCACGAGGACGCGGCGGTGAGGTCCGCGTAGTAGCCGGTGTTCGGCGAGCACGGGCACGGTGACGACGTTCTCGCCGGCCTCGGCGGTGGTGACCGTCGATCTGCGACCGTCTCGCCGGGAGCGGCCGGCGATGCCGGGGATCTCGACGCCGGTCGCGGCATCCGAGAGCGTCTTGCCCGAGCTGGCGGGGACGGCGACGGTGGCGGGCGTGGGCGCCGCCCGCGACGGCGAAGGTGACGTCGACCGCGCGAGGTGCTGCGGTTGACGGCCTGGCCGATCGACGATGCCGGTGCCGCCCTTCGGCGCGGCACCACGATGGCGAGGTCGCGCAGGTCGAGCCCGCTCGATGGTCGAGCGGCACCCCGTCGGCGGAGTCGTAGTCGAAGTCGGTCTGGATCGGCGAGAACGCGGACGGCGCACCCCGACGGCGAGCAGGATCGCGCCTGCCAGGGCGGAGGCGTCGCAGGGCGGAGGCGGCGCGGTTCGTCACGCGGCCAAGGATAGCCATGCCGCGGCCCCGGCCGCGTCCACGGTGGCGGCCGACACGGTTGCCCGACCGCGCCCGGGCTCGCGCCGGACACGCGCGCGAAGCATGGACGAACGCCGTTCTGTCAAGACCCGATCCGCGTCTCGTGGAGGGCCGTTCATGGCCCTGACCTGCGCAAACGGCGGCGTCCTCGATTATCGCGACACGCCGGTGCGTGGTATCCTGAGCGTCGCGAAAGGGGACAACAGCACATGGTTTTCAAGGTCGGCGAGACGGTCGTGTACCCCCACCACGGGGCCGCACTCATCGAAGAGATCAAGACCCGCACGATCAAGGGAGAGGAGAAGCTCTACCTCAAGCTCAAGGTCGCCCAGGGCGACCTGACGATCGAGGTCCCTGCCGAGAACTGCGACCTCGTCGGTGTCCGCGACGTCGTCGGCCAGGAAGGCCTCGACAAGGTCTTCGAGGTGCTGCGCACCCCGTACACCGAGGAGCCGACCAACTGGTCGCGCCGCTACAAGGCCAACCTCGAGAAGCTCGCCTCCGGCGACGTCATCAAGGTGGCCGAGGTCGTCCGCGACCTGTGGCGCCGTGACAAGGACCGTGGCCTGTCCGCCGGCGAGAAGCGCATGCTGGCCAAGGCCCGCCAGATCCTGGTCTCCGAGCTCGCGCTCGCCGAGAAGACCAACGAGGAGAAGGCCGAGGCCATCCTCGACGAGGTCCTCGCGTCCTGACGCCCGGGCCCGGCCCACTGAACTGACGTGATCGACGCCGACGCTGCCCCGTGCAGCGTCGGCGTCGTCGTCGTTGCTGCCGGCTCGGGCACCCGCCTCGGGGCAGGCCGTGCCCAAGGCGTTCGTGCCGCTGCGCGGGCGGCCGCTGCTCGGGCACGCCGTCGACACCGTCGCGCGGCTGCCGCACCTGGCCTCGCTCGTCGTCGTCGCCCCGCCGGGCCACGCCGACCCCGCCGGCGCCGTGCCTGGGCCGGCGTCGACCTGCCCGCCGGATGCCGTGGTGGTCGCCGGGGGTGCCGAGCGCACCGACTCCGTGGCGGCCGGGCTCGCCGCGCGTCGCGCGACGTCGACGTCGTGCTCGTGCACGACGCCGCGCGGTGCCTCACCCCGCTCGCGGTGTTCGAGCGCGGTCGTCGACGCGGTGCGCGCCGGAGCCGGCGGGTGCCGTGCCCGGCATCGCCGCTCGTCGACACCGTCAAGACCGTCGACGCCGCACGGCGTCATCACCGGCACCCCCGACCGCGCGTCGCTGCGCGCGGTGCAGACGCCGCAGGGGTTCGCGCGCGAGGTGCTCGTCGCGGCGTACGCGCAGCGGTCTCGCGGCGCCACCGACGACGCCGCGCTGGTCGAGCTGGCGCGGCCACCACGTGGTCGTCGTCGAGGGCGACCCGCTGGCGTTCAAGGTGACCACGCCGCGACGACCTCGAGCACGCCGAGCGGGTGCTGGCGCAGCGTGCCGGGGCCGCATCCGGGCGCCTGCCAGACTGACGCCATGAGCGCACCGCCCAGGGTCGGCATCGGGGTCGACGTGCACGCCTTCGCCGCCGACGGGTCCGGGCGCGAGCTGTGGGTCGCCGGGCTGCGCTGGCCCGGGGAGCGCGGGCTCGACGGCCACTCCGACGCCGACGTCGCCGCGCACGCCGCCTGCGACGCGCTCTTCTCGGCGGCCGGCATCGGTGACCTCGGGGCGCACTTCGGCACCTCCCGGCCCGAGCTGGCCGGGGCGTCCGGGGCGACCCTGCTCGCCGAGGCCGCTCGTCTGGTGCGCGAGGCCGGGTTCGAGATCGGCAACGTCGCGGTGCAGGTCGTCGGCAACCGGCCGAAGATCGGCACCCGCCGGGACGAGGCGCAGGCCGCGCTCTCGGATGCCGTGGGCGCACCGGTGTCGGTCAGCGGCACCACCACCGACGGGCTGGGCCTGACCGGCCGGGGCGAGGGCGTCGCCGCGATCGCGACCGCCGCTGGTCTACCCGCGCGGCTGAGCCCGGCGGGGCTCGCGGCCCAGCAGGGCCGCCCACACGACGGCGGCCGCCAGTGCCGGCTGCGAGCGCAGCCTGCAGGCGCCGCGCCGACCGGAGGGCGCCGAGCGACCACGAGGACGACGTCGAGAGTGGGTAGACGTCGTGCGGCGTCAGTCTGCGCGGCGGTGCGCCGCCGCGGCGGTCGCTGCCGACGACCCGCGCCATCCGCTGCAGCTCCGCCACGTGCCCGCACAGCGCCTCGCGGCCGGCCGGGGTGAGCACCACCGTCGTCACCTGGCGCCCGTCGCGCACCGCCCGGTCGAGCCGGGTGTAGCCCCGGGCCGACAGGACCTTGAGGTGCTTGGACAGCGCCGAGTCGGACAGGCCGATCTCGTCCCGCACCGCGGCGAAGTCGGTGCCCGTCGAGGGCACGAGCAGCGCGCAGATGCGCAACCGGTGCGGCTCGTGGATCACGTCGTCGAACACCGGGTAGGGCATGTGCCGCAGCATACGGCGCGCTTTCCTGCGCCGAACGGCGTTCGAGGGCTGTGCCACAACCGGTCCGGAGCCCGCCAACCTGCGACGACACTTCCCGGTGCCGGTCGGCCGGGGCTAGCGTGGCGCGCAGACCGCCACCGTTTCCACATGAGGAGCACCCGTGCCGCAGACCGTCCAGGGAGTCATCGCCCGAGCCAAGGGAGCCGAGGTCGAGCTCGTCGACATCGTCGTGCCCGACCCCGGCCCGGGTGAGGCCGTGGTGCGCATCGAGGCGTGCGGGGTGTGCCACACCGACCTGCACTACCGCGAGGGCGGCATCAACGACGAGTTCCCGTTCCTGCTCGGCCACGAGGCGGCCGGCATCGGTCGAGGCGGTCGGCGAGGGCGTCACCGACGTCGCGCCGGGCGACTTCGTCATCCTCAACTGGCGCGCCGTGTGCGGCCAGTGCCGCGCCTGCCTCAAGGGCAAGCCCTGGTACTGCTTCGCCACCCACAACGCGACCCAGAAGATGACGCTCACCGACGGCACCGAGCTGACGCCCGGCGCTCGGCATCGGGGCGTTCATCGAGAAGACCCTCGTGGCCGCGGGCCAGTGCACCAAGGTCGACCGCGAGGCCGACGCCGGCGGCCGTCGGGCCTGCTCGGCTGCGGCGTGATGGCCGGCTTCGGTGCGGCCGTGAACACCGGCGGCGTGGGCCGCGGCGACTCCGTCGCGGTGATCGGCTGCGGCGGCGTCGGCAACGCCGCCATCGCCGGCGCCGAGCGTGGCCGGGGCGACGACGATCATCGCCGTCGACGTCGACGACCGGAAGCTCGAGGCGGCCCGCGGCTTCGGCGCCACCCACACGGTCAACTCGCTCGACCGAGGACCCGGTCGAGGCGATCCGCGCCCTCACCGGCGGCCACGGCGCCGACGTCGTCGTCGAGGCGGTGGGTCGGCCGGAGACGCTACGAGCAGGCCTTCTACGCCCGCGACCTCGCCGGCACCGTCGTGCTGGTCGGGGTGCCGACGCCCGACAAGGAGATCACCCTGCCGCTCATCGACGTCTTCGGCCGCGGTGGCGCGCTGAAGTCGAGCTGGTACGGCGACTGCCTGCCCTCGCGCGACTTCCCGATGCTCGTCGACCTGTACCGCCAGGGCCGCTTCGACCTCGACGCGTTCGTCAGCGAGCGGATCGGCATCGGCGACGTCGAGGCGGCCTTCGACAAGATGCACCACGGCGACGTGCTGCGCTCGGTCGTCGTCATGGACGCCGCGCGTGACCGACATCGGGATGCCGGTGCCCACGTCGCCGGGCGGCGTCCGGGTCGAGCGGGTGGTCACCTCCGGGGCCTTCGAGCTCGACGGCGGCACGTGGGAGGTCGAGAACAACGTCTGGCTGGTCGGTGACGACGCCGAGGTGCTCGTCGTCGACGCCGCCCACGACGCCGGCGCGATCCTGGCCGCCGTCGGCGGTCGGCGGGTCGTCGCGGTGGTCTGCACCCACGGGCACAACGACCACGTGAACGCGGTCGGCTGAGCTGGTCGGCGGCGACCGGCGCCACGGCGCACCTCCACCCCGACGACCGGGTGCTCTGGGACCAGAGCCAGCCCGATCGCCGCCCGGCGCCGAGCTGGCCGACGGCCAGGTCTTCACCGTCGGCGACGTCGAGCTGACCGTGCTGCACACCCCGGGGCACGCCCCCGGGGCGTGCTGCCTCCACGCGCCGGCGCTGGGCGTCGCTGCTTCTCCGGCGACACCCTGTTCAACGGCGGGCCCGGCGCCACCGGGCGGTCGTTCTCGCGACTTCCCGACCATCGTCGAGTCGATCCGCACCCGGCTGCTCGACCTGCCCGCGGACACCGTGGTGCTCACCGGCCACGGCGACCCGACGACGATCGGCGCCGAGGCCCCGCACCTGCAGGACTGGATCGCCCGCGGCCACTGACCCGCTGCGAGCTTCCGCGCCGTCACCGTGACGTCGCGGAAGTTCCTGCCGGACGCGGAAGCTTCCCCGCCACGCGCGAACTTCCGCGCCGTCACTGGTACGGCGCGGAAGTTCGTGGCGAGGCGCGGCCGGCCGCCCGGCCGTCCGGTCGGTCAGGCCGTCCGGTGGTGCGAGCGCGCCTCAACCCGCCGCAGCGCTGATCGGATGAGCGCCTCGACCCGCTTCGGCCTGGCCAGGTCGGCCCAGGTGAGCCGAACGACCTCGTAGCCCAGCGACCGCAGCAGGTCCTCGCGCTGCTTCTCGGCGGCGAGCGCCTCGCGGCCGGCCGCATCGGCGTACTTCATCAGCCCGTCGAACTCCACGACGACCTTCTCCCCGAGCAGGAAGTCGACACGGGCGAAGACCACGCCGGAGCTGTCGGCAACCGGGACCTGGCTCCGGACGTCGTGGCCCAGGTCGGTGAGCAGCAGCCGGGTGCGGGTCTCGCCGACCGACTCGCTGGCGGCGTCGGCCTGCGCGCAGCCACCGCTCGGCGCGAACGGCCGAACGTGGTGACTCGGCGAGCCGGGCCGCCAGCGCGACGACCCGGTCGAGGTCGGCCGTCCCCGAGGCCAGGGCCCGGTCGGCCGGGACCAGCGCCGCTTCGCGACCGTGCCGGAGGACCACCTGGGCGAGGGCGACCTCGACCGACACCGCCCGGCATCCGTCGACCTCCACGACGTCGAGCCAGGGATCGGTCGGGTGGACCCGCAGGCCGTCCGGCCCGGCGCACTCGGCGAACCGCGCCGGCGAGGTCGACGACGTCGACGGGCACCCCGTACAGCGGGAGGCCGTGGACGGCGAGGGCGCTCTGGTGGGTCGCCGCCTCGGCCGGGGTCGCGCGTGCACGCAGCACCGCTCGGGTGCACAGGTCGAGCCGTCGCTCGGGTGTTGCGTGCGCCCACGTGTCGGCGACGACGTACGCGCCGCGACGCACCCGGACGAGCGTCCCGGAGCCCACCAGGCTCGCCAGCGCGTTGGCGTCGACGTCGAGGCGAGTGGCGTCGGCGGTGCAGAGGATGCCGTGGTGTGCCGCGGCGGCGGCCAGCAGTCGATCGGACATCTGCCGATGGTGCCGCTTTCTGCGAGATCGGCCGGCGGGTCATCCACAGGCTCGGGCACCGGCGACGGCATCCGACCAGGGTCGGCCCCGTCGAACTTCCGCGCCGTCACTGTGATGACCCGGAAGTTCGCCCAGGGCGGGGAAGCTTCCGCGCCACGGCGGAAGTTCCGCGCCGCACCAGTGACGTCGCGGAAACTCAAGGCAGCAGGATCGCTCGCGCCACGGCAGCGGGACGCACGCGCCACGGCAGCGGGATGCACGCGCCACGGCGCCGGCGCGCACCGGAGCGGAATCGGGGGATGGGCGCCCTCGCCGGTAACCTTGCCCGGTGACCCTCAGGCTGTTCGACTCCCTCACGCGCGAGCTGCGTGACTTCGTCCCCGTCGTGCCAGGCAAGGCGGGGATCTACATCTGTGGGCTCACCACGCAGGCGCCGCCGCACCTCGGCCACGTGCGCTTCGCGGTCGCGTTCGACGTGCTCCGCCGCTGGATGACTCGCGGTCACGGACTCGACGTCACCCTCATCCGCAACGTCACCGACATCGACGACAAGATCCTCGCGAAGTCGGCCGAGAACAGCGAGCCCTGGTTCGCCGTCTCCTACCGCAACGAGATCGAGACCGCGGCCGCGCTCGAGGCCCTCGGCGTGCTGCCGCCCACCTACGAGCCGCGCGCCACCGGCCACGTGCCCGAGATGGTCACCCTGATGGAGGCCCTCATCGCCAGGGGCCACGCCTACGCGGCGCGCGACGGCAGCGGCGACGTCTACTTCGACGTGCGCAGCTGGCCGGCCTACGGCGAGCTGACCCACCAGAAGGTCGACGACATGGTCGACGCCGAGGATGCCGACCCGCGCGGCAAGCGCGACCCCCGCGACTTCGCGCTGTGGAAGGGCCGCAAGGACGAGCGAGCCCGAGACCGCGTCGTGGCCCACACCGTTCGGCACGGGGCGCCCCGGCTGGCACCTCGAGTGCTCCGCGATGGCGCGCAAGTACCTCGGCGACACCTTCGACATCCACGGCGGCGGCGTCGACCTGCGCTTCCCGCACCACGAGAACGAGATGGCGCAGTCGCGTGCGGCCGGCCTCGGCTTCGCCAACTACTGGCTGCACAACGCCTGGGTCACCATGGGCGGCGAGAAGATGAGCAAGTCGCTCGGCAACTCGCTGCGGGTCAGCGAGGTCGTCAAGGAGCACCGCCCGCTCGCCGTGCGCTACTACCTCACCGCGGCGCACTACCGCTCGATGATCGAGTTCCACCCCGGGTCGATCGAGGAGTCGGCCACCGCGGTCGAGCGCATCGAGGGCTTCCTGCGTCGCGCCCTGCCCGGTGTCGTCACCGCCGTGCCGACCGGCGACGAGACGCTGCCCGAGGGCTTCCGCGAGGCGATGGACGACGACCTCGGCGTCTCCGGCGCGCTCGCCGAGGTGCACGAGGCCGTGCGCGCCGGCAACACCTCCCTCGACGACGGTGACCACGAGGATGCCGCGGCGATCGCCCGCGCTCGTCATCGCGATGACCGACGTGCTCGGCGTCAACCCGCTCGACCCGGCCTGGTCGGCCGGCGACTCAGGGGCCACCGACGCCCTCGCGAGCCTTGACGCCCTCGTCAAGGAGCGCATCTCGGCCCGGGCCCATGCCCGGTCCGCCCGTGACTACGACACCGCGGATTCCATCCGCGACGAGCTCGCCGCCGCCGGCATCGCGCTCGAGGACACCGCTGCGGGGGCCCGTTGGTCCCTCGCGCGGGGACGGAGCGATTGACATGGCCGGTAACTCCCAGCGACGCGGTGCGGTGCGCACCGGAAACAAGAAGGGCCCCCAGGTCGGGTCCGGTGGCCAGCGCCGCCGCGGCCTCGAGGGCAAGGGCCCGACGCCCAAGGCCGCGGACCGCCCGAACCACAAGGCGCACAAGGCGGCCAGGCCGCCGAGCGCCGCGGTGGCGGTCAGGCCGGGCGCACGAGCACCCGCAAGAACAAGGCGAGCAGCGAGATGGTCGCCGGGCGCAACTCGGTGCTCGAGGCGCTGCGCGCCGACGTCCCGGTCACGACGATGTACGTCGCCGGCCGGATCGACTCCGACGACCGGGTCCGCGAGGCGCTCAAGATCGCGACCGAGCGCGGCATCCCGGTGCTCGAGACCCCGCGCGGCGAGCTCGACCGGCTCACCGACGGGTCGGTGCACCAGGGCCTGGCCCTGCAGGTGCCGCCCTACGAGTACGCGCACCCGAGCGACCTCATCGACCCGGAGCTGCCCGGCATCCCGCTCGTCGTGGCGCTCGACGGCATCACCGACCCGCGCAACCTCGGCGCCATCGTGCGCTCGGTCGCCGCGTTCGGTGGCCACGGCGTCGTGGTGCCGAGCCGCCGGTCGGCGGGCATGACGGCATCCGCGTGGAAGACGTCCGCCGGCGCTGCGGCGCGCATCCCGGTGGCCCAGGCCACCAACCTCAACCGGGCCCTGGAGGACTACCGCAAGGCCGGCTTCTTCATCATCGGCCTCGACATGGACGGCGACGTCGAGCTGCCCGACCTCGAGCTGGCGTCGGAGCCGCTCGTGGTCGTCGTGGGGTCCGAGGGCAAGGGCCTGTCCCGGCTGGTGCGCGAGCACTGCGACCAGATCGTCTCGATGCCGATGAGCTCGGCCGTGGAGTCGCTCAACGCCGGCATCGCCACCGGGGTCACCCTCTACGAGGTCGCGCGCCGCCGTCGTCGCTGAGCGGGCTCAGGCCGGGGAGAGCCAGTCCCAGCCCGGGACGTTGCGCAGCACGCCGAAGACCAGCGCTGCGATCGCGATGCCGACCGGTACCCACGCGGGTACCGCCGGAGCGGCCGAGCCGTGGCGGCGGCGGTAGGTGACGCGGTAGGCCGACCCAGACGAGCACCGCCACGAGCAGCAGCGGTACGGCCGGGTTGCGGGCAAAGGCGCCAGCGACGTCTGCGTGCATCAGGTCGTAGGCGGCGCGGGTGCCACCACAGGCCGGGCAGTAGAGCCCGGTCAGGCTGTACAGGACGCACTGCGGGTAGCTGCCGGCGACGTGTGGGTCATGCGTGCCGAGGTAGGCGAGCCCGCCTGCGGCCGCGACCGATCCGGCCACGACGAACCCCGCACCGGGACGCCGAAGCGCCCCGGTGGCGGAGATGTGGCTCGTCATGGTCGGCACTTCCTGGTAGGCGTCTAGCCGCCGAAGGCGTTCGACGCGCCGATTCCGAAGGCGATGATCGACAGGACGACGCCGACCCCACCGGTGATCAGGCCGCCGAGGGCCAGGTTCTCGCTCTCCTTGCCGACACCGGTACGGCCGATCTCGGCTCGCGTGAGGTAACCGAGCACGGCGCCGACCAGGCCGAGGACCAGCCCGATCGGGCTGCAGCAGAAGGCGAAGACGATGCTGGCGATGCCCGTCACCAGGGCGATGAGGGCCTTGTTGTTGCGGGGCGGCGCGGCCGCGGGGTACGGCGGCGGGGCCCCCGGCATCCCGGAGTCGTACGAGCCCGTGGGCGTCGGAGCGGGGAGGTACCCGCCCTCGAACTGGGGGGCGGTCGGCGGGTAGCCACCGCCGGCGGGCGGCGGGGGCGGCGGCGGGTAGCCACCTCCGGCGGAGGGCGGCGGCGGATAGCCACCGGCTCCGGGGGGCGGGGGCGGCGGCGGGTAGTTGCCCTCGGCCGGCGGCGGCGGGTAGCCACCTTCGGCCGGCGGCGGCGGGAAGGCAGTCTCGGCGGGCGGCGGCGGCGGGGGAGGCGGCGGGAAACCACTCTCGGCGGGCGGCGGCGGGGGAGGGGGGCTGAAGGTGCCCTCGCCGCTGGGGTCGGATGTCTGCGGGGTCGAGACGTCGTCGGCCTCGGGCTCGGCTGCGGGCGGCGGCGGCGTCACGCCGTCCTCCGCGCTGGGCTCGTGCGGCTCCTCGGGCGGGGGCGGGGGCGGCGTGGTGCTGCTCATGCGTGCTCCGTCGGGTGGTCGGGCCGGGGGTGCTTTCGCTGGTCACCCTAGCGTCGCCGTGCGCCGCGGTCCGAGACCTCGGCGGCAGTTCGCGGGCGCGCATCGCGCGCCGTGCGGGCGTCTGCGCCGGGCCGACCGGCCCCACCCAGCACCGCGAAGGGCGTATCCGGCCGGGCCACTTTGCTGTACAAAGGTGTCTCGCAGGGGTCCCGCCGGGGAGTGCGGACCCCCCCGTGCATGCTGAAAGGGAACCATGTCTGACGCCGGATCACCTCCTCCGCCCCCGCCCTACGGCTCCGGCGGCGGCTACGCCGCACCGCCCCCGCCGCCGATCGGTGGCCCGCCCGGAGGCGGTCGGCCCGACAACAAGCTGGTCTGGTCGATCCTGGTCACCCTGTTCTGCTGCCTGCCCTTCGGCATCGTGGCGATCGTCAAGTCGGCCGAGGTCAACAGCAAGTGGAACGCCGGCGACGTGGCGGGGGCCCAGCAGTCCGCAGCCGACGCCGGCAAGTGGATCAAGTGGTCGGTCATCGCGGGCGTGCTCGTCGCCGTGATCTACCTCGTCTTCATCGTTCTCCTCGGCAGCCTCGCTTCGTCGAACTAGCTCACGCCAGGCATCGATGACGGCTCGGCTGAACCGTGCACGACCCCCGCTCGAGACATCGGGCGGGGGTCGACGCGCGCTCGCGCCCCTCGGGGTGGCGGCTGCGGCCGCTGCCGTCGTCACCACGATCGGGGTGCTCGACCCGAACGTCGCGGGGCACTACCCCACCTGTCCGTGGCTCGCCCTCACCGGCACGTACTGCCCCGGCTGCGGGTCGCTGCGGGCGATCCACGCACTGGCGCACGGTGACCCCGCGACCGCGGTGGCGCGAAACCCGTTGGCGGTGATCGCGATCGGCTGGCTGGCCGTCTGGTTCGTCGTCTGGGCGCGCCGTACGATCACCGGCCGGATGCGCACCACGATGGCGCCCGCCTGGGTGCTCTACGGCATCCTCGGTGTGATCCTGACCTACTGGGTCGCGCGCAACATCCCGGGCTGGACCTGGCTCTCGCCGCTCTGACCCGCTCCCTCGTGGCTCAGCCCTTCGGCACGACCACGACGCTGGAGTGGACCGCCTTGTCGCCGAGGGTCTGCCGGTCGGCGTCCCAGAGCATCCAGAGCCAGCCGAGGTAGAAGACCTGGTTGACCAGGGTCTGCACGACCTCGCGCAGGAAGCACATGCCCGCGCCGATCGGCTGGCCGGTCTTGTCATCGAGCAGGTAGAGCCCGATCACCTTCTTGCCGACGCTCTGGCCGGTGCGGCCCATCTTGAAGACCCGGTTCCAGATCGTGATGGTGATGCCGACGAGCGCGCCGAAGGCGATGAGCAGGCCGCCCACCACCGCGAGCGCGGGGTCGAAGTCGCCGGTCGAGGTGATGTTGCCGAACTCGTCGGTGGTCACGCTGTTGGAGGCCGCCTACGGCCAGCACGATGATGCCGATGATCACCGGGATCAGCCCGATCAGGCTCAACGCCGTGTCGATGAGGTAGGCGAGCGCGCGCTGACCGAAGCCCGCCACCCTCCCGAAGTTCTGCTCGACGTAGGCGAGGCTGCCCGGGTAGGCAGGGCCGCCGCCGCCGCTGTAGACCGGCGCCTGGGTGTAGCCGCCGTACGGGTTGGCTGGGGCCTGAGGCGCATAGCCGGGCTGCGCCGGGTAGCCGGGCTGCGCCGGGTAGCCGGGCTGCGCCGGGTAACCGGGCTGTGCCGCAACGGGGTTCGCCGGGTATCCCTGCTGGCCGGCGGGCGGAGGCGTCGGAGGTGCACCGTACGGCCCGGCCGGCGGCGCGGTGGGCTGCTGAGGGGCCGGGGGCGGCGGAGCGGCCGGGGGCGGCGGAGCCGCCTCGGCGGGCGCTGCGGTGGGCGCGGCCGGCGGCGGGGGCGGTGGGACGGGCTGGTCGGGCGTCGGCTCGGCGGGGTCGTGCGGAAGGTCGGTCATGACTACCCCTTGGCGAACTCTCGGTGGGTGCCCTTCGATCCTAGGCTCGCCCGGGCGGAGTGGCGATGACGGGTAGCTCACGCGTGTCGACCCCGAGCACCGCCCGCTCGTCGGGCTTGCCGGGCAGCACCGATGCGACGTAGTCGTCGATCGCCGCCTCGATCGGGATGTCGTGCTGGGCGCGCTCGGCCATGTACCAGCGGTGCTCGAGCACCTCGTGGAAGACCTCGGCCGGCTCGAGCTTCGCGACGCAGGTCACGCGGCACTCGGCTGGTCACCGGCTCGTAGACGCTGGACAGCCAGCCGTGGGCGACGATCTCCTCGTCCTCGCCCTGCCGACCGGTCGCGGCCGTGTAGGCGTCGAGGTCGTTGAGCAGCCGGCGGGCCTGGTTCTCGCGCGACGTCGAGGCCGGTGAGCCGCAGCAGCCGGCGGGAGTGGTGACCGGCGTCGACGACCTTGGGCTGGATCTGGATCGACGTGCCGCCGATGTCGGTGGTGATGGCGAGCTCGTCGACGTCGAAGCCGAGGTCGTTGAGCCGGCGGATCCGGTCGTCGACCCGCCAGCGCTCGGTGTCGGCGATGAGCTCGCTGCCGGTGAGGGCGTCCCACAGGTCGCGGTAGCGCACGCATGATCCGCTCGCTGACGGCGACGGGGTCGACGGTCCTCCTGGAGCAGCCCGCCGGCCTCGAGGTCCATCAGCTCGCCGGCGATGTTGACCCGGGCGATCTCCAGGTCGTGCTCGCGCTGGCCGTCGCTGAGCTGCTGGCGCAGCTCGCCGGTCTCGGCGTCGACCAGGTAGGCGGCGAACGCACCGGCGTCGCGCCGGAACAGGGTGTTCGACAGCGACACGTCACCCCACCAGAACCCGGCGAGGTGCAGGCGCACGAGCAGCACGGCGAGGGCGTCGATCAGCCGGACGGCGGTGTCCGGGCGCAGGTTCTGGCTGTACAGCGCGCGGTAGGGCAGCGAGAACTGCAGGTGTCGGGTGATCAGGCACGGCGTCGAGCGGCTCCCCGTCGAGCGCCGATCCGGCCGGTCACGACGGCGAACGGCTCGACGCACGGCATCGTCGCAGGCGGTTCAGGCTGCGGAGCAGCTCGTACTCGCGCTGGGCGAGGTCGGCCTTGATCTCCTTGACGGCCAGCACCCGGCCCGACAGCCGCACGAACCGCACGACGTGGCGCGAGATGCCGCGGGGAAGCGCGGCCAGCAGGTCCTCGGGCCAGTCCTCGAGCGGCACCCGCCAGGGCAGGTCGAGCAGTGCCGGGTCGGCTCGGGCGGCCGTGATCTCGAGTGCCATGAGGGGCCTTTTCGTGGAAGCGACGGTGCGCGCTCTCGAGCCTACGACGGGAGCGGGCGCGACGGCATCCGGCCGGGATGCCGCGACGCCCCGGACGGTGAGGTCCGGGGCGTCGCGTGCTGCAGTGGTTCGGCGTCAGCCGAGGCGCGCGCCACTCTCGGGGTCGAACACGTGCATGTGCTCGGGGTTGGGGTAGACGAAGATCTTCGACCCCTTGTCGGGCACCTTGCGGCCGTCGACGCGGGCGATGAACGGCTTGGCGAGGCCGTCGTCGCCGCCCTCGAGCCTCACGTTGTCGCTGGCCGGGGTGGCGTAGACGTAGGCGTCGGCGCCGAGCTCCTCGACGACGTCGACGATCAGCTCGAGGCCGTCCTCGTTCGTCGGTGACCTCGACGTCCTCGGGACGCATGCCCACGATGACCTGGTTGCCGACCTTGCCGAGCCGCTCGCGGTCGACGGGGAGCCGGTGGCTGCCGAACTGCACGCCGTCCTCGGTGACGGGCACCGCGACGAGGTTCATCGCCGGGGAGCCGATGAAGCCGGCGACGAACACGTTGTTCGGGCGGTCGTACATCTCGCGCGGGGTGGCGCACTGCTGCAGGATGCCGTCCTTGAGCACGGCGATGCGGTCACCCATCGTCATGGCCTCGATCTGGTCGTGCGTGACGTAGACCGTGGTGACGCCGAGTCGGCGCTGCAGCGACGCGATCTGGGTGCGGGTCTGCACGCGCAGCTTGGCGTCGAGGTTCGACAGCGGCTCGTCCATGAGGAAGACCTGGGGCGAGCGGACGATCGCGCGACCCATGGCGACGCGCTGGCGCTGGCCACCGGAGAGGGCCTTCGGCTTGCGCTCGAGGTAGTCGGTGAGGTCGAGGATCTTGGCGGCCTCGTCGACGCGCTTGCGGATCTCGCCCTTGTCGACGCCGGCGATCTTCAGGGCGAAGCCCATGTTGTCGGCGACGCGTCATGTGCGGGTAGAGCGCGTAGTTCTGGAAGACCATCGCGACGTCGCGGTCCTTGGGCGACAGGTCGGTGACGTCGCGGTCACCGATCCGGATCTTGCCGCCGTTGACCTCTTCGAGGCCGGCGAGCATGCGCAGGGAGGTGGACTTGCCACAGCCGGAGGGACCGACGAGGACGAGGAACTCGCCGTCGGCTGACGTCGATGTCGAGCCGGTCGACCGAGGGCGAGTCGTTGCCCGGGTAGATGCCGGGTGGCTTCGTCGAACGTGACAGTTGCCATGGCGTCATTGCCTTCCTTCACCGGCAGGAACGTGCCGGACGATCCGTTGTAAAGGTGGTGGAGCTCCCGCCACATCGGTGTAAGCGGTTCCGCCAGTATGCCGTGTCTTCACCGGCGCGTCGCACTCCCGTCTCACGGACCTGCCGCGTCGCGAACCCCCGTCGTTGTTAGATTGCGCCCCGTGACCGAGTCCCGCTCCGCCCGTCTCGCCGACATCGCGGCGCAGGCCGACGTCAGCGAGGCCACGGTGAGCCGGGTGCTCAACGACCGGCCCGGAGTGTCCGAGCCCACGCGCCAGGCCGTGCTCACCGCGATCGACGTGCTCGGCTACGACCGGCCGACCCGCCTGAAGCCGAAGTCGGCCCTGCTCGTCGGCCTGGTGATGCCCGAGCTGGTCAACCCGATCTTCCCGGCGTTCGCGCAGGTCATCGAGACCGCGCTGGCCGCCGAGGGGTTCACGCCGGTGCTGTGCACGCAGACCCCGGGCGGGGTGCACGAGGACGACTACGTGCAGATGCTGCTCGACCGCGGGGTGTCCGGGATCATCTTCCTCAGCGGCCAGCACGCCGACGCCACCTCCGACCCGGCCCGCTACCAGGGTCTGCGCGAGCGCGGCCTGCCGATCGTGCTGGTCAACGGCTGGCTGGCCGGCGTCGACGCCCCGTTCGTGTCGAACGACGACGTCGCGTCGATGCACCTTGCCGTCAACCACCTCGCGCAGCTGGGCCACACCGAGATCGGGTTGGCCCTGGGTCCGGAGCGCTACACCCCGGTCATCCGCAAGGTGCAGGGCTTCCGGGCCGCGATGCGCGAGTACCTCGGCGTCGAGCCGGCCCACCTCGAGCGGCTGGTCACGCACACCGTGTTCAGCCTCGAGGGCGGGGCGGCGGCGGCCGGGCGGCTCATCTCGCGCGGCGCCACGGCGGTGATCTGCGGGTCGGACCTGATGGCCCTGGGCGCGATCCGGCAGGCGCGATCGATGGGCCTGAGGGTGCCGCGCGACGTCTCGGTGGTCGGCTACGACGACTCCACGATGATGGCGTTCACCGACCCGCCGCTGACCACGATCCGCCAGTCGGTCGAGGCGATGGGGGATGCCGCGGTGCGGGCACTGCTCGACGAGATCGGCGGCGAGGGCCCGCCACGGGCGGAGTACGTGTTCCGGCCCGAGCTCGTCGTGCGCGGCTCGACCGGTGCGGTGCCGCAGCGCACCTGAACCACCCCGCCGAGCACGGATGCCGGGTGGCCGGCATCCGAGGTGACCTCACCTACCGCCTGGTAGGTGCACCGACTGCATCATCTACCGGGCGGTAGGTCAGGTCGCACCTCCTCGCCCGCTCGTGGTCCGTCGCCCATCGAGGGGCGAGAGCACACGGCATCCGTCCCTGGTCTGGCGCGTCGCCGGAGGCGCCCCTATGGTCAGGGCATGAGGATCTCGGACGTGATCAGGCGCAAGGGCGGGGAGGTCATCACCGTGCGCACCGACGCATCGGTGACCGAGCTGCTGTCCCTCCTCTCGGAGCACAGGATCGGTGCGGTCGTGGTCAGCGACGACGGCGAGAGCGTGCACGGCATCGTCAGTGAGCGCGACATCGTGCGACACCTGCACACCGACGGCGCGGCCCTGCTCGACGCCCCGGTCGGGCAGATCATGACCGCCGAGGTGCACACCGCGAGCCCGGAGGACAGCCTCGACGGCCTCGAGACGATGATGACCGAGCGGCGCTTCCGGCACGTGCCGGTCGTGGTCGACGGCAAGCTCGTCGCCATCGTGAGCATCGGTGACGTGGTCAAGAACCGGATCGACGACCTGCAGTCCGAGCGCGACCAGCTGCGCACCTACATCCAGTCCTGACCGGGCCACCCACCCCGACTTCTTGCGGATCACCCACCTCGTGGGGCCGTCCGGGGTGCCTTCGGGGTGGGTGATCCGCAAGAAGTCGCCAGGCTGGTGCGGGGGTCGGGGTCCAGCACGCACCCAGCAAGAGCGCTTACCGTGGTGGGCATGACCGCCGACGCCATCGCCGACGGCCCCGAGCCGGAGGACGAGACCGAGCAGCCGCGTGAGCACGCGCGCCTCGGGGAGTACCGCCTCGTGCAGCGCCTCGGCGAGGGCGGGATGGGCGTGGTGCACCTCGCGCTCGACCGGCACGGCCGCGCGGTCGCGATCAAGGTGCTGCGCCAGCACATCGCCCACGACCCCGATGCGCGCGCGCGGCTGACCCGCGAGGTCCGCACCCTGAGCCGGATCACGAGCCCGCGGGTCGCCCCGATCATCGACGCCGACGTCGACGGCCCCACCCCGTACATCGTCACCCGGTACGTGCCCGGCCCCTCCCTCGACGACCACGTGGCCGAGCGCGGGCTGCTGCCACCGGCCGAGCTGCACCGGGTCGCGTCCGGACTGGCCGAGGCGCTCGACGCCATCCACTCCGCCGGGGTCGTGCACCGCGACGTCAAGCCGGGCAACGTCCTGCTCGTCGACGGCGACCCGGTCCTCATCGACTTCGGCATCGCGCACGTGGCCGACGACATCCGGCTCACGATGACCGGCCTGGTCATGGGCACACCCGGCTACCTCGCGCCCGAGGTGGTCGGCGGCGACGACGTCACGGCCGCCACCGACTGGTGGGGCTGGGCCGCGACCACGGCGTTCGCCGCCAGCGGCACGCCGCCGTTCGGCACCGGGCCGATGAGCGCCGTGCTCGCCCGGGTGAGCGCCGGCGACCCCGACCTCGAGGCGGTCGACCCGCGCATCGAGCCGCTGCTCTACGCGGCCCTGTCGCCGAACCCCGCCGAGCGCCCGCACCACGACGAGGTCGTCGCCGCGCTTGAGCACTACGCCCACGGGGCGCCGGTCACCGAAGCGATCCAGGTGCGCCGGGTCCGCCCCGAGACCCAGCGCCTCGCCGTGCCGCCGACCACGGCGCTCCCACTGCCCCCGCCGCCTCCGCCGTCGCGGCCCGCCGTCGCCCCGGTGGTGGGTGCCGCTGCGGCAGGTGCCGGCCTGGCCGCGGGCGCGGCCGCCTACGCCGGGCCGCCGACCGCGGCTCCCGGCATCCCGGCATCGATGCCGTCGCCCGCAGCGGCGCCGTCCCCGCTGCCGCCGCCGATGGTGACGACCGGCCGCGCGGCCGGCCCGCCCGGCTGGGAGCAGGCCCGACCGGTGAACCGACAGGTGTCGCAGCCCCCGCCGCCGATGCGACCCGCGCCGCCTCCGCAGCAGTTCGCCCCGGCACCCGCCCCCGGCCAGCCGGGCGCTCCCGTGCCCGAGTCGGAGTCGGACTGGGATGCCGCCCGCCTCGGCCACGGCCCCTGGGGAGACCCGCGGATCGGCCGGCCGAGCCGCTCGGGCACCCTGCTCGCGCTGCTCGCGGTGTTCGCGGCCGTCACGGCGCGTGCCCCGGTCGTGGCCGTGCTCGGGCTGTTGGCGTGGGTCACCCTGGCGCGAACCGCGGACCGTTCGGTGACCTCGCTCGTCATGCGGCGCCACGAGCGGGGCGCGCGCGGCAGCGACGTCGCCGTCGCGGTGGCGACCAGCCCGTGGCACCTCCTGCTCGGCCTGGTCGGGGCTGCGGCGACGCTCGTGCTGCCGCTCTTCGTCGGGGTGTGCGCGATGTTCGCGAGTGCCCTCGTGCTCACCGCCGTCCGGGGCACCGACGTGCGCACCGACGACGTGCTGCCGCTGGTCGTCGCCGGCGTCTTCGCCGGGCTCACCGCGTGGTGGGGCCCCGGGGGCGCCAGCCTGCGGCGCGGCAGCCGCAGCATCGTGCGAGGGCTGACGCCCGGTGAGGCGGCCGGCCAGGTCGCGGCCGGCATCCTGCTCGTCGTCGCCGCGGTCGTGCTCGCGATGACCCTCGCCGGTGCCGGGCCCACGTGGTGGCCACGCACGACGGCGCCCGGCTGGGCGTCGCAGGTGGTGCCGACGCTGTGAGCCGACCCCCGCGCGACCGCCACGGACGAATCTTCCAGGGCGAGTCGCCGACCGAGCCCATGCCGATGGCTGACCTGTTGCGGCGCACGCCGTACCGGTACGTGCGCATTCCGGGGGAGGCGCCCGAGGACACCCAGGTGCGCTGGGCACTCGACCTGGCCGCGCGGGTCGGCGAGCTGATGCTGCGCTCCGGGGCCGGTGCGCCTCACGTGGTCGGCAGCGTCGCAGCAGTGGCGGCCGCTTCCGGGGTCGACGTGGTCGAGGTCGACATCACCCTGCAGTCGCTGCTCATCCAGGCGACGAGCGCCACCGGCCGCTCGCACACCCTCCTGCGCGTGGTGCGGCGCACCCGTCACGACTACGCCCGTCTCGTCGCGGTGCACGAGCTGGTCGAGGCCCTGGCCGTCGGCGAGATCGACTCGGATGAGGCCGACCGGCGACTCCGGGAGATCAAACGCAGCCGGCGCATCTTCCCGGTGTGGGCGGTGTCTGTCGCGAGCGCGCTGCTCGCCTCGGCCGTCGCCGTGATGATCGGCGCCAGCGCGCTCGCGGCCCTGGCCACCGTGCTCGTCGTGCTGGCGGTGACGGCAGTGAACCGGCTCTACGCGCGAACTGCGTTGCCCGAGTTCTACGCCAACGCGATCAACGCGTTCGTGGCAACACTTCTCGCGGGCGTCCGTCTACGCGGCGACGGTGGCCGTCGGCCGCCCGATGGAGGAGCAGGACTTCGCGTTCATCGTGGCTGGTGGCATCGTCGCGATGCTGCCCGGGCGCTCGATGGCCTCGGCGATCGAGGACGTCCTGTTCGGGTTCCCGCTCACCGGCGCCGGGCGCCTGCTGTCGGTGCTGGTGGCGCTGACCGGCCTGATCATCGGCATCGCCGGCGGGCTGAGCGTGATGCTCTCGCTCACGACGATGCTGGGCTCCGACTTCGTCTCGCCGTCGGTGCTCAAGCTGGGGGCCGACCAGGCGTCGGTGGTCGCGGCGGTGTCCGGTGCGCTCGTCGTCGGCCTCAGTGGCGCGGTCACCGTGCAGAGCCTGGGTCGGCTGATCGTGCCCACCGGGCTGCTGTCGGTCGGCACGGCCGTGGTCGCGGCCGCGCTCGGGCGTGGCGTCGGCATCGGCGACATCGCCGCCACCGGGGTGGCGGCCGTGGCGCTGGGTGCCGCCGGTCGGTTGGTGGCCGCGCGCCTGGGTGCCCCGTCGATGGTGCTCGTGGTGCCGGCCAGCTTCGCGCTGTTGCCCGGTCTGACGATCTTCCGCGGCCTCTACGAGCTGGTCGCGGCCAGTGGGGACGCTCCGGGGTCGCTGACCATCCAGTCCGGGTTGACCACGCTGCTGGGGGCGGGCGCCATCCTGGTCGCCATCGCGACCGGCACGGTGTTCGGCGAGATCCTGGCCTCCCCGTGGGACCGCACGGTGCGGGGCGCCCGCCCGGAGGGGCATGCCGGCCCGGTGGACGAGGGCGGCGACCTGAGGCGCGTCTGAGGCGCGCCCCGGGGCGGGTCCGGCGGTTGGCGAGCCCTCGACATACGGTGTCGGGCATGCGTACCCGAAACAGTGTCGTCGCCGTCGCCTGCGCGGTCGGTGTGCTCGCGGCGTGCACCGCCGCAGCCGAGCCGGCAGCGACGTCGAGCGCGCCGAGCGCGCCCAGTGCCACGGCATCCCCGTCGGCGGCGACTCCCGACGTGGTGGTGCACGGTGCCGACGCGCCTCTGGCGGCGCTGGTGCAGAAGCTGTATGCCGGGAAGTCCGGGGTCGAGGCGACGGCCACGATGGGCGCCTGGAAGTCGGAGAAGGTCGCGGTGGTGACGGCCGGGGACGACGTGACGCTGGCGGTCGGGCCGAAGTGGAAGGTCGTCGGGGGCTGGTGGCCGTCGCTCGGCAAGGCCACTCCGCAGCTGGGGAAGGGGCCGCGGTTCCTGCTGGTCGTCGGCAGCGACGCACGCCCGGACGAACCGCTCAAGGGGAGCCGGGGCGACACCCTGCAGGTCATCGGCATCGACGGCAAGGGCGGCGGGGGAGTCATGGGCATCCCGCGCGACACGTGGGCGCCGCTGCCGGGCGGTGGCTCGGGGAAGATCAACGCCGCGTTCGCGTACGGCGGGGGCGATGGGCAGCTCGCGAGCGTGCGCGCGGTGACCGGGCTGCCGGTGGAGGGCTACGTCGCCACCGGGTTCAAGGGTTTCAAGGCGATCGTCGACCAGTCGGGCGGGCTGCCGATGACGATCGCGAAGAAGATCGTGTTCCTGCACAAGCTGACCATCCCGTCGGGGAAGCAGTCGCTGTCGGGCAAGGAGGCGCTCGCGTACGCGCGGGAGCGAAAGTCGTTGGCCAACGGAGACTTCGGGCGCTCGGCCCACCAAGGCGACATGCTGCTCGCGGCCGCTGTGGCGGCGCGGCTCGCGGGCGTCGGGGTCATCCCGAAGGAGATGTCGGTGGTGTCGCGCAACGCGGCGACCGACCTGAGCGCCGCGGACGCGCTGACGTTCGTGGCGTCGTTCTACCGGCTCGACCCCCGCAAGGTGGGGCACGAGGTGGCGGTCGGGTCGATCGGGACGAGCTCGGACGGGCAGTCGATCGTCAAGGTCAACTCGTCGGCGCGGTCGGTGTTCGCGCGGTTCCGCGACGGCCGGCTCTGAGTTTCGCGTGTCGGTGCGTCCATGGCCAGGTTGGCGGATGCCGTCCCACGTCTCCGCGTAGACTCCGGGGCTGTCCGCGCCGGGTTTGGGCGGGCCCGCTGGCGTGGCGCAATCGGTAGCGCACCTGTCTTGTAAACAGGGGGTTGAGGGTTCGAGTCCCTTCGCCAGCTCAACGTAGGTCTTGCTCAAAACCCTTGTCCCGTGCTGCTATTGAGCACGCGCAGCAGCGCTGGCGGTGGGGACAGGAGTGGTCACGGATGATCACGAGAAGTCAGAGATATCGCACGGATATCGCACGACTGTGGCACGAAACAGGTGCGTCGTGAGTGGCCGAAGCCGCCGACGCGGCTTCGGCTACGTGCGAAAGCTGCCCTCGGGTCGGTGGCAGGCGAGCTACCTCGGGCCCGACCTGGTGAGGCGGTCGGCGCCCGCACACGTTCGACGCCAAGGCGGATGCCGAGGGGTGGCTGGGCCGGCGGCGCGAGGAGGTGGTGTCGGGGGAGTGGCAGCCGCCCGTGAAGGTGGAGCGGGTGGCGGCGCTGACCTTCGAGGCCTACTCGACGCAGTGGCTGCGGGAGCGTGCCCTCAAGCCCCGGACCCGGGAGGGGTACGAGCACCTGCTGAGTCGCTACCTGCGCCCGGTGCTCGGGCCGATGGCCATCGACACGATCACGCCCGAGCGTGGTGCGCACCTGGTGGTCACGGCTGCCGGCCGACAAGCCGACCGTGCGTGCCCGCAGCTACGCGCTGCTGAAGGCGGTCATGAACACGGCGGTCGCCGACGAGGTGATCGACAGCAACCCGTGCCGCATCCGGGGAGCGGCGAACACTCCCCGGGCCCGGGAGATCCGACCGGCGACCATCGATGAGCTCGAGGTGATCGTCGAGGCGATGCCCGAGCCGTCATCGTGCGCTCGTGCTGCTCGTGCGCGTGGTGCGCCCTGCGCAGTGGGGAGGTGCTCGAGCTGCGCCGCAAGGACGTCGACGTCGCGGCAGGGACGGTGCGGGTCGTCCGCGCGGTGTCCTGGGTCGGCGGCGAGCCCATCGTCGGGACCCCGAAGTCGGCGGCAGGCACGAGGGTGGTCTCCATCCCGCCGCACGTCGTCCCTGCGGTCGCCCACCACCTCGAGCACGATGACGGCGCCAGGTCCCGACGCGCTGCTCTTCCCGGGGCGCGACGGGGTCTCGAACCTGCAGCCGTCGACGCTGCACCGGCACTGGCGGATGGCCCGTGAGGCGGCCGGCCGCCCGGACCTTCGAGTGCACGACCTCCGCCACACCGGCGCCACGATGGCGGCGCGCGCGGGGGCGACCCTCGCGGAGCTGCAGCAGCGGCTCGGGCACAGCAGCGTCAACGCCGCCCTGAGGTACCAGCACGCTGCCCGCGGGCGCGACCGGAGATCGCCGCCGCCCTGTCAGCGATGGTGCGCACTCCCGGGAGCTAGCCGGTTCGCGTCCCAGCCATGCCTGGCACGACCCGACCGACCCGGCCCGCGACCGCAGCTCGCACCCTGCTGCGCACCGCGCGTACCTGCACATCTCGACCGCGCATCCTCGCCCCACGACTCTGCCCGAGTCACCCGAAACGTCCCTCCCCTAAACCAGAAACGCCGTCAACTGCACACCCGATGCATTCCGGATTCGCGGACGTTTCGGTGATGCGAATTGAGTGCCCTTTGGGTACCGTGGATTCATGTCGGGGGAGGAGCAGCGAGGGTGTCCGCAGTGCGGGGCGCCCGTCTCGTATGCGGGCCGTGGCAGGCGTCCCGTGTGGTGCTCGAGCCGTTGCCGGAACATCGCCGCAGTGACTCGCAGAGGGGCCCGCGAGGCGGCCGTCCAGATCCGGATGATCGACGTGCCCAAGGCACCCAAGCCGCGTCCCGAGCGCACGCCAACGCAAGCGGAACGAGACCAATCGGCGATCTCGCGAGTGGCCCGTTCCTCGCGGCTCTCCCGCGATCTCCTGGTCCGACTGCGGAGCCGCCGGCAGCGCGGCGAGCTCGACAGCGAGGTCTGGGACGACATCACCGCCATGCTCGACCAGTTCATCCCCGGCTACTCACCCAGGCTCGCACCGCCGACGCCAAGACCGCCGGCTCCCTCCACGCCCGCGTCCGGCGACCACCCTGCCGGAACTCATCCAGGCCATCGACCGACTTTCGGCCGGCCTCGAGACCGGCCGGATCTACGACCGCGATGTAGCCACCCTGAGCCCAGCCCTCGATCGACTCGGCAACGCCTGGGTGCGTCGTACCTCCCGCTAGTGCGTCGGCCGCCGAGAGGGGGTTCGGATGTTCACTCACATGCCGAAGAGCGGACGTTCCTCGAACCGAGGTTGATGGTGCGTCCTAGTGCCCCGCTTCTACGACATGCCAACTGAGTGTCCCGTGGCGGGTCTACTCCTTTTGCGCGCCCGGATATATGGGTCCGACCCTGTCACAATCAGCACGGCCAATCGGCGGGTCTGAACGCCAGCAAAAAGTCCGTTGCGCCGCCGCTGAGAAGGGTCCTACCTTTACGTGAGGTTCATGACGAACAAGGGAGATCCCCGTGTCCCGCATTCACTGGCTCAACCAGCCCATGGTTCGGCGCGTTGCGCTCGGAGGAGTTCTCACGCTCGTACTGAGCGTGGCTTTGGGCTCGGGAGTCGGCGTCGCCGCCGCGGAGACCCGGGACCGCAATGGCGACCTCACCTTCATGCGTCAGGACGAAGCGGGCTTTTGGCAGACCTGGGTGTCTGACGCGTCCCTGCTACACCAGCGCCAGCTCACCCACGAAGCCGCGAACAGCGGGTGGCCGGTGTGGCAGCCCAACCGCGACCGTCTGGCATTCGACAGCGATCGCTCCGACCCCGATCTCAGCGACGACGTCGCGATCAACGACGTGTTCGTGATGAATGCGGACGGGTCGGGTCTGCGCAAGGTGACCGACTCCGTCGGCGTCAGTGGTGACCCGGGGTGGTCCCCGGACGGGTCCCTTCTGGCCTACCAGGCTGACCGCGGGGACTACCCGGCCCAGCAGGGCATCTACGTCTCCCGTCCCGACGGGACGAGCCCGCGCCGCGTCACGGTCCTCCCGGCTGACGCCGGTTTCGACACGACCCCCCGCTTCTCCCCCGATGGACGGACGCTTGTCTTCACCCGCTACCGCGATGACGGCCAAGGAGGCGAGGAGTCCGCCTTATTCACGATCGGTCTGAACGGTCGCCAGGAACGTCAGGTGACCCCTTTCGCACTCCACGCGGGCGACGCCACCTGGTCCCCTGACGGTCGCACGCTGACCCTTGAGGCGTACCCGACGCCAGACAGTCGGGGAGACATCTACACCGTTCGGGCGGACGGCAGCCACTTGCGCAACCTCACCCGCAATGACCCCCAGGTCGCTGGATCCGCGGACCCGGTGTGGTCACCCGACGGAAAGCTCATCCTGTTCCTCTCCGTCACCCAAACCCTGGATGGTCAAGAATCGGGCGGCTTGACGACCATGATGCCCAACGGAAAGAAGCGCGCATTCATCTCCGCCACTCCGATGTACGAGCACCAACCGGACTGGCAGCCCACCCAAAAGTGACCAACCCGTCCAGCGCGCGCTTACTGGACCGACGCGGACCACAGCGGCCTCCCCAAGATTGTTTTGCGATTTCGTGCTCAGATTGCCGCAGGTTCGACGTGCACGTGCAGTTTGCGGCGAACCCCGACTGCATTTTCGAACGTCCACGAAACCACGAACGCGCCGGGGTATGAGGTCTCTGAGAAATCTGTGCGTTGGAAGCCTTTACCGCACATGCCGCGGATAGTGAACTTGTAGCCAACGCTCAATCGAGCCAACCTTGTGTTGTCGTTATGCCTCACCGATTTCCCATGGGGTTCGCCGGACGCGTGGGAAGGTGACGTCATGACGAGGACAGTGAGCAGACGCACCCGGCTCGCCATGGCGGCCGTTGCCGGCTCGCTCGTCCTGACGCTCGCTTCCTGCGCGAGGGCGAATGTTCCGGTCCCCCACGACGACGCAACACCGGAGCAGGTCGTGCGTACCTACGCGGACGCCGTTCATGCAGGAGACTGCGCCACCGCCCGGGCCCTGGTCGCCGACCGAAGCCAGAGCTGGTGCGGCGGCACCGACATCACTGCGTTGAAGGTGACCGGCACGACGCAGGAGCGCAAGTCGACCGAGTCGGGTGATGGACCGATGATCCAACGAGTCTGGGTGGATCTGATCCCGCGAGGGGGGGACGCATCCCTTCCGGATGGAGAGCTGATGTGGGTTATCTGTTGGACCGAACGGGTCCGAACGGTGCATGGCGGATATACGACCAAGGCATGGGCTGAAACGGCCTCGCTCCTCCACGTGACACACCTACCGGACATGCCACTGTCGCGACACAGCCCAGGACCTGACTCGTGCCACCTTGGCGTGATTTTGGATCGTGTTTGGTGTTTGTGCTGGTCAGCGGCTTGAGCACTTCGAGGTCGACACACTAACGGGGCCGGTAGGGTCGGTCTGCGTGGTGTTCGTGCGAAAGGTGCCGACGGCGTCGGGGGCCACGGCGGTACAGATCGCTGAGCGGATTGGGGACCGCGACAACGTGATTGAGCATGTCGGGTCGGCGCATACCGAGGCCGAGCTGGTCGCTCTGTTGGAGGTTGCGCGGGCCCGGCTGCACCCTGGGCAGGGTGAGCTGGACCTGTCCCTGCCTGCAGGCCCGGTCGGCCACGGGGTGATCACCGGGAAGCGGTGCGCGCTGTTGTGGCAGGTGCTGACCGGCGGGTACCGCGAGCTGGGGTTCGACGCGGTCGGTGATGACGCGTTCAAGCAGCTGGTGCTGGCCCGGATCATCGAGCCGACCAGCAAGGCCGACTGCGTGCGGGTGCTGGACGAGCTCGGTGTCGAGCATGCCTCGTTGCGCACGATGTTCCGGTACGTTCAGCGCGCTGCCATGACCGGTGGCTACCGCGACACAATCGCAGCGGCCTGCTACGCACACGCTGCTCCACCGCTGGCGGACCTGTCCCTGGTGCTGTACGACGTGACGACGCTGTACTTCGAGGCCGAGAACGAGGACGACCTGCGCAAGGTCGGCTACTCCAAGGAACGCCGCGTCGACCCGCAGATCGTGGTCGGGCTGCTGGTCGACCGGGCAGGGTTCCCGCTGGAGATCGGCTGCTTCGAGGGCAACAAGGCCGAGACCACCACGATCGTGCCGATCATGAAGGCGTTCGCCGAACGCCACCACGGTCGCCGACATGGTCGTGGTCGCCGACGCCGGGATGCTGTCGGCGGCGAACCTGACCGAGCTCGACGAGGCGAGGCTGCGGTTCATCGTCGGGTCGCGGGTGACCAAGGCGCCGATCGACCTGGCGTCGCACTTCCGCTGGCACGGCGACGCGTTCACCGACGGGCAGGTCATCGACACCGTCACCCCGACGCACCGCGGGCCGCGACCACGGCGAGAACGACCCGGCGCTGCGCGCCGAACCGGTCTGGGACCCCGACCAGCACCCCGGGTCCTGGCGGGCGGTGTGGGCCGTACTCGGCCAAGCGCGCCGCCCGCGACAGCAAGACCCTGACCGCGCAGGAGAACCGGGCCCGGGCCGTCGTCGCCGGCGAGAAGGCCGCCCGCACGCCCCGGTTCGTCAAGACCAGCAACGGCGTCCACCAGCCTGGACGAGGCCGCGCTCGCCCGCGCCCGCCGCTCGGTCGGGCCTGAAGGGCTACGTCACCAACATCCCGGCCACCGCGATGCCCGCCGGCGAGGTCATCGCCAGCTACCACGACCTGTGGCACGTCGAGCAGTCGTTCCGGATGTCCAAGACCGACCTGCGCGCCCGGCCGATGTTCCACCGCACCCGCGACGCGATCGAGGCCCACCTGACCATCGTGTTCACCGCGCTGGCGGTCTCCCGACGGCTCCAGGACCGCACCGGCATGAGCATCAAGAAGATCGTGCGCGCGCTCCGCCCGCTGCAGCAGATCACCGTCACCATCGGCGGCCACGACCACATCGCCGCCGACCCCCTCACCGACACCGCCGGGACATCCTCACCGCCACCGGGCGCGAGCCACGACACACTAAATTGGCACGACTCGGGCAGGACGATCGTCCTACCGGCCGAACTCGGCCTTTGCTTCCGTAAGGGTGACTTCACGGCTGCCCCAATCGACCTGGACCTGGTGCAGCGTCGCATCTCCATAATCGCGGTCCTCCACCGGCACGCCAAGGTTGGACAGGTACCTCAGCAGCATCTCCCGATCGAAACGATCCCGTATCCGTTGTTCCTGGTAGCGCTCGGTCTCTTCGAAGCGAAACGGGGTCCCGCTCTCGAACCACTCCCACCGTCCATCGGTCGCCGAGGCCGACAAGGACCGGATGTACATCAGCGGCGGTTCCCCACCGGGGCCAACAACCTCCAGCTGCGTTTGAGCATGGCCAGGTCCGGAACGCGGCGCATGGGTGGCCAGCACGCAGCGCACTCCCAGAGAGGCCATGACTGCTGGGCCAGGGGCTGTACTGTCGCCGCCGCTGAGTCCGTTGTTGATCAGCGCGGTCCACCCTCCAGCTTGTGCGGTGAGCATCCGGGTCCACGGCGCTTGGAAGGGCAGCAGGGCCTCCAGCGATCGCGGGAAGGTCGCTCCGGTCGATCTCGACTGAACTTCCGCGAGTCCACCCGGCAACGCCGCAATCACCTCGCGCTCGGGAGCCTCGAGGAACTGAACCGAGAGGCCAAGTGGACAAGCGTCTCCGCCGAAGAGAACCGTCATGAAGAGAAGGCTAGGGAAGCGAGTCCCAACACATCACTGAATCGGGGGAGGGAGACGGTCCGCTTCAGCTGGGGATCCTCGCGCGGCCTCATGTTCACTCATCTGCCGCGATCGGTGTGCCAATGGATGGCGCCGCGTTGCCGGCCCCGAGGTCCGACCCGGCCGTCGGTGGGGCGGCGTAGCCTGCGCCGATGGCCGCTGCGCCCGTCCGCCGCCTCACCGACGACGTCCCCGCCGACGTCGAGCGGCGCCTCCGCCGACTGTGCCTCGCCCTCCCGGACGCCTACGAGGAGCACGCTTGGGTAGGCACCCGGTGGCGGGTGCGCACGCGGACCTTCGCGCACGTCCTCGGGGTCGACGACCCCGTCGACGGGGCCCATGTGGTCATGACCTTCCGCGCCGCGGGCGAGGAGCTTGAGGCGCTGCGGCACGCGGGCCCGCCCTTCCACATCCTGGGCTGGGGCCGCGACGCGATGGGTCTCACGCTCGACGACGCCACCGACTGGGACGAGGTCTACGAGCTCGTCGTCGAGTCATACTGCGTCCTGGCCCCGAGGAAGCTGGTCGCGCTCGTCGACCGCCCGCACCCCACCTAGACCCCCTGTGGTCATCATGCCCTGCAGGCAAGCATCAACCGGACATGCCGCGAGGGGTGAGCTTCCGCGTCTGGACACGCGAGGTTCATTCTGGTCATACTTGTGACCATGACGAGCATTCCGTTGGCCGACGTCAAGGCACACCTTTCCGAGGTCGTGAGCCGAGTGAGCAAGCACCATGAACGTGTCACTGTGACCGTGCACGGGCAGCCCTCGGCCGTCCTGCTCTCTCCGGATGACCTGGCCATGCTCGAAGAGACGATCGCCGTTCTGGGGGATGCAGACCTGATGACCCAGCTGGCCGCCGCCGAGGTCGACCTGGCCGCCGGCCGGGTCGAGACGCAGGAAGACCTCGAGGCGGCGATGCGCTCACGCCGGACCTCGGCGTGAACGATCCGCACTACCAGCTGCTGATCGTCTCCTCGGCTCGCCGGCACCTCACCGAGGACCTGCCCGAGGCGGTCGCCACCGCCGCGTTTGAGTTCATCACCGGCCCGTTGCTCGAGAACCCTCACCGCGTCGGCAAGCAGCTCCGCCCGCCCCTCGCGGACCGGCACAGCGCGCGACGGGGTACCTACCGAGTCCTGTACCGCATCGACGATCAGTCCAGAACGGTTACCGTCCTCGCGATCGGCCACCGAGGGGACATCTACCGTGGGTCATGAACGCAGAGCTGTCGTGGGGATGTCGCACGACACAGGTAGCCAAATGAGGTCTTCTGTATCGCACGCAGGTCGTACAGCGCCCTCGCCTCAGCCTCTAATGGGTACGTTTCCGCAGGTCACGACGTTATGGGACCGCAGATAGCGAGACCTTGTAAACAGGGGTTGAGGGTTCGAGTCCCTTCGCCAGCTCAACCTAGGTCATGCTCAAAACCCTTGTCCCGTGCTGCTATTGAGCACGTGCAGCAGCACTGCCGGTGGGGACAGGAGTGGTCACGATGATCACGAGAGTCAGAGATATCGCACGGATATCGCACGACTGTGGCACGAAACAGGTGCGTCGTGAGTGGACGAAGCCGTCGACGCGGCTTCGGCTGCGTGCGAAAGCTGCCCTCGGGTCGGTGGCAGGTGAGCTACCTGGGGCCTGCCCTGGTGAGCGGCCGGCTCGCACACGTTCGACGCCAAGGCGGATGCCGAGGGGTGGCTGGGCCCTCGCCGCGAGGAGGTGGTGCCGGGGAAGTGGCAGCCGCCCGTGAAGCTGGAGCGGGTGGCGTCGCTGACCTTCGATGCCTACTGGGCGCCCTGGCTTCGGGAGTGTGCCCTCAAACCGCGGACGAGACGGGGGTACGAAGTACCTGCTGGGTCGCTACCTGCTGCCGGTGCTGGGGCGGATGCCCGTCGACACGATCACGCCGAGCGTGGTGCGCACCTGGTGGTCGCGCCTGCTGGCGGACAAGCCGACCGTGCGTGCCCGCAGCTACGCGCTGCTGAAGGCAGTCATGAACACGGCGGTGGCTGATGAGGTGGTCGACAGCAACCCCTGCCGCATCCGCGGAGCGGCGAACACTCCCCGGGCCCGGGAGATCCGACCGGCGACCCTCGATGAGCTCGAGGTGATCGTCGAGGCGATGCCCGAGCGGCTTCGTGCGCTCGTGCTGCTCTGCGCGTGGTGCGCCCTGCGCAGTGGGGACGTGCTCGAGCTGCGCCGCAAGGACGTCGACGTCGAGAGAGGGACGGTGCGGGTCGTCCGCGCTGTCCTGGGTCGGCGGCGAGCCCATCGTCGGAACCCCGAAGTCGGCAGCGGGCACGAGGGTGGTCTCCATCCCTCCGCACATCGTCCCCGCGATCGCCCACCACCTCGACACCATGACGGCGCCAGGTCCCGAAGCGCTCCTCTTCCCGGGGCGCGACGGGGTCTCGAACCTGCAGCCGTCGACGATGCACCGGCACTGGCGGATCGCCCGTGAGGCGGCCGGCCGCCAGGACCTTCGAGTGCACGACCTCCGGCACACCGGCGCGCGGTCGGAAGGTTCCTTGCGCACACGGAATGTTAGGGACTAACATTCTGGCCATGAGCACGCCACCAACGGTCAGCCCGGGTCCGGCCCGGCCGGGCAAGGTCGAGCGGACCCGTGCGCGGATCCTCACTGCCGCAATAGATCTCTTCACCCGCGCCGGATACGAGAAGACCACGGTCGCGCAGATCGCCGCGGCGGCCGGCGTCACGGAGATGACGTTCTACCGGCACTTCGGGTCCAAGGATCAGCTGCTGGTGGACGACCCGTACGACCCGCTCATCGTCGCGGCGATCGCCGCTCAACCTCGGACGCTGTCGCCATTGCACCGTGCCGCCCGTGGCGTTCGGTCGGCCTGGCGAAATCAGCCGATCACCGACGAGGAACCCGTGCGCGAGCGGCTGGCCATCGTGGCGGTGACCCCCAGTCTGATGCCCGCCGTCCGGGGCGGGACTGCGGCGACCGAGACCGCGATCGCCGACCAACTGACCCGCGACGGCGCCGACGCCACCGACGCCGCTGTTGCGGCCGCCGCCGTGATGGCCGCGCTGATGACCGGGCTCCTCCGCTGGGCGTCCGCGAATGACGGCGCTCGCCTGTCCGCTGCCATCGAACGCTCCCTCGACGTCCTGGAGTTGCCATGACCGAGCACGCCCTTTCGTTGACCGACGTGTCCCGCACCTATCGCGGCGGCGCCGGGGTCCAACAGATCGACCTGTCCGTTCGGCGCGGGGAGATCCATGCGCTCGTCGGCCTCAACGGGGCCGGGAAGTCCACCCTGATGAAGCTCATGGTCGGCATGCTGCGGCCGACCTCCGGTCGGTATCGAGGTCCTCGGCCGCAGCGGCGCCGAGGCCGATCCGGCCACCTGGTCGAGAGTCGGCGCCCTGCTGGAACATCCGCTGATCTACGGCGAGCTGGACGGCCGGACGAATCTGCAGCTCGCCACGCGGCTCCGCGGCGTCCCGGCGACGCAGCGCGGCCCGATGGTGGAGGCCATCCTGGCGAGCTCGACCTCGGCCGGTACGCGTCGGTGCGCGCTCGGCGCCTGTCGCTGGGGAACCGGCAGCGGCTGGGGTTGGCCGGAGCCTTGCAGCACCAGCCCGACCTGATCATCCTCGACGAGCCGACCAATGCCCTCGACCCATCGGCCGTGATCCGGCTGCGCGAGGCGTTACTGCGGAGGGCGGGCGCCGGCGCCGGGATCCTGGTCTCCAGCCACCATCTCGACGAGGTGGCCAGGATCGCCACCCGGATCTCCGTCATCGCGGAGGGACGGATGGTCGGCACCCTCGACCCCGACCGTATTGACATCGAGCGGGCGTTCTTCGCGCTCGTTCACGACGCGATGGCGAGGACATCATGACCACCTTTCTTGACGGACTGGCGGTCGAGGCCCGCAAGGCCCGTTCCTCCCGGGTGCTGTGGTCCACGGGCTTGCTGCTGGTGCTCGGTGCCAATGGTCTCGCGGCGACGATGGTGCTCGCGGCTCGGAGCGGCGACGCCCAGCTGGTTGCCAAGTTGGGACCGCAGGCCGCGGCCGGTGATTGGACCTCGATGCTGTCGGCAGCCGCCCAGATCACCTCGGCGGGCGGGCTTCTCGCCTTCGGGGTTGGCGCGAGCTGGCTCTACGGTAGGGAATTCGCGGAAGGGACGGTGTCCGGGCTGTTCGGCCTTCCGGTGTCCGCGGTCGCCTCGCCGGCGCGAAGCTCGTGGTGTACGCGGGCTGGGCCCTGGTCATCTCCGCGCTGATGACGGTGATCCTGTTGGGTGCGGGAATCGCGATCGGACTGGGTGTTCCGGATGCGACCGTGTTCGCCGGGCTGGGGCGTCAATTCGCGTTGGGCGTTCTCACCGCATCGATCGCGGTGCCGGCCGGCTGGGCGTCATCGCTCGGTCGCGGGTTGCTGCCCGGCATCGCCGCCAGTGTCGGCATTCTCGTCCTGGCGCAGGTGGCCGTGCTGGCCGACTTCGCCTCGTGGGTGCCGTTCGTGGCGCCGGCGTTCTGGGCGTTGCAGCCGGCGGCGTCGGCGCTGCCGTTGCTGGTCGTCCCGGTGATCCCGATCCTTTTCGGTGCGGCAACGGTCATCATCTGGCGACGGCTCCAGCTGGACCGGTAGCGATCAGGGATGCTGCCGGGATGGATGGGGCTGACCAGCAGGACGCGCCGGAGCGGGTGGGCTACCGGCGATCGACCGCTTCCCCCCGGGGCGAACGCCCGGCGTCGGGAACTGCTCGACCGGGTCACCGACGACCTGGCGGTCAATGGGCTGGTCGATTTTCTCGCTCCGACGCGCCGCCCGGGCGGCCGGCACTACGCACAAAGTGATGCTGTACCACTTCGCCAGCGCCGACGACCTGCTGGTGCAGGCGGTGCTGCAGTTGCGGGATCGGCGCATCGAGAAGGGTATGGCCGTCGCCGGCCAGGATGGCGGCGAACAGAAACTGTCCGCGCGGGTCCACACCATCTGGCCGATCCTGACCCGCGACGAGGACCAGGTGCTTGACCAGGCCATCGGGCTGGCGATGTACGACCCGATCCGACGGACCACCACGATTGCCAAGCACGAGCGCTTTCCGATGTGCCTGGCACTTCAGCTCGAGACAATGACGAAGAGGAGGAAGACGACGTGGACGAATAGGAACAGCACGACGATGACCACGAGCACGATGACGGCGCTGCACGTGGCACGTCACGAGATCTCGGTCTAGCGTCGACCCTGCCCGGCAAGTCTGGTCGACAAGCCGCGCACGAGATCGTGGCGGCCGCCCGAGAAGGCGAATTGACGGCCGAATGGCGGGCGTTTGTCGGCCCATCCTGACCGTGACACACTGGTACGAGAACCCGTACCAGTAGGAGACGTCATGGCTGTCACCGCAAGCGAGGCCCGGAAGAACTTGTTTCCGCTGATCGAGCGGGTCAACGAGGACCGTACCCCGATCGAGATCACGTCCCGCCGCGGCGACGCGGTGTTGATGTCGCGCGCGGACTACGACGCGCTCGAGGAGACCGCTCATCTGTTGCGGGTCCCCGCCAATGCCCGACACCTTCTCGAGAGCCTGCAGCAGGCGCAGTCCGGGCAGCGGGACGAGCACGACCTGGTGCGATGAGGCTGGTCTTCACACCGAACGGGTGGGCGGACTACACGTATTGGCTGGTCGCTGACCGGCAGATGCTCAAACGGATCAACCGACTCATCGACGACGCACTGCGCGACCCTGTGGCGGGCATCGGCAAGCCCGAGCCGCTGCGGCACATGCTGGCCGGCGCCTGGTCACGTCGGATCACCGAGGAGCACCGGCTCGTCTACCTCGTCGACGGCGACGACCTGGTCATCCTCCAAGCCCGCTTCCACTACGACTGAGGAGTCACCCGCTCCTGCCGCTGCCGGCGCAGCGCCGGGTGCCGTGGATGTCGCCGTCGGGCATTTGTCACGACGGCGCGAGCACTGTCGGGCGCCGGGCGCTTGTCGCGGTCCCGTCGGGGACACTTGGGAACACCGACCGTAGCTTCGACAAGGAGTCAGCCGTGACCGAGGGAACTGTCCGTTGGTTCGACGCCGACCGGGGGTTCGGCTTCATCGCCCTCGGGGAGGAGGCCGAGGACCTGTACGTGCATGCGTCCGAGATCGTCAGCGGCGACGCGGTGAAGCTGCTCCGCGAGGGGCAGGTCGTTGAGTTCGAGATCGGCGAGGGTGACCGCGGCCCGCAGGCCCGCCGCGTCCGGGTCACGGCGACCACGCCGCCGACACACCGCTGGGCGTGCTCGGCACGGTCTCCTGGTACGAGCCGGGCAAGGGATACGGCTTCGTCACGCCCGACGGCGGTGGTGCGGAGATCTTCGTGCACAGTTCGGCCATCGTGGGGGGCGGCGTGGTCTCGGAGGGGCAGCGGGTGGCGTTCCTCGTTGTCGACGGGGAGAAGGGACCGCAGGCTGAGCATCTGCTCCCCTTGGGAGCCCAGGCCGCCCAGCAGGCGGTGGCATCCGACGGGGCGGACGGCACCGTGTCCTGGTACGACGAGGACAAGGGCTTCGGGTTCATCACCCCCGAGTCGGGCGGCCCCGATGTCTTCGTCCACGTCCGGGCGCTGGCCGACGGGCTCCCCGAGCTGGGCGAGGGGGACCGGGTGACGTACGACATCGTCGTGAGCGAGAAGGGCCCGCAGGCTCGCGACGTGCGCCTCGCACGCAGCTCGGCACCGCGGGTCGCACCTGCGACGACGACCCGCGCTCGGTCGGGACACCTGGGGGCATCCGACGTCCCGGCGCGCGCCGGGGAGGGAGTGGTCGCGCGCTACGACGCGGAGCGGGGGTTCGGCTTCATCGCCCCCGACGCGGGAGGCGCGGACCTGTTCGTGCACGTGTCGGTCCTCAGGGGCGCCGAGGCGCTGCACCAGGGCGATCGGGTCCGGTACCAGGTGCGACAGAGCGATCGAGGACCACAGGCCGACCGCGTCGAACGCGTTTGAGCGGGACGGCGGTCCGGGCGGAGCTGGTGCTCAGGCGTGTCCCGATCCCGCCGCACGCTCATGCCGCGGGTGGGGCGATTGCTCGTGCCGAGAAGCGCCACTGCGCCTGCCTGGTCGGGGCTTCGCGCGAGTCGCCGCATTGCTACGGTCTCTGGGTGCGAACACTCGTGGCCTTGGTGGCGGGCAGCCTGTTGGGCCTAGGTGCTGGGGCGTGCTCGAGTGCGCCCAGCCAGGAGGAGTCGCGGGCTGCGGCGATGGCCTTGGCGGCGACGCGTCAGACGGGCCAGTCGCTGGGCAGGTGCTTGGCGGCGGCCGGGTACGACGTCGATGTCGACACTGTGGCCGGGAACGTGGAGAAGGGAACGGACGTGGTCCTGACCACCGGTGCGCAGAAGGCGTACATCGTCAGCATCCCTGGGCCCAAGGAGGTGAAGCTGACGGTCCTGTACGACAAAGGGTGGACCATCCCGAACGACGACCCGGACGAAGCTGTGCTGGCGGAGGTCGGCTGCTCCTTGCCGTAGTTTGTGATTCGGCTGGCGGTGCGGCACGGAGTCATGGACGCTCACCGCCGGATGCACCCTGGCGAGATCGGTCGACCAGACCACTTGCCGACCTCACCACCTGTGGCATGAGTCGACGTGTCCTGGGCCCGTTGGGCCCCGCGTAACTCAAGCAGGACCTCATCCGGTCTCGCGGACGTGGCGATGACCCAACGGGGAACCAGAGATGCATCGGTGACCGCGTGGTCACAGACACCGACCACGGCCCCGATCACGCCACCGACAGGGAGACCTTGGCGCAGTGAGCGGACGTTCGTCTCTGCGCCGGGTTTCGTCTACGGGTTGGATGGCTTCCACGGATCTCGAAGCCCGCCACCTTGGAGGGCCGAGGGTGGCTGCGAGTCTTCTCATCGGCTTTGACCGCTCGATCACGCCCCAGCCGGACCATGTGACCGCTGGGATCGGGCGCCGATGAGAAATGGGGCCGACAGTGGCATGAGTAGGGTCCGGTGAAAACGCGCTGCGCGCATCAAGGGAGAACAACGAGATGAGACCACTTCGATACTCGATCAATGTCACACTCGACGGCTGCTGCCATCACGAGGCAGGGCTCCCCCCCGACGAGGAGTCGATGCGCTACTGGACCGCCGAGATGAAACGAGCCGATGCCCTGCTCTTCGGCCGGGTGACCTACGAGATGATGGAGTCGGCGTGGCGGAAGCCGACCACGGGCGCATGGCCCGACTGGATGGATGAGTGGGAGATCCCGTTCGCCGAGACCATCGACCGGGCGAAGAAGCACGTCGTGTCGAGCACGCTGAGCGGGGCCGACTGGAATGCCGAGCTGGTGCGAGGCGACTTGGGGCAAGCGGTTCGGCGGCTCAAACAGGAGCCAGGCGAGGGCCTGTGGGTGGGCGGAGTGACGCTCCCCCTGGCGCTGGCAGATCTGGGACTGATCGACGAGTACGAGTTCCTTGTGCAGCCGGTCCTTGCCGGACACGGGCCGACGTTGCTCGCCGGTCTGCGCGAGCGTATCCATCTCGAGCTCGTGGATCGCCATGAGTTCCGCTCGGGGTCGGTCGCCCTGCGATACCGGCCCACGCGAGTAAGGGCTTGACGTGATTTGTCCTGGCACGTTTGGCCGCTGACCCAGACATTCCTCGCCCCAAAGCTCCAGCGGGCTGCTGAACGCGACCGCTGACGACTACACCGGTTCTCCTCGTGGCCTTTTCGGATATTCTCGGGCCAACAGCCCCTCGTGGATGCGGGCGGAAGTATGGGCATGAACGCCGTACTGATTGGGCTGAATGGCCCTCCTTTCATCGCCGTGGCGCTGATGGGCTTCTGGGCGCTGAGCCAGGTCGGCTTCGGTCCGGGGGACGATCCTCGGCGCAGGACGATGAGGACGTGGATACCGCGTCGCGCTGACCCAGGTTCGACCAGGGTGATCGTCACGGCCGACGAGGACGTCCCGACGGGGTTCGGGTCGGTCTGGATTGGCCTGTTCGCGATTGGCGAGTGATCGTCGCTCGCGCCCCTGGCCCGGCTGAGCGGATCGAGGCATGACAGGACGGCGTGGCTGAGCGGCGCGACTCCGGGTCTACTTCCAGCCCTTCTCGAACCCTTGCGGGACGACCGTGAATCGCCTTACCGGCTGGCCGGGCCGCTCAACGCGAGGTTGGCGATCCCGTGGGCCGATGACGCTGACCGAGGGCACCCGCGGTCAGGCTGGGAGTCGCCCGAACCGGCGGTTCAGTCTTGTGTCGCCGCGGCCGCGGCGACGCACACGATTCCCGTGTTGCCGTCCTGGTCGGCGATCACGGTCAGCGACGGCGCGTCGCTGTCATCGACGACGGTCCCACCCGCGGCGACGGCGGCGGCGATTCGTTGCCCGGCCACCTCGGGCGCCACGTAGACCTCGACGTGGAACCGCTGACGCGGGGGTTCGTGCTCGTCGGCGTCCCCGAACCACAGGTTCGGAACCCGTCCCGTGGCGTCCCGGATCTCGTCGCCGGGGGTCCCGCGGCCCTGGGCGTCGGCGTCTCCGGTCAGCAGGGCGGCCCACACCGGGGCGATCGTCTCGGAGTGCGCCGTATCGAGGCCCAGCTCGATGACGCTGACCGATGCCGGGTCGGCGTCGACCTTGTGGTCCGCGGCGATCTCGGTGATCCGTCGGGCGAGGTCGACGTCCTGCTGGGTCACCCATTCGACGACGTGCTCGTTGCCCTCGTCGTCGCGGTAGATGGCGTCGGCGCTGCTCAGCTTGAGGTCGACGTACCCCTGGCCGATCGACACGCTCGGGTGGTGTCCGAGTGCGTCGCCCGCCGCGCCCACCGCGGCGACGAACCGTGCGGCGCTGCCGAAGTCGTCGACCAGGTAGCGGCCGTGCAGTCCCTGGGCGAGCTTGCGCCAGTCGGTCAGCCTGGCCTCGGCGATCTCGCCGCCCTTCAGCATGTCCATGTTCGGGAGCCTATCCGTGGTTCAGCCGCAGTGCCCGTGCCCATCGCTTCGCCCGCGTCCTCGTTCTGGTGAGCGTCGACGGGACCGTGCTGCGCATGGGTGCCGACATCGGGGACATTGGGGACGGCGCGGCGTCGGGCCGCGACACCGCAGCGGTTCCGCACGCCGGGACGTCAGGGTTACATTCGTCACGAACACCGGTAACGGCAGGCGACCCCCCTGACGCGCCTGGAGGTCCTGGTGGGCGAGGACCCTGTCGCCGTGGCCACCGAAGCCCTGCGCGCCGGCGTCGGCGGCCCGGTCCACGTGATCGTCCAGGTGGTCGCCAACGACGTGAGCTGAACAGGGAGTCGGACGAGCCACAAGGAGCGAGCAATGAGCAAGGTGATCGCAGACATCTCGATGTCCCTGGACGGATATGTCACCGGTCCGGGTGCGGACCCGGACCACGGGCTGGGTGTCGACGGCGAGGGGATCCACGGGTGGGTGCTCGAGGAGCCCCGGTCACCGGTTGACGAAGCCGTGCTGGCCGGCAGCTTCGAGGCCACCGGCGCCGTGGTGATGGGGCGGCGACTCTTCGAGGTCGTGGACGGCCCGAACGGATGGAACGACGACGTCGGCTACGGGCACGACCAGGACCAGGCCGCCGCACCGATGTGCTTCGTGGTCACCCACCACCCGCCCGCCCGAGGCCCGGCTCGCCTCGAGGTTCCAGTTCGTGACCGACGGGGTGGCGGCCGCCGTCGAACATGCCCGCGCAGCAGCAGGCACCAAGGACGTGGTCATCATGGGTGGGGCCAACGTCATCGACCAGGGCCTGGCCGAACAGCTGGTCGACGAGCTCCGCATCCACCTGTCGCCCCTGCTGCTCGGTGAGGGCACCCGCCTGTTCGACCTGGCCGGCCCGACGGCACTCGTCCAGCGAGAGGTCGTCGAGTCGCCGCGCGCGACCCACCTGACCTACACGGTCGTGAGGGACTAGTCGGACGTCACCGTCGCCAATCCCCTGCGGTGAGTATGTCGAGAACCCAACGCGGGCTCCGTCCCTGAAGCGCGTCGACACGACATCACCGGAGCAGCAGCTCATGGCATACGTACATGACACCTGCGGTGAACCCCGGAATCCCACCGTGCCCACCGCTCGTTGTCACACCATGAGCACAGACCATGCGGCAGAGTCGGCCGCACTGGACGCCTACTCAGCGATCGTCACCACCGTTGCGGCGCGGCTGACGCCGAAGGTTGCCGCGCTACGGATCCGGTCGCTGCGCGGGGAGTCGGCCGGGTCGGCCGTGGTCCTGACCGGCGAGTCCCACATGGTCACCAATGCTCACGTCGTCGGCGGTGCCGGCGAGGGCACAGCGGAGTTCGCCGACGGCACGCTCGCCGGCTTCCAGGTCGTGGGCCGTGACCCGCTGTCCGACATCGCCGTCATCCGAGCCGATCGTGAGGTGCCGGCCCCGCCCGAGTACGGCGACGCGAGCTCGCTCCTCGTCGGCTCGCTCGTGGTGGCCGTCGGCAACCCGCTGGGCCTCTCCGGCACGGTGACGGCGGGCGTCGTGAGCGCCCTTGGCCGCAGCATGCCGGTGCGAACCCGCACGGCGGCGCGCCTGATCGAGGACGTCATCCAGACCGACGCTGCGCTCAACCCGGGCAGTTCCGGGGGTGCGCTGGCCGACAGCCACGGTCGCGTCGTCGGGATCAACACGGCCGTCGCCGGAGTAGGTCTGGGCATGGCCGTACCCGATCAACGCCACGACCCACCGGATCATCGACGCGCTGATGCATGACGGGCGGGTGCGACGGGCGTACCTCGGCCTGGTGAGCACGCCGGCGCGGCTGACGCCCATCCAGGCCGAGCGGTACGGCCAGCGCGGTGCGCTGAGAGTCGTCGAGGTCGTGGAGAAGAGCCCGGCCGCGCAGAGCGGCTTGCACGCGGGCGATCTGGTCCTCGCGATCGACAGCGCCCCGCTCGGCGATGCCCAGTCGTTGCAGAAGCACCTGTTCGCCGACGCGATCGGGCAGCGGATGGAGGTCACCGTTCTGCGCAACGGCGCGCTCGTGGACGCGGTGGTGCTGCCGAGCGAACTTCCCGACTGAGGGTGCGCATCAGCGTGGGAGTCGGGCCTGTCTGCGCTCAGGGACGAGCGACCACCACCCCGACCAGGGATGGTGCGCGCCGGTACCCGGGGCTAGAGCTTGGTCATCTTGCGGAAGGGCGTCGTGATCCGAACCGTCCCACCGCCGAAGTCGACCGTCGCCCCACCTGCGTCGACGCCCACCACTCGACCCAACCCGTAGGAGTCGTGCGAGACCCGGTCGCCGAGCACGTACTGCTCGATGATCGGCTCGGGGTGAGGCTGGAAGGGGCTGCTGGCGTGACGGGGACGCGTGTGTGCAGATGAAGTTGCCATTACCACCATTATGCGCCCTGGATGGCGGCGAAGAGACCTTTGGCCGGAAAGCGGGCGTCCGGGGCGTGAACGCGAGGCCAACAGCGTCGCGGCGGTGGTGTCACCGGCACGCCCCGGATCGGGTCCAGGAGTGAGGCTCCGCAGGCCCGTCAGCCGGCGAGCTGGCGCATCAGCGATGCGTCGTCGCGCACGGCCCAGTGCTCGACGCCCTTGCCCTCGGCGACGCGGATGATGTGCATCTGCTTGTACGCAAAGGTGCGGCCCGTGGCCGGCACCCCGAAGAAGTCGCCCGTGTGCACGCCGCTGTGGGTGCACCGAAGGACGACCTTGTCCCCTTCGGCGACGACGTCCTCGATCTGCCAGCGCTGATCGCTGAACGCCCGGTCGAGGATCTGCATGAACATGGTGATCGCCCCCAACCCGGGCGGCGTGCCCTCCGGCGCCTCGTGGTTGACGCACTGCTCGCTGATCACCTCTGCGAGCGCCTCCTCGTCGTTGGCCGGGAAGATCTCCTCGAGCACCCGCCGGGCCACCTTCTTGTTCTCCTCGATCGTCATGACGACCGCCTTTCCCGCGTGTCACCGGGTCGGTGACAATTCGTGGCACTATCATTCTACTCAATGTCTGGAACCGCAAGACCCAAGCGCACCTACGACGGCCGCGGGCGCCGCACCCAGGCCGAGCGGACGCGCGCGCGGGTGGTGGCTGCCGCCACGCGGGTGTTCCTCCAGCACGGTTACGTCGGCGCAACCATCCCCGCGATCGCCACGGAAGCAGGGGTGGCCCTGCAGACCGTCTATCGGGCGGCACCGGGCAAGGCCGGGCTCCTCTCGGCCGCCGTTGCTGCCGCGGTCGCTGGTGGCAGTGACCGCGCCGACGTCCCCGTGGAGGAGCGGCCCGCGATCCGCGCCGTCATCGAGGAGCCCGATCCCGTTCAGCAGCTGCGCCTGTACGCGCACACGCAGCCGGGCATCTGGGCGCGGGTCGGACCCCTGTTGCGGGTGCTGGATGCCGCCGCAGCGTCGGAGCCGGAGCTGCGCAGGGTGCAGTCCGAACAGGCCACCCAACGGCACGCGGGCCTGGTCCGCTTCGCCCGCCTCCTGGAGGGGCGCGGCGCGCTGCGAGAGGACATCACGCCCGCCCGCGCAGCCGACCTCATCGTGACCCTCGGGTCCCTGGCCACCTACGACAGCCTCGTGACCACCCTGGGTTGGAGCCACGACGAGTACGAGGACTGGCTGGCGGACACGCTGGCGCACGCCCTCCTCCGCTGAGCGACGAGGTGCCTCAGAGCTCGGCGCGCAGGATCGACGCAGCGCCGGCCATGGCGCGCATCTTTCCCTCGGCACTGGCGCGAGGGAGGTACTTCATCCCGCAGTCGGTGGCAATGGTGATCCGGTCCGGCGAGGCGTACGGGAAGGCGCGGCGCACCCGGTCCGCGACGAGCTCGGCGGACTCGACCTCGTGGTCGGACAGGTCGATGACGCCCAGGATGATGGTCTTCTCGCTGAGGTCCTTCAGCACGCCGAGATCCAGACCCGACTGCGCGGTCTCGATCGAGATCTGGTCGGCCGAGCAGCCGGCCAGCTCGGGGAGGAACGAGTACCCCTCGGGCCGCTCGTGGATGATCGCGGCGTACCCGAAGCAGATGTGCACGGCGGTGGCGCCGGTGACGCCGTCCAGCGCGGCGTTGAGCGCGGTGAGGCCGTACTCGCGGGCCGCCTCGGGCCGTGCCTGCATGTACGGCTCGTCGATCTGGACCAGGTCGGCGCCGGCGGCATGCAAGTCCTTGATCTCGGCGTTCACCGCGGCGGCGTACGCCAGGGCCGCCGACGCAAGGTCGGGGTAGTGGTCGTTCTGCGCCTGCTGCGACATCGTGAACGGGCCGGGCACGGTCATCTTGACCTTGCGGTCGGTGTTCGCCTTGAGGAACTCCACGTCGCGCACGCCCACGGGTTGCGGCCGCACGATCGGTCCGGCGATCCGGGGCACCGGGTTGGGATGCCCGCTGCGATCGAGGGCGGTCCCGGGGTTGTCGATGTCGACGCCATCGAGGGCGGTGGCGAAGTGGTTGCTGTACGACTCCCGCCGCATCTCGCCGTCGGTGATGATGTCGAGCCCCGCCTCCTCCTGGGCGCGGATGGCCAACACCGTGGCGTCATCCTGCGCCTGCTGGAGGTACTCCGGCTCGACCCGCCACAGTTCCTTGGCGCGCACGCGCGGGGGAAAGCGGTCGGCCAGCCTGGCCCGGTCGATCAACCAGTCCGGCTGGGCGTAGCTGCCCACCAGTGAGGTCGGCAGGATCGGGAACGGCGTCGATGTCGCGGTCACTCTGGTGACTCTAGGACCGGCGCGCCGGTTGAGGAAGCCGTCCACATCCCTGACAGGTCGGGCGACGCTCGACCGCGATACCCCGGGGTTTCGCGGGCTCGGCCCCTAGTCCGGAAGGGGCCGCACCGCCACGACGACGAGCCCGAGGTGAGTCAGACGCGCCAGGAGGGTCAGGACGTCTGACTCGTCCCGTACCGAGCCGAACAGCGATGTGCCGCCGGTAGGAAACGAGCAGGAGGACAGCTCGGGCAGCTCTGCCGCAGCGTCCTCGGACACCGCGTCCCGAACGATGAACTCGTAACGCATGCACGACCCTTCACGACGACCAGGGCGCACCACTGGGCCCATGGCCGCTGAGAATGGCACGGCCACGGGCCCGGCCGGATGCGTTTGGGTGGTGAGCGCACTCACGGGGGATGACCGAGACTCAGGCACCTCTCAGAGAGAGGTGACGACCGGTGGATCAGTCAGGCGGAGAGCTGGGCGGCCCTGCGCCGTCTCACCACCACGCGAAGCTCGGATGCGACCAGCACGGGCAGGGCGGCCGCGATGCACACGAGCCACTGCCCCAGGTCGAGGGCGACGGTGCCGAGGAACGCCTGGAGCGGCCCGAACACGGTCGTGAGAACCAGGGTGAAGACGGACAGGGCCGTCGACCGGACGAAGGTCTTGTCCGACAGGGCGTCCAGCGAGAACGCCGTTCGGGACTCGTCCCTCGTGGCCAGGCTGAAGAACAGGCTGGCCAGGGAGAAGGTCACGACGCCCATGGTGAGCCCCACGGTGCGGTCGAAGGCGCCCTCCGCCCAGGTGATGACCCCCAGGGTGGCGATGCCCATGATGAGTCCGACCACGACGAGCCAGGCCATCTGCGGGCGCGGCAGGATCGGCTCTTCAGGGTCGCGGGGGCCGCGGTCCATCAGGCCCGTGCCAGGCTTCCCGTAGCCGAGGCCGACCGCTTGGAACAGCATCGTCGTGAAGTTGATCCACAGGGTCTGCAGGGGGAGGAACGGGACGCCACCGGCGATGTTGAAGATCGCCGCGCCGAGGAACGAGACGATGAAGCCGAACAGGCAGCCCATCTGGAACCGGATGTACTTGACGAGGTTGTCGTACAGTCCCCGCCCCAGCTCGACCGCCTTGACGATCGTCGAGAAGTTGTCGTCGGTCAGCACCATCACGGCGGCGTCCTTGGCGACCTCGGTACCGGTGATGCCCATCGCGATACCGATGTCGGCGGCCTTCAGTGCGGGAGCGTCGTTCACGCCGTCCCCGGTCATCGCGACGATCCGGCCCTGCCGCTTGAGCAGCTCGACCAGACGGACCTTGTCCTGCGGCGTGACACGGGCGATGACCCCCACGTCGTCGATCCGCTTCAGCGCCGCGTCGTCGTCCATCGCCGGCGAACTCCGCGCCGGTCATGACCGTGCCCTCGATGCCGATCTTTCGCGCGATCGCCCCCGCCGTGACGGCGTGGTCACCGGTGATCATCCGGACCCGGATGCCGGCAGCCTCCGCCGTGGCGATCGACGCCTTGGCGGAGGGCCGCGGCGGGTCGACGATCCCCACCAGGGACATCAGCTCGAGACCGTCCGCCACGACGGCCAGCAGGTCACCGTCGGCGTCGAAGGTCGTCGGGTCGAAGTCCTTGCGCGCGGTGGCGAGCACCCGCAGGCCCTCTGCCCCGAGGCGCGTGTTCTCGGCGAGGTACCGGTCCCTGAACGTGCCGTCGGCCGGTACGGCACCCGCGTCGGCATCGTGGACCGTCGCCGCGCGGGCGAGGAGCTCGTCCGGTGCTCCCTTGACGAAGCACCGGATCACCTCGGCGCCGGAGTCGTCGGTCATCCGGTGGAAGGTGGCCATCAGCTTGTACGCGGCGTCGAAGGGCAGCTCGGCCACGCGGGGGTAGGCGAGGCGGGTCGACACCGCGTCGACGCCGCCCTTGGCGGCCAGGGCGACGAGGGCGCCCTCGGTGGGGTCGCCGATCAGCCCTCCCTGGTCCATGACGGCGTCGGAGGCCAGCACCATCGGCAGCAGGAAGGGGTCCAGCGGGATCTCCCCCTGCCCGCCGACGTGGGTGATCTGGCCCTGGCTGGAGTAGCCGGTGCCCTCGATGGTGTAGCGGCGGCCGACGACGACCATCTCCACGGCCGTCATCTCGTTGAGCGTCAGCGTGCCGGTCTTGTCGGAGTTGATGGCCGAGGTGGAGCCGAGCGTCTCGGTCGACTGGAGGCGTTTCATGATCGCGCCGACCTTCGCCAGGGCCTGGGTGCCCGAGGCGAGGATCGTGGTCACCACGGCCGGCATGTTCTCCGGCAGGGCACCGATGGCGAAGGCCACGGCGGCGTGGAAGATCGCGGTGAACGTCTCACCGCGGGCCAGGTTGATCACGACCGAGACCAGGAGTGCCAGACCGGCGATCAGGAAGATCTGGCGGGTGAGGGTGTCCAGCTGCCGGGTCAGCGGGGTCTTGGTCTCCTCCTCGGCCTGGAGCATCCCCGAGATGTTGCCCACCTCGGTGCCCATCCCGGTGGCGACGACGACGAACTCGCCGGCGCCGCGAGTCACGTTGGTGTTCATGTAGACCATGTCGCTGCGGTCGCCGAGCGGGGTGTCCTCCTGTGCCACCGCTGCGGTGCCCTTCGACACCGGCAGGCTCTCCCCGGTGAGCGCGGACTCGGCCACCTCGAGCGTCGCCGCCCGCAGCAGCCGGCCGTCGGCCGGGACGATGTCGCCGGCCTCGATCGCGACGATGTCGCCGGGGACCAGCTGTTCGGCCGGCAGCTCCGCGAGCGCGCCGTCCCGCCTGACCCGCGCCGTGATGATCATCATCTTCTGCAGCGCGGCCACCGCCGCCTCTGCCTTGCCCTCCTGGCGCAGGCCCAGCACGGCGTTGAACACGGTCAGCAGCAGCAGCAGGATGCCGGTGCCGTACTCCTTCAGCGGGTACAGGCTCCCGATCCCGGCGACGAGGAGCACGAGCTGCATCGGGTCCGCGTACTGACGAAGGAACGCGTGCAGGCGGGACTCGGTCTCCGCCGCGGTGAACCGGTTCGGGCCGAACTTCTGCAACCGAGCCTGCGCCTCGGCGGTGGACAGGCCCCGCCCCGCGTCGACGTCCGTGCGCTGGAGCACCTCGTCCGCGGACAGGGTGTGCCAGTCGCCGCGCTCGAGCGCGGCGGCCGGGTCAGTGGATGCTTGCTGGGTCGGTGGAGTCACGATGCCCCTCCCTGTGAAGCGCGGACGACGACGAAGGTCACAGCCAATCATCACCCAGGGGTCCGGGTATCGCCCGCACCGGGGGAGCGCGATTCATCCGCGGCGGGCGACGCGCCACGGGCCTGAGGCGCGTCATGGTGGCCCGATGACATCGACTGCCCCGGGCCACGCCCAGCCACCGGCCGACGTGCTCGTCGTCTTCGGCATCACCGGTGACCTCGCGCGGGTCATGACGTTCCACTCGCTCTACCGGTTGGAGAAGCGAGGGCTGCTGACCTGCCCGGTGGTCGGGGTGGCGGGCGACGACTGGACGCTGGACCAGCTGGTCGAGCGAGCCAGGACGTCGATCGAAGCGACCGGGGAGCAGCTCGACGAGGCCGTGTTCGACCGGCTGGCGCAACGGCTCTCCTACGTCAACGGGGACTTCACCGACCCCGCCACCTACCAGCGGGTGGGCGACGCGATCGCCGGAGCGCGACAGCCGGTGTTCTACCTCGAGATCCCACCCTTCCTGTTCGGGCGCGTCGTCAAGGGGCTCAGCGAGGCCGGCCTGACCACGAACGCCACCGTCGTGGTCGAGAAGCCGTTCGGCCACGACCAGCAGTCGGCGGTGGCGCTCGCCGCCGAGCTGCACCAGTACATCGACGAGTCGCAGCTGTTCCGGATCGACCACTACCTCGGGAAGATGGGGCTGGAGGAGATCCTGCACCTGCGGTTCGCGAACACGATCCTCGAGCCGCTCTGGAACCGCAACTACGTCGAGTGCGTGCAGATCACGCTGGCCGAGAGCTTCGGCATCGACGGTCGTGGGCACTTCTACGACCCCGTGGGCGCGCTGCGTGACGTCGTGGTGAACCACCTGATGCAGGTGCTCGCGGCCGCCGCGATGGAGCCACCCTCGCGCGGTGACCCGCTCACCCTCAAGGAGGCACAGGTCGCGCTGTTCCGCGCCGTCGCCGAGGCCGACCCGGCCCACTACGTGCGGGGGCAGTACGAGGGGTACCGCTCCGTCGACGGCGTCGCGGAGGGGTCGACCACGGAGACCTATGCGGCGATGCGGCTCGAGATCGAGAACTGGCGCTGGGCCGGGGTGCCGTTCTTCATCCGCACCGGGAAGCGCCTCCCCGTGACGCAGACCGAGCTGCGAGCTGCGCCTGGTGTTCAAGCGACCGCCGAAGCTCGGGTTCGGCCTGAGCGGGCACGCCGAGGCCAACCAGGTCGTCGTCAAGCTCGACCCGGGCACCGGCATCCGGATCCAGGTCGACGCCCACCGGGCGGACGTCTCGCGGATCGCGCCGATCGAGCTCGACATGGAGTTCGCGGACGAGGGCGGTGAAGGCCCCACCCCGTACGAGGTGCTGCTGCTCGCCGCGATGAACGGCCAGAGCACGCGGTTCTCGCGCCAGGACAGCGTGGAGGAGACCTGGCGGGTGATGCAGCCGCTGCTCGACGCACCCCCGCCGGTGCAGGCCTACGAGCCCGGCAGCTGGGGCCCGCCCGGCGCCGAGACGCTGGTCGAGGGCTCCGGGGGCTGGCACGAGCCCTGGCTGCCCCGCTGACGCCCCGCCCCGCCCCGCCGGAGCCCGGGTCATGTCGATCTGTGGGCGGGCGGCGCGGGCACCGCCACGCCCACAGATCACCGCCACTGCAGTCGCCAGGTCCGCGGGGCCACCCGTAACGGCCGGCGACCGGCCGTTCCCGGTCCACCTGGGCGTCTTCCGCGGCCATCCCCCGTTCGGCCATCGCTGATCAGGTGAGGCATGGCCGGGCAGGGCAGCTCACGGTTTGGGGCGGCAGCCCTCGGGTATCCCTCGGGTGGGCACCCGTTGCTCGACGCTCGTCGTCAAGGGCGAGCGACTTCCACGCTCGATGCGGTCGGTGAAAGGGGTTCCGGATGGGTGTCGTCATCGCCTCCGTTCCTGCGGGTCACGTCTACGTCCGGCACCTCGACGCCCCGGGGGGTCCGACCGCGTCGTCCGCCTCCCCGACCCGCCAGTGGCAGACGGCAGCCCGGCCGCGCGGTGGTGGCCGCCGGTGATGCTCGAAGCGCGGTGGGTGCGCGCCCACGCCGACGAGTTCGACGTCATGCACGTGCACTTCGGCTTCGACGACCAGTCGCCCGACGCCCTGCGTCAGCTGACCGACGCGCTGACGGAGCACCGCAAGCCGTTCGTGCTGACCGTCCACGACCTGCGCAACCCGCACCACGGCGAGCCGGAGCTGCACGACGCCCAGCTCGGGGTCCTCGTCTCGGCCGCCGACGCCGTCATCACCCTCACGCCCGGCGCCGCTGCCGAGATCCGGCGGCGGTGGGGTCGCGACGCCCACGTGCTGCCGCACCCCCACGTCGTCGACGAGGCGACCCTGTCCCGGCAGCGCCGGGAGCACGACGGCTTCGTCGTCGGGGTGCACGTGAAGAGCCTGCGGGCCAACATGGACCCGCTGCCGGTCATCGAGCAGATCGTCGGCGACCTGACCGGGATGCCGGGCGCCTCCCTGCGCGTGGACGCCCACACCGACGTCATGAGGCACGACGGTCGCCCCCAGGCCAGCAGCGCGTCGCCGCGGGCCTGGCGCGACTGGCCGCTGCGGGCCGGATCGACCTGCACGTGCACGACTACTTCACCGACGACGAGCTCTGGGACTACCTGTCCTCCCTCGACGTGTCCGTGCTGCCCTACCGGTTCGGGACCCACTCCGGCTGGCTCGAGGCCTGCTTCGACCTCGGAACGATCGTCCTGGCTCCGGACTGCGGGTACTACGCCGAGCAGCGGCCGTGCGTGACGTACGCCGTGCCGGGCACCGTGAAGCGCAGCCGTGACGTGCCGACGCTGACCGCGGCGCTGCTCCGGGTCCACGATGAGCGCCCGGCCTGGCGTGCCGATCCCGCTGCCCGACAGGCGGAACGACGCGCCTTGGCGCAAGCCCACGAGGCGATCTACACCGCGGTCCTGGCCAGGAGCGCCGCATGCACGTCGTGATGATCGCGGCCTCCCGCTTCCCGCTCAAGGAGCCGTTCGCCGGGGGCCTGGAGTCCCTGACGTGGCACCTGTGCCGGGGGCTGCGCGACCGCGGCATCCGGGTCTCGGTCTTCGCGGGGCGGGGGAGCGACCCGCGCCTCGGGGTGCGGGAGCTGGCCACCCGGCCCCTCGACCTGAGCGCGGCCGCTCGCCAGGACGTCTCGATGCCACCGGCCGTGTGGCTGAGCGAGCACCACGCCTACCTCCAGGTCATGCTCGAGCTGCAGCCGCGCGGCGACGTCGACGTCATCCACAACAACAGCCTCCACCACCTGCCGGTCGCGATGGCGGCCGCCTGCGCCGGCGCCGATGGTCACCACGCTGCACACGCCGCCGACGCCGTGGCTCGAGCCGGCGATCGAGATCGCCGACGACCCGCGGTCCCGCTACGTCGCGGTCAGCGAGCACACGCGCGGTCCTGGCGGCACGTCGTCGACGCAGAGGTGGTGCCCAACGGGGTGGACGTCCGCCGGTGGCGACGGGGCCCGGGTGGGGACGCCCTGGCCTGGGTCGGCCGCCTGGTGCCCGAGAAGGCCCCTCACCTGGCGATCGACATCGCGCGGGCCGCCGGCCTGCGGCTGCGCCTCGCCGGCCCGATCGGTGACGCCGACTACGTCCGCGACATGGTGTACCCGCGGCTCGGGCGCGGACGTCGAGTACCTCGGGCACCTGCGCACCGACGAGCTGGGGACGTTGTTCGGTGGCGAGCGCCGCCACCCTGGTGACCCCGGTGTGGGACGAGCCCTACGGGCTGGTCGCGGCCGAGTCATTCGCCTGTGGCACACCGGTCGTGGCCTTCGACCGCGGTGGCCTGCCGGAGTTCGTGACCGCCGAGGTCGGCCGGGTCGTCGACGGCGACGACGTCGCAGCCGCTGCGGATGCCGTGCGCGAGGCGGTCTCGCTGGACCGTGACGGGTGCCGTGCGCACGCCGTGCAGCACTGCTCGGTCGAGCGGATGGTCGACGCGTACCTACGGATCTACGACACGATGCCGGCGCTGCGAGGTGCGGCGTGATCGGGTACTACGTCCACCACCAGGGGCGCGGGCACCTCAGGCGCCTCGAGGCCATCGCGGCGCACCTGCGCACCCCGGTCGTCGGTCTGAGCTCCCTGCCGAAGCCCGCTGGCTGGCAGGGCGACTGGGTCCAGCTCGCGCGTGACGACGACCCCTCGCCGGCCTCGAGCGACGACGTCTCCGCGCTGGGGGTGCTGCACTGGGCGCCGCGGCACCACCACGGCCTGAGTGCCCGGATGGCGACGCTCGCGTCCTGGGTCGCCCGCGAACGCCCGGCCGCGGTGGTGGTCGACGTCTCCGTCGAAGTGGCACTTCTCGTCCGGTTGTGCGGCACACCCGTCGTGGTCGTCGCCCTCCCCGGCGAGCGGACCGACCGGACGCACCTCGCCGCCTACGACCTCGCCGACGCCCTCCTCGCCCCGTGGCCCGCCGAGGCGCACGCCCGCGGGTGGCCGGCGTCGTGGACGAGCAAGACCTGGTGCGTGGGTGGCCTGTCGCGGTTCGACGGCCGGCCCGCCCGCCTGCCCAGCCGCGGGACGGGAACGGCCGCGGCGGGTGCTCCTCCTCTGGGGTGCGGGCGGGCGGGACGCCGACGCGTCGTCCGTCGAGGCCGCCCGCCGGGCCACCGCCGGGATGGGACTGGACCGAGCGCAGCCCGGACCGGCCCTCGCCCGACCTGTGGGCGGAGCTGTGCGCGGCCGACGTCGTGGTCACCCACGCCGGGCAGAACGCTGTCGCCGACGTCGCGGCGGCCCGCGCCCCCGCCGTCGTCGTCGCCCAGCGCCGCCCCTTCGGCGAGCAGGCGGCGACCGCCGCGGCCCTGAGTCGGCTGGACATCGCCGACGGCCACACCTCGTGGCCGTCCGCGGACCGCTGGAACGAGGTCCTCGAGGGAGCGCACCGCCGCGGCGGCGCGGGCTGGTCCCGGTGGAGCACCGGGACGGGCGCGCGGGCGGCGGCCGGGCACCTCGACGCGCTGGCCGCCGGCCGGACCGCCCTGGTGGCTGCCGGGGAGCACCGCGTGACCGCGCCGCGCCTGGCCGTCGTCACCATCGTCCGGGGGCGCCACGCCCACCTCGCGGGCCAGATCCGCGGGCTGCGGGCCCAGGAGCGCGAGCCCGGACGTCTACGTCGTCGTCGCGATCGACGACCCGCAGGTGCACGACGTCGCCCGTCGGCTGTCCCCGGCCGACTGGGACGTCCGCAGGCCGGGCACCGACCTGCGCGACGGTCGATGCCACTGTCGGCCGCCCGCAACCTCGGCGCCTCGACGGCGATCGCGCGCCGGCGCCGAGCACCTCGTGTTCCTCGACGTCGACTGCGTCCCGAGCCCCACCCTGGTCGCGGCGGTACGGCGAGATCCTGGCGGACGCGCCCGGCGTCGGAGGTCCCCGCGTCGTGTGTGGTGACGTGGCCTACGAGCCACCGCCATCCCTGCCGGGTGCGAGTGCCGGCGCCGACGGCCGGCCCCGGCACCATCCGGCTCGACCGCCGCTACCAGCGAGCGCGATCCGGGCCGTGGACGACGTGTCGTTGTTCTGGTCGTTGTCCTTCGCTGTCACGGCCCGGGACTTCACCCGCGTCGGCGGCTTCGACGAGGACTACCTCGGGTACGGCGCCGAGGACACCGACTTCGGCCAGCGGCTCGCCCGAAGTGGGGGACAGCTGCTCTTCGTGGGTGGGGCGGGGGCCGTTCACCAGTACCACCCGAGCCCCAGCCCACCGGTGCAGCACGTCGCCGACATCGTGGTGAACGCCAACGTCTTCGCCGACAAGTGGGGGTGGTGGCCGATGCAGACGTGGCTCGAGCAGTTCCGTGACCGCGGGCTGGTCCACCGCCGCCTCGATGGCCGCTGGGAGACCAATGACGGTGCGGCACCGGGCCCCGACGGGCCCGGTGCCGCACCAGCCCCACTCGAGGGCGCGGCTCGAGGTCAGGCGACCTCGAGGACGACCTCGACGTTGCCACGGGTGGCGTTGGAGTAGGGGCAGACCTGGTGGGCCTGCTCGATGACCTGCTGGGCCACCTCACGGCTGACTGCGGGCAGGGCGACCTCGAGCCGGACCGCGAGGCCGAAGGCGCCGTTGTCGTCGCGGCCCAGCGAGATGTCGGCGACGACCTCCGAGTCGGTGGTGTCGACCTTCATCGCACCGGCGACGAGCTTCAGCGCGGAGTGGAAGCAGGCGGCGTAGCCCGCGGCGAACAGCTGCTCGGGGTTCGTGGCGCCACCCTCGCCGCCCATCTCCTTGGGGGTGCGGACCGGCATGTCGATGATGCCGTCGAAGGTCTGGACGTGGCCGTTGCGGCCGTCCCCGGTCGCGACGGCAGAGGCGGTGTAGAGAGGGTTCATGCCCACAATCATATTGTGCACAATAGAATTGTGCAAGTCGGAAATGGTATCGTCGTCGGGTGAGCACGAGCGACCCGCTGGACCTCGATCGACAGATCTGCTTCCCCCTGTATGCCGCGACGCGGGCCGTCACCCGCCGGTACACCGAGGTGCTGGCGGACGTCGGCCTGACCTACCCGCAGTACCTGGTCATGCTCGCGCTGTGGACCGACGGCCCCCTGTCGGTCGGCGAGCTGGGCCGCCGGCTCCGCCTGGACTCCGGCACCCTCACCCCCCTGCTCAAGCGCCTCGAGGCCTCCGGCCGGGTCGAGCGGCACCGCGACCCCCACGACGAGCGGAGGGTCGTCGTGAGCCCGGCCCCGGCCGCGGAGCGCCTGCGGGAGGACGTGGCCGGGGTGCCGCGCGAGGTGGCCCGGTCGATCGGCTTCGACGCCGACGAGTTCGTGCAGCTGCACCACCTGCTCAGTGGCCTGATCGAGAACCTCGACGCGGTCGGGCCGCCTGGCTGAGCGGCGGCGGCAGCGGGCCGACACGGGCAGTCCCCCGCCACGGTAGGTTTTCAGCGTGAATCCCACCCACCGCATCGAACCGGCTGCCCCGGCGCCCCGCACCGTCTCCGCGGCAGGAGGCGGACGATGAGCCGGCGAGGGCCTCGCCGCAAGGGCAGCGACTCCCTTCCGTCGCTGCCGCGCAACGGGCTGCGGATCGTGCCACTGGGTGGCCTCGGCGAGATCGGTCGCAACATGACCGTCTTCGAGCACGCGGGCCGGCTGCTCATCGTCGACTGCGGGGTGCTCTTCCCCGACGAGCACCAGCCGGGCGTCGACGTGATCATCCCCGACTTCACCTGGATCCGGGACCGCCTCGACAAGGTCGACGCGATCGTGCTCACCCACGGCCACGAGGACCACATCGGCGGCGTCCCGTACCTGCTGCGTGAGCGCCCCGACATCCCCGTCGTCGGCTCCCGCCTGACGCTGGCACTGCTGGAGTCCAAGCTCGCCGAGCACCGCATCACGCCGAGGACGGTCGTGGTCGCCGAGGAGGACCGGCGCACGTTCGGCTCGTTCGACTGCGAGTTCGTCGCGGTCAACCACTCCATCCCCGACGGGCTCGCCGTCGCCATCCGCACCTCGGCCGGGCTGGTGCTGCACACCGGTGACTTCAAGATGGACCAGTTCCCGCTCGACCGCCGCGTCACCGACCTGCGCGCCTTCGCCCGCCTGGGGGAGGAGGGCGTCGACCTCTTCCTCGTCGACTCGACCAACGCCGAGGTCCCCGGCTTCACGGTCTCCGAGGGCGAGCTGGCGCCGGCGATCGACACCGTCTTCCGCACCACGACCGGCCGCGTCATCGTGTCGAGCTTCGCCAGCCACGTGCACCGCATCCAGCAGATCCTCGATACCGCCCAGCGGCACGGCCGCAAGGTCGCGTTCGTGGGTCGCTCGATGGTGCGCAACATGGGCATCGCCCGCGAGCTGGGCTACCTCACCTTCCCCGACGGCCTCGTCGTCAAGGACCTCAAGGCCCTGGAGCGGCTGCGCCCCGACCAGATGGCGATCATCGCCACCGGGTCACAGGGGGAGCCGATGGCCGCCCTGGCCCGGATGGCCAACCGCGACCACCCGGTGAGCATCACCGAGGGCGACACGGTGCTGATGGCCAGCTCGCTGATCCCGGGCAACGAGAACGCCATCTACCGGGTCATCAACGAGCTCACCCGGTGGGGTGCCACGGTGGTGCACAAGGGCAACGCCAAGGTGCACGTGTCCGGCCACGCCAGCGCCGGCGAGCTCGCCTACTGCTTCAACATCATCCGGCCGTCGAACGTCCTGCCCGTCCACGGTGAGTGGCGGCACCTGCGCGCCAACGCCGACATCGCGATCCGCACCGGCGTCGACGCCGACCGGGTGCTCATCGCGATGGACGGCAGCGTCATCGACCTCGTCGACGGGCGCGCGACCATCACCGGCAGCGTGCCCGCGGGCCTGGTCTACGTCGACGCGATGACCGTCGGCGGCGCCACCGAGGAGACCCTGCACGTGCGGCGCACGCTGGCCGAGGAGGGCGTGGTGACCATCGTGTGCATCATCGACCCCGACACCGGCAAGCTCACCGAGGACCCCGACTACCTCGCCCACGGCTTCCCGCCCGAGGTGATGGACTTCTCGGCGGCCACGCCGGCGATCCAGGCCGCGCTGACCAAGGCGGCCCGCGACGGCATCGAGGACCTGGACCAGATCGAGGAGCTCGTGCGCCGGGCCGCCTCCAACTGGGCCCACCGGGCGCACCGTCGCAGCCCGCTGATCATCCCCGTCATCGTCGACGCCTGAGCCGCCGGCGGCGTCGGCGTCGCGGGATCCCCGCCAGACCGGCACGCTTCCCGCGACCGGGCATCTGTGGTCTGCTGGTGAGCGACCACTGCTGCCGCGCGAGCAACCTGGAGGTGCGTGATGACCCCGGAAGAGATCGTGACCCGGGTCGGTGACCAGCTCGGCATCCGCCGGGTCTTCGGCGAGCCCGTCGAGCGCGACGGCCTCGTGGTGATCCCGGTCGCCGTGGCGATCGGCGGCGGAGGCGGCGGCACCGGCCCTGACGAACAGGGCAGCGGCGCCGGCTTCGGCGGCATGGTGCGGGGGATCGGCGTGTACGCCATCAGCAACGGCCAGGTTCGCTTCATCCCGGCGATCGACACCACCGCGCTCGCCGCCATGGGTGTGCTCCTCGCCGGGCTCGTGCTGCTCGCGAGGCGACGCACCCGAAGGTGACTGTGGGCGAAGCCGGCACCCGCCGCGCCACCCGCGCCGGGTGAGGCAAACCCGCCCGCACCGGCGGAACACTGAGACGGCCGCGGCAACGTCCGGGGCGGAAGGTGGTTCGGTGATGGTCTGGTCCGGAGGAGTCGCGCGGTGAGGCCATCTGCTGGGCCGCCGCCCACGGACATCGGGGTCCAGGTCGGTCTCGTCGTCGCTGCCGCCAAGGTCCCCGAGACCTTCGCTCCCGGGCTGGCCACGCGCAGCGCCGTCGACCAGGGGTTCGTGACAGCGCTCTCCACCGGGGTGCACTACCTCCTTGCCGTCGGCACCCAGGAGGCCCTGCGGGCTGCGGCTGCCGAGCTGGCCCGGACCCCCGCCGCCGCTCGCTGGGGCGACCCGGCCAGCCGGCAGCGGACCCTGGGGCTGGCGATGGACGTGGCCGCCATCCCCGTCGGGCTCACGCTGCGACGTCTGCTTCCGTCGCACCCCGGCGAGGCGATGGCGCGCGGCTGGGTGCGCCAGGCCGGATGGCGCGCGACCACGACCGGCATCGCGGCCGTGAGCCTCGAGGCGGCGCGCGTCGGGCTCCGCGTCCTGGACGACCGACTCGGCGCCGGCGGGCGGGTGGCGGGGCTGCCCATTGCCGTGCCACTCGGCCTCACGATCGCCGTCGTGGTCGACCGGCAGCGTGGGCTGCCCGGCGATGACGACGCCACCGAGGGTTCCGCACGACCGCCGTTCGCGCGGTCGGTGCTCGTGGCTGCGGGGGTGGAGGGCGGGCTCGCCACCGTCGCGTACGCCGAGCACGCGCTGGCCGGCGTCGCCGGACGGCGGCTGGCCGACGTGCTTCCGGGCGGACCACACCTGTGGCGACTGGTGGCGCACGGAGCCTGCCTCGGGCTGCTCGCCGTGGGCGCGTCGACCGTCTGGGAGCGGGCGATGCGCGGCATCGAGACCGGGGCGTCGGCCGAGGAGCCGGTGTTCGGCGGTGGCGAGGGCGCCCGGTGGACCGGCACGACCCTGAGCGGCGGCCCGGGCAGCCTGGTGCCGTGGGCCACGCTCGGGAAGGAAGGCCGCCGTCACATGCTCACCCACGTGCGCCCGGCCCCCGTTCCGGACCGACCGGCAGGGCTTCCCGACCTGTCCATCGAGACGGTGATGGGTGAGCCGGCCCTGGCGGCCCCCGTGCAGGTCTACGTCGGGCTCGACAGCGCCCCCACCGTCCGGGAGCGGGTCGACCTCGCCCTGGCGGAGATGGAGCGCACCGGCGCCTTCGACCGGTCCCTCCTCGTGCTGGTGTCGCCGACCGGCCTGGGCTACGTCAACTACGTCGCCCTCGCCGCGGCCCAGTACCTGTCCCGCGGGGACATGGCGTCCGTGACGATGCAGTACTCGCGCCGGCCCTCCCCGCTCTCCCTCGGCCGGGTCGGTCAGGCCCGCGAGCAGAACCGGCTGCTGTGGCTGCGCATCATCGAACGGCTGAGGCGCCGCGAGGGCCCTCGCCCACGCGTGGTCCTGTTCGGCGAGAGCCTGGGCGCCCACACCAGCCAGGACGTCTTCCTGCACTGGGGAACCCTGGGTCTGCGGGCCCTGGGCATCGACCGGGCGCTGTGGATCGGCACCCCGTACGGCAGCGAGTGGATGCACGAGGTCACCGGCCCGGACCGCCTCGACGTCGACCGGGACAGCGTCGCCGTGGTCAACGACATCACCCAGCTGCTCGCGGTCACGCAGGACCGGGGGTCCCTGCCGCCGTACGTCATGCTCAGCCACGACAACGACGGGGTCACCAAGTTCGGCCCGGACCTGCTGACGACCGCCCCCGCCTGGCTCGGTCCGCAGCGACCGACCACCGAGCACGTCGACGGCGCGAGCCCCCGCGGCATCCCGCGGCACCTGCGCTGGCGGCCGGTGACGACCTTCTTCCAGACCCTGTTCGACGTCAAGAACGCCCAGGTGCCCGGCACCTACCAGGCGTGGGGCCACGACTACCGTCCCGACCTGCCCCGGTTCGTCAGCGAGGTCTACGGCCTGCCGGCGTCGGAGGAGCAGCTGGCGCGGGTCGCCGAAGCCGTCCGGCAGCGCGAGGAGGTTCGCTGGCAGGTGTTCCAGGAGGACTGAGCGGTCACTGGGGGTGGCGCGACCACCTCCACGCCAACGCCGCGGCGACGACGCCCAGTCCGTTGGTCGCCCAGTGCAGCAGACCCGGTGCGATCAGGCTCCCGCTCTGCTCCCGCAGCACGCCGAACACGACACCGGCCAGGGCCGTGAACACCACCGTCCCGGCCACCTGCCGCAGCAGGTCGACTCGGGCCACCCGACCGGACGGCGCGTTCTCCCGAGCCCCGTCGACGGCGGGCAGGACGTGCCAGAAGCCGAACAGCACCGCCGACGCGCCGGTCGCCCAGACCGCACCGTGAGCCACCTCGAGGAGCCCCCACAGCACCCCCCGGAAGGCGACCTCCTCGAAGACGACCGTCCCCAGCGGCACGACCAGGCCGGCCCGGAGGATCGTCGACCGCGCCCCGACCCGGTGCCTGGCGTCGCGGAAGAGCCCGCGAGTCGCCGGGAGCGCGAGGCCGACCGCGTACACCAGCGTCACGCCGGCCACGGCGGCGCCACCCCAGAGCAGTCCCTGCACGACCGCCCCCGAGCCGAGGCCGAGCTGCGCCCAGGAGAGGCCCGCCGCCCGCCCGACGAGCAGCAGCAGGGCCGCGGCCACCGGTCCCGTGACGGGTTGCCACCGGGCCGGGCCGACGTGCGCCCACACGTTCGCCCCGACCATCACGGCCAGGCACACGGCCAGGGCGACGAGCTCGCCGCTGTTCACGCGTTGAGCCCGGCCAGCGCGAGGACGGCCTCCGGGCCGTCGAGGTCGGGGGTGCTGAGGAAGACCGTCGAGACACCCAGCTCGGCGAGTGCGGCGTGCCGGTCGCGGTGCTCGGACACGGTGCCCGCGTGGGCGCGAGCCGCGAATGCCGCTGCGGCAGTTCGGCCCCGCAGCCGCTCGACGCGCGCCCAGACGTCATCCCGGTCGCGGCCGACGACGGGCAGGTCGAGCACCGTGACGGCGACCTCGGCAGGGTCGCGACCGACTTCCGCGCAGTGGTGCCGCAGCACGGAGACCTTGTGCCGCAGCACCTGTGGGTCCGACGTGGTCAGGTTGCACGCGTCACCGAGCTCGGCCGCGATCCGCAGGGTGCGCCGCTCGCCGTTTCCGCCCACGACCACCGGGATGGGCACGGTCGGCCGCGGGTAGCACGTCGTCTCGGGAAGGAACACCCCGTCGGCCGCGTGCGCCTTGGTACCCGGCGCCCACAGGGCCCGCATGACCCGGATGGAGTACTCCAGCTCGTCGAGCCGCTCCGGAGCGGACGGGAACGGCAGCGCGAAGGCCGCGTGCTCGCGTTCCCACCAGCCCGCCCCGATGCCGACGAACGCCCGGCCGCCGGTGAGCGCGGACAGGGTGGCGGCGGCCTTCGCGGTGATCCCGGGCTGGCGGAAGGTGACCGGGGTGCACAGCGTGCCGAGCCGCAGCCCGGTGCCGAGGCCCGCGATGGCGCCGAGCGTCACCCATGGCTCGGGGATCGGGTCCCAGGCGCGGCCGACCTGGGGGATCTGGATCAGGTGGTCCATCAGGGCCAGCCCGTTGAACCCGGCCTCGTCGGCGGCGAGGGCGAGGGCGCGCAGCCAGGTCAGCGGGTCCTCGCCCCACGGGAACCGGGAGACCTGCAGGACCACGTCGACCCCGGTGGATGCCGTGCGCTCGCCGCCCGCTCGCGCCTCGGCGGGGGCAGGGGGCGGGGTCGCCGGGGACACGTCGGAGGTGACGGGCAGCACCAGGTCCCACGCCTCGTCCGCGACCTCGTCGGCCACGGCTCGCCGACGAGCCAGCTGCCCGGCCAGCACCCGGGCCGGCAGCGGTCGGTCGCGTGCGGCGTTGCGGCGGCGGCACTCCTCGTCGGGGGTGTCGAGCAGCACGAGCACCGCCGGCAGGCCGGCGGCCCGTGCGGCCGCCAGCCAGCCGCGCCGCCGGCCGGCGTCGAACCCCAACGTGTCGACCACGGTCGTCAGCCGCCGGCCCGACCGGGCCGTGACGACCGCCTCGAGAACGGCGAACGCGTCGGCGGAGGCGTCCAGGTCGTGCGGGCCGCTGCCGACGACACCGCGTAAGGCGTCGGAGGAGACGACCTCCTCGGCGCGGTAGCGCTGCGCCGCCCACGTCGACTTGCCCGACCCGGAGGCGCCGACCAGCACGACGAGTGCCGGGTCGGGGAGCGACATGCGGGCAGTCTGCCCGATCCCGGTGACCTACCCGGCAGTTCGCGGACGTGCGTTCGTGTCGTCGGGCCGCGCGATCAGGCGGCGGAGCCGTGCGTGCTCAGCTCGTCCTCGGCGAGCAGCTCGCACCGCAGCCGCTCCACGATGCCGCGCAGGATGCGCGAGACCTGCATCTGGCTGACGCCGATCTGCTCGCCGATCTCACCCTGGGTCAGCTCGTCGACGTAGCGCAGCCGGAGCACCAGACGCTGCCGCTCGCTGAGGCGCGCCACCGACTGCCGCAGTGCGTCGCGGATCTCGATGGTGCCCGCGTGGCTCGACGTGATGAGCACGAAGTCGGCCAGGTTGGTGCCGGCGGAGGTGGGGGCGTCGAGGGACACGGCGTGGTAGCCGGCGGAGCACCCGCGCGCCTCGTCGACCTCGGCGACGGACACACCGAGGACGCGGGCGAGCTCGGCGTCCTGGGGGTCGCGGCTGAGCACGTGACGCAGTCGCTCCTCCTCGACGGCGAGGCCGGCGCGCAGCTCCTGGATGCGACGGGGCGGGCGAACGGCCCAGCCGTGGTCACGGAACCAGCGCTTCAGCTCACCGGAGATGGTGGGGTGCGCGAAGGCGGCGAACCCGGGCCCGGCGCCGGGCCGGTAGCGGTTGACCGCCTTGACCAGGGCGATGCGTGCCACCTGCAGCAGGTCGTCGGTCTCGACGCCGCGGCCGCTGTACCGCATCGCGAGCCCGTCCGCGAGGGGCAGCATCTGCAGCACGATGAGCTCGACGAGCTCGGCGCGCCGGGTGGGGTCGGTCTCGTCGGCCAGGTCCGCGGCGAGGGCGTCGACCTCGTGGTCGAGGTCGCGCTGGTGTGCTGCGTGGTCGTCGTGGGTCGGGTAGAGAGTCGTGGGTGCCATGAAGCTCGTCCTTGCTGGAGAGGGTTTGGCACCGCTGTTGGACCAATGAGTCCCGAGGAAGACGACTGGTTGGATCAACCCGGAGAACAAGAACCTCTCACGCGGATGTCACCAACGGGGGTTTAGCACCCGAGCAACGTTGCGTTGCTGCTCAGACCGGTTGTCCGGGTCCGAGCAGCCGGGTGTCGAGCAGGATGTCGGCGACCTGTCCTGCGGAGACCCCGGCGCGTGCCGCGACGTCACTGAGGGTGTGGCGCGCGGTGGCCTCCGGGACGTGGTGCGCGGCCATGATCATGCCCACGGCCACGTTCCTGTTCCCCACGTCGGCCAGGACGTGCGGGGCGGTCTTCGCCCGGGCCAGCGTCGTGAACGACAGGTCGGCGTTCGTCACGGCGCCGCCGGCCCAGCCGCCGTACAGCGCGGCGAGCTCGTCATGGTGCCCGTCGAAGGCGCTCGGCGTGCTGCCGTAGAGGTTCAGCCCTCCGTAGACGCGGTCGCCACTCATCAAGGGGATCGACAACGTGCTGCACACCCCGGCGCGGGCCGTGGCCGCCGCGAAGGTCCGCCAGGCCCGCTCGTCGGCAGGGTCGTCGGACGAGGTGGTGACCACGCTGCCGTGCTCGACGGCGTGGACGCACGGCCCGCCCTCGAGGTACTGGATCGCATCGAGCGCGGCGGAGTCGAGGTCGGTGGCCACCCAGGTGAAGCTGACCCCGTCCTGCACGAACGTCAGGGTGAGGCCGACGCACTCAGGAGCGATCCGTCGGGTCGTGGCCGCGGCGTTGTCGAACTCCTCGACCAGGACCTCGTCGGTGTCGTCCGTCGCGGATGCAAGGGCGGCCAGTGCTGCCGTGGTCTCCGGTAGTGGTTGCACGAGAACCTCCTTCGAGCCGCGTGGGCGAAATGCTGTCGACGCCGACAGCCCGCGGCACCTCTGCCCGTACCCCCCGACAACCCGCTCACACTCCGGGATCGCTCAGAAGACGGGCTTCCCGCCGGTCACTCCGAGCACGGTCCCAGAGACGTAGCTCGCCTCGTCCGAGGCGAGGAACACGTACGCCGCGGCGACCTCGACGGGCTGGCCCGGCCGCCCCAGCGGGGTGTCGGAGCCGAAGCCCTCCACCTTCTCGGGGGCCATCGTCGCTGGGATGAGGGGCGTCCAGATCGGGCCCGGGGCAACGGCGTTGACGCGGGTCCCCTTGGGGCCGAGCTCCTGCGCCAAGTTGACCACCAGGTTGTTCAGCGCCGCCTTGGTGGCGGCGTAGTCGAGGAGGTGGTCCGACGGCGCGTACGCCTGGACCGAGGTGGTGACGATGACGCAGCCACCGTCCTCGAGGTGCGTTGCCAGGGCCTGCACCAGCCAGAACGGCCCCAGGACGTTGGTGGCGAAGGTTCGTTCCAGCTGCTCGGGTGGGAAGTCGGCGAGCTCGTCGTGGGCCATCTGGAAGGCTGCGTTGCACACCAGCACGTCGACCCCACCCAGCTCAGCCACGGCCCGCTCGGCCAGCTCGCGGTTGGCCTGCAACGTGCGCAGGTCGGCTGCGTGAAGCACCACCCGGGCCCCGTCGCCCGCCAGCTTGACCGTCGCGCGGGCGTCCGCCTCCTCCTCGGGCAGGTGGGCGATGAGCACCTGGGCCCCCTCGCGCGCGAATGCGATCGCGACCGCTCGACCGATGCCGGAGTCGCCGCCGGTGACGACCGCACGCTTGCCGCGAAGGCGGTCCCGCCCGATCCAGGACTCGGCGCCGTGGTCCGCGGGTGGGGTGAGGTCGGCGTCGCTGCCGGGCCACTGCTGCTGCTGGGCGGGGACGTCGTCCGGATACTGGCTCATGGGTGTCCTCTCGCTGGCTCGCGGGCGCGCCGCGGCGCGGACGCCTGCATCAGTGCCGTCGTCGGATGTCCTACCCCGCACGGGATGCCGTCATGCGCTGCCGTTGCGGTACTGCCGCCGCCGCCTCTGCCGTGGACCGAGACCGGTGGAGGGGGTTGTCGAAGGTTGCCGATGACGAGTCGACGACCTGGTCATACGTCATCCGCCAGACATGTCGTCTTTCGGTGCGCCGGAGAAGGTTTCGCCTCCAGAAGCACCGGGTACTCCCCTCACACGCCGTCGATCGACGACGGCCTGACGAGAGGACGGGGTACTCATGGAGACCCAGACGACCACTCCGCAGACTCCCGCGGACCGAGCGGGGACCGTAGGGCACGAGACCAAGCAGGCGGCGGGGGACGTCGCGCAGACCGCGGGCCAGGAAGCCAAGCAGGTCACCCGCGAGGCGAAGGACCAGGTACGGCAGCTCTGGGGACAGACCCGGCGCGACCTCACCGACCAGGCCGCCACGCAGCAGACCCGCGTGGCGGGCAGCCTTCGCGAGCTCGCCGACCAGCTCGGCTCGATGGCCGGCGCGGCCGACCAGGACGGCATGGCTGTCGGCCTCGTCGACGACGTGGCGCGCCGGGCCGGTGACGCCGCGACCTGGCTCGACCAGCGCGACCCGGGCAGCCTGCTCGAGGAGGCGCGCAGCTTCGCGCGCCAGCGTCCCGGCACCTTCCTGGCCATCGCGGCCGGCGTCGGGGTGCTGGCCGGGCGGCTCAGCCGCAGCCTGGTCGACGAGGCACGTGACTCGGAGGACTCGTCCGGCGCCACCGGCTCGACCGGTGCCGGGCAGTTCGGCGACACCAACGGCAGCGTCACTGGCGGAACCGGCTACGGCACCACCACGGGTGGTGCGTACGGCACCGGCGGCCTCGGCGCCCACGGGCGGCAACGCGGGAACCGGCATGCCCCCGGCGAGCAGCGCGACGGCATCCACCACGGCGTCGACGCCGGTCACGCCCGGTGCTGCTCCCGCGACCGTGGGCGGGGGCAACGCCACCGTCCCCGGCAGCCGGCTTCCCGACGCGCACGCGGAGCACCCAGCCCATCGCCCCCGACGGCACGCCCAGCCCGATCGACGACGAGGGCAACCTCACCGCCGAGGGCGACGACCCCCTGCGAGGGAACCGATGACCGAGCAGCAGCGGCTGCGCACTCCCGGCCCGACCGTCGGTTCGGACACCCGGGACGACCTGCCCGACCCCTCGCTGCGTTCCGTGGGTGAGGTGCTCGGCGACATCACGACCGATCTGTCGACTCTGCTCCGGCAGGAGGTCGAGCTGGCCAAGGCGGAGCTCAAGGAGACCGCGGACCACGCCAAGGCCGCCGGTGGCATGTTCGCCGGAGCCGGCGTCGCGGCCCACCTCGCGCTGATCTTCCTCTCGCTCGCCGTGTGGTGGGCGCTGGGGGATGCCCTGGACAGCCTGGGCTGGTCGGCGCTGATCGTCGGCCTGCTCTGGGCGCTTGCCGCAGGCGTCATGGCGGCGATGGGGCGAACCCGGATGAAGCGGGTCACCCCGCTGGCCCCGCGCACCGTGGACACCACCAAGGACATTCCCGAGGCACTGAAAGGACACGAGACACGATGACCACCACCAATGACCCCGATGCCATCCGTGCGGAGATCGACCGCACCCGAGGCCGCCTGAGCGAGGACGTCGACGTCCTCACCGAGAGCGTCCGACCGAGCAGCGTCGCCAAGCGCACCGCTCAGCGGGCGACCGGCCGGGCCAGCCGACTGAAGGACAACGTCATGGGCACCGCCCACGACACGACCGCCGTGGGGTCCGACCGGGCCCACGACGTCGCCAGCGGCGTCAAGGAGGTGCCCGACATGGCTCGCCGCCAGACCCGGGGCAACCCCCTCGCCGCCGGTGCGGTGGCCCTGGCCGCCGGCTGGCTGGTCGGGTCCCTCCTCCCCGCCAGCGCCAAGGAGCGCGAGCTCGCCACCACCGCGAAGGACCAGGCGCAGCCGCTCCTCGACGAGGCGAAGTCGGTGGCCCAGGAGACGGCTGAGGGGCTGAAGGAGCCCGCCCAGCAGGCGGCCCAGTCGGTCAAGGAGACCGCCCAGCAGGGCGTCGAGCACGTCCGTGACGACGGCACCGCCGCTGTCCGGGACGTCAAGGAGACCGCGAGCAGCTCGACGGAGAGCGGCCGCCCGGGTTCGACGCCGTCCTTCTGACCGGGGCGGCGTGACAGAGGGCGCCTCCCCACGACAGCCCGCCTCCCCGGTCGCCCCGGGGCGGCGGGCTGTCCCCTGTGCCTGGTCCGACGTCGCGACGCGACCTCGTCCCACGGCTCTCGACATCGGAGGCAGAACAACACGGGGCACCGGCACGTCTCCGTGCCGGTGCCCCCGCCTCCCAGCTCAGCGGGTGGGGGTGAAC
>CAVUXS010000009.1:0-126816 GCA_963745545.1 uncultured Actinomycetota bacterium
GATCGCCGGATTGGTGGCATCCTTCTCGACCTTCTGCCGCAGGCGGTAGACATGCGTCTCGAGCGTATGCGTGGTGACACGGCCAATTGTAGCCCCAGACTTCCTGCAGGAGTGTCTCGCGCGATACTGGGCGCTGTCCGGCTCCGGGTAGAGGTAGCGCAGATAGCGGTTTCCTTTTCGGTAAGCCGGACTTTGCCGCCCTTCGGAATTTATCCGCAGCAGCTTCGAACTTGGCCGGAATGTGTAAGGACCGATGGTGAAGACGGCGTCCTCGCTCGCCTCATGCTGGCGAAGCTGGGCGCGGATGCGAGCCAGCAGCACGGCGAAGCGGAATGGCTTGGTGATGTAGTCGTTCGCGCCGGATTTCCAGACCAAGTATGGTGTCGGAAATCGGTGTCATGGCCGGTAAGCATGATGATCGTAAGGAGACCGCGCAGCAGGGTGTCGAGCACGTCCGCGACGACGGCGCCTCCGCGGTCCAGGGCGTCAAGGAGACGGCGAGCAGCTCGACCGAGAGCGGCTCGCGTTCGACGCCGTCCTTCTGACCGGGGTGGCCTGACAGAGGGCGCCACCCACGACAGCCCGCCGACCCGGTCCTCCCGGGGCGGCGGGCTGTCCGCTGCGACGAGTGGAAGGACGCGGGTCAGCCGCCGCGGCGCTCGTGCAGGTGGACGGTGGAAGCGGTCCAGTCCACCGACCGCACGTCGTCCCACGGCGGTCTCGGCGTCGTGGCGGTGCCACCACCGCAGCGCGGACCCGAGCAGGAGCGGGCCCATCCGCGGGTCCTCGCGGTAGCCCAGCTCTCCGCCGAGCCGGCGCGGCCCGTGCACCATGGAGGTGACGAGCAGCGGCCCGACCCGTGACGACAGCTCGGTGACCTGCACGGCGCGCACCTCGACGACTCGGCCGGCATCCGAGCCGTCACCGCGCACCACCCGGGCACCGAGCAGGCCGCTGAGCAGGTGAGCGCCCGGAGCGAGGTCGAGGTCGGTGTCCTCGTGGGGCACGGAGGGCAGGTCGCCGCCGAAGGGGTGGTCGCCGCCCCGGGCGCCGGGGATCCTGCCGACCACGTGGCGCCGCAGCCACAGCTCCAGGCCGTCAGCACCTGCCAGGAAGGCGTCGGCCCAGGGGTCGACGTGCACCGCGGAGCCGACTGCGACGACGTGGTCGAGGGGAAGCACGAGCGGGCGGGGGTCCTCGCGCGGGTCGAGCCGTCGCCAGATGGCCCGGCCCCAGCGGCCGAGAGCACCCGGCTGGCGGTGCGCCCAGGCCCCCGGCCCCCGCAGCAGGCCCACCGCGACGAGGCGGCCGTCACGCTCCTCGAGCGCGACGTCGTCCACGTTGCCGACCATCTCCTGCTCGCGGCCCGAGGATCTGGTGGTCGAGCAGGCGCAGGCCGAGGGACAGTGGGGTGCCGGCCTCGATCGGCCGGCCGGGGGTGGTGTCGCGGGTCATTGGCCGGCTCCCGTCAGGACCATGAGCGGGATGGCGGCGACCGACGCCACCACGACGACGACCAGGTAGGCGGTTCCGAGCAGGTTGGCGAGCCGGCCGTTGACGTGCTGCCCGAGGTAGGTGCGGTCGTTGGCGACGACGAGGATCGGGAAGTAGGTGAGCGGCAGCGCCAGGGCGCTGAACACGACGGAGTACTCGGTGACCAGGATCGGGTCGACCGTGGTGAGCAGGATGCCGACGCCGGCGACGCACGACAGCAGCACGACGGTGTGGAACCGGGCGGCGCCGCAGCGGCTCGACGAACTTGCCCCACTGCCAGCCGAAGTACTGGGCGACGCTGTAGCCGACCGACAGCGCCGGTCTCGCAGGCGGCGCCGAACGTGGCGGCGAAGAAGCCGACCAGCACGACGGCCAGCCCGACCTTGCCGAGCGCGACCGAGCACCGGCAGCGCGACCTGGCCGAGGCTGCGCGACCTCGATGCCCTGCGGGCGCAGCACGATCGCGGCGGCGGCCACGATCGCCAGCGACAGCAGCCCGCCGAGCGGGAACCCGATGAAGACGTTGGCCCGCATCGTGCGCAGGTCTGCTCGGCTCCCCACTTCTCCTCGACGCCGCCGGAGGAGAAGAAGAACACCTCGTAGGGCGTCATCGCCGCGCCGAACAGGGCGATGGCGAAGAACCCGTAGGTGGTCGTGTCCTCCGTCGCCGGCACGGCCGGGTGGGTCGCCTCGTGCGACGAGCGCCGCCCCAGTCCGGGCCGAGCTTCCACACGGCGACGGCGAACACGATGCAGGCGAGGCCCGGCGAGCCCGAACGCGTTCTCCAGCACCGCGAACGGCACCCGCCAGAGCACGACCCAGACGAGCACGCGACGACCGGGACCAGCAGCAGGTAGTTGACGCTGCGACGCCAGCTGCGAGGGCCAGGGCGACGCCGGCGATCTCGGCGGTGAGGGTGAGGAAGTTGACGGCCACGAACGCGACCAGCGTTGGCCAGCCCGACCCGCGGCCCGAGCCGCTCGCGGACGAGGTCGAAGATCGCGCGCCCGCTGACGGCGGCGACCCGGCCGCTCATCTCGGCGTAGACGCAGATGCCGATCACGCCGACGACGCACGACCCAGGCCAGGGACAGGCCGAAGCGGGCGCCGACGGCGGCGTTCGCGACGAGGTCGCCGATGTCGACGAAGCCGCCGATGGCGGTGAGGATGCCGAGGAAGACGGCGAACAGGCGCTTCACGACAGGTCCTCGGCGAGCGCTCTCGAGGTCGGAGCAGGCCGACCGCAGCGTCGTCGAGGGCAGCACGGGTGGCGCGGAGCGTCGCTGCGGTCCAGCGCGATGCGGACCGACTGCACCGCGGATGCCGCGCCGTCAAGGGCGTCCGTCGTCTGCCGGCGGACGACGTCGTCCACGCGACGAGGTGGCTGCTGCTGCTCGAACCAGGCGGCGTCGGCGCCCAACGCCCGGTGTCGCTCTCGCCCACGACGACGACCGCGAAGGAGTGCGTGGACCGGCCGGCCACCCAGAGGCCGGCCGGCGAGCTCGGCGGTGCGGGCCTCGCTCAGGCTGCCCTCGAGCGCGCTTGACGGCCGAGTCGCGGTAGACCGCGCCGGGGTCAGCACCGCAGCCGGCCACCAGCAGCATGGCCGTCGTGACCAGGGCGGCACCGGCCCGTCGCCGTGCCGGCACCGCCCGCCGCCCACGCGAGGTCATCGTGGGCGCCTCAGCAGCACGAATGCAAGCACGAGGAGGACGGCCACGAACTCCAGCCACGCCAGCAGCAACGCCGTCGAGTCGGTCACGGCGCACCTCCTGTCGTCACGGTGGCCAGCCGCGCGCGGATCCTGGGCCGGGCGGGGTGGCCTTCGAGCTCTCCTCCGAGTCAGCGGGTCGGGGTGAACCGGTCCCAGGCCCGGTGCTGCGCCAGCCCCTCGACGACACCGGTTGCCACCGCCGAGGCGTCACCGATGACCACCCCGGCCGCGTCGTCCGAGAGGCTCAGTGCGGCAGCCGTCTCCGCACCACCGACGACGCCGATGCCCTTGCCGTGGCGGAAGGCCTCGTCGACCAGGAGGCTGAGCCGAGGGTCGACCGCGGCCGTGGCGCCGGGCCCGGCCGGAGCACCCGGTGCGGGCGGCACCAGGGCGGTGACGACGACCGCGTCGAACTCCACCGAGCGGGTGGTCAGCAGGGTGCGGTCCGCCGGCACGTCCCGGTCGGGCCAGACCGGGCCACCCGTGGGGGCGACGAGCAGCGGGGTGAGCCCCGCGGCCCGCAGCTCCGCGCGCAGGCTCGTGACGGCATCCGCGTCCGAGGTGGCGTCGACGACGATGCCGACCGTGCGCCCATCGATCGGCCAGGTGCCACCCAGCTGCGACAGTGCGGGGCTCGGCGTGACGTCGTCGACGTCCACAGCCGGGTCGGGGGACGGCATCCCGAGACCTGCTGCGACCTCGGCGGCCAGCTCACCGTCGATCTGCGCCAGGGCGAGGAGCTGCCGCTGGCGGATCGTCTCGTCGAAGCACTTGCCGAGCTCGAAGGTGTAGGACTGCACGATGTGGTCCTGCTCGACGGGGGTCATGCTCAGCCAGAACAGCCGGGCCTGGCTGAAGTGGTCGTCGAACGACGCGGAGAGCTCGCGCACCCTGGCGCCGGCCGCCACCGCCTGGGGCACGTCGAGGAAGGCGCCCTCGGCGTCGCCCGCCACGAACGGGCAGCCACCGTCGAGCGAGTTGGGGCGGTACGGCGCCACCCCACCGTGGACGGCGGTCTGGTGCATGCCGTCTCGCAGCATGTCGTTGACCGGCGCGTGCGGCCGGTTGATCGGCAGCTGGTTGAAGTTCGGGCCGCCGAGCCGCGTCAGCTGGGTGTCGACGTAGGAGAACAGCCGCACCTGGAGCAGCGGGTCGTCGGTGACGTCGATGCCGGGCACGAGGTTGCCGACGTGGAAGGCGACCTGCTCGGACTCGGCGAAGAAGTTCGTCGGCGTGCCCGTGAGGGTCAGCAGGCCGAGCGGCTGCACCGGGGCGAGCTCCTCGGGCACCAGCTTGGTGGGGTCGAGCAGGTCGATCCCCTCGAAGGTCTGGTCGGGGGTGTCCTCGAAGGCCTGGATGCCGAGCTCCCACTGCGGGTGGGCGCCCGACTCGATGGCGTCGTAGAGGTCGCGACGGTGGAAGTCGGGGTCGGTGCCGCCGAGGAGCTGGGCCTCCTCCCAGGTCAGCGAGTGCACGCCGAGCCGCGGCTTCCAGTGGAACTTGACCAGGGTGGTGTCGCCTGCGGCGTTCACGAGGCGGAAGGTGTGGACCCCGAAGCCCTCCATGTGCCGGTACGAGCGGGGGATCGCGCGGTCGGACATCGCCCAGATCGTGTGGTGCTGGGCCTCGGTGTGCAGCGAGACGAAGTCCCAGAAGGTGTCGTGCGCCGACTGGGCCTGCGGGATCTCGCGGTCGGGGTGCGGCTTCACGGCGTGGACGATGTCCGGGAACTTGATGCCGTCCTGGATGAAGAAGACCGGGATGTTGTTGCCGACGAGGTCGAAGTTGCCCTGCTCGGTGTAGAACTTCGCCGCGAACCCTCGGGTGTCGCGCACCGTGTCGGCCGAGCCGCGTGACCCGGCGACGGTCGAGAACCGCACGAACACCGGTGTCTCGACGTCCTTCTCGAGGAACGCGGCCAGCGTGAGGTCCGAGGCGGCGCCGTAGCCGACGAAGGTTCCGTGTGCTCCGGCGCCGCGGGCGTGCACGACCCGCTCGGGGATGCGCTCGTGGTCGAAGTGGGTGATCTTCTCGCGCAGGTGGTGGTCCTGCAGGAGGGTCGGCCCCCGCGGCCCGGCGCGCAGCGAGTGGTCCGTGTCGCGCAGCCGCGCGCCGGTGGACGTGGTGAGGAAGGCGCCCTGCTGCCCCATCTGCGTGGGGTCGGCGTCGAGGTCGGCCCCGGTCGGCGAGACGGTGGCGGGCGACTGCTGCTCGGGCTTCGGGGGCAACGGCTCGTGTGGCGTCGTCGGCTCCTCGAGGGAGACCGGCGCCGCAGCGGGCGCGCCGGGGGGCGGAGGGGTGGCCTGGTCCTTCGACGATGGGCTCATGGCGGACGACTACCCGTGCCGGTGGAGGTCCATGCGTCGACCGGCCGGGGTTTGCCGTGCGGACCTCGCGGGTAGGCGAGCGGTCCCGAAGCCCGAGCGGCGGCATCCCTGCGACGCCCACCGACCCACGGAGGAGGACGTCATGTCCGACCACCCCGCCCAGTCACGACCCACGGTGAGCCGGTCGGTCGCCGCTCCCCCCGAGGCGGTGTGGGCCGTGCTCGCCGACGGGTGGCAGTACGCCACCTGGGTCGTCGGGGCCTCGCGCGTTCGGGCCGTCGACGCCGGGTGGCCGCAGGCCGGCACCCGGCTGCACCACAGCTTCGGCCCGTGGCCGGCGGTGATCTCCGACGCCACCGTGTCGGACGAGGCCGAGGAGCCGCACCACCTGGTGCTCACCGCCAAGGGCTGGCCGGTGGGGGAGGCGCGGGTCGAGATCGAGATCGTGCCCGACGGCCCGGACGGCTGCACGGTGTCGATCGCCGAGGACGCGATCACCGGCCCCGGGCGGTTCGTGCCGAAGCCGGTGCGGCAGGCGCTGATCCTGCCTCGCAACCGTGAGGCCCTGCGTCGGTTGGCGTTCATCGCCGAGGGGCGCCACCGCGAGTGGCTGGCGGGCGCCGAGGGATGAGTGCGGGGTGCTGGCGCGCCGGGGTCAGGCGCCGGGATCGCGCAGCACCCGTGACCACGCGGTCCGGATGAGGGCACGCCGCACCACACCGAGCGGGCTCCGCTGGCGCAGGGCCGCGACGGCGGCGTTCCAGCCGCAGGCCCCGTGCACGCCACCGCCCGGGTGTGCCGAGGCACCGGCGAGGTACAGGCCGGGAACCGGGGTCTCGGGCCGCCCCAGGCCACGGGTCGGCCGCAGTACGAGCTGCTGGTGCAGCGCGGCGGTGCCGGCGTTCAGGGCTCCCCGGCTCAGGCTGGAGTCGGCGGCCTCCAGGTCGCTGGGCGACTGCACCTGACGCGCGCGCTGGCTGGACCTGAAGCCCGGGGCGACCCGCTCGACGGCCTCCTCCATGCGCTCGACCTGGGCGGCGATCTCCCCCTCGTCGGTGGCCCACCGGCGGGGCAGGTGCGAGTACGCCCAGGCCGACTCGGTGCCCTCGGGGGAGCGGGTGGGGTCGGCGACCGTCATCTGTCCGAGCAGGATGAAGGGGTCACGCGGCATCCGACCGACCGACAGGTCGGCCGCGACGTCGACGAGACCGTCGTCGTCGACCCCCAGGTGCACCGTGCCCGACCCCCCGGCGTCGGAGGCCGTCCAGGGGATGGGGGTGTCGAGGGCCCAGTTGACCTTCAGGGTGGAGTCGTCCCAGTCGAAGCGGCGCAGGTCGTCGAGCAGCCGGGGTGGCAGGTGACGGGCAGCGACGAGGTCGCCGTACAAGGCGGGGGCGGGCACGTCGGCGAGCACCCCGTGCCTGGCCCGCACCCGGCTGCCGTCGCCAAGCCCCACCCCGCGGGCGCGACCGGACGACACGTCCACCTCGGTCACCGGCACCCCGCACCGCACCTGCACGCCGACCGACTCGGCCCGCCGTCGCAGGGCCGTCGCCAACATCCCGGCACCGCCCTCGGGCACGGGGAAGCCGACGTCCTGGCCCAGCATCACCAACAGCCACCCGAACAGGGCGCTGCCCGCGCTGTCGGGGGAGACGTCGCTGTGCATCGCGTTGCCGGTGAGCAGCACCCTGGCCTGCTCGCTGCCGAACTCCTCGTGGCCCAGCCGGCGCACCGACAGCAGCCCCAGCCGGGTCAGGTCGAGGGCGCCGGCCACCCCGGAGCGGCGCAGCATCCGCATCCCGGAGCGCACCGGCGGGAACGGCGTGAACAGGGCGTCGAGCAACGGGTCGCGGACGCGGTCCCACCCGGCCACCATCCGCAACCACGCCTCGCCGTCGCCGGCATGGTGCTCGTCGAGGCCCGCCGCAGTGTCGGCGGCAGACCGGCGCAGAACGGCGCACCGACCGTCGGGGAAGGCATGGGCCATCACGTCGGGCGCCTGGCGCCACGTCAACCCGTGCCGCTCGAGGTGGAGGTCGCGGATGACCGGGCTGGCGGCGGCGAGCGGGTAGAACGCGCTGAACAGGTCGGTGACGAACCCGGGCGCCACGCTCTCGGCACTGCGCACGGCACCGCCGACCTCGTCCTGGGCCTCGACGAGCACGACGTCCCAGCCGGCGTCGGCGAGCGCGTTGGCGGCGACCAGTCCGTTGGGCCCGGCCCCGACCACGACGGCGTCACAGGTCGTGACCGGCATCGGCACTCCTCACGTCGAGCGGCGGGCGCCCCGGTCGGAGCGACTCCTGCCTACCCACACGGTGACATCGCCACGCGTGTTTGGGTGCGGTGGTGCCGGGTAGGTCGACATCGACGCCACGGCCGGTGCGCCCTGCGCCCGCCGACCCCACACGGAGGAGTCGCCATGTCCCAGGACGCGATCGTGATGCTGAAGGCCGACCACAAGGAGGTCCGCGGGCTGTTCCGCGAGTTCCAGAAGGCGTCGACCACCCCGGCACGCAAGGGCAAGCTGGTCGACAAGATCATCGAGCTGCTGACCGCGCACACCTACATCGAGAACGAGGTCATGTACCCGCGGGTGCGCGCCCTCCTGCCCGATCTCGAGGACGACGTGCTCGAGTCGTACGAGGAGCACCACGTCGCCGACCTGCTCGTCATGGAGCTGGTGCCGATGACGTACAAGGACGAGCGGTTCGAGGCCAAGGCCACCGTGCTCATCGAGAACGTCGAGCACCACATCCAGGAGGAGGAGCAGGACTGGTTCCCGAAGGTGCGCGAGGGCCTGACCCGCACCCAGCTGCGCGAGATCGGCGCGGAGCTGGCGGCGGCCAAGGAGAAGGCACCTCGCCGTCCCGAGCAGCCCAGCGCCCTGAAGAAGACCGTCGACGCGGTCCTGGCCTGAGCGCATGCCCACCGCCACGACGCGACTCGTCACCGCCACCCAGCGGCTGGAGCAGAACCCGTCGCTCGACCGCCTGCGGTCGTTCTACCGGGTGCTGGCCGGGCCACTGGACCGGTGGTCGGGAAGCGAGCTGCTGCGCTCCGGGCTGGTCGGTCACGCGCTGCACCCGCTGCTCACCGACCTGCCCCTCGGCTTCTGGACCGCGGCCACGGCGCTCGACCTGCGGGGTCGCCCCGAGGACCGCGGGGCGAGCCGCTGGCTCGTCGGCGCGGGCCTGGCCGCCGCGGCTCCGACGGCGCTGACCGGCCTGGCCGAGTGGGCGCCCGCGGGAACCGAGGCCCAGCGGGTGGGGGCGCTGCACGGCGCCCTCAACGCGGCGGCATCCGGGATGTACCTGACGTCGTTCGTCGCGCGCTCGCGTCGGCGGCACACGCTCGGGGTGGTGACCGCGCTCGCGGGTGCGGCGCTGACCGGTGCCTCCGGCTACCTCGGCGGCCACCTCACCACCGCCCGCAAGGTCGGCAGCCGCGACGAGGCGTATGCGCGCGACGCGGTCGGCCCGCCGGATGGTGGTGGTCCCCGGCACGCGGCGCCGGTGGCACCGACCGACCCGCTCGACCCGCTCGTCGGCCCCGGCGCGCTCACGTGATCGACGCCGTCGAGCGGGACGGCCTGGCGCTCGACGTCCGCGACGAGGGACCGCGCTCAGGCGAGGCCGTCGTGCTGCTGCACGGGTTTCCCCAGGACTCGCGCTGCTGGGCGGACGTGACTCCCACGCTGCACCGAGCCGGGCTCCGCACGCTCGCGCCCGACCAGCGCGGCTACTCGCCGGCGGCGAGGCCCACGGACGTCTCGGCCTACCGGGTCAGCGCCCTGGCGGCCGACGTGCTGGCGGTCATGGATGCCGCGGGAGTGCCCAGCGCGCACGTCGTCGGTCACGACTGGGGTGGCGCGCTGGCCTGGTACCTCGGAGCGCACCACCCCGACCGGGTCGACTCGCTCACGGTGCTCTCGACACCGCACCCGGCCGCCCTGGCGCACTCGATGACCCGGTCCCTCCAAGCCCTGCGCAGCTGGTACACCCTGGCGGTGCAGGTGCCCGTGCTGCCCGAGCTGGTGCTCTCGCGCACCCTCGGCCCGGCCCTTCGCCGGTCCGGGCTGCCCGACCACCTGGCCCAGCAGTACGCCCGCCGGTTCGCCAGCGTCTCCGCCCTGACCGGTCCCCTCGCCTGGTACCGCGCCGCGGGCCGCCGGCCCCCGTGGGAGGTGCTCGACGCCGTGGGCGCGGGAGCCGCAGCCGTGGCCGTCCCCACCACCTACGTCTGGGGCCGGCACGACCCGGCGCTGGGACGCGCGGCAGCCGAGGCCACCTCCGACCACGTCACCGGTGACTACCTCTTCGTCGAGCTGGATGCCGGTCACTGGCTCCCCGAGCTCCACCCGGACGAGGTGGCCGGCGCCGTCCTCGGCCGCGTCCGCCACGCCGCCTGAGCGACACCCCGACGACGCGCGTGGGCTGATCAGCCCGCTCTTCCCCGCGCCGTCGGGGCCGGGACGGCAGAACCCTGAGAATGTCCTTGCCGTGGGTGTTGCCCAGCAGCGGTCCGGTGTGTAAAAGTGCCCTTCGTCCAGGCGGTCCAAGGAAAGGCCGACCGGGACCCTGATGTTCTCGGGAGTCGAGTCGTGGCCGTCCACGAACCCCAGATCGGTCCTCCGCCACCGGCTTGGAGCGACCTGCAGCGCGTGCTGCCGGCGCCCGGCACCGCCGAGGGCCTCCTTGGCATGCCCGGTAGCGAGCTGGCAACCCTGGTCGACGCAGCGGACTGGTCGTCCGGCCCGCTGGGCGACCCACAGACCTGGCCGCAGAGCCTGCGCACCTCGGTCGACATCTGCCTGTCGTCGCGCTTCCCCATCCTGCTGTGGTGGGGGCCCGAGCTCGTGATGATCTACAACGACGCCTACCGGCCGATGCTCGGTGAGTCCAAGCACCCGCGCGCCCTCGGGGCCCCGGGTCGGGAGGTGTGGACCGAGATCTGGGACGTCATCGGGCCGATGCTCGACCAGGTGATGGCCGGGGGAGGCGCCACCTGGTCGGCCGACCAGCTGCTGATCCTCGACCGCAACGGCTACCCCGAGGAGTGCTACTTCACCTACTCCTACAGCCCGATCACCGACGAGTCCGGCGCTGTCGGGGGCGTGTTCTGCGCGGTCACCGAGACGACCGAAAGGGTCGTGGGCGAGCGGCGGCTCGCGACGCTGGCCGAGATGGCCGGCCTGATGGGGGCGCCCAGCCGGTCCGACATCGTCCACACGGCAGCGAGCATCCTCGGCGCCAACGTCGGCGACCACCCCGTCGTCATGGTGCTGGACACCCCACCGGAGGGCGATCGGGCGGCCCTGGCCGACCTCGTCGAGCAGCAGCTGCCGGGGATGGACGCAGGCACCCGCGCCCGCGTCTCCGACCTGGTGCGCCAGGCCTCCGGCACCGGGCGGCCTGTGAGCGTGCCGGCGGACGACGGGGCCGTGGCCGCCGGCGTGCGCGCCTGGCACGCCTACCCCGTGGGCCGCACCGCCGGAGCCGTCCGGGGGCGCGGCGCGGCGGTCATCGTGCTCGGCGAGTCGGTGCACCGCCCGTGGGACCCCTCCCTCGAGGCCTACGCCACCCTGTGCGCCACGCACGTCGCAGCCGCCCTGGCCGACCTCCGTCAGCTCTCCGAGGAGCGCCGCCGCCGGCAGGACCTCGTCGAGCTCGACGCCGCCAAGAGCGCCTTCTTCACCAACCTCAGCCACGAGCTGCGCACCCCGCTGACGCTGATCTCCGGCCCGGTGCAGGAGGCGCTCGCCGTCACCGAGGACCCCGTCCAGCGCCGGCGTCTCGAGCTCGTCGAGCGGAACACCCACCGGCTGGCGCGGATGGTCGACGCGATGCTCGACTTCGGGCGCATCGAGGCCGGCGGCCTCGCCCCGCACCTCGAGCGGGTCGACGTGTCGGCCCTCGTCACCGGGTTGGCCGAGAGCTTCCGTGCGGCGGTGGAACGGGCCGGGCTCGCCTTCAGCCACGACTGCGCCGACGGCCTCGTGGCGGAGCTCGACCGCGACATGGTCGAGCGCATCGTGCTCAACCTCCTGGCCAACGCGGTGAAGTACACGCCCGAGGGTTCGGTCGCCCTCACCGTGCGTGGCGTCGATGACGACGTCGAGATCGCGGTGAGCGACACCGGTGTCGGCATCCATCCGGATGACGTCGAGCGCGCCTTCGCGCGTTTCGAGCGGCTCCCCGCCGTGGCCGGCGCCCGCTCGCACGAGGGGGCCGGCATCGGTCTCGCCATCGTGCGAGAGCTCACCGAGCTGATGGGTGGCACGGTCACGCTGACCAGCGACGTCGGGCAGGGAAGCACCTTCACGGTCCGGCTGCCCACTCGACCGCCGGCGCCGGCGCGGGGCGCAGCGGGCGCGTCCTCGACCATGACGCCCCGCCGCGTCGACGACTTCCTGCGCGAGGTGCAGACCTGGCAGCAGCCGGTTGGTCCGGCGGAGGGGCGGCATGCCGCGAGCGCGGTCCCGGCTTCGCGGTCCTGTCGGCCACGGGTCGTCGTGGCGGAGGACAACGCCGACCTGCGCACCTACCTCGGTGAGGTGCTCGGTGACGACTACGACGTCGAGCTCGTGCCCGACGGTCAGGCAGCCCTCGAGGCGGTCCGCCGGGAGCCGCCTGACCTCGTGCTCAGTGACGTCCTGATGCCGTGCCTCGACGGCTACGGGCTCCTCGATGCCATCCGTCAGGAGCCCGCCCTCACCGGCGTGCCCGTCATCCTCCTGTCGGCGCGGGCCGGCGAGACGGAGACGAGCAGCGCCCTCGGCGCCGGTGCGGACGACTACCTGGTCAAGCCGTTCTCGGTGCTGGAGCTGAGGGCGCGGGTCGCGAGCAACCTCGAGCGTGCCGCGGCTCGCAGCCAGGACGCGTCGTGGCGCCGGGCGGTCACCGACGGCTTGCACGACGCCCTGCTCGTCCTCGACCTCGACGGCACCGTGCTCGAGGTGAACGACAGGTTCACCAGCCTGCTCGGCTGGAGCCCGGCCGATGGGCCGTTCACCCGGCCCTACCCGTGGGACGGGGTGGACGGCGGGTCGCCGGCGGGCTTCGCGGATGCCGTCGACCTCACGACTGCCTCACCCGACGGCACGGGACCGGTCGAGGTCGAGCTGCTGCACCGCGACGGCGCACGCGGTGGTGGGTTCGGTGCGGGTCAGCACGGTGCAGGGCGGTCGTGGTCGGCCCTCACGGCTCCTGGCGACGGTGCGGGACGTGACGGCCGAGCACGAGGCGCGCAAGCGCCGGGCCACCGCCGCGGCGCTGTCCGCCGAGCTGGGGTCGGCCGAGGAGCTCACCGAGGTGGTCGCCGCCGCGGTCGCCGGCCTGTCGGTGCTCTTCGTCGGCGACGCGACGGTCAGCGTCGTCGTGGGGAGGAAGGAGCAGGTCTTCACCGCGTTCGGCCCGGTCGCCCCCGATGACCTCGACCCGACGGTCGCTGGTCGGCTCGAGGGCGATGGCGACGTGGAGACGGCCGCCGAGGGTGACGTCGACGGCATCCTGCTCACGGCGGGTGGAGCCCCACGGTGCCGGGTCTGGGTCTCGTTCCCGCAGGCCCGCGCCGTGACGGCCGACGAGCGGATCGCGGGTGACCTGCTCGCGCTCGCGCTGGCGCTCGCCTGCGACCGGGTGCTCGCGGCGACGAGCTTCGCCGAGCGCGAGCAGCACCTGCGCCGGGCGGTGGACAGCCACGAGGAGATCGGTCAAGCCGTCGGCATCCTCGTCGAGCGGCACCGCTGGACCCCCACGACGGCGTTCGAGCACCTCAAGCGCACCTCGCAGGACCACAACGTCAAGCTCCGCGAGGTGGCGCAGCGGGTCATCGAGAGCGGAGCGGTCCCCGGCGACGAGACCTCATGAGCCGGCCGGCGCGCGCTCGAGGGTGCCCCGGCCAGGTCGAGGGAGCGGGTGTGTCATGTCGACTCGATCTCCTGATCCGGGTTGGCAGAGAAGGCGAGGACGCGAGCGATGACGGCGTGCGCGGTCGTCGCGAGGTTCTGGTCGTGCGAGTAGGCGTAGGCCCGCAGCAGGGCGAGGGCGTCGGTCTCAGGAACCCCGAGCTGGGCGACGACCATGCCGGTGGCCTGGTGCACCTCGGCCCGTTCCGACCACGGACCGTGCTCCGCCTCCTGCATGCTCGGCGCGTCGGCGAGCAGGGCGGCCGCGACGACGCGGGACACGATGAGCGCGGCGTCGAGGTCGATCTCGCGGTCGGTGCCGTGCTGGTTCAGGGTGAGCACCCCGATGACCCGCTCGCCGCTCTCACCCATCGGCAGCGCGTGGACGACGAGTGGGGCGAGCGCGGTCAGGGAGTCCGACTCGAGCAGGGGCCACCGCGGGTCCGGGCCGTCGACGTCGAGCAGGTCGAACCGCGCGTACGTGCCGGTGGTGAACGCGTCGGGGCCGGGGCCCTGACCGACGACGTCCTGGGTCTCCTCGAGCAGCCGGGCCGTGTCGTCGGTGGCGCACAGCGTGACGCGCTCGACGTGGGTGTAGGCCATGGTGATCGCCCCGCCGTCGCAGCCGAGGGTCGACGCCGCCGCGTGGCACAGCCGATCGGGCAGCGGCAAGCCCGTCGGCAGCGCCTCGGGCCAGGCCGCTGGCCAGCCGGGCGAGGAGCTCGTCGACGTCAGCCACGTCCCGGTCCTCCCGCCTTGGTGGCACCGCGTGTCATTGGCTTCTCACCGTACTCCGCGCGTATCTGGGCGCCCCGCGGCTCAGCCGGCGTGCGTGGCGGGCGCTCCGGGTTCGAGCACGACCTTGACCATGCCGTTCTTCTTGGCCTGGAAGTCGGCGTACGCGCCGGGTGCCTCCTCGAGTGGTAGCCGGTGAGTGGCGAACCCGTCGACACCCAGCGGGTCGTCGTCGGTGAGCAGGGGGAGGATGTCGGGCACCCAGCGCTTGACGTTGGCCTGACCCATCCGCAGCTGGACCTGCTTGTCGAACAACGTCATCATCGGCATCGGGTCAGCCATCCCGCCGTAGACCCCGCTCAGCGAGATCGTGCCACCCCGGCGAACGGCGTCGACGGCCGACTGCACCGCGGCCAGCCGGTCGATGCCCACGGTGGTCATCAGCTTCTTCGCGAGGCGGTCGGGGAGGGCGGCGACGACCTTCTGGCTGACCTCGACCACGGGCGACCCGTGCGCCTCCATGCCGACGGCGTCGATCACGGCATCCGCACCCCGGCCGCCGGTCAGGTCGCGCACCGCGTCGCCGACGTCGTCGACCTCGCGCAGGTCGAGAGTCGTCACGCCGCGGGCCCGGGCCCGCTCCAGGCGTGCGTCGACGCGGTCGACGCCGACCACCTGACGGACGCCGCGGTGCAGGGCGATGCGGCACGCCATGTCGCCGATCGGCCCCAGGCCGAGTACGAGGAGGGTGCCTTCCGGTTCGGGGTCGGCGTACGCGACGGCCTGCCACGCGGTCGGCAGCACGTCGGACAGGTAGACGAACCGATCGTCGGCCGGGCCGTGGGGCACCTTGACGTGCGTGTACTGCGCGTGGGGCACGCGCAGGAACTCGGCCTGGCCGCCCGGCACCGACCCGTAGAGCTCGGAGTAGCCGAACAGGGCTGCGCCGCTTCCCTGCTCACGCACCTGGGTCGTCTCGCACTGGCTCTGCAAGGCCGTGCTCGCACATCCAGCACGTGCCACAGCAGACCTGGAACGGGATGACGACCCGGTCGCCGGGGGAGATGGCGGTGACGTCGGCGCCGACCTCTTCCACGATGCCCATCGGCTCGTGACCGAGGACGTCGCCCGCGTTCATGAAGGCGCCGAGCACCTCGTACAGGTGCAGGTCGGACCCGCAGATGTTCGTGCTCGTCACCCGGATGATCGCGTCGCCCGGTTCCTGGATCACCGGGTCGAAGACGTTCTCGACGCGGACGTCCCGCTTGCCGTGCCACACCACTGCTCGCATGTCTGCCTCCGGTTCTCGTGTGGTGGGTGCGTACCCGTCGGGCGAGGTGTACTCCGGGCGACGTGACCCCGAGGCGGGGGGGCCGGTCAGCCGCTCTGCGTGCCGTCCTGCTCGGGAGGTGGCCCGTCGGCATCCGGCCGGTCGTCCTCCCCCTCCGCCGGGGCGTCCTGCATCGCGGCGTCGAGGTCCGGGATCGGGTCGACGTAGCCGGGAGGGGGCGGCGGGTCCGGGGTCACTGGTGGCCAGGTCGTGCCGTCGGGGCGCAGGTTGGATGTCTGAAAGTTCATGATCAGCTCCTCGCCTGTTCCCTGCCCCGGCGGGCCGGTGGTAAACCCCGGCGCCGGCACCCGCCCGGCTCGGCGCTCGGCCGCACGGGGCTCGCCGCGACCCGGATGGGCGTCTGCTGCCCCGTCGCGACCGGCGTCAAGTCGCCCGGAGCGAACCCCCACTGCCCGCGAACGGCGGTGTTACATGAAGGGATGACCGATCACGTGGCACGAGCACAGGTGGACGTCGACGCTGGTCAGGACGCCGTCTGGGCGGCGCTGACCGACCCCGCCCGGATCGCGGACTGGATGATGGGCGCCGAGGTCAGGACCGACTGGCAGGTGGGCAGCCCGATCACCTGGTCGGGCGAGATGGACGGCACGTCGTACGAGGACAAGGGCGAGGTGCTGGAGGTCGACGAGCCGAACCGGTTGTCGATGACGCACTACAGCCCGCTCATGGGGGAGGCCGACGAGCCGGAGAACTACCACACCGTCGTCTACGAGCTCTCGGGCGGCGACGGCCCGACCACCGTGCGGCTGACCCAGGACGGGAACGACTCGGCCGAGCAGGCCGAGCAGTTCAGCACGAACTGGCAGGGCATGCTCGAGGCGCTCAAGGGGTCGGTCGAGTCGGCCTGAACCAGTCCCGGACGAGAACCGTAGGTTCTGCTGGGCACCGTCACACCGTCGTGACGGTGCCCACCAGCTCGGCCAGTGACGACTCGATGGCGGCACAGAGCACGTCGATGTCGGGCACGGCGTCGTAGTCGCCGGTGACACCGATCGTCAGGTGCCCGTCGTAGGAGAGGATGCCGATGCTGATCCGAACCGTCTGGGCGAGCGGGATGTAGGGGAACAGCTCCAGCATCCGGTGGCCCAGGAGGTACAGCGGGTGCTGTGGCCCGGGGATGTTCGTGGTGACCGTGTTGACGACCCGCTGCCCGGCGAAGACCGAGACCTTGGCGCCCAGCGTCATCAGGGTCGCGGGCACGAAGTCGGCTGCCGCGAGCATCGACTCGATGCCGACCGACTGGCCGCTGCCCTTGAGGCCGATCATCTGGTGCGCGACCACCTCCAGCCGCTCGAGCGGGTCGGCGACACCGACCGGCAGCTCGGCGAACATGGCGGTGACGTGGTTGCCGAGCTGTCCCCGGTGCAGCTCGGTGCGAACCGACACGGGCACCAGGGAACGGATCGTCGTGGTGTCGACGTCCTCGCCCCGGGCCAGCAGGTACTCCCGGAAGCCGCCGGCCACGGCGGCGAGCACCACGTCGTTGACCGTGCAGCCCGCGGCCTTCTTGACGTGCTTGACGTCGGCGAGCTCGGCCCGCGCCCACCCCCACCGCCGGTGCGGCCCGAGCGGGCCGTTGAGCACGCTGGTCGGGGCGACGGCTCTGCGTCCGACGCTCGCCAGGCCGTAGGCGCGCACGGCCGCTGCCTTCGCCAGGTCGCCGGGTGACGTGAGGCCGTGCCAGGCCGCACCGCCCACCGCTCGGGCGGCGTCGACCGGCAGCCGCGCGATGCCCGCCACGCCGGATGCCGTGATCCCGAGTCGCGATGGGGGACCGGTCGGGTGCCAGGCGCGTGGCGCAGGCCGCGCGGCGTCTGGCGTGGTGTCGAGCAGGACCTCCATCAGCTCGTTCCCGGCGAGCCCGTCGATCATCGCGTGGTGCGTCTTGGTGATCAGGGCCCACCGGTCGTCGGTCAGCCCCTCGACGAGCCAGAGCTCCCACAGCGGTCGGTCGACGTCGAGGCGGTTCGAGAGCACCCGTCCGAAGAGGTTGCGCAGCTGCGTGTCGCCACCCGGGGCGGGGATCGCGGTGTGCCGCAGGTGGTAGTCGAGCAGGAAGTGGGGGTCGTCGACCCACACCGGGCGGGCGAGGTCGAGCGGCATCCGCTGCACCCGCTGCCGGTGGCGGGGCAGCCGGTCGAGGCAGGACTGGATGTACGCGGACAGCTCGTCGTAGGTGGGTGCCGGTCCCTCGAACAGCAGCAGCGAGCCGACGTGCATCTGCTGCCGGTCGTTCTCGAGCTGGAGAAAGCCGGCGTCGAGCGAGCTGAGCCGCTGCACGGTCACCTCCGCTTCCGGACGGATGTCCTGGCCTGGGATGCGAGGTCGGCGACGTCCGGGTGCTGGGCGAGCCAGCCGAGGACGGCGTCGATCGTCCATTGTGGCACCTCGAGCTGGGGGACGTGCCCCACACCCTGGGCGACCTCGAACTGCCAGTGCGGGTTCGCCGCGGCGGCGGCCCGGGCGGCCGCGATGTTGATGAGCCGGTCCTGGTCGCCGTGCAGCAGCAGGACGGGCACGTCGATCTCCCGCAGCATCGCGGCGTACCGCCTCCGGTCGGCGAGCACCCACAGCAGGGACTGCGCCGCCGTCAGCATCTCGGAGTCGACGTCCGGGTACGCGAGGCGCTGGCCGGCGAGCTCGGCGTGCAGGTCGACGATCTCCGGTGCGATCCGGTCGGGGTCGGCGCAGCACAGCGCCAACAGGTCGCGCACGGACCGGGCCACCGACGCCTCGTCACGGGGGCGCCGCACCATCCGGCGTCCGAGCACCGGCACCATGAACGCCCCGAACGTCGCGAACACCTTGGGGTCGGGGCGCGCCCGCAGCGCGGGTGGGAGTGCCGGGTCGACGAGCACCAGGCCCGCCACGGTCTCGGCGCGCCGCGCGGCCTGGCGGATGGAGATCAGCCCGCCCATCGAGTTGCCGATCAGGATCGCGGGGGTGCCGGCCACCTCGACGAGGAATCTGTGGAGGAGGCGGTTGTTCGCCTGCACCGACGTCGACCGCGAACCGCCGAGGGTGTGCCCGAAGCCCGCCAGGTCGATGGCCACGACCCGGCAGGTCTGCGCCAGGGTGGGTGCGACCGCGGCCCAGTTGAGCGCGGACCCGCCGAGGCCGTGCACGCACACGAGCAGCGGCGCGTCCGACGGTCCGCCGAAGTCGAGGTAGTGCACCGGCCCCTCGAGATCGGCCCATCGGGACTCGGGGCGCGGTGTGCGCTGGTCGGGTGCGGCCTCCACCCTGCGGACTCTAGGCGAAGGCGGGGGTGGCGTGGCGGTCGTCGTGGCGGCCCCCACACCCAGACCGTGGCCGACCTCACCGACCCGAGAACCGCCAGACGGTGGTGGCGCGGTACTGCTCGCCGGGGCGCAGCACGGCCGAGGGGAAGCCCGGCTGGTTCGGGGCGTCCGGGTATCCCTGGCACTCCAGGGCGATGCCGCCCCGGGGACCCAGCCGGTGACCGGCCCGGTCCTCCAGCGTGCCGTCGAGCTTGTTCCCCGTGTAGACCTGCACGGAGGGCTGCGTCGTCGAGACCTCCAGAACGCGTCCCCGTGCCCGGGTGCTCCAGCCGGGCCGCGAGACGGAGTCCGTCACCGGGCAGGACGAAGGCGTGGTCGAGGCCCGAGGCCTGCTGCACCTGGGGGTGGGGCGAACGCACCCGTTCTCCGATCTCGACACCGGCACGGAGGTCGAACGGCGTGTCCTGCACCGGTTCTCGCCGACCCGAGGGGGATCGAGTGCGCGTCGACGGGCAGGTAGGCGTCGGCGGCCACGGTGAGCCGGTGGTCGTCGACCGTGCCGCGACCCGCCAGGTTGAAGTAGGCGTGGTTGGTCAGGCTGACCACGGTGGGGGCGTCGGTCTCGGCGCGGTGCTCGATGGTGACGGTGTCGTCCGAGACGACGTAGCGGACCCGGGCGATGACCGTCCCGGGAAAGCCTTGGTCGCCGTCGGGACTGACCAGCTCCAGCTCGAGCGAGGCCTCGTCGGCGTCGACGACGGACCAGCGCCGGGCGTCGAAGCCCACACGCCCGCCGTGCAGGCAGGTGGCGCCCTCGTTGGCGGCCAGGTCGTGGAACGTCCCGTCGAGCGAGAAGCGTGCTGCGCCAACGCGATTGGCGTACCGACCAACGGTGGCACCCAGGTAGGGGTTGCTCGCGGCCGCATAGTCGGCGGCCGAGCCCAGCCCGAGCACGACGTCCGTCCACCCGCCGCCGGCTGACGGCACCCGGAGCCGGGCCACGGTCGCGCCGAGGTCGAGGACGGTGAGCTGCAGACCTTCGGCCGAGGCCCGCAGCGTGTGGGCCGTGACGTCCGACCCGTCGGGGAGCGTGCCGAAGGGTGCGCTGACCAGCATCTGGAATCTCCTCCGGCAGTGGGGGCGGCGTAGGCGTAGGCGCATGTTATCGCTAACATCGTCGCAACGGGCGGAGCGCGACCGCAGGGGGTACGGCGCCGACCGGGCGCAGGACGTGCGCCATCCGACCCTGTCAGCGAAGGAGCAGACCCGTGGTGAAGGCACCCCCGGCACTAGGATCCGCAGCATGACAGCCGGCTCGGGTGCGCCGACGATGGCCGACGTCGCCCAGCGCGCCGGCGTCTCCCACCAGACGGTCTCCCGGGTGCTCAACGACGCCGCGGCGGTGCGGCCGGAGACTCGAGCAGCCGTGCTACGGGCCATCGCCGACCTGGGCTACCGCCGCAACCAGGCCGCACGGGCACTGGTCACCCGGCGCAGCGGCCTGATCGGCGTCATCGTCGACGAGCTGCGGCTCTACGGCCCGGCGAGCACCGTCTCGAGCGTGGCCCAGGCGGCCCGCGAGGCGGGCTACGGCATCACCCTCGACCTGCTCTGGGACGTCACCGGTTCCAGCGTCGCGGCCGCGCTCGAGCACCAGCTCAGCCAGGCCGTCGAGGCCGTGGTCCTCGTCGCGGCGCACGGCGACATGCCGGATGCCGGCGTGCTCCGCGGACTGTCCATGCCGGTCATCGCCCTCGACGGCTTCCTCGGCGACGCGACCCCGACCGCCGGGGTCGACCAGCGCGCCGGTGGCGTGATGGCGACCCGGCACCTGCTCGACCTCGGCCACCGCACCGTCGCGCACATCACCGGGACCCGAGGACTGGCCGCAGGCCGAGGCCCGGCTCGCCGGGTTCCACGAGGCGCTCACCCAGGCCGGGGTCCGGCCCGGCCCGGTCGTCACCGGTGACTGGTCCCCGAAGGCCGGGTATGAGGGCTGTTTGCGCATCCTCGACGAGAATCCTTCCACCACAGGGCTTTTCGTCGCGAACGACCAGATGGCCATGGGCGCGCTCCGCGCCCTCGCCGAGGCCGGGAAGAGCGTGCCCGACGACGTCTCCGTCGTCGGTTTCGACGACATCCCGGAGGCTGCGTTCTCCCAGCCACCGCTCACGACGATCCGCCAGGACTTCGCCGCCCTGGGCCGCGAGGCGGTGCGCCTGATCGTCGGGGCCATCGGCGGCGAGGAGCTGCCGTCGACGCTCGTGCCACCCCGCCTGGTGGCTCGCCAGTCGACGGCACGCCCGCCGCGGGCCCACCGCCGTGAGCGGACTCACAGGTAGCTAATTCCGCGAACGACTTGCGCTACCCCCCATGTGAGCGTTAACAATGTGAGCGCTCACATCACGCCGTCGACGTCGACGGCGGGGGCAGAACGGCAAAGGAGCCTGGCATGGTCCGCGACGACGACCGCTACGTCATCGGCGTCGACTACGGCACGCTGTCCGGCCGCGCCCTCGTCGTACGGGTGAGCGACGGGGCCGAGCTGGGCTCGGCAGTCCTGGAGTACCCCCACGGTGTCGTCGACACGGTGATGCCGGGCTCGGGCCACCGCCTCCCGCCGGACTGGGCCCTGCAGGTGCCCTCCGACTACGTCGAGGTGCTGCGCACCGCCGTTCCCGCCGCGGTCGAGGCCGCCGGCATCGACCCGGCCGACGTCATCGGCATCGCCACCGACTTCACCGCCTGCACGATGGTGCCCACCCTCGCCGACGGCACCCCGCTGTGCGACACCGACGAGCTGCGCGACGAGCCGCACGCCTACGTCAAGCTCTGGAAGCACCACGCCGCCCAGGGCCAGGCCGACCGCATCACCGAGCTGGCTCGCGAGCGCGGCGAGAAGTGGCTGGCTCGCTACGGCGGGGTCATCTCCTCGGAGTGGGAGTTCGCCAAGGGCCTGCAGCTGCTCGAGGAGGCGCCCGCGGTCTACGCCGCGATGGAGCACTGGGTGGAGGCCGCCGACTGGATCGTCTGGCAGCTCACCGACACCTACGTGCGCAACGCGTGCACCGCCGGCTACAAGGGCATCCGGCAGGACGGCGCCTACCCGTCGCGCGACTACCTCGCCGCCCTCAACCCGGACTTCGAGCGGTTCGTCGAGGACAAGGTCGACCACGAGATCGGCGAGCTCGGCGCCGTCGCGGGCCAGCTGAGTGCCCGGGCCGCGGCCTGGACCGGCCTGACCGAGGGCATCCCGGTCGCCGTCGGCAACGTCGACGCCCACGTCTCGGCCCCCGCGGCTGATGCCGTCGAGCCCGGCCAGATGGTCGCGATCATGGGCACCTCGACCTGCCACGTCATGAGCTCGGACGTGCTCGCCGAGGTGCCGGGCATGTGCGGCGTCGTCGACGGCGGCATCGTCACCGGCCTGTACGGCTACGAGGCCGGGCAGTCCGGCGTCGGCGACATCTTCGGCTGGTTCGTCGACAACCAGGTTCCGGCGTCCTACGCGAAGGACGCCCGGGCGGCCGGGACCGGCGTGCACGAGCACCTCACCGCGCTGGCGACCGAGCAGCCGATCGGCGCCCACGGCCTGGTCGCGCTCGACTGGTGGAGCGGCAACCGGTCGGTGCTCGTCGACCACGACCTGTCCGGCCTCGTCGTCGGCCTCACCCTCACCACCCGCCCCGAGGACGTCTACCGGGCGCTGCTGGAGTCCACGGCCTTCGGGGCGCGGGTCATCGTCGAGACGTTCGCGGCATCCGGGGTGCCGGTGACCGAGTTCATCGTGACCGGCGGCCTGCAGAAGAACGCCCTCCTCATGCAGATCTACGCTGACGTGCTCGACATGCCCTTGTCCGTCGTCACGTCGAGCCAGGGCCCGGCGCTCGGTTCCGCGCTGCACGCCGCAGTCGCCGCCGGCGCCTACCCCGACGTGCCGACCGCCGCCAAGGCCATGGGCCACCGGCAGCAGGCCGCGTTCACCCCCATCGCCGAGAACGTCGTCGCCTACGACCGGCTGTACGCCGTGTACCGCGAGCTGCACGACCACTTCGGCCGGGGCGCGAGCGGCGCCATGCGCACGCTCAAGGCAATCCGTCGGGAGGCCCACGCATGATGACCACGACCCCGATCTCGGATGCCGTGCGCGCCACGGTCGACCAGCTGCGCGCCGAGGTGGCCGACCTGCACGGCGAGCTGGTCCGCTACGGCCTGGTCATCTGGACCGCCGGCAACGTCAGCGCCCGGGTGCCGGGACGGGACCTCATGGTCATCAAGCCCTCGGGCGTCTCGTACGACGACCTCGACGCCGACGCCATCGTCGTGACCGACCTGTTCGGCCACCTCGTCGAGGGCGACCGCGGCCCGTCCTCGGACACCGCCGCCCACGCCTACGTGTACCGGCACATGCCCCACGTCGGGGGCGTGGTGCACACGCACTCCACCTACGCGACCGCCTGGGCCGCCCGCCGCGAGCCGATCCCCTGCGTCCTCACCATGGTCGCCGACGAGTTCGGCGGCGAGATCCCGGTCGGCCCGTTCGCGCTCATCGGCGACGACTCGATCGGCCGCGGCATCGTCGAGACCCTGCAGGACTCACGCAGCCGCGCGGTGCTGATGGCCGGGCACGGCCCGTTCACGGTGGGCAGCGACGCCCGCGACGCGGTCAAGGCCGCCGTGATGCTCGAGGACGTCGCCCGCACCGTGCACGTCAGCCGCCAGCTGGGCGAGCCCAAGGCCCTCGAGCAGGACGAGGTCGACGCCCTCTTCGACCGGTACCAGAACGTCTACGGACGACAAGGAGACCCCCAGTGACCGACCGACAGATCTGGTTCCTCACCGGCAGCCAGGGCCTCTACGGCGACGACGTGCTCGGCCAGGTCGCGGCCCAGTCCAAGAGGGTCTCCGACGCCCTGGCCGCACTACGACGGCATCGTCGCCGAGGTCGTCGCCAAGCCCGTGCTCACCGACGCGGCAGCCATGCGCCGGATGATGCTCGACGCCACCTCCGACGACCGCGTCGTGGGCGTCATCGCGTGGATGCACACCTTCTCCCCGGCGAAGATGTGGATCGGCGCGCTCGACGCGCTGCGCAAGCCGCTGCTGCACCTGCACACGCAGGCCGACCGCGACCTGCCCTGGTCGACCATCGACATGGACTTCATGAACCTCAACCAGGCCGCCCACGGCGACCGGGAGTTCGGGTTCATCCAGACCCGGATGCGCCAGCCGCGGCTCACCGTGGCCGGCCACGTGTCCGACCCGGTCGTCCTCCAGCGGGTCGCCGAGTGGTCGCGCGCCGCCACGGCCGCCGCCGCCCTGCGCACGATGCGCGTCGTGCGCTTCGGCGACAACATGCGCGACGTCGCGGTCACCGAGGGTGACAAGGTCGAGGCCGAGATCCGGCTCGGCGTCTCGGTCAACACCTACGGGGTCAACGACCTGGTGGCCGTCGTCGACGCGGTCGACGACGCGTCGGTCGACGCGCTCGTCGGCGAGTACGAGGACACCTACGACGTCGCGGGCGAGCTGCGCCGCGGTGGCGAGCGGCACGAGTCGCTGCGCTACGGCGCCCGCATCGAGGCGGGGTTGCGCCAGTTCCTCGAGGCCGGCGGCTACACCGCCTTCACCTCGAACTTCGAGGACCTCGGCGGCCTGCGCCAGCTGCCCGGCCTGGGCGTGCAGCGCCTGATGGCCGACGGCTACGGGTTCGGTGGTGAGGGCGACTGGAAGACGTCGGTGCTCGTCCGAACCCTGAAGGTGATGGCGGAGGGGCTGCCCGGCGGCACGTCCTTCATGGAGGACTACACCTACCACCTCGAGCCCGGCAACGAGCTGGTGCTCGGGGCGCACATGCTCGAGGTCTGCCCGACCCTGAGCACCGCCCCGGCCCGGGTCGAGATCCACCCGCTCGGCATCGGCGGCCGTGAGGACCCGGTGCGGCTGGTCTTCGACGCCGACCCCGGTGAGGCCGTGGTGCTGGGCATGAGCGACCTGGGCGACCGGTTCCGGCTGGTCGGCAACGAGGTCACCGTCGTGCCGGCCCCCGAGGCCATGCCGAAGCTGCCGGTCGGCCGCGCCGTCTGGCGCCCCAAGCCCGACTTCTCGACCTCGACCGAGGGCTGGCTGCTGGCCGGCGGCCCGCACCACACCGTCATGTCGACCGCCCTGACCAGCACCCACGTGGACCACCTCGCGGAGATCCTCGGCCTGGAGCTCGCGCTCATCGGCGAGGGCACCACGACGCGCTCGTTCCGACAGGAGCTGCGCTGGAACAGCGCCTACCACCGACTTGCCGGAGGTCTCTGACCCCCGGAGCAGGACCCCGAGCGCGACAGCAGAGCCGTGCGAGGGACAGACGGACCGGCGCCCGCCGGCGTCGAAAACAGAAGGAGTACCACCACGATGCGCAAGATCCTTGCGGTGGCCGCCATTGCGGCACTGGCCCTTACGGGCTGCGGGCGTGCGGACGACACGGAGACCGGTGCCAGTGGCTCCGCGTCAGCCTCGGTCAACCCCGCCGACATCACGGTCGGCGTCGCGATGCCGACCAAGACCTCCGAGCGCTGGATCAAGGACGGTGACTACATGAAGCAGCAGCTCGAGGCTGCCGGCTACAAGGTCAACCTCCAGTACGCCAACGACGACATCCCGACCCAGGTCACCCAGCTGCAGGACATGATCACCAAGAAGAACGACGTGCTCGTCGTCGCGTCGATCGACGGCACCGCCCTCAAGGGTGCCCTCGCCGACGCGAAGGCCGACGGCATCCCCGTCATCGCCTACGACCGGCTCCTGCGCGACACCGACGCGGTGCAGTACTACACCACCTTCGACAACCTGAAGGTCGGCAAGCTGCAGGCCGAGTCGCTCCTCGCGGGCCTCGAGGCCTCGGGCAAGCCCAAGCCGTGGAACGTCGAGCTGTTCGCCGGCTCCCCCGACGACAACAACGCGACCTTCTTCTACAACGGCGCCTGGGAGGTCCTGAAGCCGAAGGTCGACGACGGCACCATCAAGATCCAGTCCGGCGAGACCGACTTCAAGACCGTCGCCACGTTGCGCTGGGACGCCGCCGTCGCCAAGAAGCGGATGGAGAACCTGCTCACCAAGTCGTACTCCGACAAGGACGTCAACGGTGTCCTCGCCCCCTATGACGGCCTGTCCCGAGGCATCCTCGCGGCCCTGAAGGGCTCCGGTTACGGCAGCGGTGGCAAGACCCTCCCGGTCGTCACCGGCCAGGACGCCGAGCTCGAGTCGGTCAAGTCGATCCTCGCGAACGAGCAGTACTCCTCGGTGTTCAAGAACACCCAGGACCTGGCGAAGTCGACCGTCACCATGATCCAGGAGATCCTCGACAAGAAGACCGTCACCGTGAACGACACCACGTCGTACAACAACGGTGTCATGGTCGTGCCGACCCAGCTCCTCGACCCGGTGTCCGTCGACAAGTCGAACATCGAGCAGGTCCTGCTCGACGCGAAGTACTACACCGCGGACCAGCTGAAGAGCTGACCCTCGTACCCCGGGGCGGCGGCGGCCGAGCTCCAGCGCCCGCCGCCGCCCCGGCCCCACCGGGGCCACCGCGCCCGACCACCCGGCATCCACTCTCGACCAGGAGGACCGACATCGTGACCGACACCATCTTGGCGATGCGCGACATCACCAAGGAGTTCCCGGGCGTCCGGGCGCTGTCCGACGTGAACTTCGACGTGAAGCGCGGCGAGATCCACAGCATCTGCGGCGAGAACGGCGCGGGGAAGTCGACCCTGATGAAGGTGCTGTCCGGGGTCCACCCCCACGGCACCTACAGCGGCCAGATCTTCTACGAGGGCGAGGAGGTGGAGTTCGGCAACATCCGCGACTCCGAGCGCGCCGGCATCGTGATCATCCACCAGGAGCTCGCGCTCATCCCGCTGCTCTCCATCACCGAGAACCTCTTCATCGGCAACGAGGACGCCAAGCGCGGCGTCATCGACTGGCTCGACGCTCGCAAGCGCGCGGTCGAGCTGCTCGAGCGCGTGGGACTGAACGAGGACCCGGACACGATCATCCGCGACATCGGCATCGGCAAGCAGCAGCTGGTCGAGATCGCCAAGGCGCTGGCCAAGGACGTCAAGCTGCTCATCCTCGACGAGCCCACTGCGGCGCTGAACGAGGGCGACAGCCAGAACCTGCTGAGACTGCTGGGTGGCCTGCGTGACCGCGGCATCACCTGCATCATGATCAGCCACAAGCTCAACGAGATCGAGCAGATCTCGGATGCCATCACGATCATCCGTGACGGTCGCACCATCGAGACCCTTCAGGTGAGCGACGGCGGTGTCGACGAGGACCGGATCATCCGCGGCATGGTCGGGCGCGACCTCGACCACCGTTACCCGCCGCACGAGCCGACCCTGGGCGAGGTGCTGCTCGAGATCCGCGACTGGACCGTCATGCACCCCGCCGACCCGCACCGCGTGGTCGTCGACCGTGCGAACCTCACCGTGCGACGCGGCGAGATCGTCGGGCTCGCGGGCCTGATGGGTGCGGGGCGCACCGAGCTCGCCCGCAGCGTCTTCGGGCAGTCCTGGGGCACCAAGCGCAGCGGCACCCTGCTCAAGGACGGCAAGGAGATCCACGCGAAGAGCGTGGGCCAGGCCATCGACGCGGGCCTCGCCTACGTCACCGAGGACCGCAAGGCCCTCGGCCTGAACCTGCTCGACTCGATCAAGGTGTCGATCACCTCGGCCGGCCTGAGGAAGATCCGCAAGCGGGGTGCCGTCGACGAGAACCTCGAGGTGCTCGCGGCCGAGAAGTTCCGCGCCTCGCTGAACATCAAGACCCCGGACGTCGAGGAGGGCGTCTCGCGCCTGTCCGGCGGCAACCAGCAGAAGGTCGTCCTGGCGAAGTGGATGTTCACCGAGCCCGACGTCCTCATCCTCGACGAGCCCACCCGTGGCATCGACGTCGGGGCCAAGTACGAGATCTACGAGATCATCAACCAGCTGGCCGACTCCGGCCGCGGCGTGCTCGTGATCTCCTCCGAGCTGCCCGAGCTGCTCGGCATCTGCGACCGCATCTACACCCTGAGCGCCGGCGTCATCACGGCCGACGTGCCGCGTGAGCAGGCAGACCAGGAACTGCTCATGCGCTACATGACCCAGAGAAAGGCAGGCTGACCCATGGCCCAGGACGTCACCACCCGCGACGCCGCGAAGGAGGCCGACCGCCGGTCCCTCGGCGCGGAGATCCGCAAGAGCCTCGGGGGGAACATCCGCCAGTACGGCATGCTCATCGCCCTGCTCGGGCTCGTCGCGATGTTCTACTTCCTCACCGACGGGCTCTTCCTCGAGCCGCGGAACGTGACCTCGCTGCTCGTGCAGAACGGCTACATCCTGATCCTCGCCATCGGCATGGTCATGGTGATCATCGCCGGGCACATCGACCTGTCGGTCGGGTCGGTGAGCGCCTTCGTCGGTGCCTCGTGCGCCCTGGCCATGGACCACTGGGGCCTGCCCTGGCCGATGGCGATCCTGCTCGGCATCGCCCTCGGCATCCTGGTGGGCATGTGGCAGGGCTACTGGGTGGCGTACATCGGCATCCCGGCCTTCATCGTCACCCTCGCCGGCATGCTCCTGTTCCGCGGCCTGGACCTGATGATCCTCGACGCCCAGTCGATCCCGGTGCCCGAGGCCTTCCAGAAGATCGCCAACGGCTACCTGCCCGAGATGGGGCCGAACACCGGGTACCACAACCCGACACTGGTGCTCACCCTGCTCGGCATCGCGTTCCTGACCTACTTCGAGCTGAAGAACCGCGCCGAGCGCAAGAAGTACGAGATGAGCGTGCCGCCGATCGCGGTGGTCGTCATCAAGCTGGTCATCTCCGGCGGCCTGCTGCTCGCCACCGGCATGCTGCTGGCCTCGTACAAGGGCCTTCCGGTCGTCGGGCTCATCCTGTTCGCGCTCGTCATCATCTACACCTTCATCACCCAGCGCACGGTGATCGGCCGCTACATCTACTCGGTCGGCGGTAACCGCAACGCGGCCGGCCTGACCGGCGTGAACACCAAGAAGGTCGACTTCCTGGTCATGGTGAACATGGGCCTGCTCGCGGGTGTCGCCGGCATGGTCTTCACCGCCTACCTCAACGCCTCCAACCCCAAGGACGGTGTCGGGTTCGAGCTCGACGCCATCGCCGCGGTGTTCATCGGTGGCGCGGCCGTCGCCGGTGGTGTCGGCACGGTGACCGGCGCCATGATCGGTGGTCTGGTCATGGGTGTGCTCAACCTGGGCCTGGCCAACATGAGCGTCGACAGCAACTGGATCCAGGTCATCAAGGGCCTGGTGCTCCTCGGCGCCGTCGCGTTCGACGTGCTGTCGAAGAAGACGGGTGGTCGACGGTCGTTCGTGTCGATGGTCATGGATGCCTTCACCGGAAAGCGGGGGAAGGACGGCACGCTCGCCAACCCCGGCGCCGCGCCCGGCCTCAACCCGGATGCCGAGGGTGAGGGAGCCGCGATCACCGGTACCTCCGTCCAGGAGGTCGACGAGGCCGCCCAGGCCATCCACGTGGACGAGGTGGTCCCGGAGGAACCGGCCAGGCGCGGGTAGCCGCGCCACCGATCTGGACCCCAGCGCCCCACGATGTCCCTGCCGTCGTGGGGCGCTGGCCTGTCCCCCGGGAACACGGTGGCGCCGGCGACGGTTGCGGACCCCATGAGCCCTACCGCTGACGCGACCATCTCCGCCCTGCGCTCCACCCACGACGAGCTCACCGCCGTGGTGCGTGACCTCTCCGACGAGCAGCTGCTCGCACCCTCGGGTGCCTCCGAGTGGCCGGTGGCCCAGGTGCTCTCGCACCTCGGCAGCGGCGCCGAGATCGGCCGGGCGACGCTGCTCGCCGCCACGGGCGAGGGCGAGGCGCTCGGTGACGGCTTCAACCAGTCGGTCTGGGACCGGTGGAACGCGATGTCCCCTCGTGAGCAGGCCGACGCCTTCGTCACCTCGGACGCCGAGCTGGTGGCGGCCTACGAGGCCCTGACCCCGGAGCAGCGCTCCGAGCTGCAGGTCTCGCTCGGGTTCCTCCCGGCGCCGGTGGCGCTCGCCTCCTATGCCGGGATGCGGCTCAACGAGGCCGCCCAGCACTCGTGGGACGCGCGGGTCGCGTTCGACGACGACGCGGCGATCGACGAGACCACGGCATCCCTGCTCGTCGACCACTTCGCCGACGGGCTCGGGTTCATGCTGCGCTTCACCGGCAAGGCCGACCAGGTCGGCGAGCCGGCCCTGGTCACCCTCGGCGACCTCGACCACGCCCTCTCGGTCACCGACTCGGTCTCCCTGGTCGCTGCCAACGGCGGCTCCACGGCGACCGCGGCGCTCGTGGGACCGGCGGATGCCGTCGCGCGGCTGATCTCCGGCCGGCTCACCCCGCGCTGGACGCCCGAGGGCGTCTCGGTGTCGGGCAACGTCGACCTCGACGACCTGCGCCGGGTGTTCCCGGGGTACTGAGCCACCGCCGTGGGGAGGCCACCGCGGCACCGCCGACCTGGACCGTGCCGGCGGGGCGGACAGGTGACGCGGGTCGCCCGTCCTGGGACTACGGTCGGGGCGTGACCAGCTCCAGCCCTGACGCGCCGAAGACCTACCAGCGCAGCCGGTTCCACCGGTTCGAGAACCTCATGACGACGGCCCTGGCCCGGGCCGGCGTCATCCCACGCTCGTACGTGCTCACCACGGTCGGCCGGAAGAGCGGGCAGGAGCGGCGCAACCCGGTGACGGTCGTCGACCTCGACGGCAAGCGGTGGCTCGTGGCGCCGTACGGCGTGGTCCCGTGGGTGCTCAACGCCCGGGCCGCCGGGGAGGTGCGCCTCACGCGCCGGTTCACGACCACGCGCTACGCGGTGCGCCAGGTCGGACCCGACGAGGCCGGGCCGGTGCTCAAGGAGTACATCACCGTCGCCAGCGTGCCGCGGCCGTACTTCGCGGCCACGATGGACGACCCGCCGGAGGCCTTCGCCCGCGAGGCCGACCGCCATCCCGTGATGGAGCTCGTGCCGCCCGCGACGTCGTAGTCAGGGCTGGGGCACGACCTCGACGACGACCTTGCCGAGGGCGCGGCCGTCACCGACGTGGGCCAGCGCGTCGGGCACCTCGTCGAGGGTGAAGGTCCGCTCGACGTGGATGGTGACCTCACCGTCGACGCACCGCTGGGCCAGGGGCTCGAAGTGCTCCGGGCCGGGCTTCACGGCGAGGACCCCGATCCGCCGGCCGCTCAGCCGCCCGACCACCGCGCCGGCCAGGAGGACGCCCAGCACGGTGGGCACCGGCCCGCCCACGCACCGGTAGCGACCTCCGGGCGCCAGGGCCCGTCGGCAGTCGAGGACCGAGCGATGGGCGACGAGGTCGAGCACCAGGTCGTACGGGCTCCTGCCGGGTGAAGTCCTCGCGCCGGTAGTCGAGCACCTCGTCGGCGCCGAGGGCGCGCATGTGCTCGAGCTTGCCGGCGTTGTCGACGGCGGTCACGTGCGCGCCGCGCTGCTTGGCGACCTGGATCGCGAACGTCCCCGTGCCGCCGCCACCCCCGTTGACGAGGACGCGCGTCCCGGGCCCGGCACCGGCGGTTCCCTGGAGCGCGATGGCGCCCGCCTGCGGGATCGTCGACGCCTCGACGAAGGTGAGCGTCGCCGGCTTGCGGGCGAGCGCCGACTCGGGTGCGACGGCGTACTCGGCGAAGCCGCCCTTGAGTCCCAGGTTGTCGCCGTACACCTCGTCGCCCGGGCGGAACGTCGTGACGCCGGGGCCGACGGCCGCCACCCGGCCGGCGATGTCGGAGCCGAGCACCCGTCGGGCGGGCCGGCGGATGCCGCCGATGCGGGCGTACGCGGGGGAGCCGACCAGGCACTCCCAGTCGGAGAGGTTCACCGACGTCGCGAGCACCTCGACGAGCACCTGCTTCGCGCGGGGCGTCGGCACGGCGAGGTGCTCGAGGCGGAGCACGTCCGGCGGCCCGTAGCGGTCGTACACGACGGCCCTCACGTGCGTCGCCCCCCGGTGGCGGGGTGGGTACGTTGCATCTGCACCACGGTACTCACGCGACGCGGGCGGCACCCACCGTCATCCGGTATGGGTGACGCGGGCTGGACCGCGCGGGTGCGACAGTGGTGCAGCGGGACACCCAGACGCACCGGGCGTCGGCGTGCCACGGAAGGACGGGCCCATGTCCAAGAAGGTCGACTCGCGGGGTATGCCCACGCGCACCTACAACACCCACCGCCGCACCGCGTCCACGTCGTTCGCCGCGGTGCTCCTCATCATCGTCGGCGCGCTCCACATCGTGCAGGGGCTCTCGGCGCTCCTCAGCGACGGCGACTACACGACGGCGAAGGGGTACTTCCTCGGCTCGGACGGTTCGAAGTGGGGCTGGGCGCACCTGGCGCTCGGCATCGCCGCCGTCGCAGCCGGTGCCGCCCTGCGCCAGCGAGCCGACTGGGCTCGCGGTGTCGCGGTCATCGTCGCCACCTTGAGCATGTTCGCCGCCTTCCTGTGGCTCCCGTACAGCCCGGCCGGGGCGATCGTGATCCTCGCGCTCGACTTCTTCGTGATGTGGGCCGCCTTCGCCGACCTGGACCGCAACGCACCATAGGCACGACCCCCTCGACGCGTGATCGGCCACGATGGACGCATGGCGCCCTGGGTCCTGCACGTCGACATGGACCAGTTCATCGCGGCCGTCGAGGTGCTCCGCCACCCCGAGCTCGTCGGCCTGCCGGTCATCGTCGGCGCCCGCGGGGACCCGACCGAGCGCGGGGTCGTGTCAACGGCGTCGTACGAGGCCCGGGCGTTCGGCGTGCGGTCGGGGATGCCGTTGCGCACGGCGGTGCGCCGCTGCCCGGACGCCGTGGTGCTGCCGGTCGACAAACCGGCCTACGACGCGGCATCCGCCGTGGTCATGGACACACTGCGCGCGGTGCCCGGCGCCGTGGTGGAGGTGCTCGGCTGGGACGAGGCGTTCGTCGGGGTGGAGGCCGACGACCCCGAGGCGGTGGCGCGTCGCATCCAGGCCGACGTGCTCGCGGCGACCGACCTGCACTGCTCGGTGGGCATCGGCGACACCAAGGTGCGGGCCAAGATCGCGACCGAGTTCGGCAAGCCGCGTGGCACGTTCCGGCTCACCCGCGACACCTGGTTCGAGGTGATGGGGGAGCGGCCGACCGGGGACCTGTGGGGCGTGGGGCCGCGCATCTCACAGCGGCTCGCCGCGCTCGGCGTGGTGACGGTTCGCGAGCTGGCCGAGGCGGAGGACGGCGTGCTGGCAGCGGAGTTCGGCCCGCAGACCGGGCCGTGGCTGGGGGCGCTGGGCCGTGGCGAGAGCAGCTCCACCGTCGACGACACCCCGTGGGTGCCACGGGCGCACGGTCGGGAGACGACCTACCAGCAGGACCTCGAGCCGGGCGAGGTGGCGGACGCACTGCAGGTGCTCGCCGCGCAGGTCGTCGACGACATCCGGGCCGAGGGCCGGCCGTGCGCGCGGGTGCACCTCAAGGTGCGGTTGCGCCCGTTCTTCACCGTGAACCGGTCGCGCAAGCTGGCCGAGCCGACGTGGGATGCCGCGGTGATCGCCGACACGGCGCTCGACCTCTATCGCCGCCTCGAGGACGACCGCGCCGTCCGGCTGCTCGGCGTGCGGGCCGAGATGGTGCCGCCCGAGGGTGGGTACGAGCCACCGCGCACCCACGGCCGCCGCGGCATGCCCTGACGCCAGATCCGGCTGGTCAGGGGGTGACGTGCAGGACGCCCCGGGCGCCGCGCTCGGCGTCCGCCATGGCGTGCGTGACGAAGGGGTAGCGGCCCGGCTCGTGAGGAGTGAGCTCGACGAACCCACCCTGGGCGACCGCGAGGTCGAGCACCTGGCTCCCGCCGTCGCGTCCGCCCAGCGGCCCCACCCCGTCGCGCAACAGGTAGGCGCCCTCGGCCCACAGCGTGTCGAACTGGGCGCCGACGACGTGGAAGCTCGACCCGCGGTTCGGCCCGGCGGCCAGCACCCAGAAGCGCACCCGCTCGCCGACCCGCGCCGCGAGGGGACGTTCGGCGTACTGGTTCGCTGTTCCGTTGAACACCACCGCATCCGGGGTGTCGGCGGCTGCCGAGGCGGCGTCCACCTCGCGCACCGACGATCGGCCGTCGCCGTCGAGGTGCACCTCCGACTGCACGAGCACGTAGCTGCGGTCGACCGCCGGCAGGCCGTCCGGTTCGATGACCACTGCCCCGTGCATCCCGGCCGCGATGTGCGCGCTCATCGGCATCGTCGAGCAGTGGTACATCCACACCCCGGCCCGGTCGGCGGTGAACCGGTAGGTCAGCGACGAGCCGGGCGCGATGGTGCGCATGACGTCGTCGGGCGCGCGCTCCCCGGCGTGGAAGTCGACCGAGTGCCCCATCGACCCGTGGTTGACGAGCGTGACCACGAAGGTGTCGCCGACCCGCCCGTGCAGCGTCGGGCCGGGGACCGTGCCGTTGAAGGTCCACCGCTTCTGCCGCACCCCCGGCGCCACCTCCAGCTCGACCTCCTCGATCGTCAGCGTCACGGCGTGGGTGCGTGCCTCGCCGATCGGGGGGAGGGCCGCGGGCACGGCCGCGAAGCCGGCACCGGGAGTGCCGGTCAGGTCGAGCGGAGCCTCGTCGCCGGATGCCGTCGCCGCGCCGGATGCGGTCGCCGGAGCCACTCGCGGTGCTCGTCGCCGGGCCGCCGCTGACGACCACGTCGAGCACCATCCCCATCTGGCGGTGACCGATGATGCGGCACCAGCCCTGGGTGCTCGCGCCCAGCACACCGACGTCCAGCGTGGCCGACCGCCCCGGCATCACCCGTCCGGTCTGGGTGCCGTTGTCGAAGGTGAGGTCGTGCGGCGAGCCGTCGTCGAGGTTGACCAGGTCGATGACGAGGCGGTCACCGTAGGGGACGGTGAGGGAGTCGGGGACGTAGGACATGTCGTGCGCCTCGACGCGCACCCGCGTCGTGTGGCCAGAGGGCTCCACGGCCTGCGTCGCGGAGACGCCCGCGGCGGCCGGGCCCCCTGCGGACAGCGGCGCCAGCCCCGCTGCCGCCGGGTCGGCGGCGACCCCGAGGCTGACGACGACGGCGACGCTCGCGACGGCGGTGAGCAGCTGGGCACCCCTGCGGACGCGCGGTGCCTCGACGGGCGCGGGCGTGGGCCGACCACCGTGCGCGTCCGCCTCGGCCACCGCCGCCAGCAGCGCCCGGCGAGCGGAGACGGCTGCTCGGATCGCACGCAGGAGCAAGGGCAGGAACGCGACGAGAGCGCCGAGCACGAGCACGGACACCGCCACCCGCACGGCGCTCGGTGAGGGCAGCAGGCAGATGAGCAGCCCGAGGTTGACCACGGTGACCCGCCAGAGGGCTGCCCGGTCGAGCCACGCCGACGCCGCGCGCACCACGGACGGCCCGCCCCCGAGCACCGACGGGATGAGGTGGGACAGCGCACCGAAGAGCAGCTGCGCGGCGAAGCCGACCGCCACGACCGCCGCCACGACCCCGTACCCGTCGGCCAGTGCGGCCCACGAGCCGCTGGTCGCGAGACGCCACCCGACGAGCGCGATCGCGACGACCCACCACCCCAGGGCGGCGGTGACCGACCACGTGGCGAACACCTTCGGTGGCGCCTTCCGGGCGGGTGCGACGAGCGCGCGGCCCCACCAGAGCAGCCCCACGACGTAGCAGCCGAGCCCGAGCAGGGCCACCGGTCGCGAGCCCAGGGCTGCCCCTGAGGCGAGCACTGCGAGGCCGCTCAGCAGCACGGGGAGGGCCTGCCGGGCGAGGCGTTCCGCGCGGTCGTCCATCCGGGTGCGCAGCATCGTCGGCCAGAGGGTGACCAGCGTGCCGGTCACGGTGAGCCCGATCCAGCCGAGCACCATGACCATCGAGTGGGCGACGAGCACGGCACCGTGCCGCTCGTCGTCGAGCCCGCGGGCCAGCCAGGCACCGAGCGCCGCCCCGACCGGGACGCAGGCCGCGGCGGCGATGTAGTAGCGCACGGTGATGCGGAACCGTCCGGGCAGGGCGCGCCGCAGCCGCCGCCACAGCTGGATGCCGTGCCACACCACCGCGCCCGACACGGCCACCGCGCCGACGACGGTCAGTGGCCACCACCCGGTCGGGACACCCACGAGGACGGCGGTGACCCCGGCGATGAGCAGGGCGATCCGTCGGTTCTGTCGGTTGCGGTCGTCGATGTCGGCGGGCGTCTTCAGCAGGGCCTGGGTGAAGTGGGTGCTCCACACCATCGCCGAGTGGGTCAGCGCGCCGAGGAGCACGAGGTGCACGAGGAGCCAGCGGGACCCCGGGACGAAGGGGTGCACGAGGGTCAGCGCCGCGGCCAGCCCCAGCCAGACCAGGCCCGGCCGGTCGCGCAGTGGCCAGGCGCGCCGGGGTGCCGACGGGGACGGGCGGTTCACGGGCGCTCCTGTGAGGAGGTCAGGACCGCACGAGCGGTCGGCGGGTGGCAGGCCTCGGGGCGGTGCGTGCTGGCGTGGGGAGCATCGCGGTCAGCACCGCGGCGAGCGGGAGGAGGAGCAGGGCGACCGCCGTGCCGAGGCCGCCGACGGTGACCAGGACCGGTCGGCTCGTGACGTCGCCGACGACGCGCAGGAGGAGGGCGGTGTGCAGCACGACGAGCGGGGCCCACAGCAGCGGCCGGTAGGGCACCGGCCGACGCAGGACGGCTGGGAGGATCACCGGCGCATGGGCCAGCACCATGCTCATGACGAAGCCGAGGAAGATCGTGTGCACGACGACGTCGTGGGCGGCCGGGGTCGTCGTCACCCCGGCGATGGCCCACGCGACGCCGGCCACGGCGAGCCACGCGTAGCCGGCGAGCATGGCCGCCGCGCTGAACCGAGGCTGCCCGGTGGAGTGGATCGTGTGACGTGCGACGTCCCGCGGCGCCAGCCAGCCGACCAGGACGAGGAGGGCGAGGCCGAAGGCGCGCGCGCCCGGGTCGGGGAAGAGGACCGCCCCGGTGGCCGTGGTCGCGACGAGCGCGGCGATGGCGACGAGGGCGCGGTCCGCCGACGCGGGCAGGTGGATCCGGGCGAGCTCGACCCGCTCGGCGGCGATGGTGAGGACGACGAAGCCGGCGAGCAGCGGAACGACCACCGCGGCATCCACACGCACCCAGAGCAGCGCGGCGAGCGTCGCCAGCACCGCCCCGAGCACCTCGACCACCACCGGGTCGTCCCGGCGGCGGCGCCACAGGGCGATCGAGCACCACCACGAGGGCGACGCTGCCGTCGAGCAGCAGCACCTGGCCGATGCTGCGCGGCAGGCCGAGGGCCAGGGCCAGGCCGCCGAGGCCGAGGAGCGCGGGGGCGGCATACCCGGCCGTGACCCGCAGGGCGACCGCCCGCTCGAGGGCGATGAGGGTGCCGAGGAAGCCGAGCACCATCAGCGGGCCGTGCACCTCGGGGAGGTGAGCCGCGTCGAGAGGTGCGGGTGCCTCGAGGAGGAGGAGCCCGGCATCCAGTCCGGCGAGCAGGCTGAACCCCGCCGGCAGCAACAGCCAGGCGCGCGACGGGGACCGGCTCATCCGGGGACCACGACGGCCGGCTCGGGCGTGAGCCCGGCGACCCGCTCCCACTCGGGGCCCGCGAAGGCGATCGCGGCGGCCGGGAACAGGCCGTTCTCCTCGCGGTCGATGTGGGCTCGCAGGAGCTGCTCGAAGTCGGGGAACAGGTCGTGCGAGCCGGCCTCGATGCGATCGAGCAGCTGGCCCAGGGTGAGGTGTTCGCCGCAGAGGCCGTGCACGTGGTCGGTGAACTCGAGGTCCTCCGCCAGCACGGCGAACAGCCCGGTCTCCTCGGCCACGGTGTGCGGGTCGAGCAGCCCTCTCAGGGTCGTGGCGGCAGCGCGGACGCGTGCGTGGTCGTCGGCCTCGGCTGATCGCCGAAGGTCACCGGTGGCGTTGATGATGTCGACGTGCTCTCGCATGAAGCGCCCGATGACGTCGACGCTCTCGCACCCGCAGTAGCCGCACACGGCAGTCCCTCGCCCGGTCCGTCGAGCCTCAGGCCCGAGTGAGCTCGAGGCGCCAGGCGTCCGGGCCCTCGACGAGGTAGGTCACCGTGAGCGGGCCCTCGCGGTCGGCGATCTGGGCGAGCAGCGGCTTGGGGTCGTGGGGGGCGACGATGACGAGCGAGCCGCCGGCCGGGATGGCCGACCAGGCCCCGAAGACCGTCGCGTGGCGGATGGCATGAGGGATGGCGCGCACGTCGAGCTCCGGCGCGCCGGTGCTGCTCTCGCCGCAGCCGCAGGCGCCGGCATGTCCCGGATGGGGCGCCGCGGGCACGGCTTCGGTGAGTGGGATCGTGGTGCGTGCGTCCATGGCTGGCCTCCGAGGAGAATCTTTTCTACAATGACATTGTGAAAAATACAGCACCGTTGGGCCCGACACCAACTCCGCCCGTCGAAGAGCCCCCCGCGCAGGACTCTCGACCCCGCGCGGCGCCGGCTCCTGCGACTGCTCACCGACCTGCCGGCGGCCGCGTCGGCGGCGACCGTGGCCGAGCTGGCGGCCCGGGTCGGTGGCCATCCGAACACCACGAGGCACCACCTGCGCGCACTCGCCGCGGCCGGGCTCGTGCGAGGAGCGCGTGCTCCCTGCGGGTGGCCGCGGCCGGCCCGCCACGCACTACTCGGTGTCGCCCTCGGGTCGAGAGGCCGTCTCCCCGGCGCCGGGGGGTGCGGCCGCGCAGGAGTACGTCGCGCTGGCCGCGGCCTTCGCGCAGCGACTCGCCGAGCGCGACGGTGACCCGGGCGCCGACGCCAGGGCCATCGGACGGGCCTGGGGCACCGGGCTGGCCACTCGCCACGGGGACGACGACGGGGTCGACCTGACGGCCCGCGAGCGGGTCCTGCGGCTGCTCCACCGGCTGGGCTTCTCGCCCGAGACCGAGACCGAGACCGAGACCGGGAGGCCGAGGCCCCGGGCGCGTCCGGGTCGGGCACGACCGTGCTGCTGCGCACCTGCCCGCTGCTCGACGCGGCGCGACAGCATCCGGAGGTCGTCTGCCAGGTACACCTCGGGCTGGTCTCCGGCGCCCTCGAGACGCACCGGGCGCCGTCGGAGGGGTTGCGCCTCGTGCCCTTTGCGCGACCCGGAGCGTGCGTGCTCACCCTGCCCCCCACACTGGTGGGATGAGCGTCCAGCGTCCTGTGGCGACCAGTGGCGACGTCACCGTCGTCGTGCTCGCCGGCGGCACCTCCCGCCGCTTCGGCTCCGACAAGCTGGCCGCCCCCCTGGGTGGGTCGACCGTGCTCGACACCGTGCTCGGGTCGCTGCCGCCGGAATGGCCGGTGGTCGTCGTCGGTCCGCCACGGGAGTGCCGCCGGCCCGTCACGTGGACCCGCGAGGACCCTCCGGGCGGCGGGCCCCTCGCCGGGGTCGCGGCGGGCGTCGACGCGGTGACGACCGACCTCGTCGGCCGTGGTCGCCGGTGACATGCCGTACGCCGGTCCTGCGATCGTCACGCTCGTGGCGGCGCTGCGCACCGCGCCCGTCGAGGTCGGTGCCGTGGTCGCGGTCGACGCCCACGGCGTGGCCAACCCGTTGCTCGCCGCGTACCGCACGGCATCCGTGCGTGAGGTCCTGCCGAGCCCGGCGGCGAACCGCCCGGCCAAGCTGCTGCTCGCCGTGCCGCACCTCGAGGTCGGTGTCATCGGGCCTGCCGGGCGCGACGTCGACACCCCCGCCGACCTCGACGACCTCACCGGCGCGACCTGACCCACGAAAGCATGCCGCGAGTGCGGAAGTGGTCGCCAGGGCAACCACGTCCGCACTCACGGCAACGAGGGGCGAGGGTCAGCCGGGCTTGGGGGCGCCCGGACGGGCGTAGCGCCACCAGGTGATGCCGACGCACATGACGGCCCAGGCGATGCCGATCGAGTAGAAGGCCACCGGGCCCAGGGTCGTCACACCGACGCCGAAGAAGAACGGTCCGAAGGCCGCGATGGCCGCCGTCCACCCGATGACGCCTCCGGCCTGGCGGCGTTCGAAGATCATCGGCATCTGCTTGAAGGTCGAGGCGTTGCCGATACCGGCGAAGAGGAAGATCGCGAGCATCCCGTAGAGGAACTGGTCGAAGCCGGCGTCGAGCGCGGCCGCGGAGCTGGTGTCCGGGGTGAGCGCCGGGATCGTGTAGGCGATCGAACCGATCAGGCCGAGGCCGGAGACGAGGGTCCAGACGGCACCACCGGTGCGGTCGGTGAGTGGGGCGAACACGACCCGAGCGGCGGCCCCGATGAGTGGGCCGAGGAAGACGTACTTCACGGCATCCGGAACGGCGTAGCCGGCGACGAGGACCGTGGCGGAGGCACCGGACCCCTGAACGATGTCGGTGTTCCCGCTGCCGTAGAGGTTGGCCATGAGCAGGCCGAACTGCGCGGCGAGGCCGGAGAACGTGCCGAAGGTCATGATGTAGAGGATCGTCATCCACCAGGTGTCCTGGTTGCGGAAGATGTCGAACTGCTGGCGGATGTTCGCCTTGACCGGCACCGACTTCAGCATGGTCCAGGCGAGGACGGCGCCGACCACCATGAGCGGGATCCAGACGAAGGCGGCGTTCTGGTACCAGACGGTCGCGGGGGGCTTGCCCGACACGGTCATCTGCTGGCTGCCGCCGAAGATCGCGAGCGCCGAGATGGCGATGAGGTACGGCGTGAGCAGCTGGACGAAGGAGACACCGAAGTTGCCCAGACCGGCCTGCAGGCCCAGGGCGGTGCCCTGCTTGCGCTTGGGGAAGAAGTAGGACGTGCTCGGCATGAAGCCGGAGAACGCACCACCACCGATGCCGGCGAGGAAGGCGAGCACCATGAGCTCCCAGTAGGGGGCGCTCGGCGACTGCACGCGCACGCCCCAGCCGAGGGTCGACGCGATGAGCAGCAGCGTGGTCAGCGAGACCATCTTCCGGGTGCCCATGATCGGCGGCAGGGTCATCCACACGAGGCGGAACAGGCCGGCCGCGAGGCCCGGCATGGCGGCCATCCAGTACAGCTGGTTCTTCGTGAAGTCGTACCCGAGGGCGTTGAGCTTGGGGATGATGGCGCTCGGCAGGAACCACGCGACGAACGCGAGGGTCAGGCAGAACGTGGTGATCCACAGGGTGCGCCACGCGAGCGACTGGTCCCAGGTCTTCTCGTTCTCGGGGTCCCAGGACTCCAGCCACTCCCCCTGGCGGGGACCGGCCTGCGATGTGGTCATGTGTTCTCTCCTTCTGGGGCCGGGTGGCCGAGTGGTCAGCGGGTGGCCGCGACGGCGGCCGTGGTCTCGAGGTGGCGGGCGAGCTCGGGGGACTCCTGGTGCAGCATCCGCACCACGGTCAGGTGCATCCAGACGAAGCAGGTCGCTCGTGAGCAGGAAGAGGACGAAGAAGGTGGAGGTCGGGAAGCCGGACCACACCTTGGTGTAGGCGAACAGCAGCGGGAGCACGAAGCCACCGAGGCCGCCGAACATGCCGACCAGGCCGCCGACCGAGCCGACGTTGTCGGGGAAGTACTCGGGGATGTGCTTGTAGACGGCGGCCTTGCCGACGCCCATCGCGCACCCGAGCACGAAGATGAGGATGGCGAACGGCACCAGGCCCAGGGCGTACCCGAGGTGGTTGGTCTGCGAGCCGTCGGCGTGGGCGATGACCAGGTGGCCGTTGGGCATCATCAGGATGCCGGTGGTCACGGCCATCACGGCGAAGGTCCAGTACATGACCCGGCGGGCGCCCCAGCGGTCGGAGAACCAGCCGCCGACCGGGCGCAGCAGGGATGCCGGGAAGATGAAGGTCGCGCTGAGCAGCGCCGCCTCGGCCAGCGGGATGTCGTAGTTGTCGACGTAGTACTTCGGCAGCCAGGCGGCGAGCGCGACGTAGGCGCCGAAGACCGCGGCGTAGTAGAGGCTGAACCGCCACACCCGCACGTGCCGCAGCGGGGCGAGCATCTCGCGCACCGGCTTGCCGGCGCCGGCGCGGCGGTCGTGCCGCGGCACGACGACGAAGGTGAGCGCCGCGACGACGACGAGGGCCACGGTGTAGAAGGCCGGGAAGATCCGCCAGCCGCCGGGGAAGATGCCGAGGTAGGTGGCGCCGGCCGTGCCCGCGATGATCGTCGGGAGCAGCACGATGAGCAGCTTGGTCACCGAGGCGCCGATGTTGCCGGCGCCGAAGACGCCGAGCGCGAAGCCCTGGCGGTCCTTGGGGAACCAGGCGGCGTTCCACGAGATGCCGACGCTGAACAGGTTGCCGGCGAACCCGACGAGGAAGGCGAGCCCGAGCAGTGGCAGGTAGCTCGTCGCCTGGGTGATGAAGAAGCAGGGGATCGCGGTGAGCAGCAGCATCGCGATGGTGACCACGCGGCCACCGACCCGGTCGGTGAGCATGCCGGCCGGCAGGCGCCACAGCGAGCCGTTGAGCACCGCGACGGCGCTGATCCAGGCCAGCTGCGGGTCGGTGAGCCCGAGCTCCTTCTGGATCGGCACGCCCAGGATGCCGAACATCAGCCAGACCGCGAACATCAGGGTGAAGGCGATCGTCGACATCGTGAGGACCCGCTTGGCCCCACCGGAGACCTGGCCCCGGGCGGCATCCGTGACGGGGGTCGCCGGTGCGGCCACCGGCTCGGTCATGAGCTGGGACATGTGCGGTCCTCCATTTGCATGAACTCAATCCTCTAAACCTGCGACATCGGGACGCTACACCCGGTGCGACCCGCTCACCAGAAAGGTGAGACTCACCTAACTACGACACGAAGTAGTACAGGCAAAAGCACCTGTTGGTCAACCCGAATGCGCCGTCATCACGGAGCCCGGCGCACACCTGCTACGGTGTTCTTCGATGGAGAGGAACAGAATCCTCCAATCTCTCGAGGAGGGACCATGACCACCGACGCGTCGCACAACGCCGCAGCGCTGCTCGCGTCCCCCGTGCGCCGCCGGCTGGTCGACGCGCTCGCGAACGCCGACACCGGTGCGACGACTCCGGGGTTCACCGCCGCGGAGCTCGGCGCCCAGGTCGGCCTGCACGTCACGACGGTGCGCTTCCACCTCGACCAGCTGGTCGCCGCCGGCCTCGTCGAGTCCGCGGTGCGCCGCGAAGGGGGCGCGGGCCGGCCCCGCAAGGTCTACGCGCTCGCCCCGGGGTCCCTCGACGACGTCGACGACCGCACCGAGATCGGCTCTCTCCGCCTGCTCAGCGGCCTGCTCGCGCAGACCCTCGGCGACGGTGCGTCGGGACGCACGATCACCCCGGCCGAGGCGGGCCGGCGCTGGGCCCTCGAGCACGTGCCCGCCCAACCCGAGTCGGTGCCCGCCGACACCCCCGGCCGGTGGCTCGGCAAGCTCGCCCAGATGATCGACGTGCTCCAGGAGTGGGGCTACACCCCCGAGCTCAGCACGTCCGAGGGCGGCCGGTCCGCCGAGGTCACCCTGGCCCACTGCCCCTTCCTCGAGCTGGCCCGCGCCAACCCCGCGGTGGTCTGCGGAATCCACCGTGGCCTCATCGCCGGTTCGCTGGCACAGTTGGGCGAGACCGCCACGCGGGTGAGCCTCGAGCCGTTCGTCGACCTCCACGACCTGTCTCGCGCACGTCAGCACGACGACGCCCTTCCGCAGCACGCGCATCGAAGGAGCACGGATGAGCCCCGCAGGCCTGGACGGACCGCTGACCGACGCACTGGTCGGCACCCGCCGCTTCTTCACCCGCTCGGAGGTGTCCGACGACAAGCGCTCGATCCATGCCACCGGTGGGCGCTCCGGTGACGCGTTCTACCGCGACCGCTGGTCGCACGACAAGGTCGTGCGCAGCACGCACGGCGTCAACTGCACCGGGTCGTGCTCGTGGAAGGTCTACGTCAAGGACGGCATCATCACCTGGGAGGCGCAGCAGACCGACTACCCGTCGACCGGCGCCGACCGGCCGGAGTACGAGCCGCGGGGTTGCCCCCGCGGTGCGGCCTTCAGCTGGTACACCTACTCGCCCACCCGAGTTCGCTACCCGTACGTGCGCGGAGTCCTGCTCGAGATGTACCGCGAGGCCAAGCGCGCCGTCGGCGGCGACCCGGTCGTCGCCTGGGCGTCGGTCGTGCAGGACCCCGAGAAGGCCAGGCGCTACAAGTCGGCCCGCGGCAAGGGTGGCCTGGTCCGCTCCACGTGGGAGGAGGTCGTCGAGATCATCGCGGCCGCCCACGTCTACACGGTCAAGCGCTGGGGACCCGACCGGATCGCGGGCTTCTCGCCGATCCCCGCGATGTCGCCCGTCTCCTACGCCTCCGGGGCCCGCTTCCTCGAGCTCATCGGCGCGCCGATGCTGTCGTTCTACGACTGGTACGCCGACCTGCCCAACGCCTCGCCGCAGATGTTCGGCGACCAGACCGACGTGCCCGAGTCCGGCGACTGGTGGGATGCCGGCTACCTCATCATGTGGGGCTCGAACGTGCCGATGACGCGCACGCCCGACGCGCACTGGATGACCGAGGCCCGCTACCGCGGACAGAAGGTCGTCGCGGTCTCGCCCGACTACGCCGAGAACGTCAAGTTCGCCGACGAGTGGGTCGCCTCCGCGCCCGGCACCGACGGCGCCCTCGCGATGGCGATGGGACACGTCATCCTCAAGGAGTTCTTCGTCGACCAGCAGGTCGACTTCTTCACCGACTACAACCAGAAGTACACCGACCTGCCCTTCCTCGTCGCGCTCGAGCCCGACACCACGGATGCCGGGTCGGACACCGCCGCAGACGGCCCCGCGTACCGGCCGGGCAAGTACCTCGTGGCCGGTGACCTCGACATCCCGGAGGCGACCTCCGAGAACGCGATGTGGAAGCCGGCGCTGCTCGACGCGCGCACCGGCGAGGTCGCCATCCCGCAGGGCTCGATCGGCTTCCGCTACGGCGAGGAGAGCTGGGGGAAGTGGAACCTCGACCTCGGCGAGATCGAGCCGGTGCTCACCCTGCACGGCACCGCCACCGAGACGGCGCGAATCGTGTTGCCGCGCTTCGACTCCTACGACGGCAAGGTCGCGCACGTGTCGCGCGGCGTCCCGGTGCGCCGCATCGGCGGACGCCTCGTCACCACCGTGCTCGACCTGATGCTCGCGCAGTACGGCGTGAACCGCCCCGGGATGCCGGGCACCTGGCCGGTCGACTACGACGACCCGTCGACGCCGGCCACGCCGGCCTGGCAGGAGGAGATCACGTCGGTGCCGGCCGAGCAGGTCGTGCGGCTGGCCCGTGAGTGGGCGCAGAACGCGATCGACACCACCGGCCGCGGGATGATCCTGATGGGCGCCGGCACCAACCACTGGTTCCACTCCGACCAGATCTACCGCGCGATGCTCGTGCTCACCACGATCACCGGCTGCCAGGGTCGAAACGGTGGCGGCTGGGCGCACTACGTCGGCCAGGAGAAGGTGCGCCCGATCATGGGCTTCCAGCACATGGCCTTCGCCCTGGACTGGCAGCGCCCGCCGCGGCACATGAACCAGACCGCCTACTGGTACGTCAACACCAGCCAGTACCGGTACGACACCTTCACGGCCGACGACGTCGATGCCGGCACGGGGGTCTTCGCGGGCAAGGGCGTCATGGACCTGCTCGCCCAGTCGGTGCGGCTGGGCTGGACCCCCAGCTACCCGACGTTCAACCGCAGCAGCCTCGACCTGGTCGACGAGGCCGAGGCCGCCCAGATGACGCCCGCGAACTACGTGGTCGACCAGCTCAAGTCCGGCGACCTGACCTTCGCCGTCGAGGACCCCGAGGCCGAGGAGAACCACCCGCGCATCCTCAGCCTGTGGCGGGCCAACCTGCTCGGCTCGAGCGCGAAGGGCAACGAGTACTTCCTCAAGCACCTGCTCGGCACTGACAACGCCGTCACTGCCGAGCAGGCTCCGCCGGACAAGCGACCCGAGGGCATCGCGTGGCCCGACGACGTCCCGGAGGGCAAGCTCGACCTGCTGATGACCATCGACTTCCGGATGACCAGCTCGACGCTGTTCTCCGACGTCGTGCTGCCGGCGGCCACCTGGTACGAGAAGCACGACATCAACACCACCGACATGCACCCGTTCGTGCACTCGTTCAACCCCGCCATCTCCCCGCCGTGGCAGTCCAAGACCGACTGGGAGGCCTGGAAGGCGATCGCGAAGAAGTTCTCCGAGCTCGCCGTCGACCACCTCGGCACCCGTCGCGACGTCGTCGCGAAGCCGCTGTGGCACGACACTCCCGAGGCCATGGCCACCGTGCACGGTGTGGTCAAGGACTGGCGCAAGGGCGAGTGCGAGCCGGTGCCGGGCAAGACCCTGCCGGTGCTCGCCGTCGTCGAGCGCGACTTCACCCAGGTCTACGACAAGATGACCTCGATCGGCCCGCTCATGGAGTCGGTGGGCATGCTGACCAAGGGCGTGCCCTACCAGGTCAACCGCGAGATCGAGATCCTGCGCCACCGCAACGGCACGGCGCACCACGGAGCCGGCGCCGGGCAGCCGCGGCTGGAGACCGACATCCATGTCGCCGACGCGATCCTGCACCTGTCCGGCACCACGAACGGGCACCTCGCCACCCACGGGTTCAAGAACGTCGAGAAGCGCACCGGCACCGCGCTGGCCGACCTCTCGGCCGAGCACGAGGGCAAGCAGATCACCTTCGCCGACACCCAGGTCGCGCCGGTGCCCGTCATCACCTCTCCCGAGTGGTCGGGCTCGGAGTCGGGCGGGCGCCGCTACGCGCCGTTCACGATCAACATCGAGCGGCTCAAGCCCTTCCACACCCTCACCGGGCGCCAGCAGTTCTACCTCGACCACGACTGGATCCTCGGGATGGGGGAGGCGCTGCCGGTCTACCGGCCACCGCTGAACATGACCGAGCTGTTCGGCGAGACCGCGCTCGGTGAGCAGAACGCCCTCGGCGTCTCGGTGCGCTACCTCACGCCGCACAACAAGTGGTCGATCCACAGCGAGTACCAGGACAACCTCTTCATGCTCAGCCTCTCCCGCGGCGGGCAGACGATCTGGCTGTCCGACCTCGACGCCGAGAAGATCGGGGTGCGCGACAACGACTGGATCGAGGCCGTCAACCGCAACGGCGTCGTCGCCGCCCGCGCCATCGTCTCGCACCGGATGCCGGAGGGCACCGTCTACATGCACCACGCCCAGGACCGGCTCATCGACGTGCCGCTCACCGAGCGCGACGGCAAGCGCGGCGGCATCCACAACTCGCTCACCCGGATCATGATGAAACCGAGCCACATGATCGGCGGCTACGCGCAGCTCGCCTACTTCTTCAACTACATCGGGCCCACGGGGAACAACCGTGACGAGGTCACGATGATCCGCAAGCGCACCACCCCGGTCGTCTACTGATGTCACCCCACGACGTTCTCCTGAGGAGCGATTCCTGATGCGCGTCATGGCCCAGATGGCGATGGTCATGAACCTCGACAAGTGCATCGGCTGCCACACCTGCTCGGTCACCTGCAAGCAGGCGTGGACCAACCGGGCCGGCACCGAGTACGTCTGGTTCAACAACGTCGAGACCCGGCCCGGCCTCGGGTACCCACGCGGGTACGAGGACCAGGACGAGTGGCAGGGCGGCTGGGTGGTGAACAACGGCCGGCTCCGGCTGCGCGCCGGCGGCCGGTTCAAGAAGCTGCTCACGATCTTCAGCAACCCGAAGATGCCCTCGATCCACGACTACTACGAGCCGTGGACCTACGACTACGAGACGCTGCTGAACGCGCCGGCGCAGAAGAACTTCCCTGTCGCGCGGCCGCACTCGCTGATCTCGGGCAAGCCGATCAACGTCTCGTGGAGCGCCAACTGGGACGACGACCTGGGCGGCTCGCGCGAGCACGCGGCCAACGACGTGATGCTTCGCGGCATCGAGGACAAGGTGAAGTTCGAGTTCGAGCAGACCTTCATGTTCTACCTGCCGCGGATCTGCGAGCACTGCCTCAACCCGTCGTGTGCAGCGTCGTGCCCGAGCGGCGCGATCTACAAGCGGGAAGAGGACGGCATCGTCCTCGTCGACCAGGACCGCTGCCGCGGCTGGCGGATGTGCATCACCGGCTGCCCGTACAAGAAGGTCTACTTCAACCACAAGACCGGCAAGGCCGAGAAGTGCACGTTCTGCTACCCGCGCATCGAGGTCGGCATCCCGACGGTGTGCTCGGAGACCTGCGTGGGGCGGCTGCGGTACATCGGCCTGGTGCTCTACGACGCCGACAAGGTGCTCGAGGCGGCGTCGGCCCCCGACGACACCGACCTGTACGAGTCGCAGCTGGGCGTCTTCCTCGACCCCGAGGACCCCGAGGTGCGCCGCCAGGCGGAGGCGGCCGGCATCCCCGGTGACTGGGTCGAGGCCGCCCGGCGCAGCCCGGTCAAGAAGCTGATCATGGACTACAAGGTGGCGCTGCCCCTGCACCCGGAGTACCGCACGATGCCGATGGTCTGGTACATCCCGCCGCTGTCGCCGGTCGTCGACGTCATCAAGGACACCGGCTACGACGCCGAGGACGTCGACAACCTCTTCGGGGCCATCGACACCCTGCGCATCCCGGTCGAGTACCTCGCGAACCTCTTCACCGCCGGTGACGTGGCCCCCGTGAACGGGGTGCTGAAGAAGCTCGCCGCGATGCGGTCGTACATGCGCGACATCAACCTCGGCCGCGACCCCCGCGACGAGATCCCGGCCGCGGTCGGGATGGAGGGGGAGGCGATGTACGAGATGTTCCGCCTGCTCGCCCTGGCCAAGTACGACGAGCGCTACGTCATCCCCACCGCGCACGCCGAGCAGGCGCACGCGCTCGAGGAGCTCGCCACGGACTGCGCGGTGTCGGAGTACGGCGGCGGGCAGGAGATCTTCGGCGAGGGGTCCGGTGCCGCACCGACACCGGTCGCCGTCGAGAACTTCCGGGTGCTGCAGCAGACCCAGTCCGCCGACACGATGGAGGCGCTGCCGTCCGACAACCCGCTGCGCGGACGGGTCAACCTGCTCAACTGGGACGGTCGCGGGATGCCGGACGGCATCTTCCCCGGCTCCGGCGCGGCAGCCGACGACGGGACCGACCGATGAAGTGGCGCCGGCACCGCGACGCCCAGCCCGGCATCAGTGAGCGGGCCCTGGCCGACACCTGGCAGGTCGTCTCGCTGCTGCTCGACTACCCCGACGAGGTGCTCGTCTCACGCGTGCCGATGCTGCGCGGCGTGGTGGCCGAGCTTCCCGATGCCCAGCGCGAGCCGCTGACCGAGATGCTCGACACCATCGGGAGGGGCGACCTCGGTGCGCTGCAGGAGGAGTACGTCGACACCTTCGACGTCACCCGCAAGTGCTCGCTGCACCTGACCTACTTCACGCAGGGCGACACCCGCCGCCGCGGCGTGGCCCTCGTCGAGTTCAAGCAGGCGTACCGCAAGGCCGGCGTGGAGTTCGACTCCGACGCCGAGCTGCCCGACCACCTCTGCGTGGTGCTCGAGTTCGGCGCCGTGCAGGACTGGGCGACGGCCTGGCACCTGCTGATCCGGCACCGGGTCGGCGTCGAGGTGCTCAAGGCCGGTCTCGCGCAGCGCGGCTCGCCGTGGCTGCCGGCCATTCAGGCCCTGCGCTCGACGCTGCCCGAGCTCGACGGCGACGACCAGACGGCCCTGCTGCGCCTCGTCGCCGAGGGCCCGCCGAAGGAGGAGGTCGGGCTCGAGCCGTACGCCATCGACCCCCGCCTCAACCCCCGACCCGAGCCTGTCGACACCACCGCGATGCTCGGCACGACGATCCCCGTAGGAGCTCCCCGATGACCGTCTTCCTGTGGGTGATCGTGCCCTACGTCTGCCTCGCGGTGTTCGTCGTCGGGCACGTCTGGCGCTACCGCTACGACAAGTTCGGCTGGACCACGCGCTCCAGCCAGCTGTACGAGGACAGGCTGCTGCGCATCGGCAGCCCGCTGTTCCACTTCGGGATGCTCGGGGTCGTGATGGGCCACGTCATCGGCCTGATCATCCCCCAGGTGTGGACCAACGCCCTGGGCCTCAGCCCGCACGCGTACCACGTCATCGCGCTGGCCGGCGGCATTCCCGCGGGCATCGCGGCGGTCGTCGGGCTCGCGATCCTCGTCTACCGGCGGCGCACCACCGGGCCGGTGTTCCGCGCGACGACGGTCAACGACAAGGTCATGTATGCCGTGCTCGGCAGCGTCATCGTGCTGGGCATGTGGAACACGGTCGCGGGGAGCCTGCTGCAGTTCGGTGGCGAGTACAACTACCGCGAGGGGGTCAGCGTCTGGTTCCGCAGCATCTTCCTGCTCCAGCCGAAGCCCGAGCTGATGGCGCAGGCCCCGCTGGGTTTCCAGCTGCACGCGTTGCTGGCGTTCCTGCTGTTCGCGATGTGGCCGTTCACCCGGCTGGTGCACGTGTTCTCGGCCCCGATCGGCTACCTCACGCGTCCGTACCTCGTCTACCGCTCCAAGGACGAGCGCCCGGGCCGTGGTTCGGGCAACCGGGCGCCCCAGCGTGGCTGGGACAAGCCCGAGCTGAGCAAGAAGTGACCGGACAAGGAGAGCGTTCGTGACCGACCTCGCAGCAGCCGAGCAGCAGTGGCACGGGTGGGTGTCCGACGCCTGTGCGGCGGTGGGCGCCGACCCGGACGCGGTCGACGTCACCGGCATCCACGGGCTGACCAAGGAGATCGCGCACGGCTTCGCCCGACCGATGGCTCCGGTCGGGTCCTACATCCTGGGCCTGGCCGTCGGGGCCCGGGCCGCGCGCGGGGAGCCGGTGGACCAGGCGGCCCTCAGCGAGGCGATCCGGGCCACCTTCCCCACCAGCGCCTGACCGTTCAGCCCCGGCCGACGAACTCGAGTACCTGCTCCGGGACCCGACCGCTTGAGGCCACCGCGACATGGCCCTTTCCCTCGTGCCACACCAGCGCGCTGCCGGGGACGAGCGATGCGGTCTCTGCGACCACCTCGGGCGTGAAGAACTGGTCCCGGTCCCCGCACACGAACAGGACCGGCACCGCGACCCTCGGGAGGTCGGACCGGGAGTCGAACTCCAGCTCGGCCTCGATCTCGACCACCAGGTCCGCCGGCGGGTAGTGCTTCCCGGAGAGCAGGCTCTTTCCGAGCCAGGGAGCGACCACACGACGCAGCAGGCGGGCACGCCGGCTCGGTGCCACGTACTCGGCGAAAGTCATCCCGGTCCGGACGCGGTCGCCCGAGGCGACGGCCTGCGCGAGGCGCCTGTCGACGTCCTTCCCCCAGTCGCACACCTCGGCGGCCGCGACGATGACCGCCACCTGCCCGAGCAGGGCAGCGTGGCGCGCGGCGAGGTGCTGCGCGATCATCCCGCCGAAGGAGACTCCGACGACGAGGTCGGCACGGCCACCGAGCTCGTGCGAGATGAGCTCCGCGACGTCGTCGGCCATGTCCGTGACCCCGTGTCCGCGCGGCATCCCCCGGCGACGCGTCACGACATGGACCGCGTACCCCGCGTCGACGAACGGCTCGAACCACCGTCGTGACATCCAGCCGCCCAGCCCCGTCGGGATCGAGCTACCGGGTCCGCCCGGGAGGTACAGGAGCACCTTCGGCCCGGCACCCCACGTCTCGTACTCGGACCCGTCCGTGAACGTCCCCCTGCGGCGCCCCTCCTGACCTGCCACGTGACCCACCAGCCTTCCGGTCCGGACCTCGCGTCCACGATCGCGCACCGCAGCCGGCGAGGGAAGGGTGTGCCACGGCGGCGGTCAGCCGGGACGAGCCCCCAGCTCGTGGACGCGTGACTCCCAGGGCAGCAGGTCGAGGCCCTCGCGCCCCGGGTGGGTGGCCAGCAGCACCGTGGCGGCGGCGAGGTCCGGGAGGTCGGCGGCATCCACCGTGACGGGTTCGGACGAGCAGTTGGCGACCACGACGAGCCGGTGGGACGCCTCACCACGCACGAACACCCAGAGCCGGGGGTGGTCGGGCAGCAGCAGCTCGAACCGGCCGTCGACGACGAGCGGGTTGTCGTGGCGCAGCGCGATCAGTGCCCGGTAGTGGTTGAACACCGACGACGGGTCGGCCTGCGCCGCAGCGGCATTGATCTCGGTGTGGTTCGGGTTCACCGGGAGCCATGGCTCGCCGGTGGTGAACCCGGCGTGCGGGCCGGCATCCCACTGCATGGGGGTGCGGGCGTTGTCGCGACCCTTGAGGGCCAGCGCGGCCATCACGGTCTCGACGGGCACCCCGGCCTCGAGCGCCTGCGCATGGTGGCGGAGCGACTCGATGTCGCGGTACTCGCCGATCGACGCGAAGGGGGCGTTCGTCATCCCGAGCTCCTCGCCCTGGTAGACGTACGGCGTCCCGCGGTGCAGGTGCAGCACGGTGCCGAGCGTCTTGGCCGATGCCACCCGGTGCTCGGGGGAGTCGTCACCGAACCGGGTCACCGCGCGGGGCTGGTCGTGGTTGTTCCAGTAGAGCGAGTTCCAGCCGACGTCGGCCAGGCCCTCCTGCCACGCCGCGAAGGTGCGCTTGAGCAGCGGGAGCGGCAGGGGCACGATGTCCCACTTGGGGCCGCCCGGCCGCACGTCGAGGTCGACGTGCTCGAAGGTGAAGACCATGTCGAGCTCGCGCCGTGCGGGGTCGGTGACCCGGCGGGCCAGGTCGATGCTCGAGCTCGGCATCTCGCCGACCGTCAGCAGGTGCCCGGCGCTCAGCCCGACCTCACGGTTCATCTCGGCGAGGAACTCCTCGAGCCGGGGGCCGCTCGCGACCGCGGCGTGTGACGACCCGAAGCGGCTGCCCGGCGCGACCGGGCCGTCCGGCAGCGTGGGGTCGCGCGAGATGAGGTCGATGACGTCCATCCGGAAGCCGTCGACGCCCCGGTCGACCCACCAGCGCATCATCGCGTGGACCGCCCGGCGCACCTGCGGGTTCTCCCAGTTCAGGTCGGGCTGCTTGCGCGAGAACAGGTGCAGGTAGTACTCACCGCTGGCCTCGTCGAGCTCCCAGGCCGGCCCGGAGAACACCGACTCCCAGTTCGTCGGCTCGGCACCCTCGGTGCCGGGTTCGTGGCCGGGTCGTGCCGGGCGCCACCAGTACCAGTCGCGCTTGGGCGAGCTCGGGTCCCGGGACTCGACGAACCACGGGTGCTCGTCGGAGGTGTGGTTCACGACGAGGTCCATCATCAGCCGGATGCCGCGCGCGTGGCAGCCGGCGATGAGCGCGTCGAGGTCGGCCAGGGTGCCGAAGAGCGGGTCGATGTCCTGGTAGTCGCTGATGTCGTAGCCGTTGTCGTCCATCGGCGACCGGTAGACCGGCGACAGCCAGAGCACGTCGATGCCCAGCCGGGACAGGTGGTCCAGGCGCGAGGTGATGCCGGGCAGGTCGCCCACGCCGTCGCCGTCGCTGTCGGCGAACGAGCGCGGGTACACCTGGTAGACCACGGCGGTGCGCCACCAGTGCGCCGGCCGGGTCTCCGTGCCGAAGGGCACCTCGGGGGAGGTCAAGGCTCGCCACGTTCCTCTCGTCGGGGTCGGCGTCCACCCTGCCCGACGCAGGACCTCCCGGGGGGCCTCGCGATCGGGTCGAGAGTAGAGAACTCGCCGTGTCGCGCGACGACATCCGGGGTGTTCTCTACTCTCGACCGAGTGGGCAAGGGGAAGCACCGACGCGACACTCGCCTCAGGGCACACCCTGAGGCGACCCTGAACCGAGCCCTGGACCGCGCACCGACCTCCTCCGGCGCCGCTACTGTGACCGACGTGGAACCCGTCGCGCGCGTCGAGGGCCTCACCAAGGACTACGGTCCGGTGCTGGCGCTGGACTCGCTGACCCTCGAGATCGGCGGCGGCACCACGGGGCTGGTCGGTGCCAACGGTGCGGGGAAGTCGACGCTCCTGAAGATCCTGCTCGGCCTGATCCCCCCGACCGGCGGGCGGGCCGAGGTGCTCGGGCACGACATCGCCACCGAGGGCGAGGCCATCCGCGCGGCCGTCGGCTACCTGCCCGAGCACGACTGCCTGCCACCCGACGTCAGCGCCAGCGACTTCGTCGTGCACCTGGCGATGATGTCCGGGCTGCCCCGGGTCGCCGCCCGCGAGCGCGCCGCGGAGGTGCTGCGCCACGTCGGCCTCGCCGAGGAGCGCTACCGGCCGATGGGTGGCTACTCCACCGGCATGAAGCAGAAGGCCAAGCTCGCCCAGGCGCTCGCGCACGACCCGCGGCTGGTGCTCCTCGACGAGCCGACCAACGGGCTCGACCCGGCGGCGCGCGACGAGATGCTCGGCCTCGTGCGCCGGATCGGCCACGACTTCGGGATCGCGGTCATCGTCACCTCGCACCTGCTCGGCGAGCTCGAACGGGTCAGCGACAACGTCGTGGTGCTCGACGGCGGTCGGCTGCTGCGGGCGTCGCGCACCGACGAGTTCCTCGACGCCACCGGGGTGCTGCTCGTGGAGGTGCTCGGCCACGACGCCCAGGACCGGATGGCCGCGGCCCTCACCAGCGCGGGCGTCGCCGCGACCCGGCGCGGCGGCATGCTCAACGTCGACGCGACCGACCGCCCGGATGCCGTGCGCGACCTGATCCGCGACACCGCCGGTGACCTCGGGCTGGGTCTGGTGCGGCTCCAGGTCGACCACCGCCGCATCGAGGACGTCTTCGCCGACGCCGACGTCGAGGCCGCCGTCGAGCTCGACCGGGTCGGCACCGACGGCGCCGCCCACCCGGACGGAGGTGCCCGATGACCGACCCCTCGGCCGCGACGCCTGCGGGCGGCAGCGTCATCCACGACCTGGGCTACCGGCCCTACACCGGCCCCCGGCTCGGTGCGGGAGCGATCGCTCGCGCGCTGACCCTGACCGGGTTCCGCAACGCCTTCGGTCTGGGCCGCTCGGGCAAGTCCAAGGTGCTGCCCTTCGTCCTTCTCGCGCTCAACCTCATGCCGGCCGTCATCGTCGGTGGGGTGCTGGCCTTCGCCGGGCTCGACGAGCTGCCGATCGGCTACGCGGAGTACGCGTCGACCACGCAGGTGCTCGTCGGCATCTTCGTGGCGGCGCAGGCCCCGGTGCTGTTCTCGCGCGACCTCGGCACGGCACCATCTCGCTCTACCTGGCGCGACCGCTGCGGTCGAGCGCCTACGCGCTGTCGCGGTGGACCTCCCTGCTCGGCGCGACGCTGGTCTTCCTGCTGCTGCCGATCCTCATCCTCTACGTCGTCGCCCTGCTCGGTGAGCTCGACGTCAGCGAGCAGACCCGTCAGGCCGGCATCGCGGTGGGGCTCGCGGTGCTGCTGGCCCTCTCGCTCGCCGGGCTCGCCGGGCTCGTCGCGTCGTGGTCCACCCGTCGCGGCTTCGCCGTGGTGGCCACGATCGCCCTGCTCGTCATCGCCAACGGCATCGTCACCGCCGTCCAGGGCATCTCGAGCGAAGAGGGCCGGTCGGAGGTCGGCGAGGTCGCCGGCCTGTTCTCCCCGTACTCGCTCTACCGCGGGCTGATGGGCGCCTGGACCGGCGCCGACGTGCCGACCCCACCGACGTCGACGGGGATGGAGCTCGCCTACGTCGGCGGTGTTCGTGGGCCTCTCCGCGGCCTGCGTCGCCGCGCTGCTGTGGCGCTACCGGCGGGTGGCGACCGCATGAGCGTGCTCAGCCTCGACCAGACCTCGCGCTGGTACGGCAACGTCGTCGCCGTCAACGGCATCTCGATGACCGTGCGCCCCGGCGTCACCGGCCTGCTCGGCCCCAACGGCGCCGGCAAGACCACGATCATCGCGCTGATGTCCGGCTTCCTCGCGCCCGTCGGCGGGCACCGTCACCCTCGACGGCGAGCCGGTCTGGCGGCAGGACGCGACGCCTACCGCACCATCGGGCTGGTGCCCGAGCGCGAGCTGAGCTTCGGCTACCTCACCGGGCGCCAGTTCGTGCTGGCCAACGCCGAGCTGCACGGCCTCGACGACCCCGGGGCCGCCACCGAGCGGGCCCTCGAGGTCGTCGAGATGGCCGAGCCGGCCGCGCGCCGGATCGGCACCTACTCCAAGGGCATGCGCCAGCGGGTCAAGCTCGCCTCGGCGCTGGTGCACGACCCCGCGCGTGCTGCTGCTCGACGAGCCGTTCAACGGCGTCGACCCCCGCCAGCGCCTGCACCTGATGGCCCTGCTGCGCCGGATGGGCAGCGAGGGGCGCACCGTGCTGTTCAGCTCGCACATCCTCGAGGAGGTCGAGCAGGTCGCCCGGCAGATCGAGGTCGTCGTGTCCGGGCGGCACGCGGCCTCCGGCGACTTCGGCCAGATCCGGCGGCTGATGACCGACCGCCCGGTGCAGTACGTCGTGGTGGCCGACGACGACCGCCGGCTCGCGGCATCCCTCATCGCGGAGCCCTCGGTCGTCGCCGTCGTCGCTGCGCCGCCGAGGGCGGGGTCGACGTCTCGGTCTCCGACTTCGGGGCGTTCGCGGTGCGGCTGCCGCGGGTGGCGCGCGAGCACGGCATCCGGATCCTCGAGCTGACGCCCACCGACGAGTCGCTCGAGAGCGTCTTCGCCTACCTGGTGGGGGGCTGAGCGATGAACCGCACCCTGCTGCGCCTGTCGACCCAGGCCCTCTTCGGGCGCCGACGCGGCGTCGTGCTCGCTGCTCATCGCCGCCGCCCTGCTCGTGCTGGCGCTGCTGGTGCGGCTGCTCACCGACGAGGAGGTCGGGCTCGACGCGGTGGTCGGGCTCGGCTTCACGCTGGCGCTGCCGCTCGTCGCCCTGCTCGCCGCGACCGCCGTGCTCGGCCCCGAGATCGACGACGGCTCGGTCGTCTACCTGCTCGCCAAGCCGGTGAACCGGCACGTCATCGCGGTGAGCAAGTTCGCCGCGGCGTGGGGAGCCACGATGCTGCTGGGTGCGCTGCCGGTGGCCCTCGCGGCCCTGGTCTTCGACCCGTCGCAGCCGGGGCGGGCCGGCGCGCTGGCGGTGGGCGCGGCGGTGGCCGGAACGGTCTACACCGCGCTCTTCCTCGCCCTCGCGGCGCTCACGCGGCACGCCGTGGTCGTCGGGTTGCTCTTCGTGCTGCGTCTGGGAGGGTGTGCTCGGGTCGATCTTCGCCGGCGTGCGCTGGCTGTCGATCGGGGCCTGGGGCCGGGCGGTCGCGGGCGAGATCAGCCCCCGGGTCGAGGATGCCGCGGCGATCGGTGTCGCGTACGCGGTCGTGGCCGCGACCCTCCTCACCGCCGGCTCGGTCTGGTTCACCGGCGACCGGCTGCGCTCGTTCACCCTGCGCGGGGACGAGTAGGGTGTTTGAACCTCTCAGGCGATCCACGCGTAGTGCATCGGTAGGAGGTCGGATGCCGGAGAGCTCGGTGGCCCTGATGCAGCAGCTGCATGACGAACATGCCGCGGCGCTGTGGGGGTACTGCCTGCGCCTGACCGGGCAGGACCGGGCCCGCGCCGAGGACGTGGTGCAGGAGACGCTGCTGCGCGCCTGGCGCAACCACGACCGGCTCGACGAGTCACGCGGGTCGGTGCGGTCGTGGCTGTTCACCGTGGCCCGCAACATCGTCATCGACGAGTGGCGCACGTCGCGCGCGCAGCACGAGGTGGCCGTCGCCGAGGTGCCGGAGGGTCGCGTCGAGCTCGACCACACCGACCAGCTGCTGACGTCGTGGCTGGTCGCCGAGGCCGTGACGTCGTTGTCCACGGACCACCGGGCGGTGCTGCTGGAGTGCTACTACCGGGGGGCCTCGGTCGCGCAGGCGGCGAACCGGCTCGGCATCCCCGAAGGAACGGTGAAGTCGCGAACCCACTACGCGCTGCGGGCGCTCCGACTGGCGTTGCAGGAGATGGGGGTCGGCGCATGAGCTGCCAGTACGCCCACCTCGACGGCGCCTACGTGCTGGGCGCGCTGGCGCCCGCCGAGCGGCTCGAGTTCGAGGCCCACCTGCCGAGCTGCGCCGAGTGCAGCCGCGGGGTCCGCGAGCTCGCCGGCCTGCCGGGCCTGCTGGCCCAGGTCGACGTGGCCGACCTCGAGGTGCCCACCCCGGACGCCCCGCTGCCCCAGACCCTGTTGCCCGCCCTGGTGCGGGAGGTGCGTGGTGAGCAGCGGCGGCGCTCGCTGCTCACGGCCGCGGTGGCCGCTGCCGTGGCGGCGGTCTTCGTCAGTGCGCTCGCGATCGGGGGCGTGTTCGACGAGTCGACCCCGACCACCACCTCGGCCGCGACGCCCACCGCCAGCCGCCCCGTCGCCCCGGTGGGTGAGGCGATGCAGCCGGTCGGGGCCGGGCCGGTGAAGGCGGCCGTGGCGCTCACCGGGGTGGCCTGGGGGACCAAGCTCGACCTGACCTGCTCCTACGCGGACGTCGGTTCCGGGGACGGCGAGTACGAGGAAGGAGGCGGCGCCGGCCTACGCCTTGGTCGTGCACACCCGCGAGGGGCGCACGGAGCAGGTGGCGACGTGGAAGGGCCTGCCGGGCAGGACCATGCGGCTGACCGGGGCGACCGCGACCGGGCGCACCGACATCACCACCGTGGAGGTCCGCACCGCCGACGGTCGAGTCGTGCTCACCCTGCCGGTCTGAGCGGGTGGTCCGAGTCGTGCTGACCCTGCCGGTCTGAGCGGGGTCCTCCGAGCCGATCCTCGTTCTCAGGTCGGTGCTCAGGGCGAGCCGCTGCCACCGCCGTCGTTGCTGCCCAACGGGCCGCCCCCGTTCCGGCCGTCCCAGGCGCGCGCCCAGTCGGTGTGGTCCCCGCCGCGCGGCACCGGTTGCCGGGGGTCCGGTTCGGCCGTCGGATCCGGCCGGCGGAGCAGGTCTCGGACGGAGAGCACGACCACGAGCACGCCCACGCCGATCAGGAACCACAGCATGTGGTGCTCCTTGCCCTCGGCCGACTCCCGCTTTGGTTGTCGTCAGGGTAGGCCCCGAGGCGCTCGCTGTCACGGCAGGCCGAGGTCAGGCGGGCCGGAAGTTCCGGCGAAGAAGTTCAAGCACCGACGGTCCGGCGGTCGGCTCAGACGGCTTGGCGACGCGGCCAGGCCTCGCGCATCACCAACAGCCCACCGACGATGCACACCACCTCGGAGATCGCGGCCGTCAGCTGGTAGCCACCCGTCCACTGCTGCTCCTGGACACCGAACAGCCCCACCGTGGCCGACAGGATGAACGCCCCGAGGGTGCTCGCCCCGAACCCCGCGGCGAGGAACCCCGGCACCCAGTGCCGCCAGATCAGCAGCAGCACCGCGATCACGAATCCGGCCACGGCGTTGAACAGGAATGCGGGCCCGATCACGTCGATGTCCTGGTACCGGTCAGGGGGGAGCCAGAGCCTGAGGTGCACGAACGCCGACACCAGCGCCGCCACCGCCGTCACGATTCGCGTCCCCATGAGTGCCTCCGTCCGCCGCAACCCGTGCCGCCCGGCGCGACCGCGCAGAGGGCCTTACCGAACATCACGTGAGACGCGCACCGAAGGTTCACCGCGACCCGGTCGGGCCACGGCGTCGACGTGAACCGTGGCCGTTCTGACATCGTGTGTAGGGACAGGCGTCACCCGACGGCGACGACCCGATGCAGCGCAGCCCCGGAAGGGAGTTCCCGCGATGGCGGTTCAGGCCCGCGCGTTCTGGGTGCGCGAACCGGGTGTCGGCGAGATCCGGCCGGCGACGGTGCCGACCCCCGGCCCGAGCGAGGTGCTCGTGCGCACCCTGCGCACCGGCATCAGCCGCGGCACCGAGACGCTGGTCTTCCGAGGCGGTGTGCCGGCCGACCAGCGCGCCGTGATGCGGGCACCGCACCAGGAGGGTGACCTGCCCGGGCCGGTGAAGTACGGCTACCTCAACGTGGGTGTCGTCGAGGTCGGGCCGCCGAACCTGTTGGGGCGCACCGTCTTCTGCCTCTACCCGCACCAGAGCTTCTTCGTCGTGCCGGCCGATGCCGTCGTCGTCGTGCCCGATGACGTGCCGCCCGACCGCGCCGTGCTGGCCGGCACCGTCGAGACCGCCGTCAACGCGTTGTGGGATGCCGCCCCGCTCGTCGGCGACCGAGTCGCCGTGGTGGGGGCCGGGATGGTGGGGCTGTGTGTCGCCCGGCTGCTCACCGGCATCCCCGGGGCCGAGGTGACCGTCGTCGACGTCGACCCCACGCGCGCGCCCCTGGCCGAGGTGATGGGAGCCGGGTTCGCGCTGCCCGACGACGCCCCCAGCGGCTGCGACCTGGCCGTGCACGCGAGCGCGACATCGGCGGGGCTGCAGCTGGCCCTCGACGTCCTCGCGCCGGAGGGCACGGTGATCGACCTCAGCTGGTACGGCGACTCCGAGGTCACCCTGCGGCTCGGGGGGTCGTTCCACTCGAGCCGACTCTCGGTGCGCGCCAGCCAGGTCGGCACGGTGTCACCGGCGCAGCGCGGGCGGCGCACCGCGGCGGACCGGCTGGGCCTGGCGCTGCAGCTGCTGCGAGACCCCGCCTTCGACGTGCTGCTCACCGGCAGCTCGCCGTTCGACGAGCTGCCCGACGTGATGAGCCGCCTGGCCGACGGCAGCCTGCCGGCGTTGTGCCACACCGTGACCTACCCCGAGGAGACGCCGTGTTCAGCGTGACCGTCCGCGACCACATGATGATCGCCCACAGCCTGCGCGGCGAGGTCTTCGGGCCGGCGCAGGGGCTGCACGGCGCCACCTACGTCGTCGACGCCACGGTGCGCGCCGAAGCACTCGACGCTGACGGGCTCGTCGTCGACATCGGCCGGGCGGCCGGCGCGCTCGCCGCCGTGGTCGGTGGGCTCAGCTACCGCAACCTCGACGACGACCCGTCGCTCGCGGCGGTCAACACGACGACCGAGCGGCTCGCGCAGGTCGTGGCCGACCGGCTCGCCGACCGCATCCACGCAGGGTGAGCTCGGTCGCGATGCCGGTGAGCTGGCGTCGCTGCACGTCAGCCTGCGTGAGTCGCACATCGCCTGGGCCTCCTACGAGCGCGACCTGTGACCGTGCTGCACGTGGTCGTACCGGACGGGGTCGACGACCCGGCCCGGCCGAGTGGCGGCAACACCTACGACCGGCGGCTCTGCACCGGGCTTGCCGCGCTCGGATGGGAGGTGCGCGAGTATGAGGTGCACCGCGAGAACCGCTGTGGGGAGGCCGTGTTCACGGCATCCGCGGTGTCGGAGGTGCTCGCGCGCCTGCCGAGCGGCGGCTGTCGTGCTCCTGGACGGGCTCGTCGCGTCCGACCAGGTGGAGGCCCTGCGCGCCGAGGCGGATCGGCTCCGACTGGTGGTGCTCGTTCACCTGCCGCTGGGGCTGGGCGGACCGGACGGCGGGGGCGCCGACGTGCGAGCGCGTGAAGCGACGGCGCTGCGGTGCGTCGACGCCGTCGTGACGACCAGCCGGTGGACCCGACGCTGGCTGCTCGACACCTACGGGCTCGACCCGTCCCGAGTCACGGTCGCCGTGCCGGGAGTGGATCCGGCCCCGGCGGTCGCGGGGGACCCGCGCGGCCGCCACCTGCTGTGCGTCGGGGCGGTGATCCCGGCCAAGGGCCACGACGTGCTCGTGGAGGCGCTCGCCCGGGTCGCGGGAACGGGCTGGGTCTGCACGTGCGTCGGCTCGCTCGAACGAGACCCGGGCTTCGTCGAGTGGCTGCGCACCCGGGCCGTCGAGCTCGGCGTCGCGGAGCAGGTGCAGTTCACCGGCGCGCTGGGCGGCACCGCCCTGGATGCCGCGTACGCCCGCGCCGACCTCCTCGTCACCGCCTCGCGCGGCGAGACGTACGGCATGGCCGTCACCGAGGCGCTCGCCCGTGGAGTCCCGGTGCTGGCGACCCGGGTCGGCGGCCTCCCGGAGGCCGTGGGCCGGGCACCCGGCGGGCGGCGTCCCGGCATCCTCGTGCCGCCCGACGACCCCGGTGCGCTCGCCGGGGCGCTCGAGCAGTGGCTCGGGGACCCCGGCCTGCGGGCGCACCTGCGCGCGGCGGCCGAGGGGCGGCGGGCCACGTTGCCCACCTGGTCGGCCACGAGCGCCGACGTCGCCCGGGTGCTCACGGGCGTGGCGGGCTGACCGAGTCCGTGCACGGGTGAACCGGGTCGGCATCGGGCGCGTATGTTCGGAGAACAGGTGCTTCGTTCCCGACCCGGAGCCCCGACGACCGGGAGGCCGTGATCGACGCGACGTGGTGGAGGTGGGCGCGTCCGCTGGTCGGCGCGCTCGTGCTTGCTGCGCTCGTCGTCGGGCTGGGCACCGGGCCGTTCCTCGACGCGTTGCGCGCCACCGACGCCCGGGCGCTGACGGCCGGCGCCTTCATCGCCCTGCTGACCACGCTGTGCGGGGCCTGGCGCTGGCGGCTCGTCGCGCGCCGGCTGGGCGCCGACCTCACCCTGGCCGGGGCCCTCGCCTCCTGCTACCGCGCCCAGTTCCTCAACGTCACGCTGCCCGGCGGGGTGCTCGGCGACGTCGGACGCGGGGTGCAGCACGGCCGCGTGGGGGGTGACGTCGGGCGTGGGCTGCGTGGCGTCGCGTGGGAGCGCACGGCCGGTCAGGTGGTGCTCGCCGTGCTCACCGGTGCCGCCCTGCTGCTCGCCCGTCCGTTCGACCTGGCCCGGCTCGGCGGCACGTCGGCGACCGTGGTCGGCGTCCTGCTCGCTCACGACCGCCGCCGTCGCGGTCGTCGCCCGGATGCGTGGACACCGGGCCACCCGCTGGCTGCACCTCGTGGCCGCCGACCTGCGCGCGCTGCGCGCAGGGCCCGGCATCCGTGGGCATCATCGTGGCCTCGGTGTTCGCCGTCGCCGGGCACCTCGCCACCTTCGTGCTCGCCGCGCGCACGGTCGGGGTGCGCACCCCGGTGGTCGAGCTGCTGCCGCTGGCCCTCGTCGTGCTCCTGGTGTCGGCCGTGCCCCTCAACCTCGCAGGCTGGGGCCCGCGCGAGGGCGCCGCGACGTGGGCCTTCGCAGCCGCCGGGCTGGGTGCGGCCTCCGGTCTGGCCACCGCCGTCGCGTTCGGGGCGATCGCCTTCGTCGGCACCCTGCCCGGCGCCGTCCTGCTGCTCGCCGGCCGAGTGCGTCGGCACCGGCCGAGCGTGTCCGCCGGGCCGACGACCGCCGGTGGGCCGCCGAGGCTGGATGCCGTGGGCGGTGGGTCGCATGGCTGAACGCCCCTACACCCTGCTCAGCTGCGCGGTCTCGCTCGACGGGTGCCTCGACGACACGACCGACCGGCGCCTGGTGCTGTCGAACGAGGCCGACCTCGACCGGGTCGACGCCGTGCGGGCGAGCTGCGACGCGATCCTGGTCGGTGCCGGCACCGTGCGAGCCGACGACCCGCGGCTCTCCGTGCGAGGTGCCGACCGCAGGGCTCGACGGCTCGCCGAGGGGCGCCCGCCGACGCCGCGGAAGGTGACGCTCACCCGGCATCCGGGGCTCGACCCGCGCGCTGCGATGTTCGCTGGCGGCGACGGCGATCCGCTCGTCTACTGCGCCACCCCCGCCGTCGAGGCCACCCGCGAGCGGCTCGGGGACACCGCGACGGTCGTCGATGCCGGGGCCTCCCCGCAGGTCGGCTGGGTCAGCGACGACCTCGGCGAGCGCGGGGTGCGGCGGCTGATGGTCGAGGGCGGGCAGCACGTGCTGAGCCAGTTCCTCGAGGCGCAGGTCGCCGACGAGCTGCAGCTCGTCGTGGCACCGGTGCTCGTCGGCGACGCCCGGGCCCCGCGGCTCGTCGCCGACGTGCGGATGCCGGGTGGCCGGCACGGGGCGCACCTCGCCGAGGTGCGCCGTATCGAGGACGTCGTGCTGCTGCGCTACGCGCTGTCGGCCCGGTTCGAGCAGGACGACCAGGGAGGGACCACCCGATGACGCACCCACTGCAGCCCCCGCCCGCGACGATCCGCACCGAGGTGATGGTGCCCCTGCAGTTCAGCGACGGGTTCGCCACGACGGCACGGGTGCTCACCTTCGACGGGCTGGTCGACGGGCGCGAGCACCTCGCCGTGGGGCTCGGCGACCGGAGCAGCCGGCTCGCCCCGGCCGACCGCCTCGACCGTCCACCGCTCGTACGGCTGCACAGCGAGTGCCTGACGGGCGACGTGTTCGGCAGCCAGCGGTGCGACTGCGGACCGCAGCTGCGCGAGGCGGTGGAGCGGATCGCGGAGGTCGGCGGGTACCTGCTCTACCTGCGGCAGGAGGGGCGCGGCATCGGGCTCTACGGCAAGCTCGACGCCTACGGGCTGCAGGACGGCGGCCTCGACACGTACGAGGCCAACGTCGCGCTGGGGTTCAGCGCCGACGCCCGCGACTACACGGTGGCGGCCCAGATGGTCGCGGCGCTCGGGGTCGGGTCGCTGGCCCTGCTCAGCAACAACCCGGACAAGGCGGCCCAGCTGGCCCGGCTGGGCGTCGTCGTCAGCGAGGTGGTGCCGACCGGGGTGCACGTCAACGACACCAACGCCCGCTACCTGGAGACCAAGGCCTCGAGGGGAGCGCACACCTTCCGCCTCCGCGCCTGACCGACGCGACGAGGTCCCACGACTCGCTGATGCCTGCGTGCCTGCGGTGCAGCGTGTCGCGGGACCTCGTCGGTCGGGCGGGAACCTCAGCGGTGGAGGTCGAAGCGGTCGAGCTCCATCACCTTGACCCAGGCGGCCACGAAGTCGCGGACGAACTTCTCCTGGGCGTCGTCGCTGGCGTAGACCTCCGACAGCGCCCGCAGCTGGGCGTGCGAGCCGAAGACGAGGTCGACGGCCGTGGCCGACCAGCGCGCCTCGCCGGTGGCCTGGTCGGTGCCGGTGTAGACGTTCTCCTGCGAGACCGACGGCTTCCACTCGGTGCCCGGCGCGAGCAGGGTGCGGAAGAAGTCGTTGGTCAGCTGGCCGCGGCGCTCGGTGAGCACCCCGAGGTCGGAGTCGCCGGCGTTGGCGCCGATCGCCCGCAGGCCGCCCACGAGGACGGTCATCTCCGGGGCGCTGAGGTTCAGCAGGTTGGCCCGGTCGAGCAGCAGCATCTCGGGCGACAGCTTCTCGCCCGGGGGCAGGTAGCTGCGGAAGCCGTCGGCGCGGGGCTGGAGCACGCGGAAGGAGTCGACGTCGGTCTGCTCCTGGGTCGCGTCGGTGCGCCCCGGCGTGGAACGGCACCGTGACGTCGTGGCCGCCGTCGCGGGCGGCCTTCTCGACCGCAGCCGACCCACCGAGCACGATGAGGTCGGCGATCGACACCGACGCACCGCCCTTGCCGTCGAAGTCGGCCTTGACCCGCTCGAGGGCGTCGACCACGGCGGCGATCTCGTCGCCGTCGTTGGACTGCCAGCTGCGCTGCGGCTCCAGCCGGATGCGCGCACCGTTGGCCCCGCCGCGCTTGTCGGTGCCGCGGAAGCTGGATGCCGAGGCCCAGGCCGTGCGCACCAGCTGCGGCACGGTGAGCCCGGTGGCGAGGATCGCCTCCTTGAGCGAGGCGACGTCGGCGTCGGAGACCAGCGCACCCTCGACCGGCGGCACGGGGTCCTGCCACGGCTGGGCCTCGGGCACCCACGGGCCGAGGTACCGCTCGACCGGGCCCATGTCGCGGTGCAGCAGCTTGTACCAGGCCTTCGCGAACGCCAGCGCGAACTCGTCGGGGTGCTCGAGGAAGCGGCGCGAGATCTTCTCGTACTCCGGGTCGAGGCGCAGCGCCAGGTCGGTGGTCAGCATGGTCGGCGGCCGGCTGAGCGAGCCGTCCTCCGGGTCGGGCACGGTGTTCGCACCGGCGCCGTCCTTGGGCTGCCACTGGTGCGCGCCGGCCGGGCTCTTGGTCAGCTCCCACTCGAAGCCGAAGAGGTTCTCGAAGAACTTGTTGCTCCACCGGGTCGGCGTCTGGGTCCAGGTGACCTCGATGCCGCTCGTGATGGCGTCGCGGCCCTTGCCCGAGCCGTACTCGCTCTTCCAGCCGATGCCCTGGTGCTCGACCGGGCAGCCCTCGGGCTCCGGGCCGACGAGGTCGGGGTTGCCGGCGCCGTGGGTCTTGCCGAACGAGTGCCCGCCGGCGATGAGCGCGACGGTCTCCTCGTCGTTCATCGCCATCCGGGCGAACGTGTCGCGGATGTCGCGGGCGGCCTTGACCGGGTCGGGCACGCCGTTGGGGCCCTCGGGGTTGACGTAGATCAGGCCCATCTGCACGGCGCCGAGCGGGTTGGCCAGCTCGCGGTCGCCGCTGTAGCGCGCGTCGCCGAGCCAGGCGTCCTCGGAGCCCCAGAAGACCTCCTCCGGCTCCCAGACGTCGTTCGCGGCCGAAGCCGAAGCCGAAGGTGGTGAAGCCCATGTCCTCGAGCGCGACGTTGCCCGCGAGGACGAGCAGGTCGGCCCACGAGACCGACTGGCCGTACTTCTGCTTGACCGGCCACAGGATGCGGCGGGCCTTGTCGAGGTTGGCGTTGTCGGGCCAGCTGTTGAGCGGGGCGAACCGCTGCTGGCCGTCGCCGGCGCCGCCGCGGCCGTCCCAGATCCGGTAGGTGCCGGCGGCGTGCCAGCTCATCCGGATGAAGAGCGGGCCGTAGTGGCCGAAGTCGGCCGGCCAGAAGTCCTGCGAGGTCGTCATCACCTCGACGATGTCGCGCTTGAGCGCGTCGACGTCGAGGGTGGCGACCTGCGCGGCGTAGTCGAACCCGGCATCCAGCGGGTTGGTGGCGGGGGAGTGCTTGTGCAGCACCGAGAGGTCGAGCTGCTCGGGCCACCAGTCCTGGTTGGTGCGGGGCCGCCCGGCCTTCGGGGTCGGGGTGTCGATGGCAGGGTTCTCGCTCTCGCTGCCCTGCTCGGTCACGCCGTCGGCTGCCTGGTCGGTCACGTCCGTCTCCTTCGGTGTTCGGTACTGCGATAGGTGGTGGTGAGGTGTGGTCAGCTGGTTGCTCGGGCCGCGCACTGCGGGCAGGTGCCCCAGTACACGACCTCGGCCTCGTCGATGACGAAGCCGTGGTCGTCGGATGCCGTGAGGCAGGGGATCTCGTCGACCGCGCAGTCGACGTCGGCGATGGTGCCGCACGACCGGCACACGACGTGGTGGTGGTTGTCCCCGACCCGCGTCTCGTAGCGGGCGACCGAGCCGGAGGGCTGGATGCGGCGCAGCAGCCCGGCGGTGGTCAGCGCGCGCAGCACGTCGTAGACCGCCTGGTGCGACACCTCGCCGAGGTCGCGCCGCACGACCTCGATGATCGTGTCGGTGCTCGCGTGCGGGCGCTCCTGCACCGCGGCCAGCACGGCCACCCGGGGGCGGGTGACCCGCAGCGAGACGGCGCGCAACAGCTGCTCGACGTCAGGGGGTGGGGGCACCTCCGCAGTCTTGCCCGTTTTCTGGAACGAGTCAAGAGTCGCGGTGGGCTCTGGTCCGTCTGCGCGGGTGGCGGTGGTCTGCGGGGGTGGCGGCGCCACCGCACCGCCGCCCGACCAGATCGACATGACCGGGAGACGGACCAGAGCCGACACCCTCAGGCTCGGCCGGCGGGGCCGCCTCGCTCTCCTGCGCGATCCACCGCTGGGCGCTCTCGACCGCCTCGTGCACCGACAGCCCGACCCGGGCGTGGGCCAGGAAGACGCCGTCCTCGCCGAGCTGTGCCGCCAGCCCGGTGTCGTCGAGCTGCTGCCGGACCCCGGGGGTCACCCCGCAGAGCATCAGGCGGGCGTCGCACGCGGCGAGCTGCCCGGCATACCGGATCAGCACCTGGACCACCGTGCTGCCGAGCTCCTCCTTGGCGCGCAGGCGCAGCACCACGACGCCGTGGGTGCCCGGCGCGGTGGCCGCGGCAGCTGCGACTCGAAGGCCGCTGCCGAGGCGAAGAACAGGCTGCCGTAGGTCGCGAGCACCACGACCTCCCCGTGGGGGAGCTCGCCGGGCGGGTCGGTCTCGGTCGGGAAACCGTGGTCGTCGTCGAAGACCCAGTGCTTCACGACGACCTGGTTCGACTGGCGTGCCACGTGCAGCAGCACCGCCAGCCCCACGCCGACGAGCACCGCGTACTGCAGCGGGATGATGAGGGTCAGCACGAAGGTCATCGCCATGGTGGTGGCCGGCACCGGCCCGGTGCGCCAGGTCAGCACCAGCTGGTCGACCTTGAGGCTGCGCCAGCCGATGAGCATGAGGAGACCGCCCAGCGCGGGCATCGCGACGTGACCCCACGACATCGGCGAACAGCAGCATCGTGGCGCCGATGACGACCCCCGCGAACAGGTTGGCCGTGGCCGTACGTGCACCGGCCGCTCGCACGAGGTTCGTCGCGGACATCGATCCGGCGACCGGCGACCCCTGGAGCACGCCGGTGGCCAGGTTCGCGATGCCCTGCCCGCGGAAGTCGCCCGAGGCGTCCCCGGTGGAGCCGTCGGGGTTGGTCAGGGTGCCGCCGATCGCGGCACCCTGGACGAGGCCGACGAAGACGAGCGACAGGCAGGCACCGCCATCGTCACGACCAGGCCGAGCGAGGGCAGCTGGAACGTGGGAAGGCTGCGGGGCACGGTCACGATGTCCGAGAGCACCGGGACGGCCAGCACCGTGCTGCCCAGGGCGTCCAGGACGACCGGCAGCGCGGACCCGAGGGCGATCGCGACGACCATCCCCAGCGCCCGCAGCCGGGTGCGCTCGAGCAGCACGATGAGCACGATGGTCAGCGCCGCGACGGCGACGCTGGCGTACTGGATCTGGCCGGGGTGAACCACCGTGTCGAGGGCCTTGAGCACACGGTTGCTCGCGTCGCTCTGGTAGCCGGTGACCTCGTCGACCTGCGACAGGATGATGTTGATCGCGACGGCGTTGACGAAGCCGACCAGGACCGAGCTCGGCACGAAGCGCACGAGCGACCCGAGCCGGAGGATGCCCAGCACCAGCATCCCCACGCCGGCGAGGATCGCCAGCACCGCGAGGGCCTCCTGGGCCCGGGCGTCACCGGTCTGGGTCTGGGGGACGTCCGAGATGATGACGGCCATCGCGCCGGTCGCCTGCACCGACATCAGCACCGTGCTCGTCGTGAGCGCGCCGACGATGGTGCCGACGAGGTAGCCGTGCAGGGCGAGCAGCGGGTTGACACCGGCCAGCAGGCCGTTGGCCAGGCTGTCGGGCACCGACTCCAACCCGAGCACGGTGCCGGCTCGAAGGTCGGCGGCGACCGTGCTGCGGTTTCCGAAGCGACCCGACGCCCAGCCGCGTACGCGTCGGGTCAGGGGTGGCGTGGCGGGGTGCCGCTCGGTGTCGCCCACGCCACGGTCAGTCCGGGAGGCGGCGCATCTCGACGACGGACAGGCCAAGGTCGGAGAACCGCGCGAGCAGGCTCGAGACGTCGGACTCGTCCTGCACCGGGCCGAACAGGACGGTTCCGCCGGTGGGGTAGGGCGTCGACGACAGCTCGGGGAGCGCGGCCATGACGTCCTCGGACACCGAGCCTCTGATGATGAACTCGTATCGCATGGAGCCTCTCTCACGACACAACGACGAGCGCGCCCTGTTGCTGCACCTACCGACCTTGGCACCCGCACCGTGACCTCGCCTCACGCGTCGCGGGTGAGCGCGCAGCCCGGATGCCGGGCCGGGCCGAGGTGGGCGAGCGGTGGCTCCGAGCGGGGCGGAGGTCAGAGGAGACCGAGGCCGCGAGCGATGCCGATCGCCTCGCGCCGGGTGCCGGCGCCGAGCTTCGCGTAGATCGAGCGCACGTGCGTCTTGACGGTGTTCAGGCTGATGCCCTGGGCGGCCGCGATCTCACCGAGCGTCATCATCGAGGGCAGGTCGCGCAGCACCACGAGCTCACGCTCGGTCAGCCAGCCACCGCTCGGGGCGGTCGTCGTGCCGAGCGGCACCCCGGTGGCCGTGTTGGCGGCCGCGCCCTGCCACTCCAGCACGTGGGTGATGCCGGTGAGCACCGACTCGAGCACCGGCTCGAGGTGCCCGGCACGACCGCGCAGCTGCGACAGCAGCGTGTGCACCTCGGCGCCGGCGTCGAAGTACGGGCGGGTGGCCCCCGTGGGCGCGGAGGTCTCCAGGGCGGTGAGCAGCGCCTCGGTCGCCGCCGGGCGCCGGTCGGAGCGCTCGGCGAGCAGGGCCTCGAGCAGCCAGGCGGCGGTGTGCGCGGTCGTGCGGATGGGGACGACGTCACCGTTCAGCACCGGCCGCAGGAGGCGCCGCGCATCGGCCGGCCGGCCGCGCGCGGAGGCGAGCTGGGCCTGCAGCACGGCGACGTCGCCGCTCGGCCCGAGGCGGGCCTCGGCCCGCTCGACCGCCTGCTCGGCCCGGTGCCACTCGCCCAGGCTCAGGCACATCCGCAGCTCGTGCGGTGCGGCGAGGGCCGTGAGCGCCGGTGAGGCACCACGGTCGGTCAGCCAGGCCGTCGTCCGCTCGAGTCGCTCGAGGGCGGAGCGTCGTTGCGGCGGCTCGTCGAACGCGATGATGGCCTCGCCGGTGCGGGCGGCTCCCTCCACCTCGACGTCGATCGTGGTGTCGATGACGTCGATCGAGATGGCCGCCCAGGTTGCTGCCTCCTCCGGGCGCAGCATCAGGAACGAGGTCCAGCCGGCGAGCATGTAGGAGTAGGCCAACGTGGGTGACCGGTCCCACCCGCGCGCCGCCGCGAAGGCGATGGCCTTCTCGGCGGCGATCTCGGCCTGCGCGAAGTCGTTCTCCGCCACGTGCGTTCCGGCCACGAGGTTCTTGCAGTAGAGCTGGATGGAGTGCAGGCCGGCGGTCTCGGCCAGGTCGATCGCCTGGAGCAGGTCGCGCCGGGCGCCGCGGTGGTCGCCCTCGAAGAGCCGCAGGGCGCCCCGGTCGGCCAGCACGAGGAGCCGCACGTCGGGGTCGAGGTCGGTCGGGAGGTGGGCGGGGCCGACGTCGGCGACGAGGTCGCTGGCGTGCGCGACGGCCAGGTCGGCGGCGAGGCGGGCGCGGTGGAGGGCGGCGGCCTTCCGCAGCGACGTCATCCGCTGGTCGCTGCCGTCGTCGGGGATGGTGGCCAGCACGGCCAGCGCCTCGTCGGCGGCCCCGACGTCGCCCTCGTCGACCGCCAGGAGCGCCCGGTGCACCAGCACGGCGGGGGCGGCGTCCTGGGACGGCGGCAGCAGTCCGATCGCCCGCCGCACGGAGGAGCCCGCACCGGCCAGGACCAGCCCCAGGCCGTGGGTGACCAGGATCTGCTCGACGAGCTCGCCGGCGCCCGCCTCGGAGGCGAGCTCGAGGGCCTGCGCGGGTTCGCGCTGCTCGAGGAACCACTGCGCGGCGACCACCCGGAGCACCGCCATCTCGCCGGGGTCGCGGCGCTGGAGGGCCGCCGCGAGGTAGGTGCGCATCAGGACGTGGTACCTGAACCACGTGCCGGTGCGGTCGAGGGGCACGACCAGGGCGTTGCGCTGGGCCAGGTCGTCGAGCAGGGCGGCCGAGTCGTCGCGACCGGAGAGCCGGGCCGCGAGGTCGACGGCGAGGTCCTCCACGACGCAGGTGCGCAGCAGGAAGTCGACGACGTCGTCGGGCAGGCGGGCCAGGACCTCGCCGGTCAGGTAGTCGGCCACGGGGCGGTCGGCCCCGCTGAACTCGGCGACGAACGTGGCCGGGTCGCCGAGCTCGAGCGACAGGGCCGCCAGCCGCATCCCGGCCGGCCAGCCCTCGGTGAGGGTGTGCAGCACCGCGCGGGCGTCGGCGTCCAGCACGATGTCGTGCCGGTCCCAGAAGTCGTCGGCCTCGTCGGCGGTGAAGGCCAGCTGTGCCGCGCGCACCTCGTGCAGGCGCCCGGTGAGGCGCAGCCGGTGCAGCCCGATCGGCGGCTCGAAGCGGCAGCCGAGGGCGACCCGGACCTTCCCGTCGGCCCACTCGACGAGGTGCTGGATGCCGTCGAGCACCTCGCGCGCGCGCACCTCGTGCACGTCGTCGAGGACGAGGATGATCCCGGGCACCTCGTCACCGAGGACACCGATGAGGTTGGCGACGAAGGTCGGGTCGGCGGGGCCGGCGGGTGCGTCGAGTCCGGCCAGCACCGTCGCGGAGTCGGGCGCGGCCTCGGTGGCGGCCATGATCGACGGCGCTCCAGAACGCCTTGCCGTCGTCGTCCCGGTCGCAGGTGACCCAGGCGATGGGCACCCCCGTGGAGCGCTCCTGCTCGGTCCAGTCGGCGAGCATCGTCGTCTTGCCGTAGCCGGCGGGGGCGCAGGCCAACAGCACGACGGGACCCGGCGAGCGGCCGCCGCCGGCGGTCGCATCGGGGTCGTCGAAGGGGGCTCCGGTGAGGCCTCGGAGAAGTCGCGGCCGCTCCACGGCACGGTCGATGCGGCGGGGCACCGACACCTTGGGACGCGGGACGGCGAGCGCTGTGCGCAGGTCTGCCACATGCATGAGACTAGTCAGCCCGGTGGCGGGCCGCCGCACGGTCCGCCGCCGGCCACCCCGGGGGCAGCCGTTCAGGTCGGCGTCGGCGGGCGGTCAGATGCCGGTGATCGCCTCGATCCGGCCGTCGGTGACCGCGGCGGCCAGGGCCGCGTGGTCCTGGTCGGTGCGGTCGGCGTAGCCCTCGGCGAACTTCGCGAGCGCCCGGTCGAACTTGTCGGACTTGCCCAGGTAACCGGCGATCGCGATCCGGTCGCCCGAGCGGGCGTGGGCGCGCGCGAGGGTCCAGCCGCACAGCTCGGCGTACGCGAGCAGACCGGGCAGCACCATCTGCTCGATGGCGGCGGAGTACTTCCAGTCCCGCAGCTGGCGGACGTAGAAGTCGCGCTCGCGACCGTCCAGGCCGGACTTGACGTTCTGCCAGCCCAGGAAGATGTCGCTGGCCGCCTGCATGAGGTGCTGGCCGGCGACCACCCGCTGGCCCTCGTTGCGGTAGCGGCTGGCGCCGCAGTAGTCGGCGAGCACCGAGCGCTGGGCCTCCTTGGCCTGGAGGAAGAGCGGCTCCTGGCCGCCGTCCGCCTCCAGCAGGAGGATCCAGGCGCGGGTGCCGACGCTGCCGACGCCGACCACCTTGCGCGCGACACCGACGAGGTGGAACTGCCCGAGGAGGTGGCGGCGGTCCGCGCTGAGCGTGCGACGGTACTGCGTGAGCAGCGACTTCATCCAGGCCATGATCTCGTCGGCACTGAGCTGGTCGGTGAGCTCCTCGATCGGGACCACGAGCGGCGGGTTGCTGATGATCTTGCGCTGGCCGTCGACGACCGTGGTGAGCTTCTTGAGCACCTGCATGCTGTCGCGGGTGCGCGCCTTCGCCATGGCCTTGCGGGTGCGTCCCACGGCCACGTCGCCGACCTTCTGGCGGAGCCGTTCCAGCCCGTCCTCGACATCGAGCCGGGCGTACCAGACCTCGAGCATGGTGCTTGGCGGCGAAGTCGGCCATGCTCGTCCGGTAGGCGCCGACACCGGCCAGCACGAGGGCCTTGCGGTCCTTCGCGTCCAGCCCGATGTCCCGGCCGGCCACCGCGAGGCTGGCGGCGAACCGCTTGACGTCCCACTCGAACGGCCCGGGCAGCGTCTCGTCGAAGTCGTTGAGGTCGAAGACGAGCCGGCGGTCGGGGGCCGCGAACACCCCGAAGTTCGACAGGTGCGCGTCCCCGCACAGCTGCACCCGCAGCCCGGACGACGGCACGGTCGACAGGTCGGCCGCCATCGGCAGCGCGGCGCCGCGGTAGAAGGTGAACGGCGAGACGAGCATCCGCCCGTGTCGGATCGGCACGAGCTCGGGCACCCGGGTCGCGGCCTGGCCGATGATCAGGCCGACCGGGTCGCGCCCGGCATCCGGGCCGATCTCGGCGTGCGACTCCAACGGTGCGTTCGCGCGCGCGGCCTTGCCCTGGGCTCGGCGTTCCGCTGTCGTCGGCTCGGTCATGACCGGCCACCACCTCTCGTCGTGGCCCGCCGGCCGGCGCCGAGGGCCCCTGCTCGGTCCGTGCGGCTCAGGCCGGCACGGTGGTGCTCGGCGCCTCGGGCAGCTCGGTCGGGTCCGGCGGCTCCTTGGCGAGGTGGCCCGACAGGATGGGGAGCACCCAGTGGGCGGTGGGGTCGGCCTCGACGAGGATGGCCCGCATGAAGAGGCTGAACGGCACGGCGAGGAGGGCGCCGATCGCCCCCAGGGCCCACGCCCAGAAGATCAGCGAGAGCAGGGTGATCGTGGGGGACAGGCCGACGGCGTCACCGACGTAGCGCGGCTGGATGACCGACTGGATGACGACGTTGATCACCGAGTAGACGACGATGACGCCGATCATCATCGCGGGGCCACCCTCGAGCAGGCCGATGATCGCCGGCGGGATCACGCCGATGACGAAGCCGATGTTCGGGATGAAGTTCGTCACGAAGGCCAGCACGGCCCAGATGAAGGCGCCCGGAACTCCCATGACGTACAGCGCGATGCCGTCGATGACCGCGACGATGAAGCCGAAGCCCGCCGCCACGCCCATGTAGACCCGGGTGCCGTGGGCGAAGCTGATCATGGCGTCGACGAGGTGCGGACGACTGGAGCGGACGACGCCCATGCACCCGCTCGACCCCGCCGGTGTCGAAGGCCATCATCAGTGCGACGGTGATGATGAAGAAGAAGCTGGACAGCACGGCGAGCACGGCGCTGAACGCGTCACCGATGAGGGCGACCAGGCTGCTCGGGTCGATCGACGCTGCCGACCGAGGACGCCTGGTCCTCGGTGACGCCGAGCGATGCCAGCCAGCTGGTCACCTCGGCGGTGTACTTGTCGAACTCGTCCGTGTACTGCGGCAGCAGCTGCGCGAGGCGGCCCGCGGAGACGACCAGGGCCAGCGACACGGAGATCAGGAGCAGGTAGACCGACACCACGACGGCGACGGCCACCAGCCAGTCGGGGACGTTGCGCCGGACGAGTGCACGGCGCACCGGGTGGACGGTGATGGTCAGCACCAGGGCGAGGAACGCGGGGCCGATGATCCCCGAGGTGGAGCGCGCCCCGGCCAGGACCAGCACGAGCGAGCCGGCGACGATCGCCACGAGGGCCAGCCGGGGCAGGCCGGGTCGCCGCGGAACGTCGGGGACCTCCCCGTCGGATGACGGTGGGTCGGTCGCGCTCGCGAGTGCGACGCCGGTGGACGCGACGACGACCCCCGGCGCCACGGCATCCGTGGCGCTCGGGGGTGCGTCGTCGGAGGTGGCAGCGGTGGTCACGGCGGGCTCGGAGCCCGTCGGCGTCCGCCGCGTGCCTTCCGGCATCAGCCAAGGAGCTTGGCCTTCTGGCCGGCGAACTCTTCCTCGGTGAGGACACCGGCGTCACGCAGCTCGCCGAGCTGCTTCAGCTGGTTGAGCACGTCGGCCTGGGAGGGAGCAGCGGGAGCGGCGGGAGCCGGTGCGTACTGCTGCTGCGGCGGTGCGGCGTAGACCTGCTGCGGGGCTGCCCCGTACTGCGTGGTCGGCGGCGCGTAGGTCGGGGCCTGACCGGTCTCGGCCGCGTAGGCCTCGGATCGCTGGGCGGCGGCGTGCGCGTCGCGCTCGGCGAACTTGTCGGCCTGGCGGCGCTGGACGCGACCGCTCACGGCGGACGCGGTGCCGGCCACGACGGCGGTACGGGCCACACCTCGGAGTAGTCCGGGCATCGGGTTACCTCGCTTCTTCGGTGTCGAGCGCGTCGAGGGCGTCGATGACGTCCGACGCAGGGATGCGCATGCTGGCGATGATCTCGCCGCCGTTCTTGCGGGCCGCGGCGACGAACGGCGCCGCCCAGCGTTCTCGAACACGATCAGGGCCGCGGTCGTTCCGGGGGTCAGGACGGCGCCCGCCTCCTGGATGTCGTCGTCGCCGAGCAGGCCGGAGCGCGCCCCGGAGAACTGCACGAAGGCCGTCACGTCACCTGCTCCGTCGATGTCGATCACCTCGACCGTGCCGTCGTCCTCCTTGCGGGCGACGACCAGGTCCAGCAGGCGGATCGTGCCGGCCTCCACGAGGTCCAGGAGCGCCTCGGCGGCACTGCCGTCGGTGCGGTCGTTCGGGAACTCGAGCAGGACGAAGTCAATCGGCCCGTGAGCGTCGGATGTGGTGGTCATTCGGATGACCCCCCTCTCGGTTCGGATGCTCCCATTGGTATGTCGCGGACCCTCCTCGGCGCCTCACCCCGCCGGGGTGACTGCTGTGGTGGGCCTCGGCGGCCATCCTGCCATCCTCGGGCCTGCCCTCACCCGCGCGAGATGAGGCGCGCCGGGAAGGGGGTGCGCACACTGGGTCGAGTCGGCCGCGCCACGGTTCGGCGACGCCCTCGCGGGTCGGGAACGGGCGGTGCCCGGCACGCGGCGACCCCCGAACGACCAGGAGAGCGGATGCGGCTGCCGAACGTGATGCACGAGGAGTGGTTCCCGCGTCGCTGCCTGCGCTGCTTCTTCGCCATCCAGGGCATCGACCGCGCCACGGTGATCGCCTCCCAGGCGTTCACGGCACTGATCCCCCTCGTCATCCTCACCTCGGCGCTGTTGCCCACCGAGAACAACGCGTCCGTCGCCGACGGCATCGTGCGCAAGTTCGCCCTGACCGGCGACTCGGCGGCGGCCGTGCAGACCGTGTTCGCGCCGTCGGGCGACGCGAGCATCGGCGTGCTCAGCGTGCTGCTGCTGGTGATGTCCGGCGTCAGCCTCTCCCGGCGGATCCAGCGGATGTACCTCGAGGCGTGGCAGCTGCCCCGCGCCCCCGGCGTGCGTGCCTCGCTCTACGCGGCCGTCGCCCTCGGCGCGCTGATCCTCGAGCTCGGCCTGCTGTCGTTCATCCGCTCGCTGCTGCGCGAGATCCCCTTCGACTGGGCCGCGGGCCTGACCGGCTCCCTGCTGTCGAGCGTCGTGGTGTGGACGTCCATCCCCTGGCTGCTGCTCAACCGCCGGGTGGCGTGGCAGCGGCTGCTGCCGGCCGGTCTCCTCGCCGGGGGCCTCAGCACCCTGTGGGGATACGCCACGACCGTGTACATGCCACGCCTGATGACGTCCTACAGCGAGCGGTACGGACTGTTCGGGGTGACCGTCGCCCTCGTCGGGTGGCTGCTGTGCATCGCCTTCATCATCGTGGGGTCCACCGTCGTCGCCGCCGAGTTCGACCGGGCCCCGGAGCCGTGGGCGACCCGCCTGCGCTACCCGTGGACGGAGTCGCAGCTGCGCCCCGACCGGGCCCCGGTGCGCGGTGGGGCCGGGATCGGCACCACCGCGGCGGGAGCCCCCTCGGTCGACGACCCGTGAGCGACGAACGGTGAGCGACGACCGAGGGTGCTCGACACCGGTCTGTGGCGTCTCTCAGGCGTCGACCCGGCCGCGAACCTAGACTCCAGCCATGTTCCCGCGGCTCGGCCTGCGCAGCCGCATCCTCGTTCTGACGATGCCGATCGTCATCCTGGTCAGCGCGGCGACCGCGGGCATCGTCTACCTCTCGCTGGGTCAGGTGCTCGAGGCGTCGGCGCGCGACATCGCGACGTCGGAGGCCGCCGAGCTGCGCATCGACCTGACGCTGCACACCATCGAGGACCTGTCGCGGACCCACGAGATCAACGTCGGCAACCGGGTCTCCCAGATCGTCGACGGCTCCGGCACGGTCGTCATGACGACCGACGACGCGGTGCGCGACGCCGATGGCCGACCCGGTGGTGGCCGTCGGGCAGCTGCGCGTCACCACGGTCGACGCGCTGCCGGGGCTGGACGAGCAGGGCTTCGCCGTCGCCGCCGCCGACGCGGCCGGCCTCGACGGGCGCCGCTACACGGTGCTCGTCGCGGTGGCGACCCAGGTCGAGACCACCGCGCTGGGCCGGTCGACGGAGTTCGCGCTCATCGGCGCCGTCGGGCTGGTCGCCCTGCTGGGTGCTGTGACGACGTTCGCCATCGGCCAGGCACTGCGCCCGGTCGAGCGGATGCGTGACCAGGTCGAGAGCATCGCCGGGTCCCGACCGGCGCCCATCATCGAGGTCCCGCCGGGCCGCGACGAGCTGGCGAAGCTCGCCGAGACGCTCAACCGCGTGCTCGAACGGCTGCGTCGCGCCGACGCCTCGCGCCGAGCCTTCGTGGCCGACGCCGGGCACGAGCTGCGCAGCCCGCTCGCGACCATCCGGGTGCTGCTCGACCGGCTCGGGGAGGACCGCTCGCTGGAGGAGCGGCAGCTGGTGGCCGGCCGGGCCTCGGCGGAGGTGGACCGGTTGTCGGTGCTCGTCGACGACCTGCTCGTGCTCGCGTCGGCCGACGAACGAGCCCTGCCCATCGCCAGGGCCGAGGTCGACCTCGACGACGTCGTGCTCACCGAGGCGGCGGTGCTGCGAGATCGCGGGATGCCGGTCTCGGTGCACGTCGAGCCCGCGCGGGTGATGGGGGATGCCCGTGCGGCTCGGTCGCGTCGTGCGCAACCTGCTCGAGAACGCCGAACGGCACCGGGAGCAGGCCGTGCGGATGCGGCTCTGGCACGACGGCGCCGAGGCCGTGCTGGACGTCGACAACGACGGGCCGCCCGTCGCGGAGGAGTCCCGCACCAGGATCTTCGGCCGGTTCGTGCGCCTGGACGACTCACGCACCCGCGACACCGGTGGCACCGGGCTCGGCCTGGCGATCGTGTCCGAGATCGTCACCGCGCACGGCGGCACCGTCACGGCGCAGGAGAGCCCCGACGGCTGGTGCCGCTTCGAGGTCAGGCTCCCTCTGGATGCACGATCGGGTTGAGCCGGTAGCCCATACCGCGCACCGTCTCGAGCGACTTGCTGTCGAAGGGCGCGTCGATCTTGCGCCGGAGGTAGCCGATGTAGACCTCGACGACGTTGTCGGCGCCGGGGTAGTCGGAGTCCCAGACGTTCTCGAGGATCTCGCTCTTGCTCTGCACCTGGCCGGCCTTGCGCATCAGGTGGTGCAGCAGGGCGTACTCGCGGGCGGTCAGCTGGATCTCGCGACCCTCACGGGTGACCCGGCGGGTCGTGGGGTCCAGGCTCAGGCCGCCGACGGTCAGCGCCACCGGCCGTTCGGGGGCGCCGCGGCGGGCCAGCGCCTGCAGGCGGGCCAGCAGCACGGGCGTGCTGAACGGCTTGGTCACGTAGTCGTCGGCGCCGAGCTCGAACGCGTCGGTCTGGTCGTACTCGCCGTCCTTGGCGGTCAGCATGAGCACCGGGGACCACACCTTCTGGGCCCGCATGTACTTCAGCACGTCGTAGCCGTTCATCAGCGGAAGCATGATGTCGAGGACCACCACGTCGTAGTTGCCGAGCAGCGCCAGCCGCAGACCCTCGCGCCCGTCGTCGGCAAGGTCGACGACCCAGCCCTCCTCCCGCAGCGCGTCGTCCAGCGCCTGCGCCAGGGGGCGCTCGTCCTCGACCAGCAGAAGTCTCACGAGTTTGCCCGTTTCTCAGTGGTCTCTCAGCATCCAGTGTGTAGGTTACCCATCGTTGCCGAGTTTCCCCATGGATGCCGGGCAACCCGGAGCTGGTGTCCGAGAGATGCGAACCCCCTGCACGCATCTCTCGGGCACCTTTCCGTTTCCCGGACGGGTGCCTCTCAGTGGTTTCGCAGCGCGTCGATCAGCTGCGACTTGTTCATCGACGAGCGGCCCCGGATCCCGATCTCGCGCGCGCGCTTCATCAGGTCCGCCTTGGTCCAGTCGTCGTAGTCGCCGGAGCGGCCTCCCTTGCGACCCACGGCCGAGCGTGAGGTGTTCGCAGCGGCGTTCGCGATGCGGGCCGCCTTCTCCTTGCTCGCGCCGTCGTCGCGCAGCTCCTCGTAGAGCTCGGGGTCCTTCACCGATGGTCCGGGGGATGTGCGTGCGGGCATCGCCGCCTCCTTCTCACGAGCGTGTGCCAGTGGTCCTACCCGGGTCGCGCGCCGGCCACACCCGAGAGCGGTTCAGGGCCGCAACGAGCCGACGAAGCCCACGCTCGCCGCACTGATCAGCCGCCGGGCCTCGTCGTCGCTGATCGTGGCCGTGCCGTCGCCCGGCTGGATGCCGTAGGCGCCGAACTGCGCGTGCGTGCCCCCGTCGACCACGGTGAACGTCGCACCCGACGGCAGATCGGCGCGCGAGGCCTGGATCTTCGCCGGTGTGGCGAGACCGTCCCGGGAACCGGACACCGACTCGACCGCCGCCGTCAGCGACCCGCTCACGTCGCCCGCCGGGTAGGACGCGTAGAGCAGCAGACCGACCGCCGGGGCCGTGCCGTCAGCGTCGGTGTCGTCGGCCTGGAGGGCGGCGACCGTGCCGCCCAGGGAGTGCCCGCCCACCACCCACCGGGTCACCTCGGGGTGGCCGGACCGGGCGGCATCGAAGGCGGGGAGGGCCAGGAAGGCGATGCCGAGCGGCTGCTTCGCGATGACGACGGGGTGGCCCGCCGCCGCGAGGGGGCGGAGCACGGCGGCGTACGCGCGGGCGTCGACCCGGGCGCCGGGCTGGAAGAAGACCCCGGTGCCGCCGCCCGTCTCCGCCGCGTCCGTGGGCGCGAGCACGATGCTGGTCGCGGTCTCGGTGACCGTCACGGCCCCGTCGGGCCGCATCGCCGCCAGCGCCGGCTGCACGGCGGCGAAGGGCCGCAACCAGACCATCGCGGCGGCCCACGCGACGGCGAGCACGACGAGGACGACCCGGCCGGCGAGGCGCCAGCCGCCGGGGCGTGCGCGTGGGCGCCGGGCGCGCCAGAGGGCGACCAGCGCGACGACCACCGTGAGGCCGAGGAGCACCGGGTAGGCCGGGTGGCCGTGCACGACCGGCGCCCACGCGGTGAGCAGCACCCACCCGACGGCGATGACGACGAGGACCGCGACGGTCCGCACCACCCACGACCACCGGCTCGCCCGGGTGCTGCCCTGCTCGCTCACGCGCTCTCCTGTCGCCGTCGGCGAGCCTAGACGAGCGGCCCCGCCGGTCGCGGGCCACCGTGGGTGGACGCTGGACGTTCGACATCGGCAGCGTCTCGGCCCGACGAGGCCGGGACGGGCATTCCCGGGCACGTGATGCCACGGAATCCGTAGTTCCGACCGCCTTCAGGTGCGGATAGGATCGGCCCCATGATCGAGCAGAAGCGGATTCTCGCGACCTCCATCCCCGGCCCGGCCTCGCAGGCCCTGCAGGCGCGCAAGACGGCCGCGGTCGCCGCGGGCGTGAGCACCGGCCTGCCGGTCTACGTCACCGAGGGGGCGGGCGGCATCGTGCGCGACGTCGACGGCAACCAGCTCATCGACTTCGGCTCGGGGATCGCGGTGACCACGGTCGGCAACGGCAACCAGCGGGTCATCGACGCGGTCAGCGAGCAGATCGCCGCCTTCACCCACACCTGTTTCATGGTCACGCCGTACGACAAGTACGTGCAGGTCTGCGAGAAGCTCAACGAGCTGACCCCCGGCGACCACGAGAAGCGCTCGGCCCTGTTCAACTCCGGCGCCGAGGCCGTCGAGAACGCCGTGAAGATCGCCCGCCACGCCACCGGGCGCCCGGCGGTCGTCGCCTTCGACCACGGCTACCACGGCCGCACCAACCTCACGATGGGCCTGACCGCGAAGAACATGCCCTACAAGCACCGCTTCGGGCCGTTCGCGGGCGAGCTCTACCGCGTGCCGATGGCCTACCCCTACCGCTGGCCGGGCGGCGCCGAGCACTGCGCCGAGCAGGCCCTGCGCACCGTCACCGACCAGATCCACGCCCAGGTCGGCGAGGACAACACCGCTGCCGTCATCATCGAGCCGATCCAGGGCGAGGGCGGCTTCATCGTGCCGCCCGAGGGCTTCCTGCCCGGCCTGGCCGACTGGTGCCGCGAGCACGGCATCCTGCTCATCGCCGACGAGGTGCAGTCCGGCTTCTGCCGCACCGGCGACTGGTTCGCCTGTGACCACGAGGGCGTCGTCCCCGACCTGCTCACCGCCGCCAAGGGCATCGCGGGCGGCATGCCGCTCGCCGCCGTCACCGGCCGCGCCGACCTGATGGATGCCGTGCACGCCGGCGGTCTCGGCGGCACCTACGGCGGCAACCCCGTCGCGTGCGCCGCGGCGCTCGCCGCGATCGAGACGATGGAGGAGGAGGACCTCGCCGGGCGCGCCCGCGAGATCGGCGTCATCCTCACCGACCGGCTCGGCCGGCTCGCCGAGAAGTACGACGAGGTCGGCGAGGTCCGCGGCCGCGGCGCGATGATCGCCATGGAGCTCGTCACCGACCCCGACACCAAGGAGCCGGCCGCGGCCCTGACCGCGGCGGTCAACAAGGGCTGCCACGAGCGCGGGCTGGTCACCCTCACCTGCGGCACCTACGGCAACGTCTTCCGCTTCCTTCCGCCGCTGTCGATCTCCGACGACCTGCTCCACGAGGGCATGGACGTGCTCGAGGAGTCCTTCACCGCCGCCGCCGGCTGACGGTGGCGCTGCCTCTCCCACCGGCGATCGACCTCACCGGACGCACGGCGCTGGTCACCGGCGCGGGATCGCCGACCGGCATCGGGATGGCGTGTGCCCGCCTCCTCGCGGCGTGCGGCGCGCGTGTGGTGGTCGCCGCGACGACCGACCGGGTGTACGACCGGGTGGCCGAGCTGACGGCTGCCGGGCACTCGGCGGCAGGGGTCGTCGCCGACCTCACCACGCCCGAGGGGGCCGACGCGGTCGTCGCGGCGGCGCTCGACCTGGGCGACGGCCTCGACGTGCTCGTCAACAACGCCGGGATGGTTGCCACGGCGGCGGGCGGCGACTACCTCGAGGGCGACCTGCTGGGCACCCCGCCCGAGCGCTGGGCGGCATCCCTCGCCCGCAACCTCGACACCGCCTACCTCACGACGCGCGCGGCGCTGCCGCACCTGCGGGCCAGCGGGCACGGCCGGGTCGTCATGGTCACCTCGGTGACCGGTGCCGCCATGGCGATGCGCGGCGAGGTCGCGTACGCCGCGGCGAAGGCCGGGCTGGTCGGTCTCACCCGAGCGCTCGCGGTCGACGAGGCGCGCCACGGCCTGACCGTCAACGCGGTGGCACCGGGGTGGATCTCGACCGGGTCGCAGACCGCTGCCGAGGCGCGCGAGGGGTTGACCACCCCGGTCCGTCGCTCCGGGACCGCCGAGGAGGTCGCCGCCGCGGTGCTGTTCCTCGCGAGCCCGGGGGCGGCCTACGTCACCGGCCAGGTGGTCGTCGTCGACGGGGGCAACGCGGTCGCCGAGGAGCGCGTCGTCGGCTGACGCTCGGACTGATTGCGGATCTCCCACCGCGCAGGCCCTCCAGGGGCGCCCTGAGGTGGGTGATCCGCAATGAGTCGGGCCTGGTCGGCGGGGCGGCGGGGAACGGACCGGCGCCGTCGGTCGTCGCACCCTGCATGGACGACGAGCGCCCGGCGGCGGACGACACGAGCAGGTCCGGCTCCGTCATGGGGCTGGCCGTCGGGGTGGGGGCGGTCGCCCTCCTCGTCGCCTTCCTCGCCGTCGACCTCGTCCTGGTGAACCTCGAGGGGCCGCTCGGCGAGCACGCCCGTCTCGGCCTGCTCGCGAGCCTGGCGGCCGCCGCCGCCGTCGGGGTCCTGGTCGCCTCCGCCACGTACGCCGTGGCCCGCCGCTCCACCTGGGGTCTGGTGGCGCTGGTCGGCGGGCTCGCCGCCCTGGCCGTGGTCGCGTTCCCGACCCGGGTCGACCGGCACGAGAGCTTCGTCGAGCGGCCCAACGAGCGCGCGTCGTGCCTCGGGGTCACCTTCCGGCACTACCCGCCCGGCACCATGGACGCCAGCTCCGAGGTCTACTGCGTCGGGCTCGAGCGGCCGCTGCCCGCGGGCTGACGACCGGCCCGACCGGCGGCCGGTGAGGCTGCCTCGGGCTCCTAGACTCGGGCAGTGACCCGTCCCGTGCTGCGCCAGGTGCACAACATCGGGCGCCGTCGTGCGTGGGTCATCTGGCTCGTGGGGCTGTCGGTCTACGTGCTGGCCGTCTTCCACCGCACCTCGCTCGGCGTGGCAGGGCTGCTCGCGGCCGACCGCTTCCACATCAGCGCCGCCCAGCTCGCGACGTTCACCGTGGTGCAGCTGTCCGTCTACGCGGCGATGCAGATCCCGGTCGGGGTGCTCCTCGACCGGTTCGGCTCCAAGCGGCTGATGTTCACCGGTCTGTCGTTGATGACGGTGGGTCAGTTCTGGTTCGCGTTCGCCGGGACGTTCCCCGTCGGGATCGCCGCGCGCATCCTGCTCGGTGCGGGCGACGCGATGATCTTCACCTCGCTGCTGCGGCTGGTCGCGGTCTGGTTCCGGGTCAAGCAGGCGCCGTTCGTGACCCAGCTGACCGGCATGGTCGGCCAGGTCGGGGCGATCGCGGCGGCGGCCCCGCTCGCGGCGGCGCTCGCGACGTGGGGCTGGACGAAGTCGTTCGCCACCGCGGCGAGCGTGGGTGTCGTGCTGGGCGTGTTCCTGGTGATCCTCGTCAAGGACTCGCCCTACCGCGGTGAGGCGGTCGAGCGGATCAAGGTGCGGGCCCTGGCGCGCACCCTCGGTGAGGTGTGGGGCAACCCCGGCACCCAGCTCGGGCTCTGGGTGCACTTCACGGCACAGTTCGGCGCGACCGTCTTCACGATGCTGTGGGGCTACCCGTTCCTCGTCAGCGGCGAGGGAGTCTCCCCGAAGACGGCCTCCTGGCTGCTGGTCATCATGACCCTGACGGCGATGGCTGCCGGGCCGCTCGTCGCCGCCTTCACCGCGCGGGTGCCGTACCGGCGCTCGCAGCTCGTGCTCGGCATCGTGCTGGCGATCGTCGTCGTCTGGGCGGTGGTGCTGCTCTGGCCCGGGCCGGCGCCGTTGTGGCTGCTGGTGCTGCTCGTCGTCGTCACGGCCATGGGAGGCCCGGGCTCGATGGTCGGCTTCGACCTGGCCCGCACCTTCCACCCGTCGGACCGGTTGGGGCGCGCGACCGGGGTGGTCAACATCGGCGGCTTCACGGCATCCCTGGTCACCATCGCCCTCATCGGTGTGGTGCTCGACCAGCTGGCGCCCGGGGGGCAGCAGGACTACACGCTCGACGACTTCCGCATCGCGATGTCGGTGCAGTTCGTCTTCTGGGGAATCGGCATCGTGCAGCTGGTGCGCTACCGGCGCAAGAGCCTGCGGCACATCGAGGCGGTGAACCCCGACGCGATCGACGCCCTGCGTCGGGGCGACACCCTCCTGCCCGGGATCTCCCGCGACCTCGACCCCTGACCACCTGCCGCTTCTCGTGACGTCGTCCCGACCCGGTGCGGGCCGGACGTTCATCGGACGTTCTCGGGGATGCCGCGTGTCGGTCACCGGGGCGGGCGGCCGCCTCGCCGAGAATCGTCCGTGACCGGGCCAGGTATGAGTTGGCCCGGTCTTTACGTGTCCGGGGGCTCAGCCGCCGACGGTGAAGTCGGCGCTCGGGTTCGCGCAGTAGGCGAACGGCCCGCCGGTGGGCGCGTGGTACTGGTACAGCGAGGAGTCGACCCGCAGCAGCAGCAGCTCGCCCTCGACGAGTGACTGGGTGTAGCTCATCCCCTTCTGCGGGCAGCCCATCGCCCCGTTGGTGAAGGTCACCGGGCTCCACGCTGCGATGACCACCTCCGCCGGGTCGACCTTCGCCCGTTCGGCGGTGTCCGCGATCGCGGCGGCCACGGCCGGCCTGGTGCGCAGGTCGTCGGGCAGGGCCGCGCTGCCTCCCGACGGCGAGGGGGATGCCGTGACGCCCGGGCTCGTACCCGTCGCGGCCGGCGTCGTCGGGGTGGGGGAGCCCGGGGGGCTGGCTCGCCGTGTCGCCGTCGCTGGAGAACGCGCACGCGCTCGTCGCCAGCAGCACGATGCTGAGCGTGATGGCGAAGCGGTAGGGCGTGCGCATCGGGACTCCTGCTCGTCGGGGGCTATCAGTATCTCGACGAGCGTCGCGTCGGTGGCGTTCCCACAGCGCGCGGCGCGCGTGCGTCAGCGGAAGACGTGCCGGCTGATGACGAGCCGCTGGATCTGGTTGGTGCCCTCGAAGATCTGGGTCACCTTCGCCTCGCGCATGAAGCGCTCGGCCGGGAAGTCCTGGGTGTAGCCGGCCCCGCCGAGCACCTGCACGGCATCCGTCGTGACCTTCATGGCGGCATCCGTGGCGATCAGCTTGGCGACGGCGGCCTCCTTCGAGAAGGCCCGGCCGGCGTCCTTGAGGCGGGCCGCGTGCAGGTAGGTCGCGCGGGCGCTCGTGACGGCGGCCTCCATGTCGGCGACCAGGAAGGCGAGGCCCTGGTTGGCCGCGATCGGCCGGCCGAACTGCTGGCGCTCCTTGGCGTACGACGTCGCGAGGTCGAGTGCCGACTGTGCGAGACCCGTTGCGGCAGCGGCGATCCCGAGCCGACCGGCATCCAGCGCGGAGAGCGCGATGGCCATGCCCTGGCCCTCGGCGCCGATGCGACGCGCGGCGTCGACGGGCACGTCGTCGTACATCACCTCGCGCACGGTGTCGCAGTGCAGCCCCATCTTCCTCTCGGGGGTGCCGAACGACAGGCCGGTCGCGTCGGCCGGCACGACGAAGCAGGACAGCCCGCGCCCACCGTCGTCGGACGTGCGCGCGAAGGTCGTGTAGTAGTCGGCGTGGCCGGCGTGGCTGATCCACGCCTTGCGGCCGCGCAGCCGGTAGGCCGTGGGCTCGCCGTCACCGCCACCCTCACCGATCGCGCGGGTCGACATCGCGCCGACGTCGGAGCCGGCGAGCGGCTCGGACAGGCAGTACGCGCCGAGCTGGTCGCCGGAGAGCATGCCGGGCAGGAGCGCCGCCTGCTGCTCGGGCGTGCCGAACGTCGTCACCGGGTAGGCGGTCAGCGAGTGCACCGAGACGCCCACGGCCACGCTCATCCACGCCGAGGCGATCTCCTCGACGACCTGGAGGTAGACCTCGTAGGGCTGCCCGTAGCCGCCGAACTCCTCGGGGTGGGGCAGCGAGAGCAGGCCGGCCGCCCCCAGGGTGCGGAACACCTCGGTGGGGAAGGACTCGTCGGTCGCCGCGGCGCGCTCGGCGTCATCGACCTTCGGCCGCAGCTCCTTGTCGCAGATCTCGCGGGTCAGGTCGATGAGGTCCTGGCCTTCTTCGGTCGGCATCAGCCTCGTCGCTGGCATGGGGGCGAGCGTACCGAGGGGGTCGGAAATCCGACGAACCCGGACCCGGCCGCCCGGGCGAGCGGATGGTCGTAGTACCAAAGGACTCAGGTCCGTGACCAAAGGACACTGTCCGCGGACCAGCGGCATCCCTAACGTCTGGTTATGGCACCTGAGTGGACCACGGGAAGTACGGTCGCGCTCGAGCCACCGCGACCGGTGAGGATCGAGCAGCGCCGCGGCTCGACCGTGGTCGTCAAGAGCTACCTGGGCACCGACGGCGCCGCCGTCCACGAGGCGTTGGCCAGCCTGTGGGCCTCGCCGTTGGGCCGCGACCGCTCAGGCGGGCCGGGGATGCCGGAGCCGCTCGGGTTCGACAGCCGCTCAGGCGAGCTCACGATGGCCTGGTGCCGGGGACACGCCTCGCCGAGCGGGGCCGTGTCGGCGGGGGCGTGTCTCGCGCCGTGGAGGTCGGAAACCTGCTAGCCGACCTCCACGGCAGCGGCGTCCTGGTCGAGCGGGTGCGCGACCGGCAGGAGCTCGCCCGGTCGGTGGCACGACGGGCGGCGACGTCGCGGCCGACCTCGACGTCGAGCGTGGTCCTCGAGGCGTTCGTCGAGGCGTCGCTCGCGGTCGACCGGGCCTGGGCGCGGGACGAGACTCCACGGCGCCACGTGCTGCGACGGGCGACCACGCTGGCCGACCGGCACCCGACCCGTCCGACGGCTCGAGCAAGGTAGGCAGGCTCGGCGCTCAGCCTTCGGGCAGCGACTGGTGGGTCGGCTCGCCCTCGGGGTCGCGGAAGTGTTCGAGTCGCGGCCGTTTGGCGCTGATCGTGTCGCCGGACGAACGGCCCTGCAGGCGCCGCTGCACCCAGGGCCCGGCGTGCGTGCGGGCCCAGGCGGCGTGACCACGCAGCTCGTCCCCACGGGTGGCCCGGTCGGCCGGCGGCAGCGGGGTGGTCCAGTCGGCCAGGTCGGTGCGGTGGCCCAGGGCGGTGAGCGCGGCCAGCGCCACCCGGCGGTGCCCCTCGCTGGTCAGGTGGATGCGGTCGTCGGCCCACAACCGCCAGTCGCGCAGGGCCTCCATGCCCCACAGGTTGAGCACGAAGCAGCCGTGCCGCTGGGCGATGGTGAACAGGTTCGCGGTGTGCACGGCGTGCCGGCCTCGCAGCGCCTTGAACAGCCCGGCGTCGCGGGTGTCGGTGGGTGTCGCGAGGAGCACGTCGACGCCGTTGTGCCGAAGCCGCACCACGGCCTCCTCGAGCCGCGCGGCCAGCCCGTCGAGGTCGACCTGCGGGCGGAGCAGGTCGTTGCCACCGCCCACCATCGACACCAGGTCGGGCTGCATGCCCAGCGCGCAGTCGAGCTGCGGCCCGGTCACGTCGCCGAGCTTGCGGCCGCGCACGGCGAGGTTGGCGTAGCCGAACGGCAGGTGCTCCTGCTCGGCGAGGGCGTCGAGGTGGTGGGCCAGCCGGTCGGCCCAGCCGACGTAGCCGTCCGGGCGGGTGGGGTCCGGGTCGGACATCCCCTCGGTGAAGGAGTCGCCGATCGCGACGTACCGGGTCCAGACCCGGCGGGATGCGGCGGGGGGTGTCACGGGATCCTCCAGTCGACGGGGTCCGCGCCCTGGCTGACCAGCAGCTCGTTGGCGCGGCTGAACGGCCGCGACCCGAAGAAGCCGGCGTGCGCGGACAGGGGGCTCGGGTGCGGCGACTCGATGCAGGCGACCCCGGGCAGGTGCGGGACCAGCCCACGCGCGTCGCGCCCCCACAGGATGGCGACGAGCGGTCCGCCGCGCTCGACGAGGGCCTGGATGGCGCGGGCGGTCACGTGCTCCCAGCCGCGACCTCGGTGGCTGGCCGGCTTCCCCGGCGTCACGGTGAGCACGCGGTTGAGCAGCAGCACACCCTGGTCGGCCCACGGCGTCAGGTCGCCGGTGCTGGGGGTGGGCACGCCGAGGTCGGTCTCGAGCTCGCGGTAGATGTTGACCAGGCTCCGCGGCACCGGCTGCACGTCGGGCGCCACCGAGAACGACAGCCCCACGGCATGGCCCGGCGTCGGGTAGGGGTCCTGGCCCACGATCAGCACGCGCACGGCATCCAGCGGTCGCTCGAACGCGCGCAGCACGTGGGCGCCGCCGGGCAGGAAGCCGCGGCCGGCGGCGACCTCGGCGCGCAGGAACTCGCCGAGCTGCGTCACGACGGGTTCGACGGGGGCCAGGGCCCGCGCCCACGACGGGTGCACGAGTTCCCCGAGGGGGCGCGCGGGGGTCGTGGTGCTCATCGACCCCACCGTATCTCCGCCGTCAGCGGAAGATCGCGGCGACGTCGTCCAGCCGCGACGGCACCAGCCGGAACCATGCCCAGGTGCCGCGCTTCTCGCGCTCGAGGAGCCCGGCCTCGACGAGCACCTTGAGGTGGTGCGACACGGTCGGCTGCGAGAGCCCGACGAGCGGTGTGAGGTCGCAGACGCAGGCCTCGCCGGCGTCCGTCGAGCGGATCGCGCTGAGCAGCTGCAGCCGCACCGGGTCGGCCACGGCCTTGAGCAGGGCCGCGCTGGTCTCGGCCGCCTCGCGCGTCAGCCCACCGTCGGCTCCGATGCCGCAGCAGGCGGGAGCGACGACGACGGGGAGCGTGGTGGTGGACGGCATGCGGTGGATCCTTCCCGGAATATTGACGAACATCGATGTCTTGTGGTCGACTGTCAGCAACACATTGATGATAGTCGATATTTCAGGAGGTATCCGTGTCCACCAGCACCACCATCCCGTCCGTCTCGACCACGACGACGACCACCAGCCGGGTCCAGCTCGCCCTGAACGTCAGCGACCTCGAGGCCTCGGTGGCCTTCTACTCCGCGATGTTCGGCGTCCAGCCGCACAAGCGCCGCCCCGGCTACGCCAACTTCGCGATCGCCGAGCCGCCGCTCAAGCTCGTCCTGATCGAGACGAGTGAGGCGACCCGCGGGAGCGGAACAGCCGGCGCGCTGAACCACCTGGGCGTCGAGGTCGGCTCGACCGACGACGTCGCTGCCGCCCGAGCGCGCTTCACCGAGGCCGGCCTCGCGGCGTTCGACGAGAACGACACCACCTGCTGCTACGCCCTGCAGGACAAGGTGTGGGTGCACGACCCCGCCGGCGCGCCGTGGGAGGTCTACACGGTCAAGGACGACAACCCCGCGGATGCCCGACCCGCCACCGCCAGCCTGGAGATCCTCGGCGACGGCGCCTGCTGCACGACCGGCGGCACCGCGGCATCCACCGACCAGAAGGCCGAGGCCTGCTGCTCGTGACGGTGACCCCCCACGCCCCGGCGCCGCCGACCGGGCACGTCACGGCCCGCCTCTCGACGCTCGACCGCTTCCTTCCGGTGTGGATCGGGCTGGCGATGGTGGCCGGTCTCGGGCTCGGCCAGGTGGTACCGGGCGTCGGGGGCGCCCTGTCGGCCGTGGAGGTCGACGGTGTCTCGCTGCCGATCGCCCTCGGCCTGCTCGTGATGATGTACCCGGTGCTCGCCAAGGTCCGCTACGACCGGCTCGACACGGTCACCGGCGACCGCGCCATGCTCACCGCCAGCCTGGTGCTCAACTGGGTGGTCGGCCCGGCGCTGATGTTCACGCTCGCGTGGCTGTTCCTCTACGACCTGCCCGAGTACCGCACCGGGCTGATCATCGTCGGCCTGGCGCGTTGCATCGCGATGGTGATCATCTGGAACGACCTGGCCTGCGGTGACCGGGAGGCCGCGGCGGTGCTCGTGGCCCTCAACTCGGTCTTCCAGGTCGTCGCCTTCGGCGCCCTCGGCTGGTTCTACCTCTCGGTGCTGCCCGGGTGGCTCGGCCTGCCGCAGGAGACCCTCGACGTCTCGCCCTGGCAGATCGCGGCCTCGGTGGTCGTGTTCCTCGGCATCCCGCTGCTCCTCGGTTTCCTGTCTCGGCGGGTGGGGGAGAAGCGTTGGGGGCGAACGGCATACGAGCAGTCGTTCCTGCCACGCATCGGGCCGTGGGCGCTCTACGGCCTGCTCTTCACGATCGTCGTGCTCTTCGCCCTCCAGGGCGACCAGATCCTGGCCAACCCGCTCGACGTCGCCCGCATCGCCCTGCCGCTCCTCGCCTACTTCGCCCTGATGTGGGGTGGTGGCTTCCTGCTCGGGCGGGTGCTCGCCATGACCTACGAGCGCACGACGACGCTCGCGTTCACCGCCGCCGGCAACAACTTCGAGCTCGCCATCGCAGTGGCGATCGCCACCTTCGGTGTCACGTCCGGCCAGGCGCTCGCGGGCGTCGTCGGCCCGCTCATCGAGGTGCCCGTGCTCGTGGCCCTCGTCTATGTCTCGCTCGCCCTCAGGAAGAGGTATCGCCGCGCCTGACCGTCCCTTCGTGCTGTTCGTCCGCGTGCACGACGCCGGTCGCTCGCAGATGGCGGCGGCCTGGCTGCAGCGCCTGTCCCGCGACGGGGTTGTGCGCCGACAGAACGCGATATATCGTGAATGCAGAACACGACATATCGCGAAAGGAGCCGTGTCATGGCGGAGGAGTCCTGGGTCGTCTCGGGCCCGCAGGTCATCGAGGTCGACGAGGTGCGCTCGCTGCGCGTGCAGCTGGTCGGGGGTCGGGTCGACGTCGTCACCCACGAGGAGCCCGGCGCCCGCATCGAGGTGCACGACGTGGACGGCCGACCGCTCGAGGTCTCGCTGATCGACGGCGAGCTGCGCGTCGGCTACCAGTTCACGCTCGGCGGGTGGGAGGGCTTCCTCGAGAAGTTCCGCAACTTCCGCGACAAGGACAGCGCCGACGTCAGCATCGCCGTGCCCCGCGACCTGCCGACGAAGGTCGGCACGGTCAGCGCCGAGGGCCTCCTGGCAGGCCTGCACGCGCGGGCCTCGGTGTCCACGGTCTCCGGCTCGCTCGTCGTCGACGGCACCCGCGGCACGCTCGCCGCGAACACCGTCTCGGGCGAGGTCGTCGTGCGCGACCACCACGGAGACCTCAGCCTGAACTCGGTCTCCGGTGAGGTCGCCGCCTCGGGCGCGCTGACCCGGGTCAGCGCCAGCACGGTGTCGGGTGAGCTCGCCCTCGACGTCACGAGCGGGTCGTCGTCGATCGACGCGACCTCGGTCTCCGGCGACGTCACGGTGCGCCTGCCCGCAGGGCGAGGGGGTGCACGTCATGGCCAACGCGGTGAGCGGGCGCCTCGTCGTCGACGGTGCCGACCACAGCCGGGGCGGCCTGCCCGGTCACAAGGTCGACCTGACCTCCGGTGACGGCCGCAGCCGCCTGTCGGCCAGCACCGTCTCCGGGCACGTGACCGTCCTGCGTGGTGCCCCGGCCGGGGCGGTCTGACGTGCCACCCGTCTTCGCCCACGGCCAGCTGCGCCTGTACCTGCTGGCCCTGCTCGAGCAGCGCCCGATGCACGGCTACGAGGTCATCACCGCCCTGTCGGACCGCTTCGGCGGCACCTACCGGCCCAGCGCCGGCACGATCTACCCCCGACTGGCCCAGCTCGAGGAGGACGGCCTGGTGCGACGGACCGACGTCGACCGCCGCAGCACCTACGAGCTGACCGACGCCGGCCGCCACGAGCTGGAGGACCGGCGCGGCGAGCTGGCGGCGCTGGAGCAGGGCATCGCCGAGACCGTGCGCGACCGGGCGGCCCGGGTGCGCGACGACGTGCGCGGCACGATGAGCGGCCTGCGCGCCGAGCTCGCCGCGGCGGCCCAGGAGGCGCGGGCCACCGCGCCTCCACGCACCAGCGCGGTGCGAGACGCCCGCTCGACCTCGCACGTGCGCTTCACCGAGGCCGACGCCCTGCTGCGTCGCTTCCGCGACGACGTGCGCGCCGAGCTGCGCCGGGCCGACACCGCCGGTCGGCTCGAGGACCTCACCGTCGAGACGCTGCGCACCGTGCTCGACTCGGCCCTGTCGGCGGTGCGCCAGACCGTGCGCTGACCCAGGGTCGGACGGCTCGACCGTCGCGTCCCTTGGGGCAGGAACTTCCGCGCCATCCCAGTGATGGCCCGGAAGTTCTCGCACGGCGGGGAAGCTTCCCCGCCATCCCGGATGTTCCGCGACGCCACGGTGACGGCGCGGAAACTCCACCGGCCGCGGGGGCAGTTCCGTGGCCGAGGCCCACGATGGGCAGACTGTGCCGGTGAACTCACCGGCATCCGACCACCTCCCGAACACCGCGGGGCCCCGGCACCCGGTGGTGCTGTTCGACCTCGACGGCACCCTGGCCGACACCATCCCGCTCATCGTCGCCTCCTACCAGCACGCCTTCCGCACCGTGCTCGCCGAGGAGGTCGAGGAGGGCCGGGCCCGCGCCTGGATCGGCCGCCCACTGCTGCCGGCGCTGCTCGAGGAGAGCCCCGAGCACGGCCACGAGCTCGACCGCGTCTACCGGGAGTGGAACCTGGCCAACACCGCCGGCCTGATCCGTCGGTATGCCGGGGTGCCCGAGCTGCTCACCGAGCTCGCGGCGGCGGGGGTCACCTGCGCGGTGGCCACCTCCAAGCGGCGGGACACGGCCCGGATCGCGCTCGTGGGCGTCGGCATCGACCACCTCGTCGACGTCGTGGCGGCCCTGGAGGACACCACCGCCCACAAGCCGGCGCCCGACCCGCTGCTGCACGCCGCCGCCACGCTGGGCGTCGAACCGGCCGACTGCGTCTACGTCGGCGACGCCACGGTCGACGTGCTCGCGGCCCGGGCCGCCGGGATGGCCGCCGTCGCCGTCACCTGGGGTGCGGGGGAGCGCGAGGCCCTGATCGCCACCGGTCCGGACGCCCTCGTCGACACCGTCGCCGACCTCGCGACGTATCTTCTGGGTCGGCGCGACGGCTAGAGTCGCCGCCGTGCACGGGAAGAGCTACCAGGAGAACAAGCACACCGAGCTCGCGTCGCTCGCGGATGCCGTGATGGCGTACGCCGAGGAGCGCGTGCGGATCTCGCCGCCCCTCGACCAGCCGATGAGCCAGGGCGACCTCGACCGACTCGTCGGCCAGACGATCACCGCCGAGGGCTTCGGCGGCGTCGCCACGATGCGCATGTTCGCCGAGGACCTGGCCCCCACCTGCCTGTCGACCGACCACCCGCGCTACCTCTCCTTCATCCCGTGCGCCCCGAGCGACGCCGCCGTGATGTTCGACCTGGTCGTCGGGGCCTCGTCGATCTACGCGGGCTCGTGGCTCGAGGGCTCCGGGGCCGTGTACGCCGAGAACCAGGCGCTGCGCTGGATCGCCGACCTGGTCGGGATGCCGGCGGGCGCCGGTGGCGTCTTCACGCCCGGCGGGACGATCGGCAACCTCTCCGCCCTCGTCGCCGCGCGGCACACCGCCCGGCGCACGGCGGCTGCCGGGGTGCGCCCGAACCGCGTCGCCGCCACCGCGGGCGCGCACTCGTCGATCTCCTCGGCCTGCGACGTCATGGACGCCGAGCTCGTCGGCGTGCCGGTGGACGACCGCTGGCGGCTGACCGGGCCCAGCCTGCGCGCGGTGCTCGAGGAGAACGGCCCGGAGACCTTCTTCGCCGTCGTCGCCACCTGCGGCACCACCAACTTCGGCATCATCGACGACCTGGCCTCGGTGGCCGAGGTGTGCCGCGAGTTCGGCATCTGGTTCCACGTCGACGGGGCCTACGGCGGCGCCGGCCTGGCGGCGCCCTCGGTGCGCGACGCTCTACGCCGGCATCGAGCACTGCGACTCGTTCATCGTCGACCCGCACAAGTGGCTCTTCGCGCCGTTCGACTGCTGCGCCCTGGTCTACCGCGAGCCGGCCGTGGCCCGTGCCGCGCACACCCAGCAGGCCGGCTACCTCGACGTGCTCACCGACGCCGACGAGTGGAACCCCACCGACTACTCGGTCGGCCTGACCCGCCGGGCCCGCGGCCTGCCGTTCTGGTTCTCCCTCGCCGTCAACGGCACCGACGCGTACGAGGCCGCGATCGAGCACACCCTCGACGTCGCCCGGTTCGCCGAGGCCGAGGTGCGCCGGCGCCCCGACCTCGAGCTGCGTGCGCGAGCCGCGACCTGTCGGTCGTGGTCTTCCGGCGGCTCGGCTGGGCACCGGCCGACTACCAGGCGTGGTCGGACCGGATGCTGGCCGAGGAGTTCGCGTTCGTCGTCCCGACCACGCACGACGGCGAGACGCTGGCCCGCTTCGCGATCGTCAACCCGGAGACCAGCGAGGACGACATCACGGCGATCCTCGACACGATGGCCTGAGCCCGCCACTGGGGGTGGTGGGACTCCTGTGACGGGTGGTTCGGCGGCTCGGTCGAGAAGTCCAGCCGACACGCTGATCGCCCCGGTCAGGCGAATGACATGCGATGTCATTTCCCGGTTAGAGTGGGCGCTCAGCACGTCAGGGACGAAGGGTCGAGGAAACACGTGAGCGCCGCCTCCGAACAGCTCAGCACGGTCGCCCCCACCGCGGGGCTGTCCGAGCGGGACCGCGAGATCATCGCCTTCGAGCGTCAGTGGTGGAAGTACGCCGGCTCCAAGGAGACCGCGATCAAGGAGCTCTTCGACATGAGCTCGACGCGCTACTACCAGGTGCTCAACGCCCTGATCGACCACCCGGCCGCCCTCGCGCACGACCCGATGCTCATCAAGCGGCTGCGCCGGCTGCGCGCCAGCCGCCAGCGGGCCCGCTCGGCCCGCCGCCTCGGCCTGGAGCCCTGAGCCGCCACCCCCAAAGCCAGTGACGCCCGTCCGTGAGGGAAGCCGGACGGGCGTTGCTGTGTCCGCACCCGGCCACGGACGTGCGGATGCCGGGTGCGCGAGGTGCGCACCCGGCATCCGGGACCGTCGTGGAGCGGGGTCGCTCAGGGCAGGTCGGGGTCGGGGAACTCGACCGGCCAGCCCTTCTTCGCGAGCTGGTCGCGCACCCGGCGCAGGTCGTTGTCGCTGGGCTCGGTGTGCGTGTACTCGGTGATGGCGGCGGCGATGTCGGACGGCCCGGCGGGGCTGACGTCGGCCCGGCGCAGCGCCTTGGCGATCTTCTTGACCTCGGAGCGGGTCAGGCGTCGCTCGAGGAGCGCGATGAGCGGCATGTAGTCGTGCTCGGGCACGCCCGCCCGGGTAGCCCTCGCGCAGCCACGAGACGATCCGGGCGAGCGCGCTGCCCTCCTTCGGGGGCGCGTCGTCGTCCTCCTCGTCGCCGGCGAGCGGCCAGCCGCCCAGCACGAGCTTGGCGGCCACCCGGCGCATCTGGGTGTCGTCGGGCAGCAGGGCGGCGGCGGCGGTGTCGGTGATCAGGCCGTCCTGGTGCAGGCGGCGCAGCACGTCGAGCGCGCGGTCACCGCCGATCCGCTCCTGGAGCACGGCGAGCAGCGCCGCGGTCTCGTCGTCGGGCACGCCGTCGGGGTAGCCCTCGCGGATCCACTGCAGAACCGGTCCGGACAGCGGGTTCATGAACGGTGGTCTCCTACTTGTCGACGATCGTCGGGTAGATGTTCTCGAAGCTGACTTCCTTGCCGAACCCGGTCGCCACGATGATCATCATCCCGATGACGATCCCGGCGACGACGACGGCGATGAGCAGGCCGGCGAACAGGCGGCTGGACATCCTGGGGGTGCTGTGGATCTCGCCGCTGGGGTCGGCGTAGGCCGTCGAGCCGATGGTCAGCACGCGCAGGGCGACCGCGTAGACGAAGGGCAGGCCGGCGCCGAAGACGAGGCCGGCGACGAGGACTTCGCTGGCGCCCTCGAGGAGGAGCTGGAGGGTGTTCACGGCATCCGTCCTCAGTGGGTCTTGGTCTCGGTGGGCTCGACCTGGTCACGGTCGGCGGGGTCGGCGTCCTCGGGCCCGGCGGGACGGGACCCGTTCTGCGTCGGCGGATCCGGGGGGACCCGTTCTGCGTCGGGTCGGACCCGTTCTGGTGCGCGTGGGTGACCGGGGCGTGCTCGTAGGCCGGGGAGGTGATCTCCGCGGCGCGGTCCCACTCGTCGTTGACGTTGTCCGCGCCGACGTGCTCGCGGCGCGAGCTGCGGAAGATCCACGTCGAGAACCCGGCGAGGATGAGGAAGACGACGCTCGCGCCGACGGCCCCACCGACGCTGTCACCGATCCACCACATCAGGGCACCCATCAGGGCCGCGATCGGGAAGGTCGTGGCCCACGCGGTGACCATCCGACCGGCGGTCGACCAGCGCACGGGAGTGCCGCGGCCCAGGCCGCCACCGAGCACCGAGCCGGTGGCCACGTGGGTCGTCGAGAGGGCGAAGCCGAGGTGGCTCGCGGAGAGCAGGACGGCGGCCGTGGCCGCCGTCGCTCGACATGCCCTGACGGGGGGTGATGTCGACCAGGCCCTTGCCCAGGGTGCGGATGATCCGCCACCCGCCGAGGTAGGTGCCGGCGGCGATGGCCGCAGCGGCGCTGAACTTCACCCACACCGGGATGGAGGTGGTGCTGGTCCAGTGCCCGCTGGCGATGAGCGCGAGGGTCATGACCCCCATCGTCTTCTGCGCGTCGTTGGTGCCGTGCGCGATCGAGACGAGCGAGGCGCTGCCGACCTGGCCGTAGCGGAAGTACCGCTCCTCCAGCCGGTGCATGACGCTCTCGGTCACCTTGTGCACCAGCCAACAGCCGGTGAAGGCGACGACGATCGCGATGATCGGGGAGATCATCGAGGGCAGCAGGATCTTGCCGACGACGCCGTCGAGCTTGGTGCCGTCACCGGACCACTTCACGCCGGCCCAGCCCAGGCCCGCGGCACCGGCGCCGGTGAGCCCGCCGAGGAGCGCGTGCGACGAGCTCGACGGCAGGCCGAGCAGCCAGGTGAACAGGTTCCACAGGATGCCGCCGGCCAGGCCGGCCAGGATGATGAGCAGCACCGCCTCGCCCCCGTCGGCCAGCAGCTCGGGGTTGGGTGCGCCGTCCTTGGTCTGCAGGTTGATCACGGCGTTGGTGACGGTGAGCGCCACCTGCACCGAGAGGAAGGCGCCGACGAGGTTCAGGATGGCCGACAGGCCCACGGCGACCTTGGGCTTCAGGGCCCCGGTCGAGATCGACGCAGCCATGGCGTTGGCGGTGTCGTGGAAGCCATTCGTGAAGTCGAAGGCAAGCGCCGTCACGATGACAAGCACAAGGGTGATGTTTGCTGCGTCCACGAAACAAGAGTGTGCGGGCGCCACCTCCACTTCACCAACACGAGTGGCCCTGTTCACCCGCTGTTCACCTGCGCCGGGCGGGGACGCGTCGCCGCGCGTGTGTCAGGCTGTCGCCGATGAGCGACCTCGACTGGAGCACGCCCGACGGCCTGGCAGCCATCCGCGCCCACCTCGCCGCCCGGATCGACGGATGGCGCCAGCCGGTCGCCCACGCCGTGGGCCTCAGCCCTGCGTCGTCGTCGCCGGAATGGGTGTTCGCCCACGTCAACACCCCCGGCGGGGCCCACGGGCTGGCCGCCGTCGTGCTCGCCAGCGTGCTCGGCCACGACGGGTCGACCGCCACCGTGCCGGTCTCGCGGTCCCAGCTGGCGGCCGCCGTGGAGTCCCTCGAACCGGCCCGGGCGTGCACGAGCGTGGAGCACCCGAACCTGGCCGCCTGGCAGCAGGTGCTGCTCGAGCTCGAGGGCAACCCGGCCCGGGAGGCCCAGGCGGTCTTCGTGGCCGATCTCGACGACCCGGTCACCTCGGAGGCCGACGGCTCGATGCGGGCGACCTTCGAGGGCCACGCCCCGGACCTCTGAGCGCCGGGACCTCCACCGCCGTGACCCCGCAGTGCGGGGTATTGCTGTCGGATCCACCGGATGCAGCAACAACCCGCACGTGCCGGCCGGGCGCCCGCCGCCCTGTGGTCCGTCGTTTGCACTCTCCACCCGAGAGTGCCAATAATGGCGTTAGCACTCTCCCCGTGAGAGTGACAATCCTGACCGGTCCGGTGAGGGTCTGGTGCCCCGGCGACATGAGCCGACGGCACCCGGTCTCGTCCGTCGCGGGCGCCGCCCGGTCTCCACCTTCGATTCGCGTGGGAGGAACCACCCGAATGGCCAAGATCATCGCGTTCGACGAGGAGGCCCGCCGCGGTCTCGAGCGGGGCATGAACATGCTCGCCGACGCCGTCAAGGTCACGCTCGGCCCCAAGGGCCGCAACGTCGTCCTGGAGAAGAAGTGGGGCGCCCCCACGATCACCAACGACGGCGTCTCCATCGCCAAGGAGATCGAGCTCGAGGACCCGTACGAGAAGATCGGCGCCGAGCTCGTCAAGGAGGTCGCCAAGAAGACCGACGACGTCGCCGGTGACGGCACCACCACGGCGACCGTGCTCGCCCAGGCGCTCGTGCGCGAGGGCCTGCGCAACGTCGCCGCCGGCGCCAACCCGATGGCGCTCAAGCGCGGCATCGAGAAGGCCGTCGAGGCCGTCTCCGCCGAGCTGCTCGCCGCCGGCCAAGGACGTCGAGACCAAGGAGCAGATCGCCGCGACCGCCGTCGATCTCCGCCGCCGACCCGCAGATCGGCGAGATGATCGCCGAGGCCATGGACAAGGTCGGCAAGGAAGGCGTCATCACCGTCGAGGAGAGCAACACCTTCGGCCTCGAGCTCGAGCTCACCGAGGGCATGCGCTTCGACAAGGGCTACATCTCGCCCTACTTCGTCACCGACGCCGAGCGCATGGAGGCCGTGCTCGAGGACCCCTACGTCCTCATCGCGAACTCCAAGATCGGCTCGATCAAGGACCTGCTGCCGCTGCTCGAGAAGGTCATGCAGTCCGGCAAGCCGCTGCTGATCATCGCCGAGGACGTCGAGGGCGAGGCCCTGTCGACGCTGGTCGTCAACAAGATCCGCGGCACCTTCAAGTCGGTCGCCGTCAAGGCCCCCGGCTTCGGCGACCGTCGCAAGGCCATGCTCGGCGACATCGCCATCCTCACCGGTGGCCAGGTCATCTCCGAGGAGGTCGGCCTCAAGCTCGAGACCGCCGACCTCGACCTGCTCGGCCGCGCCCGCAAGGTCGTCGTCACCAAGGACGAGACGACGATCGTCGAGGGTGCCGGCGACCAGCGACCAGATCGCCGGCCGGGTCAACCAGATCCGCGCCGAGATCGAGAAGTCGGACTCCGACTACGACCGCGAGAAGCTCCAGGAGCGCCTCGCCAAGCTCGCCGGCGGCGTCGCCGTCATCAAGGCGGGCGCGGCCACCGAGGTCGAGCTCAAGGAGCGCAAGCACCGCATCGAGGACGCCGTGCGCAACGCCAAGGCGGCCGTCGAGGAGGGCATCGTCGCCGGTGGCGGCGTCGCCCTGCTCCAGGCCGGCAAGGTCGCGTTCGAGAAGCTCGAGCTCGAGGGCGACGAGGCGACCGGTGCGCAACATCGTGCGCGTCGCGATCGAGGCTCCGCTCAAGCAGATCGCGATCAACGCCGGTCTCGAGGGTGGCGTCGTCGCCGAGAAGGTCGCGCAACCTCGAGCCGGGTCAGGGCCTCAACGCCGCGACCGGCGAGTACGTCGACCTGATCGCGGCCGGCATCATCGACCCGGCCAAGGTGACGCGCTCCGCGCTGCAGAACGCCGCGTCGATCGCCGCGCTGTTCCTCACCACCGAGGCCGTCATCGCCGACAAGCCGGAGAAGGCCGCTCCGGCCATGCCCGGTGGCGACGACATGGGCGGCATGGACTTCTGAGCGAGAGCTCGTGACCCAGCCACCCGGCTGACACCACACGAGGGCGGTCCCCACTGCGGGGGCCGCCCTCGTGCGGTGTCCCGGCACCTCCGAACCGGCGGCCGGGAAACCGCTCAGCGCATCCGCAGGCCGAGCCCCTGCTCGCGCGGGGAGTGGGCGCGCACCAGCAGGCGGGCCGCGGCGACCACCCACACGGCCACGAGCAGCACGGACACCACCAGGCTCATCGACGTGGGCAGCTCGTCGCGGCCCAGCAGGATGAAGGGCACCCCCAGCACGCCGAACGCGACCACGGCCAGTGCCTTGTCGCCCGCGCCCCACCGGCGCGAGAGGAGCACGAGCAGGGTGCCGACGAACCACGGCACCGGTGCGAACGCCTCGGTCGCCGGCACGAGCGCCAGCACGACGGATGCCGCCAGCAGGGTCACGGTCGCCGCCTCGAGCCACGGTGCGCCGCCGGGGCCGTCCACGGCATCGACGGCCGGGCCGAGCGCGTCGACGGGGGACAGGGCATACCCGCCCGCCTCGGCGACGAGCGCGGCCGGCGACCCGAGCTCGGCGATGGCGCGCTCGGCGGCCCGGCCGCCATCCGGTCCGGCATCGCGAGCCGCGTCGGCGAGGTAGTCCTCGACGCTGGCGCGAAGCTCGGTGCGCCGGCCCTCGGGCAGCACCGCCGACTCGGTCTCGAGACGGGCCAGCCAGGCCCGGACCTCCGGCTGGTCCAGCCCGTTCGTGCCGCCGTCACCCGCTGCCATGCGCGCCACCGTAGCGGTCCGTCGCGGCGAGGTCACCCACCCGGCGTTCGCCGTGCCGGCACGGTGCCACGGCGCAGCGCGCGGGGGCAGGATGGCCCCATGACCAACGCCGCGGTGGACGAGCCGCTCGTCCTCGGCCCGATGCTCCGCTACGTCGACGAGACGTCCGCGACCGTGTGGGTACGCACCGCGGCATCCGCTCGGGTCACCGTCGAACGCGCCGGCCGCACCTGGAGCGCCGCGACGGTGGCGGTGCACGGGTCGCACTACGCCCTCGTCGTGCTCGACGGGCTGCTCCCCGGAACCGACGACACCTACGCCGTGCGCGTCGACGACGTGCCCGTCTGGCCGCGACCCGGGATGCCGCCGAGCCGCATCCGAACGCTCGACCCGAACCGCTTGCCGCACTTCGCGTTCGGCACCTGCCGCACGACGGGGTCGCACGACGCCGAGGGCAACAAGGCGCACGGCGTCGACGCGCTGCGCACCCTGGCCCTGGCGCTGCGCGACGACCCCGATGTGCGCTGGCCGGACGTGCTGCTGCTGCTCGGCGACCAGGTCTACGCCGACACCACCCCGCACGCGGAGCTCGAGGAGTTCATGGCCGCGCGGCGCAGTCTCGACGAGCCGCCGGGTCTGGAGATCAAGGACTTCGTCGAGTACGCCGAGCTCTACCGACTGGCCTGGAGCGAGGAGGTGATCCGGTGGGTGCTGTCGACCGTGCCGTCGGCGATGATCTTCGACGACCACGACATCCGCGACGACTGGAACACCTCGTGGTCGTGGCAGCGCGAGATCCGCACGACGACGTGGTGGCAGGAGCGCATCGTCTCCGGGCTCGGCTCGTACTGGCTGCACCAGCACCTGGGCAACCTCTCCCCGGCCGAGCTGGCGCAGGAGGAGGTCTGGCGCAAGGTCGTCGAGCACGAGGCCTCCGGTGCCACCGACGAGCTCGACCTGACGGCGCAGGTCGACGCGCTCGCGGCCAGGGCCGACGCCGACCCGACGTCGTACCGGTGGAGCTACACGCGCGCGCTGGGCGACAGCACCCTGGTCGTCATCGACTCGCGGGCCGCCCGCGAGCTGCGGCCCGACGGGCGCTCGATGCTCGACGCCGACGAGCTCCGCTGGGTCGACGACGTGCTGCAGCGGCGGGGTGCGGCACCTGTTCATCGGCACCTCACTGCCGTTCCTCCTGCCCCCCGGGCTGCACGACTTCGAGGCGATGGACGAGGCACTGGCCCAGGGCGCCTACGGCCGCACCGTGGCCCGGGCCGCCGAGAAGCTGCGGCGGAGCATCGACCTCGAGCACTGGGCCGCCTTCAACGAGGGGTTCGACGAGCTGTTCGAGCTGGTCATGCAGGTGGCCCGCGGCGAGCGCGGCCCGGCGCCGCAGACGATCACCTTCCTCTCCGGCGACGTGCACAACTCCTACCTCGCCGAGGTCACCGACCCCATCCGCCTGGGCGCGCAGTCACGGATGCTGCAGGCGGTGTGCTCACCGATCCGCAACCCGATGCCGCGGGTCGTGCGGGTGTTCGTGTCGCTGTTCGCGAGATCGCTGGTGCGGCCGATGCGCTTCATCGCGACCCACTCGCCCGACGTGCCCGAGCCCCGACTACCCCTGGACGGTCACCGACGGGCCGTGGTTCGACAACAACATCGCGCTGGTCACCGTGGGGCAGAACGAGCTCGCGCTGACCTGGCAGACCGGTGTCGTGGAGGGCGATCATGCCCGTCCGCGGCTGCAGCAGGTGTATGCCGTGCGCCTCGACCCGCTGCCCGCGACGGTCAGGGTGGCCTCGGGGTCCGTTCAGGGTTGACCACCACGGCGGAACACCGGGACGGTCGCCTAGCGTTGGTCGGGCAGGAGACGGCGCGCGGCACGCTCGCGCGCCGGCTCACCCGCCCGGCCGCACCCCGGCCCGCACCGAAGGACCACCATGACGCTGACCAACGCGCCCGCCAGCGAGACCGGTGAGCGACTGGCTGCCGCCCGCGTCGAGGGGCTGAGCAAGGTCTACGGGTCGGGCGAGACCCGGGTGGTCGCGCTCGACGACGTCACCCTCGACCTGTACGCCGGTGAGTTCACCGCGATCATGGGCAAGTCCGGCTCGGGCAAGTCGACCCTCATGCACTGCGCCGCCGGCCTCGACGACGCGACCACCGGGCACGTCTTCCTCGGGGACGTCGACCTGACCACGCTCAAGGAGCGGCACCTCACCGAGCTGCGCCGCGACCGCATCGGCTTCGTCTTCCAGGCCTTCAACCTGGTGCCCACCCTGACGGCGCGCGAGAACATCGAGCTGCCGGCGGCCATCGCGGGGCGTCGCCCGGACCCCGCGTGGTTCGACGAGGTCATCGACACCGTCGGCCTGCGCGACCGGCTGGGACACCGGCCGAGCGAGCTCTCCGGGGGTCAGCAGCAGCGGGTGGCCTGTGCCCGGGCCCTCGTGGGCCGCCCGGACGTGGTGTTCGCCGACGAGCCCACCGGCAACCTCGACTCGACGTCGGGCGCCGAGGTGCTGGGCTTCCTGCGCCGGGTGGTCGACACCCACGAGCAGACGGTGGTCATGGTGACCCACGACCCGGGTGCCGCGAGCTGGACCGACCGGGTGGTGTTCCTCGCCGACGGCCGCGTCGTGGAGGAGCTGCGCGCTCCCACCCCCGAGCGGGTGCTCGCGGCGATGGCCCGGCTCGACCAGCCCGCCGGGGCCTGACCCCGTGCTGCGGGCCACCTGGCGCAGCGTCTTCGCGCGAAAGCTCCGCCTGTTCCTGAGCGCCTTCGCCGTCATCCTCGGCGTGGCGTTCGTGTCCGGCTCGTACGTCTTCACCGACACCCTGGGTCAGGCCTTCACGGGTCTGACCAGCGGTGCCGTGGGTGACGTCATCGTGCGGCCGGGCACCTCGGCCGACAGCGGCGGCGGCTTCGGCGGTGGCACCTCGGGGTCGCGCAGCGTGCCGGAGTCGCTGGTCGACGAGCTGGCCGCGGTGCCCGGCGCGGCGCGTGCCGACGGCCGCATCACCAGCTTCGGCACCTTCGTCGTGGGCAAGGACGGCAAGCTGATCGGCGGCTCGGGCCCGCCCGGCATCGCCGTCAACTACACCACCGGGCCTGCGGCCAACGGGGTGGCCGTGGCGACCCTCGAGAGCGGTCGCTGGCCGGGCGCCGTGGGCGAGATCGTGCTCGACGACTCGACCGCGGCCAAGGCCGGTTACGTCGTGGGCGACACGGTGCCCCTCGTCACCGCCACCGAGCGACCTCGTCTCGAGGCGACCCTGGTCGGCACGGCGTCGTTCGGGGGGTCGACCCTCGTCGGCGCGAGCGTCGTCATGTTCGACACCGCGCAGGCCCAGGAGCTGTTCCTCCAGGGCGAGGACGCCTTCTCGCAGGTGTGGGTGACGGCGGCCCCCGGCACCAGCCAGGAGCAGCTGCTCGCCGCCGTCACCAAGGCGCTCCCGAAGGACACCCAGGCCGCGACGGGAGACGCCACCGCCGCCCGCGCGGCCAGCCGGATCGACGAGGCGCTGTCGTTCGTCACGACCTTCCTCCTCGTCTTCGCGGGCATCGCCCTGACGGTCGGGCGCGTTCCTCATCGTCAACACCTTCTCCATCCTCGTGGCCCAGCGCAGCCGCGAGCTCGCCCTGCTGCGGGCCATCGGGGCCAGCCGGCGGCAGGTGGCGCGCTCGGTGCTCCTCGAGGCCGGCCTGGTGGGACTCGTCGGGTCGGCGGTCGGGGTGGGCCTCGGTGTGCTGCTCGCCATCGGCATCAAGGAGGTCTTCGGGCGGTTCGGACTCGACCTCAGCAAGAACGCGCTGGTGCTCGAGCCGCGCACGGTGGTCGTGAGCCTCGTCGTCGGGGTGCTCGTCACCCTGGCCGCCGCCTACCTGCCGGCGCGACGGGCCGGCAGCGTGCCCCCCGTCGCCGCGATGCGCGACGACGTGGCCCTCGCCGAGAGCGGTCTGCAAGTGGCGGCTCACCACGGGCGCGGTGCTCCTCGCCGTCGGCATCGCGGGCATGACCGCCGGGCTGCTCGGCGTCGGGTCGGAGCCCACGTACGTGCTCGGGGCCGGCGCCTTCGGGGTGCTCGTCGGCACCGCCCTGCTCAGCCCGGTGCTCGGCCGACCGGTGCTCGCGGGGCTCGGCTGGGTCTATCGACGAGGGTTCGGGGCGGTCGGCCTGATGGCCGAGCAGAACACCCTGCGCAACCCTCGCCGCACCGCGGCGACCGCCTCGGCCCTGATGATCGGCGTCTCGCTCGTGACCATGATGGCGGTGCTCGGGGCCTCGGCCAAGGCCAGCCTCGACCAGACGTTGGCCGAGGACATCATCGCCGACTACGTCGTCACCAACCCTGTGGGACAGCCGTTCTCGAGCACCGTGGCGCGCGACATCGGCCAGGTGCCGGGCGTCGCCGCCGTCGCACAGGTGCGTGGAGCCCTGCTCCAGGTCGACGGCGACCGTGACTTCGCCACGGCCGTCGACCCCGTGGCCATCGCGGCCGTCGCCGACCCCGAGGTCACCACCGGCTCCCTGTCGGCCCTCGACGCGACGTCAGCGGCGCTCTCGGACGACTTCGCGCGCGAGGAGGGCCTCGCGGTCGGGTCGACCGTCACGATCGGCTATGCCGGTGAGGAGACCGAGGCCACCGTCGTCGCCACGTACGTCCCCGACAGCGTGCTCGGCTCGGACCTCACGATGTCGCTCGAGGGCTTCGACGCCATCGGGGTGCCGCCGACCGACCGCACCGTCTTCGTCACCGCGCAGCCCGGCACCGACCGGGCCGCGCTGTCGGCCGGCCTCGACCGGGTGGTCGCGGACCTGCCGACGGTGAGCGTCAACGACCAGGCCGAGTTCGCCGCGGAGCAGCGCCAGCCGATCGACCGGCTGCTCTTCATCGTCTACGCCCTGCTCGGCCTCGCGGTCGTCATCGCCGTGCTCGGCATCGTCAACACCCTGGCCCTGTCGGTGATCGAGCGGATCCGCGAGATCGGGCTGCTGCGCGCCGTCGGCCTCAGTCGACGTCAGCTGCGCACCATGCTGCGGCTGGAGGCGGTGGCGATCGCCCTGCTGGGCGCGGTGCTCGGAGTCGTCGTGGGCCTGGCGTTCGCGCTGGCCCTGCAACGGTCGCTGGCCGACGACGGGCTCGACGTGCTCGCGATCCCGGGCACCCAGCTCGCTGGGTTCGTGCTCGTGGCCGGGCTGGTCGGCGTGCTCGCGGCGCTGTGGCCCGGCCGCAGCGCGGCACGCCTCGACGTGCTTCGTGCCATCGCCACTGAATAGGGTCGGCGACGTGGGTCCTTCGCCGGCTGCCGACGACCTGCCGCACGAGCTGCGCGTGGGCGAGCGGACCTACGTCGTCGCCCGGAGCACGGTTGACGACGTCCCCGCGGTCGTGGCCCTGCTGCACGACGACGCGCTCGGCGCCGCGCGTGAGTCGGTCAGCGCCCCCGACCTACGAGTCGTCTATCGACGCGCGTTCGAGGAGATCGACGCCGACCCGAACCAGCTGCTCGTGGTCGTCACGCGACAGGACGGGGGTGTCGTGGCCACCCTGCAGCTGACCTTCCTTCGCACGCTCTCGCGCCGGGGCGGGCTGCGGATGCAGGTCGAGGCCGTGCGCGTCGCGGCCTCGGAGCGAGGAGCCGGGCTGGGGCAGGCCCTGCTCGGCTGGGCCGTCGACGTCGGGCGGGCCCGCGGGGCTGTGGTGGCCCAGCTGACGACCGACCGACGCCGGGTCGATGCCCACCGCTTCTACGAGCGGCTCGGCTGGGTCGACTCCCACAAGGGCATGAAGCTCGACCTCACCTGAGCGCCCCGGCTGCGTCAGCTGAACATCCGGGTGGCGTTCGCCTCCGCCTCGGCGTACTGCGACCCGGCGGCACCGAGCACCTGGCCGATCGAGTCGAGCGACGCGCGCACCTGCTGCTGGGTGCCCCGCCACTGGGCGACAACCCCCTGGAACTGCGCGGATGCCGTGCCGGTCCAGGCGTCCTGCAGACCGGTGAGCCGGGCCAGCATCACCCCGACCTGGCCCTCGATCTCGGCCGAGATGCGTGCGACGTCACCGGCCGCCGCGGCGATGCGGTCGGTGTCGACCTGGAACTGTGCGCTCATGTCGGCGCCCCCCTTCGTGGTGGACGCGCCACGGTGGTGCGTCCGTGCTCGAGAGCGTAGGTCGGCCCGGGGACACCGGCCGTGGGTTATCCACAGGCGCACCAGCCGGCCGCCGGCGTCGTCGGCCGCGCCCCGTACCGACGGCCCGAGCGGGTGATGTCGGAGGCCGCGGCACCGCAGCAGCCGGCCTCCGCGTCGGCTCGCGTGCGGCGCCAGGGCAGGCTCGCACCTAGGCTCTGGGGGTGGCCATCCTCATCGACCCGCCTCGCCCCGAGGCGCACGGCCGTCGGTGGTCGCACCTGGTCAGCGACACCAGCCTCGACGAGCTGCACCGCTTCGCCCGCTCGGTCGGCATCCCCGAACGTGGCTTCGAGGGCGACCACTACGACATCCCCGAGGAGCGCTACGCGTCCGTCGTCGCCGCCGGCGCCCGGCCGACGCCGGCCCGCGAGCTGCTCCGGGCGCTGCAGGCCAGCGGGCTCCGGATGCAGAAGCGGCGCGGCGACAAGGGCGTGGCGCGCGTGCGCGGCATCCAGTTCGCCGACGGCACGACGGCCGACGTCGACCTGATCAGGTCCGACCGTGAGGCCGACGAGCCCCGGGTGTTCGCGGCGATGGCTTTCGTGCAGGACGACGCCGGTGACTTCGCCGTCGTCTTCTCCGTCCGGCGTGGCCAGTGGGGGTCGCCCGGCGGGTGGCGGGAGCCGGGAGAGTCGGTGCGCGAGAACGCTGTTCGCGAGATCCGAGAGGAGACCGGGCTCGTCGTCGCAGGAGGAGCGCTTCAGCCACGCGGCTACGAACGGTTCCATGGTCGTTCTGCCGGCGGCCTGTGGCAGGAGGGGCGCGACCTCCTCCAGGTCTTCCAGGTGCGCGTGCCGGGTCGGCGCCCGGCGCTCACGTCCGCCCTCGACGACACCTCAGACCGCCGGTGGATGACGTGGGCCGAGCTCGAGCGCGAGTGCTCCGACCAGTTCTGGTGGGCGTTGGCCGCCGCCGTGCTCAGCCCGCGAGGCGGGTGAGCTCGCGCGCGAGGTTCTCGCGCGCCGACGGCTCCCACTCCGCCCGTGCGTGGGCGGTGCGGTACACGTGGTCGCGCACGAGGAACGGCCGCAGCACCTCGGCGCGCGCGGTCGCGTAGAGCGCCGCGGGCACCTGCGAGTACTCCTCGCGCACCTGGGCGCAGTACTCGTCGAACCGGGCCACCGGGGCGGACAGCACCCACAGGTCGGCGTCGTGCACCACCACACGGGCCGGGTCGGCCGACGCCTGCGGCGTCAGGTCGTGGGATGCCGTGTCGAGCACCACGGCGACGACCCGCGCGGTCAGGTCGGCATCGACCGGGAGCCGCGCCAGCTGGCGCGCCGCCAGCGACGCGCTCTCTGCCTCGTTGGCGGCCGCCGGGTCGACCGCGTACACGGCGTCGTGGAACCAGGTGGCCAGGGCCGCCACGGCATGGTTCGACCCGTTCAGCCCGCCGACGGCGCACAGGGCGTCGACGGCGGTGAGCACCTCGGACAGGTGGGTCGTGTCGTGGTAGTGCCGGTGCGGCTCGTGCCACCGCCGCAGCAGGTCGGAGCCGATGTCGTCGACGGTCTCGACCGTCGCCCCGGCGGCCAGGGCGGTGCAGTCCGCCCGCCACCGCCCCTTCAGCGCGTCCATCGGGCCACTCTGCCACCCCCCACGCCGGACGTCATGCGGTGAGACGGCTGCGCTCGTAGGCCTTCGCGTACCGGCTGCCGGTGGCGAGCAGGAGCAGTCCGATGACGATGAACGCGACGGACCGCACCAGTCCGTTCAGGGCCGCCAGGTCGTAGAGGAACAGCTTGGCGACGCTGATGCCGGCCAGCACGAGCCCGGTTCGCAGGGTGAGGTCGGCGTCGCGGGACCGCTCCAGACCCCGGAGCAGGAGCCAGGTGGCTGCCAGCATCCAGGTCACGGTGGCGACCGCGTGGCCGATGGTGAAGCCGAGCGCGGTGTCGCCGGCCTCGGCCCCCAGCAGGGTGCCGAGGGCGACGAACACGGTGGTCGACGCGCCGAGTCCGAGCACCCAGGCGACCACGGTCGCGGTCAGCCGCAGGTCGCGGCCGAGCCCACGCTGGGCGCCGACGGCCCACAGCCCGGTGGCGACGACGGCCGCGACGAGGATGCTGTCGAGCAGCGCCACGACCATGTCGTGCGCCCCGGCGGCGGATGCCGTGAGGATGGCCATCGGGTGCTGCGCCCAGCCGAGCACGGCCACGAGCGTGACGCCGGCGGCGAGGGCCAGGGAGGTGCGCGAACGGCTCGCCCCGGCCGCGGCGAGGCCCGCCAGGGCGAGGAGCAGCAGCCCGGTGGTGACGAACCGCTCGGGCGCGCCGGAGAGGACGGCGAGCACCGCGAGGGTGCTTCCAGCCGTGCCCACCGTGGCGACGAGGTGGCCGGCGAGCGGACCGATCGGGCGCCGGGCCAGGCTCGTCGCGACGACGAGGAGCAGGGCCGCCGCGGTGGCCAGGACCAACGTACGAGGAGGGTCGGCCAGCGCCACCGACGTGGCAAGCAGGCCGGTGGACAGCAGGGCGACCGCGACCGACGCCGACACGTCGCGGGAGTCGCGCCGAACCGAGATGGCGGAGGTGACCAGCGTCGCGGCGAGCACCACGACGGCCACGGCGAGCTGGCCGGCGGCGTCGACCCCACCGCGGGGCGCGTCCACGGCGCCGGCGATCAGGGCGAAGGTCACCGGGAGGACGCGAACCAGGGTCAGCGCCGGGCTGGTCCGGTTCCCGCCGGCCCACCACCCGGCCACGCAGAGCACTCCGAGGAAGGCGGAGACGACCCAGCCACCGCCCTGCGCCACCACGGGTGCCAGGACGGCCGCACCGAGGACGAGGAGCACGGCGAGCAGCTCGCTGCCCCAGCGGCGCGCCAGGTGCAGCCCACCGAGGGCGACCAGGCCGGCGAGCACGAGCCCCGGCGCCGGCGCGACCCAGCCGTAGCCGCTGGTGACCGCCACGACGTCGAGGTAGGCGGCCGCGGCGCCGGTGGCGACCAGGGCCACCGGCGCGCTCCCGACCGGCTTCCCGTCGCGTCGGTCGGCCTCGCCGCCGCGGACCCCGAGCCAGGCGAGCGCCGCGGCGAGCGCGGCACCGGCGCCGACCCGTGCCGTGGGACCGAACCAGCCACGCTGGGCGGCCAGCACCAGGAGCATGGCGACCCCGGCCATCGTGATGACGGCTCCGGCAACGGCCAGCACGCGGGTCACGGCACCCTCGCGGCGGTACCAGGCGACGGGGGGCGCGAGGTGCGTGGCGGGCGGCGGGGGAGTGGCCGACGGCCCCGGAGGCGTCCAGCCGGCCGTCGCGTGGGCAGTCGGTGCCGGACCAGCGGCCGTGGCCGCGACGGCGGGCGTGGGCGGGCCCGCCGTGCGGGACGTGGCCGTGGCTGCGGTGACCCGAGCGACGGGCGCGGGGTGGGCGGCGCGCGGGGCGGCGCCCACGGCATCCTCGCGGTCGATCTCGGAGCGCAGCCTGGCCAGGCCGTTGCCCACGGCGTACATGCGGTTCATGGCGTCGGCGAAGTCGGACTCGAGCTGGAGGACGGAGGCGCGGTGGCTCATGCCTCCACCATCGGGCCGGGACGGCAACAGGCGCCTGAGCACGCTTACTCATCTGCGTGCTCAGGCGCCTGTCGACGCGTTGCGGGTCAGCCGTTGTTGGTGGTGGGCTTGGCCGCCAGGGTGGCCTTGATCTCGACGCTCTTGCCGTCGCGCAGGACGGTGAGGGTGACCTCGTCGCCGGCGCTCTTCTCGCGGACGTGGCCGATGAGGGAGTCGGCCGAGTCGACCGGGTCGCCGTTGACGGCGACGATGACGTCGCCTTCCTTCAGCCCGGCCTTGGAGGCGGGGGTGTCGTCGCCCACCGAGGTGACCTCGGCGCCGGCGCGGGTGGCCGAGCCGTCACTGGCGCTACCGTCCTGCGGGGTCACGCCGAGGTAGGCGTGCGCCGCGACGCCGTTGTCGATGAGCTGCTTGGCGATCGAGGTGGCCTCGTTGACCGGGATCGCGAAGCCGATGCCGATGCTGCCGGACTGGCCACCGGACGACGAGCCGAGCGAGGCGATGGCCGAGTTGATGCCGATGAGCTGGCCGCTCGCGTTGACCAGGGCGCCACCGCTGTTGCCGGGGTTGATCATCGCGGAGGTCTGGATCGCGTTGGTGACGACCGTCTCGGACTGGGTCTGGCTCTGCCCGTTGGGGTCGGCCTGGGGGTCGCTCTCGGCCTCGGTGGTGACCGGGCGGTTGAGCGCGCTGACGATGCCCGTGGTGACGGTGCCGGCCAGGCCGAGCGGGTTGCCCACGGCCATGACCGGGTCACCGACGGCGATCTTGTCGGAGTTGCCGATCGACGATCGGGGTCGAGGTCGCTCGGGGCGTTCTTGACGGTGATGACGGCGAGGTCGGTCGACGGGTCGGTGCCCCGGACCTCGGCGTCGTAGGTGCGGCCGTCGGACATGGTGACGGTGAGCTTCTCGCGCGCCGGACACCACGTGGTTGTTGGTGAGCACGTGCGTCTTGTCGATGACGACGCCCGACCCCTGCCCGCCACCCTGGGAGCTGGTGGCCGTGATGCTCACGACGCTCGGCGAGACGACGGATGCCGTGGCGGTCCAGTCAGGTGCGGACGCGCTGCCCTGCTTGACCGGGGCCGAGGCGTTGCTGCCGAGCTGGGTGGCCGAGGAGGTGGTGGCGCTGGCCTGGCTGTCATCGGCCCAGTAGTGGGCCGCGGCGGCGGTGCCACCGGAGGCGAGGAGGGCGGCGAGCACCGCGACGGCGGTGAGCTGGCCGACGCCGCGCTTGGCCGGCTTGGGGGCGCGGCGCCTGCGGGGCAGGCTGGCCCAGCGGACCGCGCGGGCCCATCGGCGGGGGAGTGGCGCCGTAGGCGCCGTAGCCCACGGGCATCTCCGTGGTCGGCGCACCGGCACCCTCGTACCGCGGCGCCGTCGTGGTGCCGCCACCGGGGGTGAACCACTGGGGGGTGGGGTGCTGCTCGCTCATCGGGGAGCTCCTTCTCGCTCGGTCGGTCGGTCTGACTTGACGCCAGTCAACCCCGGCCGAGGTGCAAGAGCCCCTGATCAGATGGCTGGGAGTCTCCTGTGGAAGGCGGACCACGAAGGTCGCGCCGCCGCCGGGGGTCGGGGCCACGCCCGACCCGGCCGTGGTGCTGCGCCACGATGGCCGCGACGATCGCCAGCCCGAGGCCGCTGCCGCCGCCGCCGGTGCGGCCACGTGCGGGGTCGGCGCGGTAGAACCGCTCGAACACCTTGGTCGCGACCTCGTCGGGCACGCCCGGGCCCGTGGTCGCGCACCTCGAGAGCGACGCCGGTCGGCGTCGTGCCCGACGGCCACCTCGACGGGGGTGCCGTCGGGAGTGTGCCGCAGGGCGTTCGCGACGAGGTTGGTGACCACCTGGCGCAGCCGGGACTCGTGCCGCGCACCACGGTTGGTGCGACCGGGCCGTCGAGCCCGAGCAGCGAGATGCGGCGCTCCGGCGCACGCACGCGGGCGTCGGCGACGGCATCCGCCGCCAGGACGGTGAGGTCGACCTGCGTGGTCTCGACGACCGGGCGCGTCGTCGATCCGGGCCAGGGTCAGCAGGTCCTCGACGAGACCGCTCATCCGGGTCGACTCGGCCTCGATGCGCTCCATGGCGGACCCGACGTGCGGCAGTGTCGGGCACGGCGCCCTGCCGGTAGAGCTCGGCGTACCCGCGCACCGTGGCGAGGGGTGTGCGCAGCTCGTGCGAGGCGTCGGCGACGAACTGGCGCATCCGCTCCTCGCTGGCCTCGCGCACCGCGAACGAGTGACTCGATCTGGGCCAGCATCACGTTGAGGCTGCGCGCGAGAGAGGTGACCTCGTCGTCGGCCTGCCGCACCGGGATGCGCTGGGTGAGGTCGCCGTCGGCGATGGCGGCGGCGGTGTCCTCGATGCGCGTCAACGGGCGGAAGGCCCGGCGCACGGCGAACCAGGCCAGGAAGAGGGACCCGATGAGCGCGAGCGTGCCGATGACCGCCGTCGTGACGAGCAGCCGGACCACGGTGTGGTTCACCGTGCTCAACGGGATGCCGACCGCGAAGGTCGCGTTCGCACCGGTCACCCGGCCGGCGACGAAGCGCCACTTGAGCGGGCCGGACTCCGAGGGCACCGTGAACGGCTCACCGCTGCGGACCAGCGGGTCACGCACCGACAGGTCGGGCAGGTCGGGCGTGGCGGTGACCCCGGTGGCGGGCCGGCTGAAGTCGCCGAACTGGCTCTGCAGCTCGAACGCGTAGTTGGACGGGAAGGCCGAGTCCCGGTTGTTGCAGGTCGGCCAGGGCCTGGTTCGCGACCGGGCGGACCACCGACTGCAGCTCGGCGTCGACGCCGGTCCATCAGGTCGGAGCGCATCAGGAAGGCCGTCGCGAGGCTCGTGAGGATCAGCGCCGCGCCGACCAGGGTGCCCACGATCGCCACGAGGCGGGTCCGCAACGGAACCGCCTCGAGCTGGCGCACGACGCGGGCAACAGGCCCGCGGTCGGTGCGCGGTGTGGGGATCGAGCCCATCAGCCCTGGGGAGGCATGCGCAGGACGTAGCCGACGCCGCGCTTGGTGTGGATGAGCGGGGGGAGGCCCTCGGTGTCGATCTTGCGTCGCAGGTAGGAGATGTAGGACTCGACGATGCCCGACTCACCGCGGAAGTCGTAGTCCCAGACGTGGTCGAGGATCTGCGCCTTGGACAGGACGCGGTTCGGGTTGAGCATCAGGTAGCGCAGCAGCTTGAACTCGGTCGGGCTGGTCTCGATGACCCGGCCGGCGCGGCGCACCTCGTGCGAGTCCTCGTCGAGCTCGAGGTCCTCGAACGCGATCACCTGGCGGTCCTCGTCGGCCTCGCCCCGGGTGCGGCGCAGCACGGCGCGGATGCGGGCCACGACCTCCTCGAGGCTGAACGGCTTGGTGACGTAGTCGTCGCCGCCCACGGTGAGGCCCTTGATCTTGTCGTCGACCGAGTCGCGGGCCGTGACGAAGACGATCGGCAGCTGGCGGCCCTGCTCGCGCAGCCGCCGGGTGACGGTGAAGCCGTCCATGTCGGGGAGCATCACGTCGAGGACGCACGAGGTCGGGGTGGTGGTCGCCGGCGACGCGCAGGGCCTCGGTGCCGCTGGCGGCGGTGGCGACGTCGAAGCCCGCGATAGCGCAGGGACGTCGCGAGGAGCTCTCGAATGTTGGGCTCGTCCTCGACGACGAGAAGGCGTGCCTCTGGGGTCTGGGTGCTCACACTCCCAGTGTGGCGCCCGAACCTGTGAGTTGGCTGGATGTCTGCTGGGCGATGTCGGGTGGCGTCGCGGGCGTGGCTCAGAGCTCCTGGTAGTCGTACGACGCGCTGCCGTCGAAGGTGCCGGCGGCGAGCAGGGCGAAGAAGATCACCCAGCCGATCACGACCAGGGCCGTGGTCACCCCGAAGGTGATCCAGCCGGCCCTGGTGACCCGAGCGGCGCCCTGCGGGTCGTCGGGGCCCTTGCTGATACCCACGATGCCCAGGATGAGCGACGGGATCGCCAGCAGGTTGCAGCAGGCGACCAGGGCCAGGCCCGAGACGACGGTCAGCACGATGGCGCTCGTGTTCTTCGCCGGCGGCGCACCGTACGGCGCGGGCGGCAGCGCGTACGGGGGCTGGCCGTACGCGGTGGAGCCGTAGGGCTGCTGGTACGGGGTCTGGCCGTACGCGCGGGTCGTACGGCTGCTGCGGGTACTGCCCCTGCCCGGACTGGTCCTGGCCGTACGGGTTCTGGCCGAACTGGCCCTGGCCGTACGGGTTCTGCCCGTACGGCGCCGGCGCGTAGGGGTCCGGCGTCGGGGCGGGCTGCGGCGCGTCGTACGGCGACGGCGGGGCCACCGGTGAGTCGGTGGGGATCGGCTGGGTGGGTGGGGCCGGCTCGGGGCTGGTCCACGCGGGTGCGGTCGGGTCGTCGAACCCGTCGCCGGTGCGGCCCGGGTCGGTGCTGTCGTTCATGGTCGGCCGTCCTCGCGCGCGTCCGGCGGTGCCGGTCGGCGCCGCCGCGCACGAGGCTAGCGGCTGCCGGCCCACGGCGTGCGGGGCTCGGCGGGTGCGCGGGTGAGCGCGCGCCGGCATCCGCTGCGGGAAGTCGTGTCAGGATCGGGTCGTGAGACTTCCGCTGCCGCAGGTCGAGCCCGACCCGACCCTTCCCGGGTCGGTGACCGTCTACGAGGTGGGGCCTCGCGACGGCCTGCAGAACGAGTCGACGGTCGTGCCGGCGCCGGTCAAGGCCGAGTTCGTCCGCCGTCTTGCCGCCGCCGGGCTGGGCATCATCGAGACGACGTCCTTCGTCGACCCGCGGTGGGTCCCCCAGCTCGCCGACGCCGAGGAGCTGCTCGGCCTGCTCGGCGACGAGGGGCTCGGGCGGCAGCGCCCGGTGCTGGTGCCGAACGAGCGCGGCCTCGACCGGGCCCTGGCGGCCGGGGTCGGAGCCGTGGCGGTGTTCGGCAGCGCGACCGAGACCTTCGCCCGCAAGAACCTCAACCGCACCGTGGCCGAGTCGATCGAGATGTTCCGGCCCGTCGTCGAGCGGTCCCGGGCCGAGGGGCTGTGGGTGCGCGGCTACGTGTCGATGTGCTTCGGGGACCCGTGGGAGGGCCCGGTGCCCGTCGACCAGGTCGTGGACGTCTGCCGACGGCTGATGGATCTGGGCTGCGACCAGCTCTCGCTCGGCGACACGATCGGCGTCGGCACCGTCGGGCACGTGCACCGGCTGCTCGCCGCCCTCGACGGCGCCGGCATCGGCCCGGACCGGGTCGGAGTGCACTTCCACGACACCTACGGGCAGGCCCTGGCCAACACGATGGCCGCCCTGCGTGACGGGGTGCGCGTCGTCGACGCCTCCACCGGTGGGCTGGGCGGCTGCCCCTACGCCAAGTCGGCGACCGGCAACCTCGCGACCGAGGACCTGGTCTGGGCGCTGCAGGGGGCCGGCGTGGAGACCGGCGTCGACCTCGACGCCCTGGTCGCGACGAGTGTGTGGATGGCCGGGCAGCTGGGCCGGCCCTCGCCGTCGAGCGTCGTGCGCGCCCTCTCCGGAGGCTGACCACGGCGGCGTCGCCGACCGCTGCGACGCGTCACCGGCCGCTGCGACGCCTGACCGCCCGCCTGTGACTTCATGTGAGTTCGATGTGAGTTCGCGGCAGTGTGGTGCCAAAGCGCGCGGCGCGGCGGATCATGACCCCATGAGTGACCAGAACCCCCCCGTTCCCGACCCGGCCCACCCCGAGCAGCCGCCGACGGGCCCGGGCGACCAGACCGCGGCCCTCCCGCAGGCCGATGGTGCCGCGGGGGTCGGGGCGGCGGACACGGCCGCGCTCCCGCCGCAGCAGGCCGTGCCGGCCGCAGCCGTCCCGGCGCCGCCGGGCTGGACCCCCCCGGCGGCCGCACCCAGCGGTCCGCGGCGCTGGTGGGACGAGGCGACCTCGACCGGCGGCGGCCGCGCGGCGCTGGTCGCGGTGGCGGTGCTCGCCGCACTGTTCGTCGTGGTCGGCATGGGACTGACGACCGCCCTGGTCCTGGCGCACCACCGTGGCGGCGACGGTGACTTCGGCATCAGCCGGGGCGACGAGATGGGCCCCGGCAACGGCATGGGCCGAGGCAACGGCAACGGCAACGGCAACGAAGCAAGAACAGGGGCCAGGGCAACGAGGACGTTCCCGGCCGGGCCAACCCGGCCCGGAACCCGGCGAACCCGGCCAACCCGAACGGGCTGGGGCGCGGCGCCGGTGCCGCGCTCGGGGGTGCGGTGCTGCACGGCGAGTTCACGACGAACCTCACCGGGACGCCGACGGTGATGGTCGTGCAGACCGGCCAGGTCACCGCCTACACGGCGGGCAAGTCGCTCACCGTCAAGAGCACCGACGGCTTCGAGGCCACCTACACCCTCGACGGCGGCACGGCCACGACCGGCCGCAACGCCACCGCGCTCGCCACCGGCGTGCAGGTGCGCGTCGTGGCGGCCAAGGACGGCATGAAGGTCACGGCGCTGGTGGTCGGCTGACCGCGCGCGACACCTGCACGGACCCGAGCCCCCGACGCCACGGCGCCGGGGGCTCGGTCGTGGGGACGGGTGCAGGGTCGCTCACGGGTCGTCGAGGATGCCGTTGACCCGCGGGCTGATCTGGCGCTCGAGTGCCAGAGCGAGCACCGCGACGCCGGCGAGCCCGGCGATGATGACCCCGATGAACACTCCGCCGAGGTGCCGGCTGAGGAGGACACCCGCGACGATCGGCGCCGTGATGGCGCCGATCTGGAACGCCCCGGCCGACACGGCGTTGAACCGGCCGCGGTCACGGTCACTGGCGAGGTCGTTGACGATCGCCGGCACGGTGGGCTGCAGCATCGTCTCGCCGAGGCCGAACAGCACGTGGAAGACGATGACGCCGGCGGCTGCCGCCATGGTGCCGGCCACCAGCCCGGTGGCCCCGAGCAGCAGCCATGCAGCGGCCCACAGCCCGACCAGGGCCAGGAAGACCCGGGTGCGGCGGTGGCCGTCGATGAACCGCAGCACCAGGAACTGCATGCCGACGATCACCGCGGTGTTGGCGGCGAAGGCGAAGCCGATGGTGCGCGTCGACACCTCGCTGACCTGTCGCGCGAACGCGGGGAAGCCGGCCTCCATCTGCCCGTAGCCCACGAAGCTCGACAGGAAGGTGAGCGCGGTGATCCACAGCACCGCGGGCTTGCGCAGGATGGCGAGGTACCCGGCGCCGGCCTCGGCGGGGCGCCCGTCGGGGGCCCGCTCGGGCCGCCCGGCGACGTGCCGCAGCGGCCACAGCAGCAGGCCGAGGGGCACCAGGGTGCAGGCGGCGTCGGCCAGGAAGATCGCGGAGAACGTGCCCGGCCGGTCGACGTTGGTGAGGAAGCCGCTGACGATGCCGCCGACCCCGATGCCGAGGTTGACCAGGGCGAAGTTGATGCCGAAGAACTGGGTGCGGATCGGGCCCGAGACGATGCTCGAGGTCAGGGCGTTGAACCCGGGCCAGCCCACCCCGAACGCGATGCCGAGCAGGGTGAACGCCACGACGAATGCCGTGACCGACGTGGCGTAGGCCATCACGACCGCGCCGGAGAACTGGGCGATGGTGCCCCAGATGACGACCGCGCGGGCCCCGAGCCGGTCGATCAGGGCCCCCACCGGCCCGGTCACGGCCAGCGCCACGACCGCGATCAGCCCCATCAGCAGGCCCGCCACGTCGAGCGGCACGCCACGCACCTCGTGCACGTAGATGATCGTGAACGGCAAGGTCATGCCCCGCCCGATGGTGGAGATCGCCGTCGTGGACAGCAGCCACTTGCCGGTCGTGGGCAGCTGGTTCCAGAACCCGCGCAGGGTCAGCCGGTCAGGCGGCGTGGCCTCGGGGGTCTCCCGGCCACTCCCCTTCCGGTTCTCGGTGGTCTCGGACACCGGACCACCGTGCCATGACCGACCGACACCGGGCGACCGGAAGCGCACATCCGGGCCAGGATGCCGGTCCGCGGGTCGCGAGGGACCCGGCATCCACGACCCGGCAGCGCGGCACACCCGCGAGCGGTTAGCCTTGACGCTGGTGCCCGTCCGGGTGCCGAACCCGCACACGCGACAAAGAGGTGGACCGTGCCGACTGGCAAGGTGAAGTTCTTCGACTCCGAGAAGGGCTTCGGTTTCGTGTCCGGCGACGCCGGTGAGGGTGACGTCTTCGTCCCCGCCAGCGCGCTGCCGGAGGGCGTCGCAGGCCTCAAGGGCGGCCAGCGGATCGAGTTCAGCATCGCCGAGGGTCGCCGCGGCGCCCAGGCGCTGTCCGTGCGCCTCCTCGACCCCGCCCCCTCGGTGGCCACGAACCGCCGGGTGGCCAGCCGCAAGCCGGCCGAGGAGATGGTCGTCATCGTCGAGGACGTCATCAAGCTGCTCGACTCGCTCTCCGAGTCGCTGCGCCGCGGCCACTACCCGGACAAGGAGCACGGCAACAAGGTGGCCCAGGTGCTGCACGCGGTGGCGGGCGACCTCGAGCTGTGACTGCCGCTCCGAAGACCGACCCCACGCTGCGCGCGGCGGTCGACACCGCCCGCGAGGCTGCGGTCTCGATCGCCGAGTCGGGCGCGGTCGGCGAGCACCTCGGCATGGAGATGGTCGAGGAGCGCCTCGCCACGCACTACTTCACCTGCACCGCGCGCTCCTACCTCGGCTGGCGCTGGGCCGTGTCGGTGGCCCGGGTGTCCCGCTCGAAGCTCGTGACCGTCTGCGAGGCCAACCTGGTGCCGGGCGAGGGCGCGCTGCTGTCGCCCGACTGGGTGCCCTACGCCGAGCGGCTCGCGCCGGGCGACGTCGGCCCCGGTGACGTCACCCCGCTCGTCGCCGACGACCCCAACCTCGAGCCCGGCTTCGAGGCCACCGGCGACGAGGACGTCGACCAGGTCGGCTTCTGGGAGCTCGGTCTCGGGCGGCCCCGCGTGCTGTCGGCCGAGGGCCGCGAGTCCGCTGCCCAACGGTGGTACGACGGCGAGTCCGGCCCGAACGCCCCGGTGGCCGCCAAGGCCCCGGCGCCCTGCTCGACGTGCGGCTTCTTCGTGCCGATGGCCGGCGCGCTCCGGTCGGTGTTCGGGGTCTGCGCCAACGAGTGGTCCCCCTCGGACGCCCGAGTCGTCAGCCTCGACCACGGGTGCGGTGCGCACTCCGAGGTCGACGTCGACCTGCACACGGCCGAGCGCATCGCGCCGCCGATCCTCGACGACTTCGAGCTCGACCCGGTCTGACGGCATCCGGGATGCCGGCATCCCGGCCTGTCCGCTCCCGCGCCCTTGCGGCGGTGACCGGTCGGGTCTAGGCGGCGTTCGCGTGCCCGCGGCCGACGTACCACCAGGCGAAGGCACCCAGGGCGATGCCGCTGACGCACGTCCAGGGCCACCACGACCGGTCGCCCGTGTGGAGGCTGGGCACCACGAGCGTCACCACGAGGGCCAGCACCCACAGGCCGGTGCCCACGGCGACGATCAGGCGGGTCGGCACCGCGATCGGCTCGACGGGCGCGGCCGTCCCCAGGGCCGGGTGCGGGTGCTCGGGGTGGGGCTCGTGCGGGGTCACGGGCCCAGCGTACGGGGCGCGGTGACCGCCTCGTGCCCCCGTCATACCGCCGAAACGTGGCCCCGCTAGGGTCCACGCCATGCCCGATGCCACCCCTGACACGACGCCCGACACGGCAGCCCCGAGCGACGCCACGACCGCCCCGGCGCGCGCCGCCTTCCTCGAACGCCTCTTCCGCATCCACCAGCGCGGCTCCACCGTCGGCCAGGAGGTGCGCGGCGGGTTCGCGACGTTCTTCACGATGGCCTACATCGTCGTCCTGAACCCGCTCATCCTCGGCTTCGTCAAGGACGCCGACGGGCAGTACCTCGGCGGCGGCTCGTCGCCCAACCTCGCCGCGATCGCCGCCGGCACGGCCCTCGTCGCCGGCATCATGACCATCCTGATGGGCGTCTTCGCCAACTTCCCGCTCGCCCTGGCGACCGGGCTCGGGCTCAACGCCTTCGTCGCCTTCTCGATCGCCAGCCAGATGACCTGGGCCGACGCCATGGGCGTCATCGTGCTCGAGGGACTGGTCATCCTCGTGCTGGTGCTCACCGGGGTCCGGACCGCCGTGTTCCACGCGGTGCCGAGTGCGCTCAAGGTCGCGATCTCGGTCGGCATCGGCCTGTTCATCGCGCTGATCGGGCTGGTCGACGCCGGCTTCGTGCGTCGCACCGGAACCGGCCCGGTGCCGGTCGAGCTCGGCATCGGGGGCCAGCTCACCGGCTGGCCGACCGTCGTCTTCGTCCTCGGCCTGGGGCTGCTCATCACGCTGTGGGTGCGCAAGGTGAAGGGCGCCATCATCATCTCGATCCTCACGATGACCGTCGTCGCGTTCGTCGTGGAGGCCATCGCGCAGGTGGGGCCCACCGTCACCGGTGTCGACGCGGACGGCAACAACATCGTCAACCCGAGCGGCTGGAACCTCAACGTGCCCGCGTGGCCGTCGACCGTCGACCCCATCAACTTCGGCACCCTGGGCGAGTTCAACCTGCTCGGCTCGTTCGAGCGGGTCGGGATCGTCGCCACCCTCCTGCTCGTCTTCACCCTGATGCTCGCCGACTTCTTCGACACCATGGGCACGATGACGGCGATCGGTGCCGAGGCCGGGCTGCTCGACGAGGAGGGCACCCCGCCCAACGCCCAGCGCATCCTCGTCGTCGACTCGCTCGCCGCGGCCGCCGGTGGCGCGGGCGGTGTCTCGTCGAACACCTCGTACATCGAGTCGGCGTCGGGTGTCGGCGAGGGCGCGCGCACCGGTCTGGCCTCGGTCGTGACCGGCGTGCTGTTCCTCGTGTCCATCCTGGTGACGCCGCTGGTGCGGGTCATCCCCAACGAGGCGGCCGTGCCGGCCCTGATCCTCGTCGGCTTCCTGATGATGCAGCAGGTGCAGAACATCGACTGGAACGACGTCGAGGTCGCCATCCCGGCGTTCCTCACGATCATCCTGATGCCGTTCACCTACTCGATCACCGTCGGCATCGGCGCCGGGTTCGTGTCCTACGTGCTCATCAAGGTCGTGCTGGGCAAGTCCCGCGAGGTGCACCCGATGATGTGGGTCACCGCCGGCCTGTTCGCCGTGTACTTCCTCATCGCCCCGCTGACCGACCTGGTGACCTGACAGCCGAAGCTTCCCCCGACGTCGGGGACGAGGCGTTCGGATGCTGTGCCATCCCCTCGCGGGGAGGTGGCCGTTGGATGCCGTGTCGCCCCTTCGCGGGAGGCACGGCATCCGCGCGTCTCACCCCGGTTCCGAGGGCGGGGTCGGGTCGGGGTGTGGAATAGTTAGCACAGGTAATGAGTTGTGCTAACTATTCGCGATCCCGAGGAGACTGCCATGGCCACCACCAGCACGCCGGTGCGACCCTCGACCGCGCCCTCCGCCACGACTGCTGCCGGCCCCGCGCCGGCCGGGCCGACGATGACGCGCAGCGAGCGCGACCGGCTCACCAGCGACCTGCGCATGGCCTGCATGCGCATCTCCCGCCGGGTCCGTTTCGAGAGCACCTCCCCGGTCGCCCCGCACCAGTTCTCCGTGCTCGCCCGCCTCGAGGAGGCGCCCCGCACCCCCAAGGAGCTCGCTGCCTATCGAGAAGGTCAGCGCGCCGAGCATGACCCGAACCGTCGCCGGCCTCGTCGAGGGCGGCCTCGTCGCGCGCGCCGACGACCCGGCCGACGGCCGCCAGGTGATCCTGTCGCTGACCGCCGAGGGCCGCCGCACCATCCGTGACATCCGTCGGCGCCGTGACCAGTGGTTCGCCGCGCGGCTCGAGAAGCTCACCGACGACGAGCGGGCGGTCCTGGCCCGGGCCACGGCGCTGCTGGAACGGGTGGCCGCCGAGTGAGCCCCACCTTCTCCTCGCTCGAGGTCCGCAACTACCGCCTCTGGGCCTCCGGCGCCCTGGTGTCGAACATCGGCACCTGGATGGGCCGGGTCGGCCAGGACTGGCTCGTGCTGACCGTGCTCACCGACGGGTCGGCCACGGCGCTCGGTGTCGTCACCGGCCTGCAGTTCCTGCCCTTCCTGCTGCTCGCGCCGTGGGCCGGGCTGATCGCCGACCGGTTCCGCAAGCGCCGCATCCTGCTCGTCACCCAGACCCTGCTCGCGGTGTCCAGCCTGCTGCTCGGCGTCCTCGCCGTCGCGGGGGTGGCCCAGCTGTGGCAGGTCTACGCGATCGCGCTGTTCCAGGGCGTGGTCACCGCCATCGACAACCCGGCGCGCCAGGCCTTCGTCTCCGAGATGGTGCCGGACGAGCAGCTCACCAACGCCGTCTCGCTGAACTCCGCGTCGTTCAACATGGGTCGCCTCATCGGCCCGGGCCTGGCCGGCGTCGTCATCGCGCTCTGGGGGGTGGGCCCGGCCCTGCTGCTCAACACGTTCACCTTCGTCTTCGTCATCGTCGCCCTGCTGCGGCTGCGCACCAACGAGCTGCGCCCCGCGCCACGGGTGAAGGGGCGCGGCGGCATCCGCGAGGGGTTCCACTACGTGCGGATGCGCCGCGACATCCAGCTCGTCATGCTGCTGGTGTTCGTGCTCGGCACGTTCGGGATGAACTTCCAGATCACCATGGCGCTGATGGCGACCAAGGTGTTCGACAAGGGCGCCGGCGAGTTCGGCCTGCTCGGCTCGATCATGGCCATCGGCTCGCTGACCGCGGCGCTGCTGTCGGCCCGCCGCAAGGTGCCCCGCCTGCGGGTGCTCCTGCTGTCGCTCGCGGGCTTCACCGTGGCCGCGGCCCTCGCCGCGATGGCGCCGACGTACTGGTTGTTCGCCCTGGCGCTGGTGCCGGTCGGCCTGACCGCGCTCACCGCCCTGACCACCGCCAACGCCATGGTGCAGACCCGGGTCGCGCCGGAGATGCGCGGCCGGGTGATGGCCCTGTACATGGCGATCTTCATGGGGGGCACCCCGGCCGGTGCGCCGCTCATCGGCTGGATCTCGGAGCAGTTCGGGCCGCGCTGGACGATCGGCATCGGTGCGGTCGCCGTCGGGCTCGTCCTGGTCGGGGTGTCGCTGTGGCTGGCGAGGTCGGAGAATGTGCGGGTGAGCTACGAGTCGCAGCGCCGTCCGCGGGTTCGCGTGACCTCGGTGCCGTTGGTGCCCGAGCGGGCCGACGGTGCCCGTTCCGGAGCCGGCCCGGTGACCCCGCTGTTCCGGCGGCGGATGACGCTCGGGGTGCTCGGCGTGCTCGTCGGCCTCGCGATCGTCTACGCGCTCACCCGCTGACCCGCCCCGACGCCTGCGTCCGGCCTCACACGACCTCGTGCGACTCACCGACGGTTATCGCGCCCAGACGGCGGCGCAGAACCGTGCGCAAGTCGCACGAGGTCGGGGAGTGGGAGAGGGTCAGGCGAGCTGGGTCACGACGTGCTCGACGCAGCCGATCAGCTTGCTGACGTCGTCGGGCTCGACCGCCGGGAAGCAGGCGACCCGCAGCTGGTTGCGGCCGAGCTTGCGGTACGGCTCGACGTCGACGACACCGTTGGCGCGCAACGTCTTCGCGATCGCCGAGGCGTCGATGGCGTCGTCGAAGTCGATCGTCGCGACGACCTGCGAGCGGTTCGCGGGGTCGGTGACGTAGGGGGTGGCGTAGTCGCTGGCCTCGGCCCAGTCGTAGAGGCGGCCCGAGGAGTCCTTGGTGCGGGCGGTGGCCCAGTCGAGGCCGCCCTGGCCGTTGAGCCACTCGACCTGGTTGGCGAGCATGGCCAGGGTCGCGACGGCGGGGGTGTTGTAGGTCTGGTCCAGGCGGCTGTTGCTGATCGCCGTCGGCAGGCTGAAGAAGTCGGGCACCCAGCGGCCGGATGCCGTGATCTCCTCGACCCGCGCCAGGGCGGCGGGCGAGAACAGGGCCAGCCAGAGGCCACCGTCCGAGGCGAACGACTTCTGCGGGGCGAAGTAGTAGACGTCGGTCTGGCTGACGTCGACCGGCAGCCCGCCGGCCCCGGACGTGGCGTCGATCAGCACCAGGGCGTCGTCGTCGGCACCGTCGACGCGCTGCACCGGGGCCATCACACCGGTGCTCGTCTCGTTGTGCGCCCAGGCGTAGACGTCGACGCCCGCCTCGGCGCGCGGGTCGGGGCGGCTGCCCGGCTCGCTCGAGATGACGGTGGGCTCACCGAGGAACGGAGCGTTCTTGGTGACGGTGGCGAACTTGCTCGAGAACTCGCCGAAGGTGAGGTGCTGGGCGCGGTCGCGGACCAGGCCGAAGGCCGCGACGTCCCAGAACGCGGTGGCGCCACCGTTGCCGAGCACGACCTCGTAGCCCTCGGGGAGGTCGAAGTAGGTGGACAGACCGGAGCGGATCGCCTTGACGAGGTTCTTGACCGGAGCCTGGCGGTGCGACGTGCCGAGCACCGTGCGGCTGATCGTCGTCAGCGCCTCGACCTGCTCGGGGCGCACCTTCGAGGGCCCGGAGCCGAAGCGACCGTCGGCGGGCAGCAGGTCGGCGGGGATGGTGATCTGGGCGTCGCTCACGAGGCTTCTCCGGTGTCGTGTCGGGGCGGACGTCGAGGGCCGGTGCCGCCACGGCGTGCTGCCGCGCGGGGTCCGGCGGCCGCGGGTCGACGTCGTCGGCGAGTCCACGACCGGCATCCATCCTCACTGATGCTGCCCGGATGGCGGACAGTGAGGTCCACTACGTGGATCAGCGAGGGGCTGCGACCCTCGCCTCGAGCCCGCTGAGGAAGAGCTCGAGCCCGATGCCGAAGTCGTCGGTGGCGTCGCCGTTGCCGGGGTCGTCGCCGGCGTACCCGCCGGACCGGAAGACCGGCGCGAGGTCGGGGAAGCGTTCGGGGGTGACCACCTGGCCGAGCAGCTCGATGGTCGCTGGTGAGATGTCGGTGATGTCCGTCGCCCGCAGGTCGCGGTGCAGCAGGCCGAATGCGCGCACGTACATGCTCAGCGAGAGCAGGACGGCCTGCTTGAGCGCGTCGTCGGCCGGCAGCGTTCGCATCGCGCGGTAGGTGGCGTCGGCGACCCGGATGTTGTTCGGCATGAGCACGGCCTCGAGCGACAGCGGGACGTCGAGGAACCAGGGGTGGCGCGCGTACAGCCGGAGGTGGAGGGCGGCGATGTCGCGCAGGCCCTGCCGCCAGTCGTCGGTCGACACCTCGACCTCCCCGATGACCTCCGTGGCGGCGTCCTGCATCAGCATGACGAGCTCGTCCTTGCTCGAGACGTATCGGTACAGCGACATGGTCGTGAACCCGAGCGACTCGGCGACGCGTGCCATGGTCACCGCCCCGAGCCCACCGTCGTCGGCGATGGCGACTGCCGCGCGAGCGATGGCGTCGTGGGTCATCTCGCGCCGGGGGCCACGGCTGGGCGCCTCCTCCATGCCCCAGGCGATGACGAGGGCGCGGGGGATCGGGGTCGGCGCGGCGGTCACGGGCCACAGCGTAGCGCGGACTGTGTACATCGCAGACTGTGTACGGCATACTCAGCGTATGACGTACACAGTTATCTCGGTCGACGGCCTCGTCGCCCGCTACGGCGACCTGGTCGTGCTCGACCACCTCACCCTCGACGTCGGTCCCGGCGTCCTCGCCCTCCTCGGGCCCAACGGTGCCGGCAAGACGACGCTCGTCGACACGGTCACCACGCTGCGCCGCCCGGACGCGGGGCGGGTCAGGGTGCTCGGCCACGACGTCGTCGAGGACACGCGTACCGTCCGCGGCCTGCTCGGGGTCACCGGGCAGCAGGCCAGTGTCGACGTCGTGCTCACCGGGCGGGAGAACCTCGTCCTCACCGGCCGGCTCCTCGGCCTGGGCCGGGCCGGCGCCCGTCGCCGCGCCGACGAGCTGCTCGAGCGGTTCGACCTCACCGAGCCGGCCGACCGCCGGGTGGGGACCTGGTCGGGTGGGATGCGCCGCCGGCTGGATCTCGCGGCGAGCCTCGTGACGACCCCGCGCGTGCTGGTGCTCGACGAGCCCACGACCGGTCTGGACGCCCGCTCGCGAGGGGTCCTCTGGGAGGAGGTCCGCGGCATCGCCGCCGCCGGGACGACCGTGCTGCTCACGACCCAGTACCTCGAGGAGGCCGACG
>CAVUXS010000010.1:0-22263 GCA_963745545.1 uncultured Actinomycetota bacterium
GACATCCGCCCGGCGGCGACCCAGATGCTGACCGACCTCGGCCACCCGTTCGGGCGCGGCGAGGAGGTCTACGACGTGACCTTCGAGAACGTGCAGGCCGGGCTGCGCACCGACTACCTCTTCCGGGCGGCCAACCAGCGCGGCGGCATCGTGCTCGGCACCGGCGACCTGTCCGAGCTGGCGCTGGGCTGGTGCACCTACGGCGTCGGCGACCAGATGTCGCACTACGGCGTCAACGCCGGGGTGCCGAAGACGTTGATGCAGCACCTGATCCGGTGGGTGGTCTCGTCGGCGCAGTTCGACGGCCCGGTCAACGACACCCTGCTCGGCATCCTCGACACCGAGATCAGCCCCGAGCTGGTGCCCACCAAGGAGGGCGAGAGGATCCAGTCGACCGAGGACTCCGTCGGCCCCTACGCCCTGCAGGACTTCACGCTCTACCACGTGCTGCGACGCGGCTACCGGCCGAGCAAGATCGCGTTCCTCGCCGAGCACGCCTGGGCGCAGGCCGACCGCGGCGCGTGGCCCGCGGGCTACCCGAAGGGCGCGCGCCCGGCCTACGACCTCGCGACCATCCGGCGCTGGATGGAGGTCTTCGTCAAGCGCTTCTTCGCCAACCAGTTCAAGCGCTCGGCCATCCCCAACGGTCCCAAGGTCGTCGCCGGGGGTTCGCTGTCGCCACGCGGTGACTGGCGGATGCCGTCGGATGCCGGGTCGCGCGCGTGGCTGGCCGAGCTCGAGGCCAACGTCCCGAAGGCCTGACCCACGGCTTCGACCTCGTGCGACTTGCATGCGGGTCTCGCGCGCCAGAGCTGCGAGAACCGTGCGCATGGCGCACGGAGTCGAGGTCATTGCGCCGCGGCGCGACGCGACAGCGAGAGGGTCCAGATGCTTCCCGCGAGGGCCACCGAGGCGGCCGCGGCCGTAGGCCCACGGGATGCCGGCGGCCTGAGCCACGAAGCCCAGCAGGATCGGCCCGCCGCCGAGCCCGAGGTCGATGCAGGTGCTGGCGATGCCGGAGGCCGCACCGCGCTCCGAGGGGCGGGCGGTGGCGAAGATCGCCGCGAAGAACGCCGGGGTGCTGAACGTCACCCCGAGCGCGATGACGGCCGCGCCGAGCGAGCACGCCGGTCGGGGTGTCCATCCGGCCAGGACGGCCATCCCGGCGGCGATGGCGGCGAGGGCCGCGGCGCCGAGGGGCAGCGAGGGCAGCCGATCGGGGACCTTGGCGAACGCGATGCGGCAGGACGACCACGACGGCGCCGTAGACGAGGAGCGGGCGGCTGGCCGGCTCCAGCCGCGACCGCGCCGGCGTGCAGGGAGGCGAACGCCAGGAACCCGCCCATGGCGACGACGGAGGTGAGGAAGCCGAGACCGGGCGGGATCGCCTGGCGGTGGATGCAGCCGTGCCGGGGGCTCGGCAGCGGCGCCGGGGCGCGGGTCTCGCCGACGCGCGCGCGATCGACCGCCGCGAGCCGGCGAGAGCGGCCGCGCCGAACCAGGCGGCGCCGAAGCCCGCCCGCACCAGCAACTCACCGAGCGGCGGCCCGAGCGCCAGCCCGAGGTAGAGGCCGAGCGAGTTGTAGCTCAGCGCCTCGCCCATCCGGCTCGGCGGCGCGAGGTCGGCGAGTGCCGCGAACGACGCGACGAAGAAGGCGGCCTCGCCACCCCGAGCAGCACCGAAGCCCGACGACCACGGGCAGGGCGTTCGCCGAGGCGGTGAGGAGCATCGCGACCGCGCCAGCAGTGCGCCGCCCGACGAGCAGCGGCCGGCGGCCCACCGTCGGCGAGGCGGCCCGCGAACGGCCGCAGGACCAGCGCGGTGACGGCGAAGGCGCCGAACGCCAGCCCGGCACCAGCCGTGTCGGAGCCGAGCGGGCCGGTGACGAAGGGCGGCAGCGCGTAGATCGCGACCCCGGCGGCCGTGAAGTACGCCAGGTCCGCCAGGGACAACCGGACGAAGGGGGCGGTGAACAGCCGGTCGGGCCGGTGGTCGGCGGTCAGGGCGGTGGAGCCGGTCGTGGTGGTCATGCGGCCATGCTGGGGCGCCCGGCCCGGCCGGACATGGGTAGACCTACCCAGGTTCGTCCAGCAGTCCGTGCTCCATCGCGAACAGCGCGGCGCCGGCACGGGAGGAGGCGCCGATCTTGACGTAGACGTCCTGGACGTGGTGCTCGGCGGTGCGGCGCGAGATCACCAGGCGCCGGGCGATCTGCTGGTTGGACAGCCCGGCGGCCACCATCCGCAGCACCTCGACCTGCCGGTCGGTGAGGTCCGCCGGGCGTGTCCGGCGCCCTCCGGTCCGGTGGCCGGAGGCCTCGAGGACCGCCGCCACGGCATCCGCATCCAGGCGGCCCGACCTCACCTCCGACCGCAGCCGGCCGGCCGCCGCGGTGGCCGACATCGCCGGGCGGTGGGCGCGCTCCTCGACGAGGTTTCGGTACTCGTCCGCGGCAGCGAGGACCCGGGAGGGCATCGTGAGCTGCGCGGCGGCCAGGCCCCGGTGGTAGCCGCTGCCGTCACACCTCTCGTGGTGCTGGCCGGCGAGCTTCGCGACGTCCGCGAGTGCCGGCGTCCTGGCGAGGATCCGCTCGCTGTGGTAGGGATGCAGCCGGGCCTGGTCCCGCTCGGTGGTGCTCAGGGGTCCGGCCTTGTCCCAGATCCGGCTCGACACGCCGACACGGCCGACGTCGTGCAGATGGCCGGCGACGCGCACGGTCCGCACCTGGTCGGCCATCCCGAGGCCGGCAACCGCGCTGGCCGCGAGCTCGGCCACGGCCGCGGAGTGCCCCTGCAGCCACGGGCTCTTGAGGTCGACCAGGCTCCCGAAGGTTCGCGCCACCGCCTCGACGCGGTCCTCGTCGACCATGAGCACCGGGTGCGGTTCGGACGCGAGCGCCTCCTCGTAGCCGTCCAGCTCGTCGAGGTCCCCGGCGAGCTCGTCGGCCCGGTCGACGAAGACCTCGGCGAGCTCCGGGTCGAGGTACGTGCCCGAACGCCGCCGCACCTGCGCCACGGCCTCCGCCTGCCCGGCGTGAAGGGTGAACAGGGCAGCCGTCGCCGCGACGTGCATGAGTCGGGTGACCAGGGGAATGTCATCCCCCGCCACGGCCGGGTGCCCCTTGCCGTTCCACATCGTCAGCGCGTGGAAGAGGTCGTCCTGCACCGACTCGGGCAGGCCGAGCCACCGCGACGCGTCCCGCGCCACCTCGCACGTGGCTGCGGGTCCCGCCACCTCGCCCTTCCGCCCGGCGGTCAGGGTCGTGGCGACGACGCGCGCCCTCGACGTGCCCGTCGCGTCGGCGAGGCCGGGGACCCAGGTGCGCCACACGTCCTTCCGGTCCGAGAAGTTCGTGAGGAAAGCCAGGCGCACCACCGCGAGGTCGTCCCCCCAGACGTCGGCACCCTCGTGCGCGTAAGCCGTACAGCCCAGGTGCTGGAGGAGGGAGGTGTAGAGGAGCTCGCTGGTCTGCGCGGGTGAGCAGCCGACGGCCCGGGCGAGGCGCGTCGCCACGACACATCGCTTGAGCGACTCCTCCAGCGGGGCACCGGTGCCGACGTCGGTCACCAGCGACAGCCCGCCGAGGAGCCCCAGCAGGCGGAACATGCCACCACGGTGGCACACCGGCCGGTCAGTCGTCGCGGTGCCGGGCGTGCGCCTCCAACGCGGGGCCGTCGAGGCGGAACCGGGTCCACTCGTCCTGGGCCACGGCACCGATCGACTCGTAGAAGCCGATGCTCGGGGCGTTCCAGTCGAGCACCCACCACTCGAGCCGGTGGTAGCCGCGCTCGACGCAGATCGCGGCGAGGGTGCGCAGCAGCTCCTGCCCCAGACCTGAACCGCGCTGCGCCGGTGTCACGTAGAGGTCCTCGAGCCAGATGCCGTGCGTGCCGGTCCACGTCGAGAAGGACAGGAACCAGATCGCGCACCCCACGACCTCGCCGTCGACCTCGGCGACGTGCGCGAACGCTGCAGGCTCGCGGCCCACCGGGAAGAGCGCGTCGCGCAGGTGCTCCGGCGACGCGTCGACCTCGTGCAGCGCCTTCTCGTACTCCGCGAGCTCACGCACCAGCCCGAGGATGACGGGCACGTCAGCCGGGACGGCGGGCCGGACCCGGGAGGAGGTGTCATCACGGCGGGGGGAGGCGGACGGCATACCGGGCAATGTACGCATCGGCGGACACAATGGGTCGCATGACCACCACCCGGCGGATCGACACCTGGCTCACCGACATGGACGGCGTCCTCGTGCACGAGGACGACCCCATCGCGGGGGCGGCTGAGTTCATCGAGGCGCTCAAGGCGTCCGGCCGCGCGTTCCTCGTGCTCACCAACAACTCGATCTACACGCCACGCGACCTGCGGGCCCGCTTGTTGCGCAGCGGGATCGACGTGCCCGAGCAGGCGATCTGGACCTCCGCCCTCGCGACCGCCGACTTCCTCGCCGACCAGCGGCCCGGCGGCACGGCGTACGTCGTCGGGGAGGCCGGCCTGACCACCGCGATGCACGACGTGGGCTACGTCATGAGCGACCGCGACCCCGACTACGTCGTGCTGGGCGAGACCCGCACCTACTCGTTCGAGGCGATCACCAAGGCGATCCGGCTGATCGCCGGGGGCGCGCGGTTCATCGCGACCAACCCCGACCCGAGCGGGCCGAGCGCCGCCGGCCTCCTGCCCGCCACCGGCTCGGTCGCCGCGCTGATCAGCACCGCCACCGGCCGGAAGCCCTACTTCATCGGCAAGCCGAACCCGCTCATGATGCGCAGCGCGCTCAACCGGCTCGAGGCCCACTCCGAGACCACCGTGATGGTCGGCGACCGGATGGACACCGACATCATCAGCGGCCTGGAGGCAGGTCTGCGCACCGTGCTCGTCTCGACCGGGTCGACGCGCCCCGAGCAGGTCGAGCACTTCCCCTACCGGCCGACGCGCGTCGTCGACTCGATCGCGGACCTGGTCCCGCTCGTCACGCAGTCGGCCGAGGAGGGAGTCGAGTGAGCAGCGGCCCCGTCCTCCACCTCGCCGAGGCCGCGCACTGGGACGAGGCGCTGCGCACCGGCGAGTACCGCTGGTCGACCCTCGGCCGCACGCTCGAGGAGGAGGGCTTCATCCACTGCTCGACGCCCGAGCAGGTGCCCGGCGTGCTGAGCCGCTACTACGCCTCGTACGCCGGCGACCTGGTCCTGCTCACCGTCGACCCCGAGCGGCTCACCGCACCACTGCAGTGGGACGTCGTCAACACCGTTACCGGAGAACGGTTCCCACACGTCTACGGCCCGATCACGCCGGATGCCGTGACGGCCACCCAGGTGCTCCACCCCCCGCACGGCACGACCTGAACTCGGACGAAGCGGCCTGACCAGCCTGGGGCCGCAAACTTCGGCGTCGAGGCCGCGGTCAGCGGGCGATCGCGCTCTCCGGCAGGTCGAACCAGCGCAGGTGCTCGAAGTCGGCGGAGACGTCCGCCGGGTGCGACGCCAGGTCGGGCGGGATGGCCGCCGCCAGGATCGCCGCACCGTCGGAAAGGTGCTGCGCGAGCAGGTCCTCGCCGCCGCGGGCCTCGGACCGCGGCACGACCATCGAGCCGTCGTCCGCGTACCCGACGTCGCCGAGCCGGATGGGGGGCTCGACCAGACCGTCGCGGTGCCGCCAGCGCCCGGTGAGCGGGTCGAAGAGGTAGTCACCGAGCAACCGCCACCCGTCGCGCGCGACGAGGCGCACGGCATCCACGATGTAGTCGGCCACGGTGTCGCTGAGGAAGTAGTTGAAGTTCACCCGCACCCAGCCCGGCTTGATGCCCTCGCAGCCGCCGGTGATCTCACGCTCGAACTCGTGCGAGCGCTCCAGGTCGATGCCGAGCAGCCGGTGGCCGTAGGGGCCGGCGCACGAGCACCCGCCGCGGGACTGCACGCCGAAGAGGTCGTTGAGCACCGCGACGACGAAGTTGTGGTGCAGCCAGTGCCCCGAGGGCGCCCGCACCACGAACGAGACGATCGACAGTCGGGGGGCCTCGAGGTTGCCGAGGATCTCGATCGACGGCTCCTCGCGCCAGGCCTCGACCGCGCGGGTCAGCAGTCGTTCCTCGTGGGCCCGGATCGTCTCGACCCCGACGGCCTCCTTGAGCTGGAAGACCAGCCCCGCGCGCACCGCCTCGATGATCGCCGGGGTGCCGCCCTCCTCGCGGTGGGCCGGGTCGGCGAGGTAGGCGTGGTCCTCGGGGTTGACGTAGGCGACCGTGCCACCGCCGGGCACCACCGGAACCCGGTTGGTGAACAGCTCGCGCCGGGCGACGAGCACCCCGGGCGTCGACGGCCCGCCGATGAACTTGTGCGGCGAGAGGAAGATCGCGTCCTTGTAGGCGAGCGGGTCACCATCGGCGGGCGCGGTCATCTCGATGTCGACGTAGGGGGCCGCGGCGGCGAAGTCCCAGAAGGCGAGAGCGCCGTGCTGGTGCAGCAGGGTGGAGATGCCGTAGGTGTCGGAGACGATGCCGGTGACGTTCGACGCCGTGCTGAACGAGCCGATGAGCAGCGGCCGGCCGGCGAACTCCTCGAGGCGCTCGCGCAGGTCGTCCTGGCAGACCCCGCCGTCGGCGTCCTCGCGGATGGTCACGACGTCGGCGATCGACTCGCGCCACGGGATCTCGTTGGAGTGGTGCTCGTAGGGCCCGATGAACACCACGGGGCGCTGGTCCGGCGGGATCTGCTCGGTGAGGTGCCACCGGTCCTCGAGGGTCGACGGGATGCGCAGGCCCAGCACCCCGATCAGCTTGTCGATCGCCGCCGTGCACCCCGACCCCGTGAAGATCACGACGGTGTCGTCGTCACCGTGCACCGCGTCGTGGATGATCCGCCGGGCGTCCTCGCGCAGCCGGGTGGTCTGCAGGCCGGTGCCGCTGGACTCGGTGTGCGTGTTCGCGTAGCCGGGCAGCACCTCGTCGCGGATGAAGTCCTCGAGGAAGGTCAGGGCGCGCCCGGATGCCGTGTAGTCGGCGTACGTCACGCGCCGCCTCCCGTACGGGGTGGTCATGACGAGGTCCTCACCGATGACGGACTCGCGAATGCGGCGCACCAGCGCCTCCTCGCGCGGCTCCGATGCCGTGCGCTCAACCATGGGCGACAGGGTCTCACGGCCGGGCCGTCGAAGGTTCGCCCTGCATCCTCGTGCAGAATTGCACTGCCGTGCATGTTGGCGTACCGTCGGCCGGGTGAAACTGCGACCCGGCTCGGCCAGCGACGGCTGCTCGCTGCGCACCCGCAAGCGCGCCGAGACCCGCACCGCCCTGGTGCAGGCGGCCTACGCCATCGTGCGCGACGCCGGCTTCGAGGGCCTGACCGCCGAGGCGGTGGCCGACCGGGCCGGCGTCTCACGGCGCACCTTCTTCAACTACTTCCCCTCGGTCGACTCGGTGCTCACCGCCAGCGTCACCGAGTTCTTCGCCTCGGTCGGTGAGCGCCTCGACGCCCGCCCCGTCGACGAGGACGTCCTCGACAGCGCCGTCGCCGTGGTCACCGACCCGGGCGACGGCGACCTCCTCGAACGCATCGGCGTGCTCGCCGCCGCCGGCGAGGCCTCCCCCCACGCGCGGGGCCTGATCCTCATCGAGCTGCACGCGTGGCTCGACTGGCTCGAGGGCTGGCTGCGCCGGCGCCTGGGCCCCGACGTCACCGACGTCTACGTCGCCACCCTCGCCTCCGGCCTCGTCGGGGCGGCCGAGGCCGCCTTCCGGGTGTGGCTGCGCTGCGGAGCCGCCGCGGCGGATGCCGGTGCCACGGCAGCCGACGCCGTCGACGGCTCCGCCTCCCTCCGGGGCAGCTTCACCGCCGCGATCGGGCACGTCCGAACCGGCCTGGACCCCAAGCGCGCCACGGTCGCCGCGCACATCGCCTGACCCTCCCACCTCGAGAAGGCCCCATGTCCTCCCTCCTGTACCGCCTCGGCCGCTGGTGCGCCACCCACGCGTGGCGCACGCTGACCATCTGGCTCGTCGTCCTCGTCGGTCTCGGTGTCCTCGCCGGCACCGTCGGCAAGCCGCTGACCAGCCAGATCTCCATCCCCGGCACGACCTTCCAGAAGGTCATCGACGGGCTCGGCGAGGAGATCCCCGAGGCGGCCGGTGGCGCCGGCACCGTGGTGCTGCAGAGCACCGACGGCTCGGCCATCACCGACGCGCAGCGCGCGGCCGCCGAGGAGGTGTTCGCCACCTGGGCCGAGGTGCCGCACGTCAAGCGGGTCAACAACCCGTTCGAGGCGCAGGCGAGCCTCGACCAGAGCGCCACCGACCTCACCGCCGCCGCCGCCACGCTCGAGGAGGGCCAGGCCAAGCTCGAGGCCGGGCGCGCCCAGCTGCTCGAGGGCGAGGGGCAGCTGAACGCCGGCCAGGCCGTGCTCGACCAGCTCGAGGCGGCCAACCCGAACGACCCGGCCATCCCCGCGCTGCGCGAGCAGATCGAGGCCGGCACGCCCGCAGGTCGAGGCCGCCAAGGCCGACCTGGCCAAGGGCGAGGCGGAGCTGGCCGCGGGCCGGGCCCAGTACGAGGACGGCAAGGCCGTCGGCGGCGCCACCTCCGCCACGCGCCTGGTCACCGAGGACGGCACGCACGCCGTCGTCCAGGTGCAGTTCGACGACAACGCCCAGTCCATCCCGGTCGACGACCGTGCCCTCATCCCCGCCCGCGCGGACGCCCCGCTGGCCGCCGCGGGCCTCGCCGCCCACTACAGCGTCGAGATCACCCAGGACACCTCGCTCATCGGGCCCGGTGAGGTGCTCGGCCTGACCGTCGCCCTCGTCGTGCTGGTCATCACGCTGGGCAGCCTGGTCGCCGCCGGGCTTCCGCTCCTCGTCGCCCTGCTCGGCGTCGGCGTGGGACTGGCCGGGGCCATCGCCTTCACGGCGTTCGCCGACCTCAACACGATGACCCCGGCGCTCGCCCTGATGCTCGGGCTCGCCGTCGGCATCGACTACGCGCTGTTCATCGTCAACCGGCACCGCGGCAACATCCTGCGTGGCGACGACCTGCACGAGTCCATCGCCGGCTCGGTCGCCACGGCCGGCAGCGCCGTGGTCTTCGCCGGCACCACCGTCGTCATCGCGCTCGCCGCGCTCGTGCTCTCCGGCCTGCCGATCCTGGCCCAGATGGGTCTGGTCGCCGCGGCGACCGTCGCGGTCACCGTGGTCGTGGCCGTCACGGTCAGCCCCGCGGTCCTCGCGCTGATGAAGTACCGCGTGGTGTCCACACGAGGGTGGCGCGCCCACGGCTTCGCCGTCCCCGGCGACCTCAGCAGCCGGACCGGGGCCGAGGACGAGCGGCAGGAGGAGCACGGCGGCTGGTACGTCGGGCTCGTCACCCGTCACCCGTGGCTCACGGTCCTGGCCGTCGTGGCGGTGCTCGGTGTCGCCGCCGTGCCGGTCAGCCAGATCCAGCTGGGCCTGGCCGACGGCGGCAGTGAGGCCACCGGCACCAGCGCACACACGGCCTACACGACGATCGCCGACGAGTTCGGCCCCGGCGTCAACGGGCCGATCATCGCGGTGGCGACCCTGCCCGAGCAGGGCGGGACTCGAACCGAGGCCGAGGTCCTCGACGCCCAGGCCGACATCGCGACCACCCTGATGGGCGTCGACGGCGTGAGCAGCGTCCTGCCCTTCGGCGTGAGCGCCGACACCTCGACCCTCGCGTTCCAGGTCGTGCCCGACCACCGGCCCGGCCGACCCCGCGACCGTCGACACCGTGCAGGCGATCCACTTCTCCGCCGACACCTACGCCCGGCACACCGGCACCGACATCGGCCTGACCGGCCAGACCGTCGCGAACATCGAGATCTCCGAGCGACTCGGTGCCGCCCTGCCGCCCTACCTGCTGGTCGTCGTCGGGCTCTCGCTCGTCATCCTCATGCTGGTGTTCCGGTCGATCGTCGTGCCGGTCGTCGCGACCGCGGGGTTCCTCCTGTCGGTCGGGCGCGGCGTTCGGCGTGACGGTGGCCGTGCACCAGTGGGGCTGGTTCGGCAGCCTGCTCGGCGTGACCCAACCCGGTCCGCTGCTGTCCTTCATGCCGATCATCCTGATCGGGGTGCTGTTCGGCCTCGCGATGGACTACCAGATGTTCCTCGTCTCCGGCATGCACGAGGCCCGCTCGCACGGTGAGGACTCCCGCACCGCGGTGCGCACCGGCTTCGTCCGCGGCGCCAAGGTCGTGACCGCCGCGGCCATCATCATGACCTCGGTGTTCCTCGGGTTCGCGTTCTCGCACCTCGTGATGATCCGGCCGATCGGGTTCGCGCTCGCCGTCGGCGTGCTCGTGGATGCCGTGCTCGTGCGGATGACGCTGACCCCGGCGGTCATGCACCTGCTCGGCGACCGCGCCTGGTACCTCCCGCGCTGGCTCGACCGGCTGCTGCCCGACCTCGACGTCGAGGGCGTCAAGCTCGCCGAGCGCCTGGAGTCCGGCGCGCTGGGTGGCCCGCCCACGGCATCCGAGCCGAAGCCCGAGACCGAGGCCGAGACGGAGACGCACCCCGCGCCGTCCAAGGTCTGAGCCCTCCGACTCGCCTCAGCGGTCCTGGCGCTGGCGCGGGCCCGGCCGCCGAGGCGAGGAGCTCGGGTGGGCGATGAGCTCCTTGAGCAGGGCCACCGCGCGCTCGGCCGGCGGGTTCGGCGCACCCAGGTCGCGCACGACCGCCGCCAGGTGGCGCACCGGTGTCGGGGCCTCGAGAGCGAGTCGCACGACGGTCGCCGGCAGGCTCCGCGCCGCGAGGCCCGGCAGCACCGAGACCCCGATGCCGGCCCCGACGAAGCCGATCGCCGTGTAGTGGTCCTGGGCCTGCACGGTGAACCGCGGCCGGAAGCCCGCGGCGTTGCACGCGGCGACCACGAGCCGGTGTCCGTAGGCGCGCGGGTAGTCGTTGCTCACCCAGGTCTCGCCCCGCAGGTCGGCCAGGGCGATCGTCCCGGCCTCGGCCAGCGCGTGGCCGCGCGGGACGATGGCCACGAACTGGTCCTCGGTGAGCTCGGTGCGGGTGTAGCCGCCCGGCAGCGCGGTGTCCGGCGGGTTGATGACCAGGTCGATGTCCAGGGGCTGCATCCGCTGCTCGACCTCGTTGAGCACCAGCTCGAGCACCAGGTCGGGGAACTCCGCGGTCAGTCGCTTGACGAGCGAGGGCATCCAGGCCGCGCCGGCGGAGGCGAAGTAGCCGATCGACAGCCGCCCCGAGCGCCCGTCGCGCAGGTCGGCGACCACCTGGTCGAGGCGGCCCCACTGGCTCATCACCTCGTCGGTCTGGGCGTCGAGCACCAGCGCCGCCTCGGTGGGCGCGATGCCCCGGCCGACCCGCTGGAACAGGGTCAGCCCGGTCTCCCGCTGCAGCGCCGACAGGTGCTGGCTGACCGCCGAGGAGGTCAGCCCCAGGTTGTCGGCGGCGGCCTGCACCGAGCCGCTCGCGACGACGGACCGGAAGACGCGGACGCGGTGTGGGTCGAGCATCTCTGAATCTTAAGTGATGCTTGCCTACTACTTAGTAAACTGACGTTGTGCTGAACAGTTGTCGGGCGCACACTTGAGGCATGCGAAACACCTTCTTCTCCTTCGACACGGCACGCAACATCGCCGACCGCCTGCGCACGAGCCGCCACCACGGCGGTGGCTGGAGCGCCCACGCCGACCGCGACATCGCGCGTGAGGCCAACGAGATCCACCTCATGGCCCAGTCCCGCCAGCACCGGATCATGTGACCCCGAACCGGTAGTAGCACCAACCAACTGACCCTCACGCCACCACGTGGCGGAGGGTCAGCGTCGTCTCCGGGGAGCGAGCCTGCAGCTCCGCACGCTGGGCGAGGTAGAGCTCGGCACAGGCCAGGGCGTCGGTGAGCGCCTCATGGGCCCGGTAGGCCGGAAGTGCGCGCCGCTCCCGGGCCGTCCAGAGCCGCATCGCCCCCGGTGCGGGCTCGCTCCCCCAGCCGCCGGTCACCGCACGCCGCTCGAGCTCGAGGGTGTCGACGACGACGCACGGCATGGAAGCGCCCCAGGCGCGTTCGCAGACCGCGGTGAGGAACCCGGTCTCGATCCGAGCGAAGTGGGCGAGCAGCACCCGCCCGGCCAGGGCCGCCAGGAGGCGCGCCACGGCATCCTCGAGGGGGATGCCGCCCGCGAGCCGGTCGTCGGTGAGCCCGTGCACGGTGGCGCTCTGCCCGACGCCGGCCGCACCACCCGCGTCGCGCACGACCACCCGGCCGGCCCCGCCGAGCCGGACCCGACCGCCGTCGACCGGCAGCCAGCCGATGGACAGCACCCGGTCGCGACGCGGGTCGAGCCCGGTCGTCTCGATGTCGACCGCCAGCAGGGCCAGGTCGTCCAGCGGCGTCTCGGGGCCCGGCGGGGCCACGGCCAGGTAGTCGCGCAGCGGGCCGGGCGCGGCGGTGCGCAGAGCCCGCACCCGCCGCTGCTCGGCGCTGCGACGGAACAGGTTCACGAGATGTACGGCATCGGGTACCGGTGCGCCAACGCCGACTGCGCCGCCCGCACGATCGAGAACGCCTCGCGCAGGTGTCGCTTGTCGAAGCTGGACAGCTCGTCGGGGGAGACGAAGTTGTCGGTCGGCTCGCCGCCGCGCACCTGGGCCGCCTGGTGGCGCAGCCGGACGTACGAGATGAACTCGAACGCGTCGCGCAGGTCGTCGGCACGCGCGTCACCGAGGATGCCGGCCCCGCGGGCCGCCTCGATGCGGGCCTGCGTGTTGACGGCCGGGCTGCCGACCGACAGGGCGTGCGCGCGGGCCAGCTCGACGACGGCGCCGATGCCGCCGCGCTTGATGTCGAGGGTGTGCCGGTGGTCGCCGGCCTTCTCGAGCACGAAGCCACGAAAGAACCCCAACGGCGGCTCGTGGGCGGTGGCCTGCTTGGCCAGGTGCGCGAGGAACACCTTCGACCCCGGGGATGCCGCGAGCACGTGCCGCTGCAGGCTCGCGAAGAGCGCCGGGTCGCCGTGCACCGGCCGCATGTCGAAGAAGATGCTGGCGCCCAGGATCGCGTCGGGCACCGGCTGGTGCAGCCACGACGAGAACTCCTCGCGCCAGCGGGCCAGCGGTTGCCGCCACCGCGGGTTGGTGGCCATGACGTCGCCGGGGCAGCGGGGGTAGCCGCACGCGACGAGGTCGTCGGTCACCCGGGTGGCGAGCGCCTCGAACCACGCGGCGTGCTCGGGTCGCATCGCGTCGTCGATGACGATCGCGTTGTCCTGGTCGGCCGCCAGCGCCTGCTCGAGCCGGGCCCGCGAGCCGAGGACCACCCAGCAGTAGGGCACCGGTGGCGGGCCGAGGTCGGCCTCGGCGAGCGCGATGACGCGCCGCTCCACGGCATCCCCGACCGCGGTGACGACGCGGCCGATGTCGTCGGCCGAGGCGTCCTGCTCGACGAGCGCCTGCGCCATCTGCGGCAGCCCGTTCGAGAGCCGGGCGACGCCGGCGACGTCGGGCTGCCTGGCGATGTCGCCGGCGAGGTAGACCGGGTTGGCCTGCTCCAGGCGCAGCAGGTCGGTCGTGGTGACGACGCCGACCGGCCGGCCGACGCCGTCGACGATGGGCAGGTGGTGGATGTGCCGCGCGACCATCTCGAGCAGCACCTCGAACGCGAGGGCGTCGACGGCGCCGGTGACCGGGTCGGAGGTCATCACCTCGGTGACCACCACGCCGGGGTCGACCCCCGCGGCGAGCACCCGGGTGCGCAGGTCGCGGTCGGTGACGATGCCGGCCAGCCGCTCGTGCGTCCATCACGAGCAGGGACGACACCCGGTGCTCGGACATGACCTTCGCGGCCTCGCTGACGGTGGCGGTCGTGGCCACCGCCACCGGCTCGCGGCCGACGAGGTCGCGGACCCGGGTCTTGAGGATGGCGCTGCCCGTCGCCGACAGCTGCAGCGAGGCGACCGCCCCGCTCATCCGGCTGGCCCGCTGGGCGTCGAAGAAGGCGTCGACCTCGGGGTGGTCGGCGCACAGCCGGTGGAAGTCCTCGGCCGGCAGGAGCAGGGCCAGGCAGTCCTCGATGGCGGTGACCCGCAAGGTCGAGGGGTTGCCCTGGGTCAGGCTGGTCGAGCCGAAGCACGTCCCCTCGCCCCCGCGGTCGAGCAGGCTGCCCTGGGCGTCGTGCACCTCCGCGGCGCCGGAGCGCAGCACGTAGAGGTGGTGGTTGTCGCGGCCGCGGTCGATGAGCGTGGTGCCCCGGCGGAAGTACTCGACGCTCATCCGCGCCGGGAGGGCGTCGAGCACGGCGTCCGGCAGCACGTCGAACGGCTCGTGGTGCGCGAGGAAGTCGCGCGTCTCGGACAGCTCGACGTCGAGGGCCATGCCGCCATCGTGGCAGCGGTGGGCATGCCGGCGGAGTCGCCTCGGGGCGGTGGCGCGCCCGGCGAGCGGCAAACCGCGACGAACGGGGCACCTGCCCAGGTCGCAAAGCCCCGAGCGGTCGGTGCGACTGCTGGAATGAGGCTCCGCGCCGCCGCAGGTGGCGCCCGAGAGGAAGGTGGGGAGCCATGAGCGACAGCACCATCGAGCCGCTGCCCGACGGCGACGGCAAGCTCGGCAACGCGGAGGGCCCGGCCGACAGCGGCGCGGGTGACTCGGGTCTGCCCGGTGCGCACGACGGCGGAGCGGACGGCGGCGCCGGCGGCGGCACCGAGGGCCCGGCCGACAGCGGCGCCGGCCAGCCCGCCGTTCCGGGGGAGCACGACGGCGGAGCGGACGGTGGGGCCGAGGGCCCGGCCGACAGCGGTGCCGGTGACCCGGGCCAGCCCGGCGAGCACGACGGTGGGGCCGACGGCGGGGCCGACGCCTCGCAGTGACGACCCCACCCCCGAGCCGGCCCGTGGCCCCCTCCTCCCCGGCGGGGGGCCACGGGCTGGCGTCACTCGTCGCGCTCGACCGCGCGACGTTCGCCGGGCGGCACTGGGGGCGACGGCCCCTGCTGACCCGCGCGGCCGAACGCACCCACGACCCCGACCTGTTCGGGCCGGATGCCGTCGACGAGCTGCTCGCGCGCCGCGCCCTGCGCACGCCGTTCCTGCGGATGGCCAAGGACGGCCGCACCCTCGACCCCTCGACGTTCACCCTGGGCGGTGGCGTCGGCGCGGCGATCGGCGACCAGGTCAGCGAGGACCGCGTGCTGCGCCTCTTCGCCGATGGCGCGACCATCGTCCTGCAGGCGTTGCACCGCACCTGGCCTCCCGTGGCCGACGCCGCCCAGGACCTCGCCGCCGACCTCGGCCACCCCGTGCAGGTCAACGCCTACGTCACCCCGCCGCAGAACCGGGGCTTCGACGACCACTACGACGTCCACGACGTCTTCGTCGTGCAGGTGGCCGGCGAGAAGCGCTGGCAGGTGAGGCCGCCCGTCGTCGAGTCGCCGCTGCGGGACCAGCCGTGGACCGACCGCCGGGATGTCGTCCGGCTGGCCGCCGAGGGTCCGCCCACCATCGACGCGGTGCTGAGCCCGGGCGACTGCCTCTACGTTCCTCGGGGGTGGCTGCACTCGGCGACCGCGCTCGGGGGCACGAGCATCCACCTCACGATGGGCGTGCACGTCTGGACCCGCCGCCAGCTCGCCGACGACCTGCTCCGGGCGGCCGGCCGAGCGCTCGACGCCGACCCGGCGGTGCGCGCCGCACTCGACCTCGGCGTCGAGCCGCTCGACCCCCAGGTCGCCACAGGCCTCTTCCCCGGCATCCGGGCGGCCGTCGCCGCGGCCCTCGAGCAGGTCACCGATGACGAGCTGGCCGACGCCCTGGCCCGCCGGGTGCGGGCGGCGCAGCGGGCCGAGCCGATCGGGGCGCTGCGCCAGCACGCGGCATCCGTCGACCCGGAGACGGTCTGGCGGGCGCGTCGTCACCTCGCCGCGCGGTGGGAACCGGGGCCCGGCGACGGGGTCTCGACCCTGGTGACCCGGGTGGCGCGGGTCGACGTGCCATCCGCCCACCGAGCCGCGGTCACCGACGTGTTGGCAGGCGTGGCGGATGCCGTCGACCTCGATCCAGGCGTGCGCCGATCGCTTTGTCTCGCAGGGCTGTTGGTTCCCACCTCGGACGAATGACCGGCGACGTCAGGCCGAGGCGCGCACCACGAGCCGGGTGGGCAGCACGGTCTGGGGCGGCACCGCCTCGCCCGCGATCCGCGCGAGCAGCAGGTCAGCCATCACCCGGCCCATCTCCTCCACCTGCTGGTTCACCGAGGTCAGGGCGGGGTCGGTGTGCCGGCAGAGCGGCGAGTCGTCGAACCCGACCAGCGCGACGTCGTCGGGCACCCGCAACCCGGCCTCGCGCAGCACGCGCAGGGCACCCACCGCCATCAGGTCGGAGGCGGCGAACACGGCATCGGGTACGAGTCCGGCGTCGAGCACCTCACGCATCGCGCGTACACCGCTGTCCTCGCTGTAGTCACCGAAGGCCACGACGAGGCCCTCCCGGTCCAGCCCGGCAGTGGCGAGGGCGTCGCGCGCCCCGTCGAGCCGGTCACGCCCCGAGGACATGTCCTGCGGACCGGTCAGCACGGCGAGCCGACGCCGGCCGATGGAGAGCAGGTGGCCGACGGCCGCCGCCCCGCCCGCGCGGTTGTCGGCGTCGACGACGACCGCCGGGTTCGACCCGACGCCGACGCCGCCGCACACGGTCGGCACGCCGCGCCGGTCCAGGCCGGTGACGAGGTCGTCGTCGGCGTGCAGCGACAGCAGCAGCACCCCGTCGACGTGCTGCTCGGTGAGGTAGGTCGCCAGGTGCCCGCGGTCACGGTCGGTGCCGGCCATGGCGAGCAGCAGCTGGTACGGCGAGGCGTTCAGCCGGTGGCCGACCCCGCGCACGATCGCGCCGAAGTACGGCTCGCCGAAGACGCGGTCCCCGGGCTCGGAGACGACCAGGGCGACGGTGTCGGTGCGCCGGGTCACGAGGGAGCGGGCCGCACGGTTGGGCACGTAGCCCAGGGCCTCGATGGCCGCCTGCACCGCGGCGCGGGCGGCCGGGGACACCTGGGGGGAGCCGTTGACGACCCGCGATGCCGTGCCACGGCCGACGCCGGCGTGCCGGGCGACCTCGTCGATGGTGGGTGGACGTCTGGCTCCCGTGCCGGTGCCGGGTTCCCGGACGGCCCCGGCACGGGTGCCAGACGAGATGGGACGGGTTGACCGGGCCTTGACCTCGGTGTCCGTGGGCTCCGTGGGAGCGCTCCCATCCTCCACGTGCCCATTGTGCAGACACCGACCCCGTCGGCGTCCAGCGGACTGGCGGGTCGTGTCCCAACCGTGACCCTTCGGCCCTCGCCGGGTGGTGGCAGGGTGGGGTCGTGCGAGCCCTGACCTACGCCGCGTTCGGCGCGACCCCGGCGGTTGCCACCCTCCCCGACCCGACCCCGCCACCGGGCGGCGCGGTGGTGCGGGTGCTGTTCAGCGGCCTGTGCCGCAGCGACTGGCACGGCTGGATGGGGCACGACAGCGACATCACGACCTTCCCGCACGTGCCGGGCCACGAGCTGGCCGGGGTCGTCGAGGCCGTCGCCGACGACGTGGATGCCGGGTGGCTGGGTCGCGCGGTCACGGCCCCGTTCGTCATGGCGTGCGGCGCCTGCCCGGTGTGCAGCGCCGGGGCCGGCCAGGTCTGCCCGAACCAGCGGCAGCCCGGGTTCACCGACCCGGGCTCGTTCGCCGAGCTCGTCGTCGTGCACGCCGCCGAGACCAACCTCGTGGCCCTGCCGGCCGGGCTCGACGCCGGGGTGGCGGCCGGGCTGGGGTGCCGCGTGGCGACGGCCTACCGCGCGGTGGTCGCGAGGGCCGCCGTTCGCGACGGCGACTCGGTGCTCGTCTACGGCTGCGGTGGGGTCGGCCTGGCGGCCGTCGCGATCGCCCGCAGCCGCGGGGCGTTCGTCTGCGCCGTCGACGTCTCTGCCTCCTCGCTCGACCGGGCGCTCTTCCACGGCGCCGACGAGGTGGTCGACGCCTCGATCGGGGTCGACAAGGTGCTCGCGGCCGTGTCCCGGTGGTCGGGCGGGAGCGGTGTCTCGGTGAGCATCGACGCCCTGGGGTCGCCGGTGGCGTGCCGCACCGGCATCCTGGCGCTCGGCCGCCGCGGGCGGCACGTGCAGGTGGGGCTGCTGCCCCCGGCCGCGGGACGGGCCGACGTGCCGATGGAGCGGGTCATCGGCTGGGAGCTGGACGTGCTCGGCAGCCACGGCATGGCGGCCGCCGACTACGGCCCGCTGCTCGACGACGTGGCGAGCGGGCGGCTCGACCTGGCGGACCTGCTCGCACCGGTCGAGCCACTCGGGCTCGCGGCGGCCGGCGAGGCCCTCGTGGCGATGGGGTCGGCCCCGTCCACCGGGATCGTGCTCGTCGACCCGGCACGCTGAGCGTGGTCGGGACGGGCGCCTCGGGTCGCGCGCGTCGCGCCCTCGAGGCCGCGGACGTGGTTGCCGAGCCGGCTCCGCCAGGGCGCCCGGACAGACCACCCGGCCCGACGCCGAGGAACCGGCTCGACACCTCTGACGCTATACCCGCTGGGGTATGAACGGCCGAGCTGTGACCACTCGCACACCCGCGGCGGCGGCCGGACCCGTGCGCCACACTGGGCCGATGGGTGCGCGCCGATGGTGGGACGAGCAGGTGGTGCCACGCCTGACCGACCGGGGCCTGAACGATGCGACCGCCGGCGCCTGGCGGACCACCGTCTGCGGCGGCGCGACCGGTGCCGTGCTGGAGATCGGCTTCGGCTCCGGGCGCAACCTGCCGTACTACCCCGACACGGTGACCCGGGTGCTCGCGGTCGAGCCCGCCGAGCTGTCGTGGGAGCGAGCGCAGCCGCGGGTCACGGCATCCGGGATCCGGGTCGAGCGGGTCGGTCTGGACGGTGCCGACCTCCCGGTGCCCGATGCGAGCATCGACACCGTGGTCTCCACCTGGACGATGTGCACCGTCCCCGACATCACGCGGCGCCCTCGGCGAGGTGCGCCGAGTGCTGCGGCCGGGTGGCACCCTGCGCTTCGTCGAGCACTCGCTCGCGCCGGACGAGCGCACGGCGCGCCGTCAGCGGCGGATCCAGCCCTTCTGGGGTCCGTGGCCGGCGGCTGCCACGTCGACCGCGACATCGTCGGCCTGGTTGCCGGCGCCGGCTTCGACGTCGACCTGCCGTATGCCGGCTTCATCGGCGGCGGCCCGGCCAAGCCGTGGCTGTGGTTCGTGTCCGGCTCCGCGACCCCGAGCTGACGGCTGGGGAAGCACCGGACGTCCCCGGGTCGAGCGTCCCGGTGGTCAGGCGTCGGCGCGGCCGCGGAACAGCACCACCGTGTCGAGCGCCGGCCGGTCGGCGCCCTCCACGTCGCGGTCCCGCACTGGGCCAGCTCGACGTCGACGGGCAGCTGGGCCGCCGATCCGACGACGTCGTCGGGGTCGAGCAGGATGGTGGCGTCCTTCGGCCCGCCGACTCCCTCGGTGAGGTTGCGCACGGCGTGCGCGATGACGAGGACGGCACCACCGGGCGCTCGCGCCCCACCGCCGCGGCAAGCGCCTCCCGCCACTGGTGCGCGGCAGGTGCAGGTACGCGATCAGCACGAGGTCGGATGGGCCCCCGCCATCACTCTCGCGATCCGTCCGAGTCGCCGTGAGTCACCGGGGGACGCGGGGCGCTCAGTCGCGTCGGCGACGACGGCGGTGAAGGCCCCGCGGCGTTGCGTGAGACGCCGGTCGGCGATCTCGATCATGCGCTGCGACGGCGACGGCGGAGAAGTCGGTGGCGACGACGTCCCAGCCCTGCTCGACGAACCAGAGGGCGTTGCGTCCCTCACCGGCCGCGACGTCGAGCGCCCTACCGGGCATCATCGGACTGCACAGCTCGCGCACCCACACGTTCGGCTCGGCGGACCAGACGAGGTCGGCGCCGCCGTAGCGACGGTCCCAGTCGGCGGCATCCATCGTGGCGCCGCTCATGCGAGGGAGAGGAACAGCTTCTCCATGGTGTCGCGTCCATCTCGTGGGAGTCGGGGTCGGTGATGCACTGGCGCAGCCCGAGGGCGATCACCGCGAACCCCGCCCGGTCCAGCGCCTTGGAGACCGCCGCGAGCTGGGTGACGATGTCCTGGCACTCCCGCCCGTCGTCGATCATCTTCAGGATGCCGCCGATGTGGCCCTGGGCGCGCTTGAGCCGCTTGACGACGGCCTGCATCTCCTCGGGGTTTAGCTCCATGCGGTGGCCTCTCTGGTGAGGTGGGAAGAGGTCCAGCCTGCTGGGCTGAGGCCTGCTGCGCTGCGGCCTGCTCGGCCTGCATCTGGCGCCGGACGTCGTCCATGTCCAGCCCCTGATGGCCGCGATGACCTGCTCCAGCGCGGCGGCGGGCAGCGCGCCGGGCTGGGCGAAGACGAGGATGCCGTCGCGGAAGGCCATCAGCGTCGGGATCGAGGTGATGTGCGCGGCGGCGGCCAGCTCCTGCTCGGCCTCGGTGTCGACCTTGCCGAAGACGATGTCGGTGTGCCGTCGCTCGAGCTGTCTCGAACACCGGCGCGAACTGTGCGGCACGGGCCGCACCACGACGCCCAGAAGTCGACGAGGACGATGTCGCTCGTCGGGACGGTCTTCTCGAAGGTCGTCGGCGGTCAGCTCGACGGTGGCCATGGTGGACGCTCCTCGGTGGGGGTGTGGTGGGGTCCACTGACGCCAACAGCATACCCCTGTGGGTATATTCTCGTCGCGCGGGACAGGGCGGAAATCGCACCGCGGCGCTCATCCGAACCGCCAAGACGGCCCCTGTGCCGAGCGACCTGACCGCTGCCCTCGACGCCGTGCTCGACGGCCTGCCCGCCGACGCGCTCCGGCGCACCACGGCATCCCTCATCGACGCGTACCGCAGCGGCACACCTCCGACGCGCAGGTGCTGCACGATGCGACGACCGCGGCGGCGTACGCGGCCTACCGGATGCCGGCCACGCACGCCGCCGTCTCCCGCGCCCTGCGCCACACCACCGACCTTGGCGCCCGCCTGCAGGTGGCCTCGGTGATCGACATCGGCGGGGGCACCGGCGCAGCGACCTGGGCGGCGGCGCAGGCCTTCCCCGACCTGTCCACCGCGATCGTGCTCGACGGCTCGGCGGACGCCCTGGCCACCGGTCAGCGCATCGCCCGACACGGGCCGCCGGCGGTGGCCTCGGCCACGTGGTCACGCACCATGCTTCGTGCCGAAACCGCTCTGCCGCAGGCGGATCTGGCGATCGTCAGGCCTACGTCCTCGGGGAGCTGGCCTACGCACTGCAGGGGTCGGTCGTCGATGCCGCCGCCACGGCATCCCCGACAAGTCTCGTCATCGAGCCGGGCACGCCACGCGGGTACGCCGCCGTGCTCGCGGCCCGCTCGCGCCTCACGACGGCGGGGTGGCACGTGCTCGCGCCCTGCCCCCACGACGGCCCCTGCCCGATCGCCTCGCCGACGACTGGTGCCACTTCTCGGTGCGCCTGGACCGCCCGGCGCTGCACCGTCGGCTCAAGGGTGGCCGGCTGGGCCACGAGGACGAGAAGTTCTCGTACGTGCTGGCGTCGCGCGCGCCCGTGACGCCGGCTTCGGGCCGCGTGCTGCGGCATCCGGTCACCCGAAAGGGCCTCGTGCAGCTGGAGGTCTGCGACTCCGCGGGGTCCGCGGGGCGGGTCGTGGTGACGAAACGCGACCCGATCGCCTACCGTGCAGCACGAGACGCCTCGTGGGGGGATCCGTGGTCCGTCCCCGGCCTTTGCTAGCGTCGACACGATCGATCACCAGTTTCAAGGGAGTGACATGACCAAGAAGGACATCGCCCAGGTCGTCGCGCAGCGCGCCGACGTCTCCGCCACCGCCGCCGAGGAGATCATCGGCGCGGCGCTCGACGTCATCGGTGAGCAGCTCGCCAAGGGTGAGGACGTCCGGCTCGCCGGGTTCGGCACGTTCGAGACCCGCGAGCGCGCGGCCCGCACCGGCCGCAACCCGCAGACCGGCGCCGAGATCGCCATCGCCGCGTCGACCTCGGTCGGCTTCAAGGCTGCCGCGCAGCTCAAGCGCGCGGTCAACGGCTGACGCCAGCAGCACCACACGCCGACGGGGCGTCGACCACACCAGTGGTCGGCGCCCCGCCCGCATGTCCGGGCGGGTGGCGCCGACCGACGCAGCCGCCTCGCCTGGTGCAGATCGGCCCAGCTCCCCCGCGAAGTCAGGAGCAGTTCGCCGAGTCAGGTGCGTATCCGACCCTGAGTCGGCGAGAACGTCCTGAGCCCGCGACGT
>CAVUXS010000011.1:0-13450 GCA_963745545.1 uncultured Actinomycetota bacterium
GAGGACCGGCACTCCCGGCTGCCTGGTGGCCAGGGCCGGCTTGATCCGCGCCGGTGTCGACAGCGCGACCGCAGCGGTAGACCTCCTCGTAGCCCGCGGCCATGGCCTCGATGCCGAAGCACGTCTCGGCGTGCCGACGACAGTCGGCCGGGTCGAGACCCCGGGCCCGGTCGATGGCGGCGGGCAGCTCCCGCTCGTGCTCGACCACGACGCCGGTGGACCCGTCGACGACGACCTCGGGCACCGAGCCGTTGCTGAGCGCGACCACGGGCGTGCCGCAGGCCATCGCCTCGACCATCACCATGCCGAACGGCTCGTCCCACCGGATGGGGAAGAGCAGGCAGCGTGCCCCCGCGAGCAGCCGGCGCTTCTCCGTGCTGTCGGCGTCGCCGACGTAGACCGCGTCCGGCCCGAGCCGCGGCGCGATCTCGGCCTCGTAGAACTCCTGCTCGGGCGGCTCGGCACACTTGCCGGCGAGGAGGATCCGGACCCCGGCCGCGCGCGCCGCGTCGATCGCGAGGTGCGGGCCCTTGGTCTCGTGGAACCTACCGAGGAAGAGGACGTAGTCGTCCTTGCGGTCGCGGAACGGGAAGCTGGACACGTCGATCGCGTTGTGGACCGTTCCGACCCAGTTCAGGTCGGCCGCGGAGCGACGCTGGTTCTCGGAGATCGCCACCAGCGACACGTCGCCACCGAGCGGTCGGTAGACGTCGGCCAGCTCGTTCATCGGGCCGTGCACGGTCACGACGGTCGGGACCCGGCGGCCGCGGGCCAGCAGTGGGCCGGCCAGGGTGTGGTCGTGGACGACGTCGTAGTCGGTCCCGGCGCCGATCAGTGCCGCGACCCGGGCGGTGTTGACGACCTCCGGCAGGGCCTCCCCGAGCTGGTCCACGGGGTGCTCGTCCCACGTGCGGATGAAGCGCTGCGCACGGGTCGCGTGGTCACCGGCGGCCAGCAGGGTGACCCGGTGGCCGCGCTCGACGAGACCGTCGACCAGGCCGGCGATGACACTCTCGACGCCGCCGTAGCCCTCCGGCGGGATGGTGAAGTAGGGCGGCGCGACCATTGCGACGTGCAAAGGACGCGACACCGGCGCTCCCGCCGGCAACGACACGACTGACATGGCCACCTCCGTGCGCAGGGCCCCGCACCGGACCGGCCCGGCGCATCCTGGTCCTACCCTGCGCCGGGCCGTTCATGCCCCGGTGGTGCTGACGCCGGGCGGTCCGCCCCGCGCGCGCCAGGAGCCGGCCCTCACGAGCAGCTCGAGGGTCGACTCGCCCAGGTGCAGCTGGTCGACCTTCATCGGCAGCATCGCCGTCGGGACCGCCGGGTCGACCGCCACGACGCCGGCCGGGACGTCGGGTTCCAGACCGAGGAGCACCCGCAGGAGGAGCAGCGGTGTCGCGGCCGCCCACGCCTGGGGAGCGCAGGCAGTGGGGTAGGGGACCGGCACCGGGAACTGCTCGCGGTCGAAGCCGCAGAACAGCTCGGGAAGATGTCCCCCGAACGCCTCCGCTGCATCGAGGATGCCGCGGACGACCTGCTGGGCCTCCTCGACGAACCCGTAGCGCCGCAGCCCCGCCGCGACCAGGGCGTTGTCGTGCGGCCAGATCGAGCCGTTGTGGTAGCTCATCGGGTTGTAGGCGCCCATCGACGAGGCCAGGGTGCGCACCCCGAAGCCGCTGAACATCTCGGGGCTCATGAGCGCGGCGGCGACCTCGGGCGCGTGCTCGTCGTCGACGATGCCGGTCCACAGGCAGTGGCCCATGTTGGACGCGAGTGACTCGACCGGCTGCTTGTCGCCGTCGAGGGCGAGGGCGAGGTGGCCGCGGTGCGGCAGCCAGAACTGGTCGTTGAACGCGCGCTTCAGAGCACCGGCCTGCTGGGCCAGGTCACGGGCCTGCTGGTGGTCGCCGAAGGCCTCCGCCAGCTCGGAGCGTGCGCACAGGGCGCCGTAGACGTATCCCTGCACCTCGGCGAGCGCGATGGGTGCGTGCGGGAGCGCCCCCGAGGGGAGGGTGATCCCGTCGAAGGAGTCCTTCCAGCCCTGGTTCACCAGCCCCGTGCCGCGTGGCGCGCTCGTACTCGACGAAGCCGTCGCCATCCCGGTCGCCGTGGGTTCGCACCCAGTCGAGCGCGCGATCGACGTGGGGAAGCAGCGGTTCGAGGTCGGCGAGGGGGGTGCCCCACCGTCTCAGCTCGCCCACGAGCATGACGAAGAGCGGCGTCGCATCGGTCGTTCCGTAGTAGACGGTGTCGGCGCCGGCGCACCCCGGCGGGCGACAGGCCGGAGCGGATCTCGTGGAGGATGCGCCCGGGCTCCTCCTCGGTCGCCGGATCGACGCTCCTGCCCTGACGGTCGGCGAGCAGTTGGAGGGTTCCGAGGGCGACCCGGGCGTCGAGGGGGAGGAGCATCCAGCTCGTGAGCAGCGAGTCGCGACCGAAGACGGTCATGAACCACGGTGCTCCCGCGGCGAGGATGACGCGGTCCTCGTGGGCCGGATCGGTGATGCGCAGCCCCGCGAGCTCGTCGGTGCACGTGCGCAGCAGCTGGTCGAACCTGGGGTCGGACGAGCGCAACCGCGGGCTCCGGGCCCGCCAGTGAGCGTGCTGGAGGGTCGGGACGCTGTCGACGTGCTCCTCGCCGGCGGGGTAGGGGGTGACCAGCGGGGTCCCGTCGAGGGACGGCTCGATGCGCACGCTGATGGTGGTGCGCCCGCGCGGGGGGATGCCGAGGTGCCACCTGAGCTCGCCGTCCTTGGAGGTCGGCGCGCCGGTCCCGGTCACCTGCACCGACCGCGGTGAGGGGTGGAGCGTCGCGTGGCTGATGACCCCTCCATCGGCGGCGCTCGTCACCAGGCGCCCGCTGGTGGCGCGGCCCTCCTTGACCTCGAACAGGTTCGCGAAGTCGGTGGTGACGGTCAGCACCAGCGTGTGCTCCTCCGTCTGCCGGCTGAGGTTCTCCAGGGTGATGTCCTCGACGAGCCCGTTGCCCACGTACCGCTCCCGCAGCACCAGCAGGGTGCTGTCGGCGAGTCCGTCGCGGGGCTTGCGCCGGGTGACGAAGGTGGCGGCGTGCGGACCGAGCGGCTCGACGCCGAGCGGCTCGAGCCGGTCACCGTCCACGGTCAGCACGAGGTGCTCCACGAACCTGGTGTCCTGCACGATCAGCCCGTGGGTCGCCGCGCCCCCGAGATCACCGACCCGGTCGGACACGCAGAAGGAGCGTCCCTCGACGAGCGTGATGTCGGCACCCACGCTCGCGTTCGGTGGACCCCCCGTGAACGCCCATCCCTCGCCCATGCCTCAACCCCAACGCCCCACCGGGCCCGCTGTCAAACGCAGCGTCCGGCCCGGCGGGCTCCGTGGGCACCCCGGGTCCGGGGCTGGCGCGGTGGTTGCTGGAGAGGTGATGATGGGTCATGGCCGAGGTGTCCCCACTCCCGATCCGTGGTGAGGTGGTCGTCGACGCCCGCGGGGGATCTCGAGCCCTCCGGGTCTCGTGGCACCCCGAGCACGGGCTCGTGGTGCTGTCGATCTGGCGCGGTGACACCTGTGCCGCGACGGTTCAGGTCGACTCGGCCGAGGTGCCGCACCTCGTCGACGTGCTGGTGCGCGGACTGGCCGGGTCGTCGGCCCCGTCCCGGCCGTACGAGGCCGCCGGGTGATGACCCTCAGTGCAGCAGGGGGGCCGGCAGCGGCTCGGCGTGCACGACGGTGAGCTCGCTGACCGCGCGGGTGAGCACGACGTAGAGCCGGCGCAGGCCGGTGCGCTCGTCGGGCTCGGCCGCGGCGATCGCGGCCGGCTCGACGACCACGACCCGGTCGAACTCCAGGCCCTTGGCGATGCTCGCCGGCACGAGCTCCACCTGGTCGGTCCTCGTCGTCACCGTGCTCGGCGATCCAGCCGGCCGTGGTGCGACCCCGGCGGCGGTGAGGTCCGCACGCAACGCGGCGATCGCCGGCGTCCGGGACGATGACGCCGACCGACCCGGGGCGGCCGAGCGCGGCCCGCACGGCGTCGGTCGACCGCGGCCGCGCGCCCCGCCGGTTCGGTGGCCACCGACTGCGAGCCGACCGGGGTTGTCGCGTACCGACACTCGGCGCGCCGAGCCCCGGCGCCATGTGCGGCAGCAGGCGGGCGGCGAAGTCGATGACCAGGGCCGGAACGCGGAAGCCGCGGTCGAGCACGACGAGCTCGTGCGTCGGACGGCCCAGGTGCCCCATGGCGTCGCCCCACGACTCGGTCGCCCACGGCGTGGTGCCCTGGGCGATGTCGCCGAGCACGGTGAGCGACCCGGTCGATGCGCGGCGGCCGACGGCCCGCAGCTGCATCGGGGAGAGGTCCTGCGCCTCGTCGAGCACCACGTGTCCCAGGCTCGGCGTGCGGTCGAGCAGGTCCGCCACCTCGTCGAGCAGCACCAGGTCCGCCCGGCTCCACCGCGCGGCACCCTTCGTGCGAGGCGGGTTGTCCCACAGCAGCATCCGCTGCTCGTCGGCCGTGAGGATGCCGTCCGCCGCGGCGGTGAGCGTCGCGGCATCCGAGAAGACGCGAAAGAGCACGGCGGCCGGGTCGAGCACCGGCCAGAGCCCGCGGACGTAGGCCGTGACCGGTGCCGACCGGGCCACGGTGTCCTGCACCCGGTCGTCGGGGGAGTCGCCGGACGCGCTCCATCTGCAGGAGCACGTGGTGGGCGAGTCGCTGGGGGAGCAGGTTGCGGGCCGCGGCGTAGCGCACGCCCCGCGCGACGAGGGCGTCGAGCTCGTCCTGGATCTCGTAGGCGGGCACCCGCCAGCGGCGTGACCCCCGCGGGACCACCAGTGCGTCGTCGGCGCGGCCGACGTGCGCCCAGACGGCTCGGTGCAGCACCTCGGCGAGCCGGGCGTCGCCCTTGAGGATCGCGACGTCGGTCGGGTCCTCGGCGCGCACCCGACCGTGCGCGAGCAGGGTCTCGATCGTCGCGTGACCGACCCGGACCTCGCCGAGCGAGGGCAGCACGGCGCCGATGTGGTCGAGGAACGCGCGGTTGGGGCCGACGACGAGCACACCGGAGCGGTCGAGCTGGGCGCGGAAGGCGTAGAGCAGCCACGCGGCGCGGTGCAGGCCGACGGCGGTCTTGCCCGTGCCGGGGGCGCCCTGCACGCAGATGCTGGTGCCGATGTCGCTGCGCACGATCTCGTCCTGCTCGGGCTGGATCGTCGACACGATGTCGCGCATCGGGCCGGAGCGCGGCCGCTCGATCTCCGCGGCGAGGATGCCGCTGTGCTCGGTCGCGTCGCCGGCGGTGAGGCGTTCGTCCTCGTAGGCCGTGAGGCGGCCACGGTCGACGCCGAACCGGCGACGCAGCACGACGCCCATCGGCGCGGTGGGCGAGGCCCGGTAGAACGCGGTGGAGATGGGGGCCCGCCAGTCGACGACGACCGGGTCCCCGCGGTCGTCCGAGACGTGCCGGCGTCCGATGTGGAAGGTCTCCGCGCCGTGGTCGGTGCGGGTGTCGATCCGGCCGAAGAACAAGGTGGTGCGTGGGTCGTCCTGCAGCGAGGCGACGCGGCGGGCCAGCACCCGCCCGAGCAGCTCGCTGGAGTACGCGTCGCTCGCCTTGGCGGCGTCGAGCCGGTCGGTGTCCTCGCGCATCCGGCGCAGCTCGGCGCGGGCGTGGTCGAGGTGGGCCTGCTCGCGGGCCAGCACCTGGTCGGTGGTGCTGGTGGTGTGTGTGGGGTCAGTGGGGTGAGTGCGGTCGGTGGGGCCAGTGGGGTCCGTGGGAGTGGGGTCGGCGGTCGGCGCGGGCACGGCGGATCCGCCTCTCATCCGTGGGTTGGTTCGCATACTGGCGAACCGATGATGGTAGCGCCGAGGTGGGGCTCGGCGAAAGTCCGATCGGGTGCCACGTGTGGCACCGCCTGTCGGTGGGCCACGGCACACTGCCTGGATGGACCGATCGACAGCTCCCATCCAGGTCGTCTTCGACGCCGCCGACCCCGGCGCGCTCGCCGTGTTCTGGGCGTCCGCACTCGGCGAGCGCGGCTACGCCGTGCCCGCGCCACCGGGTGACTTCGCCGACTGGCCGGCGTTCCTCGCCGCCAACGGGGTACCCGAGGAGCGGTGGAACGACGCCTCGGCGATCGAGGCGGACGGCCATCCACGGATCTTCTTCCAGAAGGTGCCCGAGGCCAAGACCCTCAAGAACCGGGTGCACATCGACCTGCTGGCCGGCGGCGGCCCGTCGGTGCCCCTCGACGAGCAGCGACAGCGGGTGGCGGCCGAGGTGGCGCGCCTCGAGACGCTCGGCGCGACCAAGGTCGAGGAGCGCGCCGACCTCGGCGTGCACTGGGCGGTGATGCGCGACCCGGAGGGCAACGAGTTCTGCGTCTGAGGGCCCCGGCGTCGGCTCGCGCGTAGGCTGCCCGCCAGAGGGGTGGTGGCCCATGGGACCCGGGGAGAGCGACAACCAGCCCACGGGAGGGCGGATGCGCGCCGTGGTACTGGCCGCGGTCGTCGTCACGGTCGCCGTTCTGCTGGTGGTGCTGCTGTGACGCTGGTGGTCCTCGACGACGGGTGGACCAAGGTGATCTGGACCGTCATCGGCGCCCTGCTGCTGTGGCAGCTGGTGCCTCGACCGGCACGGCCGAGCTCGCGGGCCGTCCCGGTGCGCGCCGACGACGCTCCCGGGCTGCACGGTCTGGTCGCCGAGGTGGCCGCGGTCACCGGAACGCGGCGACCCGACTCCGTCGTCGTCGACACGGCGTACGCCACGTCGCTGCTGCCGGTCGGCTACCTGGGTCGGGCGACGCTCGTCCTGGGGCTACCGCAGTGGACCGCCCTCGACGACGACGAGCGCATCGCCGTCCTTGCGCACGAGCTGGCGTGCGTGGAGCCGGCGCGAAGCCCTGCCGGGATCCTGGTCAGGCTCGCCGACGACCTGCTCTCCCGGTTGGTGCTCATGCTGTCCCCGACCGGGGCCGTTCAGCCGCACGAGACAACGCGCGAGCAGTACGACAGCCAGATGGGTGCGATGGGTGCCGGTGACGACCTGGCGGGCGACCGGATGCGCCGGGAGGTCGCCACCTCGGTCGGTGCCGCTGGCCTCACCGTCGTCGCCGCGCCGGCCAGGGCGCTGCAGGGGATGCTGCGTCGAGCCGCTCTCGCCGGCAGCTCACGGGGGTGTCTGCGGGCGGACCGTGGAGCGGCCGCGCTCGTGGGCTCTCCCGCGGTGACGGGGCTGCTGCTCAGCACGCTGCCGCTGCCGCGGGCGTGGGTGGCCGCCGAGGTGGCGGCCCGACGACGGGCCGACCCGTTCGTGGCCATGGCCGCGTCCGAGCGACCCGCGGCGGAGGAGCTGGCCCGACGACTGGCGGCGGCCGCCGCCACGCGGGAGCGAGTCGGCCCCACCCACGCAGCGACGGCCATCCGTGTCGAGGCCCTCCGGCGGGCCGAGGTCGTGACCAGGGGAGTCGGCCCGGCCGCCGTCCGGGCGGCAGACCGCGACCTCGACGTGCACCGTCGCCAGCTCGCCCAGCGCTTCGCCGAGGAGCTCGTCCACGGCCGTCCGTGACGTTCGTCCCACGGCGGGAGCGAATGTCGAGGGCGTGACGCGCCGGCATGGCGGTGGTCTCCCGCAGCCGTTCTCGCGAGGATCAGGCGTTCTGGGTGGTGTTCGCCAGGAAGCCGTCGATCTGGTTGATGGCGCTGGTGGCGCCCTCCTCGATGCCCATGTCCAGCACCTTCTGCAGGTCCTCGGCGGAGTCGAAGGTGCTGGTGAAGACGGCACGGGTGCCCTCGTCGGTGGCCACGAATGTGTAGTCGTTGCGCGAGACCGGCAGGTCGGGATTGGGGTTGAGGTCGGCGTCGGCAAAGCCGTCGCGGAAGGCGAAACGGCGTGGCTGGTCGACCTCGTCGACGTCCCAGTAGCCCGCGAACTTCTCGCCCTCGGGAGAGGTCATGTAGTAGGTCATCCGGCCGCCCGGGCGCAGGTCGTGCGCGACGAAGGTCGCCGGGTACTCCGGCGGTCCCCACACCTGCTCGAGCTGGCGCGGGTCGGCGTACAGCGCCCACACGCGTTCGACCGGTGCCGCGAACTCGGCGGTGATGGCGAACGTGCGGCGCTCGGTGTCCTTGGTGATGTCGGTGACGGGCATGTCAGCTTTCCTCCATGAGTAGTGCGTCGATTCGAGCGACCCGCCCGCGCCACACGCTCTCGAGCTCGTCGAGCATCGAGGCGACGGACCGGACCGCCTCCACGTCACCGCTGGCCAGCTGTTCGCGGCCGGCGCGCCGCTTGTTCAGCAGACCGGCCCTCTCGAGGACGGCGACGTGCTTCTGGACGGCGGCGAAGCTCATCTCGTAGCTCGCCGCCAGGGCGGTGACCGAGTGCTCCCCGGCGAGGACTCGGCGCAGGATGTCGCGCCGGGTCCGGTCGGAGAGCGCGTGGAACAGGGCGTCGGCCCGGTCCTCGCTGGTCTCGTTCACCTGACTAATCTACAACCAAATGGTTGTACGTTGTCAAGGGCGCGGCCGGGAGTCTCGATGGTGGACAGGGGAAGGCGTTTCGAGTGGCGAGCGCTCTGCGCTCCTGCTTGACTCGGATCAGCGACGGACGGCGCCGGGACGACGTCTCGGCCATAAGCGCAGGTGGCGCCCATACGGCTTCGGGCCTCCCTGCATTTTCCCTGCTCAGATGTGGCTACGATGGGGACTCGTTGCGTCGCTAGCAGGGGTGAGGCCAGGTGTCGTCCGTCGTCGTCAAACGCATGGCCGTCGTGGGCTGGGACGCGCTGTCGTGGGTGCTCGCCGCCTTGGCGTTCTTCCTCGTCCGCTTCGACCTGACACTCTCTGAGCGGGTGTGGCAAGGAGTCCTCCTCTACACCGGGCTGGCGATCCTGTTGCAGGTCGCCGCCGGCTTCCTGTTCCACCTCTACCTCGGGCGCAGCCGTCTCGGCAGCTTCGACGAGGTCACCCTCCTCGGGACCATCGTCGCCGGGGTCAGTGTGGTCGCCGGAGCGGCCTTCCTGCTCACCCAACCGGTGTTCTCCCGGGGTGCGGCAGTCGTCATCCCGACGCTGGCTCTGCTCATCATGGGTGCCGGCCGATGGGTGTTCCGCACCGCGGTTGCGGAGTCCGGGCACGGCAGCGGCTCCGGGTCCGTGCCGGCGCTCGTCTACGGAGCCGGCGACGCAGGCCACCAGGTGGCGCGCCTCCTGGCTTCGACCGACGAACCCCCCTACTCCGTCGTCGGCTTCATCGACGACGACCCGGGCAAGCGGTACCTCCGGGTGCGGCGCCAGCGTGTCCTGGGCCGAGGCGCCGACCTCGTCGCCGTGGCCCGACGGACGGGCGCCGAGGTCGTCATCCTCGCGATCGCCCAGGCCGAGCCCAAGTTCCTCAAGGACATCGCTGACCGGTGCTCGCAGGCCGGTCTCAACCTCGTGGTCGTGCCGCCGGTCCGAGAGATGATCGCCGGCCGGGTCGAGCTCGACAAGCTGCGCGAGTTCAACGTGGCCGACCTCCTCGGTCGTCGGCCCGTCGAGACCGACCTGTCGGAGATCGCCGAGTTCGTCACCGGCAAGGCCATCCTTGTCACCGGCGCCGGTGGGTCGATCGGGTCCGAGCTGGCCCGCCAGGTGCGCCTGCTCGGTCCGTCACGACTCGTGCTCCTCGACCGCGACGAGTCCGCACTGCACGCCGTCCAGCTGCTGCTCTACGGGTCCGGCCTGCTCGACAGCGACGACCTCGTGCTGTGCGACATCCGAGACAGCGCCGCACTCGAGCGCGTCTTCGCGCGCCACCGCCCCGACGTCGTCTTCCACGCGGCGGCCCTGAAGCACCTCCCCATGCTCGAGCGCTACCCGGAGGAGGGGTGGAAGACCAACGTCATCGGCTCGCTCAACGTGCTCGAGCGCGCCAAGCAGAGCGGGGTGCGCCACTTCGTCAACATCTCGACCGACAAGGCCGCCGACGCCACGAGTGTCCTGGGGCAGACCAAGCGGCTCTCCGAGCGGCTCACTGCGTGGTACGCCCACGAGACCGGCCTGCCGTTCCTGTCGGTGCGCTTCGGCAACGTGCTCGGCTCACGCGGGTCGGTGCTCGACGCCTTCCGGGCGCAGATCGATCGCGGTGGGCCGGTGACCGTCACCCACCCCGAGGTCACCCGGTTCTTCATGACCATCCCCGAGGCGTGCGAGCTCGTGCTCCAGGCGGGCGCGATCGGCCGGCCGGGCGACGTCCTCGTGCTCGACATGGGGGAGCCGATCCGCATCATCGACGTGGCCAGTCGGCTCATCGACGAGTCGCGCCAGAACGTCGAGATCGAGTTCACCGGGCTGCGCCAGGGTGAGAAGCTGCATGAGGTGTTGCTCAGTGCTGCCGAGCGTGGCACCCCGAGCCGGCACCCCCTCATCACCCAGGTGTCCGTGCCACCCCTGGAGCCCCTCGAGCTGCTGGTCGACGACGCCGGCGAACACATCGGCGAGCTGCTCCGCAGCCAGATGGCCACGGCCGTCCCCGCGCGCGACGACGACGCCACCGGGAAGGCGGGCCCGTGAGCGCGCCGCTCGGCGACGTGCGGGATGCCGCCGTCGCGGTCGTCGGCCTGGGTTACGTCGGGCTGCCGCTGGCCGTCGAGTTCGGCAGAACGCGCGAGGTCATCGGCTACGACATCGACAGCGCCCGAGTCAAGGAGCTCAGGGACGGGCACGACCACACGCTCGAGGTCCCCCGGGCCGAGCTGGCGTCCGCCTCGCACCTGCGCTTCACCGACGACCCGGCGGACCTGGCGGCCGCGAACGTCTACATCGTGACGACCCCGACCCCCATCGACGAGCACAAGCAGCCCGACCTCACCCCGGTCCTGTCCGCGACCGAGGCGATCGCCCGCACGTTGCGTCCCGGCGACGTCGTCATCTACGAGTCCACCGTCTACCCGGGAGCCACCGAGGAGCGCTGCGTGCCGGTGCTCGAGGCGGTCTCCGGGCTCACCTTCAACCGCGACTTCTACGTCGGGTACAGCCCGGAGCGGATCAACCCCGGCGACCGCGAGCACCGCCTGCCGACCATCGTCAAGGTGACCTCGGGTTCCACCCCGAGGTGGCCGACTTCGTCGACGACCTCTACCGAACGATCATCACCGCCGGCACCCACCGCGCCCCGTCGATCCGGGTCGCCGAGGCCGCGAAGGTCATCGAGAACACCCAGCGCGACGTCAACATCGCCCTCATCAACGAGCTCGCGATGCTCTTCGGCCGGCTCGGGATCGACACCGAGGACGTGCTCCTGGCCGCCGGGTCCAAGTGGAACTTCCTCGGCTTCCGACCGGGTCTCGTCGGGGGCCACTGCATCGGCGTCGACCCCTACTACCTCACTCACAAGGCGCAGGCCGTGGGCTACCACCCCGAGATCATCCTGGCCGGCCGCAGGCTCAACGACTCGATGGGCGGCTACGTCGCGTCCCAGCTGGTCAAGCGGATGACGAAGGACGGCATCCCCGTGCAGGGCGCGCGGGTGCTCGTGCTCGGCCTGACCTTCAAGGAGAACACCCCCGACCTGCGCAACTCCCGGGTCATCGACATCATCCGTGAGCTCCAGGACTACGACATCACCGTCGACGTCCACGACCCGTGGGCGGACCCTCAGGAGGCGCAGGAGCACTACGGCGTCGACCTCGTGTCGAGCGCCGGAGCCGGGGGACGTACGCCGGCATCGTCCTCGCCGTCGCGCACCGGCAGTTCGTCGAGATGGGTGCCGAGCACATCAGGGCGCTCGGCGCGCCCGGGGCGCACGTGCTCTACGACCTGAAGTACCTGCTCGGCAAGGCCGACTCGGACCTGCGCCTGTGAGCGAGCGCATCTACCTCTCGTCCCCCGACGTGACCGAGGCGGAGGAGCACGCCCTCGTCCGCGCCATCCGGTCCGGCTGGGTCGCCCCGCTGGGCCCGGAGGTCGACGCCTTCGAGGCCGAGCTGGCGGCCTACTGCGGGCGCGAGCACTGCGTGGCCCTGTCCTCCGGGACCGCCGCCCTGCACCTCGGCCTGCTCACCCTCGGGGTCGGCCCCGGCGACCTGGTGCTCACCTCGACGATGACCTTCGCCGCGACCGCGAACGCGATCACCTACACCGGCGCCGAGCCCGTCTTCGTCGACTGCGACGAGACCGGCAACATGGATGCCGGCGCTGCTCGAGCGAGGCGTTCGTGCGCTACGCGGACGCAGGGCAGCCGATCACCGCGGTCGTGCCGGTCGACCTGCTCGGCAAGGTCGTCGACCACGAGCGCATCGACGAGGTCGCCGCCAGCTCACGGGGTGCCGGTCCTGGCCGACGCCGCCGAGTCGCTGGGCGCCATCCGCGACGGTCGGCCGGCGGCCTCGTTCGGGCGTCGCGGCAGCCGTCTCGTTCAACGGCAACAAGATCATGACCACCTCCGGCGGCGGGGCGCTGCTCACCGACGACGCGGACCTGGCCGAGCGGGTGCGCTACCTCGCCACCCAGGCGCGTCAGCCGGTCGTGCACTACGAGCACACCGACATCGGCTACAACTACCGGCTGTCCAACCTGCTGGCCGCCCTCGGCCGGGCCCAGCTCGCCCGGCTCGACGAGATGGTCGAGCGGCGTCGCCAGCACCGGCGTCAGCCTACCGGCGGTTGTTCGCGGGGGTGCCGGGCGTGACCGTCTTCGGTGAGCCGTCGGGCGCCGACGGTGGCGACGACGCGGGACAACTTCTGGCTGACCTCGATCCTCGTGGACCCGCGGCAGGCCGGGTTCTCCGCCGAGGACCTCCGGCTGGCCTTCGCCGGCGGCCGACATCGAGGCCCGGCCGCTGTGGAAGCCGATGCACCTCCAGCCGGTGTTCGCCGGCGCGCGTGCCGTCGTCAACGGGACCAGCGAGCGCCTGTTCGCCACCGGGCTCTCGCTGCCGAGCGGCTCGGTGCTGGATGACGCGCAGATGGAGCGCATCGCAGCGGTCGTCACCTCCTTCCTGGGGGTGCGACGTGCGGGCTGAGCGACGGGGCTACGACGTCGTGAAGCGTGGGCTCGACGTGACGGTCAGCGCCGTCGGTCTCGTGCTCAGCGCACCGGTGCAGCTGGTCACCGCGGGCGTCGTGCTGGCCGCGCACGGGCGGCCGGTCCTCTTCCGCCAGGCAGCGTCCCGGCAAGGACGGCATCGTCTTCGAGCTCGTGAAGTTCCGCACGATGCGGCATCCGGACGCCACGCACGTGACGGATGCCGACCGCCTCACCTCCGTTCGGTCGGTTCCTGCGCTCCACGAGCCTCGACGAGCTGCCGACGCCTGTGGAACGTGCTCAAGGGCGACATGAGCCTCGTCGGGCCGCGGCCGCTGCTGGTGGAGTACCTGCCGCGCTACAGCGCCGAGCAGGCCCGTCGCCACGAGGTGCGGCCCGGGGTGACCGGCCTGGCCCAGGTGTCGGGGCGCAACGGGCTGTCCTGGGAGGACAAGTT
>CAVUXS010000012.1:0-22464 GCA_963745545.1 uncultured Actinomycetota bacterium
ACAAGGCCGCACCGAAGCCGATCGGCATCCGCACCCGCGAGTACCTCGCGTCCCTGGGTCTCGGCGTGCTCTGACCAGCAGGGGGCCGAGGAGCGTCAGCGCTCGTCGACCATGATGTCGATGGAGTAGTCCTCGGCCCGGTAGCAGTGGTCGCCGAACTCGACGGCCCGGCCGGAGGCGTCGAACGCCATCCGGGTCATGGTCAGCACGGGCTGCTGACCACGGATGCCGAGGTGCCTGCGCTCCGCCGGCGTCGGCATGCGTGCGCCGATGGTCTGCTGGGCCACGACCGGTTTCACGCCGCGGTTGCGCAACGCCGCGTACAGGCCCATCTCCTCGAGCTCCTCGCGGGAGATGTCGGAGTACTGCGGCGGCAACCAGTTGTGCATGAACGCGATCGGGGCGCCGTCGGCGGTCCGCAGCCGCACGACGAGGAGCATCGGGGCGTCCGGCTCGAGGTCCAGGGCAGCGGCGGCGCGCTCGTCGGTGACGACCTCGTGGGTCAGGATCGTCGTCCTCGGGTCCCGCCCCGCGCGGCGCAGGTCGTCGAACAGGCTGGTCAGCTCGGCCTTGCGGTGCACCTTGCGGTTCGCCACCCGGGTGCCCAGGCCGCGTCGTCGCACGAGCAGGCCCTGGTCGACCATCTCCTGGATGGCTCGGCGCACCGTGGGTCGGGAGAGACCGAGCCGCTCCGCGAGCGCCACCTCGTTCTCGAAGGGGTCGCCCGGCTGGAGCCGGCCGTCGGCGATCGACGCGCTCAGCTGCTCGGCGAGCTGGTGGTACAGGGGCACGGGGGAGTCACGGTCGATGGTGATGTTGACGAGATGCGGACTCACGAGAAGCACTGTATGACATGGGGTGGTGACGACAAGCGTCGTTGCGAAAGTGTTGATATGAGAATGTCAGGACAAATGCTTGACAGGAGGTTCTCGGCCGGGCGAGAGTTTGCATGAGCAATCGACCGGCGCCCCGACGACTCGTGGTGCTCTACACAAAGGAGTGCGGATGCGGATCGGCCTGGCGGGTACCGGACGGATCGGTGCGTTCCACGCGGCGACCCTGTCGTCGCTGGGTGCGGTCGACGAGGTCGTCGTCACCGACGCCGACCCGGAGCTCGCGCAGAAGGTGGCCACCGAGCTCGGCCTGTCCGTGGCCCCGGACGTCGCGTCCCTCCTCGCCTCGGGCGTCGACGGGTTCGTCATCACCACAGCGACCCCCGGCCACGCGCCGCTGCTGCGCCAGGGCGTCGCGGCCGGAATCCCCACCTTCTGCGAGAAGCCGGTGGCCGCGACCCTGGACGAGACCCTCGAGCTCACCCGGCTGGCGGAGTCCACCGACGTGCCGGTGCACGTCGGCTTCCAGCGCCGGTTCGACGTCGGCTACCGCCGAGCCCGCGACGCGGTTCGCTCCGGGGAGCTCGGCGTGGTGCACGCGGTGCGCGCGACGACCCACGACCAGGCCCCGCCGCACGCCTCCTACATCCCGACGAGCGGCGGCCTCTTCCGCGACTGCTCGGTGCACGACTTCGACATCGTCCGCTTCGTCACCGGGCACGAGGTGGTCAGCGTCTACGCCACCGGCGAGAACAAGGGCGCGCCCTTCTTCAGCGAGGCCGGCGACGTCGACACCGCTGCCGCCATCCTCACCCTCGACGACGGCACGCTCGTCTCGGCCAGCGCCACGCGCTACTCCGGCGGCGGCCACGACGTGCGGATGGAGGTGATGGGGGCCGACGGCACCATCGCCGTCGGCCTGGACGACTCGCTCGCCATGCGGTCGGCCGAGCCCGGAGTCGTGTTCCCCCCGGGGCCGCAGCACTGGTCGTTCATGGAGCGCTTCAAGCCGGCCTACGTCGCCGAGCTCACCGCCTTCTTCGACGTGGCCGCCGGCCGCACCCCGAGCCCCTGCACCGTCCGCGACGCCCTCGAGGCGTTCCGGGTCGCCGAGGCGTGCGAGCTCTCGCGCGCCGAGCGGCGCCTCGTCCAGATGTCCGAGATCCCCACCGTGGAGGCCTGAACCGATGTCCGCCCGCTCCCCACTCGCCCAACGCGTCGCCGGTGCTCCCATCTCGTGGGGCGTCTGCGAGGTGCCGGGCTGGGGCCACCAGCTCGACCCCGAGGTGGTGCTGACCCAGATGCGCGAGGTCGGCATCGCCGCCACCGAGTTCGGTCCCGACGGCTTCCTGCCCGACGCCCCGGAGGCCAAGGCCGCGACGCTGGCCGCCCACGGCCTGGCCTCGGTCGGCCAGTTCGTGCCGGTGGTGCTGCACGACCCGCAGTCCGACCCCCTGCCCACCGTCGACACGGCGATGACCGCGCTGGTCGCCGCGAGCGCCTCGACGGTCGTCATCGCCGCCGCCACCGGTGCCGAGGGCTACGACGAGCGGCCCGTGCTCGACGACTCCCAGTGGGCGACGCTGCTGCGCAACCTCGACCGGATCAAGGACGCCGCAGCAGCTCGCGGGCTCACCGCCACCCTCCACCCGCACGTCGGCACCATCGTCGAGAGCGGCGAGGAGACGGACCGCGTGCTCGCGGGCAGCCGCATCGGGCTGTGCCTCGACACCGGTCACCTGCTCATCGGCGGCGGCGACCCGGTGCACGTCGCGGTCGAGCACCCGGAGCGCATCGGCCACGTACACCTCAAGGACGTGCGTCTCGACCTGGCCCGCGAGGTGCAGGACGGCCGTGACACCTACACCGGGGCCGTCGCCCGCGGGATGTACGTACCGCTCGGTGAGGGGGACGTCGACATCGCGGCCATCGTCCGCGCGCTGGAGGGTGCGGGCTACGCCGGCTGGTACGTGCTCGAGCAGGACACCATCCTCAGCGGACCCCCCGAGGACACGGGCGTCGACCCGGTGGCCGACGTGCGCGCCTCGATCGCCCACATCCTGGCCATCGCCGGCTCCCTCGAGCCCGAGACCCAGGACGCCTGAACCATGGCCGCGCAGCCGGGTCACGACCTCGTCTCCATGGGCAGGACGGGCGTCGACGTGTACCCCCTCGAGCACGGCGTCGGGCTCGAGGACGTGCGCACCTTCCAGAAGTTCCTCGGCGGCAGCGCGACGAACGTCGCGGTGGCGGCCGCCCGGCACGGCCACACCGTCGCCCTCGTGACCAAGGTCGGGCACGACCCGTTCGGACGCTACGTGCGCCGGGAGAGTGCCCGGCTCGGTGTCGACCCGCAGTACATCAGCGTGATCGAGGGGGCCGGCCCGCCGACGCCGGTCACGTTCTGCGAGGTCTTCCCGCCGGACGACTTCCCGCTGCTACTTCTACCGCTACCCGACAGCGCCCTGACCTCCTGCTCGACCCCCGACGACCTGCCCCTCGACGACATCCGCGGCGCGCGGGTCTTCTGGGCCACCGTCACCGGTCTCTCCCAGGAGCCGTCGCGCGGCACCCACTTCGCGGCCTGGGAGGCGCGGGGCCGCCGGCGCGCACACCATCCTCGACCTCGACTACCGGCCGATGTTCTGGGCCGACCCGGCCGACGCGAGCGAGCAGGTCGGGCAAGGCCCTCGAGCACGTCACCGTCGCCGTCGGCAACCGCGAGGAGTGCGAGGTCGCCGTCGGCGAGACCGACCCCCACCGGGCCGCCGACGCCCTGCTCGACCGCGGCCTGGACCTCGCCGTCGTCAAGCAGGGTCCCAAGGGGGTGCTCGCCGCGACGCGCGACGAGCGTGTCGAGGTGGCGCCCTTCCCCGTCGACGTCGTCAACGGTCTCGGCGCGGGTGACGCGTTCGGCGGGGCCCTCGTGCACGGCCTGCTCGCCGACTGGGACCTGCGGCGCACCATCGAGTTCGCCAACGTCGCCGGGGCCCTGGTCGCGTCGCGCCTCGAGTGCTCCACCGCCATGCCGACGACGTACGAGGTCGAGGCGGCGCTGACCGAACGGGGGTCGGCCCGATGAGCCCGGCCGTGCTCCCACGCTGGACCTCACCGAGATCCGCGCGACCGACCCCGGCCGCATCGCCCGCACCTGGGCCGAGCGGCAGCGCCGCGCCCTCGTGGGTGACGACGGCCGCCTGCTCATCGTCGCCGCCGACCACCCGGCCCGTGGTGCCCTCGGCGTGCGCGACGACGCGATGGCCATGGCCAGCCGCACCGACCTGCTCGAGCGGCTCGCCGTCGCGCTCGCCCGCCCCGGCGTCGACGGCGTGCTCGGCACGGCCGACATCCTCGACGACCTCCTGCTCATGGGTGCCCTCGACGGCAAGGTGGTCATCGGGTCGATGAACCGCGGCGGCCTGCAGGGTGCCGTGTTCGAGCTCGACGACCGCTTCACGGGCTACACCGCCGCCTCCATCGCCGCGCAGGGCCTCGACGGCGGCAAGATGCTGACCCGGGTCGCCCTCGACGACCCGGGCACCGCCGCCACGCTCGAGGCCAGTGCGCGCGCGGTCAGCGAGCTCGCCGACCGCGGCCTGATGGCGATGGTCGAGCCGTTCTGGTCCGTCGTCGAGGACGGCCGGGTGCGCAACCTGCTCGACCCCGACTCGATCATCCGCTCCGATCCACATCGCCTCCGGTCTGGGCGCCCGCAGCGCCCACACCTGGCTCAAGCTGCCGGTCGTCGACGACCTGGCCCGGGTCATGGACGCCACGACCCTGCCGACCCTCCTGCTCGGCGGTGACCCGCAGGGCAGCCCCGACGACACGTACGCGTCGTGGGGAGCCGCGCTCGAGATCCCCGCGGTCCGCGGCCTGGTCGTCGGTCGCGCCCTGCTCTTCCCGCCGGACGGAGACGTCGCCGCCGCGGTCGACATCGCCTCCGCCCTCGTCCACGGAGGTGCGGCATGAGCCCGTCCGGTACCGGCGTCGACAACGCCGGCTACGTGCGCGCCCGGGGCACCGCCGTCGACGGCGAGTTCCAGGTCGCGGTGACCCCCACGGCGGCCAATCCCGTGCCGGGGTGGCAGCACACCAGCCTGCGCGTCGCGACGACTCGCACCCGGCGGGTCCGTGGAGCACGACAGCGGCGACGAGGAGATCCTCGTCGTCCCGCTGGCCGGGTCCGTTCCGCGTCGAGGTGGACGAGGCCGACGGCACCGTCCACGACGTGACCCTCAGTGGTCGCGACTCGGTCTTCGACGGCCCGAGCGACGTCGTCTACGCCGGTCGCGGCTCGCGACTGCGCGTCACCCACATCGGCTCGGATGCCGGTCGCGTCGCCCTGTGCGGCGCGCCCGCCCACAAGGCCGCGGCCGCCAAGCCCTTCCGCCACCTCACGGCACCCGAGGTACCGGTCGAGCTGCGCGGGGCCGGCCTCGCGAGCCGCGAGGTGCGCAACATGGGCCTGCCCGACGTGCTCGACGCCGACTCCTTCCTCGTCTGCGAGGTCATCACGCCCGCCGGCAACTGGAGCTCGTGGCCCCCGCACAAGCACGACGAGGAGCGGCCCGGTGAGGAGACCGCGCTCGAGGAGATCTACTACTTCGAGACCCGCTCCACCGACCCACGCGGCACCGACCCGGTCGGCTACCTGCGCGTCTACGGCTCGTCCGACGCCCGCCCGCTCGACGTGCTGGCCGAGGTGCGAACCGGGGACGTCGTGCTCGTGCCGCACGGCTGGCACGGCCCGGCGGTCGCCGCCCCCGACGCCGACCTCTACTACCTCAACGTCATGGCGGGCCCGGGGCCAGAGCGGGCCTGGCGCATCTGCGACGACCCCGCCCACGCCTGGGTCCGCGACCTCTGGGCCGACGAGACCGTCGACCCCCGACTCCCCGTAGGAGGAGACCCCCGATGAGCACCCCGACCGGGACCGTGCGACTGACCGTCGCCCAGGCGACCGTGCGCTTCCTCGCCAACCAGTGGACCGAGCGCGACGGTGAGCGGCAGCGGCTGTTCGCCGGGTGCTTCGGCATCTTCGGCCACGGCAACGTCGCGGGCATCGGGCAGGCGTTGCTCCAGGAGGAGGTGCGCGCCACCGACGCCGGCGAGGAGCCGGGACTGCCGTACGTGCTGGCGCGCAACGAGCAGGCGATGGTGCACACCTCGGTCGCCTACGCCCGCCAGAAGGACCGTCTGCAGACCTGGGTCTGCACCGCCTCGGTCGGGCCCGGCTCCACCAACATGCTGACCGGTGCAGCGCTCGCCACGATCAACCGGCTGCCGGTGCTGCTGCTGCCCTCGGGCACCTTCGCCACCCGCGCCTCGTCGCCGGTGCTCCAGGAGCTCGAGCTGCCGTGGGCGGGAGACGTCACCGTCAACGACGCGTTCCGCCCGCTGTCGAAGTACTTCGACGAGATCAACCGCCCCGAGCAGCTCCCCTCGGCCCTGCTCGAGCGCCATGCGCGTCCTCACCGACCCGGCCGAGACCGGTGCGGTGACGATCTCCCTCCCGCAGGACGTGCAGGCCGAGGCGCACGACTGGCCCGAGGCGCTCTTCGCCGAGCGCACCTGGCACGTGGCGCGGCCACGGCCGGAGGTGGCGCGCATCGCCGCCGCCGCGGAGGTCATCCGCACGGCGAAGCGCCCGATGGTCGTCGCCGGCGGTGGGGTGCACTACTCGGGCGCCGAGGCCGCGCTGCGGGCGTTCTGCGACGCCACCGGCATCCCGGTCGGTGAGGCGCAGGCCGGCAAGGGCTCGCTGCCCCACGGCCACCCGCAGCTGATGGGTGCCATCGGGTCGACCGGAACCACCGCCGCCAACGCCCTGGCCCGCGAGGCCGACGTGGTCATCGGCATCGGCACGCGGTACCAGCGACTTCACCACGGCATCCCGAACCGCCTTCCAGGACGACGGTGTCCGCTTCGTCAACATCAACGTCGCCGCCTTCGACGCCGGCAAGCACAGCGGCCTGTCCGTGGTGGCCGACGCGCGCGAGGCGCTCACCGCGCTCACCGACGCGCTCGACGGCTGGTCGGTCGTCGCGCTCGTACCGACGCCGCCAGGGCTCGCTCTGGAAGGAGTGGGACGCCCAGGTGGATGCCGCGTACGACCCGCCCCGGTCCGTCACCAAGAAGCTGGCCGCCGGGTCTGCTCACCCAGGGCGAGGTGCTCGGCTGCGTCAACGAGCAGACCGACCCGCGTGACGTGGTGCTCTGCGCGGCCGGCTCGATGCCCGGTGACATCCACAAGCTGTGGCGGGTGCGCGACCGCAAGGCGTACCACGTCGAGTACGGCTACTCCTGCATGGGCTACGAGGTGCCGGCCTCGATCGGCATCAAGCTCGCCGACCCGAGTCGCGAGGTCTTCGCGATGGTCGGGGACGGCGGCTACCTGATGATGCCGACCGAGCTGGTCACGGCTGTGCAGGAGCGGGTCAAGGTCGTCGTCGTGCTGGTGCAGAACCACGGCTTCCACTCGATCGGCTCGCTCTCGGAGAGCCTGGGCTCGCAGCGCTTCGGCACCCGCTACCGGATGCGCGGCGAGGCCTCGCACCGGCTCGACGGCGACTTCGTGCCCGTCGACCTCGCGGCCAACGCCCGCAGCCTGGGCTGCCACGTCATCGAGGTCCACTCGCGCGTGGAGCTGGAGGCCGCCATCGCGCAGGCCCGGGCCTGGCCCCAGGACGGCGGCCCGGTCGTCATCCACGTCGAGACCGACCCGTTCGTGCACGCTCCCGACGGCGACAGCTGGTGGGACGTGCCGGTGAGCGAGGTCTCCTCGCTCGCATCCACCACCAAGGCCCACCGGGCCTACGCCGGGTACAAGGCAACCCAGCGTCCCTTCGTGACCCCGACGGCAGCCCCGACCGGACGCCGTCGTGGGCGACGGACGAAGGAGGGCTGACCGGCATCAGACACCAGAGCGCACCACCGGAACCACCCCGACAGCACCACAGCAACGACACACCACTGAACACCGTCCCTCGAGACAGTGACGTCGAAAGGTATGACCCATGATTCGCAAGAAGCCCGCCGCAGCGGTTGCCATCTCCCTGGCCGCCGCCCTGTCCCTCGCCGCCTGTTCGTCCTCCGGTGGCAAGGAGGACACCGCCACCACTGCTGCTGGCGGCAACGCCGGCACCCCGACGATGAAAGTCGCCTTCATCACCCACCAGGCACCCGGTGACACCTTCTGGGACATCATCCGCAAGGGTGCCGAGGCCGCGGCCGCCAAGGACAACATCGACCTGGAGTACTCGAACGACCCCGATGCGACCAAGCAGGCCCAGCTGATCCAGGCCGCCATCGACAAGAAGGTCGACGGCATCGCGGTCACCGACCCGAACACCCCGGCGCTCGGCGCCGCCATCAAGGCCGCCGTCGCGGCCGGCATCCCGGTCACCATGCTCAACGCCGGCGGCAACGACGCCCTCGGCCTGGGTGCGATCGGCTACTTCGGCCAGGGCGAGAAGGACGCCGGCATCGGCGCCGGCAAGAAGATCGTCGCCGAGGGTGGCAAGAACATCATCTGCGTCATCCAGGAGCAGGGCCAGCAGCAGCTCGAGGACCGCTGCGCGGGTGTCGCCGAGGGTGCCGCGGGCGCCAAGGTCGAGCGCGTCTTCGTCAACGGCCGCGACGACTCCGCCGTGACCACGACGATCCAGGCCAAGCTGACCGAGGACCCGGCCATCGACACCGTCCTCACGCTCGGCGCGCAGTTCGCCCTTGACGCCGTGAAGAGCGTCGAGGCGGCCGGCAGCAAGGCCAAGATCGGCACGTTCGACACCAACAAGGAGCTCGTCGCCGCCATCAAGGACGGCAAGGTGGGCTTCGCCATCGACCAGCAGCCCTACCTCCAGGGCTACCTGGCCACCGACGCGCTCTGGCTGTTCAAGACCAACGGCAACACCATCGGTGGTGGCAGCAACGTCGCGACGGGCCCGTCCTTCATCGACAGCACCAACGTCGATGCGGTCTCGGAGTTCGCCGCCAACGGAACGCGGTGACCTGAGATGACCACCGTCACGGCCGCACCGGCCGACGACCGGGTCGGCAGCCGCTCGCTGCTGTCCACGATCCTGGCGCGCCCCGAGGTGGGCGCCCTGATCGGGGCCATCGCCGTCGCCCTGCTGTTCTTCGCGGTCGCCCCCGCGTTCCGCAGCATCGACAACATCGGCACGATCCTCTACGGCTCGTCGGCGATCGGCATCATGGCCGTCGGCGTCGCGCTGCTCATGATCGGCGGGGAGTTCGACCTGTCGGCCGGTGTGGCCGTGACGACCTCGGGCCTGGTGGCCGCCGAGACCGCGTGGTACTTCGGCCTCAACGTCTGGGTCGGCATCTTCGCCGCCCTCGTGGTGTCGCTTGCCATCGGCCTGTTCAACGGCTGGTTGCTCCACATCACCGGGCTGCCCAGCTTCCTCGTCACCCTCGGCACCTTCTTCGTCCTCCAGGGCGTCAACCTGGCCATGACGCGGATGATCGCCGGTGGTGTCTCGAGCAGCACGATCACCGACATCGACGGCTTCGAGAGCGCGAGGAAGGTCTTCGCCTCGTCGTTCGCCATCGGCGGGGTCACGATCAAGATCCCGGTCGTCTACTGGATCATCCTCACGATCCTCGGCTCGCTGCTCCTGCTGAAGACGAAGTACGGCAACTGGATCTTCGCGGTCGGCGGTGACTCGGCGGCGGCTCGTGCCGTCGGTGTGCCCGTCGTCGTCACGAAGATCGCCCTGTTCATGGGGGTCGGCTTCTGCGCCTGGCTGCTCGGCATGCACCTGCTCTTCGAGTTCAACACGGTGCAGTCCGGACAGGGCGTCGGCAACGAGTTCATCTACATCATCGCGGCGGTCATCGGTGGCTGCCTCCTCACCGGCGGGTACGGGTCGGTGGTCGGCGCGTCGATCGGCGCACTGATCTTCGGCATGACCCAGCTCGGCATCACCTATGCCGGCTGGAACCCCGACTGGTTCAAGACGTTCCTCGGAGTCATGCTGATCGGCTCCGTGCTCGTCAACATGTGGGTCAAGCGAAAGGCGGAGGGCCGATGAGCGCGCTCGAGAAGACCGTCGCGCAGGAGCGGACCGACCAGCCGGTCCTCGAGCTCGAGGAGTGCGGCAAGAGCTACGGCAACGTGCACGCCCTGCGCGGCGTGAACATCAAGGTCCGCCAGGGCGAGGTCACCTGCGTCCTCGGCGACAACGGCGCTGGCAAGTCCACGCTCATCAAGATCGTCTCGGGTCTGCACGACTACACCGAGGGCTCGATGAAGATCGACGGGATCGTGCGGAGCTTCAACAGCCCGCGCGTCGCCCAGCAGCTGGGCATCGCGACGGTCTACCAGGACCTGGCCCTTGCCCCGCTGATGGCGGTCTGGCGGAACTTCTTCCTGGGCAACGAGGTTCGTAAGGGTCTCTTCCTCGACATCGACCACATGAAGCAGGTCGCTGGCGAGGAGCTCACCAAGATGGGCATCGTCATCCCCGACCTCGACCGACCGGTCGGCAGCCTCTCCGGCGGCCAGCGGCAGGTCATCGCGATCGCCCGTGCGGTCTACTTCGGTGCCCGCGTGATCATCCTCGACGAGCCCACTGCGGCCCTCGGCGTCAAGCAGTCCGGCGTCGTGCTGAAGTACATCGTCAAGGCGCGCGACGCGGGCCTCGGGGTCATCTTCATCACGCACAACCCGCACCACGCCTTTCTCGTGGGCAACCACTTCATCATCCTCAAGCTCGGCCGGGTCGTGCTCGACGCGCACCGCGACGAGCTGACCCTCGAGCAGCTCACCGGTGAGATGGCCGGCGGCCAGGAGCTCGACGAGCTGAGCCACGAGCTCAGTGGTGTCGACCCGGGCAAGGTCGTGCCGCCGGCGGAGGTCGACCACGGGGCCATCGCCGCCCCGGTGATCGACCCCGAGGAGCTCGCCGAGATCGCCGAAGAGGAGCAGGAGGACAAGTGACCGACCAGGAGCTGCGGGTCGGCATCATCGGCGTCGGCCTGATGGGCGCCGACCACGCCGAGCGCCTCGCCCACCGCACCTCCGGTGCCCGGCTCGTGGCGGTGTCCGACCCGGACACCGCCCGGGCCGGGGGCCTGGCGGGCCGGTTCGACGGCGTGCGCGCCGTCAGCGACCCGCTGGCCCTGGTCGGCGACGACGAGGTGGATGCCGTGCTGATCGCCTCGCCCGGGTTCGTCCACGAGGAGCAGGTCCTCGCCTGCCTCGAGGCGGGCAAGGCCGTGCTGTGCGAGAAGCCGCTGACCATGGACGGAGCCTCCTCGCTGCGGCTCGTGCGTGCCGAGCGCGAGGGCGGGCGGGCGCTCGTCCAGCTCGGCTTCATGCGCCGCTTCGACCCCGAGTACGCGCGGCTCAAGGCGCTGCTCGACTCGGGTCGGCTCGGCCGCCTGCTGCTGCTGCACAACATCCACCGCAACAAGGACGTACCCGACTCGTTCCGCTCGGAGATGATCGTGCGCGACAGCCTCGTGCACGAGGTCGACGTCTCGCGCTTCCTGTTCGGCGAGGAGATCGCCGAGGTCACGGTGTACTCACCCACCCCGACGTCCGCAGCGGCCGAAGGGGTGATCGACCCCCAGGTGTCGGTCTTCCGGATGGCGAGCGGTGCCGTGGTGACCAACGAGGTCTTCGTGCGCAACCAGGTCGGGTACGAGGTGCGCTGCGAGGCGGTGTGCGAGCGCGGGAGCGCCATCGCGGGGCGCCCGTGGGGCGACCTCTACACGACCGCGGCGGCGGGCAGCGGGGACGAAGGGGTGTGGGGCGGCATGGTGCCGACCGACTTCCGCGACCGCTTCGCGCTCGCCTACGACCTCGAGCTGCAGGCGTGGGTCGACGCGACCCGGCGCGGCGAGGTCGTGGGCCCGACGGCCTGGGACGGCTACGCCGCCACGGTCGTCTGCGAGGCCGGGATGGCCTCGCTCGCCACCGGAGCCCCGGTGGCCGTGGACATCGTCGACCAGGAGACCCTGACGTGAAGATCGCCCTCGACCCGTACATGTTCCGTGAGGTGACGACCCTGCAGACGCTGCCGGGCGTCGTCGCCGACCTCGGCTTCGAGTGGATCGAGCTGTCGCCGCGAGAGGACTTCACCCCGTTCTTCACCCACCCACGGGTGGGCGACGCCGGGGTCAAGGAGTTCGGCAAGGCCCTGCGGGGCGCCGGAGTCGGGGTGTCGTCGGTGCTGCCGCTGTACAAGTGGGCCGGCCCGGACGAGGACGCCCGTCAGGCGGCGGTGCGCTACTGGAAGCGGGCCATCGAGGTGACGTCGCTGCTCGGCGTCGACACGATGAACTCCGAGTTCAACGGCAACCCGCGCCAGGCCGACGTCTGCGAGGCGCAGTTCTGGCGCTCGATGGAGGAGCTGCTGCCGGTCTTCGAGAAGGAGGGGATCCGGCTCGTCCTCGAGCCGCACCCGGACGACTTCGAGGAGGACGGGAAGCGGGCGCTCGACCTGATCCGGGCGCTCAACTCCGACAACGTCTCGTTCCTCTACTGCACCCCGCACACGTTCCACCAGGGCAACGACGTCGACGGCATCCTCGACAAGGCCGGGTCGCTGACCACGATGTGCCACCTCGCCGACGCCTACGACCACACGGCATCGTCGGGGCTGCGCTACATCGTGAACCCGCCCGGGTCGCAGGTGACGGTGCACCAGCACCTCGACATCGGCCAGGGCGAGGTCGACTTCGGCGCCTTCTTCGCGGCGCTGGAGCGCAACGGCTTCGACGGCATCCTCACGGCGTGCGTGTTCGCCTGGGAGGACCGCGCCGAGGAGTCGACCCGGTTCATGCGGAGCGCGATCGACGGGCACCTGGCCCGGTGGGCCACCGCGCCGACCCTGGAGTCCCCCTCCTGACGCTCGTGACGGATGGTCGATGGCATGTTAGTATGTACTGACATTTACAGAACATGAGGTGCCGCCGCTCGCGAGGTGGCCGTCGCAGTCGGACGGCAGCGGCCGGGAGGCTCCTCGGGACAACGACCGATCCCGTGCCCGAACTGCGTGGCGACCACGCGATCCACGGGCATCCGGGCCTCTGACACACTGAAAGCACCAACCACACGGACAAGGACCGATACACCGTGAGCACGACCCCGACCCGCATCACCCACCTGATCAACGGCGCTCCGTGGGAGGGCACCGCCGAGCGCACGAGCCCCGTCTTCAACCCGGCCACCGGGGTGCAGAGCGGCGAGCTCGACCTCGCCTCGGCCGACCTCGTCGACGAGGTCGTCACCGCCGCCCACGCGGCCTGGGCCTCGGAGTGGGGCAGCATCTCGCTCGCCAAGCGCACCCAGGTGCTCTTCAAGTTCCGCGAGCTGCTCAACGAGCGCAAGGAGGACATCGCCGCGCTGATCACCGCCGAGCACGGCAAGGTCCTCTCCGACGCCCTGGGTGAGGTGACCCGCGGCCTCGAGGTCGCCGAGTTCGCCTGCGGCATCCCGCACCTGATGAAGGGCGGCTTCACCGAGAACGCCTCGACCAAGGTCGACGTCTACTCGATCCGCCAGAGCCTGGGCGTCGTCGCCGTCATCAGCCCGTTCAACTTCCCGGCCATGGTGCCGCTGTGGTTCGTGCCCGTCGCGATCGCCTGCGGCAACGCCGTCGTCATCAAGCCCAGCGAGAAGGACCCGTCGGCCGTCAACGCCGTCGCCGCGCTGTGGAAGGAGGCCGGCCTGCCCGACGGCGTGCTGCAGCGTCGTGCACGGCGACAAGGAGGCCGTCGACGCGCTGCTGACCCACCCCAAGGTCAAGGCGGTGTCGTTCGTCGGCTCCACCCCGATCGCCAAGTACGTCTACGAGACCGGCACCGCGCACGGCAAGCGCGTGCAGGCCCTCGGCGGCGCCAAGAACCACATGCTCGTGCTGCCGGATGCCGACCTCGACCTCGCGGCGGACGCTGCGGTCAACGCCGGCTTCGGTTCCGCGGGCGAGCGCTGCATGGCCATCTCGGCGCTGCTCGCCGTCGACACCATCGCCGACGACCTGGTGCAGAAGATCCAGGACCGCGTCGGCAAGCTGGTGACCGGCGACGGCACCCGCGGCTGCGACATGGGCCCGCTGGTCACCGCGCAGCACCGCGACAAGGTGACCTCCTACCTCGACGCCGGCACCGAGGCGGGCGCGACGCTCGTCATCGACGGGCGCGAGGGTGACGTCGACTCCGACGGCGAGGGCTACTTCCTCAAGCCGACCCTGTTCGACAACGTCACCCGCGACATGTCGATCTACCAGGACGAGATCTTCGGCCCGGTGCTGTCGGTGCTGCGGGTCAAGACCTACGACGAGGCGCTGGAGCTCATCAACTCCAACCCGTACGGCAACGGCACCGCGATCTTCACCAACGACGGTGGGGCGGCCCGCCGCTTCCAGAACGAGGTCGAGGTCGGGATGATCGGCGTCAACGTGCCGATCCCCGTGCCGATGGCCTACTACTCGTTCGGCGGCTGGAAGAACAGCCTGTTCGGCGACACCCACGCCCACGGCATGGAGGGCGTGCACTTCTACACCCGCGGCAAGGTCGTCACCTCCCGCTGGCTCGACCCGAGCCACGGCGGCATCGAGCTCGGCTTCCCGCAGAACGTCTGAGCGCAGCGCCGAGCGAGCGCGGCCCCGGCATCCGAGCACGGATGCCGGGGCCGCTGCCGCGCCGGACGCTGGGCCGCGGACGAGGTCCCACGACACGCTGATGTCCGGGCCTGCCCGTCAGCGCGTCGTGGGACCTCGACCGGTTGCTCAGGTCTGCGACGGGCCCAGGATGTTCCGCGCGCTGTCGGCGGCGCGGGCGAGGGCGGCCTCGACGGGCACGGCCCGGTGCTCGTCGGAGAGGATCTCGACCCCCCACGGGCCGGTCCACCCGGCGGTGCGCAGGGCCGCGACCATGCCGGTCAGGTCGAATGCGCCCTCGCCGCAGTAGCGCCGGCGGTGGACGGTGTCCTCGAACAGGGTCCCGACGACGTGCTCGTCGGCGTCGTCGAGCTCGACGCCGATGATGCGGTGCAGGGGCACCGTGCGCCAGGTCGGACACCGGGGTGTTCGCGCGGGCGATGTGCCAGGCGTCGATGATGACGCCGCCGTCGTCGTGGCCGGCGTCCTCGACGAGCCGCAGGCCCTCGTGCGAGCGAGCTCGACGTTCGACCACGGGAAGAACTCGATCCCCAGCCGCGCGCCGACGTCCGTGCGGCCTGGGCCGCGAGCTCGGCGAACTTCGCCGCCCACCGCCCGCGGTCCCACGGCGCGTTGTCGCCGTCGGCGTCACCTTGAGGTGCCGCGGGTGCGAGCACCTCGGCGGCCTCGAGCAGGGCGTGCCGGACCCGGTCGGACTCCGTCGCGGTGCGGCCCGTCGTCCCACCAGTAGGGGATCGACTCGAGCTCGAGGTGCACGATCCCGTTGTCGGCCAACATGGTCCGGATGCCGCGTAGCCCGTACTCCGCCACGGCGGCCGGCAGGTCGTCGCTCAGCAGGCCGAAGCCCGTGAAGCCGGCGGCCGCCGCGGCCTCGAGCCGACGGCGCAGGGGGAGCGGGCTGCGCAGGTCGGCGCGGTCGGACGCGGCGTCACCGGCCGAGCTCCAGCAGGTGGCCATCAGCTCGTCCGGGGCCGTCTGCGTCATGGGTCGTCCGTGCCGTCCTTGGTCGTCACGACGAGCCGGTCGTCGTCGTGCGGGTCGACGAAGTCCGCTCCGAGGATGCCCAGCCGCAGTGGCTCCGTCGACCGAGGCCGGAGCCCCGTCCCACGCCAGTCGTCACCGGGTCAGGGGGCGGGGGTGATGACGTCGCGGACGAGCTGGTCGAGCTCCTCGTCGGCAGTGAGGAACTGGCGCAGGGTCTTGCGCGTGGCCCCGAAGTCGTCGAACTCGGCGGGCGTCATGCCGTCGGGCTCGTAGGCACGACGGAAGTCCTCGATCTGCTCCAGCGAGGCGATGATCTCCGGGTCGACGGGCACGTCGATGCGCGGAGTCGGGTCGATGCCGCTCGCCTGGAACTTCTGCCCCCAGCGCGAAGGGGGGCGAGAGCACGAGGTCTCCACCGACGAGCTCGGTCCACTGCAGCTGGTTGCGGTAGGCCGCGGCGAGAACCCGTGCACGCAGGCCACGCTCCTGGAAGAGGGTGTAGGCGCGCTTGACCGCCGCGACGCCGGCCCACTCGAGGTGCTCAGGGTCGATCTCGACGCCGTCCCGCGCGACGACCTCCTTGAGCCAGTCGTCGAGCCGACCGACCATGATCGTGACGACCGGGCCGATCGACGAGACGTCCTTGCCCTCCGCCTCGCGACGCTTCAGCCCGCGCTCGATGGCCTCGCCGGTGGCCAGCGCCTGGGGGACCGTGAACGACACCGTGACATTGATGTTCACGCCGCGGTAGGTGGCCTCCTCGATGGCCTCGACGCCGACCTCGGTGGCCGGAACCTTGACGATGATGTTGGGGGCGAGTGAGGCGAAGTGCTCGGCCTGGTCGGCCAGGGCCGTCGCCGACCGGCGCAGCCGCGGGTCGGTCTGCATCGACAGCCGGCCGTTGCGCCCGGCGTGCTCGGCGAAGGTGGGCTCGAGCAGCTTGGCCGCCTGGAGCGAGACCTCCTCGACGACCTTCCAGCCGATCTCGGACTCGGTGGCGGTGGGCAGCTCCTCCGCGAGCTCGGCGATGCGCCCCTCCCACCGCGGCTGGTCGGCGCGGATCGCGGCGAGCGCGATGACCGGGTTGCAGGTGGCCCCCACCGCTCCCCACGCGATTGCGGTCTCCAGCTCGACCGGGTCGGCGCTGTCGTTCCAGAGCGCCGTCGGGGTCGTCTGGGTCATCGTGAGCAGCGGCGATCGTTCGCCCGCCACCACCTCGGCTGCTCCGGACATGTGTCGTCTCCTTGATCGTGACCTAATGTCAGGACATTTAGACTATCCTACAAACCAGCGCCCTGGGAACCGGGTCGCCACTCCTCGGACGAGAGAAAGCTGGAGACACGATGTCAGCGTCACGCGGGGCCTGCGGGCCGTTCACCCTGGCCGTCTGCTCGGAGATGGTCTTTCGCGACCTGCCCGTCGCCGACCGCGTACGCCGGCTCACCGAGCTGGACGTCCAGGTCGAGATCTGGGACTGGACGAAGCACGACATCGACGCGCTCGTGGCGCTGCGCGACGAGGGGGCGGTCTTCTCCTCGATGTCCGGCTACGTGCGCGGCGGCCTGGTCGAGCCGGATGCCGTCGCCGACCTGCTCTCGACGGCGGCGCAGTCGATCCCGGTCGCACAGCGGCTCGGCATCCCTCGCCTGAACCTGCACGGCACCGGGCTCGACGGCGACGGCCTGCCCGTCGTGCCCGTCGAGCAGGTGACCGGCCCGATGTGGCTCGCCGCGCGCGACACCCTGGCCCGCGTGGCCGAGCTGGGCGAGGCCAACGGCGTGCAGTTCGTGCTCGAGAACCTCAACCTGGCCGTCGACCACCCGGGGGTGCCGTTCGCCAGCGCGCACGACTGCCTGGCGCTGGTGTCGTCGGTCGACAGCCCGCACCTGCGGATGATGCTCGACCTCTACCACGCGCAGATCGACGAGGGGAACCTCATCGAGCTCTGCCGCGAGGCCCTGCCGTGGATCGGCGAGATCCAGGTCGCCGACGTGCCGGGGCGCTTCGAGCCGGGCACCGGCGAGATCGCCTACCCGGCCGTGGCGCGGGCCCTCGCCGAGATGGGGTACACCGGCACGATCGGCATGGAGGCCTTTGCCAGTGGCGACCCGACCGCTGCCATCGAGGCCTTCCGCGCGGCCTTCACCGTCGCGACCTGAGCAGTCGAGAGTAGAGAACACGCCGTCGGCTCAAGGCCACCGACGGCGTGTTCTCTACTTTCGACCTCTTCGGACGAGGGCGACGACCTAGCGGGCGACCTCGTCGATGCGGACCGGGCGGCCCTCGTGCGCCGACAGCGTGGCCGCCTCGGCGATCCAGGCGGTGCCCATGGCGTCCTCGATGCTGCACGGTGACGCGACCTCACCGGCGGCCACCGCACAGAACGTCGCGAGCTCACGGCGGAACGCCTCGGTGAGGCGGTCCATGAAGAAGGTGTGCGGCGGACCGGCCGGCCAGGTGATGCCGGGTTGGGTCGGACGCAGCGGCAGGCCCTCGTCGAGCCCGGCGGCGACGGCGTCCTTCACGCCGTGCACCTCGAGGCGCACGTCGTAGCCGCGGGCGTTGGTGCGGGTGTTGGAGACCACGCCGATCGAGCCGTCGTCCAGGGTGATGAGCACCGAGACCGTCGAGTAGTCGCCGTTGTCGGCGTAGAACTCGCTGCCGGCGTCGGGGTCGACGGCGCCGACGGCGTAGACCTCGACGGCCTCCTGCCCGGTCACCCAGCGCACCGCGTCGAAGTCGTGCACCGAGCAGTCGCGGAAGATCCCGCCGGAGCCGGCCAGGTACGCGGCCGGCGGCGGAGCCGGGTCGAGGGTGGTCGAACGCACGGTGTGCACGCGTCCCAGCTCGCCCGCGCGCACGGCGTCGCGCGCGGCGACGAAGGCCGGGTCGAAGCGCCGCGGGTAGCCGATCTGCACCGACACGCCAGAGCCGGCGAGCCGGTCGCGCACCGTGACGGCCTCGTCCGCGGAGCCTGCGATCGGCTTCTCGCAGAACGTCGCAATGCCGCGCCCGGCCGAGGCCAGCAACAGCTCGGCGTGCGCGCCGGTGTTGGCGGCGATGACGACACCGTCGACGCCGGCATCCAGCACCGCCTCGGGGGAGGACACGGCGGTGGCCTTGCCGATCCGCGCGGTGACGGCATCGACCGCCGCACCGACGGGGTCGGTGACGACGAGCTGGTCGACGCGGTCGAGGGCGGCGAGTGTGTCGGCGTGGAAGGCGCCGATCCGGCCGAGGCCGATGAGTCCGATACGCATCAGTCGTGACGTCCCTGGATCGTTGGGTGGATGGTGGACTTCATCCTCACGTATTGCCAGACATGCTGTCAATCAAATGTCATGACAAACGAACAGGCGGCGACCGGGCGCCGGGCCCAGTCGGCGTCCGGTCGCCACCCGTCCGCTCTCCGGGTCAGAGCTGGGCGGTCGCCTCGTGAAGGGTCCTGGCCGCCATCGACAGCCCGTCGAGCACCGACATCGAGGCGTCCTCGTGCTCGATGTTGATGGCGATGTCGGGGTCGACCTCGCGCAGGGCGCGCAGGACCTCGATCCAGTAGTCGACGGGTGGCCGACGCCGACGGCGACGAAGCGCCAGGCCGGGTCCTCGGGCCAGGCGTTGCACCAGTGGCCGTACCCGGTCGGCACCTTGTTCGGGTCGTCGGCCGGCACGCGGGTGAACTCGGTGTCGAGGACCCCCTTGGATCTTGACGCCGTCGAAGAGGGCGACGTCCTTGGCGGCGGCGAAGTAGATGAGGGAGCCGAGCCAGCGGATCGCCGGCGGACACGTCCATCTGCTGCCACATCAGGTGCGAGGTGTCCATCTCGACGCCGACGTTCGTGGCGCCGGTCGCCTCGACCAGGCGCTTGATCGTGGGCGCGTTGAACACCAGGTTGTGCGGGTGCATCTCGATGGCCACCCGGACGTCGTTGTCGCGCGCGAGGGCGTCGATCTCCTTCCAGAAGGGCACCGCCACCGACCACTGGTAGTCGAGCACGTCCATGTAGACGCCGTCCCAGGGGTTGACGACCCAGGACGGGTACTTCGCGTCGGGGTCGGAGCCGGGGCTGCCCGACATCGTGACGACGTGCTCGACCCCGAGCGCGCCGGCGAGCTGGATGGTGCGGCGCAGGTCGTCGGCGTGCTTCGGGCCGACGCCGGGGAGCGGGTTGAGCGGGTTGCCGTTGCAGTTCAGCGCCGGTCAGCTCGATGCCCTTCTCGGCGAAGATCGCCGAGGTACTCCTCGCGCGGCCCGGCCGAGGCGAGCAGGCCGTCGACCGGGCAGTGCGGTGAGGGGATGAAGCCGCCGGTGTTGACCTCGGCCGAGGTCAGCCCGATCCCGGAGAGGACGTCGAGGGCGTCGGGCAGGGTGCGGTCGTGCAGGCAGGCGGTGTAGGCGCCGAGCTTCATGGCGGGGTCCTTTCGGGGTGGGGCGACAGGGGTGAGCGGGTGGCGACTGGTCAGGCGATCGTGACGGCGGCGCCGCCGTTCAACGCGGACTGCGTGACCGCCGCGAGGATCTCCATGTTGTGCAGGCCGTGGGCCAGTGACGGCACGGGCGGGAGCTTGCCGACCCCGGCCACCTGGTCGAGGAAGGCGCGCGCCTGCCAGGCGAACAGGTCGTTCTGGCCGTAGCCGACCGAGGGGAAGTCCATCGCGAGGCCACGGGTGAGGCCCGGGTGCTGGGGCCCGAGGAGCACGGACCGGTAGCCGTTGGTCTCGGCGCCCGCGGACCGTGGTCGGCGAAGGTGAACACGCCCGGGTGGTTGAGGTCGAAGCGCCGCCAGCGCCGTCGGCGCCGAAGACCTCGAAGCCGAGGCCGTTGGGCAGCCCGTGGGCGACGCGCGAGATCGAGAACGTGCCGACCGCGCCGTTGGCGAAGGTCGCGGTGAAGGTGGCGATGTCCTCGTTGTCGACGGTGTCGCGCTCGTCGCTGACCGCCCCGCCGGCAGCGTGGCCGACGACGGCACCGACCGGCACCGGGCGGGAGGTCGTGAAGGTCTGGAAGGTGCCGCCGCTGACACTGGTGATCGGCCCGCAGACGTACTCCCCGAGGTCGATCATGTGGCTGCCGATGTCGGCCAGGGCCCCGGAGCCCGGGCCGCCCTTGTAGCGCCAGCTGATCGGGGCGTCGGGGTTGAGGGCGTAGTCGCACCAGTAGTGCCCGTTGAAGTGCCGCAGCTCGCCGATCGCGCCGGCTTCCACCTGCTCGCGGATGGCGTTGATGCCGGGCGTGCGCCGGAACGAGAAGCCGACGCCCGACTGGGTGTCGGCCGCCTCGGCGGCGGCGACCATGGCGGCGGCGTCCTCGACCGACGGGGCCAGGGGCTTCTCGCACAGCACGTGCTTGCCCGCGGCCAGCAGGGCCTCGACGACCGGCCGGTGCAGCTCGTTGGCGATCGCCACCGACACGACGTCGACGTCGTCGGCGTCCACGATGTCCTGCCACGACGTCACCGCGCGCTCGTAGCCGAAGCGCTTGGCCGCGTCGATCGCGAACGGCTCGTACGCGTCGGCGACGGCGACGAGGCGCACCTCGGGCAGGTCGAGGTCGTACAGCTGGGTGGCGGAGCGGTAGCCGGCGGCGTGTGCGCGGCCGACCATGCCGGCGCCGATGACGGCGACACCGAGCGAGTCCTGGGTCATGGGGGTGCTCTTCCTGTGATGCCGGCCGTGCCGGTCGGTCCGTGGCTGGTCGCGATGGTGCGGACCCGTCCGTGGCGTCGTCGTGTCGGCGTCGACACGGGGGTGCGTGTCAAGAATGGGACCGGTCCCACATCTCTGTCAAGTCCTTGTCCTCAAGTTCTGACATTTGCCCCGGACCTGGTTCGGGGCCTCGTTCGGGCGCTGGGTCAGGCGCTCGGCGCCGGCCCGGTCGTGCCCCGGACCGTCACGCTCGGTTCGGTCAGGATCTCGGTCCGGTCACGACCGGGGTCGGCGATCCTCGCGATGAGCAGCTCGGCCGCCCGACGGCCCATGCCGGCGATGTCGGTGTCGACCGTGGTGAGCCGGATGTGCTGTGCAGCAGCCAGGGACGTGCCGTCGAAGCCGATCACCGACACGTCCCCGGGAACGCCGAGGCCGGCATCCCGCACGGCGGCGAGGGCCCCCACCGCGAGGGCGTCGTTGCCGGCGAACAGCGCGGTCGGTCGCAGCTCGGTCGAGACATCGAGGAGGGTTCGTGTCGCGCTGTAGCCACCCGGCTCCGAGGTCGCCTCGGGCGCCACCCGTGCGTGGTCACTGAGCCCGCGTTCCGCCATCCACGCGAGGTACGTCTCTCGACGCAGGTCGAAGGAGCGTCCGTCGGCTCCGGCGACGTGCTGGATCCGGCGGTGGCCGAGGTCGTGGAGGTGGTCGAGGGCGAGCCGTGCGCCCAGGACGTCGTCCTGGGCGACGAGGTCCACGCCCTGCCGGGTGATGTCCCGACCGCCGACGGCAACACTCGGGATGCGCTCCATGGCCGCGACGACGGACGCCGTCTCCGGAACCGACCCCGCCAGGATGAAGCCGTCGAGGCGCAACCCCATGAAGGACCGCACGACGCGGTCGTCCAGGGTGCGGTCGAGCTGGCCGTCGGCGATGAACGGCAGCAGGCCGGTCGGTGCGAGCCCGGCTCCGAGACCGGCGAGGGCGTCGACGAACCACGGCTGCCGGAGGTCGTGGACGAGGACCCCGACGATGTTCGTGCGGCGTTGGGTCAGGCTGCGGGCCAGGCTGTTCGGGCGGTAGCCGAGCTCCTGGATGGCGGCGGCGACGGCGGCGCGCTTGGTGGGGCTGACGTGCGGTGAGTCCTGGAGCACCCTCGACACGACGGACTTCGAGACCCCGGCATGAGCCGCGACCATCCGCAGCGTCACGGTGGCCGGCCGGTTCTCGTGCCGGGTCGCCGCGGCACTGGGCTCCTTCGGCCCGATGGTCGTCACGCCCCGAGTATCCCTGCGCACCGCTGCCGGGCGCGCACGACCCGTCCGCGGATCCTGCGGTCCTCCGCAGGT
>CAVUXS010000013.1:0-72431 GCA_963745545.1 uncultured Actinomycetota bacterium
AGGCGTTGCCGCGGTGCGAGATCGCGTTCTTCTCGACGTCGGTGTACTCCGCGAGGGTTCGGGTGTCGCCGTCGGGCACGAAGACCGGGTCGTAGCCGAAACCGTTCGTGCCGCGCGGGGCCCGAACGAGAGCGCCGGTGACCCGGCCCTCGACGCCCTCCACGCGGCCGTCGGGCATCGCAATGACGGCGGCGCAGACGAAGGCCGCCGCACGGTGCTCGTCGGGCACGTCACCGATCTGCTCGAGGAGCAGGTCGAGGTTGGCGCGGTCGCGCTCCCGGCGACCGGCATCCGGCCCCGCCGTCGATCCTGACCAGCGGGCGGAGAACACCCCGGGCGAGCCGCCGAGCACGTCGACCGCCAGCCCCGAGTCGTCCGCGACCGCGGGCAGCCCGGTGGCCTGGGCGAGCGCGACGGCCTTGAGCCGCGCGTTGCCGAGGAAGGTCACCTCCGTCTCGGCGACGTCAGGTGCGCCCTCGACGTCATCGGCGCCGACGACCTCGAGCCCGAGCTCGTCGACCAGCCCCGCGAGGATCTGACGCAGCTCGTGCACCTTGTGCTCGTTGCGGGTCGCGAGCACGAGCCGGCGAGTCACGCGAGTCGCTCCCGCGCGGGCGCGGCGATCGCCTCCTGCTGGAGGCGGCTGAGCCGCTCGCAGCCGGTCGTCGCGAGGTCGAGCAGGTCGCCGAGCACCGTCCGGTCGAAGGCGGCGCCGGCGCCCTCGGCCGTGCCCTGCACCTCGACGAAGCGGCCGTCACCAGTCATGACGACGTTCATGTCGGTCTGTGCCGTGGAGTCCTCGGGGTAGTCCAGGTCGAGAACCGGCCGGCCGGCAACCAGCCCGACGCTCACTGCGGCGATCGAGCCGGTCAGCGGCTCCGCGCCGGCGGCGACCAGACCCTTGGCGCGGGCGTCGGCCACGGCATCCGCGAGCGCCACCCAGGCGCCGGTGATGGCGGCGGTGCGGGTGCCGCCGTCGGCCTGCAGCACGTCGCAGTCGAGCACGATGGTGTTCTCGCCCAGGGCCTTGGTGTCGATGACGGCGCGCAGGCTGCGACCGACGAGCCGGCTGATCTCGTGGGTGCGGCCACCCACCTTGCCGCGGCGCGACTCGCGGTCGGAGCGGGTGTTCGTCGAGCGCGGGAGCATCTCGTACTCGGCGGTGACCCACCCGCTGCCCCTGCCCTTGAGCCAGCGTGGGACCCCCTCGGTGAAGGAAGCAGCGCACAGTACGCGGGTGCGGCCGAACTCGACGAGGACGCTCCCCTCGGCGTGGTCGAGCCAGTTTCGCGTGATCCGCACGTCGCGGAGCTGGTCAGGAGCGCGGCCGTCGTGTCGGGGATGCATGGAGGACATGGAGCGACCCTACTGACCGTCGGACCTCTGGCGGGTCGACGCCTCGTCATCGCCACGCCGCCGACCGCCCGGCCGTCCCCGGATGACCCGGCGGGCCGTGCCGACCCAGCGGCCTGGAACGCCGGCGCGAGCCAGCACCAGGTAGGCCCTCATCATCCGGTCGTGCGGACGATGGGGTGCGACGAGCGTGAGGAGCTCTGCGACTTCCGATGGTCTCCGGCCCTCGACGTAGGCCTCCACGCCCCAGTCGCGGAGGCGGCCGCTGATCCTGCCCCCCAGGTCGCGGTCCCGGTCCAGATGCTTCCTGTACACCTTGACCCGCTCCCAGTTCCACTGCAGCGGCGACTCCCAGAACAACCGGACTCCCAGGGAGTCCGCCAGCTCGCGATGGGTCGCCAGTGGTTCTGCGATGCACGAGAAGGTCCACTCTCGAGCCAGCCTCAGGAACACGTCGTGGTCCTCGTACGCGATGTCCGGGTCGTACCCACCCACGGCTCGCAGGCATGAGGTGCGCACCATGACGGTCGGCGCCGGGATCCAGTTCCGCTCCACCAGCGCGGCAAACAGGTCGTCGGTGTCGGGCGTCCAGACCGACGCATGCATGACGGAGAACTTCGGCTCGAGCCGGGCTCCTGCCACGTCCGCCCGGAAGCAGTCGCTGTACACCAGTGCGCACTGGGGGCCTAGTCGGTCGAACTCGGCCAGCTGAGTGCTGATCCGGTGCGGCTCCATCCAGTCGTCACCGGCAATGTAGGCGACGAATGGAGTGTCCACGAGCGAAAGACCCTCTGACAGCGACGGTCCCAACCCGACGTTCTCCGTGTGCCGCACCACTGTTGCGTCGAGCGCGAGCTCCTCGACGAGATCGGCGACGACCCCACCTGTGCCGTCGGGTGATGCGTCGTCGATCACCACGACGCGTGATGCGGCGTCCTGGGCACGGACGCTGTCCAGGCATTGCCGGATGTAGGGGGCGTGGTTGTACGCCACCACCAGGACAGTGACCCGGGCATCTGGGTCGGTCACAGGTGGTACGTCCCGCCACCCGTGGCAAGCTCGACCCGGCCCGGCCACACGCCTGCGGCCTGGGCCCGGCACACTTCCGGGTCGTTCCACGCCGGCAGGTGCGTCAGCATGAGCCGCCGTACACCTCCGGCGCGCACCGCCGCCGCGGCCGCCCTCGAGCCCGACAGGTGGATGCCGGGCACGACGTCGCGCCCGTCGACGAACGCGGAGTCGAGCAGCGCGAGGTCTGCACCGTGCAGCAGGGGCGTGAGGTTGTCGCAGTCGTCGGTGTCGCCGGTGAACGCAAGCACGGCACCGGCGGCCTCGACCCGGTAGCCGTAGGCCTCGACCGGGTGGTTCACGGCGTACGGGGTGACGGTGAACGGGCCCACGGTGAACGGCACGGCATCGGCGACGACGTCGAAAGCGAACTGCGCCTCCATGCCGCCCGGTTCGAGGCCGTGGTACATCAGCGACACCCGCTCGGCCGTGCCGGTCGGGCCGTGCACGGGCAGGCGGTGGGGCAGCGGGCCGGCGGGACGGTAGCGGCGGGTGACGTAGAGCCCGCACAGGTCGACGCAGTGGTCCGGGTGCAGGTGGCTGAGCACGACGGCGTCGAGGTCGTCGGGCGACACGTGGCGCTGGAGCGCCCCGAGGGCGCCGCTGCCGAGGTCCAGGAGGAGGTTCCAGGTGCGCCCGTCGGCCTCGTGCTGCACGAGGTACGACGAGGCGGGCGACTCCGGGCCGGCGAAGGACCCGGAGCAGCCGATGACCGTGACCCTCATGCCGGCTCCGCCGTCATCACGTGCGGCGGCGAGGTGAACACCGCGCCGAGCCGGGAGCCGACGCCGAGGAAGCGGCTGGCCAGGCGTCGGAACTCCTCCGGGTCACCGGTGGTGGTGAAGCCGTGGGCGGGTGGCGGCAGGTCGTCGGGGCGCAACAGGTCGGCGTCGGCGAGCACGCGGTAGACGTCCTTGGCCGTCTCCTCGGCTGAGGAGACGAGCGTGACCTCGTCGCCCATGACGTACGAGATGACGGCGGTGAGCAGTGGGTAGTGGGTACAGCCCAGCACCAGGGTGTCGACGCCGCGCGCGCGCAGCGGGTCGAGGTACTCGTGGGCGACTCCGACGAGCTCCGGGCCGCCGGTGACACCGTGCTCGACGAACTCGACGAAGCGGGGGCACGGGGTGCTGACGACGTCGAGGTGCGGCGCCGCGGCGAAGGCGTCGAGGTAGGCCCCCGACTGGTGCGTGCCGAAGGTGGAGATGACACCCACCCGGCCGGTGCGGGTGGCGGCCGCCGCCCGGCGAACCGCGGGGCGGATGACCTCGACCACCGGCACGTCGTAGCGTTCCCGCGCGTCGTGCAGGACCGCTGCGCTCGCCGTGTTGCAGGCAATGACGAGGATCTTCACACCGTGGTCGACGAGCCGGTCGAGGCACTCGAGAGCCAGCTCGCGGGTCTGCGCGATGGGCCGCGGGCCATAGGGGGCGCGCGCGGTGTCGCCGAAGTAGGCGACCGACTCATGCGGCAGCTGGTCGAGGACCGCCCGCATGACGGTCAGCCCGCCATATCCGGAGTCGAAGACCCCGATCGGTGAATCAGCCACCGCCCAAGGGTAGGGGTGCGGACCGACGCGGACGTCCCCAACCGGGGGTCGTGCGCGTCACACCGGTCGTAGACTGGCGCCTCAGGGGTCAGCACCCCGTCTCACCACCGGGAGGACGCACGTGTTCGGTATCCCTGCCGGGATCTCCGTGCTGTTCTCGTCGGAGACCCGACGGCGCCTCGTGGGTGCGCTCGGAGGCTCGATCCTCACGGCCCTGCTCGAGGTCGTCGGGGTGGCCAGGTCGTGCCGCTCATGCAGCTGCTCACCGGGGCCGACCCGACGACGGGACTGCTCGGTCGCCTGTCGAACCTCTTCGGCAACCCGACCGAGCAGGAGCTCGCCCTCATCATCGCCGGGATCGTGTTCGGTGCCTTCATGCTCAAGACCGTCATCGGGCTCGCCTTCCGCTGGTGGATGGCCGGCTTCATGGCCGAGCAGGAGGCCGACACCGCCCAGTCGCTCCTTCGTCGCTACCTCGCAGCCCCCTACTGGATGCACCTCCAGCGGCACACGGCCGACTTCAACAGGGTCATGGGCGAGTCGGTGTCGCAGACCTACTCGTTGGTCGTGCTCGGCACGATCGCCGTGGCGACCGAGCTCGTGTCAGTCGTGGCCCTGGCGGCCGTCCTCCTCGTCATGGACCCGGTGCCTGCCCTCGCCGCGCTGGCGTACTTCACGGTGGCGGCCCTCGCGTTCAACCGCTTCGTCGGGACGCGGGCCTACGCAGGTCGGGCTCGTGTTCCAGGAGTCGGCCTACGTCATGTCGGTCACCGCGTGGGAGACCATCCAGGGGCTGAAGGAGATTCGCATCCGCCGAAGCTCTGAGCTGTTCCTGCAGCGGTACCGCCTCGCGCGGATGCGGTACGCGGACGCGCGCCGCCGCAGCACCTTCCTCACCGAGCTGCCCAAGAGCATCCTCGAGCTCGACCTTCATCGGCGGAGTGGCGCTGCTGGTCGCAGTCGCCTTCTCGCAGGGTGACGCTGCTGCCACGCTGACGACCTTGTCGCTGTTCGTGGCAGCGGGTTTCCGCCTGCTGCCGAGCCTCACCCGGATCATGGGCTCCGTGCAGATGATCAGGATCGGCCGCCCTGGCGTCGACCTCGTCCTCGCCGACGTCGACCGACCCAGACCTGCCCGACGTGCCGGGCGACGACCCGCGGACGACGAGCCGGATGCCGGTCACGGATGCCCTGGTCGTGGAGGAGGTCGTGCACCGGTACCGCGACGGCGACACCAATGTCCTCGACGGCGTGAGCATCACCGTGCCCGCCGGAACGTCCGTGGCGTTCGTCGGCACGAGCGGCGCGGGCAAGACCACACTCGTCGACACCATCCTCGGCCTGCACCAGCCAGTGTCCGGGCGCATCCTCGCGGACGGCGTCGACATCGCGACCGACCTCCCTGCATGGCAGCGCAACATCGGGCTCGTGCCCCAGGACGTCTACCTCGTCGACGGCACGCTGCGGGCCAACATCGCTCTCGGAGAGCCCGACGACCTCATCGACGACGAACGCCTACGCTCAGCCGTCCGCCGTGCCGAGCTCGACACCCTCCTCGCGGGGCTGCCCGAGGGCCTCGACTCGCACGTTGGCGAGCGGGGTTCGCGCCTGTCGGGGGGGCAACGACAACGAGTCGGCATCGCCCGGGCGATCTACCGGGAACCCGCGGTGCTCGTGCTCGATGAGGCCACGTCCGCCCTCGACAACGAGACCGAGCGCCGGATCGCGCACGTCGTGGCCACCCTCCATGGACGCATGACCGTGCATCGTCGTCGCTCACCGGCTGTCCACCGTGCGGTCGTGCGACCAGGTCGTCTTCCTCAAGGACGGACACGTCGAGGCCTCCGGCTCCTTCGACGAGGTCCGCGGCCGCAGCGCCGACTTCGACCACCTCGTGCGGCTCGGCACGCTCGAGCCACAGACCGCGGGGCGCGAGCATGCCTGAGGCACCACCCGCCGACGGCGTCACGGTCGTCGTCCCCCACCACGGTGACCCCACCCCCACGCTGGCGACGATCGGCGACCTGCTCGGCCAGACGACCGACTGCGCGGTGGAGATCGTGGTGGTCGACGACTGCTCCCCCGAGCCGTTTCCGGATGTCGACGGCGTCACCGTCGTGCGGCGAGAGACCAACGGTGGCTTCGGCTCCGCCGTGAACTCCGGCGCCGCCCTGGCCACCCAGCCCCTGCTCCTCGTCCTCAACAGTGACGTCGCCCTGACCGCGACCTTCGTCGACGACCTCGTCGCCGCGGCTGAGCCGTGGATGCCGGCCGTCGTCGGCCCCCTCCTGCTCGACGCCGAGGGACGCCCGTCGAACAGCGCGCGACACTTCCCCACCGTCGGCCACCAGACGGTCGAGTGGCTCACCCCGCTGGCCCGGTTCCGCAACCGGCGAGTGCTCCACGAGGCGGTCGGCCACGACACCCGCGCGGTGCCGGGCGCGGTCCTCCCGGTCGACTGGGTCGTCGGGGCGGCGCTGCTGCTGCCCACCGAGGCGTTCCGCATGGTCGGCGGCTTCGACGAGGGCTTCTTCATGAACTCCGAGGAGATCGACCTCCAGCGCAGGCTGCGCGAGCACGGCATCCCGACGGTCTTCGTCGGCACCGTGCCGCTCACCCACGTCGGCGGCGGGTCGAGCGACCCGGCCGCCCGGCGCCGCTGGCTCGTGGAGTCGCGGATGCGGTACGCAGGGACCTGGGGCGGGCGGCGCCGGCTGGCCGCCTCGCTCACCGCGGCCACGGCGGTGAACGCCGTCGTCAACACCGGGCGCCGCCTCGCCGGCCGCGACGTCGACCCGGTCGCGACCGCTCGAGAGGAGCTGCGGCTCATCCACGGTGGGCGCGCGTGAACGTCGCCCGCCGGGTCGTCGAGGCACCGCCGTCGGTGCGGTGGCACGTCGGCCGCGTCCGCACCGCGCTGTACCGTCGGGCGTTCGCCGCCATCGGCCCCGGCACCGTCATCGTGCAGCCCGCTGTGTCTGCGTGGCGTCGACCGCATCTCGCTCGGCGCCGGGTGCGCCGTCTACGAAGGTGCTTGGCTGCAGGCCGAAGGCACCGACGGATCGATCTCCGTGGGCGACCACGCCTACCTCGGCCACGACGTGCACGTGCACGCCATCGACCCCGTCCGCATCGGCGACGACGTGGTGCTCGCCGACGGTGTGTTCGTCGCGACGACCGACCACGGCCGCGCCGACCGTGGTGCCGTGCACGGCACCGGACCGGTCGTCATCGGCGACCGGGTGTTCGTCGGCCAGCGCGCCGTGGTCCTCGGCGGCGTCACCATCGGCGACGGCGCCACGGTCGGCGCGGGGGCGGTCGTCACCCGCGACGTACCCGCCGGGGCAACCGTCGGCGGTGTGCCTGCGCGGGTCATCGACCCCGGTCCAGTCCCCGTGGAGGGGTCGTGACGGTCCTCGTCACCGGTGGTGCCGGGTTCATCGGCCAGCACCTCGCGCGCCGGCTCACCGAGGTGCGGTACGACGTCGCGGCCCTCGACCTGCTCCACCCCCAGGTGCACGCCGACCCCGAGGCCGCCCGCCGCGACTTCCCCGGGCCGGTGCTCGTCGGCGACGTCGCCGACCGCCCCGCCTGGACCACCGCCACGGCGCAGGTGCGCCGGGTCGAGGCGCTGGTGCACCTCGCGGCCGAGACCGGCACCGGGCAGTCGATGTACGAGGTCGACCGCTACCACCGGGTCAACGTCGACGGCACTCGCCGGGCTGCGGAGTTCGCGGTGGGACACGGCATCCCGCTGCTCGTCGTGAGCTCGCGGGCCGTCTACGGCGAGGGCCGCTACGAGTGCCGGGACCACCGGCCCACGTTCGGCCGCCCCTGCTGTGCGGCCGCCACCCCGGCTCCGTCGCGCGAGGACGACCCCCACCACCCGGTGTCGGTCTACGGCGAGACCAAGTCGCTCGCGGAGTCGGTCGCCACGGCCGTGTGCGGTGACCGCGTGCCGCTGACCGTGGTTCGCCCGCAGAACGTCATCGGCCCGGGCCAGGCGCTGCACAACCCCTACACCGGTGTGCTCGCTGCCTTCCTCGCCATGCTGCGCGAGCAGCGGCCGCTCACCATCTACGGCGACGGGCACCAGACCCGCGACTTCGTGCACGTCGACGACCTCGCCGCGCTGCTGACCCACCTGATCTCCACACCGCCCGAGCCCGGGGAGCCGCTGGTGCTCAACAGCGGCACCGGCGTGCGCACCTCCCTGGTCGAGCTCGCCGGGCTCGCCGCGGATGCCGCGCCGGTCCCGGATGCGGGCATCGCGCACGTCGAGGTGCACCGGGCCGGCGACATCGAGCACGCGTGCGCCGACCTGACCCGCCTGACCTCGGTCGGCGCCCCGCGCCCGGCGCACTCGACGGCGCAGGCGGTGCACGACTTCGTGCGCGCCTCGTGGGACCGCCCGGGTGTCGCGGCGAGCGCCTGGGACCAGGCCCTGGGCGAGCTCGAGGAGCGTGGGCTCACCTCGTGAGCGGAGACCCCCGCCTGCTGGTGCTCAGCCCGGTGTTCCACGGCTACTGGCGCTCGATCGAGCGTGCCTTCACCACTCTCGGGTACGCCGTGACCACCGTCGCGTACGACGCGCACCCCGGCCGGGTCGACCGCGCCAGGGCCAAGGTCGCGCACGACCTCGTCGAGCGGCTCGGCGGGCCGGTGGCGCGGCGCCGCGCGGAGCAGACCGCCCGCGCGGTCGAGTCGGTGTGCGACGTCGACCCCGACGTGGTGCTGGTCGTCAAGGGCGACACCTTCGACGACGAGCTGTGGCACCTCCTCGCAGGGTCGGCGGCGCGCGCTGTGGCTCTACGACGAGCTGCGTCGCACCGCGCACACCCCGGCCTCGCTCGCGGCGGCCGGGCCGGTGGCGAGCTACTCCCCCGACGACGTCGCGACGCTCACCGCGCAGGGCCTGCGGCGGTGCACGTACCCCTGGCCCACGACCCCGAGATCGCCTTTGCCCCCGCGCACAGCGACGAGGTCGTCTTTGTCGGCGCCCGCTACCCGGGTCGTCAGGCGCTGCTCACCGATCTCGCGACATCCGGCGTGCCGGTGCGGGCCTACGGTCGCGACTGGTCCGGCCACCCCGTCGACCGGCTGCGCACCTGGCGGCTTCGCCAGCCCCCCGTGCCGCACGGCCGCGACCTGCCCCGCGCCGACGCCTACGCCGTGATGGCCGGCGCCCGGGCCACCCTCAACGTGCACGGCGACCAGGACGGCTTCACGATGCGCACGTTCGAGGCCTGCGGTGTCGGGGCCCTGCAGCTCGTCGACCGGGCCGACGTGTCGCGCCACTACGAGCCGGGGGTCGAGCTGGCCGTCTTCGGCTCACCGCAGGAGGCAGCCGAGCTGGCCCGCCGGGCCGCGACCGACCGACCCTGGGCCGACGGCCTGCGCGCCGCCGGGCGCGCCCGCACCCTCGCGGAGCACACCTTCGTGCACCGCGCCCGCGACCTGGAGGCACTGTGGACGGCCTGACCCACCCTCGCGACCTCGCGGCCTGGCACCGCTGGCAGGACCGCAGCCAACCGTTCGGACGGCGGGCCCAACGAATGCTCGGCGTGCTGCGAGACATCGCCAGGCCCGACGGCCACGCCGGCAACGCGGTGCTGACCCGGGGCGGGCCCGCGCCGCGGGTGCTGGTCTGCCTGGAGTCGCGCTCCCCCTCCTCGGTGCGCGCCCTGCTCGAGCCGGTGCGCCACCTCGACCCCGCCGACGTCGCCGTCGTGGCGCCGACCGGCGTCACCGACCTGCTGCCGGAGGGTCCGTGGACCGAGTCGACCAGCTACGCGCCCGACCTCGTCGCCCAGCACACGGACGCCGGTTCCCTCGTGCTGTCGACCGGGCCACTACCTGCCGCTGGGCGCGCTCGCGCACCGGGCCGCGGAGCCCGGGCGCTTCCTCACCGTGCAGCACGGCCTGCTCACCCCGCACGCGCCTCCGCTGGGCGCCGGCACGATCCTGCTCGCCTGGAACGAGGCCGACGCCGCGTTCTGGCGCTCCGGCCGCGACGACGTCGGGTCGGTCGTGGTCGGCTCCCAGCTGCTGTGGGAGGCCGCCGAGCCCGCGCCGGCCACCGCCGCCCCGGACGCCCGCCCGGTCTTCCTCGGCCAGCTGCACGGCGCCGAGCTCGCCCCGCGACGTCCTCGCACGGGCCGCCGAGACCTTCTGCCGGGCCGAGCAGCGCCACCTACCGGCCGCACCCCTCCGAGCGCGACCGCCGCTCGGTGGCGACGCACGCCCGCTGGGAGAAGGCCGGCATCGCCATCGACCGTTCCGGCGTCCCGCTGCGCGAGCTCGGCGCCCCCGTCGTCAGCGTGTTCTCCACCGGCGTGCTCGAGGCCGCCGCGGCCGGCCTCCCCGCGTGGGTCACCCTGGCCGACCCGCCGTCCTGGCTGCAGGAGTTCTGGGACCGCTACGGCCTCGCACCGTGGGGTGGCCCGCCGACGGCACCACCCGAACGGCGCGAGGTGGAGCCGTCCCGCGCCGTCGCCGAGGTCGTGCGGGGGATGATGGCGCGGTGAGGATCCTCTGCGTCGTCCCCGCCCGCGGTGGGTCCAAGGGCGTGCCCCGCAAGAACCTCCGGGTGGTCGGGGGCAAGCCGCTCATCGTGTGGACCCTCGAGCAGGCCCTCTCGGCGCGCCCCGCCATGGACGTCGTGGTCTCGACCGACGACGAGGAGATCGCCGCCGTCGCCCGCTCGGCCGGTGCGCTGGTCCCCTTCCTGCGACCCGCGGACCTCGCCCGGACACCACGCCCACCGAGCCCGTGGTGCGGCACGCCATCGCCGCGGCCCGGGGGGCCGACGCCGCCCCCGATGCCGTGATGCTGCTGCAGGCCACCTCGCCGGTGCGACTGCCCGGCACCCTGTCCCGGGCCGTCGCCCAGCTCGAGGCGACCGGGGTCGACTCCCTGGTCGGGGTCGTGCCGCAGGCGCCCTTCATCTGGACCGAGGGCACCGTGGATGCCGGCCCACCGCGGCCTACGACGTCACGGCCCGCCCCCGCCGCCAGGACCTCACCGCCGCCACCCTGCGCTACCGGGAGACCGGCTCGCTCTACGTCACCCGCACCTGGGTCTACGACGACCTCGACAACCGGCTCGGCGGCCGGGTCGGGCTGTTCGTCATGGACGAGGTCGAGGGCATCGACGTCGACACCGAGCTCGACATCGAGGTCGCCGACCGCACGCTCACCCACCGCCACCACGACCTCACGCCCAGCAGCACGGCGTCCGGGAGCCCCGCATGATCATCGAGCGGACCATCCGGCCTACGTCGTCTACGGCGAGGACCCGGTCCTCGCGCGCCCTGGAGAAGATCACGCGCCAACAAGGCCCGGATCATCTTCTGCGTCGACCGAGCCACGGGCACCTCGACGGCTCGCTCTCCGACGGCGACTTCCGGCGCTGGGTCGCCGCCCAGACCGAGGTCGACCTCACCGCGCCCGCGCGCCGAGGTCGCCAACACCGCGGCGAGCAGCCGGCGCCCTCGACAGCCACCCCCGCCGAGATCGCGACGCTCTTCGGTCCGGGCATCGACCACGTCCCGCTGCGTCGACGAGCGCGGCCACCTCGTCGCCGTCGCGATCAACCGCGGCGACGAGCTCCGCAGGTCGGCCGCCACGACGTCGGCCGCGGACACCCCGGCCTGCGTGATCGCCGAGATCGGCATCAACCACCACGGCTCGGTCGAGCTCGCCAAGGAGCTCGTCGACCGTCGTCGAGGGCGCCGGCGCGGACGTCGTGAAGTTCCAGCTGCGCGACATGGCCGCCCTCTACCGCCAGGGCGCGTCCGGCAGCGCCGGCGAGGACCTCGGCCCGCAGTACACCCTCGACCTGCTCTCCCGGTTCAACCTGCGCCGCCGACCAGCTCTTCGAGGTCTTCGACCACTGCCGCGACGTCGGCATCGACGTCATGTGCACCGCCTGGGACGCGCCCAGCGTCGACCGCTCGTCGGCTACGGCATCCCGGCCCTGAAGGTCGCCTCCGCCGACCTGACCAACCACGCGCTGCTGCGCCACATGGCCGCGGCATCCGGCACGCCGATGGTGGTCTCGACCGGGATGTCGACCGAGGCCGAGATCCGCGAGACCGTCGACCTGCTGCGCGGCCAGCGGCGCGGCCTACGCGCTGCTGCACTGCCAGTCGACCTACCCGGCGCCGTTCAAGGACGTCAACCTGCGCTACCTCGACCCGGCTCGCCGAGCTCGGCCAGCTGCCCGGTCGGCTACTCCGGCCACGAGCGCGGCTTCCACGTGCCGGTCGCCGCCGTGGCGCTCGGGGCCAAGCATCATCGAGAAGCACTTCACCGTCGACCGCGGCCTGGAGGGCAACGACCACAAGGTCAGCCTGCTGCCCGGCGAGTTCGCCGAGATGGTCATGCGGATCCGCGAGGTCGAGGAGGCCCTGGGCAGCGCCGCCCCGCGCGGCGGTGTCCACCGGCGAGATGATGAACCGGGTCAACCTCGCCAAGAGCCTGGTCGCGGCCCGCGCATCGAGGCCGGCGACGTCATCGACCGCGACGCCGTCGACATCAAGAGCCCCGGCCGCGGCCTGCAGCCCAACGCCCTCGACCGGCTGGTCGGCCGCACCGCCAACCGCGGCCTGAACGCCGGCGACTTCTTCTACGCCACCGACCTCGGCGACGCCGCGCCGCAGGGTCGCGACTACGTCTTCCGTCGCCCGTGGGGCCTGCCCGTCCGCTACCACGACGTCGAGACGATGACCGCGCGACTGCACCCCGGACTTCCTCGAGTTCCACTTCTCCTACAAGGACCTCGAGATCGACCCCGCCAGCGTGCTTGCCCGACGCGGCTGCCGATGGGCGTACGCCTGCCACGCACCCGACCTCTTCGCCGGCGACTTCATCCTCAACCTCGCCAGCGAGGACGACGCCCACTGGGAGCGCTCGATCACCGAGCTCCAGCGGGTCATCGACCTCACCCGGTCGCTGCGGCCGTACTTCCGCACCGACGCGCCCGACCCCGTCGTCATCGCCAGCCTCGGCGGGTTCACCACCGACCGCGCACGTGCCGCTCGACGAGCTGCCGGACATGTACGCGCGAGTCGCCGCCGGGCTCGACCGGATCGACGACTCCGGCGTGCGCCTGTGCTGCCAGACCCTGCCGCCCTTCCCCTGGTACATGGGTGGCCAGCTCTTCTGCAACCTGTTCGTGGCGCCGCCGACACCGCCGAGTTCGCGGCCGAGCGGTACGGCCGCCGGCTCTGCCTCGACGTCTCGCACTCCAAGCTCGCGGCGACCTTCCTCGGCCAGCCGTTCTCCGAGGCGGTCGACCTGCTGGCCCCGCACAGCCGACCACCTGCACCTCGTCGACGCCACCGGCGTCGACGGCGAGGGCGTGCAGGTCGGCGACGGCGAGATCGACTGGCCGGTGCTCGCCCGCCAGCTCGACGTGCTCGCGCCCGGCGTCGGCTTCATCCCGGAGATCTGGCAGGGGCACGTCAACGACGGCGAGGGCTTCTGGATCGCGCTGGAGCGGCTGGAGCAGTGGTTCTGACCGGGCCCGTCTCACCGCCCACCGCCCTGTGGGTCGTGCCGGTCAGCGACGCTGGCCGGGGTCGGCGCGCCACGTCCTCGACGTCGTCGAGCGTCGGCGTGCCCGGGCAGCGGCTCGTCGTGCTGCTGCCCGCCCGGGCCGCTCGCCGACGGCTGCGGGCGGTCGGCGCCGCCGTGGTGACGGCACCGTTCGGGCCGGAGCACGGCATCCGCGAGTCGGTCGCCGCGGTGCGGCACACCGTCAGTGCGCTGCGACCGGCCATCGCCCACTCGCACCTGTCGTGCGCCGACGTCGTCACCGCCGTCGCCACGGTGGGCTCCCCCACCGCGCTGGTCACGACCGAGCACGGCATCGCCGTCGACGACCTCGTCTACCACGGCACGCGTGCGGCGAGCCCGGCTCAAGGCGCTGGCGCACACCGCGCGCCTGCGTCGCGTCGATGCCGTCATCGCGGTCGCCGACTCGACCGCGACGCGCGATGCGCGGCCAAGTGGCACCCGTCGCGGTCGACCCGGTCCGCGTCATCCGCAACGGCGTCGACCTGCTGCCCGACCGACGGCGCCGCGACCCCGGCCTGCACGTCGTCTCGCTCGCCCGGCTGGCCCCCGAGAAGCGGGTCGACCACCTGCTGCGCTGCGTTCGCGCTGCTGCGCGCGCGAGCACCCGGACGCGCGCCTCACCGTGGCCGGCACCGGCCCCGAGGAGATCGCGCTGCGCGACCTCGCCGACGACCTCGCGCTCGGCGCGTCGACGACCTTCGTCGGCCACGTCGACCCGGCTCCGCTGCTCGACGCGGCCGACGTGCTGGTGCATGCTGTCGGTCTGGGAGAACTGCTCCTACTCGCTGCTCGACGCCCTCGTGCACGGGGTCGGCGCCGTCGCGACGCCGGTCGGCGGCAACCCCGAGATCCTCCCGGCTGCCGCGATGGTGGCCCACGACGACCACGCCGGGATCGCCGCGGCTGGTCGCCGAGCAGGGGCTGGACCCGGCACTCCCGGCCGACCCTGCCGGCCGGCTGGCCGGACCGCGCCGCGATGTGCGCCGAGGTCGGCGAGGTCTACCGCGCCGTCGGGGGCCGGTCATGACCGCGGTCGTGCTGGCCGCCAACAACGGCGAGATCGGCGGCGGCGAGGTCATGCTGCTGTCCCTCGCCGAGGCGCTGCGCACCCTGGGCCACGAGGTGCAGGTCGTCGCGCCGCGGGGCGGGCGCGAGGGGGTCGCCGAGGCGGCTCGCTCCGCGGGCTTCACGGCCACGGACCTGTCGTCCGGCCGCCGGCAGTACATCGGCGAGCTGCGGGCGTGGCGCGCGACCAACGCCGCCGGCATCCTCTGGTGCAACGGCCTCGTGCCGGCCTTCGCGACCGCCGGGCTGGGCCACCGCATCGTGCACCTGCACCAGGAACCGGTGGGCGTCAACGCGATCGCCGCCCGGGTGGCCCGGCGCGGCGCCCTGGTCACGCTGGTGCCGTCGGAGTCGATGGCGGCCGCCGTGCCCGGCTCGCGGGTGCTGTGGAACTGGGTCGAGCCGGTGGCGACGCGTCCTCGGCCGTCGGAGCGAACCGCGCGAGCGACGAATCGGCTTCCTCGGCCGGCACTCGGTCGACAAGGGTCTGGTCACCCTGGCCGCCGGGCTGGCCGAGCTGGACCGCACCGACCCGGGCCGCTACCACCTGCTGCTCGCGGGCGAGGGACGGTTCGCCCCGCCCGAGGACTCGGGCCCGATCCGTCAGGCCATGGAGCCGGTCGAGCACCTCGTCGAGCGGCCCGGCTGGATCTCCCGCGAGGACTTCTTCTCGTCCATCGACGTCGCGGTCTTCCCGTCGACAGTGGGCCGAGCCGTTCGGGCTCGTCGTCGCCGAGGCGATGTCGTCGCGCACGCCGTTCGTCATCTCGGACGCCGGGGCGCTGGCCGAGGTGGCCGGGCCGGCCCACCCGTGGGTCGCCCGACGGGGGGATGCCGCCGCGCTCGCCCACGCGGTCGAGTCCGTCTTCGACGCCGGCCCGGACCGGATGGTGGAGGTGCTCGACCGCGCGCACGCCCGGTGGGAGGAGCACTTCTCCCCCGCCGCGGGCCTGGCCCGGGTGTCGGCGCTGGTCTCGGACCTGGGGTTGTGACGGGCGCCGGAGTGCGAGGATGAGGGCGCACGAGACCTGAACACCGAGCCGGAGGGCCACGCACCGCATGCCACGCGCACTCATCACCGGGATCACCGGCCAGGACGGCCTGTACCTCTCCGAGCTGCTGCTCGCCAAGGGGTACGAGGTGCACGGCATCATCCGCGGCCAGAACAACCCCAAGCGCGAGCTGGTGCAGGCGATCGTGCCCGAGGTCGTGCTGCACACCGGCGACCTCACCGACCTGTCCAGCCTGATGCGGGCGCTGTCCGTGTCGCAGCCCGACGAGTTCTACAACCTCGGTGCGGTGTCGTTCGTGGCCTACTCGTGGGAGAACGCCCGGGTGACCACGGAGGTCACCGGCAACGGCGTGCTCAACGCGCTCGAGGCGGTGCGGCTGTACTCCGGGCCGGACCCGGCGAAGGTCCGGTTCTACCAGGCGTCGTCGTCGGAGATGTTCGGCAAGGTGCAGGAGGTGCCGCAGCGCGAGAAGACCCTCCTGTGGCCGCGCTCGCCGTACGGCGTCGCCAAGGTCTACGGGCACTACATGACCATCAACTACCGCGAGTCCTACGGCATGCACGCGAGCTCCGGCATCCTGTTCAACCACGAGTCCCCGCGCCGCGGACCGGAGTTCGTCACCCGCAAGGTGTCGATGGCCGTCGCCGCGATCGCGCTCGGCCTGCAGGACAAGATCACGATGGGCAACCTCGACGCCCAGCGTGACTGGGGCTTCGCCGGCGACTACGTCGAGGGCATGTGGCGGATGCTGCAGCAGCCCGAGGCCGACGACTACGTGCTGTCCACCGGCGAGACGCACTCGATCCGCGAGCTGCTCGACGCCGCCTTCGCCCGGGTCGGCATCGACGACTGGTCCGGGCACGTCGAGCAGGACGCGCGCTTCATGCGGCCCGCCGAGGTCGACCTGCTCGTCGGCGACGCGAGCAAGGCCCGCGAACGGCTCGGCTGGAAGCCCACGGTGGCCTTCCACGAGCTCGTCGAGATGATGGTCGACAACGACCTCGCCCTGCTGCGGGCCTCGACCGGCCGATGAGCGTCGCGCTCGTCACCGGGGCCACCGGCCAGGACGGCAGCTACCTCGTCGAACGGCTCCTGGCCGAGGGGGTCGAGGTGCACGGCGTGGTGCGCACCGAGGACCTCGGCGGCCCGCTGCCCGACGGGCTCGTCGTCCACGAGGTCGACCTCGACACCGACCCCGACGTGCTCGCCGACCTCGTCGCGCGGGTCGGACCCGACGAGCTCTACAACCTCGGTGGGTTGAGCTCGGTGGCCCGCTCCTGGGACGACCCGCTGCTCACCACCCGGGTCAACGGCCTTGCCGCCCTCACCCTGATGGATGCCGCGCGCCGCCTCCAGGAGCGCCGCGGCCGCGAGGTGCGGGTGCTGCAGCCGTCGAGCGCCGAGATCTTCGGGGAGCCGGCCACCTCCCCGCAGGACGAGCGCACGCCCATCCGCCCGGTGAGCCCCTACGGGGCGTCCAAGGCGTTCGCCCACCACGTCGCGGGGGTCGAGAGGTCACGCGGGCTGTTCACCGCGACGGTCATCCTCTACAACCACGAGTCGCCGCGCCGACCGACCACCTTCGTCACCCGCAAGATCACCAGCACGGTGGCGGCGATCGCCGCCGGGCGGGCCGACCGGCTCACCCTGGGCAACCTCGACGCCCGCCGCGACTGGGGCTGGGCCCCGGACTACGTCGACGCGATGGTGCGCGCCGCCCGGCACGACGTCCCCGGCGACTACGTCATCGCCACGGGTCGGGCACACAGCGTGCGCGAGTTCGTGGCCGCGGCCTTCGAGCGCGCCGGGGTGACCGACTGGGAGCCACTGGTCGAGGTGCACGCCGACTTCATCCGGCCGGCCGACCCCAGCCTGCTCGTCGGTGACGCCACGGTGGCGCGCGAGCGGCTCGGCTGGTCACCGACGGTCAGCTTCGAGGACCTCGTCGGGCGGATGGTCGACGCCGAGACCCGGGTCTGAGATGTACACGAGGGCGGATGGTCGCACGGTGGGCATCGCGCACGACTACCTCACGCAGCACGGTGGAGCGGAGCGGGTGGTTCTGGCCATGGCTGCTGCGTTTCCCGGCGCTGCGGTCCACACCACGCTCTACGAACCTGCGGTCGACGTATCCGGAGTTCCGCCGACCTCGACGTGCGCGTCTCGCCACTGAACCGGTTGGGCGTCGTCCGACGATCGCACCGGAGCGCCCTTCCACTGTTGCCCCTCGCGTCGGCGACGATCCGTCCACGCGAGGACGTCGTCATCGCCTCGACCAGCGGCTGGGCCCACGGGTTCAGGGGGGACGGCCTGGTGATCGCCTACTGCCACTCCCCCGCACGGTGGCTCTACCAGAGCGAGACCTATCTCGGCGGTCCGCTGTGGCGGTCGGTCCCCGGCGTCGCCCTGGGCCTGATGAGGCCGTCGCTGGTGCGATGGGACCGCCGGGCAGCCCGACGCCCCGACCGGTACCTGTGCAACTCCCGCGTCGTCCGCACGCGGATCCGCGAGGCCTACGGCATCGATGCCCAGGTGGTGCCAGCGCCCCACGGCATGGACCCGACCGGCCCGCAGTCGCCGGTCGACGCCCTGGCTGACTGGGCCGACGACGGCTACCTCCTCGTCGTCTCCCGCCTGTTGCCCTACAAGAACGTCGATGTCGCTGCGTCGAGGCCGTCGCGGGGTCGGACCATCGGCTCGTCGTCGTCGGAGCGGGGCCCCGAGCGCGACGCTGCTCGCCGCAGACCTGCCCCCCAACGTGCGCCTGACTCTCCGGACTCAGCGACGCGCCAGCTGCGCTGGGTCTACGCGCACGCACGCGTGCTCGTCGCGCCGAGCCACGAGGACTACGGGCTCACCCCGCTCGAGGCCGCCGCCTTCGGCGTCCCGAGCCTCACGCTGCGCGCCGGGGGCTACCTCGACACGGTGCGGGAGGGGGTCACCGGGCTGCACGTCGATGCGCCCGACCCCGAGCTGTTCCGGGCGGGGCTGGCTGCGGCTGACGCCCACACCTGGGACCCGGCGGTGCTCCGTTCGCACGCCGACCGCTTCTCCGAGGCGGGCTTCGCCGCGCGGCTGCACGCCGAGGTCGACGACCTCCTGCGGGCCCGCTGAGCGGCCTGGTTCCCGGGCCCGCGCGGCGGTGAGGGTCGTCCCGGTCCCCATCGTCCGAACGGCCCGTCTTGCATCTGGTCTGTCACGCCCCCCTGTCGGGGACCCGTGTCACGCCCGATACTGGGTCGGGGCGACTCCCTCCTCGTCACGAGGGGGCCGCCCGTTCGATGCATGCCACGACGTCGCGAAGGTCCCATGATCATCAACGAGGTGCACGCCGACACCACGGCGGTTGCCCGCGCCGCGCGGTGGAGCCACCTCCTGCCGAGCGTGGCCGCCGTCGTCGTCGACCTGCTCGTCATGACCGGGGTGACCCTCGCCGCGGCCTACGGTCGCATGCGGCTGCCGTTCTTCAACGCGGTCGGTGACGTCGACAACCTGGTGGCCATCGTCGGCGTGCCGATCGTCCTGGGCTGGGTGGCCGCCATCGCCCTCACCGGGGGGTACGCGGCGCACGTCCTGGCGGCCGGGGCCACCGAGTACAAGCTCGTCGTGCGCGGGACCATGGTGGCGGCGGGGACCACCGGGGTCGTCTGCTTCCTGATGAAGTTCCAGTTCTCGCGCGGCTTCTTCTTCCTCCTGATCATCTTCGGGGTGCCCGCGCTGCTCCTCGGTCGCTTCGTGCTGCGCCGGGTGACCCACGCGCTGCGCCGCCGCGGCCACCTGGTCAGCCGGGTCGTCGTCGCCGGCTCCGCCGCCCAGGTCGACGAGGTCGCCCGCGTGCTCAACCGCGAGCGCTGGCTCGGGTACCACGTGGTCGGCGCGGTCGTGCCGGCCACCGAGTCGGCCGAGCAGACCCCGGGTGGCGTCGAGATCCTGGGCACGACCGCACGCACCGCTGCCGTCGTCGCCGACACCGGGTGCGACATCGTGCTCTTCGCCGGAGGCGCGGTCGCCTCGGCCCAGCAGATGCGGCGTGCGGCCTGGGAGCTGGCCGACTCCCCCGTGCAGATCATGCTCGTGCCGGGGCTCACCGACGTCGCCAGCGACCGGGTGCGCGTGCGCCCGGCCGCCGGCCTCCAGCTCATGGAGCTCGAGGGGCCGCGCGCCCAGGCCGCCACCCGCGTCTCGAAGCGGCTGTTCGACGTCGTCGGCGCCGGCGTGCTGCTCGTGCTGTCGAGTCCGCTGCTCATCGGCACGGCCATCGCGATCAAGGTGCACGACCGTGGCCCGGTGCTCTTCCGCCAGCAACGCGTCGGCCGCAACGGTGACCTGTTCGACTGCTACAAGTTCCGCTCGATGGTCATCGGCGCCGACGCGATGGTCGCCACGGTGGCGGCCGAGAACAAGCACGCGGAGGACCACGTCCTCTTCAAGGCCGAGCAGGACCCGCGCGTGACCCGGCCGGGGCGCCTCATCCGGCGGTTCTCGCTCGACGAGACGCCCCAGTTCCTCAACGTGCTCCGCGGCGAGATGAGCCTCGTGGGCCCGCGCCCGCCACTTCCCGGGGAAGTCGAGCGCTACACCGACGACGTGCGCCGCCGGCTCGCCGTGCGCCCCGGGATGACCGGTCTGTGGCAGGTGTCGGGGCGCTCGGACCTGTCGTGGGAGGACTCGGTACGCCTGGACCTGTACTACGTCGACAACTGGTCGATCGTGCAGGACCTCGTCATCCTCGCCCGCACCATGCTCGCCGTCCTGTCGAGCCGCGGAGCCTACTGACCGGCTCGGGTCGCGCCGCTCGGTCGGCCCCTGCGATCAGACGTTCGCGTCGTCGAGGTCCTTCGGGCGACGCTCGGCGGGTCGCGACCGCCGCGGTGCCGGGGTGATGGGCACGACGGCGTCCGGCGTCGACCTCACCGGGCCGCACCAGGTACTTCTCGCGGGTGGCGTACTCGCTGCTGTAGCCGTTGCCGTACCCGTAGACGACGCCGCCCAGGCCCTTCTTCGGGGCCATGTTCAGCACGACCCCGAGCACGTGCCCGCCGACCTGGCCCATGATCTTGGCGCACAGCCGGGCCTGGTCCTTGTGCGTGCGGCCCACCGCGAACACGAGCAGCGTGCCGTCGCTCATGCCCGACAACAGGCCGGCGTCGGTGACCGGGAGCAGCGGCGGCGCGTCGAGGATCACGAGGTGGTCCTTGGCGAGGTGGTCGATCAGGGCGTGCATCCGCTGCGAGCCGAGCAGCTCGCTCGGGTTCGGCGGCGTGCGACCCGCCGCGATGAGGCGCACGTTGGGCTGCTCGGTGTCCTGCAGCGCGTCGGCGAGGCGGACCTGCCCGGCGAGCAGCTGTGAGAGCCCGACCGAGCCCGGCCGGTCGAAGATGGTGGCCAGCATCGGCCGGCGCAGGTCGGCGTCGATGATGACGGTGGGCTGGCCGGACTCGCCGAGCACCCGGGCCAGCGTGGCCGACATCGTCGACTTGCCCTCCCCGGCGTTCGCGCTGGTGATCACGATGCTGCGCGGTGCGTGGTCGACGCTGACGAAGCGCAGGTTCGTGCGGATCTGCCGGAACGCCTCGGTCGCGAGCCCGAGCTGGTCCAGGCTGCGGCTGGCGTGCCCGCGCAGCTCCGAGGTGAGCGGCACGACGCCGAGCACGCTGGCCCCGGTCTCGGTCTCGACGTCGGCGACGGTGCGCAGCCGGGTGTCGAGCTTTCGGCGCAGGAAGACCAGTCCGTAGCCGACGAGCAGGCCGACGAGGGCGCCGATGAGCACGTTGCGCACCGGGTCGGGGGCGACCTTGACGCCGGGCAACGCCGTCTCGATCGGCACGACCTGGACCAAGGGGTCCTTGTCGGTGGACGAGCGCCCGCGCTTCTCGATCCGGTCGGCCTCCACGGCGGTGGCCGTGATGACCGCATCGGCGAGGACCCTGGACTCCTCCGGGTTCGGGCCGGTGGCGGTGACCTTGAGGATGACCGAGTTCGGCGCCACCGAGGCCGACACCCGCGCCGCGACCTGGGCGGGGGTCGCGGCGATGCCGGTCGCGTCGATGGCCCGCTGCGCGACAGCACGGCCGGTGACCAGTGGCAGGTACGAGTCGGCCTTGGTGCCGCCGAGGGTGGTCGCGGCCAGCCCCTCGCCGGAGGAGTTCAGGTCACCCCCCACGACGACGTAGCCGCTCGCGTCGGCGAGGTAGACCTCCGGCATCCGCTCGGTGATCACCCAGGCCGAGCCGGCGCCGACGAGCGTGAGGAACAGCAGGCTCCAGATGTGGGCGCGCGAGAGTCTGACGAAGTCGAGAATGGTCACAGGGGGTCCTCATCGGCAAAAGCACGACATCGCCGCGCGGTGTCGAGATTTTATCCCGGCGTTCTCGTTTCCACGGGTCGTCCGGGAAACCCCGAACCTAGAGTGGCACCGTGACCGAGGTCGTCGACGTCCCCCTGCCCGTGCGGGTCGAGCTCGCGCACGCGGCCGTGCAGGCGCTGGCCGACGAGGCCGGCGTCGACGTGCTGCACATCAAGGGCCCGGCCGTGCACCGCGGGCTGCGCACCCACGCGCGGTCCGGAACCGACGTCGACGTCATCGTGCGACCATCCGGTGTCGATGCGTTGATGGCGCTCCTCGCCGAGCACGGCTGGCGGATCGAGACCACCTTCGACGCCGGGTCGGCGTTCGACCACGCGGCCAACCTCTTCCACGAGAGCTGGGGCATGCTCGACGTGCACCGGCACTACCCCGGGATGGACCGCGACCCGGCACACGCGTTCGAGCGCCTGTGGAGCAGCCGTGGCTCAGCAGAGCTGGGGCACGTCCCGTGCGCCGTGCCCGAGCCGCTGGCCCAGTCGCTGGTGCTGCTGCTGCACTCCGCCCGTACCCCGCACCTCGGGGGTGACCACCCGGACCTCGCCCCCAACTGGACCGACCGCACCCCGCAGGACCGCGAGCGGATCCGGGCGCTGGCCGCCGACACCGGGGCCACGGTGGCCCTGGCCGCCGCGACGGGCCACCTCGATGAGTACCAGGGCGACCCCGAAGCAGCCGTCTGGGAGGTCTTCGTGCGCGGCGGCGACCGCCTCGACGAGTGGAGCGCCCGGTTCCGTGCCGCGCGCGGTCCGCGCGCGAAGGCGTCGGTCGCGTGGCGCTCCCTGCGGGTCAACCGCTACTACCTCGGCCTGAAGCTCGGGCACACCCCGACGCGAGCCGAGGTCGCGGCGGAGTCCGCGCGGCGCGTGGCAGCAGGCGTCAAGGCCGTCGCCGGGCGGCTGCCGTGGCGATGACCGACCAGCTGCTCATCGCGGCGCGCACCGCGTGGGTCGAGCGGGAGGGCACCGTCTACGCGGCACCGCTCCCCGACGGCCCGCCGTTCGTGCTCGCCGGGGCGGGGGCCGCGATCTGGCTGTCGCTCGTGGAGGGCGGCACCCTCCAGGAGGTCACCCAGCGGGTCGCCGACGACGTCGGCTCACCCGCCGAGGTGGTCACCGCCGACGTCGCGACGTTCGTCGCCGGGCTGGCCGACGCCGGCCTGGTCGTCCGCCGCGCCGTTCCCGCCGTGCCGGCGTCGTCCCACGACTGAGGCCGCGACGACGCCGAGCACCGCTCCGAGCGCGTTGCTGGCGACGTCGAGCAGGCTGGGGTCGCGACCGAAGGCGGGCAGCGCCTGGACCAGCTCGACGGCCGCGCTGGCCGCCGTCAGGCTCCAGGCCACCCCCGCCGGCGGCCAGCGCAGCAGCGCCACGCCGATCCAGCCGAGCGGCACGAACACGGCGACGTTGAGGAGCACGGCGTAGTCCTCGGGTGTCACGCGCGGGGGCATCCCCCGTTCGAGGAAGAAGACGTAGACCCGCACGACGCCGCGGTTCACGACCCAGCCGTCCGGCCACAGGAGCACGGCCACGGTCAGCACGGTCAGCACGACCGCGAGCACCGACGCGCCCCGGCGCCCTCGACCCACATCGCCCCCCACGGTGTCAGGCACACTCACCCGTCCAGCATCGCGGACGCCAGCGTCTCCTGAAGCCAGGTGAGGAAGTCGTAGACGGCCAGCGCGTAGGCCAGCGGGTCGTCCGGGTCGAGGTCCTGCGCGGCGGCCTCGAGCACGTCGGACGTCCTCGTCGGTGCGCAGGCCCATCCGCTCGCCGAGCACGAGCCGCACGTCGGTGAGCGCGGCCAGCACGGCCCGGGACTGCCCGGCGTCCAGGCGGATCTTGTCCTCGCTGCGCAGCAGGTCGGCGGACGTCTCCAGCGCCGCGGCCTTGCGCTGGCGCAGCCCGGTCTCCGTGAGGCGGCGGAACTCGGCCGCCACCTCGTCGTCCTGGCGGTTCGCCGTCGGCAGCAGCCGGGCGAGCGCGGGGTCGCGCCCGGCGTCGTCGGGGTCGAGGTCGGACTGGTCCTCGGCGGCGACCGTCACGCCCATCCCGAGACCGGCGACGATCGACGCGAAGTCGTCACCGCCCTCCGGCACCGGTGCGGGCGGGTCGAGCAGCTCGCGGACCTGGTCCATCAGCCCCGCGACGGTGGCGCGCTCGAGCGGGTCGAGCTGGGCGACGTACCGGGCCTGCCGGCCCGACCCCTTGCGCCGGAAGCCGCGCGCCATCACTCGTCCTTCTGGAAGGTCGCCCACAGCCCGTAGCCGTGCAGGGCCTCGGTGTCGGCCTCCATCGCCTCGCGAGTGCCGTTCGCGACGACCGCCCGACCTTGGGTGTGCACGTCCATCATCAGCTTCTCGGACTTCTTGCGGGAGTAGCCGAAGTGGTTCTGCAGCACCCACGTCACGTACGACATCAGGTTGACCGGGTCGTTCCAGACGATGGTGATCCACGGGGTGTCGGGCGCGACGTCACCGCCGGTGGCGGTGACCTCCTCCTGCACGGGCGCGAGCGACACGCAGCAAGGATAGGCGCGACACGGCACCCGGCCGGTGGGAGGGCCCGGCCGGGCTCAGCCGCGGGTGCGGTTCCAGCTGCCGGCGTACTTGCCGTCGTCGCAGGCGCGTCCGGCCTCGCCGAGCTCGAGCGGGCGGAAGGTGTCGACCATGACGGCGAGCTCGTCGAAGTAGTGCTTGCCGATCGAGGCCTCCGCGGCACCCGGCTGCGGCCCGTGGGCGTGGCCGCCCGGGTGCAGCGAGATCGAGCCCTGGCCGATGCCGGAGCCCTTGCGCGCCTCGTAGTCGCCGTCGACGTAGAACATGACCTCGTCGGAGTCGACGTTGGAGTGGTAGTAGGGCACCGGGATCGACAGCGGGTGGTAGTCGACCTTGCGCGGCACGAAGTTGCAGACCACGAAGTTCCAGCCCTCGAAGACCTGGTGGGCCGGCGGCGGCTGGTGGATGCGGCCGGTGATCGGCTCGTAGTCGCGCACGTTGAACACGTACGGGTAGAGGCAGCCGTCCCAGCCGACCACGTCGAGCGGGTGGAAGGGCAGCACGTGCACGGTGCCGACGATGCCGCCACTGCTGGCCGGGCCGCCGCCGCGGTGCTTGATGTAGACCTCGGTCTCGGCGTCCGCCTGCTCGCCGACGTCCTCGGCGAGCAGCGGGCCCTGCGGTACGCGCAGGTCGCGCTCGCAGTACGGGCTGTGCTCGAGCAGCTGGCCGTACTTGCTCAGGTAGCGCTTCGGCGGCGAGATGTGGCTGCTCGCCTCGATGCAGATGGTGCGCAGCGGGTCCTTGCTCGAGCGCTTGGGGAGCCAGCGGTGCGTCGTGGCCCTCGGGATGATGACGTAGTCGCCCTCGCCGACCTCGAACGCACCGAACACCGTCTCGACCCGAGCCCGGCCGCGCTCGACGTAGACGCACTCGTCGCCGATGCCGTTGCGGTACCAGGGGCTCGGGGCGCCGGCGACGGCGTACGACAGGCGCACGTCGCCGTTGCCGAGCAGCAGTCGCCGGCCGGTGACCACGTCGGTGTCCTTGACGACCTTGGCGGGGAACAGGTCGTGGGGCTTGAGGTGGCGCGGGAGCAGCGGGTGGTTGGCGGTGGTGCCCAGGTCGCCGACGGTCCACTCGCGGTACTCCGCGACCGTCGAGGGGATGTTGCGGTGGTAGAGCAGGCTCGAGTCGCTGCTGAAGCCCTCCTCGCCCATGAGCTCCTCGTAGTAGAGCTCGCCGACCTTGCCCCGCCCGGCCGGCCGCCGGTGCTGGGTGTGCCGCTTCGGGGGGATGCTGCCCATCGCCTGGTAGTGCGCCACTGGCTCTGTCCACCTCGCTGTGGTCGGTTCGGGGTGCTCCCCCTGCTCCAGAGCAGGGTATGCCGCGGACCGTGCGGGCGCACAGATGGCCCCGGCACCCCTGCGGCGTGCCCCGCAGGGGTCGCCAGGTCTGGAGGGCCCGGCCCCGGCGGCCTACAGTCGCCCCATGGGCCTCCTCGAGAGGGAGCGCGAGCTCGACGTGCTCGCCGGGGCGCTCGACGCGGCGTCGGCGGGCACCGGGTCCGCTGTCGCCGTCAGCGGGGAGCCCGGCGCCGGCAAGTCCGCGCTCGTCGAGGCCGTGTGCTCGAGCGGTCACGGGCTGCGGGTGCTGCGCGGTGGGTGCGACCCGCTGGTCACGCCGCGCCCCCTCGGCCCCGTCCGGGACCTCCTCGTCGACCTCCGCCCGCTCGACGGTGCGTCACCGTTGTCGGAGGTGTGCGAGGTGACCTATGCCGCGCTGCGTTCGGAGCCGACGGTCGTGGTGGTCGAGGACCTGCACTGGGTCGACGCCGCCTCCGCCGAGGTCCTGCGGTTCCTCCTGCGCCGCCTGGAGACCATGCCGTGCGCGGTCGTGCTCACGTACCGCGACGACGAGATCGGCGAGCAGCACTCGGTCCGCCCCCTGCTCGGGGACCTCGCCGCCCTCGGCTTCGTCGCCACCCTCCACCTCGAACCCCTCAGCGTGGAGGGGGTTGCCGCGCTCGTCGAGGGCACCACCCTGGACGCGGCCGCGGTCCACGCGCTCACGGGTGGCAACCCGTTCTTCGCCACGGAGGTCGCCAAGGACCCCGACCTCCCCCTGCCGGCGACCGTGCGCGACGCCGTCCTGGCCCGCACCTCGGGCATCGACGCGGAGGACTTCGAGGTGCTCCAGCTCGCGGCGAGCGCCCCCGACCGCCTGGACGACCGGGTCCTGCCATCCCTGGGCGTCGACTTCCCCACGCTGCGGCGGCTGCACGGCACCGGTCTGCTCCTGCGCCAGCGCGGCGGGCTGGTCTTCCGGCACGAGCTGGCCCGGCTCGCCGTCGAGAGCACGATCCCGGCCGGGGGGACGGCCCGCCTGCACGCCCGGCTCCTCCGGGCCCTCGAGACCCTGCAGCCGCAGGACCCCGCGGTCCTCACCCACCACGCGGTGGCCGCCGCCGACGCACCGAGGGCCGCTCGGTACGCGCAGGCGGCGGCCGAGGAGGCCGCCCGGTCCGGCGGGCACACGGAGGCGGTGGCCTTCCTCGAGACGGCCCTGGCCCACCTGCCCGGGGCGGACCCGCGGGATCGCGCCATGCTGCTCACGCGGCTGGCGTACGAGCAGTACATGACCAGTCGCCTGGTCCCGGCCATCGCCACCGTGAGCGCGACCTTCCCGCTGTGGCAGGGCGCCGGCGACGACACCGGTCTGTCGATGGCGCACGACTCGTGCGCGGTGATCGAGTACTACAACGCTCGCCGCGGGTCGGCGCAGACCCACGCCGAGCGGGCGGCCGGGCTCGCCACACCCACCCAGCGCGAGTTCGGCCGGGCCAGGGCGACGCAGGCGTACCTCGCCTTCATGCGCGGTGACGTCCAGCGGACGCTCGCCTGCGCCTCCGACGCGAGCCGGATCGCCGCCGAGCTGGGCGACGACTCGCTGGCGCTGCGGAGCCGACTCGTGGGGGCCGCGAACGAGCTGTCGCTGGGCGCCGACGGTGCCCGCGAGCGGCTCGTGCGGGTGGTGGAGGAGGCCCGCGACCACGGCCACGACGAGGTCGCGTCCACGGGCTACTCGAACCTGGCCTACCTCGACGTCGAGCAGCGCCGACTGGCCGACGCCGAGCGCACGCTGGAGCAGTCGCTCGCGCTCACCCTCGAGCGCGACATCCCCATCTGCAACCACTGGCAGACCGGCGTGCGCTCGCGCCTCCGGCTGCTCGAGGGGCGCTGGCGCGCTGCGCTGGAGGATGCCGACGACGCCCTCACCCGCGACGGGATGCCGGTCGCGACCTTCTGGCCGCACGTCGTCGCCGGCCTGGTCCACCTGCGTCGGGTCGGTACCGAGGAACGGCACCTCGAGGCCGCCTGGCAGCTCGCCGACCAGCTCGACGAGCCCCTGCGGCGGCTGCCCGCCCTGGCCGCGCTCGCCGAGCGGATGTGGATGACGGGGGTCCCCGACGGCAGGGTGACCCGCACCGCGCCCCGCATCCTCGATGGGGCCCTCGAGTCGACCGCGCAGACCTGGTCCGCCGGCGACCTCGCGGTGTGGCTGTCCCGGCTCGACATCGCGCACGCGGCCGACCCCGACGCCCTCGAGGAGCCGCACCGCCTGGTGCTCACCGGCCGGCCCGAGGAAGCGGCCGCGTGGTGGCGCCAGGTGGGTGGTGTCGTCGACGAGGCGCTGTCGTGCGTGGAAGCACCACGGGCCGAGACCCGCCTGCGCGCGGTCGAGCAGCTCGACGCGCTCGGCGCCACGGCGACCGCGGACCGCCTCCGGCGGACCCTGCGCCAGGAGGGTGTCACCCAGGTGCCCGTCCGTCCCAGGGCGAGCACCCGGGCCAACCCGTCGGGCCTGACCAACCGTCAGCTCGACGTCGCCAAGCTGGTGGCCCGCGGCTTCACGAACGCCGAGATCGCCGACCGCCTCTACATCTCCCCCAAGACGGCCGACCACCACGTCTCGGCCGTCCTCCTCAAGCTCGGGACGCCGAACCGGCGCGCGGTCGTTGTTCAGGCCCACGAGCTCGGACTCGCCTGACCCAGGAACCCCGACCACGACCCGACCCCGACCCCGACCCCGAGGAGCACCATGACGACCTGGCCCGAGGGCGCCCCCAAGGTGGGCGAGCGCGCCTCCCTGACCCGCACGGTGGAGGCGGCCGACATCATCCGGTTCACCGAGCTGAGCGGCGACCGCAACCCGCTGCACTACGACGCCGAAGCGGCCGCCCGGACCCGCTTCGGCGGGATCGTCGTCCAGGGCGGGGTGACGAGCGCGATCCTCAACGCCGTCGTCGCCGAACGGCTCCCCGGCCCGGGCACCGTCTTCCTCGAGACTCACTGGCGCTTCCTCGCGCCCACACGCCCCGGCGACACCATCACCGGCGAGGTCGAGGTGACCGCGGTCCGGGAGGACAAGCCGATCACCACGCTCGCGACCCGGGTGGTGCGCGACGACGGCGTCGTCGCCATCGAGGGGACCGCCGTCTGCTGGACCATGGCCCTCGACGGCTGAGCGGCCCGCTGGAACGTGGGGGGCGGCATCCGCCTTCCTCGAAAGATGGGGACCGGCTCCCCTTATCGGACCCCCGGCCCGGTCCATACCTTCGGTGCAGCCCGTGACACCGACCGAAGGAACCACCGTGAGCCCCGTCCGAGAGAGCCACCACGACGTCGTCGTCGTCGGTGCCCGCTGCGCCGGCGCAGCGACCGCCCTGCTGCTGGCCCGTGCGGGGCACGACGTCGTGCTCGTCGACCGCGCCCGGCTGCCCGGCGACACGAACTCCACCCACTCCCTCGTGCGCGGCGGGGTCGTCCAGCTGTCCCGCTGGGGGCTGCTCGACGAGGTGCTCGCGACGGGCGCCCCCGCGATCCGCTCCGTGTCCTTCCACCAGTACGGACCCGCGGCACCGGCGCCGGTGCGGCTGCCCGTCAAGGACAAGGCCGGTGTCGACCACATGCTGGCCCCGCGTCGGCACGTCCTCGACCGGGTGCTCGCGGACGCGGCCGTCCGCGCCGGCGCCACCCTCCTGGACCGGACCACCGTCGACGGCATCGTGCGTGACGAGGCGGCCGGGTCCGTGGGGTCACCGCCACCACGGAGGACGGGACCCGGATGCGGATCACGGCACGCCTCGTGGTCGGCGCCGACGGGGTGAGGTCGCGGATCGCGCCACTCGTGGGTGCCGAGGTCGTCGAGAGCCACGCGCCGAGCGGCGCCTGCCTCTACACCTACGTCGGGGACCGGGACTGGGACGGCTTCGAGTTCCACCTCGGCGACCATGCCTTCGGTGGCGTGTTCCCCACCCACTTCGGCGAGGCCTGCGTGTGGCTCATCCGCCCGGAGCACCTCGCGCGGCCCGTGCTCTCGGCAGGTGCCCACCGCCTCGAGGCCTGGACCGAGGCGCTGGAGTCGACCCTGCCGGGGCTCGCCGAACGGGTCAGGGAGGGCAGGGTGTCCGCGCCCCTGCGTGGGGCGGTCCGCCTGCCCAACCACGTACGCCGGGCGGCCGGTCCGGGCTGGGCGCTGGTCGGCGACGCCGGCTACCACCGCGACCCGATCACGGGACACGGCATGACCGATGCCTTCCGCGACGCGGACCTGCTGGCGGAGGCTGCCGACCGCGCGCTGCGCGACCCGTGCGAGGAGGCCGGCGCGATGCGTCACTTCGAGCGGGAGCGCGACCGGGCCCTCGCGGAGACGTTCCGACTGACCCGTGCCCTCGCCGCCTTCCCTCCCGCCCACCGCTTCGTCGAGCTCCAGGGCGAGCTCGGCCGGGCGCTCGACACCGAGGCGCAGGAGCTCGCCGCGCGCGACGCCTGCCGCGCCGACCTGCCCGCGCGCTGAGCGCGGCAGCCACCGACTCCCTCTCGCCCACCGCAGCACCACCACATCACCGCACCACCACACCAAGGAGAAGTCCCGTGCAGAACACCATGGAGCGACGCCCCAACGGCGTCGACGTCGACACCCTGTTCGCCACCATCGACGCCGTGCGTCAGCAGCCGGAGGCCGCGCGCTTCCGCTTCCGCGCCGACAACGAGTGGGTCTCCGGCACCCACAGCCGCGGCCGCTTCCCGGGCTTCTTCGGGGCCGGCCAGGAGCACGTCCACGCCGTTCCCGGAGCGGGCGAGGTCGTCGTCGAGGCCGACCACCCGGCCGTGCTCGTCGGTACCGACCGGGGCCCGACCCCCGCCGAGCTGCTCCTCAACGCCCTCGCCTCGTGCCTCATGGCCGGTCTCGGCAACATCGCGGCCGCCCGCGGGGTCGAGCTCCGGGGCGTCACCTGCCGCGTCGAGGGTGACATCGACCTGCGCGGCATCCTCGGGATCGACCCGACCGTGCGCAACGGCTTCAGCGACATCAACGTCGTGTTCGACGTCGACGCTGACGCGGACGCCGACGCCGTGGCCGCGCTGGTCGCCCAGTCGCAGGCACGCTCGGCCGTGTTCGACGTGCTGACGCACGGCACGACGGTCGGCGTCGAGGTGGTCCGTCGATGACGACCGTGGTCGCACCGGCGGGGCGGCCCGGCTTCCTGTCCGACGCCGAGCTGGACGACGAGGTCGAACGGCTGTACACGGCCGACCTCGAGGGCCAGGGCTACGTCGCGCACCTCACCCGGGTCTGGGCCCACTCGCCAGAGGCGCTGGCCGTGCTGTCCTACCTGCTCAAGCGGAGCACGGAGGGCGCCGGGCTCGACCAGCAGCAGCGGGCGGTCCTCGTCGCGGCCTCTGCCGCGACGATGGGCGACTCGTACTGCTCGCTCGCCTGGGGAACCAGGCTCGCCTCGCTCGCGGGCGACGAGGCGGCGACGTCCGCCCTCACCGGCTCCGACGAGTCCCTGTCGGACGCCGAGCGTGCCCTCGCCCGGTGGGCCCGCCGCGTCGTCGGTGACCCGAACGGCGTGACCGCGCAGGACGTCGACGAGCTGCGGCGGGCCGGCTATGACGACGGGCAGATCTTCTCGGTCACGCTCTTCGTCGCGCTGCGGCTCGCCTTCTCGACGGTCAACGACGCGCTCGGGGCCCCGCCCGACGCCGAGCTCGTCGGTCGCGCGCCGGCCTCGGTGAGGACCGCCGTCACCTTCGGCCGGCCCCCTGGGCCGAGCGCGTAGCACCCGGCCCCGGGGCCGCCGGCGCGGGCCGACGACCGCGATAGGTTGTGGTCATGTCGTCGACGACCCCGGTGCTGCTCCGCGGGCTCGTCGACGACGCGGCGGTCTTCCCGCCGGGAAACGCGGCACTGGCCGACGCCGTGGGCCAGCACGCCGGGCACCGCAGCGCCTGGTACGCCGACTGCGTCGGACCGCTGCTCGTGCCCGCGGCTGCGGTGGCCGACCTCGTCGCCGTGCTCGACGTCCGGGATGCCGGTGCCGCCGCTGATGCCGCGACCTCACGCGACGCTCGCGACCCCCTCGACCTCGTGCTCGTGGCCCGTCCCGGCGCCGACCCGGCGCTGACGACTGCCGCCCTCGACGCGCTGCGCGACGAGACCCGGGTGCGGGTCGTGGGGGCCGAGCTCGCCTGGCAGGAGGGGTGGCGCGGCCTCGGCCTCGACGAGGTCGCCCTCGCCCTCGAGGTGCCACGCGGCGACGACCACGCGGTCGCCGTCGCCGACGTGCACAGCGCGCTCGCCGAGGGCCGCCGCGTCGTCGCGAAGTTCCGCACCGGACCGACGCCCACCTGGCGCTGGCCGGAGGAGGCCGAGCTGGCCGCCTTCCTCGGGATCTGCGGCGGTCTCGAGGTGCCGTTCAAGCTGACCGGCGGGCTGCACCACGCCGGGCGCGGCACCTACGAGGTGGCCGGCATCCCGGAGGAGAACCACGGCGTGCTGAACGTGCTCGTCGCGACCTCGGCCGCGCTCGCCGGCGCCGGTCAGGACGAGGTCGCCGCGCTGCTGGCCGTCCACGACGCCGCCGCCCTCGCCGACCTCGTCGCCGCGTGGCCCGACGCCACCGCCGCCCGGGTGCGCGAGGGGTTCACCGCCTACGGGTGCTGCACCGTCACCGACCCCGTCGGCGAGCTCGCCGACCTCGGCCTGCTCACGCGCCCCTGACCCACTCATCGGATCCGACCGACCGACCGACCGAAGGACCGCCATGACCTGGCTCGACCTGCCCGCCGACCACCCCTACGGCATCCACAACCTGCCCTACGGCGTCTTCTCGACCCCCGGCACCGAGCCCCGCGTCGGGGTGCGGGTCGGCGACCACGTGCTCGACGTCGGCGCGTGCGCCCAGCAGGCCGGCATGGAGTCGGGCGCGGTCTGGCTGGCCCCGTCGCTCAACGCGTTCCTCGCCGAAGGGCGTCAGGCGTGGAGCGCGGCCCGCGCCTGGCTGGTCGAGCAGCTGACCAACGAGGTGCACCGTGAGTGCGTCGAGGCCAACCTGGTGCCGGCCGACGAGGTGACGATGCACCTGCCGGTCGAGGTCGCCGACTACGTCGACTTCTATGCCAGCGAGCACCACGCGACCAACGTCGGGCGCATCTTCCGCCCCGACTCCGAGCCGCTCACCCCGAACTGGAAGCACCTGCCGATCGGCTACCACGGCCGCTCCGGGACGATCGTGGTGTCGGGCACCGACGTCGTGCGCCCCAGCGGGCAGCGCAAGCCCCCGACCGAGCCGGTGCCGCTGTTCGGGCCGTCGGTGCGCCTCGACATCGAGGCCGAGCTGGGCTTCGTCGTCGGTGGCGCCACCCGCCTCGGCGAGCCGGTGGCGCTCGCGGATGCCGACGAGCACCTCTTCGGTGTCGTCCTCCTCAACGACTGGTCGGCCCGCGACCTGCAGGCCTGGGAGTACGTGCCGCTCGGCCCGTTCCTCGGCAAGTCGTTCGCCACCTCGATCTCACCGTGGGTCGTCACGACCGATGCGCTGCAGGCCGCCAGGGTGCCGCTACCCGGCCAGGACCCGGAGCCGCTGCCCTACCTGCACGACGAGCCGACCGACGACGGCGCGGGCACCGCCTACGGGCTCGACGTGCACGTCGAGGTCGACTGGAACGGCACGGTCGTCTCCCGGCCGGAGTTCCGCGACATGTACTGGTCGCCCGCGCAGATGGTGGCGCACATGACGGTCAACGGGGCCACCCTGCGCAACGGGGACCTGTTCGGGTCGGGCACGGTCTCCGGGCCGGAGAAGGGCACCCGCGGGTGCTTCCTCGAGCTCACCTGGAGCGGCACCGAGCCGATCACCCTCGACGACGGGTCGCAGCGCACCTTCCTCGAGGACGGCGACACGGTCACCCTGCGCGCCACCGCGCCCGGCCCGGGCGGCAGCGTCATCGGGCTCGGCGAGTGCGTCGGCAGGGTCCTGCCCGCCCGCTGACGGAGGTCCGGGTCAGGCCTGCGGGTGGCGCAGCACCACGACCGTGTCGGCGAGCTTGTCGTGCAGGCACTGCCGCCTGGCGTCCCAGAGCAGCCAGGCCGGGTCGACGATGCCCACCCCGAAGGCCAGGATCGACACGAACGGCACGAAGCTCAGCAGCAACGTGCTCACCGGGATGACCTGCCGCTTGAGCGCCGTCACCACCGAGAGCCGACCCGGGCCGCCGACTCGACGCACCGTGGTGCCGACCACCATCTTCCCGGGGGTCGCACCACGGATGGTGAGGAACGCCGTCTCGTAGACGAGTGCAACCGCGATCCAGATCAGGATCACCGGGAGGATGTTCTCGAGGAACTCCATCGCGAAGGCGTTCTGGCTCGGCGGCGTCCCACCCGACTCCGCGGCCGCCAGGCTCCGGTCGACGAAGTCCGACATGGTCGACATCGCCTGGCTCAGCCAGGGCCAGGCCATGATCACCGTCAACACCCCGATGACGACGAGGTCGAGGATGCGGCCCGCGAGCCGCCGCCACCACTCGGCGAGCACGGCGCCGTCCGGCAGCACGTCGCCGCGAGCGGTGCCCCACCCCTGGTGGTACGGGTTGTAGCCGGCCGGCGGCGCCCCGCCCCCCTGCCACTGAACCGGGCCCTGGCCGGGCTGCCCCTGCTGGCCGGACTGCCCCTGCTGGCCGGGCTGCGCCCAGGCTCCCGGGTTGCCGGCGCGGCCGGGGATCACCCCCGGGGTGGCGCGCCCGATGGTGGAGGACTCGGCGGTCGGCGAGCGGCGCGGCGTGGTGTTCGAGGTCCAGACGACACCGTCGAAGTACCGCAGCAACAAGGGGTCGTGCTCGTCCTCGTACCAACCGGGTCCTGCGGGGAGCTCGCTCATGTCGACAGGGTCTCACGGCCGGCTGCACGCCCCGTCGCCCGCCGGCGCCGTTGACGGCCGCGGGCATCGGGCGCAGCATCGGTGGATGGCGATACGCATGGGTGAGCACCTGATGGGCCTGGTGGGCGAGCTGTGCTTCGAGCCGGTGACGAGGCGGGTGCGGGCCTCGCTCGGCGGGCAGCCGGTGCTCGACACCACGGATGCCGTGCTGGTGTGGGAGCCGCGCCGGATCGTCCCCTTGTACGCCGTGCCGCCCGCCGACGTCGCGGCCTCGCTCGTGCCGTGCGCGTCGCCCGAGGTGCCCGACCGGCTGCCCCCGGTGCTGGGGCCGGTCAACTTCGGCTGGCACCACACCCCCGGACGGTCCTACGACGTGGTCGTCGGCGACCGGAGCGTGCCGGCGGCCGGGTTCGCCCCGGACGACGCCGACCTGGGCGGGAGGGTCGTCATCGACTGGGCACCGTTCGACTGGGTCGAGGAGGCCCACCCGGTCGTGGGTCACCCGCACGACCCGTTCAAGCGCATCGACCTGCTCCCGAGCGACCGACACGTCGTGGTCAGCCTCGGTGGCACCGTGCTCGCCGACACCCGCCGCGCCATCGCGCTCCACGAGACCCACATCCCGGTGCGCTGGTACGTCCCCCACGACGACGTCGTCACCGACCTCCTCGTCGGCAGCACGTCGACCACGACCTGCGCCTACAAGGGCCACGCCATCTACGTCTCCATCGCCCCGGACGCGATCGCGGGCATCGGCCCCGAGGGTGAGGACATCGCGTGGACCTACACCCACCCGCTGGACGAGGTGGCGGCGATCAAGGGGATGGTGTGCTTCTACTCCGAGCGCACCGACCTCGAGCTCGACGGCGTCGCCGTGCCACGCCCGGTCAGTCCGTGGTCGTCGCCTCGCGACCAGCAGCGGTACTGAGCCTCACTCGGCCCCCAGCGCACCCGCCAGGTCGAGCACGGCGGCGGCCACGGCATCCGGGTCGACGAGGTGGTGCAGGTGCAGCGCACCCTCCAGCACCGTGACCGGCCAGCCGAGCCGCCGCGCCAGGGCGGTCTCCTCCGCGTACGTGTCACCGAGGGCGAGGAAGGCCTGCGGGTGCGACGTCCAGTCGTCCGGGGCACCGAGGCGGCAGCGGAAGTACGACAGCGGCATCCGGTGCTCGTCGGCACGGATGCCGGCCAGCACGGCCGGGTCGGGCACGACGGTCGCGATGTCGTCGTCGCCCCACCAGCGGGTCCACGGCGGCAGCATCCCGTCGTCGTCGGCGAGACCGGCGAGGTGGTCGAGCAGCCCCTCGGGGGCCAGGGTGGCCTCGCCGTGCTCCGGCGGCAGCGCCGCGTCGACGTAGACGACCGGGGCGCCTCCCGCGGCCGCCACGGCGTACCGGCCGGCGTTGCTGTGCGCCACGACCAGGTCGGCACGGTGGCTGGTCACGGCGTCCCGGTAGGCCGCGAGCACGGGGTCCGGGCCGTCCGGGGCTTCCGGCACGGCAGCGACGACGGCGCCCCACCCGCGACGCCCGAGGGCGTGCGCGAGCGGGGCGTAGGCGCGAGCCGGCAGCAGCGGGCTCGGGAGGACGACGGTGCGGTGCACCGGTCCATCTTCCTCAGAGGTTGCCGCGCAGGTCCTGCTCGCGCTCGATCGACTCGAACAGCGCCTTGAAGTTGCCCTTGCCGAAGCCGAGCGAGCCGTGCCGCTCGATGATCTCGAAGAAGACGGTCGGCCGGTCGCCGAGCGGCTTGGTGAAGATCTGCAGCAGGTAGCCGTCCTCGTCGCGGTCGACGAGGATCTTGCGCGCCTTGAGCTCCTCGACCGGCACGCGCACCTCACCGATGCGGGCCCGCAGCTCGGGGTCGTCGTAGTAGGTGTCGGGGGTGTCGAGGAACTCCACACCCTCCTTGCGCAGCTCGTCGACGGTGCGCAGGATGTCGTTCGTCGCGAGCGCGAGGTGCTGCGCACCGGGGCCGGCGTAGAACTCGAGGTACTCGTCGATCTGGCTCTTGCGGGCCGCGATGGCCGGCTCGTTGAGCGGGAACTTCACCCGGTGGTTGCCGTTGGCGACGACCTTGGACATCAGTGCCGAGTAGTCGGTGGCGATGTCGTCGCCGATGAACTCGGCCATGTTCACGAAGCCCATGACCCGGTTGTAGAAGGAGACCCACTCGTCCATCCGGCCGAGCTCGACGTTGCCGACGACGTGGTCGAGGGCCTGGAAGAGCCGCTTGGGCGCCCCGTCGCGCTTGACGAAGGTCGACGCGGCGGTGACGTAGCCCGGGAGGTAGGGCCCGGCGTACGTGACGCCGTCGACCTCGCGCTGCACCAGGGTGTGCCGGGTCTCGCCGTAGGTGGCGATGGCGGCGACGCGCACCGAGCCGTGCTCGTCGCTGACCGTCTCGGGCTCCTGCAGCACGGTGGCTCCGGCACGGCGGGCCTGCTCGATGCAGCGGTCGACGTCGGGCACCTCGAGCGAGATGTCGACGACGCCGTCGCCGTGGGCGGCGTGGTGGGCGATCAGCGGGCTGTCGGGGCTGACCGCGCCCTTGAGCACGAACCGGATCGAGCCGGACTTCAGCACGAACGCCTTGTGGTCGCGGGTGCCGTGCTCCGGGCCGGCGTAGGCGACCAGCTCCATGCCCCAGGCGCTCTGGTAGTAGTGCGCGGCCTGGGTGGCGTTGCCGACGACGAAGACGAGGGCGTCCCAGCCGGTGACCGGGAACGGGTCCTGCTTCTCGTCGTACTCGACGAGGCCGACCAGCTGCTTGAGCTGCTGCAGGTCGAGCCCCGCCTGGCGCTCCTGCTCGGTGAGGTCGAGGTGGCTGGCCGGCGTCGTGGTCGTGTCAGTCATCCGGTCACTGTGCTGGATCCGGGCACGGTGTGCAACGGTGGGCCGCTCGGGTGGTCAGGCTGCGCATGGTGTTGCCTCTGGGGGGGTGCGACCCGGACAATGTGACCATGGCTCACCAGACCGGGGTGGACACCCTCGACGCACGGCTCATCGCGCTGTTCACCGACGACCCGCACGTCGGGGTGCTCGGCGCGTCCCGGGCCCTCGGCGTCGCCCGCGGCACCGTGCAGGCCCGGCTCGACCGGCTCCAGGAGCGCGGAGTCCTCAAGTCCTTCGCCCCTCAGGTGGATGCCGGAGCACTGGGCTACCCGGTGACCGCGTTCTGCACCCTCGAGATCCGCCAGCGGCAGGGTCACGCCCCCGTCGTCGCCCACCTCTCGGCGATCCCCGAGGTGCTCGAGATCCAGTCGATCACCGGCGTCGGCGACCTCATCGTGCGCATCGTCGCCCGTGACAACGCCGACCTCGGCCGGGTGATCGACGAGATCATCGACGACACCCACGTGCTGCGGGCCAACACGGCGATCTGCCTGGTGACCCACCTCGACCACCGCACCGGCCCGCTCGTCGAGGCCGCCGCCGCCCGCGGCCAGGACGCTGACCCGGCGCCGACCGGTCGAGAGTAGAGAACACGCCGTGCGGGTCCAGCCCGCACGGCGTGTTCTCTACTCTCGTCGAGCCCGGGTCAGCCGGTGATCACCACTGGGGACCCGCCGCTGGTGAGCTTCCAGTCGACCGAGAAGAACGACGGCGGGTCGATGACCCCGTGGGCCGTGACCCAGTCGATCATCAGCTGGCGGATCTCCACCGTGCGGTTGTAGACCACCGGCGCGGCCTTGACGTGCGGGAAGTTCCCGCCGCCGGACTGCCGGTAGTTGTTGATCGCGACGACGAAGGTGGCCGTCGGGTCGATCGGGGCACCGGCATACGACAGGTTCGTGATCCGCGACCCGGGAGCCCGGGAGATGTCGATGTCGTAGGTGAGCGTCGGCCTCGAGGCCGCCCATGACGTCGTAGTTGTAGTCGGGCGTGCCGCCGGGCGCCAGGGTCGTCGGCGCGTTGGTGACGGCGGATGCCGGGAACGGCCCGGTGCCGCTCACCTGCTGGAAGTACGTCGCCGACGTCTCGAGGTAGTCCTTGACCTGGGCGCCGGTCAGCGTGATGCCGAGCAGCGTGTTGTCGAAGATGTAGAGCCCCGCGACGTCGCGCACGGTGACCTCGCCCGCCGGGATGGCGGCGCCCTTGTTGAAGGGCGCGGCGATCGACAGCACCGGCAGGCCGGCGTGCGGCGTGCCGGCGAGGGCCTCCTTGACCGCCTGCCCCTGGACGAGGTTGATGAAGTCCATCGCGGCGGTGTCCTCGTAGCGCGAGGTGGACGCCGACATCGCCTGCGTGCACGTGCCGATGACGCCGTTGACGTAGGTCAGCACCTTCTCGTGGGCGGGGCGGACGAGTGCCGCGATCTCGGCGTCCTCGGGCACGGTGTTGGCGTTGAGCGTCGTCGCGGACGACGAGGCGACGGTCCACTGACCGCGCACCTTGACGAGGTCGAGGTCCATGACGCTGACCCGCATGCCCCAGTACAGCGGCTCGCTGAGCAGCACCTCGCGCCCGGTCACCGCGTTCGGGACCTTGAGCTGCGACACCTCGACGTGAGCGTGGCCGACGAGGATCGCGTCGATGCCGGGCACCTGCTCGGCGAGGAGGCGGCTCGCGTTCTCGGGGAACGGCAGGGCGTCGCCGTACGACGACGAGGTCGTCGAGCCGGAGTGCGCCGAGACGACGACGACGTCGGCGCCGGCGGCCTTCATCCTCGGCACCATGACCTTCGCCTGCTCGACGATGCCGGGGAAGCGCACCTTGCCCTCGACGTTGGTCTTGTCCCAGATCGCGACGCCCGGCGTCACGAGGCCGAGGATGCCGACGGTGACCGGCTTCTCACCCGGCACCTGGATCCGCTTGAGGACGTACGGCGTGAAGACCGGCTCGCCGGAGTCCCAGTCGACGGAGTTCGCCGACAGCAGCGGGAAGTCGCACTGCTCCTCGAACGTGCGCAGGGTGTCGAGGCCGTAGTTGTACTCGTGGTTGCCGAGCGCCGCGGCGTCGTAGCCGAGGGAGTTCATGGCGGTGGCCATGGGGTGCTCGCTGCCACCGGTGATCGGGTCGATCTTGGCGTAGTAGTAGGCCAGGGGCGTGCCCTGGATCGTGTCGCCGGCGTCGATGGTGATGCACCGGTCGGCGCCGCGCTCCTCGCGCACCGCCTTGATGAGCGTGGCCGCCTTGGCGATGCCGATCTGGTTGCCGCGGCTGTCGCTGTAGGTCGCGTTGTTGAAGTAGTTCCAGTTGTAGACGTTGCCGTGCAGGTCGGTGGTGCCGAGGACGGTGATGCGGAAGGGCTTGGCGTTCGAGCCGCCCCCGGTCGGGGTGGCGGCGTGGGCGTCGGTCGTGGCGAAGAGGCCGGCACCGCCGACGACGGCCATGGTGAGCAGCTGTCGGCGGGAGGCGGCAGGGGTCCTGTTGTTGTCAGTCACGAGGGGGGACCTTAACCGGCCGCTCTGGGCAGATGCGGGGTGCCGTGCAACGGTTCGGTGAACTCTGCCGACGCCCCCGGGTAGTCGTCGACCGGTCAGCGGCGGCCGACGAACCAGCGCCGGATCCGCTCCACGCGCTCGAGCACCTGCTCGCTCGTGGCGGCGGCGAGCTCGGGCCCACCGCACGCCCGCCGCAGGTCCAGGTGGATGCTCGCGTGCGGTGTGCCCGTCTTCGACGAGTAGGCCGCCACGAGCTTGTTGAGCTCCTTGCGCTGCGCGGCCAGGGCCCGGTGCGCCGACACCGGCGAAGGCCCGGACGGCGCGCCCACACCACGGCGCGCGCCGGCGGCCCTGGTCTGCTTCGCCTGCCGTTCGTTCAGCAGGGTGGTGACCTGCTCGGGCTCCAGGAGTCCGGGCAGCCCCAGGTAGTCCTGCTCCTCCTCGGACCCGACGGCGGCGTGCAGGCCGAACTGCTTGGCGTCGAAGAGCACGTGGTCGAAGTGCGCGTCGGACTCCAGCGCCTCGAACGAGGTCTCCTCCAGCCCGACGGTCTTCTCGGTGCGGTTCGCCGCCGCCAGCAGGCCCTCCTCCTCGGCCCACAGCGAGGCCTCTGCCTCGTCGGTCGAGGGTCGGTTGAGCGCGTGGTCGCGCTCCTCCTCCATCGTCGCGGCGTGGCTGAGGATGACCGGCACGGAGGGCAGGAAGACCGAGGCCGTCTCCCCGCGGCGCCGGGCCCGCACGAAGCGGCCGACGGCCTGGGCGAAGAACAGCGGGGTCGACGTGGACGTGGCGTAGACCCCGACGCACAGGCGGGGCACGTCGACGCCCTCGGACACCATCCGCACGGCCACCATCCACCGGGAGGTGTCCGCGGCGAACGCCTCGATGCCGGCGCTCGCCCCGGCGTCGTCGGAGAGCACCACGGTCGGTTCCTGGCCGGTGATCGTGCGCAGCAGCCGGGCGTAGGCGCGCGCGGACGTCTGGTTCGACGCGATGACCAGCCCACCGGCATCCGGTACGTGGCGGCGCACCTCGCTGAGCCGCTTGTCGGCGGCGGCCAGCACCGAGGGCACCCACTCGCCCTTGGGGTCGAGCGCGGTGCGCCAGGCCTGGGCGGTCTGGTCCTTGGTCAGCGGCTCGCCGAGCCGGGCGGCCACCTCGTCGCCGGCCTTGGTGCGCCAGCGCATCGCGCCGCCGTAGGCCAGGAAGAGCACCGGGCGCACCACCCCGTCACGCAGCGCCGCGGCGTAGCCGTAGCCGTAGTCGGACGCCGAGCGCAGGATGCCGTCCTCGCCCATCTCGTAGCGCACGAACGGGATGGGGGTGGTGTCCGAGCGGAACGGCGTGCCGGTGAGCGACAGCCGGCGGGTGGCACCCTCGAAGGCCTCGCGGATGCCGTCGCCCCACGACCGCGCGTCCCCACCGTGGTGGATCTCGTCGAGGATGACGAGCGTCGGCGTCTCCTCGGTGCGGCGACGGTGCAGCTGCGGCTTCGAGGCGACCGCGGCGTAGGTCAGGGCCACCCCGTCGTACTCGTGCGACTGCAGGCCGCTGGAGTTGGAGAACGCCGGGTTGAGCTGGATGCCGACCCGGCCGGCGGCGTCGGCCCACTGGTGCTTGAGGTGCTCGGTGGGGGCGACCACGGTGACGGCCCGGATGACGCCGCGGTCGAGCAGCTCGGTCGCGATCCGCAGGGCGTAGGTGGTCTTGCCCGCGCCGGGGGTGGCCACGGCGAGGAAGTCGCGCTGCCCGCGGCCCAGGTAGGCCTCGAGGGCCTCCTCCTGCCACGCGCGCAGCTTCGCGGCGGTACCCCACGCCGCCCGCTCGGGGAAGGCGGGTGGCAGGTGTCCGGCGGCTGAGGTACTCATGGGAGACGGCAACGATAACCGGGCCCGGCCCTCGACACACCGAGGCCCCCGCAAGTCGTGGCGGGGGCCTCGGGTGTGCTATGCGCGGCTCACTTTCGTTGCTGCACAGGCGATCTCACTGTCGGTAGGCGATGTACGCGTTCTGCATCCGGGTGGCCTGCCCGGCGCTGAACGTGTTCATGCAGGAGTCGTCGGTGTAGTCCATGAAGTTCTTGATCGGGTCGGTGCCGGGGGCGGTGCAGGTGTCGCGGCCGGTCGGGCAGCCGAAGGCCGCCGACGCCTCGGCCGGAGTGTCGGAGACGGCGTCCCCGGAGCCGGTGCACCCGCCCTGGAAGGTGTGGTAGAGGTTCATCCAGTGACCGACCTCGTGCGTCGCGGTGTCGCCGAGGTTGTACGGCGACGCCGTGCCGCCCGGCAGCGACTGGTCGAGCACGACCACGCCGTCGTAGCTGTCGTACGCCGTCTTCGGGAAGGTGGCCCAGCCGAGGAGGTTGCCACCGAGCCTGGCCGAGTAGATGTTCAGGTCGCCCATGTCGCCCTTGCGCAGGGCCCTCTTCATGTCCTTCTCGGCCTTGGACCCGCTCCTGAGGCCGGTGTACCAGCGCGAGTTGACGGTGGTGTCGGTGCCGGCCAGCGAGAAGGCGAAGCCGGACGACGCGTACGCGTTGTTCAGCACGGTGAGCTGCTGGTTGATCTGGCTCGAGGTGACCTTGCCGCTGGCACCGTCGGTGATGACGTGGAAGTAGACCCGGATCGTGGCGGTGGCGAACGCGGCGGTGGCGCTGCCGGACTCGACCGCCTGACCCTTGGCGTTCTTCGACAGACCCTTCGCGGCGAGTGCACGGCTCAGGGCGGCCTCGTTGGCCCGCACCTGGGTCTCGGTCAGCTCGTTGGCGTCCTTGGCGCCACGGGTGGCCCGCGCGTCGGGGGCTCGGGAGATGCACTCGGCCGCGACGGATGACTCACCGGCCATCGGCCGGGCCGAGGCGCTGGTGACGGGGAGGGCGAGGCCGGCGACGCCGAGGGCGAGCGTGGCCAGGACGGTCATGGAGCGAGAGGGCATGGCGACCTTCCGATCTGGGCCGCTACCTGCTGGCGCGGCTGAGGGGAAGGCTAGGCGCGTGAGGGTCTGCCCCGGGTCAGATCAGGGCAAAGGCTCGGTAAGGGCCGCGACGCAGCCAGGAGCGGATGCCGGCTACTCGCCGCCGTCCTGCGGCGCGCGCAGGCCCTGGTAGATCTCCTTGCAGGTCGGGCACACCGGGAACTTGTCCGGGTCGCGCCCGGGCACCCAGACCTTGCCGCAGAGTGCGGTGACCGGCTCACCGGACAGCGCGCTCTCGAGGATCTTCTCCTTGCGCACGTAGTGCGAGAAGCGCTCGTGGTCGCCGGGCTCGGCGACCTCGGGCACGGTCTCGGTGCGCTCGAGCACGGCGGTCCGGGTCTGGCGCTGGGGTTCGGGGGCGTTCGGGTCGTCCAGCGGCGGCATCGTCTCGCTCATCCCGCGAGTGTATGCCGCGTCAGTTGAAGGACGGGTCGCTCGGGAACCAGGCGACCCAGCGCAGCGGCTCGGGCTGGCGGAGCAGCACCCGGCGCCACAGGTCGTCGGGCTCGCCGGTGAAGACGTCGTTGCTCTGGCTGCCCACGACGAACCACGAACCCGTCACGATCTCGTCCTCGAGCTGCCCGGGCGACCACCCGGCGTACCCGGCGAAGATGCGCAGGCCCGCGACCTCCGGCACCACGAGCGTCGGTGGGGTGTCGAGGTCGACGAGGGCCACCGACCCGAAGAGGCGGCGCACCCCGGTCGGCTCCGGTGAGTCGCCCGGCACGGCCACCAGGCCGAGCGCGGAGTCGAGCTGCACCGGGCCGCCCTGGAAGACCTTGGCCGGCCGGGTGGCGTGCTCCTCCCAGCCGGGCAGCACCGCGTCGACGTCGGCGTCGATGGGTCGGTTCAGCACCAGCCCCTGCGCGCCGTCGTCGTCGTGGTGCAGCACCAGGACCACACTGCGCCGGAAGACACCGTCCTCGATCTGCGGTGTCGCGACGAGGAGCTGCCCGGTCGTGTGGGTCTGGCTCACCCGTCCATTCTGCCCCGGCTGTGGCCGGGCCGTCCGGAGCTCTGACGAGGACGCCCGCCACCGAAGGAGCCGTGGCCGCGGCTCGCCGGACGACCACCCGGTCGGCTGCCACCACGGCGGCCACCGTTCTTGCCGCCCTCGAGCACCGGGCGCCACACGGCATCCGGCACCGGCACGCCGCTCGGCGTGCGGCCGCCGAGGGCCAGCACGACGGAGTCGCCGGGGGCGACCTTGGCGGTGAGTGCCTCGGCGCCGGCCCCTTCGACGATGCGGGTCACCATCTTGCGCTGGTGCGGCAGCGCGATCATGACGACCGCGCCCTCCTCACCGGCGCGCGCGGTGCGACCGGCGCGGTGGAGGTAGTCCTTGTGGTCGGTCGGCGGGTCGACCTGCACGACCATGCCGACGTCGTCGACGTGGATGCCGCGCGCGGCGACATCGGTCGCCACGAGCACGTTCATCGAGCCGTCGCGGAAGGCGCCGAGCACCCGGTTGCGCACGGCCTGCGAGAGACCACCGTGCAGCGAGGCGGCGAAGACACCGCGCTCGCGCAGCTCACCGGCGATGCGGTCCGAGCCGAGCTGGGTGCGGGCGAAGACGATGACGCGTCCACCGCGACCGGCGAGCTCGGCCGTCAGGGCCTTCTTGTCCTGCGGGTCGATGAGCAGCACGTGGTGGCTCATCGTCGTCACCGAGGCCTGGGCCTCGTCGGTCGAGTGCGTCACCGGGTCGACGAGGTAGCGGTCGACCAGGGTGTCGATGCCCTTGTCGAGGGTCGCCGAGAAGAGCAGGCGCTGCCCGCCCGGGGGGACCTCGTCGAGGATCGCGGTGACCTCGGGCAGGAAGCCCATGTCGGCCATGTGGTCGGCCTCGTCGAGCACGGCGATCTGCACGCCGCCCAGCTCGACGGCGCCGCGGTCCATCAGGTCGGCGAGCCGGCCCGGGGTCGCCACGAGGATGTCGATGCCCTTGTTGAGCGCCTTGATCTGCGGCTCGTAGGACAGGCCGCCGGCGACCAGCTTGTGGCGCAGGCCGGTGACGTGCACGAACGGCTCGAGCGCGTCGCTCACCTGCATGGCGAGCTCGCGGGTCGGCACGAGGATGAGCGAGCGCGGGCGCTTGCTCTCCGGGCGGGTGCCGTCGGCGAGCCGGGTGATCATCGCCAGGCCGAAGGCCAGCGTCTTCCCCGAGCCGGTACGGCCACGGCCGAGGACGTCGCGACCCGCGAGGGCGTCGGGGATCGTCGCCGCCTGGATCGGGAACGGCTCGGTGATGCCGTCGCGGGCCAGCCGCTCGACGAGGCGCTCGGGCACACCGAGGGCGGCGAAGCCGTTGTCCTCGGTCACCTCCTTGGCCTCGCCCTTGTGCGAGGAGTAGTGGGTCCAGGTGTCGGCCTCGGCGCGCTGCGCCTCCGCCTCCTCGAAGCTCAGCGGGCGGTCGGCGTCGGCGGGGGCGCCGCCGCGGTAGCCACCGCGGTCGTCGCGGCCCTGGTAGCCACCGGAGGTGCCCCGGTCGTTGCGGCCCTGGTAGCCACCGGAGGTGCCCCGGTCGTTGCGACCCTGGTAGCCACCGGAGGTGCCCCGGTCGTTGCGGCCCTGGTAGCCACCGGAGGTGCCCCGGTCGTTGCGGCCCTGGTAGCCACCCGAGGTGCCCCGGTCGTTGCGGCCCTGGTAGCCGCCGGAGGTGCCACGGTCGTCACGCTTCTGGCCCTGGTAGCCGCCCGAGGTGCCACGGTCGTTGCGACCCTGGTAGCCACCGGAGGTGCCCCGGTCGTCACGCTTCTGGCCCTGGTAGCCACCGGAGGTGCCCCGGTCGTCACGGCCCTGGTACCCGCCCGTGGTGCCACGGTCGTTGCGACCCTGGTACCCACCGGAGGTGCCCCGGTCGTCACGCTTCTGGCCCTGGTAGCCGCCCGTGGTGCCACGGTCGTTGCGACCCTGGTAGCCACCGGAGGTGCCACGGTCGTCACGGCCCTGGTAGCCACCGCGGTCGCTGGTGGGGTCGGCGCGCCGGCCCTCGTGGCGGTCGCGGCGGACGGGGTCGGCGACCCTCGGCGCGCGGTCGCGCACCGGGCGCTCACCGCGCTCGAGACGGGGTCGCTCGTCATGGGGACGGTGCACGTGGCGCTCCTCGCGCGAGTCCGAGACCCAGCGCTTTGGTCGGTCGTTCCGGTCATTGCGGTCATTGCGGTTCGAGGCGTTACCCCGGTCGGTGGAGCCAGAGGGATACCTCGACCCACGGTTGTCGTCGCGGTTCGAGGGGTCCCGGTCCGAGGGACCAGCGGAGTACCTCGACCCACGCGTGTCGCTGCTGCGGCGCGGGTCCTCGCGGTCCCAGCGCGGCGAGCGCTCGGCGCGCGGGCGCTTGGTGTAGCCGTCGGCCGAGTCGGGTCGGGCCGAGCGCTTGGGGGCGCTCTTCGGGCCGTCGGGCTGGCCGCGGTGGTGCGCCTTCTTGGGGGCCTTGCGGGCCTCCGACTTCTGGGCAGAGCTCCAACGGGCCTTCTTGGGCCCGGATGCCTTGTTGGGCATGGGTGTGTTCACCTGTGTTTCATCATCGAGTCGGACGGAGACAGACACGTCTTCGAGCCGATGGCGAAAGCGGCGAATCAAGACGAGCCTCGGACGACGTGGTCAAGTGACCGTGGTCCGTGGGGGCCGGTTCGACCTGGGTGTCACCGGCGCACCGGGCGGGATGGGGCGGGATCGCACTCTGCGATCACGGCGGACGCGGCCATGCGTCCGAGCACCTCGGTGGACCACCCAGTCTACCAGCGGCACGGCATCCCCCAGACCACCACCGGATGCCGTGACCCGGCGGTCAGCTCCCCGACCGGCCCGCGGTACGCGCCGCGAGTGCTCGCAGCACCAGCGAGCCGGCCAGCACCCCGAGCGCCACCCCGGTGAGGTCCGCGACGACATCCAGCACGTCGCCGGACCGGTGCGGCAGGAGAAGCGGCCTGCACCACCTCGCTGAGCACGGCCTGCGCCGCGAAGACCGCCACCACGACCCGGCGGCGGAACCCTGCGACGACCGCGAGGGCGGCCGGCACGAGGAACACGAGCAGGTGCACGACCTTGTCGGCCTGCGGGAACAGCCCCGGCCCGGCACCCTCGGGCGCGTAGAGCACCACCAGCTGCACGGCCACGGAGAGCGCCAGCAGCACCAGCACCCCGGGACGCACCGAGCGGCGTGGCGCCGCGGCTGCTGCGACCGCCACGCCCTCCCCCGCGCCGCTCACACCGGCTCGCGCGCGGCGACCGCCGCCCGCACCGCCTCGGCGACGACGGTGCTGACGTCCGGGTGGAACACGCTCGGGATGATGTAGGTCGCGTTGCGCTCGTCGTCGTGGACCACGTCGGCGAGCGCATCCGCGGCGGCGAGGAGCACGTCGGTGCTGACGTGCGAGACGCCGGAGTCGATCAGCCCGCGGAACACGCCGGGGAAGACGAGCACGTTGTTGATCTGGTTCGCGAAGTCCGAGCGACCCGTGGCGACGACGGCAGCGTGCCGGGCAGCGATGTCCGGGTCGATCTCCGGCACCGGGTTGGCCATGGCGAACACCACGCTGTCGGGCGCCATCGACTCGATGTCGGCCTCGGTGAGGATGTTCGGCGCCGAGACGCCGAGGAACACGTCGGCACCGCGCATCGCGTCGGACAGCGTGCCGGTGACCCCGTCGGGATTCGTGTGCTCGGCGATCCAGGCGTGGTTCGGGTGCTCCCCCGACAGCACGTCGGCGCGCCCGCGGTGCACGATCCCGTCGACGTCGGCCACCACGACGTGCTGCGCCCCGGCCTCGAGGAACAGCTTGAGGATGGCGGTGCCCGCCGCCCCCGCGCCGCTCATCACGAGGCGCACGTCCTCGAGGTCGCTTGCCGACCACGCGCAGCGCGTTGCGCAGGGCGGCGAGCGCCACGATGGCCGTGCCGTGCTGGTCGTCGTGGAAGACCGGGATGTCGAGCTCCTCGCGCAGCCGGGCCTCGATCTCGAAGCAGCGCGGCGCGGAGATGTCCTCGAGGTTGATGCCCGCGAACACCGGCGAGATCGCCTTGACCGTGCGGATGATCTCCTCGGTGTCGGTGGTGTCGAGGCAGATCGGGAAGGCGTCGATGTCGGCGAACCGCTTGAACAGCGCGGCCTTGCCCTCCATGACCGGCAGCGCCGCCAGCGGCCCGATGTTGCCGAGCCCGAGGACCGCCGTGCCGTCGGTGACCACCGCGACGGTGTTGCGCTTGATGGTCAGCCGCCGCGCGTCCTCGGGGTTCTCCGCGATGGCCAGGCAGACCCGCGCCACCCCCGGCGTGTAGATCATCGACAGGTCGTCGCGCGAGCGGATCGGCACCTTGGACTCCACCGAGAGCTTGCCGCCGAGGTGCATGAGGAAGGTGCGGTCGGAGACCCGGCCGATCTCGACGCCCTCGACCTCGCGCATCCGCTCGACGATCACCTCGGCGTGCTCGGGGTCGTGGGTGAGCATCGTCAGGTCGATGCGGATCTGGCTCGCCCCGGATGCCGTGACGTCGAGGCCGGTGACCACGCCCCCGGCCGCCTCGATGACGCCGGTCATCTCGCTGACCGCCGTCGCGCGCGCGGGCAGGGTCAGGCGGACGGTGACGGAGTTGGCGATCGACGGTGCGGGGGACATACCGAGGATTCAACCCGCTACCGACAGGTAGGCCGAACCCGCGGCCCGCCCGGCCGCGGGCGGCCCTACAGTGACCCGCATGTCCGACCACGTGGAAGTCATCGGGTCCGGCACTGCGAGCGCGGTGCCCGACGTCGTCGTGCTCGACGCGCGGGTCCAGTGCGAGGCGACCGACGTCGCCGGCGCCCTGGGTGCGGCGACCGGGCGGGTGACCACCGCCCTGCAGGCGGTGGCCGACCACGGTGTGGCCGCCGCCGACCGGCGCACCACCGGGATGGGCGTCTCGACCCGCTGGGACCGCGACGGCCATGGTGTCGTCGGCTACACGGCCTTCCAGAGCCTGCGGCTGCTGGTCCGCGACCGCGACCGGGTGGGTGAGCTGATCAAGGCGCTGGCCCGCGCCGCCGGCGACGCCTTCGGCCTGGACGGCGTCACCCTCGAGGTGGCCGACCCTGCACCCCTGCTCGAGCGGGCTCGCACCGCCGCCTTCGACGACGCCCGCGCCAAGGCCGAGCAGTACGCCGCCCTCGCGGGCCGCCCGCTCGGCCCGGTGCTGCGAGTCACCGAGGAGCCGGACCACGGGATGCCGGTGCCCCGGTTCGCCGCGAAGGCCGCCATGGACGTCGGCGGCGGGATGCCGGTCGAGGCCGGCGAGTCGACCGTCTCGGCGACGGTGACCGTGCGCTTCGGGCTGGGCTGAGCCGTGGACTGGGTGGACGCCCTGGGCTGGCTGGGGTCCGCCCTGCTCATCTACTCCCTGCTCCAGGCGCGCATCCTGCGCCTGCGGGTGCTCAACACGGTGGCCTGCGTCATCCTCATCGTCTTCAACGCCCTGCTCGCCGTGTGGCCGATGGTGGCCATGAACGTCGTCCTCGCGGCGATCAACATCGTCTTCATCGTGCGGATGCTCAGGGAGCGCGACGACGAGCGCACGTATGCCGTGCTGCCGGTCCGCGAGGACGACGCCTACCTGACGCACTTCCTCGGCGTGCACCGTGCCGACATCGACCGGCTCTTCGGCCAGTTCGCCGCCGGGGCCGCCGCCGGCCGCTCCACCTACCTCGTGCAGCACGGCGACGAGACGGCCGGCGTCATGGTCGTTCGTGACGAGGGCGGCGGCGTGGCACAGGTCGAGCTCGACTACGTCACACCGAGATTCCGTGACTTCAGCCCCGGGGAGTTCGTCTTCCGGCGGTCGGGGCTGTTCCGCGACCGCGGGTTCCGGCAGGTGCTCACCCCGCCCGGGATGGTTTCGCCCTACTACGAGCGGGTGGGCTTCACCCGCCAGGGCGACCGCTACCGCCTCGACCTGGCCTGAGTGGCGAGCCTCCCGCCGCCGGACTGACGTCGGGTCGAGGGGACACCTCCAGCAGTACTAAACTCGCTCTTACTACACGACGTAGTATCCGACGTGAGGAGTCCACCGATGGCCAAGCTCGTCCACGACTTCGAGACCGGCAGCATGGACCAGAAGGACCTGCTGGGTGGCAAGGGTGCGAACCTCGCCGAGATGACCCGCCTGGGCATCCCGGTGCCTCCGGGCTTCACCATCACGACGGACGCCTGCCGCGCCTACCTGGCCAGCGGCACCGCTCCGCCCGAGCTGTTCGCGGAGGTCGACGAGCACCTCGAGCTGCTCGAGGCCCGGATGGGCCGCACCCTCGGTGACGGCGCGGACCCGCTGCTGGTGTCGGTTCGCTCGGGCGCGAAGTTCTCGATGCCGGGGATGATGGAGACCGTCCTCAACATCGGCCTCGGTGACACCTCGGTCGAGGGGCTGGCCCGGCAGACGGGCAACCCCCGCTTCGCGTGGGACTCCTACCGCCGGCTGGTCCAGATGTACGGCAAGACCGTGCTCGACCTCGACGGCGACCGCTTCGAGGACGCCATCGACGCGGCCAAGGCCGCCAAGGGCGTCACCGCCGACGTCGACCTCGACGCCGACGACCTGCGCGCCCTCGTCACGACCTTCAAGGCCGTCGTCGAGGAGGAGACCGGGTCGCCGTTCCCGCAGGACCCGCGAGAGCAGCTGCGTGGCGCGGTGCTCGCCGTCTTCAACTCGTGGAACTCCGACCGCGCGATCCTGTACCGCCGCCGGGAGCGGATCCCCACCGACCTCGGCACCGCCGTCAACGTGCAGGCGATGGCCTTCGGCAACCGCGGCTCGTCCTCCGGCTCGGGCGTCGCCTTCACCCGTGACCCGTCGACCGGCGCCACGGGGGTCTACGGCGACTACCTGCAGGACGCCCAGGGCGAGGACGTCGTCGCCGGCATCCGCAACACGCTCACCCTGGCCGACCTGGAGCGCATCGACCCGAAGAGCTACGCACGAGCTGCTCGACATCATGGCCCGCCTCGAGAGCCACTACCGCGACATGTGCGACATCGAGTTCACCATCGAGCAGGGGCGGCTGTGGATGTTGCAGACCCGGGTCGGGAAGCGCACCGCCCAGGCCGCGTTCCGCATCGCGGTCGACCTCGTCGACGAGGGCGTCATCAGCGAGGAGGAGGCCCTGCTGCGGGTCACCGGTGACCAGCTCGCCCAGCTGATGTTCCCCCACTTCGACCCCGAGGGCGCGCGCTCGCTGATCGCCAAGGGGATGAGCGCCTCCCCCGGCGCGGCCGTCGGGGTGGCGGTCTTCGACTCGGATGCCGCGGTGCGGATCGCCGCCGAGGGCACCCCCGTCATCCTCGTGCGCCGCGAGACCAACCCCGACGACCTGCACGGCATGGTCGCGGCCGCCGGCATCCTGACCAGCCGTGGCGGCAAGACCTCGCACGCGGCCGTCGTGGCCCGGGGCATGGGCCGCACCTGCGTGTGCGGCGCCGAGACCCTCGAGGTCGACACCAGGGCCAAGCAGTTCAGCACGCCCGACGGCACGGTCGTGCGCGAGGGCGACACCCTGTCCATCGACGGCTCGACCGGTGAGGTCTTCCTCGGGGAGGTCGCCGTGCGGCCCTCCCCGGTGGTGCGCTACTTCGAGGGCACCATGTCGGTGGACGAGGGTGGCCCGGTGGTCGCCGCGGTCGACCGGCTGATGGCCGTCGCCGACAGCCACCGCCGGATGCAGGTGCGGGCCAACGCCGACAACGCGCCGGATGCCGCCCGCGCCCGCCGGTTCGGCGCCCAGGGCATCGGCCTGTGCCGCACCGAGCACATGTTCCTCGGGGCGCGCCGCGAGCTCGTCGAGCGGCTGATCCTGGCCGAGGGCGCCGAGGACCGGCAGGTCGTCTTCGACGAGCTGCTGCCGCTGCAGCGGGCCGACTTCGTCGAGATCTTCGAGGCCATGGACGGGCTGCCCGTCACGGTGCGCCTCCTCGACCCACCGCTGCACGAGTTCCTGCCCGACTTCACCGAGCTGTCGGTGAAGGTCGCGGTGGCCGAGGCCACCGGCAAGCCGCACGACACCGACTCGCTGCTGCTGCATCGCCGTGCACCGGCTGCACGAGGAGAACCCGATGCTCGGCCTGCGCGGCGTGCGCCTCGGCATCGCCATCCCCGGCCTGTTCGAGATGCAGTCCCAGGCCATCCTCGAGGCGGCGGCCATCGTCGCCGAGCGGGGCGGCCACCCGATGCCGGAGATCATGGTCCCGCTGGTCGGGGCGGTCGAGGAGCTGCGCAACATCCGCGCCGAGATCGACGACGCCGCCCACCGGGCGCGCGAGAAGCACTCGGTGCACCTCGACCACCTCGTCGGCACGATGATCGAGCTGCCCCGCGCCGCGCTGACCGCGGGCGACATCGCGGAGGTGGCCGACTTCTTCTCGTTCGGCACCAACGACCTGACCCAGACCACCTGGGGCTTCTCGCGGGACGACGTCGAGTCGAGCTTCTTCTCGCGCTACATGGAGGCCGGCATCCTCGGGGTGTCGCCGTTCGAGACCATCGACCGGCAGGGCGTCGGTCGGCTGGTGCGGATCGGCACGGACGAGGGCCGCAGGGCCAAGCCCGGGCTCAAGGTCGGGGTGTGCGGCGAGCACGGGGGCGACCCCGAGTCGGTGCACTACTTCGAGGAGCGCGACCTGGACTACGTGTCGTGCTCGCCGTTCCGGGTGCCCGTCGCCCGGCTCGAGGCCGGCCGAGCCGTCATCGCCCGCTCCAGCGGGAGCTGACCCTCGCGTTCGGCCCGGTCGAGGGTCACCTTGACCCGGTGCGCCGTCACGACGGTGCCGAGCCAGGCCAGCCCCACCAGCCATCCGGCGATGACGTCGGTGAGCCAGTGGTGCCCGAGCCAGACCCGGGACAGCCCCATCGCCAGCACGACCACGACGACCACCGACCCGACGATCAGCCTGCTGCGCAGGTGACGCCGCCCGAGCATCACCAGGTAGGCGGAGAGACCGAGCACGACGGTGGCGTTGAGGGTGTGACCCGACGGAAACGACGGCGAGGTCTCGAACGGGGGCACCGCCAGAGCCACCGGCGGCCGGGCCCGACCGCTGAGCTCCTTGCCGAGCACGGTGACCAGCACCGACCCGGCGGCCGCGATGCCCATGAGCAGGACCGGCAGCCACGACCGGCGCTTCAGCGCGAGGACCGCGACGACGACGACCGCGATCACCGGCATCCCGATGGTGCCGCCGAGGTCGGTGAAGTGGGTGACCCACGCCTCGCTCGTCGGGGCACGCGTGCTGACGGCGGCGTCGAGTACGGGCTGGTCGAGCGCCGCCAGGCCTTCGCTGTCGACGACCGCCTCGTAGACCTCCGCGGCCAGCACCGTGGCGGCGAGCACGACGACGCCGCCGACGAGCACCGTGATGACCAGCGCCAGGTTGGCCAGGCTCCAGTGCCACCCCCGGGCGAGCAGGGTGACACCGTCGTCACCCGCAACAACGACCGCCGGCTGCGCCTGGGCGTGAACGACTGGGTCAAGAACGGCGACCGGTGGACCGTCGACAACGTCCACGACGACGGGTCACTCGCGGTGCGGCACCAACGCACTGGCCGACCGGTGACGCTGGTCCTGCCGACCACGTCGCCGCAGCGGCAGAGCTCGGGTACGCCAGCACCATCCACGGCGCGCAAGGCGTGTCCGTCGACGCCGTCCACGGGCTGGCCACCGGGGAGGAGACCCGACAGCAGCTGTACACGATGCTCACCCGCGGCTCCGCCGCCAACCACCTCTACCTTCAGGTCGTCTGCGACGGCGACCCCCACGACCTCCTCCAACCTCAGAACCTGCGCCCTCCGACCGCGACGGAGATCCTCGAGGCCATCCTGACCCGCGACGAAGCCCCCGTCTCGGCCACCACCACCGCCCGCGAGCAGGCCTCCCCCAACGCGGCTCGGTGCCGCTGCCGCCCGCTACCTCGACGCCCTGCATGTCGCCGCCGAACACCACCTCGGCGCCACCGCCATCGCCCACCTCGAGGCCGGTGCCGACCGGATCGTCCCGGGCATCGGGGACGATTCGGCCTGGCCGACCCTGCGCTCCCACCTGGTCCTGCTCGCCGCCACCGGCGCAGAACCCCTCACCGCGCTGCACTTCGCAGCCGGTTCACGTGAGCTGGACACCGCCGACGACCGCGCCGCCGTCCTCGACTGGCGCCTGCACGACCCCAGCACGACCCGCTCCGGACCACTCCCCTGGCTACCCGGCATCCCACATGAGCTCCACGACGACCGGCACTGGCGGGCGTACCTGACCGCCCGGTCCGACCTCGTCCAGACCTCGCCCAAGAGGTACGTCACCGAGCGACCAGCACGCAGGAGACCCCGCACTGGTGGCCCCCGGGTCGCCCGCTCCCTTCCCCGGGACCTGCTTGGTGACCTGGCTGTCTGGCGCGCCGCCAACGCAATCCCCGACAGCGACCACCGGCCCACCGGACCCACACAACCCACCGCCAACGCCGTGTGGCAGCACGATCTCGACACCCGGCTGGGAAGCAGCAACACCGCGACCCTGGCCGCCTGGACCGCCCTCGTGCACCACTTGGTGCCCGCCACCCGCCACGACGACTACACACCCCAGCTCGCACGGCACCTCGCAGAGCTCTCGGACGCTGGCGTCGATGCCCACGCCCTGCTTCACACCAAGACAGGCGCACCGCTGCCGGACGACCACGCCGCCTCCGCCCTGGTGGCGCATCGAAAACCACCTACCCAACCGTCAGAGCCTCGGCACGGCCGCCCCGCTGGAGTGGCCCATCGAGGACTACACCACGATCCACGATCGCGCCGCGGACCTCGACAAGCCGGGCGAGCCACACCCTGCCACCCACCACGAACGTCGCCCCGCCCCGGTCCAACACGAGCAACCCCGCGGACCGGGGATATCGCGATGACCACAACACCAGCGCCCGGTACCAGGCCAGGACCGAGCAGTGCCGGAGACGGGTGACCACAAACGCGTGTCCGCCGGCTTCAGGAAACAAGGAGGAAGTCATGTCCACGAAAGTCCGCCGAGAGTTCGAGTCCCTCGCCTCAGCCGCAGAGCGCACCGGGCTGAGCATCCGCACCCTGCGCAGGAGAATCGCCAGCGGCCACCTCGCCGCCTACCGCAGCGGCGCGCGGGTCATCCGGGTCGATCCGGACGACGTCGACCGAATGATGGTGCGGATGCCCACCGGCTGGAGCTGATGACATCTCCTCTTCTCGGACGAGCCGGGTTGGGACCCGCTTCGTCGACCAACCCTGAGCCCAAAGGGGGTTCCAAGCAGCGGGTGGTCGGGCTGAGCCGCCCACACGCCAAGCCGTGAGTACGGGCAGGGTCTGCGGCGAGCCGACCGTTCCCACGCCTGCGTCTTACCGCCGCGCGAGCCCGCCGTGGCCCCGGCTTTACGACGGGCGCCGGGAGATTGGTGCGTTGTGCAGTAGATGGACGCCGGGGGTGCTGGGAACGTGGGCGACCCGAGGCGTGCCTGTAGACGCTGTGCTACCGGTCATGGGCTGCGAGCCAGCAACCGCTTGAGGTCGGGGGTGGGGTGCCCGGTGTGGCGCAGGGCTTCTTGGAGTTGGTCGGCCAGGTTGCGCATCTCCTCGGGAGCGGCCCGGCTGTGCGCGCCGAACCACAGTTCGCCCCGGGGGCTGTTCAGCACACGGCGCCAGTAGCCGGTGACAACCCTCGTCGGGAGGCCGTAGAGGATGCGCAGGTTCATGGGGATCTCGTCGTTGCCGCTTGCGCGCAGAGCGGCGAATGCCTGACGGGTGGCCAGGACCATCAGGCGCATGCTGACCGGGTCAGCGGCAAGACTTATCGGGTCGCCCCCGACCGGATAGAGGGCGAACGCGATCGGCACCACGAATGCGGCGTGGGCCATCAGCCAGTCCTCGATGTGGGCACTGATGAGGGTGGGAAACCCGGCCTCAGTGAAGAGGCTCTGCAGGCGCCGAACTCTCGGGCTGGTCCCGCCGTCCGGTTCGCCGAGCATCGTCTTCTGCTGACGGATCAGCACGTACCTGACGACCGGTCCGGCCAGGGAACCCCCGGCTGCCGGGAAGCCGAAGACCGCACGCTCACCCAGGGCGGCCGTCAGCTCTGCTTGGCGGCTGGCCGTGTTCCCGAAGAACAGCACGTCCGAGCCGTCGGTCATCTCCCTCAGGACAGGCAGCGTGCTGACGAACTGCTCGGCACGCACCGGGACCAGCACCAGGTCAAAGCGACCGTCTGCCGCCGGCTCGCTGACCGACGGCACCGGCAACACGGAACGGTCCCCGGATTGGGCGTCCTGCAAGATCAGTCCGTGGATCTGTAGGTCGACCAGACGCGGACCGCGGGCCAGGAGGACGACTTCGTGCCCGGCCTGCAACAGCTTGCCGGCGTACACGCTGCCGATCACACCAGCGCCCAGCACGAGGATCCGCATCAGTTCAGCTGCCTACGGTCGACGCACGGTTGACTCGAGCGTCTCGTCGGCGCGGTGGTGGCCATCGCCGGCCTGGCTGAGCACCAGGTCGGGGAGAGGCGGTTTCCGTAGCGGGAGCTCCCCCAGGGGGTGTATCCGGAAGTGCACGATGACCTCGATCGCCACGAGCAGGAATCCGAGCGAGTAGCCCGCTGTGGACAGCAGGTAGAGGTTCATGTTGCCGGTGGCCGGTCCAACCAGGCCGGCAAGGGCGAATGCACCGCTGATCCGTAGAGTCCATTCGACTGGTCTGCCCAGGCGGCCGGGCGGGGGTGGCTGCGAACAGCATGGCAAGCCCGAGCAGAAGGGCCCAGGCGGCGCACTCCAGCCCCTTGGTGATCGAGGGCCAGCCGTCCAGGAGCAGCCAGGGCGGCATCTGACCCTCGGGGTAGAGCTGGGGCAGGACGGTCAGGTACAGGAAGTGGTTGGAGATGGTGACGGCGGCCATGGCAGCGGTCAGGAGAACAGCGGTCAGGCTCCCGCTGCGATGGGCGTCAGCGGCACCACGATGGATCTCGACCATGAGCAGCAGGACTGCGACGGCGGACCAGATGGTCAGGAGCTCCATGAGCGGGAGGAGGCTTCTGTTCTCGGACGCGATCCACCCAGCCGTGACGATGACGTAGCTCAGGCTGATGAACAGCAGCATCCAGGAGATGCGCAGGATGCGGGTGTGGCTCAGTCCGTCTCCGTCACTGTGGACAGCGGTGCGTCGCGTCACGGCGGCCGGTCGTGTGTTCATCGAGCACTGTGCACGTTGTAGTTGATGCTGTCGAGGTGGAACTCGAGGTAGGTGAAGGCACCTTCGGGTGCCGGTGCGTTCCATCGGCCCTCGCCGACCGTGGAGATCCGGCAACCGCCAGTCTCGCGGAAACCGGAGAGGGGCGTCGACCACTCCTGCTTGGTGAAGGACGTGCCATCGGCGGACGCCCGGAACCGGTCCTGGGAGACGAAGTCGACGAGGTCGTGGTGAGCGTTGAAGGTCAGGACGGCAGCCACGCTCTGGTCGCCGGTCGTGTAGACACCCCGGACGTGCTCGGCGTCGAGGGTCGTCCAGTTCACGGGGGCGTCGACGATGGCGCCCGGGGCCAGGACCACCAGGTCGTTGAACACGGTCACGGTCTCGCTGCGGTCCATCTCCGGGCCGGCGGCGTCGACGACGGTGGCGAGGGACAGCAGCTTGCCGCGCATGGTCGCGGTCGTGTGGTCGTACAGGTGCAGGACGGTGACCGGTAGCCCGGACTTTGTGGCGTCGATGATGAAGGCCCTTGTCGGCGGTGGCCCGTAGGTGTTGACCTGTTCGCCGGTGAACGGCATCCAGGCCGCGTCCGGTCCGCTGCGGATCCTGCCGTGGATGTCCGCGCGCAGGCTGCTCACCCGTGGCTGGCCGACGGCTCCGGACTGGCGGACGTACGCGGCGAGCGGCTCGGGGAGCCGGGCCAGGTCGGCCTCGGTGACGAGGGACGGGCCAGTGTCGACATCGGCCAGTGACTGAGTCGCCCGGTCGTGCCACTGGGCGCGGTAGCTGGTGGGGCCGACCGACGCGAACCCGTAGGCAGCGGCCAGGACGAGCAGGACGTTGATGACGGTGCCCGCCTTGGCGTCGCTCCATGAGGTGGCGATGGCCACCTGCGAGGTCACGGCGGCTGCGCCGGCGACGGCCCACCACCAGACTGGGGCGCCAGTGGCCAGGAGCGCGGCGGAGGCCAGCACGAGCAGTGCGGCGGCGAGCCAGAGCACGCCGGCTGCGGGGCCGATCGGCTGAGAGAGCTGGTTGACCTCGGCCCAGCCGAACCCCTTGGCGGCGCCGAGCAGGTGGATAAGCCCGTGCCCGGTGAGCAGCACGACAACGATGAAACGCGGGATGTTCGTCATGAGTACTAGCCCCTTCACGTCCCACACTCCTCTGCATGCCAGCCGACACCTAATCGCGGTGGGTTGAGGCTCCACTCCCGGCCTCAGCGGGGACTGGTGGTTCGCTCACGCTGGTTCAGGAGCATCTTGCGCATCATCCAGATGTCGCCGAACTCGACCAGCAGCGAGAACGCGATCGACGGTGACAACCACCGGTAGCGTGACCGGGCGCCGGTCACGAGTCTGGTTCCACCGGTTACGGTTTCGTCGAGCTGCCACGCCCAGGTGGTCGCTCTGGGCTCGCCCCACACGATGGAGGTGGGCGCATCGACGGACAGCACCTTCATACCGCCATGTGCCGCCCACCGTCGTGCGCACGTGCGCTGCACTGGACGCCAGTGATCAATCCGGTTCCGGCGGCGGCGGTTTCGTCGAACTATGAGGACGGGATAGTGCCTGCCGTATCGCACACCGTCGACGATAGGCCTTTCGTGGACGGCAGTCGCGCGGGTGCCGCTGGCGTAGCTCGGCCACCACCACGTGGTTGCGGCGTCTCGGATCAGCAGCCGTGATCCGTGGGTCACGTTGTCATCGGCCGGCGGCGCAAGGGGATAGATTCATCACCAGGAGAAGCCAGCAGCGGTGGTCCCTTGGTGGGATGCATTTGGTTGGCCTCCGCAGCCGAGAGTGCTTCGCGACCTCCGCACATGCTTGCGCTCTCAGCCAGCGCTCATGCGGCGTTGACGGTTGCCTTTGGCCTTGGGGATGAGGACGGCACAGCGCCGCTCAGCAGCTCGACCAAGACGGTCAGTTCGCTGAGACCACCGACACGGACTCCGCAGCCGCTGACCGATATTCGGTCGCGGTATCGCGCCCTCTGGTGTCCACCAACTTTGTGACTACCAGAAGGCAGGACCACAATGACAAGCCCGAGTACGGTCGCCGTTGAACTACCTCAGAGGGCTGGTGGGACCTCGAAGGTCACCGCCTCCGCGCGTGGCTCTGGTCAAGACCTACGGCGCCGGCGGTACCGCCGTGCACGCCCTGGGCGGGGTGGATGTCGACTTCGCCCACGGCGAGCTGACCGCGATCATGGGCCCGTCCGGGTCCGGCAAGTCGACGTTGATGCACTGCATGGCGGGGTTGGACACCGTCACCGCGGGGCGTGTGCTGATCGAAGGTGAAGACGTCGGCGCGATGAACCAGCGGCAGCTGACCCGGCTGCGCCGCACCCGGCTGGGGTTCATCTTCCAGGCGTACAACCTGATCCCGACGCTGACCGCCGCGGAGAACATCACCCTTCCGCTGGACATCGCCCGCCGCCCGGTGGACCGGGCCCACTTCACCGCCGTGGTGACGGCGCTGGGGTTGCAGGACCGGTTGGACCACCGCCCCCGCGAGCTGTCCGGCGGTCAGCAGCAGCGGGTGGCCTGCGCGCGCGCCCTGGTGGCGAAACCGGCGGTCATCTTCGCCGACGAGCCGACCGGGAACCTGGACTCCAAGGCCTCCGGTGAGCTGCTGGCCTTCCTGCGTCGATCGGTCGACGAACTCGACCAGACCGTGGTGATGGTCACCCACGACCCCCGGGCCGCCACCTACGCCCACCGCGTCCTGTTCCTGGACGACGGGCATCTCGTCTGCGAGCTCACCTCCCCCACCCAGGCGGCCGTCCTCGAAGCCCTCGGCCGCCTTGGTGCCACCACCGCCGGGGACGACCCCGGCACCGGCCGGACGCCCGCCGCCCGGCCTGACGCCCAGCCCACTCCGGAGCCGATCGCGGTGGGTGCGCCGTGACCCGGGTTGCCCTGCGCGGCATCCGCGCACACGTCGTCCAGTTCCTGCTGTCCGTGCTCGCGGTTGCGTTGGGGGTGGCGTTCGTGGCAGGGACGTTCTCGCTGCGGACCATGATGTCCTCCACCTTCAGCGGGATCGTCGAGCGATCCACCGTCGGCGACGCCTACGTGCGAGGCAGCCAGGAGATCGACTCCGTCGCCCAGGACGGCACAGGGCTCGGCGCCGCCCGAAACACCATCCCGGCCTCGCTGACCACCTCGATCCAAGGCATCGACGGCGTCCGGTACGCGTTCCCGACGATCTCCGGCCCCCTCGTGCTCGTCGGGGCTGACGGGACTGCCGTGGCCAGCGGCACGTCCCCGACCTTCGGGATCGCCCTGGACCCGTCGGACCCCACCGTCAAGGTCGTGAACGGCCGCATCCCGCACGGCCCGAACGAGATCGGGCTGGACTCCGGAGCCATGACCTCCTCCAGGCTCGCCGTGGGTGACCACACCAAGGTGATCTTGGGCGGAAAGCTTCGTGACGTCGAGGTCGTCGCCCACCTCTCCCTCGGCGCGCCGATGGCCGGGGCCACCATCGTCTACGTCGACGTACCAACGGCCATGGCTGCCTTCGCTGCCGATGGCAAGGTCACCACCATCGCCGTGTACGCCGAAGACGGGGTAAGCCAAACAGCTCTCGTGCGGCGCCTCGCGCCACTGCTCAGCACCACGGCCGCAGCGACAGCCGAGGTCGTGACCGGCGACACCGCCCGGGCCGAGACCGCCGCGAGCATCGAGGACGCCCTGGGCTTCATGCAGACCTTCATGCTCATCTTCGCCGGCATCTCCCTGTTCGTCGCCGCGTTCATCATCTCCAACACCTTCTCCATGTCGGTGCGGCAGCGGATGCGCGAGTTCGCCCTGTTGCGCGCGGTCGGCGCCTCGCCGCCCCAGGTGTTCGCCTCGATCCTCATCCAAGCCACCGTGGTGGGTCTGGCTGGCTCGGCACTTGGACTGCTCGCCGGGATCGGGCTCGTCTCACTGCTGCGGATCGCGTTCCTGCGGTTCGGTCTTGACCTGTCCGGCAGCATCCCCCTGGATGCCAGCACCATCATCACCTCCCTGGCCGTCGGCACACTGGTGAGCGCCGCCGCCGCCGTGCTGCCGGGACGGCGCGCAGCCCTGACCCCGCCCGTGCAGGCGATGCATGACACCGTCGTCACCGGCGGTCGGTCGCTGCGACGTAGGGCATTGGGCGGGGCCCTGCTCATGGGGGCCGGCGCCGTCGCTGTGATCAGCGCGATGGCCCGGCCCACCCCGCACGGCCCGACGATGTTGGGGGCCGGCGCAGCCGCCCTGGTGGTCGGTGTGCTGGTGCTGGCCCCGGTGATCGTCGCTCGCACCTTGACCGTGCTGGCGGCCGGCTTCGTCGCGGCGGTCAAACCGCTGGGCCGGCTCGCCCGGGGCAACGTCACCCGCAACCCCCGGCGCACCGCCAACACCGCCGGGGCGTTGATGATCGGCATGGTCCTGGTCGGTGCCGCCTCGGTCTTGGCGGCCTCGGCGACCGCCTCGACCCGCTCGATCATCGCCAACGAGTCCACAGCCGACTTCATCGTCCAGTCCGCAACGCACGACGTACCGGACGCAGCGATCCGCGGAATCGCCTCCCTGGACTCCGTGGCCGCCACCGACGTGGCCCGCAACGGGCGCGCCGGCGTGACCCGCGCGGGCGCCACGGCCTCACCCGACGACACCATGTCCGTGGTGGGGCTTCCCGCTGCAGCATTCGGGCGCAGCCTGAACGTCCGCGTTCTCAGCGGGTCCTTCGAAGCCCTGGCCCACGGCGCTGTCGCCGTGCAGGAGTCGACCGCCACCGACCACGCGCTGGTCGGTCGGCACCCAGGTCCGGCTCACCCCGCAGAACGGGACCGCGCCGCCGGTGACCGCCACCATCGGCGCGATCATCGACTCCAAGTCACTCGGGGCACCCGTCATCCTGCCCGAAAGCCTCTACGCCCAGGTGGTTGCACCGGCGCAGTCCGCAGCCAACACCGTGTTCGTCACCGCGGCCCCGGGGACCACCGCCGCCGCTCTGCGGGCGGACCTGGTGTCCATCGCCAAGCCCTACGTCGTGCTCGCCGTGCTCGACAACGACCAGTTCGCGGCGAAGCTGGCCGAGCAGGTCACCAGCCTCCTGGTGATCCTCTACGCCCTTCTCGGGCTCTCGATCATCATCGCGATCCTCGGGATCGTGAACACCCTGGCTCTCTCCGTCATCGAACGCACCCGCGAGATCGGGCTCATGCGCGCCGTCGGGCTCGGCCGGCTCCAGCTCGCAGGAATCCTGACCATCGAGTCCGTACTCACTGCCCTGTTCGGCACCATCATCGGGTTGACCCTGGGAGTCGCCGTCGCCGCAGCCCTGCCCACCGTCTTCGCCAGCGCCGGACTCACCCTCCTGGCCATCCCCTGGACCCAGCTCGCCGGGATGCTCGCACTGGCCGTGGCCGTCGGGGTGCTGGCCGCGCTGTGGCCGGCCATGCGCGCCGCCCGGCTCCCCGTCCTGGAGGCCATCACCTCCGAGTGACCACAGCGACACCCGAATGGCCAGCCACACCCCACCCGACCAGCAGACGCACGGAAGCGCAGCCGACGCACATGACACGCCCAGCACGCACCCTCATCGCCCTCTCACTCTTCAACGCCGTGTCCGCGATCGGTGGTGGGATCGGTCTGGTCACGGGCACGCTTCCGGTGCCCACATCCCTGCTCAAGCTCACCCCGTTCGACACCTACGTCGTCCCGGGCCTCTTCCTCGCGGTCGTCATCGGCGGCAGCTCTCTGATTGGGGCCATCAGCCTCCGGAGCCCGACCCCGCGGGCTCGATCCATCAGTGCTGCATCGGGACTCGTGATGGTGGGCTGGATCCTGGGAGAGACCATCATCGTGCAGGGCTTCAGCTGGCTGCAGGGCCTGTACCTGCTGACCGGGCTCCTCGTGGCACTCGGGTCCCGGTACCTCCCAGGCACCTCCCCCCGACGCCTGCGAGCGCACTACTACCACCACCGGCCCATGTCCCGCGGCCGGATCCACGGGCAACAACCTGAACCTGCCTCCTATCGCCGCGTGCTCACTTGGTCACGTTCTCAGGTCGTCGACCTGCCTCCTGTTCTGTCATCTGGGGGAGGCGGACTCCATGCCAGAACGTAACGGGGTCGCACGAAGACCACTGGTTGCACTCGCAGCCCTCACCAGTTTTGTCACCCTGGCGGCGCGCTACCGGGCGTGGCACCTGGCGTGGGGAGCAACCTGCGCCGAGGCTTCGGGACCGATGCCCGGCGACGACCTCCTGGAGAAGGCACACTTCGTCGCGACCAGAGCCCTCTCAATCGCCGCTCCCCCACACCGAGTCTGGCCTTGGCTCGTGCAGGTCGGCTTCGGCCGCGCCGGCTTCTACTCCTATGACCTGCTGGACAACCTCGCCCACCCCAGCACCGACGAGGTCCTCTCAGAGTTTCAGTCCCCCTCGCTCGGGGACCTGGCTGCCCCGATGACCGCGTCCGCCGATGACCGCACGGCGTTTCGTGTGGCGAGCATTGAGGAACCTTCCGTGCTGGTGTGGACCAAGCCGGACTCGACCTGGGCGTGGCGGCTGGCCCCTGATGGCAGTGGCGGCACCCGCCTCGTCACCCGATTGAAGGCGAGGTACGACCCCGGGCCGTTCCTGCCGGTGACCGTGCTCCTCATGGAAGTGGGCGACTTTCCGATGATGAGACGCATGCTGCGGGGAATCGCCGAGCGGGCCACCCGATCCCCCTGACACATCCTGGGTCTCAGCGCCGCGTGCGCCCGCGCGCAAAGCCGGATCACGGGGTACGGCGACGGGTGTTTGACGCAATCATTTGCGGGTTGACTCTCGTTGGCGAAGGCTTGGTCCGAGAGGCGAGGAGGGGCAGGTGAAGATCCTGTTCAGTGCGTGGCCCGGCTACGGGCACTTGCTGCCGATGCTGGCGCTGGTTCGCGCCGCACAGCGGGCGGGCCACGAAGCAGTCATCAGCACCGGGCCAGACCTGGCCCCATACGCCTCGAGTCTGGGCGTAGTGACCGTGGCCGCGGGTCCCACCGCCGCCGAGTCCTACTCGCGGCTGCCCGGCGACGTCATGATCAGCAGGCTGCCGCTTGCAGAGCAGAACGCGTTCGCAGCCAGGCACCTCTTCGGGGCCGCGGCCGCCGCGCGGGCACGCGATCTGGCGGCGTTCTGGTCCTCCTGGAAGCCCGACCTGGTGGTGCATGACCCCCTCGAACTCGCAGCAGTGGCGGTGGCTGTGACCGCCCGGACGGCCCACCTCACCCATGGCTACGGTCCGATGCACGCCGAGAACGACGACATGATCACCCTCATCGGGTCGGCTCTGGCCCACACCAGAGGTGTGGACCCGACCGAGTCGGTGTTCGCCGCGCCCTACTTGGACATCTGCCCACCTGCCATGCGCCCACGCAGCCAGCTGCCCTGGCAAGACGTCCGCCCCTTGCGTCCAACCGCCGGCGAACCCGGCGACACGTCGATCGGCAGATCGATCGCCGCCCTGCCGCACCCCGAAACGGTCTACTTCACCCTCGGCACGGTCATGAACCAGGCCCGCGAGGTCTTCCGGGCAGTGCTGGACGCGGCCAACGAGCTCGACCTCAACATCGTGGCGACCACCGGGCCGGACCTGGACCCAGCCACCATCGGCGCTCTGCCGGACTCTGCCCTCGCGTACCCGTTCCTGCAGCAGGCAGATGTGCTGCCCCACTGTTCAGCAGTGGTCTCGCATGCCGGCGCCGGAACGATGCTCGGCGCGCTCTGCTTCGGGTTGCCCCAGCTGTGCCTACCCCAGAGCACCGACCAACCGCTCAACGCCGCCGCGCTGGTCACCACCGGCGCAGCACTCTGCCTGCAACCGCACGAGACCGCAACCGAGAGCGTCGTTGCTGCGCTGCACGAGCTCCTCCACGAAGAGCCCTACCGACACGCAGCCGCCCGCCTTCGCAACGACATCGAGGCAATGCCCCATGCCGAACAGGTGATCGATGACCTGACGGCATAGCCCCCCGCATCTCCACGGAGGGCAACCCCCGAATCCGGGGCGATCCAGGGGTGCGTCACTCCACGCAGCTCGGCCAGCTGCTCGGCGCGAGCCGCGGCGGGTCTTGCCGACCGAGGTCGCGGGGCCGCACGGAGGCGAGCATCGCCTTGGCCTGGGCGCGGTGATGTCCTTCTTGCGCCTGTCCCGGAACCAGTTCCGCCAGCAGGCGTGCAGCCGGTTGACGGTCTGCACCCGGCGCTCGGCTCAGCGCGTCACGGCGGTCGACCAGCATCCGCAGCGCCTCCAGGCTCAGCGTCGTACGGCAAGCACCCGCAGGGTCTTGGTGCGCACCGCGACGGCACGGCGACGGCGTGCGCGTCGTGGGCGTCGGTCTTGCGGTTGTGGCCGGTGTCGAGCAGCCGCGCCCGAGCCGCCAGCTTGGCCGGGACGTCGACGACGACCTCACCGTCGGCCAGCAGCCGCTGCGCCAGCGGCCGGCCGGTGCCGTTAGCGCCCTCGACCGCCCACACCCGGCCCGGCCACGCCTTGGCGTAGCTGCCGCATCGCCGCGTACCCGGCCCGGTCAGTGCCGAACCGGCCCGGGCGCCAGCACGCTGTTCGCGGTCGTCGACGACCTCGATCGTGGCCGACAGCTTGTGGGGATCGACCCCGATGAACACCTGTCGCCATGACTTGCCCTTCCCGCCTGTGCTCGACTCGATTGGTCGGCGCCAGGCGGGCAGTGCTACTGACGAGCAGGGCAGTCCCCTCTGGAGCCACGCACTCGGCACGGTGACCGGCGGGGCGCAGCCCGAAGGAGAGCCACACCCGGTCACTGCTGGTGGGCAGCCGCTAGGAGAGCTTCCCGCCGAGCACCTGGACCGAGTCTGGCCAGACGCCGGCCCTACGAAATCTCAGGCCGCGTGAGCCGACCACCCTGAGGGCGGCGTCGTCCCAGTGGTAGCGACTCCCCCGCGTCAAGAGGCACTCGCTATCGCTGACTCGTCGAGACGGATGGCCGAGGAGGGACAGGTCGCCCGGTCGTCGCTATCGTCCCTGCTGCTGGGTTCTCGGGACCACCCGAGCGAACCATCGACACAATCAGCCTGCTGACCCGCACACCCCACCCGCGGGCTGAAGCGCTGGGACAAGCGTCCGGCGCGCGAGCCGAGGTGGTGGCGTGGGAGGTCCTCAGTGCTCGAGCCCGGCGCCCCCGCATGGCTCCCGGGGAACACCGCCGCGGCGTCCTCGCCTCACTCGTCTGGCACGCGGGCAAGGGATAGGCCCCGTGACAATGCGCGTTTCCGCAGGTCACGGGGCCTATCACACATGTGGCAGGTGAAGGATTCGAACCTTCGAAGCTTTCGCGATGGATTTACAGTCCACTCCCATTGGCCGCTCGGGCAACCTGCCTGGTGCGCATGGAAGGATAGCAAGCCGGACCGGACACACCGAATCGACTGGAGGACCCGTGGCGGACAGCAGCTTCGACATCGTCAGCAAGTACGACAAGCAGGAGGTGGCGAACGCCGTCAACACCGCGGCCAAGGAGGTCGCGAACCGTTACGACTTCAAGAACGTCGGGGCCCGGATCGAGCTCGCCGGCGAGGTCATCAAGATCGAGGCCAACACCGAGGAGCGCTGCAAAGCGGTGCTCGACGTCGTGGAGACCTGGCTGATCAAGCGGGGCGTCTCGCTCAAGCACCTCGACGTCCCCGAGGCCGGGCCACGGCTGTCCGGCAAGGAGTACAAGCTCGACTGCCCGCTCAAGGAGGGCATCTCCTCGGAGAACGCGAAGAAGATCACGAAGATCATCCGCGACGAGGGGCCCAAGAGCGTCAAGACCCAGATCCAGGGCGACGAGGTGCGCGTCACGAGCAAGTCGCGCGACGACCTCCAGACCGTCCAGCGACTGCTCAAGGACGCCGACCTCGAGGTGGCCCTGAACTACACCAACCGACGCTGACTCGCACGTAGCCGCAGCTGAGCGGCGTATTCGGCTGTCACCGAGGGGTGTCGGCCGAGATCGGAGACTCGATGGGGCAGGCGCTGCTCGGGCTGCTGCCCCTGGCCCTCGCGGCCGCGCTGAGCACCGTTCCCGTCACCGCGGCCATCTTCATCCTTCTCTCGGACAGCCGCCGCCGCTCGGGCCTGGCCTTCCTCGCCGGCACGCTGCTGGGCACGCTCGTCGTGGTCATGCTGGCGACCCTGGCCAGCCAGGCGCTTCCGGGACGTACGCGCCAGCATGACGCCCTCATCGGGCAGCTGGAGATCGTGATCGGCGCGGCGATGGTGCTGCTGGGGGTGGTCACGCTGGTGCGTCGGACGGACGCGGATGCGCCGCGTGGCCTGGGATGGCTCGACGGCATCGGTTCGCTCGGGGTCCTGTCCGTGCTCGGCATCGCACTGGCCCTGTGCATCCGCCCGAAGGCCGGTTTGCTTGCCCTGGCGGCCGGCCTGGCCATCAACAGAGCGAACCTGGCCCTTGAGGAAGAGCTCGTCCTCGTCGTGCTCTACACGGTGCTCGGCACCTCCACCGTCGTGGTTCCGATCGTCGCGACGATCCTCTTCCCTCGGCAGACGGAGCCTCGCCTCGTCGCCGCGAAGCGGTGGCTCTCCGTCAACTCCATGGCTGTGGGCGCGGCGATCATGATCCCGGTGGGCGCCTACGTCATCGCCCTCGGCGTCACCGGCTGAGTCCGCTTCGCCACGGGGCCCAGGGACCCCAAAGGCCCCAGTTGCGACAAGTCCCGAGGTCAGTACTCTCCCTGGGTTCTATGAACCTCAAGCACGGCACCTCTGCTCCGACTGGAACCACTGAAACCCCACAGGCGTTCCTGTCTCGAATGCTCAGTGCATCAGTGCTGCTATATTCTTGCCCCATGGCCCGCCCCTATGGCGACCCTGTCGAGATCATCACGGCACCGGTCCCTGCCCAGTCCCCGTTCATCCCCCTCGACGCCAAGATCGTGGTGGGTGCGGTGGCGCCGGCCTCCCCGGACCCGATCCCGATCGTGCTGCTTCCCGGTTTCGAGTACCGGATGAGCGAGTGGCGCCACCCGCAGACCCACGAGGTCCACTGGCGGCTCGAGCGCCGCAAGGCCGCCCAGTTCGGCGACGACGACGAGTAGCCCGGCCATCCGGTCCTGAGCGCGTCCAGCACTCGCTCCGGGCGCGAGACGCGTTCGACGGGCCCTCCCGCCCACGCAGACCGTGACGTAGCGTGAGGCGATGAGCGAGCGTCCTGCCCCGACCACCGTCGGCGAGCTGCGCGCCTCCGGGCACGCCGCCCGGTCGGTGCGCGCCGAGATCCGCGACAACCTGCTCGCCGCGCTCGCGGCCGGCCACGACCCGTGGCCCGGGCTGCACGGCTTCGGCGGCACCGTCATCCCCCAGCTCGAACGAGCCCTGCTCGCCGGCCACGACGTCGTGCTGCTCGGTGAGCGCGGCCAGGGCAAGACCCGCCTCCTGCGCAGCCTGGTCGGCCTGCTCGACGAGTGGTCCCCGGTCATCGCCGGGTCCGAGCTGGGCGAGCACCCGTTCGAGCCGATCACCGTGGAGTCGAAGCGCCGCGCCGCCGAACGCGGTGACGACCTCCCGGTCGAGTGGCGGCACCGCGACGAGCGCTACGCCGAGAAGCTCGCCACCCCCGACACCAGCGTCGCCGACCTGATCGGTGACGTCGACCCGATGCGCGTGGCCGAGGGCCGCCGGCTCGGCGACCCCGAGACCATCCACTTCGGCCTCATCCCGCGCAGCCACCGCGGCATCGTCGCGATCAACGAGCTGCCCGACCTCGCCGAGCGCATCCAGGTGGCGATGCTCAACGTCATGGAGGAGCGCGACATCCAGATCCGCGGCTACGTGCTGCGGCTGCCCCTCGACGTGCTCGTCGTCGCCAGCGCCAACCCCGAGGACTACACCAACCGCGGCCGGATCATCACCCCGCTCAAGGACCGCTTCGGCGCCGAGATCCGCACCCACTACCCGCGCGAGCTCGACGACGAGGTGGCCGTCATCCGCCAGGAGGCGCACCTCGTCGCGACGGTGCCGGACGCCCTCGTCGAGATCGTCGCGCGCTTCACCCGGGCCCTACGCGCCTCGCCGGCGGTCGACCAACGGTCGGGGGTGTCCGCTCGGTTCGCCATCGCAGGCACCGAGACGGTCGCGGCCGCAGCCCTGCACCGTGCGACGACCCGCGGTGAGGAGCAGGCCGTGGCCAGGGTCGTCGACCTCGAAGCGGCGCTCGACGTGCTGCGCGGCAAGATCGAGTTCGAGTCGGGCGAGGAGGGCCGCGAGCGCGAGGTGCTCGCCCACCTGCTGCGCACCTCGACCGCCGAGACCTGCCGCAGGCGGCTCGGTGGCATCGACCTGCACCTGATCGTCGACGCGATCGAGGCCGGCGCGCTGGTCACCACCGGCGAGCGGGTCAGCGCGAGCGAGTTCCTGCAGGGCCTGCCGGTGCTCGGCGAGTCCGACGTCTACGACGCCGTGTGCGAGCGGCTCGACGCCACCACCGACGGCGAGCGGGCCAGCGCCGTCGAGCTCGCGCTGGAGGGCCTCTACCTCGCCCGCCGCATCGCGAAGGACAGCGCCGACGGGGAGACGGTCTACGGGTGAGCGGCTCGGGTCGCACGTCGCGGTACGCCCGGTATGCCGGGGGGCCCGACCCGCTCGCGCCTCCCGTCGACCTGCGCGAGGCACTCGACGCCATCGGCGAGGACGTCATGGCCGGCGTCGTCGCCCGAGCGGGCGATGCGCGAGCTGCTCCGCCAGGGCACGCAGTCGCGGGTCGGCCTCGACGAGCTGGCGCGCCAGGTGGCACAGCGCCGTCGCGAGCTGTTGCAGAAGCACCAGCTCGGCGGCACCCTCGACGAGATCAAGAAGCTGCTCGACGACGCCGTGCTCGCCGAGCGCAAACAGCTCGCACGCGACCTCGACGACGACGCACGGTTCGCCGAGATGCGGATGGAAGGGCTGCCGGCATCCCCGGCCGCGGCGGTCACCGAGCTCGCCGACTACGAGTGGCGCAGCAGCGACGCCCGCGAGAAGTACGACCAGATCAAGGACCTGCTCGGCCGCGAGCTGCTCGACCAGCGCTTCGCCGGGATGAAGCAGGCGCTCGAGAACGCCACCCCCGAGGACCGCGAGCGGGTCGAGGAGATGCTGCGCGACCTCGGCGACCTGCTCGCCGCGCACGCCCGTGGCGACGACACGACCGAACAGTTCCGCGACTTCATGGACAAGCACGGCGAGTTCTTCCCCGAGGGCCCGGAGAACGTGGACGAGCTGATCGACTCACTGGCCGCCCGGGCCGCCGCCGCCCAGCGGATGCTCGCGTCGATGACTCCCGAGCAGCGGGCCGAGCTGGCCGAGCTGTCGCAGCAGGCGTTCGGCTCCCCCGGCCTGATGGACCAGCTCGACCGGCTGGACGACCTGCTGCGCGGGCTGCGCCCCGGCGAGGACTGGGACGGCTCGGAACAGTTCGGCGGCCAGCAGGGGCTCGGCCTCGGCGACGGCACCGGGGTGCTGCAGGACATCGCCCAGCTCGACGCGCTCTCCGACCAGCTCGCGCAGGCCCACCCGGGGGCGCGGATGGACGACGTCGACCTCGACGCCCTGGCCCGCCAGCTGGGGGACGAGGCGGCCGTCGACGCCCGGGCCCTGGCCGCCCTCGAGAAGGCGCTGCGCGAGAGCGGCTACCTCACCCGGGCCACCGACGGCACGCTGCGCCTGTCGCCGCAGGCCATGCGGGAGCTCGGAAAGTCGCTGTTGCGCGACGTCGCCGGTCGGCTCGCCAACCGCTCGGGCGCGCGCGACGTTCGGGCGGCCGGCGCGGCGGGCGAGCCCAGTGGTGCCACCCGGGCGTGGGAGTTCGGCGACACCGAGGCGTGGGACGTCACCCGCACGATGACCAACGCGCTCACCCGCACGGCCGACGAGGGCACGGCCCGGCCCGACGGCATTCGGCTCGACATCCGCGACGTCGAGGTGGTCGAGACCGAGGCGCGCACCCGGGCCGCGGTCGCCCTCCTCGTCGACACCTCGTTCTCGATGGCGATGGACGGCCGCTGGGTGCCGATGAAGCGCACGGCCCTGGCGCTGCACCAGCTCATCTCGTCACGCTTCCGCGGCGACCACCTCGAGCTGATCGGGTTCGGCCGGCACGCCGAGGTCATGCAGATCGAGCAGCTGACGGCGCTCGACGCGATGTGGGAGAAGGGCACCAACCTCCACCACGCGCTGCTCCTCGCGAACCGCCACTTCCGGCGGCACCCGCACGAGCAGCCGGTGCTGCTGATCGTCACCGACGGCGAGCCCACCTCGCACCTCGAGCCGGGCGGCGAGGTGTTCTTCGACTACCCGCCCCACCCGCGCACCATCGCGCTCGCCGTGCGTGAGCTGGATGCCGCGGCCCGCCTCGGCGCCCAGACCACCTTCTTCCGCCTCGGTGAGGATGCCGGGCTGGCTCGGTTCGTCGACTCGATGGCCCGTCGTGCGGGTGGTCGGGTCGTGGCGCCGGAGCTCGGCGACCTCGGCGCTGCCGTGGTGGGCTCCTACCTCGGGTCGAGGTCTCCCACAACGCCGTTCGGCTCGTACCGAGACATGTTCGGCACTCGAGGCTTCTGGGCCGACTAGCCGCGGAGGGCGGCTCCGGGCATCGAGCAGGAACGGAGAAGCAGCCGCCACGTCCGTTGCCTAGGGTCGGGGTCAGGGCACATCGGGTGCCCGACCCAGGAAGGACTCAGACCATGAAGACGATGACGTGCCGGCAGCTCGGGGGCGCCTGCGACCTCCCGCTCACGGGAGAGACGGGCGACGAGGTCATCAAGGCACAGGACCAGCACCTGAAGGACATCGTCGCGAGCGGTGACACCGAGCACGAGAAGGCGCTGAAGGAGATGAAGGGCCGCTGGAAGCACCCCGTCGCGGGGCTGGGTTGGTACAAGCAGGTCAAGCGCGACTTCGCGGCCCTGCCCGAGGGCTGAACGTCACGGACTGCGGGCTGCGCGACGCGGGAGTTCGGGTCCCACGCAGCAATGGCCGGGTGTGGTCCGAACTAATGCGTGGCGGCCCGGGCCGGGAGTTGGTTGGGTGGGCCGATGGCATCCAACGGCATGTGGTCCGAACCCGGCACCGACCCTCGTGACGACCTGGCGGCTGGTCGCGGTGAACGGGCCGTCCTG